>NZ_KB849179.1:1499553-1579644 GCF_000367945.1 Acinetobacter proteolyticus
CCTTGACCACCGAAGCCACCGCCTTGACCACCGAAGCCACCAGCAGCACCTTGACCACCGAAGCCACCAGCAGCACCTTGTGCAGGGAAGCCACCAGCAGTACCTTGAGCACCAGCTGGACGTGGGTTACGCGCAGGAACAACTGTAGAAATCGCGTGTTTATAAACCATTTGACTTACAGTGTTTTTCAACAAAACAACATATTGGTCAAATGACTCAATATGGCCTTGTAATTTGATACCGTTCACAAGGAAAATAGAAACTGGAATACGTTCTTTACGGAGAGAATTTAAGAACGGATCTTGTAAAGTTTGACCTTTAGACATTTTTAACTCCAAAAAATTTTTAAATCAGCGCAAAAAAACTATCTTTATTTTTCAACTAAAAATTATAAAAAGACAGCCTGCGAATTTTGCTTTATCCAAAGAAGTTTCGCAAGTCTTCTTTCGCCTGCATTATCGTCATGTAAGTTTTAAAATCGTGTAATTCTTGCAAAGAACGTAACCAAGTGTATTGACGTTTAGCTAATTGCCTCGTCGCAAAAAGGGCTTTGTTCTCCATTTCTACTTTATTTTTGAGACTTAGATCACTTTTTAGTAAAAAATCCAAAGCTTGACGATAACCGACGGACCGCATGGACGGTAAATTATCATTTAAATCGTATTTTTTAATCAATTCCTCTACTTCATTTAAAAAACCAATGTTCCACATTTTGCTTAATCTTTGCTCAATGCGTTGATGTAATTCTAAACGATCAGGCATCAATGCGTAGTTATGAAATATGTAACGATATGGTTGATTTTTAGGCTGCTCAGCTTGTAATTTTGTTATCGGCTCGCCTGTTATTCGATAGACTTCAAGTGCACGAATAATCCGTTGTTTATCTGAGACTTTAAATTTTTGCCCCGCAACAGGATCGACAGCCACCAACTCATCATAAACTGCCTGCCAGCCTTCAAGATCAGCCTTGGCAACAATTGCATCGCGGATTTCTTGGTCAGCATTTGGCAAATTATTGGCCAGACCTTCTAACAGAGCTTTAAAATATAGCATTGTACCACCGACCAAAATCGGGGTTTTACCACGTGCATGCATATCATCAATCAATGGGCAGACATCTTCAACAAATTGTGCTGCTGAATAGACCTCCAAAGGGGTAATAATATCAATTAAATGATGTGGATATTGTTGTTGCTCTTCCTTAGTCGGCTTTGCTGTGCCAATATCCATATCTTTATACACTAAAGCCGAATCAACCGAGATCAGCTCAAAATTACCACGCTCATAAAGTTCGCATGCCAATGCAGTTTTACCACTTGCGGTAGGCCCCATTAAATTGATGACGGGCAATTGATTTGACATGTAAAACTACTCTCCTCGAGCAAATAATTTATCTAATTGATTCAGTGGAAATGCCCTCCAAGTTGGACGCCCATGATTACATTGACTGGCAAACTCGGTTTGTTCCATTTGACGCAATAAAGCATTCATTTCAGATAGGCTTAACTGACGATGTGCACGTACAGCGCCATGACACGCCATACCTGCAAGTAGCTCATCACGTTTTTGCAATAAACCTCGCGCCTCGTCATTCGGATCAAGATCATTTAACAACTCAGGCACTAGATTACCAAAATCAGCCTTATGCAATATGGCGGGTACGCCACGGACAATCACCTGCTCATCACCATATTGATCAATTTCCAAACCTAAACGCTGTAATTGCGGTTGTAAATCTTCAACACGCGTTGCTTGCATACGCGTAATCGAAACAACTTTAGGAATAAGCAGTTGCTGCGAGGTCCAGAATTCAGGTTTATCCCATGCCGACTTCATCTGTTGTAGCAAGATACGCTCATGTGCTGCATGCATATCCACAATAATCAGGCCTTCAGTATTTTGCGCCAAAATATAAATGCCATGCAGTTGTGCGATCGCAATCCCTAATGGAAACTCGTCAATACGAGAAGGCATCGTGTGATCATCTATTGCCCCATCTTTATCAAATTGCTCATCACGTAAAGGTGCTAAATAGCTTTTGAGTGCATTATTCAACTGCGCAGAACCATTATAACGTGGTTCTTGTGGTGTTGAATTATAGTGCACTACTTGTGGACGACTTTGATTAAAC
Source organism: Acinetobacter proteolyticus (assembly GCF_000367945.1). Classification (GTDB taxonomy): domain Bacteria; phylum Pseudomonadota; class Gammaproteobacteria; order Pseudomonadales; family Moraxellaceae; genus Acinetobacter; species Acinetobacter proteolyticus. The sequence continues at coordinate 1,501,685 of NZ_KB849179.1, forward strand.
TCAGTCAATAAGTCAGTCGAAACAGCCACTTGCTGATTGACTTGTGGTTCAGATTCAACCACTGCTCGATGTAAATTGAATTGTTCTTGGTATTTGGGTTGAGGCTGATAATTAAAGTTTTCTGCTGTGGCCTCATCTGTTTTCATGGCCTGTGCTAAATCTGCAGTTGCCGTCTGAAATTGCGATAAGGTTGCTTTGGCATAGTGACGTACAAATTCATGCACTTCACGCTGGTTTAGAAAACGGATTTCATGCTTGGTTGGATGCACATTCACATCAATATTTTCAGGATCAACTTCCAAGAACAGCAAATAAGAGGAATGTTGATGACCATGCAAAATTCCTTCATAGGCCATACGCAACGCATGTGAAATGGTTTTATCTTTGACAATACGACCATTCACATAGACATACTGCATATCCGCCTGCGCACGTGCGTCAGAAGGGTGTCCCAACCAACCCGACAAATGCATATTGATACTTTCAGCATCAATCCAGTAGGCATTTTGAATAAACTGTTGACCCAATAATTGCTGCACGCGCTGATAACGCAACTCTCCACTATCCGCCACAGGCAGATTTAAACGAATATTATCGTTATGCTCCAGTACGAAGCGAATATCAAAATGTGTCAGTGCCAAACGGCGCACAATTTCTTCAATATGATTAAATTCAGTGCTTGGTTTTTTTAAGAATTTACGACGCGCTGGCACATTAAAAAATAGATCTTGGACACGAATATGAGTGCCTTTTTGTGCAGCCACTGCTTGGATCTGTTGATGATCGAATGCTGTGCCATTCACTTCTACCTGATAACCCACACCTTGCTCATCTTGGCTACTGGTTAAAGTTAAGCGTGACACAGCCGCAATTGAGGCCAATGCCTCACCACGGAATCCTAAACTAACAATGGCATGTAAATCATCTGCAGTTTGAATTTTACTGGTGGCATGACGCATCACAGCCAAAGGTAAATCCTCAGCGTGAATACCATTACCATTATCAATGATTTCAATCAGGGTCGAGCCGCCTTGTGCCACTCGAATAATCAGTTCAGTTGCACCAGCATCAATCGAGTTTTCTAATAATTCTTTGACTACTGATGAGGGACGTTCAATCACCTCACCCGCAGCAATCTGGTTGGCTAAGGCAGCATCTAAGGTATGAATACGACGAGTTGAATCATGCGCCATTCAATTGTTCCTGCAAAGTTTGAGATAAAGCTTCAGACTCTGTGGTTAAAGTCACAAATCGAGTCAGTTCATCTTCCGATTTTTGAATATCAATCACAATATCTGGTTTTGGAATTTCATCACCACCTTTCGATGGCCATTCAAATAAAAATAAAGCATCAGGTGTATCTAAATAATCACGGATACCCATTAACTCTAACTCATAGGGATCATTCAAACGATACAGGTCAAAATGAAAGATCTCTTTACCTTGAATGGTATAAGGTTCAACCAAGGTATAAGTTGGACTTTTGACCGAACCCAGGTGCCCTAACTTTTGTAGAAAATAACGGGTAAATGTGGTTTTTCCTGCACCCAAATCACCAATTAAATAAATAATGCCTGAGTGCACATGCTGAGACAGTATTTGTGCAAAATGTTGAGTGTCCTGTTCATGATTTAGAGTAAATTTCACTGAAGATGACATGGCAAATAAAATAAAATTGGAATGGCAGCTATGATAACATTGCCCTGCTTTAAAGCCTAATCCATAGAAAGAAGTTGCTACTTTTTAATCCAATTACTATTTCAATTTTAAAGGATAGAAATGTCTTCCGAATCTTTATATATAGAGTGTGAATGTCATGGTCAAAATTACGCTGCAGTTGTATGTGGACATTTGATTCATAATAACAATAATCAACCTCTAGGCTTTATTGAAAATGTTTCAAACCCAACAAATCTGCAAGGATGGTGTTTAGCATGTGAATATGTTTTTACTCAAGAAAATGGTATGACAGATAAGTTTCATAATTTTAATAAAATGACTGTTGTATGCACTCAATGCTATAACGAGATAAAGAGTAAACATGATATCTACCCAGTTCTGCAATCTTCATAAAGCTGCTATTTACTAAATATGATTGATTCTACAATTCTCTTCCATCCCCCGCTCATCAATGGTGTCAGCGCCAGTAAAGTCTTTTTACCTCATGATGTTTCGGTACATACCATTTTTGATTATCTCTGCCAACACTTCCCCCATATTCTAGCGAGCGAATGGCAACAGCGTTTTGCAGATGAGCTAATTTATGCAGCAGATGGGACCAAACTCAAATTTGACAGCCCCTATACCCCCAATACGCATATTTTCTACTATCGTTTCCTTGCTCACGAAATTCATGTGCCATTTCAGCATGAAATTTTATTTGAAAATGATGATCTACTTGTCGTCGACAAACCGCACTTTTTAACCATGAGTCCGACAGGTCAATATGTGCAAGAAACCCTTTTGGTCAGACTAAAAAAACAAACAGGCTACGTCGATCTCACCCCCATTCATCGACTTGATCGTGAAACTGCAGGTGTGGTTCTATTCTGTAAAAAGGCAAGCTCAAGAGGCATCTATCAACAACTTTTTGCCGACAGAAAAGTGCAAAAAACCTACCATGCAATCGCAGCTTATCGCTCTGAACTGCATTTTCCGCAAATTTTGCAGCTCCATTTAGAAAAAAGTCAGCCTTTTTACACCATGCAAATTGATCCAAAAAAACCAGCTAATACTGAAACTTTGCTTGAATTATTGATGCATGATCAATGCTATGCCAAATATAAACTCAGCCCTAAAACAGGCAAACAACATCAATTGCGTGTTCATTTAAATTATCTGAATATTCCAATACTTAATGATTCGTTTTACCCAAATATTCAACATAAAGCAGAAGATGATTTTAGCCATCCTTTACAATTACTGGCCAAAGAAATTCAATTTATTGACCCGATTTTAAAACAGGAAATGTTGTTTAGTTCACACTTTGAACTTGCATTGCCACCACAACGTAATGACAAAAATTCTATTTTTTCACTTCAAAAATATTGAAATTACATTGCAATGGTTTAAAATACATGACGATAACTAAAAATATGTGGTTACATTCTTCATGCGAAAAACAGAAGTTTATCAGGTTCGCCTCGATTCACAGGAAAAGAAACAAGCTTTTGCTGTATTTAAACAGTTGGGGATCTCCCCTGCTCAGGCCGTTCGCCTTTTCTTCAAACAAGTGGTGCTGACCAAGTCAATTCCTTTTGCAATCGAAAATCAGAACATCAACATGGAACAGTTGCTGAAACTGCGTAAATCGAAAGCCGCAGCCAGCGCTGAAAATCCATCTTTGACCGAAATTGAAGATGATCATGAAGATTTATTTGAAGAGTTAAATGCACTGCTTGGTGAGAGTGACAAAACTTAACAATGTTGCATTTATAAACAAGTTTTTATTTTTTAAGCTGAATTTTTTTCGCTATCCTGACAGTCCTAATAAAATTATAAGTGTAAGGATGGACAGGAATGATTGTTAAGCGAGCAACAAAGGAAGATCTTCATCAACTTGCTGTCTTGTTTGACGAATACCGTCAGTTCTACGGTGCATCATCAAATATTGAACAATCGTATCAATTTTTAAAACATCGCTTTGACAACAAAGACAGTGTTATTTTTATTCATGTTAAAGATGACGTATTTACAGGCTTTGTCTTGCTCTATCTAGCTTTTTCTTCAGTGGCTTGTGAAACCTATTACATCCTTGATGATGTGTATGTCACGCCATCTTACCGCAAACAAGGCTCGGCAAAACAATTGATTGATACTGCTATCCTGTTTGCACGCCATGAAAATGCGCAGCGCATCAGCCTTGAAACGCAAAAAAACAATTATCAATCTCACCGTCTCTATGAACAAATGGGCTTTATCCAAGACAGTGAGTTCAAGACCTTTCATTGTTTTTTAAAGTGATAACTGCTCAAGCGCAATATTTTGGCTTAACTGTTTTTGAGAAGGTGTAAGATACATCCACTCACCTTGTTTTAATTCAGGTAATTCAAGTAAACCCACTTGATGCCGATGCAAAACTTCAACTTTATTTCCGACCGCCGCCAACATTCTTTTCACTTGATGATACACCCCTTGATGAATGGTCATCGCCAATTGATGAGATGAGAAAAGTTGAATGTCTGTTGCAGCATAAATTCCTTTTTCATTCCGCAGTTCAACACCTTGCTCTAATCCGATTTTCTGTTCAGCTGTGACAGGCTCGGCAGTGGTGACGTGATAAACTTTTGGCACATGTTTACGTGGGTGAGTTAACGCTTGTAGATATTGCCCATCATCGGTCAGTAACAATAAACCCGTCGTGTCTTGATCCAGACGACCGACACATTGAATACCACGATGTAGCAGAATTTCAGGAAAAAGACTGAATACACTTTTATGATGTGTCGCCTGATGCGAACATTCATAACCTTGAGGTTTATTTAAAATAATATAGACATGCTCTCGATATTGATATTGCTCACCGAATACCTGAAAGCAAAGTTGATCCGTGCCAATATTCTGCTTCGGATTATCACAAACCTGATTGTCTATTTGCACAGAACCATTTTTTATTAACTGCTGGCAATACTTACGTGAACCAAAGCCTTGTGATTGCAAAATTTTTTCCAGCAGCATAAATACACCCTAATCTAAACTGCACCTATTGTACTCGATTCCTGCGCGCATCGTTGGCTGTTGCTTATTCATTCTTTATTTTTATAATTTATTCACAATCTCTTCACTTGTAATACAACACATACAAAACCATCGTCAAACTCTCTCAATCTAGATATTGCGCTCCATATTTTCGCTCAAAAGTCTTGTTACATTTATCGCAAGCAAAAAAGAATATTGTCCAAAAGAATGGATAAGGAGTTTCACCATGAAATCGAATATGTGGTTATGTAGTATTATCTTAGCGGCATCTTCAATGATCACCGTTGCACATGCTGACAATACGACGCGTGTTGCTGCAACCTCTGCATTAGGAAGTGTAGTCGGTACTGCCCTAGGCAAACAACTCGGTGGTGATACAGGTGCCATGATTGGTTCAGCTATTGGTGGTGCGGGTGGTGCAGCTGCATCAAGTAATCGGCGTGACCGGACTGAAGCTGCCATTGGTGGTGGTTTAGGTGGTGTGGGCGGTTATACCGTTGGCCGTAATATGGGTGGAAGCAATGGTGGCTATATCGGGGCTGCATTAGGAGCTGCTGGTGGGGCTGCTTTAGGTCAAAAGGTAGGTCAAGACCGCGATGCGGATCGCCGTTATGATGATCGTCGCTATGACCGCCGTTATGACAACCGTCGTTCTTATGATGATCGCCGTTATTATAATTCTCGTGAAAGCTATCGCCATGACAATGGTCGCCACCGTGGTTGGTACAAACACCGTTAATCAGATCAAATTTTTACCCCTTTAGCGCCTTCGGGCGCTTTTTTTTATTTCAAATAATAAAAATATATCGATCAAAAACGATATACAAAGCTCAACTTATATCGTATTATTTCGATATATAGTTTTGAGAATCGATAATGAAATCACTACAAGATATAAAGTTCTCTATTCTGGAACTCGCACCAGTTCGGGATGATAAAAGTATCGAGTTTTCACTCCGTCATGCACTCGAACTGGCACAACATGCTGAAAAATTAGATTATGAACGTTTTTGGCTAGCTGAACATCATAATATGGATGGGATTGCCAGCTCAGCGACAGCGGTTTTATTAGGCTTTATTGCTGCTAATACCCAACATATTCGTCTGGGTTCAGGCGGTATTATGCTACCCAACCATGCACCATTGGTGGTTGCGGAACAATTCGGGACACTAGCGACATTATATCCAAATCGTTTTGAACTCGGTCTAGGTCGTGCCCCTGGTACCGATCAAATGACCATGCGTGCCTTACGTCGTGGCCGTCAAGAAACTGAAGATCAATTTCCTCAAGATGTGATGGAAATTTTACAATATTTTAAAGCACCTGAACCAAATCAAAGAATTATCGCTACACCGGGCCAAAATACCCATGTCCCTGTTTGGTTACTGGGTTCAAGTTTGTTCAGTGCACAACTGGCTGCCAAGCTCGGGCTTCCCTATTCTTTTGCATCGCACTTTGCCCCGAGAATGTTGGGTCAAGCCATCGAACTTTATCGTGATAATTTCCAAGCTTCTGAATATCTGGACAAGCCTTATGTTTCTATGGGGATACCAACAGTCGTTGCTGCAACGGATGAGCAAGCTCAATATTTGGCGACCAGTTCTTATCAACGCATTTTAAATCTGATCCGTGGTCACAGCTTAAAGCTCAAACCACCGATTGACTCGACCCAAGGTCTTGCAACCAGTGCTGAACAACTGGCAATTCAGAATTTTTATGCCATGGCACAAATTGGTTCTCAAGAAACCGTTAAATCGGGTTTAAATAAAATCGCGGCACAATATGATGTCGATGAGTTTATCTTTACCTGTGATATTTACGATACTGAAAAACGCTTAGAAAACTTCAGCCGATTGATGGATATTAAAACCAACTAAATGCTTAGCTGCCAACAAAACTTATATTTTTATGTGTCTTGTTGGCTTTTTTCATGATGCAATCAAGCACTCAGATCCCACGTTGCAGCATTTTTGTGGCTTGTTGTACATTGACCGCAGGGCTAAATAAATAACCCTGACCAATCGAACATCCAGATGATTTGAGCAATTCGAGTTGTGCAATATTCTCAATCCCCTCAGCGACAATGTCCAAGGAAAGCTTTGGCCCTAAGGCAATAATGGCTTGAACGATGGCTAAAATCGCATCATCCTCATTCATCTGACGGATAAATTCACAATCAATTTTGAGACAATCGACAGGATAATCACGCAAGCGGGTTAAAGACGAGTGCCCTGTCCCAAAATCATCTAGTGAAATTTTAACGCCTTGTTGTTTTAATAAATTTAATGCGCGAACCACATAATCAGAGCCGCGATCATCCAAAATATGCTCTGTGATTTCAATCTCCACTAAATGGTGTGGAATTTTATATAAATTCAAGCGCTGTAATAAACGTTCAGCATAATTATCTTTTAAAAATTCGACTGGCGCTGCGTTGATTGAAACGGGAACGACCTCCAACCCTTGCTCAATCCACATAGCAATATCTTTAAAAACTTTATTTTGTATTGCATCACTGATTTTTGTTGCCAATATATAATCTTGAAAAGCTTGTTCAATATTACGAGGCGAATGAATCTGCTGATCTTCCGTTTTCCAACGTAATAATGCTTCAAATCCAACCACTTTCGAATCAGTTAAGCGAACTTTTGGCTGATAGAAAGGCACCATCAAATCATCACGAATAATATGACGTGCTTCATTTAGTTGAATGGCAATATTTTGTGCTGCGATCTGCATGTGTTGATTAAACATACGGAAACCACCACGGCCTGTCGCTTTCAGATCATTCAATGCAGTATCGGCACATTTCATTAGATTTGCAGAATCTTTTGCATCACGCGGATAAATCGCACAACCGATACTCATACTGCCATTAATTAAATTCCCTGCATAAGTAATCGGTGCATCCAACTGCCGGCTGACATCTATCGCTACTTTCTCAAGTTCTGCTTCTGAGTCAATGCCGTTGACAACAATTGCAAATTCATCGCCGCCTAACCGTGCCACAAAAGTATTGTCTGGCAAGATGTGTTCTATTCGTTTTGATAGAACACGCAGTAAATGATCCCCTGCCGCATGTCCTAAGGTATCATTAATATGTTTAAAATAATCCAGATCTAGCAGCATTAAGCCAACACGCTTTTCACCCTTTTTATGTCGAAGTAAAGAACGCTTGAGTTGTTGTTTAAAGAAACGACGATTATAGAGTCCAGTTAAATCATCCATTTCACTTGAAAGACGTAGTTGTATTTCAGTCAGTCGTTGTACGGTCACATCACGAGATAAGCATAAAACCTGCACGATCTGACCTTGGTCATTCAAAATCGGCGTTAGTAAATTATCCCAATATTGCCGTTCTGAACCCTCGCCACTCATTCCACGAAAGCGTGCTGTTTTACCTTTAAGTGCTGTTTTCAAGGCATAAATTGCTTTTGAACGTATTTCAGAAGGTAAAAGTTCAGCCCACTTCATTCCAAAACTATCTTGGCCCTGAGGAATATTGAGTGCAATACAACCTGTTTTATTCACATGCAGTAATGAGCCGTCTGCTTCTAATAATTTTATACAATCAATACTATTATCCAGCATATTGGTCTGTGCATTAATACACTGCACCAAGTTCTGCTGATACTGTTTGGTTTCATGGATATCAACGCTATTAATAAACCAATGCGCTTTTTCCTCTGAATTTGCCGTTATAAATTTTGCTGACAATAAAAACCATCGATACGCACCAGACTGATGTTTTAATCGGCATTCAATTTGAAATGACGATTTATCAGTAAATGCCTGCTGCCATTCACTTTGGAAGATTGATCTATCCTCTGAATGAATTAAATCGATCCAGTCTTTTGCAAAATGTTCTAAGTCATTAAAACCAATATATTCTTGGCTTAAACTATTAAAAAAATACGCATCTCCGTACTCCGAGAGCAGCCAGACCAGACTCGGAATACGGTTAAAAATACTTTGTTGGGCCTCACTCAGTTGATAATTAGAGTGAAAAGGAATAGCCAAGTTCACAGACTTCTGTTCCAAACAGAACTCTTTCTATCAAGATATTCAGTTGCAATAAAAGCCATAGACCACCAACAATAAAAGTGAGAATTAAATCACAGTATTGTAGCAGAAATGCAATAAAATTATCACCAATTACAGCACTGATCAGTTAGGTTTACTTTATTATTTAATATCAATTATTTATTTTAGATTAACGATCTTTATCAAACTTTCTTTAAGAAAAATGATCTAAAAAACGACAGACTACCCCATCTAAATGATTGAGGTAGTCAGGCCTGATTAGCCAATACGACGTTTTAAACCCGTCATTTGTAAGACACGTGTTGAGATTTCCTCAATCGACATTTCAGTTACATTCAGATATTTAATCCCCTCGGAGATATAAATTCCCTCAATGGCACGGAGTTCCATTTGACACTGACTAAAACTTGAATAACGACTATTGGCCTTACGTTCACTGCGAATTGCAACCAAACGTTCCGCATCAATCATCAAACCAAACAACTTGTTTTTATGTTCGCGTAGAACTTTTGGTAAACGATTGTCATCTAGGTCTTCCTCAGTTAAAGGATAGTTTGCAACACGAATACCGAATTGTAATGACAAATAAATTGAGGTCGGTGTTTTGCCTGAACGGGACACACCAATTAAAATAATATCGGCTTTATCATAATGACGTGTTCTGGCCCCATCATCATTGTCTAGCGCAAAATGTACCGCATCAATACGTGCTTTATAATATTCTGAATCGGTAACAGCATGCGTTTGTCCAACTAAGGTCGTCGGCGGTGTACCCAACTCTTGTTCTAATTTACTAATAAGACCTTCAAAAACGTCTAAATTGACCGCCTTGGCTGTATTGATAATTTCACGGACATGTGGATCGACCAAAGTATCAAAAACCAACGGTAAAGAACCATCTCGAGATTGGCAGGCATTGATCTCGGCCACGGCCACCATCGCTGCTTCTTCGGTGGCAATATAGGGCATAATATGAATGTCAAAATCGACGTTTGGAAATTGCGCAAGTAGTGAATGTCCAAGGGTTTCTGCGGTAATTGCGGTACCATCTGAAATAAAAAAAACGCTCCGTTTAATTTCTTTACTTACGGGCATCAAAATTCTCCTTAAACATTTGTCTTAGTGCTCTATAATCTTTATAGTAAACTCATCTAACATGACTGTCGCTTAGTAAAACACTAAATCTAAGCACTTTTGTATAATTTCATACCAATGATGGTCATTCATACTGCAAAAAAAGTGGAGTAAATACTTTGGAAGCGCGCGTAATCGGTCTGGAAAAATTAGGAAAACACGATGTCGAACTCGTAGGTGGGAAAAACTCATCTTTGGGTGAAATGATCAGCCATTTATCCAATGCTGGTGTATCGGTACCTGGTGGCTTTGCAACGACTGCTGCTGCCTATCGTGAGTTCTTGGATCAAAGCGGCTTAAACGCTCGTATTCAGGCTGAACTTACTCAGCTAAATGTAGAAGATGTAAATGCACTTGCTGAAACTGGTGCAAAAATCCGTAACTGGATTGTTGAAACTCCGCTTACTGCGACATTAGAACAAGAAATTCGTGAAGCTTTTGCTGCACTTTCAAACGGCAACCCAGACATTGCTGTTGCGGTACGTTCTTCTGCTACTGCTGAAGACTTACCAGATGCGTCTTTCGCCGGTCAACAAGAAACCTTTCTGAACATTCGTGGTATTGATAATATCCTAATCGCGATCAAAGAAGTTTTTGCTTCTCTTTATAATGACCGCGCGATTGCTTATCGCGTTCACCAAGGTTTTGAACATAGTGTTGTTGCCCTTTCTGCTGGCGTACAACGTATGGTTCGTTCAGAAACTGGTGCGGCAGGTGTCATGTTCACGCTTGATACCGAATCTGGTTTCCGTGATGTGGTATTTATCACTGCATCATACGGTTTGGGTGAAATGGTCGTGCAAGGCGCGGTTAACCCTGATGAATTCTATCTGTCTAAACCACTTCTAAATGCGGGTAAGCACTCTGTTTTACGCCGCAACCTTGGCTCTAAGCACCAAAAAATGATTTATGGTGAAGAAGGTGCAGCGGGTAAATCAGTGGTTGTGGTTGATGTTGAAAAACAAGAGCGCCAACAATTTGCCTTAAATGATCATGAATTACATGAGTTGGCTAAACAAGCCTTAATCATTGAGCAGCACTACGGTTCGCCAATGGACATCGAATGGGCGAAAGATGGTGATGACGGTCAAATCTATATCGTTCAAGCACGCCCAGAAACAGTAAAAAGCCGTCAAAACGTCGGCACAATGGAACGCTACCTGTTAAAGCAACGTGGTACTGTGATTTGTGAAGGTCGTTCAATCGGTCAACGTATCGGTTCAGGTAAAGTTCGCGTTGTCACTTCAATTAAAGAGATGGATAAGGTTCAGGACGGTGACGTACTTGTATCTGACATGACTGACCCGGACTGGGAACCAGTAATGAAGCGTGCTGCTGCGATTGTCACTAACCGTGGTGGTCGTACTTGTCACGCCGCGATTATTGCGCGTGAGTTAGGTGTTCCAGCAATTGTCGGTTGTGGTAATGCCACTGAAGTCCTTTCTGATGGTCAAGAAGTAACTGTTTCTTGTGCCGAAGGCGATACTGGTTTCATCTATGAAGGCGCATTAGATTTCGAAGTTCAACGTAACTCGATTCACTCAATGCCATCACTACCATTCAAAATCATGATGAACGTCGGTAACCCTGACCGTGCATTTGACTTTGCTCAAATCCCGAATGAAGGGATCGGTCTTGCACGTCTTGAATTTATCATTAACCGTATGATCGGTGTGCATCCAAAAGCATTGTTAAATATTGAAAGCCTACCACGTGAGACTCGTGCTGCTGTAATGGCACGTACTGCAGGCTACTCTTCTCCAATCGAATTCTATGTCGAGAAATTGGTTGAAGGTATTTCTACACTTGCTGCTGCATTTGCAGAAAAACCAGTCATCGTACGTATGTCTGATTTTAAATCGAATGAATATGCAAACTTGATCGGCGGTAAGCTCTACGAACCGGAAGAAGAAAACCCAATGTTGGGCTTCCGTGGTGCGAGTCGTTATGTATCTGATAACTTCCGCGACTGTTTTGAACTTGAATGCCGTGCCTTGAAAAAAGCACGTGATGAAATGGGTTTAACCAATATCCAAATCATGATTCCATTCGTTCGTACTGTTTCTGAAGCAAAACGTGTGATTGAACTACTTGCTCAAAACGGCTTGAAACGTGGTGAGAATGGTTTAAAAATCATTATGATGTGTGAATTACCGACCAATGCATTATTGGCTGAGCAATTCCTTGAGCACTTCGATGGTTTCTCTATCGGTTCAAACGACTTAACACAATTAACACTCGGTCTTGACCGTGACTCTGGTATCGTATCACACTTATTCGATGAGCGTGATCCAGCAGTTAAAGCGCTCCTTTCTATGGCAATTCATGCTTGCCGCAAAGCAGGAAAATACGTTGGTATTTGTGGTCAAGGTCCTTCGGATCACCCTGACCTTGCTAAATGGCTCATGGAACAAGGTATTGAATCTGTGTCACTTAACCCTGACTCAGTACTGGATACTTGGTTCTTCCTTGCTGAAGAACAAATCAAGAAAGCCTAGTCTTTTTTAGAAAAAGACCCTCTTTCGCAGGGTCTTTTTTCATCTTTCGTAATTGAGATTTTAAAATTATGCAAATTTACTTGGCTCGTAACAATCAACAAGCAGGACCATACAGTTTAGAACAAGTGAACCAAATGCTTGCCAGTCAACAAGTTTTATTGACCGATTTAGTTTGGCATGAAGGTATGGCTGAATGGAAAACACTTGGTGAACTCACCCAAGGTAAACTTGTCTACGAACCTGTAGGTTACTCTCCTTTTAGTTCTCAAATTAAAACTGAAACGAACGAACCAACTTACAAAATCAAAGTCGAACAAAAAGCACCTGAACTCGCACCTTTTCATTCGCGTGTGCTAGCGAAAGTTTTTGATCTCATCCTCTGGCTACCGATGGCTTCAATCCCGTCTTTCTTTTTTAATGAAAGCCAATACCAAGAATTATTTGAAATTCAAAAGCAGATGCAAGCCACTCAAATGGCATCAGACAAAGCAGTCGAATTACAGCACCAACTGATGCAATTAATTCCGAATGAAGCATGGATGATGATCTTTGCTTATCTGATTATCATGCTTATGATCCAGGCTTTCTTTATTGCAAAATCAGGTCAGAGCATTGGTAAAAAAATCGCTAAGATTAAAATTGTAGATGCTGAAACCGCTACTCAGGTTAGTACAATTCGGGCCTTTTGGTTGAGAAGTGTGTTGTTTATCATTCTTAATCTGATCCTTGTACCAATCATTACTGTGATTGATTATGCTTTATTCGCTTTTACAAAAAACCGTCAAACTTTGCACGATAAATTGGCGAAAACTAAGGTAATTAAGCAGTAATCACAAATCAATAAACAAAAGAGGATTTATTCCTCTTTTTTTATATATTAAATTGATATCTATAGAAAAAGAATGCACCGAAACAACAATCCCTACAAGATAAATCGGGTTTTAAAACAAGCATTTCAGACCACTTTATCAGTAGCTTAGTTTTTCAATATGAGGCATAATGCCCAACAACGTTGCGGTGTCGCGTGATTGCTAAGCAGTTTTTAAACAATTCTTATCAATCACGCGACACTTTAATCGCTATCCCATAATTTTAATTAGGGAATGGGACTCTTCACCGAGGTTGTAAAATGAGACAAACGATTTTAGCTGTATTGTCTTTATCAACGATGGCTGCACTCTTAACTGGGTGTGGCGGTGATATGGTACTTCTAAACAATAAAGGTCCAGTTGGTCAAGGTCAAAGTAACCTGATGATGACTGCGATCTATTTAATGCTATTGGTGGTAATTCCATCAATCATTATGGCATTATGGTTTGGTTGGAAATATCGCGCGTCGAATAAAGATGCAGACTATAAACCTACTTGGGCACACTCTACGACAATTGAGATCGTTGTATGGGGTGTACCTGTCATTATTATTGGTATTTTAGCTTGGTTAACTTGGTGGGGTTCCCACAAGTACGACCCTTACCGTCCGTTAGAATCAGATAAAGCACCATTGACTATTCAAGCTGTCGCTGAACAGTTCAAATGGATTTTTATCTATCCTGAGCAAAACATTGCAACGGTAAACGAAGTACGCTTCCCAGAACAAACACCAGTAAGCTTTAAAATCACTTCTAACTTCACGATGAACTCGTTTTTCATCCCACAGTTAGGCGGTCAGATTTACGCAATGGCTGGTATGCAAACTCACCTTCACCTATTAGCCGATGAACCAGGTATCTTCCGTGGTTTCTCAGCAAACTATTCAGGTTACGGTTTCTCACAAATGCGCTTTAAAGCACATAGCGTGACTGAGCCAGAATTTGCACAATGGGTAGAAGCAGTTAAAGCTGGTAATGGTACAAGTATTAACCCTGAAGCAATTCAAAAAGGCACACTTGACCAAGCTGAGTTAGCAACGCTTAAAGATGGCGATCGTTCTAAGCATCAGATCGAGCATTTAGTGAATCGTGCTAAAGCTGCTGGTGATGAAGAAGCACTTGCTAAAGCTGAAGCGATGAAACCGTTCCCGACTAAGCCACACCCAGTGACTTATTACTCATCAGTTGAGCCAAAATTGTTTGAAACAATCATCAACCACTACATGAGTAACTATCACGGTGCTGACCATTCTGCTGGCCATGATGCAACAGCAGAAACTCATGCTGCAGCAGAACACGCTGCTCAAGGGGAATAAGACATGGATATGATTTTTGGTAAATTAGGGTGGGATTCTATCCCGACTGAACCCCTTGTACTTGTCACCATGGTCTTTATGGCACTTGGTGCAATTGCTGTTTTAGGCGGTATCACCTATTTCAAGAAATGGGGATATTTGTGGAATGAGTGGTTTATCACTGTAGACCATAAAAAGATTGGTATCATGTATATCATCGTATCTGTAGTCATGCTATTGCGTGGTTTCGCCGATGCGATCATGATGCGTCTGCAGCTTTTCCTCGCGAAAGGCGGCGGCGAAGGTTACTTACATCCTGACCACTACGACCAGATCTTCACCGCACACGGTGTAATCATGATCTTCTTCGTCGCAATGGGTCTTGTTGTGGGTATGATGAACATCTCTGTACCTTTACAGATTGGTGCTCGTGACGTTGCTTTCCCATTATTAAACTCTTTGAGCTTCTGGTTATTCGCAGGCGCTGCTGGTTTGATGATGCTTTCACTTGTATTGGGTGAATTTGCTGCGACTGGTTGGATGGCTTACCCTCCTCTGTCTGGCATTCAATATTCTCCTGGTGTGGGTGTTGACTACTATATCTGGGCACTTCAGGTTTCTGGTCTAGGTACGCTTTTATCTGGTGTTAACTTCTTTGTTACCATCATCAAAATGCGTGCACCTGGCATGAAATTGATGGATATGCCGATTTTCACGTGGACTTCACTTTGTACGGCTGTACTCATCATTGCATCATTCCCTGTATTAACAGGTACGCTTGCAATGCTGACACTTGACCGTTACTTCGGCTTCCATTTCTTCACCAATGAGCTTGGCGGTAGCCCTATGCTTTACGTGAACTTGATCTGGACATGGGGTCACCCTGAAGTATATATCTTGGTATTGCCAGCATTTGGTCTATACTCAGAAATCGTTGCAACCTTCTCTCGTAAAGCGTTGTTCGGTTATAAGTCTATGGTGTATGCGACGATTGCAATTACTGTACTTGCGTTCGTTGTATGGCTTCACCACTTCTTCACCATGGGTGCTGGTGCGAACGTTAACGCGTTCTTCGGTATCATGACCATGGTTATTGCGATTCCTACAGGTGTGAAAATCTTCTCTTGGTTATTCACGATGTATAAAGGTCGCATCACCTATACAACACCTATGTTATGGACGCTTGGCTTCCTTGTAACATTCGGTATCGGTGGTTTAACTGGTGTACTTATGGCTGTTCCACCTGCGGACTTCCTTGTACACAACTCATTATTCTTGATCGCTCACTTCCATAACGTAATTATCGGTGGTGTGGTGTTTGGTATGTTTGCCGGCATCATCTTCTACTGGCCAAAAATGTTTGGTTGGAAGCTCAACGAAGCATGGGGTAAAGCTGCGTTCTGGTTCTGGTTCATCGGTTTCTATTTTGCATTCATGCCACTTTATATCCTTGGTTTCATGGGTATGACGCGTCGTTTGAATACTTATGACAACCCTGAGTGGGATCCGTACTTGGCGATTGCATTGTTTGGTGCTGTTCTTATCGCAATCGGTATTGCATGTTTCTTAATGCAAATCATCGTTGGTTTCTTACAACGTAAGGACAACATGGACCATACAGGCGATCCATGGGATAGCCGTACCCTTGAATGGGCGACGTCATCTCCTGCTCCATTCTATAACTTTGCGCATGAACCAGATGCTAGCGGCGTTGACCGTTTCTGGACTGACAAAGAAAATGGTGTAGCATACGCACGTAACACTAAATATGAAGACATCCACATGCCGACTGATCGTGCTGCTGGTTTTGTCATTGCAATGTTCATTACATTACTTGGCTTTGCACTTATCTGGCATATTTGGTGGCTCGCTGTCGTTTCATTCGTTTCAGCTATTGTTAGTTTGATCGTAAGCTCATTCACCAAGAATGTTGACTACTACGTTCCTGCTGCTGAAGTTGAGCGTATCGAAAACGAACGCTATGCTTTACTTGAAAAACACTTGAAGAAGGACTAAGGAAATGGCTGAAGTACTTCATCACGACAACCACGGCCACGATGGTCATCATGAACATGATGATACAGACTTAACGGTCTTTGGTTTCTGGACATACTTGATGAGTGACTTGATTCTTTTCGGATCACTCTTCATTGCGTTCGCTGTATTAAGCAGTCATATTCCACCAGGAACTCCAAGTGCATATGACCTGTTCCATGATTCATTAGGCTTCGTGTTAACTGAAACATTTGCCTTATTGATCTCATCGGTAACTTTTGGTTTTGCTGTACTTGCATCTTATAAAAAGAATGTAAATCAAGTCATCACTTGGTTATTCGTTACATTCCTTTTCGGTGCATCGTTCATTGGTATGGAAATCTATGAGTTCCGTCACCTTGTACATGAAGGTCACGGCCCGACTCACAGTGCATTCTTATCATCGTTCTTTACTTTGGTTGGTACACACGGTATCCACGTAACTTCTGGTTTAGTGTGGATGTTGGTATTGATGTATCAAATCAAAAAGAATGGTTTGACCTTACCGAATACACGTCGTCTTGCTTGCTTAAGCTTGTTCTGGCACTTCCTAGACATCGTTTGGATCTGTGTATTCAGCGTCGTTTACTTACTGGGAGTTCTCTAATGAGTAGTCATGACCATAATGCTGCAGGTGCGTCACACGGTAACTTCAAACAATACACTGTTGGATTTATCCTTTCTGTTATCCTCACTATCATCCCGTTCGGGATGGTGATGGCTGGCGGTTTCAGTCGTGGCGTTTTAGTTACAGTAATTGCAATTACTGCGGTTGCTCAGGTACTTGTACAACTTGTGTACTTCTTGCACATGAATACATCCTCTGAACAACGCTGGAACCTTATTGCATTTATCTACACAATCTTATGTATCGCTGTACTTCTAGTCGGCTCTGTGTGGATTATGAATTACCTACACTACAACATGATGATCTAAACTGATTGTCATGTGGAAAAAGTACTTATTCCTGACTAAACCAGGAATTCTCTTCGGTAATTTTATTACCACCTTGGGCGGCTTCTTCTTAGCCGCCCAAGGCTCTATAGACTACCTCTTATTATTGCTTACCCTGCTCGGAACAACTTTTGTGGTTGCTTCTGGTTGTGTGGTCAATAACGTTATTGATCAAGATATCGATCAAAAAATGCAGCGCACCATGAATCGCGCGCTTGTGACAAAAACCATTTCCCCGACTGTTGCCCTGTGCTATGCACTGGTTCTAGGTGTAATTGGCTTTAGCATGCTCTGGTTCTATGTCAATGCTTATGCATTTTTATTCGCTGTCATTGGTTTTGTAGTCTATGTCGGTTTTTATAGTTTGTGGACGAAACGTACCACCATTCATCAAACCGTTATTGGTAGTATTTCCGGAGCGAGTCCCCCTGTTATTGGTTATACGGCTGTAAGTCATCAATTCGACATGGCGGCGCTACTGATCTTTGTTGCATATGCTTTATGGCAAATGCCACATTCTTGGGCGATCGCAATTTATCGTTTTGATGATTACAAAAACGCAGGAGTTCCGATTTTACCTGTAGCCCGTTCAATTCTACGTACGAAAATCGAATCGCTGATTTATGTGGTTCTATTTACCGTTGCGATGAATGCACTATATGTTTATGGATATACCAACACAATTTTCTTGGTGATCTGTAATGCGTTGTGTATTTACTGGTTCTACATTGGTATTTTAGGATTCAAGGCTGAAAATGATCAGCTTTGGGCAAAACGCTTTTTTCTTTTTTCAGTAATTTTAATTACTGTCATCAGTTTAAGCTTTAGCTTTACTTTTAAAAGCCCTGCACCACTCTTCCCTATTTTTTAAAAAGATAGAGAATGCTCTATCTTTTTATTCTCCCTTCGTTGTGATCATTTCGTGCAATAAAAACATTTGCTTCTTATTGCCTAAATGAAAACTAAGCATTATTTAAACTCCACCCCATTTTTACAATCGTAAAAAATCACTCTGTTACATTATTCTAGCCAAAGAACACACTCTCTGGCTCAAATCGTCTAAAAAATTGATCGATCTGATGTGAATATTTTTGATCTAATTTTTGCCATAAAACTTTTGGTAATGGGATGAATTCCAAGGTATCGGAGCCATCGGAGGGCTCACAAAAGCGGATTTCATAATCTGGTTGTAAAATTTGATTAAGTGCTTTTAAGGTGGTATCTCGATCAGCGCCCTCGCCTTGATGAGGAATGATCAATGCTTGGTCTTTATAATGAAGCCGAATGATAAAACCTTGAGCATTGTCAGCACTTTCTGTCTCTACGCTTAACTCCCCTGTTTGCAAGATTTTTTCGCAATATTCGACAATTGCTTCATCTTCTTCTCGCCAATCAACAATCATTAAAATTTGATAAATATCTCCCTCGTATTGCTCAAACACTTCGAAGTATGCCTCCTCAGTACCTGACTGTAAAATTGCCTCGATCAACTCAACTGTCTTTAAAAAGTGCTGCTCCATGCTTATTGCCTATTTTAATTAAAAAATATCGTGCAAAGACTATGGCAAATTTGCTTTATAGCGTCAATTTGAATATAATCCCCGCTTCGCAATTTGCGACATAACTTCCAAAGTTATGACTCCTTGCTTCTAATTTTTAATATTATTAGGGGCTGCTTAAACCGTAAGGAGCTGACAATGCGTCACTACGAAATCGTACTATTGGTACATCCAGACCAAAGCGATCAAGTTGTAGGTATGGTTGAACGCTATATCTCTCAGATCAAAGAAGCTGAAGGTCAAATTCACCGTTTAGAAGATTGGGGCCGCCGCCAATTGGCTTACCCGATTAACAAAATTCACAAAGCACACTACATTCTTATGAATGTTGAATGTGGTCAAACGACTCTTGATGAATTAGAAGAATTATTCCGTTATAACGACGCAATCATTCGTAACATCATCATCCGTCGTGAACACGCAATTACTGAAGAATCTTTACTTGCTAAGAGTGCTGAAGAAAAACGTGCGCGTAAAGCTCAACGTGAAGAAGCACAACAAGCAATTCAAGAAGCTGAATAAGGAGAACCTCAATGGCACGTTTTTACCGTCGTCGCAAGTTCTGCCGCTTTACAGCTGAGAATGTTGCGTACATCGACTACAAAGATATCGACACTTTAAAACAGTACATCACTGAAAACGGCAAGATTGTTCCTAGCCGTATTACAGGTACTAAAGCTCGTTATCAACGTCAATTAGCGTTAGCTATTAAACAAGCTCGCTATTTGTCTTTGATTCCGTACACTGACAACCATAAGTAAGTGAGGTGAGCTGTGGACGTTATCTTATTACAACGCATTAAGAACCTTGGTAAATTAGGCGACAAAGTATCAGTTAAAGCTGGTTACGGTCGTAACTTCTTGATCCCTCAAGGTAAAGCTGTAGCTGCAACAGAAGCAAACACTGCTGCTTTTGAAGCTCGTCGTGCTGAACTTGAGAAACAAGAAGCTGAAGTATTAGCTGCTGCGAATGCACGTGCTGAACAATTGAACGAAGTTAACATCGTGATCACTGCGAAAGCTGGTGACGAAGGTAAACTCTTCGGTTCTATCGGTACTCGTGACATCGCTGATGCTCTAACGAATGCTGGTCTCGTTGTAGACCGTGCAGAAGTTCGTTTACCAAACGGTGCGCTTCGTCACACTGGTGAATTCAACATCGCAATCCAATTGCATCATGATGTTGTTGCTGAAGTTCTCGTTACTATCGTATCTGAGTAATTTCTGCAAAAAAAAGAGCATGTTTTACATGCTCTTTTTTTATGTCTATTGTTTTTGTTTTCTTAAATACTCCTATTCATTGAAAATGCAGTTAGCGCATCTCTAATAAATATTTCACATAATTCACTGCACTCTGATTGATTTCATTCCCCGTAGGTTGAGCCTGTCCTTGTTCTGGATTGGTATCCATTCCATAAAAAGCAAACATCGGCTGATAATCGGCCTTCACATACCGTGCAGTTAATTCAAATGGTAGACACAACTGTTGTAGTGAAAATTGATAACGACCATCTGCGGCATAGTCTTTTTCTTTTATACCTGCAGAAACTGCAAGGGTTATTTTCTTGTCTTTTAGCTGATTTCCTGCTGAACCATAGGCCCAACCATAAGTCAGCACATCATCTAACCATTGCTTTAATAACGGTGGGCAGTTAAACCAATAGATCGGGAATTGAAAGACCAGATTTTGATGTGCTTCCACCAAAGCTTGTTCTGTTGTGACATCAATAATACCATCTGGGTAGTGCTGATAAAGTTGATGGATCGTGAATTCATCTGGATATTGACTCAATTCCTCAATCCAACGTTTATTAATAACAGCGTTATCAATATCTGGGTGAGCAACAATCACGAGTGTTTTCTTCATTTCAAAGCATCCCATCGGACATCCGAGTCTTTCTGCAATCAATATGAAATAGATTATAGAAGTATGCTAGAAATAATATAAGTACGGTCATTATAGTTATATACTAGACTAAAAGTTAGTGTCGGAAAAAATTATGGAAACTTGTGCCCCACCCCAGATTGACTTAGAGCAAACAGATTTTGGATATACGCTTTCCCTAATCAATGGCAAATATAAAATGATTATCATGTATTGGCTTTATCAGCATAAATCCATCATGCGATTCAATGAATTAAAACGCTCCATCGGTAATATTTCTTTTAAAACCTTAAGTCTGACTTTAAAAGAAATGGAACGTGACCAATTAATTATTCGTAAGGAGTATCCACAAATTCCACCCAAAGTCGAATACAGCTTATCTGAACGCGGACTCTCCTTAATTCCATTATTAGACATGATGTGCCAATGGGGTGCATCCAATCGGCTCTAACTGCTAAACCACACTTTTTCACCACTTACACAATTTTCACTGAATTAAATTGTGCCGATGCGCTCCATTTGGATTAAGATAGTCACTCGGTATCGTTTCATCTTTTTATTAGGTCTTGTTATGTCACAGGCGAATGCCAATTTTACAAAAAATTCTCCAAACACAGAGAGTAAAGTGAGTGACTCAGGTCAGCTAAAAGAATTCCGTACCCCGCCACATAACCTTGCCATCGAGCAAGCGGTTTTGGCAGCATTAATGACGGTTGCAGAATCTTTTGAGCAAGTCAGTGACTTACTCAAAGAAAATGATTTTTATGCAACACGTCACAAATATATTTATCGTGCCATTGAGAAACTGGCACAAGAAAACTCACCTTATGATGCCGTTTTGGTCAATGATTGGTTGCTTAAACAAAACTTGTTAGATGCCATTGGTGGTGAAGAATATTTAATGCAATTGATGGCAGATTCACCATCAAGTTTCTATAACCTTGAAATTTATGCAAATAAAATCAAGGAATTTTCAACTCTGCGTAACATGATCAAGATCAGCAGTGATATTTTACAAAATGCTTATGACACCAAAGGTCGTCCAGTTAGCGAAATTCTTGATTTAGCAGAAACCAGTATCTTCTCTTTGGCCGAACAGCACAATAACAACAAAAAAGATTCTGGACCAAAATCCATCAGCTCTGTAACTGCGGATGTCATTACCAAATTAGATGAATTATCTAAACTTGATGGCAACATTACGGGTTTAACCACAGGCTTCTTGGAACTGGATAATAAAACCTCAGGCATGCAGCCTGGTGATTTAATTATTGTTGCAGCACGTCCATCGATGGGTAAAACCACGTTCGCCATGAACTTGGTTGAAAGTGTATTGCAATACAACCGTCTGCCTGCACTCGTATTCTCGATGGAGATGCCAGCAGACTCGATTGCCATGCGTTTGATCTCAGCAATGGGTAAAGTCCATCAAGGACATTTGCGTTCAGGTAATCTAGATGCAGACGAATGGACCAAAGTTACAGGGACGATTCTGCAGTTACAAGAAATGCATCTCTATATCGATGACTCGTCTGCCCTGCCACCCACTGAACTTCGTGCACGTGCACGTCGCGTTGCTAAAATGCATGATGGCAAAATCGGCTGTATCATGGTCGACTACTTACAGCTGATGAAAGTCCCAGGTATGGGCGATAACCGTGTTGGTGAGATCTCGGAAATTTCACGAAGCTTAAAAGCCTTAGCCAAAGAAATGCAATGTCCTGTGATTGCTCTATCGCAGTTGAACCGTAGTTTGGAGAACCGACCAAACAAACGCCCAGTTATGTCAGACTTACGTGAATCGGGTGCGATCGAGCAGGATGCCGACTTAATCATGTTTATTTATCGTGATGAAGTCTATAACAAAGAATCCAAAGAGGCTGGTACTGCCGAGATTATCATTGGTAAACAGCGTAACGGTCCAATTGGTAGCGTTCGCCTTGCCTTCGAAGGCCAATATACCCGTTTTAGTAACCTCTCGCCTGAGTTCTATGCTCAGTATGAAGATGACGAATAATATCTAAACCATATCCTATTTTATATACAATCCAAGTCGACCCAAAGGAGAACTCAGGGTGCGCCAAGCAACAGTTTATATTGACAGTGCAGCACTGCAATATAATTTAAACCGTGTTAAACAACTTGCTCCACATTCAAAAATCGTCAGTATGGTCAAAGCTAATGCCTATGGACACGGAGTTAAAAACTGTTTAGCCGCCTTAGAGGCCACGGACGCTTTTGGTGTCGCCTGTTTAGAAGAAGCTTTGGAGATCAGGCAACTGGGATATACTCAACCCATTACGCTGATTGAAGGTTTATTTGCTGAAGATGAAATGACACAAGTCATTGAGCATAAGCTTGAATGTATTGTTCATCACGCACAGCAAGTTGAATGGTTGATTCAACATAAAACTGCTTATAACGCATTAGGTTTAAAGGTTTGGGTAAAACTGAATAGCGGAATGAATCGTCTCGGTTTCAAAGTCGATGAAATCATTGACGTGATTCAACGCTTAAAAATTGAAGGTTTTACCTGTGTACTTGCCATGCATTTTGCCAATGCTGATGTAGAGCATCCTTTAAATGAACAGCAGAAACAACAGTTCTTACAGGTCAAACAAGCCTGTGCACCAATATTGGCGTCTTGCTGTAATTCGGCTGCAATTTATAAATATCCTGAACTGCATTTTGATTTTGTTCGTCCCGGGATCATGCTTTATGGCGCATCACCTTTTGCCGATAAAAACGTACATGAACTGAACCTAAAGCCAGTCATGACCTTTAGCGCCGAAATCATTGCACTGAATCAGGTTCAACAAGGTGAATTTGTCGGTTATGGTTCGACCTACTCAGCGTCGTGTACATCACAAATTGCCATTGTTTCAATTGGTTATGGCGATGGCTATCCACGTGCTTATATCAAGCAAAACTTTGTTGCCATCAATCAGCAACTTGTTCCTGTAGTCGGCCGTGTCAGCATGGACATGATTGCCATTGATATCAGTCATGTTAAAGCAGAGATTGGCACTAAAGTTGAGCTTTGGGGCCAATCTCGCTTGGTTGATGATGTTGCAGCAGCCAACGGAACCATCGGCTACGAGCTACTTTGCCGCCTCACCCAACGCCCAGTACGTCAATTAGATAACTAAACATAACTTGATCAATTTTTGGGTTTTACCTCTAATAAGGGTTTTACCAATCAGATCCAGCATGCTCAAACTGATTTACGATAATCCGCTTTATAAAATGTCGATCCAGCAATTGGTTCTGTTTCTGATCCGAATTTCGATCGGCATTTTTTTCTTTACTACAGGTTTCAACAAGCTTTTCGTTGAAAAAAACAAACTGATTATGCTGGAAACGATGACCGAAGCAGGCATTCCATTTCCAGAAATTATGAGCAGCTTTGTGTCAGCCACTGAGATGCTCGCAGGTTTATTTTTGATTATCGGTTTATTGACGCAAATCAGTAGTATTTTATTGTTTATAATCTGTCTAACCGCTTTATACACGGTCGGAATACATACCCTACCCAATGGACTAGACACGATCACTTGGCTCAGTTGGTTCTTCTACCTACATGACTTATTGTATATGTTTATTCTGGCGATCCTGATTACATCTCGACCAAGCATATTGTCGCTGGATCGAGTGCTCAGCAAAAAAATAAATAAAACCTAGATATCTCCCCCAACACTGTTCATAGATGAGCTTGCTGGGATTTATTATTTACAAACCATAGTCCGCAGTTGGCTTTGGCAACTCTTGCAAACCACGGCGTAAAGTCTCTGACCACTGCCGACTGATCTGGGTGAAGTAAGGATCATCTTCACCTATGCGCTTACCTTCTGGAATTTTAAAGCTGTCTTTATGATAAACCAATGCATCTAGAGGCAGTCCCACTGAAACATTCGAGCGCAAAGTCGAATCAAAAGAAATGAGTGAACAGCGCAGTGCATCATCCAAAGGCATATCGTAGTGTAAAGCACGATCTAAAATTGGTTTGCCATATTTGCTTTCACCAATCTGGAAATAAGGTGTATCTGTCGTTGCACAAATGAAATTTCCTTGAGGATATACATTATATAGTTGTATTTCTTCGCCTTGGATCTGCCCACCCACTAAGATACTGCATGAGTAATTCATTTGTTCTTGTGTATCTGTCGTGATATCTTCCAAAACTTTACGTAGCGTTTTCCCAACCAGCTCAGCCACTTCAAACATGGTATTGGCACTATATAAATTTGGTTCTTGCTGCAAAGCTAAAGCATTTTGCAAATGGCCAATCACGGCCTGAGTCGTTGCTAAATTGCCTGATGTTTGTAGCGCGATAAAACGCTCACCTTCCACCCCAAAAGTGTGCAACTTACGAAATACAGAAATATGATCGACCCCGGCATTGGTTCGAGTATCACTAATCAATACCAAACCCTGCTCTAATCTTAATGCGCAACAATAGGTCATCTTTCTCTCTTTATACTTAACATGCCAAAACCTGTACCACAGACATCATGTTTTCCACCCCACCTTGCTCGCGAATGCCTCGCACTGGTGCAACATCTAAATAATCGCGCCCGACCGCAACATAAATATGATTTTGGGGTGTAAATATCTGGTTACTTACATCGAAACAATACCACTCATTATCCACAAAAACCTCAGCCCATGCATGACTGGCAAGGTGCGGTTGATTTTCATCGTAGATATAGCCTGATACATAACGTGCTGGTAATTGTAGCGCACGACACATGGCAATTAATATATGTGCATGGTCTTGGCAAACACCTTGACCTGAATAAAATGCATCAATTGCAGAGGTCGTGACTGAAGTACTTTCTGGCTGATAAGGCACTTGTTCTAGAATTTTTTCTGATAAAACAATCAAATGCTGTCTATCTTTTATAGTCACAATCGAATGGGCGAAGTCTGACATGGTCAGGTCACAACAGGTCATCGGTGTACGCTGTAAAAATAACATCGGTGAAATATCTGTTTCGACATGACCCAACTCAGTCGCATGCAGATCAACCACTCCTTGCGCCATAATCGTCAAGTAAAGATAGTCATGACGTTGCGTTGCAGTAATCCACAAATTATTAAACGCATCACGCTGACACGAATATTGCCCTGGAACACTGACATGCCAATTTTCAATACTTTGATGCCGAGAGCTCTGCGGCATCATCTTGATAGACTGGACACTATTCCGTGCAACTTCACTATAGCGATAATGCGTCTGGTGATTCACCATAAGTTTCATGAGGATGCCTCAAATTGATTTTCCAATTTATAGGTAAATGCATAAAACTGATCCAAGTGTGGCTGATCCTTTAAACCCTCCCAACACGGTTGTAAATCATGCCAACCCAATCGAAATAGCTGCTCAATGGTTGGATCTATGGCATCAAACACAGTATGAAGATTGTGTTGGAATCTAAAATAAGTATCGATTTGCTCAATGCATTGCCCAATATGAAAGAACAGGAAAATATCTTCTTGCTCCGCTTTTAGAATATCACAACAACTTTGTACTGAACTTTGAATTGCCAATCCATCTGCATGCGTATTTTTAATCAGATAATTGAGTTCAGCATAGGCCTGTGCCGTCAACAAACCTCTTAACTCCTGAATATTATCACGTGCAATCTCAAACTGGCTCAACAAAGAGTAAGGTTGCTGTCGGTCTAACATGAATCGGTTCAAGTTCTCTGCATCTTCAATATACAAACAAAGCGCTTGTGCAAATTTTAAGGCCTGCTGATCATCTACAAAAGGCAGTTGTTCTGCCACATAGGCAATACGAAATAAATAACGTCCTAACCAGTAAATATGTTGAGCACTTGAACTAAGTAAAAGCATAAATTTCCTCCCTTTTCTTTATATCAATGCCACAGCTCAACTTGCATTTAAGCTGTGGAAATACCGCTTAGGAACGTAAGCTTTCAACCACCCAGGTATCTTTAATTCCACCACCCTGAGAAGAGTTCACCACCAAAGAACCCGCCTGCATAGCAACGCGGGTTAAACCGCCTGGTACAATTTCTGTTCGATAAGGAGAGCTAAGCACAAAAGGTCGTAGATCAATATGGCGTTCAGCAACGCCTTCTGTTGTCATTGTTGGAGCGACTGAAAGAGCCAAAGTTGGTTGGGCAATATATAAATGTGGTGTTTCAATCAGCTTTTGTCTAAAACAATCAATTTGTTGTTGATCTGCTTGCGGACCAATCAACATGCCGTAACCACCTGAACCTTGTGCTTCTTTAACCACTAGTTTTTCTAAATTAGTCAATACATAATCGAGTTGCTCAGCCTCTCGGCATTGATAGGTCGGCACATTATTTAAAATCGGGACTTCACTCAAATAAAATTGAATCATTTGATCAACATAAGGATAAATCGACTTGTCATCTGCAACTCCAGTTCCTGGCGCATTGGCAATCACCACATTATGTTGTAGATAGGCAGACATGAGTCCGGGTACACCCAAAGTACTGTCAGGTCTAAAGCTGAGCGGATCAAGAAATTCATCATCAACACGGCGATAAATCACATCCACTTGCTGACGGCCACGGATAGTTTTGACAAAGACTTTCTCGTCTTCAACAAATAAATCCCGACTGGTCACTAGCGGCACATCCATTTCACGTGCTAGAAATGAATGCTCATAATAGGCACTGTTAAAACGTCCAGGCGTGAGCACCACAATCAAAGGTCGATCAACATAGGCATTTTCTTCCAAAATTGCTCTTAACAGACTTGGATATTGCTCAATCCCTTGTAAATTATTGCTACTACATAAATCTGGCATCAGTTTCTGGCTGATTTTGCGACTTTCCAGCATATAAGATACGCCCGATGGGGTGCGCAAATTATCTTCCAGTACAAAAAAATCACCTTGACCATCACGAATGATATCAATCCCACTGATTTGCGAATAAACCTTGCCTTTAAGCTGATGTTTTAACATATGCGGCTGAAAAGCCTCATGGGCAATCACCTGTTCCGCGGGAATTAAACCTTCTTTTAAAATATGCTGACCATGATAGATATCATCTAAAAACAAGTTCAGGGCTTTTACTCGTTGTGCACAGCCTGTTGCGATTTTTTCCCATTGCTTCTTTTCAATCACACGTGGAATAAGGTCATACGGAATGGTTCGTTCTGCACCCTCCTGATCACCATAGACATTAAAGGTAATCCCTTGATAAAGAAAATGCTGTTTAGCTTGTGCTTCTAAAGTCTTTAAATCTTCAAGACTACGGATACTCAGCCATTGTTCAATTTTTTTCGATGCTTCACCGTTAAAACTTTTATCATCTAACATTTCATTAAAAAATTCTGATTTCAATTGCTCAAATAGATTTGTACTTACATTGAGCTGGGGAATAAATGTAGACGTATCAACGGGAACTGCTGGATTTGGCTCTGCTGCAAAATAATCTGTACTGATATGTAGGCTGTTCTCTTGTTCTGACATAGAAACCTCGTCTCATCATTTATTTATATTTAAACAAAGCAATTTCAATGCCACTTATACAAATGGTCAAATTTCAACCAGTTTTAGAATCTTTAAGCAAAAATGTCCTCATTTCAGTCGTAAATACGTAATCTGGATCAGAGGGACTTGATAATTAAGGATAGTTTTTTTATTGTGTCTGCTTTAGACCATTGAATTACGTATTACGCTTATGTCATCCGTACAAGAAAAAGAAACATCCAATAGCCTTTATCGCCAATGGCAAATTTTATCCCGCCTTTCAACTGGGAAATGGATGGGTACTCGTGAATTACAAGAAATATTAGAGCGGGAAGGTATTGATATCAGCTTGCGTACCATTCAGCGCGATTTAAACCAGATTGCCCAACGCTTCCCAATTGAAAGCAACAAAACCGTACCACAAGGCTGGCGTTGGCGCTCAGATGCACCGATTCAGAGCTTGCCACACATGACCAGTTCACAAGCCGTTACTTTTATGATGGTTGAAGAACATTTGCGTCATTTACTTCCACCGAGTTTATTAGAAGAAATGACCCCTTGGTTTGATCTGGCCAAACGTAGCTTATCGACACAGAACAATGTCAGACAATGGATTAATCGTGTTCGTATTGTACCCGCAACTCAACCACTGATTCCGCCAGTCGTTGATAAACACGCGCAACAGGCGATTTACGAAGGTTTATTACAAGACAAACAGATCGAATGTATTTATCGTGCCCGAACCCATCAAGGCGAAGACAAGAGCTATATTCTCAATCCATTAGCCTTGGTTCAAAAAGGTGCAGTGATTTATTTAATCTGTACCCGTAATGATAAAACTGAAGTACAAACTTTTGCATTGCACCGCTTTAAGGCAGCAACAGTATTGGAAAGCCGTGCCTTACACCCTGTCAACTTTGAAATTGATAATTATATTGAATCAGGTGCACTCGGATTCCGCGTGGACTATAACAAACCGACAGAGCAAATTCAGTTAAAACTGACCATGACAGAAAGTACAGCCAAAAGCTTCTACGAAAGCCAGCTCAGCAAAGATCAGATCATCCAACACTTGGAAGAGAATATTGTTGAGGTTTCTGCAACCGTTCCTTTTACCTCACAACTAGTGTGGTGGCTCAGAAGCTTTGGTAAAAAAATGCTGAATATTGAACCTGCTGCAGTCTACAATGCTGTCAAAGAGATTGACGAACAGTCCCAATAAAAAAGAGAACCTTTCGGTTCTCTTCGATTTTTATAAATTTTATTATCAAACACTCAGTATTATTTTTATTGTTTAAATGTTCAAACCAACCTCTCTCCCCGCCTTGATCAAAATTGGTTTGTACCTTTTTAAGCGCTTTGATTTAAATCAACATCGGCACGCTAATTCATAGCCATTGTAGCGGATTCTCTTTTTGGTCATAGTTAAAACCCTCTTTGTTTGAACGTAAGGCTAATATAACGAGGATTATTTGGGCTGTGAAATAACAAAGATTGGAATCAAAAGCTGTTTTTTTGCTATTGTTTATCTTGGAGTCAAGATCAGCTTAGTCTTTATCAGATAACAAAGCTTCAAAACGATACAAATGGGTAAAACGTCCCACCTGTATTTGATACTGATCAATCTGAGGCACCAAGCGTTGAAAATGTTCCGACTGGACATGCAAATCCAGTGCTTCACGATCAACCCATTCTTCAATGAAAACAAAATGCCCTTTATGTTTATGGTCATGATACAGATCATAGGCAATGCATCCTGTCTCGACTTTGGTTTTCTCAACAAGTTCTTGATAGAGCGGCAGTACCACATTGATATGTTCTGGTTGAATGAAATCTTCAGCAATCAGTTTTAACGTCATTTAACTCACTCTCCCTAAATATTTCCCATAAAAAAAGCTCTCAAATTCATGAGAGCTTTTTTATCATCTACTCAGCTTATGCTGAAAATGGATGACGCAATACGATTGTTTCTGCACGGTCAGGACCTGTAGAAACGATATCAATTGGGCAGCCAATTAGCGTTTCGATACGACGTACATAAGCCAATGCATTTGCAGGAAGTTGATCAATCTGAGTCAAACCGACAGTCGACTCACTCCAACCTGGCATGGTTTCATAGATTGGTTTCAAGCTTTCGAATGAAATCGCATCAGAAGAACCTGCACAGCCTGAATCTACATCTTCATAGCCCACACAGATTTTAACTTCTTCTAAACCATCTAATACATCAAGCTTCGTTAAGCAAATACCAGACAATGAGTTCACTTCAACTGAACGACGTAGAATTTCTGCATCGAACCACCCACAACGACGTTGACGGCCAGTAGACGCGCCAAACTCATGACCAACAGTACCTAAGTGACGACCAATCGCATCGCCCGTATCTGTCGCTGCATTGTAGTGCAACTCAGTTGGGAATGGACCAGCACCCACACGTGTGGTATAGGCTTTAGTGATACCCAACACATAGTCTAAATGTAATGGACCCATACCTGAACCAGAGCTCACACCACCCGCAGTCGTGTTTGAACTGGTCACAAATGGATACGTACCATGATCGATGTCAAGCAATGAACCTTGTGCACCTTCAAACATGATTGCCTTACCTTCTTTACGGTAATCATGTAATACTTTAGTCACGTCAATGACTAATGGTGCAAGCACTTCACGCCATTCGTTGCAAAGCGCAAGTACGTCTTCAAACTTCACTTCTTCAACACCATAGAATTGAGAAAGTTGGAAGTTATGCAGCTCAAGCATTTCCTGAAGTTTTTCTTCAAGTAACGCACCACCACGAATCAAATCTGCAACGCGTACAGCGCGACGTGCAACTTTATCTTCGTAAGCTGGGCCAATACCACGACCTGTCGTACCAATTTTTGCGTTACCACGTTTTTTCTCACGTGCTTGATCAAGCGCGATGTGGTTTGGCAAGATTAATGGACAGTTTGGAGAAATACGTAAACGTTCTTTAACAGGTACGCCTTCTTGTTCCAAAATCGCCATTTCTTTAATCAAAGCTTCAGGAGAAAGAACGACACCATTCCCGATTAAGCACAATACGTTTTCACGTAAAATACCTGATGGAATGAGGTGTAATACAGTCTTCTTACCACCTACGACAAGTGTATGACCTGCGTTGTGTCCGCCTTGATAGCGAACTACCGCAGCCGCTTGATCTGTGAGCAGGTCGACGATTTTACCTTTTCCTTCGTCGCCCCATTGGGTACCAAGTACCACAACATTTTTGCCCATAATAGCCTCATTACATCATGCTGTTAAAATTGGAAACCAAGTCTTAAATCACTTGGCAATTAAATTTTTTCAATTACCCATTGCCCATTTTGAGACACCAACTGATGGGTCGCATATGGTACTGAGCTTAAATCATCATTACCCAACAACTGCACCACACGTGAACCTTGGCCACGCGCCTCTGCAATTGCATTTAATAAATCTTGATCATTCCCTTTTGGAGCAACCACAGTTTCAATTTCAACAAACTGTGTCGCGCCTAAGGCATATAAATCACAACTAAATCCTGTTGCTGGACGTGCACGTCCAAAGTGTTCACCGATACCATCATAACGACCACCTTGAGCCAGTGGTGCTGCACGATTTGGTGCATAAATGGCATACATCAAACCTGTATGGTAGTGATAACTACGCAACTCCACTACATCGATGCCAACATTGAGGTCAGACCAACGCGATTGGATTTGTGCCAATGTCGATTTCAAGGCATCTAAAGCCGTTTTAAAGTCAACATCGTTTAAAATATCTTGGCTTAAATGTGCCTGTAATGCATCAAGATCACTTGCATAACGACCTAATGCATAAAAATCCGTACCCATTACTAAATTTTGGGTGAACGCTTCCAGCTCTGGCAATGCTTTACGCTGATATAAATCAGAAAGTTCACTTTCTGTATTTTTATTTAAGCCAGCATGCTTAACCAGACTACGGAATAAACCCACATGACCTAAGTCTAAGTGAGCCCCTTCTAAAGTATGGGTGTGCTCAATTAATGCGAGCATAACATTGATCATTTCAACATCGGCTTCGATGCTGTCATGACCATACAACTCTGCACCTAACTGTAATGGCGCACGTGTTGCATTAAAATTCTGTGGTTTGGTATGCAGTACTGAACCTGCATAGCAATATCGCGCCACACCTTCAATTGGTCGAACATGCGCATCAATACGTGCCACTTGCGGCGTCATATCCGCACGAACGCCGAGTAGACGACCTGAAAGCTGATCAATAACTTTGAAAGTGACTAAATCTAAATCTTGATTAGATTCTGAAAGTAGCGAGAGCGATTCGATGTATTCAATAAATGGCGTATACACCAATTGATAACCTCGAACTGCGAGGAAATCTAACGCTTCTCGACGCAAGGTTTCAACCACTTGCGCTTGTTCTGGCAATACATCTGCTACCCCGTCAGGGAGCAACCATGTCTCTGAAATGGCCATGTTCCAAACCTAAAATCTGTTCAATGTGGAAGCATCCACACAAAAAGCAACCACATAAAAAAATCGGGTGAATGCCCGATTCAGCGTAGTGTAGCACGAAGATTTCTGTGATGCACCTTCGAATTTGAATAAATATTTATAGTTTAATGCCTTATTCACTTAATCATCGAGATGAAATTTATGAATAGATTCAATAAATTAAAACCACACACCAAGAGTATAAGCCCATGTTCTTATCGCTAAGAACTGCCTAACATCTGAACTATCGTCCTAGTTATAATTGATCAAGTTTGATTTTCTATAGCATTGATTACTAGGGGGTTAAACGCAAAAAAGCCTATCCAAAATTCCGCGCCTCTTAAACAGCTATCACCCGAAATAAATGAAATACCCTAAAGTCCTGTTCTCCGCTTATATATTAAAAAATCACACATTCCATTTTTTGATTTCTTTCACCTGAACCAAGAGCCAAAGACTCCCATTCGGGTATAAACACAAAACTATGTCTAAAGTAAAAATTCACTGCTCGCTCATTTTTTGGAGATACACTTAATACAATCCTAGAGTACCCTTTAGAAACTGCTAAATTCTTAATTGCAGAAATCAGCAGATCGGCTACCCCTCTAGCACGGAACATAGGATTAACCCACATAGCGATCACATTAAATTCATCTGCAGTGTTTTGAGTTCCACCAATAATACCAACTGCCTGTCCTTCTTTAATTGCTAAAATATATTGATGTTGATTCTTGTGCGAGGCACGATTACGCCATTCTGACTCACTATATTTCTCTGCAGTGGCATAATTAACAGCTAAAACATTAGGACTATCCAATAGAGATTCTAAACGAACAGTTTTAAGGATTTTCCAATCCTCCTCGGTGGTGAGACGAACAACTACCAATTCATCCAAGTTTTGGCTCATAAAATACCTCGAACTAATCGCAAATCTGAATTTTTATAAAAGATTCTCAGAAATTAGCTTAGATTTATTCAGTTCCTTTCCCACCTTTTACTACAATTTCTAGCAAATTCACCATTTCAACATTCTGTTTTTCTAAAGCGGCAATATTTGCCACCGTTCGATCTAAAACCTCTTGTTGTACATGCATCTTTTTGGCGAGATCTTGCATAATTTCCAAACTCTTTTTCAGATGTAGCTCTAGGTGTATAACCTTTTCTTCAAGATGTAGTACCTGACTATCTGAGTTTGGTACGTCTACGCTTTTAAACTGAAGCCAGAATAAAAAAGCCACCGCCATCAATAAAACAGCAATAAATCCCCAAATCAACATCAATGTCATGCGACACCCCACATTATTTTTTATATCTTATTTAAAATATTAATCACAAAAAGTTTCACACAAATCTAGCAAGCGATTTGCATACCCCCATTCATTATCATACCACGCAAAAACTTTTGCTTGATGTCCCACCACCATGGTTTGAGTTAAATCTACAATCAAAGAATAAGGTGAATGGTTAAAGTCACTTGACACCAGATCCTCATCTGTCACTTGCATTATCTGTGCATAGTCATATTGCGCCGCTTTGCTCAAAACTTCATTGATTTTATGTACGGTAATCGGTGAATGCGAAACAAAAGTGAGATTAATGGCAGCCACATTAATGGTCGGTACACGAATGGAATAACCATTGATCCGATCTTCCATTTTCGGCATGACCTGTTTCAATGCCCCTAAGGCACTCGATGTGGTTGGAATAATATTCTGCCCTGAGGCACGTGCGCGACGTAAATCTCGGTGCGCATGATCTAATACCGACTGATCTGCAGTGACCGCATGGATTTCTGTCATTAATGCGGTATCAATGCCAAAGGCATCATCAATAATTTTGACCAACGGCACTAAAGCCTGTGTGGTACATGAGACACTAGAAATGATTTGATCTGTGGCCTTTACGTCATTGTGATTGACACCATAGACAATCGCCGCGTCCACAGAATCAAAAGGCGCAGCACCAATAATCACACGCTTGGCACCAGCCTCAACATGGCGAGTCGCATCGGCGCGGGAGCGGAATAGACCTGTGCATTCAAGTACCACATCAATGTGTAAGTCGGTCCAAGGCAATAATTCTGGCTGCGCCTGCTTAAAAACCTGTAGTTTTAACTGGCGTTGATTGGACTGGATATTCAAAAAAATATGTTGATTTTCAATTTGAATTTCAACCTTTCCTGCAAAACGACCATGTGTGGTGTCGTATTTGAACAAGTGCACCAAGGTCTGCACATCAGCAATATCATTAATGGCAACAATATCAAACTGAAATTGCTTAGGACTCTCAAACCACGCACGTAATACATTCCGACCAATTCGACCAAATCCATTGATAGCGATACGTTGCATGTAGCGTCCTTATTCATAAAAACATCATCTTTTCTATGCTATATGGTAAAACATCAAGCACATTGTTGAATATAGATTTTTAGCTTAAACACAGTTTTATATGATATTGCTTGTAAAATCGTTGGTGAGGCAGGTATTTTCCGTTATAATTTAGCACTTTTAAAATCTATGCCACGCACTGGGTTCGATTGTAGAACGTTAGATACAATGTACCTTGTTGCATATAGCCAAATTCAAAATTATGGAGTGTCTTGGTTGTGAGTACTCGCTTTATGACATCAGCTGAAATCCGTGAAGCATTTTTGCGTTATTTCGAATCGCAAGGGCATACACGTGTCGCTTCGAGTTCTCTCGTTCCCGCCAACGACCCAACTTTGCTGTTTACCAATGCTGGTATGAACCAGTTTAAAGATTGTTTCTTAGGTTTAGAAAAGCGCGACTATGTTCGTGCTGTTTCATCACAAAAATGTGTCCGTGCTGGCGGTAAACACAATGACCTCGACAACGTCGGTTATACAGCACGTCACCACACTTTCTTTGAAATGTTAGGTAACTTCTCTTTCGGTGATTATTTCAAGCAAAATGCACTGAAATTTGCTTGGGAATTTTTGACCAGCGAACAGTGGTTAGGCTTACCTAAAGATCGTTTATATGTCACAGTTTATCATACCGATGATGAAGCATTTGATATCTGGAACAAAGAAATCGGGATCGATGCTGAACGTATTATCCGTATTGGCGATAACAAAGGTGGCCAATATGCATCAGACAACTTCTGGGCAATGGGTGACACAGGTCCTTGTGGTCCATGTTCTGAAATTTTCTATGATCATGGTGACCATATTTGGGGTGGCTTACCAGGCACACCAGAAGAAGATGGTGACCGTTTCATCGAAATCTGGAACAACGTTTTCATGCAGTTCAACCGTACTGCGGATGGTGTCATGCACCCTCTTCCAGCACCTTCTGTGGATACAGGCATGGGCTTGGAGCGTATTTCGGCTGTACTGCAACATGTCAATTCAAACTATGAAATTGACTTGTTCCAACACTTATTAAAAGCTGCTGCTGAAATCATTGGTTTAGATACCACTGCCATTGAAGCAGAAGCGAAAGCACAAAATAAACCTGTTGAATACCCAGCCTCGTTAAAAGTCATTGCTGACCATGCGCGTTCATGTTCATTCTTGATTGCTGACGGTGTTAACCCTTCAAATGAAGGTCGTGGTTATGTGTTGCGTCGTATTATTCGTCGTGCCGTCCGTCATGGTAACAAGTTAGGTGCAACAGGTTCATTCTTCTATAAGATGTTACAGCCGCTAATTGAAGTGATGGGCGATGCTTATCCAGAACTTGCAGCACAGCAAGCACGCATCGAAGCACAGCTTCTTAAAGAAGAAGAGCAATTCGCGAAGACACTTGAGCAAGGCTTAAAGTTGTTAGAAGGTGAATTAGCACAACTGAAAGGCAATGTGATTGCTGGTGAAACCGTATTTAAACTATACGATACTTACGGTTTCCCGACCGACTTAACCGCTGATATTGCACGTGAGCGTGACCTGACCATTGATGAAGCTGGTTTCGAAGTTGAAATGGCTGCACAACGCCAACGCGCACGTGATGCGGGTAAATTCGCAGTTGACTATAACAGTATTGTCAAAGTTGAAGGCGAAACTCAATTTGATGGCTATGATGCGACTCAAGGCCAAGGTCAAATTGTTGCGATCTATAAAGATGGCGTGCAAGTTGATGAAATCAACGAAGGTGACGAAGCGCTTATCGTATTGAACCAAACCCCTTTCTATGCAGAAAGCGGTGGTCAAATCGGTGACACTGGTATCTTCAAAAACGATACAGGTATCTTTGAAGTTCAAGATACCAAAAAATCTGGCGGTGCTTTTGTACACCAAGGTATCGTGACCATGGGTAGCCTCAAAGCCACTCAAAATGTTGAAGCAACGGTTAAAGCGGATATTCGTGCAGCAACAGCACGCAATCACTCTGCAACTCACCTTTTACACGCAGCTTTACGTCAGATTCTTGGTGAGCATGTTCAACAGAAGGGTTCTTTGGTTGCCAGCGATATTTTACGTTTCGACTTTGCCAATGACCAACCTGTTTCTTTTGAACAATTGCAGCAAATTGAACGTTTAGTCAATGCTGAAGTGATTGCCAATACAGCGGTAAGCACTGAACTGCTGGATATCGAAACAGCAAAAGCCAAAGGTGCGATGATGCTATTCGGTGAAAAGTACGGTGAAGAAGTTCGCGTACTTTCTATGGGTTCAGTGATTGATGAGAAAAACTTCTCGATCGAACTGTGTGGTGGTATTCACGTAAAACGCACAGGTGATATTGGCCTGTTCAAAATCACCTCTGAAGGTGGTGTCGCTGCTGGCGTTCGTCGTATTGAAGCTGTGACTGGCACCAAAGCGCTTGAAGTGGTTCAAAAAGCAGAAACTGATATCCAAACCATCAATGGTTTGCTGAAAGCGCAAAAAGAGCAAACCGTAGAGAAAGTTGAAGCGATTGTTGAAACTGCTTCTAACCTACAAAAGCAAATTGAACAATTGAATCAAAAGTTAGCCAGCTTCCAAGCAGCTGAACTCTTGGATCAAGTCAAAGACATTGCTGGTCGTCAAACATTGATTACCACTGTACAAGGTTTAGATGCCAAATCATTACGCAATCTTCATGATAGCGTAAAATCAAAATTAGAAGATGCAGTCATTATTTTAGCTGGTGTTGAAGGTGATAAAGTGAGTTTAATCGCCTCTGTCGCTAAACAATATACTGCAACTCTAAAAGCAGGTGACATCATTAAACACTTGGCTCAAGAGCTTGGTGGTAAAGGTGGTGGTAAACCTGACTTAGCACAAGGTGGCGCGCCACTTAACGAGAAGTTTGATCAAGTGATTGCAGCTTTACCTGCATGGCTTGCGCAATAATAAAGACTTCACTTTTGTGTAACTGACCCTGATGCCTCTCAGGGTCATGGCTTATATGGAACAACTATGGCATTAATCGTTCAAAAATATGGCGGTACCTCTATGGGTACTCCTGAGCGCATTTTAAATGTTGCTCGTCGTGTCAAGCGTTGGCATGACCATGGTCACAAAGTGGTCGTGGTCGTATCAGCAATGAGTGGTGAAACTAACCGCTTACTTGCGCTTGCCAAGGCCATTACCAGCACCCCTGACCCACGTGAATTAGATCAAATGGTGTCAACGGGTGAACAAGTAACGATTTCCATGTTAGCGATGGCACTCAATTCAATTGGTGTAGAAGCTAAGTCATATACAGGTCGTCAAGTTGGGATTAAAACCGACAGCGCGTTTACCAAAGCACGTATTGAATCCATCGACACAGATGTCATGACTGCAGATTTAGATGCTGGTCGTGTCATCGTCGTTGCTGGTTTCCAAGGTTACGATGACAATGGCAATATTACCACTTTAGGTCGTGGCGGTTCTGACACTTCAGGCGTTGCACTTGCAGCAGCGTTGAAAGCAGATGAATGCCAGATTTATACCGATGTAGATGGTGTTTACACCACCGACCCGCGCGTAGCGCCTAAAGCGAAAAAAGTTGACCGTATCTCTTTTGAAGAAATGCTGGAAATGGCATCTTTAGGTTCAAAAGTGCTACAAATCCGCTCTGTTGAATTCGCAGGCAAATATCAAGTGCCATTACGTGTGTTATCAAGTTTTGATAACGAGAATGATGGCGCATTTGATGATGATTTCAAACAAAACGTAGGCACACTAATTACGACTGAGGCAGAAGACGATATGGAACAACCAATCATTGCAGGTATTGCATTTAACCGTGACGAAGCAAAACTCACTATTTTGGGTGTTCCTGATGAACCAGGTATCGCATCTAAAATCTTGTCACCGATTAGCAATGCCAATATCGAAGTGGATATGATTATCCAAAATGTTGAAGAAGATGGTACAACTGATTTTACTTTTACCGTGAATCGTAACGACTTGGCGAAAGCAAAAGCAATTTTAGAGCAAACTGCAAACAGCATCGAAGGCTGCGAAGTTGTAACACGTGATGACATCGTAAAAGTGTCTATCGTAGGTGTTGGTATGCGCTCTCATGCGGGTGTAGCGAGCAAAATGTTCACTGCATTGGCAGAAGAAAGCATTAATATTCTCATGATTTCTACATCAGAAATCAAAGTTTCTGTCATCATCGAAGAAAACTACTTGGAATTGGCAGTACGTTGTTTACATACAGCTTTTGGCCTAGACCGTGAACACGGCGAAAGCAGTGCACGTGCTTAATTAATAGCTGCTTAAACATATTTACTCGCAAGTAAATAAGAAAAAAAACAGAGCCACTATAGTTTTTTTTATAGTGGCTCTGTTATATTAGCCTTGAGGTTTTTAAGAAGCTTCTCACAGAACTTACTAAAAAAAATGTTTTTTACATATTTCTGTTAGAATTTTCTGTATATTAGGCTGTGCTTTCAAACAATGAATTCCCTGTCGCAAGTTTAAGCGTTTAGCAAGGAGATAAACATGCTGATTCTGACCCGTCGTGTCGGAGAAACATTAATGATTGGGGATCAAGTCAGTGTTACTGTGCTTGGCGTAAAAGGCAATCAGGTGCGTATTGGTGTAAATGCTCCAAAAGAAGTTTCTGTGCATCGTGAGGAAATTTACCAACGTATCCAACATGAACGTGCCATGCATGAGCATCTGCAACATCTTGATCAAGATTATCAACATTCTTATGAAGAAGAGAATAATGAGTTCCCTCGTCATAATAACTTCAATCGTTAATGCGCAGAATGCTTCTCGAATGATTAAAGCGACTATTCTTAGTCGCTTTAATTGTTTTTACAGACCCAAAACTTTCTTGACTGGTCCATAACTTCGGCGGTGTTGATCAATCACACCATGGGCTGCAATGGCTTCAAAATGTGCTTTGGTTGGATAACCTTTGTGTTTGGCAAAACCATAGTCAGGAAATTGTTGATCAAGTTCCTGCATTTGACGATCACGCGTTACTTTAGCCAGAATACTGGCGGCACTGATTTCTGCATGACTGGCATCCCCACCCACAATCGCTTCACAAGGAATGGTGATTCCTTTTGGAATCTGATTCCCATCTACAATCACTTTGATCGGTTGGGTTGCCAAGCCCTCTACTGCACGACGCATGGCAAGGAATGTGGCTTGTAAAATATTTAATTCATCAATTTCAGCATGGTTTGCTTCAGCAATTGACCAAGCAAGTGCTTTTTCCTGAATTTCAATAAAAAGCTTTTCCCGTTTTTTTTCGGTTAGCTTTTTAGAGTCATTTAAACCTTCAATCGGATTATTTGGATCTAAAATGACTGCGGCGGCAACAACAGAACCTACTAATGGTCCACGCCCCGCCTCATCTACACCTGCAACTTTCATAAAAAATCTCTAAAGGCTGATGGCTCAGCCTATTTGCTTAACTTGCTTTCTTTAAAGTTTCTGCTACGCAAGCATTCACGGTTTGTGAAACAACTTGAGTCACAATCGTCGCACGCGCAGTTGGATCGATTGCTGCTGTCGCTAATTCAACCGCTGTAACGCTATTTGGCGCTTTTTCGCTGACACAACCACACACTTCAGTTTGGATGTTATCGCGCTGTTCTGCTGTCATTAAACGGGTCGCTGTTTTCCATGCTGGAAGTGCATTGATTTCATTAATACATTTTGCATTTACTGCAACTTTTAATGCCGCCATACCTAACTGCTGAGACGTTGCTCCAGCAGAATTACTTCCATCTGGTGTAACACATCCTGTTAAAGCTAAAACGACAGGGGCAACAATAAGTACCAACTTTTTCATGATTTCTAACCTGTATCTAATTTTTGGCAGGCGTATTGTGCCTAAATGACACGCGTTATGATATGACTCTATGTAATCTTTACATAATATAACAATTATAACTTAACAATAGCCATCTGACTGTTCCAAGCATAAAACGCTCCGTTACATTTCCGTTGTATGCGAAACAACAAGGGCTATCTAGAATTAAAACAAATCATCAAAACAAAGCTAGGATGTTGCAATGCCAACCTCAGCACAATATTACACCCGAACGGCACAAATTATTCATTGGCTCATGGCTGCTATTTTCATTGCTGCCTGGTTGATTGGTTTCTATAGCGGCAACTTCCTCAGCTATGAGGTTGATGGAAGCTTTAAGGGCAATGTGATTACACTACATAAGAATATCGCGACCACCATCATTTTCTTGGTTGTGATTCGCATCTTTTGGCGCTATACCCATCCTGCCCCTCAATTGCCAGACACCATGTCGCCGCTGATGAAAACTTTGGCACATGTGGGCCACTTCCTGCTTTATTTAATGCTGCTTGCACTGCCAATTACAGGCTGTTTATTTAGCTGGAGCGCTGGGCACCCTGCACCTGTTTTATATTTGTTTGAAATTCCGCGTATAGTACAAGACAATCCAGACTTACTTGCAATTGTTAAACCAATTCACATTTATCTCTCATGGTTTGCTGGCTTATTGGTTGCAGGACATGCTTTAGCGGCAATCAAACATCACTTGATTGATAAAGACAATGTCTTACTCAGTATGTTGCGCCAACCTAAATAATTCTTCAGACATAAAAAAACCGCTTTACGCGGTTTTTTTAATTTAGATCTTTTTCACTTCTGCAATCCACTTTTGCTTTTCTTCATTCGAAATGAATGAAGCTTCAAAAGAGTTGATTGCCAGTTGCTTTAATTCATCATTGCTTAAATCCAAAGCCTGCTGAATCGCCACAAAGTTGTCATTCATATAACCACCGAAATATGAAGGATCATCCGAATTCACAGTCACATGCACGCCTTTCTGTAATAAACGACGGATATTGTGATCAGCCATATCATCGACGACACAAAGCTTTAAGTTACTTAAAGGGCAAACTGTTAAAGGCATTTTCTCAGCGATTAAACGCGTCATCAGACCTTCGTCTTCTTCTGAGCGAACACCGTGGTCAATACGATTCACTTTCAATAAATCCAGCGCTTCCCAGATATATTCTGGTGGCCCCTCTTCACCAGCATGTGCCACAATCAAGAAGCCTGCTTCACGCGCTTTGGCAAAAACACGCTCAAATTTTGCAGGAGGATGCCCAACTTCACTTGAGTCTAAACCAATCGCGATAATGTCATTTTTAAATGGCAATGCTTGCTCAAGCGTTTCAAATGCTTTCTCTTCACTTAAATGGCGTAAGAAACACATGATCAATTGAGAACTGATCCCCAACTTTTCTTTTGCATCTGTACAAGCACGTTTTAAACCAGCCAACACGGTTGCGAACTCAACCCCACGCTCAGTATGCGTTTGTGGATCGAAAAACATCTCGGTATGTACCACACGGTCTTCAGCACATTTTTCAAAATATGCCCAAGCAAGGTCATAAAAATCTTGTTCATGCACCAGCACGTTTGCGCCTGCATAATAGATATCAAGGAATGATTGAAGATTATGGAAGTTATAGGCTTGCTTCACTTCTTCAACCGATTGATAAGGAATCTGAATCTGATTACGCTGTGCAATAGCAAACATCAGTTCTGGTTCAAATGTCCCTTCAATATGCACATGCAATTCGGCTTTGGGTAAAGCGCGAATCAGCTCGATTTGATTCATATTAACTCCACGTCTAAAGAAAAAAGGGTGTTATCGAAATAACGCCCTTTAAGCTCTCTTCAAAAATGAGCCATCATGACAACAGCTCAAAAAGAGAATGATAAAAGAATAACAATGTTTTGCTTAGCCGCCAAATGCAACAAATTTAAACACCCACAAAGCCGCAATAATCCAAACCATATAAGGAACGGTCTTTGCTTTTCCTGTCAGTAATTTAACCAATGCATAGCTGATAAAACCCATCGCAATACCATCAGCAATTGAATAGGTAAATGGCATAAATACAATCGTTAAAAATGCAGGAACAGCTTCAGTAATATCATCCCAGTCAATATGCGTGATCCCTTGGATCATCAACACACCAATAAATAACAATGCGGGTGCTGTTGCAAAACCTGGAACTGATTGGGCCAATGGCGCCAAGAACAAGCAACCAATAAACAAGAAGGCAACAACGACTGCGGTTAGTCCCGTACGTCCACCAGCAGCAACACCCGAAGCAGATTCAATATAAGGTGTTGTTGAAGAAGTACCTAATGCCGCACCAGCAACAATTGCAGTTGAGTCAGCAAATAAGGCTTTCTTCAAACGTGGCAATTTACCATCTTGAAGCAGACCTGCACGATGTGATACCCCCACCAAAGTTCCAGTACTGTCAAATAAATCGACAATAAAGAAGACGAAAATCACCCCAACCATACTGGCAGTAAATAGACCTTCAAAGTCCATTTGCATAAAGGTAGGGGCTAGAGAAGGAACTTGACCAACAACGCCTTTAAACTCATTCAAGCCCATTGCAGTTGCAATTGCAGTCACCACCAAAATACTCAGGATGATCGCGCCACGAACTTTAAACTGATGTAAAACCACAATCATCAAGAAGCCAAATAAGGCCAATAAGACGGTTGGCTGTTTGATATCACCAAGACCAACTAAAGTCGCTGGATTAGCAACAATAATGCCTGCATTTTTAAGCGCAATGAGGGCAAGGAATAAACCAATACCACCACCAATTGCAAATTTCAGTGACATTGGAATCGCATTGACAATCGCTTCGCGAATTTTAAAGAAGCTGATTGCGAGGAAAACCAAACCAGAGACAAAGACTGCAGCAAGTGCAGTTTGCCAAGGCACGCCCATGCCTAAACAGACCGAATAGGTAAAATAAGCATTTAAACCCATACCAGGTGCAAGTGCGATTGGGTAATTCGCAATAATTCCCATGACCAAACACCCAATTGCTGCAGCCAAACAGGTCGCAACAAACACAGCACCATGATCCATGCCAGTTTCAGAAAGAATGAGTGGGTTTACAATGATGATGTAACACATCGTTAAAAATGTAGTCACACCTGCTAGAACTTCTGTTCTAAAGTTGGTTTTGTTCTCGCTCAGTTTAAATAAGCGTTCTAGCAAACCAGCCGAAGCATTAGGCGTTGTCATAACATAGCACCTGTTGAAATCTAAGATCGTAGAATGTGGAACCTATACGTTTGTGTTTGCAATCTTTTTTGAATGTACACAAAAAGGTATACAAGGCTCAAAGCAATCTATATGCCAGTTTTGCACTTGCTACGCAGCGGATATGTATAGATTCGATTCCGATATCAAAACGTAAAAAGCCGCATCTCAAAATGCAGCTTTTTATTTAATGGTAAATATTTTAACAGATTCTACTCAAAACTTGAGTAGCACAATACAAAAAAAGCGCATTTCATGCTCAATCTTGGATCATTGAGTCAATAATCACCTCATCTGAGCTAGA
Organism: Acinetobacter proteolyticus; assembly: GCF_000367945.1. Lineage (GTDB taxonomy): Bacteria > Pseudomonadota > Gammaproteobacteria > Pseudomonadales > Moraxellaceae > Acinetobacter > Acinetobacter proteolyticus. The sequence goes on from NZ_KB849179.1 coordinate 1,546,407, forward strand.
AAATTAATGGCTACGCTGGTATGAAGACAAATGCGTATGAGGACTATGTTGTATTGTGTTCAAGCTGTTTTCAGCATCTTGAACAATTTTAAGTAGTTCTTGGCGTTTTTTTGTTTGAGCATCCACATAAGCGACATAACCCAAAATGAACACCAAAAAGGTCAAGATGATGGTAATTTTAATCTTCATTATTATTATCTCTATTATGAGTTTTCTTTAATCTTAACAAAAAAGAATGGAAACGAGAACAAAAACGCATATTAAAATCACAAATGATAACTACATCACAATTATATAGTTATTTTCATAATTTATTCGCTTAATTTTCGTTCAATCAAATATTAGAATATTCCAGTTTTTTTAGCAATGACTTTTTATATAATTCAATAAGATAGATATAAACCCATCTTTATATTAGAAAAAACTGTTCATTTTCAGTATCTAAAAATAAGAAAGCACTTTTGTCTAGACAAAAGTGCTTAAAATCACAATAACGTATTTAAATTAGAACTGGTAATTCAAACGTACCAAGAAGTTGCGTGGCGTACCTGGCATAGATTCTGAACGCCAGTATTCTTTATTGGTCAAATTATTGACGGCGAAAGTAATATTCCAAGGATCAGCACTATAACCAATCGCAGCATCTAATCGAGTAAAACCAGCAAAGTCAGTTGGTTCTCTATCTAAGTTCCCGTTTGGATAAATTTTAGCATCACCGACATACGTTGCCCCTACTTCACCATAAATCTTATCGGTTGGCAGATAACGAACAAAGAGATTACCTGTATGGCGAGGTGTATTGTTTAACTCCTTCCCAACATTTTGTGGCTTAGGATCTTTAGAAACCTCTGTGTCCATATAGCTATAACCACCACGAACAAATAAATTATCCAAAGCTCGACCAATAAAACTAAACTCAACACCTTTAGACTGATGCTGTGCACCAACAGCCCATTTTTCTGGCTCATCTGGGTTTGGCTGGTAACGGATATTGTTCTTGCGAATGTCAAATACAGAAAGCTGGGTGTTTAAACGATCATTTAGCCAATCACTTTTTATACCAACTTCGTATTGCTCGTTGTATTGTGGTTTAGCATCAAATGTATCTACATCTGTATTTGCTGAAACAACACTTACCCCCACTCGCCCACCAAATGGTGCAAAGCTTTTGCTATAAGAGGCATAAATACTCTGGCTTTCTACAGGTTGCCAAATAAAACCGATATTCGGGCTAAAGCTTTCACCATCAATACTACGATGATAATCCAGAGCGTCACTAGGCTTTAAACGATTGGTTGTTTCCGATTGATAATAATCATAACGTCCGCCCAACATCACTTTAAAATAATCATTAAAACTAATGAGGTCTTGGATAAATACGCCATAACCTTCACCTTGGTTATAGTTGTGTGTATTCAATATTAAGTTTCCCGAACCTCTAGAACTGCTGCGCTCGCCTGTTAACGGATTTACATAACCATAGATAGCACCACCATCTTTTTTATTGGCTAAAAGCGGCTCACGTTGTTCATAAGTCCAGTCTGCACCAACCAATAAATTATGTTTAATACTACCTGTATCAAACTCACCACGGATATCAAAAGTATTGCTAGTGGTTTTATTATCGGTTTTCTGCCAATAATAAATTTGTGAGATATCACCGACATGGCCTTTACATGTTCCAGCATTAGTTACCGTTGTACTTTCTGTCGCACATAACCCACCTGCATAAAAGTGATCAAAGTTTTGCTCTGCTTGACGATAACTTAGTGCCCAATGAAAATTCCAATTTGGTGCAAACTCGTAATTTAGATCAGAACGCGCAACTTGTAAAACATCGTTTACATAGTCTCCATCTTGGGCAAAACCTGTTTTAATCGAGGTTCCCTTCGGAAGTGCTGTATAAGATGGTCCACGATCCGGCACACGATGTAATTTATCGTAGGTATATTGCATGGTCCAAGTTAAACCCTCATCATTTTTATAAGTAAAACTTGGTGAAAGCATTTCGATTTTATTTTCAATGCCTGAACGGAAGCTATCAGACTCTCCATATTCTCCAGTTAAACGTACAGCAACGTTATCTGTGAGCACTTGATTGAAATCTACTGTTGTTCCATAGTTATCATATGAACCACCATAGACACCTACTGAGCTTTTTGAATCAAAGTTAGCGAATTTACTCACCATATTGATTACACCCCCACCCGAACTACGGCCATAGAGGACAGATGCAGGCCCTTTTAAGATTTCAATACGTTCAATATTTGCAGTACTACGACGAACTTGACCGCTTTCACGAATACCATCACGATAAATATCGCCTGTATCTGCATTAAATCCTCTTAAATTAATCCCATCGCCACGCATGTCATAACTAGTTGATACACCAGGTGTCCCCTGTAGCATGACACTAAGGTCATTTGCCCCGTAAATTTTATATTTTTGCACATCAATGGTATCGATGGTCTGCGGGATGTCTTTTTTCTTAAGACCATTACGGGTCACGCTTGCTTGATCATAATCGATATAACTTTTGATCGGATCAAGCTCGCTCATTGCTTCGATCTTAATGGTTGGCATCACTGCCGTTGGCGCCGCTGCCTCACTGGCAAAAGCATACTGTGCTTGCAACAGCATCATGCTTAACAAGCTAAATTTAAAAATAGGCTTGTGATGCATATTTAAAGGTAAAGAACGCATAAAATTTCTCAAAAAACTCAGACAAAAATTAAAAAAATATTAAAAATAAAAAACGCTACAATTTTAATAAAAATCATTCTCATTTTCATCATTTTTTGCATTAATTTTTGACTTAATAGGCCATTTGTTATGCATTTAAAATTTATGCTTCATTTTCATCTTCAAACTCAAGCTTGAAAATAATTTTTAAATCTTTGAGTTGTGAAGAATAAATTCCATTTTTCTACACAATTTTACATTAGGCTACACAGAAAATAATTTGATCAGTTTTTGGGGTTTAATAATGAAAAATTCTGCATGTTATGGAAAACTGAGTGTACTCAGCTCAACCTTACTCAGTATAAGTGCATCAATTTATGCTGCCGAACCCCAAACTGAGGCGCTCCCTTCAACATCAACAGAATCAAGTACACAGGTTTTACCTACCCTTTCATTCAAAGCTTCTGCAGAACCTCAAAAAGCCAAAGATGATGACATTAGTGCTGTCCCTAAAACCATCATTAGCCGTGAAGAAATGCTGCAATATGGCGATCAGTCGGTGATGGATGCTTTACGACGTGCTGCTGGTTTTCAGATCCCTGCTTTTGGCCAAGGGCCACGCGGTGGCGGTGGTGCTTCAGGCATGCGTTTCCGTGGTGGTGGCGCACCCACCTTTTTAGTCAACGGTGAACCTGTGCAAGGCGGTCCTCGTGGTGGTATGTCTGTTATTGATACCATTACGCCAGAAATGATCGAAAGAATTGAAGTCATTAAGCAGCCTAGTGTTGCACAGGCCTCAGTTGCATCTTCCGCTGTCATTAATATTATTTTAAAAGAACCATTAAATACCCGTTTAACTGGCTCAGTGAAATTGGGCTACGGTCTGCGTGATAGTGATCAGCAAGAAACGGAACGTAAGCAAATCAACATTCAAGCAGACGGCCGTGAAAACCAGTGGTCCTATAGTATCTCTGCCAATCAAATGTGGATAGACAATACTTCGATCACCAAAACAGAAACAGCAACGGGAACGCGTGAACAACTTCGCACCACCAACCGTACCATGCAGATGTTTTCTCCTCGCTTACAATATGATCTGGATGATCAACAAAAATTGATCGCAGAATTGTTCTATCGCAGTATCAAAATGGATGGTTATTCAGCCAATCAAACTCAAGATGACAAGAATGATAGTATTCGCTTAAACACACGTTATGAACGTAAAGACAAAGATCTGAGTGATAAAATCCGTCTGTCGGTCGAACGCCAAACAGAAACCCAACTTACCCGCTCGCCACAAAATACAATTTATACCGATGAAACGGTCAATGAGTATGGTCTTGCCTATGATGGCGTTCGTAAATTAGATCAAGACCGTCAAATTAAATTTGGTTTTGATACACGTAGCAACGAACTCGATAGCAATGTGAGCAAAAGTCTTGATGAACAACGCTATGCTGTTTATGGTGAGGGTAGCTGGCGTTTTACAGATCGCCAAACTATCACTGTAGGTGCACGCCAAGAATGGCTGAATCGTTCAGGCTTGGTTGATTATCAAGATCAACATTTAAGTCCTGTTTTGGCTTATCGTTTTGATCTCACAGAGCAATGGTCGATTCAGACCAATTTAAGCCAAGCGTTTAAAAGCCCAAATACCGATCGACTGATTCCAAATGTGACTGTCTCTACGGATACGGATGCAGGTAGCTTGAATAATCCTGATCGTGGCGGCAATCCAAATCTAAAACCAGAAAAAATCCGTGCAGCTGAATCTACCCTCGCCTATGACTCTGCCAGTGGTGGTGTGAGCGTCACGGCGTATCATCGTGAAATTAAAGATTACATCGAGAAAGTCATCGCACTTGAAGGCACACGTTATGTGGAGCGCCCACAAAACCAAGATCAAGCGACCACCTATGGTGTTGAATTATCTGGACGCTATGCACTCAAACAAACTGAAGCTGGGCATTCATTTATGCTCAATGGACAAGTCTCAACGATTCGCGCCAAAATTGAAGATGAACAACACCGTGAACGCTTAGCCAGTGATGTTGCGCCTTATAATACCAGTGCGGGCTTATCTTATAGCTATAAACCATGGCAACTTTCGACCAGTGTGAACGTGAGTTACACGCCTGAATTTACCCGCGCCTTAGATGGTCAAACGTATGATCGCACCACCAATGAACGTTTTAGCTTAGATCTCAGTGCAACCAAACGCTTTATTCATGGTTGGGCAGCAAGCCTTAATCTAAATAATCTCTTAAGCACCCATTATAAGGAACGCCTCACCAATCAAACAGATGGCAGCTTATATCAGGCGAGAAGCAATGAAAGTATCCCCTCTATCCAACTCTCACTAGAGAAAAAATTCTAATTTTTTCGCTTTAACATGATTAAAACCACTCAAGTCAGCTTATGCATCGCTGACTTTTTAATTTCAATAAAATAAGCAGTAAAGCGAACGAGGACAATCACTTATATGTAAAATGCTATACTGCAGCCAAACTTATCCATCAGAGCCTAGAACAACATGAGAGCCGAGTTAAAAGCCAAAATCATCCATATCTGCGATGAAAAAATGGCCAAAAAAGGTAGCAATGTAGGACTTTCATTTTATGCTTTCTTTGCCAATAAAAATGATGATCCTGAACTTCTCATGGAGGCTGCCCATTGGTGGATCATGGAGTATCGACTGGATCACTTTGAAAAAGCCAGCAAGATTAAAGCACTGGTCTTAGCTCAATCTGATTTATTGTAAGGCTGAATACACATCACATTGACAACGTTGTTAAAATGGAATGAGTCAGCATAATTTACAAGGTACTTATCTTTGCATAAGTACCTTCCCCGCTCGGATTTAAATTCAATCCATTTCTATCTTAAAAAGAACAGCGTATATTATTTTAAAACACATCTTTATCCTGTTTTATGACTTCAAAAAAAACCAGTGATGCAGGTATCTTTTTATGGATGGTCTATCAAACCATGCAAAAAATGAATCTGGATGCCGCCGCGATCTTTGCTCGGGTTCATTTACCTGATCAACCACCTGATAAGTTTGTCCGCCGAGACAACGCCACACAACGGCGTTTTTGGCAAGCAGCACAACAAATCAGTCAAGATTCAGATATTGGCTTGCATGTAGGTCACCATATTCCTCCTTTTCGGGGACAAGTCGTTGAATATCTTTTTTTGAGCAGCCCCACATTTGGTGAAGGCTTAAAACGTACGATTCGTTATCAAGCCTTGCTCACCGACGCGATGTCCTTCCAACTTGATATCATTAACGAAACAACAGCGATGATCTCAGGTCTCAATCATCCAGTACGACATTATCTAGAATGTGCAATCGGGATTCTGCTTAACTTCTTAAAATATATTAGTGACGGAACATTTATAGCACTTGAAATCGGTTTGCCGTATCTAAACGGAGCAGATCAAGAGGAATATCAGAAAATCTGGGGATGTCCCGTCAAACTCGATCAAAGTAATGGCTATATCTGCTTTAATGCAACTCAGTTGAATACACCCTCTCCCGCCTATGAAGCCGAGTTGCTAAAAGTTCACGAACACCATGCTGCTTCGCAACTTGAGTTACTAAATAAACATCAATTGATTTATGAAATCGAAAAGATCTTGGCTAGTGGTTTACTAGAATCAGGGGAATTTGATCAAAATAGTGTAGCGCAACATTTAAATCGCAGCGCTCGTAGCTTGAGAGCTGATTTACAACTGTTAAATACCAGCTATGAAAAAGTCATTGCCCATTATCGTGAGCGTCTGGCACGGCGACTACTTTCCCAAACCCAAGAAAGCATCGACCAGATTGTTTATCTGACTGGCTTTTCTGAGCCCTCAGCATTTTCAAGAGCATTTAAACGTTGGACTGGGGAAACGCCAACGGCATATCGCCAACGCAAACAAATTTGAATTGATTGAACAGGCAAATAAAAGCTGCCAGATCAGTCAAAACAATTCCTGTAAACCTTCTTAAAATCCGATCCATGTTTTACGAGGTAATCTCTCATGATCGGTTTTCCAGTCGGTATTTTTGTCGCTAATGGTATGGAATGGTATTTTCACAAAGTCTGGTTACATGAATTTCCAAGCAAAAATAGAAACAGTCCATTCTTTACCCATATCGCGCATCATAAACGCGCTCGCTTAAATGACTTTCATGATGAAGGTTATGCTGAGTCGATGTTTAAAAATTCTGAAATGTATAATGAAAAATCAGCACTCATCGGCTTAGCTGCTGCATCCACCATTTTTCTACCCGTTGCACCCTTCTTTACCACAGGTCTGTACTATGGCATTTGGAATTATTGGAAGGTACATGCCAAATCACATCTAGATCCAGAATATGCTAAAAAACGCATTCCTTGGCATTATGATCATCACATGACCAGCAATCAAAATGCCAATTGGTGTGTAACCAAGCCATGGTTTGATTACATTATGGGAACGCGAGTAATGACCAATGTATCGATTACGGAAACTAATCCATTGGCGGTCAACATGCCGAAGTGGTTAGAAAAAAGAGTAAATCGCATAGCACGCCGCCTCTTACCAAAAGCCTATGCTCAAATTGATGCCAATACGCAATTCGATCAGCAGAATTTACGACAAGGGATTGAGGTCACGTTATAAATACGCTGTAGTAGAAGATTAAATCAAACCGAGTATTTGCATGACTCGGTTTGATATTGTGACAAAGTTAATGCGAGCTGGTTTTAGACAGTAAATTAAGAATCAACACACCGCTCATAATCAAGATAATCCCAACAATTCCCCAAATATCCAGCTTTTGATCAAAGACAAACCACGCCACGGTGGTAATCAAAACAATCCCAACGCCTGACCAAATCGCATATGCAACGCCTACAGGAATCGTTTTTAAGGTTAGCGATAAGCAATAAAATGCAATGACATAACCCACCACAACCACAATAGAAGCAACAGGCTTGGTAAAACCTTCGCTACTTTTTAAGGCTGATGTCGCAATCACTTCTGCAGCAATGGCAATGAATAAAATAATCCAGTTGTTCATTTACTCATCTCTCAATCAAACACAATCTAACAGAATTTGTATCGCAGAAAAAAACACCCTTTTATAAAGGGTGTTTTAACATTCATAGCAATAGGCGATGCGGGCAATTATGCCGATTTCTTCGCCATATTGTTTTTACGAATCGTGATCATCAATAACTGTACCGCAGCGGGTGTTACACCTGGAATACGACTTGCTTGCGCTAAAGTTTCTGGGAGAACCGTTTTCAACTTCAAGGTAATTTCACGTGACAAACCTGAAATACCCTCATATTCAAAATCAGCTGGAATTCTAGTTTCTTCAAGGCGTTTTAATTGAGCCACATCTTCATGCTGACGATTAATATAACCTTGATATTTCACCGCAATTTCAATTTGTTCGCCCACTTGCTCAGATACTTCTGAACCCGTTAATTCAGCAATTTGACTGAAATTGATATTCGGACGTTTCAGCAAATCGATCGCACTACATTCTTTGCTCAGATCAGCACCTGTCATTTCAACGAATTTTTTACCCATTGGGTTATTCGGCGCTGCCCATAAATGTTGTAAACGAGAGGTTTCACGCTCAACTGCTTCCATTTTTTCGCTATAAGCTGCCCAACGCTCATCGTCAACCAAACCAAGTTCACGACCAATCGAGGTTAAACGCTGATCAGCATTGTCTTCACGCAACATCAAACGGTATTCCGCACGTGAAGTAAACATACGATACGGTTCTTTGGTTCCGAGTGTAATCAAGTCGTCGACCAAGACGCCCATATAGGCTTGATCACGTTTTGGTGTCCACTCGTCTTGTTCCCAAGCACGGCGTGCAGCATTTAAGCCTGCAAGCAACCCTTGTGCACCCGCCTCTTCATAGCCAGTGGTACCGTTAATTTGCCCAGCAAAATACAGGTTTTGAATCGCTTTGGTTTCAAGTGTGAATTTCAAGGCTTGTGGGTTGAAGTAATCATATTCAATCGCATAACCCGGACGAAGGATATGCGCATTTTCCATACCACGGATCGAACGAACTAAATTGAACTGCACATCAAATGGCAATGAAGTCGAAATACCATTTGGATAAAGCTCATGGGTATCTAAGCCTTCTGGCTCCAAGAACACTTGATGTGAATCTTTATCGGCAAAACGATGGATCTTATCTTCAATTGATGGGCAATAGCGTGGGCCAACACCTTCGATTACACCAGTATACATTGGTGAACGATCTAGACCACCACGAATAATCTCATGGGTTTTTTCGCTGGTATGCGTGATATAGCAGTTCACTTGTTCAGGATGCATGGATGCATCGCCCATAAATGACATCACTGGTGATGGGAAATCACCCGGTTGTGGCGTCATTACAGAAAAATCGACGGTGCGAGCATCAATACGTGGTGGAGTCCCCGTCTTTAAACGCCCTACAGGTAATTTAAGTTCACGTAAACGATGAGCTAAAGCAATAGAAGGTGGATCACCCGCCCGACCGCCACTTGAGTTTTGTAGACCAACGTGGATCACACCACCCAAGAAGGTACCTGTCGTCAATACCACCGTTTTGGTATCAAAACGGATGCCCATTTGCGTGACAACACCTTTAACGGTATCGCCTTCAACAATTAAATCATCTGCTGCTTGCTGAAAAATATCCAGATTCGCCTGATTTTCTAAAGTTTCGCGAATCGCTGCTTTATAACGTACACGGTCTGCTTGCGCACGCGTTGCACGCACAGCCGCACCTTTACGAGAGTTCAGAATACGGAATTGAATACCGCCTTTATCCGCAGCAAGTGCCATTGCGCCACCAAGCGCATCGATCTCGCGAACCAGATGTGATTTACCAATACCACCAATTGCTGGGTTACAGCTCATCTGGCCCAAAGTTTCAATGTTATGCGTTAACAATAATGTTTGTCTTCCCATACGTGCTGCAGCAAGCGCTGCTTCCGTACCAGCGTGACCGCCGCCAATTACGATAACGTCGTAAACTTTAGGATAGTGCATAGTGGTAAATGTGTATTCAAAAAATGACAGAGCATTATACAGGAGTTTTGCGTTAAATTGCCAAAAACCGTCAAGATTGTTCAGGATTGCAAGCCTCTGTTCTGGCTACAGAATATACAAAAAGAAACCTTATGTTGCATTTTCCTCTTAGACTTCACACAGCGATTCATCACTATTAACTGGAACACCACTGTTTTATCTGCCCAGTTTCTTATCCTAAAAAGTGTATAAAAAATACTTTAGGACAATGATATGAACTCAAAGCTTTTATTTTCATCTCTTATTTGTAGCCTATGTTTTAGCGTAGCTGCACATGCAGATACTAAAGCAACCCAAGATCAACAGGCCAAAAAATATCAACAGGTCTGTAAAGGCAAAAAACAAGGTGATCCAGTTTCATTTGCATTTAAAGGCGTTGTTTTCAATGGTTCATGTGAGCCAAATGAAGCTGGTAAATTAGCATTCCAACCACCAACACCAGCGTCTAATGCAGCCGTTGAAACTCAAAGTCGTCTTTCTGAAACTCAGTCGGCACCTCGCCCAGTCAGTAGCGCACCTGTAGACAATAGTACTGCACCAGTGGAGGCTCCGCCTGTCGCTCCTGCACCGCCAGTGGCGCCTGATGTTGAACAAACTGCACCTTAATCGCTAAACTGATAAAGAAGGTCTCATTAGGCCTTCTTTATATAAAAACAATATAATAGATGGCATTACAGCAAAATATTTCATCTTAAAATTGTAATCTGTCTACTTTATAATCCCTTTAACATGCATGAATCTATTACAATAAGCGCAAATACATTTATTTAGGTTTTCCTGTGAACTGGCTACAAATTCATATTACTGTTGATCAAAACCAAGTCGAACTGACCGAAACATTACTCCTGTCACTAGGCGCGGTGAGCGTGACTTTAGATGATGCTGAAGACCAAGCCTTGCTTGAGCCATTACCAGGTGAAACACCACTTTGGAATAAAGTTATCGTCACAGGGATTTATCAACAAGAAGAAGATGATCCAATTGATGTCGATACTTTAGAAGCATTCCTGAAAGCACAACTTCCAAATGTGCCTATGCGCCATGAATATCTGGAAAACCAAGTCTGGGAACGTGCTTGGATGGACTATTATGAACCGATTCAAATTGGTGAAAAATACTGGATCGTACCAGAATGGTTAGAACCACCTGAAGCTGATGCAACCAATATTAAACTTGATCCAGGTCTTGCATTTGGTACAGGTAACCATGCCAGCACTTTTTTGTGCCTACAGTGGTTGGGTAAAACTGACGTAAAAGATAAAGTTGTCATCGATTATGGTTGTGGTTCAGGGATTTTAGGTGTTGCGGCGTTATTATTAGGTGCAAAAAAAGTTTATGCGACTGATATTGACCCACAGGCCGTACTTGCGACGAAACAAAACGCAGAATTAAATGGTGTACTGGATCGTCTTTCTGTAGGATTACCCGAAGAGTTTGATCTAGAGTTTAAACCACAACAAGCAGATGTCCTTGTCGCCAATATTTTAGCGGCACCGCTAATGGCACTTGCGCCTGAATTCTCAACTTTAATAAAAAATGAGGGTGAGTTCGCACTTGCTGGTGTAATCGAAGAGCAAGTTGCTGATGTTTCTAGTGTTTACTCACAGTTTTTTGATATATTAGAGATCGAAAAGCGTGAAGAAAACTGGTGCCGCATTTCAGGAAAACGTAAAACAACAATTTGAGAATATTGTTACTTATGAGTGAAAAACAAACCCGCTGCCCTAAATGTTCAACTGTGTACAAAGTGACCCTTTCACAACTCAGTGTTGCACAGGGTATGGTTTGTTGTCCAAAATGTGTGATTAACTTTAATGCCTTAACCAACTTATTAGAAACAGACAGTGAAGCGACTCCAATACCTGTCAATCGCTCACTTTTTTCTTCGATTCAACCTGACAGCTCATTTGCTGAAAAACAAATGCAGATTTTGAGCATCTTTGATCAAAAAATTGAAAACTCAAATATCGATTTATTGACTTACCTCAACAACCTCAATTATTTCAATACCGAACCTGTTACAGCCCTCCCCAATCTAAACCTTTCAGAAGATACGGTACTGATCGATCATGAAAATAATGACAAACAACATGGTTGGCTGTATTACACCTTGTGGGGTGTCGGCAATATTGCCTTGATTTTAGTGTTTGCTTTTCAGATTTTGTGGTTCAACCCAAAACTGATGCATGAAAGCCCCGCATTGAATCAGATGTTTAATTATGCCTGTGGCATTTTTTCGTGTAAGACCAACAACGAGCAATTCAAATATCTCAGTTTTGAAAAAGTAAAAATTAAGCGCGGAGAAAAAGACGCAACCGTTTTTTCAGGGGTACTTTTGAATCATCACGAGAATAGTGTGGTACTTCCTACGATTAAGGTAGTGCTCAAACAAAATGATGAAGCTGTTTTTAATGTGCTACTCAAACCACAAGACTATTTAGTTGACAGTTTGAAAACGATTCAACGAATTCCATCAAACAGTCCATTTCGGTTTGAATTTAGCCTTCCGAAAAGCAAAAATAGCTTCAATGACTATAGTTTAGAATTTGTACAGCCCTAAAAGCTCAAAAAAGTGACAAAAAAACAAAAAAAAGTGCAGTTAATTTGCTCACTTTTTCGCTGACAGTGGTATGATACGCGCCACGAATGCTTTGACCTACTTACTCCTCGTAATTTACAGACAATAAAATCGTTAAACGAACTGTGCTTCTATCCCATAAGCGCATTGTTGGTTTTTTTGTTTTTAAAAGTAGGCGGTAACAAATATTTAACTATTGTTACGCTTATTTTTTACACAATTCGAGGATTTGTGGCAAGCTAATAGTCCCTTTGTTTTAGAGTCACTGTTTTAGGATCTAAAACAGGACTCAGTAATTTAGACCACATTTATATTACTTTACCCAAGTGATATTTTGATTTTTCGGATTAAAACGCATGAATAGCAAATCTCCTATTTTTACGGCTCAATCTGATGTCGCTCTTCGCATCCATGTAGATCGCGCAGTTCGTCATTATTTTGCACAATTGCAAGGTGAGCAACCATCTCAAGTTTATGACATGGTTTTAGCAGAAATGGAGAAACCTCTTTTATCTGTGGTCTTAGAATATACTCGCGGCAATCAAACACGTGCTGCTGAGATTTTAGGCCTTAACCGCGGAACTTTACGCAAAAAGTTAAAAGCTCACGGTTTAATGAGTGAATAATTGATAAAATGCTCACGTTCTCGTGGGCATTTTTTTTGCCTTTTATTTTCAATCTGTAGACTTCAAACTGTTGACTAAAATCATGACTATCAAACGTGCTTTAATCTCTGTTTCCGATAAAACTGGAATCGTTGAATTTGCTCAAAATCTTGCAGCTCTAGGGGTAGAAATCTTATCTACGGGCGGTACATATAAGTTGCTTAAAGACAACAATATCGCCGTAGTAGAAGTTTCTGAACACACAGGTTTTCCTGAAATGATGGATGGTCGTGTAAAAACACTGCATCCTAAAATTCATGGAGGCATCTTAGCGCGTCGTGGTCTGGACGAAGCGGTGATGCAAGAACACAACATCGATCCAATTGATTTGGTGATTGTGAACCTGTATCCATTTGCAGCAACTGTCGCAAAACCAAACTGTTCTCTTGCAGATGCGATTGAGAATATCGACATCGGTGGCCCAACTATGGTTCGTGCTGCAGCAAAGAACCATGCTTCAGTGGGTATTATCGTAAATGCATCAGACTATGATTCAGTTATCGCTGAATTAAAAGCCAATGCTGGCTTGTCTTATGAAACACGTTTTGACTTAGCAGTAAAAGCTTTTGAACATACAGCACAATACGATGGCATGATCGCCTCTTACCTAGGTGCACGGGTAGGTAAAGCAGAAGGTGAAGCGGATCTCTTCCCGCGTACCTTCAATACGCAATTGAATAAAGCACAAGATTTACGTTATGGTGAAAACCCACACCAAAACGCAGCATTCTATGTAGAAGCCAATGCCAAAGAAGCATCGGTTTCAACTGCGAAGCAATTACAAGGTAAAGAGCTTTCTTATAACAATATTGCAGATACCGATGCAGCACTTGAATGTGTGAAATCATTTGCAAAACCTGCTTGTGTGATTGTTAAACATGCTAACCCTTGTGGTGTTGCGGTTTCATTGGATGGTATCAAGGCAGCTTATGATCTTGCTTATGCAACTGATCCCGAATCTGCTTTCGGTGGCATCATTGCATTCAACCGTGAATTGGACACTGCAACTGCACAAGCGATTGTAGATCGCCAATTTGTTGAAGTGATTATTGCACCAAGCATCGCCGATGGTGTTCTTGAAATTACTGGCGCGAAAAAGAATGTTCGTGTGTTGGTGTGTGGTGAACTTCCAGCAATTGATGCACGTGCGGCACAACTTGACTATAAACGCGTAAACGGCGGTTTATTGGTTCAAGACCAAGACTTGGGCATGATCACCAAAGATGATCTTAAAGTTGTGACCAAGCGCGCACCAACTGAGCAAGAAATTGATGATTTGATCTTTGCTTGGAAAGTTGCGAAATATGTGAAATCAAATGCAATCGTGTATGCCAAAAACCGTCAAACCATTGGTGTCGGTGCAGGTCAAATGAGCCGCGTCAACTCAGCACGTATTGCAGCCATTAAAGCGGAACACGCTGGCTTAGTGGTTGAAGGTGCGGTAATGGCCTCTGATGCATTCTTCCCATTCCGTGATGGTATTGATAATGCGGCTAAGGCTGGCATTAAATGTATTATTCAACCAGGCGGTTCAATGCGCGATGAAGAAACCATCGCAGCAGCGGATGAAGCGGGTATCGCGATGGTATTCACAGGTATGCGTCACTTCCGTCACTAAATGATCTGTGTCTCCAATGTAATCCCCCTAAATCCCCCTTTAAAAAAAGGGGGACTTACTTTTTCACTCAAATTTAAAAAGTATGCTCCCCTCTTTCTCAAAGAGGGGTTTGTGGGAGATTCAGAGGGGACTTTTTTATTCTGAACAGGTATATTCTTAGATACGGAAAAAGGGAAATAACTTTATAATGAATATTTTAGTTTTGGGTAGCGGTGGCCGTGAACATGCACTTGCATGGAAAATCGCACAAGATGCAAAAGTTACTCAGGTTTTTGTGGCGCCAGGTAATGCTGGCACCGCAACTGAAGACAAATGTAAGAATGTTGAAATCGATATTTTAGACAATCCAGCGATTATTGCTTTTGCCAAAGAAAATGATGTGGCATTGGTCATCGTTGGTCCTGAAGCACCTTTAGTGAATGGTGTGGTGGATGCAGCACGCGAAGCTGGTTTAAAAATCTGGGGGCCAACCCAATATGCAGCGCAGCTAGAAGGTTCAAAAGCATTTGCGAAACACTTCTTAAAACGTCATAACATTCCAACCGCTTTTTATGATGTATTTACTGAAGTTGATGCAGCTAAGGCCTACGTTGAACAAAATGGTGCACCTATCGTCATCAAGGCAGATGGCCTTGCTGCGGGTAAAGGCGTGATCGTAGCCATGACCAACGAAGAGGCTTTTGCTGCAATCGACGATATGCTCGCAGGCAACAAATTTGGCGATGCAGGTTCACGTGTAGTGATTGAACAGTTCCTTGCGGGTGAAGAAGCTAGCTTTATTTGTATGATCGACGGCAACAACATCTTGCCAATGGCCACCTCACAAGACCATAAACGTATCTTTGAAGGTGATCAAGGTCCAAACACGGGTGGTATGGGGGCTTATTCTCCAGCACCCGTAGTAACCGCAGAAGTATTTGAACGTGTCATGAACGAAGTGATGCGCCCTACCGTTGACGGTATGGCAGCAGATGGTCATGTTTATACTGGCTTCTTATATGCTGGCTTAATGATTGATGAACAAGGTCAACCCCGTGTGATCGAATTCAACTGTCGTTTTGGTGACCCTGAAACCCAACCGATTATGATGCGTTTAAAATCGTCTTTGGTTGAATTAGTTGAAGCAGGTATTGCAGGTAATTTACCAAGCGAAGCTGAATGGGATGAGCGTAAATCGATTGGTATCGTGCTTGCCGCTGGTGGTTATCCAGAAACGGTTCGCAAAGGCGATGTAATTTCAGGTCTTGGTCAATCTCCAGAAGACACCAAGATTTTCCATGCAGGTACTGCAATGAGCGCAGATGGTCATGTCATTACTGCGGGTGGTCGCGTACTGTGTGTGACAGCACTGGGGGATACTGTCCTTGAAGCGCAAATCAATGCCTTAGAAGTTTGCGGCCAAGTGACTTTTACAGGTATGCAATACCGTAGCGACATCGGTTACCGCGCCATTGCACGTGAAAAAGCGGAATAAGCCACTTCAAGCCAAAAAGCCTTCTTCGGAAGGCTTTTTTATTCCTGAAATAGCATAAACTCAACTTCTATATTCATTATTTAAATATAAACTTCAGAAAAATATATATTTATTATTTAATTGATTCATCTTTTTAAGTATTTTAGAAAATTCATAAAACTATCATCCATTTATATTTACTTAGCACATAATTTTCTTCAAATAATCAGTCTCTTATACACAATGGTACAATTCTCCCCTCTATAACCCATACTCAATTATTGATATGATTGCCACAATTTTAGATGTTGTTTTTATGTTAACTCCATATTCTTTTTCATTATTTTCAAATGATTAGAATATTTAACCTAACAAAACGAATTGCAGCTAAATCCAAATTTGATTAGAAAATAGGGTGTGTTATTCATTTTTTTCATTTCTGAGATACAGAATGGGCACATGAATATTCATTCAT
Organism: Acinetobacter proteolyticus; assembly: GCF_000367945.1. Taxonomy (GTDB): domain Bacteria; phylum Pseudomonadota; class Gammaproteobacteria; order Pseudomonadales; family Moraxellaceae; genus Acinetobacter; species Acinetobacter proteolyticus. The sequence continues at coordinate 1,562,958 of NZ_KB849179.1, forward strand.
TTTTCTAATGTTGTGGAAAGGACTCTAGTTCAAACTTCAAGAATAATTGACATGATGATTTGAGGCCGATGCCAATTTACAACATACAAACCTATTGCAATCATTAATGCTAGAGAAATGCTGATTTTCTCGACATTATTCCGTTTAGGATTTATACATGAAAAAGCTAATTAGTCTTTTTTTAAGTGTATCGGTGTTATTACTTGCCGCGTGCAGTAAACAACCAGATACCGCATCGACCGAACAAAAAGGTGATGCTGCTGCATTACAAACTGTTGTAATCGCTTCTACGGGTTCAGATGCTGACATCTGGCGTTATATCGCAACTTTACCTGAAACTAAAGCTGCTGGACTTAAACTCGAAATTAAAAACTTCACAGATTATGTGGCAATGAATACTGCTGCAGCAAACAAAGAAGTCGATTTAAATGCATTCCAATCTTATGCTTACCTCGTTGCCTTTAATGCTGCAAATAAAGACAAGATTGCACCTGTTTCAACGACTTATTTAGAGCCAATGGGGATCTACTCAAGTAAAGTGAAAAAGGTTGAAGAGTTTGCTGAAGGTGCAACCATTGCCATTCCAAATGATGGTGCAAACGAATCACGTGCATTATTACTTTTACAAAGTGCTGGCTTGATCAAGTTAAAAGCTGACTTCGATCCAGTGAAAGGTACACCAGCTGACATTATCGAAAACAGCAAGAAAATCGTAATCAAGCCGATTCAAATGGCAACAGCAGTTCGTGTTAAAGACGAAGTTGATGCGATTTTATTAGGTAATACGCTTGCGATGGAAGGCGGTTTAAACGTACTTAAAGATGCAGTTTTCTATGAGCCTATCGACCAAAGTACCAAGTTAAATGTAAACGTTTTGGCAACTGCGGAATCTCGTAAAGATGATCCTGTGTTACAAAAGGTTGGCGCGCTTTATCATACTGAAGCTGTGAAGCAGTATGTGCAAGAACACTTTGCAGGTACTAAAGTTGACGTAAACAAACCAACGAGCTACCTCACTGAAGCAAATTCGTAATATAATACCCTCAAATAAAACAGGCAAAGTGATTTTGCCTGTTTTTTCTTTTCTGCCATAGTACTGACGAACATGATCCAATTTAAAAACATTTCGAAACACTATCAGTTGAAAGGTCAAACGATCAATGCGTTGGATCAGATCAATTTAGAGATCCCTGACGGTAGTATCTTTGGCATTATCGGCTATAGTGGTGCAGGTAAAAGTACGCTTATCCGTTTGATTAATTTGCTTGAGCGTCCAACTCAAGGGCAAGTTATCATTCATCAAAAAGACTTTACCGCAATGGATGCACGGACACTTCGTCAAGAACGTGCAAATATCGGCATGATCTTTCAGCATTTCAATTTGCTTCAAACCAAAACAGTGTCTGAAAATATTGAAATGCCACTTAAGCTCTTAGGTCATAGCAAAGCTGAACGTGAAAAACGTCTAGTTGAACTCTTAGATTTTATTGATCTCAAACATAAAAAAGATGCCTACCCTGACGAACTTTCAGGCGGGCAAAAACAACGTGTCGGGATTGCTCGTGCACTGGCAAATCATCCAAAAATCTTACTCTGCGATGAAGCCACCTCAGCACTTGATCCACAAACCACCAAATCGGTTTTGGCTTTATTAAAAAAGATTAACAAAGAACAAAATATCACCATTGTGATGGTGACGCATGAAATGGATGTGATTGAATCCGTTTGTGATTATGTCGCGGTGATGGAAGCCGGTCATGTGATTGAAACTGGTCCAACCTTGGATATTTTCAGCCAACCGCAACATCCAACCACAAAAACCTTTATTCAAACGGTTTTGCAGCAGCAATTACCTGTCAATATTTTGAGCAATCTTGAACACCAGCATCACAATAGTATCTATAGCCTGCAGTTCCTAGGCACCTCTGCACAGGAAACCGTGATTCAGGCTGCGATTAAACAGTTTGATGTTAGTTTAAATATCCTATTTGCCAACATGACCGAGATTAATGGTACCGTAATCGGACAAATGTTTATTCAACTGCTGGGCGACCCCCTTATTATCCAAGAAACCGTAAAGTTCCTTGAGCTTCAAGGTGTGAAAGTTGAACAGTCTGGAGTGGTTAGCCAATGAGAGATTTAATTGTACAATGGCTGACTCAAGTCACCGCTCCGTTTTGGCATAGCTCGCTTTCAATTGACCAGTTTGTTACAGCGCTACAAGAAACCTTTCAAATGGTGTTCTTCTCTTTGCTGTTTGGCTGCATTTGGGGCTTAATTCAGGGTATTACCCTAGTCGTAACCCGCACTGGCGGTATCTTACAAAATCGTGCGATTTATTACTTCCTCAATCCGATTGTGAATGCCCTGCGTTCCCTACCCTTCATTATCCTATTGATCGCTGTCATTCCACTGACCAAAATGTTAGTTGGGACATCAATCGGGACTTGGGCAGCGATTGTGCCTTTAACCATTTATGTCGGTCCGTATTTAGGTCGCTTAATTGAAACTTCGTTACTTGAAGTGAATGAAGGCATTGTCGAATCTGCTCAAGCAATGGGTGCATCCCCTTGGCAAATTATCTTTAAGTTTATTATCCCTGAAGCACGTAGCTCTTTGATTCTAAATTTAACCACGGGTACGATCTCGCTCATCGGTGCGACAGCGATGGCGGGTGCTGTAGGTGCAGGCGGTATTGGTGACTTGGCGATTTCTTATGGTTACCAACGTTTTGACACCAGTGTGGTGATTTTAACCGTGATTGTTTTATTGCTACTGGTACAAATGGTACAAATGCTTGGAGATTGGTTGGCTAAATTACGCTAATCAACTGCTTCATAAAAAAACGCTCAATTGAGCGTTTTTTTATGTCTTGCTCTTTTACTAGGGAAAATAGATTTCATTCGCCGCCTTAAAAGTATTCACATGCAAAGGCACCAAATCATCTAGTGCTTGATACCCACCGGCCAGCACAAACAACATCGGGATTTTCATTTTCTTGGCCATCTCAAAAACAATGCGGTCACGCTCAAACAGCAACTCAGTGCTAAACCATTTCGAGCCATATTTATCATGCTGATGGCAGTCCATCCCCGCCTGATAAATAATAAGATCTGCTTCCCAACGCGAAGCATACTGAAAGGCCTCAAACAGCGCCTCACGGTATAATTCAAAATTACCTTGTTTGGGGTGGACATAACGCGTCAAACTGCGTTCACTGGCCTTACAGCCAAAACGAATGCCAAAAATACCGAAATTCAGCAAATTAGTCATGCGATTGGTGAAAATCGCAGTCCCATCACCGCCATGCTGATCACAATCTAAAACGAAGATACGTTTTTCTGGATATTGCTTTGCCACCAGTGCCAAGCCATTGAACGTGCAATAAGCTGCACCTGACTCATAACTGGCGTGATGAAACCCCTGAGCAATATTGGCAGCAATACCTTCTTTAAATGCAATCTCCGCACCGACCAATTGCCCTGCCTGTACTGCCAGAATTGCATCACGAAGCTGTTCATTCCACGGCTTAAAGCCTTGTATAGTGGCAAATGCGGACTGCCCTGATAAGAATGCCTCAACATACTGTGGATGATGCAATTTCTTTAACAGCTCAACATCTATGCTGCCGGGATCGATCAGTTCAACCATTTGTTGGGCACGTAACACATCAGCGACAGCGGTGAGTTTTTCCATGCTATTGGTATGTGTTTGCGCATAATAGCGTGATGAGTAACAGGCTTTTAGCATGGATGTCCTACATAAATTTGATCTTGGGCAATCTCCATGAGTTGACTTAATTCAGTGCTATCAGGCCGAAACAGTCCATTATCCACCTGCTGTTTAAAATGATAGCCAAAAGCACGTGCACGATTTTCAGGTGACACGGCCAACGTGGTTAGACGTAAAAACCAAAAACCACTCATGGCTGCTATCGGAATCACATAGCCCTTATATTGTTTATTGTTATGTTTAGTCAGTTGTTCAATGTCATAGCTGGCTGAAAATAAACTACCCGCAGGTAGCCGTACCCCATTCATCATTAAAGGCACCAAACTGATACAGGAATGATTATCCCCCATATTTAGTTTTTCCATCATGATGGGTTGTTGCTGCGCATCGACAAAAATATTGATTTCACCCTGTCTAAGTAAACGATGGTGCGCAATACGCAAGAAGAATTTCTCGGCCATTGGGCAGGAACCGACTTTAGGCTTTTCATCTAAAGAATGGCAATCAATCATGCCTAGCGCTTGCGCATTCTGAGGCAAAAGAATATCGGTCAATAATTGGCAAATCAGTTTGCTTTCTTCGAGTTGGGCGTATTGATGAATGTTTCTGAGTTTGGTTTGAAAATCGACTTCCTGCTGTAAACTCTGCGCAAAGCTTTCTTGTGGATTTAAACGCTGTAAACACTGCTGAACCTCAGTATTAATATCCAGATTGCGCCATGTCTCTAGCATCAGTCCATAGGAGGAAGCTTGATTGAGAATATTCCTCAATGCCTTAGTATCGTAATCTTCAAAAATTCGAAAATCCTGTAATCCGATAAAATCACGTGCTTGAGAAACAAACTCAGCAATCACCCGAGTGGCTTGGGTATAGCCACAACCACGTCGCTCTGTTTGATGGCTAAAATGTTCATTCAACATTTCTGTGAGTTTAGTAGAGAGCGGCGATAAATATTTTTTAAAAATAACCACCACTTCATGGTCGACCATCTCAGACATGCTTCCCTCTCTTGTTATACTGATTTACTAGTTTTCATCCATCGCAAGTGATCTGTATTGCGCTTATCCGATCTAATCATTGATATTATTTAGCTGTAATTAAGTATTTTTATACGACTAAAGATGAATGTAAATCATTAACTTATAAAAACTTTTAATTCATCTTCATCGAAAATACGACACTTGTCAACGATAAAGATATCGACTGAACCACGCTGTCAAAATATGCCCTAAAAAGTCATTAAGCTGTGCTCCAAATCATCACTATTTTTGCACTGAACTGCATTTGCACTTACACTAGAAGCAGGCACTCAATCTGAGTACCCTATTCGCAATAACCATACACCACAACGCTTTAGGATTCGGCTATGCATTATAAAATTCATGCCATTGACGTAAAAAATGCCTTAAAAAACTATATTTGGTTATTGGAAGATACACATACACAAGAAGTTGTTGCGATCGATCCAACTGAAGCCGATTTAGTCATTGATTTTTGCCAACAACATCAACTTCAACTGAAGCAAATTTGGTTGACGCATTGGCACAAAGACCATACTGGAGGGGTCGAAGGTTTACTCGCTGATCAAAATATTATGGTCTACGGTCCACGTGATGAATTGAGTAAGATTTCACTGATCTCCAACCCTTTGCAAAATGACGATCATTTTTATTTTAATGACCTAAAAGTTGAAATTATTGCGACCCCTGGGCATACCCTTGGTCATATTACTTATTTCATTGAAAAACTCGAAACATTGTTTAGCGGTGATACCTTGTTTGCAATGGGCTGTGGCCGCTTATTTGAAGGCACTGCCGAGCAAATGTACCACTCTTTAAATCGACTGGCCGCCCTGCCCATTCAAACTAAAGTCTACTGTACGCATGAATACACCCTTGCCAACGCAGAATTTGCCCTCACTGTCGAACCCAACAATGTGGCATTACAACAACGGATGGAACAGGTCAAAGCCTTAAGAGCAGCAGATCAAATCACACTGCCAAGCACCATTGAATTAGAACTCGCAACCAATCCCTTTTTACGCACCGAAAGTGCAGAAGAGTTTGCGCGTATTCGAAGTTTGAAAGATCAGTTCTAAATAAATGCGCTAAATTTAAACGATTCATTTTCCACTTTTTGTTAAAAGTGGAAAATGAAATTATTTTTTACATTTGTCCTGCGTGATTTTTTAAAAAACCAAGCTTAATTTTTTTAAAAATAAAAATAAATAATTAAATAAAATCAATGAAATAATTATCAACCAGATAAATTTCCCTCTATAAAAATTACGCTAAATTTACATTACTTACACGTGGAAAAATAAATCTAAGCAATCCCCCTTTAAAAAATTTTCACCGACCCTTATTAATATTTACATGTTCACAAGGAGATCTGTCATGAAAAACAGAGTTGTTAAAGCAAAAAACGTATTGGCTTTCCGTATTTGGTTAGAAAAATTAGGCTATTCAGTTAAAAATCTGACAGATAACCGTGGTTTTACATTCAGTTTTAAAAAAGAATATGGTCTAGTCACATGTGACTTATCTGGTAATGCTTTAGCAATGCAGCTTGGCGAAGAATTCGAAGATCATTTAAAAGCATAATGACAAATTTTCTGATCGTTCAGGGTTTCAAAGGGATTTGGAATCCTGATTGCTAAGAATCAATATTTAAAGATTTTTCCCCTCTATTTAATCCTTCATTTTCTAACCATTTCATACAAAATATTATTGGAACCAACGCAATTTCCAAGTATCATTATGCCCAGTCGAGGGATGCTGCGACAATTGATCGGCACTAAAGATCAATTTGCCAGGCTCGACGATCGGTTAGACACTCGTTTTAACCAACAACGGCATCCGCGAACAGAATGATCCATACTATTTTTTCTAGGAGATCCTGATGAACGCGGTGAATGCTTCATTTACAGATTACAAAGTTGCTGATATTTCCCTTGCTGACTACGGTCGTAAAGAGATCAAACTTGCTGAAGCAGAAATGCCAGCTTTGATCGGCTTACGTAAGCGTTATTCAGCAGCTAAACCTCTTGCTGGCGCAAAAATTTTGGGTTGTATCCACATGACAATCCAAACCGCTGTTCTTATTGAAACATTGGTTGAGCTTGGTGCAGAAGTGCGTTGGACTTCTTGCAATATCTTCTCTACTCAAGACCATGCTGCTGCTGCCATTGCTGCAAGCGGTGTTCCTGTGTTCGCTTGGAAAGGCGAAACTGAAGAAGAATATGTGTGGTGCTTAGAACAACAGATCAATGTGAATGGCCAGCCTTGGGACGCCAACATGATCTTGGATGATGGCGGTGACTTAACTGCACTTGTTCATGACAAATACCCTGCACTTTTAGAACGTATCCACGGCATTACAGAAGAAACCACTACAGGTGTACAACGTCTGTTGGAAATGTGGAAAGACGGTTCGCTTAAAGTACCTGCAATCAATGTCAACGATTCGATCACTAAATCGAAGAATGACAACAAATACGGTTGCCGCCATTCATTAAATGATGCCATCAAACGTGCAACTGACATGTTACTTTCTGGCCGTCGTGCACTAGTAATTGGTTATGGCGATGTTGGTAAAGGTTCTGCGCAATCTTTACGTCAAGAAGGCATGATCGTTCGTGTAACTGAAGTTGATCCAATCTGTGCAATGCAAGCATGTATGGATGGATACGAAGTTGTATCTCCATATAAAAATGGCGTACAAACTGGCAAAAAAGATGATATTAACCAAGACTTATTGGGCAATACTGATCTTGTTGTCACCACTACGGGTAACTACCACGTATGTGATTCTGCAATGTTAGATAGCTTAAAAGCGGGTGCTGTAGTGTGTAACATCGGTCACTTTGATACAGAGATTGACACTGCATACTTACGTGGTTACAAGTGGGTTGAAGTGAAGCCACAAGTCCACCAAGTGTATCGTTCAGAAGACGAAAACAACTACTTGATCCTTCTTTCTGAAGGTCGTTTAGTGAATTTGGGTAATGCAACAGGCCACCCATCACGTGTGATGGACGGTTCTTTCGCTAACCAAGTGTTAGGTCAAATGCATTTATTTGCTGAGAAATTTGCTGACCTACCTGCTGAGCAAAAACAAGCAGCGATTCGTGTCGAAGTTCTTCCTAAGAAATTAGATGAAGAAGTGGCTGCTGCAATGGTCCTTGGCTTTGGCGGTGTGTTAACACAATTAACGCAAGTACAAGCAGATTACCTTGGCGTTCCTGTAGAAGGTCCGTTCAAATCTGACGCTTATAAATACTAAGAAAATCAGGGCAGACGTTTTACGGACTGCCCTTTTTTCTAAAATTTCCAAGCGATTTTAAAAAGGATTTGAAATGACGAAGCGTGTTCCTATTTCTTTTGAATTTTTCCCACCAAAAACTGATGCGGGCGCGGAAAAATTAAAAACTGTTCATCAAGAATTACAGCTGTTAAATCCAGAGTTTTTCTCGATTACCTATGGTGCGGGTGGTTCAACTCGCGAGCGGACGTTAGCTGCGATTAATGACTTTAACGGCAAAGGTACACCAGTGGCGCCTCACCTCTCTTGTATTGGTGATGACAAAGCACGTATTGCTGAGCTCTTAGATTTATATAAATCTCAAGGGATTGATCGTATTGTCGCTTTACGTGGTGACTTACCATCAGGTCAGGTCGGTCTGGGTGAACTCCCTTATGCCCAAGACTTAGTCCGCTTTATTCGTGAGCATTCAGGCGATCATTTCCACATTGAAGTGGCAGCCTATCCTGAAATGCACCCTCAAGCAGACACTTTTGATGGTGACATTCAACGTTTTGTCGAAAAAGTAAATGCGGGTGCCAATGCTGGTATTACTCAGTTTTTCTTCAATCCAGATGCTTATTTCTATTTTATCGAGCGTATTGCCAAAGCTGGCGTGAATATTCCCGTCGCGCCAGGTATTATGCCGATTACCAATGCAAGCAACCTGATCCGCTTTGCGGATGGTACTGGTGCAGAAATTCCACGTTGGATTCGTAAGCAACTGGCAGCTTATGGTGATGACAGTGCAAGCATCAAAGCATTTGGTCATGAAGTGATTGTAAAACTTTGCGAACGCTTAATTGCGGGTGGCGCACCCACCCTCCATTTTTACTCAATGAACCAAACAGAACCAACTCGACAATTGGTTGTCGATCTTGGTTTAAACTAATTTGTACGAGCACGACCCAAGCATGAATCGTTTTTATATCGAAACTGAATTAAACACTGGCCATACCATTGAATTAACTGAATCGGTATTTCACCATTGGGTCCGTGTACTCCGTGCAAAAGAGCAAGAACAAGCCATCTTTTTCAATGGAAAAGGTGGCGAATATATCGTTACTCTGAATGAAATCAATAAGAAAAATGCCTTTGTTTCTGTCGATCAATTTGATCCAGCGGATCGTACTGCACCATTCAAGGTAGTGTTGGGTCAGGTGATGAGTAAAGGTGATCGTATGGATTATGCGATTCAAAAAGCCACTGAACTAGGTGTTACCACCATTCAATTATTGACCAGTGAACGCTGTGAAATGCGTTTAAAGTATGATCGTGATCAGAAAAAAATAGATCACTGGCAATCTGTGGCAATAGCCGCCTGTGAACAATGTGGCATGAACCGTGTTCCGCAAATTTTAGCCCCAATTGCTTTGGCTGACTGGCTCAGCACAGACTTGCCAGCATCACGTTTTGTACTAGCACCCAATAAAGACCAAGCTAACGTATTGCTCAATAGTCCCCCTGATCTCGCTTTATTGATTGGCCCAGAAGGTGGTTTGAGTGAAGCTGAGATTCGCTTGGCCAATCAGTATCAGTTCAAAAACTGGTGTATTGGAGATCGGGTTTTAAGAACTGAAACCGCCCCTGTGGTGGCTCTATCTATTTTGAATTATCACTTTTCATTGAGCTAAGCGTTTGGCATTGCTTTCTGCGATGTTTAGCGCTAAGTTAAAATAAGCTCCGTCTGTTTACAAAAAAACAAAGACTGTGAATATAGATAAAAAATGAAAAGGATTATTCTTTCTATGTTAGGGGTTCAGGACAAAAATTTGCCACAGTTTATCTATACAGACCAAATCGATTATCCAAACCATGTACGTTTATTCGTCTTAAGCGTGTTTTGTATTTGTCTGTTAGATTATGCCCTGTTTGGTATTTTTTATTCGTTTGACGCCAACATTTTCACAACTTGGATGGGAATTACCCTCATTCTTTTGTTTAGCTTTAGTTGTATTTGTCATTTTTTATTAAAACGCTATTCTTCAGTTCGCTATAGCAACCAGACCAATATCATCTTCCAACTAATCTGTTTCTTTACTGGTTTACTGATTGGAGTCAATACCATTGTCATCAATCATTATTTGGCAGTCGATATTCCTCATTTGATTGGGTCTCATGTTTTAACCTTAACTGCATTATTACTCACCGCCTCTCATATCATTGCACTCACCTTCTTGACCCAGCATATTCGCTACTTTTTCTTATTTTTTATCCCAAGTATCGCACCATTAATCATCTCGCAGCTTTTGCATCGGGACCACGACCATACTCTATTCTATCTGGCATATTACTCCTCATTTTTTGCCACCGTACTCTGCGCGCAAGTGACCTATAAAATTCATAAACGCTTGGCCTTGGTACTGGATAAAAATAAACAGTTGATTGACGTGGCTGAGCAGCACAACCAATGGACTGAAGAACTGTGTCAACAGTTACAACGCGAAGTGAATAAATCCAAGGATATTGAAGCCCAACTGCAATTCAATAACCACCTGTTGGAACAAAAAGTTCGTGAACGGACATTTGATCTGACACAAATGAATGAAAGCTTAGAAGAGCATCGCCAGAACTTAAGCTTTGCCCATGAAACTGCGGGGATTCGCCCTTGGGATTGGAACCTAGAAAACCATACCGTTGGGGTCACGAATGCACATAGTCAGGCCGTTACCCGTCATTCTGAAAATCACTACACCTTACTGCATAAAATTATTCACCCAGATGATATCGAGCGGGTAAAAAATACCTTATACAATCATTTATGCGGTCAAACCAAACGTTATGAAGAAACCTTCAGGATTAAGCGCCCGAATGGCGAATGGACCTGGATTCACGATGTTGGACAAGTGATTTTAAGAGATCCCAAAGATGATACCCCATTGCGAATGGTCGGTATTCATCGTGATATTAATCAAGAAAAGAAAGATCAGGAACGTTTAAAACTTGCTGCCAGCGTATTTGAGCAAGCCTCAGAAGGTATTTTTATTTTAGATGAAAACTTTAACTATGTTGAAGTGAATCCTAAATACGAACAACTGACAGGGATAGATAAACAAGCCATTATCAATAAACAGTTATTTGAAATTACCAAACAAAATAAGCAGCACCATCATAATTTTCATCTATCGATCCTTGATACATTACGTGAAGAACAGGAATATGAAGGTGAGTTTCAAGAAACCTATAGTTCTGATAAGTCATGTTTCTTGTGGATTCACATCAATGCAGTGAAAGATGAACAAGAGCGTGTCATCAATTATATCGGTATTGTTTCAGATCAGACTGAACGTAAGCATCAAGAACAACGCCTATCTTATCTGACCAATTACGATACGCTCACCGATCTACCGAATCGTTTTTATTACCAACAGCAGTTGCACCAATATTTGGTCAATGAAGCTTCGATTCAGCATTTGGCCGTTATTCGTTTAAATATCGATCGCTTCCGTGCCTTAAATGAAATCATTAGCAATCAAGCTGGCAATGAGCTGCTCAAACAGGTGGCACAACGCTTACGTATCAGCAATATTGATGCGCTACTAGTCGCACATTTAAGTGCCGATGATTTTGCCATTATTTATGAAATTTCACCACTACATCCACCACTTCACCAGCTCTGTAACAATATTGTTGAGGCTTTTAGCAAACCCTTCTATCTTGCAGATCAAGAATACTTTGTCAGCATTTCAATTGGTGTTGCCATTTATCCAGAACATGGCCGCCAAGTCGATAATTTAAATACCCATGCAGAGCAGGCATTGACCGAAGCCAAACGCTTAGGTGGTAATACCATTCGCTACTATTCCAATGAAAGAGCCAATTTTGTAGCCAAATATACAGATCTGGAACTCGACCTGAGAAAAGCCATCCAAAATAACGAGTTGGTGGTTTATTATCAGCCAAAGATTAATGCACACAACCATCAAATTAATGGCTTTGAGGCTCTAATCCGTTGGAAGCATCCAAGCAAAGGCTTGATCATGCCAAGCATTTTCATTCCTTTGGCAGAAAGCACCAGTTTGATTTCGGATATTGGACAATTTGTTTTACATGAAGCAGCAAAACAACTGCAAACATGGCAACAACTTGGTTTTAGCAATATCAATATTGCAGTCAATATTGTGGCGCAGCAAATTTTGCGTGGTCAGTTGTTGCATGATATTGATGCCGTATTAAATACCTATGCGATTTCTGGTAAGAATCTTGAATTGGAAATTACTGAATCTGCCTTTATTGAAAACACCGACAGCGTCAAAACTGTTTTGAATGCTATTAAAGAACGTCAAATTTCAATTGCGTTGGATGACTTCGGTACAGGCTATTCATCACTCGCCTACCTCACCGAATATCCAATTGACATTTTGAAAATTGATCGCGCATTTATCTCAAAAATTGGTAATGCTAAACAAGATGCGATCGTTAATGCCATGATCGCCATGGGCAAAACCATTGGCCTAAAAGTTGTGGCCGAAGGGGTTGAAACCGAGCAGCAATATGAATATTTAAAACGACAAAATTGCGACATATTACAGGGTTATCTATTTTCACAACCACTGACTGCTGCCCATGCGACAGAATACCTACAAAAACAAATGCAGCAGTCAACCGCAAGATATTCCATTTAAACGTGAATTTTAACCTTTTTTGTTGTTTATTTATCACTGAATAGTAACTGTCAAGAAGCATGCAGTTCAGTGAAAATAAGCTTTTTTGACTGTGCGAAAGCATGAACTAGTGCTATATTCTTGTGCACTTATCTTAATATCGTAATTAGACAGCTATATGTCTGATTATTATCGGAACAAACGAGACTCAGATGGACGATCAATCTTTAAAACAAGCCGCTTTGTATTACCATGAATTTCCAACCCCAGGAAAAATCAGTGTGACACCTAGCAAGCAGCTCGTTAACCAACGAGATTTAGCGCTTGCCTACTCACCTGGTGTTGCTGCGCCATGTTTGGAAATCGAACGCGACCCTTCTACCGCTGCCAAATATACAGCGCGCGGTAATCTGGTTGCCGTCGTGAGTAATGGTACAGCCGTGCTTGGTTTGGGAAATATTGGTCCGCTCGCGTCTAAACCCGTAATGGAAGGTAAAGGCGTTCTATTCAAAAAGTTCGCTGGTGTTGATGTCTTTGATATTGAAATTGATGAAAATGATCCAGACAAAATCGTAGATATCGTTGCTGCATTAGAGCCGACGTTTGGTGGTATCAACTTAGAAGATATCAAAGCACCAGAATGTTTCTACATTGAAAAGAAACTTCGCGAACGCATGAAAATTCCTGTATTCCATGATGACCAACATGGGACCAGTATTATTGTCGGTTCAGCATTGCTCAATGCCTTACAACTGGTCAATAAAAAAATTGATGAAATCAAAATTGTAGCATCTGGTGCTGGTGCAGCCGCACTTTCGTGCCTAGACTTGCTTTGCGCTTTAGGTGTGAATAAAGCCAATATCGTTGTTGCCGACTCTCGCGGCCTGCTCACGACATCACGTGAAGGTTTAGATGAATCGAAAAAACGTTATGTACAAGATATTCAAGCAAAACAATTGCATGAAGTCATGGCTGGCGCAGATATGTTCCTCGGTCTTTCAGCGGCAGGCATCCTCACCAAAGAAATGGTGAAGGAAATGGCTGAAAATCCAATTATTTTTGCACTGGCAAACCCAGATCCTGAAATTCTACCTGAACATGCACATGAAGTACGTCCAGATGCAATCATGGCAACAGGTCGTTCAGACTATCCAAACCAAGTGAACAACGCACTTTGCTTCCCTTATATCTTCCGTGGTGCATTGGATGTAGGTGCAACCACGATTAATGAAGAAATGAAAATTGCCTGTGTACATGCAATTGCACGTATGGCACATGTTGAAGCAGATGCTGCAACTTATGGTGAAAAATCAGCTTCATTTGGTCGCGACTATTTGATCCCTCGCCCACTTGATCAACGTTTAATTTTGGAAATTGCACCTGCAGTTGCGAAAGCAGCGATGGACTCTGGTGTAGCAACACGTCCAATTGAAGACTTCTCTGCGTATCGTCAACGTCTTTCTGAGTTTGTTTATAACTCAGCATTCTTGATGAAGCCGATCTTCTCTCAAGCAAAAACTGATCCAAAGCGTATTGCTTATGCTGAAGGTGAAGATCAACGTGTATTACGTGCCGTTCAAATCGTAGTTGATGAAGGCTTGGCAAAACCAATTCTTGTTGGCCGTACTTCGGTTATTGAAGACAACATCAAAAAGTTGGGTTTACGTTTACAGCATGGCGTGAATATTGAAATCGTCGATCAGGAAAAGAATCCTCAATACGAAGATTTCTCTAAAGAATATCATCAAATCATGCAACGTAAGGGTGTAACGGTCGAATATGCGCAACGCGAAGCACGCCGTCGTTCTACTTTAATCGCAGCGATGCTGGTTAAATTTGGCAAAGCCGATGGTATGTTGTGTGGTACTTACTCAAGCTACGACATTCATTTAGATTTCGTGAAAAATGTCATTGGTCTTAAAGAAGGTCGCAGCACATTCTTTACGTTGAATGCCTTAATGCTTGAAGATCGCAATTTATTTATTGCAGACACCTATGTAAACACCAACCCAACGGCTGCACAACTTGCTGAAATGACCATTTTAGCAGCTGAAGAAGTTCGTCGTTTCGGTATTACACCACGTGTTGCCTTACTTTCTCATTCAAGTTTTGGTAGCGACCAGAATGACCCAAGCGCACAAAAAATGCGTGAAGTCTATCGTCTGCTTTCAGAGCAAGCACCTGAGTTAGAAGTTGAAGGTGAAATGCATGGTGATGCAGCATTAGATGAAAATATTCGTCATTTTGCATTCCCGAACTCACGTTTCAAAGGTTCGGCAAACTTGTTGATTATGCCTAACCTAGATTCAGCGAACATTTCATTTAACTTGTTAAAAGCAACGTCTGGTAATAATGTGACCATTGGTCCTATTTTATTAGGTGCTGCAAAACCTGTTCATATTCTTACACCTACAGCGACAACACGTCGTTTGGTGAATATGACCGCTTTAACAGTTGCCGAAATTCAACAAAGCCAAAACTAAGTTCACTTAAGCCTCGCTTTTCTTGAAAAGCTTCGCTTAACCCTTGAGAAAACCTCTATTCTGTAGCATGATTGTGTGAAGAATAGAGGTTTTTTCATGCAAGTTTATTTAGTAGGCGGTGCTGTCCGAGATCATTTACTGGGCCACCCCTATCACGAAAAAGATTATGTGGTGGTTGGAGCAACGCCCGAGCAATTACTCGCCGAAGGCTATCAACCTGTGGGAAAAGATTTCCCGGTATTTCTACATCCAACAACAAAAGAAGAATATGCACTTGCACGCACTGAACGTAAATCTGGCGTGGGTTATCATGGTTTCCAGTTTTTCACAGACACGACCGTTAAATTAGAAGAAGATCTGATTCGTCGTGATTTAACCATTAATGCCATGGCCATGGATGATGCAGGCACCGTATATGATCCTTATGGCGGTCAACGCGATTTAGAGCAGAGAATCCTGCGCCATGTATCTGATGCATTTACCGAAGATCCATTACGTGTTCTTCGAGTGGCTCGTTTTGCTGCCCGTTATGCAGCCTATGGCTTTAAAATTGCAGATGAAACGCTACAGTTAATGCAGGAGATTGCCGAATCAGGTGAACTTGATGCATTAACCCCTGAACGGGTCTGGAAAGAAACCTCACGCGCGTTGCTTGAAGATCATGCTGATGTCTATTTCCAAACCTTAAGAGATTGCAAGGCCTTAAAGATTCTATTTCCAGAAATCGATGCCCTCTTTGGTGTGCCACAACGCCCTGAATACCATCCTGAAATCGACTGCGGCATTCATACGTTGATGGCGCTTAAACAAGCCTGTTTAGCAGAATATGCACTTGATGTGCGTTTTGCTGTGCTTGTGCATGATCTTGGCAAGGCACTCACCCCTGTGGACGAACTGCCACGTCATATCATGCATGAAGAACGTGGTATACAGCCAGTAACCGATTTTTGTGATCGTTTAAAGGTTCCGACGCATTTAAAGAATTTGGCGCTGATCGTCTGCAAAGAGCATTTAAAATGCCATCAGATCATGAACCTGAAACCAGGAACACTATGGCGCTTATTACAACGTTTAGATGTGCTACGTCGCCCTGAGAAAGTCATTGCATTTGTACAAGCCTGTGAATGTGATGCTAAAGGTCGCCTAGGTTTGGAACATCGCCCTTATCCACAAGCGCAATACGTTTTAGATGCAATGGAAATCGTACGCAATATCCGTGCGCAGGATTTACCTGAACATATCACGGGTCCAGAGATTGGTGAAATGCTGATTCAGTATCGAATTGATGCCTTGGCGAAGTTTAAGGAAATGCACAATAACTGATTAATTTTCAAGTAAATTAAATCTTTTTTGTGCAATTTTCCTTATCCGAAGAGCAAAAAGATTATTAATCAAGCAAACGATTAATTTTATTTACTATTGTTGTTGACGCATTGGCTTTTCATGCCTAAAATGCGCATCAGATTCTCCAATAGCTCAGTCGGTAGAGCGACGGACTGTTAATCCGCAGGTCCCTGGTTCGAGCCCAGGTTGGAGAGCCAATCTACTATTCTCCCATAGCTCAGT
>NZ_KB849179.1:1579654-1679123 GCF_000367945.1 Acinetobacter proteolyticus
GAGCCCAGGTTGGAGAGCCAATCTACTATTCTCCCATAGCTCAGTCGGTAGAGCGACGGACTGTTAATCCGCAGGTCCCTGGTTCGAGCCCAGGTGGGAGAGCCAAGATTCTAAAAAGCCCTGATCATTGATCGGGGCTTTTTTTATGGTCACTAAAAACCGTGCTCAATAAAAAAGACCTCTAAAATGTAGAGGTCTTTTTTTATGAAAGATAGCGTAAATTAGGCAGCAACTTTTGCAGGCACACCGCTATGGAAACGGAAGGTATCATCTGGGCTTAAAATCAGATTCTTTTCCACTTCACGAATACGCTCAATTCGCTGTTGAATATCTTCTTCAGGATCTTTGAGTTTCGCTGTTTTTGCGACATCCAATGCCAACGCCAAATAGTCCTCAAAATGGCGAGATTCCGACTTAAGCAAATAACGGTAGTACCGCCCCAGCTCATCATCAACGATTGGTGCCAACGCATAGAAACGCTCACAAGAGCGTGCTTCTACAAATGCACCAATAATCATGACATCAATCAGCGCCTCAGGCTCATAAGTGCGGATTTCTTTACGCAATTCACCTGCATAACGTCCCGCACTTAAGCCCTTCCATTCTTGTCCACGTTTGGTCATGAATTCTAAAACCTGCTCATAATGCAGCATTTCTTCACGTACCAATTGTGCCAGTTTCACTTGCAAGTCGGTAAAAAAGCTATAACGAAACATGAGATTCATGGCCGTTCCAGCAGCCTTCTTTTCACAATTGGCATGGTCTTGCATTAAAGTGTCTAGGTTATTAACCGCTTCATCCAACCATGCTTGAGGAGTACTACAACCCAAAAAATCAATGACAGGCTGCATCAACTCATCATACTTTATACTACTCATTCAATTATCTCGCAGCAGCCTGAATCGCTGCTTTCATATCTGTTACTGCTTGAGCCAAACCAACGAATACGCTATCGGCAATAATTGAATGACCAATATTGAGTTCATGAATTTGTGGAATCGCAGCAATCGCTGCAACGTTATCCAAATTCAACCCATGCCCAGCATTCACAACCAAACCTTTTGCCGCTGCATATTCAGCACCTTTGATAATACGAGCCAATTCAGCTTGTTGCTGCTCATCTGTCTCGGCATCAGCATAAGCACCCGTATGGATTTCAATGGTTGGTGCACCACATGCCACAGCTGCATCAATCTGTGCCAAATCAGCATCAATAAATAAAGACACATCACTGCCTATGGCTTTCAATGCTTCAGTTGCAGCTTTGACTTTTTCAAAGTGACCCACCACATCCAAACCACCTTCTGTGGTGACTTCCTGACGACGTTCAGGGACAAAACACACGTGTTGAGGTTGAATCTCTTTGGCAAATTCAACCATTTCATCCGTTACAGCCAACTCAAGATTCATACGTGTTTTCAATAATGGGCGCATACGACGCACATCATCATCTTGGATATGGCGGCGATCTTCACGCAAATGCAAAGTAATCCCCTCAGCACCCGCCTCTTCACAAACCAGAGCAGCCTGAACTGGATCAGGGTAAGTTGTACCACGCGCTTGTCTTAATGTCGCAACATGATCAATGTTTACACCTAAGATTGCAGCCATAAAAAATATCCTATTGTTTATCCTTCTTTTTGCATCATTAATACATCAAGAAGCTCAAGTTTGTGTATTTTGAATCCAAAGTTGACGACTTTTCAGCGGTCGATCACCCAGCAAAGAACTAATCATTTGACGGTATAGTTTACCCAATAATTGCAGTTGTTCGGGAGAAAAATCCTGTCCATCTTCATAACTTTGCATAGAGCCAATCAAATTACCCGCCAAGGTGGCACGCGATGCTTTTGCAACAGGTAAAAAACCATCATTCAGCTGAAAATGATAATGCTGTGAAGCTTGAACCTCTTGCTGATTTGCATCAACTGAAAAGTCAATTGCGTAGCCAAGCTCTTGCAGTAAAACATGTTCAAATTGACGCAGAATTTGTCTTAGAAATAATGCGGCTTGCTCATGTGAAGCGAGTTGTTGCAATTGTAATAATATCAATTGATATTGTTCAAAGGTTTGCGGCATGGCCTCTTCTAATGGACATAAACGCAACAAGATTTCATTTAAATAAAAACCAGCAAAAAAAGCATCCCCGTGAAAAAACACAGGTTGATTAAGGATTTCCAGTTTAGTGAAATTTTTAAGTTCCGATTTGCCTGTGGCTTGCAAGCGAATCGGCTGATATTGAGGCGGTGGCGTTTGTCTTAAAATTCCATCCACCCGACCGTATTCTTGTGTATATAAATGCACAATATGGCTTTTTTCACGATATTTACGATGATGAATCAAATAGCCATGCAGGACTTCATTACGCATCATAAAGCGATACTAGTCCTTCTTTTTCTCATCCTTTTCTTCATCATCGCCATCAGGAATAACTGCACCAACCACAGCAGCAGTCCCCTTAACAACACCTTTGGTGGTCTTATAAGCAACTTTAACAGGTACGGTCACAAGCTTATGAACACAGCCTTGCAACATGAAGATGCATGTTACGATTGCGAGTACACGGATTGTTATTTTCATACCTGTTTCCATTGTCTTAAAACCTGTTAAATATCGCTATAACCCAAGCTTTTTAATGCACGCTCATCATCAGACCAACCACCTTTGACTTTCACCCAAAGTGTCAGCATGATTTTCTGTTCAAACATTTTTTCCATGTCTGCACGTGCATCCATACCAATGCTTTTTAGCTTCGCACCTTTATCACCAATCACAATAGCTTTTTGACCTTGACGCTCTACGAAAATCGTTGCATCAATATACGTACAAGGTGGCTTTAATCGACCTGTTTTTTCATTTACGGTCGCTTCCTCAGTTTTAAATGATTCGATTTGTACAGTCAAATCATATGGAAGCTCTTCACCCAACTGACGCATGATTTTCTCGCGAATAATTTCACTCGCTAGGAAGCGTTCAGAACGATCGGTAATCTGATCTAATGAATACAATGGTGGTTGATATGGCAGATACTTCTCGATGGTATCTCGCAAATGATCGAGATTTGCACCACGTAATGCTGATACTGGAACAATTTCAGCAAAATTCATCAGCTTCGCGCGCTCTCGAATCAGAGGTAGAGCTTCATTTTTATTTTCAAAGGTATCTAGCTTATTAATCACTAGGATCACAGGCATATCTGCATTTTTAAGTTTTTCCAAAACCAATTCATCGTTTTGCGTCCACTTTTGTGCATCAACCACAAATAAAACCAAGTTCACATCACGCAAAGCAGAGTGTGCCGCACGGTTCATCATCTTATTGATGGCACGCACTTCTTTTTTATGCATCCCCGGCGTATCAACGAATACCGCTTGCGATTTCTCACGCGAATCAATCCCCACGATCTTGTGACGCGTGGTTTGTGGCTTACGTGAGGTAATCGATAATTTTTGACCCAAGATGTGGTTCATCAAAGTTGATTTGCCCACATTTGGACGACCAACGATTGCAACAAAACCGCTTTTGAAATCTGAAGGAATTGTGGTTCCTTGAGAACTAAAAAATTGATCAACGACATTATTGCCATTTTGCTGTTCAGTTGCTTCTGGCTTATTTTCTTCTGAATGAGACATCAGGTTATTGCTCCAATAATTTTAAAATCTCTGCCGCTGCCGTTTGTTCGGCAAAACGACGACTTGAGCCCTCGCCTTGAATTTTTGGCAATCCCTCGACCTCACATTCCACTTTGAAATGTTGGTTCGGGGCATCCCCTTGAATATCTACAACCTCGTAAACTGGGAGAGGTTTTTTACGTGCTTGTAAATACTCTTGCAAACGTGATTTCGGGTCTTTCAGTTGATCTGTCGGTTCGATATGATCAAGATATGGTTCATACCATTTTAGCACAATGCGTTCGAGCAAGTTGAGATCATTGCTGTCTAAATAAATAGCACCAATAATGGCTTCAACTGTATCCGCCAGAATAGACTCTCGGTGATGCCCGCCAGATTTTAACTCGCCTGTGCTTAAAATTAATGACCGACTCAGTTGCAAATCATTTGCAATTTTTCCCAACGCTTCCTGTCGAACCAAAGTCGCACGCATACGTGTTAAACGACCTTCATTTTCCAGTGGATAGGCATTGTACAAATAGTTTGCGACGATCATCCCTAATAATGAATCGCCTAGAAATTCTAGGCGTTCATAATTATGTTTATGGCTCACCGAGCGATGGGTCAAAGCCAGTTTTAACAAGTCAAACTGTTTAAACTGGTGACCTATGCGCCCTTGCAGCCGTGTATCATTGAGCTTGTTTTGCAGATTTTTGGTCAAAAGTCTTCTCAAAGGTCATAACTAAACTAATATTCAGCATGAAAGGCTTACGGATTTCATACTTCTTCATCACCACAAGATCATCTTTATAAGTCACTTGCGCGATATCTTTAAAATGTAAATCGCGAATCCCGTTCATATCAAAACGTTGATCCATCTGAGATGCAAACTTACTCGGTGTGATATTTGCAGGACTATCTTTCAACAAGCCTTCAATCTGAGTATTAATCAGTTTGTCATCCCAGTATGCTGGCCAGATCGCAATTGCCGCTTTCACAGCAACTGCAAACAAGACCACCCCAAATAAAATTGCAATATACGAAGTCCCTTGTTGAGATTTACGCATCTGTCTATTTCCTATCTATTTTTATTAGTCAATCTTACCATTTCGGTTAAAACTTGGAAGATTTAAACCAGGTTCTTTATGCATCCATACATAAAAAGCTCGACCAGTTAAATTTGCCTCAGGTACAAAGCCCCAAAAACGACTGTCTGCACTTTGATCACGGTTATCACCCATCGCAAAGTATTGGCCTTCTGGTACAGTGACTTCCCAATTTTGACCGTTGCTTTGGATAAACACATCATTTTCTTTGGCAACAAATGGGATCAATGCTTCAGCACCTCTCAATTGCGCAAATTGGAATTGCTCAACCAAAGGGTTACGCCCTTCCAAATAACGAATCAGATGCTGATGCTCACCCAAGGTTTCTTTGAAGTAGAGTGCTGTCGGGGTATCTTGCTGGTCTTTCTCACGTGAGTATTGTGTTGCTACCTTCGCAATCTGCTTCCCATTGATAATCAATTGACCATCTTTAAATTGGATATGATCACCAGGGACACCCACCACACGTTTAATATAGCTAATGGTTGGTTGTGGCGGATAACGGAATACGATCACTTCACCGCGCTTTGGCTCACCTACATCAATGATTTTAGAGTTTACGATCGGTAAACGCACACCATAATCAAACTTATTGACCAGAATAAAATCACCTGTTTCTAAGGTCGGAACCATAGAATCTGATGGAATATTAAATGGCTCATACAAGAAAGAACGGAGCACCAGTACAACGGCTAACACAGGCCAGAAGTCATATGCCCATGTAATGACAAAATTTTCCTGATTACGCCCACGTGTTGCACGCTGCTTCAATACCAACTTATCTAGTAACCACACCAAAAAGAAAATCAGTGTTGCTGGCACCAGAATCAAGTTAAAATCAAAATCCACAAACCCTCTCTTGCAGTTTCACTGCCCGTCATTCGACTGGGTAAAGTATTATACTTCCCCAGCCTCATCTTTTTTATCGATCAACTTTCAATACAGCCAAGAATGCTTCTTGTGGGATTTCGACACTTCCCACTTGCTTCATGCGCTTCTTACCTTCTTTCTGCTTCGCAAGAAGTTTCTTCTTACGTGAAACGTCACCACCATAACATTTTGCCAATACGTTCTTACGCATTGCTTTTACAGTAGAGCGCGCAATGATTTGTGCACCGATTGCGGCCTGAATCGCAACATCATACATTTGGCGAGGAATCAGATCTTTCATCTTCTCTACCAATGCAATACCTCGATGGCGCGCATCTTGACGGTGACAGATCATTGCCAAGGCATCAACCTTTTCGCTATTAATTAAAACATCAACCTTAACCAGAGCTGAACTCTCGAAACGAACGAAGTTATAATCCAGCGAAGCAAAGCCACGCGAGCATGATTTTAATTTATCGAAGAAATCCATGACCACTTCTGCCATTGGAATTTCAAAAGTAATTGACACTTGGTTACCCAAGAATTTCATATCTTTTTGAATACCACGACGCTCGATACATAGGGTCATGACATTACCCAAGTATTCTTGTGGCACAAGAATATGACATTCCGCAATCGGTTCACGTAGATCTTCAACTGTAGAGCCATCTGGCATTTTTGACGGGCTGTCGATATAAATAATGTCACCTTTTTTGGTGAGCGCTTCATAAATTACCGTCGGTGCAGAGCTGATCAGATCAAGATCGTATTCACGTTCTAAACGCTCTTGAACGATTTCCATGTGGAGCATGCCCAAGAAGCCACAACGGAAGCCAAAGCCCAATGCATCAGAACTTTCAGGTTCAAAGAATAAAGCCGAGTCATTGATCTGTAATTTTTGTAGTGCTTCACGGAACGGTTCAAAGTCACTCGAATCAATCGGGAACAGACCCGCATAGACCTGTGGCTTGACCTTTTTAAAACCTGGTAAAGTCGCAACCTCTGGTGTTGCTGCAAGTGTGATGGTATCACCGACTGGCGCACCAAAAATATCCTTAATCCCTGCAATCACAAAGCCTACTTCACCCGCTTCAAGCATGTCAGTTTCGGTATGCTTCGGATTAAATACACCTACTGAAGTGACTGGATGGGTTTGGCCGGTTGATTTCACCAGCATCTTGTCGCCCTTGCGGATACGACCTTGTTTAATACGAACAAGCGATACAACACCAAGATAGTTATCGAACCATGAGTCGATAATCAATGCTTGTAAAGGTGCATCACGGTCACCTTCAGGTGCAGGAATGACATCCACCAAACGCTCTAGAACACCTTCAACACCTAAACCAGTTTTTGCTGAACAAGTAGGTGCATCTGTCGCTTCAATCCCGATAATTTCTTCAATCTCGTGAATGACACGCTCAGGCTCAGCTTGAGGCAAATCAATTTTATTCAAGATTGGTAAAACTTCCAAGCCCTGCTCAATGGCGGTATAGCAGTTTGCAACAGACTGTGCTTCAACACCTTGCGCAGCATCAACCACCAACAATGCACCTTCACAGGCAGCCAGAGAACGTGATACTTCATAAGAGAAGTCAACGTGTCCCGGGGTATCAATGAAGTTCAATTGATATTCTTGACCATTTGGATGGGTATAGTACAAGGTTACCGATGCAGCTTTAATGGTAATCCCACGCTCACGCTCAAGCTCCATAGAGTCTAATACTTGAGCTTGCATCTCACGATCTTGTAAACCGCCACACATTTGAATGAAACGGTCCGCCAAAGTCGACTTACCATGGTCAATATGAGCAATAATCGAGAAATTGCGTATATTTTTGATATCTACGGATTTTTTAGCTTGCGCCATGGGTTACCTTAACAAAATAGAACGCCCTATACTTTCAAAAAGTAGTGAGCCAAATGGTTTAATAAAATTGCCCGCGATTATAACAGAAGGTCGGTATGAAGACGAAGGAAATTTATAGCTAGACGTTTTATACTGCATAGCATTAGGCCCAAATAGCTCAATATCAAAACAACGACAATCTGAACTGCAAAAAGGTTCGCCCCATTTCCACCACAGATGGAATTTGATGAAATCCTAATTTCTGTAACAGCCGTTGTGATTTGAGGTTTTGCTGCATGACTTGTGCATCTACATAGCGAATTTTCTGACCAAACAACAACTCTGTTCGAATCAGATTTAACATCGCTGTAATCGCCTCAAGCATATAACCATTTCCCCAATAATTCGGATGTAGGTCATAACCAATAATCGCACGATGATCACCCTCCTCCTCAAGAATACGATTAACACCGCAACCACCTATCATTTCACCTGTCTTTAAACGTATCGCATAACGAAAACCCGATGCTGAATGATAGCGATGATGCATTCGATGAATGAGCGCTTCCGCCTGTTCAATTTCAGAAAAAGCTTCTAAATCATAAAATTCGAGCACCTGAGCATTTGAAAACATATCGAGAACGAACGCAGTATCATCTAAATGCAGGCTATTTAAAATCAAACGCTCTGTTTCTAATGTCTTTAATGGTTGCATCACTACACGCTCATCTGGCCGAAACTTACATGTTATCTATTCAAAATAGGTCACATTAAAATCCATCGGATCTAAATCAGCAGCAATTGGCTGATAAGCTTGAGTAAAGCTTGGTGACATCCGTTTTGGACGACCTGTCTCAATTTCAATACACGCCCATTTAGTATTACCAACAAATAAAATGCTCTGATCTTTAGGGCGATAAAAGGCATACTGACGGAACGAGTAAAGTGCATTAATATCATCTAACCATGTCCGTAAAATGACTTCATCACCTTCCAGTGCTGCCTTACGATATTGCACATGATGTTCAACCGCGACCATGGCATGTTTCAGTTCTAAATATTGGGCTAGGCCTAAACCCAATGTCTCGATATGCGCTGAAGCAACATCCTGCATCCATTGAATGTACATGACGTTATTTACATGCCCAAGTACATCAATATGTTTAGGCTGAACCTGTATTTTTAAATCAAAAATCGTACTCATAATCTCTGGTATTTCATTCATCAAAGTTCCGCTAGTTACACTAGTCTAAACACAACAGCATTACAAAACAAAAACCACCCTATTTTAGAGTGGTTTTATTAAGCTTATACAATGTAAATCAAAACTTAAGGTAAGCGTAAGCCAAGAATTGCACGTTGTCCTTGACGAATAATCGTCACACGCGCAACGCTATTTTTTGGTAAGGCTGAAACCGTTTTTGCAAACTGTTGGCTATTGGTAATCGCGGTACCATTCACCTGTACAATCACATCACCCGCAACCAGATTAGATAAAGACGCCGTACCGCCACGCTTCACATCTTGAATCAAGATACCACCACGCACATCTAAACGCGCTTGTTCAGCGGCGGTTAGATCTCGAATACTCATCCCTAAACCGCTGGTTGGGTTATTTTTTTCAGCATCGGCAGCCGTGTCATCTGGTGCAGTGCCCAATGTCGCAGAAATCGTGCGTGTTTTATCATCACGTAGAATTTCTAACTGAACTGTTTGGTTCGGTGCAATGCGATTCAATGAATAAAGTAAATCACTGGTCCGTGAAATTGGCGCTCCATTGGCTTTCAAAATCACATCACCCGATTTTAGACCTGCTTTCTCAGCTGGTGATTTCGGCGCAACTTGAGTAATCAACGAACCTTCTGGTTTCGGCAACTTATAAGCTTCTGCCAAGTTACGATCAATATCCTGCATCATAATACCAAGATAAGAACGTGTTACTTTACCTGTCGTTTTCAATTGTTGTACGACATCCATCGCCACATCAATTGGAATCGAGAATGACAAACCCATATAACCACCGGTACCACTGAAGATACGCGAGTTCACACCCACCACTTCACCACGCTGGTTAAACAATGGACCACCCGAGTTACCTGGGTTTAAAGCCGCATCAGTTTGAATAAATGGAACCGAGGTTTCCCCACTCATATTTCTTGATTTTGCACTGACAATCCCAGCCGAAGCGGAATAATCAAAACCAAATGGTGAACCAATCGCGAGTACAGGCTCACCTACTCGGAGTTGGTCTACATTACCAATTCTTAATTCTGGAAAATTATTACCATTCACTTTAAGTAATGCAATATCTGTACGCTCATCACTTCCTACAAGTGTCGCATCAAGTTCACGACGATCATTTAAGGTAATACTGATGCGTGAAGCATCTGCAATTACATGACGGTTCGTGAGTAAGTAGCCATCTTTCCCGATAAAGAAAGCACTCCCATAAGCCGTTTTTTCTTGAGGACCCTGTTGTTGCGGTATAATCACTTGATTACCAAAAAAACGGCGTAAAATTTCAGGGACTTGTTGTTGTAATAACTCTTCCTGAGTCATTTTCTTTACAACATTGACACTCACAACAGCAGGACTGACCTGCTCAACGAGATTTGAAAAATCTACTGGCGATGCAGCATTGATTTGAGATGCTGCTATCGTAAATACCGCAGCATACATTCCTTGTTGTAAATAGCGACTTTTCATGAAGCAAGAACCTACATACTGATGATTAAAATAAGATTTAGGTCTATGTTTTTAGCATAACCCGACCATTCTTTTCGTAAAAATATGTTTATATTTTCAATGCATACAACGATCTAGAATGATGAAATATGAATAAATTATGGAGAAATACTCCACGATTCACCGTATAAGAATGGTTTTATCTTGGGGAGCTTAAGTGTAGATTAAAACAATGTACTGAATCGTAATCGTTTTCTCATTCATACATTTTGGGCAAAAAATAATTGGAGAATAAATCGCATTCGCTAAAAATTCACTCAATTCTAGGCAGATTAGCCCTTGCCTTTTTGATAAAAAAGCGGTGTCATTAGCGAACGTTTAAAACTGAAGCAGATTGACATGCCTGATTTAAAAACAATTCACCATTTTGATGTGATTATTGTGGGCAGTGGCGGTGCAGGTTTAAGCCTTGCACTCTCTTTACCAAGTCATTACAACATTGCAATTTTAGCCAAAGCAGCATTGACGGAGGCCAGTACCTTTTATGCACAAGGCGGTGTTGCTGCAGTCTTAGACGAAACTGACTCTATTCAACAACACATTAATGACACTATGATTGCAGGCGGTCATCTTTGTGAGTTAGATGCGGTCAAACATACCGTCGAAGGTGGCAAACCTTCGGTTGACTTCCTGCTCAAGCAAGGCGTGCAATTTACGCTAGATGATGACGAGCAACTCCATCTCACTCGTGAAGGCGGACACTCACAACGTCGTATCATTCACTCTGCCGATGCAACAGGTAAAGCCATTTCAACCACCTTGGTTGAACGTGCCAAAGAACGAAAAAATATTACGATTTTTGAAAATTATATTGCGATTGATCTAATTACCTTACACAAGCTTGGACATCAAAACCAAGCCAATCGCGCAATCGGTCTATACGCTTTAGATGAAGCTACCGAGCAGGTACATACCTTTTTAGCTCCTTTCACTGCACTGGCTTGTGGCGGTGCGATGAAAGCTTATCTCTACACATCAAACCCTGACATTGCCACAGGTGATGGCATTGCCATGGCCTATCGTGCAGGTTGCCGTGTCGCTAATATGGAATTTAACCAATTCCATCCGACCTGTTTATATCACCCGAAAGCACGCTCGTTCTTGATCACCGAAGCCATGCGCGGTGAAGGTGCTTATTTGCGCCTACCAGATGGC
Organism: Acinetobacter proteolyticus; assembly: GCF_000367945.1. GTDB lineage: Bacteria > Pseudomonadota > Gammaproteobacteria > Pseudomonadales > Moraxellaceae > Acinetobacter > Acinetobacter proteolyticus. The sequence goes on from NZ_KB849179.1 coordinate 1,590,991, forward strand.
GAGCGTTTCATGCTGCGTTTTGATGAACGTGCTGAACTGGCACCACGTGATATTGTGGCGCGTACCATTGACCATGAAATCAAACGCTTAGGTATTCGTCATGTCTGGTTAGACATCACCCATAAATCACCCGAATTTATTACCGAACACTTCCCGACACTGTATGCACGTTTACTTGAACTCGGCATTGATATCACCAAAGATATGATTCCTGTTGTTCCTGCAGCACATTACACCTGTGGTGGTGTAGTGGTGGATGAACATAGTCAAACGGATTTAGATGGCTTATATGCGATTGGTGAGACCTCTTATACAGGTCTACACGGCGCTAACCGTATGGCGAGTAACTCATTACTTGAATGTTTCGTTTATGGCATGAGTGCAGCAGAAGATATCGAACAGAAATTTGATGCAGATTTTAAACTGCCCGAAGTTCCTTCTTGGGATGAAACACAAGTGACAGATGCAGATGAAGACGTGGTGATTCTGCAAAACTGGGATGAACTTCGTTCTACCATGTGGAACTATGTCGGTATTGTACGTACCACTAAGCGTTTGCAACGTGCTCTACATCGTATTGAAATGTTGAAACGTGAAATCACTGAGTATTATCAGGATTATCGTGTTAGTAAGAATCTGATTGAATTGCGTAACCTAGTTCTAGTTTCAGAAATGATTGTACGCTGTGCAATGGAACGTAAAGAATCACGTGGTTTGCATTACACACTGGATTATCCAGAACTCTCAAATGAGATTCGCAAGACAGTTTTAACTCCACCAAATTTTAAAGTGGAACAGCCATTGGTGAATGAGTGACTCTTTTAAGTTTTTGAGCTTTTCAAGACGACTTAAAGTTATTATTAGCTATCGCGGTAGGCGACATGGATGTCGCCCGTTGAGCTGCGGTATCAAGGATGCACCGTCAGCTCAACAAAGGATTTTTGTTACTTTTCATCCCTGAAAAGTAAGGCATAAGAAATAAAACCAAAGCATCACACAAATTTTTTCAACAATAAATATTGAGAATACAGCTGTTTTTATTTCAAATACTGCAGCGCCTCTTCAAACACAACATCCGCATTCTGTGTTGCATCTAAACGCTTGATTCGTTCAGGCTCTGCTTGCCACAAGGTCTCATAACCTGCACGCACCTTAGCAAAGAAACTTAATTTCTCTTGCTCAAAACGGTCCAATGCACCACGCTCTCGCGCACGGGTCATGCCCAACTCAATCGATGCATCCAACCAAAAAGTAATATTCGGCATTTTCGCCACAAAGGTTTGATTTAACAGTTGTAACTTTTCCTGACTCAAACCACGTCCAGAACATTGATAAGCAAAGCTGGCATCAGTAAAACGATCACTCAGCACAATTTTACCTGCCTCTAATGCGGGTAAAATCACTTGCTGTAAATGCTGTGCACGTGCTGCATAAATCAATAACAGCTCGGTATCATGACTCATTTGCTCTTCATGATTTACTGCCAATAATAAGGAGCGAATCTGCTCGGCCAGTGGTGTTCCGCCCGGTTCACGGGTCAACACCACTTCTTTACCTTGCTGTTCAAAGTACTGATGAATTTTACGAATCAGCGTGGTTTTGCCCACACCTTCCGTCCCTTCAAAACTAATAAACATTATTCGCCCTGCTTTTTCTTTGAACGTAGTACAGTTAAATATTCTTGCACTGCACGATTATGGTCTTCTAAAGACGCGGTAAATTTATGCCCACCATTGCCCGTAGCAACGAAGTAAATATTTTTGGCATCATCAGGATGCATCGCTGCCTCAATCGCTTTTTTACTTGGTAAAGCAATTGGTGTTGGCGGTAAACCATTGATGGTATAGGTGTTATATGCCGTTGGCGTGCGCAAATCATTACGGGTGATATTGCCCTTATAATTCTCGCCCATGCCGTAAATCACGGTTGGATCAGTCTGTAAGCGCATCCCCATTTTCAAACGACGGACAAATACACCTGAAACCTGTTCTAGTTCACTGTCCAAACTGGTTTCTTTTTCGATAATCGAAGCCATGATCAATGCTTCATATTTATCTTTATAAGGTAGGTTCGGTGCTTTCTTGGCCCAAGCCTCATCCAACGATTTCATTTGACGGCGATATAAATCGGTTAAGATTTTCTTATCCGTCTCACCTTTGGCAAAGAAATAAGTATCAGGCGCAAATAGACCTTCTGGATGCGTATATGAAATATTTAATTGCTTTAATAATTCACTGTGCGGAAGATCAAGTAAGGTATTGGTGACATTCGGATCTTTTCTTAAACTCTGAATCAATTGTGAAAAAGTCGTCCCTTCAATCACTAAAATACGATTCATCTGTGCATTATCTGCATCAGATAACATATCCATCACCTGACGAATACTCATACCTTGAGTAATTTCATAGACACCCGCTTTCATGGTGTCATGAATCATAAACTTCTGATACAGCTTTAAAACTATTGGAAAATTCACTTTATTTTCTTTGGCTAAACGATCAATAAAGCGTGAATAGGTATCACCAGAAGAAATCACTAAAAGCTGTTTTTTACTGTCTACAGGGTAATTTTTAAATAAACTCGACCATACAATGCCAAAGATCACCAAAACAAAAATAACAATGGCGATCAAAAAGGCTTTAAAAAAAGAAAATCTGGATTTCGGTTTCGCTTTGGGCTTTTTCTTACTTTTGCTGGAATTAGGCGGCTTTGGCATATTAATCAATCTGGCTAAGTTTTAAAGTTTCAAATAAATCAAGATAGGGTTGCTGCGCTAAGGCCCGATCATTAAATCGAACAACCGCTTTCATTGGATGTAACGCATTGCAAAAAAATAAACTCTGGATGCGCCCAATCTCATTGATATCGATACACCGCTGCTCACATTCAATCTGATATTGCTGCATTCTCGACAAGATTTTGGCTCTCATCACACCGTGGACGCCATTATAACGAAGTTCGGGCGTAATCCACCGATCATTTATACGAATAAAACAATTACTGCTCACGCCTTCAACAATATAGCCTTGTACATCACTGACGAGTGCTTCCAACCAACCGCGCTGATCAGCCTCTTGTTTCAGTAAGACCTGTTCTAATCTGTTCAGCGTTTTTAACCCCACTAAATGAGGCATATTCAAACCCAACGCATGATTTAACATGCCACTTTCAATCCATTCAGGCTGAAAAGCCTGTGTCACTCTTGGGTAATACCACACGTATACATCAGCCGCATGCAAAGGCAGACTATAACCACGATCGCCTACACCTCTGCTAATGACCACTTTTAAAGTGCCATTAAGGCTAGAATATTGCTGTTGTAAATGCACAAGCGACTTTTCAATAAAGGATAGATCTGCATCCAGTTGCAAGGACTGGCAAGCCAGTTTTAAACGTGCAAAGTGCAGTTCTTTTAATTCAAGAATTCCGTGAAAAATACGTGCTGTGGTAAAGCAGCCGTCACCATAATGAAAAGCTCGATCTAATAAAGGGATGGAATCAACGAATTGCCCATTTTTATAACACTGCATAATCCAGATACCTTTGCACTTTATAAGCCAGCACCACCAAAACCAATAAGCCATTGATTTTAAATAAGTATAACAATTAAAGCCTAAAATTAAAAATTGCTTATATATCAATAATTCAGCAAAGCTTATCTCTTTTATCTATTTCTATTTTTTTCATAACAAATTCGATTTTAATTATTTTTTTTGCAAAAAAACTGGCGTTATGCTGCGTACATATTCCAAACAGTGATTTAGTTTTAAGGGGTTTTCCATGCGTTTTTCTCAAGTTAAAGTCGGTGTCATTGCCGCATTACTCTCAGTCTCTTCATTCGCGGCACAAGAATTCTTAAACGTTTCTTATGACCCGACTCGTGAACTGTATACAGATTTCAATAAACAATTCGGTACGTTCTGGAAACAGCGTACAGGTCAGGACATCGACTTTAAACAATCACACGGCGGTTCAGGCAAACAAGCCCGTGCCGTGATTGATGGCTTAAATGCAGATGTAGTCACACTTGCACTTGCAGCAGACATCGACGAAATTGCAGAAAATGCAAAACTACTTCCAGCAGACTGGCAAAAGAAATTACCGAACAACTCTACGCCATATACCTCAACAATTGTATTCCTAGTTCGTAAAGGCAACCCAAAACAAATCAAAGATTGGGGTGATCTGGTTAAGCCAGGTGTAGAAATTATTACACCAAATCCAAAAACATCGGGTGGTGCACGTTGGAACTACTTAGGTGCCTGGGCTTGGGCGAAACATCAAAAAGGTGGTAACGACGCTAAAGCTCAAGAATTTGTTCGTCAAATTTATAAACAAACCAAAGTACTAGATTCAGGCGCACGTGGGGCAACCACAACCTTTGCTGAACGCGGTATCGGTGACGTATTGCTGGCTTGGGAAAATGAAGCCTACCTTGCAGTCCGTGAACAACCGGGCAAATTCGAAATCGTTACCCCTTCTCTATCGATTCTCGCTGAACCACCAGTGGCTGTTGTAGAAAAGAATGCTGAGAAAAAAGGCAACCTGCAAATCGCTCGTGGTTACTTAAACTACCTGTATTCACCAGCAGGTCAAGAGATTGCTGCACGTAACTTCTACCGTCCACGTAACGCGGCCGTATTGAAGAAATACAGCAATGTGTTTAAACCACTAAAACTAGTGACAATTGATCAAGAATTTGGTGGCTGGACCAAAGTGCAAAAAACTCACTTTGATAATGGCGGTATCTTTGACCAAATCGTCAAGATCAACAGCACAGGCAAATAAAAATCTCCCTTGCGCTGCTATAAACGCAGCTCACCTCTTTAAAAGAGGGGAATTACACAGATTTTAGTTTAGTTACTAAATTCGTGTTGCTCCTCCCTTTCTTAAAGGGAGGTTGGGAGGGATTCTAAGGGGATAAGGAGAATAGACATGATTCATACCGTAATTGTTCCAGGTGTAGGTGGTAGCGAAGCGCAGCATTGGCAATCTTGGTTACAACAGCAACTCGTGTCTAGCTCTCGCGTTCAACAGCAACATTGGGATCGTCCCGTTTTAAGCGAATGGGTTGCTCAATTTGTTAAAACTGTTGTTGCAGCTCCAGCGCCTGTTCAAATCGTTGCACATAGCTTTGGCTGCTTAACCAGTGTTGCTGCACTCGCTGAACACCCAGAACTCAGAGCAAAAGTTAAAAATCTGATTTTGGTTGCACCAGCAAACCCAGCACGTTTTGGTGAGGCAGGCTTTGCGCGTCATAGCTTAACTGACTATAAACAGTATTTTCAGCAACTGAAAATTGACGTACCAACCACGTTATTGATTAGTGAAAATGACCCTTGGTTAGGTTATGTCGATGCCTTGCAATTGGCTCAAGCATGGAAACTGACACCGATTAATTTAGGTGCAGTTGGTCATATCAATGTCGCATCAGGATTTGGTCCCTTCCCTGAGATCCTGAACTACATGCTGCCTGAAAAAAAGATTCAACCTATCGTCCGAATGAGTCAGGCAAATTTTAATTTAAAATTTGCCTGATCCCAGCTTCCCATATTTTTAGTATTCGCATTATTTGCTTGCTTGTTTTAGCAAACATTTCTCTTTGAGGAAATATCATGTCGCAGCGTTCCCGAGTGCTGCCTGGGTTTGGTCTCTCATTAGGCTTTACCCTCGCTTACGTGTCTTTGATTGTGCTTATTCCTTTATCTGCTGTCTTTATTAAATCTTTTGGGATTGGATGGGATGGTTTATGGGAAATCTTAACCTCAGAACGAATTTTAAAGTCTTTACAACTTAGCTTTAGTGCCGCACTGATTGCTGCTTTAGTTAACGTTATTTTTGGTTTGCTACTGGCTTGGTGCCTCGTCCGTTATAACTTTCCAGGCAAACGTCTTGTTGATGCACTAGTAGACTTACCATTTGCTCTACCAACGGCAGTTGCAGGTATTGCCTTAACCTCTTTATATGCTCCAACGGGTTGGATCGGACAATACCTTTCCCCGCTTGGAATTGAAGTGGCCTATACACCAATTGGTATCACACTTGCTTTAATCTTTATTGGCTTACCCTTCGTAGTTCGTACTGTACAACCAGTGCTCAGCGATATTGAAACTGAACTGGAAGAAGCTGCTTCTGCCTTAGGTGCAAATCGTTGGCAGACTATTACCAAAATCATTCTACCGATTTTATTCCCAGCATTACTGACTGGCTTTGCTTTGGCTTTTGCCCGCGGTGTCGGTGAATATGGTTCAGTAATTTTTATTGCAGGTAATCAACCCTATAAAACTGAAATCGCACCACTCATGATTATTTCTCGTCTAGAAGAATATGATTATGCTGGTGCAACCACCATCGCTGTGGTCATGCTTGTTCTCTCGTTCGGTATCTTATTTTTAATTAACTTGGTACAAGCATGGGCTAGCCGCCGTACAGGGAGAGTTGCACAATGAGCTTAAATACCAATAGCAATGCATTAGCACTCAAACTACAAGCCAGAGATGCAACCCGTGAGCCGACTTGGGTCCGTTATAGTCTAATCAGTATTGCCTTAATCTTTTTTTTAAGTTGCCTACTCCTCCCCCTGATCTTGGTTTTTGTTGAGGCATTTAAGCAAGGATTGAATGTTTATATTAATGCCTTGACTGATTCAGATACCTTATCAGCCGTCAAACTGACCTTACTGACTGCTGCTATTGCGGTACCTATTAATGTCGTATTTGGTGTAGCTGCAGCATGGGCTGTTGCAAAATTTCAATTTCGTGGTAAAGCCATCTTAACCACAATTATTGATATACCGTTTTCGGTTTCTCCTGTAATTGCAGGCCTAATGCTAGTACTCATTTTTGGTGCACAAGGCTGGATAGGTGGATGGTTAATGGATCATGACATCAAAATCCTATATGCCGTGCCTGCAATTGTTCTTGCTACTATTTTTATTACCGTACCATTTGTAGCCCGTGAACTCATTCCATTAATGGAAGCACAAGGTACAGAGGAAGAAGAAGCTGCGATTGTATTGGGTGCATCAGGATGGCAAACCTTCTGGAAAGTAACCTTACCCAATATTAAATGGGGTCTGATTTACGGCGTAATTCTGTGTAATGCTCGGGCAATGGGTGAATTTGGTGCCGTTTCGGTTGTATCAGGACATATCCGTGGCCAAACCAATACCTTACCGTTACATGTAGAGATTCTCTATAACGAATATACCTTTAGTGCTGCATTTGCTGTGTCTTCATTACTGGCATTTTTAGCGATCATTACTTTGATTTTGAAAACTTGGCTAGAAATCCGTCAAGACCAAGCAAATGAACATCAACCGAATTCCTAAGGAATGAACACATGAGTATTCAAGTTAAAAATATTGAAAAACACTTTGGTGCATTCCATGCGCTTAAAAATATCTCTTTAGACTTTCCTGAAGGTGAATTGGTTGCCCTACTTGGTCCTTCAGGCTGCGGAAAAACAACCTTATTACGTATCATTGCAGGCTTAGAATCTGCGGATGGTGGGCAAGTTCTACTTGAAGGTGAAGATGCCACCAATATCCATGTACGCGAGCGTCAAGTTGGTTTCGTATTCCAGCATTATGCCCTGTTCCGTCACATGACTGTTTTTGACAATATAGCCTTTGGTTTACGTGTTCGTCCACGTGCAACACGCCCATCAGAAGCTGAAATCAAAAAACGTGTGACTCGTTTACTAGATTTGGTACAACTTGGCTTTTTGGCTGATCGTTATCCAGCCCAACTCTCAGGTGGCCAGCGTCAACGTATCGCATTGGCGCGTGCCTTAGCCGTTGAGCCACGTGTTTTGTTACTCGATGAACCATTTGGTGCACTTGATGCCAAAGTACGTAAAGAATTACGTCGCTGGTTACGCACCTTACATGATGAACTGCATATCACCTCTATCTTTGTCACCCATGATCAAGAAGAAGCTTTAGAAGTCGCTGACCAGATCATCGTAATGAATAAAGGTGATGTCGAACAAATCGGTTCACCACGCGAAGTGTATGAAAAACCTGCGACCCCATTTGTTTTTGATTTCCTTGGTCAAGCAAATCGTTTTGAAGGTGAGCATACAGGCGGTATTATCCGTATTGGCGATGATCGTATTCAACTACCATCGTTATTAGATGCACCACAAGGGAAAGTGATTGCTTTTGCACGACCAAATGAATTACATATTCATACCCAACCTCAAGCCAACACGATTGAGGCAACGTTCTTACGTGAAGTGTGGATTGCAGGTCGAGTTGTGGCGGAATTACAAGATCGTAGTGGACGTACTATCGAAATTTTATTAAGTGTAGAAGAGGCGAACTTGCATCAATTCAAACCCAATCAAACGGTTTGGATCAGTGCTGCTCAACTTCATTTATTTGCAGATCAAACAACGCAAGTTGCTTAAAATAATATTGATGGGGTAAAACACGCCCCATCCTCTTATGAGGAAAAACTTTTATGAACTTCCAACAACTCAGAATTATTCGAGAAACTGTTCGCCAAAACTTTAATTTAACTGAAGCATCTGCGGCCCTTTATACCTCCCAATCTGGCGTCAGCAAACATATTAAAGATTTAGAAGATGAACTCGGTGTGCAACTCTTTGTACGTAAAGGCAAACGCTTATTGGGCTTGACTGAACCCGGTCAGTCTTTATTGAGCATCGTGGAACGCATGTTGGTCGATGCCGATAATATTAAACGTCTCGCAGACGATTTTAATAAAGTTGATGAAGGTACACTGACCATTGCAACGACACATACACAAGCGCGCTATGTACTTCCTCCAATCGTAAATCAATTCAAAAAGTTATTTCCAAAAGTACATTTGGTATTACAACAAGCCAGCCCTGTAGAAATTGCAGAAATGTTGCTTCAAGGTGAAGCCGATATTGGTATTGCAACTGAATCCTTAACCACAGAAGAAAATTTGGCCAGCGTGCCTTATTATGAGTGGCATCACAGTATCATTACGCCAAAAGATCATCCATTGACAAAGCTCGATAAAATCAGTTTGGATGTCTTAGCTGAATATCCATTGATTACTTATCATGGTGGTTTCACAGGGCGCTCTAAGATTGACAAAGCCTTTGAAGATGCACAATTGCATGCTGATATCGTCATGTCTGCGCTTGATGCCGACGTGATTAAAACCTATGTTGAACTGAATATGGGTGTCGGGATTGTCAATGATGTTGCTTATGATGCTGAACGTGACTACCGCTTGCAACAGATAAAAACAGATATCTTTGGTGTAAATACCACTTGGATTGCTGTACGCAAAGGTCACCTACTGCGTGGTTATGGTTATGAATTTATCTCACTCTGCTCACCGGAAACGGATATTAAAGCACTGAAAAGAGTAGCTTACCCAGAAGAATAAATACCAAAAAATAAAAGGCTCTAAAAGAGCCTTTTATTTTGTCGATGATATAAGCATAAAAAAACGAGCATGGCGCTCGTTTTTTTATACTGAATGCATGGATTAGAACTTAAAGCTCACACCCACTTTTGCAACAGGCATCCATTCATATCTGCTCTTATTGGCAATTTTATCTGCATCACGATCCGCTGCTGCTTGACCTGACTCAATACCACCCACTTTAACTAAGCCTTCAGATTTCAAGTCAACTTCTGGATTACCAGTGTAGTACGCACCAACTTCACCAAATACACCAAAGTTCTTATAAACTGGGCTGTTTAAACCGAATCCTAGGTATGGAGCGATTTGATTATCATAATTTAAATGACCTTTCACAGAACCACTGCCACCAGGAGCGTAGTAATTTGAACCATCAATTTTGATTGTATCGTTAGTATTAGATACTGATTTTTTCAAATCATAGCTGTTGTCGATATAACCAACACCTGCTGCTACGTACAACGCACGAGCAAATGCATTTTGGTTAGTACCCCATGGATAAATTTCAGCATTTAAATATGCATTTTTATTATCCATGTCCATATCATATTTCGTGCCATCAATTTTTAAACTGTCTGACCATGAAATATCGCCACCATTATAACCAAGGCTTAAGCTTACGTATGGATTGACTTTATATGAAATTGCACCACCGTAGCCTGTCGTACCGACCTCAGCACGAACTGAAACTGGATCTAAGTATGAAGGGAATGCATAAACTGATTCCTTCACCACTTGCTCATCTGCTGCAAATGCAGTACCTGCAATCGCTGTTAATGCACCTGCTGCTAACATAACACGCAAAGCTTTCATTGAAGTCTCCTCACAAAACGCTTTTATTTAAATAAATATATAATTGTTGCTTGTGGACTAAGCATAAAAGAATGATCGCTAACTTTTTATACAGAAACTGATTACTTTTTGTTATTTTTTGATACAAATTCGAAGGAATTATGTATTTCCAAATTATAGATAAAAAACAACAGTCTCCATTTTTATGACATTTTTATTGCTTAATTTTAAAACAATATATTGTAACTTCTTTTTTCAAAGATTCTGAGGGTCTGCTGCCACTTTATCTACGGTTGCGACAATGGAGATTTTTTAGACGATACAAGGCATGGCTTGTGAAGTTTAGGCTTTCTAAATGAACAAGACATAACGATGTAGCGACAAAAAAACTCCTTGTCCCAAAGGGTTATAGCTAAAATTTCCTCATACTTCGTTATGAAACTTGGCAAGGGAATAGCCATTACCTACGTTTCATGCCTCGTCTGATAAAATTTTAGCTTATAACGCAACCTATTTATAAAATGGCAACAGACCCTACAAAATTAGTGTAAAATCTTCAAAATTTTTTTGGAAGAAGGAAGATCATGTCTCAGCTTTCTACAATCATTGAGCAAGCATTTGAAGACCGTGCCAACTATAGCGCAACGGACTGCCCAACAGAAATCCGTCAAGCTGTAGAAGAAGCATTGACTGGTTTAGACAACGGCACACTGCGTGTTGCTGAAAAAATCGATGGTGAATGGGTTGTTCACCAGTGGTTAAAAAAAGCGGTTTTACTTTCATTTAAGTTAAATGATAACAAACCAATTGAAGCGTGTGATCTTCGTTTCTATGACAAAGTAGATACTAAATATGCAGGTTGGACTGAAGAACAGTTCAAAGCTGCGGGTGTACGTGTTGTACCGCCTGCTGTAGCTCGTCGTGGTAGTTTCCAAGCGAAAAATGTGATTTTGATGCCTTCATATGTCAACATCGGTGCCTATGTAGACGAAGGTACGATGGTTGATACATGGGCTACTGTTGGTTCATGTGCACAAATCGGTAAAAATGTTCACTTGTCAGGTGGCGTGGGTATCGGTGGTGTTTTAGAGCCATTACAAGCAAACCCAACCATTATTGAAGACAACTGTTTCATCGGTGCACGTTCTGAAATCGTTGAAGGCGTAATTGTTGAAGAAGGTTCTGTCATCTCAATGGGCGTTTTCATCGGTCAATCAACCAAGATCTTCGATCGTGAAACTGGTGAAGTTCACTATGGCCGCGTACCAGCAGGTTCTGTGGTTGTTGCCGGTAGCCTTCCATCTAAATGCGGTACTTACAGCCTTTACGCTGCAATTATCGTGAAAAAAGTAGATGCGAAAACTCGCGCTAAAACCAGCTTGAACGATTTATTACGCGCAGACTAATTTGTAATATTTATTGTGGAACTTGATCGTTCCCTGTCTCTACGATCAGTCATGGTCGTAGAGATTTTGTTTTTTATGTAGCATGCTGCTTGTGTAGCACCTGTTTGTGGTAACTGTTTATGGCTTCCTTACGTTCTTCTGCAATTCCTGTCTCCGATCCTGCGGCTGGTTTACGCATCACGGAGATCTTTTACTCTTTGCAAGGCGAAGCGAATACCTTTGGTTTGCCCACTGTATTTATTCGTTTAACAGGTTGCCCTTTACGCTGTAGTTATTGTGATACGACCTACTCTTTTGAAGGTGGTGAGCGTTTATCGCTTGAACACATCATTGAAACTGCAAGCCAACATAAAACGCCCTACATTTGTGTCACTGGCGGCGAGCCGCTTGCTCAGCCAAATTGCCTGATTTTACTACAGCGCCTCTGTGACCTCGGATTTGAAGTTTCCTTGGAAACCAGTGGAGCCTTGGATGTTTCTAAAGTCGATCCACGTGTTTCTAAAGTACTTGATTTAAAAACACCGACTTCTAAAGAAGATCACCGAAATCTATACAGTAATCTTGACTATTTAACATCTCATGATCAGATTAAATTTGTGATCTGTAATCGTGAAGATTATGAGTGGTCTAGACAACAACTCGAACAATTTCAATTGCAAGATAAAGTGAGTACGGTATGGTTCTCGCCTGCTTTTGCAGTTGAAAAAGGTGCTGTTGGCTTGCCTGCATTGGCGCGCGATTTAGCACAGTGGATTTTGGATGACCACCTCCCTGTTCGCTTCCAATTACAGTTGCATAAACTGTTATGGAATGATGAATCTGGTCGTTAAAACTCACAAAGACCGTTCTGTAACATCGAACAGCTTTTCAAATTTATTTTAGGTTGAATCATGGAAAATAATATGCGTTCTCGTGCCATCGTATTATTGTCTGGTGGCTTAGACTCAACAACGTGTCTTGCCTGGGCACAAGCAAACTATGAATGTATTGCTTTAAGTTTTATGTACGGTCAACGTTCGACCACAGAGCTTGATGCAGCAAAAGCACTTGCACAACGTGCAGGCGTAGAACACCGTATCATTAATATTGATTTGGGTAATTTAGGTGGTTCTGCGCTTACAGATCATAACATTGAAGTCCCAGAACAATTACAAGAAGGCATTCCTGTAACTTATGTTCCAGCACGTAACACTATTTTCTTATCTTATGCACTTGCTGCAGCCGAGGTTTTTGACGCTGCTGCCATCGTCATTGGAATCAATGCTGTTGATTATTCAGGATATCCGGACTGCCGCCCTGAATTTATTGATGCTTTTGCCAACTTGGCTCGTCTCGCGACGAAAGCAGGCGTTGAAGGAAAACCCCTTAAAATTGAAACACCTTTGTTACATTTATCCAAAGCGAATATTATACGCTTAGGTATCGAACATGGCGTAGACTATAGTCAAACGGTATCCTGCTATCAGGCAGATGCTCAAGGACGTGCATGTGGCAAATGCGACAGTTGTCGTTTACGTCAACAAGGTTTTATCGAAGCAGGTATTGCGGATCCTACGCGCTACGCTGAATAACCGATATAGGGTAAAAATTAGGTACATTATATGAAGTTTTCTAAATCAAATCTTATTCTTTCTACAATGATGTCAGCTGCTGCATTATTTGCAACGGCAACTCACGCAGCTGATAATCCATTACAAACTGCGTATAAAAGTACCAATGTAAAATCAGCATTGGTCAATGTATGTAAAGACCAAACTGCAAAAGGCGGTAAATTAACAGCAGCGGAAGTGAGCAAATTCTGTGGTTGTCAAATTGACGCACAAGGTAAAGTAACTGAAGCACAAAAATGGGAAATCCAAAGCGCAATCAATGCGAAGAAAAGCCCAAGTACTCTAGGTTTTGTACAACAGCAAAATAAAGACTTACAAGCTTGCCTAGGTGCACCGCTTGTGAGCAAGTTAGAAAAGCTCACTGAAGAAGCAATGAAAGCTGCTCAGCAACAGCAGCAGCAAGCGCCGAAAAAATAAGCTTGTCTTGTCCAGAACAAAGCCTGCATTTATGCAGGCTTTTTTTATCGAGTTTGTTAAAATCTCATTTATTTTGAATCAATTGAATAAGATCATGCAGGATCAATGGAAAATCAATGCCGAACGACGAAAATCAATCGTCTCTTTTAGTGGTGGCAAAGACAGTTCTCTCGCCCTATATCACGCCATGCAAACAGGTACAGTGATCGGGTTAATTATGATGTTAGAAGAACAAGGCCAACGCTCTCGTTCACATGCAATGCCACTGGAAATTATTCGCGCACAAGCAGAGTCCATTGGTTTGCCAGTGTATATGGCATCATCCAGTTGGGCTGATTATGAAAGTAAATTTATTGCCCTACTCGATCAAGCCAAACAACACGGTGCCAAAGTACTGGTAACGGGGGATCTGGATATGCCTCAACATGGCTGCTGGCATGATCGTGTTACCCAACAAGTGGGATTGAAATTAGGGATGCCGCTGTGGTTACGCCCGCATAAAGAAGTCGTAGAAGAGTTTATCAATCTTGGTTTTCGCAGTGTTCTCGTAACGGTTAATCTTAAACTCGGCATGAAAGTCGAAGATTTAGGCAAAATGCTCACGCTGGAATACATCCAAGAATTAGAAAATCGTGGCATTGATCCATGTGGTGAAGGTGGAGAATTCCACACCACCGTGATTGATGGACCAATTTTTAACAAAGCTATTCCTGTACGCCAAGGTGATATTGTTTATCATGAGGAATATGCTTTTTTACCGCTTGAGCTTGAACAACATTAATTTTATCGAAGGATGAACAATGTCTGAGAATATTCAATTACCGAATCACAGCTTTCCAACCACACAAGGTGAAATCAATCTGGCCGAGACGGGCAGTGAATGGTTGGTTCTCTATTTCTATCCTAAAGACTCAACCCCGGGCTGTACCACTCAAGCAGTGGGCTTTTCTTGCTTAAAAGACCAATTTGATGCGTTAAACTGCCAGATTATCGGGGTATCTCGTGATTCAGTTAAAGCACATCAGAACTTTACCGAAAAGCAATCGCTCAGCATTGATCTAATCAGTGATAAAGAAGAAGTGCTATGTAAACACTTCGATGTGATCAAAGAAAAAAATATGTATGGCAAACAAGTGATGGGCATCGAACGCTCAACTTTTATTTTCCATAACCAGAAATTGGTCAAAAGCTATCGTAAGGTCAAGGCTGCTGGACATGCAGAACAAGTGCTTGAAGACTTAAAAGCATTGCAATCAGCATAATCATGTTAAGTAACAAAAAAGCGAGTTAAAGACTCGCTTTTTTGATTTAAGCAAATTGCCCTCAGCTTTACCATTGACGTATGATAAATAGATTAAAAGAACAAATTAAAGACATTGAAAATGACTCATCTTAATGCGTTTTTGTCCCTATCCTTGTTATTTTTTCTAGTGGCATGTAACTCCAATGCACCTACGACTTCTCAAGATTCTGCTCCCTTAGTCGCTCAAATTCAAAAATCAGCCACTGAAATACGCTGCCAAGACCTACAAAACCCGGCTTATCAACAAGTGTTGCTTGATGCAATTAATGAAATTCGGCAACATCCACGTCAATGTGGTGGACAGCATTTTCCCGCAGTTGCCCCACTCAGATGGAATAATCACTTATATCAAAGTGCTTTTGCTCATGCCGAAGATATGGCGCAGTACAGTGTGCTTGGACATGTGAGTAGCACAGGTCAAGATTTTAGAACCCGTCTAAAACAAACACAATTTAAAGGTCGAGGCGGCGGTGAAAACGTAGCACGTGGACAAAAAAATTTAAATGATGTGATGGCAACATGGCTTGCCAGTCCTGTGCATTGTCGTAATTTAATGCACCCCAAATTTACAGACTATGCGCTGGCCTGTACAGTCGATACCTCAACTAAGCAAAAGAGTTATTGGACTCAACAATTTGCTGTTCGCTAAGAGGAAGAACCATGCAATCTGGCTCAATTACCCCGATTTTTCGTATTTTTGATATTGAACTTGCGCAAGCATTTTATCTTGAGTATTTGGGCTTCCAATTGGACTGGCAACATACTTTTGGGGATAACTTCCCTGTTTATCTACAGATTTCCAAAGGCGATTGCATTATCCACTTATCGGAACATTTTGGTGATGCCAGTCCACACAGCGCCATTCGTATTTATTGGGAAAATATTTCTTTGCTTCATACTGAATTAGATGTAAAAGACTATAAATTTGCCAAACCTCAAATTGAGAAGACAGATTGGGAAACCTTAGAGCTTAGCATCACCGATCCTTTTTCCAATCGAATTATCTTTTGGGAAGATGCCTAGCCTCTCTCCAAGCAATCAAGCTTCATCAATATTGGAAGGATCATTGTGCTTAAACTTTTGTTGTAGTTGTTGATATATCGCTGATTTTTGAAACTCACTCAGAAACTGGATCGTCCCTTGTGGGAAAAATTCAGTTTGAATCTCTCCACGATAATAAGCTTCTCGCATTGGCGTTGCTGAAATTGAATCTTTCAAACTGTCTAATTCAACCATCTGCCACTCAGGGAATAAACGTAAATAATACGAAGACTCATCCTTAAAGTGACCAATCAATCCCACTTTTGCATTGGGCTGAATGACAGCATTGACTAAATCTTTAACTTGTTTAACCCATTTTTCATCGTTATAGACATCGACAACATGCACAAAATGAATCCGCTTTTGCTCTTGTTCAGAAAAGTTCGACAAAATCATCTGTTCACGTTCAGTGGCCAAAAAAGGATTCTTGATATTCCGCTCCGATTGAGCCGAGCCTAAAGCCAAGATCACGTTCTGACTTTGTTGTAATGCAATTTCAATGGTTTGCATATGCGCCAAATGAAAAGGCTGAAAGCGTCCAATAAAAACAAGATAGTCAAATGTGTACATAGGCGTAATTTCACTTTTTGTGAACTCATCAGTTGTGTCATTCAGATAAATATGCGACATAATGAGGGCACTTAAAAATCAATCTGGATTAAAGCAAGGATAGTACGATGACACTTAGCTGTATTCAACAACCTCATCAACATTTGCAAGCAAATTTAGAAGATGGCGTACTCACCTTAGCCATTAACCGTTCAGAAGCAAAAAATGCACTCTATGGTGAACTTTATCTTTGGATCGCAAAAGCTTTGGATGAAGCCGATGCGGATAAAGACGTTCGTGTGGTGATCTTCCGTGGTGCAGAACAAGACTTTACTGCGGGTAATGACATGAAAGACTTTATGGGCTTTATCCAAAAGCCACATGAAGGTAAAGCTGGCGATCAACCTCCATTTGTCTTATTAAAAGCTGCTGCGCGTTTTTCTAAACCACTTATTATTGCAGTCAAAGGGGTGGCGATTGGTATTGGTGTCACAATTTTATTACACGCCGACCTCGTTTTTGCAGACAATACTGCCCTATTCCAAATTCCATTTGTCAGCCTGGGTTTGTCTCCAGAAGGTGCTGCAAGTCGTTTATTGGTGAAACAAGCGGGTTATCAAAAAGCAGCTGAGTTATTATTCACAGCGAAAAAATTTGATGCAGCGACTGCGGTGAAAGCCAATCTGGTGAACGACGTGGTTGAAGATGTCTATGCAACTGCACAGCAGACAGCACAACATTTGGCAGCATTACCATTGGCTTCGATCAAACAAAGTAAAGCGTTGATGAAACAAGACTTGGCTGAAATCATAGCCTGTGTGGATGATGAAGCTGAAATCTTTATGCAACGCGTGCGCTCACCAGAAATGATGGAAGCCGTACAAGCCTTTATGCAAAAACGTAAGCCTGATTTTTCTCAGTTTAATTAATGCGATAGGCGTTCATTAAACTCAGCCACTTCGTTGCTCAACTTAGTGGCTTTTTTATTTTCATCATTCTTCTAGATATTCAACATCGGACAGACTAAGCTCAAGCTAGATTAAAATTAGATTGCACAGAATTTATGAAAGTTGTGATTGCCCCAGATTCTTTTAAGGACAGCCTATCTGCACACGATATTGCCAAAGCAATTGCTTCAGGCTGGCAAAAGGTCTTTCCAGATGCAGAAATTATTCAATGCCCCATGGCAGATGGTGGTGAAGGCTCTATCGAGGCTGTATTAGAAGTTTGTTCTGGGCAATGGCGTGAGCAAATAGTCCAAGGCCCTCTTAGTGAATCTATACGGGCAAAATGGGGTTGGCTAGATGCTAAAAAGATCGCCATCATTGAAATGGCACAAGCCAGTGGTATTCAATTGCTTCAACCATCGCAACGTGATGCATGTCTTAGCAGTACCTATGGCACTGGACAACTGATTCTCGCAGCCTTAGATGCAGGTGCTCAGAACATTATTCTAACGATTGGCGGTAGCGCAACCAATGATGCTGGGACAGGTTTATTGAAGGCATTAGGTGCTGAGTTTCTCGATTCAGACCATAATCCCTTGCCTGCAGGCGGCATTGCCCTGCAAAACTTAACTGAAATCAATTTAGATCAGTTTGATCCACGAATTCAACAAACCCAATTTCTGTTGGCCGCTGATGTAACCAATCCTTTATGTGGACCAAATGGCGCTTCTCATATTTTTGGACCACAAAAAGGGGCTTCACCTCAACAAGTGTTAGAGTTAGATCAAGCCCTCTCCCATTTTGCAGATGTTACTGCTCAATACTTTGGTTTTGACCAACGCAATGAGACTGGTGCAGGAGCCGCAGGCGGACTTGGTTTTGCTGCTAAAACATTCTTAAAGGCGAAATTTCGATCTGGAGTTGAAGTCATTGCTGAGCTAAATCAGCTTGCCACCAAAATCCAAGGGGCAGATTGGGTGATTACAGGTGAGGGAAAGTTTGATGAGCAGACTTTAAATGGCAAAACCCCATTCGGCGTCGCCAAAATTGCACAAGCCACCAATATCCCTGTCATTGTGATAGCAGGGACGCTTGGGCAAAACTATCAAGCTTTATATGAACATGGCATTACGGCTGCCTTTTCTTTAACCTCAGGCCCAACTAGCTTAGAAGAAGCCTGTCGTAATGCAGCAGAACTGGTGAGTGCGCGAACAACGGATATCGCTCGGTTGATTCAAAGCAGTGTACTTAAAAACCACGAAGCTCATTGAATATCTAAAATCTGGATAAACTCGAAGGCAGGTTCTTCATAGGGATGACTTGCTTTTAAAGCTTTTGCCACTGCACTGGCCTTTTCTTCTGTGACAATGGTTTCAACTCGCCATTCTTCGAGCTGCTCTAATTCATCCAATTGCCCTAAGAATGGATTTGCACCTTTTACGGGCTTAAATTGTCCAACGCCTTTAACTTGCCAAGCACAATGTTCGTAATTACCAATACCACCCGCACCTGCTTCAAAAATTGCTTGTTTAGTAGCTTCTAAATGAGATTCAGGCACGTAATAAATCAATTTTAGCATTATCGAAATGACTCAAATCATGGCTAATCAATTCATGAATCATAACGCGATAAATGCTGAACAATCAAAGTGAAATATTGATCACTAAGTAACTGACGACAATAAATAGCATTTGAATCGCCACCGCTAGACCAAACCAAAACCAACCTCGGTCTTTGGTATGCACTGTTCTTAAATAATTTGCATTTTTCATGATTCAATTTCCCAAATTTTGTTCATTATCAAAATATAGAAAGCAAGAATTGATCCAACTCTGAAAAGCAATTTTTATATAAATGATTCAAACAAATGATCCTAATCTCTAAATTTATCTTTCTATCTAATTAAAATAAAATAGATTTCTATAGAATTTTTATAAATTAATATGGCTCATTCTTTTCAAGTTCGATGGGATCTTTTTTATCCCAACAAACTTCCAATTTCTCCTTATTTAATCCAAGATTTTCCACAATTTGGGTTCAGAATCCATAGCCTGCCCGAATCAAAAAGATATGCAAACACTCCTGAAGAATATGAATTACTACTAAATCGGCATAATAAAATTATTACAGATTGCTTCGGTACTGGTACTTCTATTTTTATTGTTTCAGGCCATTACTTCACGGCGAGCAGGAACAATAAAGCTTATGACCCTGCTTTTAGGCTTAAATACCAATTCCATTTAGAGCAGGAAATTAACTTAACACAAGCCAATCCTGAATATTATGACGGAGAGGATGAAGATCATTTCTTTAGGCCTTGTACAGTAGAGGTAACTTGGCAAACGAATCAACACAATGAGTTATTGAGAAAAATCGCTGATGATGAGTTGAGAGCTTTTATGATTTCCTTCGAGCAAAATATAATTGTTGCACCTTATGATGGTGGCATTGATTTTATTATCTTTGATGAAGCGAAAAGGAATGATTTAAGAAATAAATATCGAGACTGGCTTTCACCAAGAGCAGATGGATTATGACGACGTTAAGCTATTTCTTAAAAAGCTTAGAGCTTCTTTAAAAGTTCCATGCCAATGATCATCTGGTTGTTGATCTAAAGAATACCAAAAGAATCTAAAGTCTAAACCACCGCCATCCTGACAATGATGGTGCCACGTTTCAGCCAATCCACACTTTACCTCGCATAAATAAAAATACCAGTTTTGCTGATTAACGCTAAGTATGAGATTACCCATAAACTTGGGATTAGGCTGAGCAATCAATCCCGATTCTTCGAACAACTCACGAATTGCAGCCTGTTCATATTGCTCATCTTGTTCAATTGTACCCTTAACCAATTGAGTCCCAGCCAGTGGATGATGAAAAGCCAATATATCTATACCGTTATTTTTATGTTTTAAAACTACAGGGACAATTTTTTTCATAATTTTATCAATTTAAATAAAGATGGCATGAATCAGAAAACATCACCTTCAACATATTAACCTTTAATAACAGACATCATAGGACAATTTTAGCTATTGATCATCTTATGATCTTTTAACCAATGTTAAAAAAATATATAAAAGATCAATCAGGATATATAACGCTCAGTCAAATATCCCATGATTCGCTCAATTAGATTTTAAAGCGAGTAAATAGAAGTTTAAAACTAGAATCCAAAGTAAAGAGTATTTATATGCCCCATAAACCTCTATTAACCTTAATTTTCACTTTTAGTGCTTTAACAGAATCAACATTTCTCTATGCAAATCAGTTCATTCAAACAGACTCAAATTCACACTATCCGTCAACAATCTCTAAAAATATGAAACAAATTTATCAAGGTGAACATGGAATCTGGTTTCTCTCTAAACATAGAGGCAGAAAAGGAGGATGTGCTGTCTCCTATAATTCTGGTTTGAGTCAACTCACCCTCTTTGGCCCTTCAGAAAAAAATACGGGGGCATTGGTTTTTACTGGCCCTCATATACCAATAACCACCAGCAATCAACAACTCGCCATTGTGATACGAACAGATCATTCGGTCATGCCTACTGAGGCGATCCTACTTCCTAGCCAAAAGAAAGGTATGCTGCTCGTTCCTGTGAGTATGGTACAGACGGCTTCCAATATGGATGATGTTGGTGCAATGGAAATTCTACTGAAAGGAAAAACAATCTACGCATCCTCTATCAGTGGTGGATTTAGAGCGCGTGATGCATTAATGAGTTGCATCAAAAGCTAAATATAAAAAGCCATCTGATGATGGCTTTTTATATATTTCAATCCACATATAAGACCAAAAGATTTAACTTTCTAATTTAATTAGTTGTCGTTTTTCATATAAGGTCAGCGCAAATGCCAAACCACATAAAATCACAAAACCACAAGTCATTGGAATTAAGGTTCCGTTATATAACTGACCAATAATAGAGGCGAGAATCAGCGATAATACCGAAGATGATGCACCAATAATTGCAGAAGCCATACCAGCAACATGCCCCATTGGTTCCATGGCAATCGCATTTAAATTACCAAATAAGGTACCAAACAATAAGAACAGAATGCAGGCATACAGCATAAACATCCAGAAAGAGATGGATACGCCAGACAGCTGAATAATAAGAAACAGCAATGAGATGAGGCTTAAACCGAAAAAGCCATAAATACAGATGGGACGCATGCCAAACTTCATCACAATTCTAGAATTGGTAAAGGATGCAATCCCCATCACACCTGCCAATAAAGCAAAATAAGCACTAAACTCCTGCCCTGTTTTGCCAAATTGCTGCATAAATATTTGTTGTGAGGTTCCGAGATAGCCAATAAATCCACCAAAACAGAAGCCTGCACATAACAAATAGCTCATGGTGGTTTTATTGCTCACCACTTCCTTAAAACCGTCCTTAAATGCTTGTACCCGCATTGGCAGACGATTTTCAGGTACTAAGGTCTCTTCCAAGCGCAAAGCGACCCATGCCCCCACAACCGTGGCATAGACCATATACAACACAAAAATATCGCGCCAACCGAAGAAATGAATAATCAGTTGCCCCAAACTCGGCGCAATCGCAGGTGCGACCATAAATACCATCATGATCAGAGACATGATGCGTGCCATTTGTGCGCCGCTATATTTATCCCGCACAATCGAAATCGAAGCGACATAAGGTCCAGAAACGCCAACACCCTGAATAAAACGTCCGACCAAGAACCATTCAAAGCTTTGGGTGGAATAGCACAATAAACTGCCTAAAAAGTAGATCACGATCCCAGTGAATAAAATCCGTTTCCGTCCAATCGCATCGGACAATGGTCCTGCAATCAATTGACCGATGGTCATTCCCGAGAAAATACTGATGATGACCCATTGCGCCTGATTACTATTTTGCAAAGCAAAAATATGACCAATTTCACCGAGTGCAGGTAAAACAGCATCAATTGAAAATGAAACGATGGACATCAATAATGCCATCAGCAGCGCAAATTCATGGAAATGGATTTTTGATTTCATTTTTCTTGTCCATTGGTGATTATTTTATATGGAATTAAATAAGCCACCTGACGGTGGCTTATTACATGGGTTTAATTAACCAATAAATTTACGTGCGTTACGGAACATACGTAACCAAGCACCATCTTCAGCCCAATCTTCAGGCTTCCACGAGTGCTGTAAGGCACGGAAGTTACGCTCAGGATGTGGCATCATCACGGTTGCACGACCATCTTTAGAGGTTAAACCTGTAATCGCTTCAGGTGAACCATTCGGGTTCAACGGATAGTGCTGAGTTGGATGACCCAAGCTATCCACATAACGCAAGATCACTTGATTTTCAGCATTTAAAGCAGCAAGTTGCTGTTCAGTCGCAACCAAACGGCCTTCACCATGCGCAACTGCGATTGGTAAAATCGAACCTTGCATATCTTCAAGCAATACAGAAACAGATTTTTCTACACGAACATTCACTGCACGTGCTTCAAATACTTCTGAGATGTTACGGTGGAAACGGCCCCAATGCTCTGCACCTGGAATCAGTGGTGCAAGTTGAGACATCATTTGACAGCCATTACATACGCCTAAGCTGAAGGTATTTTGACGATGGAAGAACTGCTCAAACTGGTCACGTAATTTCGCATTGAACAAGACTGATTTCGCCCAGCCACCACCAGCACCCATCACGTCACCGTATGAGAAACCGCCACACGCTACCAAACCTTCGAAGTCGCTCAAGCTAACACGGCCTGCGAGCAAATCACTCATGTGTACGTCGATGGTATTAAAGCCCACTTTATCAAAGGCAGCGGCCATTTCAACATGACCATTCACACCCTGCTCACGCAAGATTGCCATGTTTGGACGACGTGTATTAATAAAAGGCGCCTCAACAGGTTCATTTAAATCATAAGTTGCTTGTGCAATTAAACCTTTATGGTTTTGATCTGCAATTAAAGCAAACTCTTGATCAGCTGTTTCAACGTTATCACGTAAACGTTGGATCTGATGCGATACCTCAGCCCATGCTTGTTGTAACTCAGCACGCTCTAAAGTCAAACCATTGACAGCCAATTGATCCGTAGTATTCACACGACCAACTACTGCAATGGCATCTTTCAGACTTGATGCTGCAACTTCAACTTCTAATAATGCCCAATCAGCAGCGGTAATTTGCAGTACAGCACCAATTTCTTCAGCAAATAAACTTTCAGTTGTTTGATTTTCTAATGCCACACCTAAGCGTGATGCAAACATCATCTCGGCTACAGTTGCTAATAGACCACCATCACCGATGTCATGATAAGCCTTGATCACACCACGATTGTTCCAGTCTTGAATCAAGGCAAAGAATGCTTTGAAGTCATCAAAACTATCGACATCAGGTGTCACTGAACCAATGGCTTTATACACCTGCGCAAGGATCGAACCACCTAAGCGGAACTGCCCTTTAGACAAATCAATACGTACAAGTACTGAGTCTGCTAAGTCCTTCAATTCAGGCGTTAATGTTTTACGAACATCTAGAACTGGTGCGAATGCTGTGATCACACCTGTCATTGGCGAAGTCACTGCTTTATCTTCACCATCGTTCCAAGTGGTACGCATCGAAAGTGAATCTTTACCAACTGGAATTGCGATACCTAATGCAGGACACATTTCCATACCAATCGCTTTTACACCTTCAAACAAGGCTTGGTCTTCACCTTTTTGACCTGCCGCTGCCATCCAGTTTGCAGAAAGTTTGATATCACTGATTTGTTCGATGTTGGCGCAAGCAATATTGGTGATTGCTTCAGCAACAGCTAAACGTGCAGATGCGGCAGGATTCAATAATGCTACTGGTGGACGTTCGCCCATTGCCATTGCTTCACCTGTGAAGCCTTGCAAGCTGGTGGTGGTTACTGCTGCATCTGCAACAGGCACCTGCCAGCGACCTACCATCTGATCACGTGCAACCATACCCGTAATCGAACGGTCACCAATGGTGATCAAGAATGATTTAGATGCAACTGTTGGATTTTTCAATACACGGAAAATCGCATCTTTTAAATCAACTTTTGCAGTATCAAAGTCATTGCCTGTACGCTCAATCGTTTCATATGAACGTTGCATACGCGGTGTACCGCCTAAGATCACCTGCATTGGGATATCAACAGGCTTGTTCTCAAACAAAGGATCTTCAACAGTGAGATGACGCGCTTCAGTCGCTTCACCAAGTACCGCGAACGGACAACGCTCACGTGCACAAATTTCTTCAAACTGTTCTAAAGACTCTGGGCGAATGGCAAGGACATAACGTTCTTGCGCTTCATTTGACCAGATTTCCATCGGGCTCATGCCTGGCTCTAATGATGGGATCTTACGTAGGTTAAGCACGGCACCCAACTCGTGATCATTCACAAGTTCTGGCATAGCATTAGATACACCACCGGCACCGACGTCATGTACAGACACGATTGGGTTAAAGTCTTCTAAGCGCCAGCAGGTATCGATGACTTCTTGGCAACGGCGTTCCATTTCTGGGTTTTCACGTTGAACAGAAGCAAAGTCCAAGCTCTCGCCCATGGTACCGCTGTCTACAGAAGACGCTGCACCACCGCCAAGACCGATCAACATTGCAGGGCCGCCCAATACAATGAGCAAATCACCTGGTTGAATCGCATCTTTTTCAACATGGTCAGGACGAATGTTACCGTAACCACCAGCGATCATGATTGGCTTATGAAAACCTTTCACCTCACCATTGACATTCTGTTCAAAGGTACGGAAATAACCATTTAATGCTGGGCGACCGAATTCGTTGTTAAACGCAGCACCACCCAATGGACCTTCGATCATGATTTGTAATGGCGATGCCATACGTGAAGGTTTACCGTAGTTATCTTCCCAAGGTTGTTCAAAACCAGGGATATTTAAGTTCGAAACGGTAAAGCCGGTTAAACCTGCTTTTGGTTTACCACCACGACCTGTTGCACCTTCGTCACGGATTTCACCGCCCGAACCTGTTGCAGCACCTGCAAATGGAGCAATTGCAGTTGGATGGTTATGTGTTTCAACCTTCATTAAAATGTGAGCAGCTTGGCTCTTATATTTATAAACGAAGTGACCATTTTCATCCGCTTTCGGATAAAAACGCATGGTGTCATAACCCACGATCACAGACGCGTTATCTTTATATGCCGATAACACATCGGTTGGTGATTCTTTATAGGTATTTTTAATCATTTGGAACAAAGATAATGGCTGTTTCTCACCATCAATTGTCCATTCTGAACCAAAGATTTTATGACGACAATGTTCTGAGTTTGCTTGTGCAAACATCATCAATTCGATGTCGTTTGGATTACGACCCAGCTTGGTAAATGCTTCGGTTAAGTAATCAATTTCTTGCTCAGATAAAGCAAAGCCAAACTCATTGTTGGCTTTGACTAATGCTTCTTTTCCTTGACCCAAGATATCAATTGAGTTCAATGGTTTCGGTGCTGTTTCTGAGAATAAAGCTTTTGCATCATCAATTTGAGCAAAAACACTCTCTGTCATACGGTCATGTAAGGCCAATTTCACTTCGTTCGAAATCTCTTTCACACCTTTCAGTGTAAATAACAGACCACGCTCTAAACGGTGAATAGGTGTATTACAGTTTTGGAAAATATCAGTTGCTTTAGATGACCACGGCGAGATTGTCCCCACACGCGGTGTCACTAAAATCTGGATTTCATCACTTGCAGCTTGGCGAAGTTCGAAAGATTGACCATCGTTTAAAAGTTGTAATGCCGATTGATGTTGCTGCTCGCTGAGCGCTTGATCAAACAAATAAACCCACTGGCTGTCAAAAGATTGAACAGAACTCATTGACGCTAAACGGTTTAAGAGTTGAGCTTTCTTGAAAGAAGAATGTGCTGATGCACCGGCCACGATAAACATGTTGACTTTGGCTCCACGGGCAGGTCTAACGATCCTACCGCCATGTGACTTATGAGAGAGCGCATATTCTACTGTGAAAGGCGCTTTTCAGCTAGCCATATCCATCTTAAAAATCAGAGTTTTCTAATTCAAATCACTTAATTTACGTTAGCTTTATTGATTTTACTTTAATCGTAACAATTCGTTTAATTAATCTAAATAAGCTATATGTTCAATTTAGCTTCCTTTTCCCTCTGTTTTTGAGACTTGATTATTTCTTTTCAGTTACCCAAAGTGTGATATAACCTTTTACAACTGGCTGCCCATCATCTCGTTTAGCGATGACTTCCACCTGCATATCCCCAACATTCCAATCGTCATTAATCTTTGCAATCAATTGAATATCAGAATTTGCTTTAGAGACATAATCAACATGCATTCCTTTTGGCAACCATCGAAGATGCGATGGAATTGATGCCTCTACAGCAACGCCCATCACAAACTCCAAACCGTTACAGATTGCAATCACATGTACTGTTCCGATGTGATTTTCAACTGCTCTACGCTTAGACATAGATGCTTGGCATAAACCAACCTCTAGCTTTGTAATGACAGGATCAACTGTCCGAAAATAAGGTGCGACTCGACTAATTACTCTTGAAAGTACAGTTAATCCCCCTGGTATTTTTTGTAATGCTTGATAGGCAATCAATACCGTGTTGGATTGAGTCTGAGCATAGTTTTTTATCTTGTCATTTAAGTAATTGATTGAATTTTTCATTTTAGTATCGCATGATGAAATAGCGTACAAAATAACATCTGTGTATTAATAGCTATATCGCCCTTTAAGCTTTTGTAATGGTCAAAAAAGACAAATCAGCGTTTTTGAAATTAAGTGGTTAAATGAATTAAGACAACTTATGTCGCACTACTCTAGTGCTTTAATCTTTTTTTTGGCATGATGAAACTGAATTCATAGTGAATAATGATAAATGGAACAAATGCGTTGGTTGGAATTGCTTTCTGCAATTCGTTTAGGTAGTAAAAAAAGCAGTACAGAATTGGCTCGAAGCCCATTCCATAAAGATTACGATAGAATTATATTTTCCCAAAGTTTTCGCCAACTAAATAGAAAAACACAGGTTCACCCACTGACTCAACATGATGGGATTCACACTCGCCTCACTCATTCACTGGAAGTCTCTTGTATTGGTCGCTCATTGGGCATGTTGGCCGCTGAAAAAATTAAAGATGAATTACCGATGTGGATTTCACCTGCCGATGTTGGTGCGATTATCCAAGCCGCCTGTCTAGCGCATGATATTGGCAATCCTCCTTTTGGTCATGCAGGTGAATATGCGATTCGGGAATGGTTTGATGATGCATCGCATCGCGATTTCTTGACTAGACTCACGCCAGAAGAAGCAGCCGATGTCCGTCAGTTCGAAGGCAATGCCCAAGGACTTCGGCTACTTAGTCGGATTGACTATCACCCTGATGATGGGGGTATGCGCTTAACCTGTGCAACACTCGGCGCCTACTTAAAATATCCGTGGTTATCTAAAACCATCGAAGAACAAGGCGAGATGCCCTCACATCAACGGGCAAAATTTGGCTGTTATCAATCTGAAAAAGAAATTTTAAGACAGTTGGCAGAACAGCTCGGTCTTATTCAGCTTGGTGAATACCATTATTGCCGTCATCCGCTGACCTATTTATTAGAAGCTGCCGATGATATTTGTTATGCGCTAATTGATTTAGAAGATGGCATCATTCTGAATATGTTGAACTATGCCGAAGTTGAACCGATTTTTCTGAATCTGATCGCCGATTATGGTTATCCAGAGGAATTACATTTACCGCATACCACTTGGCAGCAGAAGATTGCAGCTTTACGCGGTCGTGTGATGAAGCGTCTCGTCGATGAAGTCACCACCGCTTTTGCCAAACATCATTATGAAATTTTAACCGGCCAACTTAAAGGTAGCTTATTACAATATTGCTCACCCGATATTGAAGCAGGCATTCAAACGGCGAAGAATCTCGCCAGAGACCGTATTTTTGAGCATCCTCAAAAATCAGGTTTAGAAATTATTGCCCATCAAAGTTTGCAAACCATCTTAGATGCTTTTATCCCTTTAACCATGCCGCATAAGACCTTAAGCTTTAAAGAACAGCGCTTGATGTCAATTTTGCAACATTCAGGGGTAAATCTGCAAAACAACCACTATAATAATATTATGCAAGTCCTCGATATTATTAGTAAGTTCTCGGATCATCAGGCTTATAGCTTGGCCCAAGAGTTGCAAGGTAATAAAATAGGCTTTTTTTAATGAAGCGATTTATTGATGAAGGTAAGACCTGGGATAGTTTTACACATGCTCCTGTTTTAGTCGTATGCCCATTTTGTCAGAGCAACGCTCAGGTCTTTCAGCAAGAATTACCTAATCAGCCTAAAAAAAGCATTGTTTTTAGCTGTTTATCCTGTTGTAAAACTTTTGATCAAGACCAGCAGCAACAAAACAACTTAGGCTATTTTGACGAGATCAACGTAGAAATTAATCAAACCTGCTCTTGTAAACGTGGAAAATATCTCTTTTCTCAATCTTATGCTCAGCCGAGTATTCTTCCGCCTTTTATAAAACTGAATTGTACTTTCTGCCAAACAGAGCAAGTGTATACTTCCCCTTATCCGTTACTCACCTATAAAATTCCGAGAAAATCAGGGTTTGAAATCAATAAAGACCCCTTCTTTGGCTATCGTCTGTATCTCACCACAGAAACAAGGCATGGTCTCATTTTCGTGTATAACACAGAACAGTTAAACGATTTGAAAACTTACATCTCTGCAGAGCTAAGACAGAGAACCTATACCAATAAGAATAAAGCTTACTTAAGCCGCTTACCTTCTTGGATAAAATCCGCGCGAAATCGTAAAGAAATTCTAAAAGCCATTTTGCGTTTAGAACAAATGGCATCTACTATTCAACCATTAACAAATAAGTGAAAGACTCAATGATCGGATGTTTAATTGGCGAAGTGTTTGCCCTAGAAGCCCCAACCGTATTACTCAACGTAAATGGCGTTGGCTATGAAATTGACACACCACTTTCGACATTTTGCCAATTACAAAAAGGACAGAAAGTCACTTTATGGACGCATCTAGTTGTTCGTGAAGATGCTCAGCAACTTTATGGTTTTAGTGATGCACAAGAAAAGACCATTTTCCGTACACTACTCAAAGTAAATGGCGTTGGCCCCAAAATGGCTTTGGGCATTCTATCTACATTAAGTGTTGAACTGCTCATCCACACAATTGAACATGATGATATTAACACCCTGATTAAAGTTCCGGGTGTAGGCAAAAAAACTGCTGAACGATTAATGATTGAATTACGCGATCGTTTCAAAGCGTTGGCGCATTCAACCAGCAGTACCACGAATGCAGCAGTTGCTCAAATTCAATTTATGGCAAATTCACCAGTTGCCGAAGCTGAAGCTGCTTTACAATCCTTAGGTTATAAACCAGCAGAAGCACAAAAAGCAGTGGCAGCAGTTAAAGCAGACTATACTGAATCTGCTGACATTATCCGTGCTGCGCTTAAATCCATGATGAAGTAATAGATATATGCAAGATCGTCTTATTAGCGGAACAGAAAAACCCGAAGATCATTTTGATCGCGCCATTCGTCCAACCTCATTAGCTGACTATATTGGTCAGCCTGTAGTTCGTGAGCAAATGGAAATCTTCATTGGCGCAGCACGTGGTCGTGGTGAAGCTCTTGACCATACCCTGATCTTTGGTCCACCAGGTTTAGGTAAAACCACTCTGGCCAATATTATCGCAAGAGAAATGGGCGGTAATTTGAAATCAACTTCTGGCCCTGTATTGGAACGTGCTGGTGATCTTGCGGCCATGCTGACCAATTTGGAAGAAGGTGATGTACTGTTTATTGACGAGATTCATCGTCTTTCACCTGTGATCGAAGAGATTCTCTATCCAGCCATGGAAGATTATCAACTCGATATTATGATTGGTGAAGGCCCTGCTGCCCGCTCGATCAAGCTCGATCTACCCGCCTTTACTTTAGTCGCAGCCACAACACGTGCAGGTTTATTGACTTCGCCATTACGTGACCGTTTTGGGATTGTACAGCGTTTAGAGTTCTATTCGGTTGAAGACCTGACCCACATTGTGACCCGTTCAGCTAACCTAATGGATGTGCCGATTACCAAAGAAGGTTCAACTGAAATTGCGCGCCGTGCACGCGGCACCCCACGTATTGCCAACCGTTTATTACGTCGTGTGCGTGACTATGCCCAAGTCAAAGGCACAGGTGAAGTGACTCAGGAAATGGCACAACGTGCTTTGGACATGCTCAATGTCGATAAAGCAGGTTTAGATACGCTCGATCGTCGCTATCTCAGTATGTTACTGGAACGTTTTGAAGGAAGACCGACAGGTGTTGAAGCTCTAGCCGCAGCCATGGCTGAAGACAGTGGAACGCTTGAGGACGTGATTGAGCCGTATTTAATCCAGCAAGGTTATGTGATGCGTACCGCACGCGGCCGTATTGCAACCAATATGGCGTATTTGCAATTTGGTATGACGCCACCTGAATCATAAAAATATTTTCAACTTAACGCTTCTTATAATGAGATGATTAGAATAGGATATGCCTGATTTTAATCATCTCATTATGTTTAGGGTAACAATGAAAAATAAAACTTTAACTTCCGTATTTTTGAG
Source organism: Acinetobacter proteolyticus (assembly GCF_000367945.1). Lineage (GTDB taxonomy): Bacteria > Pseudomonadota > Gammaproteobacteria > Pseudomonadales > Moraxellaceae > Acinetobacter > Acinetobacter proteolyticus. The sequence goes on from NZ_KB849179.1 coordinate 1,622,133, forward strand.
TAGCTTATTTTTAACAGCCTGCGGGGGTGGAGGTGATAATGCAAATAACGGAAATTCATTTCAAGGCAAAGAAAGACTAGATTATAGCAAACCAGAAAATCTTGAATTGATTTATGCTCCGATTATCAATTTATCAAGTATTCATGAAAATCAGCTCATTGATACCATTACACTTGCCGAATCCGTTTTTATTTAATACAAGGTGGAGAAAAAATGGGCTACAAAGCCTTCTGCCGAAATAAAGAAGGAAGCTTTAGCAGAAGTAGTCAAATGGTTACGCTGAATAAATGTGATCTACAGTATACAAAAGATGGCGTGATTCAACCTATTTCTGAAGGACCAATGATTCTATCTGGAAGTGTTAGCTCACAAGGATACTGGTCTCAGAATAACTTTAAAATCGATACGACACTGAACCAATTTAAAGTAGAAGTTGATAATGAAATAACAACCTTTAATGGAAGCAAAAGTAGTCTATCTTATTATGCTGATACTCGTCCCTTCAAATATGACATTGCTCAAATGGAATTCACATGGGCTGATAAGAAATATACAGAACGCTATAAACTCACAAACTATAGCTTTGAACCTTGGTCAACTGGATCAATTACTAAAGGACGCCTAATTGGGATAAACAATAATAAAGAATTCTCTGTAAATTTTGACAATCAAATCAAATTTGGAAGTGTTGACGATGCTTTGGCTTTTTATCCAAGCTTTGCCGAGATTTTTATTGAAGACACCAACAACAATAAAAATTCAATTAATATCACCAGAACCACTGACTATAAAGCGTTAATGCGTGCCTATGCTAATGGGACTACCGTTACTGGCTTTCCTAAAGTCGTCGCTTGGGAAGAACTCAACTATTAAAAAAAAGAGGCCCTTAGATAGGGCCTCTTTTTTATCTAGATCAACAATATGTTATTTATTACTATTTCCTTAGCTCCATTGAGGCAATATCATTCCTGATTGCTGACAGTCTGCAAAAATAGGTAATAGAAATGGCAAATCATTTTGAGTTCAACATTCGCGTTTATATCGAAGATACAGATGCAGGCGGTATCGTTTACCATGCCAATCATATCCGTTTTATGGAGCGTGCTCGTACCGAATGGCTACGTGCAGCAGGTGTTGACCATTATTGGCATCAAAAAGATTACAACTTCGTGGTACATCAAATTGCTGTTAAATATGTACGCCCAATATTAATGGATGATTTAATTACCGTTACAGCACGTGTTATTTCGTGTAAAGCCGCATCTTTTGTGTTGCAACAAAATATTTATCGTGGTGAAATCTTGCTGGCTTCAGGTGAGGTTGTGTTGGCATGTTTAAACAAAGAGTTAATGCCACGTAGGCTTCCTGATGAAATTCGTGATCTGATTCAAAAAGAATTAGCACAGGACTAAAATAAACTTTCGGCACAGCAACTTATGGCAACTAACTTAGAATCTTCCCTGCATATTTCTGACCTAATTTTACAAGCAAGTCCTGTTGTACAACTGGTCATGCTGATCCTACTGTTTTCTTCAATTTATAGTTGGTATTTGATTGCCAAGCTATACATGGGCTTTAAAAAAGCAGGACAAGAGGATGAGCATTTTCAAAAAATGTTCTGGTCAGGTGCCGAATTAAATACACTTTATAATAATGCGCAACTGAACTCTAAACGTCGTGGCCTAGAAGATGTTTTCTACCAAGGCCTAGGAGAGTTCTTTAAGCTGCAAAAACGTAAAGCAGACACCAATCAAACTATCGAAGGAACTGAACGTATCCTGCGTGTCGGCTTAAGCCGTGACCAAGGTGGCTTGGAAATCGGCTTGGGCGCACTTGCCAGTATTGGTTCAGTTGCTCCATATATCGGCTTATTTGGTACGGTTTGGGGGATTATGAATGCCTTTATCGGCCTTGCTGCTGTTGACCAAGTGACTTTGGCAACTGTAGCACCCGGTATTGCAGAAGCCCTGATTGCAACTGCGATTGGTTTATTTGCAGCAATTCCTGCGGTACTTGCATTTAACCACTTTACCGCTAAAGGTGAATCAATCTATTCAGATCGTGCTTTATTTGCAGAAGAAATGGTTGCCCTTTTACAGCGTCAAGCGATTGGAACGACACAGGAAGATGCATAATGGCGATTCAACGATCTGGACGTTTTGAGCGGATTAAAAAACCGCTTAAAAGCGATATGAATGTGGTTCCTTATATCGACGTCATGTTGGTGCTCTTGGTTATTTTCATGGTGACTGCACCCATGATTACCAGCGGTATTAAAGTCGATTTGCCACAAGCCAATAATCATCCGATTGAATCGAAAGACATGCCAGCTTTAGTCACAATTAGTAAAGATGGTAATTTTTCACTTGAATATCAAGAACACAAAGGCAGCGATCCTCTTTCCCTTGAGCAACTTGAGGCAGTGTTAAGCGAAGCTCAAACTCAAGCGGAGCAGGATAACAAACAACTGACTGTATTGGTGAATGGTGATAAATCTCGTCCTTATGGTGAAGTCGTTTCACTGATGGCGAGTCTGCAAGAAGCTGGTCTTACTCAAGTTGGTTTACTGACAGAGCCGTTAAAATAAGCTATGAAAAAATTTCAAAAGCCACCTTTTAAACAAAATGCGATTGCACTGGGTTTTACCCTCGGTGTTCATGCAATCGCAATTGTTGGCTTGTTGTTTTTAGGCTTGAGTAACCCCCCTGAAGAACCTAAAAAACTGACCACTATTTTGGTCAAGCCAGAAGATTTACCACAGTCATTACAACAATCCGAACAACAAGTCTCTGCTGAACATCAGGCAGAAGAAGTGCAAAGCCCTATCGTGGATACAACACTTCCTGAAAATATTCCTGTAACACCTCCGCCACCAACTGCACAACAACTTGCAGCTGAAAAGCAAAAAGCTGAACAGGCACAGCAAGCCAAACTTGCTGAGCAAAAACGCAAAGCAGATGAAGCTGCTCGTGCACAGCAAGTTGAAGAACAACGTAAACTTGCAGATGCCCAAGCACAGAAACAACGTGCGGACACTGAAGCGAAACGCCAAGCAGAGGCAAAAGCGAGGACTGAAGCAGATGCGAAGCGTAGAGCTGAACAAAATGCTAAAGCCGAGGCTGAAGCCAAAGCACGCCAAAAAGCGGAACAAGATGCGAAATTAAGACAGCAAAAAGCTGCCGAAAACGCAAAGCTTCAAGCGCAACAGGATGCAAAACGCAAAGCTGAGGCGGATGCTAAAGCGCGTGCTGAAGCCGATGCAAAACGTAAAGCTGAGGCAGACGCGAGAGCAAAAGCCAACGCAGATGCGAAGCGTAAAGCCGAAGCTGATGCCAAGGCAAAAGCTGAGGCAGATGCTAAACGTAAAGCTGAGGCAGACACGAAACGTAAAGCAAATGCCGATGCCAAAGCAAAAGCTGATGCAGATGCTAAACGTAAAGCCGAGGCCGATGCCAAGGCCAAGGCTGAGGCAGACGCGAAACGTAAAGCAAATGCTGATGCCAAAGCAAAAGCTGATGCAGATGCTAAACGTAAAGCTGATGCTGATGCCAAAGCAAAAGCTGATGCCGATGCGAAACGTAAAGCTGAGGCCGATGCCAAGGCTAAAGCTGAGGCAGACGCGAAACGTAAAGCAGATGCTGAGGCAGATGCCAAAGCTGCAGCTGCCAAAAAAGCTGAACAAGAAGCAGCTCAGAAAAAGGCCGATGCGAAACGTGTTGCATCAACTGCAAAACGAGATTTTGAACAGAAAATCTATCGTGCGTGGAATATGCCAGCAGGTTCTTCAGGTCAACGTGCCAACGCACGCGTGACATTGAGCGATAGTGGTTCAGTTTTATCAGTTGTCGTAACAGCAAGTGATCCAGACGTTAAAGCCAGTGTAGAAGCTGCAATTCGAGCTGCTGCACCCTACCCAATGCCTGATGATCCAGTTGCTCGACGTGAAGCAAGAAGCTTTACTTCAAGTTTTACTGCAAAATAGTAATGAATAGTTAACGTTACAGGCTTTTAATAGCACAAAGCCTGTAACTATGTTAAATAATCAACAGCCACAAAAATACGAATGCAAGTAATTGTAACTATGGATAAGACTCGTAAACACCTACTCTCCTTAGCAGTTTTCGCAGCAATTAGCGCAGTTGTTCCAACAGCAACTTTTGCGCAGTTACAGCTTGAAATTGCCAAAGCACCTGAACAAGCGCCAAAAATCGCAATCGTACCGTTTGCTAATGACAGCGCAATCTATCCGATTGTCGAGCGTGATTTAAATCGTTCAGGTCGTTTTACCAGCGCATCTCAAAACTTACCAGCCACTGCAAGCCTCAATCAGGTTCAAGCTGGTGATTGGCAGAATGCCGGTGTGCCTTATGTTGTCGTTGGGCAAATGAAAGCGGTAGATGCCAATACTTTTGAAATTCATTACCAGCTTTATGATGTACAAAAACAGCAATATTTACTGAATGAAGTCCTGACTGTACCTAGCTCACGTATTCGCCAAGCGGGTCATATGATCAGTGATACCATCTATCAGGCATTGACAGGTATTGCGGGTGACTTTAGCGGTCGTATCGCCTATGTATTGCGTAATCAAGCCACACCTGCTCAGCGCTATACCTTACAGATTGCAGATACAGACGGTGAACAACCTAAAACTGTCCTGAGCTCAAGAGATCCTATTCTGTCACCTGCTTGGACACCGGATGCCAAGAAAATTGCGTATGTGTCTTTTGAAACCAAGCGTCCTGCAATTTATTTACAAGATTTGGCCACTGGCCAACGTGAAGTTTTAGCCAGCTTCCGTGGTTTAAATGGTGCCCCAAGTTTCTCACCAGATGGCAAATCGATGTTGTTTACAGCATCAATGCATGGTAATCCAGAAGTTTATCAAATGGATTTAACTACACGCCAAGTACAACGAATGACCAATGACTCTGCGATTGATACTGAGGCACGTTATTCACCAGACGGTAAATCATTTATCTTTACCTCAGACCGTGGTGGTTCACCGCAAATTTATCGCTATAGTTTTGATGACAGTTCAGTCAAACGCTTGACCTTTAAAGGTGCTTTCAACGCACGTGGTACTTTAAGTGCTGATGGTAAAAAGATTGCTTTAGTGCATCGTCCAAGTGGCAGTAACTACAAGGTTGCAATCCAAGATATCAATACGGGTATCACCAACATTCTTACACCGACCAGTTTAGACGAATCACCAAGCTTCTCACCAAATGGACAGATGGTGGTTTATGCAACGCGTGAAGGTAGCCGTGGTTTATTATCGGTTATGTCTACTGACGGCCGTTTCCGCATGAATTTACCAAGCGAACAAGGTGAAGTTCGTGAACCAGCTTGGGCACCAAAATAAATTTAATTGATTGGAGAATCATATGAACATTAAATATCTCACGCTTCCGCTGATTGCTGCAACACTTGTATTTACAGGTTGTGCAAGCCGTAAACCTGCTGCTGAAATTACCACGGGCACGAATCCAAACGGCTCAACCACTGTCAGCACAGATGGTTTAAGTGAAGATGCAGCATTAAATGCGCAAAACTTGGCGGGTGCATCTTCAAAAGGTGTTACTGCTGCAAACAAAGCATTCTTGGCAAAACGCGTTGTTCACTTCAACTATGACAGCAGCGATTTATCAAATGAAGACTACCAAACCCTTCAATCACATGCTCAATTCTTAGTTGCCAATGCTAACTCTCGTGTTGCCCTTACAGGTCACACCGATGAGCGTGGTACACGTGAATACAATATGGCGCTTGGCGAACGCCGTGCCAAAGCGGTTGAAAGCTTTTTGATTACCAACGGTGTAAACCCACAACAACTTGAAGCAGTCAGCTACGGTAAAGAATCACCAGTGAATGCGGGTCATGATGAAGCTGCATGGAAAGAAAACCGCCGCGTAGAAATCAACTACGAAGCAGTTCCGCCACTATTAAAATAATTGTGGTTTCGCTTTAAGTAAAAATGCTCACTACATGTGAGCATTTTTATTTCATTCATTAAGATGAAGATTGAGGATCGGACTTGTTTTGCATCGACTCAATCAAATCATGCTTATTAAACTCTTTGTATTCTGGCTTGGCCTCATACTCTTTCCATGCATCCTGCACATTTTCTTTGGAAATCGCATCTAAGCTAATCGGTTCACTCGGCGTGGGCGTTGCCTCAAAATTCTTGGTTGTCATCTTTAACCTCCAAACATCCTGTTTAGTATCTATGCAACATAGCATGTAATAGTGTACTTGTAATCATAAAAGCAACATAAATAAAGTAAGATAATTTTTATTTTTGCACGATCTCATCTAGAATACCCACATTCTTTTTTATCAATTTTTGACGCGGCTAAATCGGAGCTATTCAATATGTCAAACCTTACTTTGACCCAATACCTAGAACAACAAAATGGGAATTTGACTCCAGAGTTGGCACAAGTCATTGAAACCATTGCTGCTACATGCCAAACCATTGATCAAGCATTACAAAAAGGTGCTTTAGCAGGTATTTTGGGTAGCGCAGGCAATGAAAATGTTCAAGGCGAAACACAAAAGAAACTCGATGTTATTTCAAATGATTATCTGATTGATGCATTAAAAGCACATCCTCAAGTAGGTGGTTTAGCTTCAGAAGAATTAGATGACTTCACCCCTGCTCAGGAAAATGGTAAATATCTGGTTTTGTTCGATCCACTCGATGGCTCAAGTAACATCGACATTAATATGTGTGTGGGTACGATTTTCTCTATTCTTCCAGCAAAGAATGCCGTGACTCAGTCTGCGGACTTTATGCAAGCTGGAACAGAACAAGTAGCTGCAGGTTATGTACTTTACGGTCCGTCAACCATGTTAGCGCTTACTGTTGGTGCAGGTGTGGTGTTCTTTACTTTTGACCCAACTACAAAAAGCTTTTTGTTAACCACTGAGCAAGTGCAAGTTGCTGCAGATACACAAGAGTTTGCCATTAACTCATCGAATCAACGTCACTGGGAAAACCCTGTAAAACGTTATATTGACGAGCTTTTAGCAGGTAAAACATCAGTCCGTGAAAAAGATTTCAATATGCGTTGGGTTGCATGTATGGTAGGTGATATTCACCGTATCTTATGCCGTGGTGGTATTTTCCTTTACCCTTACGATTTAAAAGATCCGAAGAAAGCAGGCCGCTTACGTTTGATGTATGAAGCAAACCCAATGAGCATGCTGATTGAACAAGCAGGTGGCGCGTCTACAACAGGTCGTGTTCGTATTATGGACATCCAACCAACAGAACTACACCAACGTGTACCTGTGATTATTGGCTCTAAAAACGAAGTGGAACGCGTAACAAGCTACCACTAATTACTTTTATAATCAGGGCATTATAACGTTATGATGCCCTTTTGGATGTTTATCTTATGGCGGTTATTTTCCTAGAATCTAAAGACAATGCAAAAATCAAACATTTGCGTGGTCTGATCGAGCTCAATAGTGCTCGAAAAAAACATCAGCAAACCGTTCTAGAAGGTACACATCTGTGCTTGGCTTGGTTGCAACAGCAGAAAAAAATCTTTTCTTTATTTACCACCGAACAAGCCTTAGAACATCCAGATTTACAAGAAGTGATTGAACTCCATCAAGCTCACATCTTTGTTATTAGTGAAGTCCTGTATAAGGATTTAAGTACCTTAGGCACAACCCTGCCTTGTCTAGCGATTGTTGATTTACCCAAAACTGCTACCACGATTGATTTTAAAGCCGATACTTTAATTCTTGAAAATATTCAGGATCCTGGAAATGTAGGTACACTCCTCCGCTCTGCTGCCGCTGCAAATATCAAACAAGTGATTTGTACACAAGGTTCAGCTGCGCTATGGTCTCCACGTGTGCTTCGAGCAGGTATGGGCGCTCACTTTAGTCTGCAATGTTTTGAAAACTTCCAACTCACGGACATTCTTCCAAAATTTGAAATTCCAGTTTTTGTAACAAGCTCGCATCGTTCAAGCAGTTTATATACACAAGATTTAACTCAACCTTGTGTATGGATTCTTGGTAATGAAGGCCAAGGTGCAAGTGATTATGCCTTGGAACATGCTCAGGCGGTTACAATTCCTCAGCCGGGTGGTCAAGAGTCACTCAATGTCGCAATTGCTGGCTCGGTGTGCTTCTTTGAAATGGTTCGCCAACGTCAGTAAAAACGTTAAATTATTTTAAATACGATTTTTTTACTGAGAAAATCAATTACACTACTAAAAATAATTGCTTAAGTTGTCAACGCGCCCACCATTTTCAACGTTATATGATTAATGAATTGGAATTAATGGTGGGTATCCATGACAGGATTTTCCATCTCTATGGATTTAGCACCGAAACAGGCTCGAACCGAAAACAGTACTGATCGCAGTACTGTTGAACAACGTCTGCGTTTTTTTATGCAAGACGTTACAGGTCGTGCCTTGGTTATGATGGAAAGTGCAACACAGGGACAACAAGGCATTGCAATGGATTTAGTGCAAGAAGCTTTCATTTCTTTGCACAAATCATATGCAGATAAAAGTACTGAAGAATGGTATCCCCTGTTCTACACCATATTAAATAACAAACTCCAAGACTGGCGACGCAAAGAAGCTCGTCGTGCAAGTCCATTCTCATTATTTAAAAAAATTAGTTTAGATGATGACGAAGAAATTATTGATGTAGTCGATGAATCAACCCCTAATCCATTTGAGTTTCTTGATCAAGAAGTCACAATGGAGGAAATTCAGGCTGCAATCAACCAATTACCCGTCCGTCAACAACAAGCATTTATGCTAAGAGCGTGGGAAGGTTTCGACACCATGACCACAGCACAGATTATGGATTGCAGTGAAGGCAGTGTGAAAACACATTACCACCGTGCAATTCAGGGACTCAGAATTGCTTTAGAGCATTTAAACCCGCACACGGGAGGATCATCAGATGAAAAAAGATGAGTTCACTAAACATGTGACATCCAGACTCGATCAACTTGCGAAAGAACAGCACCACAATAAAATGATGGTGATGAATCATGTTCTTGATACTGTACAAAAGAAACCAACCTCTTATTATAGTGTTTGGAAAATGACTGGTTTTGCGTTTGCTGCTGCTCTCATGGGGATTGTGGTTCTACCTAGTTCGTTGCAATTGGCGGACCAACCACAAAATCAGGTTGTGGTAAATCCAAAACTTTCACCGCAAATGGTTGAAGATATGGAAATGTTATTGGTCTTAGGTGAGGATAAGGTTCCACATGGCAGCTAAAAAATTAGCACTTGTTGTGTGTACGCTCGGCTTATTACAAACCAGTTTTGCAGGTTCAGAACGCTTTTGGGTATTCTCTAAACCAAACAAGCCAGCGACTGAAGAAGCTTGGGATGATTTATCACCTGAAGAACAACGCGTTTTAATTCAACGTTATCAGACCTTAAAGGAAATTCCGACCAATCAGAGTTCACAACTGCAACAGCGGATGGAGTGGTTCACACAATTACCAGAAGAAGAAAAGCAAAAAATGCGTGATGTGTGGCAAAAAATGAGTACACAAGAACGCAATACGTTACGCAAGCGTATGCAAAATGCCAGCACCGAAGAACGTGTCAATATCAGAGAAGAATATCTCACTAAATACGCTGAACACTAATTTTTAGTTTATTAGAATAATAAAAATAGCGCCTTAAAGGCGCTATTTTTGTATTGTATCTGCTTATTTTTTAAAGCGACGATAAGCTAATAATCCAAATAATCCAAATACAGAATAGAAACCGAAGCTACCACCACCGCTGCTCGCAGGACGAGTATCATCAGTTGTTGTTGCTGTACTAATGGTGCGCACTGTAGCTGAATTTGATGATACGCCATCAGCATCATAAACTTGGTAATTAAATGAGAAATTAAATGGGTTGAACGCATTTACTTCCTGAACATAAATATTTCCACCATAACAAGTTTCTTTTTCATCTGGTGCAGGACATGCACCTTGGCGATCCGCAGTAATATTTAAATCTCGTGTTGGTACATTAGTTAATCGAATTGGTAATTCAATCCCTTCTTCATTTTTCCAGAATTTAGCTTTATTTGGTTTTAACTCTGGCCCTGTTCCACCAGTACCAGAATCACCATCATCATTAGCAAAAGTCAACAAATTCAAGCTTAATTTTTGCTTCTGTTGATATTTAAAGGTAATGGAAGTATCCGTTACTAAAGGCTTTATATTGGCGAAACTGGCTCGAATTAAACCCGATGATTTGACATTACTATCAGTTTTAGATTGTATTGTATACTTACAGAATGCATTATCACCTGCTTGTGTAATTACATCATCTTTGCGATAAATTATAATTTGTTGTAAATCATTACTCCATTCGCAGACTAAATTAGGATCAGGTGGTTGCTGAATATTTAATACAGTATTTTCTAACTGGCCAACCCCTAAAGTCTCTATATTTATATTATAATCATTCGTATTAAAAAATTGAATTTTATGACTACCATCTGCTTGCTCAACTTCTTGTGGTAATGGAAGCTTATAGTTACTCAAATCCACATAAACTGCACGATACTTGAGATTCTTCTTCCTTCTTTCAACATCATTAAAACCATCTAATAAATTTTTATATTGTACTAGACGAGATTTATAATAAGTTAAAAAATCAGGATTATTTGGATTTTTGACCAAATTATCAAAGAAATCATATTGCTTCTGATAGCCTGCTATCATCTCACTAATAGATGTATTTGATGAGCTACTAATATCACCAGCAGTTAACTTCATTAGCTCTACAGAACCAATATCACAGGTGTTAGTTGTTTCTGGATCATAAAACAAAACTAGAGTCGTACTGCGAGCTAAACCACGTTGATCTACCGTTTCACAGTTAATAGCACCAGTATTCACCAAGCTAATTTCTTTTTTATCATCCCCTTGTCCAACAGTAATCTTGTTAGTCTTTGGATAATATAGTGGAAAATAAGAAGTATATGCTGATGGCTGCTGCAAAGGGCTTAATAGCTGTCTGATATCAGCAATTTCACTAATATCAAAATTTGTTTTATTATCTTTTAAAGAATCACTAGGAACATCACATTTATTATTTCCGGTTAAAGATAACGCATTTGATAGGATGCTTAGTTTAACATCTTTCTGATCTGTAGCATTTCCTAACAAATAACGGCATGCATAAGTATTACTTCCACCATTATATGCAATGATATTAAAATTCAGTTTTTTCGTTCCTAATTTATCGTAAAGTAATGTTGTAAATCCTTGATTCTCGACAATTGTATTATTCGATAAAGTTAGGGTGCTTGAATTACTTAAAATACTGGAAATATTATTTGAATCTCTACCAACTTTGGTATCACCCGTAAATTTAATTAAATTACCCGTTGAAGCATTTACAGCATTTTGAGCAATAGTATTAGTATTTAAGGTTATTGCAGGCTCACCACAAAATTCGAGCAAGCTACTTGAGTTTCCATCACCATTACTTACCAAACTATTGCTATTAATATTAACTTCTCGTTTCGAGTAAACTGTATCATTAAAACAACTCATCGAAAGAACACTCCCTTTCGGTGAGCGGTTTCCTTGTAATAAACTTTGTGAAAGTGTTAATTTTGCAGAAGGACCAGCCAAGAAAATTGCTCCACCCTCTTTATCGGCTTGTGAGTCTAGAATTTGGGTACTTTGTAAAATTACATCAGCACCAGCATAAATAGCTCCACCTCGATCTGTCGTTCGCCCACCTTTTAAAATCACATTACTCAAAGCTAATATTTTTGTACCTATTGTCGTATTAAAAATACGCGAGTTTTCTGCTTGAATCGTCGTTTTTAATGGTATTTCAGCAGGATATTGATTAACAATATCATTAATCAAAACATTTTTCTCTTGCCAATCTACAGGGCTTTCCCCCCAAATTGCCACGTTGACATTAGGGGTAAGCTCACTTTTCAATAAATATGTGCCAGCTTCTAATTGAATAACTTTTTGAGTTGATGAAGAAGTATCTGTCACAAGACAACCACCATATGATTTTCTTGTTTCTGCAGTTTTTAAAGCCTCGCGTAATGAACAAGCATTTAAATTTCCGCCATCTTCATCTTCAAATGTTGTAACTTTAATAGGTACATTACTTGATGTAGCAGCAAGTAAAGGCATTGCCGCTATAACCATAGTTGCCAATAAAGCTTTTTTATAATTTTTCATCTCATCATCCCTGATTATGATCTAACGCGACGTAATCTTACTAATCCTAACAATGCAAAAATTGCTCCGATACCTAGACCACCACCACTTACATTTACTGTTTTACTTTCAAAATTATTTGGTGGGTCTTGAACAATTGTTGTTGGAATCGTAATGTAATAATTAGACACATCATTAAAACGAGTTGTTGTTGTCATTACTCGCAAATTAAACTTATCAGCTCCATGCCAATTACTATCTGGAGTATAGGTAATATTACCATTTTGATCTATGCTCAACTTTCCCTTAGATGGTGTTTGAGTCTGTACTACTTCCAAACATCCAAATTGCCATTGTTGGCCATCCGAACGCTTACCTAATAAGCTTTCACAAGAGGTAGGATCAAGCAGTTCTCCATCCAATAAATTATCCGCAAGACTAAACTTTGCAATTTGCCCATATAAAATATCTTGCCCTGCAATTGGTACATCAGCACGATCAACAACTAGCTCAATAGCACCCAAGTCACATAACTCATCATAACCACTGCGGCTTCTACCACGCTGATCAGTCCCTTCGCAACTTGCAAGTCCAATACTAGTACCATCACTATAAATCCGCCCCTTGTTTACAATTAGTGAGTCAGATAATTGCTTATAAGATGTTAATAATCGCGGTTTGAAGAAACCCAACATTTGATCTTTTGGCGTGTAATATGGACATAATAATCCATCAGCTGGAGGGGCATCACATATTCCCTCATCCTTCACACCACCTGCAATTAATTTATTGCTACCAACAAGGAAATTAGGTCGTTCACTTGGAGTATTATGAATACAATCAGATGTCGTTAAATTACTTTGTACAACAGTTGCATCATCAGACGTACTCTTACAATTTTCATCCTTATTCTCTACAATAATACTATTCGAAATATAAGAGCTTGGAGCTTCAGTTGTTATTGTTTCACCATTCTCAGTTGTTGTATATTTCCATTTTGGTGATTGTAAATACAGACCAGCTGCATTTTTAATCATAGTTACATTATTTAAAATCATACCTTCACGAATATTCGCAACATATCCGCCCATATTATGGAAAATTGTGCTATTTCTTAACCCTGCACTTCGATTTGCTAGTGCATTTCCTATTGTGGTGTCTGTAAAACCTGTTTGTGCGTAGAGCAATGCACCATTTATACCTGCAGCCCCCTCATTATCTCGAATAACAACTTGAAACATCAAATAAAGTGGCATTTCACTATAAAGAACAGCTCCCTGATCAGCCTTATTATTATTCAATATACTATTACTAATTAATACTGTACCTGCTGTTTTATTTGAGCTCGATAATATACCAGCATTATAAATGGCACCGCCTCGATTAGCATTGCCATTACTCAAACGAGAAAATTGAATCGTTAATGCTTCACGATTAAGAATTAAACCACCATCATTAATTTTAGAGGCTGAGCCTACTAGATTTAGCTCATTAAAACTAACAGGGATCAAAGCACTTTCAACGCTGCCATCATCTACAACAAAAAGTCGGTCATTACCCACCATCTTAATGGTTGCATTATTCAAGCCCTTTTTATCGTCATTAAATGCATCACTACTTGCCGTACTGATAGTAGTTGCAGCCTTAATATTTAATGCCGAATTTAATTGATATACTTGGTCTCGCTTTAGAATAATGTTTGAACTCACATCCTTCGTTCCACACCCGTGGTAACCATTTTCAAATTCTTTTTGACTTCTTTTATTTAAAAACTCGACGGCTTCTCGTAATGAACAAACGCCATCATCCTTATCTTCATCAACTAATGTTGTGACTTGAATATCCGCAGAATATGCATGTCCAGTAATCGCAAATAAAGCGCAGGCAAGCGTCCGTTTGAGCATACCAATCTCCTTCTATTTTTTCATTTTTCTTCGTATTACAAACTGAGTGTTTGCAACCACATTCCTTTGTGCGTACTTTGTCATAGCTCTCGAAATTACTCAAGAAATTTTATGCTATTGACGATATTCATCAATTAAAGCGTAAATTTGCTTAAGCGTTGTATTTGAAAGCTTGGTTTTTTCGCCTTTCAGCATTTTTTCAAGTTGAGCCAGTGTCTGTAATAAAATGGATGCCTGATGGGGTCCATTCATTAATAAATAATCCACGATTTGTTGATCAAAATGAATCCCTCGTCGAGTCATCACAGATTGAAGCAGTGCTTGTCGATCAATATAAGAACTCCCATTAGGTACTTTAACACTGACAGCCTGAGTCAACCTTGACTGTAAATCGGGTAATTCTAATTTTAATTCGATTGGCGCCACACGCGATGAAAAGACCAGTTGCCCTTCATGATTATTGATTAAATGAAATACTGCTTTCTGCCAATGTGGGATGCCACTGATCGCATCAATATCATCTAAAGCGACTAAATCATAGAACTCTAATGATGTAATCGCCTCAATCGGTGCATCTAATAATTCTAATAATGAAACTTTAATTGCTGGACGGCCTAACTCCAGATACGAATCACAGATCGCAGACAGTAAATGACTCTTACCAGTGCCCGCTCCCCCATAAACATAAAAACGGCTGACCAAACCCGCATGTAATTGCCGAACTGCATCAACCACAGGTCCCCATCCCGGTCCCGAAAAATCACTGATTCGAGCATCGAGTTGAGGTTCTATATCCAGTTGTAGTTGACGCATATACTTAATTTGTTCCTCAATTACTTTAAGTCATTCGAGTGTGAAGTCTCTGTATCTTGAGAGTTTTTAATTTGAATATCAAGCTCTACATGGCCTGTTTCAACATTTATATGTTGAGTTTCACCTTCTACCAACACAACTTCGGTTGGTAATCCATATAGGCGACTCTTTTCGTAATTATCCCGTGCATGTTTTAATAGCACCACAATCACAGCAGCCACGGGTAAGGCTATTAGCATGCCAAGAAAGCCACCCAATTGTGCACCAGCTAAGACAGCAAAAACCACTGCGACTGGAGACAAACCGATTTTGTCACCTAATAAGAATGGCTGAAGAATATAACCTTCGACCATTTGCCCAATCATAAATACAACACCGACGAGAAGCAGTTGTGTCCAATCCAATCCAAACTGAAACAGGGTAGCAATCACTGCAGCAATAATACCAACACCAAAACCCAAATAAGGAATAATGCTTGCTAAACCAGCAATCATCCCAATAATCAGACCGACTTCAAGGCCAATCAGTTGTAGACCAACAGCATAGACAATTCCTAATAAAAGCATAACGAGGAATTGACCTTTCACGAAAGCGCCTAATACGCTATGGCATTCACGAACAATGGTTAAAGTTGAAGCTTCATAAGGACGTGGAATTAAACGTCTCAAGCTTTGTAGCATTCGCTCCCAATCCAACAAAAAGTAGAAAGAGATAATCGGAATAAGGATCACTACTCCACCAATTTGGATGAAATTCAAGCCAGATTGAGCAACCCTTAATGCCATGGTTTGAATACTATCGGCGCTGTAATTGGTCTGGATATAATCCATTACTGCTTTGGAAATCTGCTCAGTATCGATTTCCATTGGCACTACGTTAAAGGTATGTGATACCCAGGGTAAGAAGGTCGCATTAATCCAATGAATTCCAGCAGGAATACTATCCCGCGCATACATCAATTGTTTCCAAATCAGCGGTACCAGAAACCATAAAACCATAGTTAAAGTCACACCAATACCAATAAATACGATACTGATTGCTAACCAACGCGGTAATTTGATTCTGACAAGAACATCCACAAGCGGACTGAATAAGTAGGCAATAAAAAAAGCACCCACAAAAGGAATCACAATGGGCTTGAGTAGATAGAGCACCCAGAGAAATAATGCGAGCCCAGCGAGGATAAAGATACGACGTAGTACCTGATCTTGCATAAAATCTAGCCTTTTTTCGTGTAATCGTTATAAATGAAAAAAAATTTAATTAAAGATAGCATTTTCGAGCATAAATAACATAAGAGTTTCGTATATTCAGGTTATAATCTGCCGCCACTGCGGAGACTTCACTATGAGCAACTCAACTTCTACCCCAAATACTGGTTTAAGCTATAAAGATGCTGGCGTCGACATTGAAGCGGGAGACGCATTGGTCGATCGTATCAAATCTGTCGCTAAACGTACCACTCGTCCTGAAGTAATGGGCGGTCTTGGTGGTTTCGGTGCTTTATGCAAAATTCCAAAAGGTTATGAAGAACCTGTATTGGTATCTGGAACAGACGGTGTAGGTACTAAATTACGTTTAGCACTAAACCTCAATCGTCACGACACTATTGGTCAAGATCTCGTTGCAATGTGTGTAAACGACTTACTTGTTTGTGGTGCCGAACCATTATTCTTCCTCGACTATTATGCAACTGGTCATTTAAATGTTGATGTAGCAGCAGATGTAGTAACAGGTATTGGTAAAGGTTGTGAACTTGCTGGTTGTGCATTGGTCGGTGGAGAAACTGCTGAAATGCCAGGCATGTATGAAGGTGAAGATTACGATCTTGCTGGTTTTGCTGTAGGTGTTGTAGAACACAGCAAAATTATTGATGGAACTAAAGTGAAGTCTGGTGACGTACTTTTGGGTGTAGCATCAAGTGGCGCACACTCTAATGGTTACTCATTGTTACGTAAAATTTTAGATGTTAAGAATGTAGACTTAACTCAAATTATTGATGGTCGTCCACTTGCTGACGTGGCGATGGAACCAACACGTATCTATGTAAAACCAGTCCTTGAGCTTTGCAAACAAGTTGATGTTCATGCAATGGCACATATCACTGGCGGTGGTTTACCGGGTAACTTACCACGTGTACTTCCAAATGGTGCACAAGCGGTCATTGATGAATCAAGCTGGGAATGGTCTGAATTATTCCAGTTGTTACAACGTGAAGGCAATGTAGAACGCTTTGAAATGTACCGCACATTTAACTGTGGCGTAGGTATGGTGATTGCAGTTGATGCAAGTGAAGCCGACAAAGCGATTGATCTATTAAATGCTCAAGGCGAAAAAGCATGGAAAATTGGTTATATCCAAGAAAATGCTGAATCAGTTGAAGGCGCTGACGAAAAAATTCGCGTGATCTTTGCATAATGAGAATTGCTGTCCTTGTCTCTGGCAACGGTAGCAACTTACAGGCCCTGATAGATGCAAATCTGTCAGGGCAAATCATTGGTGTCCTCTCAAATAAAGCTGATGCATACGCATTGCAGCGCGCTGAGAAAGCCAATATTGCGACCGCTGTTATTTCACATAAAGATTATCCAAATCGCGAAAGCTTCGATGAAGCCATGCATCAACAATTATTGACATGGCAAGTTGATCTGGTGATTCTCGCTGGTTTTATGCGGATTTTAACTCCAAACTTTGTCAGTCAATGGCAAGGTAAAATGTTAAATATCCACCCTTCTCTGCTGCCTTTTTATAAAGGCGTTAATACACATCAACGTGTATTAAATACCGGAGATCGTTTGCATGGCTGTACAGTTCATTTTGTCACAGCTGAGCTCGATGCGGGACAAAGTATCGCACAATCAGCAATCCAAGTCGGTTTACGCGATACCGTAGAAAGCCTGGCACAACGTGTGCATGAGCTTGAGCATTTCATTTATCCTCAAGTCGCGCAATGGTTTTGTACAGGTCAACTGAGCTGGCAAAATGGTCAAGCCTATTTTAATCAGAAGCCCTTAGAACGACCGATTCAATTTGCTCAGTTTTAAAAATAAAAACACATCTTCGGATGTGTTTTTATTAGCTCAAATTACTAAGCTTTTTATTTTCTCAACCGTTTCCACTGGATGTTCCAAGGGGAACATATGCCCACCATTCAGAACAGAAAAAGGAATACCTAATTTCTTTTTCGCCACTTGCGGAAACTTTTCTTTTAAGAAAATACTCTCTTGCCCCACAACCAAATGTACAGGAACAGGAGGTTTCGGCATGGGTAACCACCACATCGACGGTGTGGTTCTAAACATAGCCACTTCATCATCTTTAGCAATGGTCAGTGTGACACCGCCGTTTTGTGGATCATCTGTCAGTGCATAGTCGATATAAGCTTGAAAGCAATCTGGATCAAAGTGCTGATAAAAACCTCTCGAACCTAACAACTCAGCAGCTTGCTCACGCGACTCCCAATGATCACGACGACGTACCGACAAGCCAGCTGGGGTGATTTTATCCACCAGTTTAGGCTTAAAGATTTTAGCAAGATGAAAAACAAAAGATGCTTTACCAATAATAAGTGGTGGATCAAGCATGATGACTTGTGAAAACAACTCCGGACGACGATAAGCCGCCATCAGTGTCAAAACTGAACCCAAAGAATGTCCCAAGCCAATCACTTTACGCCCTTGGGCTTGCTGCACAATGCTATCAATAATTTGATCAACCAAATGAGCCCAGCCATGGGTAATTGGATAGCGTTTATCGTTTCCAATTTCTGCCACATAAATAATGTCGTATTGATCTTTTAATTGATCAAACAGCTTTTGATAAACTTTAGATGGAACACCATTGGCATGGGCAAAATGAATCAAAGGTTTCATAAGCTTGTCTTTTATTTTCACTGATTGGTCAATTATCCTGCTCTACATATGTATTGCAAATTAAAAGGATAACTGTCCAGTTATTTTAGGATAAAAAAGGCTGTGATATACACAGCCTCATTAAAATCAACGTAGTGCTTTGATCAAAGCATAGATATTATTGTATTTTCGCGTTTTGCTGAGTTTCTAGCTGTGCTGCAAGCGAACTACTAATACCTGCACCAAGCTGCGCGCCCATACGTCCTAGAATTGATTCTAACGGATTACGTTGAACGGTATAATCCACTTTTTGCTCAATCTTCAGATCACGCATCAATGTGGTCAAACTACCACTACGGTCAGCAACACCTAAAGCAACAGCCTGTTCACCTGTCCAGAAAAGACCTGAGAAAATAGCAGGATCATTCGACTTCAAACGTTTACCACGACCTTCTTTAACTGCATTAATAAAATGAGTATGCACATTATCAAGCACCGACTGCACATGTTGTTTCTGTGCTGGGTCAAGTGGTTTGGTCATACTTAAAATGTCTTTATTACTACCTGCAGTCAAGGTTCGGTCTTCGATACCCAGTTTTTGTGCTAAGCCACTTAGACCGTAATTCGGCATGATCACACCGATTGAACCGACGAGACTTGATGGGTTGACAATAATTTCGTCTGCCGCAGAAGCAATATAGTACGCACCCGATGCACCCATATCCCCAATCACAGCATAGACTTTTTTATCCGGATGCTGTTTTTTCAGGTAACGAATCTCTTGCCAGATTTCATCCGACTGTACTGGCGAACCACCAGGTGAATTAATGTTCAAAGCAATGGCCTTACTTCCACTCGCCTCAAATGCACGTTTTAATGCTTTGTTGGTATCTTCACTATTCACTGTAGACTGACCCGCAGATGAATCGATGGTTCCCATAATATCAATAACAGCCAAGTGATTGCTGCTGATGCTGGTGGTCGCTTTATCTGATGACGAGGTACAACTCTTGGTCATTGCTAAGAGTACGATTAACAAATATGCAAAGCCTAGACATTTAAAAAAGATGCCCCAACGACGGCTACGACGTTGCTCTTCCACGGAAGCAAGAACAGCTTTTTCTAAAATTTGCCATTCTTTGCCTGTCACATTATTACTATTTGTAGATTCATTTTGTGGTTTTGGTGGCCAATCGGACATAAGATTCCAATCCAATATATTTTAAAAAGTGACTTTATTATATACGCGGATTTACGCAAAACTGTTTAAATAACTTGTTTTAACTTATAATTATTTTTTGCTTTATACTTCCCTTTGTAATTTTTCTAATTTTGAATACATGACCCAACACAAATCAAACAGTTCAAGTTATTACCTTATCAAACTTATTAGCCGTCAGCCTATCCAATTGGGACGGTTTTTTGCACGCTTGGTTGCAGCCTTAGTCAATACATTCCCGCTTTCTAAGCTTTCAAAAATTATCAGCTTGAATATACAAATTGCTTTTCCAGACATGGAGCAACAACAAAGACAAAAACTCACCAAACAAGCTATACAAAACGAACTGACTTCTTATTTCGAGTTTTTGAGTATTTGGGGTTCCACAAATGAAAAAAATATCAAAAGTATTCATCGCATTCAGGGTGAATATTATTTGCATGAAGCACTCGCAGAGAAAAAAGGCGTTGTTTTAGTTGTTCCTCATTTTGGTACATGGGAAGTGATGAATGCATGGTTATCGCAATATACCCAAATGACGATCCTCTATAAACCAGTTAAAAATCCCGATGCCGATCAGTTTGTCCGTGACGCGCGTAGTCGTGAACAAGCTCATCTGGTTCCTACCGATGAAAGTGGAGTCAGACAGATTTTTAAGGCTTTGAAACAAGGTGGAACTACAGCGATTTTACCTGACCATACCCCTGACCACGGTGGTGACATGGTCAACTATTTTGGTATTCCGCTTGCCTCCAGTAGCCTCAGTGCCAAACTGATTCAAAAAACCAAGGCAAAGGCTCTTCTCATCTACACAAAAAGAAATGATCAAGATGGCTTTGATATGTATATCGAGCCAATCAATCCCCAGATTTATCAAGGTACAGCAGAAGATGGTACTTTAATTATCCATCAAACTTTAGAGCAACTGATTCGACGTTATCCAGAACATTACCACTGGAGCTACAAACGTTTTCGCGCTAATCCCGCCTTAAAGAAAATCTACGATATTGATGAAAATGAAGCGCTGACGAAAGTGACCGAAGTGCGTCAACGAACTCAAAAAAATAAAGAGGTCTAGGCTATTCTCTTAGTAACCATTTCCGTTGCTGCCGCTGTTGTTTTAATTCAACGGTACCACTGTTAAAGATAAAACTTAAACTACCTGCCTGTGCAGTATTAAGCAAAGGAATATTTAAAGCTTGAAGGCGACTTTGTAATTCTCGACTAGGATGGCCATAACGATTATTAAAGCCAGCTGATGCGACCACTAATTTAGGGGTTAATGTCGCTAAAAAATCATAGGCAGAGCTATGCTTACTGCCATGATGCCCTAAAACTAGAACATCCACTTTTAAATCAGGATAGTGCTGCAATAGCTTATATTCGGTTTCCCACCCCGCATCCCCCATAATCAGAAAACTTTGATACGGTTGTGCATTTAAGAATTGCAGATATACCACACAAGACTGTTCATTTTGCTGGTGTGTTGCAACAGCCAAGCCCTCCTGATCGGGTGATAAAATTTCTATTTTTAGATTTGAATATGACCAAGTCTGACCTTGTTGGCACAATGAGAAATTATTTTTAAATGGCATTTTTTCATTATGCTCATTGGACTGCACTTGAGTGATTACAAAAGCATTTTGAATTGCTGCAAATGCACCACTATGATCTTGATCTAGATGAGACAAAATCACATGATCCAATGTCCGTATCCCTTGCTGCCTTAAAAAAGGGATAATCACTCGCTCGCCCAAGCTAAACTTAGTTTCATCATATGACCCACCCGTATCGATCATTAAGCTCAGTTCTGGATGCTGTAAAAATACGGCCTGTCCTTGCCCCACATCAAGAATAGAGAATACCGTTGATTGAACTTTTATCCCGAGAAAAATCGGTAAGAAGCACGCCAGCGACCAGATCTTGGGAACTATGCCTCTTGGTAGAAATAGAATCACGATACCAATAATAAAACCCAACATCATCAAGGGAGTGTAACTGACACCATATAACACAGGTGAAATGCGCTGTAGGCTATTGAGTAACCATAACAAAATAGCCAGTAATCCATCATTCAACTGAAATAGTAGTTGCCTAAGCGTAGGAATCAACAACCAAATACATGCTGCGATAATCCCTAAAGGCACAACTACACCACTAAGCAATGGGATGGCAATCAAATTACTGATTGGTGCAAGCCATGAAATTTGCTGAAAGAAAATAAGCACCAAAGGCAGTAATGCGATGAAGATTTTCCATTGCGACTCAATTAGAAGCTTCACCGCTAGAAGTAGTTTTTGAGTCGTTGTGATAACTTGTTCTTGAGGTACATCCCTGATGGTTTGATAGATGCGCAGCAGAATAAAGCACGCCCCATAAGACAACCAAAATGCGGCAGACAAAATACTGAATGGATCATAGATCAGCAATAAGCTTGCACTATAAATCAATAATGCGAATGGTTGAATCGACTGTCTAAACCATAGAAAAATACTGGCAATAACTACGGTTAATAAAGTTCGCAGTGCTGGAATTTCAAAACCGACAAAGGCCACATACAACAGTACACTGAATCCAAAAGGCAACAGTACTAACACCTGTCGTGGTTGCCATAAATATAATTTTGGCGCATAACGCTGAACCATGCACTTTAATACCCAAGTCAGCATCAGCGCAAAAACCAAGACATGTGGACCAGAAATTGCCAATAAATGAGAAATACCTAATTGTTGGAATTGTTGCTTTAAATGATTTGATAACAGGCTTTCGTCACCGGTCAGCAAAGCCAATAACAAACCTTTGTGCTGTAGCGTACTCGCTTGCAGCATTTCACGGAATGACAATCGCAGCATTTCGACATTCAGCAAAAATTTTTCTTGTAGGGTTTGTTGCTGCTTGAGATGTTGGTAATAACCCAAACGGTAGATCTGATCTTGACTTAAGGGCTGGATGTCTTTGACCTGATAAGCAGACATGACATTTTGTTGTAAAAACCATTTTTCCTGATCAAATGCACCTGCGACAGCATAACTATGTGCAGGTTTAATCTTCCCAGATAAACGATAATAATGACCTAATTGCAACTCTTGCTGTTGAACAATTGGATTATTTTGTTGTTTTATATAAAGCACCCAATTAATAGGTTGCGTGTGCCGATTAAGTACTTCTGCGATTTGTTTATGCCCATCTTCGCTTAACTCGTCGATCTTTTTGATATATACAATGGCTTCAAAGGGCTGCGCTTCAATTTCTTTGAGTTTTAGCCGTTGCTGCAAGGCTGAATCGGCATAATAAAAACCTGTACAGAACAAGGCCCAACTGACACTGCATAAGAGTAACAACCTATAGGCAACAGATTGAGGATATAACGTTCTTGTATATAAACCAATGCCGAACATCACGCTCGCTAGCGCTAGCCAAATCCACCAAGTATGGGCTACAAAACTAAGATCATGTCCCATCAGGGCAATACCAGCAATCCAGCTGATTAAAACAATTTTCAACATTTCTTAAAATTAGATTTAGTTTTTCTAAAGACAAAATTAAAGCCCTTTTTCAGGGCTTTAACAAGAGGTCTAATTCAATATTTATGCACTATTCATAACGTAATGCTTCCGCAGGTTGAACTTTAGCTGCACGTAATGCCGGATAAATTGTTGCGAGTAGGCTTAACAGTAGCGAGACACTCACAACAAGTAAGACATCTTGCCAGCGTAAATAGGAAGGCAGATAATGCACAAAATACGCATCGAGTAGATTCAAGCCAAAGGTGGTATTGATCCATGACACAATATTACCAATGCTTAAAGATAAAATAATGCCTAAAACAGTCCCTAAACCCGTTCCAATCACACCAATAATTGTCCCCTGCACCATGAAAATTTGAGTGATCAATAAGGGAGACGCCCCTAAAGTACGTAAGATTGCAATATCTGATTTTTTATCCGTGACCAACATCATTAAGGATGAAATAATATTAAAAGTCGCCACGATAATAATCAGTAAAAGCAATAATCCCACCATATTTTTTGCCATTTGAATGGCACTGAATAAATTACCTTGGGTATATGTCCAATTCGAAGCATAAAAATTACTTGGTAATTTTTTGATAATGCTCTCGGAAATCTCTGGAGCAGCAAAAATGTCATCCAGCTTTAAGCGAATACCTTGTGCACCATCTGGCAAGCGTAATAAGGTTGATGCATCATTGAGTGCAATATAACCCACCATCGAATCGACTTGAGTGCCAATTTTAAATATTCCAACCACTTCGAAACGTTTAAATCGAGGCACAACCCCAGCCGAAGAACTCGTCGCTTCAGGCAAAACCAGGGTCACAGGATCATGTAACTTGAGTCCTAGGCTATCTGCTAAATCTTGCCCTAATACAATTCCATATTTCCCTTTTTCCAGCGCATCCAAGCTCCCTGCTTTCATATAGTTATGAACAATAGAGACTTGTTTTTCATATTCTGGCTCAATCCCCGAGATCGAAATCCCAGTCACTTGACCATGTGCAGTTAGCATCCCTTGTAACTGGGTATAAGGCGCAACTGCAACAACATGAGGCTGTTTAGCGATATCTTTCGCCAGACCGTCCCAATTGGTCATAATTTGTGTTGATGCAATGGTCGCTTGCGGCACGATACCTAAAATACGGTTTTTTAATTCCCGGTCAAAACCATTAATCACGGATAAAACCGTAATCAGTACTGCCACCCCCAAAGTTAGACCAATCATTGTCATCAACGAAATAAAAGACACCAGACGGCTTTTTTTTCTCGCTTGTGTATATTTCAGCCCAATATAAAATGAAATGGGTTTAAACATGCTCACCCACCCATATACCATCTTGCATATGCAAAATTGAATCCGCTGACTGTGCCAATTGCTCATCATGGGTCACGATCAACATCGCCATGTTAAGCTCTTTTTTCAAATCGGTGAGCAATTCAAAAATATTGAGCGCTGTTTTACGATCCAGATTTCCAGTGGGTTCATCTGCCAACACCACAGCTGGTTTGGTCACCAATGCACGGGCCAACGCCACACGTTGACGTTCTCCACCCGACAATTCGCCTGGTTTATGATCCATACGATGAGATAGACCTACACGATCCAGTAAATATTCAGCTTGCTTTTTCACATCCTTAAAGTTGCTTTCTCTACGCAACATTAACGGCATCGCCACATTTTCCAAAGCTGAAAATTCAGGAAGTAAATGATGGAACTGATAAACGAAACCAAGGTATTGATTACGCTTGTAACCACGTTCCGCCTCGCCTAAATTATCAAAGCGTTGGCCTTGTAAAAATACTTGTCCTTGTGAAGGTTGCTCCAAGCCACCTAACACATGCAATAAGGTACTTTTACCTGAGCCACTTGAACCCACAATTGAAACGAACTCGCCCGCATTGACTTGAAGGGATAAGCCTTTGATCACTTCAACTTTACTTTTGCCATCATCGAAATGCTTAAAGATATTTTTTGATTCTAGAACGATCTTACTCATAACGTAATGCCTCAGCTGGTTGCGTTTTCGCTGCACGAATAGCGGGGTAAATTGTTGCTAAAAAACTGATCGACAAAGATGCTGTCACAACAATGAGGACATCTTGCCAACGTAAATATGAGGGTAAATAGCCAATGACATAACCACTGAATAAATTCAGTCCAAAGGTATGATTTAACCAGCCGACCAAATCACTTATCGTTAATGCAAAACTGCTGCCTAAAATAACCCCGATTACAGTCCCAACAACTCCAATGATGGTGCCTTGTACAATAAAAACAGACGTGATAAATCTTGGAGAAGCCCCCAACGTACGCAGAATTGCGATATCTGCCTTTTTATCGGTAACCACCATGACCAATGACGATACGATATTAAATGCTGCCACCACAATAATCAGAAATAATAGTAAACCGACAAGGTTCTTTTCCATTTTCACTGCACTGAATAAACTTCCATGTGTTTCTTTCCAGCTTGTTGCATAAAAATTATCAGGTAATTGTTTAACAATCTGGTTGACTACTTCGGGAGCAGTAAAAATATCATCCACTTTAAGACGCACACCTTGTGCACCATCTGGTAAACGCAATAAAGTAGAGGCATCATTCAAGGCGATATAACCGACCATTGAATCCACTTCTGCACCGACACTAAAAATACCGACAATTTTAAAACGTTTAAAACGTGGCACAACACCTGCGGGTGACGGCGTAGCTTCGGGTAACACTAAGGTCACACTGTCATTTAGGCCAAGACCCAGCGCATCGGTCATATCCTTGCCGAGGACAATCCCAAACTCCCCTTTCTTCAATGCATTTAAATCACCTGAAACCATGTGGTTCTGGATAATCGAAACCTTCTTTTCATATTCAGGATCAATCCCCGTCACCATAATACCTGCAACTTGACCTTGCCCAGTCAACATGCCTTGCAATTGAGTAAAAGGTGCAACACCAGTGACATGCGGGTGGTTCTCAACTTTTTTTACAAGCTCAGGCCAATCTGTTAGAATTTGAGTAGAAGAAACAGTGGCTTGTGGAACCATTCCAAGGACACGATTTTTTAATTCACGATCGAAACCATTCATGACAGATAACACTGTAATGAGAACGGCAACACCAAGTGTCAAGCCGATCATGGAAACTAAAGCAACAAAAGAAATAAAATGATTACTCCGCTGAGCACGAGTGTATCTCAACCCTATATACAGCGAAATTGGCTTAAACATACCATCTAGTCCGAGGTGATTTATTATGGAAAATTCACAACATCATCTTGTTGACGACAACACTGAACGTCGAGTGATGTCTCGTATTGATGCCGTGTTGAGAATCAACTATCAAATCATTCCAGATGATGTGGCGCTGAATGATCCGTATGATTCTCATTTCGTATTGCCTCGCTATTTTCTACTACTTGCAGAATTAGATCAATTTGATCACGCGTTTCGCTACGAATTAGAACAATTAAATGAAAAAGATCAACAAATTGCTCGCATCTTATCCCTTTTTAACCAAAAATTGAATCTGATCACAGGCTCTTTTTACGACAATATTGTGCAATCTCTGTTGCCTGTACCTGAGCAAGTCAACTTTTCCGAGAATGG
This sequence comes from Acinetobacter proteolyticus, assembly GCF_000367945.1. GTDB lineage: Bacteria > Pseudomonadota > Gammaproteobacteria > Pseudomonadales > Moraxellaceae > Acinetobacter > Acinetobacter proteolyticus. The sequence continues at coordinate 1,649,231 of NZ_KB849179.1, forward strand.
CTTAAGTTTCTTTAGTTCACAAGAGATTCATGAAGGCACCTATATTCATATTACCCTGAGCCATCCAGAAAACTTTTTCCATATTGCGGCAACAGCGCAAGTGGCGCATAGCACTGCAGAAGAACAAGGAAAATTCCGTATTGGCGCTTATTTCATTACTTTAAATCCGCAAGATCGGGCTAAATTAGCGGCGAGTATTCGTGAAGCTCAACCCGCAGAGGCCAGTTAAAAAGCAAAGATCTGTTATATTTTTAAACGGCGATTTGCGCGCAGATCTTTAAAGAAATAAAGAAGTAAACCGATTAAAATAATGCTCGCCCCAATAAAGACCTGAGCAGACAACTGTTCATGGTTCAGGTAAGCGCCGATTAGAATTGCCAACATGGGTGTCATCACCGTGGTCAGTGACAAGGTGGTTGCTTTCAAATTCTGTACCAATTTAAAGTAACAGAACATGGCAATCAGTGATGCCATGATCACGGTATAGGTCAGCGCCAATAATGATTTAGCCGATGGAATATGTGTCGGTGCAAATGACCAAATCCACGGTAATAACATCACCGCCAATAACGTTGAAACCAAAATTGAACCCGTCGCCTGCGCCATAACAGGTAAGTCAGCATTAATCTTTTTCACTAAGAAAATGGATAATGAATAAGAAAAAACACTGATCAGCATCAAAATAATGCCAATCGGTTGAACATGCTGTTGACTGCCACTTAAGCAAATCATGGCTAAACCTACGATTGAGGTAGCCATGCCCAGCCACTGCAATCCCGCCAGTTTCTGTTGAAAGCCAAAACGCCCAATCAATCCCGCCATAATCGGTGCCAAACCGAACATCAAGGCAATCAAACCTGAACTCAGATATGCCGTTGCAGCATAAGTAAAGATTTGGGAACCAATCAAGCTTAATGCCCCCGCACTATAACTCAACCAAGCTGTTTTATGCGTCGGAAACTCAACCTTTAAAAGCAAAACAAAGCTGACAGCCAAGGGTAAAGCAATAAAAAAGCGGATCACCAGTGCCCACATTGGATGTAAATCAGAAACACTCCAAACAATCGCCAAAGGTGTTGTTGCCCAGATAAAAACCAGCAATCCATAAGTCAGCATTAAATTAAGACGTGATGGCATAATCCACTCAAAGCGCTGTTTTACGTTTTTGTTTTAAAATGGTCTGATCCAGTGAACTGGAAAACTCTCGCTTGTCTCGTTCTGAAATTGGCGGTGGGCCGCCCGTTTGGACCCCTGCACCACGCAAAGTATCCATAAAATCTCGCAAATGCAGACGCGCTTTCACATTGGCTGTGGTATAGATTTCACCACGGGGATGAATCGCAATACCGCCTTTCTCAATCACTTGTGCTGCAAGCGGAATATCTTGTGTAATGACAATGTCATTCTCCTGCATGCGATCAACAATTTCCTGATCAGCTTGATCTGCGCCACTCATCACTTGAATGGATTTAATCCGCAGTGACGGCGTAATCCCCACATTTTGATTGGCAACAAAAATTACTTCGAGTTGATAACGATCAGATGCACGTAAAATCACTTCACGTAAAATTTTAGGCAAAGCATCAGCATCTACCCACAATTTAAATGGCAGCACGTTAGCGAAAGCTCATGAAAGAAAAATATAGTGTAACAGATTACGGTAAAAGTAGAGTGAAGATCATACATGTGAGCAGTCCGTTTCCCTCTTTTACTTACACTTGAACAGCATATTGATATTTCAGGCTAAAAATAAATTAATTTGTACTGAATTACAGATTCAGACTTGAAATATGACAGTTACCCTCGATTTAATAGAGTAAGTTCAATCTTTTTAGCATTACGCTTTATGAAAAATCAAAACAGTCCAGAAACCATTAAAATTCAAGATCAAAATTTCGGTAATCATGTCGAGCATTGGAACCTATTGACCGATACACCCGAAACAGATGTTCCCAAATGGTTAGGATTGGCACTTGATGCACCAGTAATGCCAATGGGACTATGTCAAGATGAACACGAGATGGATCAATCATTTTGGCTGATTCAAGGCCCCAGTGGTCAAGCTGTTTCGATCAACCAGATTATTGCCGTTGAAGATCAAAAACCACGTGCATTAAAAACAGCATTTCCAAGTTTTGAAAGTCCATATAAATATGATGCGCAAATCGAACGGATTATTAGCTGTAATTCTTCGACTCAAGCGGTATTACGTTTAAACTTAAATAAAAATACCATTATTTATGCCTTTGATAATTTATTCAGTGTAAATAGCTGTCAATATGACAAGAATCAAACTTATCAAGTTCAATTTAATGCTTGGGCATATGAATTAGAAACGGTATCTGATGATGAGAAAATCATTGTTGACGACCCTGCTTCAATTAAACATCACCGTGCATTAAATGCAATTTTGGCAGAACATAATGGAATTGCACCAGAAAACTTACAGGAACTGATTAATGACTGGCAACCAAAAACGCCAGAAGATCAAGAACCTGTCACTGTCGACTTTTCTAAAATGGTGGCTTACTTATTCGGAGAAACGCTTGGTCAAGAAGATGAAGCGTGGTTCCAAGGTAATATCGTCGGTAAAACCTCAATGCAGTTTATGCAGGATGAATATACCCTTTATGATGTCACGCTGGTATTAGAAGATGATTTACCCGCAATCTTAATTCGTATTGCCACCAAAAATGAATTGTATAAAAACTTTAACATTGGCCAATATATTCGTGGCAACCTATGGATTCAGGCCAATATTTATGCTAAAACTGCACTTAAGTGACAAAAAATCACATAAATGGCATTTTTAGGCGTTCTAATGAAAATTATACCAGAACAAACGACCACCAGTCTGATTCATTCGAGTGATCAAGGTCTTAAACTTGATGTTGGTGCTTTTTGCTTTTTTTTACTTGGTATGTTTTTAGCAGCACTCATGTTTCATCGAATTGGCTTTTTTTAAACTTTTTGACCACTACCCTATTCACATATAAAAGCCCTCAATGTTGAGGGCTTTTATTTTAGCGATACTTTAATATTAGGGTCTTTTGACATTTCAGCCATGCATTGCGTTATAGGCTAAAACCACTCAAACAAGGCGTGAAATGCATACAATGGTGTCCCCCTTGTCAAGTTTCACAACGCGGTTTGAGGCAGTTTTAGTCATAACCCTTCGGGACAGGGATATTTTTTGTCTCTACTGCGTTATGTCTTGCTTATTTAGAATGGCTAAATTTCGCAAAACATGCCTTGTACCGCCTAAAAAACATCCTCTGTCGCAAGCATCTGTGAAATATCAACAGCCCCTATTTAACCATGACGCTTCGCAAACTCATCCATAAAGTTCACCAATGCTTGAACGCCTTCTAAAGGTACAGCATTGTAGATACTTGCACGCATACCGCCCACTGAACGGTGGCCTGCCAAGTTCAATAAGTGATTTTGTTCAGCTTCTTTTAAGAAGGTCTTTTCAAGTGCTTCATCCGCCAAAGTAAAAGGTACGTTCATCATAGAACGATTTGGAATGGCAATTGGGTTGTTATAGAAATCGCTAGAATCAATATAACCATAAAGTAATTTTGCTTTCTCTTGATTCACTTTATAGATCGCATCTACCCCACCCTGTTCAAGCAGCCATTCAAACACAAGACCAGATAAATACCATGCGTAGGTTGCCGGCGTATTCACCATTGAACCATTTTTAGCTTGGTCGGCATATTTTAAGATGCTTGGAATTTCAGGTTTTGCTTGATCAAGTAAATCGTCACGAATAATGACAATAGTTAAACCGGCTGGGCCAATATTCTTTTGTGCACCTGCATAGATCAAACCAAATTTGCTGACATCCAATGGTGCAGACAGAATGCTAGATGAATAATCACAAACCAACGGTGCATTCACATCTGGAATAGCCGCGAATTGCAAACCACCAATGGTCTCATTATCAGCATAATGCACATAAGCAGCATCGTTTGAAAGATTCCAAGTACTCTGTTCAGTGATCGCATGTTTACCATCAATGAGCGTACCCGCTTCAACGATATTAATATCGCCATAACGCTTGGCTTCTTTGAGCGCTTTTTCAGACCAGATACCCGTATGGATATAATCAGCCTTGTTGTTTTTACCCAATAAATTCAGTGGAATCGCTGAAAACTGCAACGATGCACCACCTTGTAAAAACAAGACTTTATAATTCTCAGGGATGTTCATGAGCTTACGTAAATCAGCTTCAGCCTTCTCTGCCACAGCAACATAGTCATTGCTACGATGACTCATTTCCATGATCGACAGACCTTTGCCCTGCCAATTCAACAATTCTTGTTGAGCTTTTTCTAAAACGGCAGTAGGTAATGCAGCAGGACCAGCGCAGAAATTATAAGCACGCATGAGTTTTTCCCTTGTTAAAGTGGAACAAATTGGAATGGGAATTTAACCATAGATTGGCGAAGCTTGCAGCAGCTTATCACCTAAATATTTCAATTTAACCGAGAAAATAATATTAATTTTTCAATCCTGTTGGGTTCATAAATGATATTTTAGGCCAAGTCTCAACAGTCGATTTAAACAGCACATTTCCATGTTTTTTCTGAGATTTATTTAGATTAAAAACTCTACTTTTTACAATTTCACTACACCAAAAGTGTCGATATAACTATTTAATTAAAAACATATTATTTCAATTTTATAAAAAGAATTTAGACTTACTCAGGATATTATTAAATTGCGACATAACCAAATGTTGAAACGACATGATCGACCGAGTTTTAAGGTCCAGCGCTTTCCTAAAATGTTAAGCTTCAGTATAGGCTTAATCAGCTGTGCCCTATTTCCTACGGCCCTATTTGCACAAACATTGAGTTATAGCCAAGCTGAACAATATGTTGTGGAAAATGCCTATTCAACACAAGCCCAACAGGCCTTACAACAAGCGTCCCAACTTGAAATGGAAGCTGTCAAACACCTCGGTTTACCCCGTATTGATTTAAATGCTCGTGCCTATTCATTTCATAGCGAAACCAGCGTGCCCTTAGAATCAAGTAAACGTCGACTCGAAAACTCACTCACCCGTGGTTTTGACGACAAATTATCACAATGGGGCAATGTGCTTCCGCCAGAAGTGATTGATCAAGTCAGCCAAGGTTTTGATCAGACGGTCAATGAAGGCTTAAATCAGGTTCCTAATAACTTAGATGTTACAGTCAAAGACCATGATGTCCGCACCTCCATCTCGATGGTGATGCCGCTCTATACCGGCGGTAAGATTAACAGTGCCAAGCAAATTGCAACAATTCAAGCACAACGCTCAAACATCAGTGAAAAACAACAACAAGACTCACAACGTTTTGAGATGATTCAATCCTATTTTAATGTGCAATTACAACAACAGTTACTCAATTCCAGCCTGTTTAATTTAAATGCGATGCAAGAACACTATAACAATGCACTTAAATTAGAGAAACAAGGTTTTATTAATAAAGGGCAACGTATGCAGTTTGAAGTGGCGCGCAATAATGCAGAACGCAGCTATCAAAATGCGCAGTCTAATCTGCAAGCGAGCCAATTTAGCCTAAAAAATCTATTGCAGACTAAAGAAGGCTTAAACCTCACCACCCCACTATTTGTAAATACCAGCCAAAATCATTCTTTAGATAAGCTGCTGGCAAATTATGATCAAAATTCAAGTTTGATTAAAAAGCTGCAAATGGACACCCAGCTTGCCAATGAAAATATCAAAGTACAACAATCTGCGAAAAAACCAAGCCTATTTGCCTTTGGTGAATATGGGTTGGACAATAAAGAGAACTGGATTGTCGGTGTGATGGCCAAATACAATCTATTCTCGGGTATTGATAACAATAAAAATATCCGTGCTGCCGAACTGAAAAAATATGCCGCTGAACTCATGACAGAGCGCACCAAGCAAGAAGTCGAAAACGTACTGTACAAATCTTATAGCGAATTAAATGCGTCTCAGACCAGCCATCAACTGTTAACTCAGAACACCAAAGCCGCACAAGAGAATTTACGTATCCAACAGCTTTCATTTAAAGAAGGTATGGGCACAGCGACTCAAGTCATCGATGCACAAAATGCCTTCAGCGCGTTAAGAAGTGAGATGGCGATAAATTCATATAAATATATTTTATCTTTAGCCACCTTATTACAAAGCTATGGTTCGATTGATGAATTCAAGCTTTATGTTAATCAACCACGTACAGACTATATCCGTTAATTGGAGAATTTTATGAGCCAAGATCAATCATCATCTAATTCAGAACGCGATACAGATCAAGTGGAAAATAAGACTGAGACTCAAGCTTCTGAGCCCTCTCAAGCACAAGTGACCTCTACAGAAAAGGTAGAACAGCCGAGACCTGAGACCTCAAACTTAAATACACAGCAACCACCCGCCGAGCCACCCAAAAAAGGCAAGGCGAAAATCATCGGCTTAATTATTCTAATTCTGCTGTTAGGTCTGATTGCATTTGGTTTATGGAAAGCCTATCAGCCACAAGCGATTGAATTACAAGGTCGGGTTGAATCAGAAACCGTTCATATCAGCACCAAAGTCCCGAGCCGGATTGAAGAGTTTTATGTGTCTGAAGGTCAAGCTGTTAAAAAAGGTCAAGCACTGGTTCGTTTTGTTAGTCCTGAGTTAGAAGCGAAAAAAGAACAGGCTCAAGCGGCATTACAAAGCGCGACTGCTTTTCATTCAACGGTATATCGTGGTGCACAGCAAGAAAATATCGAGACACTGTACGCCAATTGGCAAGCGATGAAAACTCAAGCGGAGTTAGCAGCAACAACTTACAAGCGTGGTGAAACCTTATTTCAACAAGGGGTCATTTCCCGTCAACGCCGTGACGAAATGCTAGCGGCCCAAACCTCTGCCCGTGAAACAGCCGAAGCATCGTACCAACAATATGCACGTGCCAAACGCGGTAGTACTGAACAACAAAAATCAACGGCCGATGCACAAGTTGCGATGGCGCAAGCGGCAGTGAAAGAAGCCAATGCCTTAACTGAAGAAACTAAGCTGTATTCACCAACAGATGGAACCGTATCTAAGACCTATGGTAAACCAACAGAATTGGTAGCAACTGCGGTTCCTGTGGTCAGTATTATCGAAGATCATGATTTGTGGGTCAGCTTAAATGTCCGCGAAGACATGTATAGCTCTGTTTATAAAATGAAAACGATTGAAGGCTTTATTCCTGCCCTAAATAGAAAAGCCACTTTTAAAGTCAAGAATATTGATGCCGAAGGTGACTTTGCGACCATCAAAACCACTCGCCAAACAGGCGGTTATGATATTCGCAGTTTTAAGTTTCATTTAGTCCCAGAGCAAAGTATTCCAGATTTAAAAGTCGGTATGAGTGTGTTGTTTAAAATTGAAGAGGCAAAATAAGCGATGTTTGCAGTGATGCTGCGGGAATTGCGCTATTTAAAACGCCATAAAGTTGATTTGTTTATGGCGGTCATTGCCCCTTTGCTGGTGATTCTGTTGTTTGGCAGCATGTTTTCCGCGGGTAAAGCCGAACATTTACCGATAGTGGTGATTGATCAAGATCAAAGTGAAATGAGCCGTAAAGTGATTCACGCACTGAGCATCAATCACACCTTGAAGGTTAACACTATTACTGCCAGCCAAGATGAAGCCGAACGACTGATCAATAAAACCGAAGCTTGGGGATTCGTGATGATCCCTGAAGGTGCTGAACAACGTCTGGTCAAAGCCCAAGATGCGCAGATCAGTATTGCATATAACCAGTCTTTTTTTAGTATCGGGAATACCATTTCCTCAGCCATGTTGATTAGCACCTTGAATGGTATGGCGGATTATATGGGGCACAGTTATTTAGCCAATAGCATTCCCTATTTAGATATGCCCACGCCGCATATCAAAATCTCAACTCTGTATAATCCAAGCATGAGTTATGAACTGTTTCTGGAACCTTTTATGGTGCCAGCAGTTTTACATTTATTACTGTGTTGCTGTGTGGCTTTTGCCATCGGTCAGGAATTTAAACGCAAGACCGTCGGTGAATGGGTAAACTCAAAACAAATCATCTCTAGCCTATTCGGTAAAATCCTGCTCTATGTCTTTATTTTCTGTGCCTGGACTTGGTGCTGGATGTTCTGGCTGGCACATATTCGTGGTTACTTTATCGCAGGTTCACTTACACTGATCCTTGTTGCACAGTTTTTGCTGTATTTTGCCTATGCCGTGATTAGCAGTACTGTAGTTTTGGCAACACAGAATTTACCTAAAACCTTTGGTTTTATTGCACTCTACGGAGGATCATCACCGAGCTTCTCAGGCATTACCCTGCCCTTGAATAATGCACCCGCATTTACTCAATTCTGGTCGATGATTATTCCTTACACGCCTTATGCCAAACTACAGACTGAACAATGGATTATTGGTAGTGATCTGTATGTTTCACTGGTTCCATTGGGGATATTGCTGATTTTTGCAGGGTTATTCTTTGCACTGAGCGTGCGTCTGTTAAGGAAAAATACTCAGGAGCTATGCTCATGAAATCATTTTTCGGTTATTACCTACAGACCTTTAAAAACATTTTCGCCAATAGCTCCGTGTTTACCACCCTAATTGCCGCGATCTTGCTGTATAGTTTTTTCTATCCAACTGCCTATAAAGCACAATCCGCAGAAGATATTCCGATTGTGATTGTGGATGAAGAACAGAGCATTTTGACCTCAAAAATCATCAGCCAAGCATCGAATAGTCCGCATATCCAGATCACCACCGTGACAGATAACTTTCTCGAAGCACAGCGCATGGTGAAAAACCAGCAAGCTGAAGGTATTTTGCTACTTCCTGAAAACCTGACCAATAGCTTAAAACGCGGTGAAATGGGCGGTATTGGCTTGTATTTGAGTACAGCTTATTTCATCCGGACCAAAGAAGTAGGTGTCGGTTTAGCTGGTTCGATTGAATATACCCTGAAAGAGCATCTCGAAAAGTTTGGAAGTGCTTCTGCTTTTGAACCAGAAATTTCGATCCACCAAATTCCTTTGTTTAATACCATGTCGGGTTATGGCAGTTATATCTTCCCTGCTGTGGCTAGTTTAATTATTCATCAGACTATTCTGCTCGGTCTGGCGATGCTGATCGCCAGTTACCGTGAACAAGGCTGGGTGGCAAAACCCATCGAGTTCTGGGCAACTTTTGCAGCGATCTTTACCTCAGGTTGTTTAGGCTGCCTGTATTTATTTGGCTTTACCTTCTGGTTATATGAATATCCACATGGCGGTAATTTCTGGGGCATGCTACTTGCCGTGCCAATCTATGTCAGCTGCGTGATTGGTTTGGGTATGTTGGTCGGTTCACTGGTTGATATGCCAGAGCGGGTTGGTCATTTGATTGTAGTGACTTCAGTACCCTTGTTCTTGCTGACAGGTACCGCATGGCCACATGAAGCGATGCCGATATGGATGCAATGGTTTGCATGGACACTGCCCTCAACCCACGGCGTACAACTCTTTGTTCAACTGAATCAGATGGGTGTACCTACCTCAATTGTGGTGCCAAAACTGATTTATCTTACGACAGTCGCTGCTATATTATTGGCGATTTCTTATCATCGACTGGTTAAAAAATAGTGTTTTCCGCTTTAAGTTGATATTAAGGATCTCTTGGCATATTGCTTCAATCGTAGATATTAAAAGGTAAGACTAAATTTAGCTTACCTTTTAGTCCATCTGAATTGAGGCATGGATATGGCTAAAATCTGCTATTGCGCTGATGACTTCGCAATGAATCCTGAAATTTCAGATGCGATTCTATTACTGATCGAAACAGGTGCTTTACATGCAACTTCCTGCATGACACAAGCGGAGCATTGGCCTATTGCAGCACAGCAACTCAAGCCAATCTCCAACAATATTAATGTCGGTTTACACCTAAATTTCACCCATAGATTTAGCACAACAACCACAACATTCTCACTGCCAAGATTAATGCTCAAAGCATGGAGCCGACAGCTAGACAGCAAGCTTATTCAACAAAGTATTGAGCAACAATGGAATGCGTTTGTTGCAGCGATGGGAAAACAACCCGATTTTATCGATGGACATCAGCATATCCATCAATTTCCGATCATTCGAGATGCTTTACTTTCCTTCCTCAAGCAAACAAATTTTCAAGGATGGATCAGAAACCTGCAACATCCCCTCAGCACACCTAATTACACCATCAAAACACGTTTGCTTTCAGCACTGGGGGCTGCAAGCTTAGCAAGTCAGTGCAAGCAAAAAAATATTCCTCAAAATCAGTATTTCGCAGGTATATATGATTTTGAATACGAAAACTATGCGCAACTCAATCAGCAGTGGTTAATGCGTGCGCAAGATAATTTATTAATCATGTGTCATCCAGCCATGCAAGCAGTTGATCGGCAGGATCCAATTGCTCAAGCACGTGTCCGAGAATTCCAATACCTCAGTTCATCTCAGTTTCGTGATGATTGTCGAATCTATCAAATTTCGCTGACCCCAATGGATATATTATTATGATAAACAGTCCATTTTTATCATGTGTCGTCCCAGCTTATAACGAAGCAGAAAATTTGAAAAATTTTATCCCTGCTTTGGCACAGCAACTGGAACAACAAAATTTACGCTATGAGATCATCATTGTAGATGATGGTAGCCAAGACCATAGTATTGCAGTTTTACAGCAAATGCTCGACGACTATCCATTGCGTATCCTTACTCTATCACGGAATTTTGGCAAAGAAGCAGCCTTAAGTGCAGGTCTGGATCACGTAACGGGTGATGCAGCCTTATTGATTGATGCCGATTTCCAGCACCCTTTAGATGCCATTCCAACCATGATTCAGCTTTGGAATAGTGGTTATGAGATGGTGTATGGCATTCGGGATCGAAGTACCGAATCTTGGTTGAAAAAGCTTTTTACACTGGGCTTTTACCAGATATTAAATCTCAGCTCTACAGTTGATATTCCTGAAAATGCAGGTGATTTTCGTCTTCTCGATGCAAAGGTTGTTAATGCTGTCAAAAACTTACCTGAAAAAAACCGCTATATGAAAGGACTATTTGCTTGGGTCGGTTTTAAAAGTATAGGGATTCATTTTAGCGAGCAACAACGCCAATATGGACAATCTAGTTTCTACTTTAAAGCCTTGTTCCAGCTGGCAATGTCAGGATTAACAGGGTTTTCAGATTTACCCTTACGTTTATGTATTTACCTCGGCGCCCTACTTGCTGTATTTGCAATGAGTTATGGATTCTGGATCATTATTGAAACAATGCTTGAAGGTATCCGTATCCCTGGTTGGGCCACGCTTGCAGCAGGAATGACCCTCTTAGGTGGCATTCAACTACTTTGCATTGGTATTTTAGGTGAATATATTGGTCGTATTTATGCCGAAGTTAAAAACCGACCGAAATATATTGTCTCAGCAGAATACTCACATATTCAGCCCAAATCTCTAATACAAGATAAACAAAATAATGTCGCTTCTCTCTGATGCAAACTCATTTCCTACAGTTTTTCCGTTTTGGTATTGTTGGTTTAATTGCTGCATGTACCCACTATCTTGTGGTCATTCTACTGATACAGCCGCAATACCAAATCTCATTAAAATACGCAAATCTGCTCGCCTTTCTAGTGGCTTTCTGGATCAGCTATTTTGGTCATCGTATTTTTACTTTTCAAGCCACACATCTACTGCACAGTCAAACACTGAAGAAGTTTATGGTCGTTGCTGGGCTAGGATTCATGTTGAATGAATCGGTTTTATTAGTTAGCCATCATTACCTCAATACCCCAATTTCCATATTGGTGATTTTTAGTATTGGTCTTACTTCAATTTTTACTTTTTTTCTCAACCGTTATTTTGCATTTCAATAATAGGGATTCGATATATGCAACAATGGCTGCGCTCATCCAAGTTTTTACTTCTTTTTTTACCGTTTTGGTTATTGATCAGCTCATGGATACGCCCGCTATCAGTCCCAGATGAAGGACGATATGGTGACATCAGCCGTTTCATGTTGGAATCTGGGGATTGGCTGATTCCACGCCTCAATGGTTTACCATTTATGCACAAACCCCCGTTACTGCATTGGCTTTCAACAGCTTTAATGGAAGTGTTTGGGGTACACATTTGGGTGCTACGACTGGTTCCAACTTTAGCTGGCTGCCTGATGCTAATCAGCCTTTTTGTTTTTTTAAAAAAGCATGTTTCAGAACAAATAGCCCAACTGAGCATCATTATCCTATCAACCAGTTTATTATTTTATGGTAGCAGTGAATATATCAACCATGACCTGCTGGTTGCATCATGGATGACGGTTTGTATTTTAAGTTTTGTTGACTTCACTCTCTCAGGGAAAAAGTCAGTTTTATTTTTAGCTTACTTTGCCGCAGCTGCCGGCTTCTTAAGCAAAGGCTTAATTAGCGTGTTAATCCCCGGCATGGTTTTACTGCCATGGTTACTTTACACCCAGCAATGGAGAAAAATTCCGGCCTTACTCAACCCATTTGCTATTCTATTCTTTCTTGCCCTCACTGCGCCATGGGTCTATTTAGTTCAATTAAAATACCCACAATTTTTACACTATTTTTTTATCGATCAACAATTCAGCCGCTTCAGCTCCAATGCATTTAACAATAAACAACCTTGGTTTTTCTATTATCTCATTCTGTTTATAAGCTTTTTACCGTGGTTGTTTGTGAGTCGGTTTCAATTCTCAAAACATATTTTTCAAACATCACTCTCTTCTTCTTTACTCGCGCTATGCCTTTGGTGGTTTATATCTGTGAGTATTTTTTTCTCTATCCCTCCCTCAAAATTGGCAGGCTATATCTTACCTGCGGTAGCACCAATCGCAATCTTACTTGCTGTTGCTGTACGTGCTGCATTGAAGAATTCAGATAAAACTAAACTGCAAATCTGGGGGACTGCTGTTTTTATTTTTGTCCTCGGGATTGGGATTTCCTTTGCACCACATTTGATAAAGAATAATCATGTTTTCTATCAAGCTCGCGCAATTCAGATTTACACGATAGGCGCAATTTTATGTTTCGTACCATTTTGCTTAATGCTGTTATTTAAACAGAAGAAAATAGATTATTTAACTGCAATCTTTTTAAGCTTAATTGTCTTCTGCACCTCAATTTCAGCAGCAGTAAGCGTTCTCGACGCCAAGAACAATGCTGATCAAATTGATTTTGCAAAATCGATGAACCCCAATTCGGACATCGTTTTCTACTACAATTACTTCTATGACCTTCCCTTTTTATTAAACTTAAAAACACCAGTTTATATCGTCAATGATTGGGAGAGTGTGAAGACAGATAATTCCTCACTAGAACTTAAAGATGGGCTGTTATTTGAACCTGAGCGTAAACAATATTTATGGAATAAGCAGCAACTCCAAAACATGATAGAGCAGAAGCATCCCGTAGTCGTTGTGAGCAACCCTGGAGGCTACAAACCAGATCATCCAAACGTCAAAACTCTGCATTACCGTAACTATGATGTATTTTTGTTTAACCAGAATATCTAAAGAAAAAAGGAAGCTCATGAGCTTCCTTTTTTCTTACTGAAAAGAGTTACGCCTCAGGTGTATCATCTTTCGGCTCAGCTGCCACTTCTTCAGAAGTGATTGCTTCGGCTTCAGTATTTTCTACTTCATCAATCGTATCTAACTCTTCGTCATCCTCTACTGCTTCAATAGATACCACACCAACTAGGGTTTCAGCATCACTCAAGCGGATCAAACGAACACCTTGTGCATTACGACCTGTAGTTGCAACTTCCGCTGCACGAGTACGTACCAATGTACCGCCATCAGAAATCAACATCAGTTCTTTGCTTTCATCAATCGATACTGCGCCAACAAGCTCACCATTACGTTCGCTGGTCTTAATCGCAATTACACCCTTACCACCACGTTTCTTGGTCGGGAAGTCATCGACTGGGGTACGTTTACCATAACCATTGGCACATGCACACAGCACTTCACCCGTTTCAGGGACGACAACCAAGGAGACAATACGGCTAACAACATTTGAATCTGATGAATCATCATTGTCATCGCTGTCATCATTTTCAACATCAGCATCTTCAGCTTCAATGGTATTGCTGGCGAAGCTTACGCGCATACCACGGACACCTTTGGCAGTACGACCCATGGCACGAACATCAGTTTCAGCAAAACGGATTGCCTTACCTTCATTCGAGAACAACATGATCTGCTGATTACCATCGGTAATCGCAACACCGATCAAGGTATCTTCTTCATTTAGCTCAATCGCACGTAAACCGTTTGAACGGACATTACTAAATTGAGCAAGTTCAACACGTTTTACCGTACCTGACGCAGTTGCCATAAACACATAGTGATTTTCAGGGAACTCCGTCAACGGCAAGATCGCAGTCACGGTTTCATTCGCATCCAATGGAAGCAAATTAATAATCGGACGACCTTTTGCACCACGCGAAGCCTGTGGCACTTCAAATACACGTAAGCGGTAGACTTTACCCACATTGGTAAAGCACAGTACCGTTGCATGGTTTGATGCCACAATTAAATGCTGGATGATGTCATCATCTTTCATGGCTGTTGCAGACTTACCACGACCACCACGACGTTGCGCTTGATAATCAGACAGTGGTTGAGTTTTTGCATAACCTGTTTGAGACACAGTCAATACAACTTGCTCTTCAGGAATCAAATCTTCACGGCAGAAATCAACACCAGACTCGACAATCTCAGTACGACGACCATCACCATATTGTTGCAAGATCAACGCAAGTTCTTCACGAATCACATTCATCAACAAGTTAAAGTCATTTAGAATTGCAGTTAATTCAGCAATTTGACCTAAAATTTCAGTATATTCTGCGTGTAACTTGTCTTGTTCTAGACCTGTTAAACGGTGTAAACGTAATTCTAAGATCGCGCCAACCTGAGTTGGTGACAAACGATAGATATCACCCGACAAGCCAAATGGACGTGCTGGGTCTTCACCTTCAATTTCATCTGGACGAACAGAAATTGCGCCTGCTTTTTCCAATAAAGCAACAACACCACCGCCAGCCCACTCACCTGCTTGTAAACGCTCACGCGCTTCAGCTGGGTTGGCAGAAGATTTGATGGTTTCAATAATCGCATCAATATTGGCTAAGGCAACTGTCAAACCTTCTAAGATATGACCACGCTCACGTGCTTTACGTAATTCGTACATGGTACGGCGTGTCACCACTTCTTGGCGGTGACGGATGAATGCCGCAATAATATCTTTCAGGTTCATCAACTTTGGCTGACCATTATCAAGGCAGACCATGTTGATGCTGAACGAGTTTTGTAATTGGGTATGCAAGAATAAATTATTGACTGCAACTTCAGCGTTTTCACCACGCTTCAAGTCGATGGCAATACGCATCCCTTCTTTATCAGACTCATCACGAAGCTCAGAAATTCCTTCAAGTTTCTTTTCTTTGACTAACTCGGCAATACGCTCAATGGTTTTTGCCTTGTTGACTTGATAAGGAATTTCAGTAAAGACAATCGTGGTACGACCTGTTTTCTGGTCTTCTTCGAAGTGATACTTACCACGAATATGCAAACGACCTTTACCCGTACGGTAAGCATCTACAATGCCCGATTTACCGTAAATAATACCGCCTGTAGGGAAATCTGGGCCAGTAATGTGCTCCATCAAACCTTCTACAGAGATATTCGGGTTATTGGCATAAGCCAAACATGCATTCACCACTTCAGTCATGTTGTGTGGCGCCATATTGGTCGCCATACCCACCGCAATACCCGTCGTACCATTGATCAGTAGATTTGGAATACGCGTTGGCATCACCTGAGGAATACGCTCAGAACCATCGTAGTTATCTTCCCAATCAACCGTATCTTTTTCTAGATCGGCCAAAATTTCATGGGTAAGTTTTTGCATACGAACTTCGGTATAACGCATTGCTGCTGCGCTATCCCCATCGACCGAACCGAAGTTACCCTGACCATCAACCAACATATAACGCAAGCTGAAGTCCTGCGCCATACGAACAATTGTTTCGTATACTGCACTGTCACCATGAGGGTGATATTTACCGATCACGTCACCGACAACACGAGCAGACTTTTTGTACGCTTTGTTATAATCATTGCCCAATTCGTGCATCGCATATAATACGCGACGATGAACAGGTTTTAGACCGTCTCTCACATCTGGCAATGCACGAGATACGATTACGCTCATCGCGTAATCTAGATATGAATGCTTGAGTTCGTCCTCAATGGCAATCGGTCTGATTTCCGATACGCTCATGCATACTCCTTGTTTACAGGTAGAGAGTTGTACCTGTTTTTATGTCTTCAATCTTGCAAAAATTCAGCTCAAAGACTTGAACTAAAAATAAAAAATACAGCGAAAAATTATAGCATAAAGCACAAACCAACTGTGAGTTTAAGTATTTAAAAATAGCATTTTTTTACAATAAAAAAATTATATAAATTAACAACTTAAAATTATCAAATATCATATGCATTGATAAAAATAGATTCGAAGACTTTTTGAGCAAAAGTTCATCAAATGATTCAATAAAAGTGTTGAATCAAATAAGATTTAGCTGGTTGTTTCAGCGCGATAATACATATTAAGTTTTAGTCTACAGGCCGACAAATCCGAGCCTTATTTAAAACATTTTATATATGGAATTCTGTCGCTGACTTATAAAATAGCAAAAGGTAACCCAAAGCTTGTTTAATAAAAGCCACCTTAAAATGAATGATATGCTAATCGGCGTAAATAAACCCGCTATAGCTCCATCCCACCCCCCACGACAAATAGCTCTTATTTTTGATTCTAGTGTCATTGAAACAGCAATTGGGGATTCCAGTACACATGGGATGTATTGTTCGGATAACCTCAATACGACGCACATTATGCTCAACACGATCTTTAGTTAACCCAGATCATTAAAAATAGCCATATCCCACCAATGATGGCTAAAACAACAAAATAAACTGTGATCACAATTATCCAAGCGTTTAAGGCATAAAAAACGCCCCTTTCGGAGCGTTCTTCAACTTTTATTCAGAGCGAATTAAAGTTTAGATACCAATTCAGGTACTACAGTGTTCAAATCGCCCACTAACCAGTAGTCAGCAACACTGTTGATTGGCGCTTCTTCGTCTTTGTTGATTGCAACAATAACTTTAGAATCTTTCATACCTGCCAAGTGCTGAATCGCACCAGAGATACCGATCGCCATATAAAGATCTGGCGCAACGATTTTACCAGTTTGACCAACTTGGAAGTCATTTGGTACGAAACCAGCATCGACCGCAGCACGTGAAGCACCTTGAGCAGCACCAAGCTTATCAGCTAATGGGTCAAGTACTTTGTGATAGTTCTCACCAGAACCTACACCACGACCACCAGAAACAACGATACGCGCAGCAGTTAATTCTGGACGATCAAGTTTCACGATTTCTTCGTTTACAAACGTAGAAATACCCGCATCTTTCACTTCAGCAACTGCTTCAATTGCAGCAGAACCGCCTTCAGCAGCAACTGCGTCAAACGCTGTACCACGAACTGTACCCACGATAATTGCTTCGTCAGATTGAACAGTTGCGATTGCGTTACCTGCGTAGATTGGGCGCTTAAACGTATTTGCAGATTCAACAGCGATAATGTCTGAGATCATGCTTACGTCAAGAAGCGCAGCAACACGAGGAAGAACGTTCTTACCTGTTGTAGTAGAAGCAGCTAATACGTATTTGTATCCGCCTTTCGCGATGTCAGCAACCAAGCCAGCAACGTTTTCAGCCAATTGGTTTGCATAAGCAGCATTGTCAGCAAGTAATACTTTGCTCACACCAGCAACTTTAGCAGCAGCGTCTGCAACTGCTTGAGCGCCAGAACCAGCAACCAATACAGTAATATCACCACCGATTTTTTGAGCTGCCGCAACAACGTTTAAAGTTGCACCGTTAAGTGTCTGGTTGTTGTGATCAGCGATAACTAAAATACTCATGATTTTATCCTTCTGTATTAGATCACTTTCGCTTCGTTTTTCAATTTTTCAACAAGCTCGTCTACAGACTTCACTTGTACGCCAGCTTTACGTTCAGCAGGAGCTTCAACTTTAATTGTTTTAAGCTTAGTGCCTGTTGCAACGCCATAATCAGCAGGTGATTTGGTATCAAGTGGCTTTTTACGCGCTTTCATGATGTTTGGAAGAGCAGCGTAACGTGGCTCATTCAAACGTAAGTCAGTCGTGATGATTGCTGGAAGTGCAAGCTCAACAGTTTGCAAACCGCCGTCAACTTCACGAGTTACTTGAACTTTACCGCCGTCAACTTTAACTTCAGATGCGAAAGTACCTTGACCAGCACCAAGTAAAGCACCAAGCATTTGACCTACTTGGTTAGAGTCGTCATCAATTGCTTGTTTACCAAGAAGAATAAGTTCTGGTTTTTCAGCATCAACAACGCCTTTTAAGATTTTAGCAACTTCTAAAGCGCCAACTTCATCAGCAGTTTCAACTAAAATACCGCGATCAGCACCTAAAGCCATTGCAGAACGAATTTGTTCTTGAGCGTCTTTAGAACCCACTGAAACAACAACGATTTCAGAAACTGTTCCTTTTTCTTTTAAGCGAACCGCTTCTTCCACTGCGATTTCACAGAATGGGTTGATTGACATCTTAACGTTGGTAAGGTCAACCCCACTATTGTCCGGCTTAACACGAACTTTAACGTTGGCATCAACCACACGTTTTACAGCGACAAGAGCCTTCATGTAATCCTCGGCTGTTCTAAGCAAGTAAATGTAATGAAGAGCATTCTAACTCTTCGATTGAAACTTTTTAGGTGCCCTATCTTGCAATGTATTTGGCATTTCGGTCAAGTCACAATTTCCGCTACAGCCATAAAAAAGATGAAACGCTCAGTTCACATATTGAAAATAGTGATTGGCACTACAAATTTAGTTTATCAACCTGATGAATATTAAACTTTGATTTTTTTAATATTTTATAAAATTCAACAATCTAAAACAGGCTTTTTTATGTAAATAAGGATGATCTGTAACGGATCGTTTCTGATAAATTTTCCTGTCTTTTCACTTTTAAAAAAAGGCGTCA
The DNA here is from genome assembly GCF_000367945.1 of Acinetobacter proteolyticus. Lineage (GTDB taxonomy): Bacteria > Pseudomonadota > Gammaproteobacteria > Pseudomonadales > Moraxellaceae > Acinetobacter > Acinetobacter proteolyticus. The sequence continues at coordinate 1,668,397 of NZ_KB849179.1, forward strand.
ATTAAGTAAGAACATCAATTCAACAAATCTCACAAATAAAGTGGAAAAGTAGTCGATGATTAAATGCTCAATTTTGCAACATAATATATCAAAATTTAGCTTTTTTGCGCTCTTGGGTGGGTTTGATCATACACTTTAGCCAGTTGTTCGAAGTCAACGTGGGTATAAATTTGGGTGGTCGATAGATTACTATGCCCTAGCATCTCCTGCACAGAACGTAAATCCCCACTGGCAGACAGCATATGACTGGCAAAACAATGCCTTAATAAATGTGGATGTAAATCAACATTGACACCTGCTCGCTGTGCTTGCAATTTGACTCGATTTTCAATTTGGCGTGGTGTTAAAGCATTGCCACGCTGCGAGATAAAAACAGCTGAATCCGCATTAAAACCACCTTGCCAAATTCGATAGATTTTCAGCCATTCCACCAAACTGTCCTTGGCCTTGCCACCAAATGGGACAATTCGAGTTTTATTGCCCTTACCCGTAATACGTAAAAGCTGTCGGTTAAAATCAACATCTTTAATCGTCAATCCTTGTAATTCTGCCAAACGAAGACCACTGGAATAAAGCAGTTCGAGCATGGCTTTATCACGTAACCATAATTGTTGTTCGATCGGCTTTTCTGGCGCTGCTTGATCTAAAATTTGATGCACAGTCTCAATATCAATCATACCGGGTAAAGGTCGTGGTTGACGTTTTAATTTAAAATCCTCGGATGGATTTTGCTCCAGATATTGACCTTGTTCTGCCCACTTCATAAATTGGCGAATCGATGTTAAATGACGTTGTAAACTACTAGAGCTTAATTGGTCTCGTTCGACACGCGCAGCCAAATACTCCCGCAAATCAGAAGCCTCAACATCTGGTAGTTGTAATTGTTTATATTCGCAAAATTTAAAAAAATCGGTTAAATCACGTTGATAGGCTGCAATTGTATGCTCAGACTGATTTTGAATGATCCGTTCTTTTAACCACATGGATAGCAGTTTTTCAGGGCTTTCCAAATTGCTCTCCAGTGTTATGCCGATACCAACAACGATAGTCTAGCAAATTTTACTGCGATTTATCGCTAAACCAATATCGAAGAATTGATGCCTGTGTAATACAATCATTTTAAAGTTTTGAGTGGCGCTACTATGATGACAACAATGCTTATTCCCTATCTCTTCGCAATTACTATCTTAACCATTACTCCAGGTCTAGATACCACGCTGATTATTCGCACTGCGACCTTGGAAGGTAAAGCGAAGGCATTCCAAGCTGCTTTAGGAATTAATCTTGGCTGTATTGTATGGGGAATCATTGTGGCCTGTGGTTTAGGTGCGTTGCTGATGACTTCGGATCTGGCCTTCAATGCCTTGAAGTGGATGGGCGCAGTTTATCTCACGTGGTTAGGACTCAATCTTATTCTAAAACCTCGTAGCCAGCTCGCAGGTTTAAATGATTCTACAACGACCCAAAACTGGTTTATTAAAGGTTTCTGGGGCAATTTACTGAATCCGAAAGTCGGTATTTTTTATATTTCTTTCTTGCCCCAGTTCATTCCACAGTCTTCCTCTCCAATTATTTGGACCATGGGACTGGTGATGATTCATGTGCTAATCGGGTTGATCTGGTCAATTTTTTTGATCGCTGCGATGCAGTCCATTTCTGCTTATTTAAAACAGCCTAAATTCATTCGCTATATGGATCGCATCACAGGCAGTATTTTTATTTTGTTTGCATTGAAACTGGCTTTCGGCAAAAGATAAACAATAAAAAGCGCGTTTCAAATAACGCGCTTTTTTAAATCTTAGATCATCAGCCTTGGAAATATCTTAAATCCAAACGTGCATCATAAACATGCGTGGTTGGACCAGTCATCCACACCACATCACCTTCACGCCAAGCGATATGTAACTTACCGCCAGCAAGCTGCACTTCAACTTCATTGGCAAGTAGACCACGGCGCATACCACTGACTGCTGCTGCACAAGCCCCTGTACCACAGGCCAAAGTCTCACCGACACCACGCTCAAACACACGTAAACGGATATGCTTTTCATCCAGAATTTGCATAAATCCAGCATTCACACGTGCAGGAAAACGCGCATGTGATTCCACTTGTGGACCAATACGCTCAACATCAGCAGTTAATACATCAGGAACAATGGTCACCGCATGCGGATTACCCATATTCACAACATCAATATTAATGCTCTGATTATCTGCAAGCTCCAGTGCATATAAACCTTCAATATCTTCATGCGCTTGGGTCACAAACGGAATTTCTTCTGGCAGAAATTTTGGTGGCCCCATATTGACACGAACCCAACCATTGGCGCCCAACTCAGGTTCAACAATCCCTGCTTTGGTTTGCACACGGATTTTGGTTTTGGTCGTGAGTTGACGCTCATGTACAAAGCGAGCAAAACAACGTACCCCATTACCACACTGCTCGACTTCAGAACCATCGGCATTAAAAATTCGATATTTAAAATCGACATCTGGCAAATCAGGTGGCTCAACAATCAGTAGTTGATCAAAACCCACACCGAAATGACGATCAGCTAAACGCTGAATCGTGACTGTATCTAAATAAGCTCGCTGGGTCACAAGGTCAACGACCATAAAATCATTGCCAAGACCATGCATTTTGGTAAATTCTAAATACATCTTAATTTACTCCTCAGGCAACAAACGCTCTTTTTCCCAGAGTGATTCTATGGTTTCACGTTCACGAATTAAATAGGCTTGATCACCACTGACCATAACTTCAGCAGCACGGCCACGGCTATTATAGTTAGAGCTCATCACAAAACCGTAAGCACCCGCACCCAATACCGCCAACACATCATTTTCCTGAAGTGCTAAATCACGTTCTTTACCCAAGAAATCGCCAGTTTCACAGATCGCACCAACCAAATCCCAAGTTTTAACTTCGACATCAGGATTTGGATTGACCGACTGAATATCCATCCATGCTTCATATAAAGCAGGACGAATTAAATCATTCATCGCCGCATCAATAATGGCAAAGTTACGATGGTTTGTTGGTTTTAACAAATCTACCTTGGTGACTAATGCACCTGCATTGGCAGAAATACTGCGCCCTGGTTCCATATAGACTTTGAGACCCAACTTTTCTAAAGCTGGGCGCATTGAATTGGCATATTCTTCAACACTTGGCGGGGTTTCATCTTTATAACGCACACCCAAACCACCACCAATATCAATATGTTTGAGGTTGATACCCAAGTTTTTCAATTGCTCAATCATCAAAATGACACGATCAAGTGCATCCACAAAAGGCTTGGTCTCAGTCAACTGTGAACCGATATGACAATCAATCCCAACAATCTCAAGATTCGGTAACGATGCTGCATATTGATAAGTTTCATCAACGGTATCACTTGGAATACCAAACTTGTTTTCTTTCAAACCCGTAGAGATATAAGGATGGGTTTTGGCATCTACATCTGGATTTACCCGTAACGAAATTGGTGCTTTTTTCCCAAGTTTTGCTGCGACTTTTTGAATGCGATCTAGTTCGGCATGTGATTCGACATTAAAACAAGCAATCCCAACATTTAAGGCTTTTTCAATATCGGCTTCAGATTTACCTAAACCTGAAAATACGATTTTCGATGGTTCGCCGCCTGCAGCAAGTACACGCGCCAGTTCTCCACCCGTCACGATATCAAAACCGGCACCGACCCTTGCCAATACACGAAGAACAGCTAAGTTTGAGTTTGACTTCACCGCAAAACAGATTTGATGATCAATAAAATCAAAAGCACGGTGCATATCCAAATAATGCTTTTCAAAAGTTGCTTTTGAATACACATATAAAGGCGTGCCGTATTGCTGTGCGAGCTGATCCAGTGAACATTGCTCAGCGTGCAATACTCCATTAATGCGGGTGAAACTCATGAAGATGTCCTTATTTACAAACTTAAGGTGAGATGGTCTGTGATTGAGTCGTTGACGATGTTGCTTGGCGTTCTACCTCTGCTTGATCTGCTTTTGCATCAGATGAAGCCTTAGCCTGAGGTGCTTCATTTTTATAAAGCAGATATTTAGCGCGCTTATCCTGATTTTGATCAGATGGTAATTGCAATGCACCTGACTGACCACATGCAGTTAAAATAACGCTGCTCAGCAATACACTGATAGAACAAATGACTTTAAGCATCTGTGCACCTAACTTTTACAATTCGGAGCAGTATAGCGTGATCATTAGATTGGCTAAAGTCTAAACTTGAATGAATCAAACAATAACCATAAAAAAACGCCGACTTTGAGGTCGGCGTTTTGTGTTAAATCGGATAAAGAATTACTTTTTCTTATAGAAGAAATAACCAATTGCCAAAATAACAAACCAGATCGGGCTAACTTTGAGTGATTCCAACGTGGTTTCATCCAAGGCAAGGAAGTAGATTGTTGCAAGGAAGAATAAAATCACCACCCAACAGGTAAACACACCGCCAGGCAGTTTAAATGTTGATTGCGCATGCAGTTCAGGACGATTTTTGCGGTAGTTGATATAACTCCACATAATAATGATCCATACGCAGATGAACAGAATCGTTGATAGTGTTGTTGCAAGCGTGAATGCTGTTACTTCATCGTTAGTACCCGTTTGTAATTTATAAACGAACTGAACAAACGCACCAATGAAGATACAGATTGATGAGAAAATCAAAGCTTTTGCAGGAACTGCAGACTTTGATAATTTACCAAATAGCTTTGGTGCTTGCTCATCCGTTGATAAACCAAATAACATACGGCTAGTTGAGAATACACCGCTGTTCATTGATGACATCACTGACGACAATACCACCAAGTTCATGATAATCGCGGCAGAAGCAATACCTGCTTGTGAGAAGATATTTACGAATGGACTCACTTTAGGATTGATTTGATCCCAAGGGGTTACACACATCACCACGAACAATGCCAATACATAGAAAATAATGATACGGATTGGAATCGAGTTAATCGCTTTCGGTAAGTTACGTTTCGGATCTTGCGTTTCTGCAGCCGTAGTCCCGACCAACTCCACACCAACAAAGGCGAAAATCGCAATCTGGAAGCCTGCCAAGAATCCATCAAGACCTTTCGGGAACATGCCACCATGTGTCCAAAGGTTCGAAACACTTGCAACCGTACCAGAAGCATTGGTAAATCCAGTAAAGATCATCCATAGACCAACAGCAATCAAGACAATAATTGCGGTGATCTTCACCATTGCAAACCAGAACTCCATTTCACCGAACAGTTTTACGGTGACCAGGTTCAAACCCAGTACAAACAGGATCGCCACAGTACTAATCAGTAGACCACCTAAAGGTGTAAATGACTCGCCACCATTAAAGAATTCCAGATAGTAAATAATGGCTGATAAATCTGCGATACCAATCGTGACCCAACAAAGCCAGTAGGTCCAACCAACAAAATAACCAGCCCAAGGACCAATTAAATCCGTCGATAAATCGATAAAAGATTTGTAGTTAAGGTTGGATAGTAACAGTTCCCCTAATGCACGCATTACGAAGAACACCATCAAACCAATGGTCATATAAATAAACAGAATAGATGGTCCAGCCAAACTAATGGTTTTACCAGACCCCATGAACAACCCTGTTCCGATTGCACCGCCAATCGCAATCAACTGTAGATGTCGATTAGATAGACTACGGTGAAGTCCGCTTTGCTCAGCAGCCTCACTCAGATTTTGATTCGACATTTTACAAAAACTCTCCAGTGTTTTTAGTTCATTAGCTAAGATCAGCTCTCAATAACGATTCGTACCATTTTCGATATCTTTTCTCGTTATCTATAGATTGGCTGAATTCAGCTAAGCAATTTTTTACCTGTATTTTTCAAGTTAAATACAATTGAATTCGATCATACGCACAAGGCCAAAACAATACAATGAACTTATCAGGACAACGCAGGTAAGACAAAACCGAATTATAGAAAAGAACGGTGAACTCACTCGAACTGTTCTTTTCTATTCCAAAACATTCATCCAAAAATTGATTTATAATTCAATCATTAGATGATTGTTGCTGTTTCTTCTTCAAACGCTCTTCCCAAAACGTCGCATTTTGAATCCCAAGTTTAACTGGATCAAATATAAACTCCTTGACACCCGCCTTTTGCTGCTCTTCATAATCTCGAAGTGCTTTAATGGTCGGTTTCCATACAAAATAGGTTACGATAATGCCGATGATATTGATCCATGCCATCAGCCCCACCCCAATATCACCGATCCCCCAGATATAACCTGTTGCACTAAGGACACCATAGGCCACAGAAATCATAATGAAACATTTGGTGATAAATAAAAGAGATGGCGTTTTGGTAATATAGCTCAGATAAGTGATGTTTGTTTCAGCAATATAGTAATAGGCCACAATCGTGGTAAAGGCAAAGAAGAATACAGCTAAGGCAACAAAGATCTGACCAAAACCACCAAACACGGTACTAACAGCCATTTGCGTAAATGCAGGTGAACCAATTTCAGTTGCTGGTGCAACATTCTGCACAATAAATTGCCCTGCTTCTAAGGTACCCTGTACGTTATACATGCCAGTAATCAAAATCATAAAGGCTGTTGCAGAACACACAAATAGCGTATCGACATAAATGGAGAAAGCTTGCACAAACCCTTGTTGCGCTGGATGCTGAACTTCTGCGGCTGCAGCGGCATGCGGTCCAGTACCTTGTCCTGCTTCATTGGAATAAACACCACGTTTTACTCCCCAACCAATGGCGGCACCAATCCCTGCCATTGGCGAAAATGCATCTTCAAAGATGAGTTTGATCACGCCAGGTAATTCTTGGATATTCATCGCCACAATAATCACGGCCATCAAGATATAACCCAAGGCCATAAATGGAACAACCAGCTCTGCGAAACGGGCAATACGCTTAATTCCACCAAAAATAATGATTGCCAATAAAGAAACAATCACGATTAAGGCCAATAATTTATAAGTACCGACATTGCCAAATACGATGGCGCCCTGACCTGTAATTTGGGTAAATGCATTACCGACTGCATTGGCTTGAATACCCGGCAGGAACAAACCACAAGAAACAATCGCAGCAATCGCAAAGAGAATCCCTAACCAACGCTGACCTAAGCCACGGTCAAAATAAAATGCAGGCCCACCACGATATTCACCTTGATATTCGACCTTATAAATTTGACCAAGGGTGGATTCGACATACGCGGTACTTGCACCCAAAAATGCAACCAACCACATCCAAAACACAGCACCTGGACCACCGAATCCAATTGCTGCCGCCACCCCCGCAATATTACCGACCCCGACACGTCCAGATAAGGACACTGACAGCGCTTGGAATGAGGAAATTCCCTGTGCGGAGGATGAACCATTAATTAATAGCTTTGCCATTTCCTTAATTTGGCGAACCTGAACAAACCGAGTTAAAATAGAAAAAAATAAACCAGCACCGAGGCATAAATAGATCAGCGCTGGACTCCAGATAATTCCATTGATCCAATTTACAATTTCTGCTGCACTCATAGACATCAACCTTTATTATATATTTTGAAAAATAGCCGCTGCTAAATTTCCGTTCGTCTGAGCATGAGCAATATCTATGCCATTCGATCAAAATCTCATGACAACAAATAAGCGAACACACCAACACCATCCATGGAAAAAGTGAATTGAACAAAAAAAGTGATTGCTAAAAACACACTGTCTATAACTTGTAAAAGTTGTATATCATGTTATTTTTCTGAGCACTTCCCTTTAACCAATCTGCGACGAAATCATGCCGTCTTCGTTTTGTTATTCCATAAAGAACGATCAGCATTGTTAAAAATTTTCGTCCTGATTCTTTTTTATCTAATTTTAAGAAAGTTTTCAATTTTATCTTATGGCAAAAATTAAAACCGTTTACCGATGTGAACAATGTGGTGCAGATCATCCCAAATGGACAGGTCAATGTACGGAATGTGGCGAATGGAATAGCCTGCTTGAGGTTCGAATTGAGCCAGCAGTAACACATCGCGGCCAAGCAAAAATAGGCGGCTATGCGGGGCAAGCAGCCAGTATTACCACGCTCAATCAAGTCACAGTCTCCAATGAAACCCGTGTACCAACAGGAATTAGCGAATTTGATCGCGTGCTCGGGGGTGGCCTAGTCATCGGTTCAGTGGTTTTAATTGGCGGTGATCCAGGGATTGGTAAATCTACCATCCTGTTGCAAACAGCAACTCATATGGCTAGTAAAAAAAGCACAGCCCTTTATGTCACAGGTGAGGAATCACTTTCGCAAGTGGCTTTACGTGCCCAGCGTTTGGATCTACCGACGGACTCACTCAAAGTGATGGCCGAAACCTGTGTCGAACGTATTTGTGAAGTGTTGGCACAAGAGCGTCCTGTAGTGGCCATCCTCGACTCAATTCAAACGCTCTATACCGAAACGTTACAATCTGCCCCTGGGGGTGTTTCACAGATTCGGGAGTCTGCAGCTTTACTGACCCGTTTCGCCAAGAATAGCGGTACAGCCTTATTCATTGTCGGCCACGTCACCAAAGAAGGTTCTCTGGCAGGTCCGCGTGTTTTAGAACATATGGTCGATTGTGTGCTGTATTTTGAAGGTCAATCAGATTCACGTTATCGCATGATCCGTGCAGTGAAGAACCGTTTTGGTGCAGTCAATGAGCTCGGTGTGTTTGGTATGACTGACAAAGGTTTACGTGAAGTTGCCAATCCATCGGCGATTTTCCTGAGTCGTTATGATGAAGCCATTCCCGGTTCTATCGTCATGATTAGCCGTGAAGGGACTCGCCCACTCTTGGTTGAAGTACAGGCACTGGTTGATGATGCACACGGGCAACCTCGTCGAGTCGCTCTCGGTTTAGAACAAAACCGTTTAAATATGCTACTGGCTGTGATGCACAGACATGGTGGCGTACAAACTTCGGGACAAGATGTCTATGTCAATGTGGTCGGTGGTCTAAAAATTACAGAGACGGGTTCTGACTTAGCCGTGCTATTGGCATGTGCTTCCAGTTTAAGAGGTAAAGCCTTACCGCAGCAATTGGCTGTGTTTGGTGAAGTCGGGCTCTCAGGTGAAATTCGTCCTGTACCGAATGGTCAAGAACGCTTAAAAGAAGCGGCAAAACATGGTTTTAAGTATGTGATCTTACCTCGAGGAAATGCACCACAGAAGTCGATTGATGGTGTACAAATCATTGCGGTAGCGCGTTTGCATGAAGCCCTAACGGAAGCCATGCAGCTAAGTGATGAGTTAGGCTAATCGCTTGACATAAAAAAACATACTTTTGTTATTGAAATTGCATCGAAATACATGCATAAATACATTTACAAATTGGATTTAAATAGGAATTTTCGATGCAAGTACACCAGCGTGGCTTGATGGCAGCTCTTTTAATGGCAACTTTGGTTGCTGCACCGCTTGCGGAAGCAAAACGTGCAGGTGGCGGTAAAAGCCACGGCATGAGCAGATCTAGTTCATCTAGCCAATCTTACCAACCATCACGCCAAGCAACTCCAGCACCTCAACAACAAACTGCACCACAGAAATCTGGTCCAGGGGTTGGTACAATGGTTGCTGCGGGTGTCGCAGGTGCTGCAGTCGGTGCTGTAGCAGCGAATGCGTTGGCAGATGACAAACAACAGAACCCAACTGCAACTGAGCAACAAGCAGCTCAACAAGCGCAACAACAGGAAGAAAAAGGCGGCATCCCTAGCTGGCTTTGGGTACTTCTTGCTGCAGCGATCGCCTTCTTTGTTTTCCGCAAATTAGGCGCAAAAAAAAAATTAGCAGCCAATAACCCATACGCTCCAAACAATGGCGGTCAAAATAATTTTGGTCGTCAAACTCCACCTCAACCGACTGCTCGCCAGACTGGCGACAACACCAATATCTTTGGTCAGTCTGTCGGTGGTGGTGCACCAACCCAAGCACCATTTGGTGGCGCGTCAATGAGCAGTGGCAATCAATTACCAGATGGTACAGAACCTGCTGCATTCTTGCGTATTGCACGTCAACGTTTTAACCACATTCAGTCAGTGAACAGTGCAAGCAATGTCGAAGAAATTCGCCGTTACTTAACACCTGAGCTATATAGCTCAATGTACAACGACATTATGTCGAACCAAGACCAAGATGTTGCTGAATTTAGTAATCTCAATGCAATGGTTGTAGAAAGTTCGACTGAAAATGGTCAATACATCGTGAGCGTTCGCTTTACAGGTACAGTCAGCGAAGACTTAAATAGCTTGCCTCAACCCTTTGCTGAAATCTGGCATTTTGTGAAGCCTGCTGGTTCACAGCAAGATTGGGTTGTTGCAGGTATTCAACAAGCTTAACCTGTTTTATTGATTCTAAAAGAGCTGTTTCGACAGCTCTTTTTTATTGCCTGTTACTTTATACATATAAAAAAAGCCACTCTCTATATCGGAGAATGGCGGAGTGTAAATAGAACCATACTTTATGCTTATTATAAGTGTGAAAACACAACCTAGCACGATCAGTTTATTGATATTAACGGATATAGTTATGGAAAAACTATTCCTCTTTTGGGGAATAAAAGCAACTTTATTGCGATCATTTATCCCTACCTCACCTCTTATCTAGCCATTCAGCCATTCAGCCATTCAGCCATTCAGCCATTCAGCCATTCAGCCATTCAGCCATTCAGCCATTCAGCCATTCAGCCATTCAGC
>NZ_KB849179.1:1679133-1885354 GCF_000367945.1 Acinetobacter proteolyticus
AGCCATTCAGCCATTCAGCCATTCAGCCATTCAGCCATTCAGCCATTCAGCCATTCAGCCATTCAGCCATTCAGCCATTCAGCCATTCAGCGCATCATAAATTGACAGGAGTATGCTGACCCACGTTAAAAGGACAATTCATAGCTAAAATCAGACAATCTTGAAGAAAAGCGAAAGTAATAGGCATAAAAAAAGCTTTGCCGAAGCAAAGCTTTTAAATTTTGTCTTAAACTTAAAGATTCAACATTATGAAACGAACTGTAAGAACAACCAGTATAAACCGCCAGATAAAGCAATCGTTGCTGGTAAGGTAAAAATCCACGCCGAAAGAATGGTTTTCACTGTTGCGAAATTCAAACCAGATCGATTCGCAACCATGGTACCTGCAACCGCACTGTTTAACACGTGTGTGGTTGATACTGGCATACCTAAGCCATCTGCTGCTGCAATGGTACTCATCGCCACAAGTTCAGCAGACATCCCCTGACCATAAGTCATATGGTTCTTACCAATACGCTCACCAACAGTCACTACAATACGCTTCCAACCCACCATCGTACCAAGACCAAGTGCCAATGCAACGGCAACTTTCACCCAGTTCGGAATATATTGAAGGAATGAATCCAAGCTACTACGGTATTCTTTAACAACTTTCGCTTGATCATTATCCATTTCTGGTAAAGCTTCTGCTTTATCTAAGCGTTTAAAGGTCGTAGTGCTTAAATACATGTCATTACGAATTTCACTGACAGCAGCTTCAGGAATCGCTTTAAGATCGCCATAACCTGCAACACGTGTACCTAAATGAGCTGTCATACTTGCAAGTGCAGGTACAACTTCAGCAGTCTGTTCTTTGGTTTGGATATACTTGGTTAATACATCACGCGCTTTTTCATCTGTCAGCTCGTTTTGATTAACATTTAAAACCGTCGCTGTTTGTGAAGAAAGTTGTTCAAAAGACTGTAAATGCTGAGCATCCAAGTTTTTATTCAATGAATAAGCCAATGGAACCAAACCGATCAAGATCAACATGATCAGGCCCATGCCTTTTTGACCATCGTTTGAACCGTGCGCAAAACTCACACCTGTACAGGTAAAAATCAAGATTGCACGAATCAGTGGTGGTGGTGGTTTATTACCTTCTGGTGGCTGAAACAGCTCCATTTGGCGTTTAAAGACTTTCTTCACCAATAAGAATAGGATTGCGGCAAAGGCAAAACCAATCAATGGTGAGAACAATAAAGCCTTACCGACCTTAATCACCTGATCTATATCAATACCACTACTGGTCGCACCAGCTGAAGCATTCAAAATATGGTTCATGATGCCCACCCCCAAAATCGAACCGATTAAGGTATGTGAACTTGATGCAGGTATCCCCAAAAACCACGTCCCTAAATTCCATAGAATTGCCGCGATCAAGAGTGCAAAAACCATCGCAAAGCCAGCACCACTGCCGACATTCATGATCATTTCTACTGGGAGCAATGCAATAATACCGTACGCTACTGCGCCACTTGCCACCATAACTCCAAGGAAGTTACAGAAACCAGCCCACATCACCGCTGCTGGAGCAGGTAATGCATTGGTATAAATAACCGTCGCTACAGCATTTGCCGTATCGTGAAAACCATTTACAAATTCAAAGCCTAAAGCAATGAAAAGTGCCGTCGATAAAAGAATAACTGAATATAAACTTAAAGGCGGTACATGTGCCAAGTCAGCGCTGAGCTGAAAACCAATATAAATCAGTGTAGCAACAATAACTGTTAAGAACACCGGCATAAAAAATTTCGGTGTTGGTACATGTACATTCGTCGATTTTGCCTGAGAACTGGCAAGCGGTGAATCCGAAACAGGAGGAAGATTAGAATTCATGTAGACGGTTAGAGGATAATAAAATCCCCTGTATTGTTTAATTAAATTATGACAATTATATGACAAAGGACTGTCACATAAAGCCAAAATTTCATGTTTTCATCACATTTTTTTGTATTTTCTTGCGATAAATTCATCCCAATATTTACTTTAATTAATAAAAAACAATGCATTACAAAAACAAAAACAGCGATAGAACTGTTTGTCTGATTTTGCAACAAACGCTACGAAATATGACATTAAACTGTCATATTTCGAACTGGATGTTTTCTTTTTAAGCATTATTCAATTCAATTGTGACAACTTCATGAACATTTTATGACATTTTCTAAGTGACCCGATGAATCACTGTTCAGGCTTGCTGAAAATACGCGCTTTGACCTAGCTTCTGTTACAATGCCCCTGCTTTTTATCTTCATCATCGACTGGGGTTTCTGAATGTCCACGCTTACCACCCTACAATCACTTCTTGCCCAACGCATCCTGATTATTGATGGCGCAATGGGAACCATGATTCAACGCCATAAACTAGAAGAAGAAGATTATCGTGGTGAACGTTTTGCAGATTGGGCATCAGACCTGAAAGGCAATAACGATTTATTGGTTCTCACACAGCCACAGATTATTCAAGGTATCCATGAAGCCTACTTGGATGCAGGTGCGGACATTATTGAAACCAACAGCTTTAACGGCACCCGTGTTTCCATGTCGGATTACCATATGGAAGATCTGGTCCCAGAGATTAACCGTGAAGCGGCACGCTTAGCCAAAGCAGCATGTGAAAAATACTCAACCCCAGAGAAACCACGTTTTGTTGCAGGTGTCCTCGGCCCAACATCACGTACCTGTTCGATTTCACCAAATGTTAACGACCCAGCCTTCCGTAATATTACATTTGATGAATTAAAAGAAAACTATATTGAAGCTGCTCATGCCCTGATCGAAGGTGGAGCAGACATCCTTCTGATCGAAACTGTGTTCGATACCTTAAACTGTAAGGCTGCGATCTTCGCAGTCAAAGAAGTATTCAAGCAAATTGGTCATGAACTGCCGTTGATGATTTCAGGCACCATTACTGATGCATCCGGCCGTACCTTAACCGGCCAAACCGCAGAAGCGTTCTGGAACTCAGTACGTCACGGTGATTTACTCTCAATTGGTTTTAACTGTGCCTTGGGTGCAGATGCGATGCGTCCACACATCAAAACCATTGCTGATGTTGCTGATACTTTTGTCTCTGCACATCCAAACGCTGGTTTGCCTAATGCCTTCGGTGAATATGATGAAACACCTGAACAAACCGCAGCATTCATCAAAGAATTTGCTGAAAGTGGTTTAATTAATATTACCGGTGGTTGCTGTGGTACCACACCAGATCATATTCGCGCCATCTATAATGCAGTCAAAGATATTCAACCACGCCAAGTGCCTGAAACCATTCCTGCTTGCCGTTTAAGTGGTTTAGAACCATTTAATATTGATGAAAACTCTTTGTTCGTTAACGTCGGTGAACGTACCAACGTCACGGGTTCAAAAAAGTTCCTGCGCTTAATCCGTGAAGAAAAGTTTGCCGAAGCTTTGGAAGTAGCTCAGCAACAAGTTGAAGCTGGTGCACAGATCATCGACATCAACATGGATGAAGGCATGCTCGATTCGCAAAATGCGATGGTGCATTTCCTCAATCTAGTTGCATCTGAGCCAGATATCTCTCGTGTGCCGATCATGATTGACTCATCGAAATGGGAAATCATTGAAGCAGGCTTAAAATGTGTGCAAGGTAAACCTGTTGTTAACTCGATTTCCTTAAAAGAAGGTTATGACGAGTTTGTCGAAAAAGCCCGCTTATGCCGTCAGTACGGTGCTGCGATTATTGTGATGGCCTTTGATGAAACAGGTCAGGCTGATACCGCTGCACGTAAACGTGAAATCTGTAAACGCTCTTATGATGTGTTAGTCAATGACGTGGGCTTCCCTGCTGAAGATATTATTTTTGACCCGAACGTGTTTGCCGTGGCAACAGGAATCGAAGAACACAACAACTATGGCGTCGACTTTATTGAAGCTACGGGCTGGATCAAACAGAACTTGCCACATGCCATGATTTCAGGCGGTGTATCGAACGTTTCGTTCTCTTTCCGTGGTAATGAACCTGTGCGTGAAGCAATTCACTCGGTATTCCTGTACCATGCCATCAAACAAGGCATGACTATGGGTATCGTGAATGCAGGTCAAATGGCGATTTACGATGATATTCCAAAAGAATTAAAAGATGCAGTTGAAGATGTTGTTCTGAATCAAAATCAAGGTGAATCGGGCCAAAACGCCACAGAGAAATTGCTTGAAGTCGCAGAAAAATTTCGTGGTCATAGTGGGGCTCAACGTGAAGCTGAAAACCTTGAATGGCGCAATGAATCAGTAGAAAAGCGTCTTGAATATGCGCTGGTTAAAGGCATCACCACGTATATTGACGAAGATACTGAAGAAGCCCGTTTAAAAGCTAAACGTCCACTCGATGTGATTGAAGGCGCATTGATGGATGGCATGAACGTGGTCGGTGATCTGTTCGGTTCAGGTAAAATGTTCCTGCCGCAAGTGGTGAAATCTGCGCGTGTAATGAAACAAGCTGTCGCTTGGCTGAACCCATACATTGAAGCTGAAAAAACAGGTAGCCAGTCTAAAGGTAAAGTGTTAATGGCAACCGTAAAAGGTGACGTACACGATATTGGTAAAAATATCGTGGGCGTGGTCTTGGGTTGTAATGGTTATGACATCGTTGACCTTGGCGTGATGGTACCAGCAGAAAAAATCCTGCAAACTGCGATTGATGAGAAATGTGACATCATCGGTTTGTCGGGTTTAATCACCCCGTCTTTAGATGAAATGGTGTTTGTTGCCAAAGAAATGCAACGCAAAGGCTTTAACATTCCATTATTAATTGGTGGCGCAACCACATCGAAAGCACATACTGCGGTGAAGATTGATCCGCAGTATCAAAACGATGCAGTGATTTATGTTGCCGATGCCTCGCGTGCAGTTGGTGTGGCAACGACCCTACTTTCTCCTGAAATGCGTGGCAATTTTATTGCCGAGCATCGTGCTGAGTATGCCAAGATTCGTGAACGCTTAGCCAATAAACAACCGAAAGCAGCCAAACTCAGCTATGCCGAATCGATTGAAAATGGTTTCAAAGTGGATGACAACTATGTACCACCAATTCCAAATACTTTAGGTACGCAAGTCATTACCAACTATCCATTGGCAACACTGGTTGAATATTTTGACTGGACACCATTCTTTATCTCTTGGAGCTTGGCGGGTAAATTCCCGAAAATCCTGACAGATGAAGTGGTCGGTGAAGCGGCCACTGATTTGTATAACCAAGCACAAGCGATGCTGAAAGACATTATCGAGAATCATCGTTTTGATGCGCGTGCTGTATTTGGTTTATACCCTGCACAACGTACAGGTGCGGATACAGTGAGCGTGTTTGATGAATCTGGTCAAAATGTTACCCATACCTTTGAGCATATTCGTCAGCAATCTGACAAAGTGACAGGCAAACCGAATTTATCTCTCGCGGACTTTATTAGCACTTCTAAAGACAAGACTGATTATCTCGGTGGTTTCACCGTATCGATCTTTGGTGCGGAAGAGTTGGCAAATGAATATAAAGCCAAAGGTGATGATTACTCAGCAATCTTGGTTCAGTCTTTGGCCGACCGTTTTGCCGAAGCTTTTGCTGAGCATTTGCATGAGCGTATCCGTAAAGAGTTCTGGGGCTATAAAGCCGATGAGACTTTGGGCAATGAAGAATTGATCAAAGAGAAGTATGTCGGTATTCGTCCTGCACCGGGTTACCCTGCTTGCCCAGAGCATTCAGAAAAAGCGGTGTTATTTGACTGGTTAGGTTCGGAAGCGAAGATCGGTACCAAGTTGACTGAACACTTTGCCATGATGCCGCCTTCTTCTGTTAGTGGTTTCTATTATTCGCATCCTGAAAGTGAATACTTTAATGTGGGCAAAATTTCTCAAGATCAGCTTGAGGATTATGCAAAGCGTAAAGGCTGGACACTAGATGAAGCAAAGCGTTGGTTAGCGCCGAATTTAGATGATTCGATTGCTTAAGTGACCAAAAGAATCCCCTCAATTGAGGGGATTTTTATATGATCCAAAAGTAAAGATTGTGTATCAAAGACATCAGTTTCTACATAGATCTTGCTCGCTAATAAAACTACTTTTTGAAATTAATCCTATCAATGCTTAATTTCTAGATTTCAAAAAGTTGTAGTAAAATTTAATATAAATAGAATTGACCAGCATCAAATTTCAAATGACTATAGGTTTTAGATTAAATGAAAAAAAGAAAAGGAATTTAGCAACAATCATCGCTTTAATCTTTACAGCATTCCTTCTTCTTATATTAGCTTTAAGTGTTTATGAACTTCTCACACCAAAGAAGATAATTAAAGTAACACCGTATCAGCATCTGGAAACAGATAAACACATGAATTATGAATTCAGCATTAAAAAATTTAATAAGTTAGATACGATATTTATCACTGAAAATCAAAAAAGAATTTATCTTTTTGACTGTTCAAATTATTTGGAAACTATCTGCACCCATGATCAAGACCAGGTTTTCAACTATCAAATCAAAACGGCAGATATTATAAAAATAAACGATAGATTTATGATCAAACATATGACTTGGGTCAACGCTGTAAATAAAAAGCAATTTCAACATACATTGGCAGACCACCAGCTCATGAAATTATATGAAGCTAAAAGCAATGTCTCCTATGTAGCTATAGCTGTCTTCTTATTGTTGAGTTTTGGAGGGCTTTTTATGATCTTTTGGGGCCATATTTATCAATTTATTTTAAGAAAATTTAACTCTCTCTAACTTACTTTTCCAGCCCCTAAAATACATTTTAAATTGGCTAAACTGCTACATTTCAGCGACTGGTTTATTTTTATACTTACTCTTATCAAAACTAACAATCATCAAAGAACAATTTATATTTTAAAAGTTTTCCATTCTTAAAGAAGAACTCTATTGAATCATTTCCACTTTCGGCAAGCCCACTATAAACAACATTCTTGTTTTCAGCATCCATCCACAATTCATATTTTTTAAATTGTTGCATAAAAGTCTTTTGATCTATCCCACCACGAATTTTTTGTCCATGAAACACTAGCGCATTGTTCTGACTTAAATAAACCTCTTTAATGACGCCTGTGTCTAAAAGTTTAAAACTGCCATAATCATATTCATCAGGGAAATAACCACCATTACACTCATCTGGTTTTCCTTTAATGATGCTTTTCGGCTTAGCTAATGAGCGTATTGGTACTTCCCAATTATTGTAAGTTTTACCCTGAATAACAGGCTGCACAAATGGAGCTGCAAACAATGACTGTGAAGCCATAAACATCAATACAAAACCCAATATTTTATTTTTCATTTTAGATATTCTTCAAAAACTAATAGGCTCATTATAAATACAATTTAAATTAAATTCTCTCCCCATAAAATAAAATCCATCCGAGTATATTGAGCACAATACATAAACTCTCTTTAGAACCTATATCATTTCAATATAGGCTCTCTACTCCTAAAGCTCTTTATGCTTCTCAATCAAATCCTCAAGATTCTGATAAACATGCAAGATCCGATCTTTATGCGTTCGCGCATGATCCAAACGCTGCTCAGGATCAACCAGAAGCAAGCTATGACCATCATCAATCAAACGATCAATGCCTTCCAAAAACATCCGTTTTCCGACATCATGAATCAATGAAATCTGAGTTAAATCAATCACAATTGAACTTTTATCAACAGGCTCACACTGTAAAGTCCTTAACAACATTTCTGCTTCAGTAAATTTCAATACACCGCGAAGTACATACACACTTAAAGAAGCATCTTTTCCCGTTCGGTAATGGCTCTGTACAATGGTTTGTGCGGAAGGTGTGCCTTCCATTAAATGCAACCCCATATCACGGGAGAGTCGTTCCATGATATCGATGCCACGTACACTATTGCCATGTTCATCAAGCCGAGGTGAAAAGGCAGCAATACTGACCTGCCCTGGCAACACGCCCAAGATTCCACCTGCAACACCACTTTTGGCAGGAATACCGACTGTCGTCAGCCAATCCCCCGCGGCATCATACATACCACAGCTCATCATCACGCTCAGGACTTGGCGTACCACAGCACGATTCAATAAGCGTTTACCCGTTTTAGGATCAACCCCGCCATTGGCAAAAACACTGCCCATCCGTACTAAATCTTTGACCGTCACCAAGATCGCACATTGACGAATATAATCATTCACAATATCGACAGGATCAGTTTCCAAGATCCCCACGGTTCGCAACATATAACCAATCGAGAGATTGCGATAGGCTGTTTTCACCTCAGATTCATACACCGCATTATCAAATTGCAGTTCACGTCCAGCCAGCTCACTCATAAATCGACGTAAAATTTCTGCGCCTGATAAGTCTTCTTTGCTTGGAATCAATGAATGCGTGGTGATTGCACCCGAATTAATCATCGGATTTTTAGGACGGCGATCTTTACCGAGTGAAATTTCATTAAAGGCTTCGCCCGAAGGTTCAACCCCGACTTTTTCTAATACGGCGTCAATGCCAAGCTGTTGCAGCACATAAGCATAAGTAAACGGTTTAGACATCGATTGAATGGTGAATTCAACCTCATCATCGCCAACGGAATAGATTTCACCATCGACAGTCGACAAAGCCAGCGCCAAACGATCTGGATTGGCATTGGCTAACTCTGGAATATAATCGGCGAGATGCCCACTGTTGTCGATATCACAGGCATCAATCACATGTGCCAAATAATCAGGAAGTGGAGTTTTCATGGTCATCTAGCCTTTAAATGTTTCAAGTTTTAATTTAGATCAGATCCTATAGTACAGAGGATGGATCATATTAAAATGATAGCTTTTGTAATGATTTTATAAGCTTACCAACACAACTAACTGAGACGCTCAACAAATAATATCCCATCCAAATGATCCACTTCATGCTGAACAATCCGTGCAGGGAAACCCTCAAAAGCGGTTTCAACCACTTCACCTTGTAAAGTGTAATAACGTACTTTGATTGCTTGCGCCCGTTCAACCTGCCCACGCTCATCTGGCACACTTAAACAACCTTCCTCGCCCAAACAAGATTCTTGAGAAAATGCCAAAATCTCAGGATTAACCATCACCACCGCATCCATTTCTGGTGCATCGGGATAACGGGGATTCGGACGAGATGCCACAATAATTAAGCGTTTAGAAATATAGACTTGTGGTGCGGCAATCCCAACCCCATTCCGCTCCAACATGGTCGCATGCATAGCGGAAGCCAATTGCAATAACCACTCACTGTTAAATTCCCCGTTCGCGACCGTTGCCGCTTTAATTTTTAAAACTTCTTCACCGCGTTGTGCTACAGGTAGAATTACACTCATCCCACGCCCTTATAATTGTTTTGACCAAATAGTGAATATTATCGTATTGGATATTTTATCGAGTTACCATAATTTTCATTTAAGAATCTTGTCATAATATATTCGCGATAAAAATAACGCATGGCAAAGCACATGAATGCAACCCAACTGTTTCTTGGTGTCATCTTTAGCTCGATTGGCTTAGGCTATTTTATGTATGGCAAAAAGCAGAAAATGACCGTGCCTTTGGTCTGTGGTTTGGTCTTGATGCTCTTTACCTATTTTATTGATAGCACAGCCATGATCAGTATCATTGGCGTGGTTCTTTCCATCCTCCCCTATTTCCTGCGATTCTAAAACAAAAAAACTCCCCAAATGGAGAGCTTTCTTTTCTACGAAAATTAAAGGTGTTTCTTTAATTCATCAGCTACAATCTCGATTTCAAGCGTGCTGAATTTACGAATTTCACCTTCTGCATGCTTCTCTAACATGCCACCAATCAAAGGCACTTTGACTTTCACTGTCCATGTTAAAGAGATATTCACCTTCTCACTGTCACCAGTCACACTGCGCTCACCCTTCGCTTCCAAAGGAAGATTTGCACCCAATTCAACTGTCGAAGTTAAGTTTTTCAAATGGGTAATATCAGCACGTTTTAAACGGAACGCATTTTTTAATAATTTTTTCGCCACCTCTGGAATATTGACATCCAGATTATATTCACGGCGTAGTGTATAAATATCACCCTGAATATTCGATTCAATAATTTCCAAGTTCTCACCCGGAATGCGTTTACACACTGCTTCATGCAATGAAGTATCCGCCACCAGTCTTGAAAAGTCCTCAATTGAAACACCATGAATTGTTTCATTAACCGTAAATTGATGTGCCATTTTTAAATGTCCATTTCGTTTTATTAGGATGTCATCATTGCGCAAAAGTATAGCATTCTCATTTACATCTCTAAATCTGATCAGACAAAAAAGGATGACTGCATGGATTAGTTATTCCTATTGTAATGATGCCGTATGCCTAATTTGACCGTAACCCGTTCCATACGGCTGATATACAGATAATGATCCCCATATTCAATCACTGCATAAAACTGCTCTGCACCATCATCCAAACCTGTGGCTGACCATGTGGTGCCTTGCGGGAATTCATCTAACCATGCCGCTTTATAAAAGTCTGAAACCGAATCAAAATCCAGATAAAGCGCTGGATCAGCCATAATTTTAGCTGCCATCTGGTCAAATTTTTGTTGTTTAAATGCCTCTAAACTGAGTAACACAAAGCGTCCTTCTGATTTAAATTGTGCTTGAATTGCATGGTTAACTTTCCACCTAATCTTTAACTGACTTACAAAAATACAGTGATTTTCTTATGTCTCTATTTTGCTGCGGAATACGCTGTTTTTCTACATTATTTTCAGTTTTATCATATATTTTTAGGCCGTGCTGATTTGCTAGCCCAGACTCAATATGTTATCACCTTATTATGTTTTCTATTTTTTACAACGATAAACTATAAGGAGTAAATATGTCTTATCAAAATATTTTAGTTCCTGTTGATGACTCTCCAATTTCCTATGCCGCAGTCGAACATGCGCTTTCTTTAGCAAAACTCTCTGGGGCACAAGTCACCATTCTGAGTGTGGTTGCGGTTGACCCATTTGTCGGTGTGGATTTTTATCAAGTTGCCCCTGCGGTGACCGATTACTTTATGCAAGCCGAAGCACAAGCCAAAACACAACTACAAGACATTTCTCAATCCTTTGTCCGTGATGGTATTCAGGTGAATACCAAAATTCATCATGGCTCAGCCAGTGAAGGCATTATCTTTGTCGCAGATGAAGTTGGCGCTGATCTGATTATTATGGGTTCGCATGGCCGTACAGGTGTAAAACGTTTATTGCTCGGTAGTGTGGCGCGTGCCGTTTTAACCGAATCACACATTCCTGTGCTGATTGTGAAGCAATAACAGTTTGCTTTAATTAAAAAAACCTTGTGTCTCGATACAAGGTTTTTTTTATTGTCTCAAAGTTGCAGAGATGACCGATTCGCCCCCCATATTGATCATTTATAACCCTGTTCCATGATTTGAAAAGATGCTTCACTAGCAATTGGACATTTATTTTCAAGTCAAAATAGTGAGTCGAATCAGCTTACTATCGCCAGAAAAAATGACCGTCAATAAAAACAGCATGTTTAAGAATAAGACACGGTTTTACAAGGATGATCAATATGAAACTCAATCCAATGGTGATTGGCCTCTGTGGGATATGTATCAGTACATTGAATCACGCAGCAGCACTGGACCAATCAGGACAATCCATTCTCCCTTTTCTGGAAAATGGTAACTATGTTGAAGTCAATGCCACAGCCGTTGATGCTGATATTTCGGGGAAAATCCGTAATCGTCCTGAACTGGTCAATGATCCACAGAACCTGAACTCAGGCAATATGGGCAATAGCTTTCAATATTATAGTGCCGCGCTCAAACTTCAACTGACTGATCGAATCAGCTTTGGTCTGCTCTATGATCAGCCTTTTGGTGCTGATATTAGCTACCCGATGCAATCGAATAACACCTTCTCGGACAATGAATTTACCCAGCAAGGCACATCGGTCAATGTTGATACTGAAAGCATTAGCATGATTTTGGGTGTCAGTCCTTTTAGCAATTTTCAACTCTATGGCGGTGCTGTCTATCAATCGGTCAAAGGTGATGTTGCGCTACGTGGTAATTCATATAGTGAAGCCTTTAATGGCTATGATGCAAAATTTAAACAGGATCATGCAGTCGGTTGGCTGGCAGGTCTGAGTTATCAAATCCCAGATATTGCCTTGAAAGCTGCGCTGACCTATCGCTCCAAGATCGACCACGATATGCAGGTAACTGAGACCATGTTTGGTCAACCTTTGGAAGTGACTACCCCAAGTAAAACCAAAATTTCGACACCACAATCGGTGAATGTTGATTTTCAAACAGGTGTGTACAAAGACACATTGCTCTATACCAATCTACGTTGGGTCAACTGGAAAGATTTTCATATTCGACCGACGCAATTTGGCGCAGTGACGGAGTATCTCACTGGCGTAATCAGCGAAGGAACCTATACAGGTGGTTTTGATTTAGACAGCTATCAAAAAGATCAATGGACGGTCAATGTCGGACTTGGACATCAGTTCACTGAAAAATGGAGTGCATCGACTGAAGTCAGTTGGGACTCTGGTACAGGCGACCCTGCATCCACATTGAATCCGACCAAAGGGTCTTGGGGGATTGGTCTAGGTGCTCAGTTTAATCCTGCCCCGAACTACTTTATTGCCGCTGGCGTTAAATACTTCTGGTTAGGTGATGTGATTGCCGAAGACGGCACCTATTACATTCCTGTAGCAGGAATTAAACCCATTGCTGAACAGGCCGATTTTAAAGATAACAGTGCAATCGCTTATGGTTTGAAAATGGGCTACCGTTTTTAGTCACAAAAACTCATCATGCTAAGTAGGAACAGATCTACCTCTAGTCTTGCTCCTACTTGGCTCTTTTCTGGCATTCAATCAGCGGATTAGCTTAGAATCTCAAAGCATTATTTTAATAATGAATGTCATCTCTAGGAAAAATCCAATGAAAAAAATCGCTCTTGTCTTTTCAATATTTATATCTAGCTTCGTTTTTCCTTTTACTACTTTTGCCAATTCACCTGATCCCAAAGAAAGCATGGATATTTTTATTGGCACCCTAACCATTCAGGATAACAAAGCCATTTTAACGCGCTGCGATATTGCGCAGAATGAATATGTGTTGAAAGATGCAGATTGGTCTAAGCAAAAGGCCGTATCAGGTTTTCTATCCAAAGCGACAAAACTAAAACAGCCAATTTATGCAGAAGTCATCGCAGCGTATAAAAACGAAAAAGATATCAACATTCTATTGGTTGATTCCATTGAAAATCTGACTGAAGCGAAAAGCTGTCATTTGGCCGATTTATTTTAAGGCTCGCTATACACGGCAAGCTTTTAGCTCGAATATTGGTAATCGCAATACCGTTATTCACTAAACGTTTGCCATGTCTCAAAAGCATGTGCGTGATACAGCTTCAACTTGGAGAATTGAGGAATAATCGCTTCACTCTGGGTTGGTCTTAAAAATACAAAATCATCGACCTGAATATCACAATCCTTCGGTACGTTGACCAACTCTTGATTACTGCTACGCCCATATAAAATATGGGTATGCGCCTGTTCAGGATAGACATAATCAGCCAACCAATAGCCACCATAAATAAATAGGGCCTTACATTTATGTGGCAATTTATCCAATAAGGACATAGATGGCAGTTGAGTAAATGGCAATATTTTTAATACAGGCGCAGCAATCCATAACGCAGGTTGTAAGGCTCTTAAAAAATCACTGTCAAAATCACTTGGTTTTAAGAGCATTGAACCAAAAGACAAATCGTTGCAGACACTTTCAGTGGTATGAAAGCTAAAGGTTGGGCTGCCGCCACCATTAAAACACAGCGCATCATGCCACAGCGTTGGGAACTGTTTTTGAATTAACTGTTGATAATGAGCATAAGTCTGTTGCGAGCTTTGATAAGCCAGTTCAGGTTTTTTAATGATGGCTGGAATTTTGGTGACATGTGCATCATAGCCCATCAAACCAGAGAGTTTTAAATACTGTGGATATTGCTGAATCAGCTTTAAGATTTCGGTCAGCTGTTGTGTTGATTGTACTCCACCACGGTGTAAACCCACATCAATCTCAATATTCACCTTTAGACAGAGCGAATAGGTCTGGGCAATCTCCAGATATTGTTGCAAGCGTTGCTTGGCATCAATCAGCCACTGAATTTTGGCATTCGACCATTCTGCATACTGATCAAAAAAATGACGTACTGCTTGGGCAGGCATCGGCTTACCCAACAGAATATCCGCTTCGGCAAAATTTTCTAGGATCGAAACAATATGCGGTTGATGAAATACCATAAAGCGTTGCGTATTGATCTGTTCAGATAACAACTTAAGTAGGTCTAGGCTTGCTAATGATTTCACCACCAAGCGTGCTTTTAAATGTTTGGCATGAGCAAGACGAATCTGAACATGTTGAATATTTTGTGTTAACGCTGCTTCATCGATGATCAGTTGCGGAGTCGCAATCCCCTGCTTTTTTAGGTCGAGATTGAGTTGTTTAAAATAATGATCCAACATGGCTATACCTTTCTCAATAAATTAAATAAACATTTAAGTCGAACCCAAGTTAAAACTAACCTAAAAACAGCTTTTCCAGATAGGGATTTAAAAACTTAGCTTCTGGGTCAAGCTGCTGACGTAAAACCATAAAATCATCCCACTTTGGATATAAAGCCCGAAGCTGTGTGCTGGTCATATGATGCATTTTACCCCAATGCGGACGCCCTCGATATTTCTGCAAAATGGGCTCAACCACATCAAAAATCAAACGTGGATCTTGTTTATGGTATTGATGCACCGAGATCGAAATGGAATCCTGCTGATAAAACGGACTGAGCCAAATATCATCCCCCTTCACAAAGCGAAATTCGAGCGGAAAAAAGGTGGCAACTTTATACTTTCTTAAGGCATGCAACACTTCATCCAAACATTCAACTCCACGATCCACAGCAATCTGATATTCCATTTCATTGAATTTGGTATTACGCGGCGTTGGAAATATCTTACTTGACCAATCAACATAGGTGGTTGGTTTGACAAAGATACCTAACAGCTTCTGTAAATAAGGATTCAACGAAGGAAAGTTTTTGGTCAGTTCAGAGCATAAGGTCAGTAAAATATCATCCGATGGAAAATTTTCCTTACGCGGCAAAACCGCTTCATCGGTCTCATCCAAGGTTTTCAGCATCAACTGCTTTTCATGGGAAAACACAAAGCACTCAATATGTCGATGCTGATGTTTCCATTGCTGAATATGCTGCATCATGTCTTCGACTGGACAAAGTTCAATGTGTTCTTTGAGTTTATAGCGCGGGCGATTCTGCATGGTGATCTGAGTCAAGATGCCTAAACTACCCAAAGAAACTCGCCCTGCGGCAAAGATTTCAGGATGTTCTGTGCGGCTGCATTTTAGGATTTCACCCGAAGCCGTCAACAACTCAAAAGCGTCAACATAGGCCGAAATACAATGCAAATCTGCTCCTGTCCCATGTGTGCCCGTAGAGACAGCACCCGCCAAACTTTGCTGATCAATATCGCCTTGATTCATCAACGCCTGATTAATCGATTGCTGTTGTAAATGTTGATCTAGGTCATATAAACGTGTGCCTGCATAAATACTGCTCTGACATCGATCAAGATCAGTCGATGCAATTCCTGCAATATGATCCAAAGACAATAAGGTGGCATCAGTACACACCAACGGCGTAAAGGAATGCCCTGCACCCACCACCCGTATTTTTTGCTGCGCTTGAACCATAGCCTGTAGTTCTTGAATATTAGCAGGCTGTAAAACCTGTTGCGGTTTGGATTGTTGAAAGCCAGACCAGTTCGACCAGATGCCTTGTGTTAAATCACTCATACTGCCTCTCCTTAGCTAACGGCCGTTTTTAAATTGCCATGATTAGTGCGTTTTGCGAGTTCGTTTTCTGGAATCGGCTGTGGTCGTGTCATTTCATCGTAATGACGTTTATTTTTCTCTAATAACAATTGTTCTGCTAAGCCTTTGAATTTGCTCTGACAGGCTGCCAATGTCCATTGACCGAATAAGGTATGCCCACCTTCATACGCCTGTACTTGATATTCTTCATAGGTGGTGACATAACCCATATAATCATTGCAGTACGATGCTAACCAAACGCTTTCAATCGAAGCTTGTGCGGCAAGCGTCTGTTTAACCGTATCAACCACACGCTGTCCTGCGATGGAAGTAAATTCTCCTGGACAGCAAATCAAAGCCAATTGACCTAATCGCACAATTTGTAAGGGAACCACACTCGGGACTAAAGGACTCTGCTGAATCGCCCCAGCTTTCACTTGTCGGTTCATTTCTGCAATCAACGGATCAAGAAAACTCGGTGGAAAACCAATCGGTTGGCCTAAAATCTTTTTAGCACCCGCTTCCAGTAAAATCTGTTTCGGCCCTTGAGAGGCATACAACTGCTGATAGTCTGCAAAATCAGCTGCTTTTGGGTGCTTGTTTTTTTGTTTGCGAAATTGATCCGCTAAAAATTGCATCCCCATAATTAAGGGTTTGGGTGCACCTAAACCATCGACAGGCGTGCCTGCAAAAAATGCGGTGCCATGACAAGGCTGACTGGTCTTGGCATGCTTTTGCCCAGCTGCGAACTCATCTGGAATCTCAATATTACTCAGATCAACATAGGACAAAACTGCATCGATCTTGCCTTCGACTTTATGTAATTTTTTAGGAATATTTGACTGTAAAGCCGTCAAAGCCAGTTCACTTTGATAGCGTCCATTTTGTTGCGCGTATTGATATTCCTGCTCGCCTTTAATCTTATTGCGAATCTTCAGCTGATCTTTGCCATGAAAATGCGGTGATACGTCCCCTGCAGTTGCTTGAGCAAAAATCGTGACTGGATTTTGAATCCCTTGCTCAGTTAAAGCCTGCTCAGAGAATGCGGCTGCATAGCCTTTATTATCACCATCATAGGCGTTTAAAGAATTTCCCAAACAGGTTGCATGTACCCCAAATAAGGAAATAAAGGACTGTAGTTTTTGCTCACGATAGAAACCGATCAACTGCATTTCTCGGTTCAAGGCTAAATGCGTTTCAGCTTCGGTACGTGGCAGAACCTCTGGATTACGATTATAGGCTTTGATTGAACGATTCCATGCGACAGGTGTCTGTTCTGGAAAATGTTGAACCCCCAAGAAAATCTCGGTGTCTTGTTCAGACGCAATCGCATTTTGAATACTCAGTACAATCGCCTCAACAATCGCCTTTAAATGTTCAGGCACAAAACCAGGGGTTGGCATATTATACAAAGCTTCATAACCACAACCACCAGGCCCAGAGTGGGTATGGGTTGCCATGAGGACCAATTGATTTTCATCAAATTGTGAATCTAGAATTTGTGTGAGTCGCGCTACTGTTTGACTACGTATGGCATGGGTAATACAGCCTACGTCCAGACAACAGATGACTAATCGGTTATGTTGTTGATCGACAATACTCACGCTACGTGCAAATAAAGCTGTGCGCTGTTCATAGGCCCGATGTGACCATTGCCCATAACCAAACATGGCATAGCCTTTCGGTGTGATTTTGATTTGCTGCTTGTCCCAACCCACCTGATACATCACGATTTCCTTTCAATTCTTTTTCTAACTGTGTTAAAGCATGTTGAAAGTTAATCAAAATTATGCGATACCCAACAGGGTTAAAGACACTTTTCTTTGGGGGGCAAAACGGACTTATGCCTATACGTAGCGGCGATAAAAATGAACAACAGCAATTTATTCCACCCACCATTCTGGCGAGCCTGATCCATTATGCAGAGCAGCAACAGTGGGATTATGCTGCATGGTTTGAGAATTCAGGTTTAGACACTGCACAAATACAGCAAACCCAAGGTGTGGTTCGTTTTAGCCAACTCTGTGATGTTGTTCGTCAAGCCATGACCACCTATCAACAACCTAACCTAGGCTTAAAGCTTGGCAGTAGCGAAGGTCTGATTTCGATGGGGATTTTGGGCTTTGCCATGCAATCGTGTAAAACGGTTGCAGATGCTTTAGACATTGCACTGCGCTACCATCGGATTTCTGGCAGTGTCTTGAATATCGACTTTTCTATCCACGCTGATCTTTGTGAATTGGAAGTCACCGAACCTTATCCCTGCAATGAACTCAAAGCCTTTTTCTATGATGAATTATTCAGCAGCATCATCACCTGTTTAAACGCCATGTTGGGCGATCATGATGATGTGATCAGTCTTGAGCTCAGCTATCTACCAAGCGAATATCAACAACAATATAGCGAACTTTTTGGCTGCCCGATCCAGTTTAACCGTGATAAAAATATCATGCACTTTAGCAGCAGCCTGTTACAACGCAGCTTAAAAAATTATAGCCCTGCCAACTACGCAACTGCTATCCAAATCTGTGAACAGTCCTTAAAAGAAATCGACCAGCTCAATCAAGTCGGCTATGTACATTTACTCGATCATTTGATTGAACAGCACTTACCTGAACGCTTTGAGATGCAACACGCTGCCGAACAACTACACATCAGCGAACGCCATTTAAGGCGGCAATTATTATCAGAGGGCTTAAGTTTTCAACAAATCCGTCAAAATGTACTGGAACGCAAGGCCAAGCAACTTATTGAACAGAACCTATCCATGAGTGAGATTAGCCTGCAACTAGGCTTTAGCGAATTACGTGAATTCCGACGTGCCTTTAAACGTTGGACTGGGCAAGCACCTTCGGTTTATAAACAAGAGATCATTTTACTTAATGCCTAGGAATCAAACGGTCTAGAAATTTCCAAGCACAGATGCAGATAAAACCGGACCGTAAATGCTTTTTCTTGTAATTTTAAATTCTCGCAAAAATTCACTACCGCGCTCGGCGGCATGGATGCCGCCAGTTTGGCTGTGATACAAGGAAGTATCATCAGCCAAACAAAGGATTTTTGTTACTTTTCATCCCTGAAAAGTAAGAGAGGAAGCCAAGGCAAATTCCGAAATAAGGTAATATCTCAGTAAGATTCCACAGAAACTATCGAACCGTAAAATAAAAAAGCTCAGGATTTACCCAAGCTTTCAAATCTAAATAAAGCCTTAACTTGCCGCTTGATAAAACGGTACATCACCATTAATCGTGGCACGATGCATAATTCGATGCGCATCACCATAATCAAATAAAGCCTTATGCTGCGTACAACGATTGTCCCAAATCGCTACATCACCGGCCTGCCACTGCCAACGCAAATGGAACTGCTCATTGGTGGCATGCGCAAATAAATACTGTAGCAATTCAGCGCTTTCAGTTTCATCCAGCTCATTAATACGCGTAGTAAAACCTTCACTCACAAACAAAATCGGTTGACCCGTTACCGGATGCGTTCTCACCACAGGATGAACAACAGGTGGATTGCGCTTAAAGGTTTCTTCCAGTTTTTTACGCTCAACATCATTATGCGCGAAACGCTCAATCGGGAAAGACTGACGAATGTCATGTGTTGCGGTTAAACCTTTTAACTTTTGCTGCAAGCCTTGATCCAAGGCAGCAAATGCCGCTGCCCCACTCGACCAAAGGGTATCACCACCGACAGGTGGAATCTTAATCGCTTGCAATACACAACCCAATGGCGGTTTCTGACTGAAAGTCACATCAGTGTGCCAAAGCTCATTGTCACGCAAATCCTGTTTCCAGCTATCGAGCACAATGATTTCAGGTACATTGTCTACCGATGGATAGATCGGATGAATATGCAAAGAACCAAAACCACGCGCAAGCTCGGCTTGTGCCTGAGGTGCAAGCTGCTGATTGCGGAAGAAGATCACATGATGATCCAGCAAAGCCTGTTGAATTTGTTGAGTGGTATTTTCATCAGCCGTGTTTAAGTCAACATCGTGAATAATTGCACCGATTGTTGGTTTAATAACTTCAATATTTAAGGTCATCTTCTACTACTCACACTTATAACTGTTGGCCATACCAAGGAGATAATTGCTTCTGTAACCAACGCAAAAACAATTCAAAACTAATGGCGACAATCGCAATGACAATAATGCCGAGAACCACGGTATCGGTAATCAGGAATTGTGCCGCCGACTGCACCATAAAACCAATGCCACGATCTGCTGCAACTAATTCCGACGCCACCAAAGTTGACCAGCCCACACCTAAACCAATACGAATACCCGTTAAAATATGCGGTAAGGCTGTCGGCAGAATCACATGCCAAAACACTTGTGATTGGCTTGCTCCTAAAGATAAAGCCGCACGTTCACGATTGAGCTGATGGCTGAGTACACCATGGGTACTACTGATAATCACAGGTGCAAGGATCGAAAAGAAAATCAAAAGGACTTTGGTGGTTTCACCAATCCCGAACCAGATCACCAATAGTGGCAAATAAGCCAAAGGTGGAATCGGACGCAATAACTCAACCAATGGATCAAGCACTGCACGCACCCATTTATTCAGCCCCATCCACAAACCTAAAGGCACACCAATCGCAATCGCGGCAACTAAGGCGAATAAGACACGGGAAATACTTGCTGCCAAATGCTGCCATAAGGTGGCTTTCATAAAACCTTGCTGACTGACTTCAAGGAACTTCTGCCATACTGCTTGAGGGCTCGGCAAAAATAGACTTGGGACAATTTTTAATGCCGTGATCAAATACCAGATCACCAATACAGTCAAGACACTGGAAAGGCTGAGCGCTAAACTACGATGGCGAGCAATCAATGCACCTAATGTATTCAAAATCGAACCAGATTGTGCTTGATTCGTCGATTGCAGTTCCTCGGCCTTACTCACTTCATAAGCTGTATTTTTTGCTTGCCCTGTCATACAGCCACCTCATGCCCTGCTTGTTTCTGCACACGCAGACGTTCAAACAATTGCTCGCGTAATTGGATAAATTTCGGATCAGACTTAATCACACGAATCGATTCACCTTGCTTATAACGCGCTGCAAAATCCAGCTTTAAAGTTTCGACGATTTTTCCTGGGCGAGCTGTCATCAACACCAATTGATTACTCAGCAATAGTGCTTCTTCAATGTCATGGGTAATCAGGAAGAACGATTTATTTTGTTCAATCCATAAGTCCAGCACCAACTGCTGCATGGTTTCACGAGTAAAAGCATCAAGTGCAGCAAAAGGCTCATCCAATAAAATGAATGCAGCATGGCTGATCAAAGCACGTGCGATCCCAACCCGTTGTTTCATACCACCTGACAATTCCCAAATATTGGCTTTAGCCACATGACTCAAGCCGACAATTTTAAGAATTGCATCGACTTGCTGTTGAATTTCTTGCGCTTTTAAACCTTTGAGCTGCAAAGCAAAACCGATATTTTCAGAGACATTTAACCAAGGTAATAGCGCATGATCCTGAAATACCACCGCACGGCGTGCATCTGGCGCAGTCACCACTTCATGATCCAGTGTAATCTGCCCCGAACTTGGCTTTTGAAAACCCGCCAAAATATTCAGTAATGTTGTTTTACCACAACCAGACTCACCCAAAATCACAGTCAAAGTGCCTTCTTCAATCTTCAGATTGATATCTTGTAATACAGGCACTGTCTGTTTTGGAAAAGTTAAATGAAGATGCTCGGCAGCTAATACGCTCATTTAGATCTCCTATGGCTGTAAGAATTGGGTGGTGACATTCGCTTGATAATCAGGTTTGACTTGATCCACCTTGCCTTGGCTTTTGAGGAAGGTTGCGGTATCGAAAATATTTTTGGCGAACTCACCCGCTAAAGTCGCGTGTTGTTGCTGACCATTCAGATAAATATTGCCTGACAACAGTAAAGGAATATCTTTCACATCAGAGCCTGTCAGCTGAGCAATTTTCTGGATATTGTCCGCATTTTGTTCAAATGCTTTCGGATCTTGCTGATACGCTTCAACTTGTTTCAAGCTGGTTTTTACGAATGCTTTTAAGAACTCTGGATTTTTTTCAGCGAAATCTTTACGAACTACCCATAAATCATAGGTTGGTGCGCCCCACTCGCCGACTTGTTTCGAATCGGTTAAGACATGACCACTGGCTTTGACTTTACTTAATGCAGGTTCCCAAACATAAGTTGCATCGATATCACCACGTTCCCAAGCTGCTGTGATTTCTGGTGGACGTAAGTTAATAATCTTGACTTGATTATCCGCAATATTCCAATGCTTGAGCGCTGACAATAAGCTGTAATGCGTGGTTGAAACGAATGGTACGGCAATGGTTTTGCCAATCAAATCTTGCGGATTTTGAATACCTGATTTGTTACTCACCACCAATGCCTCTGAACCGCCTAATTTAGCTGTCACTAGAAAGACTTCAATCGGTAAATCACGACTTGCAGCAGCAGCTAGAGGGCTAGAACCGATATTGCCGATCACCACATCACCCGAAGCCAATGCATTGACCACATCTGAACCTGCATCAAATTTACGCCATTGAATTGCTTGATTACTATCACGTTCATAATCACCATTGGCTTGTGCAACCTTGGTTGGATCCACACCAGTCTGATAGGCAATCACCACTGCCTTGTTGTTTTTAGACTGAGCTGGTGCAGCATCTTTTTGATTTTGATAGATAATAAAAGCAACAATCGCCACAAGGACGATCGCTGTAACAATTAGCGGCTTAGCGTTCTTGATGCCCATAATTAGATGATCTTTCAACAATATAGGCTTATGGTATGCGGCATGCTTTATGATTAAAAATAAGAAAAAGTGAGTTGCTTATTCTTTTATGAGATAAGAATAAGACTTAGGCAATTTTTGCTGTTTTTATATTCAATTGATTTACTTTTAGTGTTGTTGCATTTAATTTCCCAACCAAGCCTTTTAAATATTTATCCCTTTGATTAATTGAAAAGTAAAATATTTAATCCTGATAATTTCATCTTTAAATCAAATAAGCACATTCATTTTAAAATACAGTTTCAAACTATATTCCTAATAAGTTAATAAAAACCTATTATTTATCAAAAATAGATATATAAATAAATTTTGCTTATTTTCCTGAATATAAAAACAGCCCTAAGATAAAAACATCATCCCGCTGATGTATGAAAGGTTATAAAAATGAATGCTCAATTTGATTCTACTGATATAGCAGAATCGACATCTACGATTCACGGTTTATCTAAAAATCCACAAGATATCTTAGTACGTGCGCAACATTACGCTGAAGAAAATGAACTCGATTTCACTGGCAGCGTCCCTCCTACTGAAGCTTGGTATTTAGTTGAACAAGGCCATGCGGTATTGGTCGATGTCCGTACCAATGAAGAACGTAAATTTGTTGGCTATGTCCCTGAAAGTATCCACGTCGCTTGGGCAACTGGCACATCATTTAACCGAAACCCACGCTTTCTGAAAGAACTGGATAGCAAAGTTGGCAAAGATAAAACCATTCTGCTGCTCTGCCGTAGTGGTAAACGCTCTGCTTTAGCGGCAACGGCAGCATTTAGTGCGGGTTTTGCTCAGGTTTATAACGTGCTGGAAGGTTTTGAAGGTGACTTAAACGAGCAACAACAACGTAATCAAAGCAATGGCTGGCGTACACATCAGTTACCTTGGTTACAAGACTAATGCTGCTTTTTTAAGCAATTATTTTACGATTTATTTAAGATCTCGTTTTGCAAGGAACTCGTGTGAGCCAATGGAAAATACAGCCTGTCGTCGAAGGCCTACAACAAGCACGACATGAATGGCGGGAGCGTCAACATCGCATCAAAGAGTTTGGTGGACGTGAACTCCCATCTAAGGATGCGCTGAAGTCAATTTTAGATGATCTGTGTGGAATCTTATTTCCAATGCGACTCGGGCCGAGCGATCTACGCCAAGAAACTGAGGATTACTATATTGCCTACACGCTTGACCGTGTCTTGAATGAACTATTTTCACAGGTCAAGTTGGCTTTAAATTACGAAGCCAAAAGTCGAGTCAAACCGATTCCTGTTTCAAGCAATGAACGTCTACTGTATGAACAGCAAGTCGCTTTGGCACAGACCATCGTACAGGACTTTGCCAATACCTTGCCTGACATTCGCCGAGTATTGGATGCAGATGTCTGTGCAGCATATGAAGGTGATCCCGCAGCGCATAGCGTTGATGAAGTCCTGCTCTGCTATCCAGGTATTTTAGCGATTATTCATCATCGCGTGGCACATCAGCTTTATCACAGTGTACCGTTGCTCTCACGGATTATTTCTGAATTGGCCCATTCTGCAACGGGTATTGATATTCATCCAGGTGCGCAAATTGGGAAAGGCTTCTTTATCGATCACGGCACAGGTGTAGTGATTGGTGAAACGTCAGTGATTGGTGAATATGTCCGTATCTATCAGGCAGTGACGCTCGGTGCAAAACGGTTCGAGCTGAATGAAGATGGGGCACTGAAAAAAGATTACGCTCGTCATCCCATTGTGGAAGACCATGTGGTGATTTATGCAGGTGCAACCATTTTAGGCTGTATCACCATTGGTAAAGGCTCCATTATTGGCGGCAATGTCTGGCTCACCCATAGTGTTGCAGCAGGCAGTCAAATTTTACAGTCACCAAGTGAATCATTACACAATAGTAAAGTTTAATTTAATGAAGTATTTAACGACGTAAATAAAATGGTGTAAGAATAAACAACGTATATTCAATACTTATATTTATTTTTCATAATTATATTCTTATGAGTAATAAGCGAATAATTCACGATTATTTATCTCATAATAATATTTTTAAAAAAACTAAATAGCCTCTAGTCTAGCGAAATAAATCATTAAATATTATTGCAATAAAACCAATTTTTATTAACAAAGCCAAAGACAACAGGAAAATTGATTCATGGCAAAAACTACAGATAAAGTCCAACTTGCACTTGGTGATCATGCAGCTAGACAGCTTGCCAATGCCACCAAGACCGTTCCACAACTTTCGACCATTACCCCGCGTTGGCTCACACATTTATTGCAATGGATTCCTGTGGAAGCAGGTATTTATCGCGTTAACCGTGTCAGCAATACTGATGACATCCAAGTGGCCTGTACACAACGTGATGAGGCCACATTGCCGCAAACCTTTGTTGATTATGATGCGCAACCGCGTGAATATTTCCTCAATGGTGTTTCTACTGTTTTGGATATCCATACCCGTGTTGCTGATCTTTACAGCAGCCCACATGATCAAATCAAAGAACAATTACGCTTAACCATTGAAACCATAAAAGAACGCCAAGAAAGCGAGCTGATCAATAACCCTGAATATGGTTTATTGGCCAGTGTCGCAGATGAACAGCGTATTTCAACTTTAAATGGTCCACCAACCCCAGATGACTTTGATGATTTACTCCGTAAAGTCTGGAAAGAACCGGGGTTCTTCTTGGCACATCCAGATGCGATTGCTGCATTCGGTCGTGAATGTACCCGTCGTGGCGTGCCACCACCAACCGTCAGTTTATTCGGTTCGCAGTTCATCACATGGCGTGGTGTCCCATTGATTCCATCAAATAAGATTCCAGTGGAAGATGGTAAAACCAAAATCTTGCTACTCCGTGTGGGTGAAAAACGCCAAGGTGTTGTGGGCTTGTTCCAACCGGGCTTGGCTGGCGAGCAGTCCCCAGGGCTTTCCGTACGCTTTATGGGCATCAATCGCAATGCAATTGCGTCTTATCTGATCTCACTGTACTGCTCATTGGCAGTATTGACTGAGGATGCGTTGGCTGTGCTCGAAGATGTGGAGGTGGACAAATATCATGACTACCCAGTTAACTACAAGTAAGCTATCTTCTACAGCTACTGGGCAAGGTGGTCCAACGGGTTCTGAAGTGGTCGGTGTTAACCCACCGTCCAACTTCCCGGATGAAGCAACACTTTCAAGACTCGCCTCTGAATTTTTTGCAGCGCTGCCAAGCTCAGGCGGTGGTCATTCTTCTGGTTTGAATTTAGACTTGCCGAATGTGGGTACACCACCCCATCAACCCCAACCTGCTGAACCTTTAGCAGCGTTAAGTGGTCGTGCGCCCAATATTGCTTATGAAAAAAGTTTGAATCCAGAATATCCTGAGCATATCCCAAACTATCCCGATTATCCTGAACGTCGTGCCATTGCCTCTGCACCCGTGGTCGGTGGAGCGAACTTACCTCGACCACCGATTGAACCGAATTTTCCACAGGCGATTCATAGTGCACCGAATGTGCCTTTGGTTGAACCTTCTAGCCCATCAGCAAGTGAGGCATCACCATTTTATTTTTTAAATGATTTTGCAGCCCCCAACACTTCAAGTTCTGAATTTGATGCTGCCAGTTTTGCAACAGCACAATCATTTCAATTACCACACGGCGATGCGCTAAAAAGCTTGTTGCAGCAAGACCAACCAAGTTTAGCTCAACCTAAAAGTACCGCTTCCACAGGTTTCTATTTTTTGGATTTGCCACAAAGTAATGAGAGTTATGGCAATTATCAACCTTCACAGCCACAGTTTGTTGCCAATGCCGCTCAGCCCTTGGATATTCAAGCGATCCGTCGTGACTTCCCCATTCTGCAAGAACGCGTCAATGGTCGACCTCTGGTTTGGTTTGATAATGCAGCAACGACACAGAAACCACAAAGCGTGATTGATCGTATTGCCTATTTTTATCAGCATGAAAATTCCAATATTCATCGTGCTGCACATGAATTAGCAGCACGTGCAACCGATGCCTATGAACATGCACGTAATGTGGTGGCTCGTTTTATTGGGGCAAAATCATCCAAGGAAATCATTTTTGTTCGTGGCACCACTGAAGGCATTAATCTGATTGCCAAGACGTGGGGCGAACAAAATATTGCTGAAGGTGATGAAATCATCGTGTCTCATCTGGAGCATCACGCCAACATCGTACCTTGGTTTCAACTCACCAAAAAAATCGGTGCCAAACTCCGTGTCATTCCAGTGGATGATACTGGCCAAATCATTTTGGAAGAACTGCCAAAACTGATCAATGAACGCACCAAACTGATCTCTATTACCCAAGTGTCCAACGCCTTAGGTACGGTAACACCTGTCGCTGAGGTCATCAAAATCGCGCATGCTAAAGGTGTGCGGGTCTTGGTCGATGGTGCTCAATCGGTTTCGCATATGCCAACCGATGTTCAAGCGATTGATGCCGACTTCTTTGTATTCTCAGGGCATAAAGTGTTTGGACCGACAGGCATTGGTGCAGTCTATGCCAAGCCTGAAATTCTAGAGACGATGCCAGTCTGGGAAGGCGGTGGCAATATGATTCAAGACGTGACTTTTGAACAAGTGGTTTATCAACCTGCTCCAAATAAGTTTGAAGCTGGCACGGGTAATATTGCTGATGCAGTCGGTTTAGGTGCTGCGCTGGAGTATGTGGAACGCCTCGGCATTCATAATATTGCCCGTTATGAACATGACTTACTGGAATATGGTCAACATGCATTGAGTACTGTTTCAGGTTTGAGACCAATTGGTACAGCCAGAAATAAAGCCAGTGTGATGTCCTTTACTCTTGCAGGTTATTCGACCGAGCAAGTAGGTAAGGCACTGAATCAACATGGCATTGCGGTGCGTTCAGGACATCATTGTGCTCAGCCGATCTTGCGTCGTTTTGGTGTAGAACAAACTGTGCGTCCTTCTTTAGCGTTTTATAACACCACGGAAGAAATTGATTTGCTGGTGTCAGTCTTACATCAACTGACCAGAAACAAAC
The DNA here is from genome assembly GCF_000367945.1 of Acinetobacter proteolyticus. Classification (GTDB taxonomy): domain Bacteria; phylum Pseudomonadota; class Gammaproteobacteria; order Pseudomonadales; family Moraxellaceae; genus Acinetobacter; species Acinetobacter proteolyticus. Next base: position 1,706,879 of record NZ_KB849179.1, read on the forward strand.
GCAGTGCTTAACCCCTCTCCAATAAAAAAGACTGCCTGAGTGCAGTCTTTTTTATGTTCAGGCAAAGGCAACGCTCCAGATCAACCGTATTGCAACTGCACTCAAGATAACCCCCATCACTCGTTCGAAATACACGCCAAACTCTAAAAAGCGTTTCCGTACAACAGGCTGAGCAAACATAATGCTGACCAAAATAAACCACACAGCATTGACTAGACACATCCAGACGCCATAACCAATTTGAACTTTTAACGGTGTGGTCGGACTGACAATGGTGGTAAAAATTGCCAAAAAGAAAACGGTCGCTTTCGGATTTAACGCGTTGGTCAAAAAGCCCATATTAAAGGCTTGGATCAAGCTCGGTTTGCCCAGCGCTTCCCCTGCCAAAATATCCAGATTGGCATTCGGTTGACTACGTAAACATTGCCAGCCCAAATAAATCAAATAAGCCGCGCCTGCAACACGTAATAACGACATTAACCAGACACTTTGCTGGATCAGCACGCCAACCCCCACCAAGGTATAAAACACATGTACCGAAATGCCGACACCAATGCCGATTGCAGTGATACAGCCAATTAAATAACCATATCGTACACTTTGTCGTACTGTAATAATAAAATCAGGACCCGGTAAAACGACTGCCATAAAATGGATCAATGCCAAGGCCAGAAACTCATGTCCATACAACTGCCACATTTGATTTATCTCCATCATGACTACAGGAAAAAAGATTGTATTGCGATTTTTAAAGCGCGATAATCCAATCAAAATCCAAATAACTTTTGCTTCATGAGCACAAATCAAAGTCTGATTCTGTTAAATGAAATGGCAACTTTTGTCAAAGTTGTCGAAACGGAAAGCTTTTCTGAAACTGCACGTCAGCTCGGTTCAACCCCGTCTGCCGTGAGCCGCGCCATTGCCCGTTTAGAACGAGCTTTAGGTACACGCTTATTGCATCGCACCACACGTAAACTGCGCTTAAGTGAAAGCGGTCAACAGGTGTATGAACGCTGTGTCGACATGGTCAATGCGGCACAGGCAGTAATGGAAAGCTCAGGTCAGTTTCATATTGAACCACAGGGCATTATTCGGATCAGTGTGCCCAAAGCCGTTGGGCATTTTATGCTGCACCCACATTTGCCTGAATTCCTGGCACTATATCCAAAAATTGATATTCAATTGCTATTGGAAGACCGTTACATTGACTTGATTGATGATGGTGTCGATCTGGCGATTCGTATTACCGAACAGCCGCCAGGTGGCTTGATGGGACGAAAACTGATTGATATTGATCATTTAATTTGTGCTACGCCAGAATATTTACAGCGACATGGCACACCGCAACATCCACATGATTTAAAGCAGCATCAATGTATTTATTTGGGTGAACAGCCCAATGATTCGAAGTGGAAATTCCAGCAGGAACAGAAATCGATTACGGTGCCAGTCCGTGGTCGTTATGCAGCCAATCACACTGGCGTGCGTCTCAGTGCCGCTTTACAACACTTAGGCATTGCCAGTTTGCCTTACTTCGTGGCACGCCATGCCTTAGAACAAGGGAGTTTGGTTCAGGTTTTACCTGATTGGCATTTTAAGACCCATTACAGTGGTGGCGCATGGTTGCTCTATCCGCCTACCCGTCATGTTCCACCTAAATTGAGTGTGTTCATTCAATATTTGGCAGAAAAATTAGCCGCAGAACCGGTCTTATTTCCGCAAAACACCTCAAGTTAAAACGATCACTTTCATTTATAAATCTGGCGATAATAGCAAACCAAATGAAAATCAATATATCTTAAAATATTGATTTTCATTTATATATCAATAAAAATCATCCATTCTTAAAACAATAAAAAGCATCTTTATTTTCATCCTGTGCAATAGGCAATGCACAAAAACAGATATTTTTTGCTGCATAAGTTATTTTTCTTCATTTTGCATAATCGATAATCTAACAACCAAGTTGTTATAACAAGTTTAAGTTCAATGAACCAACCGATTGTGAATAAAGTAAGTGGCGAACGCCCATTGTATGATCAAGTCTATCAGGCCCTGCTTCAGCAGATCGTCGAGGGCAGCTATCAGATTCATCAGCAATTGCCATCTGAAAAAGAACTGAGTGAATTATTTAATGTCAGCCGTATCACCATTCGTCAGGCACTCAATCAACTTCAGCTCGAACACTTGGTTTACAAGATTCAAGGTAAAGGTACTTTCGTTAGCGCACCGAAAACCTTTCAGAACATTTCCCAATTACAAGGCTTTGCAGAAGCCATGACCAATATGGGACATGAGGTCTTTAACGTGGTCAAAGAGTTTCGCTTTATTCCCGCTACGCCACAAATTGCATCGAAATTAAAAGTTTCAGTGAACAGTACTGTGGTGGAAATCAAACGCATTCGCTTACTTAACCGTAAACCCGTTTCATTTGAACTCACCTATTTACCGGAAGCGATTGGACTAGCTTTGCAAGAGATCAACCTCTCCACGCGTGATGTATTTTTAGCGATTGAAGAAGATTTATCGATTGCCTTGGGACATGCAGATTTAAACATTGATGCCACCCTTGCTGACGAAGAACTCAGTGAACTGCTGCAAGTCGATATCAACGCACCACTATTAAGAGTGGAGCGACTGACTCACGATCATGCTGGACATCCGATTGACTTCGAATATCTCTACTTCTCAGGAGAGACCTTCCAATACCGTTTAAGGGTAGATCGAAAAAGAAATACCTAACGTCACCAACCTTGTGAATTAAAACGCACTCAAAAAGGCACAACATGAATACGATTACACTGGACTATGACATTGTCGTCATCGGTGGGGGGACGGCTGGCCCAATGGCAGCCATCAAAGCCAAAACAGCCAACCCCAACCTGAAAGTTTTACTGATTGAAAAAGCCAATGTGAAGCGCAGTGGCGCAATTTCAATGGGCATGGACGGCCTGAATAATGCCGTCATTCCAGGTTATGCCACGCCTGAGCAATATACCAAGGAAATTACCATTGCCAATGATGGCATTGTCAATCAAGCCACGGTCTATGCCTATGCCAAACACAGTTTCACCACCATTCAGCAACTGGATCAATGGGGCGTGAAATTTGAAAAAGATGAAACCGGTGAATATGCGGTCAAAAAAGTCCATCACATGGGTGCTTATGTGCTGCCTATGCCTGAAGGTCATGACATTAAAAAAGTACTGTATCGCCAACTGAAACGTGCTCAGGTCAAAATCAATAACCGCATTGTCACTACCCGCCTATTAAAAAATGCTGAGGGAGCCATCAACGGCGTACTGGGCTTTGACTGCCGCAATGGTGATTTCTATGTGATCAAAACCAAGGCTGCGATTTTATGTTGCGGTGCAGCAGGACGTTTGGGCTTGCCTGCATCTGGCTATCTAATGGGAACCTATGAAAACCCGACCAATGCAGGTGATGGCTATGCCATGGCTTACCATGCAGGAGCTGAACTCTCCAATCTGGAATGCTTCCAGATCAATCCGCTGATCAAAGATTATAACGGCCCGGCCTGTGCCTACGTGACCGGTCCGTTAGGTGGCTATACCGCCAACAGCAAAGGCGAACGTTTTATTGAATGTGACTACTGGTCAGGCCAAATGATGTGGGAGTTCTATCAGGAACTACAAAGTGGCAATGGCCCAGTGTTCCTGAAAATGGATCATCTAGCCGAAGAAACCATTCAAACCATTGAAGAAATTCTACATACCAATGAACGCCCAAGTCGTGGACGTTTCCATGAAGGACGTGGCACCGATTACCGACAAGATATGGTGGAAATGCAGATTTCAGAAATTGGTTTCTGTAGTGGACACAGTGCTTCTGGAGTGTGGATCAATGAAAAAGCCGAGACCTCCGTCAAAGGTCTGTATAGCGCGGGTGATATGGCAGCCGTTCCGCATAACTACATGCTCGGTGCCTTTACCTATGGCTGGTTTGCTGGGGTCAATGCTGCTGAATATGTCGTAGAACGAGCCGATTCAGAATTGAATACTGATGAAATTGAAGCTGAAAAGGCCCGTGTTTTTGCACCCTTGCACCGCCCAGAAGGACTGTCATCGGAACAAGTGGAATACAAGTTACGTCGAATGGTTAATGACTACTTACAGCCACCCAAAACCCGACAAAAAATTGAAATTGCACTGAAACGCTTTGAGGAAATCAAAGCTGATATTGAACAGATCAATGCCAGTCACCCACACGAATTAATGCGTGCCGCTGAAGTCGCTGTGATTCGGGACTGCGCCGAAATGGCAGCACGTGCCTCGCTGTTCCGTGAAGAAAGTCGTTGGGGGCTGTATCACTACCGTGCAGATTGTCCAGAAAAAAATGATCGGGACTGGTTCTGTCATACCCATCTGAAAAAAGATCAATACGGCAATATGGTCAGCTTCAAACAAGCGGTAGAGCCCTATCTGATACCAATTGAGCAAGATGAGGCCAATTCGTACAACCTATTACGGATTAATAAAAAATTAGTGGCTGAAACAGTCGAATAAGGAACATCACATGGCTTTTATTTTTAAAGAAATTGCCCACCGTACTGCCGCACCTGTGTTGGTGGATGAAGATAAATGTATTGCGGATAAAGGTTGTACCGTCTGTGTTGATGTTTGCCCAATGGACTTATTGGCGATTCATCCAGAAAGTAAAAAAGCCTATATGCAGTTTGATGAATGCTGGTATTGCATGCCATGCGAGAAAGACTGCCCGACCGATGCCATTCAAGTCAACATTCCATATTTACTTAAATGAGGGGAACAACATGAGACTCAACCACTTAGCCAAAAGCCTGATTCTAAGCAGTAGTTTACTGACGGTCCTTAACTCAGCACATGCAGAAAATATTCGGATTGCGATTGGTACTCAAGATACCACCATTAACTGTGCCACTGGGGGCTTGCTGATTCGTGAATTAAATCTACTCCCTAAATATTTGCCCAAAACAGGTAAATACAAAGATGCCAAATACGATATTGTCTGGAAAAACTTTACCTCTGGCGCGCCATTGACCAGTGAAATGGTGGCTGGTCGTTTAGATATTGGCGCAATGGCAGACTTTCCTGCGGTTAATAACAATGTCGCGTTTAAAAAGACAGGTAAAGAAAGTATTTTCCTGAGTGTGCTCTCTGGCAGTACCACTGGCAGTGGTAATGGCATCGTGGTTCCGCTGGATTCTGAGGTTAACTCGATCCAAGATTTAAAAGGAAAAACCATTTCTGTACCTTTTGCCTCAACCGCACATGGCCTGTTACTGCGTGCCGTTGCAGCCCAAGGTTGGGACCCAAAAAAGGATGTCAAAATTATTGCCCAAGCACCTGAGGTTGCAGGCCCAGCACTCAAAAGCAATAAGATTGATGCTCATGCTGACTTCGTTCCTTTTGCCGAATTATTTCCCTACCAAGGTTTTGCCCGCAAGATTTATGACGGTGCGCAGGCTAAAACCCCAACCTTTCATGGTTCTTTAGCCAGCAAATCCTATGCACAACAATATCCAGAAATTATTCAGGCCTATTTACGCGCAACAATTGAAGCCGATCAACTGATCCGTAAACAACCAGAAAAATACAGTGAACTGATCGCAGCCAAAACAGGGATCCCAGCCGAAGTGGTATATTTATTTCATGGACCTCTCGGTGTACAAACCCGTGACCTGACTTGGAAACCAGAATACAAACAAGCCACTCAAACCGCAGTCGATACTTTGAAATATCTGGGTCGTGATGATGTTGATATCAATGTCAATCAATTCATTGATGATCAATACATTAAAAAAGCCTTCCAGAGTGCAGGCTTGAATTACGCGCAACAACTCAAAAATTACGCTCAATCCCCTCTCGTTGCCAAAGATGCCCTGACGCAAAAACCGATTCAAAGTTTTGATCGCGTTACACAAATTTGGGTGAAAGGCGAAGCCCAAGTACGTAGTTATGCTACACCTGAAACTGCCTTTGCAGATTTAAATAAATTTAAGCAGAGCGGTAAAAACATCCGTGTGGTCTACAACCAAGACCGTAATTTAAAAATCAAATTACTGGCGAATCTGGCATGGTATGCCACCGATAAAAACGGTCAGATCAGTGCCTTCTTACTGCGTGGAGATGCCAACAATTGGGCCAAAACACATGGTGGCAAAGTCTATGACTTTAATAATGCCCAAAAGTTGGTGAAGTGATCAAATTCCTCCCGACCTCCCTTTAGAAAGGGAGGAGCCTCACGAATCTTAGTCAGTCTTTAGACTCGTGAAAAGTCCCCCTTTTAAAGGGGGGATTTAGGGGGATTTTGAGATTCAGGAGAAAACAATATGAATAGTTTAGCGGATACCCAACCGATTCAGTCTAAGGCAATCCGCCCTGTGCTGAAATTTTCAAAAAGTCGTATCATTTCATACAGCTTAGGTGCCGTGTCACTGGTGTTCAGTCTGGTATTTTGGCAACTGGCTTCACAGCATCATTTAAATTTAGGGCTAATCAATTTTTCCAATGTACCTTCGCCACGAGAGGTGATTCAGTCTCTACTTGCTTTTGCCGAATTAGATACCGCGCTTGCACATGTCAAAGCCAGTATTACTCGAGTTCTGATTGGCTTCTTACTCGCATCAGTAATTGGGGTTATTTTAGGATTATTGATTGGTTATTCCAAAACCTTGGCTGCACTATTGATGCCACCCCTAGAAATCTTGCGTCCGATTCCGGCCGTTGCATGGATTCCTTTAGCAATTTTAATGTTTCCATCATCAGAAGCTTCGATGATTTTCATTACCTTTTTAGGTGCACTATTTCCAATATTGCTCAATACCATTCATGGCGTTGAAGCCGTTGACCAACGTCTCATTGCATCCGCAAAAAGTCTAGGTGCAGGTCAGTTTGCCATTTTGCGCGAAGTGATTATTCCAGGCTCGTTACCCAGTATCACCACTGGCCTTGCGATTGGCATGGGCACCTGCTGGTTCTGTCTGGTTACGGCTGAAATGATTTCAGGTCAGCTCGGTATCGGCTATTTCACATGGGAGTCTTTTACCTTGCAAAACTATGCAGACATTATTGTTGGCATGCTCTTGATCGGTGCATTAGGTATGTTCAGCAGTGCTTTTCTGCGCTATTTCGGTAAAAAACTTACCCCTTGGTATCAGTTAAGGAAGGCATAACATGCATCAGTACGGTCATATTCATTTAAACAATATCAATCTTCATCTGGGTCAGGATAAACAACGCTTTCAGGCACTGGATCATGTCTCTTTTGACGTTCAGGCAGGTGAATTTGTCTGTTTACTGGGTCCTTCGGGTTGTGGCAAATCAACATTGCTCGGTGCACTGGCAGGTCATTTACCGATCAGCTCAGGCAGCATGTTGCTGGATCAAAAAGCTATAGAAAAACCTTCTTCGGATCGTGGTTTGGTATTTCAGCAACACACCCTATTTCCATGGAAAAGTGTGCTAGAGAATGTGTGCTTCGGCTTAAAAATGAAAGGAATTTCCAAGGCTAAAAGACAAGAACAAGCAGCACAAATGATTGAACTGGTCGGCTTAAAAGGTTTTGAACATAAATACCCTGCCGAACTGTCTGGTGGTATGCAACAACGGGTTGAAATTGCACGCGTGTTGATTAATCAGCCTCGTGTATTGCTGATGGATGAACCCTTTGGCGCGCTGGATGCTCAGACTCGTTTAAAGATGCAGGAACTATTGCTTGAAATCTGGCAAAGCATACAAACGTCGGTGTTGTTCATTACCCACGATATTGATGAAGCTTTATTTCTGGCGGATCGAGTCTTGATCATGAGCCATCGTCCGGGACGTATTATCGAAGAAATCAAACTGGATTTTGCACGTCCACGTCATGTTGATCTGGTGACTTCGACTGAATTTACCCAAATTAAAAAACATTGCATTCAAGTATTAAAACAGGCCACCCAAGCCGAACTGAGTCGGTTAAATCCACTCGGCTTAAATCAGAAAGCCGCTGTTTAGGAAGCATAAAATATGAGTCTAAATTACCCAATCCTTGCTGATATTGATGAGGATTATGCTGATTATCTCCTTCAACTGAATCAGGACGATGAAAATATCCGCTTTGTGGCGATTATGAATATTGCCGATGAAGAACAAACAGAATTATTGGCTTGGTTACAGCACGCAGTGTTACATGATTCTGCAAGCAAAGTTCGTGAGTTGGCCGCCACTCGTTTAGAAGGTTGGGAGGATGCGACGTCTTTACATACTTTGGCTCAAGCTTTGAGTGATCCTCATGAGAATGTGCGTACCGCTGCAGCGCAAAGTTTAAGTGAAATTAAACATGCTGAATCTGCTGATCATCTGGCAACATATTTGCAGCATCAAAATGACTTTGTGATTGCTTCGATTTTGAGAGCAATCAGGGAATTACGGGCTGAACCGTTATTCGAAACCATCCTCGAACATGTTCAGCATCGCAATGCCTTGGTCCGTAAAGAAGCAGTCAGTACATTGTGTTGGTTGCAGAAACAGGAAGGCTTAGCAACCTTAGCACATATCGCACAGCATGATGTTGATACTGAAATCCGCCGTACCGCCACAGGTGGCTTGGCAGCAATTCAAGTTTCAACACCCAAAATTTTATCAGCTTTACACAGTTCTCTCACAGCCGAGGCATGGCAACTCAGGGTCGAAGCTGCCTTGACCATTGGAAAATTAAAGGTCCTTGACTTAGAACAACCACTTTTGCAACAACTAGATGACCCTTATTGGCAGGTTCGCATTGCAGTTGCGCGCAGTTTGGGTTTACTCAAATCCAAAGCGGCAATCGCCAAACTCCAAGAAAATTTCCAGCATGACATCAGTAACCTCCGTAAAGAAGTTGCGATTGCCTTGGGAGAAATTGGTGGGGAATCCGCTCAGCATGTTTTATTACAGCATGCCGAAGATCCTGATCCGGAAGTACGTAAATCAATTCGAATTGGACTAGCACTCATTCAGGAGAAACAATATGTCAGTTGAACCTTATCAGCTTAATGTCGATATCGAACGGCAACGCCTTTTTCTCTCGTGGGAGGATGGAACTGAAAAAGATTTTAGCCATGCTCATCTGAGAGCCAGTTGCCCTTGTGGATTTTGTCGAGCAAAGCGTCTGCGCCAAAAGGAAATTCCAACTCCAGATCATGTCTCTATTACAGCAATCTATTCTCAAGGTTATGGGATTCAAATCTGCTTTGATGATGGGCATGAACAAGGGATTTTTCCTTGGACTTTTTTAAAAGAACTGAGTCAATAAAGAAGATTCAAAATGATAAGCTCTATTGTTAAAACTAATCATTTTGAATTATGAGGCAAATAGAATAGATCATCTAAATTGTGATCTTCCCTATTTTATTGCAATCAAAATATAAAGTTCATCGAGTAGATCAAAATGCCACTCGATGACGTTCTAAGTTAAATATGATGAATTTCTACTGAGGCATGCACAATTTCCTCATGAATCGCCAGCGCGGCTTTGACCTGATCAGGATTAAGATCGGTCAATGTCGTTTCCAGACCTACAATACATGAGAACTTGCCTCTCCCCACTTTCCACACATGCAGATCGGTAATGTCAACCTGTGAAAACCCGGCAATCACCTCACGTATTTCCTCAACCACAGGATGACCCATTTCGGCATCCAGTAAGGTTTTACCGGTTTCCTGCATTAGCCCCCAAGACCATTTCGCCACCAGCAATGCACCCACAATTCCAAGCAAAGCATCCAGAAAATTCCAGCCAAAATATTTGGCCGCAAATAAGGCAATAATCGCGAGCACTGAAGTGACAGCATCAGCAACCACATGTAAAAAAGCTGCTTTTTGATTTAAATCATGATGGTCATGAGCATGATGATGTTCTTCATGATGGTGGCTATGCGAATGGTGATGGTCATGAGCATGATGATGTTCTTCATGATGGTGGCTATGCGAATGGTGATGGTGATCATCATGACCACCTTCATGTAATAGCCAAGCACAGATCAGATTGACCATCAGGCCAATAATCGCAATCGGAATCGCTTCATTAAAATGAATGGTGACAGGATTAAATAAACGCTCGAGTGACTGAATCCCCATCAACAGCGCGACCACCATCAATAAAATCGCACTGCTATATCCCGCCAGAATTTCAATTTTCCATGTACCAAAACTAAAGCGTTGATCCTGCGCATAATGTCGCGCCATACGATAGGCAAAATAAGCCAGTCCCAAGGCCAGCATATGCGAGCTCATATGCCAGCCATCGGCAAGTAAAGCCATCGAATTAAAAAACCAGCCGCCCAGAATTTCCAGCACCATCATCACCGCAGTTAAAAGGGTGGCAATTAAAATTCTTTTTTGCGCTAAAGGATTTCCTTGATCAAACTGATGAGAATGACGTCGTTCTAGGTTACTATGCTGCATTTATTTTAGTCTTCCAATATACTCGCCCTAGTATATATTTTTTAGGAAAAAAAGTATGTCTCACCTCCATCAAGATAAGAAAATTTTAAATCGTCTTAAGCGGATTCAAGGACAGTTCGCAGCAGTCGAGAAATCAATCACAAATCCTGAAAGTTCTTGCATAGAAGTTCTACAACAGGTTGCAGCAGTCAAAGGTGCGGTGAATGGTTTAATGAACCAGTTGATCGAACAACACTTAAAAGAACATGTATTAAAAGGTGCTGATCATGTCGATGAGGAAGAAGTCGAAAAGTTTTTCACCTTATTACAACGCTATTTATAAATACCAAATGGTGTCACTCAGTTGCTCGATCTCGGCATGATCATGACTCACATACAGCATTGGGATCTTGATTTCCTGTTTAACGCGTTGAAAAAAGGGAATGATCTCGGCTTTATGCGCGGTATCCAGTGCAGACAGTGGCTCATCTAAAAGCAGCAATTGTGGCGAGTACAGTAAGGCTCTTCCCAAAGCCACTCGCTGTTTTTCTCCCCCAGACAGCTTAATCGGCATACGTTCCAGCAAATGCGCCAATTTCAGCAACTCTACAATATAGTCCACTTCGAACTGACGTTGTTGTGGTGCAATATGCTTAAAACCAAACAGTAAATTCTGTTTGACGTTTTTATGTGGGAACAATTGCGCATCCTGAAACACCAAGCCTACGCGACGCTGTTGCGTACTGAGATGAATATTCTGACCTTGATCGAACCAAGTCTGATGCTGAATTTTAATCCAGCCCGATTGAGGTCGGATTAAGCCTGCAATGCTGTGTAATATGGTGGTTTTCCCCGAACCAGAAGCCCCAAATAACCCAATTACCGTCTGATCAGACTGAAAGCGTTGATCCAGACAAAATTGCCCTTGCTGTAGCTGTATATGACAATCAATCATGTTGAATATCCACGCTTATTTTTCTGATAACGATTGAACCACTGTGCAAACCATAAGGCAAAGAATGCCACCGATAAAGACAGGATAATCAATCGCCATACTGCGGCTTCGGTATCGGGTTGCTGCATCAAACTATACATTGCCAACGGTAAAGTGCGGGTTTCGCCAGCAATATTGCCAACAAAGGTAATCGTTGCACCAAACTCACCTAAACTTCGGCAAAAACATAAAATAGCACCAACTAAAATACCACTACTGGCGAGCGGTAATGTCACCTGCATAAACGCCCCAAAGGAAGATGCACCCAAGGTTTTCGCTGCCAGCTCCAAGCGTTGATCGACCAGTTCAATCGCCAGCCGAATCGATTGTACCAATAAAGGAAAGCCCATCACCGCGGATGCCAATACCGCGCCTTTCCAGTTAAAAGCAAACTCTAAACCCAGCGGTGCAAGATATTGCCCCAACAGTCCCCGATTACCAAACAATTGCAGCAATAAGTAGCCGGGCACGACAGGTGGCAAAACCAAAGGTAAGAACACCAAGGTCTCAAATAGTGACTTTCCCCAAAACTCTTTGCGGGCCAATACCCAAGCCACTAAAGTTGCAGGAATTAAGCTAAACACCAGACACGCTGCTGCCACTTTGCAGGACAGCTTGAGAACTTCAATTTCTTCAGGGCTTAAGATCATCATTTAGTTACTGCAACACGCTAAACCCATATTTTTTAAATATCGTTTTTGCCTGTCCGCTTTGTAGAAATTTATAGAATTTGACCGATTCCGCATTCTTCTTGGTTAAACCCACGGGATAAATAATTGGTGGATGCGTATTTTCGGGAAAGATACCCGCCACAACCACATCTTTGCTGATGGCAGCATCCGTCGCATACACAATACCGATTTGACACTCACCACGCGCTACAAAGTTTAAGGCGGCACGTACATCTTCTGTTTCAACCAATCGTGGTTGAACTTTGTCCCACCACCCTAGTGAGCTCAACGCCTGTTTAGCATATTTCCCGACTGGCACACTTTTGGTATCCCCTGTACATAGCTTGCCTTGGATGACTTTACTTGGATCAAAACTTTTATCTATTTTTAATTTTAGTGGGTGATCTTTGGGGGTAATCACAACCAAGCGGTTGCCCAATAAATTAATCCGATCTGCTGCTGTAACCAGCTGTTTATTCTGTAAATAGTCCATCCATTGTACATCAGCTGAGATAAACACATCAGCGGGTGCACCTGCCTCAATTTGCTTGGCTAAGGTTGAAGACCCTGCATAAGAGGTTTTGACCTCAATGTTATTTTTTTGCTCATAGATTGCATCGAGTTCATTCACTGCATTTGTTAAGCTTGCAGCTGCGTACACTGTAATTGCGTCCGCGGCTATTGCATGGGTCTGCATCAATAAACTCGCCCCGAAAGCGACAGCACAGAGATAGGTTTTTTTCATCATTGTTGGCATTGTTTTGTCCTCGATTTTCGATATGTTTTTAAAAATATATCGCTTAATAAAGATACACTAAAAATAACAATTCGCCAGTGTTGTTCTTATTATTCATTCACCAGTTTGTAACGCTATCAAGTATTGAACCGTATGTGTTGTAATTAGTATTTTTGGATGCAAAAACAAAAACACGCCTATTCGTACATCAAGTTAATGATGCTGAATAGACGTAGTCTATCTTGAGTGAATAGCAGGAGTTGTTATTTTAAGATTAAGGCAACAAAATATATAAGGTTTTACCATTATCTCTTTTTAATCTTCTATTAATCTAAGTGAAGACAAATAGGCTATTTTTCAGGATCCAAATAAATAACGCCTAAATCAATTTTCTTGTAGTGGTTAAAATTAGATTTACCTTCAGGAACCTGTTCCACATAAGCCGATGAATAATCAAAAGATCTAAACTCATAACCTTTGAAACTTATGAAAATCTCTGATGGAAAATAACTATGTTTCCGTGTATTCGGTTTTATAAAATAATAGGTTTTTCTAACAGAAGGAATTGTAAAATGACCATCAGCTTTTAATTTTACTTGTGCATCTTTGTCACTGGTTTGCCCATTAAAACCCATTTCACCAGTTTGGTTGGCTAAAGGCAATTTAGTCCTACGATCATAAATATACCCTACAATTTCAGGCGTGAAATATAGAGTGTGCTTTGTACAGGCTTGGCTAATTAGTATCACAAAAGCAAGAGAAAACCATAAAATACTTTTTTCCATTTTTCAGATCCCTTTAGTCCTTGATACTTATATAAATACGTCTCTGGACTCACCCCTATAAGTATCACTCTTTTACGCTATCCCGCAGAAATAAAATATTTATAAATAAATTACATACCTTAAAAATTCATATAAAACTCTTCATCACTCACGCAGAATTAACCGCTATCGTTTGTGAATCTTCTTCCTTTTGAACTACACACTTGAACGGCTTGATCTTTTGATAGATTAAGCGCTGAACCAGACCTAGATAAACATGAATGATTGATGAACTCATATTGTCGTAGATATTTCCCCTTTTTAATTTCTAATCTAATTTGTGTCTCTAAAGTTCCATCTTTTAATTTTGAACTGTCAAAGCAAAAAATATACGGACTATTCTTATTCGACAAGTTCTCTAAACTTTCTTTATAGATTTCAATAGACATTTGTTCGTCAAATGAATTTCCCTCATCGTTAAATGAGCTATCAAATAAACCAAACTCACTCGCGGCATTAATGTCATTTGTTTTGACTGCACAAAGCCGATGACCCGAAAACTTATACTTAAAATCTTCAACCCGCTTTTCTTTACAACCTAAAAGAAAAACAAGCAATAAGATGATAAAAATTTGTTTTAACACCACCACAATCTCATCCCAAAATGAAATGCGGAACCTCCTTCGATCTATTCATGCTCTATCTGTTATTTGATCAAAAATCTGTTCTTTCGGGCAATTTTCTAACTCAGGAATAAGAACAATTTGAGCCCTTTGCTAAATCAAAGGGCGTTAAAAGTCTTTACCCTCTAACGGCTAAATTCTGTTTAGGCAATAATTTACAGCCGCAAGATAGTGGGTCATTCACTCTAGCAGCAGCTTTACCCATGACTTGCATATTCGGATCACCAGCGACTATCGTCGCCACAGTTTTATGTTTTGGACAGGTTGCCTTATCCCCAACACAAGCAATCGGAATGCCTTCAATGAGAAAGCTGCTATTTCCACTGATGACCTGCCCACCACCTGTGGTTGGACAACCAACAACGATATAGGGTGTTGCCATAATCCCATCCCTCACATTTGGATTTATGAATGATTAAAGTACTTCAAATTCAATGCGGCGGTTTTTCTTACGACCGTCTGCAGTTGCATTATCCGCAACTGGTTGACTAGAACCTTTACCTTCGGTACTTAAACGATCCGCAGCAATACTTTTACCCACCAGATAACTTTGTACCGCTGCAGCACGTTGCTGACTTAATACCGTATTCTTATTGGCATCACCAGTGCTATCGGTATGCCCAATAATTTTGACTTTTTTGCCACCAACCTTATTTAACGCCACGGCCATTTCATCCAGAATCTGTTGTCCCGCTGCAGTCAGAATGGCACTCCCTGATTCAAATTCAATGATTCGGTTCTTCAAAGCATCATCAATGATTTTTTGCTCAGCCTGATTCACTGAAAGTTGGGCATTGAATCGATACGGTTGTTGGACCAAAGCCTGAAAACTGCTGGCAGTCGGTTGAATCTGATTTGGGTCGGTCATTTTACCGGTTAAATCAACCTGAGTTCCTCTAACACGTAACTGACCTTGTGAAATCTTCTTCAGATCAGGAGTGATGACGCGGGTCACTGAATCACTCCAGCCACTCGGCGCTGAAACTGGGCGCACCTGAATTTTGTCCACGACTTGATCTGCACCATAAACAGACTGCATTTTGACCAAGATTGCCTGCTTGCTCTCCTCATTGGGCACCACCCCCTCTACCACAATTGGTGCAGCATGGAGCAGATGGCTTTGACCTAGAACACATAAGCCAAACAGTAAACTTGCCCAGATAGATTTCGGATTATTTCTCATATTCATTCATCTAAAAAAGTTTGTCTGAACAGCTTCAAACCTTGGTTAAGGCTCAACTGACGCTGACAAAGTGATTGTTCGAGTGTGGCAAGGCCGGCATTCTGCTCCAGATAGGCATCAATCCATTGTGCTTGGATTAAGGATACCCAGTGCTCGCTCTGCATGTTTTGGGTAAAAATATCGCTGAGCGCCATGATATCGGCACCTTGGAAGCCAATGAATAAAATTGGTTCTTCACGATGCAAGATGCCAATCAGGATTTCAGTATTATTGATACCTAAGAAGCGTCCAATCATCCCAACCCAAAATGCTGCGATTTCATAGCAATACATCGCATTATTGATGGGTAGGATCAGCACCTTATTTAAACGACTGGTACCATTTTTTAAGATTGGTTGCAGCAAAAGTCCCAATCCGATCATGCTCTGTGCCAGTTCATAGACATTGATTTTCATCAATTGGGCAAAGGAATGCATAGTATGGTTTTCATAAAAACCATTACATTCTTCTACAGTGAAAATCTGAACCACATTCGGTAGGTTGTTGAGCTTCTCCAACATAATATTGGTATCACGAATACTGCGTAATACCCGATTGCGCTGGAATAAATCGACCAAGACTGACTTGTAGTAAAACGGCGCTAGCAAGAGATTCTGATAAGGCTGCTCAACTTCAAGTAATTGACTCAGTACCATCGGAAATGCACGTCCTGAGCTGTCTTGGCTGGCAATTAAATTGGCAGCCAAAAACATTGGCTCAGCAGGATTGGCAATAAAGAAATCCAATGCAGGTAAAGATTCATAACGCTGCTTAAAATCTGGTGCACGCATAGCATGCTCAAGCGCTTCTGTAATCCACTGATCTAGCACTTGAATTAATGCGTATTGCCCTTTGGATTTCAGAAAGTCACCACGAGCCGGTGTCTTTCCATAGTACAAAGCTGTCGTTTTTACTTGTTGCATCCAAGCACCTCCTGCTGTTCCCTGATCATCCCTAACATTACGGCGTTACTCCTGACTGGGCAGGTGCAGTGGTTTGTGGCTTTGGTGCAACAGTTGCAGCAGCCCCCGCAGGTGTCGCTTGCGCAGAGACCACACGTACCGCTTTCTCTGTCACCACTTTATCCACCAGTTGCAAGCCTGCATAACCACGGCTAGAGCCAATACTGCCCGAGCTATTGCCACTAATGAGGCGGAAGTTTACTTTCAGTGTTAAAGATGGTTCCGTTTTGCTGGTCCATGTCATTTCAAAACTACCATTTTGCTCTTTACGCTGTGCTGCATCGATCAAACGGTTAATCCCGTATTCACCCGGCTCTTCAAAAATCGTATGGGTTTTGCCTTCCAAATCGACTGCAGTAATTCGTGCGCCTGGTATTGCACCTTGGTTCGGCCATACGAAGTTCACCCATTGCTGGATTCCGTTTTCAAACACCATACGTTGACCATCAATATCAATGGTATACGACAGGTATTGTGGATTCGGTAATGGGTAGAACTGGAAGTTCGATTGATTAGATACAGGTGCAGCTGCAGGTTGATCGAGGCTACCTGTCGCCATGCCATTGATCGGTGCGACATATTGCTGGAATGCCACCACAAATTGTGGATTTAGGCTAATGCCTAAGTCTTTCCATGTTTTCGAGGTCAAGACATAACCACGGCGGATCACAAATGGATCTAAAGCTTCTTTTACAAAGCGTGCAATGCTACCCGTCTCACCAAAGATTTGACCAATTTCATTACTGGTGGCTTGTAAGGTCACACCAGAATTAAATGGATATTTCTGGCTCAAATTGGTTTTAAATGGTTGATATGCTTGGATACCCCACAATTTATTCAATTCATCTTGAGTCGGCACAATCAAGCTAGAAAAAGATTGTGTCAGTGGCGTCATCAACAATTTTTGTAATAACTGTTGATCAGTGTCTTTTAACCCCACCATCATCTTTTCATCCACATATTTCTGTGTGGTATTAAAGACTGAAGTTTGATCATTGATCGTTTGTTTCACCAAAGCCATCGCACTTGGACCAATCTCACCTGCTGTTTTCAGGTCATTGAACTTGCTACGTACTTGGGCAAGATTGTTCATGTACTCATCAAATAATGACTTATCTTGTAAATCATCACGTTTACGTACCAATTGATAGAACATTTGATATTCTTGCGAAATTGCACCTTGTGCACGGTCCATGGCCTGAGCTGCGGCTCTATCATCTGAATTTTTCAAAACTTTGCGTTTAAACCAAGCGACAAAGCCTTTTTCAGGAACGGCAAGTTCAGCCTGGACAATTGGATTATCCCAGTTGGTTTCAATTGCAATACGTTGTAATAAAGTACGAATTGGTGAATTTTGTGGTTCACCTAAAACATCAATACTTTTCACTTGCTGAGCGAATTGATCATTTTTGGCATAATAAATACCGTTCAGGAATTTTTTCCATTCCATCACATATTCTTGCTTATACAGCGCGACCAATTGTTTACGGATTTGTTCTGGGCTACCTGAGAAAGTTAAATCGTCTGATTGGCGGCTATTCAGCACCCAGTCTTTGCTATCTGTTGGCTTATTCGCAGCTTCATCAATTGCCTTTTCAACATACTCATCCCATGCTTTTTGCGTGAACACGCCCGGTAATGCATAACTACCCAAGACAATGGCACGGTTTTGTTCACCTACAATTTGCCCAACTGTGACTGCAGGGAAACGTACCGCAGCACGCATCTTAATCTCGTTATAGACACGGTCACGTGCTGGCATCCCACGAATCACAGACAATAAAACTTGACGGGTTTGGTCGACCACTTGTGCATCGGTTTCAAGTACAGGGAAGCCGTCTTGATTGGCCAAGGTCATGGCATAAGAAAGGATCTTCTCTGCATCCTGAATCATTTCACCACGTGGCATTTGCCCACGATTGGCATCCAACCAAGAACGCCAGAAACGAGACACTTGGTCACTTAAATGACTGGTATCCATATATTCATGGTTACTCATCATCAAATAGGCTTTTAATGCGTTATAAGCATCTTGTGGATTGCTATCCGAAGGCTCTAAATACTGCTGTGTTTTCGCAACTTGCTTGATTTCGACATTGACGTGATTGGCTTTTAAAGTTGCCTCATTATTTTTAACACGCTGTAAATATTGCGCAATATTTTGCTGTGTTGGAGTCAGAACAATTTGCTTGATCCCTTTCAAATACTCGGCTTTTAAGCTCTCGCGTAATTGATTACCTTGATAGAGACCAAAGCTGAATTTAAGCGGACGATGCTCATCAAATTCATCGAGCTGTTGCAAGCGTTCTTGCAGAATCAATAAGGCTTCGAGTTGAGTTGATAATTGCTGCCCAGAAGTTTTTTCCAGATGCACCACTTTATCTAAGTCAGCCTGTACATCCGCAATCAATTGCTGATTATTGCGATATGACCAAACCCATACGCCCAAGACCAAAGAAACCCCAACCAATGCTGCAATAAAGCCAATATAGCGCTGACGTTTTTTTGCAGGATTGATGTGCTGTTTCACCAGATCTTTATCTCGCAAAATCACATTAGAGAAAAGACCTTGTAAGAAATAGCCATGGTTGGGTGCAAGCGAAGCATTTACGCTGTCTTGATCATTGCCTTGAACTTGCTGCAATTGAAACTCTTGCGCAATATTCTCGGTCATTGGGCTTTCAATCACACCTTCTTGTAAGGCACTGGTAAAATAGAAACCACGGAAAATCGGTTGGAACTGATATGGATTATCTTCAAATAATGTGCCGACAAAACTTTTTAGCGCGGGTTTGAGTGTTTTAAATTCCAATGGGAAGGTCATGACACTCGGTGAAATATTTTGCGAATGGCGACGACTTAAATGCGTAGTACTGACACTTTTCAAACCGTCATAAAGAATGCTGTAATGTTTTTCGAATAATTCCACTGCATTCTGAGACGAGTTCTGCTCATAAGGTAAGGTTGCACCCCACGCCTGATTATATTCTTGTGATTCATAGCAATCAAAAAACTCCGTAAAGCCTGCAATCAAGTCCATTTTAGAAAAGACCAGATAAACAGGAACCACGACCTCGAGTTTTTCTGTTAAGTCTTGAATTCGAGCGCGCAGGTTTTTGGCTAATTTTATTGAGTTCTCAGGACTCTGGCTGATCAATTCGGCAATACTGACAATCAGGACCAAACCATTGACAGGGGCTTTGGAACGGTTTTTCTTTAGAATATTTAAAAAGCCCAACCATTCAGAATGATCTTCGGAATAAACCGA
This sequence comes from Acinetobacter proteolyticus, assembly GCF_000367945.1. GTDB lineage: Bacteria > Pseudomonadota > Gammaproteobacteria > Pseudomonadales > Moraxellaceae > Acinetobacter > Acinetobacter proteolyticus. The sequence continues at coordinate 1,726,585 of NZ_KB849179.1, forward strand.
ATAACGGCCTGCGGTATCCAGTAAAATCCCTTCTGTAGAAAAGAACCAATCACAGTTCCGTGTTCCACTTAAACCCGCTGAAACCATTTTCTGATGTGTTTCTTCAAAGGGAAACTTCAAACCAGAATTATAGATCGCAGAACTTTTACCCGCAGCAGGATTACCAATCACCATATACCAAGGTAATTCGTATAATGCAGCATTGCCCTTTTTATCACCCAATTTAGATTTACGAATCAATTGAATGGATTCTTTCATCTGCTGCTGAATTAACTGTAGCTCTGCTTTGTCTTTGGGTTGACCATATTCAGCTTGGCTGTCTTTCTCAATCGCATTGGCCAGTTCTTCACCTTGTGAAGCATGGCGTTTTCTTTGAATCAGCCAATAGATACCATAGACGATTAAACCCAATGCATAGGTCGCTGCCAATGCCCAAAAGATATGCCGAGGAATAGACGAGTATGAAGAAATCAGTGCCACGAATAAGGATAAAGCAATAATAGCTTTAGGATTCGTGATGTACTGCCACAGATAACCTAAAATGATATACATTGAGTTCTCGAATTCTTAATAAAGTTAATTAATCAGCAATTGCTACACTTTCCTGATCTTGTGTGATCTCAGGAACAGCTTGGATAAATGCTTGTAAATTTTGTCCATAAACAAAGGCAACCTGTGACTCAGAAAAATGTGCCCCCAACATTAATCCAAAAAATTTTGCCACGTTCTGGGTATGTCCAAAAATAGGTTTGCAGTACAAATAATGGTGTGCCTCGACTGGACTTTGCTTAAAAAACTGTTCCAACTTTTTGGCCACCTTGACATCAGCACCATCCTCAACCACCAATACAAACGGTTCTTCAGCCTGATACTGGGGTAAATCATCAATCCCCAGCTCTTTGAAAATTTGATCGATATTATTTTGGTTGCTAACCAACTTAAAAGTCTTTTCAGGTTGCAACTGCTCTAGCTGCACCGCAGGATTTGCCAGACAACTGCTGCTCACAAATTCTGCAGGGATATAAGCACTTGCTCCCCAAGATTTTTCATCAATAATTTCTTGATCAATTTCTGAATCTGCCGCAATGATCAATGAAATTTCATGGGCTTGGTTTTGAATCCGCTCAAGCAACTCCAGCAAATGTTGCTCAGTCGATGCCGCGCTGAGATAGTGATATTCGATATGGAATTTTTGTGGAATGATGCCAAGATCGTAAAAAATGGCCTGAATACTTTCATTGCTACTCAAGTCATTCCAGGTATGCACTACATCTTCAGACAATAAAATGTGCAGATTTAATTTATCTAAACGATACACTTGTTCCACCTGAATCGATTCATGCGCTTCATCATCCGAAAAGCCTGGATCAATCCATGCAGGGTGCATCCGGTATTCATGCAGATTTTGGCTTTCATAAAACAAACTAGACCGCTTTAAGTGGTCTGAAATCGAAGCCAAAAGTTCCGTGTGCTGTTCAATTTGATGATGGATCAAAGCCATGATGCGCTGCTGTCGAACCGACAAGAACTGCAATTCCTCATCATCTTCACTTTGGACCTGTTGGTCTAAGTCTGCAATGCGATAAGAAAGAATGGGGATGCCATGAAAATTCACCAGATCCTGATCTAACTGGGGACTGGTAAACTGCTTGATTCCATCCAGAATCGAATTATTTTCACCCAGTGCACTATATGCGCCTGCCGCATACAGATTCAGTTCTAACCACTTACTCTCCAGCACAATCGGCTGTGACTCAGTTGTGTTCTGCTCTGCGTTTTGTTCGGCCTGTAAAGCGTGTTGCTTTTTGTCTTTATGATGTTGATAAGCCTTATAGATTAACCAAGGTGACAGTAATACCAAGGTCATCACGACTGGCAAGATCAGGAAATAATTAATTAAATCGGCAGATTCTGGCTGATATTGAATATCACGCCAATAATAAACCACCACCAAGCCGACCAAGATAAAGCAACTGATGAGTGTGGCTAAAATTTTCTTCACCATTATGCGGCTCCTAAAAGTGCATAACGTGTTTCCGTGTTATGTTGTAATTGTTCGGATGGCATTAAAAATGCCCCTTGGCCCAGACCTACCTGATGCCCAGAATTTAAACAGATTGGATTGATTTCACGTTTATCTAAAATCAAACGTACATCAATAAACAATGTTGGGCTACACCATGTCTGGATCAGGTGTTTTAACTTTTTATTCAAAGGCTGCTCAGGCAGAAAAGCTAAATACTGCTCTCGAGATAATGGCCCAATTTGAATCTCGATTTTGCCATCAATTTGCTGAACCGTATCGCCACAAAAGGTATTCACACCGAGTAGGCTTGGATTGCTACCACCTAAGCTGGTCTTCTGCTCATCAGCCAGATGAAAGGTTTCTTTGACAAATTCTTGGATCTGAACCTGTTGATTAAACACACATGACAATACTGTTTTTAACGCATGTGCAGTATTGTTTTGCCCCTGCATCAAACCAGAAAATTCGGCAAAATACTCATCTAGATCTTGTTGTTGATGCTGAGAGCGAATATAGCCATTTAAGGCATGCAGAATGTCCAGATAATGATTGTCTTGTTCAATCTCATAACGCACTGCCAAGTTATAGGCCAAGCTGGCATCGACATATTTGGCTGTCAGCTTATGATTGAACAGACCTAAAAATTCTTTAATCTCCAATCGTTGCTGTCGGCTACTTTGTTTTAATTTATTGGTATAGGTATAAGGCAGTGCCCCTTGTGTCCCCGTGAGTCCTACCACCAAATTGGTTAAATGGACACGCTGATCTTGATAACTGAGTTCTTCAATTTCAGTCGCAGGGAAACTTAAACTAAATGAGGTGCCAAATTTAAAATCTTCAGACCACCCCTGTACTTGAGAGGCCTGTGGGTAATGGCGCAACAAGCGTGTGGATTGAATAAACTCAAATGAACCTGACTTTTTAAAAACTTGGTCGACTACAGAAGAGTCTTGCCACCAACGTTCTGCACGCATTGGTATATCTCCTGCTGGTTAAGACTGTCTTTGACGACCACATCAACAAAACTATTAATTTGAACCTTTAAATTAAAAATATGGCTTAATAACTGGCTGAAAATATAGAGACTATGTCCACGGAAAACGCTCTTATTCACCGAGAGCTCAGCCTTAACTCCACGAATGAACATCGGGAAAGGTTTTGCATTCATCAATTTATTGGTGGTTGAGAAGTTGAGCTGTTTCAATGCGTCAATCAATAAAATATTTTCTTTGGAATGCGGTAAGTTATATAAAGCCAAAAGCTCCTTCACATGGCTCAATGCATCCCCTTTCATTAATGCCAAGGTATTCAACGAAAGATGCGAAATAATGCGCCATTGCTCATTGCTGTTTTTATCAAAATGATAAGGTGATGTCGGACGCTTTAAAATCAAGGCACGTCTTGCCAAACTACTGTCATTTAAATTCAGAATATTATTGCTCTGACTTAATGCTTCATGCGGCAAATCACCATTGGAGCACAGCAAACGCGTACTAATAAAATCGGATTTGATTTCATAAGGTTTCAAATGCTTGGAAACAATCGAATACCCCATTTGCATGATTTTCGTCTGCGAAGGTAGATAATTTAAAGAATAGAAAAATTGAACCTTATCATTGTGATAATGACTCATTGCAAAAAAAGGCAATACAGGGAGATGCGTTTGCTCTTGATTGGTCTTTTCACGCACCATATTCATCTCAAGGATAGAATAGACTTGATACAACTCAGGATGATGCGCATCCGTGACCAATGGATATTGTAATTGGGTATGTGAAATCTTTTGCGGCTCGGCCTGCTTTTCAAACAGATTAATTGCCGGTGTGGTAAATAATTTAAAGTTAGCTATATTGAGTTCTGAATAATTACGGACCACGGCTTGATCATTCAAATTGAGTTTGAGATGAATCAAAATTTCAAAGCTGTTCTGCTGCTGTAATAATCCCTTAAGGACACTCAAATCCAAATTTAAGTAATTAAACTTCTCAGGGAAACAAAAATATTCCATCAATAAACGATAGGCATGATGGGTATGCTGATCAATCGGCAATAAACTTTCTTGCTCACTAAAGCCCATCACTTCAAAAGGGTTACTGACCTCAATGACGCGCGGCCCCACCCGAATTGCAAAACCCGTATCTTTACGAAAAATACTATCCAAAACTTGCAATGGAAAATTTGAAATCGCATCTAAATAGATCGGTAATTTTTCATCCAAAATCCATTGTTGAGCATCATTAAAGATTTCAAATTTCAAATTCAAGGTCGCATTTTGATTCAAATGCATATGCGTGCTAGGTGAAGTTTGAAACTCCAAATGGGTCAATGCAATCGGTAATAATCGAACCTCATTACTGGTATTAAACTCGCATTGCACGCCTTTAAAGCTACGTGACTTCAGCGCTGTTTTTTGCGGAATCAAATGTGCTTCAGTTAATTGTTTAAGTTTATTGGTATCTTCAAAACTGACCACTGTACATGCTGGGAAATGTCGTAGATATTGAGGAAACATCACCTCAAATAAAGAATGGGTAAACAGCTCATAGCTATCAGCTAACTTTTTATCAATCCGTGCAGCAATCAGTGAAAATGCTTGAATTAAACGTTCAATATGTGGGTCATCAATTTGTTCTTGGTTGAGCGATAGACGTTGCGCAATCTTCGGATATTTCTGCGCAAACTCTCGAGATTGTTGACCGAATTCTTGTAGTTGTTTTTCATAATACGGTAAAAGTTGCTCTATCACTGTTCGCTCACACTAAGTTCTGGCAGAAATAACATATTGTTGTGTTGTTGGTTTGAGTAAAGCATCGAAAAAAACAGGTTCATATAAGGGGTGGATATTTAAGTAAGCCTGAATACTTAAACACAGCGATCCCATGTTATGCCCATCTAATAGCATCTCAACTTTGATCTGCCTCAATCTCGGCTCATGTGCTGCTATAGACTGCTCAATCGATTGACAAATTTTATCTCGATCCAATGGATTCGCCGTCGATAAGCCTACGAAATCGATAATTCCAAACTGCAAAATTGATTTTTTTGCCAGCGGAAATTCATCCATATCTCGATCAAATTGTGCGATCCGACTATTCAACAAATCTTCCAAATCACGAGCAACAGACTCTCGTAACTGCTGAATCGACATCCCTCTTAAATAATCTTCTTGCTCTGGTACTAAACGATCAAATAATGTTGATCTGAATCCGTAAGGATATAAATGATCTAAATTCATTTTTATAAGAACAGAATATTGGAAAAATAGAGGCTAATAGGCAACTATTAACCTCTATTAGAAAATCACGATACTAATTACGCAGCATATGAAGCTGTGTTATTAGAAAGTGACCATTTCTTAGTAACAGCACCTTTCGCAGTACCGTTAATGTCTTGTTGGTTATAAGTCCACTCAACAGCAGCGTATTTCAAACCAAATGTTTCTGTTGGAACACCTTCTTCGTTTACAGTCGGTGTTACGCTAGAAACAAGAACATGTTTCAATTTGATTTGTAAGTACTTGATGCGCTTATCACCATTTGCACGATAGTAATCGATCTGTACTTCATCAAATGTATAACCTGCAGAACAAGCTTCCCAAAGTTTAGGACTAGTTGCATCCAAATCTTTAACGAAGATCATGTCTGAGTGCTCAACACGTTCAGCTGTATGGCCACCTACGCTACTAGAAGTCGCAGATTTAGGTTGACGAATGTTATGAGACCAAGAGTTAACTTCTAGCCAACCTTTGTGTTCAGAATCGCGAGATTCTCCGTCTACCTTGTACTTACCACGAAACTCAACATATATATCTTTCATTTAAAAATTACCTCTATTTTATTTAAAGTTATTATCTAGCTGATCTCATTGTTAATTTGAGGACTGAGGTAGTTCAGTCACGAGTCGTAAAGAAACAGACAACTCATCCAGCTGGAAATGTGGTCTTAAGAAAACCACAGACTTGTAGTGACCCGGTTGAGCTGGATCTTCTACAACTTTTACAGATGCCTCACGAAGCGGATATTGTGCTTTTGCCTCTTGAGATGCACCATCATCTAGCAAGACATATTGCGAAAGCCATTCATTTAAAAACGCTTCGACATTGCCTGCAGATGCAAAACTTCCCACTTTGTCACGCATCATTGCTTTTAAGTAATGTGCAATGCGCGATACCGCCATGATGTATTGGATTTGGCTAGAAAGTGCAGAGTTTGCATTCGCCGTATCACTGTCATATTTCTTTGGTTTTTGAGCAGACTGCGCACCAAAAAAGGCTGCATAATCTGTGTTTTTGCAGTGAACCAATGGAATAAAGCCTAGGTCGCTGAGTTCTTTTTCACGACGGTCTGTAATGGCAATTTCAGTTGGACATTTAAACACCACTTCACCATCTGAGGTTTTAAAGGTGTGTACTGGCAAGCCTTCAACTAAACCACCACCCTCAACACCACGAATCGCAGCACACCAACCATGCATATCAAAGGCATTGGTTAAACGTGTACCGAATGCATAAGCCGCATTCATCCATAAATAATCATCATGGTTTTCACCAGAAACATCTTCAACGAAGTTAAACCCTTCAGTTGCAGTACCTTCTTTCGGATGATATGGCAGGCGACCTAAGACGTGAGGCATGGTCAATGCGACATAACGAGAATCTTCGCTGTCACGGAAAGAACGCCATTGTACGTATTCAGCTGTTTCAAAGATTTTTGAAACATCACGTGGACGATCAATATCGGTGAATGATTCAAGACCAAGAATGCTTGGGCTTGCTGCCGAAACAAATGGCGCATGCGCTGCCGCTGCAACATGAGAAATTTGTTCCAATAAATACATGTCTGACGGTGTACGATCAAATTCGAAATCGCCGATCAACGCTGCATAAGGCGCACCACCAAATGAGCCATATTCTTCTTCATAAATCTTTTTAAACAAGGTACTTTGATCGAAATCTGTTGCACCTTGGAAGTCTTTCACCAACTCTTTTTTCGTCGTATTCAACATACGAATTTTAATCATCGAGTTAGACGGAGTTTCTTGGCAAAAATAGTAAAGACCACGCCACGTCGATTCGATGGTTTGGAATTGCTCATGATGCATAATCTCGCTCAATTGATTCGAAATTAAGGCATCAATTTCAGCAATACGCTTATCAATCGACAAGGTCATATTTTCAGAAACCGTAATTGTTCCTGCCATGACTTCTTTGGCCAATTCACCAATTAAGCTTTTTGCACGAACATGTTCATCATCATTACGGGCAATGCGGCTTTGTTCAACAATTGAATCCAGTAAATTAACCGATTCTGCTTCAACACTCGCTGCTGCAGCTGCTTGTAAATTACTCATTTTCAGCCTCCGCACTTAACTGACGGATCTGATCTGTATTTTTCAACACTTCATCTAGCAAGTCTTCCAAACGCTCACTGTTTGAAATCTTATTACGTAAATCAGTTAAACGTTCACGTGCTGCAACCAACTTACGCAACGGGTCAACCTGTTGAACCACTTGTTCTGGACGGAAATCTTCCATTGAGTTAAAAGTGAGGTCCACTGACATGCGACCACCTTCTTCCGTCAAAGTATTTTCAACTTGGAAAGCCGCACGTGGCGCTAAAGATTCCATTACTTCATCAATATTATCTAAATCGACATTGATAAATTTTTTATCTTTTAACTTGGTCTTTTCTAGCTCTGATGCAGCGGAGAAATCCCCCATCACACCCACAACAAAAGGGAGTTCTTTTGACTCTTTACCATCACCAACTTCGACATCATATGTCAGTTGTACACGAGGGGGACGTATGCGTTGCAGTTTCTTCTGTACGCTTTCTCTCTTTGCCATAACTTTTCACCCTTGATTATTATTTCAACGAATCGAATGGATTCGAACCTGTCTTTTGAACAGTATTTGGTTGTTTGCTAACTGTTGGTGTTACAGCCGTTTGACGTTTTACCGGCGCAACAGATTGAGTTACATTACTACGTGTTGGTTGAGTTGTACGTACTTTTCTGTTCGTTGTACGTCGCGTTGTGTTATTGGTCGACGTATTTCGTATTTCTTTCTTGATTGACTCATCTGTAATCGCCTTGCTCGTAGAGGTATCTGGAGCAGGTAAGGCAACACGAATACTGTCACTCAACTGTTTTGCTGGTGGATAAGTGAGTTCATTACTCAAATAACGCATTTCACTTGAGCGCATGTGTTGCAATGCTTCATTGGCAATTTGAACACTGGCTAAAAAAGTAACATCCGTTAAAGTCGTACCGCGCACATTTTGCTCTTGTAACTGCGTTGCTAGTTTTAAAGCATTCATCGGTTGCTTTAATTCATACATACGCATCGCTGCCTGAGCCAATAAATCGTTTACACGCGAAGCATTATCTTTGTCACAAACTTGTTGATAAATATCTAATAAAGCATGATCCGTTTGATTTACTGCCAACGGATTCTGTTTTAGACATTTACTTTTTAATTTAATTGGTTTTATTTCTTTATCATCAGCATAAGCTGAATTACCGATTAAACCTGCTGTTATACAAAGAATTGATATTACAATACCTTTTTTCAAAATATGCCTCGTCATTATTTAACTTATAATTGAAGAGCTGACAATTATTGTTAAAAAACCCTCTTACTCGTCAATTTTTGTACATTTACATCATTTCCGCGAATTTAACAAAAAAAACACATACAAAGTCAATACTAGTTACGTTTATTAACATTATTAAATTTTCATGACAGACATTCATGTAAAAAAAAACTTTAATCGAGTGCATTTTTTGTTTAAAAGTGACATTTTTTGTTGTAGAATAATCTGTATACTCGTATAGAGTTATGTTAAGTTTTTGATTTTATTCAAAAAATATTTCTAGCAAAAACAACGATACCAAGTTAGAACTCAGCAAATAGAACTTGGTATTTAAAAATTATTGTGAGTAATAAATGAGTAACTTAAAGGTTTTAATTACAAAACTATCACCTCCTACTCGTACTGCATTAGAAAAGTCTGCAAATTACTGTATTAACCAATTGAATTATGAAATTGAGATTGAACATCTATTTGTTGAATTACTAAATCAAAATATAGTCAATGATTTACATATTTTATTAAAAAAAAATAATATCTCTCCAGATGCCTTACTGACTGATTTAAAAGAAACCATTGCCTCTTTGCCTAAAGGTAATACTCGTACCCCCATCTTTGCAAAATCAATTGTTCGATTATTTGAGCAGGCTTGGTTGCTCGCTTCCGCTGAACAGACACCGATAATCCGTAGTAGTCATTTATTAATTGCTTTATTAACAGCTCCCGATTTGCAACAAATTGCTTTTAGGGCATCCAGTTTATTTGAACGCTTCCCGATCGATACCATGAAACACAAGTTTCTCGATATTTGCGGGAAAAGCAGTGAACAACCACAGGCTGAAGATTCAAGTCCAACCACGGAACAAACAACAGCTACCGAATCGACGGTGACAGCAGCAAAAACCCCTGCCCTAGATCAATACACAATTAATCTCACTGAAAAAGCCAAACAAGGCGGCATCGATCCTGTTATTGGTCGCGAATTTGAAATTCGCCTTATGCTTGATATCTTAATGCGCCGTCGCCAAAACAATCCGATTTTAACTGGCGAACCTGGTGTGGGTAAAACCGCTGTTGTTGAAGGCTTGGCCTTAAAAATTGCACAAGGTCTTGTTCCAGAGGCATTAAAAAATGTTCACCTGCATGTCTTAGACATGGGCTTATTACAAGCTGGCGCGAGTGTTAAAGGTGAATTCGAAAATCGCTTAAAACAAGTGATTCAAGAAGTTCAAGCTTCTGCACATCCAATTATCTTATTTATTGATGAAGCACACACCATGATTGGCGCTGGTGGTCAAGCCGGACAAAATGATGCTGCAAACTTACTCAAACCAGCTTTAGCACGTGGGGAGTTAAGAACCATTGCGGCAACCACTTGGGCTGAATACAAACAGTACTTTGAAAAAGATGCGGCACTCAGCCGTCGTTTTCAGGTGGTAAAAGTTGAAGAACCGACCGAAGATGTGGCGATCGATATGTTACGTGCCATGATTCCCGTCATGCAAAGTCACTTTAACCTACAGATTGATGATCAAGCCATCATTACCGCTGTTCAAGCATCGCATCGCTATATCAGTGGACGTCAACTCCCAGACAAGGCAGTGAGCGTACTTGATACCGCTTCGGCACGTGTTGCTTTGACACAAAACGCTCAACCCGTCATTCTGGATCAACTCAAAGCACAACAGCACAACCTCAAGTTAGAACATCAAATTATCAGTAACGAACATCAGCAGTTCCCTGTGCATCACGAACGTTTAGATGAGCTCAATCAACAACTGACAAGCTTAGAAAAAGAGATTCAAGCAACCGAAAGTAAATGGCAACAAGAACTTGCATTGGTTAAACAGATTCAAGCGCTGAATGCACAAACAGAACAAGACCATAAAGCACAAATCGCGACATTAAGAGCCGATTTAGCCCAATTGCAAGGCCAAACACCATTAGTATTTGAGCGTGTCAATGCACAGATCATCAATGAAATTATTTCTGATTGGACTGGTATTCCAGTTGGCAAAATGGTCAATGATGAAATCAAACAAATTCTAAGTCTTGAAGATAAACTTGGGGAACGCGTGATGGGGCAAGATTATGCCCTCTCCCAGCTGGTTCAAGGCATTAAAACCTCTAAAGCCAAATTAGAAGATCCGAACAAACCACAAGGTGTATTCCTGCTGGTTGGCCCAAGCGGAGTGGGTAAGACTGAAACGGCTCTTGCCCTAGCCAATGAGCTGTATGGCGGCGAAAATCACCTCATCACCATCAATATGTCTGAATATCAGGAAGCACATACGGTCTCATCGTTAAAAGGTGCCCCTCCCGGTTATGTCGGTTATGGTCAAGGTGGCGTTCTCACTGAGGCCGTTCGTCGCAACCCATACAGTGTTGTCCTGTTAGACGAAGTTGAAAAAGCCCACAGCGATGTACAAGAATTATTCTATCAAGTCTTCGATAAAGGGATGCTTGAAGATGGTGAAGGTCGTGTGATCGACTTTAAAAATACGACTATTTTGCTGACGTCGAATACAGGTTCAAGTGCCATCATGCAGGCCTGTTTAAATCAGCCTGTAGAAAACTGGCCACATGCTGAAGATTTGATTGAGCATTTGAAACCTAGTCTATATAAGCAGTTTAAACCAGCCTTTATTGGACGTATGCGAATCGTGCCTTACTTCCCACTGCATGATGAGTTGCTCATTCGCATCATTAAACACAAACTTGGAAAAATTGTTGATCGTATTGAAAAACAATATGCAACCAAGGTTCAGTATTCTGATGATTTAATCGAATTACTCCTAAACCGTTGTACTGAAGTGGATAGTGGCGCACGAAATGTGGACAATATCCTCAACTCTACCGTCTTGCCAGCTTTAGCAACTGAAATTTTGGTCGCTTTAGCTGAGCACAAATTGCCGAAGTTGATTGTGATTGATACCCAAGACGATGAAATTACCTATCAATTAGATCCAGTCGAAAAAGCAACCAAGAAACGTTCGAGTAAAAAAGCCAAAGCTGAAGTTTAAAATTTAAAAATTGAGCTAAATTTGTGATGCATATGGATATTTTATCTTTACTAACGCCAATTAATGAGCAGTCACCGTGCGGTGAGGATTACTCATTTTCAAATGAGTTCCACGCCATTAAAAAAGCAAAAACCCAAGATGATATATTACTTGATCAAGGGGATTGGGTGACTGAACCCAAACAGGCGGATTGGGACTTTGTCGCCAGCACGTCTATAGATTTACTGCAATCAAAAAGTAAAGATATCCGTTTGCTTACCTGGCTGTCTGAAGCTTGGGCAAATCTGTATGGCTTTGAAGGCATTAGCAAAAGTCTGGAACTCAGTCATCGCCTCTTGGAACAATATTGGTTAACCTTACATCCAGAAATAGAAGATGATGATTTAGATCAACGTATTGGCTTATTACAAGGTTTAATTAATCAGCTCCCTTTGCTGATCAAAAAGGTGTCATTAATTAACCATTCACCTTTTTATCATCTACTTGATTATGACAACTTTCTTTATCATGAGAACATTCGTCGTAAACAAAGTGATGATTATGAAGGCTCAAGTAGTCCAACCGAATTAGAGCAGTTTGAACAAGCCTTATCGAATACCGATAAAAACTTTCAGCGTCAAAATTACCAACATTTCAATGAAATCTTGCAACAATGGGCAACGCTGAAACAAGTGCTGGATGATTTGCTTGGTTTAGACTCTCCTAGTTTTGCTGCAATCGACTCTAGCTTAAATAATATTCATATTACACTGAAAAAGATTTATAAAAGCGACCAGTTTGATCAAAGCACTCAAACGGTCATTACTGAAATCGAAACATCGACCACGCCGATGGTACAACACGTGACGACACAATCTGCTGCACCTCAAAATCAGTTGTCCTTTCAGCCACAAGTTCAATCGCATGTTGAAAACCGTGAACAGGCGATGCGTGTGCTGCAAGAAATTGCCACTTATTTTCAGCAAAATGAACCGCATAGTCCTGTCAGCTATATGTTGCAAAAAACCATCAAATGGAGCCAAATGCCACTGCATGAGTGGTTAACTCAGGTGATTAAGGATGAACATCCTTTACAAATGCTACAGGACACCCTTGGTGTTCAGCCAAAGAATGAATATGAATAATTATTGGTAAATACATATGTTTAAAGCAGAAAAGATTCTTTGGGGTGAAGGCTTATTTTTACGTCCTCAGCATTTTCAGATCCAAGATACCTATCATGAACAACGTTTGAATCATACGATTCGTGCGATGATTCCACATGCCTATGGCGTACAAAAGTTGAAATTTGATGAGGTTCAACTTTCGACCCATATTCTGGCACTCCAAGAAGTGGAAATCATTTGGCAAGATGGTGAGATTTATCACGCACCTGCTCAGGATTTATTGCCAGAACCATTATTGCTGGATGATCTTAATCTACAAGGTGAAATGACGGTTTATCTGGCGCTTCCGATCTTACAAGCCAACAAGAAGAATATCGCGGATGAAACACGCTCAGTGTCTAGTCGCTATCATAACTATTTGACAGAAACCCATGATCTGTTTACCGATGCTAGTCCTGCTGAACTGAATCTCTTGCGCCGTCGTGCGGAATTTAAGTTGTTAGAGCAGCATATTCAGCCAAGTCAGCATTTAGATGGCTTCTTATATATTCCAGTCGGTAAAATTAAACGTCAAAGCTCAGGTCACTTTGAGTTAGACAATAAGTTTATCCCACCGATTTTACATATTGCAGCGTCTGAATCTCTGATTAATAACCTGAAACGTACACTCAACGTCATTAAGGCCAAAATTAAAACCATTCAAAGCAATAACCGTGAAAATGAACAAAAACTAATTGAATTCCGTTCAGGTGACATTGTTTCCTTCTGGTTAATCAATGCCTTAAATACCGCCTACGCTGGATTGAATCACTTACTCCAATATCCTTTAATTCACCCAGAACGCTTGTTCTCAGAATTATTGCGTTTAACAGGGTCATTACTCACCTTCTCTACGGCTTATGATGTAGATCATTTACCACACTATAAACATCATCAGTTACAAGACAGTTTTCAGCAGCTTGATCTGATCTTAAGAGATTTATTGGATACCATTATTTCGAGCCGTTATTTCAGTATCGCCTTGAAAGAAACGCGACCATCTTATTGGGTGGGTAGTCTTGAGTCAGACAAAATTACCCGTGATACGCGTCTTTACATTGCTGTTTCCAGCAGCATGATGCAAACCCATGAACTCATCCAAATTGTACCTTTACGTTTCAAAGTGGGCAGTACGATAGACGTAGAACAGCGTGTCATTGCGGCACTTCCTGCTGTTCCACTCCATCATTTAATGCAAGTTCCGACAGCGATTCCAGTACGCTCTGGTGTCAGCTATTTTGAAATTGAACCACATCATGAACTCTATCAACGTATGCTTGAGTCAGAAACCATCTGTGTCTATGTACCCGCTGGTTTCCAAGATATTAGTATTGAACTCATTGCTGTAATGAATAGTTAAGAGAATCACAATGACTCAACCCACAGGCATCCCCTCTTTATTTGATGATGGAAAAATTGGTTCAGGTTTACCTGCTTCTGATCAGCCACAAAATAAAGCGCAAGCGACCAACTTGATTGACCTATTACATGATGGGTTCTATCTGGTTTTTTTACTTCGCAACCGCTATATACCTGCAAATCCAGCTGATTTTCGTGAAAAAATCGTCGATTTATTGAACCGTTTCGAGCAACAAGCCAAACGTTTGCAGTTTTCTGCTGACGATATCCACGACGCCAAATATGCATTTTGTGCCTTGATTGATGAAACCATTGCGACACAACAGGATGCAGCCTATTTTAACTTACAGAATTCATGGCTGATCAGCCCATTGCAATTGAGCCTGTTTGGCTCTCAACTGGCTGGCTATCGTTTTTTTGAAATCTTGGAACAACTGCGCAGTCGTGGCAAAGAGCGTCTTGCATCGCTTGAGGTTTTCCACTACTGTCTGTTGCTCGGTTTTCAAGGTAAATATCGTCTGGAATCGGTAGAAAGCTTAAATCACCTCGTGGCTCGTGTCGGAGATGAAATTGATTATCTCAAAGGGAAAAAAGCAGCATTTTCTCCTTTTGCCGCAATTCCTGACCACATCAAACACATCATTCATCACGAATTACCTTTTTTCTGGATTCTGATTTTCTTGCTCATGTTTGCTGCGCTCACTTTTGCAGGCTTAAAGTTCATGCTCTCCAAACAAAATCAGGGTGCTTTAGCCCCTTATCAGAATGTGATTTCAGCACCTGCCGAAGAAGCACATATCACCATCCATTTGCCTTAGTTGATAACGTATGACTCAGGAAAGAACAACTTCTTTACGCATATTACAGACCAATAAGAAAAAAACCTTATCTCCTGTAATTTATTTACTGATCGGATTTCTTTCAGGAATAATCTTTGCTGCACTGTTTTTTTTCATCTTTGCAAATGACTCCAGCAATCTAGCGCCTACTGTGCCACAAACGCTTGAAGAAACTGAGACGGTTCAAACAGCCAATAAAGCAACAACTCAAAGCAATGATGTGGAAGTCACTAATCCAAATCATCATGAAACAAGTGAATCCGTGGAAGACAATAATTTTGCTCAGCCTGGGAGCAATGATTTAAACAAATTTTTCCAACGGACACCACCACCTGCTGCACCCGCTCCAACCGGACAGCATGTTTCTCCATTTGCAAACGAACCAAATGCGAAACCAGCAACAGCAACACCAGCAAAAGTGCCACATAGCAAAAATGAAATCACTGCTCCGGCAACGAATAAAGTAGTCGCTAAACCTGCTCCTCCTGCGACCAAGGCTGCACCAGCGAAAGCAGCAGAAGTTGAAGCGGAAGCACCCGAAGCAACTGTACAAATTAAAGTGACACAAAAGCCTTTTGCTGTGAATGAACTCAAGTAAACAATGATTTTTATCATCTTCTTCTGCTTTGTCGCTGTCGCAATCGGATTAACCCTGCTCATGTCATATGAGCTGCGTTATAAATGCAAGCAGTTGTTGCAATCATTGCTTCCAAGTGGAAAAAAGAAAATCGCCAATGCAATGCAGTTCGCAGAGAATATGCATCAAGCAGCCTCGCCAGAAAAATTACAATCGCATTGGCACTTACAACAATGGTGGATTTTAATCGCAGGTTTCTTTTTATTTGCCAGTATCCTTATTTTTGCGTTTACTCGCCCGATCAATTCCACACGTATTGAAGCTGAATATTTAAAAGAAACTGATCCACAAATTTATACGCTACTCAATGGTGAAATGCTGAGTCCACCACCTGAAGTCGATGCCAACTTGATTGAAGATGCTATTGTCGAAGCGACTCGTCTTGAACAAGCCTATCAAGCCCAACATCCGACAGATCCAAGTATTAATGCATCGCAAATTGAGATTCCAATGAGTCATTCTCATGGTAGTTTTGATGTATCCATGGTTGATCGAAAATGGGACAAAATTAATCCTCGCTATAAGCAACGTCTACTGATGGTCTTCAAAATCATGAAAGAACAACATGGTTATGAGCTGGTCTTACTTGAAGGTTACCGTAGTCCAAGCCGCCAAAATATGCTTGCAGGGAATCCAAATACAACCCGCGCCAAGGGCTATCAAAGCTATCACCAATTCGGTTTAGCTGCCGATGTTGCATTTAAACGTAACGGCAAAGTGGTCATCTCAGAACGCGACCCTTGGGCAATGCGTGGTTATCAGCTCTATGGGCAAGTGGCTGAATCCGTTGGTCTAACTTGGGGCGGTCGTTGGAAATCTATTCAAGATTATGGCCATACTGAATACCGTATGCCGGGTCTAAGAAAAACTAAGGAAATGGCGGAACAACTTACTGCTGAAGGGCAATTAACTGCAAGAACAGACGAATCTTAAATATAGCTAAAATGTAGTTAAACCGAATAAACCCTATCTATATCAAATAGGGTTTATTTTAACTATAGTTAAATTAAAAACCTTAATCGACAACAGATATTGGGACAGTTTTTTTAGCTTTAAATATAAATTCTTTAAATATGACAGTCATTCCTAATACAAGTATAAAAGCAATGACAAATGATCCCAGTACATCAAAAGGAAAATGAACACCAATATAAATCCTTGACCAACCTACAATTAAAGCCAATAACAATGCTGCACTGCCTATTTTTCGATAGCCTGAAAGTAAATATGAAAAAGCGATGGTTGCCACAGTCAAAGTATGCTGACTTGGAAATGAAGAAGATGAACCATGCCCCGTCAGGATATGTCCAATACCCAGATCAAATGGTCTTGGGTGATAATAGACCGCATGAATGAACTGTGTCACTAATAATGAAGCAACGATAGTGATAAGCATTTTGATAAACTGCACTCGATATTTTTTATCCTTAAAAAACAATGAGGCAATTAAAAATACAAATAATACTGCAATTAAGTTATGTGAGGCGAATAAGGCAGCTTTATCTAAAATCGGGTTTTGCGTTGCCGCTGAGTTAATCCAATTAAACAAACTAACATCTATAGTTTCAATTGACATCGCCAATCGTTCCATGATTATTTAACGATGAGAATATAAAAACATCAGCTTAAAATAAAATTAAAGCTTCTAAAAAACTAAACAAAAGTACAATTTAAATTTAAGTCGCTATTAATAAAAAAACTCTAAATTTGATCTACCCTCAAATTGGAGTGAATTATGGATAACAAAAATAAGCTGCCCGAAGTATTAAGCAAAGTACCCGAAGTGACCTTGCTATTCTGGATTATAAAAATTGCTGCCACAACACTCGGTGAAACCGCTGGTGATGCTTTATCAATGTCACTCAATCTGGGCTATATCTTAAGTACATGTATTTTTTCTATTATTTTTATTGGCTTTGTTTCACTGCAAATGAAAGCCAAAGAATACAAACCCTTTTTATATTGGGCAACCATTATCTCAACCACAACACTGGGAACCACCATTGCTGATTATGTCGATCGCTCTCTAGGTATAGGTTATCTCGGGGGGAGTATTATTTTACTCACCCTACTGCTTAGCTCGCTTGTGATCTGGTATTGGAGCTGTGGCGATATTGCAGTGAACAGTGTCCAGTCTGCAAAGACTGAAGCCTTTTACTGGATCACCATTATGTTCTCTCAAACCCTAGGAACAGCGCTTGGTGATTGGACAGCAGATACCCAAGGTTTAGGTTATACAGGAGCAGCTCTGATCTTTGGAAGTCTACTGCTTATTCTGATTGCCCTTTACTATTGGACCAAGATCTCCAGAACATTTTTATTCTGGTCAGCTTTTGTTTTAACCAGACCACTCGGTGCTGTGCTAGGTGACTTTTTAGATAAACCACTTGATCACGGTGGGCTAGATTTAAGCCGATTCGGTGCTTCTTTTGTGCTATTGGCTTTTATCCTTGTTTGCTTAGTGTTTTTTAAATCCAAACCTGCCTCAACCGCACATTAAATTAAATAGTGAATCAACAAATTTCACAGACTTATAAAAAAAGGGATAAGAAAATCATATTCTTATCCCTTTCCTTTGTTGACCCGTTATCAAAACTTAAACACGCTTCCAAGGTACAGCAGGTGAACCAATCCATGCTGATTTTGCAGGAATATTCTCTCCTTTCATCACCAAGGTCAGTGGACCTAATACCGCATAATCAGCCACATTGGCATTGTATAAAATAATACTCCGCGAATTCACCACCACATCACTGCCCACATTCACTTGACCAATTTTCATGATGCGATCTTCAAATAGATGGGTTTGTGGCCCAGAGAAGCTATTAAACTCAGCACGGTCACCTATTTTCACGCAGTCGAATTCAGTAATATCAGCCGTATCCAGATAGACATCTTTACCAATTTTCACTCCTAATAGGCGTAAAAAGAATGGCAACATCGGTGTCCCTCTTAAATAATTCAAAAAGTTCGGAATCGCAACAGATTCATAGAGACTGGTAATGCCTTCACTGAGCCAAACGAACATGGTCCACATGGGTGCTGAACGTGGTTGATAACGTCCAATTAAAACCCATTTCAATATGGTCACGATGACAAAACAGCCGACGCCATATAACAGCCCTGCCAAGGTTAAAGCCAATAATCCCAAGGCAATACTATGTTCATTAATGACATCGATCACTTCGAGCACAATCATATACCCCACACCAATGGCAAGTGCTGTCGGTAATACAATACGTAAACCCTCAATCAAGCCTCGCATGAAACGGCGTTTGATACTTGGTTTAAAGGTCAGATGATCTGGATATTGCGCTGCTGCTTCACGTGCAGGTAACAATAATGGCGGAGAACCGAACCAAGTTTGGCCTGAATACATTTCTCGGTTATCTGGCGTTTTCGATTGCACACCAATCAAAACATTATCTGGCAATACCGTACCATCCGCGATATAGGCACTATTCCCAACAAAGCTACGATTCCCAATTTGAGTAGATTTCAACGACATCCAGCCGCCTTTAATCTCTTCATCACCGAGCATTACCGCATCGGCAATAAAACTTTCTTCTCCTAAGGTCAGCATTTCAGGAATTACACCTGTAGCCGTCGAAATTTCTGTGTTTTTACCTACCTTTGCACCCAACATTCGGAACCATGTCGGAGCATATAAGGTTGCAAACAAGCCATGTAAAGTCTGTAAACTGGTTTCTAAAATCTGAGCTGCAAACCATTTACGATAATAAGTAGCACCATGTACCGCATAAGTGCCCGTCTCTAAATGCGGCAATGCCACTTTACGGATAGCCGATGAAATTAATGCAGTAATGACGATCATCATGGCACTGGCAGGAATCGCAAGGATGAAATAATACAGTGCGGTTTGAATATGGTTATTCGGATCAATATTAAACACATTGACATCTAACCAATCGACCAGTAAAAAGCTTGGAAAAATCGGAATAAAGAACAAACACGCAATGATTAAAGCACTGACACTATAGTAGCCATATTCAGCAAATTTACGCACTAAGGATAATTTTGGACGTGCAGCTAATGATTCAAGCTCATTAATGTGACCTATTTTTTTAGCGGGTGTTCCATCCCAAATTTCACCTGTGGGTACCGTCGACCCATATTCAATTGAGGTTAAAGCATTGACATGCGCTTGCGGTTCTAACACGGTATTTTCTTCCAATACTGCATAAGATCCCACATAGCTGTCTTGTTTGAGTTGGATTGAACCCAATACTAGGTGTCCGTGCTCAACCTTGGCATTTTCCAGATTGACATTGGAACCAATACTGACCCCATCTTCAATCTTTAACAAAGATGGCATACGGATATGCACTGAGCTAATGGTGACATCATGCCCAATCTTCGCCCCAAGTGCTTTGAGATATAAATTCAGTAAGGTTGAACCAGAGAGTAGATATACAGGTGAAATACTGCTGATCCGATCCGCTAGCCACCAACGAAAATAGGTCATTCCCCATAATGGGTAACGACCTGCGCCAACTCCTAACATCAGTAAACGTTTTACTGTAATTGAAACTGCAAAACTGGCAATAATCACACTAATATACACCAGCAACGACAACGCGATCGCATAAGGAATACTGTCTCGTGTGCCGCCTGTGAAATAGTGATAAGTAAAGAATGGTGCCAACCATTGCAGAATATTGATCGAGATCAATACAGGAATCATCACCGCCTGTGCAATCCCACACAGCCATTTGTAGCTGTGATTGCGCGGATTGTCTTGTCCAATCTGCCGATCAAATAAGGAAGGTTCAGGCTGTTCTAACATTAAAGCTGCAATCGCCCCGACTTTTCTGGCCTGATATAAACTTTGAATGGTGAGATGACTATATGCTGAATGTTCACGCAGATTTGAGACTAAGACGGCGGCCAAGAGCGAATGACCACCCAAATCATCAAAGAAATCTGAGTCTAACTTCATTGGGATATTCGGAAATAAACGACCTAGAATCTCAAATAAAATCTGTTCAGCTTCATTCTGTGGCTGGTCAGATTCACTACGATCAATTACACTGGTCAATGGGCGAGCCTTCAATGCCTTACGGTCAATTTTCCCAGACAACAACCGTGGTACTTCTTCAATAATTTCAAAGCGATTTGGCACCATATACGGCGGTAAACGCTGACTAAGCTGGTATCTGAGCTGCTTAACTTCAATCGCTTGTTTTGCCTCCAACTCAGGTGCAATAAACGCAATCAGCTGATCAATACCATCTTCAGCTCTTAGAATGACTGCTGCCGTACCAATTCCCCCCAGATCACATAGCGCTGCTTCGATTTCACCGAGTTCGACTCGGAAACCCCGAATTTTGATTTGATCATCGGCACGACCTAAACAATGCACCTGACCAAATTCATCAATTTTGGCCAAGTCGCCTGTGCGGTACAAGCTGATTTCATCCTCATTATTTGCCCAAGGATTCTCAATAAATTTATCTGCAGTCAGATCAGGGCGTCCAAGATAGCCTGGAGCTACACTGGGGCCAAAGATACACAGTTCCCCTGTTTCACCTTGTGCCAATAATTCTCTTTCTGCATTGATCACCAACATGCCATAATTCGGCAAAGGCTTACCAATGGTCACAGGCTTACCCTGTTGTAATAACTCTAAACTGGCAGATACCGTGGTTTCAGTCGGACCATAGGTATTAAACATTTGATGATGGGGTAATGCCCAACGTTCCACCAATGAATCAGGGCACATTTCCCCACCCAGATTAATGATGCGTAGATTTGGAACATCTTCAGGAAATAAGGCAAGTAAAGTCGGCACAGCATGTAATACAGTTATCTGTTGCTGTTTCAATGTTTGACAGAGTCGCTCGGGATCACTGACTAAGGATTTTGGTGCAATCCACAAGCTTGCACCAACGAGATAAGACAACCAGATTTCTTCAAAGGACATATCAAAAGCAACGGAGAAACCTTGATAGACCTTGTCCTGCTCCTGAATCCCTAAGATACTGTTTTCACTGCGCAGAAAATGACAAATATTCTTCTGGGTGATCACAATGCCTTTCGGCTTTCCTGTCGAACCCGAAGTATAAATAATATAGGCAGGCTGTTCAGGTGAGGTTTTGGCTAGTTCCACAGTCTCATGCAGCGGTCGCTGCAATTCAGTATTGGTCCATTTGCTCTGTGGGACGTCTTGTAGATGTTCATACCATTCATCACTGGTAATCATCCCCACTGCCGTCGCATCTTCAAGACAAACGGCGATTCGATCGGCGGGAGTATCCATATCAAATGGTAACCAAGCCGCACCACTTAAACAAATCGCTAATTGTGATTTTAATAGTTCGATACCACGAGGTAGCCATAAACCAATAATATCGCCCGCTTTGACTCCTTTCAGGGCCAAATGCTTCGCCATTAATAAAGCTTGTTGATATAACTCGCCATAGCTCAACGTTCGTTCAGCTTCAATCAGGGCTATTTTTTCAGGAATTTTTTGTGCCGTTTCAATAAAAATATCAGCGAGGACCTCATCTTGTAAAAATTCTGGGTGGGGCTTACCACGAATAATATTTTTTGCGCTCATCACACATTGATTCATTTTTATGCTCTCTTTAATGTTTTGATTTAGCCAAAGACGAAATGAGGTGTTCGTATTGGTTGGTAAATTAAAGAGAGCAACTTAAAACAACATTAAAGTGTGATGTCTGAATAAACAATAAAACCTGAACAGAACAAAAGTGATCAATCTGACCACTTTTCAGTCAAATTATGAACAAACCACCCCATTGATGTTGATTTGAGTTTTTGTGTCTGATGCCACAATCGACAGTGCAATGGCATCAACAACTCGGCTCAATGAAGCACTGGCAGCACTCACAACATTTTGGATTGAATCATTATACTCTTGTATCGGTTGGCTAAAGCTCATCCGACACGCCAACTGCTGATTTTGGTTTGAATTTTGATCCAAAGTGATATTTGGATCATTCCTCTTGATAATCCAAGCCACTGAGACCTCTACATTTTTCTTGGCAGCATCAGCAGTGACGACATCGAAATGGGAAAAATCGGTTGCAACCCGATAAGACACCTTCCCCCCCGCCATACCACTATTATAACGATCGACCGCACCAAGTTTTTGCTGCAAACCTGCCGACAGATTGTCTCTTAACTCCGCACCCAACGTTGAGGTCCAGCGTTCGTTCTCTAAAATTCGAGATTTACCTGCTGCATCCTGCACCACGATCGGCGCACGATTGATCCGATCGGGTAAACCCACAGGCAGAACCTCAATCACCCGCACCTTCGAGTTTGCCAAAGGCGAGACTTTAGTTGCCAAAGTATAATAATTCGGCGTAGGTGTACTTGAACATGCCCCCAACAACAAAGCCATGGACAAGAGACTGATTTTCGATGAAACCTTGAATAGCGGTTTGACTGTACTGCTGATCATTTCTTATCTGCCTCTGTTTTTTTACCACGAATCAATGATTCAGGATGTTGTTCAATATAATCCGCCATTAATTGTAAGGATGCAGCTGCTCGGGTCATTTGTTGTAAAGCTTTACGGACATCTTGCTGCATCGGCGCATCACTGGATAGAATCGACTCACTGGATTGCATAGTTTTACGTACATCATTCAGTGTCGCTTGCAAGCCTGGTGCAACTTTGCCATCCAACTGTTTCACCAACTTGTCTGTCGACTCAATGGTGGTATTCATATTATTGAGTGTCTTACGGACATCTTGCCCAATTTCTTCGAGTGGGAATTTACTGACTTTATCGGCAATTTGAGAAACTTGCGCCTGTAAACCGCTCAACTCTGTTGCAGTGGTTGGCACTTCGGCGCGTCCATCTGCACGCATTATTAAAGATGCAGCTTTGGCTTTTGGAAATTTATCAAAGGCAATATAGTTCTGACCCGTTAATAAATTACCCGTCCGCATCTGCGCACGCCAACCTTTTTCAATAAAGTATTTAAAAATTTCACCATCTGGATCAAGCTCTTTACCGTGGGCCAAACGTGATGGATAAATCACTGCATCCACACGCATTCTTAAATGGGTATAAGACCGATCAAACTCGACATTGATTGATTTGACATTACCAATCTCAATGCCCATAAAGTCAATTGGTGCACCTGCAGTTAAACCACGCAGCGAATGATCAAAGTACATAATAATTGGACGTGGCTTACCATCCGGTTCCTTCATTGCCTCTTTGCGGGAATCAGACAAAGTAAAATAGCTGTTGTCCGGTGCGATGGCTCCAGCAGAATTTTCAGGATAACCAAAAGCAATCCCGCCCGCTACAATACTGGCCAGCGATTGGGTATCCAGATTAAATCCAGATGCATTTAATGTCACATCGACCCCACTGGCCTGCCAAAAACGGGCATCTGTGGTCACGAATTTATCGTAGGGCGATTGGATAAAAGTTTGTAATTCGACACTTTTACCATCTGCTGCTAATTTATACGCGGTAATCTGCCCGACATTAATCCGACGATAATAAATCGGTGCGCCAATATCTAATGAACCTAAATCTTGTGCTTTGAGGAAAAAAACCTTACCGGGAATATCTGAAGACACCACAGGTGGCACTTCCAGTCCGGTAAAATTCTCTTGCTTTTTCTCGGCCTTTCCACCATCGACTTCAATATAGGCCCCAGACAATAAAGTATCGATACCCGAAATCCCCCCTGTTCCTACTCTGGGTCTCACTACCCAGAAGCGTGAATCTTTGGCTGCAAAATTACTGGCATCTTTGCGTAGTTCGATTTTGGCAATAACATGTGAACGATCATCTGAAAGATCAATCTGGCGAACCAAACCAATATCGACCTGCTTATAACGCACAGTGGTTTTACCTGCCACCAAGCCCTCCGCAGTACGAAAAGAAACTTCAATGGTCGGGCCCGTATCGAGGACAGCTTTGGCCGCCAGTGAAATCGCGATTAAAAGCGCAACAAAGGGAACCAGCCAAATCAACGCTGGTCGCCAACGCCCTTTCTTTTTCTCGGGTTCGGCAAACACTGCATCGTTCTGAGTTAACTCGGTTGAGTTCTCTTCAGTATTTTGGCTATTGGGTGTATTTTCTGACATAGTGATCATTCTTTTATTGGTCAAAAACGGGACAATTCATCTTAACTTTTCAATGGATGAACAACGCTTCCTTTCAACTGCTTGGATGCCTGACTATCTACCCGCTGCGCCTTGAAATAATTGTCCCAAATAATTCTGGGGTCGAAACTGAGTGATGCAAACATAGTTAATACCACAACGGCGCCAAAAGCGACTGCGCCAGGTCCTGCCAAAATAGTGGCCAATGACTGAATTTGAATCAATGCGGTCAGCAACGCAACCACAAAAACATCGATCATGGACCACCGCCCAATAAACTCAACAATACGATACATCAGCGCACATTGTTCAGGGGTAAAATGCCATTTTGAGGAAGACTGCATATAGACCGAAACCAATAAAAAAATCAGAATCAGTAATTTCAAAATCGGAATAAAGATACTGGCCATAAAAATCACCACAGCGACCAGATAATCACTATTTTGCCAAAAATAAATGACCCCACTGATAATGGTATCTTGCTGACGCCCCAACAAAGAATCTGTTACCGTCATGGGTAGTACATTGGCTGGTATATATAAAATCGCAGCAGCCACTACCAAGGCAAACGTACGATTTAAACTTTCTGGCTTACGTGAATGCAATGCACTTTTACATCGGGAGCAATGTGCATGCTCATGTGGATCGACCTGAGCATCAACTTGGTTGAGTAATCCACAACAATGGCATTGAATGAGCCCAATATCTCTTGCCCGAATATAATTTTTAACCTGCAGAT
Source organism: Acinetobacter proteolyticus (assembly GCF_000367945.1). Lineage (GTDB taxonomy): Bacteria > Pseudomonadota > Gammaproteobacteria > Pseudomonadales > Moraxellaceae > Acinetobacter > Acinetobacter proteolyticus. The sequence continues at coordinate 1,752,063 of NZ_KB849179.1, forward strand.
CAACCTCTGAAAGCTGTTCTACAATTGAAGAAATTTCGGAGTTCTGACCTTGACCTTGCTTCATCCCAAACTCCTATCTACTTCATTCCAGAGATCTTTAATCTTGAGTGAGGCAATATAAACCAAAAGTACACTGAGCAAGGTAAAGGCCCAGAGAGCAACGCCTGGGATCACGGTAACCATGCCAACCAGTTTGACCAATGTCACCAGTACACCAATTAAAAACACTTCCACCATTCCCCATGTCCGAAACAGGAACAATGCCCGCAGTGCGGGAATTAAATATGGAGGTCTACGTTTCCAGAGACTGATATAAGCAAGAACATAGCTGAGTAATAGCAATTCAATCAATGGCACAATAAAAGTTGTAATCAGAATCAGTACCCCAACCAAGGCACGATCAATATGAAACATAGTCCATGCTGCACCAATCAAGGTGGTTTGCGAGGTATTGCCTTGAAGCTCCACAATCACAATGGGAAAACTATTGGCAATCACAAAAATAATCAACGCAGTAATAACCAGTGCCAATAGGGATGAAAACGAACGGCTGCGGCGATAAAGTTCAGCACCACAACAGGTACAATAAGCGCGTTCGCCCAACGCCAAATCGACCTTACGGTAAATCGCGTCACATTCTTCACAACCCGCCAATTCACTTAGGTTGGTTTGCTGAGCTATTGCTAAAGGCTGATTATTTTTATTCGCCATATAGTCATGCCTATTACCAAGATTCTGTTTCGTTTAAATAATCGAATTAGCTTCTGTTATACCGTTATTTTTGATCAGCACAACGCATCACTGCCAATCTTACACAATATATAAACAAATCAGAATTTAAAAGGCTGATGAATATCCTTAGCTCATCATTTTCAGTAAAAATCAAAGCTCTCCCACTAAATCAAAGAAAAGAGCGTCCATTTATATAGGAAATTAATCACACCATTTTCCAAAAAAAGGGGGCTAAGTTGCATTACACGCCCGCAACTTAGCCACCCAGTGTATTGTTTTTTTAATTTTGAATCGCTTTATCTTTATAGAAGAGGTTGTAGCTCACATAACAAGCAATAATAAATAATACACAACAGACAAAACCCACTTGCATCGATGGATCAGTCACCATACTGATACAGGTAATGACACAGAATACCCCACCTAAAATCGGAGTCAGTGGGAATAATGGAGCAGCAAATTTTAGGTCTTTCACCGTTTTACCTGATTTAATCCATTGTCTACGGAAATTAAATTGAGAGACACAAATTGAAATCCACACCACTACCATGGTAAAGGCAGCTACACCCAATAAATTTTTAAAAATCGTTTCAGGTGCAAAATGTTCTGACAATAAACCTGGAATTGCGCCAAACATGGTCACGATAATGGCAATAATCGGTGTGCCTGAACGGGTCAACTTTGAAAACACTTTTGGCAACTGCTTCTTCTCTGACAATGACCACATCATACGTGATGCAGCAAACAAACCTGAGTTCGCTGCAGATAATAGCGCGGTAATAATCACAAAACGAATAATGTCTTCCGCATACGGGATACCAATATAATTAAATACGGTAACGAATGGGCTATTGCTGACACTGTTGGAATTAAGACCTGCCATTTCATACGGAAGCAAGGCACAGATCACCACAATGGTACCGACAAAGAAAATCAATAGGCGCCAGATTGCTGCATTGATTGCTTTTGGAACGGTTTTCGCAGGTTCTTCTGCTTCACCTGCCGCGACCCCAATCAACTCTGTACCTGAAAAGGCAAAATTCACAATCAGCATGGTTGCAAAAATAGGAAAGATCCCATTTGGGAACCAACCATGTTCGGTGAGTTTACTAAACAACGGTGCTGACTCGTGCCCATGATAAGAAATCATGCCAAAAATAGCCGCTAGTCCTAAACCAATAAAACAAATAATGGTCAATACTTTGACCAACGATAACCAGAATTCTGACTCGGCAAATAACCGTGTTGAACTGACATTCAAACTAAAGATCAAACCCGCAAACAATAAAGTCCAAGTCCACATGGAAATCGATGGAAACCATTCCTGCATCAATAATGCTGCAGCGGTAAATTCAGTGCCTAAGGTTGCAGTCCACGTCAACCAATACAACCATGTGATCATATAGCCTGTACCTGGTCCGATATAGGTTCTGGCATATTCTCCAAAAGAACCTGAAACCGGCATCTGCACAGCCAACTCGCCTAGACACAGCATCACCATGTAGGCAATTATCCCACCCAAAAAGTAAGAGATAATTGCACCGACTGGACCGGCCTGAGAAATGACATCACCTGAGCCTAAAAATAGCCCTGTTCCAATTGCACCCCCCAATGAAATCATGACCAAATGACGTTTAGTCATGGCACGTTTCAATGGTTTACCGATTTCAATCTCAGAGCTAGAAACTCCTGATAAATTGGCTACATCTTGCTGTGGTACATATTGCCCACTCAGGCCTTCACCTGATGGGAATGTCTTTTGGTTATTGTTACTCATACACGGTCACTCCAACTGTATTCTTATGACAACCTGTCCTTGCTGTTTTACATTCATAAAAACGAATATCTAAACGATATTCTTTGACACGTCTTGTTCTATTGAACATCCATATTCAAACTCCATTTCATCCATGCCTTGCCGACAGTTAAGCTGTGAAGTCGGCGACCGCTTATTCAATTTCTTTTAAAATCAGTCCCGCCCGAAGCCCTGTTTTCACCTTTGGGTTTGGGAATAAAATCCAGACTTGCTGATCATGCGCGACATAATCCCCAGCCTGTTGTGTGGCAATCAACTCGCCTTTCTGAAAAGTAGAAAAATTCGGTGCGTCAGCACTCAATTTGAGCTGAAAATCTTCACTTTGTTTTAAGATTGAATCCACTACCTTGAATTGGCGAATTGTGTGCTTCTGTCGAGCGGGCAATGCTTGATCTGCAAGAACTGCGCGTAGCATCTGGTCGGTACTGGCAAACTGAGCTAAATCATTGGCTCCAAAAGGTTTGGCCTTGCCTAACTCCAAAGTACTACTCGCTGCCTGAAATTTTTCAGCCGTAAAGTGGGTAAAGGTTTTGCCTGCTGCATTGTGATAGACCAAAGCATCCAGATCAGCAGCCTTTAGACTTTGAATAAGGAACTCATCATAAGGCGTGTTTTGATACGGAAATAAGGCAAAAACAGGCAGTAACGACGTACGAATTGCCGTATGCAAGTCATAATGATAGCGTTGTGCTTTAGGCTGACTTTGTTCAAAGAATTGTGCCGTCACTTGCTCTAAGTGAGCCGCCCGCTCGGTTTCCTGATCTTGAACTAAATCTTGATACGCTCCACAGAACATACGGTTCATATCATTTTCAAGATAACGGACACCGTGACGAATGGCCTCTGGGTTACCCAACACAAACAGTACGCGTACTGCAAGCGTTAAACCTTCGGCAAATAGATCATGAATAATCTGGTTTAATAGCTCGATCGGTGCGGTTTCATTGCCATGAATCCCAGCAGAAAGTACGATAGTTTTTGCATAGCTTGTCTTGGGTGTACATTGCAACAGCCCTTCACCTAACCACTGCCATGTAAATCCCGCTGCCTCACCTTGCATCTGCACAGGCATTCGTTGTTCTAAAGTCAACGTTAATAGATCAACCATGTACTTTCATCCTTAAAAGCCGTTGTTTACTGTTTATCTTTGGAAGTGATAAACCGAACCTAAAGCTAAAATTTTGGTTAACTCATCTAGCGCTGTACGGCTCTCAATCAATAAACTAGGATCGGCCAAATCGTCTTGTGTTAACTCATCACGATAATGCTGATCTACCCACTGATTCAGCGTTTTGAACAGTGCATCATTCATGAATAAGTTTGGATTCACAGCAGCTAGTTCAGCTTCATTTACTGCAACACGCAATCTCAAACATGCAGGTCCACCGCCATTACGCATACTTTCACGCAAATCAAATACCTTAATGTCATCAATTGGCGTACCCATTTGAATCATGTCATTCAAGTAGCTCCATACTGCCTTGTTGTGACGTGATTCTTCAGGCACCACAATACTCATGCCGCCATCTGCGCGAGTCAAAATCTGACTATTGAACAAATAAGTCGACACCGCATCTTCAACGCTGACACGATTGTCAGGAACTTCAATCGAGATAAAATCTTGCTCGATCGCCGCCATCTTGTGACGAATTTCGTTCAAGGCATCGGCCTGATTTAAAAAAGCCTGTTGATGATGGAACAAGACCTGTTGGTTGCTGACAGCGATGACATCGTTATGAAATACACCTTGATCAATCACATCTGGATTCTGCTGAATGAACACGGTTCGTTTCGCATCCAGACGATGCAAACGGGCAATCGCTTCACTTGCCTCGCGAGTTTGACGCGCAGGGAATTTCTGCGGTGCTACCGTTCCACCCAGTTGTTGCTGACCATAAACAAAAACCTGTACACCTGCCTGATCATATCCACCACCAAGGCGATTATGATTGGCTGCCCCTTCATCACCAAACAAAGCAGCTTCAGGCAGTGCTTCGTGATGCGCGAAATATACATCATTATTGAACATCGCTTGAAGAATACGCGTGGTCGTATGATGCTCAATTGATCGATGGAACTTATTATTTAAGTTTGCAGCGGTAAAATGCATACGTTTGTCAGCACTATCTGCCGATGGCGACACCGTACACGAGTTGGCTGTCCACATCGAAGAAGCAGAACTCAACGATGATAATAAGGCTGGTGCAGTACGCATCGCTTGGGTAATCACGTCAATATCACTGCCCGTAAAACCCAAACGGCGCAGCGTTGGCACATGCGGACGCTCTTGTGGGGCGAATACCCCCTGCTTGAGTCCCAAATCCGCAAGCGCTTTCATTTTCTTTAAGCCTTGCTTTGCCGCTAGCTTAGGATTAGACGCATTATTACGGTTCTTGGTTGATGCGACATTGCCATACGATAAACCCGCATAATGATGGGTCGGCCCCACTAAACCATCAAAATTAATTTCATAACCTGACATTTTTTTCTCCCTGTGTCCCTATACGAGCCGACTTACAGCACAATGCCCGGTGATAATTTTGAAGGTAAAGTAACGCTGTCACTTTCCAGTGAAGCCATTGGCCATGCGCTATAGTCTGCGGCATAGAAGGCACTGGCACGATGATTACCCGATGCCCCAACACCACCAAATGGTGCGGCACTTGAAGCACCTGTTAATGGTTTATTCCAGTTCACAATGCCTGCACGCGCTTCAATCAGTACACGATCAAATAAATCACGCTCAGGTGAAACCAAGCCCACTGCTAAACCAAAGCGAGTGTTATTGGCAATGTTCAAGGCTTCATCGAAACTGTTATAGCGATAAATCGTGGTGAGTGGACCAAAGTATTCATCATCAGGAATATCGGTCACCAGAGTGACATCTAAAATACCTGCGGTCAGCAATGAACTATCGGCTTGTGGACGGGTCATTTCTAACAATGGTTTTGCACCCAAAGCAATCAGTTTACTTTGCGCTACCAACATTTGTTCTGCTGCATGCGCAGAAATCACCCCACCCATAAAGGGTTGCGGTTCAGCATTCCAAGCACCAACCACTAAGTTTTTAGCGACTTCAACAAAACGCTGAATGAAGGCATCACCATTGGCACCCTGCTTGACAATAATACGGCGTGCACAAGTACAACGTTGTCCCGCGGAAACGAAGGCCGATTGAATCGCTAAATTCACTACGGCATCAATATCACTGGCTTCATCAATGATCAGGGCATTATTGCCGCCCATTTCCAGCGCCAGGATTTTTTCAGGGGCACCTGCCATTTGTTTATGCAAGTGATAACCGGTATTGGCACTGCCCGTAAACAGTAAACCATCAATCTGCTCAGCCGCAGCAAGTGCTTCACCCGTGCTGCGTCCACCTTGTACGATATTCAACACACCGTTTGGTAGACCTGCTTGCTGCCATAATTTTGCAGTTTCTTCAGCCGTCCAAGGGGTGAGTTCACTTGGTTTAAACACCACGGTATTGCCTGCAATCAAGGCAGGAACAATATGACCATTCGGTAAGTGACCTGGGAAGTTATACGGGCCGAATACAGCCAAAACACCATGTGGACGATGACGTAGTGAAGCAACGCCATCAGGCATTTCAGTTTCACTAAAACCAGTACGTTGATGATAAGCACGAATCGAAATCGCCACTTTGCCAATCATCGATTGTACTTCAGTCAATGTTTCCCATAGCGGTTTACTGGTTTCTTGGCTAATTACTTCAGCCAATTGGGTTTTATGCTGTTCTAATAATCCAGCAAAACGTTCAATTGTCGAGATACGGTCTTCTATCGGCAAACGTGCCCATGCAGGAAATGCCTGACGCGCTGCATCGCAAGCCTGTGCAACATCGGCTGGGCTTGCTTCATGCCCCGCCCAAATTTGCTGATTGCTGACAGGATTGGTTTTTTCAAATACGGTTCCTTGTCCTTGAACCCAAGCACCATCAATTAATAATGCACCTTGTGACATTAGTTGTTCTCCATTTTTTCTAATGCTAAAACACGGACTTGATCGTGTTCAGCAATATTCAGTGCCTGTGCTTGTGCTGCCGTTAAATGCAAAGTCTCACTTTCATCAACTTTGTTATTGATCAACAACACGGCGTAATCTTGGTATTGGTCATTAGCAACCAAAAAGTGTGTCTCAGTACTTTCGACTTGCTCAGTGAGTTTGACTTTAAGCAAGCGGCTCTCTTTCACCGCCCGTAACTCAGCAGTATTGGCTTCCAGTGTTGGCCCCGCATCAAAAATATCAACATAACCTTGATATTTAAGACCTTCTGACATCAACACTTTTGCCGCAGGCAGGGTCTGTGGGTGTACTTCTGCAATCACCTCACGTGCCTCTGAACTCAGCAAGTCCACATAGACTGGAAATCTCGGCATTAGCTCTGCAATAAAGGCTTTTTGCCCCACACCACTGAGATAATCTGCGGCTGCAAAATCCATATTGAAGAATAAATAGCCCAAGGAATCCCAAAACGGCGATTGTCCATTTTGATCCGAGAAACCACGCATTTCAGCAATCAATCTTTCTTCGAAAAACGAGCGGAACGCTGCAATAAACAGAAAACGAACTTTGGATAAAAATTTGCCGTTTTGGTTTTTACGATATTCAGGATCAAGGAACAAGGTGCAGAGTTCGCTACAACCGGTATGGTCATTACTTAAAAATAAGGTGTCTAAAGTCTTATACACATTTAAGGCTTTAGAGGCATGCACCTGTTTTGCCACACGAAAGTTGTAGAACGGTTCATTCAACCCGACCGCAACTTCAATTGCACTCACACCCACAATTTTGTGAATGCTGGTGTCTTCCAATACAAATAGATAACTTGCCTCGCACTTTTCGGATAAGCCGTCTAAAGTGCGAGTGGTACGTGTAATACGTTCAGCCAAGATGTCTTTATTTTGTGGTAAGGAAGTCAGGCCAATGCCAGACTCCCCCGCTCGTTGCGCTAAACGATAAATATCATCTAAGTCCCGATGCGCTGCATGTCGAACAATCATCATGGGTAGATGCTCACAGCAGACTTAGAGGCGTGCTAATGCACGAACAAAACGGTTTAGACCTTCATCAATATCGTGTTGAGGAATGATCAATGAAGGTGTGAAACGAACCACATCAGCCCCTGCAACCAAGGCCAATAACCCTTCTTCACCCGCTAAAGTCACGATATTCTTCGCTTTGCCAGCATGTTCATCTTTCAATACACAACCGATTAACAAACCTTGACCACGGATTTCTTTGAACAATCCGTACTCAGCATTGATTTTATTTAAGGCATCGATGAAATATTGATGACGTTGTTTAACGCCATCTAACACTTCTGGTGTATTGATAAATTCAAACACCGCGCCAGCAACTGCACAAGCCAATGGGTTACCACCATAAGTGGTACCGTGATCGCCGACTGCATACATGTTGGCATAATGATCTGTCGTAATCATTGCACCAATCGGGAAACCACCACCCAATGCTTTTGCCGTGGTGAGAATGTCAGGTGTTACCCCTGTATTCATATAGGCATACAGTGAACCTGTACGACCGACACCCGTTTGTACTTCATCAAAAATCAATACCGCACCTTTTTCATCACACAGTGCACGTAAGCCTTTTAAGAATTCGATGTCCGCTGGCAGAACACCACCTTCACCTTGGATCGGTTCAACAATCACGGCACAAGTATTTTCAGTGATCGCTGCTTTTGCTGCTTCAAGGTCATTAAATGCAGTATGTTCAATGCCACCCGGTAATGGTGCAAAGTCTTGAGAATATTTTGGCTGACCACCTGCCGTTACGGTAAACAAAGTACGACCGTGGAAGGCATTCTTAAATGCAACAATCTGGTTCTTATTTGCATTGCCACTGAGCAAACCAACTTTACGCGCCAGTTTTAATGCAGCTTCGTTGGCTTCTGCACCCGAGTTACAGAAAAAGACTTTGTCCGCAAAAGTACTATCCACCAATTGTTTCGCAAGGCGTAATACTGGCTCGTTGGTATAACCATTCCCAATGTGCCACAGCTTTTGCGCTTGTTCAGTTAAGGCATTGACTGCAACAGGATGTGCATGACCCAAGGCATTTACCGCGATCCCACCTGCAAAATCAATATATTCTTTATCGTTCTGGTCCCAAAGACGTGACCCTTCGCCGCGTACTAAAATGAAATTTGCTGGGGCAAAAACTGGAACCATCCAATCATTAAAATTGCTACGTGTAATTGCGACTTCGCTCATTTTATTTACTCACTTCCTGTTTAATCTTCAGGCTTGTTAAATGCTCAACAAGCCCTTTCACTTTAATTTTATAAATGACTTAACCTGGGAAAATACCGCGTTCTTTACGCGCTTTCAGAATACGTTCACATGCCAAAATATACGCTGCGGTACGTAAGCTACATTCCTTCTGTGCTGCCGTGTTCCAAACATCAGCAATGGCTTGGATCATCAACTTATCAAGACGTTCATTGATTTCGTCTTCGCTCCAAAAGTAGCTCGCCATATCTTGAACCCATTCAAAATAACTGACGGTTACACCACCTGCGTTACAGATCACATCAGGAACAACAGTAATGTCGCGGCTTACAAATACATCATCTGCTTCTGGATAAGTTGGGCCGTTCGCACCTTCAAGTACGATTTTCGCTTTCAGTTTTTGTGCACGTTCAACCGTAATCTGGCCTTCCAATGCCGCAGGAATGAGAATGTCCATATCAACCGTCCAGAATTCTTCGTCTGAGATCACAGTTGAATCAACAAAGCCCATCACGCCACCTGTTTCAACGACATGCTTTTGCAATGCTTTAACATCCAAGCCTTCTGCATTGAAAATGGTACCAGTATGGTCTTGTACGGCAACGATTTTTGCGCCTGCGTGGCTAAACAAATAAGCGGCTTCATTCCCGACGTTACCGAAGCCTTGTACCGCCACTTTACTGCCTTCGACTGGTAATTTAATACGTTCCGCAACCTGCATACCCGTTACGAATACCCCACGGCCTGTTGCACGAACTCGGCCTAGTGAACCACCTAAATGAACTGGCTTACCTGTCACCACACCTGTTACGGTATGACCTTTGATACTTGAATAGGTATCCATCATCCAGCCCATAATATTGGCATTGGTGCCAACATCTGGCGCAGGAATGTCAATTTGAGGGCCAATGATTGGGCTAATTTCACTGGTGAAACGACGAGTTAAGCGTTCTAATTCACGCGGTGAAAGTTCTTTTGGATTGACGCGAATACCGCCTTTGGCACCACCAAACGGCAGGTTCAATACTGCAGTTTTAATGGTCATCCATGCAGATAAAGCCATGACTTCATTCAGTTCAACATCTTGGTGGTAGCGGATACCGCCTTTACCTGGACCACGTGATAAATTGTGCTGTACACGGTAACCTTCAAAATGGCGAATTGAACCATCGTCCATCACGATTGGTACATCGACAATCAGAGTACGTTTTGGCGTTTTCAGTGTATTGACAAAGTTACTGAGGTCAGCATCCAAATAAGGTGCCACACGATCAACTTGAGTGAGAAAAGTTTGCCAAGCACTGCCATTTTGAGCCGCATATGATAAAGACATCGTCTATTCCTTAATTAATCAATTGTCCCTGTTATTCACAGATTCCCTTTGTGTAAGGGCGTCCTACCCCCATCCTCCCTGATGTGCATTCAGCTTCTTTCGTGCCGAAGTGAAAATGCTTGGGGTGTTGTATTGTTATTATTATTAAGAATCAAATTGATTCACAAAATTCGTTATAATGATTAAAATGAATTATTTTTTATCAATTTGCTAATAGAAAGAATCAAAATGAACAATATCGATCATATTATATTAGGCTTACTCAAAGACAATGCACGGATGTCAATTACCGACTTGGCAGCGAAAACACGCGTGTCTCGAGCCACAGTGCAGAAACGAATTGAATATATGGAATCAACGGGGATCATCACGGGCTATACCGTGCGTTTCCGTCCCAATGCTGAAAAAAATATCATTCGGGCATGGATGAATATCATGGTCGAAGGCACACGAGCGCAGGCCGTGATTCGGGAGTTACGCTTAGAATCAGCCGTTGAGCGACTGCATACCACCAATGGTAAATGGGATATTCTGGTTGAGTTGCAATCTGATAGTTTGGAAAACTTTGATAAAGCCCTAGAGCGAATCCGAAATATTTCAGGAATTTACAATAGTGAAACCAGTATTTTGCTTTCCACCTATAAGACCTAAAAAAAGAGACTCTATCAAGAGTCCCTTTTTAAATTAAATGGCTTAATAACTGACACGGCGATAGTTACGATATTCTGGTGTCCAGAAATTATCTTCAATCGCTTGTTTCAACACATCATTACTCAACGGTACGGCCAAGCCATCCGCCATAGCAGCTTTTGCCACTTTAAAGGCAATAAACTTAGATACCTGTTGAATATCATTGATATTTGGCAATAAATCCGCTGCGGCATTTTTCAAACGCGGTGAACAATCTGCCAAAGCAGTACTTGCAGCCATCAACATCGAATCACTGATATGCGTTGCGCCACATGCAATCACCCCAAGGCCAATACCTGGGAAGATATACGAGTTATTGCACTGTGCAATGCTATACACCTTGCCTTGGAAATAAACTGGTGCAAAAGGACTCCCTGTTGCCACAATTGCAGCACCTTGCGTCCATTCAATAATATCTTTCGGTTGCGCTTCCACTTGTGAGGTCGGGTTCGACAACGGCAACACAATCGGATGCTTATAATATTTAGCTAAGGTTTTGATGACCTCTTCACTAAACAAACCTGCCTGCCCCGAGACCCCAATCAAGATACTTGGTTTGGCATTCTTGACCACGTCCAACAAAGCGACGTTGTCACCTGTATATTCCCAAGTGCTAATTGCAGTGACTGGCGTGGCAAGTTTTTGCTGAAAATCGAGTAAGTTTGGTTGTTGATCGGTCATCAAGCCGAAACGATCCACCATAAAGATGCGTGAACGCGCTTCATGGTCACTCAGACCTTCATCCATCATCTGTCTAACGATCTGTTCAGCGATACCACATCCTGCTGAACCTGCACCCACAAAGGTAACGGTTTGGTCTTTCAGTTGTTTGCCTTGTGCTCTTGAGGCAGCAATTAGGGTCGCAACAGTGACTGCTGCCGTACCTTGAATATCATCATTAAAACAGCAAATTTTATCGCGGTACTGAGTCAATAATGGCATGGCATTGGTTTGCGCAAAATCTTCAAATTGAATCAGCACATCTGGCCAACGCTGGCGCACTGCCTTAATAATCTGCTCAACAAATTCATAATATTGCTCACCACGAATACGTGGCTGTTTCCAACCCATATAAATTGGGTCATCCAGCAATTCTTGGTTATTGGTGCCGACATCAATGGTAATCGGCAAGGTATACGCAGGACTAATCCCACCACATGCGGTATAGAGCGACAACTTACCAATTGGAATACCCATACCACCAATTCCCTGATCGCCCAGACCCAAAATGCGTTCACCATCGGTAATCACAATCACCTTAACGTTTTTCTTATTCACGTTATGGATAATTTGATCAATGTACTGACGCTCTGGATAGGAAATAAAAATACCGCGATGTCGACGATAGATGTCTGAGAAGCGCTGACAAGCTTCCCCAACCGTTGGAGTATAAATAATCGGTAGCATTTCATCTAAATGCTGACTCAACAAGTTATAGAACAAGGTTTCATTGGTATCTTGAATATTTCGCAAATAAATATGCTTATTCAAGTCACTATCAAATGAAAGGTACTGCTGATATGAACGTTGCGTCTGCTCTTCAATATTCTCGATATTGTATGGAACTAGCCCATGTAAGTTAAAATTCTCTCGTTCTTCTTCAGAAAAAGCAGAGCCTTTATTTAACAGAGGTAGTTCTAAAAGAGCGTTTCCAGCATAGTGAATATATAAAGGTTTTTTGATTTTACTAAGGCTCACAGACATACTTTACTCTTTAGACTCTCTCTCGAATGTACAAAAAATGGATTCGCTGAAGTACTTTAAAAAAGCGCTTTGGCATGGGCAATAATTTACACTAATCAGAGCTCGAAACCGAATAATCTAACTGTATGTAAACCGATTCAATATTTAGTAAATAAATAGTAGTCCCTATTTTGGATCGTTTTTTAAGCTTTCATGCAACATTTTGAATTATTTTTGCATTCAGGATACTTTAGAATTGTAGTGATATCGTTCTAGCTGCTTTTTAATAGGCATTCCTCTCTGACATTGTGCTTGGCGATCAGATATTGTCTTGGTTCGAAGTAGTCAATCTTTGCTGTTTTAAAATCATATGACATGCATCATCTGACTTTAGTTATTCAACTCTTTCTCTTCTATCGCGCTCTACACCACCATTAAACCCTTTAAAACTAACAAGATGGGACAATTTTGCTCGCTCTATTGCAAATGATCGCCAGTTTTATATGATCTATGTGAAAGCATTGCTCACCCTATAACGCTCCTTGTTTAACAATGAGCAATGCCTTCATCTATTTGAATAACAAAGCCACCTGATTCAAACTGAAGGTGAACTCAAATATTTCGCTACCATTCCGCGTTTTTAAGCTTTCTTTTTCTTGGACTTCTTAGTGAAAAAGCTTAGCGCATGTGAATAATGCGTTGGGGTAATGCGCTGAATCAGATCCAGTACTTTGGCATCATTACCAATCAAGATCCGTGCTTTATCCGCTTTCACCGCATCTAGAATAACTTTGGCCGCCTGCTCTGGTGGTGTTTTTAAGACCTTATTAAATGCCTGACTGGCCTTAGCTGGATTCATACCTAGGCTCCGAATACTGTCACTCATCCGTGCGCTATTGGCAATATTGGTACGGATTCCTCCCGGATGTACACAAGTTGAACTCACGCCATCATTTTGAAGTTTTAATTCTTGTCTTAAGGCTTCAGTAAAACCACGAACTGCAAATTTCGTCGCGTTATAGGCACTTTGAGTGGGTTGCGCAGTTAGGCCAAACAGACTGGAAATATTAATAATATGCCCTTCACCACTTTGCTTGAGATAAGGTAAAAACTCTTTGGTGCCATAGACCACGCCCCAGAAGTTGATCTTGAAAATCCATTCCAATTCTTCATAACTCATACCTTCAACAGTACTGGCGAGGGCTACACCTGCATTATTAAAAATCAGATTGATTTTGCCATGTGCCTTAAAGCTGTCTTCTGCCCAGTCACGAACAGCCTGCTGATCAGATACATCCAGTTTAGTCACCGTGACTTTGACTGGATACTGTTGTAGCAATGCCTGTGTTTCTACCAAGCCTTTTTGATTGACATCACTCAGCGCTAAATCAGCACCCTGCTGTGCCAATAAAATTGCGAGCTGTTGCCCAATACCAGATCCCGCGCCCGTAATTGCAGCGACTTTTTGATTAAAACTTTTCATATCATGACTCTATTTGAAGTTGATAAAAATTGGCAGCGTTTTGTCTAAACATGGTATGCAAAGCCTGATCACCATAAGGACTCAGCATTTGAATATAGGCGTGGATTAGGTCATTTAAACGGGCATTCGGCTTATCCATGGGAAAATTGGATGCAAACATGATCCGCTCTGTACCAAATACCGCGATTGCATGTTGAATCATTGGCGTGAGTAAACTCACCATCTCACTTACACTTGCCGTTCGATCTTGCTGATAAAAGCGATGCCCCAATACGGGCATCATCAAACCTGAGATTTTGGCATGGACATTTTTCTGTTCCGCCAGTCGTGCCAAATCCTGTTGCCATTGTTTAAAAATGGCATCACGCTGCGATTGTGTCATTCCCGTTTTCTTGCCTACGGCTCCAAATAAACCAACAGGTGTCGCCAGATGGTCAACCACAATACGCGTTTCAGGAAATTGTTGAGCTAAGGCAGTAATCTCATTTAATTGGGTGGAATAGCCCCATGCATCAAAAGATAAATCCAGTTTTGCCAGTTGTTCAAAACCTGTAAGGAATTTCTTGTTCTGGTATAAATGTGGCTGATCACACCAACGGTAAACACCCTTATCTTGATGCCAAGCCCCCATTTTACGGATACCGCGAAAGCGTGGGCTCGCCTGCTGATGGGCTTTAAGAATATCCTTAAATTTTCGATCTCTTGGATCAGCTGTCGCAACAATGGCACCTAATTTTAGACCTTGTGCTTTAAAATCTAATTGCTGAATCCAATCCGTTTCTTCAACCACACCCAAGCCTTTGTGGTGATGCCAGTTGGCTTCGACATGAACCACACTCTCGACTAAAAATAGCGAAGTGTCGGCCTGATAATGCTCAGGTAAATAAGGACGTAATGCGTATTCTGTTAAGCCTAAACTATCCAATAACGGCTTAGGCTTGACTAACCTGACCACTCGATCCATCACCCTCGGATATTTCCCCAAAGCTTTGACCAATAAGGCTGCTGAATGCGGTGTGTGATAAGGATCCCACTGATGAATATGCGGGTCTATGATTGCAAAATCTAATCTTGTCATTGTTGTACTCGATATAAGCTCAGCGCATAAAATTTGAAATGATGCTCATCCATGACATCTCTAATATTTCTAAATACAGTGTTCGTGGTTTTAGCCTACTGAACAAAGTACTATGAATAAAATGATTTATTTAAATATTTAACTATGAATAGCATTCATTCATTAGTAAGAATAATAAATGCATTATCAATACTTTAATTTTTATAAACTCTGCCATTATTGTAAATGATTCCTATTTAACTATACTTAAGCCGCTTATTGCATGCTCAACCGCCCTTTTAAGCCCAATAAGTTTATGACGCTCCTGCATCAACCTCATTTTCTGTATCGCACTGGTATCCTTATGTCTGCTTTCTCCCCACGCAAAAATCTTATTACTATTGAAATTTTAAAACAAAGCAGCCCATTCCTTTTATCTTTAATACCTGTGCTGTCGTGGGCAGAAATGACCTCAGAACACCCCACACAACTCGCAACCATTAATGTGCAAGCTGAGCAATCCTCCAGTTATATCGCCGCACCAACAGCATCAACATTACGCGGCAATCAAAACAATCTAGAAAGCCCACAAACCGTAAATGTAGTGTCTAAACAATATATGAAAGATTATTTGCCAGCAAACTTGGACAATGCACTGACCCAAGTCAGTGGTATTACGCAGGGCAATACGTTGGGTGGTACTCAAGATACCGTCATGAAACGGGGTTTTGGTGATAATCGTGATGGCTCGATTACCGTGAATGGCATGCCAATTGTGCAAGGTCGCACCATGAATGCTGCGGTTGAGCAGGTTGAAGTTTTAAAAGGGCCTGCGTCTTTACTCTACGGCATTATGGACCCAGGTGGTGTGGTCAATGTCATTACAAAAAAACCTGAAACGACGCAAAAAACTGAATTTTCAGTTTATGGCTCAAGCTTCGCCGCAGGTAAAAATGGTCTAGGTGCGAGTCTGGATACCACGGGTTCAATCAGCGACAGTAACTTTGCCTATCGTTTTATTGCCGATCATTCCGATGCAGACTATTGGCGTAATTTCGGTAATCTCAAACAGACTTTAATTGCACCCTCATTAGGTTGGGATAATGGTCAAACCAAAGTCAATTTAAGTTATCAATATCGTGACTTTGACGTCCCTTTTGATCGTTCCACTATTTTTGATCCAAAGACCAAGCAAGCCTTACCAATCTCGAAATATCAACGCTTAGATGAAGCCTTTAACCAAATGAAAGGTGAAGCTCATTTGGCGCAACTCTTAGTTGATCATCAGCTTAATGATAACTGGTCAGCTCACCTGGGCTATAGCTATAATTACGAAACTTACGATGCCAATCAACTCCGTGTGACCAAGCTAAATACGGCCAACCATACGGTGACACGCCGTACCGATGCCACTCTAAATGCTGAAAGCGTGGACAGCAATGCTCAAGCTTATCTCAATGGTTCAGTCAATTTACTGGGTTTAAAACATGATCTGCAAATTGGTTCAGACATCGAATACCGTAAATATTTCCGTCCAGATATGGTCCGTGGTGATACTTCAACTTTAGATTACTTAAATCCAAAGTTCGGAACGGTTGAAGCTTCTCAAAATATCGTTGCATCCGATAGCGACCAAACCGATAAATTGCATACTTACGGTTTTTATATGCAAGATGCCATCCACTTAAATGAAAACTGGATTGCCGTGCTCGGTGGACGTTACCTGAATTATCAACAGACTGCTGGACGTGGCAGACCATTTAAGGAAAATACCAATACAAAGGATGATGCATGGCTTCCACATGCAGGCTTAGTCTATCAATGGAATGATCAACTGTCTTTCTATGGCAGCTATACCGAATCCCTAAAACCCTCGTCTTCAATCGCACCTTTAGGCGGCGATGCAGTCATTGATGCGCACGTTAAACCTGAACAAGCCAAATCTTATGAAGTCGGTGCCAAATACGAATTCAATGAGCGTATTAAAGCTAACTTTGCACTCTACGATATTAAAAAGCGTAATGTTTTAGCCAAAGTAACCAATCCATCCAGTAATGAAGTCGAACTGCATACCACAGGCGCAGTCCGTTCCAAAGGCGCTGAACTCGACCTGACAGGCCGTCTGACTGATCAACTTGATGCAACCCTGACCTACGCCTATACCGATGCCAAAGTCACTGAAGATGAGCTTGGTCTGCAAGGTAATCGCTTGAGCAATGTCGCACGAGATACAGCCTCATTAGCCTTGGCCTATAATTATGGCGAACTTTATCATGGCAAATTACGTTTAGGGCTCAGTGGCAATTATGTCGGTAAACGTGCGGGAGACTCGGAAAATAGCTTTGAGCTGCCAGAGTATGCATTGGCCAATGCCTTTGTCAGTTATGACACCACGATTGCCAAACAAGCAGTGAACTTCCAATTTAATTTAAATAATATCTTTGATAAAACCTACTATACGGCCAGCGTTAATAATCTGGCGGTGTCTCAAGGGGATTCTCGTCAAGCGGTATTACGTGCCACGTTTAAATTCTAATAGAGGATCAGCGCAGTAAGTTCATTACTGCGCTTTTGAGATCAATATGAAAAAAATTCTTACGATCATGACGATGATCCTTGCCTTTAGTACATGGACATCGTCTGCGTATGCCCAAACCCGAATTGCGCTGATTTCACAGCTTAAAGGGGCTTCCTTTGCCACCGATGTTGCGATTCAAAATTACTTGCAACGCAAGGGCTATCAGGTTGAGCTACTCGATCAATCTGTTTCCCCCAACAGTTTAAAAAACACCGATCTCGTGATTATCTCATCAACGGTGGCATCCAAAAATCTTCAATCAGGTTGGCGACAACTCCCGATTCCGCTGATGACATGGGAAAATGATTATCTCGATGATCTAGCGATGACCGGTAAACGAATTGATACTGATTTTGGCGAAGTGGAGAAAGAACGTTATTTGTGGCTGGTCAATGCACCTCATCCTCTATCCGCTCAATTAGCAGCAGGAACTCATAATGTCTATCAAGCACAGGCGCCAATGAGTTGGGGCAAACCAGGATTAGGTGCAACCATCATTGCAACCATTTATGGACAACCTGAAAAAGTCGCAATCTGGGGCTATGAAAAAGGTGCAACTATGGATTATGAGTCGCTAGCACCAGCAAAACGACTAATGTTTTTTCTCAATAACGAAACTTTTAGCAATCTGTCTGAGGACGGCTTGAAACTGTTTGATGCCGCGATTCAATGGTCATTGAACAAATAAAATCCAAGCTTAGATTTCAATGAACTGATGTATTTCATGATGCGTCAGTTTAAATTCTTACTACGACCTTTGCTTGAATGCTCTAAAATACTTCCAGACTCATCGTTGCCCTAAAGTTTTTAGGTGCACAACCAAAGCGCTGTGCAAAAGCACGACTAAAGGCGGCTTGAGAGGAATAGCCGACGCATTCAGCAACTTGTGCAATATTTTTATCTGTTTCTTTGAGCAATTGGCTGGCTAACTTCATCCGCCAATTTTTTAAATACAGCATCGGGGGTACGCCAACCCATTCAACAAATTTTTTGGAAAAACTGGAGCGAGATTGTTTGGTCAGTTGGGCAAGCGAATTCACATCCCATTCATAGGCGGGGTGTGCATGCATCAATGATAATGCCTTACTCATCATCGGATCGCGTAATGCAGAAATCCAACTTTGATGTTCAATCATCTCCGTTGCTAACCAAAACCGTATCGACCAGACCAACAATAAATCAATGATTCGAGACAACATGACTCGACTACCCAGTGCTGGGTGTTCCAGCTCAAGCTTGATTGCAGCAACTGTCATGGGTACCCATTCCGCGACTTTTTCAGCATTATGGTGTGACGGTACATGAATGTAACTCGGCAATCCTTCTGCAATCGCCTCGCCATAAACACCATTCAATTGAAAAGTACAGCTAATTACATCAGCAACGGAATCCTGTCCTTTACATGCTTCGATCGAATGTTCCAACTTGGTAGGCAATACAACAATATCGCCTTGCTGCAAAATCAAATCGACTTGCATTCGTTTGATTCTCAATCGACAGCTCGCCAGCTGAATAATATGGATATAAGCATATCGGGCAGGAAAGCACAGTTTGTCTTGTGCTGAAAGATGTTCAACAGCATAGATTTCACCCGAGATATTAGCGAAGCGATAAATATCAAAAAAGATATCTGTTAAAACATGCTCATCACTCATTTTGCGCATTTGTCCTTAAAAGTGTTTCTGCAAAAACATTGGCGTTTCAGTTATTGTACAAGCCGAACAAATCACCAATAATCTTTTTCAGAAGATTTCGATAGTATAAAAATCGATCAACTCCTTTCTCATTCTTATACAGTCAACCTTCCCTTTTTAAGCTTATAAAATTCAATACAATAGCGTTCAGCTAGGAGATAAATATGAGTACTCAACCGACCATTATTCTCGTACACGGTTTTTGGGGCGGTGCAGCCCATTGGACCAAAGTGATCAATGAATTGTCCCATCAAGGTTATAAGACCTTGCGTGCCGTGGAACTTCCATTAACCTCACTGGCAGATGACGTTGAACGAACTCAAAAAATGATTGCCCAAGCTGATGGGGATGTGCTGTTAGTCGGTCATTCTTACGGCGGCGCAGTGATTACCGAAGCAGGGAATCATCCGAATGTTGTGGGTTTGGTTTATATTGCCGCCTTTGCACCAGACAGTAATGAAAGCCCAGGGGTAATTACCCAACAACATTTACCTGTTGCCGCACCGAATCTAGAACCTGATAGTGATGGTTATCTCTGGTTAAAAGTCGATAAATTTCACGAAAGTTTCTGTCAGGATCTCACTCAAGATGAAGGTTTTGCCATGGGTGTCACTCAAAAAGCACCTTTAGCCAGTACTTTTGGCGATAACATTAGCAACCCAGCGTGGAAAACCAAACCCTCTTGGTATCAAATCTCAACACAGGACCGAATGATCAGTCCAGAAAACCAAGCTGTCATGTCTGATCGTTTAAACGCCAAAAAAGTGATCTCCTTAAACGCCAGCCATGCTTCATTGGCATCACAGCCAAAAGAAGTGACTGCCTTAATTACTGAAGCTGTGTCATTTCTGAGTAAGTAAAGCAGACTGTGATATAGGGAATAATTTGATTCCCTATATCCTCTTTTCATTCCACTCAACTTCGACAAAACCAAGAAGACTCAGTTTATAGTAAGTATTCCCAGATAATGTAGCCTAGACCGAATCCAAGAAATGCATACAAAGTAATAATGAAGAATACAAAACTGGCATTATTCTTTTTTTTCAAAAAACTCATATCAGCACCTTTGGCTTTGCTCAATTCATGTAGTTATAGTGCAATAAGATACAGAATAAAAAAAGACACAGAATTTTCCAAAAAAAATATAACAGATCGCTGCAAAAAACAGAAACTGTTATGAAAACAACCCCAAATATAATTGCTACATGCATCACAGCATGATCATCAATCTATTCAGGGCTGCTCTATCTTATTTTAATATGCTAAAAATGATCAAGTTTTAAGATGCGGATTATCCAATGGCAGTTCCTTGTCTAAATGCGCATCAAAGATATCCGTCAGCATACTGTCATAACGTTTGGCGTTGTATTGCGAAAGTGACTCGGCTTCTGCTGCAGTGATAAATCCAATTTCAATCGCATTGGCAATATGCTCCTCGAAAGTGAGACCACTAAACTGATCTTTCGATTCTGCCTTTTTAAACTTATTCCACAACGGTTGTAACTGTAATAGGCTTTGGAAGGTCGATTCCATACGCCCCATCACATCGTTGCTATTAGTAGTGTAATAGACGTGCTGTTTTAACTGATCTCGGAACGCATGTTCTTGCATCATCAATTGCGCCACCTCTTGTTTCAACTGATCCGATGGTGCTGCAATTGGACGTCCAAATGGAAAACAGATCAATTTCACCATGCAGGCAGCAAGTTTCATCGGGAAGTTATCATAGAAAGTAAAGAATGCTTCTTGTACTTGATACAAGGCTTTATTGAGGGCTAATTCTGCATGTTTCTGTTCAGCCTCGGTTCTTTGACCATGCTCATAGTATTTCAAAATTGCCGTAGCGATAAATAAATTCGCATGGATATCAGCCAACCGACCAGACAGCATTTCTTTACGTTTTAAATCACCCGCCAAAATCCCAAGCGCCATATCTGCCGTTAATGCAAAATCAGCGCTAAAACGGTTGATCTTACTGTAATAGCTTTTTGAAAAATCATCGGCTTGTTGAGAGCCATCATCTGAACCACCTGTAATCGAGTATGCAAGCGCTTTGGCTGCACGATTGAAGGTATAGGCTAAATGTTTAAACAATAATGGTGAAAATTCCTTAAAAGCTGCAGTCTTATCTTCCGATTGCAACAGTTGCAGTTCTTCAAACAAATAAGGATGGCAGCGCATTGAACCTTGACCGAAAATCATCAATGAACGAGTCAGAATATTGGCCCCTTCTACCGTAATTGCCACAGGAATAGATTGATAAGTCAGTGCAAGGAAGTTACGTGGACCTAATTGAATCGCTCGCCCACCAACCACGTCCATGCCATGATTCACAACTTTGCGCATGGTTTCGGTGGCATAGTATTTGGCCATGGCGGTCATCACTGCTGGCGTTCCGCCTTGGTTTAAACCACAGGTCACCAAATAACGGAATGATTCCAACATATAGGCATCGCTAGCGATATCACTGGTCGCCTCTTGTACGCCTTCAAAATGCCCAACCGAAATTTTGAATTGTTGACGGACACTGGCAAATGCACCCACCAACAGATAGCTCATTTCCCCTGCCGCAGTAGCCAAAGCGGGTAATGAAATACCACGCCCCACACCGAGACATTCCATCAGCATACGCCAACCTTTACCTGCATTTTTCTGCCCGCCAATAATCCAATCTAGCGGAATAAAGACATCGCTGCCCTCCACCGTACCATTCATAAACGGCGCACCCGGATTATGGCGAGGTCCAATATGGATCCCCTCATGATCAGCTGGAATCAAGGCACAAGTAATGCCATATTCCACTTTGTTTTTATCTCCCAGCAAACCGTCTGGATCGTATAACTTAAACGCCAAACCAATCACGGTGGCGATCGGTGCAAGGGTAATCCAGCGCTTGGAGAAGTTCATTTTTAAACCCAGTACCTCTTGGCCTTGGTATTGTCCATAGCAGACCACACCAGTATCAGGAATCGCACCTGCATCTGAACCTGCTTCTGGACTGGTCAAACCAAAACAAGGTACTTCTGTCCCTTTTGCCAATCCGGGTAAATAGCGTTGTTTTTGCTCTTCGGTCCCATAGTGCAGCAGTAACTCACCTGGCCCAAGCGAGTTCGGCACCATACAACTGACGGCAGCAGTTAAGGAACGAGACGCAATCTTGCTCATGATTCGACTTTGCGCAAACGGCGTAAATTGTTTACCGCCAAATGATTTTGGAATAATCAGACCTAAGAAGCCTTTGTCTTTGATAAATTGCCAGACCTCTGGCGGCAAATCTTTTTCTTGATGATGAATCTGCCATTCATCTAACATTGAACAGAGCTGTTGTACTTCATGATCTAAAAATGCCTGTTCTTCTGTTGATAAGGTTGGATAAGGATATTGATCAAACTTTTGCCAATCCGGTGCGCCCATAAACAGTTCTTTTTCCCACCAACTGGTCCCCGCTTCTAAAGCTTCTCTTTCGGTGATACTC
The DNA here is from genome assembly GCF_000367945.1 of Acinetobacter proteolyticus. GTDB lineage: Bacteria > Pseudomonadota > Gammaproteobacteria > Pseudomonadales > Moraxellaceae > Acinetobacter > Acinetobacter proteolyticus. Next base: position 1,774,876 of record NZ_KB849179.1, read on the forward strand.
ATGCTTGGCATGGCATTGGAAAGTAACTTAAACGCAGGTCTGCTAATCAATGCATCGCGTAAAGGTTTGATTAGAATAACAATACTGGCAAGGATGATCGGCACGCCCAGTAACAGACTCCATGGTGTAATCAACACACTACAGAGGATGGCGGTGACTATGGAAATAAGACAGCCAACCGTTCGATTGGCTTCGAAATAAAAAACAGCCCATACCACAACTAACTGAATCAATAGGCCAAGCAATATCAATAATACAATCATATTTGCTCCGTTATCTCAGATTGGGATGAAGATGAAATAAGAAATATCTAAATTAATTTTTGATTTAACGTCATTCTTTAATAAACAAAATGGCTATTTTTTATTCTACATATCAAAGCGCTATTTGCTTGATTAACTACTAAAATTTACACAAAGTCATTCAGATGACACCGAAACTTAATTTCTTGCCTCCGCAATATTACTGAACAAAGAAATTGTGATTATTCACACGATAAATCTAAAAATAATGAAAGTTTTTTTTATATTTAAGGATTCTGATTAGAAAACCATCTTATTCGAGAATTTGAATAAGATGGGCTGTTCAATTCTTGTAGTGAGTCGACAATTAAAACTTATGTGTATACGTCGTCATGATTCGATTTTCGACAAAATCTGTGCCGGGGTTATTGCCTGCACCATATTTAATATCAGCTCGGATATGTCGCCATTCAAAGCCCAAACCTTTCAGTTTACCTTCTGGTACGGTGTAATTGACGATCACATTCTTCTCGGTTTCTTTATTATCCTTAAAGCCTTCCCGATAGATTTCACTGCCATTTAAATAACGTAAAGTCAGTTTTAGCCCAGGGATACCCTGCTCTTTAAAGTCATAACTATATAAAACATGCCAAGTGAACTCTTTGGCTTTGTAGAAAGCAATTGCAGACCAACTCTGTAAATAGGCTTGTGGCACATAACCATTCAATAAGGGAATATTGTCCTCACCCATATGCTTTTGCAGACCGGTCAAAATAGTATGTGGTCCATTTTGCACACTGGCTTGTAGACCGATAGACTGGACATCAATATCGCCGAAATAAGCATCACCATCTTCTTTATAGTTAAAGTAGCGGGCGTCCACTTTAAGCTTGCTTTTGTTGACCGTTTCCGTAAAGGCCGCACTCAAATATTGTTGTTGATAAATATCTTCAAGCTGCCCAAACCAATAAGAACCCGTCAACTGAGGAGTAAAATTATAATCGAGACCCAGAAAATTCAGCCCGTCACTTCTTTTGTTTGGGTCTGTCGAGTTGCCTAAGGTAAATTTTCGATACTCATCATCATCTCGAGCATTCACATGGGTAAATCGCCCTGCTGACACTTTTAAGTTTTTGATGTCTTTACTTTCTAGCATTACACCTGCATAAGTGGTGACCAATTGCCGAGAATCATCAATAAACAGTACCGGTGTTTTTGGGAAAAGCTCACCGACTTTCAGTTCAGTATTGTGATATTTAAATTTTAAAGTCGCGCCTAATTTTAAATAATCACGCTCCTGCCGACCTTCGTGCTGATCGTATTTAAATACGGTATCCAGACGTTCGTCATAGCGATCGGTTAAACGCAATGCATATTGAAACCCCAAATCCAAACCAACTTGAATCGGTGTATCGGTATAGCCAGATTCAAAACGTCCTGTCATCGCCTGAGACCAACTGCCCAGATCTTTATTGGTGTTTTCAAAATCGCGTTCTAAATAAAAATTACGCAGGTAAATGCTTTTTTCACTGTCTTCAAAAAAATCTGCATAAGCCACATTGATATTTAGACAGCCAAAGAGTGTGTACAGTGCTACGCGCTGTGCTTTATACAGCGTATCTGGTTTTAACATGGGAAATCCTTTCCTGAGTATTTGAAATTCTTATTCATTCACGCTGAGAGTTAAGACCGTTCTCACAACTGAGACCATACTTGCCGATACCTTTAAAACTGACATAAATTCAGAAAGATATATTTGAGTAAATATTGGCCATACCTTATTATTTGAATTATTAATGTAATTTTCCATAGATAATGAAGTATATAGTTATACCTTTTAAGTCTAGTTTTAGGTCATTTTCATCACAATTAATAAAAGCGATCATGATGACCGCTGATAAATAAACTTGGTGCCTAGAGTGGCTTAATCACCCTCTAGTTGGATCGGAATGCCTTCTTCTTCAAATACTTGCTTAATGCATTCTAAAATCTGCGGTAGATATGGACTCTGATCCATATTACGCACCGCCAATGAAATCGGAGTATAGGCCTCCAAATCCAGAATGGGGATATACACCAGATTTTTCATGCCAATATCACTGGCACTTTCTGGAATCAGGCAAATCCCCTCACCTGATGACACCAAACCAAGCGCCATATGAATTTCACGTACCTCGACCATATCTTTAGGCACCAAACCCAAGTCGGTAAAAATCGATTGAATTAAGGTGGAAAAATTCGGTTTTTGGGTCGCGGGATAAGAAAAAATAGGTTCATCAATAATCTGGGACAGATAAATCCCCTGATCGATAAAGCGAGTTAAATGATGGTTTTTATGAATGGCTAATTTGAGTTTTTCTTTGCGCAATAAAATCCGTTTAATTGCAGGATCACTAATTCTTAAACGTCCAAAGCCTAGATCGATTTTACCCAGCTTTAACGCTTCGATCTGATCTTTAGTGCCATGTTCAATCAACTCCACCTGAATATCAGGATGATTTTGACGGAATAAATAAATCACTTGCGGTAATAAAGCATAGAGCAATGAACTGACATAGCCAATACGCACAATCTTATTCACTGTGCTAATGCGTTTTGCCATGGAAGCCGCTTGAGCAGTATGGGTCAAAATCTGCACTGCATGTTGATAAAAGAACTGCCCCGCCTCTGTGGTTTTTACAGGTCGCGAACCACGTTCAAACAACAGGATTCCAAGTTCCTCTTCCAGCTTTTGGATCTGACGGCTTAACGGCGGTTGTGCAATGCATAACTTTTCTGCAGCTTTGGTAATGCTCTGTTCTTCTACCACCGTCACGAAATAACGAAGATGTCTTAATTCCATTTAATATACCTTTTAAGTATCTAAAAATACCAAATTCAGCCTAGTTCTAAATATTACATTAATTTAGGGTATGTAAATAGCTCAGGACGAAAGAAATACCCAAGATGTATAAATCCATAGAAACCCTACTTGTCGAGATCCCAACTATCCGCCCGCATAAGATGGCGGTTGCAACCATGCAAACCCAAACCTTAGTCCTCATTAAAGTGACAACAGAGGATGGTTTGATTGGTTGGGGTGAAGCAACGACCATTGGTGGCTTGGGTTATGGAGATGAAAGTCCTGAAAGTGTCAAAACCAATATCGAGCATTACTTTTCGCCATTGTTAAAAACTTTGGACAGTTTTAATGTGGCTCAGACACTTCAGACCATTCAACATAGCATCAATGGGAACCGTTTTGCCAAATGCGCCATTCAAACTGCACTACTGGATATTCAGGCACAACGTTTAGGTTTACCGCTCAGTGAAGTTTTAGGTGGACGCCTACGTGATAGTGTCCCTGTACTTTGGGTATTAGCCTCTGGCGATACTGAAAAAGACATTGCTGAAGCAGAAAAAATGGTTGCGTTAAAACGCCACAATGTGTTCAAGCTCAAGATTGGCTCCCGCCCAGTTGAGCAGGATGTTGAACATGTACTGGCGATTAAACAAGCATTGGGCGCAGAGGTTTCGATTCGTGTTGACGTTAACCGTGCATGGTCTGAGTTGAATGCGATTAAAGGGATTCAAATGCTTCAAGATGGTGGAGTCGATCTGATCGAGCAACCGTGTGCGATTCACAATATTGATGCCATGCAACGTCTGACCCGTAAATTTGATATTGCCATTATGGCGGATGAATCTTTAACTGGTCCACAAAGTGCTTACCAGCTGGCAAAAAGCAATGCCGCCTCAGTATTTGCAGTGAAAATTGCCCAATCTGGTGGTCTGATTGAAGCCTGTGAAGTCGGGAAAATTGCCAATCTGGCAGGGATCGATCTTTACGGTGGCACCATGTTGGAAGGTCCAGTTGGCACCATTGCTTCTGCACATGCCTTCTCTACTTTTAGCAATTTAGCCGCAGGCACGGAACTGTTTGGTCCACTGTTGCTCACGGAAGAAATTTTAAAAACACCGCTTCAATATGGCAATTTTGAACTCAAAATTCCAACTGGCCCAGGTCTCGGTATTGAACTGGATGAAGACAAAATCGACAACTTACGTCGTCAATAATTCAAGGAGTTGCCATGCTTTTTCATGTACGAATGGATGTAAATATCCCGCTCGATATGCCAGTTGAACAAGCCAATCAAATTAAAGCTGTTGAAAAGGCCTATTCACAAGATTTACAGCGTCAAGGCAAATGGCGTCATATCTGGCGCATCACTGGACAATATTCAAACATCAGTATCTTTGATGTCGACAGTAATGAAGAACTGCACAATATTTTACAGGGTCTGCCATTGTATCCCTACATGAATATTGAAGTGATGGCGATGAATCGTCACCCATCAGCTATCCGCGAAGACGACAGCTAAAGATCACAACAGAATTTGAACAAGGAATGTGGCAAGCCAAGCAAGCAGCAAAACAGCAAGTTCGCGAGCCACTAAAAACTATCATACTTCAGGAGATTATGTATGAACCGTCAAGAAATCGATGCACTGGTTAAAAAAATGAATGTGGATACCGCGACAGGTGAAGTCAATCCACGTGTACAACAAATCGTAGTTCGTCTGCTCGGTGATCTTTTTCAGGCGATTGAAGATTTAGACATCTCGCAAAGCGAACTGTGGAAAGGTTTGGAATACTTTACCGATGCAGGCCAAGCCAATGAACTCGGCTTATTGGCGGCAGGTTTAGGTCTTGAACATTATCTAGATTTACGTGCTGATGAAGCTGATGCCAAAGCAGGTATAACGGGTGGTACACCACGTACCATTGAAGGTCCACTGTATGTGGCTGGTGCCCCAGAATCTGTCGGTTTTGCTCGTATGGATGATGGTTCTGAATCGGACAAAGTCGATACCTTATTCATCGAAGGAACTGTCACTGATCCTGAAGGTAATCTTATCGAAGGTGCTAAAGTCGAAGTTTGGCATGCCAACAGCCTCGGTAACTATTCGTTCTTTGATAAGTCACAATCTGACTTTAACTTACGCCGTACCATTTTATCTGATGCGAATGGTCACTATGTGGCACAAACCACCATGCCTGTGGGCTATGGCTGCCCACCTGAAGGGACTACTCAAGCAGTGCTGAACTTGCTCGGCCGTCATGGTAACCGCCCTTCTCATGTGCATTATTTTGTTTCTGCACCGGGTTATCGCAAATTAACCACGCAGTTCAATATTGAAGGTGATCAATACCTGTGGGATGACTTTGCATTTGCAACACGTGAGGGATTGGTCGCAACTGCTGTTGATGTGACTGATGAAGCTGAACTTGCTCGTCGTGGTGTGAATAAGCCATTCAAACACATTACCTTTAATGTTGAATTAGTGGCAGAAAAAACAGGTGCGCCAAGCACTGAAGTTGACCGTCGTCGTGTCGGTGCTTAACACCACAAATTTACTGTGAGCTAGACCTTAGCTCACAGTTTTTAAATTTCTATGCATACCCGCTTATACAGCAATTCGTATGTATAGAAATTTGAAAACATGGATAAAAGGTTGGCCTTATGATTGATAAAAGTACGCTCACATTGACTGAGGCACTGTCACAGATCAAGGATGGCGCAACCATCATGATTGGTGGCTTTGGCACCGCAGGACAACCCGCTGAACTGATTGATGGATTGATCGAACTTGGTATTAAAGACCTTGTCATCGTCAATAATAATGCAGGCAATGGCGATTATGGCTTGGCCAAACTGCTTAAAACAAGTGCGGTACGTAAAATCATCTGTTCCTTCCCTCGTCAGTCTGATTCATGGGTGTTCGATGAACTGTACCGTGCGGGCAAGATCGAACTGGAATTGGTCCCACAAGGTAATCTGGCCTGCCGTATTCAAGCCGCAGGCATGGGCCTCGGTGCAGTCTTTACACCAACAGGCTTTGGTACCTTATTGGCGGAAGGCAAAGAAACCCGTCATATCGAGGGTAAAGACTATGTACTTGAGTACCCCATCAAAGCTGACTTTGCCTTAATCAAAGCTCATCAAGGCGACCGTTGGGGCAATCTGGTCTATAACAAATCTGCACGTAACTTCGGCCCGATCATGGCGATGGCCGCGGATATTACCATTGCTCAAGTCTCTGAACTGGTCGAACTCGGTCAGCTTGATCCTGAACATATCATTACCCCTGGGATTTTTGTACAGCATGTGGTCGCTGTTGATGCAGCCAATGGCACAGGAGCAGAATAATGAGCTATCAAAAACTAAGCCGTGATCAGATTGCTGAACGTGTGGCGCAAGATATTCCCGATGGCGCTTATGTCAATTTAGGCATTGGCCTGCCCACCAAGATTTCCAATTATCTTCCTGCCGATAAAGATGTATTTCTGCATTCTGAAAATGGCTTGTTGGCATTCGGTCCACCGCCTGCCAAAGGTGAAGAAGATCCTGAGTTGATCAATGCAGGTAAAGAATATGTGACCATGCTGACAGGTGGTAGCTTTTTCCATCATGGTGATTCTTTTGCCATGATGCGTGGTGGGCATTTAGATATCGCAGTATTGGGTGCTTTCCAAGTCGCAGCCAATGGTGATCTCGCCAACTGGCATACCGGTGCAGCAGATGCCATTCCTGCGGTAGGCGGTGCCATGGATCTCGCTGTCGGTGCCAAGAAAGTGTTTATCACCACCGATCACAACACCAAGCAAGGTGAGCCGAAGATTGTTGAAACTCTTTCATATCCAGCAACAGGCTTGAAATGTGTCGATCGTATTTATACCGACCTGTGTGTGATTGATGTGACTGCTGAAGGTTTAAAAGTGATTGAGAAAGTGGATGGTTTGAGCTTTGACGAGTTGCAGGCGTTGACGGGTGCAAAACTGATTGATGCGACTGATCCATAAAACCAGCACTGCCACAAATTATGGTCATGCTCAAAAACTTTTTGTATAGGCGAGATATTACTTTTCAAAGATGAAAAGTAACAAAAATCTTTGTTGGACTGATGGTATATCCATATACCACAGTCCAACGGGCGGCATCCATGCCGCCGCCGCGAAATGCTTATGGGAAAGTCTCAGATCGAGATTTTCCCATAGTCGAATATAAATTGAGAGTTGCTATCGTGATTGGCGACAAGGATGTCGCCCCGTTACTCAGCACAACAAGGAAGTTGTGTCTGAGTAACAAAGGTTTTTGGTCACTTTTTTAAAAAAGTGACAAGAATGAGCTACTGGCATTTGATTTAAGACGATAAGACTCCGTCGTGTTCACTCATAACGGAGTAATGACAATCAACTATCGATAAATGCTCAAAAAGACTTTAACGATATGGCAGTGCTCACAACAGATTTAGAAATGGAAATGTAAGACTATGAAAAACGCTTATATCATCGATGCCATCCGCACCCCATTTGGTCGTTATGCAGGCGGTCTTGCACCTGTACGTGCTGATGACTTGGGAGCCATTCCGATTCAGGCCTTGATGCAACGTAACCCAACTGTGGATTGGCAACAGGTAGATGATGTGATCTATGGCTGTGCCAACCAAGCGGGTGAAGACAACCGTAATGTGGGACGTATGTCAGCACTATTAGCAGGCTTACCTTATCAAGTGCCAGCCACCACAGTGAACCGTTTGTGTGGTTCATCACTGGATGCGATTGCGATAGCAGCACGTGCCATTAAAGCTAATGAAGCTGATTTGATTATTGCAGGTGGCGTAGAAAGCATGAGCCGTGCGCCCTATGTGATGGGTAAATCCGACAGCGCCTTTGGCCGTAGCCAAAAGATTGAAGACACCACCATGGGCTGGCGTTTCATCAATCCTAAGCTGAAAGAAATGTATGGCGTGGACAGCATGCCGCAAACCGCGGAAAACGTGGCGGAACAGTTCAATATTAACCGTGCCGATCAGGACCAGTTTGCACTTAACAGCCAACAACGTACTGCAACCGCACAAGCGAATGGCTTCTTTGCCAATGAAATCGTGCCCGTTAGCATTCCACAGCGTAAAGGTGATGCACTTGTGGTGGATCGTGATGAGCATCCACGTGCATCAACCACTTTGGAAGTCTTAACCAAACTCAAAGGTGTGGTCAAAGCCGAAGGCACAGTGACAGCAGGTAACGCTTCTGGAATTAATGACGGCGCAGCTGCGGTGTTGATTGCGTCGGACGAAGCCGTGGAAAAATACCAACTCAAGCCACGCGCCAAAATCATTGCAGCCACCACAGTTGGGGTTGAACCACGGATTATGGGCTTTGCACCTGCGCCTGCAATCAAGAAACTGCTGAAACAGGCCAATCTCACGCTAGAACAAATGGATGTGATTGAATTGAATGAAGCTTTTGCAGCACAGGCTTTGGCTGTGACCCGTGATTTAGGCTTGGCAGATGATGATGCACGGGTTAATCCGAATGGCGGTGCAATTGCCTTGGGTCATCCCTTAGGTGCCTCTGGTGCGCGTCTGGTGACAACAGCCTTGAATCAACTTGAACAGATCAAAGGTCAGTACGCCCTGTGTTCGATGTGTATCGGTGTTGGTCAGGGCATTGCATTGATTATTGAACGTATCGAACAAAATTAAGGAAGACCTCATGCCCACTTTTCAATCCGCCGATGCTCAAATTAATTATCAAACCTTTGGAAATCCGAACTCACCTGCACTGGTGTTTTCTAACTCTTTAGGCACCAACTATGGCATGTGGCAAAAGCAGTTCAATTATTTTAAAGAACGCTTTTATGTGATTTGTTATGACACACGCGGTCATGGTTCATCTTCAACACCAACAGGCCCATATACCCTGCAACAACTCGGTGAAGATGTGATTCGCCTACTTGATCATTTAAAGATTGAAAAAGCTAATTTCTGTGGTATTTCCATGGGTGGATTGACTGGCCAATGGCTAGCGATCCATTCTCCAGAACGTTTTTTGCGGGTGGTTGTGAGTAGTACTGCTGCAAAAATTGGACAGGAACAAGCATGGCTGGATCGTGCCCAACTGGTTCGAAAGCAAGGTTTAGTTCCAATCGCCACCACAGCAGCTTCACGCTGGTTTACAGATCCCTTTATCCAAAGTCATCCTGCAATCGTCAATAATCTGTGTAACGACTTAAGTGCTGGCAGCGCAAATGGTTATGCCAATTGTTGTGAGGCTTTGGCTAAAGCGGATGTCCGTGATCAACTCAAGGACATCCATATTCCAGTTTTGGTGATTGCAGGAACACAAGACCCTGTCACCACAGTGGCAGATGGTCAATTTATGCAACAACAGATACCACAGTCGAAACTGGTCGAAATAGAGGCTTCGCATATTTCAAATATTGAGCAAGCCGAAAGCTTCAATCAGATTTTAAAGGACTTTTTGATTGACTAGCTGATAAAGTCAATCATTAAAAAATGGCCTGAAACGGCCATTTTTTTATGTTCTTCATAAAGTTAGTATCGAATCATCACTGATTTAAGCTCCGTATAATCTTCGATAAATGCATCAGAAAATTCACGACCTAGTCCTGATGCCTTGACACCGCCAAAAGGAACAGAAGGATCAAGAAAGGTATGCATATTGACCCAAACTGAGCCTGCTTCAATTTGCGGGATCAGCCGCAATGCTTTAGCAAGATCATTGGTCCAAATACTGGCTGTCAAACCAAAACGAGAGTGATTCATCATCCGAATGAGTTCGTCATCACTTTCAAATGGAATAACATCCACCACTGGACCAAAGGTTTCCTCAATAAATAAGGGATCATCAATCCCCTGCACTTTGAGTAGCGTTGGTTCAACAAAATAACCCGTTCCCTGAATGACTTGACCACCACAAATCACTTGATCATTTTGATTGGCAATATCGAGATAATGCTTGACCTTTTCAAAGTGTGGTTGATTGGAAAGTGGTCCAAACATGCTAGATTCATCTAAAGGTGAACCAATTTTTATCTGTTGAATTGCTCCTGTTACCTTTTCTACAAACTCATCATATTTGGACTGATGCACAAAGAAACGCTCTGGTGCTGCACAGACCTGCCCCTGATGGACGAAGGTTGCCTGTAACAAGGTTGGTAGGATTTCATCCAGATTGGCATCCGCTAAAATGGCTGCGGCATTTTTTCCACCTAGCTCCAGACTGACCCGAGTAAGATCATTCTTCATCGCTTGTTGACCAATCGCAATGCCTGTAGGAACCGAACCCGTAAACGAGACTTTTTTAATATGATTGGCATTTATTAAATATTGACCTGTTTCCCCTGTTCCCGTTACCACATTGATTACACCTGCGGGAATCCCCGCTTCAATTGCAAGTTCAGCCAAACGTAATAATGACAGGGTCGTAAATTCACTCGGTTTCAGTACAATAGTGCAACCTGTAGTCAAAGCCGAACCAATCTTCCAACATCCGATCATTAAAGAAAAATTCCATGGCACAATCCCGGCCACCACGCCAACAGGTTGACGTATGCTATAGGCAGTATATTTTTCGCCATTCATGGATGGAAGAGAGGGTTGCATGGTTTGACCATGGATTTTAGTGGCCCATCCTGCAAAGTATCTTAAAAATACAGCAGTTTGTGCGACTTCCAGATGTCGAGCCAGATGAATCAGTTTACCCGTGGTGAGTGTTTCAAGTTGAGCTAATTCCTCAGCATGCAGCTCGACCAAATCGGCTAATTTATTCAGTTTTTGCCCACGTTCGTAGGGCGATGTATTGGCCCACGCATTTAGAAAAGCATCATGGGCACTATGCACTGCTGCATCCACATCCTGTTGATTACCAACTGCAATACTTGAAACAACCTGTTCCGTTGCAGGATTAATCAATTCAATTCGACGACGGTCTACCTCTAAATGTTGGCCATGAATAAAATGACCATGTTGGCGCTGTAAAAAAGTTTCAACGCTCGCTAAAATTTGTACTTCACTCATCTTATTGTCCTCTGTTCTATTTGGAAAGATTGCTGATTTAGGCCTTACCCAATCCATATTCAGTTCAGTGATTGAGAATAAAATCGGCACCACGTTCACCAATCATGATCGCAATGGCGTTGGTATTTCCGCTTGGAACTTGCGGGCAAATGGAACAATCAATCACACGTAAATTTTGGAAACCATGGACTTTAAGCGTCTGGTCTGTGACTGAATCTTTTGCCGAATTGCCCATTTTGCAGCTGCCCGCTGGGTGATAAACCGTTTTAATGTTCTGCCGCATCCATGTATCAATGGCTTCAATATTGTCAGGATCGAGATTTGCAGGTTCAATGACCTCTTTTACAATCGCTTTTAAAGCGGGTTGCTGTAATAAACGTAGTCCAGCCTGCACCGCACGAATATTGGCATCAATATCCTCTTGATGACCTAAATAGTTGGGATCAATAATCGGTAATGCATTCGGGTCTTTACTGCTTAATCGTAAAGTTCCTCGAGCTTTTGGCTGTATATGACCAACTTTAATGGTCAGCCCATGTGCTTGTGCCGTGCCTTTTTCACCAGGGGTATTATCAAAATTATCCAGCACGGGTAAAAAATGAAACTGTACATCTGGTCGACCGTTGTGATTGGTATCGATAAACCCACCACCCTCTAAAATATTTGAGGTCAATAGGCCTGAGCGGGTAAAACGCCATTGTAAAAAATGCCGCACCGCTTTTAAGCCCTGATCTTCCCCAAGTAAACTGTTTTGAGTCGTTACTGTTGCATTGACCGACGTATGCAAATGGTCGTGAAAATTTTCACCCACAGGTAAATCACGAACGCATTTGATTCCAAGTTCATCTAGATGCTGTTTTGGACCAATCCCTGAAAGTAATAAAACTTTTGGGCTACCAATTGCACCTGCACTCACAATCACTTCTCGACCTGCAGCAACCGTCACGGTTGGTTTGCCAGCGATGCTGAATGTCACGCCTGTTGCTTGATTACCTTGAGTTTCAATTTTATGCACCAGTGCATCGGTAATGACGGTGAGATCTGGATGATGCTCAACTGATTTTAAATAGGTTTTTGAGGTACTGGCTCTTTCACCCTTTTGTGTTGTCGTCTGATAAAACCCAACACCGGCCTGGTCCCAACCATTGATATCATTGACATAGTTCATCCCCATTTGCTGACCTGCTTTAATACAAGCAAGGGTTAAAGGATGACGATAGCGATTTTCACTGACAGGTAAAATGCCATCCTGTCCATGATATTCGCCAGCAAGGCTTTCATTTTTTTCTGCTTTTTTAAAGAATGGCAGCACATCTTGGTAAGACCAATTGCTGCATCCCCATTCCGATGCCCATAAATCATAATCCTGACGCTGTCCACGGCAGTACACCATACCATTGACTGAACTGCCACCGCCCAAGACTTTGCCTTGTGCAAGGATCATTTCACGGTGATTACAGTGTTGTTGTGGAACCGTCATATACGGCCACGATTTCTGTTGAAAGACTTTGATCACTGTCGCAGGAATGGTATGAAACAGACTGCTATCTTTCGTCCCCGCTTCTAGAACCAGTACTCGTCCTGCATTGGCTTGTAATAAACGTGCTGCAACCACACAGCCTGCTGAACCAGCCCCAACAATGATATAGTCATATCGTTTATCCATCTGATCTCATCCTCAATTCATTTCTCTGGGTTTTACCAGCGATAACACAAGCTGTTTTAATAGATGTATTGCAGAATCAACTGTGCATACAGGTTGGTTTTGTCATCATAATTTTGCGTGCCACCACTGCGGATATCATGCTTTGGCTGATACAGTCCGATCAGCGGAATAACGGTGAAATTGTTATTGACTAACCAAACTGAAAACACATCCAGCTCATGCCCATCGACATTGCCTAAAGACTTATTTACGGTTTGAAACTTATAAGCCAAAGCACCCAGCATAAAATTTTCTTTTAAATTCATCATGTAAGAGACTTGATGAATATCGGCATTTTTATTGAAGGGTCCCGCGTAGTTTCCGGCGACTTCACCCTGAAACCATGTTCCAAATCCAACCGTATTGCCGTAAAACATGGGGTCATACTGATCGGAAAAATGGCTGAAACGATAACCTAGTGACGGCGTATATTTTGTAGATAAGAAGTTATAATTCAGCCCCAGATAGCCTGCATTTTCCGTGCTGTCCTGTTTATCCTGAACTACCCATTCAGACTTCAGTTGCAGTTCAGGCAAGACTTGATAATTCAAGCGTAAGGCATAATTCTTAAGGTCCTGACGTCCTGAAATGTGTTCTGCATCTTCAAGGTCCAAAACATTTAAATAAGTAAAACCGATGCCTTTATCTTTGAGTTGATAGATCAGATCAGTCACAAACAGTTCTGATGAAAATTGTGCTTTGTTATTCGACTTTAAATATGCCAGTTTTAGCGTTGTATCTTGTTGCGGTTTATATTGCAGCAGACTGCTAAAATCGAAGCTGCGTCGTGCTGCCAGATAATAGGCCCCTCCTCGATCCAGTGCCCCATCCGCAGGTACTTTACCCAGATTTAATGCATCACCCGCAATGAAAAATCCATCACCGATCATGATATTTTGCCGACCAATACTGAAATTGTAAGTCGTCAATTCATCTTTATGGGTACCATCTTTAAAGCCAATGACCCATTCATTCACGTCAGTTTTACGTTCTTGACCATTACTATTTTGACCAGCATCACCATCTCCCCATGTCGCTGAGCTGATCCCACTTAAACTGGCATAGAGCTGATGGTTTTGAAATGTTTGCTGCCCTTTGGCGCCATATTTAAGATGCCCTTCTTGCCAATTGATCCGCTGGTCCTCGATGTTTTCACCGCTATAGCCTTTAGCACTGCTAAAAGCACCAAAAGTAGCTTCAAAAATCGGTTTAATTTCAAACTCACCTGCATATGCGGTTGAAAAACATGAGACAAACAACGTCCCTCTCACGACTTGAGAAAGTAAAGTTTTCATACAAAATTCCTTTTTTGTCAGCGAACTACTCAGCGCTCAATTTTGGGTAATCGTAGATTACCCATATAACTTGATCTGCGTTGTTAGTGATGCTCGTGCTGGGTATGGTCCTGTTCATCACCCAAATTCAACGTCGGGGTGTTGTCGAAGAAATTCCAAGGTTTGATCAAGGTATAAACCCATTCTGTCGGCATGATTGGCCATTCTTCAGCACGTGCCACATGGGTCGTTCCTGTGGTCATCCACACCACAAGGTCTTTATTCTCAATATTTTCATTGTTCTGAATAAATTGACCTAAACCCGTATCATGGGTTGAACGATTCGAATATTTCCCTTCTGGATAGCGTTCATCTGGATTGTACTGCGTCACCCAAATTTGTTTATCCATAAAGTTAAGGCGTTTAAATAGCCATTCATCTGGGGCAAAATTGGCCCCCTTCGCTACTGGGTGAGTTCCGCCCGCAAACGGAATCAATTGGTAAGAAACAGGATTGCCTAGTTTATTTTCCTTATTGAAATTGGTGAGTAAACGAATAGTGGATGGATCAAATTTTTCAGCCGCATTTTGCTCATTGCTAATCACTTTACTGTCAATTTGCATCGAACTGGTACGAACACCACCTCGATCATTGGCCTTCACCACAGGGTCCATATGCATAAAGCTATTATTTTCTCCATCGACATCCAGATCTAAGCGGAAGTTATAGATGTGTTGATGCGTGGTTCCGACAATATTATGGTCAATCAAAGTGCCATATTTGGTGTCTTCTTTAGCGGTACTGTCATGCATGGTGCGTGATTTAACGCCTTTCACCGCTTCAATTCCTGTCGCACCCGCATTAATGCCAATCACGCCATTTTGGGCAAATACCCAGTCAAACATGTAATCATAATTTCCAACAGTACTAATCCAGCGCACGACAAGTTCACGACGCGCTTCACTGGCATCCTGATCACCAAAAATTTCTTGATGTTTATACTCAGGTCCTGCATATCGTTCAAAAATGGCAATGGCATTGGGAATAATCTGCGGCTGGCCCTTATAGTCGGCAATGACCGCATCCAGTAACACCGCATTTTCTGGTGCATCAGTTCCAAGTTGAATGGCTGATGTGAGTGTTCCCATGCCATACTCGCCAGAATCCAGATAAGATTTGAAGTACCAGCCCATATCTGGGTCACCATACGGAACTACCATACCGCCCAAGTTCCCTTCATACATGACCTTGCGTTTTACCCCTTTATCCTTATAGGTGACCGTTGAAAGTTGCAGGCCGACACGTGAGTCGAGCGCGACATGGAAACACCAATTACCCCAATGTACGGTTTGTCCTGTAATGGTAAAGTTCTTGCCTTCAGGTTCACTAATATTCAGCGGTTTGATTTTTGGTGGCTGGGTATTCTTGGTGGCATAAGGACGGTCTACCATTGGAACAGGAATCATCGCCCCTTCTTCGATTTTAATAATTTTTTCTTTATCCAGATCCACCACAGCGACCAGATTTTCAATCGGGTGCGCCCAATAGTTACCGTCGCCCGTATCCAGATAAGACACCACTTTTAAAACATTTAGCTGTTTATCCAAGCCATCTTTGCCACCAAAATAGCCCACCGTTAATGGATTAGTAATCACTTTCTTCACATCGGTGATGCCACGTTTACGCAAAGCGTCCTGATATTCTTTGCTGGCCTCAATCACACGCTGTACGGTCTCGAAGTTATCCAGTAACACCATGCCATGCGTATCTTTCAATACATTCCATTTGCTAACCTGTTGCTTATTCAGGTTCACTTCACCTTCGATCGCCTGATTGCCTTTCAATAAAATGAACGATGCCACCCGATCATCTTTATATTCTTTATGGTTGATAAAGAAATCCCAGACTTTGGCCTTTTCTGGCTCTTTCAGCTTCAACTCGGCAAAACGCATATTTTTATAGGCATATTTTGAGCGGTTAATCACATCAAAAGTCTTTTTGATTTCATCTGTATTGAGGCTATTGAGCGGATGAAAGGTATTTTCAACTTTAAAAGTTTGATCTAAACCCGACTGAAACACCTCATTGAAAAAGTCTTTCCCAATAACAGGTTTACCTTCTTTAATTAATACTGGAACACTCAGCTTTAAGGGTTTTCCATTCACCAAGACCTGATCTGAATTGGGTTTGGCTCTGACCACAATAGAACCTTTGGAAATGGTATAGCTATTGGTGAAATCATCTTTGACGACTTTGGCACCCTGCTCACTCATGTTTTGATACAGGGGTACCAATTCGGCAGCCTCACCATGCGCATAAGCGGTAGTATGAACACCCCACAAGCCAGCAGCGATGGATAAGTTAAGTGCCAGTATTTTTTGTATCTCTTTCAATAATCGTTGTTTACGCATCACGTTGATCCTTTTTTCATCTATCCCTGAGCGATCTGTATCAGATCGTTAAAATGCTCTTTGCTCTGTGTGCAGCAGCTAAAATCAACGTCATATTTCAAGTCGATTGAAGCGCTTTAATCTTCCCTTATTGGTTTAATTTCAACACAGTTGCATGGGTCTAGCTTGTCCAAGAATGACGCGGAACTTGTCTAAAAATGACATCTAAAATGTTTAAGCCAACATCGTTTCTCTAAATTCTTTCGGAGAGATGCCATAGGTTTTTTTGAAGATCTTTGAAAAATGAGCACCATCCCAAAAGCCCCATTTCAGCGCGATTTGAGTGATCGAACTCTGCTTGTTTCTTTTATCCAGCAGATCTGTTTTAACCTTCTCGAGTCGTTTGATCTGTATGTATTTATTAATCGATAAATTTTCTTGCACAAATAATCGATATAGATGCCGTAACGACACCCCGATATGTGCGGCAATCAATTTAGGGGAAAGATCGGGTTTTGTCAGATTTTCAATAATATAGCGCTCGGCTTTTTCCAAAAGATGATTCTGATTATTATTGATGTTTTTATAATTAATGGTCGGTTTGATTAAGGCAATCAACGCATCTTCAAAGGCATTACCGTCTTCCGATGCATACCAGAGTTTGATATTTTCAGGCGACATATTTTTCAGAATATTCTTAAGCAGAAAACCACTCATATTTTGGGTGATTAACTTACCAAAATATTCAGAACTAATATGCTCTTTTAGCAACTTTTCCCGCGACAGATGCACTGAAATTTGACTGACTAAACCTTGTGGAAACATCGAAATGGTTTCGACGGGATCGACCAAGACAATATCACCCTCATTTAAGGTCAAAGTTTCATTTTTATATTGCAGCAACATCTTGCCCGAATTCTGCAAAATCAAAAAACAGAAACGATTATTGACTCGATCAATTTCATCCGCCTTTCGGACAATTTTATTGGCATTATTTTTAATAAAGGCAATCTCGGTATCACCCAGTAAAAAACATTGCACTTCACCAATAAATAAATTCCGTGTCCCATCAAAATCTGTTTCAAAATTGCCGCACACATTCTTGATATGATGCGTCCAGGTTAACAGTGCATCACTCACATATTGGTTCATCCCTTCGCTCCCCTGTGCTGCACAATTGCTAAAGGTTGTTGTTTAGCGCTGGTGCTCTGTTTTGGCTTGTATGCAATCCTGTTTGATCAATAAACAAATTGTGTGCCAAAAATTCCTCATCCTTGGAATTCTTTTTTGATTAGAATCAGCTCGGTCCAAAGCTGATAAATGGAACTCAATTTATCAGCTTCACTCCGCTTATGCTACACCAGCAAAGTCTCTCAGCATGGTGATAAAGGTCTCCTTTTGCTCATCAGAATATTTTTCAAACACCTCATTTTGATGGCTATCGGCGATATCAAATAGATAATGCGCAGTTTTCTTACCTTTTTCGGTGAGTTTGAAAAAGCCATCACTCTCAATCAGTAAACCATCTTTTTTCAGAATGGTCGCTGCCTGCTCCACTTCACGCATCGGCATGGCAATATCACGCGGCAAATCTGCTTTATTCGACGCAGTACCACTGCCCAGTACCAATAATAAACGTGCTTCACTGGTGCGGAATCCTGTCACTAGCTGCTTGGGAATATAATCAGTTTGATAGAATTTAAAAGCCCGACTCATCAAATAACAGACATTGCTATATAAATGCCCTTGATGCATTTCACCAATATCTTCAGCTTCAACGGTGTCTTTTAACTGCAATAACGGATGTGGAATCACGCCCGAATAAGCCCCTTGGTGATACACCAGCGGACTACGTCCTTCATCACGAAAACGTACCACTTTACCAATAATAATCCAGTGATCTCCACCTTCAATAATCTCATGGCGTTCACATTCAAACACCGCAGAACAATGGTCTAAAATGGGTGCTTGACCCGAACCCGTCTGATAACTGGTGCCGTCATACTTATCGATATTACGGCGTGAAAATTTATTGGATAACTCAATCTGTGAGCCCGATAAAATATTCACAGCAAAATGAGTCGCTTGCTCAAATACAGGAAAACTGGATGAGTTCTTATCAATGCTCCATAAAATCAAGGGTGGATCTAGCGACACTGAATTAAAGCTATTGGCGGTGACACCCACCTTTTCGCCTTGAGCATTCTGCGCAGTCACAATGGTGACACCCGTGGCAAAATTGCCCAAAGCACGTCTGAACTGCATTGGATCTATTGTGATTTCATCCATTGATTTTAGTGAATTCATTATTCTCTCCTGAATCTTTTATCCTATTGAGGCCAATCACCAGACTGGCCTGCTGCTCGAATCAATTAAATATCAAGCACCAACCGCGCAGACTTGGAACGTGAACAGCACACCAAAATCTGCTCATTACTGGCCTTTTCTTCATCGGTAAAATACACGTCGCGATGATCAGGTTCGCCTTCGATCACATCGCACATACAGGTCCCGCAAACGCCTTGTTCACATGACATTTCAATCTCAATGCCTTCTCGTGCCAAGGCCTGCAAAATGGTTTCTTCGGCATTGACCATAATGATCTTGCCACTTTGCTGTGCCACCACTTCAAATGCATCACCACCTGTTTCAACTTCAACCTGAAAATATTCCTTATGAATCTGCTGTTCAGGAAAGTTTTGTGTCAGGGCTAAATTGATGACCCAGTCCATAAAGCCGTTTGGTCCACAGGTGTAGATATGGCTGTCTTGATCAATGTCTTGAATAGCGGATTGGAAAAACTCTCGGTGACTCGCCCCTTCCGATTTAAAATGAAAGGTCGTGAAAGGCGCCAAGATGCCATGTTTAATTTCATCGACAAAAGCACAGCGCTCTGGACTTGCGCCGCAGTAATGCAGTTCAAAAGAACTGCCTTCCTGTGCCAATTGATAGGCCATGGTAATCAGTGGGGTAATCCCAATACCGCCACCCACCAGCACAGCATGTTTGGATTTCACTAAAGGAAACAGGTTCTTCGGTTCACTGACCTGAATCTGCATACCATCTTTTAAATCATCAAAGGCCGACACCGAACCACCACGTGATTCTGGATCACGCAAAATCCCAAGTCGAAACTTACCGACATCATTCGGGTTTTGACACAATGAGTACTGACGCACCATGCCATTCGGGAGATGCACATCAATATGTGCACCCGCTTCAATTTTGGGTAATACGGTCGAATTTGCAGATTCAAATTCCATGACTGCAACATTCCCACCTTCGACATGACGGTTTTTTACCACCACGTTATACAGTATCGTCATGATTTCTCTCCCTGATATGCATCTTGCCCAAGGCTTAACGCATAAATAATCCACCGTTAATATCCCATGTCGCCCCAGTGACAAAGGCTGCACTTGGACTGGCCAATAGCGCACAGGTTTCGGCAATAAATTCCATGCTGCCCAAAGCTTTAACGGGGATATTTTGAATAAACTGCGCCATTTTCTCGTCAGAGACCACGCTATGCACAATCGGTGATTCCATCGGTCCAGGGGCAATTGCATTCACGGTCACCCCTTTGGCGGCAAACTCTTTGGCAAAGATTTTGGTCAGGGTAATGATTGCGCCTTTAGTAGAGGCATAATGTGCACCCGTCGCAGTCCCACCATTTTGTCCAGCCAAAGACGCCATATTGACGATACGACCATAACCTTGCGCTGCCATATATTTGCCAATGATCTGGCAAGACTGGAACGTGCCACGCTGATTCACTTGCGTGATCATGTCAAAATCCGCCGCGCTAATGTCTAAAACAGGCGTTGCCTTGGTCATGGTGGCATTGTTGATTAACACATCCAGCTTCGAGAATTTTTGCTGAATCCACTGTACGGCGGCATGAAAATCGGCTTCAACCGAGATATCCAGTTTCAACGGGAACAGATTCTCTGCATGCGGACTGCGTGCCTTGGCCTGTTCAGCCTTCTCCAAGGTACTGGCAGACAGGATTACCTGATGCCCTTGCGCTGCAAAATATTCGGCAATGACATTCCCTAAACCTGAAGCGGCACCTGTGACTAAAACAACCTGTTTCATTTTTTGCTCCTAGAGAATGTAGCTGATACCCGCCAAGCTATCGGTCGAGTTCACTAAATTGATAATTTTGCGGTTGATCTTAAAACCTTGTTCTGCATCACGAACCAGATGAAAAGTCACGTCAGCGGTATAATGTTTGAGATTTTCTTTGCGAAACTCACGCAAGTTTTGTGCGCAACGCAAAATGATTTCACCATCTTCATGTTTGAGAATACGAACACGTGACACACTACGTACCGTATTTGCTTTTGGCGAAGCTGAAATTGCCTCACCATTTTCCAAACGAGCAACGCGTAATTTACGCATGTGATGATCGTCATAGGCATAGTTCAGATTATTTTCATAATCGGTCAGTTTCGGATCAATCGGGATGATATAGACGCCTTTTTCATTCCACAGGTCCAGCCAAGTATCATGTTCAGAATGGTCCAGCATATCGGCTTCTGCCCAGATAAAAGCGGTCACTTCATTGAGTAAATTTAGATCGATTTTCATGGCGCTCTCCTTAAGCCGTCATCATCTTTTTCCACTGCTGATAGGCAGCGCGCATCCCTGTTTCAGCACTGACATCGCTCTTTAAGCCATCTTCAGTTTTAACTTCGCCTGGCAGACCGCGATTCAGCATGATCCATAAATCATTCCCCGCATTGGCACCATGTTGTACACGCTCCCATGCTTCCGAATCATCGGGTGTACCAAAACCAAATGGACCCTGGAAATGTTCATGCAGACGTAAACGATATTGGTTGGCAATTTGTGGACCGCCATCCATGGTAATCACAGAGTGGTGAATCTCAGTTTCATTGACGGAAATCGGTTGCATCACGCGGAAGAACGCCATCGAACAAGCAATGTTCGGGAATAGGTTCAAGTTGAAACCAGAACCACCCACCGCACGCACAATACGACGCACTTCCAGCTCTTCATGCCCTTCATCACGTAAGGCTTGCGCCAAGTCTTCAAAACGTTCCTGAATTGGACGCTCCATTAACTCTTCATCCAGATCAACCAGTTCAGGAATCATCACCATGACACTGTGACCATTACCGAGGTCTTCGACATAGCCCGGCTGATTTTCAAAGTTAAACAGTTCTTCAGTTTTTTCATCAACTGAACTGAGGAATGACTTGTGTACCAATGGGAAATGATAAGCATCGGTGGTATTTTCCAGCTGAATTTTCCAGTTCCCCGGAAAGCGGAAACGGTGTTCACCCAAGACCTTAATTGGATAACCTGCGCCTTGTTTCATGAATAAGTCGATCCATTTTTTCGCAGCGCCAAGGAAATCTTCTAAAGGTTCAATATCCTGTTTAAAGGTGGCGAAAATCATGCCGTTGTATTCTTCAACACGCAGGCTGATTAATGGAAATTCAGATTTATCCAGACATTCGCCATAGCTTTCAGGAGAAGGCACGCCACGTAATGAACCGTCTAGCGCATAGCTCCAGCCATGATATGGACACACAAAACTGTTGGTTTTGCCTTTTTTATGTTCACACACGGTTGCAGCACGATGGCGACAGCGGTTCAGCAACACATGCACTTTCTTCTTACGATCACGTACCACCACCACAGGTTGCTTACCAATATTAATGGTTTTATAGCTGCCTGCATCTGGGATTTCACTGGCATGTGCCACCCAGACCCAGGTGCTGTAATAAATCTTTTCCATCTCATCTTCAAAGATTTTTTCATCTTTATACAATGAGGTATGGGCACGATCACTTTGCACTAAGCTACTGTAATCCATCTCAATATTCTGCATTGGAATAATATTACTGTTCATATCCACGATCCTTTTCGGTCTATCCATTAGTTACTGAGACGGCACTGGCAATGTGGCTGTGCTGTCCCAGTGAGATACGGGGCGACTGAAAATATTTTCAGTCTGAAAATGTTTGATCTTCCAACGTCCATCCTGTTGCTGTTTAAACTGCACCGTGAGTTTGGCGGCATTTAAATGGCTACGCCCATCACGGAAAGTTGAGGTCTGCAACATCAACCAGCTGGCATTGGCCTGATCTGCTTCGATATAAATTTGCTCTGAACTGACAAAATGCGCATTCATGACAAAATGCGACTGTTGCTGGGTATAGCTTTTGAACATGTCATAAATGGCTTGCCAAGAGGCATAACGACCAAAAGACTGGGCATATTTCTCACCAATCCCTTCCCAAATGCTGTCCTGATCAAATAAATCCATCAATTCATTCAGGTCGGTATCGGCATTCAAGGCATCACAAATTTCCATATAACGATTGATGCAGTTACGAATCGCATTTTGGGCTTCAAGCTGTTGTAGCCGTTGTAACAAAACCGTTAAATCCACTTGCGTATTCATATCATTCATCCTTGTTGCCGCACGAGTTGATAAAATCTGGCTTATAAATAACCGGGTGCTGGCTTCATACCGAAGCTGACCAAACCTGCATTTTGCAAAGTGGCATCGCCCATAAAGGCATGCTGCGTCACCACATTGGTGTCGTTGACAAAGCGGCTAAATGGGTTATGGGTATAAATGGCGGTCATCCCTGCCAGCATCTGGATTTTGCGGGTCACACGGGCACAGACACGGGCCACATGGGTGCAGGACAAACGCATATCACTAATTTGTTCTGCGCTTGGGGTACGTCCTGCCAGCACTTCATTCCAGACGATCTGCATGGTGTCGTAGAACCACACGCGTGCAGCCTTAAATTCTGCTTCGACTTGGGCAAATTCATATTGGGTTACAGGTCGGCTGGCAATTTCAGTACCACCAGTAATTGAAGACTTGCCTGGCGCAAGTTTTTGAAATTCTTCGATCGCTGCAGCTGCTACACCAATCCCGACTACCGTTAAGACCTGAGTGGCTAGAGATAAAGATGGATATTTAAAAAATGGTTCAGGAAGTTTTGAAGGTTCGCCACGGACAAAGGTCCATTCCTTCGCCACCAGCACATCTTTGACGACCAGATCATGGCTACCTGTGCCTTTCAGGCCGACAGTATCCCACGTCATATCGATTTGTGCTTTATTGGCTGGCATCACCGCCATTCGCGGTAAACCTTGTGCTTCATTGTCCTTTTGTGGAGAAATGCCGACACCAACAATGTCAGCGCCCATACAGCCACTGGAAAACTTCCAGCGTCCGCTCACCACGACACCCTCATCAGTTATCTCAGCGGGCTGTGGTGGGAAAATTCCACCAGCAAACACGATGTCAGGACTGTCTTTATACAACTGCTCAAGCGTTGCTTCTGGCAAACTGCCCAAATAGGCTGGACTCATACCAAAACTTGCGACCCAACCCACGGAGCCATCGGCTTTGGAGAGTTGCTCGATCAATTCACAAAACTGTTTTGGTGACCATTCATTGCCGCCAAAACGTTTTGGAACCAAAGCACGGTAAACGCCAATCTGCTTGAGTTTCTCGATAATGTCCTGACTGACATAGGCCTGATTATCAAACTCTCCGCTACAGGCACGTTCACGAATTTCCTGACATAAGGCATCTAATTGCGTTGTATTGCTATCCATTACAAATTCCCTTGTCGCTAAATGATTCATTCCCTTATTCCTTGTGATTTATTGCGCAGCGTTGACGATATATTTCGCAACCGCACACAAATATTCATCGGCATTGCGTTTTGCCACGATCTGCAACCCCACGGGCTGACCTTGTTCTGTTTGCAGCGGTACTGAAATTGCAGGATGTCCAGACAGGTTAAATGGTCGAACCAAAGCGGTGAGATTTAAAAAAGCCACGGTATTTTCAGCATCAGCCAGCTTAGGTGGCAGCTGCGGTAAAGTCGGTAAAATCAAGGCATCGTATTGCGTCAGTAAGGCATCAAGCTCGGCGGTAAAATCTGCTCTCACCTGCTCCGCCTGTTTGACCTGGGTCAAGGTGGTATCGGCGGCTTTCAATAAACGCCCATTGACGTCTGCACCGAGCAAGCCTGTTTGGGTCAACTCACCGTAAGCCTGCCAGTTTTCATAATTAATGATCTGCATGCCCGCATCGAAGGCAGCTTCAAAGCCTTTCAAAGTCACAGCTGATGCTGTCAGATTGGCTTGGGTCAGATAATGCTGGATCGTATCAATGACGACTGAATCAGCAGCGACATTGAGCCACGCCAGTTTCGGTGCCTGAGTTAATTCAGTGGGTTGATGAAAAGTGGGATCAATGATTTGCATGGCGCTTTCTATCATGTCGACTGAATTTGCAAAAGGACCAACACAATCTAATGAACTTGTTGCTGGATGTACGCCTGCACGGCTGACACGGCCAAAGGTCGGTTTTAAACCATAAACGCCACAACATGCTGCAGGCATACGAATCGAACCGCCGGTATCGGTGCCTAAAGTGAAATCTGCCAGACCAGCCGCAATCGCTGCCGCAGAGCCACTCGAAGAACCACCCGGAATCAGTTCAGGATATTTCGAATTTATGGCTGTACCAAAGGTATGGTTAATCCCTGTGATGCCAAACGCCAGTTCGTGCAGATTGGTTTTCGCGGTAATTTGACAATCTGCAGCCAGAATACGCTCCACCACTTCGGCATTGGTGGGTGCAGCTTGGCTTTGCATTAACGCTTGACTGCCTGCCATGGTCCGCATGCCTTGAATATCGATGGAATCCTTGACCATCACTTTCAAAGCACCTGTACCTTTTTGTACCTCTTGTACAACAATATTCATTCACTTTTCCATGTATTTTTATACTTAATACAAATATCGGAAAAAGTAATGTAATTGTCAAGTATTTTTCGATACGAAGAATCAAGAAAATGTTTCTAATTTTTGTATAATGCTGAATGTCCATTTTTATAAAAGTAATGACTTGGCTATGCTTACGCATTTAGAACAATTTCTACCCAACAATGAACCGAGCAGCTTACAAAGCTATCCTTTTTTCTGGATCTCGCAGGTGAATGGTAAATATACACAACTTATTGAAAAATCAATTAAAAAATTAGGAATCGACAATACCCGTCGTAAAATTATTTTAAGTACCAATGTGCTCGAACAAGCCAGTATCACTGAGATTGCCAACCTCTCTACCCTCAAGCTGACCACGGCAACCAAAGCCGTTTACCGACTGGTAGAAGATGATATTGTGCAAGTCTTTTCATCTGAATCAGATGAACGTATTTCAATGGTGAAACTGACCGATAAGGGTAAAGAAATGGTTGAACAAATTAACCAGATCAGTCAGGTCACCCTCTCCGGGATTCTAAATGCCTTTGATGATGCTGAACTGCACCAGCTCAACGGTCAATTAAAAAAACTGTTTGACTTAATGCCCTCAAGCTAAAGCAACGGCAAAAGCCCATGTCTATACAGAGATGGGCAAAAGTGAGGAACAAGCTGATTACTGATTTAAAATATTAAACGGCGGTTTAAGCTGATTTGCGGCAATCCGATCTGAAAAGGTCTGCAACACTTGCTGTTTATAGGCCGGAATATCGATCTGCTGATAATCATAAAAACCCTGCTGCTCACGTAGGCCATTGCGCTGCTGTCGCATATTCTCAGCAATAATTTCAGGCGTTCGATAGCGTTCACCTAGCTCCTTTTGTAAATATTGCGAGGCGTAATACAAAATATCACCACCGCCCCAGTCAATAAATTCTAATAAACCCAATACCGAAAAACGCAAACCAAAACCCGTCCGAATCGCGATATCGATATCTTCTGCTGAAGCCACACCTTCTTCCACCATCCGTGCCGCTTCGTTCATTGCCAAGGCTTGAATCCGTGGCACGATATAGCCTGCTTTGGCATGACACACCACAGGTACTTTGCCAATTGCCTGCAAGAAGCTTTTCAAGATATTTACGGCCTCATCTGAAGTTTGCTCGGAACGACTTAACTCAACCAGCGGAATCAGATAGGCAGGATTGAGCCAGTGTGCATTCACCACCCGTTCTGGATGAGAAATCATGTGCGCAATATCAGTGACCAGAAAGGTTGACGTGGTCGAAGCGACAATACTGGTGGGGGTAATATATTGATCCAGCCAAGTAAAAATATCTTCTTTGGCTAGCCTGAGCTCGGGTACAGCTTCCATAACAAGATCACAGTGTGCTAAGACCGAGATTGCAGCGGTGCGACTTAAAATCTTAATCTGATCCAGAATAAATACGGTTTGTTCAGATTGAATAAACTGGATACTTTCCAGCAACTGCAATTCTTGTTTTAAGTCGGTTTGGAGCTGGGTCTGATATTGAGCAAACTCAGACTCCGAACGTTGTCTGGCATCGATTAAAGCCACGTTTAATCCCGCATAGGCAAAGGCAATTGCAATGGCTTTGCCCATTCGCCCAGCGCCGAGTACGGCAACCTGTTGAATTGGGTTCATCCTAGACTCCTTGCTGCAAAGTCGCTTGCAACTCAGCTTTGCTTTTATTTGCCAGCCCCAGATTCTCAAAAGTCCGCCCATTCTGATACAAATCCTTGCCTGTCACCGCAGAAGCAATATTCAGTAGTCCTTCCGCTACAGGTGTCGCGACACCCGCCCAACGTCCCACTGATACCAGAAAGGATAGCCCCAGACGCGTATCTTCCAGCATATAACGATGGGTCTGTAAGTTGATGTCCTCACGCCAGTCACCACTATCTGTTAATTTGCCATGCGCCCCACGTCCATACATCCATTCATCGCCTTCACCATCTTTATTGTAGTGATCTGCCAGTGGAAAATGCGGTGCAGAATAACCCAATGCTTCCCGTACACGCATACGCTCTGCGTCCAACTGATTGGTGACACGACGAATCGACGGTTGTGTCCCTTCATTATGAATATCCCAAGCCTCAAAATGTTCCAGTGGCCCTGCGTTCATCAAAATCAACGGTGGATGAATAATCGGTCCAGCATTCATTAATGCACCACTCAAGCTGTCTTCAATTGGCTCAACACTTGGGTACGCCTGTTTGAGAACTTGAAATGCCTGTTCAGACAAAACACTTGGAAAGACACCCGTCGGTAAACGAGTCGCATAACCACTGACCACAATCTGATTGATCCCATGCTTACGAACCAAATACGGTAAGGTTCCTGTTTCCGCAAATGCCACTTGAGCGGTGTTACCTGCTTCTCGCATGGCTTTGGCAAAGATATAGCTACCAAAGGTCGCTGGTGGTAAATACACCACTTGTCCTGCTTGAAAAAACGCTGCTGCCTGCTGAGCCAAATCCTGATGCGTGGTTGCAGGCAAAGGAATAATGACCAACTCCGCATGCTGAATGGCATGTTCTAAATGATCCGATAGATTAATCTGGCTATTTTCAAAGCCAACACTCACTGCGCGCTCACCCTGAAAATCTTTGATTTTAAGCTCGCCCATTGCGGCAAGCTGCTGCAACGCTTCTCGATCACGACGCCATAACACCACCTCGTGGCCTTTTTCTGCCATTTCCACCGCTGCTGCATAACATCCGTGTCCACCGCCGAGTACTGTAATTTTCATGTGCGCTCCTGCTGATTGATTTGTCATTCAGCATAGAACGGTCAGCATAAACGGGCTTATCCAAATGCGCAGAGATTATTCCATTTACGACAGTGTTTCACCCAGTTGTACAGGATTCATTTTTAAGGTGTGTGAAGGCAGACAGCCGAAGCGCTTTTTATACAGCGTCGAGAAATGTCCAAAACTTTGGATGCCATGCTCCAATAAAATATCGGTGACGGTTTCATCTGTCTGCGCGGACTGCAAAGCCAAATGTACCCGTTCCAATCGTTGCTCACGAATATATTCCACTGGAGTTTGCTGTAAATACTGGCTAAAGCCCTTTTGCAAAGTTCGTACCGACACATCGCAATACTGACTTAAATCAGCGAGTGAAATGGCCTGCTGTACATGTTCCTGAATATATTGCTGTGCTCTTTTAATATAGCTTGGCAGCAGTTGTTGCCGTTGGGCATTCAAGCGTTCAGTATAATTATTCGGAATTTTCAGTAAAATGAGCTCAATCAAATACTGGCTAAAACTGGCTGAAATAAAGCTCCAGTTTTTAATATGATAATAGGCATGACACAGATAATTCAGTGTTTCAATGATCGCATCCATCCCTTCAGCACTACATGATAAAGAAGGATCAAAATGCAGGGGGTGCTGGCTGCGATATCCCAACATGTTAAACAATTGGGTTTCGATATCTTGTTGCGCCAGTTTTAAAATAATATTACGACAATGCTGGTTGGTGACGATCTGCTGTCGCGTATGTGGATGAGTGACTGACATAATCCCCACAGATTGTACGATTTGTTGCTGATCGATTCCCACCTGACATTGCCCTTCCAGCGTGATTCGAAATAAATAAAAGTCAGCACTATCTTCAATACTAATCATCACAGGTGCACTATATTTCAGATCGTACAGTGCACCACGGCCAAAACTAAAACCATTTAATCGAGTGTTTAAAGCTTGATGTGTCTCGACATCAAAACGATGTGGGCAGAGATAGTGACTGATTCGATCTTTAATGGTCTGATAATCATCGGATTTAAATAACAACAAATCATCCAGATAATGCAGATGATCAACTTTCAACCCTGTTTGCATCATTTCACTCCTTTGCGATGGATTGCACTGGCAAAGCACAAAGCCCATTACAATGAATGGGCCTTACATCGTCCGTGTAACATCAACTCAAGATGCATGCTCCTGCTGCATACTGTCACTAAATGCCTGACAGCCTTTTTTCAATAAGATAAAGGCCAATACACAAGAAATCGTACCCACAATCGACAGTGACATACCGACCATCAATGGATTTTCAAACACCTTATCGGTAATCAAAGCCACCAATGTAGTGCCAATTCCAACAGCAACCAGATTACTGATCAACAAGAATACCGCTGAGATTTGTGCGCGTAACTGGTTCGGTGCCAACATTTGCATAGCAGTCGTTGAAATCGGCATCGGGAATGAAGCAAAGAACATCGCAGGTACGAGAAAAACCACTGATAGCCATAACTCATTCACTTGAGTAAAGATCATGATTGGAATAATTAAGCCTACAATCCCAATCACGCCTGTAATCATCGGCGCATCTTTACGGCCCTTTTGAATAAACCAATCATTAAGCCAACCCGCACAAAATACGCCTAGAATATTCGCCACCAGTAACACACTACCTAGCATATAGCCTGCTTCAGTTGGCGTGAGACCAAACTTGCGCATATAGAAAGCAGGCGACCAACTGATCAGGCAATACAACGCCATCGCGTAAAAAGTAAAACCTAAATAATGACATTTGAAGGTGCGACCATGCTTTTTAATAAACTTGAATGCATCCTTCATACTGGTCTTTTCTACTTGCCCCTGTGCATTTAGACGCTGACCTTTACGTTGTGGTTCTCTCACAGTGAGTAAAACCAATAGACCAATAAAGACACCAGGTAACCCGACAATAATAAATGCTGCTTGCCATGCCTTAAGTGCACCAAAAACCGGAACCATAATGGTATCCATATTTTTGAGCAAACCAATCACATAGCCACCGACCAAAAAAGCGATCCCGCCACCGACAAAAGAACCAATTGAATACACCGCAACAGCGCGTCCAAGCTTATCCTTGCTAAACATATCGCTGAACATTGAATAGGCTGCTGGAGACAAAGCGGCCTCACCGACACCCACCCCCATACGACTCAAAAATAGCTGAACAAAGTTCTTACTCAGACCACAAAATGCCGTTGCAATACTCCAAAATACCACCCCGATGGCAATAATTTTTGGACGGGAAAAACGATCTGCCAGATATGCCAATGGTAGGCCCATAAAGGCATAAAACAGGGAAAAGGCTAAACCATGTAATAAACTAAATTGCGTATCTGAAAGCCCGAGATCAGCTTTAATCGGCTCGATCATCAGTGCCAGTATTTGCCGATCAATAAATGAAAAGATATAAGCCAACATGCACAGTAGTACCACATACCATGCATAGAGATTTGATTGAGCTTGTTTCGGCTCAGTAGATTGCGTATCCATTTTGCTTCCTTGTCCATGCCATTTTTCTAATGCGTCTTCTTATTGGAGACAGTGTGACCAGAATCCGTTTCTGCGCTGTCTTCAATAAGGTAAATCATCCTTCTCTATATTTATTATTTTTACATGGAATTTTCCATAATATTTCAGGTATAAAGTTATACCTTTTTTGCGATCTTCGCGACTTAAACGTTTGGATAAATGATTAAAGACTCACTTTTATGATTTAAATATTTGATATGATAAACTTTTTAAAATATGACATCAAAGTTTCCTAAATCGTGAAAAATACGGATCCTCTCTTTATTTTAAAATTATATTGAATTTTACATTTATTTTTGGTTTAAAATAAAGCGAGATACTCAATTTTCAATGGAAATGAATATGGCACTTATCAAAGAACACGCAATCGAAAGCATTCATAGCATGCATGTCTTGATTGAAAAAATTTTTAGTGGCAAACATGCAGAACAAGACCTTGCCCTGCTGATCGACTATTTTGCAGATCATTTTGAAATGGTCGGTGCGGCTGGAAAACGTATTTCACTCGAACAAGTGAAAGGTCTATTTGCCAATAATCAAGGCAAAATGCCAGATATCCAGATTGAAATTTATGATGAACAAATCTTGATGCAAAAAGAAGATGCAATTGTTCTGACCTATACCGAAAAGCATACCAAAGATACAGGTATTTTGATTCGACGTTCATGCGCTTTAATTGAAGAAATTAACGGAAAAATGGTCTGGAGTTATTTGCAAGAAACATTTTTACCTTAAAGATTGAGCAAACCACATCAAAGCTCTTGTAACAACAGGAGCTTTATTGCTGATTCAAGACCTCTCATTCAGCAACGATCATTCCTTTTTTAATCTCCAAAATTTCAATTGCATATCTCTCTGTATCGTACAGTCAGCGCTCTAATTTCACATCTACAAAACGCGAATGGATATACACTCAGATGATTTACATGAACTATAAATACTTAAGGCATTATTCCGCTAAAATCAAAACTGTAAAGTGATGTTTCGGATTACTCCCATCAAAAACATATTTTCTCCTCAACTATGATATAGACTCGCTGCTCAGATTAAGCAAAATTAACTTAGTCACTCAATAAAGAAAGACAGGATAAATCGTTTTATGGAAAAACCTATCGAATGCCCTAAATGTGGTTCAACAGAAATTGAAACCCGTAATCATGACAAATTATTGAGAACTACAGGCGGTGTATTACTGACAGCCGCAGGTACGACTGCGGGCACAGTCGGTGGTGCTGCAGGTGGTGCATCCATTGGTGCAGCAATTGGTACGGTTGCTGGCCCTTTAGGTGTGATTGTCGGTGGTACGGTAGGCACTTTTGTCGGTGCAATTAGTGCAGGAATCACGGGTGGTGTAGTTGGCAATATATTTGGGAAAAAAGCGGGTATCATGGTCGACAAGAATATTTTTCAGGACTATCGCTGTCTGAAATGCAAATATCGTTTTAAACAAAAGAAATAAACCTAACCCTTTTCAAAATCAGGTCTGGAAAATACGTTTTTTCAGATCCTTTCTCAAAATCTCAATACATCATTTTCCTTCATCAGAATCGCTTCAAATATACAAAATCGATTGAGCAACTATTTATGAGATCAAAAAAAATCCCAGACTCTTGGGGAAGAGAATGGGACTACGATATCAACTATCGCTAATAATGCTATTTATATCACAACCTTAATATAAAAACACATACTGAGTCACAAAAATAATACATAACTGTCTACCCACCCTTATATTCTTTAGTTCTTAAAAATTATCCTTTTATTTTGGCGCAAAATATCAAGTAACATGGCGGTTTAGATCAAGCCGACCCAGCAATTTTTCTTGAAGATAGAACGATTCCCAAAGCAAGGAATTCGTCATGAATAAAAAAATCAACCCGCCAGCACTTCCGCTTGATATTCAGTTTGATTCAGGTGGTATCCAATGCAGTGCTTATCTATATCGTCCTGATAACCAAATCCCTTCACCGATTATCGTTATGGCACATGGTCTGGGTGGCACACGTAAAATGCGTTTGACCGCCTTTGCTGAACGTTTTGTGGCTGCTGGATATGCCTGTCTGGTTTTTGATTATCGCCATTTTGGTGACAGTGAAGGCTATCCTAGACAATTGTTGGATATTGACCTTCAACTAGAGGACTGGCAGGCAGCGATCAACTTCGCTCAGCAATTATCCAATATCGATCCAAGCAAAATTATTCTTTGGGGTTCTTCTTTTTCTGGAGGGCATGTACTCGCCACAGCAGCCAACAATCCAAATATCCGTGCTGTGATTTCGCAATGCCCCTTCACCGATGGCCTCGCGTCTAGTCTGGTTATGCGTCCGCTGACTTCATTCAAACTCACGACTTTGGCACTGCGCGACCGTATCGGTGCAGCCTTCGGGCATGCTCCCCTCATGGTTGCCCTCTCTGCTGCTCCAGGCGAAACAGCTTTAATGAATGCTCATGACGCCCATTCGGGCTCCTCAGCATTGAGTCAATATGATCCAGATTATAAGAATTATGTAGCGGCTCGCTTTGCACTGGATATTATCCGTTATTTCCCCGGTCACCAAACACCCAAAATCCAAGCACCCGTTCTTTTCTGTGTCTGCGAGGATGATAGTGTTGCGCCGTCAAAAGCCACCTTACGCCACGCCAATCGAACCCCGCACAAAGAAATTAAACGCTATGACTATGGCCATTTCGACATTTATCTCGGTGCCGCCTTTGAACATGTTATTCAGGATCAAATTGACTTCCTTAAACGCATCGTTCCAGTTCCCCACTCAACCCTAGGATAGGAGCAATAATAATGGCGAAATATAATTTAAAAGATAAAGTTGTGGTGATCACAGGTTCAACAGGTGGTCTAGGAAGCGCCGTAGCCAAAGCCTTAAGTCTTAAAGGTGCAAAACTCGCCTTGCTCGATTTAAATGCAGAACTCACCGAACAACAAGCCAATGCCTTAGGTGGGTCTAAGTTAGCCGCAGGCTGGTCTGTCGATGTCCGTTCACTGGCAAGTCTGGAGCAGGCCATGCGTCATGTGGTTGAGCACTTTGGTAAAATTGATGTGGTGATTGCCAATGCGGGCATCGGTTCGCCCGAATCTCTGCAACATATGGCTCCTGAGACTTTTGAACGGACCGTTGATATCAATCTGGTTGGAGTATTCCGCACGTTTCGTGCTGCAATTCCTTACGTTAAACAAACTCAAGGATATTTATTGGCGATTTCCTCAATGGCTGCATTTGTCCATTCGCCTTTAAATACGCATTACACGTCAAGCAAAGCTGGGGTCTGGGCCTTATGTGATAGCCTGCGTCTGGAATTAAAAGCTGACAAGATTGGCGTAGGGAGCTTTCATCCAACGTTCTTTCAGACCCCGCTGATGGATGCGGTTCAAGCCAATCCAGCCGGTAAAGCGGTATGGAATGGCAATAGGGGGATCTGGAAATACGTGCCGATTGAGACCGTTGTGGCAGACTTGGTCACAGGCATTGAACAACGCAAAAGCCTGATTATCGTTCCAAAGAATAATAAGCTGGTTGCATTGGCACCAGGTTTATTGCGTCAGTTGGTTGAGTGGATCGGATTCAATCGCAAAGGGCTTGAACAGACCATGCAATTGTCCGAACGGAAAAAAGAATAAATATTAAATGATAGTCTGAATCTGTAAGTCGTCCCGATATTGTTGGGGCGACTGACCGGACCACTGTTTGAATGCGCGGGTAAAAGGACTATGCTCTGAATAACCGAGTAGCAATGCAATGTCGATAACGTGCAGTCTTGGGTCTCTTAGATAGGATTTAGCCAACTCATAACGCACCAGATTTAGTTCTTTTCGAAAATTGGTGCCGACTTCAATTAAACGGCGTTGTAATGTACGACGTGATAGATACAGTCGCTGTGACAGTTGCGCAATATCTGGTTCACCTTGATGAAGTAAATAAGCGATTTGTTTGCGCACCAGTTCTACAATTTCTTCAACCTGAGGTAAATTGGCCAGTTGCTGATCAGCATGTTTATCCAGAATTGCCACTAAAGCCACATCAGGGCTTTTTAAAGGCAGCTTTAACATCTCCAGATCAAAACGGATCAGTGGAACTGGCTGCTCAAACAGAACTGGGCAACCAAAATAGGCTTCATAAGGTGTAATGTCTGCAGGCTGCTCATGGATAAAATGTACCGCTTGTAAGGTATCTTTACCACGAATCAAACTACGGCCAAACTGCACCATTACAGTACGGCCCGTTTCATCCACCAGTCCACCTGCTTGATATTCTTCAATATCCCAGCTCAACTCAACACAGTCTGATAATATTTGAATTTGGGCAGGCACCACATCAAAAATAAGTCGCTGATAGCGCTCGAAGCGCTGTATCGCAGAAAAGAAATTGTCACAGGCAGACAATACTGCACCTAAAATTCCGAGATGCCTTGCGCTAATGGTTTGCCCGACATGCAAACCAATTAAAGGATCATTAAGATAGCTTTTAGCAATATTAAGCAGGGATTCCCAATGTTCAATCGCCACTCCAGCGAATGCATTCGGATCAGGTACAGGCCAAGCTTCACCCAATATCTGCTCAGGATCATGTCCTTGTGCTTCCAGATATTCAAATAATAATTGAACATAAGTTTCTGGAATCATTCTTCGATGTAATGGCTTCGCCAATCCCTGCATCTCTTGTCGTTTTAGTGTGGCGTAAAGTATCAAGTAGTTGCTCAAAGACTGTCAAGCTGAATCAAAGCCATTGATAAAAGTTAAGAAATCATTCATGCCCTCTCAATCTGTTTAAAGAATGAAAATAAACCTGAGGTCCATCATCCATCAGCAAATGCAGGATTACTGTATTCCGCTTCCCTTTGGCACTTGCATGGGACTTTCATAGGTGGTTTGAGCAATCGGTGACACTCGCCAAATCACATCCCCAACATCGTCAGCCACCAATAGCGCACCTGAAAAATCTATGGCAACCCCAACAGGTCGGCCATAGGCTTGGTCTTTATCACTTAAAAAGCCCGTCAACACATCTTGTGGTTCTCCAGCAGGTTGACCACTTCTAAACGGTACAAAAATCACCTTATAGCCACTATGCGGTTTACGATTCCATGAACCATGCTGACCAATGAATGCACCACCTCGATATTGCGGCATTAATTCCGTTGCATAAAAAGCCAAACCTAAAGATGCAGTATGATTTCCCAAGGCATAATCAGGTTTAAGCGCACGAGCGACCATCTCGGGATTTTGTGGTTTTACCCGTGTGTCGAGATGTTGACCATAATAACTATACGGCCAACCATAAAATGCGCCATCTTTCACCGAGGTCATATAGTCAGGCACTAAATCACTGCCTAATTCATCACGCTCATTCACCACTGTCCAAAGTTGACCACCTTGAGGCTGCCAGCCCATGCCATTCGGGTTTCTGAGCCCTGTCGCAAAAGGCCGTGCTTTGCCTGAGACAATATCAAACTCCATAATTTGCGCTCGACCAGTTTCTTGATCTAAGCCATTTTCAGCCGCATTACTATTGGAGCCGACCGTAATGTAGAGCTTTGTCCCTGCAGGGTTTGCAATTACATTCTTGGTCCAATGATGATTGAGTCTGCCCGCAGGTAGGTCCAAAACTTTGCTGCCCTGTGCCGTAATTTTCGTTGCTCCTTCTTGATAAGGATAACGCATGAGTGCATCCGTATTAGCCACGTAAAGCGTATTACCAACCAAAGCCATACCAAAGGGCGAATTTAGATTTTCCAAAAAAATGCTATTTTTATCTGCAATCCCATCGCCATTGGTATCACGCAATAAACGTATCCGATTGGCACTCGGAAATGATGCCCCTGCGCGTTGCATCACCATTTTCATAATCCTTCCACGGATACCTTTAGTATCCTCTGGCTTAGGAGGTGCATCGGTTTCAGCCACTAACACATCGCCATTTGGTAACACATAAAGCCAACGTGGATGATCAAGTCCTTGGGCAAAAGGCTGAACTTTTAAACCTTGTGCAGGCGTAGGCATCCTACCTTTAGGCCAGCCTTTTGCTGGGGCAATATTAACGGTAGGGATTAAACTCGACTGCGGTTTCGGCAATATCGGTTGAGAACCATAACTGGCGGTAATCGGATATTGAGATGAGGTTGTACAACCTGAGATCATCAGCACAATACTGGAACCAAGAATAGAATAGATAAATCGAATCAACATAATGAATCTTCCTGTTTATTTTTATCACTCTCACCAGAATAATTCGATGTATGATAGAGAAATAGCGCATTTAATTAACAGATTGTCTCTAATGTAAATCAACAGTGAGATGTAGCTTCACTACTCCCCCTTAATTTATCATCATCAGATGATAGAGGAAAAAATATCAATATTATTTTAAGACCATTGCAATATGCAGAAATCGACCTGATCTGGCAACAGATTAGTCGACGTGAACTCATCACGCAAAACTATGTAAAACAGTCCTTACAATTAGAAGACTGTTTCTATGATGTACAGCAATGGGATGATGACCATCTACACGATGACCCGCCCAAATTAAAACAGCTATATCAGCAGAAAGCTGAGTTTACTGGTGCCTTTGATTCAAAGGAAAAACTACTGGGGATCTCTGTAGTGTCAAGTCAAATCATTCAAGATTATCCTGATGCTAAACTTTTGCATTATTTTTATGTCGATGCCGATCATCAAGGTCAAGGGATTGGTACAAAGCTCATGCAAGCAGCCAAAATATCTGCGAGCAGATTAGGGGCAAAATCTCTGTATATTTCAGCTACACCGAGCAAAAGAACCGTCGATTTTTATTTAAAGCACGGCGCTCAACTTTTAGACCATCCAGATCAACAATTATGGCAATTGGAGCCTGAAGATATTCATTTGCTTTGTGAACTTTAAGATTCAAACCCATTAGAAGTCAGCTATCATTAAAATATTACTAGAAGCTCTAACCCGAATAATCGCGTTTTTCATTATCATAATATCGTCCTGCTTTATTGTTATTCTAAATGAATTCGATAATGATCAATCAAAACAAGAGGTCGGAACCTCTTGTTTTATCTATGCATTCTAATTTTGAATATTAGTGATTATAACGCAACCATGGGGTACTATTATTTTCATCAATCACCCAAACAGAGGTTGAATTTGGATCTGAAACATCAGTAATGTCCCAGCCTGCAAAGGTCTGGATTTGTTGCAGTTCAGCCGTGGTTTTTCCATATCCTCCAGCACTTTGGCTTTGTCCAGAGGTCTCTTTATTCCAATAACTATTTTTAGCAATAGAGATTCCATTACTATTGCCAATCAGCCCACCTGTAGCGGTTGTCCCACTCACCAAACCCGAAGAAAAACTATTCTCAACACTTGCTAGATAATTTGAAGTTGTGCCACCTAATAATCCACCAGTCGAATACCCTCCTGTTACATTACCCAGCGCATAAGTATTTACAAGGCTTCCCCCTTGCATGTTTCCAGCCAAACCTCCAGTATATTGATATCCTGTGACTGCTCCACTGGCATAACTGGAAGCGACCTCGCCCGAAAAATTTAAACCAATCAATCCACCTACATTTTTATTGCCTTCAACTTTTCCTAACGCATAAGTATCACGTATCTCCCCCCCAGTAACCCATTTTTCATTAGAACCCGCTAGACCACCAACATTCTCTTGTCCTTTTACGTCTCCTATCGCATAACTGTCTTTGATTGTCTGGCTATTTTTTCCAACCAGTCCTCCAACATAATTTATACCGTTTACAAGACCTGTAGCTGAGCTGGTGGTAATTTCAGTCCCATTAAAACCCACTAGGCCACCTACATAGTTTGTTCCATTCACTTGGCCCTGAGCTGAACTTCCTCTAATAATACTTTCTGATAAATTATTGCCGACTAGACCACCTGTATACTCGGTTCCAGTGACATGACCCGATGCATAACTATTTTCAATTTCAGTTTTATGCTGCGTGCTAGGGAAACTATTACTGATTGAACCAACCAACCCCCCCGTCTTGGAAGTACCATTCACAGTTCCAGTCGCATGGCTGTTTTTAACCTTAACCGCACCGTTAATAGAAGCAATAAGTCCACCTGTGGAGGCTAGATAAGTACTATCATAAGCATTTACATTACCCGTGGCGTAACTTTGCTCAATGGTTGCAATAGAATCTATATCACGGCTAGGATTATTATAAGAAGCCTCAAGACCAGCAAATCCAATTAATCCACCTACTTGAGCTTTGCCGTCCAGATTGCCTGTTGCATAACTTTGATAAATTTTAGTATTTCCCTGTGCATATCTTAATGAGCCAACCAGTCCTCCCAAATGTTCAACATTGCCCCATATATTTCCTGTTGCATAGCTGCGAATAATGTCATTATTGACCTGCTCACCAACTAAACCGCCTACTCCATATGAACCGACACTTTGTGAATCAATACTACCGGTAGCATAGCTATCTTTGATCAGACTGAAACTTTGACCAATTAGACCCCCGATATTGGCCCCATTAACTGAAGGTGCAACATTAGAAACTTTAATGTTTCCAGTCGCATAAGAATTTAAAACTGATGCTGCAGTTTGCTGGTTACTGGTATTCCTGTCACCACTCTTACCAATGAGCCCTCCTACTTTTGATAATCCCTCTATAGAATTCGAACTAAAGACATTTTTAACCACTCCCGATTTTTGGAAACCGATCAGACCTCCGACATTACTGGTGCCCTTGATTGAACCATTGATGGTTCCAATATCTCGGATCATATTGGTTGTGGCACCAAATAACCCTACCGAATGATAGCTAAAACTTGCAGGTAATTCTGTCGGCAATGTCAGGAGTAACTGATCAGGCCGATTGATATGAAGCCCCGTAACAGAATGTCCTAAACCATGAAAATTTCCAGTAAATGGTTGATCGATAACACCTTGAGAAATGCTCATTCCACCAGGCGCATTGGGATCTTTGTTTATCGTTACTGTTTCAATATAATCACCGATAGGGTTGAACCCCTTACCATTATCCCAGTTTACGGTATCTGAGGCGTCAATATTACTGCCAAGAACATAATTACCGGTGAGATTATTTTGCATGCCCTGTAAGGTATTACTACTTGTATCTCCTTCCACCCCTAACTCATTAATCACAATATACGATATATCATTGATCACTAAATTGGATGACGTACCACTAATATTAATTTTGGCACCATTATTTAAGTTGTAATCTGAACCTGCCCCATAGTTCATGGCAAGTTTGGCTTTATCCCCACTTAAGTCCAAATCACTATTAAAGTTAATATCTTTGTTTGCGGTTAGTGTCAGTGCAGTATTGGTATTCCAACTGGTTGCGTCATTGATATTAATATTGCCTTGACCTTCTGCTGTACCCATCGCATTCAAAGTGACATTGCCTTTATTTAAAGCATCACCCAAAGTGGTACTGCTGACACTACCACCAAAGAAATCGACATCGATATTTTTAGCTTTCAGTTCCCAGCCACTGGTGGTCGGCGGTAAGCTGCTGGTACTATTTCGCTGTGTCGTGATATTGGTTCCTGAACTGACATGTACTTCTGCCGCAGAAGTTTTAATCTGCCCACCATTACCACCATTTGGGGCTGATGCATCTAAGGTACCGCTCACATTCACGGTACCACTGCTTAAATCACTGCCAAGCTCAATCACACCACGAACATTATTTACCGTTTGCGCTTGGATCACCCCAACACTATTCACCACTGCATTACTTAATTCATCAATGCCTTTTGCGGTAAGGATCACTTTACCGCCATCGGCTTGAATCATTCCGCCTGAGTTAATCAAGGCCTGTGCCTTACCTTGGTTAATGGTGTAACCCAGCAAACTGCCATTATTTAGATTCAGGGTGATATCTCCACCTGCAGCCAATAAGACATTGCCCTGTGGTGCTTTAATGGTACCTGTCTGTTTTACGGTCGGGGCAATTAAAGCAACCGTACCACCTGTCGGTACAGTGATTTTGCCGCGGTTCTCAACGGTTTTGTTATTGGTAGGATTGTTAAAATTAAATAGATTGTTATTAAAA
Organism: Acinetobacter proteolyticus; assembly: GCF_000367945.1. GTDB lineage: Bacteria > Pseudomonadota > Gammaproteobacteria > Pseudomonadales > Moraxellaceae > Acinetobacter > Acinetobacter proteolyticus. The sequence continues at coordinate 1,815,525 of NZ_KB849179.1, forward strand.
TCAGCATTACTCAGGTTTAAGGTTGATGCCACCAAACCCGCGGTATTGACCTGTGAGGTACTGCCAAATAGCACCCCATTCGGGTTAATAATAAACACTTGTCCATTGGCATTTAGCTGACCATTTAAGTTGGATGCACTGGTACCCGTGACGCGGTTTAAGGTAATCGAGCTGCTATTTGGTTGCACGAAATTCACAATTTCATTGCTATTAGTCGAAAAGCTGCTCCAGTCAATTGCAGCTTTTGCGGTGGACTGGTTAATCGTGGTGGTGGTACCTGCGGTTGAAATGCTTGCTGTTCCTGAACTCACCACCCCACCAGTTGGTCCTGCAAAAACAATACTTGCACTCAGTACATTCACTGCAAACAATGCTGCTAGTTTTGCTTTATGAGCAACTGAGCTTTTAGATTTGATTTTTGTTGTTGATTGGGTTGCAACAACGCCACCTTTGGCCTTCTCACTCACGGCTTGCCAGCAAAGATGTGTTGCATTCCAAACAATTCTATAAATTTTATTCACTTATATTTCCCCTTTGATTTTTAATATTATTTCAACTTTTTGTTGAGCGTTTTTTTTACCATATATTTTATTTTTTTGATTATCTTTTATCATTTTTCGGATAAAGCGCATGCAAAAGATCGTCGCATTTTGATCTCCTTTTTACGCAATTTTATAGATTGAGTGATGACTAAATTCGTAACTGCATCACTGAACTTTAAGTCTTTAAAGCACGTGCCTCAGCAATATTATGCTGCTCCACCAAAGTCCGAATGGTATATTCATGATTGGTTTTTTGGTCACAGGCAAACTCACATTTCTGATCCAACGGCAAAGCACTACCGCCTAATAATGGACATCCTGCAAACAGTTCAGCCACCCAGTCGACAAAGACTCTAACTTTGTGGGATAGATGCCGACTTTGCAAATACACCACCGAAATTGGCATCGGTGCAGGCGTCCATTGTGGTAACACTTCCTTTAAAGTTCCCGCCTCAAAATGGTTGGTCAACATATAGCGGGGACCTTGAATCAGGCCAAAGCCTTGCAGCGCCAAATCGATATAGGCATCACCATCATTGACAGACACCTGCCCATTAACACTGACACTTTGGATTAAGTCATCAACCACAAAATCCCAGTCAAAATTACGTCCTGTACGACTGGAGAAAAAATGAATGGCTTGATGATTTTTTTGTAAATCTTCCAGTGTCTTCGGTTCACCATATTTTTCTAAATAGCATGCCGATGCTGCTGTTGCACACTGAAACGTCCCAATACGGCGGGCAATCAAACTCGAGTCTTGTAGCTCTCCCACTCGAATCGCACAATCCACCGCCTCGCCAACCAAGTCCACTGGCCGATCATTCATACCGATCACCAAATCAATATCGGGATAGCGATGATGAAATTCTCTCAATCGTGGAATTAAAATCAAACGACCAATCGAGACAGGCACATCAATCCGTAAACGTCCTCGCGGCCCTCGTTCCTCGTCATGGAACGACGCCTCAATATCTTCAACATCCGCCAAAATTCGCAGGCTGCGGTCATAATACACTGCACCATCAGGTGTTAGGCTCAGTTTACGCGTGGTGCGATTGAGTAGGCGAACCTGTAAATGTTTTTCTAAACCCTGAATGGTCGTGGTCACCGAAGCGCGCGGTAGCCCAAGACTATCTGCAGCCAGACTAAAGCTGTTGGTTTCAACCACTTTATTAAAGACTCTCATTGCATGAAATAGATCCACAGGCCCACTCCCATTGTTGCATTTTTCCAGTTTCACACAACAATTATTATAAAAATACGAATAGTGTTATCAAATTTAGTATATTTATTCGTAATTGACAAACTTTTATGCTCCTTTCATTCCATAAACCTGTTTCTCCCATACAGACCACAACAAAAAGTCTGAAAACAGGGATTCAAATAACCAGGAGCATCCCATGTCAATTTCTCGCAAACAGCTGACGCTGTCTGCCGTCATTGTTGCTATTTTTGCAACGGGTGGCAGCTTTATTCTCTTCCAAGAAAAAGCAGATGCCAAAGCCACTCCAACAGCCAGCTCACCTCCTGCTGCGACCGTGGATGTGGCCAGTGTGGTCAGTCAGACCATTACCGACTGGCAAGAATATTCGGGACGTCTGGAAGCCATCGATCAAGTCGATGTCCGCCCTCAGGTCTCAGGCAAACTGATTGCCGTGCATTTTAAAGATGGCAGCTTGGTTAACAAAGGCGACCTGCTGTTTACCATTGACCCTCGCCCATTTGAAGCAGAGCTGAATCGAGCCAAAGCGCAACTGGCTTCGGCTGAAGCGCAAGTGACATACTCTTCAGCTAACTTAGGCCGCAACCAGCGTTTAATCCAAAGTAACGCGATTGCCCATCAAGAGCTTGATCAAGCGGAAAATGAAGCCCGCTCAGCCAATGCCAACTTGCAAGCAGCCAAAGCCGCAGTGGAAACTGCCCGTTTAAATCTGGAATATACCCGTATTACTGCCCCTGTCAGTGGGCGTATTTCCCGTGCCGAAGTCACGGTAGGTAACGTGGTTTCAGCAGGCAATGGTGCCCAAGTTCTCACCAGTTTGGTTTCTGTGTCGCGTCTGTATGCTTCTTTCGATGTCGATGAACAGACTTATCTAAAATACATCAGCAATCAACGCAATTCGGCTCAAGTTCCTGTCTATTTAGGTCTCGCCAATGAGTCTGGTTTTAGCCGTGAAGGTTTTATCAGTTCCATCGACAATAATTTAAATACCACATCAGGCACCATTCGGGTTCGTGCCACTTTCGATAATCCCAAAGGGGTGATGCTCCCTGGACTGTATGCCCGCATTCGTCTGGGCGGAGGACAACCCCGCGCAGCGATTCTGATTAGCCCGACTGCGATTGGTGTCGATCAGGACAAACGTTTTGTGGTGGTGGTCGATGCGAAAAATCAAACTGCATACCGTGAAGTAAAACTCGGCGCACAACAAGATGGTCTGCAAATCATCAATAGCGGTCTGCAAGTTGGCGACCGTATCGTGGTGAATGGTTTACAACGTATTCGTCCGGGCGATCCTGTGAGTCCACATCTGGTCGCTATGCCGAATCCTCAAATCATCGCCGATAACACAGCACAACAACCTCAGCCTACAGAAAAAACCCCAACTTCGGCAAAAGGTTAATCCGCATGAATATTTCTAAATTTTTTATTGATCGTCCGATCTTTGCTGGGGTGCTGTCCGTCCTGATTTTACTGGCGGGTCTACTCTCCCTTTTCCAACTGCCGATTTCTGAATATCCAGAAGTGGTGCCACCCTCTGTGGTGGTGCGTGCCCAATATCCGGGTGCCAACCCTAAAGTGATTGCTGAAACGGTTGCTTCTCCGTTGGAAGAATCCATCAACGGTGTTGAGAACATGCTGTATATGCAGTCTCAGGCCAACAGCGATGGCAACCTGACCATTACCGTCAATTTCAAGCTTGGAATTGATCCCGATAAAGCCCAGCAACTGGTCCAGAATCGGGTTTCTCAAGCCCTGCCGCGTTTGCCAGAAGATGTACAACGTCTCGGTGTGACCACGCTAAAAAGCTCACCGACCTTGACGATGGTGGTGCATCTGACCTCACCCGATAATCGCTATGACATGACCTACTTGCGTAACTATGCCGTACTCAATGTCAAAGACCGTTTAGCACGCCTACAAGGTGTGGGTGAAGTCGGTCTATTTGGTTCAGGCGATTACGCCATGCGCGTATGGTTAGATCCACAAAAGGTGGCTCAACGCAATCTCACTGCGACCGAAATCGTCAATGCCATTCGTGAACAGAATATTCAAGTTGCCGCAGGAACGATTGGTGCTGCACCCAATAATTCTCCTTTACAACTCTCGGTGAATGCACAAGGGCGTTTAAGTACCGAACAGGAATTTGCCGATATTATTTTAAAAACGGCAGCAGATGGTGCCGTGACGCGACTCGGTGATGTGGCCCGCGTTGAACTGGCCGCTTCACAATATGGCTTGCGTTCATTACTGGACAATAAACAGGCCGTGGCGATTCCAATTTTCCAAGCACCGGGTGCCAACGCCTTACAGGTCTCTGACCAAGTACGTAGCACCATGGCTGAACTGTCCAAAGATTTTCCAGCCTCAATTAAATACGACATTGTTTACGACCCAACCCAATTCGTGCGTTCAAGTATCAAAGCGGTGATTCATACCCTGCTTGAAGCGATTGCACTGGTGGTTGTGGTGGTGATTCTGTTCTTACAAACATGGCGCGCTTCAATTATTCCGTTACTGTCAGTACCTGTTTCCATCATTGGTACCTTCGCCTTAATGCTGGCTTTCGGTTATTCCATCAATGCCCTGTCACTGTTCGGGATGGTGCTCGCCATCGGGATCGTGGTCGATGATGCCATCGTGGTGGTGGAGAATGTCGAGCGGAATATTGAAGCAGGACTCAGTCCAAGAGATGCCACCTACCGCGCCATGCGCGAAGTCAGTGGGCCAATTATTGCCATCGCATTAACCTTGGTTGCTGTGTTCGTCCCGTTGGCCTTTATGACAGGATTAACGGGGCAATTCTATAAACAATTTGCCATGACCATTGCCATCTCCACCGTGATTTCGGCCTTCAACTCACTCACCCTGTCTCCAGCTTTGGCCGCCATGTTACTCAAAGGTCATGATGCCAAACCTGACTTCCTGACCCGCGTGATGAACCGTGTCTTCGGACGCTTCTTTGCCCTGTTTAACCGCGTATTCTCACGCGCATCGGATCAATATGGTCGTGGCGTCAGTCGGGTGATTTCGCATAAAACCTCAGCGATGGGTGTCTATGCAGTACTACTCGGTCTGACCATTGGGATTTCTTATATCGTTCCGGGTGGCTTTGTCCCTGCACAAGATAAGCAATACCTGATCAGCTTTGCCCAATTACCGAATGGTGCCTCACTGGATCGAACCGAAACCGTGATTCGTAAAATGAGTGATGCGGCACTGAAACAACCCGGTGTAGAAAGTGCGGTGGCCTTCCCTGGCTTATCCATTAATGGCTTTACCAACAGCTCTAGCGCAGGGATTGTCTTTGTCACCTTAAAACCATTTGCGGAACGTAAAGCAGCCGATCTTTCTGCCAATGCCATTGCAGGTGCTTTAAATCAGAAATACGCCGCGATTCAAGATGCTTATATTGCAGTATTCCCACCACCACCGGTGATGGGTCTCGGCACAATGGGCGGCTTTAAACTCCAGCTGGAAGATCGTGGTGCTTTGGGTTATGCCGAGTTAAACAACGCAGCGCAATCCTTTATGAAGGCAGCACAATCTGCACCTGAATTGGGGCCAATGTTCTCCAGTTATCAAATCAATGTACCGCAATTGAATGTTGATCTGGATCGGGTTAAAGCCAAGCAACAAGGCGTTGCCGTGACCGATGTATTTAATACCATGCAGATTTACCTCGGTTCGCAATACGTGAATGACTTTAACCGTTTTGGTCGTGTCTATCAGGTACGTGCCCAAGCCGATGCGCCGTTCCGTGCCAATCCTGAAGATATTTTACAGCTTAAAACCCGTAACAATGCAGGGCAAATGGTGCCGCTGTCTTCTCTGGTCAATGTCACTCAAACCTATGGCCCAGAAATGGTGGTGCGCTATAACGGCTATACCGCTGCCGATATTAATGGTGGTCCTGCACCGGGTTATTCATCCAGCCAAGCCGAAGCTGCGGTTGAGCGTATTGCCGCTGAAACCTTGCCACGTGGGGTAAAATTTGAATGGACCGATCTGACCTATCAAAAGATCTTGGCAGGTAATGCCGGATTGTGGGTGTTCCCGATCAGTGTGCTGTTGGTGTTCTTGGTCTTGGCGGCGCAATATGAAAGCCTGACCTTGCCATTAGCCGTGATTCTGATTGTGCCAATGGGTATCTTGGCGGCACTGACCGGGGTTTGGCTCACAGGCGGTGATAACAACATCTTTACCCAAATCGGCTTGATGGTACTGGTCGGGCTGGCCTGTAAGAATGCCATCTTGATCGTCGAATTTGCTCGAGAACTGGAAATGCAAGGCGCGACCGCATTCAATGCTGCGGTTGAAGCCAGCCGTTTACGTTTGCGTCCGATCTTGATGACTTCAATCGCCTTCATTATGGGTGTGGTTCCACTGGTCACATCTACAGGTGCTGGTGCTGAAATGCGCCATGCCATGGGCGTTGCGGTGTTCTTTGGTATGATCGGAGTGACCGTCTTTGGTTTGTTCCTGACCCCTGCCTTCTATGTATTGATTCGTACCCTGAACAGCAAACATAAACTGCATTCGGCAGCTGTGCATGAAGCACCACTGCACAGTTCACACGATCATTAAGGAGCAGAATATGACAGGATTCAAACCACACTGGATACTCTCCTCACTGATGGGAAGCCTGCTGCTTGCAGGCTGCTCATTGGCACCTGAATATCAGCCTGCCAACCTGGTTATTCCACTGCAATTCAAGGAAGCGGATGCCAAACTGGATAATCCCAACTGGACCATCGCACAACCTGCCGATGCGCAGTCTCGCGGTGAATGGTGGCGGGTTTTTAATGATCCGCAACTGAATGATCTGGAACAGCAGGCCATTGCGGGTAACCAAAATCTAAAGGCGGTAGCAGCCAATATTCAGGCCTCAAGAGCTTTAAGGTCTGCTGCACAAGCTGAACGTTTACCCAGTATTGGTGCAGGTTTTGGGCCAACCCGTCAGAAGCCCTCACCCGCTTCTTTAGGACTTGATTCGGATGCATCCACATCTGCACGTACCTTATGGCGGGCACAAGCCAATGCCTCTTATGAACTGGACCTATTTGGACGGATTGCTAGCAGTGTCAATGCAGCAACCGCAGATGTGCAGCAACAGGAAGCACTTTATCATTCTGCACTGTTAGCACTGCAAGCAGATGTGGCACAGGCATACTTTCTGATTCGTCAATTCGATGCTGAACAAGCCATCTATACGCAAAACATCAAGTTACTGACAGAGAATCAAAATTTGATTCAAGCACGTTATCGCAATGGTCTCGTCAGTGATCTGGATGTTTCTCGTGCGCAAACGGAACTCTCGACTGCCCAAAGTACTGCACTCAGCATTACACGGAATCGCGCCAGTACCGAACATGCATTGGCAGTATTACTCGGTAAAGCGCCTGCCGAATTTAGCTTAGCGATTCAACCCTTGTCTGCTACTGCGATTCGTCTACCTGCGGGTTTACCTTCGAGCTTGCTTGAACGTCGTCCCGATATCGCTGCTGCAGAACGCGCAATGGCCGCCGATAATGCACGCATTGGTATTGCCCGTGCTGCCTTTTTTCCCAAACTTGATCTCACAGGTGCGCTGGGTTATGAATCAGCAAGTTTAGGAGATTTAGGTAAATGGTCGAGTCGAACTTTTTTACTCGGCCCTGTCGCGGGCACAATTTTGTCTTTACCGTTATTTGATGGCGGGCAACGCAAGGCGGGCGTTGCTCAGGCACGTGCAGGCTATGAGCAGAGTGTCGCCAATTATCGGCAGACTGTGCTGAATGCGTTCCGTGAAGTTGAAAATGGTTTGTCCGATCAGCGTATTCTGGATCAGCAAATTCAGGCACAAGGTCAAGCACTTGCATCATCCCGACATGCCAATCAGCTTTCACATTTGCGTTATCGTGAAGGCAGCATTAGTTATCTGGATGTGATTGACTCTGATCGGAGCATTTTGCAGCAAGAGCAATTGGCTGCTCAGCTTCATGGCAGTCGAATGATTGCCAGTGTAGATCTTATTCGGGCTTTAGGTGGTGGTTGGCATACTGGCCAAGTGGAGTTGGTACGGCAATAAAGCTTAAATTGGGAAAATATACAAGGATGTAGATTTTCTCGGTTATATTGGGCAAGTTAAATTTTATCTCAACCTTCCTCAATCCGCATCTACTCAACAAAATGATCTGTTAGAAATATTTGAATGGATACAAAGCATATAAATCTTTAGATATCATACTCATTGTTTGCGTAAATTTTTCTTGTTGATCTTTGCTTAAATTTTCATTTTTATCTAGTTCTTGTTCAAGTGCTTGATAGTGAAACGCCATTGTCAAAAAATCTTTAAAGTTGATATTCAAACTTAAAAATTGATCAATACTCTGATACTCCCCTTGATTGTGATCATAAAACAATACTGTTGGACTTTCTTCTTGATCTAAGAACCACTTGTCACCTTGACCGGTGCAACCTATCCCCCACACCTGTTGGGCAATTTTTGGATATTTTTCTTGGAGATGGTGATTCTCTTTTAAAGATTCTTCATATCCCCAAATGATAATATCGGGAATAATTTCATTGTTTTTAAACTTCTCCAAAAACTCAATATAGTCTTTATCGAGCGTTAAGACATGATTCATTCTTTTTATGATTTGATTTCTTTTTTCCAAATTTTCTTCAATCGCTTGACCTAAACTCATCGTCAATAGCCTTGCTTCGCCTTTCAACATAGCTTACCAATTTTTTAAGCGTTTAAACTTTTAACAAAACAGTATTCATCACTACCCTCCAACAATTCTGGATGAAAACCAACAAAATAGTCCATCGTATCTGTTAATATTGCATAAAAAATGGATTCTTGCTCTATCTCTTTAGACAATCCTAAAAGAATATTGTACAAACCATTTTTATCTAAAAAATTATCATCTTTTACTTCTATTAAAAAAATAAAAAAAAGCGTTATATCTTCGTATTCGTTCAAACTTTTCAAATAACTTTCTATATATTTTTTGATCTTAAAGTTCATTCTTCGGAATCCAATACTCTATATCTTCACAAGCTCTTTCTAAATCATCCATATCATCTTCTCCTAAACTAGTATCAAATTTGCTAGACAAAATTTTTCTAATACCTGATAGTCTTTCACAAATATTATTATCATCTATAAATTTAGTAGTTTCATTTGCATACTCAACATAAGAGTCAGGTAAGGTTTCAGCATAATGGGACCCCATCTTATGCAGTGAAATTAGTATATACTCTATCTCTTTTAAGACCTCCACCATTTCATCACCTGAATAAGTTAAGGTTTTATTAACTTCCAACATAATACCTCCTTTAAAGAAAGTTCTACTCTTCATATCGGCAAAAAACCCAACCTTTATATGAAAGCAACTTGCCTATTGGCGTTTCTGACTTTTCTAAAGAAATTTTTTGTTTTAAAAACTGTGGATAAGCTGCCATTATTTCTGTAACAGCAATATCAATTATTTCATAATCTTCATCTTTGGGTTCTACATCTAAATAGCCATAAATAAATATAGTTTCATTATTAAAGTCGAATGCTACTGCTCTTACATTATTTGCAATAGCACCTAGAAAGCTTGTAAACACGACCAACTTTAGGTTATTAGCATTCATTTCAAAAAAATCAATCATAAATAAAAACCTTTAAAATTAAAAAACATCATTTTCATATATTTTTTATTATTAAATTCTCAATTATTTCTTCGCATGCTTCTTTGATACTACTTATATTACTATCCTTCCCTATCATGAGCAGTCTCTCTATTAAATCCTTCCTCTCAAATCTAACCAACAACTCATACAAATAATTAAATGTATAGTAGTCAAGAAAACATTTACCTCCAGAGTTTTCAACAAAACCAACCAAAATACGATCAACTTCTTTTTTATAAAAATTCACTACTTCTTTAGTTAGTATCGTATTAACTATCACTCTTTCCTCATCACTACCATCAACAGAAATATTTAAAATACACTCCATCAAACTTACATTAGAATCATACAATGTAAAACTATCCCTAATAAGGGTTAAAATAGAACACCTTACATCTTTACTTTTATCATTTAAAAGAGAAAGATAATTATCACAAGTTAATCTATTAGCTAATATTTTAGAATTTCCATAATACTTTCCTATTCTATGCAAAAATATAGAATAACCTTCAGAAAGAATATTATCATCACTATTTAAAATTGCATATTGAAGCTCACTGTATTCACATATATTTTTATCAATTAAATGCAGAATCCCCTTCTCGTCGACCTCCACTACAACCCTCCTTAAAATAAAAAAAGAATTTATTTTTTAATTAACCGACAATTAAATAGCCGTGTTTATAAAAAATTGTATAAAAATCAACTTAAACTTTTAACCACCATCACCTCATTTCGATCGACCATCAAATACTTTGCATAAAAATCAATCCCTAGCACCTTTCCTGTTCCATTCAAATATTCCTTTTTAATTAGAAAATCATCAACCCTTTTAACTAGGTTACAATTATCCAAGAAATTCTCAGGGAAATTAAGATATATATTTCCGTAATAATTATTTACAAAATCCAAAGGAAAAACATATTTAACCTTATCACCAACCATTTTATCTGAAAAAAACAAAAACCAGAAAAACCACTTCTGAATAAATTTAGGTTTTCATCAAAAAAATCTTTATACTTTGAAACATCATAATAATAAAGACTCTTATCAATATAAAACTTTTCACTGTAAAATTTACTTTTATTGTAATTCAAAAATTTATTTTGACCAAAAGCACCTTTAAAATCCAAAATTTTTTCCAAAAAATCAAAATCACTAATTTTTACAGAATAATTAACTAAAAAATTTTCTTTCAAAAAATATTCATTAATTTCTAAATCAAAAAAATTAAACAAATCATCCTTCTCACCAATAATAATAACTCCAGAGTTACTTCTAAAATTATCGGGTATATCGATAAAATCTGGAACAGTATCAAAATAAAATTTTAGCATTCACATTCATATCAAAAATTAATCCAAAACTATAAAGTTATTTATTTTTAAAAATACTCCAAGCCAGTTTATCAAATTTAAGTTACAGCTCCTCATCACTTACCATTAAACTACAAAAAGCTAATTATTCAAAAAATTCACTGATTAAAAATTTATAACTAACACTTTTTATCCCACCAATCCAGTAATGTTTCACCATCAAAATCTTCATAATTTTTTATAAATATTAGTAAAAGCCTAGTTATTACCTGATATTTCACTGAATTTTACAAAAAAACTATTTATTCTTTGGATACCTTGAGTTGAGGAAACAGTAATAGCCATATTATTCCCACTCAAACAATCTATAGTTCCTTCTAAATAGTCTAAAAGTTCATTCTTAAAATCTTCATAATCCTCAAGAGTTAAATTCGCCTCATAAATATGTATATTAAAATTCCCACCTCGATGTATAACCTTTACGGGTTCTTCGCTATTAAAAAATTTAAAATATCACCTTTTGCTAAATTTAGAGCTAAGCTGGGGCAGATAGTAGCTTATAAGTGTTTACATCTATATCTTCTACAAGAACTTCCTCTGCTTTAGTATTACCAGAGCTAGTTTTTCCTGCATAAATATTTAATAATTTCAAGCTATCCCTCACTTATCAAACACTTCCAAGCACATAATAAAAACCCAACAAATATTTACACCACCTAATCAACATTAGAATTTAAAGCTATACCCCTCTTAAAAAAACCTTATTTATGTTTCATAAAAAGTATAATTTTCAGAAAACAACCCGAATAAAAGACTTAACTTTAAAAATAAAAAATAATTAACTTGCATTATATTTTTTTACTCCACCAATTCACTTTTAATTTAGCTCTAAAATTTTCTTATATATCACCTCTGTATGCGTATCAACTGAAATTAATTTAAATGTATATTGTTTTGCTATAATTACAATTTGATAATCATGACTGTTAACAACAAAGCACCTATAATCTTTAATATTAACTTTAGAATATTCCCATTTCTCTCTTTTCTTTAAGTATTTTCTTATCACTTTAGAATCTAAAACCTCATATATAGATGACCTATACTCGGGCTCATCTATTAGGTAACTTCTAATTTTACTTTCAATTTTGACACTTAAAACATCATTAAAAAAAATCACTCCGAGTTTATTTTTTATCAGCTCAGCATTATCATCCCAGCATGTAAAATAGGTAATTAAATCACCCCGATAATGTTGAGTAAAAACATGACATTGGGGATCTTGCCAAAAGGGAATTTCTATTTCAACAATCATCGGATTCTATTCACCATAAAAATATACTAAACAATAAAGCTACTTAAATGGATAGCTATTCATCCCCCCTATTTCACCAGCTTGAAAGTTCTCCATCCTCATCTTGTATAGAAATAGTTGTATTATTACGTAACCAGCCAAAAAAACTAATTAAATCTGAATTTACAGTTTCTCCATGTGATGACACTTCAAAAAAAATATAATTCTCATGAAAGAAGAATCTAACATCATAAACCCAACTATTATCTCCACTTTCATCTTTCAAATAAACTACTTTCTTTTCCGTATCAAACACAGAAAAACTTTTTAATTCTTTAAGTTTATCAATTACTTTTAACTTGTTTTTCTCAAGCCATTCTTTATCATTGAATTTTATAAATAACTCGGCTGACATCATTTAATCTCTGTGATTACGACCTGAAACTTGATAAAAATCTTTGTACTTTTTACATCCATATCTGCTGTTTCAGTTTGTTCTAGCTTCATAAAAAACTTAACCATACCTAGACTAGCTCTACTCTTCATATCGACAGAAAATACAACACGTCAATTAATCAACATCAACCAATTATTAGTCATTAACAATACTCCCATAAAAGAATGTTTCTTCGTAAGAAAAAATAACCTCACTTTTATTAACTAAATAGGCAATACAATTTTCATCACTAGGGTAAAAAAAATCACTCCATGATTTTAAAAATATATATGATGGAACAATTGCACAATTACACCTCCCCCAAAAGAATATTAAATATGAAACCCCTTTTAGCTTTTCTTCGAAAAAACTTAAAACCTCATTCTCATCATCAAAATCAAGTTCTTTTTTTCTTTTAAGAAAAAAGAATCTCTCCCAATATCCATTAGATTATTAAAAGGAAATAATGAATCCCAAAGTTTTTTTGATTCTTCACTCATTATAAAAAAAATTTCTTTCTTTTCTTTATCTGATAAAGAGCAATCATCAGAGTTAAAACGCCATACTATTGGATATAGGTTTTCATCAAAAATTATTGAATTTTTACTTGCCATAAAATTAAACTATTTAAATGAATATCCCTTTGCATGCACTTCAAAACAATGATCATATGTCCACAAAAGATATATATTTAATCCACTACTATCACTATTAGACTGATCAAAATTAGAACCAGAAACATTTGAAAATTTTCTTTCAAAATCATCATATTGAATCAAATTAAAACTATTTACATTATTAAACCTTATTAAAAAAGGTTCTGACATTCTAAAACTACTCCCATCTTCATTTTTTTTAACCATACTAAAGTTAATATTAATCTCTAGACTATTTCCATTCACATCAAAAACAAAGTTATTTAACCAAAAATCTGTTCTTGAACATAAAATTCCAAATTTTGTTTGTATGGGTAAGAATGTTAATTCGGACATATAGATTTACCTGGGTCTGTTGTTGAAAGCCTACGTAAAGTTGCTTCTTTTTGTATCTCTTCGGGAGTTGCCCACCTTACACTCGGCCTTCAAAGGTATTTATATTTAAAACTCACGAATTAAAATTAAATAAAAATCAAACATTCAGTTCACCCTTAAAAACATTTAATATCTCTAACATTTCATCTGTATTTTTTTCCAAAAAAGTAATACGGTCTACAACAACTTTTTCAAAGGAATTTTCAACACAAAAATTTAAATCTTCAACTAGCAAATCTAAAAATACCTTATCACCTAAAAAAAATAAATACAGATTTTCTTTTACATCAAAACCGAATAACAATCTTATACATGAAAAAGAATCAACCCCAACATAATTTCCTTTTAGTAATAGCTTACTTTCACTATCATATTTAAAATCAATAATTTCCAGATAAATTCTTCTATCCTTATTGTGAATTACCTTATAAAAAGTTTCCAAATCACTAAAAGGACCTACATAATGAGACAGATAAACATTTCTACCACCTATATCACCTCTCAGATTTAAACTATTTTTCAAGGAAAAACCTTTAAAATCATTTTGCCCGAAGTAACCAATCTTATTCATAATAAGTTTACTTCTATTATAAATATTATTTTCAAAGCCAAAACCTACAACACTTAAAGCCCCATATTTTTCAATAATTTCTTGCAACAACAAAAAACAATCTTCATATTTTTCACTATCAGACTTTATATAAAAGAAATATTTTGACTGAATTTCCTCACCAGAAATGACTTTAAATAAACTTGATTTTTCTATGTTAGATATAATCATGTTGGGCAACCACCTACGTATTTATTAGTATTTCTAGGGTTTCCATTCTCGTATGAAAAATGCTCCCCATTTTTACCATGATAATGTGGTTTTTCAAATGTCTTATCATCATGAAACTCATGTCCATCTTTATGAACCCCAATTGTACCAACCTTTTGACCATCTCTATATATTTCTTCAACATGTAAACGCCCCGACTGCTTTAAAGATAAAGCCGATTGGGTCGAATCTTTATGTATTTGACTTTGATATGTTTGTGACGTTGGTATATTCTGTGAACGCATTGCTTCTCTTCTAGCTGCCCTTGAAGTTGTTAATGTTTTATCATTACCTGTCGCATTTCTTCTTGTATATATTTCTTTCGACCCAGATGGAGTTATTACTTCTTTTTGTTCTTTATCTAAACCTAATGGATCAATCCAACCCACTGGATTCGGCGCGTAAGCATAAACGTTGTTACCACCCAACAACCCAATCGGATCTTTAGAGATAAAACGGCCTATATAAGGCGAATAGTAATGATGTCGATTGTAGTGGAGACCAGTTTCCTCATCATAATATTACCTTTGCAAGAAAATATTTTGTAATGAGTTCACTATTTTCAAAATATTTAGATTGCTCCTTTTGTACTTTGCTACTTCGAGCATAGCTCTCGTCCTGCCCTCCCGAAAAGTATACTTTTTAGGATAATATTATCTAAATCAACATCTCAATATAGTTGACTAACCTTGATTACAATAACAAATTATCTACATTCGTCTAAACTTATGGCTTAAATCCAAAAAAAGTTAAAATCTCTTTTTTTTGATTAAAAACAAATACCACATAAGTTTCATTAAACTTTATTGGTATCCATTTTACTTTTACACCCTCCCGCTCCTTGAGATCATTAATACACTCTTTCAAATGAAAATATTCAATTTCTTTCTCATCAAAATTCTTCTTCCTCATTATTAAAATATTCTCCAAATATTCACAATCCAACAAATCATAATATTCAAAAGAATGGACTTCATTTAAATTAATTTGCGAAAATTCAGGAATATTTTTCATTAAAATTCTATTGCTTTCAATATATTCATAAATCTCATTTTTTAAACTCATAAATTAAACACCTCAACACCTTTTCGAGTTCCTTTCATTAAAACCTCTTGTTCTCCCCAGATATCTGGTGAGTATTCCCATTTCCATTTGTCATTTTCTTTCGGAGCGCCAACTGGTACTCTAAGTAAGACCCCACCTTCACCTTTACTCTTACCAAAACCTTCAGCTACTTCCTTAGATCTTGACCAAGAAGTATATGGGCTATTTGATTGTACACCACCAGCATTATGTGCATCTGCACTAGCTGTTCCATCTAATTTTCCAGGGTTAACAATACCTTTTTTAGCATTCTCCAACTCTGGATGTTCCGCATGAACTCCTCGATACAGATATTGTTGCTCTGTAGGCGCACAATTATTATTTGTTAAACCTAATGGGTCGACCCAAATTATGGGGTTAGGAGCATATTGATATATATTATTACCGCCCAACAACCCAATCGGATCTTTAGAGATAAAACATCCTACATAAGGCAAATAATATCGATAACGGTTGTAATGTAAACCTGTTTCTTCATCAAAATACTGCCCTTGGAAGCGGATATTATTGGTGACGATTTCTGAGTTTTAAATAAATTAGACTTGGCTTTTCAGGTTTATACTCCTCCCTAGAAAGATAATTTACTTCCCAAATAACTCTATTTTTTTGATTATCTATTTTAATAATTAAATCACAAGATAAAAATATCAATACAAATAAGAATTTAAAGTTACCCACAATTAAAATACAGATAACTCCAAATACTTATCTATAATAGTTTAATTATTCATACATAGTAGCTGCTAATAAAATTTTAGCTAAAATTTTCCAATCAAGTTGATTTTTTTTAATTTTTTCTAACGCATCAAAATCTTTCATATTCTCAAAATACCCTTCCATATCATCCACCCAACTATTAATACCTTCAAGATAATCTGCTAAATTATTATTCTCCCATTTATTTAATGAAAAGTCCTCTATTAATATTTGTGTAAATTCTAAAAAATCCTCTTTAGTATTGATTTTTTCAACTGTTTCATTCAGCTTATTCATTATTTCACCACCGTAGATTGACCATTACCTAATTTTAATTTCATTGAAGTCCCACCGTTTTTAGTAGACATTTTCCACATTTGCTGGTCTACTTCTTGAGCAGAAGCCCAAGTAATTGGCATACATTTCTTCGCCAATTTAAAAGCAGCAAGGCGCCTATGATCTAATGTCCAAATTTTACCTGAATTATCTTTCCATACTTTAGCTCTCAATACATTTGCATCTAACGTTCCATTCTTAAGGGATTCAGCATTTCCTAAAACAGTATAATCACCTGTCTGATTCTTAGCACTACTTTGCATAAAATGAACGCTTGAAGGATCTATAGTTCCAGTAGGGCAATTCAATGGACAGTTACTACTCAATCCAAGTGGATCAGTCCACCCTGTTGTATTTAATCCATAAGCATAGACATTAAACCCACCCAACAACCCAATCGGATCTTTAGAAATGAAACGCCCTACATAAGGCGAATAATATCGATAACGGTTGTAATGTAAACCTGTTTCTTCATCAAAATATTGCCCTTGGAAGCGGATATTATTGGTGACGATTTCTGAATTTTCAAAAAAGTTAGATGCGGACTTTGCTGATACACGCTCACCCCACGCCTTATATTCAGCTTTCCAGACCATTTGACCTTGAGCATCGCTCATCTCCTGAGGTGTACCCAAATGATCACAATGATAGAAACAAATATCATTTAAAGATTTTGCTGGGGCGGTCTTACGCCATAAAGGATCTTTGGCAATATGATAAGGCTGATCTGTCCAATCGGGTGTTTGTACAAGCTCAATCGGTTCACGATAGATCGCTTGCAATAGAGGGACAAAACTATCCTTCTCATACACATAATGCTTGGTGATCTGATCATTAGATTCGAATGCCAAAGTATCACCCTCCCAGCCATAAATCACATTCTGCTCTTCACCTGTATGATGGTGTTTACTACGTTTCTGAATACGTCGTCCTAAAGCATCATAACGATACTCCGCAGTGTATTCTGTATTACGACTCTTGATTAACCGCCCACAAGCATCCCACTCAAGGTACAAGTCCCCTTTAGATGACTTTTGGCGCACCAATTGACCATAAGCATCGTACTGATATTGCTGATCTAAATATGCTTTAACAACATTATTCACCAAACGGTTATAACCATGAGCATTATTTGCTGTTGGGGCTGCATTCGGTTCTTGATGAAGATTTCGGTCAATAATGTTACTTGCAGGGTCAAAACTAAAGGTTTCTTTACCCAACTTACTATTGGCTTCCAGTAAACGACCGACAGGATCGTATTTATACTGAATATTGCCACGGCGAGTATCTGCAATATTGAGCAATTGCCCCGTTTTATCGTACTGATATAAACGCTGAATCAACTGTTCAGTTTCTTGAATGGCATTGTTCTGTATTGCCTGCTGCGGCGATGTATATGCAAATTCATGTCCATTCAGCACGCGCTGCTGCGTCAAACGCCCCAGCTCATCATAATGCTGCTCTTGGCTAATCCCGTTGGCATAGTGGCGAACAGTTTCACGATGCAAATCGTCTCGTTCAAAACTGACAGTATCTTCACCATTCAGGACCAAACCATGAACATGTCCACTGCCATAGGTTAACCAGTCGACTTGTTGCCCGTCTGGACGTATGGTTTTAATTCGATCATTAATTTCATCATAACTGTGTTTCCACACCGCAGTTTTATGCGTTTGATGATCTTGATGATGCTCTCTCACCAGATTGCCGACAACATCGTAATACCACTGGAGATTGCTCTCATTATTTTTAGCCTGAATCAATTGGCCATTATTGTTATAGGCAAATTCTTCAATCTGTTTTTGTTCTAATTCCTGCTCGGTATAGCCATAGCCTGCCTGACGCTGTTCCAGTCGTCCCATGCTGTCAAATAGGAATTGTTGAATACGATCTTTCGGTGCAGCCCGATCTTTTAAGTCCTGCCCAAATGCAGAGGCCACCTCAATACTGCTGGATAAATTACCATCTGTTTCATCATATTTGTACAGGGTTTCTTTACCATCAAAATCAATTTCTTTAATCAGGCGACTGGCAACATCATAGAAAAATTCATAGCTTGCCCCATTTTCATTGGTCAAACGTTTCAGACGATTCAGCTTGTCCCATTGATATTTCAACGTGTGCTTCAAGGCATCCGTACGAGATGAAATCAGTCCTGCTGCGTCATATTGATATTGTGTGAGTTGTCCTTTGGCATCGACATGCGCCAATAAACGCCCTTCGGCATCATGGACAAACTGTTCTTCTGTGGCATCGGCATGTTTGATTTTTTCAAGCTGACCAAAAGCATTCAGTGGCAAACCTTGAATGATCGGTTCACGTTGTTCTGTGGTTAGGTCACTATAGAAGTATTCAACCTTTTGTTTTAAGGCATTTTCAACTGATTTTACTCGCCCACGTTCATCATACTGCCATGTGGTGGTTTTGCCCGAACAGTCGGTATAACTGATCAGATTACCCTGATCATCATACTTTAACTGCTTGGAACCCCCTTTGGCATCTTTTATCGAAGTGAGTAAACCTAAAGCATTGTAACTATATTCTGTTACACGTTTTAGCGGATCGATTTCCTTGCTGATATTGCCCTGAGCATCATATTCCTTAAACCAACGCCCTTGCTCAGCATCGACCATACCTGTTAATTGACGCTTGTCATCATAGGCATAATATAAATTTGAACCGTCAGGTTGGGTAACACTGACAATATTGCCACTTTCATCATATTCATAAATAGTTACCACGGCGTCTCGATCAACATGCTTGGTAACACGGGCAAAATCATCACGGAAGAACCATTCTTCCAATCCATCAGGATAAATGATGCGATAGGTATAGCCATCAATATCATAGTAATACCAAGTTTCTGCCCCATAGGCATCCGTTACATAGGTTAAACGGATATTTTCATCCCATGCCAGTCTGCTCTCAGAGCTGCCATCATCAGCCCATTCGTGAAAGGCCTTCGATGTGGGTTCAATCCCGTCATATTCCAGATTAATACCACGACCAGTCAGATCGGTATAACGGCTTAATAAGTGATGCTCATATTGATAATGATAGCTTGCGCCATTTTCAGTAATGGCCTCGATTAAATCGCCCTTATGGTTATAGTTATAACTCGCAAGCGGACGAAGCAATTGCCCATTTTCCACCAACCATGCATCGTCAATACGGCCTTGTGCATCGACTTGGAAAGCGACATGCGCCAATAATTTTTGCTTCTCTTTAATCAACACATCCGAAATAAATGAATGATCACCCGATTGATGGTCATAACGAACCGCTAAGGTCACCCCATTTTTATATTCAATTGCAGATAAGCGATAATAATCTTGATACTTTTCAAAAATATGCTTTTCTTCTTTTTGATAGGAAATCATCTGAATATGTTCAGAGATCACACTATAGTAAAAATCTTCTGTTTGATTATGAAAGCTTTCGCCCACTTTTAATTGAGGTAATTTGACAGGGCGTGCATCTGGACCAATATATTCCAGCCCTGCCAACGGTTTGATATATGCAGCCTGTTGTTCCGTTTCCTCAATATATTCACTTTGCGGCACAATTCGGGTGGTAAAAGAGGTCAACCATCTTGCCCCGAACTCTCCTTGATCTAATTGATACAAATTCGATGCATAGGTTCGATTTAAAATAAAACTTTCAATCGCAGACACATATGCATCCTGATGAGTTAAAAACTCAGTTCCCAATGCATAAGTAATATGTTTTTTAGTACCTGTTTTGGTCTTTCCACCACCTAAATTCAGTGGACATGATACTTCATTTGGATTGTTTTTAGCTTTGGCTTGGTGATTGGTTTTTTCCAGTTCCCCACTCGGTCGACTCTTCTCTTTTTTAGCAACCTGTTTCTGAGTAATATTGGCTGTGGCTTTTTTCTTTAATTTGAATTTTTGTACAGCTTTTAATAAGACATTCAATAACCAAGCAATACTCATTGCTTTGCCTGGATCGGCTAAAGTCATCAAGAACTGCGGCGCTTTTTTACCAAAACCACGAATCCCTGTAATAACCAGCTGAATCGGCTGTTTCGCACTGGCTGGCACAACCGATGAAACACCTTTGGCAACCGTGTTAATATTTTCCTTAACGCTCGCTTTCCATAAGTTCGTCAAACCATCTACAGCATTATTAAAAGTAGCTTTCGGATTACGCTGTAAATTATCTAGATTGACTTTATTAAGTTGTTTCTGTGCTTGTTTGACATTACCTGCTGAACTAAAGACGTGACCATTTAATATTTTTTGTATGCCGTTGGCAAAATCATTACTGATGCTGGTGATTTTTGTTCCACAGTGCTGCATCATATCTTTGACAAGCGGTTGAGCTTTTGCCGCAAACTGATCGAGTTCACCTGCAATACGTTCATTTAAGTGATCACTTAAAATCACCAAAATGGTATCGGAAATGACCCCACCTGCTTTTTGACGAACCAGATTCAAAGTCGGTCTCAAGCTCATGCGCATTGTTGCCATGGTTGGCGGTACAGGAATAATCCCAATCACATCTAAACCAAGATTCAGCCAATCCCCAAAACCCGGGTTTGGTTTTTTACTGATATCAATAACATCGTAAACGGCATCCACCAAAGCAATCGCATTACCAATCACTGGAAGCGAGCCTGCTACACTTTTAATGGTATTTAAGTCGACATAGTCCTTGGTGTTCTTCTTCAACCATGAATTGATTTTATTCATACCTGCTTTGACATCAGCAGCATACATTTTGTTTAAAGGCACAACCGCAACTTGTCCAGTATTGGTTCTTACACTCTGTTTATTTTGCTGATTGTTGGTCTTCTTAGGTGGTGTCGCCATCTTTCATCATTCTCAAAGCTTAATTTTTAAAATCAAAACGCGTTAGATCGAACGGATCTTTGGTCTTTTTATCGCTTGCCATTATGTTCTGTTGCGCACGCAATGGATTTTTGAACTGGGATAGACTGTCCAAAGGACTGCCCATATTTTTCATCACTTTTTGTGCCAATGGATTGTCCTTGATCTGATCAGCCAATAGCTTATTTGCTTGTTCTGTCAGGTTAGACTGAACCCCCTGCTGAAGCATTGGCAATAAAGCCTTTGCTCCACCCTCCTTCAACTGCTTTGCAGTCTCAAGCGTTTTTAACACTGAAGAAGGACTGGTAAAGGATTGACCTAAAGCATTCTTGGCGCTGCTAACCGCATTTTTTAGACCTGTTTCTGCTTTGCCCAATAAGGTTTGTGCATCAGGGTCATTTTCATTTGGCCACATTGGCGGGCGTTTAAAGTCACTGGATTCCGCCCACGGATCACGTTTATCATCTTCAAATACAACTTTTGCTGCACCCGTTGCCAGTCCAGAAACCCGTACAAAACCTTTATCATCCAACTGACCAGAAAACTGCTGCCCCAGTGAATCAATAACCTGATAGCCACCCTGTTTCACAAACTCGCCATGTTTGTAATCGTGAAGCAACTCCAGTACCCCTTGTCCACGTTTTGGTGGTGGTGGCAAACTGGATTGAGTACTAACACTTGAGCCGCTCATAAACAAATGCTGCCCCGCCTTCACCTCAAACTTGCCACCCGTCACAGGAAAAATACCTGAGCCATTCAGCTTGATTTGAGAACCGCCTGCGGTAATCACAATTTCTTTCGGACTGCTAATCTGAATTTGACTTTCAGTGGAAATGATCTGGATGCCTTGCTTGGCGAGCAAATCCAGTCCATCTGACTGTGCCTGAACCTCAAACTTACCTTTAGCAGCCACCTGCTTAATCCCATTCTGAGCAGCAAACAGACTAATTCGATTTTGAGCATGACCAATCAGATTTTTTTGCGTACTCAGGTTAATACTATCGCCTGCAATCTGATTGATTTGCCCATCTGCAGACACATGAATATCTTCATTGCTGCTTAGACCAATACCTGCTGGCGAATGAAGCAACAACAACGCTTTATTAAATTTGGCAATCTTTGCTTCAATCTGTTCTGCAAATTCTTTTAACTGTTCTAAAGACTCAATTTCATCAGTTTGCTGATTTTTGGCGACTTCACTTAAAGCCTTAGCATTGTTTTGATTGCCTTCTAGCTGTTGCTTGGCAGGTTCGGCATCAAGATGCTCCCCTTGGGCCTGATCCTGCTTTTGGGTACTAAGTAGTAAACCTTTGCCTGCACGCACTGCACCCCATTGATCGGTCCGTAGTTCAAAACCCTCACCACGATCTTCGCTTTCAGCTTTATCTTTTGGATGGCTGAGTTTACCTAGATTCAGTTGAGTGGCGGCATGACTGCTTTGTAGTTGCGCACTGATTTGTCCCGTGGTGTCATCAAAACGCAGTTGGTTAAACCCTTCACCTTGGTATTCTTTGGATTTGATGCCTGCCAGTTTCTTGGTATCAGGCAACTTGCCCACATGGTCAAACTTGGTCGGACTACGCTGTGCTTCATGAATCCGCCCAACCACAAAAGGTCGATCAATATCGCCATCAAAGAAATCAATCACCACGATTTCACCAATCCGCGGCAAGAATCGTGCACCGTAGCCTTCACCTGCCCACGGCGTTAATACATCCACCCATGCAGAGTCGGTATCATTGTCATTGGCACCTGCCCCACTATCATGACTGTGGTCATCTGCTCGGGTAAACAGGAAGCGAACTTTAATCCGCCCCCATTCATCCACATAAATTTCGTCACCGCTTGGCCCCACCACTTTGGCGCGTTGTGGATGTGTCGCAGGTCGATGTTGTAGCGGGTTATACTCAGGAACCAGACCAATATTGCGTCGTTGCAGTGTCAGTTGATTGGCTTGACGCTCATCAGAAACCACATGCTGAAAAGGACTACTTTGCCAATTGCTTTGTTGAAGCAAAGCTGCGACTTGATCCGTTAAATCTTTAGGTAGGTTATTTTGGTTATAGAACGTTTTTGAGCTGATCAGAAACTCTTTGTCTGCACCATCATGCTGATCAATTTCAGGATGTTCATTCAGTTCAAACCAATAGCCCACTGGGGTATCGCGAACAGTCGATGTCGCAATAAACTGCTTGGCCTGTGAATCATAATACTGGCTCAGGTTCTGATTTATTTTTTCAATTTGAGCATTGCCCGATTTGGTGGCGCCATCCTCCCCCTTTAAATCCTGAATCCAAGCAGGAGAAAAATGCCACGCCTGTTCTAAAGCAAGCTGTTGGTTATCATGTAGATCGCTATGCTGATGTTTACTCTGAACACTGCCTGCCCCTTCTTCTTGTTCTAAGGCATCGGCTTGCCAACGCTGTACATGTACCGCACTTGGTTGCAGAGAACGCTGTGCCACAAATGCCGTGATGCTGTCCTGTGTTTCTGTTGCACTACTGCGATGAAAGCGGATATGACGGCGCTCTAGGGCTTTATATTGATTATTGTCATCAATGAGTCTGAGTTTCTGCGGCTGAATCTGTTCACTTGAACTGGATACTTTCAGCTGTGCTTCATCAATCAACCAGTTAATCGACTCTGCTCGCATCAAACGGGTTAAAAAGTCGTAATCAAGTTCATTGGCCTGCATAATAAATGGACGAATGTCATATTGTTTGCTTAAGCCACTTAAATCCAGACTTAAACTGGCCGCAAATAGCGGACTTTTAGCCTGCCATTCTTTAAAAATGGTCTGGATGACATCCACGACAGATTTCGCCATAAAAACACGGCTGTTGCGACGGTGCTTCCACAAGGCGGTAGGGTCTTGTACACCTAAACGGTAAATAGTCAGCGAACCATCACTGGCCCCAATATCAGCTTGGGTAATAATCCCTGAGATACGCGTCAACTCTGCTTTATCGGTCACGATATCAATAGCTACCTGACTGCCAATAAAGCTTTTTAAAGGAATGACTGCATTGGTCGAAAGACAAAGTAATTGTAGGTCAAGACCATGATTGAGCTGATGCAGACCCTCAATACGTTGTAAGAAAACTTGGTTATTTAAAGATGTGTTGGAAAATTGGGCGTGAATCGCACGTTTTTGTGCTGTCAGGCCCAAGCTTTCTAAAGCTTGAAAGATATTATTCGCCATCTTTTTTTATAGATTATCTGCTTAAATTTAGCGCATTTTACTCAAAATATCGTTTTACTGTCCATACAGAACCGTCTATTTATGACAATTTGCGTCACATTTTTTGTTCGCTTTATATTACCGAATCAGGACGATTAAATTTATACTTTTGAGTTAGATTGTTTTTTACTTAAAATACTTTGATTCACTTTATAATAAGCGTTGCTGCAACTTGCACCTATAGCATCTAAAAAATCTATAGAATAAAGGCCTATTCTGATGGTTAGGCCTTTATTCACGATTAAAAATTTATTTTCTGCTGTTTAGAATTTGGCACGTAGCGATAAAGTTACATTACGTGGTTCACCCCAATAAACACCATTATAGAAACCGACCTGTTGATAGTATTTTTCATCAAATAAGTTATTCACTTGTAAGTTTGCACTGAATGACTCGTTGAAGGTATAGCCCATATTGGCGCTTGCCAAGAAGTAAGCATCTTGTCGTACAAAGCCATCAGAGTTTTTAGGTGCACTGGTCGATTTACTCACCACCTCACTTTGCCAATTCACACCAAAACCAATATTGAATTTATTGGCACCCTCCCATAGCTGTTCAGGGAGTTTGAAATTGGTATAGATTTTGACTTGATTCTGAGGAAGCGTGGTCGAAGCCTTTACGGTTTCTGAACTAATACTGTTCACATAGGTATAACCCGCGGTAATGTTCCACGTCGGTGTAATCCGTCCAATGGCTTCCAGCTCAAAACCTTCAATTTTCAGCCCCTCACCCGAAGCTTTCATTGGATCACCGCCGTCATCGGTTTTAATACCCGCTATAATCGCCTCTTCATCACGAACTGCAACATTCTCCTTTTTCGACCAGAACGCAGCAGCGGTTGCCAAAAGTTGATCATCCAATAAACTGGCTTTTAAACCCGCCTCATAACTTTTACCTGTTTCAGGATCTAGGAAACTGTTATTGCGGTCTTTTTGGCTACTTGGATTAAACATATCGGTATAACTGGCATAGGCAGTGACAATATCATTAATCGCGTAAGTGGTACCAAAGTAAGGTGTGAAAGCATCGGTTTTCACATCACTCTTGGTACCATTCGTTGCCGAATAATCACTATAACGTCCCCCGACAATCAATTTTAGATCATCTGTTAGGTTTAGCTTTAAGGTACTGTATGCACCATAATTACGTTGTTTTGCATCTTTAGTCGAAGGAATAACCGTGTAGCCTGGTTTTGGCGTTGCATTACCATTCCATGTACGCCAATCATTGATCACACAGGTATCACCAATATTATTTGATGGGACGGTTACTCCATTTTTATCTTTTTTTGTACAGGTCAATTGATTACTGGCAATACCGTCAATGAATCCACCCGGACTATCTGTAGAACGATCAAAGCCATTTCCACCAATCACCAATTCATGCTCACGATTAAATAATTTAAACGGCCCACTGGCGAACAACTCTAAGCTGGTCTTTTTAGATTCAGATGTTGGATATACTGTTGACCAAACCCCAACGCCCGTTCCATCATTTTGGTTAGGAAAACCAGAGCCGCCATAAGACATCAGCCAGAAACTTTTGGACAATGAATGTGAAGCAGCCGCCTTGATCATCCAGTCATTCTCAAATTTATAGGTCAAATCAGCAAATACAGTTTTGTCACTTTGGCTAATGGTATTCCAGCGATTGGCCAAGCTAAAATTGCGCGGTAAATTGGCCAGCGAACCATCTTGATTCCAGTACGGTACAGTTCCCCACGTTGAACCCCGTGGTTGGTTGTCTTGATATTGAAAACCAATACTGCCTGTTAATTTGTCCGTGATGTCGGCTTCAACCATCGCCATCGCCGCCAAGGTTTCCAGAGAGTAATAATCCATATAGGATTCCCCCTCTCGACGTGCGGCCATCACACGGCTGCGTACACTACCATCAGCCGTCAAAGGAATTGAAACATCAGCTTCATTACGAATGGTATTCCAGCGACTAAATGAGGTGGCAACCGAGCCTGTCAGTTCCTTTGCAGGACGTTTCCGAATCATATTAATGGTGGCAGATGGATTTCCCGTAGATCCTGTTAAACCTGTTGCCCCCTTCACGACTTCAATACGGTCAAAGAAAAAACTATCGACCCGTGGGCTATTCTCGCCAATTGGCATGCCATCAATTTGACGGTTGCTAATCGCATAACCTCGTGCAGAATAATTTGAGCGTTCACTATCATTTTTAGTGACCGTGACACCTGGCGTGGCTGCAAGTACATCATCAATAATATTGAGATTACGTTGCTCAATCTGTTCACGCGTAATGACACTGACGGATTGTGGTGTTTCTTTTAAGGACAGTTTTAGCTTGGATGATGTGCGAGATGATTTCGCTTGAAAGCTTTCGCTACCTTCAGTTTTTTCATCCTCGGCTGCAACTTTAATGGTTGGGAGTACGCTTGCACCCTGTTCTTGCGCCCAAGCGTGATGTGAAAATGCCCCGAAAATCAGAATCGATTTTATCGCAATATTTAAAGCAGATTGTTTAAGCTGATTGTTCATAATGCTGCAATTAATTAAATAAGAATCATTATTATTATCAATATCAATACAAAAATAAATGCAGAATTCACAAATGCTTAATATTTATTTGCTTTCAGGTACAAACTGGCTCAAGCTTCGATGGCTGTCATTAATCATTTGATTGATAGATCAACAAATATGCATAAACAGCGTACTTGCATTTTTTCAAGCACGACAACGCGCAACACAAAAGCAGCTTGAAAGTCTTAAATGGAGCTAAGCTTAAATACTATTTATAATTATTATTTTTCAATTACTTAAAATTCGATTATTGAATCATCCTCGCGCTCTAGAATACGCGGACCTGAGCCCTGCTCTGCCAGAATATCTTCTGGATTACGCAAACGGCATTGTTCCAAAGATAGACATCCACAGCCTATGCACCAGTCCATTTCATCTCTTAAACGAGTCAGCTTCTGGATTCGCTCATCCAAGTCCTTACGCCAACAGGTGGATAATTCTGCCCACTGCTCAGCCGTTAACTTGCTACCTATCGGGTAAACACTCAACGCTTTTTTAATCTCCTCCAATGAAATGCCAACTTTTTGCGCGACTTTAATAATGCCGATATAGCGCAGCACAGCCAAAGGATAACGACGTTGATTGCCATTGGTTCGAATACTTTTAATCAGTCCTTTGGCTTCATAAAAATGTAGGGTGGAAACAGCGACGCCACTGCGTTTGGCCACTTCCCCAACCGTCAGCATTCGATTGATATCAATTTTTCGTTCGAGTGTCATGACTCAATATCTCAAGATTACTTTAGGTTTTATAGTTTATGGCAACGTAATTTGTCAATTTAAAGCCGCACATCATGAGTCAAAAACAAGCCATTTGCTTAAGCTCAACCTCATAAAAAAAATGCAGAAGCATCGACAGGAATTGTGCTGACGATCCTATTGAAAATGCCTTTTTACGCACTTTAATTTTCTAGCTCACCCCATTGACCTCAATATAACTTGAGGTTTTAGACTGCTTGGCACTGCATTATCAAATGCAATTAAGCAATTCATTTTTAATGTTTTTCAGCAGTCAGTCTGAATCTACTCAGGAAATACGCCTATGCCGTACTTCATTAAATCAAGTTTGGAAAGTCAATGGTTATGGATCATTGGCCGGTGTTGTCTGGCACTGTTATTTTTTAGCTCAGGCCTCAGCAAAGTACTGGATGTCGATACTGGCTTTCAGGAAATGCGAGCTGCAGGTTTAGAGCCTGCATGGCTGTTTAATTATGCCTCGGCACTGGTTTTACTTGTGGGTGCATACAGTATTTTGTTTGATCGCTTCCTTTGGTTAGGTGCTGCGCTGCTCTCTGTTTTTTTAGGGGTTACGATTGTACTGGTACATACCTTTTGGAACATGTCTGGGGGACAAGCACAAATCTCGCTGTATTTTGCACTTGAACATATTTCGGTGATTGGCGGCTTAATCGGTACTGCAATTGCCAGCCATTTTCGTCAACAGCTGCAAGAGGTTGGAGTGATCGCATGAAAACCAAACTGCGTATTTTGCTGATTATCAGTATTTTAATTGTGATTGCTGTAGCCGCTTATGTTTATTTTAAATCCCGCTCCGCAGAGCATGCTTCTAGCTACAGTTATCCACCCGTAAAAGTCGCGCTGACAACAGTCAAGCAACAAATCACACCGCGTATTCTATCCAGTATTGGCGAGTTGGAAGCAGTACGGCAAGTTCAAGTCTCTGCGGAAACCACAGGCGTGATTGAACAAATTTATTTCCAGTCAGGACAATCCGTCAAAAAGGGACAATTACTGGTTCAACTAAAAACCAATGTCGAGCAAGGCAATTTAGGGCGGCTACAAGCCAAGTTAAAACAGGCAGAAATGGCCTATCACCGCACCAAACAACTGATTGATAGCAATGCGATTTCACGTGCGGAACTGGATACAGCCTTGGCCGACCGAGATATGACCCGTGCTGAAATCCAGCAACTGCAAGCGCTGATTGATCAGAAATCCATTCGCGCCCCCTTCTCTGGGGTGATCGGGATTCGCCAGGTGCATCAAGGGCAATATCTTGAAGCAGGCACCAATATTGCCAATCTGGTCGATACACAGCAACTGCTTGCCAATTTCACACTGGATGAACAACTGGCGGCACGCTTAAAAACCGGCCAAGCCGTTCAATTAAAAATAGATGCCTTTCCTGAACAAAGCTTTTCTGCGGTGGTGAATGCGATTGATCCAATGGTGAGTAAATCTAGAACCATGACCGGACAGGCACTGCTCAATAATCAACATCAACAGTTAAAACCAGGCATGTACGCAAAAATAGAAATACAGGAAGCCAATCTACCCAGTCTGGTCGTTCCTGAAACGGCAATTACTTATACCGCCTATGGCAATACCGTGTTTCTGGTCAAAAAAGACCATAATACTTTGACAGTTCAACGTGTTGCGGTCGAACTTGGCGAACGTCATCAAGGTTGGGTCGAAGTACAATCGGGTGTTAAAGCTGGTGACCAAGTGGTGGTTTCAGGACAAGTCCGACTTAGTGATGGCGTGCAAATCGAGCCAACGGCGAATAGCCTAGAGCAAGCTTCATCTTCCCAAGCCAAAGCAAAGCTTTAGGGAGACACTCAGATGAAATTTACCGATCTTTTTGTGAAACGCCCTGTGCTGGCATTGGTGGTCAGCGCCCTGATTTTATTAGCGGGTCTATTCTCACTGAATAAACTGCCAATTCGCCAGTATCCCTTATTAGAAAGTTCAACCATCAGTATCAGTACCGAATATCCAGGTGCATCGGCTGAACTGATGCAAGGTTTTGTCACGCAACCAATTGCCCAAGCAGTCTCTTCGGTTGAAGGCATTGATTATCTCAGTTCGTCCTCAGTACAAGGCCGCAGTGTCATCACCTTGCGTATGCAACTCAACCGAGACTCCACGCAAGCCCTGACCGAAGTCATGGCCAAGGTCAATCAAGTTCGCTACAAACTGCCAGAACAGGCATTTGATCCTGTGATTGAACGCTCCTCGGGCGAATCGACCGACGTGGCCTATATCGGCTTTTCCAGTGAACAGCTGTCTATGCCTGAGCTAACCGACTATCTATCGCGGGTAGTCGAACCCATGCTATCCACCATTGAAGGCGTGGCAAAAGTTCAAACCTATGGTAGCCAACGCCTTGCGATGCGAATCTGGCTGGATGCAGATCGTTTGGCCAGTCGGGGTGTGACCGCTGCCGATGTCGCCAGTGCCATTCGTCAAAACAACTACCAAGCCGCGCCCGGCCAAATCAAAGGTGAATTGGTGGTTTCCAATGTCAATGTGTCAACCGAGCTAACCAATATTCAGGACTTTAAAAATCTGGTCATTCGCAATAATGGGCAGAACCTGATTCGTTTGCAGGATGTCGCCACGGTTGAACTCGGTGCAGCATCTACCGAAACCAGTGCCTTGATGGACGGACAACCCGCAATTTTTATTGGTTTACAGGCCACGCCAACAGGTAATCCACTGGTGATTGTTCAAGGCATCAAGGATAAATTGCCTGAGATACAGAAAACCTTACCACCCAGTGTCAAAGCCAATCTGGCTTATGAAACGGCACGCTTTATTGATGCTTCGATTGATGAAGTACTACATACCTTTATCGAAGCCCTGATCATTGTCATTGCTGTGATCTATCTCTGTCTTGGTTCGCTGCGTAGTGTCTTGATTCCTGTGGTGACAATTCCACTGTCAATGCTAGGTGCTTTAGGCTTGATGCTGATTTTTGGCTTTAGTATTAACTTACTGACCTTATTGGCGATGGTACTGGCCATTGGACTGGTGGTGGATGATGCCATTGTGGTGGTGGAGAATGTACACCGGCATATTGAAGAAGGCTTGTCACCCATCGCTGCGGCATTAGTGGGCGCGCGCGAAGTGGCAGGTCCCGTAATCGCCATGACCATTACCCTTGCTGCGGTCTATGCGCCGATTGGTCTTATGGGCGGATTAACGGGTTCATTATTTAAGGAGTTTGCACTGACCTTGGCAGGTGCAGTTTTGGTCTCAGGCATTATTGCCCTTACCCTATCCCCTGTGATGAGTTCTTATCTACTGCAATCCAAGCAGGAAGAAGGCCGAATGGCCAAAGCTGCTGAATGGTTTTTTGAACGTTTAACCCACGCTTACCATAAGCTATTGCAATTTTCCTTGCAGCATCGCTGGATTACCGTGGTCTTTGCCGTTGCTGTTTTTGCCAGCCTACCTTTTCTGTATCAACTCCCACAAAAAGAATTAGCACCACTGGAAGACCAAGCCAGTGTGCTGACTGCGATTAAGGCACCACAGCATGCCAACTTAAACTATGCCGAACACTTTAACTATGAGCTGGATAAAGTGTTCTGGACCCTACCTGAAACCAGCACCACTTGGATTATTAATGGTACGGACGGCCCAGCAGCCAGTTTTGGTGGCACCACCTTATCCACATGGGCCGAACGTACTCGCTCTGCCGATGATCTACAGCAGGAACTACAAGCCAAGGTCGGTGCTGTAGAAGGTAGCAGTATTTTTGTATTCCAAAATCCAGCTTTGCCCGGTTCGACAGGTGGCTTACCGGTACAAATGGTACTGCGTAGTGCGCAAGACTACGCCACCATTTATCAAACCATGGAAAATATCAAACAAAAAGCCCGTGAGAGTGGCTTGTTTGTGGTGGTAGACAGTGATCTGGATTTCAATAATCCAATGCTGAAAATTGAAGTCGATCGTGCCAAAGCCAATAGCTTGGGTATCCGTATGCAGGACATCGGCGAAGCACTGGCGACCCTCGTAGGTGAAAACTATGTCAATCGTTTTAGTATGTTAGGCCGCGCTTATGATGTTATTCCACAAAGTATCAAAAGCCAGCGTCTGACCCCACAAGCGTTGACCCAGCAATTTGTACGCACCGATCAGGGAACATTGATTCCATTGTCTACTGTGGTCCGTCTGAATGAACAGGTCGAGCCAAATAAACTCACGCAGTTTAACCAACAGAACGCCGCAACTTTCCAAGCCATTCCTGCGCCTGGTGTTTCTCTCGGCCAAGCTTTAGCGTTCCTTGAACAAGTCACGGCTGAGTTACCGACAGGTTTCAGCCATGACTGGCAAGCCGATGCGCGTCAGTATATGCAGGAAGGCAATACCCTGTTGTTTGCATTTTTGGCAGCATTGGTGGTGATTTATCTGGTCTTGGCCGCGCAATATGAAAGTCTGGTTGACCCGTTCATTATCTTAATTACTGTGCCCCTATCGATTTGTGGTGCCTTGATTCCTCTGGCACTCGGTTATGCCACCGTCAATATCTATACCCAAATTGGTCTGGTCACTCTGATCGGTCTGATTAGCAAACATGGCATCCTCATGGTTGAATTTGCCAATGAGTTACAACTACATGAAGGGCTGAATAAACAGGCCGCCATCCTTAAAGCAGCGCAAATTCGCTTACGTCCGATTCTAATGACCACGGCAGCGATGGTGTTTGGTCTTATTCCACTACTGTTTGCAACAGGTGCGGGCGCACATAGCCGTTTTGGTCTTGGGCTGGTGATTGTGTGCGGTATGTTGATTGGCACCTTCTTTACCCTGTTTGTATTGCCCACCATTTATAGTCTGCTGGCACGTCAACATAACCAAAGTTCGGCGCGTGTACAGGAACTACAGAAAATTGACGCAATGGAGTCTCAAGCATGAATAACGATCTAGTCTTCGCCAAAAGCTCCCAGCATCATTCATACAAGCCGATGATAAGCACTGGACTCATCATGGCAGCTTTGAGTTTGTCAGTCAGTGGCTGCCAAAATGTTAAACCACCACCTCCTATCGTCAGTGCTGATATTCCGAACAGTTATGACCATTCGACTCAAGGCCGTTCCATTGCATCCCAAGGCTATCAGCAGTTTCTTGCTGATCCACGTTTAGTGCAAGTGATTGAACTAGCCCTCAGTCATAACCGTGATTTACGCAGCGCCAGCCTGAATATTCAGCGCGCACAGCAATACTATCAGATTAGGAACAATGATCAGTTCCCGATGATTGCTGGCCGTGCAGAGCTGCTTCGCCAAGTTTCTCCGCCCCTTGATCCCCACAATCCCAGTTCAAGCTTGCAAGTCGGCCTCGGTTTGACGGCTTATGAACTGGACTTTTGGGGACGGGTTCGCAATCTGAAAGATGCGGCACTGGATCGCTATCTGGCGACCCAAAGTGCGCGTGATGCCCTGCAAATCAGTTTGGTTAGTCAGGTCAGCCAAGCTTGGTTGGATTATGCCTTTGCCCATGCACAGTTAAAACTTGCCCAACAAACCCTTGCGACACAATTGAATGCCTATCAGCTCAATCAAAAACGTTTCGATGCGGGCACTGACAGTGAAATTCCTCTGCGTCAGGCACAGATCTCGGTCGAAACTGCACGTCACGATGCGGCCAACTATCAAACGCAGGTGCTGCAGGCGCAGAATTTACTTAATCTGTTGGTGGGGCAACAGCTTCCAGTAGATCT
The DNA here is from genome assembly GCF_000367945.1 of Acinetobacter proteolyticus. Taxonomy (GTDB): domain Bacteria; phylum Pseudomonadota; class Gammaproteobacteria; order Pseudomonadales; family Moraxellaceae; genus Acinetobacter; species Acinetobacter proteolyticus. The sequence continues at coordinate 1,849,107 of NZ_KB849179.1, forward strand.
CTTGCCACAACAACCCGTTAAAAACATCAGTACCAACGTAGTTTTAAGCACAGGTTTAAGCAGTGATTTACTGAATCATCGCCCTGATCTCAAACTGGCTGAATATCAATTGCACGAAGCAGGTGCCAATATTGCGGTTGCCAAAGCAGCCTTATTTCCCAGCATTCGTTTAACGGGTTCAGCAGGTTATGCATCGACTCAACTCAGTGATCTATTTAAATCAGGTCATGCGGTCTGGTCGATTGGCCCGAGTCTGGATCTGCCGATCTTTGACTGGGGCACCCGTCAGGCCAATCTCAAGATTTCAAAAATCGAGCAGCAAATCGCGCTGTCGAATTATGAAAAATCCATTCAATCTGCCTTTAGAGAAGTCAATGACAGCCTTGCCACACGTGCTTATATGGATGAACGGATTAGCGCACAACGGCGCTTAGTCGATGCAACCGATCGGAACTATAAACTGTCTAATACGCGCTTTCGTGCAGGGATTGATAGCTACTTAAGTGTCTTGGATGCGCAACGTTCTCATTATGCTGCTGAGCAAAGCTTGTTATTGCTGGAACAGGCACGACTGAATAATCAGATTGAGCTCTACAAAGTATTGGGCGGAGGCTTAACACAATAATCATCACAGGGGTTTTAAGAATGGCTGCTGCTGTTATTAAAACCTCATTCAAGCAAAGATGAGCTTTACAAAGAACCAGAACCAAAAGAGCAGCATATAAACCAATTAAGCCGATGTTTTATTTATTATGATTGGATCACTGCCAATTTTTAAGATCAATCGACTATTTATGTAAATGTTAAAAATTAAAATGAACCGTTTAAAAAGTCTAGAACGTGAAGCTTAAGTCTTAGCCAATGTCGCTTGAATAAAGCCACCAATCTCATCTAATGCCTGTTCAGATTTTTGCACAAAGCGATTAAACATCTGAAAGTTATGCCACATATTTTCATAGACATGCAGATGAACCTGCACACCCGCTTGTTGGGCACGTTCAGCCAGATTGATCGCATCATCCACTAAAATCTCTTCACTGCCTGCTTGAATCAATAGCGGTGGAAGAGCGCTCAAATCAGCAAAAATAGGAGAAATACGTGGATCATTGGATCGTAATTGTCCGCGATATCCATTCCCACCCCGTTTTAAGGCATAGGCGCGAATCATCGGATCTCGTTTGGCATTTTTAAATACCGATGCTGAACTCAAAGTAATATCCACATAAGGTGAGATCATGATCATCCCAGCAGGTAAAATCTGCCCTGCCTCTCTTAATTCCACCGCAAATGCTAAGGCCAAGGCACATCCACCAGAATCTCCGCCCAAAATAATTTGCTCAGGTTTCCAGCCATCACTCAGTAAATGTTGATAGACCGACTTCACATCCTCCAATGCTGCTGGATAAGGATGTTCAGGCGCACGTCGATAATCCAGCATATACACGTTGACCTTGGCTCGCGCAGCCAATTCGGTAGCCAGTGCCCGATGGGTTCGTGATGAACCGGCAAAAAATGCACCACCATGACAATGCAACAATACCCCTTGCACCACACCCGTAGGCATTGCCACTTCGACAGGAACAATACGTTGATCCCGTGCATCTCTTAATTTAATCTGCTGAATGCAAACATCAGCTCTGGCTTTAAAAATGCGTGATCCAATCTCCATTGCGCCACGCAAGATCGGAAAAGGTAAAGCCAGACCACTGGCCAGCTTAAAACTCAGTCGCAAGCCCAGTTTCACGCCTGTTTCAATCATCTTTTGCTGCATCATGTACTCCTGTTGATGGCATCACCGAGTCATCATTCAACTGGCTTTTTTATCCGTTTCAGACTCAGTAAAACCAAGCTGGTAATCATTAAGATCACATTGTGCCAAGCGAGTACGCATCTCAAAAGTCGTCCACGGCCATAAGGTACTATTACGTCCATTGCGATCAATAAAATAGCTGCTGCATCCACCGGTATTCCAGACCGTATTTTTTAAGGCCGCTTGGATTTCATCATTGTATTGCTGCAATACCTCAGCACGAATTTCAACGGTTTCAATCTCTTGTGCCTGTACTTTTTTCAGCATGTCCAAGATATATGCCAATTGTGCTTCAATGATAATCAATGCCGAAGAGCTGACTGCAATATTGGGACCAAACATGACAAAGGCATTCGGGCAACCTTCGACCACTGTACCGAGGTAGCCTCGGGCACTGCCTTGCCATACTTCGTCCATGCTTTTGCCATGTTTATTGCGGATCTGTTTGGCAATCGGTGGATTACTGACTTCAAAGCCTGTGCCAAAAATAATCGCATCGACTTCGTGCTCCGATCCATCACTGGCAATCAAAGTATTGCCACGTACTTCTTCTACTCCACAGCGCAACACCTCGACATTCGGCTTTGCCAATGCCGGATACCATTGATTCGATTGTAAGACGCGTTTGCAGCCAATGGTAAAATCAGGCAGAAGTTTTGCTCGTAGCTCGGGATCTTTCACCCCTAAACGAATATTCAATTTTGCTAAGCGTTCAATCTGGCTGACCAGTTTTGGATGATGCATACTGGAATTTAAGGATTCGAATACGCCATAAACGCCATAACGTGTTAAACGCTGTGTGATGGGAAGCACTTTAAACAGTGCCTGAGCAAGTTTCGGCAGGCTTTGATCCATTTTTGGCAATACCCATTGTGGGGTACGCTGCAGTAAAGTAAGTTTCTCCACTTGAGCTTGAAGCTCAGGTACAAATTGAATTGCAGACGCGCCTGCACCGACAACGGCAACTTTTTTTCCGTTTAAGTCAAAATCATGATTCCATTCTGCCGAGTGGAACTGGGCCCCTTTAAATGTCTCTAAACCTTTAATCCTAGGCAATACAGGTTGATGCATTGGCCCACCTGCCATAATTGCAAAATGGGCGTGGATGAAACCTTGATTGGTTTTCACTACCCAATGCTTGGCCTGGTCATCCCAAGCACTTTCCAGCATTTCATAGCCAAAGCGTACATACTTTTGCACATCGAATTGCTGTGCAACATTTTGTATGTAGGTCTTAATTTCTTGTTGCTGCGCAAACACCCGACTCCATTGTGGATTCGGTGCAAAAGAATAGGAATATAACGCCGATGGCACATCACAAGCACACCCCGGATAGGTGTTGGCACGCCAGACACCGCCAATTTCATCGGCTTTTTCCAAGACCACAAAATCCGTGAAACCCGCTTGTTGTAGTTTGATGGCGGCTCCAATCCCTGCAAAGCCAGCCCCAATAATCACCACATGAAATTTTTCGATCTTCGCCATGAGTTGTAATCCTTATTTTGTCTGTGCCAATTGGCTTAAACGTTGGCTATATGCTTTACGATCATTCTGATCCAAGCCTTTTAAAATACGGTCATCTCCGATCAATTTTCGGAAGCCGGTATTCAGCCAATGCGGGACCAATCCATAGGCTTTCGGGGTATGGGTTAAATAATTCGGCACCGCAATTTCAGCCAGATTATGCGCGACGGCTTGAATAATCGCATTCGCCACATCTTGTGGTTCTACCGTCGGAATCGGTAAACTGTCCCCCGTTCCAGATGACAATTCAGTCAAAACTTTGGACGGTAATACTGCCGATAAGCCAATCGGCGTGTCTCTAAGCTCTTGCTGCATCGATGCGGTTAAACCCACCACAGCAAATTTGGTCGCACAATAAATACTGGCACCGGGAATCGGATATTTACCTGCCAGAGAAGCGACATTGACGATATGCCCCTGTTTGTCGCGCCAGCATTTTGGGCAATACCGCTTTCATGCCATGAATCACCCCACGCAAATTGATATCAATTTGCGCATCGGTGATGGCTTGGCTTTCCTCGACCATCGCCCCCATTGGCATAATGCCAGCGTTATTGACCAAGATATCGATGGGACCCCATTGCTTTTCAATCTGCACAATGAGGTCATGAAATGAGTTCTGTGAGCGCACATCCAAATAACCGCCAAAGCCTTGCACTTTAGTTGCGGCTTGCTGAGCCAGCTCCAGATCAATATCGCCAATTGCCACTTTGGCGCCGAGTTTTCTAAAGGCAACGGCGGTGGCTAAACCAATCCCTCGCCCTCCGCCTGTGATCAACACCACTTTGTTTAAAAAACTGTATTTTTTTCCCATGTTCAATTCCTTTTACTAGTCAAAAAATCACCAATCCGGAACATAATGTCATTCACGGAATGAAGTGTCAATTTTAGTTAATTTTGTTTTATCGTATTTCCGATAAAGTTCTGATAAAATTTTTGGTATGAATGATCAAACAACTCTCTCGCGTGCTGAACGCCAACGTATTCAATTACAAGCAGAAATTATTGAAGCTGCTTTTTTGGAATTTTCTGAACGCGGTTATCATCAAACTGCGATCTCTGACATTGCCAAAAGACTGGGTATTGGTCATGGTACTTTCTATCGTCATTTTGAGAATAAAAGAGACATTCTGGATAAAGTCATTGTCGATACCATGTTCAAAATCACCGCCTTATTGGCCGATGAAAATGCACCAGATGCGGTATCCACACTTGAGGCTTATCGCATCCAATGCGAACGGATTTCCAGTAAATTTCAGGAATTTGCCAAGGACAATCCACGTGCAGTACGTTTGATTTTGCTTGAAGCGACCTCGATTGATAAAGAAATGACCGCACAAGTGCATAACTTGCTGCACCTCGGGGGGCTACTCACCGCAGATTATTTAAAAAATGGTGTGAAATGCGGTTATTTAAAAGCGGATCTGGATACTGAAATGACCGGACATGCCATTGTCGGCATGATTATCGCAGGTGCATTTAAGTTCCTATCTGCACCTGAAGATGCTGATCTGTTAAAAAAATATAGCGATGCTGCAATTCAAATGATGATGGCAGGCATCGCTTAAAACTCAACTTGGGCTTGTGATTTATGCCAGCTTAAACGTTGGCATTTGATTTAAATAGGCCAGTGCCTGTTCTGTTGACCCTTCATGTAATGGGCTGTGTTTGGGATTAAAATAGCGTAAGCAAGCAGTCAAGACATAACTCACCCGAGGCACGCGATCTTGTCGGGCAGCACGCAAATAATCTTTAAAGCGAAAACGCTGTGGTAATTGTGAATCTTTTGCGACCAAGATTTCCACAGCCACATAAGCCAATACAATAAATAAAGGAAAGGTAACAGCAGCCGTTGCGGTTCGTAGTAATATGTTATTGCTTAAATGTCGAAACATGGCATCGGCGACTTCACGATGCTCCACCTCTTCAGCACCATGCCATTGCAACAAGCGTAGCATTTCCTCATCGACAGGCGCTTGCTGTAAACCGTCTGCATTGAGTACCCAATGCCCTAATACCCCGGTGAGGTGTTCCGCAGCGGCCACCATGGCAAGACGGGTATGTAACCATGTCGATTTCAAAGCAGAGTGACGCAGCTCATAACCAAATGGCTTCTGCCCCAGCATGTCATGAAATATCCAGTTCATCAGCTGACTATATTGACTCAGATCAATCCCCAAGGCCTCAATATGTCGCGTGCCCAAGGTATGTCCATGACTGTGCGCCCCTTCCTGTTTAATAAAAGCCATGACCGCTGCTTTTAATTGTTCATCTTGAATCAATGGCAATGCATCTCGAAAGGTCTGACAGAACCAGCGTTCAGGTGCAGGGGTAATCGGGTTGATGACATTGAGGATCTGCGATGCCAAAGGATCATCATAAATCCAATGGCTCGGTGTTTCTGTAAAATCAAATACGGGCCGTCGAGGAATAATGCGATGACTCTGCTTGATTAAACCCTTCATAAGAACTCCTTGTATCAACAAAACCTTAAGCATTAATCCTGCGTCAAAATGTTAAAACCCATCCGTGGTCCAAATGCCACAAGTGTTCTCATCAGCCCTTTGATTGCTTTTGGCTTCTGTCCACTACTGATACGGCGGAATTGAGCTGCGTGCCAAGCCAATTGCAAATAAGCATCGATAGGCTTATAGCCAACTGCAGGAATTTTTGCAGATGCTGTAACTGATTTTCCTGCCAAGAGCTGTTTGGCTAGATCAGGCTGTAAAGCAAAAGGACGGGCTAAACCAACGACATCCACCGTGCCATTGCTCACCAATCGATTCATCACCTCGACATCGCGTAGCCCACCGGTCAACATCAGTGGCAATTGACTTTGTTGGCGCAATGCGCTGGCATAATCCAGAAAATAAGCATCGCGCTGAACCTGACGATCAGGAGCATAGCCCAATTGCGCGGGAGATTCATAATTGCCCCCAGACACTTCCAATAAATCTATGCCCTCCGCTGCTAATGCCAAAGCAATGTGCAGTGACTCCTCCTGACTCAGCCCCCCTTTCTGAAAATCGGCAGAATTCAGTTTGACACTGAGGATTTTATTTTTGCCAATGGCCTGACGCACAGCTCGAACCGTTTCAATCAAGATTCGACGACGATTTTCTGGGTTTCCCCCCCATTGATCGGTACGGATATTGGCCAAAGGCGATAAAAATTGGGATAACAAATAGCCATGTGCTGCATGGACTTGTACCCCGTCAAAGCCTGCCTGCACCGCCAATGCCGCTGTGCTGGCAAACCGCTGGATTTGTTCTAAGATTTCTGTTTCAGACATGGCTCGTGGGACACGAATCAGATTCATTGCGGGTAAATCTAAGCCTACTGCTGCGGGTGCAATTGGCTTTTTAAATAAAGGTAATACCGCAACCCGACCCGGATGATTAATTTGCATAATAATCTTACTGCCATTGGCCTGCGCTGCTTGGGCCCAAAGTTTATGCGCTTGCAAGAATTGTTCATCTTCCAGCACTACATTGCGTGGCTCAACAAAGGCACGATGGTCAACCATGACATTGCCAGTGATTAACAAACCTGTACCCCCTCTGGCCCATGCTGCATAGAGTTGCTGTAAATCTGTGGTGGGCGAGCCATGTCGATCAGCCAATTGTTCACTCATGGCAGATTTTGCAATTCGGTTCGGGATCGTGATGCCACATGCCAAAGCTAATGGTTGTTGTAAGGGTGAATGGCTCACATTTGATTGTCTCATTTTTACTGTTCCTCAAACTCTGATCGATATAGATCGATGTCATCTGTTTTATTCATTTTTCTAAGTAAATCTTTAATTCAATCTAGGATTTATCTGCTATAAAACCCGTGGATTAAATTGGCGTAGTAAAAATAATGGGGTGCGTAATCGAGGAATCTGAATTGGCGGAATCAAGCCACCCGATAAATCCACCCGATGTAAGCGCGCATCCACCACTTTACCCAAGCCCATTTCATGCAAAGGATCATTTACCGTTCCCCTAAAGCGTAATTCCATCTCCACACGACGCACTTCAACAACATACTCTTTCGGCGTGAATCGCACTTCTCGAGGTAAACCCAACCCCAATCCACCTGTGATATTGCGATGCGGCAAACCTAAAATGGGCGGTGCATCCTGTAACACCTCTCCCAATTTAGCGTCCATTTCAATCAGCAGCGTACCGCGGCGCGATGCTTGGCTGATGATGCGTGAACCATCATTGTCCCAACAGATTTCCCCGATTTTTTTGGGATAACCCAGCAACTCACGGCCGATAATCATGGCGCGATCATCATCCAGAATCATCCACGGACAAAAGATGCCTGTTTTATTGCCGACCTGAATATGTACAAATAGTCCCGCTTCGTGATAAGCGCCGGTATACACATTTTCAGGGAAATAGGCACAAAACAAATCGGCTATGGCTGGTTTCGTCAGCTTCATTCCAGTAGGCAGCCAACGGGCCATTCGCTTCTCATCGACTTCAACCACCGCAGTTAAATATTGGGCATTGTGATAGAGCTTATTGCCCAAATTGGCGAGACCTATGGGCGTGCGTAGGTCATTCATCAACTGTCTCATGCTTTTAACCTCGAAAAGACCTGCTTTAATATCGGTAATAAAATGATGCGCGGGGTGTAGCGTCCCCCCAGCGTTTGTACCTGAGCGATTAAACCTGGAATCACAATACGGCGATTGCAGGCCATGCCTTGAATGGTTTCTTTGGCGACCCGTTCTGCCGATACCCAGACCAAACGCCCCCCAATTCCATCTATCTTGCTGATTCCTGCCACTGCATTAAAACCAGTGATGGTGGGACCCGGTGCCAATAAGGTGCAACTCACCCCAGTACCACTCAGCTCACTGTGCAGTGATTCAGCAAAAGAATTGGCAAAGGCTTTGCTTGCCGCATAAGTGGCATTGGCGGGCGTCGGTTGATGACCCGAAGTAGAACCCACTATCAGGATGGCACCCCGTCGTTTCTGAATCATGTTGGGCAATACCGCCAATGTCAGATCCTGCACCGCCACCACATTTAGCTCGGTCTGTTCACGTTCACGATCTGCATCTAAGTCCTGCAATCGGCCAAAGGTGGCAAAGCCTGCGTTATTACATAAAATCGCGACATCCAGTTGCTCGAGTTCTTGACGGAATTGAGTTCTTGCCTCACGATCCGCGAGATCACACGGACGTAGCAGTACCTCTACTTGATATTTTTGACCTAAATGCAGCGCCAAAGCCTCAAGTTTATCGACTCGTCGTGCCACCAAAATCAAAGAATAGCCAAGTGCAGCAAATTGTTTTGCCAGTGCTTCACCAATACCAGACGATGCGCCAGTAATCACAACGGGGGAATTCTTTAAAGGGGGCGCTAAGCTCATCATCAATCCTCAAATCTACGGAATAACCCTAGTATCAAAGAGCTAAAACTTGAGCGTGAGCGGTAATTCAGACATACTGCTAATCATTTTCGGCCAGCATAAAATAAAAAATGAAAGATCCGTATGGTTTGTCCAAAGCGACGATCCCGATTTCTTATGCGCATTTATTATTAGAAATCATGGTCGAAAAAGGCTGTTCTGCATCGGAAATATTGCATCAAAGCAAAATCCCGGCTGCACTTCTGCATCAAGTCGATGCCCGTATCACCCCGATTCAGTGGTCAAAATTGGCATGGGTCAGTTTGAGTTTGGCTCAGGATTGTGGGCTTGGATATGAATATGGTCTCAAACTCCGCCTGACCGCGCATGGTGCCATGGGCTTTGCACTAATGAGTAGCCCGACCTTGGGCCATGCCATTAGCCTAGCCACTCAGTTTTTCAATATGCGGCTCAAAGATTATCGTATTGATTGTTATGAACAAGCCCAGCAGTCGATTATTGAAATTCAGCAGACCCATCCCGTGGTCAGTCAGCACCCTGAACAGGCAGACATCTTAAGACGTTTTTTTTATGAATGTTTGATGATTGGTATTATTCAAACAGGTCGAAGCTTAACCGATCATCGTTTTGCCGATGTTGAACTGCGGGTAGATTGGCCTGAACCACCCTATCATGCCAGATTTCAAGCGCAACTTCCCCCGATCCACTTTAATCAGGCGCAAAATCAAGTGCGCTATCCAAGCTCAGTGCTCAATCATGCCACCAAAATGGCAGATCCAACGGCTTTCCAACAAGCTTTGACCCAATGTGAAGCTGAACAAATCCGCTTTTCCGAGACCATTCAAGATATTGGACTCAGAGTCAAAACCGAGTTACAGCTCACGCCACAAAAAGGCTATCCAAGCTTAGATACGGTTGCCGAGCGCTTACATACTTCAAGCAGAACCTTAAGACGAAAGTTAGATGAAGCAGGTTATTCCTATCTGGGCTTATTAGACGAGGTCAGATACCAACAAGCCAAACAGCTTTTGCTCAATCCAGAGATGGAGGTACAGGATATTGCACTGTACTTAGGCTATCTACAACCGGCCAACTTTGCCCGCGCCTTTAAAAAATGGAGTGGGCTTACCCCCAGTCAGTTTCGTCAAATCCAGATTTAAACGGCTCAGCATATATTGAAGTCAGGTCGATCAATCTCGGCCTGACTTGAACATAGTTATTTTACAGCCGCGTGTATCAAGCCTTTTAACTGCTCAATTTCAGCCCCTGTCGCAGCTTGCAAAGGCGATCTTGGCGAACCAACCGAGAAGCCCAATAAGTTGAGTCCCGATTTTACTGTTTTCGGTAAGCCACCTTTGACAATAAAGCTCAGCACAGGTAATTGCTGATAAAATATCGCCTGCGCTTTTGTCAGATCACCTTGTTGAATCGCTTGATATAATTGCTTTGGCAGATCACCGAGTAAATTCGGTGCAGCAGTACACCAACCTGTTGCCCCTGCACAAAAAGCTTCTAGCGCCAATGGATTGGAACCGTTATAAAATGGCAACTTTCCTCGGCTCAATGCATGAAACTTATGCATACGCTGAATATCACCAGTGCTGTCTTTGACCATACAAATATTGTCGATCTCATTAAACATTTTCACGATCAACTCAGGTGACATATCAATACCGCTGGTGGCAGGATTGTTATAGACCATGATCGGTAACTTTACCGATGCTGCAATCTGATGATAATAATCATAGATTTCCTGATCAGTGAGTTTCCAGTAAGAGACTGGAATCACCATAATCACATCTGCACCCAATTCCTCTGCTTTCTTGGCTTTTTGAATCGCCATTGCGGTGGTCAATTCAGAAATTCCAACAATTACGGGAACACGCTGATTCACCACTGCAATTGTGGTTTGCGCCACCTGCTGCCATTCTTGCCAAGTTAAATAGGCACTTTCCCCTGCACTGCCTAAAGGTGCAATCGCATCACACTGTGATTCAAGCAATGCATTTAGGCTGATTGCCAATGCCTCTAGGTCAAGCTGTTGGCTGTCCGCTTTAAATGGCGTAACGGGATAAGCAATAATGCCTTCAATTTTCATGTGGTTTACTCCTCGATACAATCTTGATGGTTTTTCAACGCCTTACGTGCGTAATAGGCAAAATTGACTTTGTTGCGCTTATCGGTAGACAGCCAGTCATGCGCTTCTTTTGCCAGTTCATGCGGAATCGGTTGAATCTGCCCAGCCGACATGGCTAATAATTGCAAACGTGCAGCACGTTCAATCAGCAGTGCCAAATTACAGGCTTCTTCAATCGTCTTGCCGGCCACCAATTGACCATGATGAGACAGCAACACCGCCCGATTTTTTCCCAAAGCTTCGGAAATAAAAATGCCTTCTTCATTACCAACTGGCACTCCCGGCCATTCACCGACAAAGGAGCAATCCTCATACAAGGCACAGGTATCCATTTGCGAGATGGCCAGTGGCACACGTAGCATTGACAAGGCTGCAATATGAGTGGGATGAGTGTGAATAATGCAATTCACTTCTGGATGTTGCTGATAAATCCAAGTATGAAAACGATTGGCTGGATTGGCCATGCCTTGCTGATCTAAAGGTTTAAGGTCTTGATCCACCAACAATAAATTGGCAGCAGTAATTTCGTCAAAACCCAAACCAAAACGTTGCGTGATAAAGGTATTTTCTTGCTCGGCACGACAGGTAATTTGCCCTGCCAAGCCTGCATCATGACCATGATCAAATAAAATACGACAGGTCAAAGCTAACTTCTGTCGATCACTGTAATTGACCTCTTGGATCAAATTCATATTCTGCTGCGCAGTTTGCATCAATTGCTGTTTGCTGAGTAATGCGGTTTGCATAAGACCACCTCGCTACGGTTGATTTGTGGATGGGACAGATGCAGAATACGAAGTCAGTGGATGAGTTAAAATATCCAGTTTTTAAAACTTATATGGTCCAGATCAGCATGCAGCAACCATGGAAGATTCGTCTTCATCTTGAAGATCGAGAAGAAAAAACCATCTTTCTCAAGCTAGCCAATCAGATTATTGAAGAAATTCTGTCTGGACGGCTCAGTTCAGGTTCGCGCCTATCTGGCTCGCGCTCGCTTGCCGATGAATTAAGGATTAACCGTAAAACCGTACAGTCGGTTTATGAGGATTTAGAAGCACAAGGCTGGCTCATCTCAAAACCACGTCAAGGCACCTTTGTGGCGGAGAACCTGCCTGAGTTAAAACATAAAAAGATCAAAGCGGTGCTAGAACCCGATGCTTTACCCAGTACAAGCAGTCCAGTACCCATCAAAAATGATGGCATTCCAGATACCCGTCTGATCCCTTATGAGTTATTCTCCCGTGCCTATCGACATGCCCTGATTCAAGTGACCCGTTCTCAAATCATGGGTTATGGCGATCCACAAGGCAGTATTGAGTTACGTCAGGCATTGCTGCAAATGCTGTCGATGGAACGCTTTATTAAAACCAGCGTCGACAATATCTGTGTGGTTCGCGGCAGCCAAATGGGGATTTTTTTAGCCGCTCGTGTCTTGGCCAAACACCCCTCACCCCGCAAGGTGATTGTGGTGGAGCAATGGTCTTACCCACCTGCGATTGAAACCTTTTTATCGCATCATTATCACATCGTTCGGGTTCGGTTGGATCAGCACGGTCTTGATATTCAGCATCTGGAAGAAATATTAGAAAAGCATGCTGTGGCTGCAGTCTACACCACGCCGCATCATCAATATCCCAGCACTGTGACCATGGCCATGGATCGACGCCTAAAGCTATTGGAACTGTCGAAAGCGTTTGATTTTTATATTATTGAAGATGACTATGATCACGAATTTCATTATGACAGTCGCCCAATTCCACCGCTGATCAGTTTACCGCATGCGGAAAAGGTGATTCATATTGGTTCGCTGTCCAAGGTCTTTGCCCCAAGCCTAAGAATTGGTTATGTGGTCGCCAATCGAGACATCATCCATGCCATGAATCAGGATATTTTATTAATCGATAAACAAGGCAATATCATCACTGAACTGGCGATGGCGGAACTGATGCAACAGGGAGAAATCAAACGGCATATCCGTAAGATGCGCAAGGTTTATCAACAACGGCGTGACTTTGCCCTGAACCAATTCCAAGCGGTATTTAACGATCGAGTAGACATCAATCCTCCGTTAGGAGGAATGGCGCTATGGGTCAAATTTAAATTTCCTTATCGTGCTGAATATGCCGAGCTACTGAATCAATTGCATATTGATGCTGAAGCGCATTTTGCCGAGCAAAGTCAGCAATCCAATGACCATTTTCATATCCGTTTTGGGTATGCCGCCATTAATGAAACTGAAATTTCAAACATCATCCACTTGCTCCATGATGCATTTCAGCACAAAGATTGAATACGCGTGATTTTATAATCCTAAGCGTAACTCCTGACTCCATGTCGATTTAGGTTGTTGATATAAGTGCCAACAGGTCTGTTGCAGCGATTGCATCAACGCATGGTTGGCACTTTGCCAATGTGACAGCGCACAATAGACTACATGAATGCCCTTGGGGTGGAACTCTCTGGCTAAGGACTGTGCTAAAGCTCGAATACTGGCAGATAGGCTTTGACTAAATAAATCTCGCTCCGATTCGACGGGCTGCTGAGTACCTAAAAAAATCAAAGTCCCATGCTGTTTAGACAGCATCTGCCGAATCACGGCTTGGGCAATACTCACCGCGGTTAAGCCCGTATTTTGCCAATAGTTCTCAAGCTGTTCAGCAGACAACGGCTGGCTATTTTCAGGCAACACAAAGTCAGGCTGAAAAATGCATAAATCGACAAAATGCCCTGCTTTCTGAATCTGCTGTATAACGCTTTTAACTGCAGTAGCATCAAGCAAATTCAGGCGAACAGCAATCAGCCCTTCCGCTTGAGCTTCGATCTGTGGCTGTGTTTGTATCGGATCATGCTGCAGTTGATAAACTGGCATAGCATCGCAATGAACTTGCCCAACAAAAAGTTGGCTGAGCTGCTGGACATCATTGCCCACAATCACAATACAGCCCTTGTTTTTTTGTTTGGATTTAAACCATTGTGGTAACAACTTAGCCATCTTAGAATTTCTCCTGATAAGGACGTAAATCCAGTTCATGCGTCCATAAATCAACATTTTGCTGATAGAGCATCCAATAGTTTTCGGCAATTGCCTCAATATTTAAACCACCTGTGCCACGGGTTAGCCTTGCCAACCGACCCAAACCCCATAAGGCTTTATTGACACGATCACCATCGACCATGCCATCCACCACCACATGCGCCACATGGATATTTTGAGGGCGATACAACGCTGCCAAATTTAAGGCATAGCTTCTCAACGCAGACTTGCCCATCGTAAATGCAGCAAAAAAAGGTTTCCCGCGTAATGAGGCACTGGCACCGGTAAAAATCAAGGTGCCCTGCCGCTGTTTTTGAAAAATCGCCAAACTATGCTGCGCCACCAATACCGCAGATAAAAATGTCGAACGCCACATTTGGCTGAAGAACTTTAGGCTGCTCTGTAAAAAGATCGAAGGAATATTACCACCCACATTATGGATCACGGCGGCCAATGCTTCTGGCTGGTCATTTAAATGCTCAAACAAGGTCTGCAGCTGCTGCTCATTTTCAGCATCCAGTGCATAGGCAATAGCCTGCCCACCTTGGGCATTAATTGTTGCAGCCACCTTTTCAACTTTATTGGATGTTCGCCCCACCACATAGACTTTAAATTGCTCATGGGCAAAACGGCGACACACCGCTGCACCAATGCCTTGTTCTGCCCCAACACCAATCACCACCACAATACCTGTTGGCTGGGTCGGATCTTGATTGACCTGATTCATAATTGTTGTATCCAATGCTGTATATGCGGATAGCTGTTAATTTTTGGTCCCCAGATTTTACTGGTACGTACCACTTCTAACAGTTGAGAACCGACTGCAATATCCGCAATGGTTTTGGCTTCGCCGACCAACCACCCCGTTTGACCTAATACCAATTCAATGCGTTCTAAGTGCCGTGTAAATTCTGCTTCGATATCAACCTTTGCCATCCGCCCTGTACCTTGCATCTTCACTTGCAGATTCAACGCGGCTTTGAGCAAAGGTTTCATTAGTACAACCTCATGCTTAGGACGACCTTCCGCACTAATCGCTACCGCATGATTCAAGGCATCGGCATCACTGACCCGAAAATACACTTCATAGAAATATAACAACTCGTCAGACCAGTCTTCCCACAATTCGACATAAGCTTTTTGTAGTGGATCTACAGGATATAAAAGTGGCAAATCTGGATATGCTTCATCCAGATAACGGGCAATGCGAGTACTGTCCTGAATACGTTGTCCATTGATATCCAACACAGGAACTTTACCGACTTTACTCAGCATTGGGACTTTGGCCCCCAATACCCCGTTATAATTCACGGTTTCAAATGGAATGCCTTTAAACTGCAACATCCGCGCAACTTTTTTGCAGAACGGTGAAATTTCCCATTGATGTAAGACCACTGTACTCATTGTTATTTACCCATTTCTTATTAAATTCATCTCGGCGATGAGCGAGCAGCTTGGCGCTCACTGCACTTATCTTACAGATATTTATCCCTTTGGCGATGCATCTGTGCAGATGATTTTTTCTACAATGTATTAATGCACAAAAGTCGACTGCTCTGGAGACAAATCAATTTTGATTTTGGTTTTTGCCACGATGTCAGATTCATCGGTATCATTGGGATGAAAGTCACGACGATAATAAGAGAAAAATTGTGGTACCAGTTTTCGATAGGCCTGCACGGTAAAGCCTGCAAATTTAGCCCACGATTTTAAATTCAGTAATTGCTTATCTCTGGACATCAACACCACTTGGTAAACATTTGAGAAGCTTGTGATGAGGACCAAACTCAAGCTAAAAATCGCAACCCGTGGGATATAAGCATCGAGTCCTTTGCCATAGAGATATTCATACATGTCATAAGCAACTGCCTTGTGTTCGGTTTCTTCGACACTGTGCCATAACCATAAATTGCGAATGGTGCTATCAGTCATTAATTCATTGACGTTTTTCATCATCTCCACCACCAGTACCGCGGTGTAATGTTCTAAGCCAACTGTCACCAAGAGATTCCACTTTTTTGGAAAAGTTCGTTCAATCGCTTTAAGGATGATGCCTGTGACTTTTTCCAGTGATTCAGGGTCTAGTCCATATTGTTGTGCACTGACATGAAAAGCATGGTGCTCTTTGGAATGCATGGCTTCCTGACCAATAAATGCGCCAATATCACGATCCAGTTGTGGGTTGCTTTTGACTTGGTCCCGTAAAGCTCTGACAGAACGGACGAAGTATGACTCTCCTTCTGGAAATAGGGTGGACAGTCCCGTGAAATAATGGGTAAAACTGGGCTCATCATTACACCAGTATTTGGGCATATCCTGAAATTCATAATCCATACGGCGGACTGGAAATGATGCAGGTATCTTTTGCTTTGATTTTTCTTTTAACGCTGACGCAGACATAAATCACCTCAAGAATAGATCTCAAAATATTAAGTTCTAAAAAAGAACTTAATTAAAAAATATAGCTGGCTTGATAAGTTGTCAATAAAGCGGATATCTTAATCGTTCAAGTTGTCCTAAAATGACAGCCTGCTTCCTGTAAAGACATATAGATGGTATTGCGATGAAATGGCATGAACTCGGTGAAATGAATTGTCCAATTGCACGGACTTTGTCGATTTTTGGCGACCGTTGGACTCTGTTGATTATTCGTAATGCTTTTATGAAAACCCGTCGTTTTGATGATTTTCAAAAGCAGTTGGGCATCACCCGTCATTTGCTCACTGAGCGTATTAACCGTTTGGTGGAACACAAGATTTTTGAGAAAGTGCTTTATCACGAAGCACCAAAACGTTATGAATATAAGCTGACTGAAAAGGGTTTAGCGCTGTACCCGATTATTGTCACCATGAGTACGTGGGGCAATATCTGGCAGAATGAAAATAAGCAATTTCCTGAGCTGCGTTATCTGCATAAAAGCTGTGGACATGTGACCAGCCCAAGCCTAACTTGTGATTGTTGTAAGCAGCCTCTTGATGCGAGACAGATGTCGCCGGTTTATGTGGCGGGTGAGGAGTAACCTGATGCTAAGCTAGTTTGCTCTTAGTATCCTATAAATATATAGGTTGTACTCTGATACTATTTAAAGCAAGCTAAATATATCCAAAACATTATGAATATATTGCACAGCTAAAAATATATTTAAATTCACAATAGGTCTATTATTAGAACAAAATTAAAAATTATTGTCTTAAAATAAATTTATCCTATTCATTTTACTTCAAAGAAAAAAATTTAACCGAAACCTGCTTAATATTTCGGTTAAAGTCTGTAGAAAATTTTCAACACCACTTCAACATTTTTCGAGCAACACTGATAACATCTACTGTATTGATTAATTTGCTTTATAGCACCATCTAAGGCATAGGAAGAAAAGAATACATTCTAATGGAAATCAAGCAAATAAAGTATTTTCTGGCTGTGGTTGAAGCCGGCAGCATAGGTAAAGCAGCTCAGAAACTTGATGTCGGTGCTTCTGCAATTAGCCAACAAATGAGTAAGCTCGAACAGGAATTAAGTATTCGCCTATTACAGCGTAATGCCTTTGGGGTCACGCCTACTCCTGCTGGTCTTGCATTTCTAAAGCACTCTCAACTTATTTTGCGTCAAATAAACTTTGCTGTGGACGCTGCTCATTCAGCCCGACTTTCAGGCCATGTTAGTTTAGGTTTTCCACCGACTATTACTGCTTTGATTGGTATACCTTTGATGAAGTTAATGTCTGAACGTTATCCAGACATTCGTTTGGAAATTGTGGAAACACTTTCAGGAAACTTAATTCAGTCGATTAATTCGCGCCAACTTGATATCGCCATAATTTTTACCAATGAAGTTGATAAACAATGGTCAATACAACCGTTGGTACGTGAGCAAATGTATTTAATGGCGCGTAAAGAAGTATTCGAAAAATATGGCCTTTCTGAATGCATTACTAACGGCATCATCAAATCCCAACAAATTGGTAACATTCCATTGGTACTGCCACGTCAGCGTCACAGTTTAAGAAAATTCCTTGAGCACAAGATTGGACAGCTCAATGTCGTCTATGAAATTGATGGCTTACATTTGCTTATGGATAGTCTTATTCACCTTGACCTCGCAAGTATTCGTCCTGGAAGCGCCTGCCTACAAGAGTATAAGCACAAGATAAAATTACTAAAATTGATTGATCCTGAAGTAGAACGAATCAATTACTTGGTCAGCCTTGCTGAAGAAGAATTATCACCTGCTGCACTCGCCGCCAAAGCCGCAATCAAAGCTTGTGTCAAAGAGTTGATCCAAAATCAAATTTGGCCATGTTCAGAGATTATTTTATAAAGGGTCATTAATTTTATTAAATACCTCATTAATTTCGCCCTCTCACTCCTTTTCCCTTTTTAGGATTACATTTCTTTTCGAATGATAAGTAGATTTCTGTTTATCAGAATATTGACGTGTAGTTTGAACTGGAAACAAGGCAGCACATTTTCTACAAAGGATAGTTCAATATCTCATCTCTCACCCATTTAATATTAGGGTCTATGGGGTAGATCAATTTATATCCCAAAATTGAAAATTGTGAACGTTTCCATTTTGTCAGGCCAAGGAGGTCTTTAATGGATGTCGCAAATAATCGCACAGCTACTTTTAAAAAAATATTAAATGTAACCAGTGGCAATTTTTTAGAACAATATGATTTTTTTCTTTTTGGCTTCTACGCTACTTATATTGCAGCAAAGTTTTTCCACTCTGAGAACGAATATGTCTCTTTAATGATGACATTTACCGTGTTTGCTGCGGGTTTTCTAATGCGACCTCTTGGCGCTATTTTCTTGGGCGCTTATGTCGATAGAGTGGGACGACGTAAAGGTCTTATTGTGACTTTAAGTCTGATGGCCATTGGCACCATTCTGATTACTTTCGTACCAGGTTATGAAACTATTGGTATTATTGCACCAATTTTGGTGGTCATTGGGCGTCTGTTACAAGGTTTCTCGGCAGGTGTGGAATCAGGCGGTGTATCAATTTATCTGGCTGAAATCGCAACCGATAAAAACCGTGGATTTATTACCAGCTGGCAGTCTGGTAGCCAACAAATTGCGGTTGTATTCGCAGCATTACTGGGTTATTGGCTAAATACCGTCTTAACTCACGCTCAGGTTGGCGAATGGGGTTGGCGTATTCCATTCCTGATTGGTTGCTTGATTATTCCTCTAATCTTCTTATTCCGCCGTACTTTAGAGGAAACGGAGGACTTTAAAGCACAAAAAACTCATCCCTCTTCAAAAGAAATTTTCAGCACGCTTGCGAGCAACTGGCGCATCGTACTGGCAGGTATGATGATGAGTGCCATGACCACAACCACGTTCTATTTCATTACCGTTTACACCACGGTCTATGCAAAACGTACTTTAGAAATGTCGGTAACAGATAGCCTGTTAGCTACCGTATTTGTGGGATTATCAAATTTCTTCTGGTTACCTATGGGGGGCTTGCTTTCAGACAAAATTGGTCGTCGTCCAGTTCTCGTCGGCATTACTTCCCTTGCCATCTTGACCACTTATCCAGTTTTGAGCTGGTTGGTCAGTGACATCAGTTTCTCAAACCTACTGATTACGCTTGCTTACTTCTCGTTCTTCTTTGGTATGTACAACGGCACCATGGTCGCAACACTTGCCGAAGTGATGCCAAAACGTGTTCGTACCGTTGGCTTCTCTTTGGCATTCAGCCTTGCAGCCGCGATTTTTGGTGGCATGACCCCAATGGCCTGTACCTTCCTAGTCGAAAACACAGGTAACGCAAGTACCCCTGCGTTCTGGCTGATGCTCGCTGCGGTATGTAGCTTAGTCTCAAGCTTGTATTTATGCCGTGGTTCTCAACAGAAAAATACGGATTCAATTGCTGAACCAGCCAAGGTTAGCGCTTAAAACAACGACTTAACCTGAAATTTTAATGAACGGTACGGCAGCCCATGAATCTCCGTACTTTTCTTGTTTGTACTTAAAGTGAGGCACTATGAAAACGTCCCCTATCTTGATGACCATTTGTCTGGCTGGTGCAGGCTTAGGCTCAACGCTTACTCACGCAGATACCCTCGAAGTGATTAGCTCAGGCGGTTTCTATTCATCTATGGAAAAACTCATTCCAATATTTGAAAAGCAGACAGGCCATACCGTACATCTTTCGTCTGGTTCATCCATGGGTGCGTCGCCAACCGCAATTCCCAATCGACTCGATCGCGGTGAACGTTTTGATGTGGTGGTGTTGGCGGCTCCTGAACTCAATAAGCTCGCAGAAAAGGGGTATGTAGACCCAGATTCACAACGTGCTTTAGTCAATTCAAGCATTGGAATGGCTGTGCCTAAAGGCGCCCCAAAGCCAGATATTAGCTCTGCTGAAAAATTTGAAAAAGTTTTACTCAATGCTAAGCATATCGGCTATTCAGCAAGTGCAAGCGGCACCCATCTTGAAAAAGATGTTTTCCCAAGCTTCCCACCTGTCGAGTACAAAGTGATTGCTGGTAAAGCAGAAAAAGTGGTCGGTGATCGCGTTGCCAAACGTATTGCTGAAGGACAGTTTGATATTGGGTTCCAGCAAATCAGTGAAATCAAACCTTTTACTGGCCAATATGGTCAAGTTGATTTAGTCGGCCCAATTCCTGCGCCTTATCAAAAAGTCACTGTGTTTGCGGCGGGCATTGGTAAAAACTCTGAACATGAAAAAGTCGCAAAAGAGCTCATTAAATTTGTGAAATCACCACAAGCCACACAAATTATTGAACAACAGGGTCTTGAGCAGGTCAAACAATAAAAGCGCTAACAGGCAGCGTCTTGAGCTGATGTTGCCTTTACGCTTTTTGGGGTACTCAGTTCAATAGAACAAAATCTATAGCGATAAAGCAGTGTAGAATTCATCCATAAAGGACAATGTAGTATTTGCCGTGGAACTCAAACAACTCAAGTATTTTATTGCGGTGATCGAGTCAGGAAGCTTGGGTAAAGCTGCAAAAAATCTCGATATTGGAACTTCTGCATTAAGTCAGCAAATCTCAAAATTAGAAAGTGAGCTTTCTATTCGCCTGTTACAACGTACTGCTTTGGGTACGGTTCCCACCCCTGCGGGTTTAGCTTTTTTTCAACAAGTGCAACTGGCACTGAGACACTTGGACCATGCTGTAGATTCTGCACACTCTTCGCGTTTAAGCGGTCATGTCACCGTGGGTTTTTCGCCAAGTGTCGCAGCGGTTATGGGGACACACTTTTTAAAACTGATGCGAAACCGTTACCCCGACATTAAAGTCCGTTTGATTGAAGGCTTATCGGGTGACCTCAAAGCCTTGGTCAATGCCAGACAGCTCGATGTCGCCATCATCTTTAGTGATGATGTCGACCCGCAGTGGGCCATACAGCCTTTAGTCAAAGAGCAGATGTTTTTAATCTCACCTAAAGAAGTGCTGAGTCGGTACCAGCTTGAAAGCTGTATCGACACTCAGACCATTATTCATTCACAGCTTAAACAACTCCCCCTGATTTTACCAAGTCAACGACATGGACTGCGCTTGTTGCTCGAACAGAAAATTCATCAACTTAAAGTGGCCTATGAAATTGATGGACTGCATTTGTTAATGCAAAGCATTAGCCAACTGGAAATGGCGACCATTCAGCCTGCGGGTGCCTCATTAAACTCACGGCAAGACTTATGTTTATTGCGCATTGTAGAACCTGCTATTGAACGCATTAACTATTTGATTAGTCTCTCTGAAGAAGAGCTCTCGCCTGCCGCCTTAGCCACGAAAGTGGTGATTCGTGCCTGTGTGAGCAACCTAATAAATGAAAAACGTTGGCCTGGTGCGGAAATCATAAATACTTAAGCCTTTAGTCTTTATTTTTACTAAATACCCATTCAAGCTTAGCCTCTCACTTCATCTTCCCTTTTAAAGCTACATTAGCCTTAGCTGAGAAAGGGAGAAATCCATGCATGATGTGATTGTAATTGGGGGTGGGAATGCCGCACTGTGTGCCGCACTCACAGCAAAAGAAAGTGGCGCTTCTGTGCTTGTCATAGAAGCAGCACCTAAAGAATGGCGTGGTGGTAACTCACAGCACACTCGTAACCTTCGCTGCATGCATGATGCGCCTCAAGATGTATTGGTCGATGCCTACCCCGAAGAAGAATATTGGCAAGACTTACTGAAAGTCACCGCTGGCAAAACCAATGAACACTTAGCTCGTCTGGTGATTCGTAGCACGGCGACCTGTCGTGATTGGATGCGTAAACATGGCGTGAATTTTCAGCCACCACTATCGGGTGCTTTACACGTTGCACGTACCAATGCCTTTTTTATGGGGGGTGGTAAAGCCCTCATTAATGCGTATTACCGAAGTGCCCAAGAACTTGGCATTGAGATTTTATACAACACAAAAATTAAAGATCTAAAGTTAGACCAAAGACATTTTGAAGCCGCAGTTGCTGAGGATGGACGTGTATTTAAAGCAAAAAGCTGTGTACTGGCCGCAGGTGGTTTTGAGTCAAATCTGGAATGGTTAAGAGAAGCATGGGGACAAAATGAAAACGGCGAATGGCCTGCCGATAATTTCATTATTCGCGGAACCCGCTTTAATCAAGGCAACTTACTCAAATTTATGATAGATCAAGGTGCCGATATTATTGGTGACCCATCGCAATCGCATTGCGTCGCTGTAGATGCAAGAGCACCGTTATATGATGGCGGCATCTGCACTCGTATTGACTGCGTTTCATTGGGGATTGTGGTCAACAACAAAGCCGAACGTTTTTACGATGAAGGCGAAGACTTTTGGCCAAAACGTTATGCAATTTGGGGACGTCTTGTTGCTAAACAACCCCAGCAAATTGCCTATTCCATTATTGACTCAAAAGCCATTGGTCGCTTTATGCCACCTGTATTTGCTGGTGTAAAAGCAAATAGCATTCAAGAGTTAGCTGAAAAAATCGGGCTGGATGCAAAAACCTTATGCCACACCGTAGAAGAATTTAATCAAGCCTGTGTGCAAGGCACCTTTAACCACACGGTTTTAGATGACTGCAGCACCGAAAATATTGTTCCCAACAAGACCCATTGGGCCGTTCCTCTCGATCAGCCACCCTTCTATGCCTATGCGCTTAAACCCGGCATTACCTTTACCTATTTAGGCTTAAAAGTCGAAGATGATGCTGCGGTACGTTTTAACAATAAGCCAAGCCGCAACCTGTTTGTCGCAGGTGAAATGATGGCAGGTAACGTACTCGGACAGGGTTATACCGCAGGCGTTGGCATGTCGATCGGCACAACCTTTGGACGCATTGCCGGAAAAAATGCAGCCCACTATGCACTTTCAAAAGGATTTGAACATGAATGCTCGTACTAAAACCCTCATTCCAGTTGTACAGCTCTCTGACCATGAGCAGGAAGTTCAAAGAGCCCTACAGATTTGTAATGCTTGTCGTTACTGTGAGTCATTTTGTGCTGTTTTTGCAGCTATGACCAAACGCCTTGAGTTTAATCAAGCCGACATTCATTACCTCGCGAATCTGTGCCATAACTGTGGTGCCTGCTTACATGCTTGCCAATATGCCCCACCACACGAGTTTGGTGTAAATATTCCAAAAGCGATGGCGCAAGTTCGTTTAGAAACTTATCAAGAATTTGCGACGCCTCAACCTTTAGGTCGACTTTATAAATCTGTAGGTATTCCTTTTGTCTCGGCGTTAACACTCATTTTCTTTTTATGCATGTTAGCTGTGGTATGGTACAAAGGCACTGACCTGTTTGCAGGCTATCAAGGTAATTTCTATGCGATTTTCCCACATAACTTTCTAGCGCTACTGTTTGGAGCGACCTTTACCATTTCGATCGTTCTGCTCGGCATCGGAATTAGCAAATTCTGGCGACAGACCTCTAAAGTTATTCATGGCAAAGTTGAGAAACCCGACCTAGTTCAAGCCACCCAAAATGTATTAACGCTTAAATATTTAGATGGTGGACATGGCAAAGGCTGTAATGAGCAAGATGACCGTTACACACACATCCGCCGTGTGTTCCATCACCTAACTTTTTATGGCTTTATGCTTTGTTTTGCTGCCACAGGTGTAGCGACTTTATATCACTATTTCCTTGACCTACATGCACCTTATGCTTTTTTTAGCTTGCCTGTTATTTTAGGTACTTTGGGTGGAATTGGCTTAGTCATTGGGCCTTCTGGTTTGCTCTATTTAAATCTTAAACGCCACCCATTACATGGTGACCTTGAGCAAAAACCTGTAGATCGAGGCTTTATCTTCCTTCTAGTTATCGTTAGCGCTTCAGGGCTAGCACTCATGGCATTGCGTGATACGCCTTACATGGCACTTTTACTGATTTTCCATTTAGCCACGGTTATGACCTTCTTTATTACCATGCCATTTGGAAAATTCGCACATGGTTTTTATCGCAGTGCCTCGTTATTGAAATTTGCAATTGAAGAGAGAAAGACAAACTCATAAATCAGCATGAATTGAATATAAGGTGAGTATAAACTCCTTATATTCAATGCAACATACTCATACGACCAAGACACAATTTTTAAAAAATCGCTGGTTTTATAGGTCTAATTTGGCTACGTTAATCATGCTAGTTATAAATAAAGCTTTAGAGGGAACACCCATACCCTCTTTAATTCTAGCACTTAGAATATAAAATTTAACACGCTACACCGCAACATTCTTTTTATGATGTAGTCTTGTCTCAGCAACATCAATACTATACTGCTCAAACTTTTCAATCAGTGTCCCGCGTTTTAGCGAGATCCCTGTTGCTGTGGGGACTGGACATTGAGTGACCTAGATTTCAGATAAAGTACTGTTTACAAATTCTTTAGAATTTTCTTTTTTATCAACAACAAGTGACATAGGTATTTCTCAGGATATTTCCAATTTTATATCACTTGTATTCAGCAGCTTTTATACAAAAATTAATTATTTATAATTTTCAAAATCTTAATAAAAATAGTAATCAAGTTATTGTTTATATTGCATGATTTTTTAAATCAGTGTTGTTTTCACAACACCCAAAAAAATGACTTGGCTTAATCATTTTTTAAAATTAGAAATCTATTCTTTATATATATGTCTTAAGTTTTTATGTGTAACATATTAAACAAATAAGTTGAGTATATTACATGAAAATATCCTTACTCATATCCTCACTGCCGACACAGAATACAACCACTCGTATGAGAGTGTGGCGATCTCTCAAAGCAAGCGGTGCAGCAATTCTAAGAGATGGTGTGTATTTGCTCCCTATTTCCCATAATGCAAAGTTTGAACCTATTGCTAATGATGTCATTACAGAACAAGGAACTGCTTATATCTTTCATGCAGAGCTACCTATAAATCTTGAATTAGCTCCTTTCTTCAATCGAAAAGAAGAATACGACGCTCTCTATAAACAACTCTCTGAGTTAAGGGATCGACAGACTAAAGATGAAAAGAAAGAGCTGCTTAAGCAAATCCGGAAATTAAGAAAAAGCATCGATGCATTGGTAGAAATTGACTATTACCCAGATGAAACTCAAGCACAAGTTTTAAATGAGCTTTCCTCTTTAGAACTTTCAATTGCACGTCTCGGTGAAGTGAATGAACCTCAAGCAATACAAGCTCATATTCAAACTCTTGATAAAGGTAATTATCAAAACAGAACTTGGGCAACTCGTAAAAGACCTTGGATTGATCGTCTAGCCTCTGCATGGCTAATCAAGACTTTTATTGATACTTCACCCACATTCGTTTGGTTAGAAACACCAAGTGACTGCCCAAAAGCAGCATTAGGATTCGATTTTGATGGAGCAACGTTCAGCCACATTAATCACTGGGTGACTTTCGAAGTTCTTTTACATAGTTTTAATTTAGAAACACCTGCATTAAAGAGAATCGCTGAAATTGTTCATTACCTAGATGTAGGGGGAATTGAGCCTCCTGAAGCAATCGGTATTGAAAAAGTTATTCAAGGTATTCGAAGTCAGATAAATGATGATGATCAACTATTTGCATTATCGAATCACATTTTTGATGGCTTATATGCCAACCTATCAAGAGAATAATCATGGAACAAGAACTTGTTATACAACCAGAACAAGAGATACAGTCAGTTTCATTTTGGCAAGCATTTCTATTCTGGCTTAAATTGGGGTTTATTAGTTTTGGTGGACCAGCAGGACAAATTGCTGTCATGCACCAAGAACTGGTTGAACAAAAACGATGGATCTCTGAAAAACGTTTTTTACATGCTCTCAACTACTGCATGTTATTGCCTGGACCTGAAGCACAACAATTAGCAACCTATATCGGTTGGTTAATGCACAGGACTATAGGTGGTATCGTCGCAGGGGTCTTATTCGTTTTACCCTCGTTATTTATCCTGATCGCACTCTCATGGGTCTATGTAAAGTTTGGTGATGTGCCTATCATTGCTGGACTCTTTTATGGCATCAAACCTGCTGTTGTTGCTATTGTCTTTCATGCAACATATCGAATTGGCAGCCGATCATTAAAAAATAAGTTCTTATGGGCAATCGCTGCACTTGCATTCATTGCTATCTTTTTCTTTAACCTTCCTTTCCCCTTAATCGTTTTAAGCGC
Source organism: Acinetobacter proteolyticus (assembly GCF_000367945.1). Taxonomy (GTDB): domain Bacteria; phylum Pseudomonadota; class Gammaproteobacteria; order Pseudomonadales; family Moraxellaceae; genus Acinetobacter; species Acinetobacter proteolyticus. The sequence continues at coordinate 1,875,594 of NZ_KB849179.1, forward strand.
TGCGATCATTGGATACTTGGCAAGTAAAAAATATCCAGACTTCTTTACGGGTGGAGGTTCACATCAGCAAGGTAAAAAAGATTTTGGTCCTGCATTGATCGATGATGATACCCCACCCCCAAAACATGCCATATTTAGTTGGAAGCACTTAGGAAAAATATTATTTATCGGTGCAATTTTATGGTTTACACCCATTATAGGTTTAACTCTTACCTTGGGATGGGATCATGCCTATACACAAATGGCTTGGTTCTTTACCAAAGCTGCACTGTTAACATTTGGTGGAGCTTATGCAGTATTACCTTATGTATATCAAGGTGCTGTAAATTTTTATGGTTGGTTGAGTCCAACACAAATGATCGATGGTTTAGCACTAGGTGAAAGTACACCCGGCCCACTGATTATGGTGGTTGCCTTTGTCGGATTTCTAGGTGGCTTCAATCATGCATTATTAGGAAGTGATCATACATTTTTAGCTGGTGCATTAGGTGCCGTCATTGTTACTTGGTTTACCTTCCTTTTTTCTTTCATATTTATTCTCGCTGGCGCTCCAGTGATTGAATCAACTCATAATGAGTTAAAATTCACTGCACCATTAACAGCAATCACTGCTGCTGTAGTGGGTGTAATTTTAAATCTCGCACTTTTCTTCAGCTATCACGTTTTATGGCCGAATGGATTCAATCATCCCTTCAACTATGAAGCTGCATGCATTGCAATCGCAGCATTCATTGCCTTATTCCATTTTGAAGTTAAAGTCATGTATGTGATTTTTGCTTCAGCATTCTGTGGCTTGATTTTGTATATAGGTGCCTAAGCTCGGTGTTTCAGCGTTTATTAAAAAAGGAAGCCAAGCTTCCTTTTTACTTTATTCGTGGCAATGACGATCCCCTGTCTTGCTATTTGTATGGCAGCCTGAAGAATCAGTACCACCTGAATGAGCAAAAGCATTGGTTACCGCAAGCCCCATTAAACATACAAATATTAGTTTTTTCATATTATTCAGCTATAAATTTTATTAATTCCTCTTCACAGTTTAGCAATATTTCATCTGACAAACTCGCATTATCTGGACATGCCCGAGACAATATTACTGCCCCAACCGACGTAGATAAGATACCAATCGCTTTTTTCCGGAGCTCAGCATTTTCATCTGTAGAATGTTTAGCAAGTCCAGCCATAATAAATTGTAGTAAATGTTCGATACCACTTTCAAACTCTTGTTTGACTTGCTCAGGTTGCCTTGCCGCATCACAGGATAAAGCGGCCAAAGTACAGCCCTGATCAGCATGATCTCGATGCTGCTTAGAAACATATAGTTGAATAAATTGTTTCAAGCTTAGCCCATCAATTTGTTTTAAAACTTGTTCAACACCATTTTTTACACTAATTTGAATCAGGTCTAGTTTAGAACTGAAATGCTTATAAAAACCGCCATGCGTGAAACCTGCGCTGGACATCAATTCAGCAATTCCAATACCATCATAACCTTTGCTTTTAAATAGCTCAGTCGCCTTAGTCACAATCTTCTCACGATTTTCTTTAACCTGAGTCTTGGTCACTTTCATTGGCAATGCTCAACATGGATAGCAATAATTCAATTATACATTGATTATGATTGACATCAAAAAAATACAGGTTTAGATTATAACCATAATCTAAAGAGATATCATAATGAGTATACATCCTAAAGCACTGGTGACAGGCGCCTCTTCAGGTATTGGTGCAGTCTATGCAGATCGTTTGGCAAAACGAGGATATGATTTAATTCTAGTAGCAAGAGATCAAAGCCGATTAGAACAAATCGCGCAAAAAATCCAACAACAATATGGCGTCCAAGTTGAAGTGATGACCGTCGATTTATCTAAAAATGAAGATGTAATATCAATTGAAAACCGACTCAAATCTGATCCTCAAATTAATCTACTGGTCAATAACGCAGGAATTAGCGTTAGTGGTCAGTTTTTAGAACAGGATTTAGAACAAATTGAGAAACTGATTTCTTTAAATATCTCAGCGTTAGTCCGCTTATCTCACGCAATTCTACAAAGATTAATCCCTCAAAACACGGGTGCTATTATTAATCTTGGATCAGTGGTTGGTCTTGCCCCAGAGTTTGGTCTGACTGTCTACGGTGCAAGTAAATCATTTGTTGAATTTTTTAGTCAAAGCCTCAGCTTGGAACTCAAAGAAACCAATGTTTATATTCAGGCTGTGCTCCCCTCTGCGACAAAAACCGCAATATGGGAACGTTCAGGTGCAGATATCAGTCAAATGCCTCCAATGATGGATGTTGATCAACTTGTGGATGCAGCGTTGATTGGCTTTGATCAACGCGAAACAATAACAATCCCTGTTTTAAAAGATGAAAAATTGTGGAAAACTTATCAAGATTCACGTTTAAAACTTTTACCTAATTTTTCCTCAAGCGAAGTCGCACTTCGCTATCAATCCCAATAATTTTTCCAAAAAAGATTCAAGGATATCATGTATGAATGTAATCGATGCAATTCAACAACGCCGTGCTATTAAACGCTTTGACCCAGACTTCAAAATCTCGGATACAGATAAAAAGAACTTATTAAGCAGTGTTATGGAAAATGCGCCGAGTGCCTTTAACCTTCAGCACTGGCGACCTGTGTTGGTTGAGAATGTTGAATTAAGAAAGCAGATAAGAGCAATTGCCTGGGATCAGCCACAAGTTACAGAATCATCATTATTAATTGTTTTATGTGCAAAAGTCAGTACTTGGGAAGTTGATGCAAAGCATGTATGGGATGGGGCTTCTCCAGAAGTTCAAAATATTATGGTTGGCGCAATTGACCAATATTATCGTGACCGCCCGCAAACCCAACGTGACGAAGTCATGCGTAGTGCTGGTATTTTTGCTCAAACATTGATGTTACTTGCTCAAGAACATGATTTAGACAGTTGCCCTATGGATGGTTTTGACTTTGATGCAATGGCAAAGCTCATTAACTTACCTGAAGATCATGTAGTGTGTTTAATGATTGCTGTGGGAAAATCAGCATCGCAACCTTACCCAAGAGTTGGAAAATTGCCTTATGACAACCTCATTACGATTGATTCCTTCTAGTCTGTTTTAATGATCTTTAGATATCACTCTGTCTGCAGATTGATCAGATGGTATTGTCAATAAACTCAAATTCTAGTGGATTTGGGTTTATTCCTTCTTCAAGATATACATACTAAAAGGCAAAATTTCCAATTCTGCGCCTTAAAAAGCAAAAATTAAGTCAGATCATAGTGGACAAACAGATAAACAAAAACCCCTTTAAATATTGAAATTAAAGGAGTTTTTTACCAGACAGAACAATCCAGAATCATATTTTGGTGGAAATGGCGTCTGTTGAATAAAATCAATAACCAACTGTTTTATTTCAATTTTATTTTTACAAAACTCAAATTCACCCAATCTTGTCCCTTTGGCTTTCTGAGTATCCTGAACATGGGGAAAGTCGAGGGTGCCTCAATTATGCTCTGATCTTCTTTCATCTATATAGAGCTACTCAACAATATCAATTCTATCATAAAGTGAACATTCCCCCCCTGTCGTGATACATAATCTTAAGCTTTCTGATAAAAACCTGCCGCTTTGCTTTGCTCGTTAATATGTTTTGCCGAAGTAATGGCATCATTATTGATTATTGGCAGAAATTAACCAGCTGAGAATCAATACGTTCAAACCCTTCCGTTAACACATCACTTTCTGGACAAAGTGCAGTTCCCTGAGCTCTAGCGATATAGAAGTTGTCAAAACCCATAATATTAGTAAACATCTCTCTTAAATACATTTGGCTAAATTCTAGGTGAGTATAACGTTCATTTTCCACATAGATGCCCCCACTGGATTGTAATAGAAAGATCTTGGTCATCCGTCATCAAGCCAATGGAACCATTTTCAGTGTATCGAAAAGTTTCCCGAGCTATTAAAATATTATCCATATAATCTTTTCATTTTGCAGTGATATTAAAATTGTGCATAGGCATTGCAATTACAATACAGTGATGAGCCTTAAACTGTACTAAAATTTGTGTAGTGCTTTTCCCTCTTAGAGTGAGTTGTAATCGTAAGCGTGACAATAGCTCATATATAAGTGCTATTTAAAGTTATTGATGAACTGGCTGTGACAAGTTATAGCTCAAGGAAAATGACCCAAAGCTCTCTTTTAACTCAATATCAGTCCATTTTCCTTAGACGGTTTAATTTACTTTAAATTATCTTAATTTTAGCAATCTATTTTTGATGTAAGCTATGGATCAACCCACCTTCAATAAAGTTCTTCAAATATTTCCCTATTTCTTTGCGATCTTTGATTTTTGTCGGCCAGAAATTCTCGATCCCAACATCACTGACAATATTGATAAGCGTATTAAAAGTGAATAAGATTTTTAAGGAAATTTCGTCTGGATTGGCTTGTGGTAAGGCCTTACAAATCAGATCTACAGCAATAATTGAAGCAGGTCCTACCTTTTTGGATACCCAAATACGTCCTTCATCGCCAGCACTAATCACTTTTGAAAAGAACTTTAATTTCATGACACCATTTTCTTCTAAAAGCATTTTAATCATTGGCGTCATTAAAGCATCGATAACCTCGCTAACTTGTACAGTATCCTCATCAATTTGTTGAATAAGGTATTCAACTTCATGAACATAAGAGTCAAGAATATGATCAAGTGCAGCCTCAACAAGACCAGACTTTGATTTAAAGTGATAGTACAGTGCAGATTTATTAGAAACTTTTGCCATTTCATTAATTTTTTGTACAGACAGACTCTCGATATTATTTTCAGAATAGAGTTGGATAGCTGCTTTAATTAACTTAAGTTTAGTTGAGTTCATATTTACAACACATAAAAAATTAAAGTTAGAAGCCAATCCTATAACTGGCTTCTAACTTGCTCACTGTTTAATTTAGAGTTTGACAGCCTAATGCTTCAACATCTTCTTTTGAAGTATAGGTTATGTCTGGTAAATAATCACCCATAATAGACTTTTCATCCCCCCAAACTTTTGTATTCTGAATTGCTTGATCAAAGTGAGGATAAGGTAGAAGGTTTCTCATGATAAGGAAGCCTAAATCAGTATGACCCTTCTCTTCAGCATCAGCCCCGGTGTAGCCATCGCCACGCTCACTCAATGGCAGGTAAGAAATACCACATTCATCTTTTGCATTTGCAGGTCGATCTTCTGGTCTGGATACAACAATGGTGTAATACCCATCTTTATCCTTATGTTTAATCTGCTCATCATATATACAGAAGTTTGTAGCTGTGCTGATCAACTCATTGGTACAAATAGATAGATAGCGCAGATCACCTTTAGCCAGAATAGGTTCATTATTAGTAGTAGGAGCAATTTGAGGAAGCTTACCTTTAAGTACAACAACCTTACCTAATTTTCGGCTAATCACCGAATAGGTATATTCATTGTCAGGTGTTGCCCATTGATTTACCTTGCGCTCAGTTTTAAAGCCCTCACATTGATCAATCTTGTATTTATAGATACAACTAATATTTGCAGGGCCATTATACGCCGTATACCATGTTGGTACTTGCTGGGCTGGGAAACCGACATAAGGTTGTTTATTGTACAAAGCCAATGAGGTTTCAAGTGGCACCGATAAAACTTTATCCAAGGCTTTTTTCTTGACCTTTAAGACGTTACATACCTCAGATCCTGTTTTTGTTTCACCATTGGCTAACTGCACCTTAAATCGTGGGAATGACACCCCTGCTTTGGCATTAAAGCCTTTATTTGGAACATATATACGATAAATCAATGCAACGTCATTTGTATCTGTTTTTGGGGCATACAAAGTATTTTCTTGAGGAGTGGCAGGCAGATCACCTAAAACCAGTTCTGCTTTATATCCACGATCCTTACTGAGACGATTATTACCCGGAATAAAAGGATTAACCGATCCAGCATTTGGCTTAATCTGGGCATCTAGCAAAGAGTTAACACGCTCACCTTTGGATGTATAACTGACAAGTGAAGTATGACGGGCATATGGATAGTCACCTTCAATTAAGATTTTTGCTCCTTCAGGTACCGTAAACTCACTTGACCAATAAGTTACATTAGAGTCAGGAAAGGCATAATTCATTGGATTGGCCCCTCCTGTTCCATCTTGGCTTGTTGCTGAATCTTGCCACATACAATCTGTTAATTCTGCTTTCGGATTCTCAACCACAGTTTTCGAACCATCTGAATTATCATTACATGCTGATAAGGCAAAGCCACTCATCACCGTGAACAGCAGTATATTCAATTTTTTTGTTTTTAAAATCATCCCTTATTTCCTCTTTTTCCTTAAATTCAGAAATTAATCCAAATGGACTAATTGATGTTAATTAAAAAATATACAAAGGTCAATCATTATGAAAAAAGCATTTTTTTAAGAAAAACTGGAATTTAAAAGGAATTCAGAATTTTAGTAAGTTCTCATTTTCAGTGGTTGCTCTGCTTCTTTGTTGAGATTATGAAAACCCATCAATCACTGACTTTGCCAAGATACCTCTGGATTAAGAGCCGAATTTATCCTTATAAAAATTCTCAAATATAATCCATCCCTATTTCTAACCTCCACTTAAAGCTTATTTTGTAGGTCCTTTCACACTATGATGATAAAAAAACATCCCTATAAAACGTTGCTGCTCTACTCATCAACCCGAATGCTAAGCCAAATATTAAAATCAAATAAGTCATTGATATAAATTATTTTTATTTAATTTAAATTATTTTTATTGGGATCTGTTTTTTGTATTGATTAATAGATAATCTATTACTTTCACAAATACATATTCTAAATATGAAAAAAGGATTTAGTGTTCATAAGTACGTCGTTTCAAATAATAGAAAAGGATTCTATTTATGGACAATTAAAAGTGGCAAGCATGAGCTATTCGAATCAATTTCAAAAGAATGGGCCTCACTGGACAGTTTTCCTGGTGATCGTATTCCACTAGAGATAGTAAGCAATGAAATAAATAAAATGGCCACTTTAGCCAATGAGCCCAATTTAGGCCTAGAAGTTATCGCAAGTGGGGACGTTACACAGTCACCATTATATAAAATTATGAGTATCTCACTCGGGCCAATTTTGAATAGGAACATTAGCTTACCTTTTATTTTTATTATCCGTTTAGTCGTACACTATTTCAAAATATTGACAGAAGTTGTCTCAATTGAGTTGCAAGAAAATCAAGATAAAATCAGTCTTATATTTAAGCCCAATTTACCTGAAATCTTTAGTTATCATCAAATTGAAGGCGCCATGTTCGGCGTAGCGAGACTTATAGCCAAATTGCAAAAATATTGGCCTCATCAAATTGAGTTCCAACACAAACCTCAACCTGTCAATTTAAATATCTATCTCAAAACCTTTAGAGGATATCCACTATTTGAAAAACAGGATAATAAACTCATTTACAATGCGACTGCTTATACTGCTATGAATGTATCCATATTTATCAACCCTTTTATAAACTCTATAGAAAATCAGTTTCCTGAAGTTTCCTACAAGGAAAAAATCAGTTTAATTCTGTGTACGACACTGGGTGTGCTTACGCCTAATATTAAACATATAGCCATGTCCATGAATCTTAGTGTCAAGACACTTCAAAGAAGATTGAAGGATGAAGATACGAGCTTTAATGAAATTCTTTTGGAAGAAAGAAAAAAAAGAGTAATTGAATATCTAAAGACTCAGCAATTTACTTCTCAACACATGAGTACACTACTAGGTTATAAAGCTAAAAGTCAGTTCCTAAAAGCTTTCCAGACTTGGTTTGGTATGACTCCAAAAGAATACAAGACGAGATTTTTAAATCCCGTCTTGTAATATATCCTTCTATCTCTAGAAGTTTAACTTTTGGTAAGCATTACACCCTAAAGCTTCGAACTCGGCTTTTGTATAGTAGCGAGCTTGTGGCAAGTATTCGCCCATTACAGCACTTTCATCACCAGGAGTTTTGGTATTTTGAATCGCATTTTGGAAATTGCTTGCAGGCAACATATTACGGATAATAATCCTTGCGTCATTTTTATTATCTTGACGTCCCTCAGCAAGTGAGAACCCATCTCCATTTTCAGGCCATTTTAAGAAGTCAACACCACACTCTTTTGTTGCATTACTTGGACGGTCACTCTCTAAACCAGTCACAATTGTGTATTTCCCATCAGGATTAATCGACGTATTTTCATCGAATAAACAATCTGTCACTTTCTGTGAGTAGTATTCATTTTGACATATTGACCAGTAACGAAGCTGTGCGTTCTTACTATCCAAAAGATCTTCCCCATCCCATGTTTTTGGCACTTTAGGAATTTTTCCTCGAATCACAACAATGGGCTTGATACTACGATCCAAGAAAGTGGATATATACTGATTGTCTAAATTTGCATAGTAAGCCACACTACGAACAGGATTGGTATCGCATATTCCATAGAACTCACATTGAAGTGTAAAGGCACTTGTATAACTTGCCCGCCACACAGGAATTTCTTTAGCCGGATTATTTTGTCGAGCTTTAGCATAAGTCTCTGCTGGAATAACAGGGATACTCAGTATTTTATTTTCACTATTTAATGCTTTACATGCTTCTTGTCCTGTTAAGACTTGTCCTTGTCTTGTTGTAAGTTCTACTTTTGGTAATTTAACTCCACCAAGTTGATTCTTACCTTTATTTGGCACATACACACGATATAACAATACTGCTGCAGCGCCATCTTTTGCATAATCATACATGGTATTAGCTGGTCGGCCTTGTACAGCCTCACCCGCAGCAATATTTAACGTATATGAGCGATTTGGGTTATTTCTGACATTGCCATCAACAAAAGGATTTATTCCGTTTGCATCTGGAATAATACTGCTATCACTAATCGCATCTGCTGGGGATGTATCGGATTTATAACTATTAATTGACATATATCGAGCATAAGGGAAATCACCTTTTAATCTAAGTACAGCCCCTTCTGGTAAGGTATATTTTGCACTCCAATAGGTACTGCCAGTGTCTGGAAAGGCAAAGTTCGTAGCTGGATTTTCTCTTACATAGGGCCCCTGCCAAAAACAATCACTGGTTTCAACTGGTGGCGTGATAGTTACCATGTCATCATTAGAGTTATCTCCACATGCTGATAGACCAACCGTAATTAAACAAAGGCTTGCGATAAAATTAAATGCCTTATACATATGTCCTCCTAACATTTCATTATTGGCATGTCCTTCACTATAAATAATCTTTTTTTGAAGATAAGAGGTTGTAGCTGACATTTTGCAGGTAAAAGGTCGCATTTAGCGACAAAATAATCTTTTTGGATTAATTTTTTTAAAATTAAGTGTTATTTAAGAACGATTACACGCCATTTTCATCTCTCAATTTCAAAGCGTGAACCAACTAATGCAATCCTTTTTGAATATGTTGCACATGAGTTAAATCAGAGATTTGTTGATGCGAATTTGATTTTGATTCATCTGTGTAAAACTCTTCAACAATATCCAGCCCCTTTCTCCCATCTCAAAGCTGGCATTGCCATAGCCTTGTCGAGCTACATGATCAAAAGCTTCCTAATAAAACCCTATGGCTTTGCTCTACTCATCTATTTGTTTGGGAGATGATTAAAGATTATGCAAAATGGATGCATGGCGATAAAAATAAGATAGAGATAGAGATAGAGATAGAGATAGAGATAGAGATAGAGATAGAGATAGAGATAGAGATAGAGA
>NZ_KB849179.1:1885379-2069736 GCF_000367945.1 Acinetobacter proteolyticus
AGATAGAGATAGAGATAGAGATAGAGATAGAGATAGAGATAGAGATAGAGATAGAGATAGAGATAGAGAAATTATAGACAGACTGAACTTGTTAATAGTCAGTCCAATAAAAAAAGCCACTTTAAAAAGTGGCTTTTTTATATAGAGAATTTTGATGAAGATGGCGTCTGTTGAATAAAATCAATAACCAACTGTTTTATTTAAATTTTATTTTCATACCACTCAAATTTACCCGATCTTGTCCCAGTAGCTTTTTGTACATTTTTTGATGGGTTAAAATTCTGATCCCAATAAAATTAGAGGGAACACATGAACCCTCTAATTTTATTACCTTGGATATATGAAACTGAGTTTAACACTCTACACAGCGATGGTCTTTTTATGATGTAGTCTTGCCTCAGCAACATCTAAATCCGGTACTTCAACCGATGGTAGTATGGAGTCTTGTTCAACTTGTTTATTGATACTCAAGTCCTGATTGGCCTTTTCTGATTTAGCCTTAACCTTTTGCTCACGCAATCCTTTCGCTGGTGCCCATTGCAAAATAGGTAAAGCTCGAGCAACAGCAAGTAAGATACGGTCATGCAATGCTTCACTTTTGACTGTATATTCAGGCGTAAAATCTCGATCTGTTGCATAAACACCTATAGGCAAAGTCTGTGCTTGGAAAAAGCTGAACAAAGGACGAAGTTGATGCTCAAGTACCAAAGCGTGGCGATCGCTCCCACCCGATGCAGCAAGTAATACTGGAACATCCACTAAAGCGGTCTGCTCGACAAAATCAAATAAATGTTTAAACAGCCCCGTAAAAGAAGCACGATAAACTGGCGTCCCCACAATCAAGGCATCAGCCGCTTCAATAGCAGCCAAATCATCTTGTACTTGTTTGGGTAACTGACTCCGATAAATTGCACCACCCAATAAAGGACCAATCTCACTGAGTTTCACAAATCTCACATTTATTTCTATTGCTTGCGCTAATTCATCCAAAATTGCTTGAATCAAACTTTCAGTTTTTGAGGGGCTGTTAAGCCCACCTGAAACCGCGACAATGTTAAGTGGTTTATCATTTGAATATGACATGACTTGGCCTTTAGAAAAATTAATATTTTGACTTATATAGAACAAACCAAGACTTCTAGTTAAAGTCTTGGTTGAATAGGATTGAGAATGATTCTAGGCAATACGATACTTTGATTCTTCTGGTATACGCTGTAATGCCTGACGTTGGTTTTTAAAATGTGGCAGAACATGTTCACCTAAGCGATAAGCTTCTTCTAAATGCGGATAACCAGCAAGGAAGAACAAGTCGATTCCAATACTGTTATATTCCTTAATGCGTTCAACAATTTGTTGGTAGCTACCCACCAAAGCAACACCTGGAGGGATACCAATGTAGCCAAAGCCAGACCAAACATTGGGATGAATGAAGAAATCATTCACATTTTTGCTGCCATCTTTATCCGCATATTCTTTTTCAAAACTGAGTACTCGCGCTGATCTGAGTCCTGCATGAGCAGCTGAAGCATGCAAACGCTGCTTCTCTGCTGCTTCATCTAAATAACGTTGCGCCTCTGCCAAAGCTTCCTGTTCGCTACGGCGCGCAATCGTATCAATGGATAAACCAAATTTAATATTGTCACGACCATACTTCGCAGCACGTTGACGTACATCCGCAATCAATGCGGCAATCTCACTTGGTTTTTCAGCCCGCATTAAATAATAATCTGCGTGCTTTGCACCAAACTCACGTGCGGCTTCAGAAGAGCCAGCTGTACAAATGATGGGTAATTCAGCTTTATTGAGTGGATACTTTAATCCACCGCCCTCAGCAGAATAATATTTGCCTTGGTAATGGAATGATTCGTTATACCAATAACCTTTTACAACATCGAGAAACTCAGTTGCGCGGATATAACGGTCATCATGAGGCGTGGCATCGCCAACCTGACGTTGAATCACCTCGGATCCACCATTAATAATATTCCACACCAAGCGATTGCCTGTAGCACGTTGGTAGGTTGCAGCACTTTGTACCGCATTGTACGGACTAAAGTGATAAGGCTGGAACGCCGTCACAAAATTCAGTCGCTTGGTTTCTCTGGCCAATAGCGAACACACAGTCCAAGGTTCCTCTCCTGTTGGTGCATTGACCATCAACGCACCTGCGAAACCATTGATTTCTGCAGCGCGCGCCACCTGCGCTAAATAGTCAATATAAGTAAAGTCATCACCCACTTGATAGTTGGATGTTGCACCAGTATTTTCCACACCAGATACACGCGCCCAATCACCACGATTACGAGGATCGCCTGCTAAAAATTCAGCTTCACCATGCAAAGGTAGACGAGTAAAAAATTCAATTCCCATGATGTTCTCCGTATAACAGTTAGAATTTGGCTGTAAGAGAAACACCAACTTGGCGTGGGTTTCCGTAGGTTAAAACATATTGTCCTGCTGGGCCATTTGGACGACCATGTACCTGATATTCTTCATTCAGCAAATTCTTAACATAGGTATTGACCTGATATTTATTATTTGCGCTGTGATAACCAATATTGGCATTCCACAAGGTATACGATTTTTGGCTAAGGATTGGATCAACCGAATAGTCTTGACGATTCACCAAGAAATATTCACGATCACGATAGCTTGCGTCAGTACCCACAACGATACGAGCGCCATCATTTAAATTGAAGGTATATTCACCACCAACACCGATGGTATATTTTGGTGAGCGGACTAAACTGTTCCCGGTATTGTCGGCATTGACCACATTGGTTACCGGGTTCTTGTCAACGAAGTCAGTATATTCACTATCTAAATAAGCCCCTGCAAAACGTAACCGTAGATTTTCAGTGGCTAAATAATCAAGCTCTAACTCTGCACCTTTAACTTCTGCTTTTGGCCCATTGGCTAAAACTGAAGTAACACCGCCTCCTTGCCCCTCTGTTGCAACTAATAAATTGGTCTGGATATCTTTATAGTCATAATAGAAAATATTGGCATTTGCGACTAAATCCCCGCCCAGTAAACTAGATTTCAAACCGAGCTCGTAACTGTTTAAATATTCAGGGTTAACGTCCGCAAGTTGGGTTAGGCTACTGGATAAACCTGTATTAAAACCACCAGAACGGAATCCACGTGCAAATCTAAAATAAGTATTTAGATCAGGGGTAATTTCATATTCTGGTGTAATGTCATAGGTCAACTCATTCCATGTTTTCTTACGGCTGGTTGAACCGTTCGCATTTGCAGTTGGGTTATAGACAGCATTGCTATACCCATCTTTTTTCCACCAACTCCCTTTGGTATAGTCGCCTGTTGTAATCTGAGTCAGGTTGAGATCAATATCTTTTTCTTCACTGGTCCAACGTAATCCACCAGTCACCTTAAATTTATCTGTAAATTTATAGGTACTATTTCCAAATACGGCAAAGCTTTGTGTGGCTTGATTATAAGTAATGTCTCTAAATGCAGGAGTGGATGCCGTCTGTGCAGGCGCACCATTTGGCAAAGTTTTCTTGACCCGTGCACTCACACCCGTAGAATCTAGATCTTCGTTAAAATAATGTAATCCTGCAATCCAGCTTAAACGTTTGTTCGCATCGGATGAAACTCGAAACTCTTGGCTATATTGACGCCATTCATTATCGCTATAACTCCGCGCAACGTCATAAGGGGTGTAATCACCATCTGAAATTGACTTTTGTGTGGTCTTGTCAAAAGCCGTGATTGAAGTAAAGCTGTGGCCTCCTCCTAAATCTCCATTTAAAGTCAGTGAAGCACCATCATGCTGAATTTTATTCTTTTCATCTAAATCTAAATTGGTATTACGCCCTTCTGGTCTTTCATAGACGCCCCAATATTTGCCTATACTTAAGGAACCATTATTTCCTAAGCCATTGTAGGTCTGGCTATGTAAATTAACTAATGCATTCCATTGATCATTCACTTTACCTAAAATCTGGAAACGGAAAGATTTCTTATCGACATCACCATAATCTTCACCGTTAGCCAAATTCTTTGCATAACCATCACGATCTTCAGAATAAAAAGCGCCCCGTACCGCAATATTGTCTGAGACTTTGCCATTCGCTGCGCCTTCAAAGGTACGTAGGTTATGATCACCGACACCTATCGTTGCATAGCCATTTGGTTTTTCTGAGAAAGTTGGTCTTTTGGAAATATAATTGACTGCACCTGCTGTGGTATTTTTACCATAAAGCGTTCCCTGTGGACCACGTAGAACCTCGATCCGCTCCAGATCAAATAAATCTCCTGCACCTGCAACGGGTGCATTCAAATACACACCATCAGCATAAATACCGACTGGAAAAACTGTAGAGGCTGCAACATCCCCAGTACCCAAACCACGAATATACCAACGTGGTCGGCTATCACCATCTGGATTTTCCGCTGCTGCATTCGGTGTATACGTTAAAACATCACCAATAAAGGTTGAGCCCTTAGCAGCCAAATCTTTACCAGAAACAGCCGTAATCGCGGTTGGAACTTTTTGAATATTTTGTGCTCGATATTGTGCTGTTACAATCACATCACTTAACTTTTTGACATCTTTTGCATTGACCACCTGCGCCTGTTGCTCAGCTGTGATACCTGTATCAATCTCTTCATTTGCCAAAGCCAATGTCGAAACACTCGCTGTTACTCCCCACATAGCAGTTAAAATACTCTGCCTAATTTTTGTGACCTTAAACATGGTGACTCCATTTAAATAAATCTATTCTTCTATTGGCAACTTCCATGCCATTTCATTTATTCAAATAATTTCAACAGTTTAAATAAAATTTAAAAATAAAGATCATTCAGTTCTGCTGATAGATAGACAGTCTGAAAGGTATTATTGTTGTTATTTCAACATTCAGGATTTAATGTGTTTTATATCCAATATTCATAATAAAGCCATACAAATGTATGGCTTTTTCAGTGTCTTAGAAATGATTGATTGCTTTTAAAATTTATAACTAAATTGTCCCTGCACCGTGAGTGGACGCATTGGTTGTAAGAATTCACTATTGGCGCCGGCTAAACCATTCACAAAATTACGTTCATTGGTTAAATTCAGAATATTTAAGCCCACAGTCCATTGTGGCTGTCGATAATATAATCCCAAATCTAAATTATAGTTATTTGGAACTTTAACCGTCTGACTTAAATTGGTATACCAGTTACTGGTCCACCAGCCTGAGAGATTTACACCAAAACCTGACTGATGTTGATAATCCACATAAGCACTGGCAGAGTATTTCGGAATGCCCGCCGCATCATAACGACCTGCTTTACGCTGGTTTAACCCATTACTGTCCCCCCAGACAGTCGCATTGTCTGCATGGAAGCCAAAGGGAGAAAATCCTGCTGGAATAATTGAGCTATATTCAGCATTCAAATAGGTTAAGTTACCACCTATTGCAATATTTTTTTGTAGCTGCCAGCGTAGTGAAGATTCAATCCCTTTCACTTCAAAGCGTGCCATATTGCCATTTGTATCAGGTGATAAATCTCGCTTCTGCTCAAATCCGCTTAATGTGAGAAATAGTTGATCAATGATCGGCTCATATTTAAATCCTAATTCTTTTAATTCACTTTGACTGTCAAACGCTAAAGGATTCAGTTGATTGCCTGCTCCCCAAATTAGAAATGGGCCAAAAACACCTGTGTTGAGTGCAGTGCTCTTATCATAGGTAAAATACAGTGTAGTTTTTTCTGTTGGCTTGATAAATGTACTGGCTTGATAACTGAGCAAACTATATGTATTGCGATCTGAACGGACATCTGTCGGCACTAAGACCAACGGGTTTTCAAGTTTGGCTTTGATTGAACTGTGATTAATCCCAAGATTAATGCCAAACACATCATTAAAAGTAAAATTCTGCTGAGTAAACACACTCCACGTATCCCAAGACCCCGTTCCTGTATAAACAGCACCACCACCATTGGGAGGGAAACCACCTTTTTCAGCATATAAGCCATGGCCGACTGGATACATTCTTGGTAGATTTAAATAACCAAAGTACTGAGAATATTGAGGAACGCCGGCTTGTCCAATCCAGCCTCCTGTTGAACTGCTATTATTGACCAACCCAAGTAAATCCCCTGGATTTTTTTGAGAAGGATCATTGGTCAGATCATAAGGATTAATATTAAAACTATTATTTGCCGCTAAAGACGTAAACTCCTCACGGCGATAAGCGCCTCCTGTACTGCTTTTATTATTCACTTTCAGGCCAAACAACTCGAAATCATAATCTGCGAGGAATTCTAGGCGATTATCAAATAACTCATGTTCCAAATCAGTAAAGAAACTTCCAACCGAATCACCTAAATCCTTGCTATTTTGATAAAGCGTACTGTTAGAAACAGACCAATGCGTATTTAGATCTTTAACTAGTTTTAATTGAGTGCTGAATCGTTTGGCACTATTTTTATCTTCACTTCGACCAGAAATATTATCGTCTAGTTTGACCAATCCATTGCCAGGTATAGATGGATCATAGACCCAACCTCGAATCGTTCCAGCCTGATTTGCCGTTGCATTAGGTAAAGGTGTTGTTTGAATTGGGCCTACAGCAATATATTGGTTTTTATCATTCTTTTGTCGATTCTGCCAACCAATTACTTTGGAATTCGCAGCTCCAGATTCAAATACAGGTGACCAGAAAGCTGAACCATTTTGAATAATTGGCGTAGCCCTACCTTTGTAATACTGACGGTTATCAACAGATTGTTGTGTTGCCCTATTCCAACCATGTGTCACGTTAAAATCATAATAATCATCATAACTTATATTCCAGTCGACACGTAGACTATCATCTGGACGCCAAGCCAATGCACCATAGAATGCATTAAAATTATTTTTCACATTGTCATAATAATCATCAGTTTTTTGGGCTGTTGCACTAACACGAAATGCAAGTTCTTTAGAGATCGGGGCGGTATGATCAATACTGACAGAAAAATTAGGTTCTGTACCTTTTCCTGCATAAATTGAACCAACTGAACCAGAAATCGTTGTTTCTGCTTTATTAAAATTAGGTTTTTTAGTGAGATAATTAATATATCCACCTGAACCCGAAGTAGGCGCAAAAATCACTCCTGTCGGCCCTGCCACAATATCTGCCGCTTCATAGGCATTTAAATTGGTCGGATGACGGGTACTATAAATTCGTTGGCTATCTTGAAAGACTTCTGAATTTTGCCCCCGTATCTGTGGTGCAAAATTGGCATTTTGTCCACCGCCTCGGGTAATACTCGGCGCATATTTAACAAGATCATCTGCACTACGAATCACATCTTCACGAAATTGTTGTTCCGATACTTGGGACACCACACGAGGTGTGTCTAATACAGAGCTATCCGTTCCATAGATTGAAGTCACTTTACGTTTAGGAACAACAGTTTGTTTTTTATTTGCACCAGTCACCACGACATCTGCCAAAGTAATCACATCACTTTCGGTATCTGCTGATGTTTTTTGGGTTTCTTCGGCAAACACATGTATGGGTAAAGATGCCCCCGAAAAGGCTAAGGCAATCACTAAAGGTTTTAATTGAAAAGGCTGCTTCATATCATACTCAGTAAAGTAAATTTACAGTACGTTACGCAAGGCCTATGCCAATCATTAAACAGCCTCCAAACAACACCCAAAATATTGATTTCATAGTTTTTAATTTTTATATATTTAGATATCAGCTTTATACATGTTTATTTTTCCAACAGATTTGTTGAAATAAAGACAGTAAATAAAAACCATAATTAAATAAAATACTGATAAATATAAATAAATTATTGGCATTTATTCTGCAAGTCCATAAAGATAACTATCCAAGATGAGTATTTATAATGACAAGTCGATCAATTCTATTGTCACGTCGAAAGTTTTTAGCACAAAGTCTTAGCGCAATAGGTGGCGTTTCTTTAATAGGGAGCTTGTCTGGCTGCGATCAATCACCCCAAACGGGGTCTGAAGTACAGAGCCCATCTTCACTCACTCCCAAACATGGTGGAACGATTCGATTGGGTCTAATTGGTGGACAACAGTCAGGCAGTTTAGATCCACATCTGTCTACTTCCAGCGCAGGAATTACCCGAGGTTTTGCCATTTATAACAAGCTATGGGAATGGGATGAAAATATGCTGCCACGTCTTGCCTTGGCTGAATTTGCTGAACCCAATCATAATGCGAGTGAATGGACCATTCGTCTACGTAAAGGTCTAGAATTCCATCACGGTAAAACGGTGACTGCTGATGATGTGATTTTCTCAGTCAAGCGTTTAACTGATCCAAAGCTTGCTTCACCGTTTCGAAGTCTGGTGCAATGGATTGATCGGGATCGCATTCAAAAATTAGATGAATATACTGTTCGTATTCCTTTTATCAATTCAATTGCTGGTTTCGTTGCACTCCCTGAAACTTGGGTGAATTTTGGTGGAATCGTCCCTACCGACTTTGATCCAATCCACAATCCAGTCGGTGCTGGGCCTTATAAAGTCAAACAGTTTATCCCTGGTCAACGTTCTGTCTTCACCCGTTTTGAAAACTATTTTAAAGCGGATCAACCTTATGCAGACAGTTTTGAGGTGATTGATTTTAAAGATCAAGTCTCGCGTTTAAATGCCTTATTAGCAGGACAAATTGATGTCGCCAATGCCATTTCACCTGAATACATTAAAATTCTGGAGCAGGCAAAACATATTCAAACCATTCGTTCTGAAACCAATACCCATAATGGTTTTGACTTTAATACGCAACAAGCCCCTTTTAATGATCCTAAAGTCCGTCAGGCATTTCGTTTAATTGCCAATCGTGAGGAGCTTGTACAACGTGGGTTAAATGGTCAGGGACGTATTGCCAATGATCTCTACTCACCACAGGACCCTGCTTTTCTTAACCTACCCCAACGTCAGCAAAATATCGAGGAAGCAAAAAAATTATTGGCACAAGCTGGTTTTAAAGAGGGTTTAAATGTTGAACTTGTTGCGCCTGCTGGCAGCGCCCAACCTGCACTGATCTTTGCAGAACAAGCAAAACATGCCAATGTGAATATACGAGTCAAACAAGTCGATGCCGCTACATTTAATGGAGCAGACCGCAATAAATGGCAATTGTCGAGTAACGCAACCAATGTCGGTACGCCCTATTTATCTACTGCTGTTGTCAATGATGCACCGATTTCAACAACCAATAAAATCAATTTTAAAGATCCTGAATATAGTGAGTTGTTTTATAAGGCGCTTGCCGAACCAGATTTAGCAAAGCGAAAAGTGTATTTGACTCAAGCACAGAAAATTCAACATGAACGTGGTGGCATGCTGATCTGGGGATTTAGCCATACTATTGATGCAGCCACAAAAAATATTGGAGGATTAGCCCCAGAACATACTATTTTTCCAACGTGGCGTTTTGAGAAATTATGGAAGGCTTAAGCACATCCGTTTAACTTTGCTTCCCCTCTTTATGAGGGGATTTTTATTCTGCTGGCAAAATAAATTAAAAAAGCTGCCGAAGCAGCTATTTAAGATGTGACTGGGATTATTGAGGAACAGTGATCACCGATAATTTATCTACACCAACTCGTTCAATACTTGCCAATAATTTTGCCACTGTCCCATAAGGAACAGTTTCATCCGCATTCAGGTTCAAAGCCAGCTTCGGGTTGCTATTCTTGCGTGACTGAATTTCTTGTTCAAAACTTGCAAGTGACACTTTGTCCTTATCCAAAAATATCTCACCCTGCGGATTAACACTAATCACGACAGCTTTATTCTGATCAGTGGATTGAGTCGGTGCGGCCTTAGGTAAATTGACTTTCACCGTATTGGTCAGCAAAGGTGCTGTGACGATAAAGACAATCAGCAAAACCAACATCACATCCACCAACGGTGTAATGTTGATTTCACTCACCACGTCATCATCTTGAGAAGTAGAAATTGCCATTATGCGAATACTCCTTTCTCTTTCACTTCTTTTGTTGAAGCATCATTCAGAATCGTACTCTCTGCTGTATTTTTGGTTTTGGCAGTCGGTAATTGAAAACCAGCCTTTTGATTTAAACTGACAAAATCTGTTGCAAAATCATCTAAGTCTGCGCCAATCGCTTTAACTTTACGTACAAAGTAGTTATAGGCAAGCACTGCAGGTACAGCAACAGCGATACCAATTCCAGTTGCAATCAATGCCTCACCAATCGGTCCAGCAACCACATCCATACTTGCATTACCAGAATGGGCAATCGCCTGTAATGCATGAATGATTCCGAATACGGTGCCAAACAAACCAATAAAGGGTGCATTGTTACCAATAGATGCCAATAGCGCTGAACCTTTATCCAATTGACGACGTTCAGTTAGAATTTGTTTGCGTAAGTGACGTTCCAATAGGTCCTGACGGCTCCAACTGTTTTGCAAGTCATGGTGTGTTTTTTCATCTGCTTCTATCAGTGTTTTAAACCCAGCATTTGCAACACGTGCTGCTGGTCCTTGACCCGATTCAGATTGAGTTACGGCGTCAGATAAATTTTTTGCTTTCCAAAACGCCTCTACGAAACGTTTATCTTGTTTTGATGCTCTTTGGGTCTGAACGATTTTGATTACAACCAGTGCCCAAGTCACAATAGAGAAAGCAACCAATAACCAGATAGTGCCGTCATGGATCAATGAATTAATGTCAGTCATGTAAATATCCTCTTAATCTATAAAATTAAATTTATTTCGGTAATTGATAATGAATTGGAACATCGACCCAACCTTCTACAGGGGTTTTACCTTTTAAAGCGGGTGAAAATTTCCATTGCTTTACTGTTCTTACAGCAGCGCTATCTAAAAGTTTTTTGCCACTACTTTGCTTGACACTGACCGTATCAGGGCTACCATTTGCTAATACTTTGACCCTTAAAATCACAGAACCTTCCCAACCACGTTCGAGTGCCTGTTCTGGATATTCGGGTGCAGGATTACTCAGATAGCCGGCATATCCTTTCGCTTCCGTCACAGGTAAGTTGTCATCGACCGACTTCACAGGTTCAACCACTTTCTGAACAGGTGGAGGAGCCACCTCTTTGGCCACGACAGCCTCTTCAACTTTTTGTGGCGTAGGCTGAGTGACTGCTTTAGGTTGCTCTACCGCTTTCTGTACAGGTTTGGGTTGTTCAACCTGTTTAACGATTGGTTTTGGCTTTTCCACAACCGGTGGAATTTTAGGTTTCTCTGTTACAGGAGGAATTTTAGGTTCAATCACTTTGGGTGGTTGTTCAGGTTTTACAATTTCAATCACCACGGGTTCTGGCTTATGAATGTCCAAAGTCGGTGTAGGCAAGTGTTTTGCGATATACCAAATTCCTAAATGCGCAGAAGCAACTGCAATAATCGCAATCAACAATTTATTCAAGCGTGGTGGAGATGGTTGGGTAAGCGCCAAGGAATGCCGTGTAAACGGATCTGCTATGTTGTTTGAACTAGCTTCAGGTGCATATTGTTCAAATAGCAACGCCCGTTTATGCGAGTTAAATAGTAGTTCACTCATAGGGTTTTAAACGAAAAATTAAATATTGAATAAAAAATTGCACAAGTCATGCCAAAAGAACAAGTATTTGATTTTTATATTTTTAATCAGTATTTTTTCAATTAGTCGATATTCAATATGTTGGTTTTCAGACAGTGTTATGCTGTTCAAACAACAAGATCCCTTTGATATCTCAAAGGGATCTAAATTTATTATTTTAATTTATATCCAACCAGTGGTATGACCTCTTCTGCTACCCGATAGGCTTCTTCCAAATGAGGGTTACTGGCTAAAATGAAATGTCCCACACCAATATCAATATATTCTTGCAAACGCTCTGCAACCTGTTCATAGCTCCCCACTAAAATACAGTTTGGTCCGCCACGTACATTAGACATCCCCGCCCAAACGTTCGGACTTACAAATAAGTCTTCGAAACGATTGCCCTGTGCCAGAGCCTGCTGACGCTTCGCACCTACAGATTCAGTGTCTTTGCGTTCAAAAGCATTGCTATCGACAGCAATAGTTTCATACATTTGTTTAAGCTCTTGGAAGGCTTGTTCTTGGGTTGGTCGCGCTAAAATATCAATACGCATGCCAAATTTAACGTTACGATCAGGCGAGTTTTGTTCAAAAAATGCTCGCGACTGTTCAATGACTTTTTTCTGTTGCTCAACAGGTTCACCCCAAGTTAAGTGAATATCAGCATGACGTCCTGCGACTTGTAAGGCGGCATCACTCGCACCAGCCAACCATAACCGAGGTACATCATATTGATTCATTGGGTATCTCAACCCACCCTGCTCAACATGAAAAAACTTGCCATCATAGTCAAATGGAGCATGATGTGAATAACCTTTTACAAACTCCAGAAACTCGTTGGTCCGTGCATATCGCTGGTCATGTTCAATAAAATCACCGTAAGCACGTTGCTGCGCACCGCCTCCACCTGAGATGACATTCCATTCTACTCGCCCCTGACTTAAACGCTGTAAACTGGCAGCCATTTGACTGGCATAGGCTGGATGAATAAACCACGGCTGAATCGCAATCAACAGTCGAAGTCGTTTGGTTTCCCTTGCTAATGCTGAAGCCAATACCCAAGGCTCTTCAGTATGAGGAAAAGCGGGAATCAATGCGCCATGAAAACCAACAATATCAGCCGCTTTTGCCACTTGTTGTACATAATCATAGTAGGCAAACAACTGATCTTCATGTTGCGGTGCTACGCGTTGTGGAGATTTAATTGCTGGATTTAACTGATTCCATTCACCACGGGTATGTAACTGATGTGCTCGACGACCATCCCCATGAACAGGAATTCTCCATAAAAACTCAACTGGCATAATAGTTCTCAATAATTAAACATTTCACGACATCGTGTTCGTTAGCTATGTCATGAGCAGAAATCATGCCGCTTTTTATTCGATATTTTTTTAACATATACTATTGTTTTATTTAAACTTTATAAAAACATACCAAAACATAGTGTTGAAATTTCAACACTTCTATACATTTAAATGTCTGTTTCACAGCATACATGACTGACTCAAAAACAATAATCCGCATAAAAAATAATAAATAATTGATTTTTATATATTAATTATTTTGGCTTAGTTCTTGCTCTATTCCTCTATATTTTTTAATTCTTATGATGATATGCGTATTCTTCCTAGCTTATTTTTAAGTTTTAGTCTTTTAGGACTCGTCGCTTGCGATGCAAAACAAAAACAAAACGAACAAGCATCTGAGAGTAAACCATCTCAGCAACAGTTGCGTATTGCTGTCGTAGCAAATGGAACATCAGGTAGTCTGGACTTTATTGGCGTACCACAACTCATCTCTCAAGACCCTATTTTTCTCAAGGCCTTAAAGCAACAACATATTGAGTTGAAATGGGAGCCAGTAACAACTGCTGCTGTAGCGACTTTAGTCAATGAAAGTTTCCTGAACAATAAAATTGATTTCGCTTTTTATGGCAACCTACCAGCTGTCGTACTAAATGCAACTGGGGTAAAAACACAAATTGTAGTGCCTGGGGGGATTGGTAATAATGTCTATCTGATTGTGCCACCTGATTCACAGGTAAAAAGTATTCAGGACTTAAAAGGTAAAAAAATTGCTTTACATCGTGGCCGTCCTTGGGAAATCAATTTTGGTCAACTGATACAAAGCAAAGGTTTAAACCTCAAAGACTTTCAAATTATTAACCTAAACCCTCAAGCAGGTGCAGCAGCTTTATCTGCCAAAAGTGTAGATGCATTTTTTACTTTAAGTGATGCGCTAACTTTACAAGACCGCCATCTCGGTAAAATTATATGGTCATCTCAATCCTTACCTGCTGACTGGAAAATGCGTGCGGAATTATGGGGACGTAAAAACTATATTGAACAATATCCAGAGACCACTCAATTACTTGCTGATGCAACAGTGAGGGCAATGAACTGGATATCCCAACACCAAAATGAATTTCAGCAGAGTCAAACCAAGTTTGGACAACCTTTGTCTGTGATTCAACGTGAAAGCCAAAATAGTGCAAGTACATGGCAACAGGATTGGTCACCTGAATACAAAGTTGATTTCCTTAAACAACACTATGCCAAAGTCATTGATCATGCTGTGAAAAACCAGTTGATTCAAACGCCTTTAAAAGCAGATGAGCTGTTAAATCCAAAATTTTCCGAGCAAGCAATTCAAAATTTACATGCAAACGATCAGCCGAAGAAAAAGGGAGACTAAGCGATGAAAACGCTCGTGAATCCCCCACTTGAAAAGAATATCGTTGTAGATAGATCGCCGTTATGGAGGAGGATTTCTGCTGAGCAATTGTATAGGTTGCTCTCGCTGATTTCCCCCATATTGGCTTTACTTACTTGGCAATTTATTTGCTCTTTACAAATTTTTCCAACTCAAATTTTGGTGCCACCCGCAACGGTCTGGAATACATTTATTGGTTTATTGCAAAGTGGTGAGCTACAACTGCACTTAAAGGATAGTCTTGCTCGATTATTTTTTGGATTTTCTATTGCAGCACTCAGTGCCATTGCTTTTGGAATTGCCTATGGTTCAATCACCACATTCCGTAATTACACTTATATCTTATTTAATCTGCTTTACCAGATTCCGATCTTTGTTCTTATTCCTATTTTTATTCTCGTTTTTGGGATTGGTGAACTGTTTAAAATTTTACTTATTATCAAAGCCTGTTTTTTCCCAATTGCTTTGGCAACAGCAGATGCAGTGAAAAATATTCCTAAACAATATATTGAACTCGGTCAAATCTACAAACTTAAAACGCGAGCGTGGCTTAGGTACATCGTCATCCCCTCAACATTACCCCCCTTGATCAGTGGGCTACGAATTGCATTAGGCCGAGCATGGTTGATTTTAGTTGCCGTTGAATTACTTGCAGCGGGTACTGGCATTGGTCAGATGATGGAGCTTGGACGGCAAATGCTTCGCTTGGATGTAGTGATGGTCGGGGTATTTATCACAGGCATGATTGGTTTTAGCCTCGATAAACTTTTACGTTTGGTCGAACAACGCTTTATATCACCTGCTCTCAGTTCAAGGGGGAAATAATGTCGTCACTATCACTGACTTTGAAAGGTGCATTACAACAGCCTGTGGTCCTCTTACAAGGTCTCGTACTTCCAGCAATATTACTAGCGTTATGGCAATACAACTCAGGACTGGGCTCTAGTCATGCCTATGCCTTTGTCCCTTTACAGAATATTTATTCTGCTGCTCTTCAACTACTAGAAACAGGTGAATTGTGGGTGAATACATGGGGTAGTCTGAAGAAAGCGGGATTAGGCTTTTTATTTGGTTCAACAGTTGGACTCATTTTAGGCGCCTTACTCGCCTATTCAAAAGTATTTAATGCGTTGGTTTCGCCACTGTTTAACAGTATCCGACAAGTTCCACTCCTCGGTTTAACGCCATTAATTGCTTTATGGTTTGGCAATGGTGAAGAAGCCAAGATCTTTATTATTGCACTGGCTTCTTTTTTCCCCTTGGTCATTAATACCTTTCAAGGGCTCAGCCACTATGATGAAAAATACAGTGAAGTCGCACGCATGTATCAGTTTTCATTTTGGCGTGAATTTAAAAGAATCCGCTTGCCACAAGCCTTGCCACATATTTTAACGGGGTTAAATTTAGCGGTCCCTTTTACCTGGATCACCACCACAGCAAGTGAATTGCTATTCAATGCAGGTGCAGGCTTGGGCAATCTCATGATGAAAGCTGAAATTAATGCTGAAATGGACATCCTATTGGTGTGCGCAATGACCGTCACAATCAGCGGTATTTTTATGACCACATGTATCCACTTCATTTCAAAACGTCTGCTGCAATGGCGAGCTTAGTAGCCTCTAATTTAAAAATACAATCAGGATTTCAAAATGTCTTTTCCTCTACTCTCGATTAAAAAACTCAATAAATCATTTCAACGTGATCAGAACAACTTAACTGTTTTAGATGGTATTCATCTCGACATTGAGCAAGGTGAATTTATCTCCATTGTCGGCAGCAGTGGTTGTGGAAAATCGACGCTACTCCGTCTAATTGCAGGACTAGACTCAGACTATCAAGGTGAAATTTTACTCAATAAAATTCCTATCCAAGGGACAGATTTAAAACGAGGCTTAATTTTTCAGGAGCATCGCTTACTGCCTTGGCTCACCGTTTCCGAAAACATCCATTTGGCGCTGGAAGAAACTGGGTTAAGCCATTCAGAAAAAAATGCACGTGTGAAAGCGCATATCGAAATTGTTGGACTTACTGGATTCGAGAATGCCTACCCTCACGAATTGTCTGGTGGTATGGCACAGCGGGTTGCCATTGCACGTGGGTTGGTCAATAAACCTGATATTTTACTTTTAGATGAACCGTTTGGTGCATTGGATGCCATGACCCGGAGTCATTTACAGGCTGAACTGCAACGTATCTGGCAACATGAAAAAATCACCATGATTCTTGTGACGCACGATATTGAAGAAGCAGTATATCTTGGAGATCGTGTGATTGTGATGTCAGCTCGACCAGGGAAAATCAAGGAAATTATACCTATTCCTTTAGCCCATCCAAGACATAAAGACAGTGAAAGCTTATTCAATTTTCGTAATCAAGCACTTCATCTACTGGATCATACCGCATAATTAAATCGAATATTGATTGATATTAATATGATTTAGAAAATAGACAATGTCGTGATATTAATAGTCTTTATTATATATTATTCAGGAGTTTTAGCATGGGTTTATCAATTTGGCATATTCTATTATTTGCCGTTATCGTTATTTTATTATTTGGCACTTCAAAGCTAAAAAACCTAGGAAAAGATTTGGGTGGAGCAATTAAAGACTTTAAAGACTCTGTTAACCCTGATGATCCAAAATTAATACAGAATCAACAATACAAAGATATTAATTCGTTAGAATCAAATAGCGAGAAGCAGACCAAGTTATAAGTGATATATTGCCATGTTTAATATCAGTTTTGGGGAACTATTTGCTTTTGGTATTATTGCCCTCATCATTTTAGGGCCTGAAAAGCTTCCTCAAACATTAAGAACGGTACTATTCAAATATAGAGCAATTAAAAACCACCTCAATAAAATCCAGAATGATCTAGAAAATGAACTGGAATTGATTGAACTCAAAAGAATCATGCAAGAAGAGCTGCAAAGAATAAAACAAAATGAAGAACAGCTCAAACAACAACTCGCGCTCATGCAACAAGAAATTGAAAATGTACAATCCACTGTTGCTTTGGAACAAAGAACTACAGCAACGTACACCACGGATTATGTCTATATCCAATCAGATGACAAGTTAAGGATGCCATTTTTAACTCATTTTAAAACAGTCAATAAATTCAATGAGGATCAAGCCGCATGACTGAACATCTCGTCAGTGAAAACCTCACTGAAATGAAATATAGCGAACACCTGAAAGAGTTAAGAAAGCGTTTGATCTATAGCCTTGGTGCGGTTGTTACCATTTTTTTAGTGCTTCTCCCGCTTGCCCAACAAAACTACCATGTTCTTGCTCGACCTTTAATCTCATTGTTACCTGTTAACTCAACCATGATTGCAACGGATGTGATGAGTACATTTTTAGCTCCATTCAAACTCAACATTTATCTGGCAATTCTAGTTAGTATTCCCTTTATCCTGTATCAGTTTTGGCAATTTGTTGCACCTGCACTCTACCAAAACGAGAAAAGATTTGGTGTCGCTCTAGCACTTTCCAGTATTTTTTTATTTTATCTCGGCCTCTTGTTTGCTTATGGCCTGATCTTGCCCCTGGCCTTAAAGTTCTTTGTATTGGCTTCTCCTGAAAATGTATTACCGATGACGGATATCAATAGCTATCTGGATTTCTGCTTAAAGCTTTTTCTTGCTTTTGGTCTGGCATTTCAAATTCCGGTATTAACTTATATTCTTATTTTTATTGGAATTCTATCTATTCAACAATTAGAACAACATCGCAAACACATCATTGTGTTCTTCTTTTTTATTGCAATGTTCATTACCCCGCCAGATGTGTTCAGTATGCTGGCTCTTGCTGTCCCTATGTGGCTATTATTTGAATTAGGCTTATGGATCACTAAATTAACAGCCATAAAAAAAGAACATCCATAGGTCAAAGATGGATGTTCTGAAAATAGAATATTTTTTCTATGCAATTTCATTTTCATTCTTATTGGGTAATAAATTATACCGAGACAAAAGGTTGCGCAAAACATTGCGCGAAAGACCTAACATTTTTGCCGTCTTGACCTGATTATTCCAGCAACTTGAAAATGCGGTATTCACTATCTTATCTTCAATAATATGCCAAGCTTCCCCATCATATTCCTGAAATAAACGCTTCAGGATATCTTCAAACTCCTGAATTAAATCACTATCAGGTAAGGCTGCTGATCCACCTTCTTCTGAAAAACGCAGATGTTCAATATCAATCGTTTTACCACTGCTCATCAGTAAAGCATAATGGATATTGTTTTCCAACTCACGGATGTTCCCTGGCCAACTATAATTGAGGAGTGCATTTCTTGCCCGATCACTAATATTTGGCTTGGTGGTAATCAGCTTCTGAGAATACGAATTTAAGAAAAAATCGACTAAAGGTAAAATATCGCCTTTACGTTCCCGTAATGGCAAAATATTCAGTACCACGACATTCAAACGATAGTATAAATCGAGCCTAAACTTGTTTTCTGCCACAGCCTTACGCAAATCTACATGCGTACCAGACAGAATACGTACGTCGATTGGAATTGGTTTACGGCCACCTACGCGCATCACTTCTTTTTCTTGCAGTACCCGTAATAGCTTGACTTGTAGAGATAGTGGCAACTCACCCACTTCGTCCAAAAACAAAGTGCCACCATCTGCTGTTTCGAAAATACCAGCACGTGTCTTATTTGCTCCAGTAAAGGCACCTGCCTCATAGCCGAATAACTCAGACTCAGCTAATGTTTCAACCAGAGCACCACAGTTCACAGCAAGAAAAGGTTTGTTTTTACGATCACTTTTCAAATGAATTTCGCGTGCAATCAACTCTTTACCTGTGCCCGACTCACCTTGAATGATAACGCTAGCAGAGCTTGGTGCAATAGTTTCAACTTGATTTAACAATTTACGGGAGTTTTGATCTGAGAAAATAATTGCTTTTGCTCGAATTGGTTTTACAGGTACCCCGTTATCTGGCAAAGTAATTACTTTATAATCATTATCCAAATAGGATTTCATAATTAATCCTTTAAATAGA
Organism: Acinetobacter proteolyticus; assembly: GCF_000367945.1. Classification (GTDB taxonomy): domain Bacteria; phylum Pseudomonadota; class Gammaproteobacteria; order Pseudomonadales; family Moraxellaceae; genus Acinetobacter; species Acinetobacter proteolyticus. The sequence continues at coordinate 1,904,682 of NZ_KB849179.1, forward strand.
TGAGGATGATATTAAAATAGAATAGTACAATTCAATTACAAAACTGATAAATAATAATTACAGATATTCAATCCATGATTTAAATATTCATTACTCTAAAATCAACTTATAACTTTATTAAGAATATAATTCTCAATTTATGAAATGTTGTTTTTTAAGCAGAATAAGAATGCTTCTGATCGAATTTAGACACCTAATTAAAATACTATTCCCTAATCGCTTATTTTATATCAGTTTAAACTTGGCATTTATTTTGCTCATTGGTTAAAAATCCATAAAATAGGTTTAATAATGAGCATCGAATTCGTTGGTATGGTTTTTCCTAATCAATGGTCAGAAACCAAAGGGACACGTATTGGTCATAAAATAGACCTCGACTATCTACGTTATCATGCACGGGCACATGAATATGCGGGTTTTGATAAAGTCTTAATTGCTAGCGGACCAAGCAGCCCAGACAGTACACAAATCGCAGCTTATCTCGCACAGCATACTGAGCAACTCGGGTTTATGATTGCCCATCGTCCCGCGCTTGTAACACCAAATCTGGCTGCACGTTCTTTTGCGACACTTGACCATACGACCGGTGGTGGAAGAATCCGTTTACATGCAATTACTGGAATTACAGCTGAGCCTCAAGAAGGTGATTATATTGTTGATAAAATTCAACGTTATGAACGGACCGGGGAATATCTAGATATCATCCAGAAACTCTGGAAAAGCGATCAACCTATTAGTTATGAAGGTAAGTACTTTAAGCTAGAAAACGCTTTTTGCCCGTTAAAGCCAGTCAACGGGACAATTCCGATTTCATTCGGTGGCTCATCCGATATTGCTTATGATATTGCAGTCCGCCATGCAGACCTGTATTCACTTTGGGGGGAACCACTGGCTGGTGTAAAAGATCAAATTACTAAATTAAAGCTCGCAGCAGAACACGCCAATAAACCACAGCCACCTGTTAGCTTATCCGTACGCCTTATTATTGGCCCAACCGAAGAACTTGCTTGGCAACGAGCAGAACAGATACTTGCTGACATTCAAAATAATCCAACATTTCAAAATAACGGCACATTATCAGGACATAAAATCAAAGGCATCGGTTCACAACGCTTATTGGCAGCAGCGCAACAAGGTGATCGACATGATCGTGCCTTATGGATGCCCACAGCAACTGCTGTAGGCGCTTATGGTGATACCACTGCCTTGGTGGGTACACCAGATACCATTATTGCGGCATTACTCGATTATGTAGATTTAGGCGTTACCACCTTTTTAAATCGTGGCTACGATCCGATCTATGACACGGTCGATTATGGCCGCTATATCATCCCTGCTGTACGTGAAGAGGCTGCAAAAAGATTAAAGCACATCGCTTAAATATTTAAAGCATAAAGCCGCTCTGCAATATCTTTGAAGAGCGGCTTTTTAAAATAAAGATTTTCTTCAGTGAGAAAATCTTTATGTCATCTTTTATTGTAAGTCAGGCTTACAAATAGCCTGAATTTTCTCTCCTGCAATCACCTTTTTAGCAAATGGAATCGAATCTTGTAATGACGCATTAACGGTCTCGCTATGCCCTAAGCCATGATACAAATGGCCTTCGACCACGGTACCCGCTTTACACGCATCAGCCACCAGCTTCATTTGAGATCGGGCATCAGGTGTTCGGTCGTTTGCCCCTGTTCCGATAAAGAGTGGGTGACTGATTTTTAATGTCGGATAATAACCATAATCATTCGATTGTTTCTGTTGCAGCTTTTTATAGTTTGCAGGTGGATTAGGTTTATACGCTTGTGCTGGCGAAAGACCCGCAGTTTGAATATCCCCCATAAAGCTTGTTAAGCAGGCATTTCTTGCTTGTTCAACTAAAGGCACTGCTTCAGGTGTGAAAATATCTTCTGTTTTTATCTCTGGATATAAACTTTGCGTCACTAAAAAACTATAGATGCCATAAGCCAGTGATGGGCTGACTTCGTAAGGATTTAACTTTAACTGATTTTTTTCAGGCGTCGCTTCAGGATCTTGATAAATCACGCCTGTACCAATTGAACCTTTAATATTTAAGTCAGGTGCGTACGTTGCCGAATAGGAAGAAGCCGCAACCGCTCCTGCGCCTCCTTGTGATTGGCCAACAATCACAAACTTATTCGCAAGTGGTAACTTGGTTTTTAAAGCAGCTCTACCACTATCTAAAATACTATAGGCCAGCATCGGGTTATTAATTAACAAATGCGGTCCTGCAACACCTAACCCTTCGTAATCTGTGGCAACGACTGCGAATCCTTCTTTAAGCCAACGATTTAAATATTGTACATCACGGTATGATCGTCCACTCCAAGACGGCGCACAAGCGTCGGCCAAACCGACCGTACCATGTGCCCATAACACCACTGGCCAACCACCTTTAGGAGGAGTCCCTTTTGGTAAATGAATACTTCCTGAAACCACAATAGGTGTTTTACTATCTTTGCCACTGGTCGAACTATAGAGAATTCGAATCGCCTGACTGTCATTTGCCAAACGAATATAAGGATTATGAATAGCCTCTGTTTTTAATAATTTTCCAGCCTGCGCTGGAATAGCCGATTTCCATGTATAAAACTCAGAAACTCGGCCATCTCCATATTTATCTTCAGGTGCTGGCGCTTGTTGAGCAGTCGCCAAACAGCTCGAAGTTAACATCGTGGTGATTAAAGAAAACTTGCATAAGGTTGATAAAAAAGTAGGTTGCATTGTCATTTACCTTAAAATTTGTTTCATCATTTTTGATTTAAAATTCGTAACTTACACGGCCATATAAATACGTTCCAAATGCGCCTTCAGGGGCATTAAAACTATATTTGACAATGTTGCCGACCGAAGAATCTTTGGCTTTATCCGGATGGCTATTCAATAAATTGATTGCCCCTAAATTGAACTTCAGACCTTTCACAAATGCATCCGCTTTGTAGCCAATATCTAAATCTGCAATCCACTGCGGATCAAAAGTCTGGTCTAATGTAGTGTTGGTATTATTTAAGGTCGTCCATTTATCATAGCGACGGATTGCGGTATTGACGCTCCACGCTTGGTTTGACCAAAGTGCGCCAAGGGTCAGCTTTGTTTTCGGTGCAGTAGACTCAATCAGGCTTTGTGTATTTCGTCCTGCAATGCTTGAAACGGGAATTCGCTCACCTTTTGCGGTGATAGAATCTCTGGTTTCAGTGATTTCATTTTTGTTATAGGCCAGACCTAGATTCAGATTTAACTTGCCATATTGTTCAAGATTTAAATCATGCTTAAACGCGAGCTCTAAACCTTGGGTACGTGTGTCGAGTAAATTATTAAAGAACGCCACATTGGCAATATTTGAATACGGTGAATTGGCAAATGCATTGGTGATTACACTTCCAGTAATATTGTCTGAAAGCAAAATACGATTTTTAATATCGATTTGATAAAGGTCTAAAGTTGCTGAGGTATTCGCAAGTGGCTTCCAAACAAAACCTAAAGAGTAATTTGTGGATTTCTCTGGTTTAAGTGAGCTTCCGCCAATCAGTAAAGCGGCCTCACTGCCTGCAACTAAAGTTCGTTGTTGCACATCTTGCCACCCTGAAGGGGTTTGCACCGTTTGTACGCTATAAGCAGAATATCCTTGTTGTGCCAATGACGGTGCTCTATAGCCTGTATTGATTGAACCACGTACTGCCAACTGAGGTGATACATCATATTTAGCAAATAATTTTCCGTTTGTGGTCGACCCAAAGTCTGAATATTTTTCACTTCGAACAGCTGCGCCCACATTCAAATTTTTAAAAATATCTGCTTCTAAATCTAGGTAAATACCATAAACATCACGACTAATTTTTCGTTGATCTTGGTCTGTAATTCCGGCATATATTCCCGGAACACCAACACCTAAAGTCGTACTCGGATTGAAATATGGGCCACGGGTATAGGCAATCGGATCACCCGCATTTTGCTTATATTGCTCCCAACGATATAAAACCCCTGTAGACAACGTCAGTGGACTTGCTAACCCGTCAATTGCAATATCACGGCTATAATCGAGCCCTGTATTTAATTGCGCAAAGATATTTTCGCCTAAGTCATAGTTTGAAGAAGAATTTGGCCCGTAACTTGGGTTAATGCCGTTGCCTTGTTTTGTGCTGACTTTATTTTGCCCATAAGTTGCATAAAGATCATATTTACCTGACTTCAACTCCCCTTTTTTCACTCCAACGGTGGTTGCAAAATCATCTACAGTGACTAAGCTTAATGGCGAGCGTCCATCTGGATAACGTTCTTTAAAATAGCTGGATTGATTCAGTACTGTTTTGGTTGTTGGTGGTTCATAAAAGTTTTCACCTATTGTTTTACGGTGTCCATAGCTACTAAAACCATAAAGTGCAACGTCATCTGTCAAAGGTAAATCTAGATTGGCAGTCACATTGACTTGATCTTTTTGTTCGGGCGAACCAAATTTCCACGTTCTATAAGGTGTATTTTGTTCTGTATATTGAGCCTTGGTTGAACCATCATAAAAAGTTCGCGTATCCGGTGCTGTGTTACTTGCAGCTTCACGTTTGCCTAAATCTAACGCAACCGTCAATGCACCATCATTAGGGAGCGCAAAACCTTTCCAAAGATTAACTTTATGTTGTTCACCATCTCCTTGAGTGTAACCACCCATTTGATAGCTTACGCCACCTCCATGATCTCGTGATTTCAAAATAATATTAACCACACCGGCAATTGCATCTGACCCATATTGTGCCGCAGCACCATCCCGCAAGATTTCTATGCGTTCAATCGCGCTCACTGGAATTAAACTTAGGTCAGTTACCGCTGCGCCTCTTCCACCTGCATAGGCTTGGCGAGTGAAATAAGCTGATGTATGACGACGTTTTCCATTAATTAAAATTAGAGTTTGATCAGCAGATAATCCTCTGAGCGCAATACTTGGCGGAACCGATGCTCCAAAACCACCTGCAGGAGAACTCGGTAAAGTCACCGAGGGAGACAGCCGTGTTAACGCTGCTGCAAGATCAGTCGCACCAGTCTCTTGTAACGCTTTGGCAGTTAAAATATCAACGGGGGCAGGTGCATCAAGTGAGCTACTAATTGCCCGTCTAGAGCCTGTAACAACCACAGATTGTAATGTGATGGCATCCTCTTTCCCTGACAAATTCTTTTGATCATTTGCCAAAGCAATTGAGGCAGTGAGTGTACTCAGTGCAAAAAGTGAGGAGTGAAGAATGAATTGAGAAAAATATGTACGCATATAAGCTTCCTTAACGATCTAAACCGATATAGCAAAGCCAATGCCAAATATTTTATTTATTATTATCAAAGTATTGAGTAAAAAAACAAAAGAATCATTGTTTAAATTTAAACAATGATTCAAAAAAATGTTTATAAAACTACAGTTTTTAAATTTGCCGACCGCTAGACAAGCTGATTTTGTAGATAGGACTGATACAATTGAAAATAAGCTGCCTGTTGCTGCATTAACTGCTCATGCGAACCTTGCTCTACGACATGACCATTTTCAATTAGAACAATTTTATCAGCCTCACGAATGGTACTCAGCCGATGTGCAATCACAATACAGGTTCTATTTTGGCATAAGCGTCTAAGCGCATATTGTATTTTTTGCTCAGTATAAATATCAATTGCAGAGGTGGCTTCATCTAGAATTAATATTTTAGGGTTTGCCAAATAAGCACGAACTAAACAAACAAGTTGCCTTTGTCCATGACTAAGATTTTTACCAAGCGCCCCAACTTCGGTGAAATAGCCTTGTGGCAGTTGTTGCAATATCTCATCTGCTCCCAAGTCTTCAATAACTTGGATAAGTTTCTGATCTGTAGCATCAGGTTGAACTAGACGTAAGTTATCTAAAATTGTTCCACTAAATAAAACATTATCTTGTAAAACAATACTCACATGCTGTCTTAAACTTGCAAGCTGAATACTTTGTATTGGATAACGATCTAGAAAAATTCCGCCCTGCTGAGGTTCATAAAACCGTGTTAGCAATTGAGCCATGGTACTTTTGCCATGTCCTGTTGGCCCTACAATCGCAATTATTTTTCCAGCTTCAATCTCCAAATTAAAATTTTGTAAAACAGGTTTATGGGTATAAGCAAAATCTACAGACTGAAATCGAATATGACCATTCAACTGTACAAGCTTTACCGCATTCGGTTGTTCTTGAATCGTAGATTGGGTGTCTAAAAGTAGAAATATACGTTGTGCACATGCTGCCCCATTTGCATAACGTTCAAATAGATCGGTAAGTTCCTGTAAGGGTGCTAAGAATAAAAACACATAGAAAATACTTTCTGCAAACTGGCCAATACTAATGATGCCGTCACTATAAGCATAACTACCAATCACAATAAATCCAGCAGTGGCTAGCGTTGAAAGTAAGCCTGTAAAAGGGGCAAACCAACTGGTCCGCTTACTGCCATAAATAATAGAATTATTAAAGTCTTTCAATAATTCTTGATAACGAGATTGATTGGTTGCGGTGTAATTTAACTGCTGAATGATTTTTGTTCCATTTACTGTTTCAACCAAATGAGCAGTAAATCGACTGCGTTCTTCTGCAACTCGTCCCCAATGTTTTTGCGATGATTTCTTAAAAATTGCAGTCATACCAAATAAAATGGGTAGCGTCGCAAATAAGCACCAAAAAAATGGTGGATAGATATGCCAAAGCAGTACTGAAGCTAATCCACAACGCAAAATTGCGGAAAGTAGCTCTGGTGGCCCTTGTATTAAAACAGGCTCTAATGTTTCGACATCACGATCGGCCCGCGAAATAATCCTGCCAGCCTTGGTACGATCAAAATATCCAATATTTAAACTTTGGATATGCTGAAATAAAGAACGTCTTAAACCATTAATCACTTTTAAAGCTGCTCGGCCTGAAAGATATTTTGATACGCTTGCTAAAGCAAAACGACAAATCCAACTCAATGTCAAAATGCTCATCACAATCAATAAAACTGGCTGATGCAATACTACTTTTCCAGCAATTTGTTGAAAGCCCGAATCCAGAATATATTTCACTACCCAAGGTCGGACAAAAATACTCATTACTTGTAAAATTTCTACTGTAATTAAAGCAAGCAGCAAGTAGCGGATGGGATAAACTAAAGGAATAAGTTTTGTTAACATTCCTCTATGAATTGAGGTATTTGCTAAATTTTCTTCGATTTGTAGATCAGCTGATTGTGCGAATGGGCGGAAATTTTTAACACTGGTATTCATGCATCAATCTCCTGCTGCTCTAACTGAAAACCCATCAACTCTCGATAAAACAAACAATCTTGAACCAATTCAGCATGTGTGCCTTGGGCAATAATATGACCCTGATCAAGCACAATAACGCGATCAGATAAAGCAATCGTGGTTTGTTTATTAGAGTTAATAATGATTGTTTTATTCGAAGGGTTGCCACTACCAGAAAGTGCTGATAGCCGCTGTAAAACCTGTTTTTCAGTGGTCGCATCTAAGGCACTGGTTGAGTCATCTAAAGCTAAAATGGGTGAATTCTTTAGAATGGAACGGGCCAAAGCAAGACGTTGTTTTTGTCCTCCCGACAAGGTAACGCCCTTGTCCCCAATCAGCGTGTCTAGTCCATCATCAAGTCGTTGTAATAGTTCTGATGCAGACGCTAAATGTAAAGCATCCCTCATCTCTTGCTCAGTTGCATCTTGCTTAGCAATTCTTAAGTTGTCTGCCAATGTGCCGCTAAAAAAGAAATTTTCCTGAGGAATGATCTGAACCAAATGACGTAATTCAAATAGGCTTAAATCCTTAATATTTGTCCAGCCCGTTTGCTCAGAGCCAATCAAAACTTGCCCTTCTGTTGGATCAATAAACCGATTGAGTAAATTCATCAATGTCGTTTTACCTGAGCCAGTCTTACCTACAACAGTGACGATTTCACCTGCTCGAAATTCAACATGGCAGTGTTTTAAAATACACTTTTGCGTTGTTTCATCCTGAAAACTTACATTTTCTAGTCTAATATTTAACTCATCACGCCATTGCAAAGGCAAAGGACATAGTTGATCTTCAATTGCGGACTTCTGATCTAACATTTGCCAGATTCTTGTTGCAGATGAACGTGCATCAGCAAAAATATGTAAGACCTGACCAATGCTTTCAATACGAAACACCAATAAATTTGCCATAAGAATGGCAGCGACGAATTGCCCCACTTGCAACTGATTTTGTCCAATTAAATAAGCACCAAAAGCGATGACCCATAAATAAGAGCATGCAATAATCACTTGGGGGATAGGTAACCGTTTTGCACTTGTGCTGATGGTCTGAATGGAATGATGAATAAATAGATCTACGGCATGATTAAAGCGCTGTAAAAGTCTCTCTTCAAGTTGAAAAGCTTTGACTACCCGAATTCCATTCACGCTTTCCGCTAAGCTATCACTGACTTTTTCGTAGGTAGATGCAACTTGATGATCCAATACAACCAATTGATTGGTCAGTTTAAATAGAACCAAAAGCCCTAAAAAAATAAATAGTAAAGGAACTACTCCCAGCCAAGGATGGTACCAACACAAGAGTCCGACGGTTACAGTAACCACCAAGCTTGATTCAAACACTTGCCGCCAAAAATTGATCAATGCTTCTTTTAATTTATCTGAATCACGTGTTGTTCGAGATAACACTTCTCCCAGCCCATGCTTCCAGTGCCATGAAACATCTAAATGCTGTACTTGGGAAAAGATTCTTTCTCTTAAAATACTCAGTAATTGCTGACCAATGCTTAAAGCACTTAACCCTGCCAGATACTGAACAACTGCCCTAATGCCAGCAATACTCACAAGTAGAATAAACCAAAACCAAGGGTTTAAAGGATCAGAAAATGCATGCTGAAATAAAGTTTCCCTTTCACTATGTTTTAAGGTATCAATCGCATGACCGATTGAATATTGTTGGATTGCTAACCCTAAATTTGCAATAACAAATAAGGTCGCCGTCAATAAGAAGCGAAATGGCATAAATCGATACAAAGCCAAACTTCGCAATAATGGATAATTTTTAAACATAAAAGATAGAAAAAATTTGAGATTTTGTATTAGTGCGAGATTCATGCCAAATTAGCGACCTGAAAAAATATTTTAAACCTTTGTTTTATATTATTTTTATAGATAACTATTTATAGTGGTGTTGATTTTAAAACACTGGCGCAATGGTTCTGTTGTAATCGCAACAAAATTTGATATATCAACATCATAAAAAACGATATTACAAATAAATAATAAATATCAACAACTTAATAAATGGCATCAATTTTGCTTTAAAGCATAAAAATCACAAAAGGATGTCATGATGACAACAGTTCAAACTCAATCATTAAACACACTTTGGTACACGCGCTGCCCTGTACCAACAGGCCTAGGCATTTCAATTCAAAAAGGTTGGCTCAAAGAAAAGTTTAATGAGCAGCAGATTGAAATAAAATCAATTCGAGAATCAAATTCCAAAGATATTCGCAACTCTCATTTTAACCATACACTTGCCAATTCAGTTCGACACGGTGGCAGTATTCCTGCAATCTGGGCATATGCATCTGGTCAAAAAACTAAAGTGATTGGGTTATCTTGGGCTGATGAAGTTCAATTATTGTTAACACGCTACGATTCAAACATCAAAACTGTTGCAGACCTAAAAGGCAAACGTTTTGGAATTCCATTAAATCAAGATGCAATTATTGATTTCTCGCGTGCACAGGCGATTCGTGGTTTAGAGAATGCCTTAAAGACCGTAGATTTAAAGGTAAGCGATCTTGAATTAGTTGACTGTTTACGAGCAGATATTTTAACAGCACAGCAACAACAGCCAGAAGAAAATGATTCTAGCTTTTATGGTAATCGCAACAAAATCAACGCAAGTGCAGAGATCGTGGCATTAATTAAAGGTGATGTAGATGCCATTTTTCTAAAAGGTGCACATGCTGCGCAGATTGCTCATGATTTCGCCCTGCATACCATTATTGATATTGGCTCACATCCAGACCCTATTCTACGCTCCAATAATGGAACACCAAGAACACTCACTGTTGATGAAGATTTTCTAAAGCAATATCCAGAGCAAGCCCAATCGATTGTTGATGCTGTATTACAAGCAGAACAATGGGCACATGCACACGCCGATGAAACCCATCGTTATCTAGCAAAAGAATGTAACAGTAGTGAACAATGGGTTCATGCGGCATACGGTGCAGATGCACATTTGAAACTGAACACTAACTTTGATGAAATCTCTATTATTGCTTTACAAGACTTGAGTGATTTTCTCTATCGCTGGAACTTTATTCCTGCACAAATTAATGTTCGTGAATGGCTTGCACAGGATATTTCTATTCAAACTCAAGTGGCTTAATACTTTAAAATTAAAAAGGTTGTCATGATGACAACCTTTTTTATTGACTTCATTTTACTTAGAAAATTTAGTCACATTTTCCGCTTGCTTCTTTAGAAGTACTGAGTTGTATTCTCCTGGTGGAATATTATTTAAATAATAATTTCCAACATGATAGAGCCTCCAGCGAATTGGATCATGCGTGGTGTGAGTTCGTGCATTTCGCCAGAAGCGGTCTAGGTTCCATTTCGATAAAGTTGAACTTGCCCCAAGTAATCCAAAAATTTCACTCGAAATTTTTAAAGATGCATGATCAGACTGACTACGGGTAGCAGCAACCGATAAAATCAGTTCAGTTTGTAAATCTTCATCCTCTACATTTGCCAAATGCTGTTCAAAAATCTGTGCTGAACGATCCAATAATGCCTCAGCTGAACGCACTAAAACAGCAAATTCACCAATCTGTTTGATGATATGAGGTTCATGCGTAGGCGAGTCGACGCCACTTTCTACCCAAGGTCGAGCATGATGTTGTAAATAATCAATCCCGCCTTGTAGGGCTCCTTTGGCAATTCCTGTGTCCATTGCAGCGTGTAAAATCTGAGGCCAAGTGAGTCCCGTACGTAAAACAGTGCCTAACCCCCCCGTATTTCGCTTAGCAACATAACGTTCATCAACAATCACATCTTTAAAATTAACAGTGCCACTGACACTATTATTTTGTCCCATCGCATCCCAGTCATCAAGCAACTCCACTCCCTGCGTATCACGATGAATTAAAATCGACACAGGTCCATCATCACTACCAGCGAATAAGGAAATCCATTCTGCGAGTAAAGAGCCGGTAGAATAGAATTTACTGCCATTTAAAATTAATTGCCCTTTTGAATTTCGCTCTACACGCGTCTTATGCTGAAATTTATCTTTACCACCCACTTCTGCAAGTGCATTACCCAAACGCTTTCCGCTTAAGATATCACCCAGTAACTGATCACGAATTTCATCATCATAGCCCGTTAAAACACCTCGGAACATGGTGAAGTGAATCTGTAATAACTGCCCGACACCACCATCTGCGGATGAAATAATTTTCACCACATTGACCAAGGTTGAAATACTGGCGCCTAAGCCCCCAAATTGCTTGGGTACAATAATTGCAGTTAAACCAGCTTCTGAAATTAAACGCGCCTGATCATAAGGTACGGTCTTGTTATAACTTGGGTCTCGAGCAAATTGATTCAGTTGATCCGCCACCTCTTTTGCAATATCAAGTGCTTCTTGCTCACTTTGAATATGCCTGATACTACCTAATTCTAAAAAATTACGTTGGTTAATGTCGTTCATTGTTAACTCCGGAAATTTGTTCTTTTTTATGCGCAAACTTCAAGTACCTTGTTTTTAAACAAGCTTGGCGCATGGATAAGCAAAGTTTTGGTATAGGTATGTTGAGGATGACTCAGCACTTGATCTGTTTCACCATATTCAACAATATGTCCATTTTTTAATACGGCGACTCGATCTGCGATTGCACGAACAACCCCTAGGTTATGGGTCACAAATAGTAAGGTCACACCTTGCTGTTGGAGGTCTTGTAGCAGTTTTAAGATGGAAGCCTGAACTGAAACATCCAAAGCAGAGGTAATCTCATCACAAATCAAAACATCAGGTTGGCACAGCAAAGCTCGCGCGATCGCCACTCGTTGTCGCTCCCCACCCGATAAATCTCTTGGATAGAGTTCCTGAACTTGAATAGGCAGAGAGACTTGTTTAAGTACCTGCGTGACTTTTTCTATGGCTTCTTGTCGAGATGCTCCAAAGAAATGCTGTACAACTTTAATTAATGTTTGACCAATCGTATGCGCTGGATTCAAGGCTTTATAAGGGTTTTGAAAGATATATTGCAGTTTATGTCGCTGCTGCAAATGGCGCTGTTGCCCACGTAACGACAAGACTTCATCCGCTAATGTAATTTGTCCATCTGCATTTTCATTGAGGCCAGCAATCACACGTGATAAAGTCGTCTTACCCGAACCTGATTCACCAACTAATGCTAAACATTCGCCTTTTTTGAGTTGAAATGAGATATCGAAAAGAGCCGGTTGCTGCCCATACCATGCATGAATATGTTCAACTTTTAGCAGTGCTTCTCGATCGGTTTCTCGTTCAATAACCTGATGATCAATCTCTTTAAAATTAATCACACCAACATGATCCGAATGGTGACAAGCAACAAAATGCGGGTCAAACTCATCTTTTAATTGCGTTAATTCAGGTTGTTTTTGACGACATATATCTGTAGCGAAAGTACAACGTGCCGCAAAAGCACATCCCTCTGGACGCTCATTGGGCGAAGGAGCATGTCCTTCAATTGGAGATAAATATTTACGAATGGCCACATCGGGAATGGCGTTCAGTAAACCTTGCGTATAAGGGTGCTTAGGCGTTTCAAATAGTTGGGTTAATACCGCATCTTCAGCAATTCGACCTGAATACAGAACAATCACCCGATCTGCAATATCTTTTACCACCGTTAAGTCATGCGATACATAGATAGCAGCAACGTTATATTCCCGACATAATTTACGAATGATATTCAACACCAATGTCTGTGTCGTCACATCTAACGCGGTGGTTGGCTCATCCAAAACGATCAAACGTGGCTGTAGCAAGAATGCCAAGGCCAATAAAATTCGTTGTTGTTGCCCACCCGAAAGCTGATGAGGATAACGCTTTAGAAATAGCTGATCATGCGGCAATCCCACTTCATTTAAAATTTTGGCAACCTTTTGGTATTTTTCAATGCTCGATAACTGTGCCTGATGGACATCTAATAATTCAAATAAATGTTGTCCAATACTTAATGCTGGGTTGAGTGCCGTTCCAGGATCTTGGGCGACATGACTCATTTTATAACCACGAACCTGACGCAAAGCATGATCATCTAAACTGAGAATATCTTCATCATCCAGTTCAATTGTGCCTTGAATAATCTTGGCACCATGTCGTGCATAGCCCAATAAGGCACTCGATAATGTGGTTTTACCAGAACCACTTTCTCCGACCAGCCCTAGAACCTCACCTTCTCTCAAGCTAAATGAAATATTAGAAACGATGTGATTGCCAGTGTTGACCAATGCCACGGTTAAGTCTTTTACCGTTAATACGGTATTTTTAAATTGATCTGCCATGCTTATTTTTCCTCAATCCGAGCAGCTGCACGTCCAACACCCTCAGCCAATACATTGGTTCCGAGCGCAAACAAAGCAATTAAGATGACAGGAGCAAATACCGCCCACGGCTGCACCAATAAACCAGCGCGATTTTCATTAATCATGAGTCCCCAATCTGCTGCTGGAGGTGCCACACCATAACCAAGAAAAGCCAAACCAGATAACATACCCACAGCCCATGTCAACATCACACCCAAATGGATGAGTAAAGGCGTCAACATGTTGGGTAAAATTTCACGAAATAAAATATAGGTTTTTGAGTACCCAAGCATTCTGGCTGCTTCGATATATTCTTGTTCCACCAGATTAAGTGCAACACTTCGCGCAAGACGCACGACCCCAGGAATAAAAGCAATTGAAACCGTTAAAACAATGAGCCAAGGCTCCCGACCTAACATTGAAACGATAAGCAAGACCAATATAAGATCCGGAAAGGCCATAAAAACATCTGTAAGCCAAGTCACGAACTGATCAATCTTATTTCGGGCAAAAGCAGCGAATATGCCTAAACTAGAACCAATAATTAATGCAACCAAACTGGCAGCCAGTGTCATCCAGATAATAGAAGCCCCACCAGCAAGAACACGTGACCACACATCATGACCAATATAATCATATCCAAGAAACGATTTTCCTTCAGGCGGACCATATGTCATGCCGATCAAAGCAGTGGGCTCAAAGGGAACCAAGAGCGGTCCAACCAGTGCAAAAATCAACACTAACGTAGTGACTACAAATCCAAAACGTACTTGTCTTTCACGAATTAAGGTTTGAAAAAAATTTCTTTGGTACCAATGAAGTGAGCTCATTTCCCACCTCCTTGCTGAATGTTCTTTAACGCATTACGGCGGTCAACAGGTTTTACCGTAATTGGTCGACCCGACTTCCATAAACGTAATGCCTGACGACGGCCTGGCGAACGAGCTTTATGTCTTTTGGCTGTTCGTATTTTTGGTGTGAGTAAAGTCGTGATTAAATCTGCAATTAAATTAACGGCTACCACACAAATGGTCAGCAATAAAACAATTGCTTGAATGGTCGGGATATCTCTTAATTCAATTGCGGCATTGAGTGCATTACCAATACCGGGATAACTGAAAACCACTTCAATAATGAGAGCTCCACTCAGCAGAACCCGTATCGTTAATGCTGTTCCCTGCACTACTGGCACCAATGCATTGGGTAAAACATGTTTCCATATGATCCGTCGCTCAGGAATACCACGTAATCGTGCAGAGGTCACATAGTCTGACTCAAGTGCATCAATCATGGAACCACGAACCAAACGCATCAGATATGGAATAAGCGATAAGGCCAAAGTTAAAATCGGTAAAACTAAAAACTCGATTTGGCTAAAAGCTGACTGCTCTGGAATCAACAAGGATGCAGCTGGCAATATGTGCAGGATTGAAGTTGAGAAAAACATCATTAACCAAATCGCAATCACAAATCCTGGAACAGCCTTGAATAGAATAGAGCTAGAAACAATAATACGATCGAGTTTGCTATCTCGACGGAGTGACAGCCACACACCCAGTACCACTGAAAGTGGGACAGTAATGACAATCACCAAGATCGTTAATGCAACGGTGTTAGCAAAATAATTCTGAACAATCTGCACCACAGGTACATTTGAATCAATCGAACGGCCAAAATTACCTTGCAATAATTGACTCAACCAATGCCAGTATTGCATCAATATTGGATCGTTCAGGCCCAATTGTTCACGAAGTATTTGAACCGTCGCTTCCGGTGCTTCTGGGCCCAAAATGACGCGAGCCGGATCAGATGGGAGTGCTTGTGTGGCAATAAATACAATGAGACTAATCACAAATACAACCAATACACCGGACAACAACCGTGTGAAAAACCAAGGTAACCATGCTGGTATTTCAAATGATCTCGTCATGGTTTGATGTGAAATGGCTGTCTCTATATTGCTGGATTGCGTTGTCATAGCGGTCATCCCCTACGCCAAAATTCATCTGTACGCCACGCAGCAAAGCCTGTGCGATCAGGTGTTACACCACCAATTTGGCCAGAATGTGCATCGAGTACATGATTAAAACCCCAAATGAGCAAACCACCTTGCTCATGTTGAATGTGCTGTGCTTCATGAATGAGAACTTTGCGTTTTTCCAAATCAGGCTGTTGTAATGCGGTATGAACCAATTCAGTAAAACGTTCATTGTTAAATCGAGTTTTATTATTTGCCGCACCCGGCCCATCAATTTGCAAGACGGTTAATAGAAAAGGTCGTGAAACGTTTGAACCTGTACTAAATGCCCAATCCTGTTTTACAGCATCCGCAAAGGTGGCAGCTTCAACCTGTTTAACATTAACGATAACACCAGCCTGAGCCGCATGCTGAGCAAAAACCAATGCAGCATTGCTATCTGGACCTGTATATAAATCAACTGCCAAGCTATTGCTAAAACCAGCTTCTTTCAACAATGCCTTCGCTTTATTTAAATCTTGCTTGCGCTGAGCAATACTGTGGTCATATACAGGATCGCTAAACGAATAAAGGTCATTTGCAACTCGTCCTTGCCCAGCTAAAGCACGTTTGACCAAATCGTCTCTATTGGCAATCAATCTAAAAGCTTGTCGTACTCGAGGATCATTGAACGGCGCTTTAGACGTGTTCATATCAAATGATTGCCAAGCATCGGTTTCTGATGAAACGAGATTCAGTCGTTTATTGGCTTGAATTAAAGCAATATGCTCAGCACTTACACCTGAAGCAATGTCAATTTGACCAGATTGCAAAGCAGCAAGACGCCCTGTCTGATCTTTAAAATCAATGATTTCGATTGCATCAGCATAAGGCCTATTTTCTTTCCAGTAATTTTCAAAACGGACAAAGCGTGAACGCTGGCCCGGTGTAAAACTGTCAAGCTTAAAGGGACCTGCACCTACGACATTTTTAACTGGGTCATAATCTGTAGGAACAATGCCACCCCAACTCATCCATGCCTCAGGTAAAGCAACCAACCCTTTTCCTTGAGCAAAAGGGATCTCAACGGTGTATTCATCGCGCTTTTTAATTGCATCTCTTTGCAATGAATAAAGATAGGCTGCAAATGGGGAAGCAAGTTTAGGGTCAGTCAAACGGCGTAAGGAGAAAATAACATCATCAGCAGTAATCGTTTTACCATGATGGAATTCGAGTCCCTTTTTTAAGCGAATGGTCCATTTCGTCCCATCATTATTCGGCTCCGCAAATTCAGCAAGTGCGAGTTTGGGCTGGATATCTCTACCCCATTCCCATAATTTTGCATATAAAGGCCAGCCTCTAAATGCACTGGACATACCGATGGGTTTATGCGCGTCTAAATTACCAGCTTGATTGCCATTGATCACCCCAATTTTGATCACACCACCTTTTTTGGGCGTATCATTTTCAGCTGTACTCGCATGAGTATTCTCGGAAGATGCAGAGTCAGTTTTAGAACATCCTATCAGGCTAATTGCAGCAACAGCGCCAACCCCCAATCCAGTTTGTTTAATGAGTTCTCGACGTGTAATTTTGTTCATGTTTTCTCCCTTAAACGATAACTTCTTGATTCAAGAGAGAATCAATGGATGAGTTTTTATTGAGCTTAGGCAATTCAAAACCATGATCGAGCTCTAATAACGGGAACAATAAATCAGCTACACGATAGGCTTCTGCAATTAAAGGGAAACCAGATAAGATAAAGGCAGATACACCATAGCTTTCATATTCTTTAATCCGTTCAGCAATATTTTCAGCACTGCCGACCAAGGCAGTACCTGCTGCTGGGTTTAAAATATCAAAACCAAATAAAGATGGCCCAGTCCAAACATTAGGATAAATTTCAAAGTCTTTTGCACGAGGTAATACCCCATGTCGTAACAAAGTGAGATTCCTTTGAACGATCGGATTTGGGCTTTGATAACGCTCAAAAGTTTCATCGGGAGGAAGCTGCCGTTTAACAGCTTCGATTGCATAATTTAAATCAATCTTGTCGAGTAATGACTGAGCATACTGCCAAGCCTCTTCTTCTGTTTCTCGAACAATAATTTGCAATCGAGTACCAAACTCTAAAGTACGCCCAATTTTTGCCGCTTCAGCGGCAACTTTGCTAAACTTTTCTCCCAGCAACGGTGGCGTATTCGTAAAACTTAAATACACATCGAGTAATTCAACAGAATGCTGAACGCCTTTGGCAGAAGTTCCAGCTCCCCATAAAGGAACACCCTGCTTTTGAGTTGGACCACGCCATTTGGACATAGGAGATCCACTTTCTAGACGTGGAGCAATTTGAATAAACTCCCCCTCAAATCCAGATCGATCACCTAAATAGTTTTGCTGAAATGCTGTCCAGTATTCTTTGCTAAAGTCATAACGCTCATCATGCGTATAGTGAATACCTAAAGCTGCCAAACCCTGATCATTTCCATTAACGACATTAAATAACAAACGCCCTTTAGAAAATGCATCAAACGTTTGCGCATATTTGGCCAATACTGCTGGCTGGACTTCTCCAGGATGTTGGGCAACCAGAAACTTTAAACGTTCAGTAAATGGAATTAAACTTGCAGCAACAGCAAGTGTTTCATACTCGCTGGTGCCCATAAGTGAACCGTAAAAACCAAGTCGATCCGCAGTAATCGCAATCTGTTGCAAGTGTTCATAATCGGTATCCCACCGCCCAGATTCCAACCAAGGATATGGCCCATCAGGAGAAGTGAGATACCATAAAAGTTTTACAGCCATAGTATTCTCTATATTTATATTTGAATCAGATTTCTAATGAAGTGGAAGTAATCCAAGCGACTTGGCTTTATCGGTTAAACCACTCATTCGCCACTGCTGCTGTAAAACACCCTGTCCGTATTCACGGCTTCCCCCAGCTAATTCAGCTAGTAGCTGAATCTGTGCACCTTCCTCAAGTAACAAGATAAATTCAGCTGTTTCTTGTAATCCCTGACGTCCCCATACGGTTGCACCACCGTTGGCTTCTAAAATTGCTCGATGTTCGATATCAACTTTGAGTTGATCTAAAATGAAATCGACTTCTGCCTGACGGCGATCAATATAAATTGGGAGTTCTTTAAATAAATGAAAGCGCTGAACAGGCACATAACGAATCGGTAAGGTACGATGGGTTTGCGCCCAAGCCCCTAAATTCGGCGCGTGTACATGAGATATTGTGGTGACATCTGCATGCTCGCGAAAAAGTTTGTTATAACGCCCACCTGCATTTTTTCTTCCCAATAAAACTTCACCATCAATGGTCTCCACAAGTACTTTGCTTTTTTTATCTTTAGACCAAGGTCCTGCATAGTTAAAAGTGACTAAGGTATTATCAGGTCCACGTTCAACAAAATTAACCGTTCCATTTGCCGTGATTGTTCTTGTTTCACGGAATACTTCAAAAGCAAATTCAGCTTTTTCACGATTCAATTCGATAAAGTCATTGAGTTCAGGAGAAAGTGGCGTTTGAATAAGTGTTGTCATGATCAATATCCTATTAAAATTGCTTATTTTGGCGGCGCTTTAAAACTTCGAGCAAAGGACGGTGGTCGACCCAAGTGTTAATATCGACATCACGCTCCAGAAAACCATGTAACCAAAGGAAATCTTTTTGTTGTCTTAACAGCTCTAAACGCTCTTCACTTAATGATGGATGTAAAGACTTATGAAAATTATTACGGTAGGCTGTCGCGACACTCTCTGCCCCTGCAATCGTTTCATCTTCAAGAATAACCAGCACTTCATCTAAATGATCTTGAGCCCAATCTGCGGTATCAAACAGCTCTTCCAGAAAATCAACGACGACATCAAAGTGATCTTTTAACAAATCTTCATGTACGGTAATTGGACGAGGCGTACCATTGTTTACACGGGAGGTCACATCTTCAAATTGATCCAAATCAATCCCAACTTTTAAACCACGTTTTGTCGCAGCTTCAACAGCGGACGCTCCTTTTACATAAACAGCATCAACTTCACCAGTGATTAACGCATCTAATCCAGACCAGTAGGTACTAGCATCCCGTTGTTGTGTATTCGATTCCGCTCGTTCAGGGACTTCAATAAAATCGACATCACGGAAGGTTAAATTTGCAAGTTGCAAAGCACCGCGAATCCCTTGTAAAGACATCGCTCTAAAAATACTGCCCGCCCGTTTGTCTGCATATTCAGGTAAAGCAACTTTTACATTCTTTAAATGCTCTGGCTTGCTGATTTCAGAATCAGGGCGAACAATAATTACCTGCCATTCATCAATCCATGTCAAACCAATGAGTCGACTTGGAGCACCTTCAGAACGAGCAGCTAATGCTGGAACATTTCCACCTTCTCGAAATAATGCGGGTAGTTGATGATCAAAATGATGAACAGATAGACCTTTACGGGCATCTTGTAGAACCGCAACATCGATACCATGCTGTTCAAATTTTTCAATCAGTGTCCCACGTTTTAGTGAGATACCTGTTGCTGTTGGGACTGGACATCGGGTGACCCAGATTTCAGATAATGTGCTTTTTACAAATTCTTTAGAATTTTCTTTTTTATCGATAACAAGTGACATAGGTATTCCTTAGGATATTTCCAATTTCATATCACTTGTATTGAGCAGCTTTTGTGCCAACATTAATTATTTATAATTTTCAATATTTTAGCAAAAAATTGTAGTCAAGTTATTGTTTATATTTCATCATTTTTTTAAATCAGTGTTGTTTTAACAACATCTTATGGATAAAAGCTATTTAATTATAAAGTCACATCTTGAGGTGGATAATACATAACTCACGGGAGGTTCTTATTTTAGAAAAAATGACAAAGATTAGTCCAACAGTGGTTCAAGATACTTAACTAATAAATTGATGAATAGCCCTCTCTTTTGGAGATGCCTTTTGCATTCCACATCAGTTATTGCCATTTTTTCTCCCCCGCCTTTTTCGAATTTTTTAGATCAAATCATATCCGATCATATCGGACAAACAGGCAAATAAAAAAGCCTTTAAGTATTGAACTTAAAGGCTTTTTTCTATCGGATCAAACAATCCCGAATAATATTTTGGTGGAGATGGCGTCAGTTGAACTTAACCAATAACCTACTGTTTTATTTTATTTTTATTCTTATAAGAGTTGCAATTCCCTCATTTTGATCCACAAAACTAAAGAATTATTGGCATAGGTCTTAACTTAAGTTACTAAAAAATACATTAGATGGTTATATTGACAATATCACAACTGATTGAAATTCAAACAAACCATTAAAGGAATGATAATTAGTTGTACAAATAAGTTTTAGATGTTAGCTTGTTTATCTGGGAATTATACAGCTGAATAACTCCTTACAGAAATTCGATGTTGCCCCCGAATCGAAAACCAAATTGATAAAATATAAAATAACGAAAACTCTTACTAAATAAACTACAATAGGCTTTCCTATTGCAACCATTTAATTTTTAAAATAATTCAATGATAAGAAGCTACCATATAAATTTATCCGCTATCAAAATCAAGTAAATCTTTTATAAAGCCCTCTGTTCAATTCTTTGTTTTTATGCAAAAATTACAAAAACATACAATTCATTACATCATGAATAAAAACCGACATCTTTATACACAAAAAGTTCTCTTCGCAATTGCAACTATTTTGGTAACACAACGAGCCTGTGCTGATAATTTATTTACACTCTTCCAGAAAGCAAAACTCTATTCTCCTCATTTACCTCTAGCAGAAGCGCAAAAGGAAATAGCCAAGCAAAAATTAAATCAGGCGCGAGCAAGTAAAGAAGCTAAGATTAATTTCAGCGCTCAAGAAAAAATGGGCCAAAATAAACGCCCAGGGCAAAATGAAATAGATTACCGTGTACGTAATTATGCAATACAGTTTTCAATTCCTGTTTACAATAAAATTCAAGATGAAACGATTTCAACAGCCAAAATTGGGGAAGAAATTTCTTTAGAACAATTCCAAGTGAGCTATAACGAGTTACTGCAAAATATTGTAGATCAGTATTTTAAAATACTCAGCCTAAAATCCAAACTTGAACTGATACAGCAACAAAAAGTTTTGGTTCTAGAACAAAAGCAAATGGCAATTGCAAACTTTAATCAAGGTATGGTGTCCATTACCGATCTAAAGGAAGCAGAAGCCAAGTTTTCAACCTTACAAAGTCAAGAGCAAAGTATCAATTTCGAGATCTATAAAGAATTAAGTATTCTGGCTGAATTTATAGGTACAGATGACGTTACTTTTACCAAAAATAAGATACCCGTTGAAACACTGCCACCGTTATCCTATGGGGATCAATCCTTATATAACCAATTTTTGCTGACAAACAATCATCAAATTCGAATCTCTGAGCTAAACTTAAAAGTATCTCAAAATGAAATAAAACAATCCAAAGCTGAAAAATATCCTGTAATTAATTTTTCCGCAAAAATGAGTCGAAATTTTGACTCTCAAGATTCCGCATTTACCAATAAACAGAATGGCTTAGATTATTTATATGGTCTTGAATTAAACATTCCGATGTATAATTCCGAAAACTACTTCAAAATTAAAGAGCAAAAAGCGTCATTAGAAAAAAATAAGAATGAACTATTGTTAACGACTCAAAAGCAGAAAGCCCAAATGCTGGATAACTTTTACAGCTCGCTAGCTGCTATTGCAAAAACCAAAGGCATGCAAGATGCTGAATCTTCATCTCAAAAAGCGTGGATAGCCAACAAACGGGCATATGAGGTTGGCATGCGTGTTAATGCTGAGGTTTTAGAAGCACAAGCCAAATATTTTGAAGCAAGACAAGAACGCGTATCTGCATGGTATGAAGCATGGCAAAACTATCTCAAGTTAAAAATAACGACAGGCACATTGATAGAACAAGAAATTTTTGATCTTGATCAAATTTTTCATTCCCCCCTTACCCTACAGAATTAAGTTATAACCATGCTCAATAATAAAATGAATGACTTACCTAATTCTATTCAGATTTGGATACTTAACTTAAAGCGCTTAAACGTCAATGTATTAGATATATGCTTTGAAAATTTAATCGATCTAGGTACGCAAGCGTTTCAGGATCAGAAGCTACAGGAGTTATGGGCATCGCTCAAACTGCAATTAACAGCAGAACAACCAGTTGTTATTCAAAAAAATGAGTCAACTTACATCATTGGCTATTTATTAACATATTCCAATACATCGTCTATTATTGGCTTATCAATAGCTCCTCCTATTAATGAAGTCACTCTGGAACTAATACGTACCAGTATGGGCTGGTTATTCTACGAACAGCAAAGCCAAAAACTACAGCACGCTTTTCAAGCAGAACAGTTACTTGAGATTTTTGCTCATGTCGTGAATCAAGATCAATTCCGGGTTGCCGCACAAGAATGGATTAACCAAACAACAAGTTATATTCGGCATCGGTTTCCCCAGCATACGAACATTCAATTAAATTATTTAATGGTTGAAGGTACGCATAAAGTCAAATGGATCGTCTCGTCTGAGCTGTCTTGGACAGAAAAAGGCGCTGCTGATATGCAAAGATTAAATGAAATTGCGCTGCAAACCTTATTTTTACAACATGAATTACATGAGCATAGTTGGTTTGGTTATCCCATTTTTAACCAAGGAAAGATCCAAGCAATACTCGTGGCAAAGGACCGCGCGTTTGAACACCAAAATACTCAAGCAGAGTTAAGTTTATATTTAAAAAGTAACAGTGATTTAATTCAGCCCCTGCTTCAACATTGGTATCAATCAGAACAGAGTTTAATTGGCCATAGCCTACAATCTAGTCGTAATTTATTCAAAAAATACAGTTCAGATGGCCACTATACTTGGAAAATTCTCAGCAGTCTTCTCATCTTATTTTTACTCTGCATCACCTTAATTCCTGTCGACAAACTCGTCACTGCCAACCTAAATGTTGAAGGTAAAACTCGCTGGATTATTCCTGCACCAACGCAAGGTTTTATACAAAAGGTATTTGTTCGTCCTGGAGATAAAGTCCAAAAAGACCAAGCCTTAATTCAACTCGATAATACCGATTTAAAAATTCAACTGGCTGAACAACAAAGCCTATTGGATCAAGCGCAGCATCAATTTCGCGTCGCAATGGCAGATCAAAATTTAACAGATAGTGGTTTAGCCGCAAATCAAATTAAACAGCAAGAAACCAAAATCCAAACACTACAAAGAAAGATCAATCAAACCCGAGTATCCGCCCCAATAACAGGAACAGTTATTGATGGAGACTGGATTCAACAAATTGGAACCCCTATTGAAGATGGTAAGGAACTCTTCCAAATTGCATCACAAGATGCCTATAAAGTGATCTTACATGTGGCAGATAAAGACATTCACTTGATTGAAAAAGATCAAAAGGGAAATTTAAAGCTGACAGGTTTGCCAGATCAGACTTTCCCTATTCGTATTACCCGTATTACACCAGTCGCTTCTGTCCAAAGTAATGTGAATGGCTTTAAAGTTGAGGCTGCTTGGTTAGATTCTCCTCCTGCTCTGACCCCAGGTATGCAAGGTGTTGGAAAAATTACGGTTGGTAAAACCAACCTACTGCTTCGCTGGTCACGAGATTTCATTAACTGGATGAAATTAAAAATCTGGGCGAACTGGTAAAGCGATGCAAAGCTTATTCTCTGAACATTGGCATCTGGTTCGTCATCTTAGGCCCCAATTACGCCAGAATATTGAGGTTCTACCACGTACGTTAAGAGGCCGTGCATGGTTTCTGTTGTTTGAACCTATGTCACAGCGGTTTGTACGAGTTAACCCTGAAACATGGTATGTCATTACCTTATTAGATGGCCAATCCAATGTAGAACAAATTTGGGATAAAGCAGCAGAATATATCGAACAACAAAATATTCATTTAAATAAACAATACCGAGCAATTAGCCAAAATGAATTAGTCCAGCTTCTGACTCAGCTCTATAACAACGACCTGCTACAAACTGAAGTATCTTTTGATGCAGAGGAAATGTTTAAACGGTTTAAGAAGCATAAATTCAATAAATTGAAGCAATCGTTCTTAAATCCGATGAGTCTCAAAATACCATTGGTTTATCCTGATCGGTTCTTTAGTCAATTACAAAAAGCCGCTCAATCAGTTTTTAGCATCTGGGGCCTACTCATTTGGTTGATGATCGTATGCCCTGCCTTATTATTGCTTGCCGAAAATTGGCAAAGCTTAACCAATAATTTGTCAGATCGGGTGCTATCTACGAGTAACCTGTTAATTCTTTGGTTTACCTATCCAATTGTTAAATTAATTCATGAATTCGCTCATGGCTTAGCCATAAAAGCATGGAATGGCAATGTTAGAGAAATGGGCTTGATGTTCATTCTATTTATTCCCATCCCATATGTTGATGCCACTTCGTCCTATCACTTTATTTCCAAGTGGCAAAGGATTGCTGTATCTATTGCAGGCATATTGACAGAGTTATTATTAGGCGCGATTGCAATTTATCTGTGGGTCTCCAGCGAATCAGGGCTGATTCATGCTTTTGCTTATAACGTCATCTTTATTGCGACTGTTTCCACCGTATTGGTCAATGGTAATCCACTGATGCGCTATGATGGTTACTATATTTTGTCTGATTTACTTGAAATTCCCAATTTAGCAGGTCGAGCAACAAAATATTGGGTCTATTTATCTGACCGTTATCTTTTGGGCGCTAAAACAGCTCAACCTCCCTATGCTGCTGAAAATGAAAAATTTTGGCTAATTAGTTATGGTTTTATCTCTCCAATCTACCGCATCACCATCATGGTGAGCTTAATTTGGTTTGTGGCTCAGAAATATTTTTTCTTTGGTGTCATTCTGGCTTTTATTTCTGGATTTATGACCATTGTTTTACCTCTCTATAAAGGCATTAAACATATCTATCAAGGAGCGACATTGTCAAAATATCGTGATCAGGCTGTCCGACGTTTCTGGGGAATTCTTGCCACGCTTATCGTGATTTTTTTTATTCTTCCCTTTCCTTATTTTAGTACTCAGCAGGCTATCGTATGGATGCCTGAAGAGTCAATCATTCGAGCCAATGAATCAGGTCATATTGCAACAATCAATTTGAAAAACAATCAAATTCAGCAAAACCAAATGCTTTTTCAACTGTCTAATGCAGAACTTACCGAAAAATATGAACTACAAAAACTACAGGTTGAAGAATTAGATTATAAACTCAGGCAAGCTTCACTTGATGATATATCGCAACAACGTAAATTAGAGTATCAAAAACAAGGTGCTGTGCAGCAACTCCAACAATATCAGACCAAATTTGAACAACTTCAAGTCTATAGCCCACTTGCTGGTCACTGGTTTGCTAAAGATAGCATTGAACTCAATCAAAGATTTTACAAGCGTGGAGATATCATTGGTTATGTCATCAATCAACCCGCCCAGATTGTTCGTAGTGCCGTTTTACAACAAGATTATGATTTGATTCAAACAAGGTTAAAAGGAATCGAAATTCGATTTAAAAACCATTTTGATGTGGTTTATACAGGCAAGATTATTCGAAGTACACCACAAACACAAAAGAAACTTCTCTCTTCAGCATTAGGTAGTCAGGCGGGAGGAAACATCACCGTTGACCCCAATGATCAGGAAGGTACAACGGCTTTACAAAACTATTTCGATCTCGATATTCAATTATCACAACCGTTGGACTCTTCTGTATTTGGTGATGTCGCATACGTTCGTTATGATTTAGGTTATTCGCCACTGGCATGGCAGTGGATCAGAAAATTGCATCAATTATTTTTGGAGCAGTTCTATGTCTAATCTGCGGGTGATTCAAAGCCTATCATTGCGCCCTTTTCATCTCTCTAACGTTGCCCGTGTAGAACAAAAAGATCAGGAATTGCATAAATTAGAAATTTTCTTTGCCAACCTTTTAGGCTGGATTCCCGCAAAAAAAATTTCCAGAACACATATTCAAAAGTTTGCTCAAGCAATTTCACCGCACCGAGAAGCATTAAAACAGCTTGATCAAGAACAGCTCATACAAAAATTTCAACAAGCCATTCACGAGTTATCAACACAACCCTCGCATGATACCGCGATCGCTTTGATTTTTGCTTGCGTAGGAGAAGGTATTTCCCGTGTTTTTAATATTTACCCACATCCTGTTCAGTTTATGGGTGCCTATATTCTACTAACGGGCCGCCTTGCTGAAATGCCCACTGGAGAAGGTAAAACGCTGGTTGCTGGTATGGCAGCAACTATTATGGCGGCAACAGGAAATTTTGTTCATGTCCTCACGACCAATGCATATTTAGCACAACGCGACGAAGAGGAATTGCGCTCTTTATTTCAGTTTTTTCAACTGAGTAGCGCTGCCATTTATGGTGAAATGGAAATTCCAGAAAGAAAGGAAAATTATCACAAGCAAATTTGCTATGTGAGTGCCAATGAAATTGTATTTGATTATCTAAAAGATCATATTTCAGGCAAAGGTACTCAACCTCGCCAGATTGAAAACTTACGTGCATTGGCAACGGGACAAACTTCTGACGACGGGATGATTGTTCCTGCACTGCACTTCTGTATCGTGGATGAAGCGGATAGCGTATTTATTGATGAAGCTCAAACCCCTATGGTTATCTCTCAAGAAGCTGAAGGGCTTATTGAAGCAGCCATAATTCACTGGGCAATTGAACAAGCACAGCAGCTTGTTGCAGACGTTGATTTTTCAATACTCGAAGCTGAGCATCATGTCGATATTGAAAAAATTCCTGCCAATAAAGAAATTCCACTTCCTCAGAATGTACGTCCAATATGGTATAACCATGCTTGGAAAATGCTGCTGATTAAACAAGCTTTGACGGCATTACACCTCTACCATAAAGACCAACATTATATTATTCAAGACAATAAAATTCAGATTGTAGACGAATCCACAGGACGAATCATGGCTGATCGTTCTTGGGAGCAAGGTCTACACCAACTGATTGAAGCAAAAGAAAAGGTAGAACTGACTAAAGGTCGAGATACTTTAGCGCGTATGACCTTTCAGCGTTTTTTTAGACGATATTTACTGTTATCTGGGCTCACAGGAACCGGTTTAGAAGTTTCAAAAGAACTCTGGATGATTTATCGCTTAAAAGTTTGCCAAATCCCACCGAATATTCCATCTAAGCGTAAGCAATTTAAACATCATTATTTTAAAAATAATCAACTGAAGTATATCGCGATTGCCCAGCATGCAAAAACAATGGCAGATACAAATCGTTCTGTTTTGGTGGGTACGCGCAGTATCGAAGCCTCAGAAGCTATTTCCGAGGCCCTGACGCAACTCAACATTGAACATATTGTGTTAAATGCGCGCCAAGATGCACAGGAAGCCGCCATCATTGCTGAAGCGGGTCACAGTGGAAAAATTACAGTAGCGACCAACATGGCTGGGCGTGGTACCGATATTAAGCTGCGCCCAGAAACCAAACAAGCCGGTGGCCTACATGTCATTTTAACTGAATTTCATGAATCCGCTCGTATTGACCGT
Organism: Acinetobacter proteolyticus; assembly: GCF_000367945.1. GTDB lineage: Bacteria > Pseudomonadota > Gammaproteobacteria > Pseudomonadales > Moraxellaceae > Acinetobacter > Acinetobacter proteolyticus. The sequence continues at coordinate 1,932,819 of NZ_KB849179.1, forward strand.
CAACTCTATGGTCGAGCTGGACGTCAGGGAGATCAAGGCTCATGTGTTGCCTATGTTTCAGGTGAAGATCAACTCATGCAACAAAATATCCAAGGGTTGATCTATCTACTCAATCTCATCCCTATTTATGTACTTAGACACTATTTTTTAAGTCTTGCAGTCAAACATATGCAGAAGAAATGTCAGAAACGAGCTTATCGCAATCGTATCTCAATGTTTAAACAAGATAAAAAATTAAATTCTCAAATTGGCTTTGCTGGAAAAATTTATTAAATGAAATACGCACTTGTTTTCTTCACCACTCTCAGCTGTTCTACCTCAGTGCTTGCAGATTCATTAAATTTTGCGTGTATGGTACAGCCTGCACAAATTGTTGAAATTCGCAGCCCGATTACAGGTATTTTGCAAAATATTACGGTTAAAGCTGGTACGCCAATTAAAAAAGGGCAAGTTCTGGCACAAATCGAATCAAGTGTAGAAAAATCTGCTACGCAAACTGCATATTTTCGAACGCAATTACGCGGTTCAGCCAATACGGCACGTTCTAAAATCGAACATGCCGAAAGCAAAGTAAATCGTATGAAACAACTACTGGCGGAAAATTTTGTCTCAAAACAAGCCTATGACGATGCATATAGTGAGCTACAGCAAGCCCGTTCAGAATTACAGACTGCACAGGAAAATATTAAACAGGCTGAATATGAATACAAACAAAGTCAAGCCGATTTAAATCGTAGAACCATTTATAGTCCTTTTAACGGCGTCGTGATACAGCAATATATTTATGCTGGAAGTCTGGTAAATCCAACCGAAGGGAAAAATCCAATTTTAAAAATTGCTCAAACGGATCAGTTTAAAATTAATGCAATTATTCCATTAAAGTATTTTAATACAGTTAAAAAGGGGCAAAAGCTAAAATTGATTCCCGAAGCTCCATTTGAAAAATATGCAGCAATCATTCAGCTTGACCATGTCGATCAGGTCATTGATGCAAGCTCTGGTACATTTAGTGCGGGTGCAACCATCAAAAGTAACAGTGTTAAATTCCCGAGTGGGATTCGTTGTAAGATGTATTTATAAAAATACATCTTACCCAAGGATGATTATTTTTCTAAAAACTTTAACCCACTATTTTCTGATATGGAGGTAATGCAGTACCCGCCTCCTCAACAAGACTCATTAATATTTTATATTCTGCATAACTATTGTTTAAATAATCAAGCTCAGAGTCTTTTTTTTCATTACGAAGAATTTCACAATGATATTGATAACGTTTTTCGAGATAATCTTTATCTAACCCAAGTGCAATAATCATGAGTTCCTGTGACCAGTGCATTTGCACGAGAATATGATCAATAGCATCTCCATATGCCCAGATTTGTAGACTTCTTAAATTGCCGTTTGCGAAATGCTGATGCAAAAATTTTATAAATCGATCAAACTCCTGAAAAAATATTTTGATATCATAGCTAATTTCCCATCTACGGACAAAATCAAATTCTAATCCATATGGATATTTCGTTCCAACTGATTTTATTTTATTATTTCTAATATCTGGTATATCTATTCTAATTTTAAGTTTCTTCACAAATTTATGTTTCATTTCCTCTGTTAAGAAATGATTTGTAAGATCCAAAGTCAAATCAATGTTTGGAAATTTACTTAAACTCTTGAGAGAAAATTTTAATTGGTAAAAAATATTTTGTTTTTTATTAATAAATATAAAATATCGCATCCCACTATTTATAGAGGTTTCGGCATCAGGCTCATTCCAGCGTGGTTCAATAAAATCATATTTGCTATAGAACCGATGTAACTCTAGATTTTTTAAAATAGGATGATGTAAACACCATAACTTAAACAATTCTTCCGCTTTCTTTATATTGCGAGGTGCTTCAATTTTGTCTAGCTCAAAAGACTGCTGCTCAGCACTCAGAGGTTTCAGAAAAGACGTTAAAACAGCTGTGACTGCATGATCAGGAACTTGTACAAGACCGATTCCCCACACTGAAAAGCATGGTTCATAAAAACCAACCCCTGAATTTTGGACAGCCTCATAAAATACCCTGTACAAAGCATCGCCCTGTGCAACTATATCAAAATGTTCTAATTCTAATATCGCACACGGCTCAGCGGTGAGACCATGCTGTAAATTAATGCACCACTGCTGAACTTCCTTTGAAAAATATTCGCTGTAGTCAGAATTGGTGACTTTTTGAACCATATATTCCGCCCAATCTTGCAGCTTTTTACCCGCTGCAGGCGTATCTCGATGCTGTTGGTATAACTCATAAGCTACGCGCTCAGATTCATTCAGCGAAGGAATCTGAGCTGTAAAAATCTCAGGTTCCCATAAATAAATTGCACCTGATGACATTCCACTGCCCTTAAATTAAATGATTTTTAAATTCTAGAAGACCTCATACCTATCTTTTAGGTATGAGGTCAAATGCTCCACTTAAAATAACTGTTTCCAGTTCTGTTGTGCAGTTTGTTCCAAAGATTTCAACCATGCATCTGACTGTTCTTCTTGACGGAGTAGAATCAGATCCTTCTCTTCGTCTTTTGGTAAGATGCTCAACTCTAACTGAGTTGAAAGCAATGGAATTGAACAAGCCCATTGTGCTTTCACCGTCAAAGGAATCGATGCGATATGGTTGACCCATGTCGATACAAAACCGTTGACCAATCGCCAAGGGTTGATACACGCTTGTCCATCCAACATTTTCACTGCAATTGTCTTGAGACTACTCGCACTATGCTGGTTGCTCTGCTCGATTGCCGTCGCTTTTACTTGAATCGCCATATCTTGATTACGGCTACTTGCAAAGCGTAACTGCGCCCAATCCCATGTACTAATATCAATCCACTGCTGAGTTGAGCTAATCGTGATGTAGTTTGTTCCATCCGTCACGACCGTACCTTGACTAAAGCCTGTCAGTTCTAATTTCATTCGCTCAGAACCATCGAGATCATTACTGCGTGCGGCAATAATTGGTAAATACGTAGTCTGGCCGACAACAGCATAGACTTGGTTCGCAGTTGAAGTATAGGTTTCAACTAAACGAATATCATTGATAAAGGCACTACGACCACTCAGATTTCCTTCAAGCTGCAAACGAATGGTACGGTCACATCCATTACCCGCAAAGCTAATTTGATACTCCTGCCAGTTCAATGCGGTTTGTCCACTCGCTGCGTCAAACACAGCGATCTGTTGTCCGTCGACATATACCCCGACACGCCCCATATTTGCAGTTTGGCTTAACAAGCCTGCCATATTAAAACTTAAGGTATAAGTCGTCCCGTTGACCGTATTTACCTGACGTTCAATCGCGGTTTGCTGATACAGCGTATCCTTGCCATCATTCAAACGAATCCATGCATTTGAACCTGTGCCTTGTAGGCTTATATTTTGATTCGCAGCATTCTTCATTTGATCGCCAGAGTGCCATACTTCAAAAGCATCGAGTTTAAGTAACTGGTCTTTTTGAGTCGTCCAACCATCTAAACTCCAGCCATACACCACTGACGGGTTTTTATTGAGAATGGCATTATAAACACCTCCCCATTCAGTATGGAAAATCTCACGGCTCGTTAAAGCATTTTGCGATTGATGAGTTTCTAAACTTGGCGCATCTGCAACAGCTTCGATATATACCGTTAACTCATGAATCGCTGACGCAACACTTGCATTAGATTTTTCAATACTGCTTGCCACCACTTGCAACTTCAGTTCACCGCTAAAGTCTTTAGGTGGCGTGAACTGTAGCGTGTTGAGATTCCAAGTGCTGATATCAGCAACCGTATGTTGATCGGTCACCACAAACTGGTGTGAACCATCTGTTAACTTACTGCCTAATGGCATGCCTGCAATCGCAAGTTTAAGCTGTTCTGAACCATCTTTGTCCTGCAACTGAGCTGAGATACTAGACAACTGCATTGCCAAATCTTCTTTGCCCCGATTCAGTGGCTTATTGGTCGAAAGTACAATGTTATCAATCATCGCACCTCGTCCACTTAAATGTGTCAATGGTGCATCAATACGAATTTGGATATTTTGCAGTTTACCCGTACCCACAAAACTAAATTGGATATTTTGCCAATTCAGTTGATCATTCGGACTGGTATTGGCATAAGTTGCAATACGTTTACCATCAACATAAATACCAATTTGGGTAAAGCATTCGCTAAAGCCTAAACGCCCTGCATAATCGAAACTGAGATTATAGCTACGCCCGAATTCAGTTTGTACATTACGCGCAATCCCCAAGGTTTGAGCTTGGAACAAGCCTGCATCATTGAGCTCTAACCAGCTATTACCATTACCAGCTTTTGCTTGAACTGTTTTAAGCTGACCATACGCATTCTCCATGCGGTCGCCATTGCCCCAGATTTCAAAACCATCTGTACCAAATAGGTTACAATCCAGCCCCTTAAGTAATGTCCAACCCTCAAACATATTCTGTTCGATCAGGGTTGAAGTCAGGTCTGGGTTTACTGCGGTTTCCCAACTGGTCTGGAACAGAACTTCTTGATTAGTAGTCGAACCAATATTTAGAATCGGTTGATCTGCAACAGCCTCAATTTCAATATTCAACCAGGTCATCGCACTATAAAGCTGTCCATCAAAAGCTTTATAACCAACTTGTGCATAAATTGCTTTTTGATTACCAATACCCGCTATTGCACGATCACTGGCCTCATTCAAACTCGGCACAAAACGAATATGCCCAGCATTAAAATCGGCTTGATTGAAACGTGTGCCTACACTCACTAACTCCCACTGGTCATGGATAAACTGTTGTAATAAACCAGTTTGAGGGAGAGCGCTAATTTCTATGCTTAAGACATCGCCATCTGTATCGAGCACAGCAAAATCAGACCATTTTAAAATCAGGACTTGATCTTCTAAACCTTGAACAGTTTGAGCGTTTGCAGTTGGGGCATCATTTACAGAGTTAACCGTAATAGCAACCACAACCGTCTGAGATTCAAGCTCACCATCCGTTACATAGTAACTAAAGCTGTCTGCACCAAAGTAGTTGGCATTCGGTACATATTGATATTGTCCATTTGCTAATGGTTTCAACTGACCATTGAGAGGTTGTGAAACTAGTACAGGCGTTAAGACATCATGCTCCACATCTTGAGCTGTTGAAAGAAGATCTATCGTTACCGCTCTATCTTCATTCGTCACTATCTGTTGTGCAAACAATGTCGGTGCATCATTTACTGCATTTACAGTAATCGATACGATTACAACCTGCGAGTTTAGCGCATGATCAGTCACATAATAGCTAAAGCTATCCGTACCGTAATAATTTGCATGTGGCATATATTGATAATGTCCATCCGCCAATCGCACCAGTTGTCCATGAACAGGCTCAGTCACAATTACGGCATTTAATACATCACCTTCTATATCCTGTGCTGTCGCCAGTAAATCAATGAAGACCGCAGTATCTTCGTCTGTGATCAGCGTTTGTGCTTGTAGCATCGGAGCATCATTCACAGCTTTGATATGAATCGTCACGCTGACCGCTTGTGAATCCAGTTTTCCATCTGTGACATAGTAGCTGAAGCTGTCTGTACCAAAGTAATTGGCATTTGGTACGTATTGATAACGTCCATCCGCCAATTGTTCTAAACGTCCATATAGCGGCTGTAGCGTTATATGCGCGCCAAGCACATCACCATCTGCATCATAAGCACTTGCCAATGGATCAAAGATCACCGCTTGATCTTCATCGATCTCTATATCTTGTGTATTTAATACAGGTGCCGTATTTGATGCCAAAACATGAATACTAAAGGTATAAGGTTGGGAAGAATCTGTACCATCGCTGAGTATAACCGTAAATGTGTCATCACCAACAAAATCCTTATCAACCAAATAGACATAATGACCTGTCGCAGCATCATAACTAATTGTGCCGTATTGTGGCTGTTGGGTGATTTGCACTGTAACTGGATTGCTTTCGACATCTTTAACGTAGCTATCAAAATCTAAGACCAGTGGTTCACCTGCAATAATTTCCCAATTTGGTTGTTGGCTAAAAATCGGTGCATCATTTACTGGGTTGATATCAAATTGTACAGTCGCAACTTTAGACTGCTGCCCATCGACAGTGACAAAGTAGTAGCTAAATTGATCCGCACCAAAATAGTTGGCATGCGGTACATAGCTAAATTCACCATTGGCAAGCAAGACCAGCTCACCATGTTGCGGTGCAGCCACGAGCACCAAGTTTTCAATTGATTTACCAATCAGTAAGTCATTATCCAACACATTGCCCGTGAGGATTGTATCTTCATCAAACTGGTAGTGATCATTCATTGCCAATGCTTCAGCAACTAAACGGATATTGCTAAGCGTGACTGAACTATCTGCTGTACCAAAGCCAAGTAAATCAAAAGATAATAGAACTTCTCTGCCAGCTAAAGCTTGGTCTAGGTTGATAAAGAATGTTTGACTGCCATCACTGTTGATAACTCGCTCAATCCCTTGTGCCAAATAGTTTTGACCATTGGCTTGCAGGTTAAAGAGTGCATCTGATTGACTCAGATCCTTCACTTTAAATAGTGCTTCACCTGTTTTTGCATCAAGCAGCGCAACCTCAAATGCATCATCTGGACCATTGTTATAGTCTGTTAGATGCTGATCTTTTACCGTAAATGTAAGGACTCGATCTTGTGCCCCGAGTTTAAAGGCTTGGGATAGATTGGTGTGTTGAGTACTGCTTTCTTTAAGTTGTAAGTCTTGCCCTGAAACTTTAATTTCACCTTGAGTAAACCAACTTCCACTGACTTGATTACCAGCGACCACTTCCGCAAATTGATCATTTAACAAGTTCGGTGTTTGCCATGCATAGCTTGGCGTTTGATATTTTTCTTGGTCATAAGTCTGGCCTGCTAACCATGCCAAGTATTTAGCATCATTGCTATTTGGTAAACGGCGTTCACCCTCCCCAATTACCAAAGTCATTACATCATTGGCTTCACGATGACTTACTCCTAACACGTTACCAATCTCATGGATCAATACTGTTAGCAAGTCAATCTTGTTATCAGCTTCACTGCCTAATTTTGCATCAAAACTGTAACTGTTTGAACCTAAATCAAACTCTTCATTTAGACTTGGTGTTTTATCTACAAACCATCCCCAGCCTGCAGCATTTGGAGAAACAGTGATTTTAGTACCTTCCGTAATTGCTAAAGCATTATCAGTCAGTGTATCTAACTTAATACTAATTTTATCTAAATCAGAGTGTGAAGCTCCTGCATCTAACCAATATTTTTTTGCTAAATCAATTGTATTTTTTAAGTCAACCAAATTAGTAATGACCGCTGAACTATCCGTTAAAATATCATTGGAACTATTAGCAATCATTTGATATTTAGTATGATATTCAACATGATCAGGTCCAACGAATTGAATAGCCGAATCAGCCCCTTTATAAAACTCATCAGCTAAAGTTCTAAACATTTCTTCCATACGACTTAAATCATCACCAAATCGTATAATTTGATTTTTAATATTTTTTGCCTCAAGAATATTAAAAGCATCTATAAATTGTTGATAATTACCTTTTGCAATTTGATCAACTACATTTTCTTTAAAGAATTTTAGTTGATCAGCATGTTCAAATTTATAAACTACTTTTGCAGGCACATTACTTCCATTGAGTTTATAATTTTGAGCTACTACCGCTAGATCTTTATACCAATCCTTTGAAAACTCAAATATCTTATTGTAATATTGATAATATTGATAATTATTACCTTTCAACCCTTGTTCAAGAGCATTATTAGTTCCAAAAAACTTACCATAATCAGCTTTAACATCTACAAACTCGATTTGCAATAATTTCCCAGAATTATCATAAATAGGAACTAATGCTTCATATTTTCTAACTGGAGCTTGGTTTTGCAATATCTTAGCATTTTTACCCAACACAGCAACATATTCAATTTGAGTATTAGTCTTTGTAATAGAATAGCTATTCGTCTTAATTTCAGCAATTAAACCACTAGAATTAGGATTAAACTTCACCTGAACCCCCATTATCCCACCATTCTCATAAATATGGTTATACAAAGGTGTGTCTTGGAGGTATTTTATAAAAGATTTTTGTAAAGCTGTATCTTTAAATCCATTTTCAGAATTTGAAGAAAGACCACTAAAAATAGCAGGATCTTTTTGTGGCACCATATAAATATCTTTTGCCAAATCTTTAAATTTATTTATATTCAAATTTGAATTTGGATTTATATACATATCACTTAAATGCTTAGCAACGCTATCGCCTTCGTTAACAACTTGATACTCAAGTTCAAAACTTTTACCTGCTTTAGCATCATCAATCATTTGTTTAATAGTAGAACTAACTTTTTCTGCCGATCCCAATTTAGTATTATGTACCCAAACTCCTTCTTCACCAACAAAATAAGTGTGAAAGTCATCGACTTCTATATTATAAACATAATTAAAATAAGGCTTACCAACTCCACCAGCTATTCCATAATCAAACAACTCCCTATATTTAGCAATCAGATCTTTATCTTTATCTTTATCTAACAATAAGTAATCTAATTTTTCTTTATCACTAACAACATTTGAATCAAAGTAGTTTTCGATAAAGTGACTTAATTCCGAATCATCATTTTTATCTAATAAAACAATTCTTGGATAACCATTAGAAAAATCAACCAGCTCATAACCATAGTTAATTTCATTATTATATTTCCATTCATTTGTTTTAGGGATGATTGCCAAACCCTCAATTCCAGAATCCCATAAATTAAAACCCATACCTTCAATAGATTTTAAACCACTTTCATGATTATATCTCCCAACGTCAGAAACATCATGATTAGGTAAATGTATTAGATATTCGATAGTATCTCTTTCATCTATTTGCTTTGCAGGTACCCAACCACGATTCTTGACCCAGAATGGATGTTCTTCTGTACATAAGATATTACTAAACTTAAGTGGAGACATAACTGGATGTTTTATATCAGACTTGAAAGTATGTATGACCTGTTTATATTCTGTTGAACCTATACCACTTTCATGTCTTGATAAAACCCAATCACCAACTTTAAGTTGCTCAATTGGCACTAAACCTTTATTTGTATGTACTAAAGTTCCAGCAACAAAACATGCTTTATAGCTCATTCTTTCTCGTAATTTTGCTGCATCAAATAAGTCATCAATAATAGCTTTATGTAACTCACTACCAGCTAACTGGTCTGCCCTTTTCCCATTCTTAAGTATTATTTTTTCATTCACATATTTAGCCAATAACCTATCTATGTCTAACAAAGGATAATCGCTATTAAGCCTTGCAATGACACTCGTATCTAAAATACTTTGTCTTAATAATGTAATAAAATCATTATGAAGTTTTACAGCTTGAGCTAACTGACCATAAGTATTGAGACTTTCGTCAATTGCTTCTTTAAGCAAAGGTCCATTTTTTTCCGCAAATAATGCTGCTTCTAAAGAATCTTGTTTTCCTTGACCTGGAACTTTTATTTCAATTTTACTTTTCGATAGTGTAAAGATCGTACCATCACTATTACGAAGGATTTGTGCACCTGTAGTATCAGCAATTGGATTATTTGCGAATTTTGGAGAAATCTTCTGCGCCTGAGACATTACAATTTGTATTGGATAAGGACTAGACACTGTTGGTATCTTCAGAAGTACTTTACCGCCCAGTACTGTCGAATTTAGCCAATGATATCCTATAGCTCCTATAGCTATACCACCGCCTATAGCTGTGTTTAAAGCTAATGACGTCAATGAGAAATCACTTAAATCAAACTTCTTCCCCAGTTTTCCATCAGTAATTTCATATATATTATCTTCACCATTCATATTCATAAGTTGATAAGAAACATCAAAACCGGCGCCTCCAGCAGCACCTCCCAAGAACCCAGTACCAAGCCTCTTAACTGCCGCACCAGCAATACCACCACCAATTAAATAACTTGCAACTGTTGTACCTATTATATTGTTCCTTGTTGCTGCATACTGCTCCCAATTAATTTCACCTTTATTTAGTTTATTTTGTGCCTCACCAATTCTTGTAAAACTGTTAAAAGTAAGTAAATCAACTCCGTCATAATAAAGCGTTTTTAAAGCGTATTTTGCTGCATTCCATTTACTTGTTTTTCCATTAGCAATATCCTGATCTATAGATTCATCATCTATACCCAACCATTGAGTAGTACTATTATTAGGATTCAACTGACCTTTTAAACGCTCTTCTTCCGCTTTCTTATCTTCAATAGCCTTCGCCATATCAGAATATACGCTATAGTCAATATTTGGATTTAGTGTTAAATGAATAAAACCAGAAGGTAAAGTATATGTTCCTATACCATAGATCCATCCAAAGTCATCATTCTTACCATAACCACTATATTTCAATGGGGTTGCTTCGGGAATTTGCTCAAGCTTATTGGTATCGATTTCTGTACTGCCTTTTGGAGGCCTACGATCAAAGGGTAATCTTAGATTTTGCCCTTTAGGGAAAATCTGACTATGGGCTATAGCTGCTGTAACAATACTACTCGCATCCCAAACTAGAAGATGCTGAGACATTCTCCAAACAAAATTACCCACATATTCATCAATCCAAACACGTCCAAATAGTTTTCCATCCTGATTGATATATAAGCTTTCAATCATGCCACCATTAATTGGTGTCGTTGTTCCCAGATACTCAAACTTACCTAATTTATCAAATGGGTCTCGAATAACTGCAAGTTTAGCCCCCATTTGCTTACCCACACCATAACCATCATCAAAATTCCAATGTGGATCTTGTGACTGATCAAAAGCATCCGCGACAATAGCATATTCAACATCTTTTTTTAGCTCATTGTCATATACTAGAACCAGTACATGCCCTGAAGCCGACTGTAGATTTAGCTGTAAGCGTTGCTTCAACCAATTTGGATTCTGATTATTTATATTTGGGGTCATTTTTACAGAATTAACATCAATTTCACCTGTAAGTTGACCATCTGAATTAGTTTTTAATTTTACTAACATTAGACCACCATTATGGTCTTCGATATTAGAAATTAAGAACTCTCCATTTCCGGTCCCACTAGTAATATATCTTGGTGAACGACCTTGATAGTTTTCAAGCTTATTTTTATCTAAAATCGCAATATATTTCTTATCTAGGACTCCATCATCATTTATACGCGTTAAATCTAAGAAATAAACATTTCCAACCTCTGCACTTATAGCTCTGCCGAAAACTCTACTTTGATTTGGTGCAGTAATGGCTAAATATGTACCATTATTAACAACCATATCATAAAGACCTTTGTTGGTTGTTGCACCGAAATCAATAACCTGCTGTTTAAGCAAAAACTCAGTACTATACGGATTGATATCTATTCTGAATAAACGACTATGACCATTATCTGTCCCTCTTTCTGTAACAAATAACCAATCCCCATGAACAAGCAGACCACTTATATCATTAACACCCTTAACTTTAATTGTATATACAATATCATTTACAAGCATATCGACCACATAAATCTGGGCATCATCTGTAGCAACAAAAGCGAGCATTCCATCTTTACTAAAAGCTATTTGATCAGAATACCCACCCCACATTGCTATTTTTTCTCCTTTTTCATTTTTAGTAATTTTTTTGACTACCTCTAATGAATTATCGATAGCTTTTTCATTTGGTTTTTCTGGATTACTATTTATTTGATCTTTTCCTTTAAAGATATTAATTGCATCTAATTCTGTAACTAAAATATTATTTGTACCGACTGTCCAAGCCTGAATTGGAACGCTCTGCACAGGAATACCTTGTTCTTTATTACCATTTTGCCCAGAAACTTTTGCAACTCGCTGGATATAAATCATATGCTGTGATAACGCAACATGTTCAGGTAGTGTGATTTCCATTGATTGATTATTAAAAATTCCATTAACCTGTGCTTTGAATCCTTGCCAAATCAATCCACGATCAGCTAGCGCATTTTCATTTTGAATATCAGATAAAACCTCACCTCTAGGAACTAAATAAACACTCACATCAAAATTATTCGGATTCTGATTATATGGAATAAAATATGCCCCCATCACCTTTAGCTTACGAGTAGTAGGATCATACTCATAACCAGAAATCATCGGTGTACCATTTGTAATATCTATATCTTCTGGCATTGGGAACGTTGTGGAAATTTTTGCAGGCGCTAAAGATTCTTTTGGTATATCTGCTTTATAAGATCCTAGAATTGTATAGTTAATTGCCTGTAATGGATAAGCTTGTGTAGCAAACACGCCTAATGCTGATATGGCCATAATTGGACTAGGCGCCATGGCTATCATGGCCTGCTGCACCCAAAAAGCATCCCAACGTATTGCTGCACCTGAAACTTTCACTTCACCTGTTTCAGCATTAAATTCGCTTTTTGTTACAACATAGGAGCCATGATAGTTCACACCTGAATATGGTGGACTTGAGGTTCTAGCAACGCCATCGTTACCAATATATCCATTATCAACAAGCCACCATGTGTCATGTTCAATACCATCAATATCCTTAATCGTACCTTTGCGCCAGAACATTACTTCCATCCCTGCGGAAAGATGCTCTAATTCGCCTGTTTTAGGATTTTTAACTTGATTAGGTACTTTAATCGCAAGTTGTAAAGGTAATTTTGCCTCCTCATCGCCAACATTAATATCAAACGCAGCCAAAGAAGTTAAAACATCAGGTGCAGGCAATGGCATACCCACATCATCCAATGATCTAGCCTTGATCGAAACTTCAGTACCTTCTTTTACAGCACCTGGCGCAACCATTAAGATATTGCCCTGCTCATCTTGAACTACTGCACCTTTCTTGGCATCTACTACCGCAGAACCAATTTCAGGCTGTTGGATAATCAGGCTAAAGGTATATTGATGACCTTTATTGATCACAGTAACTTGTGCAATACCTGTTGCTTTTGCATGAATCAGACCATCAACACTAATTTCTGCAATACTGCTGTCGCTGATATAGTATTTAGTACCAGCAGAAGCCGCTGAAACCTTATTTCCATCAACATCGGTCACTTTAAGTTGACGCTCACCATTGAGTGGCAAGGTTACTGCTTTTGGATAAACATCCACTTCAAAGCCATTATCATCCAGCTCTGGTTCATCACCATATAAACTGACTGAAATTGCATTCACCCCTTCAATACCACGAGCAGATACATGAATTGTTGCAATACCAGCTTTCTTGGTCGTGATATTACCTTGCGCATCTACAGTGAGCACATTCGGGTTATCACTGACAAACTGCAAATAATCAGCCGTTAAGATAACGCCACTTTCATCTTCAAAGTCACCTTTGACTTGTAAGGTTGCACCATTACCCAACGCCAATGCCACCAAACGTTCGACATGAATTAAAACTAACTTGGCATCACTCACATAGATTTTCAGTTCAATTGGCTGACCTTTGCTATAACCATCATCTGCTTGTAGTGTTACTGTCGCATAACCTGAGAAGCCTGCTTCTGGTTTAAAGCTAAGATTCTTACCATTTGGTGAAAGTTGAGCAATACCATGTGTATTACCTAGAATATTCCAATAAACCGTATCACCCTCACGATCAACTGCAATCTGCTCCAATGCACCGCTCACCGATAAATCTGTATGCGTTTTTAAAGCTTGTTTGCCCTGTTCGACCACATTGACTGGGGCTTGGTTTGATTTCCAACCATAGTTGGCATAGAGAACTTGTAAATCGGTATTATTGACAACGCCATCACCATTTAAATCAAATTGCTGTTGTCCTGCTTGTGCTTGTTGCCACAACGCACTATCTAAGCCATCGACATAGCCATCACGATTTAAATCACCCACTATAGATAAACGAACCGCAACTGAACCTGTTCCTTTTACAGCCAACTGCTTAAAGCCTGCCGAAGTGATTCGAACCAAGGTAATGGTACGATCACCATGTCGCTGTTGCGACACAATGTTTGTATCTGCAACACCAATGTCTTGAACATTACCTTGTGTTTCTATTGCCACTAACACAGCACCAGTAGCACCCATTGCTTTAATGGTAGATGCCAATTCTGACTCACGAATCGCAAAGTCAAAATACTGTGTTTGACTGGTCAACTCACCCTGCCATTGCGGCAAAGATTGGTTTTGGTTGAGCCAATCTACACTTGCACCCAAATAAGCTGTGGCTTTTTCCAGACGGACTTCACCTGTAGATGAGTAACTATAGCGTTGAACCACTTCACCTGTAATGAGGTTACGAACCAACTCGAGCTGATTCGATTGATTATATTTATAGACTAAGCTGATCGCCTTCGCTTGTGCATCTAGACCAATCACTTGGCTGACACGCCCTTGGCTATCACGTTTAAACTCAATGCTTTGTGAGCTTTGACCACCGACCAATACGATATTGTTTTGGCTTACCAACCATTGTTCACCATTAGTGAATGTAACAGACAATACTTTGCCAGTTTGATCCAGTACATAACGCGTACCATTTGGTGCAGTTAAGCTGAAATAGCTTGGTGCCCATGCGAGTCCTGTCGTTTCGTTATATAAGCTTTGCCCTTGTTGAACAAGCGTATCTGTATGTAAGTCAAATGCTGTATGTGCGGTTAAACGCCAGCCTTGGTCATTACTAAATTGTGGGGTGAGTTGACGAATACCAGTACTTGCCCCATTTACATATTGGGTCTGTAAATTCAAGCTAAAGCTTAGATATTGCGTTTGTATTGCATGGGCACCTGTCATTACTTGCGGAATTTGCAGCCAGACTTTTGCTCCAGTTTGCCATGCTGCAACGCCGCCCACACTATTGGTCAACCGTTGATTATGTGTCAACTGAGTATCAAATAATGCACTGCTCCAGTTAGAGAAATCACCCTGTACGCCTGTTGTAATTGAACGAACTAAATCAAGTGTTTGTGACCCAATCTGTAACGTTGCATCCACATGACTGGCTTGATTCAATTGTTTTGCACTGCTGCTAATTTCAATATTGGCATAAAGTTCTTCAACACGACCAACAAGGTCCCACGCTGTCAAACGTAACTGATAAACACCATTCGCAAGTAATGCTGGATTTAAAGCAAAAATATTGAGGTTTTGATTAGTTTGTACTGCTTTAAGTGCAATCTCTTGTAGGCTCTGCCATTGTAATGTTCCAGTGCTGTTACGCGCTATTTCTAGCTTATAGCCCATCAACTGCTGTTCTTTGATAAACGCCATCAGCTCAGTCGTGCTTTCAATCACAATCGGTGCTGTAGTGATTGCAGCACCACTCAGCTGGCCTTGCCATGTTAAAACAGGCGCGACGTTATCCGATGGATCTTTGACTCGGATTGTTTCAGTTCGTTGCTGACTAAATCCATCAATATCAATAGTTGTCGCCCGAATTTCAATCAATCCTGGTTGCTGTCCAGTCAGTTTCATACGACCGGTCGAATCTAAAGTGACTGCCTGCCATAGATCCGTACCTAATGCACTACCACGTACTTCAATCACAGTATTCGCAATGGCACTGAAGCTATCTGCTCGTACCGTTGCTGTCACAATTTGTCCTGCAACAACAGGAATGGCTGGTGTCGTTTCGATATGTAGGTCAGGTTGATATGCTTTTTGCTCTGCAACAACGTTGAAGGTTATTGCTTGGCGGACCGTATCATAACCATCTGAAATACGTGCATAGAATACAAATTTTCCAACTTGACCCGCACTTGGTGTCCATGACAAACGCCCTGAAGTCGCATCATAGTAAGCACCTTGCGGTAACTGTTCAAAACTGACCGTAAGCGCTTGGGTTTGTACTGTACCATCTACATCTGAAACATAGATATTACGTTTGTCGCTTAGGCTATTTTGAGCAGCTTTCAGCACATCTAATTGGAACGCTTGGCCGACCAATAGTGTTCGATTACTGCTCTGAATGGTCGGTGCTTTATTAATATCCAATACACGGACTTGAACCGTTTTAAGTACTGAAAGCTGACCATCGCTCACCATAAAAGTAAGATCAAACGCTTTCTGATCGCTTAAAGCATTATTTACCGTGTCTTGTGCAGGTGTCCATTCAACATAGCCTGTGGTTGCATCGACATAGATGCCCGCTGGTGTATTCGCATCATGTACTAACTGATAACGTAACGCATCATTATCGCCATCTTGGGCCAATAAATTAAATGAAAGGGTTTCACCTTCATATACCAGTTGTAATGGTACGCTGGTAAATACAGGCTGTTGATTCACATTGGCAACTTGGATTTGAATATTACGATTGAGCTGCGCACTCCCATCCGTCACGCGAACACTAAAGTTATATTGACCTAATTGTGTTGTCCCTAAACTGCTTTGTGCAGCAAACATCGATGGCAACCACTTAAATACAAGCTGGCTTTGACCATTCCCTAGTGCTTGCGTTGTAACATTGACCCCTCGAGGTAAGGCACTAAAGGACCAATACAATTGATCTAAGTCTGCATCCTTGACCGTCATCGTCCATGTCAACTGCTGACCTTCTTGGGCCTTCAGAATAATTTGATCAGCTTGCTGTTCTACGCTACCACCTTGTTGTACCTGAACATCAAGCAATTCTGGTGCAAGATTATTTGCACGCACGACAATACGAATATCTTGTGCTACTACATTCGGTACAGCAACAAAGCCTTCAGGCACGGCATAGCCTAAATCTTTAGGTGGTAAGCCCAGATCAGAGACTTGAACACTTAAATCATATTGGCCAATTTGGCTCGCAGTAGGAGTCCAAACAATTTCAGCATAACCATAAGTGGTACTTTGCAGAAGTTGAGCACCTGCAGGTAGACCCTGCACGATATAGTTCAGGGTATCTTGATCTAAATCAATTACTGCGACTGGAATACGAATTTGTTGCCCAACCACGGCGACATTTCGTGTCGGCACACTGAGGCTAGGTGCTTCGCTATAACTTCTTACCGTCACAACAAAACTCTTACGCTCAATCTGAACTTGATTAATATCACCATCGCCATTGTCTTTTGCGGTTACGGTAATGGTGTAATCACCACGATGTCCAGCTTGAGGTGCAAAACGAATCACCCCTTTAACATGACTACCAGACTGGACTTGGGTATAGGTTGCAAAGTTTGGTAAGCCTTCAATTTGTAATTCAATTGGATTACCGTCTTTATCCGTTGCAGAGACAGGAATCTCAATGACAGCACCTTTATCCACAATCACACTTTCAAGTGCACCGATCTCTGGAGTACGGTTTGCATTGAGCACATTAATGCTAAAGGTACGCTCTGTCGACAGTACTTGACCTGTTCCATTGCCATCATCTGTTGCAATGACCTTCACCTTATAAATACCCGCCTGTTGATAGGTCGGATTCCAGTAAATTTCCAAGGTTTCAGGATCAAATGTCGCACCTTCAGGTAAACCTGTCACTTGATATGTGACCGAGGCAGGCACATCAGACATCTGAACAGCCTGGCTTTGAGGGTGTGATTTAAACGCGGGTTCAAAGCCTGGGTTATCCGGGTCAAATGCAAAAACACTTAAACGGAGACTTGCCCCCTCCAATACCGTCCATGTCGAGCTAGATTCGAACTGTGGCGCAGCATTGGCATTGTTTACCACCAATGTAAGTGTTTGAGTTGCAACAGTCCGTACAGGAATGCCCCCATTAGTTGGGGTATAAGTTGCCACTAAACGAATTGGGATCTCATAGTTACCCGCCTGAGCATAACCTGGGGTCCATTCTAACCATCCGGTTTCTTTATTCAGGATAGCGCCACTTGGTAACCACTCTGCACTATAGCTTAGTTTGATTTCCTGTCCAGAATACTGCATCAGTCCATGAGGTAGATTACCTGCCAGTTGTAAACTAAAACGTTCACCTTCCCGTAATTGCTGTGCTGCCACAGGCAAGAGCACTGGTTTTTCATATCCTTGCTTGACCGTAATATTAAACTGGTAACGACTTTCATGTTTGGCATCTGAAACGACCAACTCAATATTTTCATAATAACCCGCTTGGTCAAACGCAGGTGTCCATGTCAACTTCCCAGTTGCAACGTCGAATTCAGCACCCGCTGGTAAATTACGTACCGTCATGCTCAAACGATCGCTGTCTTCATCCGTAGCTAACAATTGTTGGCTCAGGCTTTGACCTTCTGTTAAAACAATATCTCTGATTGCAGCAATAACAGGGACATGATTTGCCCCATCAACCTGAAGCTTGAGACGTTTAAGCGCAACGCCCCCTCGACTGTCGACAACTTTCAACAAGATCTCACTATCTACTCGATCTTGAGTTGTTGCTGTCCAACGAAGTTGCGCATGTGCTTGATAACCTTGATCAGAAGGTTGTCCCGTTGTGGTTGCATCAATACTGACACCTTGAGGTGCCTCAACAATGCTCCAATAGAACTGATTACCATCTTGATCAATCGCAGTTAAATCTAAAGTCCAGCTTTCATTCACTTTAGCCTTAAGCTTCGTCTCATCAAAGTGAATCACTGGCGGTTGATTATCATAAGGAAGTGCATAAATCTGATGTGCTAAATCAAATTTTAATAAACGTGCAGCATCTTTAGACACGGTTAAGTCTTCTGCTTTCACCACAGAGACCGTGATACCCGTTAAACTTTCACCAGCTTTTAAACTGCCGCCATGTGCTTGTAAATAACCACTAATATCCAATAACCACAATTCACTCTGTAGTCCTTGACCTTGTGTTGCCGAAACAATGCCACCATTAAAGTAGTGACCCGGATCAAGCAACAATAATAATGGGCCTTGGATACTATCCTGACCAATATTGGTCAGTTTCACATCATAACTGACCGTACCATTGAGACGATCGGCACGCGTTTTTTCAAATTCAATGTGAACAAATGCGCTGTAATCGGTGACTGTCGTAAATGCTGCGGTATAGACACCCTCAAGACGAGTCTGTTTCGCACTTTGTAGGTTCGATGAGACCTCAAGTCGCCATTGACCTGCTGCAATATTTGGTAAAGTCAAAGTCACGCTGTTGGTTGCTTTATCCCATTGCACAGATTCAGGCAGCAGAACTTGATTTATATTTTTACCCATTCCAACAATACGATAGTTCGCTGGATTCAATACACTTGCAACGTCTGTACTATCATTTCCATTGTTGCCCAACCACATCGCCTGATCAAAGCTTAAAGTTGCATGACTCAACGGAAGAGGTAAATATGCTCCATCCTGAATTGAGCTAGCAATCACCGTTGGTGCTTTAATCAGTGCAATCTCGTCAATACGATTGGTTTGTGCCACCAAAATTCGCTGATCATGAGTGATAATAATGGACTCGCCGCGTGAACCACCTTGCGCCAGTTGAATAGCCTGACGTTTGGCTAAGCTGATCATCCAAACAGCAGCATTGTCTTGCTTGAGCAGTGATTTGCTACTACTGGTGAATTGTTGACTGTTATTGGCCGAAGCAAATAATAAGCCTTCAAATGCGGTGCCCTTTTGTCCAAACACCAAACTATCAATTAAACCATTGAGCGTGTATTCAATCTCAGCCCGCCCTTTAGTTTTACCTGTCAGCGGTAGACTAATGATATCGGTCTTACCAATATGAGAAAGAATATTCGAACTTGTCCAACGTACAGCCCATAAGCGGCCATCTGGTGCAAAACTTAAATCAGAGACCAAGGCATTAGAGAAGTGCGTCCATTGCTGTCCTACTGGCGCATGAAGATCAAAAATCTCAATCCCATTTCCAGATGAAACATAGAGTCGATCTGTTTCTGGCTCAACAGCTAAAGCATGGGTTAATGGCTCATTCGCAGGACCTTTAATACGCTCAATAATCTGACCAGTCGAGTAATCCAGTAACCAAAGCTCTTGACCCGTCAACACCCATAATTGTCCTTTTGAATCGATCGCCATATCCATAATCGGCTGATCAAAGGTATAAAGTGGTTTTTGTTGTGTACCGCCGTCTGTTGCATAAATAAACAGTTGATTACGATACTGACCAGCACTCACCAGAATGCGCTGGTCTGGCAACTCGACCATGGCCATTGCGCCGACTTCACCTTGACTCGCATTAAAACCACTTGCAAAAGCATTGAGACTAAACGGCGATAAAATTGAGTTTAAGTCTGTACTTTGATTTTTATCAATTTGACCCGTTAAACCTTTTTGCGCTTCGACAAAAATAGCGTTATTTAAATAACTTCGATCTGGTGTTGCTTGAGGTATTTGTGTTGTTTGCTGTAGAGATTCATTGCTACCTATTTCGGTCAATAATTGCTGTCTAGAACCATCGTCAGGTAAAACTGAATTGGTTACTTTAGCGACCTCTTGATTTCCTGCAATATCCGTTGCCACTGCCAAGAACTCATATTGAACACCCGGCTTTCCAATAAACAGCAACTCACCTTTCGCTTGCACCAGTTGCTTTTGCCAGATTTTGAAATCACCGCCATTTTCAGCAACATAAAGGGTGACATGTTTGATACCACTGCTATCGTCTTGTGCAGACCACTGTACTTGGTAATGAACTTGGCTCGCATCTGTACTTTGCTGTGAAACAACTTGTAGCGTTGTTACTGGACGTTGATTATCTAAAACATATAATGAGGTTTGGCTATCTACAGGTGGGGTATTATTGAGGTAAATACGCGCCTTTGTCTCAATATCTTCATTCGACTTCGCGGTTTCAATCGACTGAATGGTATACCCAACAAAACCTTTACTATTTCCATCCAATTTTAATAAACGGTGTAAGTTTTGAGTTGAAAGCTCGCCCGTATTTGGATCAATGGCTTGAATCAACCAAGTAACAACGCGATTTTCTGCATCAATACCTGCACTTACACGCAAGATAAAACCAAGACTGCCAGTGAAATCAAAATCACTGCTAAAACTGCTTCGATTTTCTGGAACATGAATATTGATATCCCCAATCTTCATATCCGTTAAACGGAGTGTATATGGGTCCAGTTGTTCATCAATTGCCGTCACTAGACGAATTTGATGCAATGATTGTTCAGCAGTATTTTGGAAGCTGATCTTAAATGGTAATGCAGTTTCACTCGGAACATAGCTTTTACCATCGGTATGCGGCATCACGGTTGGACCTTGTACATGTACAGCATCCGTATTTACAGCCGCAATTTGCTCTAGATATTGCGTTAAGGCAAGTGCCTGTGCCCCAATAGGATTAAAGTCTTCATCCAATAAGCCCAAATGACGTAAATATTCGAGTTGTGATTTACCACCTGCAAAAATATTAAAATTAATGAAGTGTTTATTGTTTTCACTATTTAAAATCAGATCTTCTGGCTTAATATTCTTAGGCACTGGACTTAATGCAAAACCACCATCTTCACCTGTGCGTACTTCATAATACTCAATTTGTGCTTTAAGCGCCTCCGGATTACCCGCCCATTTCGAGGTATCACCATACCATTTTTGCATTTGCTCAAAGAATGACAAGACACTTGCTTTAGTTTGATAATTTTCGCCCGCTTTGGCCAACAGAATCCCTGTTGCTAAGTTTGCGGTGAGGCTCAGAACCTGAACGCTCTCTCGAATTGCGGGTGCCTGATTTTCAGGACGTAATAATCCGCCTTCTTCTAAGGCGGCAAGCCAACCTTGCACCCATTGTGTTTCATCCGCAGCCAAGGCTTTCAAACTCACATTGGCAGACGTGTCTTTTAAAATCGCATCACGCATTTTTAATGCATGTTTGATTTGATCCTGAATAAATTCAGCACGTGTAATTGGTGTGGCGGCAGCGGCAATATTAAAGCGGAAATCTAGGGCTAAAAGCTCGTTTTTGGTTAAACGCTCTTCTGGATCCAAGAAGCGAGTCGCTAAACCAGCTGCAATTTTATTGAGATCATAGACCCCATTGTTCAGCAAACCTTGTGCTTTCCAATCAGGATGGATCATATAGAGTTGTTCACGCAACCCTTCAAAATCCATATTGATCCATTCTTTTAAACCTGGGTAGGTTTTGATATTAAAAGTAAAACCAGTAAACCCAGAGGCATTGACATCAAAGGCATAGCCTGGTGCTAGGTTAATACCTGAGGTATTTAATGTGCCATCTAAATTCGCCCAAGCAATTTGATTCAGTTTATTTTTATCGGTTGGTGTGGTGCCATATTGTTGGGTATTCGCCTGATCACCAAGGATCACACCCGAAGGTTGACCACCAACATTTGAACCAAAAATAATGAAAGGCAGATTTAAACCCTCAATTAATGATTCATTATAGCCCATCTCCACCGCACCAATATCCAAACGAACATATGGTGTATCGACGTTGGTGAGACTTTGCAGAGAAACACTATAATTACCCGTCTCACCTGGAGCAATTTGACTCGCGCCACCTAAGCCAATGGTCACATCAGGCTCGATGGCACGCTCGACCAAGTAACGATATGGCTCTACAATTCGATCACCATTCGGATTCGTCACTACAATATCATACAAGCCATGTGGAACTTGACGAAGATCAAATACAGCTCGGATATGTGTAGCATCAAGTACTTGCCAACGCTCTGGTTCTATTTCAAATACACCAGGACGGCTCAGTTTAACTAAAGCACCAGCCGAGAACTGCGCCCCATAAATATCCATAGTGACCCAGCGATAATCATTCGTCCCTGTTCCACCTTGATCGGGTGTGACTTTCGTAATCGATAAAGGTAGGGTTTCTGCAATAATTTTTGCTAGTGTATTTTTAGCAGAATTGCTTGATTTCACTAGAATATAATAAGTACCCGCTTTCGTCGTTGGTACCAATAATTCTTGGTCAGGTGAATTTGCTAAAGTATAGGCATAATCATATTGCCCCGTACTCGGTACGCCTTCATAACGAATGTATATTTCATTCGAGCCACTAAGCGCACTCGAATCTAAACGTACACGTAAAGTTTCACCTAAACCAACCTCAAGTTTATAGAGATACTGATCACCACTGCTGAGTGTCAAATCTGTATTGGTATTGAGTAATAGTTTAGGTACTGTCACCGTAAATGTTGAGGCTGAAGCAGCTTCATTATTTGCTTCTGCTGGTGCAATATTTAAACCTGTTTCAGTATAAACAATGCTCCCCTCATACACTTCATTATAAATATCTGGACGGACAACAATATACCATTGACCATCTTGAACCGTCGGTAAGAGCGCTTCAATGAAACCTGTATACTGTTGCTGCGCTGCTAATCCACCTTGATGAGTGAAACGCCCCAATAAAATATCCTGATTATCCCAAGTATTATTTCGAGATAGATAAACGGCATCAGACCACTGACCATGCGCTTGATAGTCCGCGACATTTTTAACGATGTACTCAACGCGAATCTTCTCACCCGTTTTCGTTTGCGCTGGCAATACAATATCGCTGACTTGTAAATCAACAGGGTCAGGTTGAATAATAAGTAATGGCTGTTCAGCAGCAAGGGTGTTATTCAGATCATTTTCAAACTCTAAAACACTACCTGTTGCTCCATCACGATAATAAGCAGGATCTGTCACTACAAAGACATAATATGTCCCGCTCATCTCGGTTGAAATCTGGGCTTGAATTGAGGCAGAGTACTCAGCATTTGCCGCTAAGCCGCCACTATGATTCACAAAGCCTAAAAGTTTATCTTTATTTAAATCAAGTACTCGGTCAGTAGACAAATAAATCAAGTCTGTCCACGAACCTTGATCTGATGGCGTTTTTCCACCAAGATTTTTTACGATATATGAGATATCGATTTTTTGACCTGAAATCACACTAGTTGGGCTAGTTACAGCGCTTACTTGTAAATCTGGTGGGCTAACAAAGTTGATTGTTAGAGCAATTGATTTTTCGTTATTACCTTCATCTTTAAATTCTAAAACCGTTCCTTGATCTAACCCATTTGGTTTTTTGATGGTATCTAGATTTTTACGGATACTAGATGGACGATCATTTGAAGTTTTACCGGCATTGAAATAATTGGTATCTGCTTTAATAATCAGATTAAAATGACCACCAATTGCAGCGGGTACGGTAAATGTTGCTGATCGTGTATAGGTTTCCCCAACCTTCAGAACATCTTCTAAAACCACTAACTTCACTTTACCTGCTATTTCGGTATATTCACCACGATCTATGACCGGATAGTCAGAAGCATCCAGAGTATTGTCGATCGATAAATAAACCCCATCATACCAACTCTTCACTCGTGTATCGCGAGTCCCTGTATTTTTAACAGTCCACGTCACCGTAACTGTTTCACCTGAATTCGGATTGGAGTTGGAAATTTGGACATCTTGAATGACTAAATCAGGCTCTCGATACACCACATTAAATGAGGTCGAAATAACATTATTTTGTATGAGGTTATTTTCAAATACTGCTTTTTGATAAGATTCCAAAATAAATTTATTATCTGTACCATTGAGGGCATCCAAAGGAATAAATGGCTTACCACCAAGACTTAAAGCTGCATCACTGAACACATAAATATAGTATTGTCCATCATAGCCAGCAGGAATGCTGAATTGGCCTGTCGTGGTGTAGCTTGCCCCTGATTTTAATCCTTGTGCATTGGAATGCTCCACCGAACCAATCAGTGTCGAATACTCTGGACGATATTCTGGATATGCACTAATAACAATATAATCCATCCATGAGCGTGTACCAGTCCAAACATCTGCCCCTTTATTTTCGATAGTCCAAGAAACATTGACCGTCTCACCAGAAAATACTTGTGGATCAACAATAACTTTTGTCGCAACTAAATCTGATGCCGATGCAGTCACGCTAGAAGCCACCGCAGCAGTATTGTTTTCTTTAACTTTCTCTTGCTTAACCTTATCGTTTGTGTCTTTCAGTTGCTTACTATTGGTCTGAACAACTAACTGTAAACCTGTCACTGATGGAGCCAATAAAGGAATAACCTGCTCTACAGTGTAAGTTTCGTTGTAACCCAACTTTCTAGTTTGAATAAATTCACCGAGTTTCCAACGAATAGTGGCTTTAGAGAGATCTGTATTATCAGCTAACCAAACTTCATCGGTCCAAGTGCCTTCAAACTCATCGGCACGGTTCTTCACCGTATAGCTAAATTGATAACTTCCCCCAGCAACAGCCTGAACTGGCGCTTGAATATCAACTACAGTAAAGTCTGGTGGTGAGAAACCTAAAATATCAATCGCTCTTGCTTTATAGTTATTATTATCGACCTGTGTTGGATCATCCAAATTAATATTGGTTGCAAGGGTATCTTCTAAAATAGCATCATAGGTATCACTCCAGACCGTAATATAATACCGACCAGAATATGTCCCTTCAGGTATTGTGACCGTTATTTGCCCTAAATAGTCCTCTCCAACCTCAAGCAACCCGGTATGACGGATATCACCTAATTTTTTATCCCCTTTAGAAGGATCTGGTTGGCGCTTATCAACCGTCAACCAAACGCTATCGATCCAGCTATTTATACTACTTTGATCACCCTGCGTCTTGGCAGAACCTTTATTGCTTACCTTATAATCAACCGTAATTTTACTACCATGACTCGCTTGATCAGGTGCAATCACATCACTGGTCACAATATCGGCAAAAGGTGTCGGCTCAACATAAAGCTTTTCTACCCGAATATTATTATTTTCATTCGGATATTCATCGATGCTGTTGCCAGCATCAGATACGACGATAATATAAACATCTCCGCGATAACGTAATGGTACGGTAAATTCATCTGTAATGGTGGTATAGCTTTGAGTTGGGGCTAATGCTGATCCGCTATCATAACGCCCAATCAACATATCATCAGAACTCAACTTACCATCAAGAGATAAGTAAACAGAGTCCTTCCATTGACTACTGGTGACCAATGGTCCCATATTGCTGACTGTAAATTTGACACTGCCTTTGCCACCAGCAATGATTTTTTCTGGTGCCTCTATCTTCGTAACTCGTAGATCTGGACGAGGATTTAAATCCACCCGTAAGATATCATCAGAAATTAAACGATTATTTAAACGTGCAGCAGCATGTTCATAAATTTGACTGTTCGTGTTTTTACCTAAATCAGCATTGGTCACAACCTCTAAACGCCATGCCCCCTCTAAACGCGAAGGTAGTCCTACTTTTTCTGTTCGAGTATAGGTTTTACCGATTTCCAAGCCTTGTGTATAACTATAATTTCCTAAATAGATTGGAGATTTACTACCATCTAAAGAAATTAACCGAACACTATCAATCCAGCTGCCTGTCGCATTTTTACCCGATTGGTTACGGACACTCCAACTAAACTCAACTTCCGTCCCCTCATATGCAGTTTCTGGAAGTGTAATATTTTCTACAATAAGATCAGGATATTCTGCCAGTTGGACTTGGGTCGTTAAGCCTAACTTCTGATTATTGTCCCCATATATAAACTCAAATACACTATTCCCTGTATTTGTACTCATATTTATATAGTAAGTACCAGACAATCCATTTGGTAGGGTAATTGCCAAAGAATGTTCATAACCTTGGTTTGCAGCTAAATAGCCCAAATGTTGAATGGATCCCAATTCCCAGATTTGCCCTTTGCCATCAGCCTGACTACTTAACCAAATACGGTCAACCCAAGTATCTTTATCTGTAATACCAATCCCTTGGTTGGAAACAGACCATTTTACCGTGGTTGTTGAACCACTGATTAATTGCTGAGTATTGTCAATTGATAAACTATTGACCTGTAAATCTGCGTAAGCCTTTGGCATTACGTCAACGATATGATCGGATTTTGCGGTGTTGTTCGCCTCTAAATCATTTTCCCAAACTTGTTTTAAACTATCTGTTTGAACAAAGATATAACCATGTTTAGTAAAGTTTGGACCAAATCGATATTGAACAGATGAAGTATAACTTGCGTCTTTTTCAAGTGCTCCATCATGGATAACTTTAGCTAAAACAATATCATCTGAATTACCTAGGATATCATCACTAGAATAAATCACCGTATCTGTCCACGTTGTATTGAGCCCAACGCCAGTGCCGATATTTGATACGGTCCATTCCACTTTTAATGTTGCAGGATCAGCAATTGTTTGAGTTGGTACACTGATATTTTTAACAACTAAATCAGCATATTCTGCCTTCGCAATTTCAAGGCTTTGTGAATATTGATTATTATCTTCCGCATTATATTCAGCATTTTTATTACTTGCATCAGTAACAATAATAAGACGCCAATGCCCAGATAAATGCTGTGGAATTTTATAATTCAGTACAGATGAAATAGATGATGAACTGCCGATTTCGGTATGGAGTACTTCACCAATTTTAATGTCACTACCATCAATTGCATCATCAAGTGATAGGTAAACAATATCCTTAACCTGAGCAGCTTTTGCACTCCCTTGATTGTAGGTTGTCCATGAGATATCAATATTCTGACCACCTTGTAGAACTCCCGTCGTTTTTAAATTACCAACAACAAGATCAGGGCTCACCATTTCAATTACAGTATTTGCTGTATGGCTAACCACATCTAACTCACGCACGTAATTATGAACATCAGAAGTCACCTCTAACTTCCATTGTCCTAATGCAATATTTGGTACGTTAACCCACACTTCCTGAACAAATTTTTCCCCTTTTGCAATAGCACGATTAAAAGAGGTAGGAGAGATTGATAAATTATATATCTGGCTAGGGTTATTGCTATTAATCAATCGAACACGGTCATAGACCAAACCGGTAAAATCTGCTGTTCCCGTATTATTTAAGGTATATGTGAGCTTTACTTGGTTACCTGATTGCCATTGCGTTTGAACCTGAACATCAGAAATTTGAAGATCGGGTAATTTTTCCCCCTCTAAAACAATCGGCTGAGAAACAACAATATTATTTTGCGTGTGCTCCGGCTCATAAGCAGCACCATAACTATCTGTTTTAACAAATAAATAATACTGTCCGAGGTTTCCATTTAATGAAAAGTCAAGATAGGCTTGATAAGACTCTCCAACTGTCAAAGCACCCGTACGCGTCACAGAACCTAATACCGTTGCACTTGAATCAAATGTTGACTTGGTTGAAATATAAACCGTATCGACCCAACGATTAATATCTGTTGTCAAATTACCGTTATTGGAGACTTTCCAACTCACACGCCCTAATTCATTACGACCTAATACAGTCGGGAGTTGAACAATTTCAGGACTCAGATCAGCATATGTTTTTATAATATTAAACTGGGCAGAAATGACCTGATTATTTGCTCTAGTATCTGGTTCTTTGATGTTTTGATTAACATCAGTCACTACAGCAATATAGTAACTGCCTTGTAGACGTGGTGGGATTGTGAGCGAGATATCTTGTTGATAGCTTTCGCCAACCGCTAGATTTTTGACGCGATTATAGTTTGCTAAAATAATATCATCGGCATTCCCAATAATCGCATCCCGACTTAAAATAATACGATCAACCCATTGACCTTCTGCTGCTTCATCACCGCTGTTTGTTACAGTCCATTGAATTTTGGCTGTATTTCCTGCACCCACATTTGTTGGAACAATAACTTGAGAGACACTAAGATCTGCATAAGTTTGCGCTGTAGAACTAAATGTTGCGGCTAAGCTATTATTTGCTTCAGCATTACCTACAGAATTGACTTCGTAGACAATACCCTGCCCAGCAATATTACTATCTGCAGTAACTTCAATAATAAATTGGCCAATACCATCTACACCTTCAGGCATCGTGAAGCTGAAACTACGATTACGTATCTCACCTGCCAAAATCGGCAAAGCATCCTGCCCATTAAATGCAACGGCAAAATTTAATATCACTTTACCAGCGCTACCATCTGGATTTTTTGTACGGACAGTCAGTCGATCTTGATAATTTGTAGGCGTTGCCACACTTCCTTGGTTAACATCTTGCCATACAGCGGTGACAAGATCTCCAGCCTGAATTTTTGATTGCAAAAATTGTAAATTTTTAACCACTAAATCTGGTCCAGCAATCACCTCAATCCGAGCTTCGTTATCATTCTCTAATGAACCGTCTTGACTGAATTCAGGAATCGAATTTAAAGCGTCGACTTTAACTTTTATCAAAAACTGTCCAATCGCATAAATATCCGATGGCCAAACAAAATTGAATTGACGTTTGATTTCACTATTCTGAGCTAAACTTTGCGCAGACATTAAAATATCTTGAGCAACAACAATCGACCCTGTCGTAATATTAATTATTTCAACTCTTTCTATCCATGAACCAGATGCAGGCGCTTGGCCAGAGTTTTTAACATCCCAATTTAAAGTAACGGAATCACCAGACTGCCAATTATGTGCAGGTGTCAATGTGATGTGATCTACCGATAAGTTAGGATAATTTCTAAACTCACTACTAAACGATATGACAGCTTGATTGTTTTTCCGCGATTCAGATGTTTCCTTTTGCTGATTATAGAAGTCAGCTTCAACAATGATTTCAAAATCACCAACACCAAGGCGGCCCTCTGGTAACTTAATAAGTACAGTACGGTTAATAGATTGATTAACTAAAAGGGCACCAGAACTCTGTTCAGAATATAAAACTAAGCTCTCAGCGATAATTTCCCCTGTACTTTTATTTTTTATCAAAACTCGATCCGTAAAATCTCCAAAAGAATTACTGTTTCCGATATTTGTTGCAGTCCAGCTTATCTCCAACTGACTGCCTGATTTGATCATATCACCATCCGTGCTACGTACTTTTAGCTCGTTTATCGATAGATCAACTCGTGAAGCATTGTTTTCTAAATCAATGACGACTGGATTAGAGGCTGCATGAACATATACCGCCATACGGAATGGTAGTTCAATATCATCACGATTGAGTTCATCAAATAGAATCGTATACACACCTGAAACGGTGACAACAAACTCTGAGCCCAGATTATTGATATCATTTCTTGAAATGACTTGCTGACGACCATATGGATCTATCACGATCAATTGAGTGGTATAGTTTTGTTTCCATTGTCCATTGTAATAGTTATAACTTTGTGCAATTAACTCATCAAAATCGATAAATATACGATCTCCAGCATTTGCTGTAATCTGATATGCAGATAGCTCCCCTTCGGGTTTAAGACGATCTTCAACAATTTGCCCACTGCTGAGTTGCTGTGCCTGAGTTAAATCTAGAAGTTTAAAGCCATAGACCTGCTGACTAAAAGAAGCTGTTTGAACCTTAACTCTATAAGTACCTGCATTTAATGATAACAATCTGCTATTGATCAGATTATTTGAATAATCAGAAAAAACTGTATTCCCCGAACGATCAATAATCGTAAATAAAAGGTTTGAATCTGTCGCAGTTAAGAGGTCAAAGAGTATTGTCGATTTTTTATCTATTTTTAGATCATAGGTAACTTCTTGGCTGGCTGCATTTAAAATTCCAGATTTTTTGTCATTTAAATGAAGCTGAG
This sequence comes from Acinetobacter proteolyticus, assembly GCF_000367945.1. GTDB lineage: Bacteria > Pseudomonadota > Gammaproteobacteria > Pseudomonadales > Moraxellaceae > Acinetobacter > Acinetobacter proteolyticus. Next base: position 1,963,302 of record NZ_KB849179.1, read on the forward strand.
GAATATTTCTTAAATCAATACTATCAACTTGGAACGAAACCGAACCAGAGTATTGATAATATTCTGAATTATATCCATTCGATGTATCATCAAAAACAATATAATAATATCCACTATGTTTCAGACTAATCAATAAACCATCTTGTGATGAACTCAAATTATTTTCAGTAACAGCTTGACCAAATTCATTCACAATCCTATAAGGAGGAACAGTACCTGATACTTGTCCTAAACTATTGAACTGTATGGTTTGGCCAGTTTCTGCATAGAACTTGTATACACGATTGGCTGTTGCATTTTTTGAATAGTTTAAAGTTACAGATTGACCTTGCTGAATTACTGTCGCCTGAGCAAACAAGTTCATCCATTTAAATTGGAAATTTTCTGCATACGATGCATTATTGACGATGTATTTATATACACCAGCTTTTAAATAATAAGCAACGTTAAAACCAGTCCCAACAACTCTTGATTGCGTATCCAAAACAGAAACGTTGTAATTATAAGAAGAATTATAAGTCGACTGGATACGATCTAAATAATATAAACCATCAGACTTTACTTCAAAATAAAATTCCTGAGATGAACCTGTATTGATAATTCCAGACCAATTTTCTGTAGAAGTCATACTTTCTGGTATATTAATTTCTTCAGAGAATTGTGTGATTGGACGAATCAATCCGGACTGACGACTTAAAACAACAGTATTATTTCCTGTATAGGCATCCTTAACATTCTCACCCGTTAACGGGTTATAGCTATTATTTAGATTACCACTTAATCCAATATAATAAACACCTGTTGTAATCGCTTTATAATAATAACCATCTCCGCCATACGAAGTAGAATAAACTGCATTACCAGCAGAGTCGAAAATTCGTGTTAGGAAGTTACTATTGGTGTATGAGGAGATATTCAAATATTCTCCAGCAACCAACATAATTTGATATAAGTCAACGTCTTTAGTGGCATTAGGACCATCGCCAATAGTAGTCGTAATTTTAAACTGCGTATCCGTTTTAAAACTCAACTCTTTAGCTGTAGCAAACGTATTGCCAACATCCGTGCTTTCAGTCAGATTTCCTTTGCTGCGGTTCAGTGTAATATGCTGAGTACCAGCGGTGCTATTTTTAAGTTCAAGATAATAAATACCTGTTAAAGTTGCATTATGCTGTATGGAACCTGCTGCTCCTTTAACGACTTCGTTTCCTGATGAATCTAGCAGACGGATTTGTCCTGCTTGAGCCTCAGAAAGTATGGCATTAAAGCTATCTCCCTGATTTAGTATAAATCTGTAGAGATAAGGCTGATTGGTCACTGGTTGGAGCAGGTTTATTTCAGTTTGACCATTTTTCAGGAACAATTCTTGAGCAGTATTGAGGGTTTGGCCTACATTGCTATATGCACCTATGTGATCAATACGAGCATCAAATTGTAATGTCGCTGCCTGATCACTGTTGGAGTTTACACTGAGTGTGTAATGTCCAGCTGCAAGATAAATTCTGGCAAGCCCATTCGCAAATGTTAAGTTGTTATGACTAAAAATCTGACTATTATTTTGATTCCGTAAAGCCAGTGTAATACCCATGTCGCTAGAAGCAATGTTCTCTAGAACCAACCACCCCTCGCTTGCCATACTGAAAGTATATTCAGCCCGATCAGCAAGTTTTGACATAGATACATTTGCCGTTTGACCCAATGGTAATACAGATACAGTATTTAACACAGGTACAACTTGTACGTTGAAAGCATTAACCGCACTTCCACTTGCTCTTCTAATGATCAAATAAGCTTGATCGTTAGGTGCTATAAATGTATTACTGTTATTATAATCATTGCCTGAAATTAAAATCCGCCCATACGCATCTACAATCTGATACCAAAGCCCTGTACTGGTTGTAAAATCTAAACTATATTTTTGGTTTGGCTCTGTATTCAATTCAATAAAGGCCAAATTCTCACCAACTTTTAATTCAGAGCTAATATTTTCAACATGATTCACGACTGATGACTTTGCAATATAGTCAACTAACTTAAATGAATAAGTAGGTGTATCAGATCTATTACCACTAAATATAAAACGATAATTTCCTGCTGTTAAATATTGTACTGAATAGCTATTTGTATCAATTATTGTCCCATCTTCACGGATAATACTAAAATTAGTATTTCCTAATACAGCATCTAGAATAAAAGCAGTTGGTTTATCCAATCTCAGTGTGTATGTATGCACATCTCCAGCTTTGACAATTTGACTAGAAACCTGATCACCAATATTAAGGGTTTGTTTAACGTCAACAGGTTGAGTGACTAAGACAGAAGTTGTTCTAGCTAAATTGGATGAATAACTCCAAATCAACAAGGTGTATTGACCTGATTGTGTTAAAGTATATTTAAAAGCGTTATCCTGACTTCCAGATTGAGAAGAGGAAATTACTCTTTTTCCAGATGGATCATATAGCTCCCAAAGAACCTCATGGTAATTAGCGCCAGTATTTCTTATATCAATGAGCCAAGTTTCGCCTGCCTGTCCATTCAAATTTTGTAGATTTGCTTTTTGGCCATACTCAGAATTCAACGTTATTTTTTGATTCAGTTGAAGTTCATTGTTATTTGGTTTTAGTAAATCAAGAATCTGTAAATAGTATCCACTGCTACTTGATGAAGTATTAGTGAGTGTAATTTCATATTCACCAGACTCTAAAGAAAAATAGCCTCCTCCATTTAATGGAGTTTCATAAACATTCCCAGCCCCATCTTTTTTCTTAATTGAAAAAAAAATATTCGAATTATTCCCATTAACTTTGTACAAAGATTGATTTTCAATTTTTATCTTATACTTTTGCTGACTATTATAAGTATTTAAAATCCCACTAACAAAATCACTTTCAGCAAGATTTAGATATTTAGCTTTATCTGTCAAAGTAAAACTTATACTTCCACCATAATCTGAATAAGAAGTAGGTCGAATCAAATAATTACCTGTTTGGTTAACTTCAAAACCAACACCATAATTATAATAACTTGGCTCAATTGTTTTTATATAATTACCTTGTAAATCATATATAACAAATCCACCATGCTGATAATTATTTCTACTCAAATCATAAAGTCGATCTTCACTCAAATAAATTTTCAAAAACTTGTCTGGTATTCCTTGATTATATGAAATCTGTGTCAATATATTTAAATTCAAGTCAATCGATTTGTTCACGGCAACCGTCTTAAAGCTAAATGGGTTGGCACGATCATTTGGTTGACTATCATTGACTACAGTTAAATAGTATGTATCTGCAATGAGAAGGTAATTATTATTATTAAGAATGACTTCTAAGCCCTTACTATTTACTAGCTTATAATTATTAATTGAACTATTTAATGAGAGCTGCTCCAACTTCAGTGTAGTCATCTCATTGATTGTAAAAGTATAGCTTTTCTGCTGCTCAAGTCCCAAAAACTGATCATTTACAGTTTTATTAAGCTCAATTACTAGTGGTTGCGGGTTTTGCTTCTTGAGTAAATTAAGTTGATATTCAATTTGAGAGTTACTAGAATTTTCAATCAATAAAATATATTGGCTATTGGGACCCTGTGTAGTTAAAGCTTGATACAGCGTCGAAAGAGTACCATTTGAAAGTTTCTTTCCGTCCTGACTATAGAGTGTGTATCGTAAAGCAGATAAATTTTGTCCACTAGTAATGACATGATGTAACCAATATTCAGTATCATTCTGATTGTTTAACGTTAAGTTAAAGAATTGATACCCCCCTTTAGCCGCTAAAGTTACAAGGGCAGTTTCATCAGCGATAATACTGGCAAGCTTTGACTGATTTTGAACGACAAACTCTAAATTTTTTCCAAATATTTTATTTTTGAACTCAAGCTTATACTGGCCTGCTCTCAACCAGAATGCTTCTAAAGACTGCCCTGTTAAACTATTTAGTGTTCTAGGACTTCCCTCAAAAATAAAACCATCCGAACCTGTTATTTTTATATATTGATACGCCAACTGTTTGAAATCAAAACGGATAAAACCATCTTCTGTAGTTGAAAATTCATATGTTAACTGGTCACTTAGCGCATTCCCAGCAATTGAAACAAATTGGTCTAAATGAATCGTTTCGACTTCAGCAACTTGTTCTATATGCTCTTCTTTGGTAACTACAAATTCAATATTCTCTTGAACTTCAGAACCAATATTTTTTACTGAAATATAAAAGTAAGGTTGCGTATTTAATAATTTAATAATTTCGTTTTCATTAACATAATCTAGGAAAAGTCGTTCACCATTTTGCGTCCAGAAATTAAACTCAAGACCAAGATTCTCAGAAATTAAGCTTAACCAGAATTGATTATAGCTTTCAGTATAAACTGCAAAGTAGTCCTGATATACACGGAATAACCTAACCTCACCAGCAGCTAATTGGTCAATGACAGTATGCGTATTGGTTAATACATTCACAGCTTGTGCTGCCGGAATAATATTAAATGCAACATGCATCGCTTGTGATGGTCGTAATACGAGTTTATAGGTTCCCGCTGATAAATGGAAAGCTAGCACAGCATTATTACTGTTAAACTCCTCACTACGTGAAAGTACAGACTCTCTATTAGGGAAACCATTTTGTTGGCCAAGACCGATTAAATCCCATTGCAAATTTTCATCGATTGGCAATTCAAAGAAATACGTGCCTGACTTTTCTATATTTAAAATAATATTTTGCCCTTGATAATCATTTAACAAATCAAGTTCATAAGCAGTATTTTCATTTGCATTGACTGACAAATGAATCTGCTTTGGTTGCTTTAAAATATTGAATAAAATTTCTGTCTGATTATTATTTTCAATAACTAGCCAATAATTTTTACCAAATTCATTTAATGGAAGCCTCCACATAGCATAGTAATTTTCATAGACAAGCTCTCTACCATATTCATCGAATAATTTAAAAGTAAAATTACTAACTTCGCTACCATTTAGCTCTGGAATATCAATAAAATAATTAAAATCTGGATCAACAAGAAACTCATAAACTTGTGTATGTTCGCTTACTGCTATATTTTGGTTTTCTATAGATATTTTTTTCGGCGCTTCAACATCCGAAATATTAACTGTTAAATTACGACCACCTCCTAAATCAGTCGGACTACTTTCCATAGCAAAATTTGGCACATAATTGTAATAAAACTGAATAACATAATTACCACTTTCTAATTTATAAAAATCCATATCAGTATATAAAGAGCGGCTTACAGGCAACCAACTTCCATTTACAACTTGATAAATATTAGCAGCATAATTATTTAAACCATTGTAATTCAGGCTGTACCAACCATCATTTTCGACATTAAACTTAAAAGTAAAAAATTGTTGACTATCATGCATATTAAAAACATTATCAACATTTAGACTGATTTTCTTGATATTATCTTCAACAATAAAGTTAAAATTTGTGATACTTTCAGTTGAAATATTTGTAATTGTTAAATATATAATCGTTTTTTGTTTTTTAGCATCTCCATAAATTTCAAAAAGCTTTACAGAATCACCAAAGTAATCAATAAATGAACCATCTTCCATCCACAAACTTACTTTTAAGTCATTATATTGACTCAAATTTCTAAAAAACAATTCATCTGTTTGATCTAGTGTAAGTTTATAGAATATTGTTCCACCCGCAGCCAATGAATCAACAACTGTTTCTTCTTGTTTATTAATTTCACTTTCAATTTTTAAAACTGGTAATATCTTAAATTCATAGCCAATTTCAACCAATTCCGGATTTACAATAATAAGATTATATATACCTTTCTTAAGGTAAACTTGGTTCACTAAATCATTATTTGTAATAAAAGATGCACCGACTATCCCCCAATATAATCTTCCGTCATCCTTAAGATTGGTAATAAAATACATTCCATCCTGTTCAACATTTAAGGATATTTTTTCAAAATTCTCAGTAGTACTACTCACACCTGAAATAACCAGTTCTGATTCTCCAACTGAAGTCGAAGAAACCACTGGGATTTCTGGTAAAGTACTATCAACCTCCTCAAGGAGAATAGAGTTTTTTTGTTGTTCTCCCCAAAGGACTAAAACATAATTTTTATAATCATAATACCGATTGAATTCAGCAATATTCTCTATTTTTTCACCAAGACCGAGCTGACCACCAAACACTTGAATTCCATTGCTTGTATACAATGTATATTGAATATTCCTTCCCGCTATCAGACTTAAGTTATAATCCTTAAAACTATCAACACTAAAAGTATAAATTTTATATGCATCTGCATTTAAAAAATCAAGCTCAACATTACTGTTTAATTCTATTTTTTCAATATTATCATTGGTAACAATAGAAAATTTAAACCAATTTACGTCACCTTCAAATTCAATATTATTTAAAAATCTAGATTCAGGTTTCTTGAAGTTAAGAACATAAGCTCCTTGCTCCAACCATAATGTTTTTAAACCAAATCCATCATTATGATTAAAGTATTCAGCATTACCATCAAATATAGAGCTAGATCCTTTACTTAGACTAAAACCCTCAAAATCACTCGAATCAAATTTAAAAGTAACCCAACCAGATTCAACCACTTGAAATACAAAATTAGATTTCTCTAAAACATGATCATATTCAAACTGCAAGTCCTCATTCAAATTTACAGTTCTATTTTTATTTTTTGTTTGAAAAACTAAATTTGACTTCTCTTCTGTAGCACCATTATTAACAACCACATAAACATAATTAAAATCCGAATCTAAACTAAATATTTCATTCGGATTTAACCCACTATTTATCAAATCTCCATCTTCACCAAAGAGTGTCAAATTCAAATCAGGTGTTTCTTCTTTTAACTTAAAAAGAAAGTCTTTATAAAGATTTCCTGAAACTTTAAACCATTCACTCCCATTGGCTTTGATACTAGGTATAATTAGCTCACCATTAGACCCACCAATTTCTAAAATTTCTTTTTTCTGTTTTATTTCAATTTTAATTCTTGCATCACTATTAGATGATCCGTTAAGAATTAATCTATAAATCCCTTTCGCCAAATAAAATGATCTAGTTTCATTAAATGCTCTCCCTTCCAATTCAGACAAACGGCTTGGCATAGAAGGATTAGGCACAAACTCGTTTCCACCATTACTATCAACAAGCGTCCAATGTCCACCATTAAAAATCGAGGCATTAAAGAAATATAAACCGGCCTCATCGACAACCACTTCAACTTCTTTGTATTGATAAGAATGATCAAAGTTGTAATTAAAACTATTATCCTCACTTAGATTCAATGTTTTCTTACTTGAATTTAAAATAAAATTTAAATTAAAATCCACTTCATTTTTAGATTCAATTATTAAAAGATAATCATCAATCAACTCTTTTCCAAAAAGATTAACTTTATTTATCTCCCCACCACCACGAACAATTTCAATCCCATCTAAACTTAATATTTTAAAATTAAAATCCTGAGCACCACCATCAAACTTCAATGAATAATCATAAACATCACTCATATTAAAATGATAAACTTGAAAAAAATTATCCATATTTAAACTTAGATTTTTTAATACATTTTGATCTAAAATTGGATATTGACTTATATCATTAATTTTAAAATTAAATGGTGTATTTTCAAGCTTATTATTAAATTCTATAAAGTATTGACCTGAAACAAGCCATTTAGCTTGTATTTTGTCAGCATCACCAGAAAATCCAGAGAAAATTTCGCCTTCTGGTCCAACTATTCTTACTGTTTCATAGATATTGTTAATAAATTCAAAAGTAACTAGACCATCATGTTCAGCATTAAAGCTATATTTGATATCTCGTGGAAGTTGCTCAGCAGCCTCTAAGATCCCTTGATTTAAATAAATTGGTTTAACAACAACAGTTGGTTGATTATGTTCTGTTCTTACATATTTAAATTTTATATCATGAATTGTATTGCTTATACCATTATTTACTATTGATATATAAAGACTACTTTGCTTGTAATCCTGATATGCACTTAGATCATTACTTACATCACTGACAACAACTCCCCCATATTGATCCCAAATAGAAATTTTTAGATTCGAATTATTTTTATCTACATTAAATAGATACTCATCTAAATATTTTGATTCGATCTTATAGAGAACCGCTTCATTTGGTTCTAGTTCATTTATTAATATTTCCGAGCCCGAATCTAGATTTAAGATTGTATCTGTTGAAATAAAATCTAAATTAAATTTACCAATAGCATCATAATTTTCAACCGTAAGTTGATATAAACCTTCTGCCAAATAGATTGGTTTTAAAGCTCCTATATTTTCAGCACCATTAATATTAGATTCTATCGCTTCAATTCCGAGACCCTTAAGCGTCCAAGAAAAATCTCCAGAATTCACACCTGCTTTTATAAAATATGTACCAGCTTTTTTGACATTCAAATTGATATCATATGTTTGTAAGATACTGTTAAAATTGTATTCTTGCTCAACTGTTCCTAAAACATCAACTTCTTGTTTCACTATTTTAGTAAGTCCAACACTATATGAAAGCATATTTTTTTTAGTTTCTGGTGTGCTTATCCAGAGAAAATATTCTTGCTCCTTATTTATTCTCTGTTTTAGAACTCCTGACTGAGTGAAATTTTCTTCTAATATTAAATTACCTTGATTATCAACTAAATATACTTTTGGTAAAGGCGTTGCTTTTTTAAAATCAATATATACATCTATTATTCCTTTACCCCCCCCTGTCCCAGCACTATTTTCCACCAATGGATTATAATTACGATTACTATATGAACCAAAAGCTAAGTAATAATTTCCTTTCGTGTTAAAAGCATATGTTAATGGGGAGTCATCTGTTAAAGTTAATAAATTTCCATTTTTATCAAATATCTTTAAATAACCATCTATACCAGATCCATTTGGTGTCGAAATACTAATTTGATCACCTACATTTACTTCTATTTTAAAGAAATCAACATCTGCATAACTTGTATTGTTATTTCCAACTTCTACTTTTAAACTATTATAGGCTTGAAGTTTTATTTCTTTTGCAGTTGCTATCGATCCGCCCGCATCCCCAACTTCTTTAATCTTATTTAAATATGGTACATATGAAAAAATAATATTGTCTTTTTTATCTTTTAAATTTTTAGCCTCTTCAAAATATAAATAATTATTATTTTCAGAATAGCTTACACCTAAATAGTAATATCCAGATTTTTCTGAATAATACTGAAGACTATTTTCATTTGATTTGGCTACTTCAATACCATTTTCATCAAACATCCTTAACAAGGATAAATTACTTTTTTTCTCAATATTAACAAAATCATCTTTCGTTAGATATACTTTATAATACTCTACCCCAGTGTTTGAAAAAAACACCTCCTTTGATATTACTCCTTCTCTTTTTAGTTCAACGCTTTCAACTAAATTATCAAATATTAAGGCTAAGCTATCATTGTCCTTATTTTCTATCTTGATAAATTTCGAACTGTCTACATCTACGGTTAGATTAGGATTATTTTCATCTATATTCCCTTCTAAAACTGAGCTACCTTTCAGCTCAAAAGTAATCTCACCCTGAATATTAGCTAGACTATTAAATACTAAATTATAGCTTCCTGCTTTCAAAAATTTAGGGGCTGCTTCTGCATTTTCAGTTTGTTTATTCAAAAAAATCAGCTTTCCAGTATTATCTTCAATCAACCATTCTGTATCTGAAACTCCTTGTGTAAGCTGATCATAAGCAATCCATTGATCTTGATTTAAATCAAATGTATATTTTTTAGACTCGTATGGTTTATTAAATATAACCTTTTGCTTTTCATTTAGCTTTAAAACATCTATTGAGTCTTTCGTTGAATACAAGATAAAAGAACTATTTACACTATTTTGATGACTGCTTCCTTCTATCGATAACCAGTAAGTACCAGTCTTGGTTGCCTGAAACCCTTTGGATTGATTAGATTTATCAATAATTAAATTGGCATTTGAATCAAACATACTCCAAGTTACTGCAGTAGTTTGACTATCAAAATAAAGTCGATCCCCCTGATCAAGTTGTACCTTATACAATTGCGCTTGAGTCGATGGTGTAAGTTTGAGCTCAGTTGTTTCATTTAAGTTCAAGTTAACTGCAGCGCTCTCACCCAAAATCCTAAATGAATAATTACCAGTCTTGTCATCTTCACCATCGACTGTTAATTGATATGTATCTGGTAAAAGCTCAAGAAATTTATGTGCATCAGCTTCTAAAGAAATTGGTGAGAAATTTAACCCTTTCTCTTTACCTTTTAACGACCAATTAAATTTTTCCCCATTAACGCCGTCAAAGAAAAATTTAGTTTTCTCTGTGACGACAAATTCATATTGCTTTTGTTCACCAGGTTTTTCAATATTTCCAGATATTTCATGCACGCCAGGCATTAAATCCGCTGACAGTAAAAGCTTTGGTTCAAGTTGCTCAACTGTCCACATTTGCTCTTGCATATTTGCATTGAACTCTTTATTGCTCATGACACTACCCCAGATTGTTGTTAATTTGTGTGTTTTTGTTAAATAGATAAAATTTCTTCGATATTAGTGCTTGTCGAGTGTCGTAGCAATTTATTTTTTCTATTTATTATTCATAATTTCGATTATTAATTCGTTGAATTAAAAGATATTTATTTTATTTAGATCAACTTAACTTTTTAGATGTATTCTTTAATAGAATTAACTCTTTATAAATATATTCACTTAATTCCTTTTCAAAGCCTGTATAGAATTTTATTTAATCCAAAATTTCAATTTAGTTTTTTAATTTTCGTAAATTCAACTTATCTCTCCCAATAACTAAAACGATACTTCTTATTTTAGACCAGGTCTGGCCAGAGAATCTCTACTTAACATAGCTAGCTTGCAGATGATGATAAAACGCTATGCGAAGTGGATGCATGGCGACAAGAACAAGATTGAGATGAGAAAATTACAGACAGGCTGGACCTGTCAAAAGCCTGTCCAATAAAAAAGCCACTTAAAAAAGAGGCTGATTTATATAACGAATTTTGGTGGAGATGGCGTCAGTTGAACTAAATGGATAACCAACTGTTTTATTTTATTTTTATTTTCATACAACTTTAATTTACCCAATCTTGACCCTTCATCTTTTTAAATGGGTTAAAAATTTTTGTCCCATAAAATTTAAGAGAAAAAGGATTCGTTTCAAATTTTTACAACTTGTCATTCTGGAGAAAAGCTAGAGCACAACATGTCAATAAATTGTTTTAAGAATAACGTTTGGATCATTCCTAAAGAACGCATGAAAACAGTAAAGTAACATTGTATTCCATTATCTCAACAAGCAATTAGTTTACTTGAATCTATTCAAGATCATACTCAGCTACAAGGTTTTATATTCCCAGCTCCACGTAGTGGTGAGATGCTATGCTATAGGAAGCAAGCAACTCTTCCTCATATCCACTCTGGCGTGCAACATGACATTTAGTATGAATACATACTAAAAAATAAATTAATCAAAAAAGAGAGCTTTTGAATCTCTTTTTTTTATTAATTTAAATCTAAAATTTTTACATTCCTTAAGAAAATTTTGAAAAGCAAATGAATTCGCCATAGGTAAAGGCACCAATATAGAAGCAGTATTGTAATCAATAAAAAATAATTCTAACCAATATATTATTTTCAATTAAAGAAAAGCAATAACTTAATTAATTTTTAGAAAAGTATTTAGATACACTTCATTTAATTCTGTAAATTTTTAATTGTTTCAAAAACATCTCAATACTCACAATGTCACCAACAACAAATACATTAAATTACCAAAAACTCATCATAATCCCTTAAAGACATTAGCTTAGGGAGAGCATGCTATGGCACTATTTTTACAAATAGCTGAGAGAGTCTATAAAACATTAAAAGACAATAAAATGCTCACTACTGATAATTTAGAAAATCTTAATAATTTAATGCTTTTGATCCGTAAGGAAATAAAAGGAACAAAATTAAAATTACTTTATAATTTTATAGATTTTGAAGAATGTCAAAATAAACCTAATGCAGAGTGTACTGTACCAATCGATATTAGTATCATACCTCCTTTTAAGAATGAAGGTGAATTCATCTTATGGTTAGCTAGTTTTATTCAAAAAGTTACCACTGATGGAAAGAAAAAGCTTCCTCCAATCCATAAAAACATTCCGCTAGAATTCACATTCAATCCTGCCAAAGAGACTAAAAACATAATTCCTGAACGATCAGATTATTCTAAATGCGCTGAATTAATCAACTCATATTTTAAGTCGGATGAATTTATAAAAAATTCAAATAAAAGCCATTAGTTCAAGAAAATAGAAGTGGGCTCATGACTGTTCACACTTCTATTATTTTTGAACGATCCAGCAGCCGCCTGTATGAGGCGGTATTCTTTTGTTCGCACAATAAAATTTGTAATAAAAGATAGAAAAGTATTTTTATAAAAATTAACTCATTGTTAATAAACACAAATCACCTGCTAAGCCATCAAAAAACTTTACGGAATTCTTTTTAATTAAAATTTTATTCAATTTTATAAATAAGTTCATCCTTACTTACTATTTGATAAAGTTTAGGTCTTTTTAGTAGCTCTTGAATTGTAGCAGGAACTTCATCTCCAGTTGTTTCATAAATCCACTTAGTTTTAGAAGTAACAGTTGAGTTCCAATCTGAGTCTATATGTATCTCTGGATCCATAATAGATTGAACACGCGTCTTTGTTCCAGTCACTATGTTTTTTAAAGTAATAATTGTCATTATTATCTCCTTCATTAAGTTCTTATCTAACCATGAAAATTTATTAAATCAAGTAAACCTTTGATTCTAATTATATCCAATTAATGTTTCTTGTAAATTATGATAAAAACCATTATCTATTTTATCAAATGTATACCAGCATATTAAGCCTAAGGATTTAAAAATTGCTTTACATCTGCATAAATATTTTTATTGGTACTTCTTCCAAGTGGATACATTTTTTCTTTTAATTCTAAGTTTAGGTTTACAATCACATTCGTGATCATAATTAGCAGGATTAAATTAATGTAAATCAACAAAATAGCCAGATACATTCTACACCATAATTTCCAACACCCAATATATATTATAAAAATATATTATATTAAATAGCGCATCACCACAGATGTGTTTCACTATATAAATATTAAACCCTATAAGATTTCATAGGAGATATGTAAGAAAAATTTACGATGTATAACAAGCATTACTAATGTAAATTATGTTCTGCTTGTGTTTAATTATTGACAAATCAACTATTATAAAAATTTTATTTCTCTACAATAAAATAAAATGGTAATAAGAGATATTAAAATTGAACAATAGAATAGATAAAACAAGTTCGAAGTTAGATTATTTACAGAATTTGAGAGAAAAGCTTAGCTCAAATGATAATAAGCCATGTTTGTTTCTGGATATAGATGGGACTTTATCTGATTTTCAACTGGATCCTAACGACTGCTATATTCCCTCTAAAACATTAAATATTATAAATAAAATAATATCAGAAAAAATTCCTGTCGTTGCAGTCACGGGACGGGATATTGATTCTGCGCGTAAATTATTTGAATCAATTGATCTTCCAATTGCTGCATTACATGGATTAGAAATATATTTGGGAAAAGAAACAGAATTACATACTGCCAAGAATTTTTTAGAAATATCTCATATTTACAATATGTTAACGAAGGCGTGTAGGACATATCCTGATTTACTGATTGAAAATAAGAAATCTTCAATTGCCCTACATTATAGAAAAGCACCAGAGTTGGAATGTATCGCAAAAAAAATAATATTGGAAAGTCAGCTGATATTCCCTGACCTCAAACTTATCCAAGGGAAATTCGTCTATGAATTAGTGCCAACTCAAGCGAATAAGGGTTTGGCAATCAAGCGGGTGTTAGCACATTACAACCAGCATGATCTTTATATTCCAGTTTTTATTGGTGACGACGTCACCGATGAAGATGGTTTCTATTTTGTGAATCAGATGACACACGGCATCTCAATCAAGGTCGGTCAAGGACTAACGCATGCCAGATATCTGCTTCAAGACACAAAACAAGTGTATGAATTTTTAGAATTATTTTTAAAACACATTCAGAACCATGACAACAACATTAAGGGTAACAACAACTTTGGTGGAGAGAAAATATGTCTAAATTAATTATTTTATCCAATCGTGTCAGTATTCCAAACGGAAAACAACCTTCCGCAGGTGGGCTTGCCGTGGCAATTCAAGATGCATTAGATGATATTGGCGGTGTATGGCTCGGATGGAACGGAGAACGAGTCGATACACAAGATGAAGTGCAATTTAATTTACTTCGTAAAGATGACGTTGAATATATCACCTGCCCTTTAACCGAGTCTCAATATTCAGATTATTATGCCGGATTTGCCAATAATACACTTTGGCCTGCCATGCATTATCGTTCTGACCTGATTGAATACAAATCATCTGAATATGAAGGATATCAGCAAGTTAATTATTTATTCGCTCAAAAACTTGCTGAAATTTCGGAACCAGACGATACCATTTGGGTACATGACTATCATTTTCTGAGTGTGGCAAAATATTGTCGTGAATTAGGTATGCAAAACAAGATTGGATTTTTCTTGCATATTCCCTTTGCACCTTTATTTATCTGGCAAAGAATCCCGTGTGCTCAACAATTGATTGAGGATTTATGCCAATACGATGTGGTGGGTCTACAAACAGATAAAGACCAAAAAGTGTGTATGCAAGTCTGCGCATCCTTATTAAAAGCACAAAAGATTCAGCAGACTTTATTGAGTTACCACCAGCGTACTACTCTGATCAAGTGCTATCCGATCGGGGTCAATCCCACAGCAATTCAAAAAGCAGCCCAACAGTTTATCGATGTTCAGGATTTCATCACCCGTCCTGTGGAACTGAATGCAGCAAAAACTATTATTGGCGTCGACAGAATTGACTATTCAAAAGGTTTGCTGGAACGTTTCTTGTCCTATGCAGAGTTTTTAGAGCAATATCCTGAATATCAACAGCATATTCAACATTTACAGATTGCTTGCCCGTGCCGTCTGGAAGTCCCTGCTTATCAACGTTTATTTGAGCGTTTTAAAATCAAGATCGAGATGATTAATCAGGAATTTGCACAGGAAGGTTGGCAACCTGTGGAATGTATCTATGAAGCAATGAAGCATCATCACTTGATGCAAATCTATCGTCAGGCTGATGTCTGCTGGGTCAGTTCAATACGTGATGGCATGAATCTGGTTGCAAAAGAATATATTGCTGCCCAAAACCCCTCTAACCCTGGCGTACTGATCCTATCCAAATATGCAGGTGCAGCGGAGTACATGTCAGAAGCGTTGCTGGTTGATCCTAATAACAAAACGGCAATGATCAATGCCTTAAAAACAGCACTGGAAATGCCAAAACAAGAACGTATTTCCCGCTACAAACAACTGATGAAAGGTTTAAAAGATTTTGATATTAATGACTGGCGCAATGCATTTCTCAACGACTTACAGTACAAAACCGCTTTACAGGATTTCAGGTTTATGGGAATGCGTAACGTTAATTCCATTTATCAGAATTTATAACAGCCAATTTGCAAATAACTGGCAATATCCAGATATTGCCAGTTCAACTCCACCCGTATCTTATTTCACGTAAGTAAAACGATTTAAAGCAACAATCAATAATAATAGAACTGATAACGCCATAAACACTGTACTTAGACCAATCAGCTCAGCAATCATTCCAATCATAGCAGGCCCCACCAGAATGCCTGTATAGGCCAATGTCGACACACAAGACAAAGCGACTGCGCTTGCCATCACCGTCTGACGTCCGGCACGTGAAAACATGATCGGAACGATATTGGAACAACCTGCACCAACCAGTGTATACCCTGCTAAGACCAGCCACCAATGCGGTGCGATACTGACCAAAGCCAAACCTAAAGTTGCACAAATCGCGCTATAAGTTAAAAGCTTTTTTTCACCAAAATAACGGATCAGGTAATGCCCTGTAAAACGTCCTGTGGTCATGGCAATCGCAAAGAAGGTATAGGCCAATCCGGCAAAAGCGGCATTAACTCCATATTCATGGGTTAAATAGATCCCGCTCCAGTCCATCGCCGCGCCTTCCATAATAAAAATGATAAAGCAAGCTAACCCGATCAACACAATCAAAGGTTGCGGTAAACGCTGACGCAGAGACTTTTTAACACTGGATGAAGCTTCTGGAGCCGTATTTTCCACGGCTTTTATGCTCAGCGGTGCTAAAAGAACAGCAATAAGCACCAAAAGCAGGCTCACCGCCAGTGCACTCACGAGTGGCGAAACACTTAAGGCAAGCAGTGCGGTAATGGTCAGTACACCAGCCAAACCGCCCAGACTGGCCATACCATGAAAGCCAGACATCAACGATTTCAGGCTATTCTTCTCAACCACCACAGCCTGGATATTAAGCGCAACGCCCAAGCTCCCTGATGCCGTACCAAATAAGAATAAGGAAATGGCCATCATTAAAGGGGTACTGCATAGACTCAAACTTGGCAACAAAATGGCAAGCAGTAATAAAGCGAAGCCTATCGGTACACGGCAGCCAATACGCTGGACAATTTTTCCCGTCGCCGGCATTGCCAGCATCGCCCCCAAACCACCACATAATAGCAATAAGCCGAAATCGGCATGATTAAAATGCAGACGCTGCTGTGCAAAAGGGATCAACGGTGCCCAGGCAGCTGTGGCAAAACCCAAGCCGAAAAAGCTGAAACGAGTTGAAAGACGTTGAGCACTTAATTGAATTTCAGGATCAATAAGGGCCGTTCTGGAAAAAAGGATCATTTAATACCATCCACACAAATTAACTCAGATCTTCCATCTCAGATAAATCTCCATAGAAAAACCCCTGTGGATCTATAGAGCATTTCTATAAATTCACAGAGGCTTTTATGGCGAAATTATACACAAAACCAAACTAAAAACAGTATTTTTTACAAAAATAAAAACCATATATATCAATAACTTAAAATAAATTATTCAAATAAAATTAAACCATTTATTTTTAACACTTTTCTAGTTTTTAAAGTTTATTGGCAAAGATAATAACTCACTTAATATTTGATTTTTATTACTGAATTTTAAAGATGAATAATGTATTTAAATCCATTATAGAATTAACTCAGCTTTCTAAATCGAAACAAACTTGTGTTATAGATTTCTTAAAAAGTTCAATAAGTCTTCGGTGCACATCCATTTAATCAACTACTAGTGGTGACCCAAACCAGATTACTTCAGATGCTTGTGCAGCTTTGCTTAATAAATTTTTCAATTAATGAGACAGCCTCATGACAAGGAATAGGTTCAAAGCCTTCTGCCTGAATATAGGCTTCGGCACTAAAGCTTAAATTCGCCCCATGTACCCCATGTATATGTTGATGATCCATACTGTCCTGATAATGCGCCAGATATTTTTGCGGTTGTTGTATTAATAAATCACTAAGATCATCCAGTAAAACGTGTCTTGAGAATTAATACCATCGCATTAGGATAAATCAATGTAGCAAAATTACACGATAACTTAAGATGATTTTTTAATTTTTAGTTACAGTTAGAGATGCAAGCATGAGAATTGAAAAGAGAGGAAATTATTGAACTGCTTCCTCTCTTTTATCACATCGCCTGAAATAATATTTAGGTAACAATTAGCTGATGGTTATCCCATAAAGTATTCAAATTAGTATTAATATTATTGAGAGTTAGTAGTGTCGAACTGCTATATACGTTTTGACTACCATCACGGTCAATACTGAGAATACTATTATTACCACTCACAGTTAATGACAAATAATCTAAAATTGAGGTTACTGTTTCACCCGCCGTATAATCAATCAGTAAGTCACTAACATCAATTTTATCTGCGTTGACATCAGTCACAGTGTTACCTATTTTGAAGTCTGTCCAGTTGTCTACACCATTACCGCCAGTCTTGTCATTCATCATTAACAGGTTGTAAACAGCGGTGTCTGCACCTGAACCACCAGTCAACGTGTCATTACCCGCACCGCCATTGAGTAGGTCATCACCAGCACCTCCTCGTAATGTATCATACCCATTACGACCTTCCAGGGTATTGTTACCGCTATTACCTGTTATCAAGTTATCGTTTACATTCCCTGTACCGTTGATATTATTAACACCTAACAAATTTAAGTTATTTAGTGCATTTCCACTGTCTAATGTATAACTGATAGTCGAGTTAACAGTTTCAAAACCTTCATTAATTTTCTCAACAATGATGTCATTCACATTATCAATATAGTAAACATCATCGCCCAATCCACCAATTAAGGTATCGGCACCAGTTCCACCATCTAGAGTATCTGTACCGATTCCACCATCGAGTATGTCATTGCCCGCCCCACCATTTATGCTGTCATTACCAGCCAGTCCAGTTAAGGTATTATTCCCATCATTCCCAGTTAAAATGTTATTAAGGATATTACCAATTCCGTTTAGATTTTCATTGCCTGCTAAAGTCAAGGCTTCAAGATTTTCTCCTAAGGTATAACTCATAACTGAGATTACCTTATCATTACCTTCTGACTGATTCTCTACAACGATATCGTCACTCTCGTTCACATAATAGAGATCATCACCAGCACCGCCAGCCATACTGTCACTGCCCTTTCCTCCGTCCAAGATATCATTGCCCAGACCACCGATTAAGGTATCATTCCCCCAAGCACCCATGAGCGTATCATTGCCAGCACCACCTTCTAACCGATTGATCAGATCATTACCAATTAAAGTATCATTGAATGCACTTCCTAACGCATTTTCAATCTGTGTGCCAATATTAATGGTGAGCTGATTTGCCTTAGATATCCAAGCAGATTTATCTCCAATATAGCTCCAACCACCTTCAGTCAAATTAATCGTCGTCGCTTGAGCAGCCGTTGTAGCGTCTATTGTATCTATCCCCGCTCCATCCCAAACAAAAGTTCCTTCCGTGCTATTAAATATATAAGTATCATTGCCAGAACGTGCTGTAGTATTTATGCCATACATGGCTTGCAATGCTGCCACATCAAAAGGTGCAAAAGAGCCATCAAAAGACATTCCAGTCCGATCATAGGACATAACCGACCATTTTCGGTTATCTTCTCCTGTGCCAAAACTGTCAATCGTACTTCCTTCAAAAGTATGCCTTAATCCCAATGCATGCCCCAATTCATGTGGATAGCTAGCAGTAACCCAAGAACCTGCCGGGTCAAACCAAAATCCAGGGCCAAAAGCTACATCTGAACCTACAAAAGCACCACTAGGGAATTGGGCATAAGCCGTATCAGCTGTACTATTTCGATAAGAGGCTACGGTATTCACTTGCGATGCATTATCTGTTAGCGTAAAACTCAATGCTGAAAATTGTGAAGCTTTCTGGAACACTTGGGTCATAAAATCTTGCTGCGCCTGACTAAATGGACTAAACCATGTCGGTGCTTGCCCATTCGCATCCAGTAGGTAGGCAGGTGACTCAGAAGGAAAAATATATTTAAAATCAGGATTACTATTGGTGGAAGCAACTAAAGCTTTAACCCAGTAATTTATCCCTACGGTAGTATCCAACGTCGCACGATCAATAGTTACGCCATCAGCGAACTGGAGATTGAAATTTTTATTATTACCAGCTAAAAAACCGGTCAACTTAACACTATCTACATCAGTATATTGAATATTAAGCGTGCCTTTTTCTATGCTATAGCGTACATCAGTAGATTTGGCATCCGTAAATACGATGGTGTTATTTCCTGAAAAATCATTGTTAATGGTATCTATACCATCACCTTTGGCAAAGCGATAAATATCGTCCCCTGCGTTACCATTGAGTAAGTCATTGCCTATCCCTCCAGTAAGGATGTCATTCCCATTACCGCCGTTGAGCGTATCGTTGCCACCGTCACCATTTAAGGTATCCTGTCCATTATTTCCATTCAGGGTATCATTACCATTACCACCATTCATCAAATCATTGGCTACATAACCTGAGAAAGTATTGTCTAAATCTGTACCCACCCATGTGACTGTTTTACCTGTCAAGAATTCATTAGCAGTTTGGTTAATACCATCAGATAAAACATAATTATTGATATAAGCCTTTAATGTTATATTGTCTGTTTCCGAGTAGCCGATCACAAGATCGCTACTTATATTGCTATTTATAGTTAAGGTAATATCGCTAGCGGAAGCATCCGTTATATGAATTGTATTTGCACCACTATAATCATTAATTGTATCTAAACCATCGCCTTTGCTAAACCGATAAGTATCATTACCACTGCCACTTTGGAGCCAATCATTACCTTGGCCGCCATTGTTTAGGTCATCACCGTCTCCGCCATATAGCGTGTCATTCCCACCACCACCATTTAAGCTATCACTGCCTGCATTGCCATTCAGTACATCATTACCCTGACCACCATCTAATTGGTCATTTCCGTCACCTCCATTTAAGCGGTCATCACCATTACCACCATTTAAGCTATCGTTACCTGCATTTCCATTCAATGTATCATTACCATCGCCTGCATCAATGGTATCGTTAGATGCAAAACCATTTATGTTTTCGTTCGCAGCCGTACCAGTGAGGGTAATCGCTTTACCTGTTAACAGTTGTTCTTGTGTAAGTAAACTACCGTCAGCAAATTTAAACGTACTGATATTGCCATCAATTAATACTGAATCATTATTCGAATATTTGATTTCCAACCTATTGCCATTTCCTGATAAAGTCAGATCGGACTGATTGCTATTATTAAAAGAAATTGTATTATTACCGCTTGAGTCCGTTATCGTATCGATTCCGTCTCCACGACTCAGAAGATAAATGTCATCGCCTGCGCCCCCAAATAAGCGATCATTTCCAGTTGAACCATTTATCTGTTCACCGCTCGTCGTGCCAACAATCCACTCACTGTTCGCTGTGCCCACATTGGCCCCATTGTTGTTATTGACGAATAGTAACTGTTGCTCAACCTGATCACTAAATGTAACTTGGGCCTTCGTAAGTGAAGGCAAGTTCAAACGGTAGTAATAGCCAGAGGTATTCCAAAAATATAAAGTATTATCTTTATATTCAATTAAGCCGACTGAAGTAGATGAAATATCATCAAATTTGATCCAGAGGCCATTTTGATTATTCCCGTAAGTCACCATTTTCATTATTTCCTTGTATGGTATTTTTATTAAATGCAAAAAATCATAATTTGAATCTTTCATCAGGAAAACTTCTGAACACGCCAAAAATTACCTTTTTACGCCAAAGATAAAAATTTAATTTTAATTTTGTGAGCAATTTATCAATATCTCTGCTTATACAACAAAGTGACAAATTCCAAAGCGAATCAATTGATAACGCTATTCATACTTGGCAGCAGCTGTATATGTCCCCATTATTTGGGCTACAGGTTTTTTTACCCCAGATGTATACATTAAGACTTCTGCCAAAAAATAAGTTTGATTACTTTCAATCAATCTGCCTTCTCCAATAATTTCAGAGGTTTTACTGAGTTGATAGAAGAAATGTAGATTCATACTCATCGCAGTCAGGGATTTTGTTTTCCCTAATTTTCCCAATATCGCAGCTTGCATAGCAAAATCTGCCGCAATGAATAATTGTTGTTGAGAAAAGTGAACATCCTCTTCATATTCACAAGTAATCGTAGCGCCGTGCTTGGAAATCTCCCCAACGAGATATTTCTGATATGACAAATTAAATTCTTTGGTTAAGAATCTAGAGATCGTATTTTTTGAGGCACTCATAAAACTTCAGGTAGGTTCCAATTTAAAAATTAATTTTCTGGATCTTTTAACTTAATCTCATCTGTTTGCCCTAGGAAACCTAACTGCAACTTGGTCTGCTCTTCTAGAGCTTTAGAATCATGTTGTACAGGATGGAAGTCCAGTTTGTAATAATCCAGATAGTCTTTCCATAAGCTGCTTAAGAAACCATTTTTACCTAAAATCAAATGAACAAACTCCTTTAGTTGAAATAATCTCCAGTCAGGCATATGTTTAGCCCCTAAATAAAAAGTACCCATGGTCATAACTGACGCCATATAAAGGGTGACAAATGGCATTACAAGCAGTCGTACCAGTGGATTGCCTGATACTTCCTGATATAAGTCAAAGGCCACATTTTTGTGTTCACTTTCTTCAACCGCATGCCATAGCCAGATATTTTTGAGTGATTCGTTCACAGATAAACGTTCTTGCAAATCCGTCCTTTGCATAATCTGACGGGCAATAATTGCGGTGAAGTGTTCAGCAGCAGAAGTAATTGCCAGTTGCTGTATGGGAGTGAAGTACTTTTTGAGAACAGCCATCAACCACTCAACATTGGCCGAAACAGTCTGTGTATCTAAGCCTGAAGACTGGATGAGCTGATTTAGTAATTCATGCTCTTTAGCATGCATGGCTTCCTGACCAATAAACGCAGCAATATCTTTTTGCAAATCTTCATTTTTTGTTTGATGTTGTAAACCTCTAACGCTATGTACAAAAAAACGTTCACCTGCGGGAAACATGGCAGACAGCGTTGCCAACCAATATTCTCCCCAAGGATTGTCTCTAAATAAAGGCTGTTGTGCTTGTTTGAAATTAAAATTCATGTGGCGCACTGGAAAGTTGGCGCCCCGATCAAATACTTTAGCTAGAATTCCCATTTTTACTCCTTAACTGTTTCATTAAATTAAAATTTATTTTGTGACGATAATGAACTACAGGTGCGTACAACATCGAGGTAAGTAGGTGGTTGAGGTACATGCCCACGCTGCAACAGTAAATGATGTAATTTAGGTAATCGGTAATATGGAGCAGAAGCCATCAAATGATGTTCCATATGATAATTGACTCGCACTGGTGCTACGGTCATACGCGCCAACCACCCCGCCGATGTCGTACGAGTATTACGTAAGGTGTCAGGAACCAGCTCTAGACAGGCATGTTCTGCCATAGCGCGAATTCTTACAAAAATTGTAAAAGGAATAGCGTATGCAAGAACCCAAATCAGGAATAACCAACCGTGCCCCGTAGTCGCCAATACCAAATACAGCATTAGATTTACTAAAAATGTCGGCCAGAAGTCTTTGGCAAAATGAGTAAGATAACGATGCCCAGGCCAATCTTGAGTATCAGCTCGTTCACCAATTGCATCCGACCATTTCAAGAAGCCAGCGCTCATCAAGATTCGCCCAATGAAGAATTTTAGTCCTGTTAAACCAATCAAATCTCGAGTAAATTTTCGAATGAGTGATTTTCTCGTGATAGGTAAAGCTTCATATATAGGACGGTCAGGGTCAAAACTAGCCGTTGTATTGGCATGATGGACCATGTGATGAGCACGAAATTTATGGACATCATTCCAGATAAATTTCGCCGATGTCCAATTGGCAAATACATCATTCATCCAACGATCTTTGAACAAGGTATTATGCGCTGCCTCATGCATAACGATCGCCAAAGCTAAATGACGTCCACCCAGCACTACCATGCCAGCTAGCACCACAGGTATAGTCCAATACCAAGGTAAATACTCCACGGCGAGAGCCATAGCCATAAAAGCTAAAGCAATAACCAACCATACTGAAAAGATACACCACAGCCCCCACCAGTTGGAACGTTGAGCAAAAAATGCTATTTCTTCACGGTTTAAAAAGTCACTGATGCGTGTGTTTTTCTGCTGAATACGAGTCATTTTTTAATCCTTTTTTTTCAGACGTCATTCAAAAATTATTGCTCTTGAGTAGTTACTTTGCGATCGTCAAGATATTCAACATTCTCATTTGGAATCTGACCTTGTGATAAAAGATCAATGACTTGAAAATAAGTAGGTGGTTCAGGCACAAACCCTCGTTCCCGCAACATTTGATGCATTTGGGGCAACCTGAAATATGGGACTGCTGCCATTAAATGATGTTCCATGTGATAGTTCACACGAATCGGTGCAACAAAGGTCCGTGCAATCCAACCTGCCTTGGTGGTTCGCGTATTCGTGAGTGCTGAGTTACTGGTTTGCATACCCGCGTGCTCGGCCATAGAACGGATACGAATAAAAAGAGGAAATGCGGTCATGTAGGCTAACGGCCAAAGTAAATATAACTTGGGATGACCAGCCGCCGATAGCACACCAAACATCGCAACATTAACAGCTATTGCCTTACTAGAGTTTTTAAAGAACTTAGCAGGATAGTCATACCATTTACGATCTTCTCTCGGTAACCAAGTCACATCATTTGCTACTGTCCATTTCATCACCTCAGCATCCATCAAAATTCGGCCAATCGTGAATTTCAAACCTGTAATCCCTGTCAAATCACGAATAAACTTACGAGCTATAGATTTTTTAGTCGTTGGAAAACCTGCAACCAATGACATATCAGGATCTTCGGGAGTAGATGTTTTGGCGTGATGGCGCATGTGATGAGCGCGATATTTATGTACATCGTTCCAAATTGGCCGTGCGCATAACCAATCCACCAGATTGTCATTCAACCATTTAGTTTTAAACAAGCTGTTATGTGATGCATCATGCATCAGAATCGCTAATGCCAGTTGACGGCCTGCGAGTATCGCAATCGCGACTATGCAAATTAGTAATTTTCCCCACCATGGTAAGTAGCTCCAAGATAGCGCTAACCCAGCAAAGGTGGCTCCTATCACTGCCCAAGTAGAACCCACCGCCCAGATCCCATGTATATCTGATGGTTGAGTCAGTTCTCTTATCTCATCCCGACTAAATAGCTCAGTCACGCTCACACGTGTATTCATCTTTGTTCTCCTAGCGAGATTTTGAAGAATTAATTACATAATTTTAACTTTATTATATTTTATGAAATATTTCTATTATTTTTATAAAAATTTTTTTATGTAACATTGAATAAAAAAAAGACGCCTTTTAGCATCTGGTATGCAGATGCTAAAAGGCGTTTGAACTGAACTATAGATTTTGAAAAATGAATGTGAATTGTAAAAGTGACAATAAGCAGGAATTATAATTTTTCTTGATTCATTTCTTTAATCACATTGGGTACACCATCACGATGGAATGCTTCAAAAGGTTTTGAATTGTCATGATCGATCAGTGGGAAAAATGGTGAGACCAAAGAAGCACCTCCATCGATTCTTACATTCACTCCTGTAATGAATGAAGCAGCAGGTGAGAGTAAAAAGCACATTAAGGCAGATACTTCTGACTCTGAAGCCATCCGCTTTAACGGAATTTTTGAAGCCACCATGGGGATCATGGCTTTCATTCCATCTTTATATGAATCTAATCCTGAAGCAATTACCCAACCAGGTGCAACAGCATTGACTCGGACACCTGCTCTAGCCCACTCTAAGGCTGAAGTTTTGGTCAAATTATCGATACCTGCTCGAGCAGCTCCCGAGTGCCCCATAGTAGGTAAACCACTCCACATATCAATTGTCATATTGACAATACTACCGCCTGTTTTTGACATGCTTTGATTAAAAACCTCTTTCATCATCAGAAAGGTGCCTAAAAGATTATTCCGAACAACACTATCAAATGCATTCGCAGACATGGTTTCTAAAAAAGCGGGAAATTGCCCACCAGCGTTATTGACTAAACCATCAATTTTACCGAACTCCTTTACAATCGATGCTACAGTATCTTTAACGACCTGCTCATCACGATTATCACACACGCGATAGGCAGCTTTTCCTCCATCTTCAATAATCTCTTGTTGCACTCTTTGAAGTTTTTCT
Organism: Acinetobacter proteolyticus; assembly: GCF_000367945.1. Taxonomy (GTDB): domain Bacteria; phylum Pseudomonadota; class Gammaproteobacteria; order Pseudomonadales; family Moraxellaceae; genus Acinetobacter; species Acinetobacter proteolyticus. The sequence goes on from NZ_KB849179.1 coordinate 1,989,148, forward strand.
TCAGTACGTCCTGTAATAATAACTTGAGCTCCTAGAGATGCCAGCTCATGCGCTGTACATCGCCCTATTCCTGAGCCACCTCCGGTAATAATTACAGTCTGATTTTTAAAAATGTCATTTGATAAAACAGATTTATAGAGTGGCATATCCAAGCTCCCATCTTATTTAGATGAATCTATTAACTATGAATAGTTGAAGTGATGTTCTTTACAGTTGGGAAATCTATACTTGATAAATTCGATGCAGTAGTACCAAAGGTTAATTCATGAAGTTGCTGCCATAATAATTGCCCGACTTCATCCAGTTTTTTTACATCATGGGCAAACTGGTTTCTTGCTTCTACATTGACAAACGTTTCTGGTAATAACGGGTCATTCATCAATAGAGAAATCGTTTGACGCCCCAATAACAAAGATTCGCGTGCGGCATCTTCAAGTCCAAGTGCGGGTAGTCTCGTCAACCAATGTTGAATGATGTGACTATATTTCTCGTAATTTTTATTGAGTGTTTCAGTTGACCATAGAGCTTTGATCTTTGTTTCTGTGACTTGATCAAATGAGCTGATGTAACACATTTTGGCTTCTGGTTCTAATCCCACGGATTTCATCTGTGTGAGAATTTCTTCAAGTGTTAGAACCAAATTATCGGGACGAATAAAAACGCCCTGCTCTAATTCGCGAAATCCAAAATGTTTAAGCGCACGTTCTCTTCTTTTTAATGCTGTACGATCTACACGTCCTAACATTCCCGTAAAAACACAGAGATAATGCTGATTCCATTCCTTTGTTTCCTTTAACCCCTTGGCACTTCGATTTAACATCACATTTGCCCATTCATGGGATTGATCACTTAATTGATAAACCCCTCTCTCAGCTGCGACAATTACACCTTCGCTCGCTAATCTTGTTACAGCAACCCGAATACCATTTTCACTTAGGCCAAATAATTTGGCTGCTAGAATCAATTCTTTGATTGAAATGACTTTACCTTCTGAAGCAAGTAGAAGATCAGTAATTAGAGTACGCGCGTTAATTTTTTGTGTTGTCATACTTATCCAATGAATAAAAGAACTTTTAACATTCAACAGAGGTTAGCATAAATATTACAAATTTTAAATTTTAATAAAACTAAGAAATAAAAATATAATTTTGAATAAATGGGATAGAAATTCCCCCTATCCCCCAACACAAGGCTTAAACCTACTTCTGTTATCTTTTTATTTCCTGAATATTAGTCTGGTTATGTTTTTACTGTGGATTTTTGTCTGGATTCATTAGTGCAAAAATCTCTCATATTGATCACCATTCACCTCAAGGCTGGTAGTAGTCGAACTGCATGATCTAAAGCTTCTTATAAAACCTAGTAACCTTGCTATGCCCATTCTTTGGTAGATGTAGATGATGAGAAGCTATACAAATTGGATGTATGGCGATAAAAATAAAATAGAGATGGGAAAATTACAGACTGACTGACTGATCCTGTCAAAAACCTGTCCAATAAAAAAGCCACTTAAAAAAGTGGCTGATTTATATAACAAATTTTGGTGGAGATGGCGGGAGTTGAACCCGCGTCCGCCAGCACTACGCCCGAGAATACTACATGCTTAGATATCGTCTACTATTTTAACTCTTTGTGACCCGACGAACAGGGTACAAATCGCGATCCTCTAAGTTTAGTACAAAGCCCCGAGGCTTGGCTTTATACGGACTTGTGTGCGTGCGCTTCAGTCGGGTTCACTAACCACAAGTATTCAGTGAAGCGGACAAGCTGCCCTTAGGCAGCTAGAGCGTATGATTCGTCGTTTGCGACTAAAAAATGCAAATTTGATTTACGAGAGGAAATGCGCTCTCGGCATGCATCTATGAGTTTCATTACCAGCGTCGAAGCCAGAAACATCCCCAAAGTACAGCGCAATCATAGCATAGATGGCTAGAATTTAAATGTTAATTTCTAAGCATCGAGCAAAATATGCGCTTATAAACCTATATTGTTGCGAAACTTGCGTTTTCAAGTCCCCATTCAGGTTAATGTGGGGCAGGCCCCCCAGTGACGGGTTTCGGTTTTGGACTCATCCAGATCAGAGCACTGGCAAACACAAACACAATCGCCAACAACATAAATACATGATTGGCAGACATCGTTATCGCCTCTTTATCCACCAGATTGGCAATCGTGGCGAGTGTCGCATCAGAGGAGAATCCATTCTGCAATAAGGTATTTTGTACTTCTTGTGGATTTAAGTTATTCACCATTTCACTACGTGCCACTTTGGCATGATCATCCCAGATCGTCACGGCAATTGAAGCACCAATCGCCCCAGCCATGGTTCTCAAGAAGTTCATCAAGCCTGCAGCCGATGCCATTTCCTGCGGTAAAACTGAACCCATGGCAATATTAGACAGTGGAATAAAGAAGAATGGCACCGCAAAGCCCTGCAAGATTTGTGGCCAAGCCAAAGACATAAAGTCAGCATCAGTCACCCAAAAAGCTCGCATTAAGGTCACAACACCCAACAACGCCAAACCAAAACTAGCCAAGGCACGCGGATCATATTTGGTCGACAGCTTGGCCACAATCGGCGACATGGTCAGACTACCAAAGCCCATCGTCGCTGTGAGATAACCGGCCCATGTGGCGGTATAACCCAAGTTAATCTGTAGCCACTGCGGTATCAGCACAATACTGCCAAAGAAGGAACCGAAACCAAAGGCTAGCGCCAGTACCGACACGGCGAAGCCCCGATGTCGGAACACATACAAATTGACTACAGGATGCTTTTCGGTCAATTCCCAAATCATAAACACGATAAAACCAACCACGGCAATCAAGGCCAGCATGATAATACTGCTACTATTAAACCAGTCGCGTTCGTGTCCCAGATCGAGCATCAATTGCAATGCGCCAATCCACAGTACCAATAACCCCAAACCAATCGCATCAATCCGCAGTTTTTCAGTTTTGGTTTCAGCCACAGACAATAAACGTATTGCGGCTAAAGCACAGAAAATCCCTACAGGAATATTGATAAAGAAAATCCAATGCCAAGACAGATTGTCACTGATGAGGCCGCCAAGGATCGGGCCGAGAATCGGGCCAATCACCGTGGTCATTGCCCACAACCCCATTGCCTGCGCATGTTTTTCAGGTGGGAAAATCCGCATCAATAGTGTTTGGCTGAGTGGCATCAATGGCCCGCCACAGAGACCTTGTCCGATACGGAAAAATACCAGCATTTCTAAAGATGTTGCCAAACCACACAGGAATGAAAAGATAGTGAATCCAATCAGACCAAAGACAAACACGCGAACCGTACCAAAGCGTCCTGCCAGCCACCCTGTTAAAGGCACACAAATCGCTTCCGCAACGGCATAAGAGGTAATAACCCATGTGCCTTGAGAACTGGAAACCGCAAGATTCCCCGTGATATGAGGGACAGACACGTTGGCAATGGTGGTATCTAGGACCACCATAAAATTTGAAAGGGCGATGACAAATGCTGCTAGCAGTAAGCGCCCGCCACTGAGTTCTGCAAATGGATTTTGCGTTTTCATGGCTGATTACTTCGATGCAAGATCAATATCTGCTTGCATCGACAAACCGACGCGCAATGGATGTTGTGCAAGTTCTTTCGGGTCGAGACTGATACGCACAGGTAAACGCTGGACCACTTTAATCCAGTTGCCTGTGGCATTTTGTGCAGGAATCAAGGCAAATGCTGCGCCTGTACCGCCTGAGAAGCCTTGTACCACGCCGTGATAAACCACGTCATCACCATATAGGTCAGAACGTAAAGTCACTTTCTGCCCTGCTTTGACTTTCGCCAATTGACTTTCTTTGTAGTTAGCATCGACATACAGTGCAGAAACAGGCACCACCGACATCATCACGGTGCCGGGTGCGACACGTTGTCCAATCTGAATATTACGGCGTGCAATGACACCATCAACAGGCGCACGAATCACCGTACGTTCTAAATCCAATGCCGCTTGTTCCACATGCGCTTTTGCAACTAAAACATCAGGAGTCGATGCCTCATTGACGCCTTGAATCAAGGCTTCATTGGCAGCATAGGTACTTTCAGCCGCTTTACGGCTTGACGTCGCTTGTGCCAAACCTGCTTGCGCCAAATCCAGACTGGCTTTTGCCGTCGAAACCGCACTTTGTGCCTTGCTTAATTCTTCTTTAGAGATTGCACCCGATGCAGCCAGTTCATTACGACGATTCAATTCCAATGCAGCACGATCATAATCGGCTTGTGCTTTGGTCACTTGTGCCTGTGCACTGGTGATTTCATCATTACGAACCACCACTTGAGAATTTAAAGAACTGCTATTGGCTTGGCTTTGTTTGTATTGACGTTGCGCTTTAGCAAGTTCTGCCTGCGCCTGTGCCAATTGAATCTTGGCATCACGTTCATCAATACGTACCAATACATCACCTTGTTTGACCTGCTGGGTCTCTTTGACCAAGACCTCGGCCACTTGCCCACTGACCATTGAGGTGATTTGTGCAGTTTCTGCACCGACATAAGCATTGTCGGTACTGACCGAATGATTAAAGAATAACGCCCAAATGCCATACAGAATTGCAGCGAGAATGAGAATGAGTGCGAAAAATCCAAGGAATTTTTTACGTTTTGCTTTCATTGCATCATCTGATGCCGAATCTGAAGCAGCATCCTGTTGGTTGGCTTGAGCGTCAGTCATAAGTTATTCCTGAAAATTAAAGAGATTTTTAACTTTTGGTTTAATCAGCCGATCAGTTTAATTTTGAAAACTTAACTGAATGTTAAAAAAACCAAAAATGAAAAATAAGAACAAAAACCATTTCGCATTTTAACGATAAAAAATCATATGACGAGATTAAAAAAAATAACTGATGCGTTCAATTCTTATAAATTGATATTTTAATGATGATAAGAAACTTAAAGTTTAGGTTCGAAGCGAGAGATTTTCGTAATCTCCTCAGACACAACAATGCTTAACATACCTATAAAGCATGAAGATATATGTGGAATAGGCTTGTGTATTTGGCTGAATTTGTTCTAATGAGCTCAGGTGGAACAATGATTTTTACGCAGCAACCCATTCTTCCACGCGAGAAAAGCACGGTCATTTATGGATCAGAATGGCATTTTTCTTGCTACTAAAACAACAAACACTTCGCTAGGTGAAAGGACGATGACATCACTCAGCCAAAATATGGATCTTATCCATCATTCGCATCAGGCCGACTTTGCTCAAGATCTGATGTCAATGATCTGTGGTGAACACCGCTTGGATACCCTGTGTCGAGAAACACTCGATTTTCATTATGACGGGATTCGTTTACCGCATAAAAAAATGGCGATCGGAACCATCAGTTATGGCGCCAATGTCGCCATCAATATTGCCAACCTGAAAGCCTATAGCATTAGCCTGCCCTTTCACGGCAAACAAACACTGAGTATCCGTGGCGCAAAATACCAATCCGATGCACAAACGGGTTTGATTGTCTCCAATCAGGACTTACAGGATTTAGTCATCAATCAGGACTGTCAAAAATTTCAGGTGGTGATTCCTGAAAACAGCCTGCAATTGGTGCTGTCTGAACTCCTGAATCAACCGATTGAAGAAGCCATCGTCTTTAACCCTGAAATTTCCCTGTCGATGACTGGCTTGATGCAGGCATGGTGGCACAATATCGAAAATTTCTTGCAGTTGAAATCGCATTATGCCGACTTTTCAGGTCTATCCATGTTTTCTGAGGACTACGAAAATTTTGTGATTAAAGCCCTGCTGCTGTCACAGGAAAATAATTATTCTGCGGCGCTGCATGAACGCTGCAACCGAGCTGAGCCAGCCTATCTGCGCAAAGTAAAAAACTTTATCATTCAGCATGCCCATGAAGCTCTCAATGCCGAAAACTTACACACGTTGGCAGGTGTATCTAAATCCAAACTCTATGCCGAGTTTCAGCAGCATTATGGTCTGAGTCCGATGGCCTATCTGCGTAAATATCGCCTACAACAAATTTATAAAATATTAAGCAATGCCGCCAAGCATCAAAAAATTTCAATCTCCAAACTGGCCTATGACTGGGGCTTTAATCATCTCAGCCGCTTTGCGCAGGAATATAAAGATGAATTTGGAGAAAAACCGAGCGAAACCCGAAATAAACATGAGTGAACACTCTTAAATATAAAAAAGCCCAGTCAACAGACTGGGCTTTTTTATCACTTAACTGGTGCTTAACACTGGATTGGCTTTATTGTTCTGACGCATGGCTTTTAAGCTTAGGGCAATGAAAGCAATAAAGGTCGGCAAAGCCAGCAAATAGAAAATTCCGCCAAGGCTAATCTCATAAGTAAAGATATAAGAACCGAAGAATGCCCCGAAGATGGCGCCGACGCGACCAATACCATGCATCCAAGACACCCCAACCGCACGACATTGCGATGGATAAAATAATGCCGCCAAAGGTAATAGAGACGATTGCGCCCCTGTCAGCAATGCCCCTATCAGGAAAATACTGATGCCAAGCAATAGGATGCTTGAACTGACGAAGCCTGCAACGATAAACATGATAAATGCAGTCAAATACGCATATTTAATCACCTGAGTTGGATTCAGTTTATCCATATACCAGCCCATGATGATGGCACCAATCACCCCACCAAAAGGGAAAATCGCGGCAATTAAACTAAACTGTTGTGTGCTAAAGCCTGCAGTTTTTAAAATGGTTGGCATCCAGCTAGTTAGCAAATAAAACACCAATAGGCTCATAAAACAGCACAGCCATAACATCACTGAACCCCACAGATATTTGCCCAGAACTGTTTTAACAGGGCTTTCACTGCGATCTACATCAAGGTGTGGCAACTCGATTTTAACGGTGTCGGTAAATACATGGCCTTGAATCTTTGCCAGAATCTGTTGCGCTTTGGCCTGCTGCTCTCGTTTGATCAGATAAGGCACTGATTCTGGCAATTTCAGTAATAATACCACCACCAAAAATAGTGGAATAACGCCACCTAAAATCACCACTTTGGCCCAACCGAGATTTTCCAGTAAATAGGCAGACAACAGACCACCACAGGAAATCCCCAACATAAATCCACAACCCGCCAAACCAGTCAGGAAAGCTTTGCGTTTCGCAGGCATATATTCAGAAACAATGGTACTGATGTTTGGCATCGCCGCCCCCAAACCCACACCAGTAATAAAGCGGTAAATCATCAAGTCCTGTGTGGATGAAGCAAAACCACATAAGATAGTGAATACGGAAAATAATAAGGTCGTGAATACAATCACCCCTTTGCGCCCAAACCGATCTGCCAATGGCCCTGAAATAATTGCACCGATTGACATCCCCACCAGTGCTGCACTGAGTACGGGTGCCAATTCAGGTTTACTAATGCCCCAATCATCCAATAAGGCGGGCGCAATAAAACCAATAATTCCAGTATCTAAACCATCACAAAAAAACACCAAGAAACCCAGTGTAAATACCAGCCATTGCAGCGGCGATAAACTGTCACGATTGATTACTGTATTAACATCAACTGTCTTCATCTTTATTCCTTTAAAAGCAAATTCTGTTAAAACTTCTGTTGGTTGGGTCAATTCAATATGTGTCGTCAATCTCTCCTTCAGAGTCGTCTGATTGCATACATCCGATATTTTTAATTTTGCAGATGATATTTTTGATGAATAAAAAAGGGATGGTCATCACGATGTTCCATCCCTTTCTCTATTAAGCATCGAGTGCAATACGTGCACTGTTGCTTTGTAAAAACTTCTCGCTATAGAGACGGTAATTACTTAATGCTTGCTCATCCAGCCAATTTTTGACCGCTTCGATCATCGGCGGTGGCCCGCATAAATACATATCAAAAGCCTGTTCCGCCAATTGATCCCGATTCAGGTGCTGATGGATATAACCTGTTTTGCCTGTCCAAGTCTCTGAAGACTGGGTGACGATGGGTTGATAGTTAAAATGCGGCATCCGTTCGGCATAAGCCTGTAAACGTGACTGCTCACATAAGTCGGTTTCCTGATTGACACCGTAATACAACTGAATCGCAGGCGCATCGGCTTGCTCGGCAATATTGTCCAGCATGCCTAAAAACGCGGATAAACCTGTGCCGCCTGCAATAAAGACCAACGGTCGTTGCACTTCACGTAAATAAAAACTGCCCAAAGGTGCTTCCATCATAATGGTTTGCCCCACTTGGCAACGTTCGCGCAAATAATTGCTCATCCCTCCATCGGGCAATAACCGAATTAAAAATTGCAGTTGATTGTCAGGATTGGGACGATTGGCAAAAGAATAAGAACGCCAATCCTCTGTCTCAGGAATCTGCAAACGGGCGTATTGACCTGGCAAAAACTCAAGTTGCTTGGTATGGGCACTGGCATCGACATACAGGATGGCGGTGGTCTCGGACACCAGTTCAAGCTTAGTCACTTTACTGGCAATTTTTAAGGTTTCACCTGCATGGCACATCTCGGAGCTATGGTCAAAATAAAAGGCAGCATTGGATTTGACCCGTGTTTGGCAAGCCAGCATTTTACGCTCAGCCAAATCACGCTCGCTCAAGGCATCTTCATCGACATATTCCTGTTCATAGATACCAGTTTCGCATTGGCCCTGACAGGTCCCGCACACACCTTCACGACAATCCAAGGGTAAACTGATGCCCTGACGAATGGCGGCATTCAACAGTAACTCATCCTCTTGGACTGAAATAAAAAAGGTTTTTCCATCGGCAAAATTAAGCGCAACTGAATGTCCCATCATGATGCTCCCTTAAACATGATAAAAATCTAAGACCGAATCAATTTTGTCATTCAGCAAAATCGTGTGCTGACGGCGAATACGGAATCCTTCCGCTGTGGGTCTTAACAGATAAGTCGCATGTCCATAGAAACAACCTTCCAGACCTTGACGGTTATATAAAGTGCTCCATCCGACTTTAGCTTCAACCAAGCCATCTTGCAGGGTTTTGACCTGTACATTTTGAATACTGTGCTGCGTGCGGGGTAATGGCGTGGCTGATGCCGCTTTGCCTGTACGGATACGAAATACGCGATCCTCAAGACCTGAGCGATCTGCATAATAAATATATGACAAGCCCTGATTCGGATCTTCGACATAACGATGATCATCAATCCATTGCGGGATATGGTATTCACTATCTTCATCATACAATTCCAGATAGGCATCCCAATCATAACGATCACAGAGTTCAGACTTCTGATATAAAAATTGTGAAACAGCAAAATGTAATTCAGCAGTCATGGCTTAGACCTCCTCTGTCACAGTATCTAACTGGTAGGTGATATCCTGCATTTTTAAGGCCTTGCGATTTAAGCCATCTAGCATTAAGCGCTGCCATTGACCATGTTGATTGACATATAGGCCTTCATGCGTCAGTTCACGGCCCGTGATCACAGGTTGAATCCCCAGATCCTGTGCATTCTGCGTCAGCTCATAACACCATTTATGCTGTCCACGGGAAATATCACTCCAACGCTCTAGACGTGCTTGGAAGCCTTTTTGCTGTTCACGGAACTCCACCAGATCATCAGGCGTACCTAAGCCAGAGACATTGAAAAAGTCTTCAAACTGGCGAATACGGTTACGACGTGCCTCAGTCGACTCGCCTTTTACTGCCAGACATTGGCTAATCACTTCGGTTTTATTCCATGCCACAGGACGGACAATCCGCAGTTGAGAACTGATCTGATCCATAAAAAATAAGCTTGGATAGAGGTTTAGGTTTCTTAAACGATGCATCGCCCATTCCGCACGCTTAGCACCATATTTTTCCACTAGGTAAGGCATCACCGTGTCATAGCCAGGACGCACGGCTGGATTTGGCATGTCACTGAATAGGACACTGTGACCGTTTTTAAAACTGAACCAGCCATCATCGGTTTGGTTATCGCCGGCACCTAATTTGCTGTAATCCAAGGTATCCAGATCATCACCTTTGACCGCATTGACCTGTTGGCGATGTTGTACGGTTGAAACATAGTTATAGTGCACGGTACTGACGTGATAGCCATCTAGACCATTTTCATTTTGCAGCTTCCAGTTTCCTGCAAAAGTATAGGCCGACTTGCCTTGCAGGACTTCTAACTCGCCTGTAGGTGACTGCTCTACCATTAAATCCAGAAAGACTTTGGCATCGCCCAAAAAGTCTTCAAGGCAATCGGTGGCTTGTGTGTCTAGACTGACAAAGACAAAGCCACGATAACTGGCAATGCGCCCCTGTTTTAGTCCACGGCTCGACTTGTCAAAATCTTCACAATATTCAGCAGGTGCTTTGACCTTGACCAGACGGCCATCTGATTTATAACACCACGCATGGAACGGACAGGTAAAGGTGGATTGATTACCTTTGGCCACACGGGTTAAGGTCGCACCACGATGTTCACAGGCGTTGACCATGGCATGCAGTTGGCCTTGACCATCACGGCTAATGATTAACGGTTGACGTCCAATCTGAACCGTTAAAAAGTCATGATTGTTGGGAATTTCACTTTCGTGACAGGCATAAATCCATACTTTTTCAAAGATCAATTCCATTTCCAAGTCGAAAAGTTCAGCCTCTGTGAACATCTCGCGTGCGATACGGAATACGCCATCGTTCGGGCGAAAATCCAAACATCCTGTAATGAAATCTTGCCATTCTGCAATATTACGTGGAGCCATTTTTATCTCCTCCAATCCATAAAAACCTTTTCATGATTGAAGCCTGATTTATGGCTGGACTCTATCCACTTTTTCCAGATCTCTATCCAGTGTATGAATTATTTTAAATAAGCTCGCGCTGCGAATATTCAGGCACAAAAAAAGCAGGATTTAGGCCTGCTATGAAACAATGGGAATGGAGAATAAATGGTTCCGAAATAAAATCAGCCTCTCAAGCTAGGCAGAAGAGGCTTTCACATTTTTCTATTTTAAGCAGCAACAGTTAATAAGCATAAGATGCGATTGCGGTTGCAATCGCTTTCTCTTCATCATTAACCATGGTCATACGCATGGTGCAACCTTTACGACCTAGGCGTAAGGTTTCCGCACGGGCAATAAAATATTTACCACGGCCTGGAGCCAGATAATCCACCCGCATATCTACGGTGGCTAAACGGGATACTTTTTTGATGGTATCGGGTAAATCTTCGGGTGTGGCACGGCGATAAAGCTGTTCCATCGCAACGACACCACCAATACTGTCCAGAATCGTGGCAGCGACGCCTCCATGTAAAATCTGAAATGCCACATTCCCCACCAGTTCTGGCTGCATCTCAACATAGGCTTCAATTTGATCATCGACCACTCGCATGACCATGCCACTGTATTTAAAAAATGGACAGGCATTGAAAGCCTTGCACAGCTGTTTTAACACCACTTGGTGGTCTGCCTTGGCACCTAGCTGAATATTCCCAGTCCAGTTTCTCTTTACATCATTCATACGCGGCCTACACTCAATGGAAAGAATAACTTTCCATTATTTTGCACAAATCTAAAAATATGGGGCTACAATAGCGGGGTTCTGTAATTGGGTAACAACGCTAAGCTCTCCCTAGCGTGACTGAATACCTCAATTATTCCTATAGTGTAATACTGAACATCGAGATTGTTATGACTTATACGTTCAATCGTCCAGCTTTTCCTGCGACTCGCATGCGCCGTATCCGTAAAAATGACCAACTTCGTGCCATGGTCAGCGAAACTCATTTAACGGCAGATCACTTGATTTATCCAGTATTTGTATTACCAGGACAGCAACAGACCCAAGACATTCCAAGCATGCCAAATGTGCAACGTTTGTCAGCTGATTTATTACTTAAAAAAGCAGAAACCTTGCTTGAACTTGGGGTTTCAAAACTTGCCTTATTCCCTGTCACACCACAACAAGATAAAAGCTTAACAGCAGAAGCCGCTTGGGATGACAACGGCCTAGTTCAGGCGACCTGCCGTCTACTGAAAAAAGAATTGCCAGAAATGGTCCTGATTACTGATGGTGCACTTGATCCTTATACCACGCATGGTCAAGACGGTATTATCGATGATACGGGTTATGTACTGAATGATGAAACCGTTGAATGCTTAGTGAAACAAGCACTCAGTCATGCTGCGGCTGGTGCAGACGTAATTGCACCAAGTGACATGATGGATGGTCGTATCGGTGCGATTCGCCAAGCGCTAGAGCAAAACGATTTTATTTATACCAACATCATGGCCTATTCAGCGAAATATGCCTCAAGCTTCTACGGTCCATTCCGTGATGCGGTGGGTTCTGCCAGCAACCTGAAAGGTGGCAATAAATACAATTACCAGATGGATATTGGCAACCGTGCTGAGGCGCTGCATGAAATTGCACTGGATCTACAAGAAGGTGCGGATATGGTGATTGTCAAACCGGGTATGCCTTATCTGGATGTGGTGCGTGAAGTTAAAGATACTTTTGGCGTTCCGACATTCATCTATCAAGTCAGTGGTGAATACGCCATGCTTGCGGGTGCGATTCAAAATGGTTGGCTCTCAGACAGCGTGATTCTAGAATCATTGATGTGTTGCCGTCGTGCAGGTGCAGATGGGATCTGGACCTATTTTGCGGAAGATGCAGCACGTAAATTAAAAGAGATGAAATAAAATCTCCCCTAACCCCTCTTTGATAAAGAGGGGGATTTTTAAACTGGTTTAACTTTATCATGCATATTGCCATCATTGGTGCGGGTATTAGTGGCTTAATGTCAGCATTGGAACTTGCTGAACAAGGCTGTTCTGTCGATATTTTTGACCAACAACTTGCAGGTCAAGCAGCCTCATGGGCGGGTGGAGGCATCCTCTCACCGATGTATCCTTGGCGTTATGCGCCCGAAGTCAATCAGCTGGCTCAATACGGCAAAATACTCTATCAAACATGGAATGAAAAGCTACTTCCAGTCACTGGCATTGATTTTCAAATCCACGATACAGGCATGCTGATCTTTGATCAGGAAGATTTCGAAATCGGTTTGAATTATGCCACGCGACATCAAGAGCCGATGCAACACTGTGAACTGCTCGATCGCACTCAACTCCAACAAGTTAACCCTCATATTTCAGCACAATTCCAACAGGCCATCTATTTTCCACACCTGTCCAATGTCCGTAATCCACGCTTATTACAATCATTAATTTGCTACTTAAAGCAACATCCATTTGTGCGTTTTTTTGAACATTGTCCAATAGAAAAATTGATGATTCAAAATAAAAAAGTTCAGGGTCTACAAGCTGATGATGGTCGAAAATTTATGGCAGATCAGGTCGTCCTCAGCTCAGGTGCATGGAGTCAGCAATGGCAGCAACAAATTCAACGCCATATCCCCGTACATCCCGTGCAAGGGCAAATGCTGTTATTTAAAACCCCTGAAAACTGGCTACCAACCATGTGTATGAATCAGGTGATGTATCTGATTCCACGTCAAGATGGTCATATCGTCTGTGGTTCAAGCATGACAGAGACTGGTTTTAGCACTGCGGTGGATGAACATATTCAACAGGATATTCTCTCTGCCTGCTTAGAGATGATCCCTGAGTTAGAACAATTCCCGATTGTAAAACGCTGGGCGGGTTTACGTCCAAGCTCCCCACACGGTATTCCCTATATCGGTGCAATGCCTGAACTGGAAAATCTTTGGGCCAATTTTGGACATTTCCGCAATGGTCTATGTATGGGCGCTGGTTCGGCACGTCTGCTACGCCAACTCATTTTAAGGCAAGACACATTGGTTGACCCGAATGCTTATTCACCGCTGCGCTTAAAGCGACAGGATTTAATTTCTTGCTAAAATTTCAGTTAATGCCACATTCAAATCTGGATATTGGAATTGGAAACCCTGTTCTAACAATGCCTTAGGCGCCACATATTGACCATTTAAAATAAGCTGTGATTGTTCACCAAGTATCGATCTAAACACACACTTAGGCATTACTATAAAAGGTTTGCGTTTTAAAATGTGGGCAGCCGTTTCAGCAAATTGTTGTTGATTGACGTGTTCAGGCGCGACAAGGTTATACGCCTTTTGACTGTGATTAGATTGCAACAAAAAAACGATAGCATTTAATACATCTTGGATATGAATCCACACCACAGGTTGCTGCCCCGAGCCAATTTTTGCAACCGCATTCAATCGAATCGGTAACAGCATTTGCGGTAAAATCCCACCCTGTCCAAAAACCACACCTAAACGAATGATCTTGGTATTTTGTTGACTAAATTTTAAAGCGGTTTGCTCCCACTTTTGACAAAGTTCGGACATAAAAATCGATTGCGGTGGTGTATTTTCATCACAAATAAGCTTCCACTGTTCTTGTGGATCAATACCGTAATAACCAATCGCAGAACCAGAAATAATGCATTTCGGAAAAATTTGCCGTTGTTCCAGCCATTGATACAGTTGCTCTGTCACCGCAACACGGCTGTGTATTAATTGCTGCTTACGCTGTTCAGTCCAGCGTTTTGCACCAATATTTTCACCCGCCAGATTAATTACATAATCAATCTGTTGCATTTCTATTTGATCAAGATCATTCACCCAACGTAGCGCTGAATGCTGAGAATGCCGATGGGGCTGTCGGGTCAGTGCAATGATTTGATATTGTCTTTCCAATAAAAAAGGCAATAAATGAGCACCAATAAAGCCACTTGCGCCTGTGATTAAAACTGTCTGTTTCTGCATTGCACTCTCATCCTGCATGATATTGATCAGCTCGATATCTCAGTCTTAGCAGAATGAAAGTGAATTACAAGTGAACTTTGTTCGACTAGTTGAACATTTTATTGGCCATTCTTTGTGCTTGCGGTCCATAAAACCAATAGGTAATTAAGAATAACGGTACAGCAATCACAAACCACATCGCCAATACGGTGAGCAAAAATTGGGGCTGTTTCAGATAGAGTAAAAAGTTCTGCCAAACTTCGGGATCTTTCCGTGCAAAAATAAACAGACCAAAGAGTAAGCCACATGCGTTATAGCCCCAAAAGATCAGACTAAAGCCGATGCTTAAACGTTTCCGTTCCTGTGGCGTCGGTGCACGGCGTTGTTGCTTGAGAAATTTGAATAAAATAACAATGATCGCAATTAAATAAGGAACCGCAGTCAACACACCCCCAATACTATTGGGTAAAATCGCTGCCAGTACACCTGCCAACAATGTCACAGTAAAACAAATTATAAAAAACCAGATATAGTACAAACGCAATGAAATCATAAAGATAAACCTAATTAGACTGGCTTTAGAAAATAATTATAAATTTTTTTCACTTTTTTTTCATTTTTATGTCAACCAATCCTCAACCAGCAGCGTTATATAAGGTACAAGGTCGCAGCAACCGAATTGCACATTGCACGGCATCCGCAATGTTTTCGGTGACCTTTCATTATGACTCTCCATCTTTAACAATGGTTGTGTTAGCAGCCACAACCATTGAAAAAGATTTTGACCGACGATTTATCATCACTCGAATCGTCGGTTTTTATTTGCCTGCGATTTGAGTTTGATTAGGTATTGGCTACATACATTTTGATCAACTCACCTTCATCTTCTATGACCCTAGTTAAAAATGTCCAACCACATTTTTCATAAAAATCATCTAAGTCTGTCACCAGATAGAGCTTTTCATATCCTAAAGTTTTCATCTCTGTTCGAGCAAAATCCAGCAACTGTCTGGCAATATTTTGCTTCCGATAAGCCTCATCAACAAACAAAGCACATAGGTTTGGGCTAAGGTCTTTACGATTATGGAAATCATTGTCGATCACCCCAGTGCCAGCAATGATATGCTGATATTCATTCAGCATCACATACCATTGTGGAATTCCGTCTGGCTGTTCAATCGAGCTTTGAATACTATCCCTATAGGCCTCAACAGGAATCCCCCATTTATCTGAAAACCACATTGCAGCCTGTTCTCGCAATTCAGGATGATTCGCTAATTTAATAATATTCATCAATACAGGATTAACCTCTTATATCTTACTCAATTGTATTCAACGCGATTTTATGATCAAACACCCAAATGCACACCTGCTTACATAAATCTCTCATCTTTCAATTCCATATCTCTTTAGAATAATTCTACGACAATAAAAATTAAGGACAGGTTGAATGAACAGCATTATTTATTTTGAAATTCAGTCATCAGATCCACAACGTGACATTCACTTTTATCAATCCGTATTTGGCTGGCAATTTGAAAAAGTAGAAGGCCTACCGATTGAATATTATCGTATCGCAACCACAGGAATTCATGGCGGATTATTACAACGTCCTATAGCAACACCAGCAACAGGATGTGGAACTAATGCCTTTACCTGTAGTATAGAGGTGGCAAATTTCGATGAAACTACAGCTAAAATTCTAAGTTTAGGTGGGATTATCGCCATGGATAAATTTGCGATTCCAAACCGCTGCTGGCAAGGCTATTTCATCGACCTCGATCATAATACCTTTGGGATTTGTGAAATCGATGAACAGGCGCAATAATTTGCTAAACTCAAGTTAAATTAAAATTGTTACCGCCCCTTAAACTGCGCTGGACGTTTTTCTAACATGGCGCGAACCCCTTCTTGTGCATCTTCCGATACAAATAGCGGCATTAAATAATTGTTCATTTTTTCAAATGCAACTGTTTGCCCTTCCACGACTGCATCAGTTGCAGATGCCAATAAAGCTTGTACTGCCAACGGCGCAGAAACACAGATTTCTTTAGCAATTTCCAAGGCACGTTCAAGTTGTTGCCCTGATTCCACCACTTCCGAAAGGAGATTCAGCTCATACGCCGTTTTGCTATTAAACGTTTTACCCGTCAATAAATAAGGCATCGCCTTTTGCCAACCTGCAGCCTGAACAAAACGGACTGTTGCACCGCCAAATGGCATGATGCCACGTAATACTTCCAACTGACCAAAGACCGTATTTTCACTGGCAATCACCACATCGGCATTCAGCATTAACTCCACCCCAGCGGTATAGCAGATCCCTTGTACAGCTACAACGACAGGTTTAGTCCGATGCCGACCGCCCGTTCCCCACGGATTCACCTGATCCGCTGCAAAATTAAAAATGCCTTGCGAAATTTTAGACTGTAATTCAACCAGATCTAAACCCGCGGTAAAATGATCACCATGCGCAAAAATCACGGTGCAACGCAATTCAGCATTGTTTTCATATTCTGTTAAAGCAAGGGATAAATCCTGAATCATATGGCTATCAAAAGCATTGCGCTTCGCGACTCGATCCAAGCCAATCAACATGATCTGATCAATAATTTCGCGGCTTACTTGACCTAAGCTCATTTTATATTCCTCATTGTTAAAATAATGGTCTGGAGATCAAACTAGAGCATCGTTGAAAAATGATCAAGGCAGATCTTGTAGTGCTTTTCTGCTCAGTAAGACTCTCCCTTCCCCCTGAATACGTGCTACCTTATTCAGGTTTATTTTATTTTTAGATTCATTTATGACCGTGCGTTTTTTTCATACGTCTGACTGGCATTTGGGGCAGTTTTTTTATAATCATTCCCGCCACTACGAACATGAACAATTTCTGGCATGGTTACTTGAGCAGATCAAAGCCAAACAACCGCATGCTTTACTGATTGCGGGTGATATCTTTGATGTGATCAACCCGAGCTCACAGGCACAAAAACAACTGTATCAATTCCTTGCCGATGCACATGAGCTTGCCCCACATATGCAAACTTTGATGATTGCAGGCAATCATGATTCGGGCTATCGCATTGAACAAGTCGAGCCCTTATTAGAAAAATACAATGCTAAAACGGTCGGTGTGATTCGCTGGAATCAAGATAAAAGCCTCGATTTAGAACGTTTAATTTTACCGATTTATAATGAACAAAAGCAGATCGTGGCGTGGTGTATTGCCCTGCCATTCCTACGTTCAGCTGAAATTACTGGCTTTAATGAGCACACCACCAACAGCCAAAATGCGATTGCTTATCTACATCAGCAACTGATTGCTGAAGCCAAACGTCGTAAGACTGATGATCAAGCCCTGATTCTAATGTCACATGCGCATATGCAAGGTGGAGAAACATCCGACTCAGAACGACCGATTATTATTGGTAATGAGGAAGCATTGTCTACGGCTCTGTTCGACGATAGCATTGATTATGTGGCACTGGGGCATCTGCATAAACCGCAAAAAGTACAGCATCCACATATTCGTTATAGTGGTTCACCGATTCCACTGTCATTTAGTGAAATCAACTATAAACATCAAGTCGTTGAAGTCAGCATTGATCCTACAAAAAGTGAAGCCCCATTTAGCTTTGATACTTTAGCGATACCACGAAGTATTCAACTGCATAAAATTAAAGATGAACTCACCGTAGTTATGCAACGCCTTCGCAATCTACCAAATGAACCGATCGAAAATCTCGAGCACCGTGAATATATCGATATCGAATATCACACCACGACACCACCACAGCCTAATCTACGACAACAATTTGAAGATGCCTTGCCCAAAGATCGTTATCGACTGGTGCGGATTTCCAGACAATATCTCTCTAATGAAAACAATACCGAGAGCAAGCAAAGTATTTGCTTAGAGCCACCGACACCCGAAAAATTATTTCAGCAAATTTGGGAGAAAAAAGGCTATCACGCCGATGATGAAGTCACTCAAGACTTTATGAGTTTGGTCGCAGAAGCGCAAAAGCAACTTGAAGATGATCAAACTGTTTAAGGACCTGCCATGAAAATTTTATCAATTCGACTGAAAAATTTGGCATCTCTGGCAGATGAGCATTTTATTGATTTTGAAACTGAGCCTTTGGCCAGTGCTGGACTGATCGCCATTGTTGGAAAAACCGGCGCGGGTAAATCCACAATTCTAGATGCCATGTGTCTGGCCTTATTTAATAAAATTCCCCGCCTGAAAGAAAGTGATGGCAAACTGTTAGATGTCGATGGTTCTGAGCTACTGACCAACTCCCCTTTAACAGTTTTACGTCGTGGCACAGGACATGGTTTTGCCGAACTGTGTTTTGTGGCGCAAGATCAGAAACATTATCTCGCACGTTGGGAAATTAAACGTGCCCGTGAAAATGCCAATGGCAAACTGCAAAGTGTGCAACGCTCACTTAAATGCCTGACCGACGGTGTAGTGATTGCAGATAAAACCAAAGCGGTTGAAGCACATATTCAACAGATTACCCAACTCAGTTTTGAGCAATTCACCCGTGCGGTATTGTTGGCGCAGTCCGAAGTCACCGCTTTTTTAAAGGCACGTGATAATGAGCGTGGTGAATTACTCGAATATCTGACCAATTCCAGTATTTTTGCCAAAATTGGACAACTGGCTTTTGAAAAGACCCGTGAAATCAGCAACCAACGCAAGCAACTGGAAAATGTGCTCGGTCATATTGAAATTCGCTCAGATGAGGAAGTTGCTGAATTACAGACTCAATTTCAGCAGATACAACAACAGGTTCAACAGTTGGAAGCCGACAAAGTTCTGCTTAATCAACAGCAACAATGGTTTGAGCAGCGACAGAAACTCGAAACTGAAATCACACTAAAACAACAACAGCATGACATTCAAATTCAAGCACATCAGGCTTTAGCCGCAGATCGCAATCGACTCAGCCAACTCGAAACCTTTTCAGGCATTCGTCCTATTGTGTTCCAACAACAACAGCTAGAAAAAGCACTGCAACAGCTTGAACCCCAGATTCAACTCAAGCAGCAGCACTTTACTGCTGTAAGCACCCAATTTGAGCAAGAAAAAGTAGCTTATACGCAGGCTGAAACGGCCTTACAACAATTTCAGAGTTTTGAACAAAACCATCAGCATGAACTTACTCAAGTGCGTAAATATGTACAGGAACGTGAATATATTGCCGAGGAATATAAAAAAACCAAAGTTCGCTTAAACCAAAACGAAGCGCAACAACAACCCTTACTTGAGCAACAGCAGCAGTTTGAACAAAGCCGCAACAACCTATCTATACAACAACAAAGCTGCTCTGAACAACTGCAAAAGAGTGCACAATTCTCCACTTTAGATAAAGGCTTGAATGCACATATTCAGCAGTTGCAGCAATTTATTCAGCAATACCAAAAAGTCGAACAGAATTTAGGTTCGATTCAACAGGCTCAGTCCAAGCTTGAACAAGATCAAATCGTGTTGAATGAGCTCATTCAAAAATTTGGCACACCACAACAGATTGAAAACCAGCTTGAACAAAAACAAAAACTCAGAGAACAGCAACAAGCCCGATTGAATCAACTGGATCTGATTCAGCAAAAGTTACAGCATTATTTTGAACTTAAAAAAGAACGTGATGAGCTAAACCATAAGCTCAGTAGCACACAGCAACACCACCAGCAGCTTGAACAACAACTACAAAGCAGCCAAGGTGAGTTCCAGTCTGCCAAAACTGAACGGGAAAAATTACAGCAGATATTGCAACAACAACGTTTATTGCATGCTGAAAATATTGAACATCTGCGTGCTGAACTCAAACACGGCGAAGCCTGTCTAGTCTGTGGCAGCACAGAACACCCCTATCGTGATGATGCCAGCCCGCTCTCCAAAGCCCTGTATGAGTTGCAACAACAACAAGAGCAACAGGCCATTCAACAAGAGCAACAATGCTTTCAGCATTGGCAACACACACAACAGCAATTTACCCAGATTCGTACGGAACTGACCCAATTGCAATCTGCGACGCAACAAGCGGATGACAAATTCAAACTGCAACATCAAGAATTAGTCAAACATGCAGCACAGTTCGAGATTCAGTTAGATTTAACTCAACCGTATGTGGAAACAACTAGAGTTCAACAGCAATACATTGATGAGACAACTCAGTTCAAACAGCAGATTGAAATTGAGTTACAGCAGCTGCATCAGGCCAATAAAGACCACTATCATCTGACTCAAACGATTCAAAATATCCGCTATCAACTGGAAAGCGTAAAGCAGTCACAGCAACAGATTCAACATGTTGTAGATTGCCTGAGCAGCGATGAACAAAGCTTATGGCAGCAGCAAACGCTGAGCTCTGCTCAACAGCTAGCTCAACGTTTACAGCAACGTGTTCAACAGCTTGAACAAGCTGAAACACTCAGCAAACAACAGCAGCAGCTTGAACAGCAACTGAATCTATTAAAATCCAATTTAACCAGCTTAATCACTCAACATACCGAGTTTAGCCAGCAACTCAAAGATGTCGAGATTAAAGGTAAACAAAATACAGAGTCAGCGCATCAACTAATTGTGGCAATGACAGGTTTAACTGAACTCAAAGCCAATGAATGGTTAAACCAACACGATCAACAGCGCCAGCAACTCCAAAATCAATATCAGCAGATCAAGCAAGATTTTGAACAGGCTCGTCAAAGCTTTGAACAGCAAAAAAATGAACTAGAACAGCTCAAAGCCCAACAGCAGCAGCAACAAGCTAGCCTTGTCCAATCTAAAACTGAAATTCGTGCATGGTTAAGCCAGCATCCTGAGTTAGAAGAACAGCAATTGGCTGATTTACTTGCTATTCGAGCTGAACAAGAACAGCAGATTCGAACATCGCTACAACATGCAGAACGTTTGCTCAATGAGGCCGCCTCTGCTCTAAAAACGCTGCAACAGCAATTACAGATGCATCAGCAACAACAGCCATCCATCGAATATACCCAGTTGCTTGAGTATATCCATCTCAATCATGAAAACTTAGAGCAGCAAGCTGAACAACGTGATCAGTTCAAACTAAAATTGGAACTACATCAACAAAACCTTGCCAAGCAAAAGCAATTTGCAGAGCAAATCCAACAGATTCAGCAGCAGGAACACCGTTGGAATAAAATTTCCAGTTTGATTGGCGATTCTAAAGGTAAAGATTTTCGTGATTTAGCCCAGCAATATAATCTGGATATTTTGCTGGAATATGCTAACCAACAACTCAGCATGTTGTCACAGCGTTATACCTTAAAACGTTTGGATAACTCTCTCAGCCTAGCCATCATTGACCATGATATGGATGGAGAAACTCGTTCAGTGGCTTCTCTGTCTGGTGGTGAGTCCTTCCTCACGGCTCTTGCAATTTCCTTGGCAATTGCCAACATGGCTTCTGGTTCCATGAAAATCGAATCACTGTTTATTGATGAAGGTTTTGGGACGCTGGATGCTTCTTCGTTGCATATGGTGATGAATGCGCTGGATCAATTACAAAGCCAAGGCCGTAAAGTCGTATTGATTTCACATATTCAGGAAATGCATGAACGTATTCCTGTACAAATTCAAGTACAGCCAATTGGGTCAGGATCGAGTCGGATTGAAATTGTTGGTTAAAGCATTATGATGATTAAATAATCACAATGCTTAAATCAAATGAATCAGAAAAAAGCGGTTATTTTCGACCTTGATCAAACCTTACTGGATCGAACCACATCCTTAATAAAATTCCTTACTTGGCAGGTTAATTTCTTTCAATTGGTGCCTGCCGATGACAGAGAAAAATTTATCCAACGCTTTCTTGAATTAGATGATAATGGCAAAGTTTGGAAAGATCATGTTTATGAAAATCTGATTCATGAATTTTCAATTCAACATCATTCTAAAGAAATACTTTTAACCAGTTATATTCGCGATTTTAATAAATTCTCATGCTGCTTTGAACATGTAGAAAACATCATCATCCAATTAAAACAGCAAGGCTATTTAATTGGATTAATATCTAATGGCAGAACACCCTTTCAAGAACATAATTTTTATGCGCTAGGTCTGGCTGAATTCTTTTCTAGCATCATTGTTTCCGAGGCAGTCGGACTCAGAAAACCAGATCCCGCAATTTTTCTATTATCTTGTCAGCAGCTTGGTGTTCACCCAAAAAATTGTATCTTTGTCGGAGATAATGAACTGGCAGACATACAAGGTGCACGGGCTGTCGGGATGAAAACCATTTTCTTTCATCCCAATCCAGCGATTTCCTCAACAACAGCTGATCAAAATCTTCATGATTTTAAAAACTTCATCGAAACATTAAAATGCCTCGAGTAAATAACTTCGAGAATAATAATCCCTTCAAGATAACCAATCTTAAAGGGATGTTTTCATCCATTATTCATTCTTATCAGCTGGGAAAGCCTTCGGTGGAGGCGCATATTTCGACGGTTCTTCTTCTGCGGCTGCATCAGCAGATTTCAGTGATTCAACTTGATAAATCGCTGTTCCAATAATGCCTGTATTCTGAATTGAGCCATTATCCGAGTTTGCCGCATACGCATCTTCAGGCTTACTAAAGGTAAAAGAAGCAACAGCAGAATCACTCTTACGAAAACCTTCAATGGTAATCTCACTATGCGGATGCAGTACATATCCTGCATTATTTCGTGAAGCAGTACTGCCATCTAAAACATCAATTCCATCAACACTTGCCACCACTTCATAGGTGTTATCGGTATGGTTTTCATATTTTAATTGGTAGCTTTGACCATCTTTTGCTGAGAGATAATAGTTTTGACCATCACGAGATAAAGCAAAGGGTTGACCAGCATCATCAACAATAGAAAAACTAATTTTCCCTGCTGCCAACGAAATACTGTTAACGGTCTTGCCTTGATATTGTTTATTGGCATAACGGACTTGTGATTCAGCAATCGGTTGCTCGGTTAAACGGCTTAAATTCACCTCGGTCACATGTGAGCTAATCTCATCGCCCCATTTGGTACCCAGTTTCTCATCTACAGCCACTTGAGCATTCGCATTACTATCTGCAGCCTCTGCAGCCACATCACTCTGTTTTTTACTGCACGCTGCTAAAAATAGACATAAAATAAAAGAGATTAAAAAATACAGTTTTTTCATTTTAAACGTGATCCTAAATTCAATTTTTATCTTTGTAAAAATAATCGTGATTCATTTATATTCAGGTTGAATATAAATGAATAAACACGTCATTGTAATTTATGCCGTTTTTTTCAGCAGCAGAGATATTTTATATAATTGTAATTTGTTATTTATCTCTACGGCTCTTTATTCAATTCGCCCTATATTAGTTTGAATAATCCCGTGCTCCGAATAATGCAGTTCCTACTCTCACCATAGTTGAACCCGCCGCAATTGCAGCGTCTAGATCAGCGGACATGCCCATACTCAAGGTATCCCAGTCTTGCGGTTGTAGATGTTGAACTTTTACTTGCTCAAATAGAACTTTGGCATCAGCAAATGCAATATGATTTTCGGGTGCAGGAATCACCATCAAACCACGTAAACGGATATTGGGGAGCTGGCTGATTTTCTGAACCAGTTCAGCGACTTCAGCAGGTTGGCAACCATCTTTAGAGTCTTGTCCATCAATATTCACCTGCAAACAAATATTCAAGGGTTGTAGAGCATCTAAACGCTGACTGGATAAACGCTCAGCGATGATCAAACGATCAACCCCGTGCACCCAATCAAATTTTTCTGCTAAATGTTTGGTTTTATTACGCTGCACATGTCCAATAAAATGCCATTCGATCTCTAACTCTTTTAATTCCTCAATTTTTTCTAGTGCTTCCTGTAAATAGTTTTCACCAAAACTGCGCTGCCCGACTGCATACATTTCGCGAAGGCTAGCACTGGGATGTGTCTTGGAAACCGCCAACAACTGCACTGTTGCAGGATCACGTTGAACACGCTGACAGGCTTGTTCTATTTGATTTAAAACAGATTGGCGGGATTGTTGCGATTGATTCATTGACACAGTTCTCATTTACGAAATCTTTTTTTGCTTTCCATTCTTTAAGGTGTTGGTAAGCCCGAATGAAAGCCTTATATTATTCTACAAAATAATGAGACATTTTAGTTTGTTTCGGGGAAATTATGGATATTACAGAACTACTCGCCTTTTCAGTTAAAAACGGTGCTTCCGATTTACACCTTTCAGCGGGTATGCCTCCTATGATTCGTGTGGATGGTGAAGTTCGTCGTATTAACTTACCAGCACTTGAACATAAAGATGTACATCGCTTGGTGTACGACATTATGAATGATAAACAACGTCGTGACTTTGAAGAAGATTTAGAAACTGACTTCTCATTTGAAGTACCGAATATTGCCCGTTTCCGTGTCAACGCATTTAACCAGAATCGTGGTGCAGGTGCGGTGTTCCGTACCATTCCATCTAAAGTGTTGACCATGGAAGATTTGGGCTTAGGTTCAATTTTCAAAGAAATTTGTGATTATCCACGCGGGATTGTGCTTGTGACAGGTCCAACGGGTTCGGGTAAATCCACCACCCTTGCAGCGATGATCGACTATATTAACGAAAACCGTTATGACCATATTCTAACCGTCGAAGATCCAATCGAATTTGTACATCAATCGAAAAAATGTCTAATCAACCAACGTGAAGTGCATCGTGATACCCATGGCTTTAATGCAGCACTTCGCTCAGCACTGCGTGAAGACCCTGACATTATTTTGGTCGGCGAGATGCGTGACTTAGAAACCATTCGCCTGGCGCTTACAGCTGCGGAAACAGGTCACTTGGTGTTTGGCACACTACATACCACCTCTGCGGCGAAAACCATTGACCGTGTCATCGACGTCTTCCCTGCAGAAGAAAAAGACATGGTGCGTGCCATGCTGTCTGAATCACTGCAAGCCGTGATTTCTCAAACCCTGTTGAAAAAGAATGGCGGTGGTCGTGTGGCTGCACATGAAATCATGATCGGTATTCCTGCGATTCGTAACCTTGTACGTGAAAATAAAGTCGCACAAATGTATTCTGCGATCCAGACGGGTGCCAACTACGGGATGACCACACTGGATCAAAGCCTGAAAACACTGGTGTCTAAAGGCTTAATTAGCCCGCAAACTGCACGTACTGTAGCTAAACAACCTGAATCATTCCTATAAAAAAAATGGATTCGAGAAATATCATGGATTTTAATGATTTACTCAATTTGATGATTCAACAAAATGCATCGGACTTATTTGTCACTGCGGATGTTGAACCTTCAATGAAAATTAACGGGCAGATTGTACCTGTTTCAAAAACCAAGCTGTCTGGGGAAATTGTGGGTCAACTGGTGCAATCCATCATGACCGACAAACAGCGTAAAGAATTTGCAGACACACGTGAATGTAACTTCGCGATCATGAACCGTGAAAAGACGGCGCGTTTCCGTGTCAGTGCTTTTCAACAACGTGATATGCCAGGCATGGTACTGCGTAAGATTGAAACCCATATTCCAAGTATGGACGATTTGAAGCTACCTGAAGTGCTGAAAGAATTGGCGATGACCAAACGCGGCATCATCATCTTTGTAGGTGCAACAGGAACAGGTAAATCGACCTCTTTGGCGTCAATGATTGGTTTCCGTAATCAAAATTCCAAAGGTCATATCATCACCATTGAAGACCCGATTGAATTTGTGCATCAACATGCTGGCTGTATTGTGACACAGCGCGAAGTCGGGATTGATACCGATTCATTTGAGATTGCACTGAAGAATACACTCCGTCAGGCACCAGATGTGATCTTGATTGGTGAGATCCGTTCACGTGAAACTATGGATTATGCCATCGCTTTCGCTGAAACAGGTCACTTGGTACTCGCGACCCTGCATGCCAACAATGCCAACCAAGCCCTCGATCGTATCATTCACTTCTTTGAAGCAGACCGTCATAGTCAATTGTATATGGACTTGTCGCTGAACTTAAAAGCACTCGTCGCACAGCAATTGATTCCAACACCAGATGGTAATTCACGTCGTGCTGCGATTGAGATTTTGATCAATACACCGCTTTTGGCTGACTATATCCGTAAAGGTGAAATTCATGAGATTAAAGATCTGATGAAGCGCTCACGCGAGTTGGGTATGCAAACCTTTGACCAAGCCTTATTCGACCTTTATAAGGCAGGCCAAATCACCTACAAAGATGCCTTAAAGCATGCGGATTCACCAAACGACCTACGCCTGACCATCAAACTGTCTGAAGAAGGCGCAGACCAGTTATTAAGTGCCAGCCGCAACATCACTTTTGATGGCCAGTAATTCAAATTAAGCCATTAAAAAAGGGAAGGTTTTTGTAACCTTCCCTTTTTTATTTGTTCAATTTTCGTGAACTTTTTGGTTTTAACACAATCGCGCTTATTTTTTACGATAAGCCTCTTGGCATTCTGCATCACTGCAGTAACCGTATAAGTTTAAAGAGTGTCCAGTTAAGGCAAAACCATGTTGGTCTGCAACTGAATGTTGCTCTTTCTCGATAATATCATTTGTAAATTCAATAACTTTATTACAGTTTAAGCAAACAAGGTGATCATGATGATCTTCCTGCATGATTTCAAAAACGGAGTGATTGTTTTCAAAATGATGACGCTGAATAATACCCGCAGCTTCGAATTGTGTTAACACACGGTAAACCGTCGCTAAGCCAACATCTTCACCTTGTTCAAGCAAGGTTTTATAAATATCTTCAGCACTTAAATGATGTTGTTTTGAATTTTCTAATAATTCCAAAATCTTAATACGAGGAAGGGTAACTTTAAGTCCAGCTTTGCGTAAGTCTTGATTGGAAATCGGCATAAAAAAAGGTCTCTCAACAAATCTTAAGTTGGAATAGGCAATAGAGTTTAGATGCAGTATGATCTATCCTTGAACCAAATGCATCATCATTTATCAGGATAGTGTAGCAAAATGCAAAAAATCATGCTGGCGTTGTTCGTCACTTCAGTACTTAGCGGTTGTTCAGTCTTTGGTGTTTATAAAGTCGATATTCCACAGGGAACACCATTAACCAAAGCACAAGCTTCTCAAGTACAAGTGGGCATGAGCTTTCAGCAAGTCCGTTTCTTGCTTGGTAGTCCAACAGTGACAGATCCACTGAATCCACAACGTTGGGACTACATCTACAACTATATCCCAGGTACTTATGCGAAAAAAGCAAAAATACCTGCGGCTCACGGTCAACATTTAAAAGTTTATTTTGATGCGAATGGTAATGTCGAACGTCTAGAAGGCTTAGATACGATTCCAGAATCACAACCTGGTTTACCGGCATCAAAAGAAGCGATTTTGACTGCGCCACCACTATAACGGCTTTCCCGTAAAAAGAAACCCCTCATCGATTCAATCGTGAGGGGTTTTATTTATCAGCTTGATGGTCTAAAGCGATTACCTTTGATAAACCGCCCGACTGGATTCTTTGCTGCCCGCTTACGCCGAATATCATTTGGGTTAATGGTAAGCGCACGATAGATCTCAACACGGTCACCCGCATGCAATACGGTATCTGCTTCAATCTTGCTACCAAATATCCCCAAATGCAAAACCTCTGGTAAGCTCACCTTATCGGCTAAGCCACTGGCATCAATGGCCTGTTGCGCCGTCATACCCTCATTAAAGCGAACTGCGATATGAAATTGCTGCTCGGGTGATGCATAAGCCACCCAAACCTGTTGAGCCTGTTTCATTACAACACTTGCCCAAGCACCGCGATCATTGCCACCACAATCGAAAGTGGCAACACGATACGGATGGCAATACGCCAGAGGTTATAAAACAGCTCATTGCTAAAGCCCATGGCTTTACGCAGATGGCTAATCTTCATGATCCAACCAGCAAACAATGCATAAATCAGGCAGATCACCAGTCCCCATAGAATTAATAGCGTATTAAAAATTTGCTCGACTTGTGGCACCGCCCAAACAGCAATTGCCGCCAGCAAAATCAGCCATTGAATCACAATCGCAAGCTGACGCTGTGCCAATTGCTCTTTGGCAAATTGAATTAATAAGGCAGCAGACATTGTTGCAGCAAACACCCATACCAAGGCAGGAAGCTGTGTCTGAACTGAGAAAAAGCCAAAGGCGATCACCGCAAGCAGTTGAGCCACCCAAATCGGCAATACCGCAGTTGTCGCAGCATCTTGTTGCTTCACTGCGGCTAAACTGCTCTGCCAGTATAGACCCAGACCTAAACCACTTGCGACTAAAGCAAGTACCGTCGCATTGCCCCACTCCTTAAACTCGACACCCGTCCAATGCCATGCTTGTAAATGGGTTCCCATTACATTGGCAAGTACAAATGCAGCGAGTACGCCAAGCATGGTTAAAGCGATTAAAAACTGACGAGGAATAAAAGACAGTGCTAAGGCCACAACTGCAAAAATCGCAAAAACGATTTGGCTAGAAATATCTAAGCCAAGTTGTTGACTCGTCACCTGTGTTGCCGTCATCAACATGCTGCCGGCAAAGAATGGGACAAAAACAACAGCCAACCATCCTACGATACGCCATCTTGGTGACGCATCTGCATCACGCGTTAAGCTGGAAAGCGCCTGTAATGCAGTCGTTTGTGAACGTTTCGCTAAAGCAATTTCAAGATAACCGATAGGTAATGCCAATAAAATCATGGTACCTAACCACAGTAGCCAGAAATCGAATTGACGATCAATCTGGATGCCAACAGTCGGTGCCAATGTGGTAATCATGACAAAAGATAGGCAAAACGCCATCACTGGTGCCAGCCAGCGTGACAGAGTTGTGTCCTGCATAATGCATTCCTTGAAAAATCTTTGAACTCATTGCGCTTTATGGAGTTTGCAATGAAATATTCAATCTATTTTGCCTTTCTCACGCCTGAAAATCAAAACAAAAGATATCGAAAGAAAGAAGCAAATCACCTTACGATGATTTGCTGCGCACGAATTATTATATTATTAAGTAGACCCCTTATGTTCACTCATACCACACCTTATTATTTTTTATCATAAGGGGTCTTTTATTATTGTCTTATTATTATGAGAAGAAACGAGAGAACCAGTTTTTCCCTTTTTTCTTTTCATTTTCTTTAATGATTCCTATCATATTTTCTTTTACAGCACCCACATAATCCGCATCATCATGACGGATATGGTTGATCAACCATTTTGATAGCGCTTCATGCAGCTCACTATCAATTTCTTGCCCCAACTCAAAACGTTGACGATAAGTCTCTATCTTCTTGATAAATAAGTCATGTACACGTTTATGTGGTACACGATATTTATAGTTTGCTTCTTCTTGTAAGCTTTCTTCAAAGGTAAAATGGGACTGGGTATAATCAATGATATTATCCAAGATACCTTTTAATTTTGCCCGATCATCACCCTCATTTAATTCATCAATTTCATTAATATAATCTAGAATACGACGATGCTGATCATCGATCACCTCGATTCCTGTATTATATTCGACAGACCATTTCATACCCATATCGAACCCCAAACCATATTTGATTTATTGAATAAGGATATAATATCGGCAAAGCAACTAAATAAAAACACAGCATTTTTGTCAGATTTTAACTATTGATAAAGAAAACAAATTAAACCCTTGTTTTATATTTATTTAAATATTTTAACCGATCAAAACACTCAAGTATTTTTTAACCAACAAGAAAAAATATCTATCTAATTTTTATAAAAAATAATTTTAAAATTCAAAAAATCCAAGCAAAATAGTCTTATTTATTGTTTTGAAACTCTGCTATTAAATTTAAATCGGATAAATCCTTATTCCTCCCATAATGTCGTTTAAATTCAGCGAGTGTAGATAAATGCATAAAATGTATTCCGGCAATCAGCTCAGAACTTGCCAATAGGGTTTGAAAACTTTCCTGACTGTCACCACAGTTCACATCTAAATAGGCTTCAAAACAGCCCTGATCAAGTCCAATTTTTCCATTTGGGCGAATTTTCTGGTTCCAAGTCGCCTGTAAATGACAAAACAAATCTGGGCTTACCACAAAATCAATAACCGCTGTATCACGGATATGATGTGCGGTTAATACGCCACCACCGACAACCACATACTCATCTTTAGGTAAATCTAAAGCAATCAGTTGAGCGATGAGTTCTCTTTTATCCATTGAGCTACTTCAATACTGGTCCGCTTTGGTCACGCGTTTTAAGGCTGGGTTTTCTGCTTCGCGGATTAACCGCTCAACGCGTGTTAAAGCATGCAGAATCGGTTTACCGTGCTGAAATAAAATCATTTCCCCTGCTTGGTATGCTGTCCATGCTTCATTATGCGTTAAAGGCTCTGTTGTGATCACTGCAACGCGATCTTCTGGTGTGGTGACTTGACTAAAATCGACTTCAACATCGAGATCAATCAAATGGGCAGGTCGAAATGGATATTCACGGACTAACCAATGCAGTTTTGTTGTGGCATAACTAAATAGCGCCTTGCCATTTGATAAACAAAAATTAAATGTGCCGTGCTCTGCAATCTGCGGGGCAATTTGCTGTAGCAGCGCAAAGATTTCTTCTAGACTGGGTTCGGTATAACCAAAGGCTTCAACAAATTGATCCAGTAAATAGCAAAATGCCAGTTCACTATCGGTATTACCTACCGGCTCGAAACGACCACTTAACGCAGGTTTGAAATCATGTAAATCGCCATTATGGGCAAAAATCCAATGTCTGCCCCATAACTCACGCAAAAAAGGATGTGAATTTTCTAAATTGATTTTACCTTGAGTCGCTTTACGAATATGCGCAATGACATTACGAGACTTGATTGGATAATTACGGATTAAATCAGCAATAGGAGATTCAACCGCAGATTGATTATCCACAAATAATCGGCAGGCCTTATCTTCAAAAAAAGCGATCCCGAAACCATCACAGTGATCAGAGGTCACTCCTGCGCGTTGTGAAAACCCACGAAAAGAAAAAGTAATATCTGTCGGGGTGGCGCAATTCATTCCTAATAGCTGGCACATATCTTTTAACTATCTAACATCTATGCCTATTGTGCATGAGGGAGAGATGCCTTGTAAATCTCAATATGTGCTCACTATTAGATTAAGAATGATAAGAGGTTCTGTTGATATTCACCTTACGAGCTAGAGCTCTCATTGCGACAGAGGATATTTTTAGCTGATACGAGGCAGGGCTTGTAAAATTTAGTGACTCTAAATGAACAAGACATAACGACGTAGCGGCAAAAAATATCCCTGTCCCGTAGGATTATTGCTAAAACAGCCCTAAACGTCAGTATGAAACTTGATAAGAGCCAGCATAGTAGGTATTTCATGCATTGATTATGTTGTTTTAGCCGATAACGCAATGCATGGTTGTAGTATCAACAAAACCTTACTAGCGCTGCACCATTTTATTCATCACAAAAGAGGTCGCAATCTTATTCACTTCAAGGAAAACGAAATAATCCAAGCATTTAAAATCTTCATCATAAAATGCTTGTTTTGACAATCTCGACTGCATGCCCAAATAGGTTTGGAAAAGCTTTGGCATCCGCTCATCTTGTGGAAAACTATAGTCAGGACGTTCTGGTTCAAAGCTACGTTTTGAGCGGATATCAATCGTCTGATGATCACCCAACTGTTGAATCTGGCGATGGGTATAGTAGGCACGCGCCAAATTATCTTCTAAATGAATGCTGACACAGCCCATCAAATACTTGGCACGCATCGACCATAGTACTTTAGGCGTCAGATTCAACCAGAGCATTGAGAGCGCTTTACCGGAGCGAAATTTAGGGTGTACACAAGTACGTCCAATTTCTAAGACACTTGGTAAATGAGATAAATGCGGGACAATTTCAAATTCTTGAGCACTATAGCTCTGCCCGATTTCATGGCCTTGGAACAATTTAAGCCGTGTATAGGCTACGATTTCGCCTGTCCACTTTTCACGTAATACCGCGTGCTCACAACCGAAATCATATAGGTCTTGATCTAAACCGTCTTCAAAGCGCATCCCAAATTGATGGCTGAATTGTGTCGCTCTAAAACGTTGTACTTCTTGTAATTCTTTTAAATTATCCACCCATTCAAAACGGAATTGATTTTGAGCTGGTTTGTGGCGTAAAGGTAAAGTCAATGTCTGGCGATATTGATTTAATTTTTCTAGCATAATGAAAGCTCCTTATGGCTAGATTCACCTTAAAGCGCTTAAATGACATTGCGATGACTAAAACATGAACAACTGATGACGAAAAAAGAGACCGTTTAAGGTCTCTTCTCAAATCAATAGAGTGAATTAATGTTTGGCGCGGTTGGTAATCAATGTACCAACCCCATGATCGGTAAAAATCTCCAATAGACTTGCATGTGGTACACGACCATCAACAATATGTGCGCTGACTACACCACCTTTAACCGCATCTAATGCACAACCCACTTTTGGAATCATACCACCGTAAATCACGCCTGTTTCGATCAAACGATCGACTTCTTGCGTGCTTAGACCAGTCAATAGATTTTTATTTTCGTCCAATACACCTGTGATATTGGTCAGTAAAATCAGCTTTTCAGCGCCAAGTGCTTCTGCAACTTTACCCGCTACAAGATCCGCATTGATGTTATAGGTATTGCCTTCTTCATCCACACCCAATGGTGCAATCACGGGGATAAAATCACTTTGGGTAAACATTTCTAGTACATCAGTTTTTACGCCAGTCACTTCACCAACCATGCCCAAATCAATTTGCGAAATAGAGCCGTCAGCTTCCTGTTTTTCCATCAATAATTTACGTGCACGCAGTAAATTACCGTCTTTACCGGTTAAACCAATGGCACGACCACCATGTTTATTAATCAGATTCACGATCGATTTATTGACACTACCGCCCAACACCATTTCGACCACTTCCATGGTCGCTTGGTCGGTCACACGCATGCCATCAATACGATCAGACTCTTGTCCTAAGCGTTTTAGCAATGAATCCACTTGTGGACCACCACCATGCACCACAATCGGGTTTAAACCAACGGTCTTTAACAACACAATGTCACGGGCAAATGAGCTTTCCAATTCAGGATCAGTCATCGCATTACCACCATATTTTACAACCAGCGTTTTTCCTGCAAAACGTTGGATATACGGCAAAGCTTCGATCAAAATTTTTGCTTTATCAATGCCGATATGCTCATGTGGCATGCGTCTCTCCTTATTAAGCCTGTGCGAGTTCTTGTGCGATCTGCGGATATTGCATTTGCAACATAGAAACAAAGGTCTGGCGAATTTCAATTAATCGGCTTTGATTATCTGCATCAAACCGCACGGTAAAATATTCGCCAGTATTTGATGCTCGAATAATGCCAAATCCATCGTCAAAATCAAGTCTTACACCATCAATTTTACTTAAACGCGCACCGAATTGATGACTTAAAATTTCAATATCATTTAAAACCTGCTTTGGATTGGCGTCATGGGTACTGATATAAGTGTCTTCAGTACAATAACGTTCTGGGTAATCCGCCAATAATTCAGATAAACTGGCTGCGCTAGATTGTGTCAGATATTCCATCACTCTCAATGCGGCATATAATCCATCGTCATAGCCAAAGCCACGACCATCATTAAACACATAATGTCCAGCATATTCACCGCCAAAGACCGCCGTACCTTGAGATTGAGATAGGTAAGCACGTAAAAAACTACTCCCTGTACGGATCATTTTGGCTTGTCCAGCTAAGCGCTGCACCGTATCTGCCACCATACGCGAACACTTGACATCAAAGACAATTTCTTTGTGTGGATGTTGCTGCAAGCAGATCTGCGCAAATAATGACAATAAACGATCGGGGCTAATGATGTGCGCATTTTCGTCCAGTAAAACCACACGATCACCATCACCATCTAAAGCAATCCCAAGATCGGCTTTTTCAGCCACAATTGTGGCTTGTAATTTGGATAAATGCTCAGCGTGGGATGGATCTGGGGCATGGTCTGGAAAATGGCCGTTGGCCTCACAGCGTAAAGCAATCACCGTACAGCCTAATTTTTCTAAAACCATTTTGGCACAACGCCCTGCTGAACCATTTAATCCATCTAGAACCACTTTTAAAGGACGTGCTAGTTGAATATCAGTCAGTAATGAATGCTGATATTGCAAACAGTATTTAGAGATAATCTGATGTGCCGTATGAGCTGAATACAATGAATCATCACGATGAATTAAAGAAATTTGTGCGAATTGCCCGACTTGTTGAATAATGTCTGGTGTCGGCGGTTCACCTTTTAAAATCCATTTAATTCCATTATCAGACTTTGGATTATGGCTCGCTGTCACCATAATCCCATTACCACCAAAATCACGGGCAATGTAATACATCATTGGCGATGAG
This sequence comes from Acinetobacter proteolyticus, assembly GCF_000367945.1. Lineage (GTDB taxonomy): Bacteria > Pseudomonadota > Gammaproteobacteria > Pseudomonadales > Moraxellaceae > Acinetobacter > Acinetobacter proteolyticus. The sequence goes on from NZ_KB849179.1 coordinate 2,024,283, forward strand.
CAACAGCCAATATTGGTAACCGCTAAGCCTTGCTGCTCAAAGATCTGTTGGATGATATTTGCATAAGCTGGGCTGGTTAAACGTGCATCATAACCAATCACCACATGTGTCTGTTCAGCATTTAGATATTGCGCAGCTAAAGCATAAGCAATCGAGCTAATAATATTCGGTGTTAAATTACTCAGCTTTCCACGAATATCATAAGCACGGAAAATATTCAGCGGAAATGTATGTTGTATATTCACTGCAAGCCCCTATTTTTATAATCTTATGATCCATAAAAAAAGCAGAAACTATGAAGAAATTAATTAACCCTTATTCAGAAAAATTAAAATAATGAATCAGCTGCTTTGTAATATATATCGAGGCAACAATCAATATGAAAAATGCAACGTTTTTCAGCAAAACATTGCATTTAAAGTGATAATTACTAAAAAACTTATTGTTTTCCAGTATGTCCAAACCCACCAGCGCCACGTTCAGTCGCAACAAATTCGCTCACTTGTTCAAACTCGGCCTGTACCACAGGAACCAATACATATTGTGCTAAACGCTCGCCTGGTTCTAAACGGAAAGTATTCTGTCCGCGGTTCCAAACCGATACCATCAGCTCTCCCTGATAATCAGAATCAATCAAACCCACCAAGTTACCCAACACAATCCCATGTTTATGGCCGAGGCCTGAACGCGGCAAAATCAAACCGGCAAAATTTGGATCTTCAATATAGATCGCCAAACCTGTTTTCACTAAAACGGTTTCACCAGCAGCAATGTCAATTGCTTCATCAAGACATGCACGTAAATCTAAACCTGCTGAACCTGTGGTTGCATAAGAAGGCAATGCCCACTCTTGACCTAAACGGGCATCTAATACTTTAACTTGAACTTTCATTAAAATTTCCTACTTACAATTTCTTAACGTTTCAACAATGCTTTTAAATTGGCAAGGTATTGCTGAGCTTGTTCTTTTGGATCGACATTCGGTGCCAGTTTCTTTTTACGACCATGCCACTCCAAATCATCTTGCGGCATTTCATCCAAGAAACGGCTTGGCGTCATTTGACGCATTTGTCCGCCATTCTTACGTTGCTCTGCCAAGGTCAAAGTCAAACCCTGACGCGCGCGGGTAATGCCCACGTACATCAGACGGCGTTCTTCTTCGATAGTTTCCGATGCAATCGAGTTCTTATGTGGCAATAACTCTTCTTCTAAACCAATCATATACACATAAGGGAACTCCAAACCTTTGGCTGCATGCAAGGTTAGTAAGTTCACTTTATCGGTATCTTCTTCTTCCTGCTGCTGCTCAAGCATATCCAGCAGTACCAGTTTACGAATCACACTTTCAATATTTTTCTCATCGACATCATCAGTACGATTCAACAAATTTTGAATACTGCTATATAAGCTTTCAATACTGTCGAGTTTGGTCTTCTCCTGTGCAGGAGTCGCCGCCTGTTCACGAATATAGTCAATATAGCCAGCTTCGTTGATCATCTGACGAACTTTCGGCATCGGCTCATCATCATCAAGCAATTCGCGGGTGAAGGTCGCAATAAAATCAGCAAACTCATGTAATTGTGTTGCTGCTTTTTTCGGTAACACCATACTTAAACGTTGATCTGAAGAAGCCGTCAATAAAGACAAGGTATTTTCTTGGGCAAATAAACCGAGTTTCTCTAGCGTCACTGGGCCAATAGCACGTTTTGGCGTATTGATAATACGCAAGAAGGCACTATCATCTTCAGGGTTAATAATGAGACGTAAATAGCTCATCACATCCTTAATCTCGGCACGTGCGAAGAAAGACTGCCCGCCTGACAACTTATACGGAATTTGCATCTGACGCAGTTGGGTTTCAATCACACGCGCTTGGAAGTTACCACGATATAGCACCGCATAATCTTTCCAGTTTTTACCATTCATTAGCTTATGCGTGATCAAATCTTTCACCACACGTTCTGCTTCATCATCATCATTCAAACAGGTGATGACACGAATGGTTTCGCCGTGACCTTTATCACTCCATAATTTCTTATCAAAAATATGCGGATTATTTTCAATCACGGCATTGGCCGCTTTTAGGATACGGCTGGTTGAGCGATAATTCTGCTCCAGCTTAATCACTTTAAGATTATGGAAATCGTCTTTTAACAAGGCCATATTTTCAGGCTTTGCACCACGCCAAGCATAGATGGATTGGTCATCGTCACCTACAGCGGTAAACTGCCCCATGACCCCAACCAACAGCTTTACCAAGGTATATTGTGCCGTGTTGGTGTCTTGATATTCATCCACCAATAAATAACGGACACGGTTCTGCCACTTGTCGCGCACTTCGGCATTTTCCTGAAGCAAACGTGTTGGCATCACGATCAAGTCATCAAAGTCTACGGCGTTATAAGCACGTAAGTTACGTTCGTAAAGCTGATATAGATGTGCAAACTGGACGTCTTCAACCGTTTCACAAGTTGAGTGAGCTTGTTCAGGAACGATCAGATCATTTTTCCAGTCGGAAATTTTCTTCATCGCCTTGGCTAACAACTCTTTACTCTCAGCACCCGATAAATTGTCACGCTGCATCAAATCCATCAAGATTCGTTTGCAGTCATCGGCATCTAAAATCGAAAAATTATTTTTAAGCGGTAAATGTTTTAATTCGAGGCGGAGTAAATTTAAACCGAAAGTATGGAAAGTCGAGACCGAAAGCCCTTTTGCTTCTTCACGTGAGAGTAACTTTCCGACACGCTCTTTCATTTCACGTGCCGCTTTATTGGTAAAGGTCATAGCCGTAATACGATAGGCAGGAATACCACACTGTTGTACTAAGAAAGCGACTTTTCGGGTAATTACAGAGGTTTTACCTGAACCTGCCCCTGCAAGTACCAACAATGGCCCCTGAACATATTTCATGGCCTCAAGTTGCTTGTCATTAAGTTGACTGGCAGATGACATGGTTTATACCTCTCTCGTTTCCGAGCCTAATTTTTCGAGCACAATTATAGACATCTCTGTTTTAGAATCCCAATAGTAAATCTAGCGATATGTATAAATTATGATGCCTTATCTAAATAACACGCCGTAGCTTGTCGCCTATTTTGTTTTGCAATAAAAAAACCACCCGAAGGTGGCTTTTTGAAATCAGTAAAAATTACTGTTTAGCATAAATGCTGATTTCTACACGGCGGTTTTGCTCTTTACCAGCAGCAGTCGCGTTTGAAGCGATTGGATTAGAAGAACCATAACCTTGCGCATCGATACGGCTAGATGAAACACCTTGACCAGCTAAGTAGTTTTTCACTGATTGAGCACGCGCTTGAGATAATGGGATGTTGATTGAATCATTACCCGTGTTATCTGTATAACCTGTTACAAGGATCGCACTCTTGTTATCTTCACCTAAAGTTTGTGCTACTTTGTTTAAAGTACCGTAGAAGTTAGGTTTGATGTTTGATTTGTTAGTATCAAACGTAATGCTGCCTGGCATGATTAATTGAACAGAACCATCTGGATTACGACCAACTTCTACACCAGTACCCGCCATTTGTTCACGTAATTTTTTCTCTTTATTATCGAGATATAAACCACCAGCTGCACCAAGTACCGCACCAATTGCTGCAGCACGGTTATTTTGCTTACTTGTATTTGCGTTACCCTTAGATACACCGTAACCTGCTGCTGCACCAATTAATGCACCTAAAGCAGATTTGTCGTATTCCACGCCACCGATGTTATTACCAGTCGTTTGGCAACCAGAAAGTACCAATCCAGCCCCTACGAGTGTTGAAATTACTAATGCACGCATTGCGTTGCTCCTGTCTATGTATTTTGTTGTCTGGACAAATGATGAATGAGAAAATGGCGCTAGACCATTGATTTTTTGTTAATAATAAACACTTTATTTGTAGTTTTGTAATATTTTGATGCATTTTACTTGATCAAGCCAACACAATTTCTTCATTGTTGTGCTATTCGCAGAATAAAATAATAATGAGACTTAAGTCACATAATAAAAATATGCGATTTACATGCGACCTTGACAAGAAAGCCTCTATCTTTTACCAATAAAAACCGATGTACGCTTTTGAATATATAAAAAATGTCAATATCTGAAAATATACAGTTGTATTTCAACATCTGTTGTTTATAGTTGGAACATCTCTTTTTTCAAACATATGCACTCAAGGTTCGATTTATGGCTACCGCTAATAAAAAAGCATCCCTATTGCAAAAAGTCAGTAAAGGATTAACTGTTAGTTCCGTGATTACAGGCAGTACCTTTTTTCATGGTCCGCCCGTACTGGCACTCGGTTTAACCAAATTATTTAAAAAATCGGCCAAAGTAGATGAAACCAATATTCAAATTACCAATAGTTGGTTGGCGGTAAATAACTGGTTAATTGACCATGTTCTACCAAATTTACACTGGGACATCAGTATTGATGAACAACTTGATCTGAATTTGCAGGGGCGATACTTGATGATGTGTAATCATCAAAGCTGGGTCGATACTACGGTGAATCAGTATTTTGGTTTAACCCGCATGCCGCTTACCCGTTTCTTTACCAAGTGGGAACTTATTTTTATTCCTTTTGTGGGACAAGCCTTCAAAATTTTGGGCTTTCCGATGATGAAACGTCATAGCAAAGAACAAATTGCAAAAAATCCAGAGCTGAAATCTCGCGATATGCTGGAAGCACGCAAAGCCTGTGAACAGCTGCTGAGTCAACCGTTTACATTATTAAATTATTTAGAAGGCACCCGCTTTACTGCTGAAAAACATGCTGCACAGCAATCCCCTTTTCAGAATCTACTCAAACCCAAAGCGGGTGGCCTTGCTTTAGCACTCAATATTCTGGGGGATAAAATTGATGCCTTGGTGGATATGACCATTGTCTATCCTGATGGTGCACCTGATTATGGTGAGTTCTGGTTGGGAGATGTCTCACGTATCGCTGTCGATTTACGTAAAATAGAAATTCCAGACTGGGTCCTTGGTGGTAATTATGAAGATGATCCTGTCTATCGTGAACGTTTCCAAAAATGGGTTGATCAAATCTGGACTGAAAAAGATCAGCTGATTTCACAAATGAAAGCAAAATATAATTAATATTCTCATCAGGAATTGAGTAAAGACATGACCCAGCAGGACTCAGGACAAAACTCTAAATATAACTATGTCAATCCGAACAGCGTGTTCTTCAAACTGTTCCTCGTCTATGACATTTTCATGGTGTTTATTATAGTTTTTAACTTGTTCTGCCTAGGCATGAACTTTTTCCTGATGAGTAATATTGGGGCATGGTTTTTTAATTTTATCCATCTCTCCAGCGTGCTTGATTTTTATCGCACGCATTTACATCCGTGGGTGATTACCACTGAAGCATGGTTCATTATCTTTTTGATTGTTGAACTGGTTATACGCTGGATCATTTCAATAGCACAAAAACATCATGCGCGTTGGTGGTTTTTCCCCTTTATCCACTGGTATGAAATCTTAGCCATTATTCCACATTTACGTTTCCTACGTTTATTCCGTGCTGGGATTATCGCTTATCGATTACATGAACTCGGCTATAAAGTTGTTCCCGATGGCATTCGTATCAAAGCTCTATTCTATTATCGCGTGGTGATGGAAGAGCTGTCTGATCGTGTCGTCATTACCGTGATTGATGGAATTCGACACGAATTGCAAACCAGCTCCAGTCATAAAAAAATTATTCATGATCTGGTTGATCATCATCGCCAACTGTTTACTGTAACACTGACCTCAATGTTACAAGAGTCCTTGGCGACCGCATTACAACAACAGCAACCCGTGATCACCCAAAAAGTAGGCGTTATTGTCAATCAAGCCATTGAAGATACCCCTGAACTGACCCAATTGTTGCGTCTAATCCCGATTGTAGGCGGCCGGATCGAACAACAAATACAAAGTATTGGACAACGATTGGGAGAAAATATCAGTGCAGGGTTGATCGAACCCTTTACAGCTGGCTCTGCGCAAAGACCAAATGAAAACTACCAGTTTATTGCAGAGCAAGTCAGTGAGCTGAATATTGATAATCACTACTTAGAAGAATTGGTCGAATCTGTCGTATTTGAAAGCCTTGAAGCGATTCGAAAACAGGTAAAAGTCAAACAATGGCAGCAAACTTTGCAAGAATCTGATCAATTGGATAAAAAAGCAGAATGATTACAAGAAAAATTACCAATCAAGCTAGAGAATTCGTGTAATTTGTTCTAGCATTTGCTTTTATTTACAACATGCTTCAACACAATAGAGCGCTTAAAAAGCCCTGAAGGATAAATTATGGCTGATATACGGATTACGGGCAGAATGGTGAATTTTAGTCGTCTGACTTTTGACACTAATGACCATAATGCAATCCGACAGCAACTGAGTAGTACACTGAATGAAGGTTCTTATGTCGGTACACTCGTCATTATTGACAGTACCGTAGAACAAGAGCTGATTGCGTTAATTCAGCTTTTAATTGATTTAGGTTTACAACCGATGGCCGTCATTGATGGCATTTTGGGTGATGAAGCTCGGGCGATTCAGTTCCCTGTTCTACCTGCCGATCAGCCCTTACAGCGCATCAAGGCATCTAAAGAACAAGTGGTTGATCATGCTCCTGTAAAAACAGCGGATAATGCTGCAATACAAACACCACAAAAAAACACATCGAATGCATATATCACCTCTTATCATGATGAGATTTTGCGGACAGGCCAATGTTTGGTCCAAGATCAAGGCGATATTATCTTAAATGCGGGCATGAATAGTGGATCAGAAGTAATTGCATCTGGAAATATTCACATTTATGGCAATGCTCGTGGTAGAGTCATTGCAGGTGCAGGTGGGCAAGCTGCAGCACGTATTTTCTGTCATTCTTTAGAAGCAGAATTAATCTCGATTGCAGGAACCTATTGTGTAGCAGATGATATTCCCAAAGATATGATCAAAAAGCCTGTACATATTTATTTAAATAACAAGCAAGAACTTGAATTTGAAGCCTTGCAGTTTTAATTTATTTAATTGAGTTTTAAAGCACCAAATAAGCCCTTTTAGGGGCGTATGACCATAAATAGGAGTGGATTCGGTGGCCAAAATTGTTGTCGTAACGTCAGGCAAAGGTGGTGTAGGTAAAACTACAACAAGCGCATCTTTTGCAACAGGTTTAGCCCTACGTGGTCATAAAACTGTTGTGATTGATTTCGATGTAGGTTTACGTAATCTAGATTTGATCATGGGCTGCGAACGCCGCGTTGTTTATGATTTTGTCAATGTCATTAATAATGAAGCACGCTTACAACAAGCGCTGATCCGTGATAAAGATATTGAAAACTTATATATTCTCCCTGCATCACAAACTCGTGATAAAGATGCCTTGAGCGATGAAGGTGTTGCACGTGTGATTGATGAACTTTCTCAAGAGTTTGATTACATCATCTGTGACTCACCAGCGGGGATCGAGCGCGGTGCAATTTTAGCAATGTATCATGCTGATGAAGCCATCATTGTCACCAACCCTGAAATCTCATCGGTTCGTGACTCTGACCGCATTATTGGCATGCTCGACAGCAAGACCAAAAAAGTTGAACAAAACGAAGGTCGTATCCGTAAGCATCTATGTATCACTCGCTTCAACCCTGAACGCGCTGATCGTCAAGAAATGCTTACGATTGACGATATTTCTAAAGATATTTTACGAGTGCCGACATTGGGTGTCATTCCTGAGTGTCCAAGCGTGCTTCAAGCATCAAACGAAGGTAAGCCAGTGATTCTGTATGCAGAAGAAAAAGCGGGTCAAGCCTATGATGATTTAGTGGCTCGCTTCCTTGGTGAAGAGCGTCCTTATCGACACATTGCAGTACAGCCAAAAGGTTGGTTAGCTAGACTATTTGGAGCGTAATTATGGCAGGATTCTGGAGTAAACTTTTTAGCAGTGATGAAAAACCATCAAGTGCACAAACTGCCAAAGATCGTTTAAAGGTGATTGTTGCCTCTGAACAAGGTTTAGGTCGTCGTCTAGGCCAAGACAAAATCGACCAAATGAAAAAAGAAATCATGCAGGTGGTGAGTCGCTATGTTCGTGGTGTGGATGAACAGCATATTCAAATGCAAGTTCGTTCAGAAGCAAATATCGAAATGTTAGAAATGAATATCAATTTACCTGAAGATCGATAGCAGTTTTTTCATTAGCGATTTTTCGCAAATAAAGGCAAAATACGCGAGTGGATTTGGAAAGCATGGCTTTCCTCCACTTCAAGGATTTTGCCTTTATTATTTTATAAGACTGAGGAGATTGTCATGGCATTATCACAGCCAGCAACTTTCAATGAAGAATGGTCAGATGAGCGTGTGTTTGCCTACCTTAACCAACTTCCTCCAACTGGCGTAAATGCTGACTTTCATGTGCTTTATCATGCATTCAAACATATGCGTCCAAATGACTATGAGCGCTTGATTAAGCAGTTCTTGGCAGATGGTCGTGACTTGAATGCAACCAACCCTGAAGGACAGCGCATTCATGATGTGATTGCTCAATTTCCACGTCAAAAAGATGGCTTCTTAGAAGTTTTAGCAAAATTCGCTTAATCGCTGTTTCAATAAAGCCACTGAATACCAATAAAAAAGCCTCTATCAATAGAGGCTTTTTTATTCAATCTTTCTGATTAAACTAGAATATCCCGCTTACCATTGGCACCCATTGAGCTGACAATACCATTCTCTTCCATTTGGTCGATAATGCGCGCCGCACGGTTATAACCCAAGCTAAATTTACGTTGTAGCGACGAAGTTGAAGCCTTACGAGTTTCGAGTACAAAGGAAACACACTGATCGTACAGCGCATCGCGACTTGGATCACCATCCCCATCTTCAAAACCACGCGAGCTTGGCTCTTCATCAAATGGCGTCAGGATTTCATCAACATAATCAGGCTCACCACGTTCACGCCAAGCATCACAAATACGGTTCACTTCATCATCGCTAATAAAGGCACCATGCACACGCTCAGGCTCGATTTTACCTGGTCCTAGGAACAACATATCACCATGACCAAGTAAGTCTTCTGCACCACCCGCATCGAGAATGGTACGTGAGTCAATTTTACTGTTTACGCGCAATGCAACACGGGTTGGAATATTGGCTTTAATCAAACCAGTAATCACATCTACCGAAGGACGTTGCGTTGCAAGCAGTAAGTGAATCCCTGCTGCACGTGATTTCTGTGCCAAGCGAGTAATCATTTCTTCGGCTTTTTTACCCACCTGCATGATCATGTCAGCAAACTCATCCGCAACAATCACAATCGACGGTAACGGCGTCAAGCGCGGTGCACGCTCACCGACAACCGAATCACTGGCTTTCCAGGTTGGATCAATAAGGTCTTCCCCATTGGCAATTGCCTCTTCGACCTTACGGTTATAGTCGCTGAGTTTACGAATTTTCAGGAAGGACATCAGCTTATAACGACGTTCCATTTCATTGACACACCAGTTTAAAGCACTGACTGCATCTTTCATGTCAGTGACCACAGGTGTCAACAAGTGTGGAATATCATTATAGTTGGCTAATTCAAGCTGTTTTGGATCGATCAGAATCAAGCGTAACTGGTCGGGTGTATATTTCAATAGCATCGATAAAATCATCGAGTTTACAGCAACTGATTTACCAGAACCTGTGGTCCCCGCAACCAGCATATGTGGCGCTTTACCGAGGTCAGTAATGACAGGATTACCTGAAATATCTTTACCCATCGCCATAGAGAGCAAACCCGCAGGATCTTCAAAAGCTGGCGTTTTCAATAACTCAATCAACCGTACCATTTCACGGCTACTGTTCGGCACTTCAATTCCGATATATGGTTTTCCGGCAATCACTTCAACCACACGCACAGAAGCCATCGACATTGAACGTGCCAGATCACGTGAAATATTGGTCACTTTAGAGGCTTTTACTCCCGGTGCAAGATCGAGTTCAAAGCGTGTTACGACTGGTCCCGGCTGAGCTTCGACCACCTGAGCCTTCACATTAAACTCTTGTAGTTTGATCTCTAAAAGCTCAGAAAGACGTGCTAATTGCTCAGCGGTAAAATTGACCTTTTTGTTTGGATCAACTTCATCTAGCAATTCCAGACCCGGTAAAGTCGGTAGATCACGGCGTTTTTGCGCGACTTGCATAGCGCGTGACATCGGACGACCAAATGCATCCGTTAATGGTGCATCCAGATCAAAATCATCTTCAATCTCTAAATCCGTATCTGGATCTGCTTTGCCTGCCGTTTCCTGCCATGCTTCGATAAAGGCTTCTTTAGACAGGGTTTCTTTAGGTGCCGTTGAAACCTCAATCGGTGCTTTTACAAAAGCAGAGGATTGCGCATAACTTGTGCTTCGAACAGGCGCTTGTTCACGCTCTTCCTCAACCAGAAGATCACTAAAATCATCGATTTGCTGTCCAGCAGTACTATACGCTTCTTCCTGTGTCGGATGTATTGCATTTTGAATCGGCGCAGTCTCTGGCTGTACAGCTGTTGGTCTTGCAGATTCATTAATCAGCGCTTCAATATCTGCCTCAAATTCGGCCTCATTCACATGAGGGCTAGAATGTGTCTGAGGCTCTTGGGTAAATGGGGTATGTAAATCTGTCGCCGTCTTACTGTTTGGAACAGCAGCTAATAACTCATCAAAGATTTGGTCATCATTCCAATCTAAATTGCTATGATTGACTTTTTGTGCTGTTGCAGCAGGCGCTGCATAAGAATGCGCCGCATTGGCAGAATCATCCGCCGCTCTTAATAAGGCATCAATCTCTTGTTTATGACTTGCATCATCGCGTTGCAATGCACGCCACACTTCACCAGTTTGCACCAAACGCTGGCTTTCAGTTTCAAATTGATGCGCGCGCTGTAAGGTTTGTTCAAAATCTTCAAGCTGCTCAGTCTGTGCAGGTTGGGAACTATGTTGCTGCTCTTTCGCAACCACATCAGCAAATAGTTTTTCTGCCATGAGCTGATGATGTGAATCATCAATTTTAATCAGTTTTGCCTGAACCTGATTGGATTTAGGCGCTTCTGTCTCGAATTCTGGATCAGACTCTTTCTGAGTTTTATTCTTGATTGCTGGTGTTTCATCAGCTGCCAATTGCTCTGTCAGGTCATACGCAGACTCATTCTGAGGCACATTTTTATAAAATAAATCTTGTAAATAGGCAGGCGTATTTTTTAATGTGGCCCAGGTCTTGTTCCACTGAATCCCAAAAGCCAAGGTCAATAATAAAATGCTAAATGCGAGTAAGAACAAGGTTGCGCCATAAATGGTCAATAACTGCGATAAACTCTGTCCCAATTCATAACCAATGATCCCCCCCGCTGCATTGTCCAAGGTATCTGCTGGGGTATTCCAATGCAGGTACAATAGGCTGGAAATGGACAGAATTAAGAAAAACTGGGCAGCATAACGAAATGGGCGATTAAGAAAGCTTCTTGGCCACCAAACTTGAATGGCTTCAATAAACAGAAACAGTGGAATCAGCAAACTTGCCCATCCCAAGAAACCGAACAGTAAATCTGCGATCCAAGCCCCTGCTACACCGCTGGCGTTGGAAACCTGCTGAGTATCACTGGAAATATGCATCCAGCCCGGATCAAACGGTGTATAGGTTACTGTGGCAAGAAATAAATAAATGCCAAAAGAAATCAAAAATAATGTCATTAAAAAGCGTTGTGCATAAACACTTGACACCGCAGTCATATACAGTCCTGTAACCCAATTCGTTATTTGTTGGTATCTTTTAAGGTCTAAATTACCTTAATCAATAAGTTTTATATTATGCACTCGTTCTTACAAAAAAGATGCACGATTGTTTACTGTTGTTGTTAACATCCTGCACGGATATAGTTCAATTCGATTGAGTTAATCAATATTATCCCGATCGATTTGCCCCACTCCCCTCTGGATTCACGTATAATTTTAGCAGTTTTAATATAAAAAGGATGTTCTTTAATGAGCGCTCGTCACTCACGGTTAATTATTTTGGGTTCTGGTCCTGCAGGCTATAGCGCAGCAGTCTATGCTGCACGTGCTAACCTCAAACCAACACTGATTGCAGGTTTGCAACTCGGTGGTCAATTAACGACGACCACTGAAGTTGACAACTGGCCAGGTGACCCAGAAGGATTAACCGGTCCTGTGCTTATGGAACGTATGCAAGCACATGCAGAACGTTTCGGCACAGAAATCGTCTACGACCATATCAATGAAGTAGACCTGAATATTCGTCCGTTCGTTCTCAAAGGCGATATGGAAGAGTACACGTGTGATGCGTTGATTATTGCAACAGGTGCAACTGCACAATATTTAGGGCTTGAATCTGAAGCTGCGTTTATGGGGCAAGGTGTAAGTGCATGTGCAACCTGTGATGGCTTCTTCTATAAGAACCAAAATGTCATGGTTGTGGGTGGTGGTAATACTGCGGTTGAAGAAGCACTGTATCTATCGAATATTGCAGCGCATGTAACACTGGTTCACCGTCGTGACAGCTTACGTTCTGAAAAGATTTTACAAGATCACCTCTTTGCCAAAGAAAAAGAAGGCAAAATCAGTATTATCTGGAACCATCAAGTGGATGAAGTCTTGGGTGATAAAACCGGCGTAACCGCTGTTCGTATCAAATCAACACAAGATGCAAGCACTCAGGATATCCAAGTTCAAGGCTTGTTTGTTGCGATCGGACATAAGCCAAATACAGGCATGTTTGATGGTCAGTTGAATCTGCGTGATGGCTATATCCAAGTGCATAGTGGTACAGCGGGCAATGCCACTGCTGCCTCTGTAGAAGGCGTATTTGCTGCGGGTGATGTCGCAGATAGTATCTATCGTCAAGCCATTACCTCAGCGGGTTCAGGCTGTATGGCTGCCTTAGATGCAGAGAAATATCTCGATAATTTAAACTAATTAGGCCAATATCGTAAAACCACCAATCTTTGGTGGTTTTTTTTTGCCAGTATCCATACAATCAAAAAAATGATGACTTTTTAAACACTCCAACAATCAGTTTATAGGATATTTCAATGACAACGACCTGGACGAATGGCTATCAAACAGAAGTAAATTATACCTACGGTTATTATCGAGACCTCAGCCCGAATTTCCAAAAGTTTTGCTTACTTTTAAATGGTATCGATAGCCCCGACTTTCAGGAAAATCACAAGCATTGCGAACTTGGTTTTGGACAGGGCGTCAGTATCAATATTCATGCGACCTGTAATGAAGCGGCATTTTACGGGACGGATTTTAACCCAGCCCATGCTGCCCATGCCAATCAACTGGCCGAACAAACCCAAACTGAACATTATTTCTATGATGATAGTTTTGAAGAGCTGCTTAATCGTTCTGATCTTCCCATGTTTGATTCGATCAGCCTACATGGAATTTGGAGCTGGATCAGCTATGAAAACCAGCACATTATTCTCAAATTTATTCGTAAATTCCTAAAACCCAACGGTATTGTCTATATCAGCTATAACTGCGTTACCGGTTGGGCTGCCAATATGCCAATTCGCGAGTTATTCCACAGTCATTTTAAATTCAACAGTAAAAGTACCAATCCATTGCAAAAGGTCAATGAAGCTCTCAGCTTCAGTGAGGATTTACTTAAACAGAATCCGATTTTTGCACAACGCAATCCTAATGCAGTGCAGAAAGTTGCTGACTTAAAACAACAAAACCCGAATTACCTAATCCATGAATATCTGAATCAAGATTGGCAATGTTTTTCCTTCCAGCAAATTGTCCGTATTTTGGATGAAATTAAACTGTCTTATGCTGGTTCTACCGATTTAAGCACCCACCTCGATAACATTAATTTTTCAGAACAACACCAAGCTTTTCTGAATGCCATTGAACATCCTATTTTTAAAGAGCAGTGCCGTGATTATTTTGCCAACACCCAATTCAGACGTGATCTGTTTATTCGCGGGAAAAATAATTTAACGCCGTTACAGACCCAAGAACGACTACGTAAAACCGCCTTTGTATTGCTTACAGCCAAAGAACAACTGCCAACCAGTATCAGTGGCCTGTTAGGCACCTTTAATTTAATTGAGGAAATCTATCAACCGATCGGTGATACCTTTGCACAGGCCAACTACCAAGCTCTAACCATTGCGGAGTTAGAACAGAGTCTGCCTACGCTCAGCTATGCAAAGATTCTCAATGCCTTAGTCATTTTATCGCATTTAGGCTTGGCACAACCTTGCCAAAGTCTAGAACCAAAGCGACAGACGCTAGAGCAATGCCATCGTTTAAATCACTACTTATTAAAGCAAGCGAGTTTCCACCAGAACTACAATGTTCTGATCAGCCCAATTACTGGTATCGGCATCCCAACAGAACATTTCCATCAGCTGTTCTATCGCGCACATTTTATTGACGGCTTAGAATCGGCAAGTGAATTTGCGCAATATGTACAAGATGTGATCAGCCAACTTAATTGGCTAGTCTTAGATAAAGATGGCAAAACCGTCTCTGACCAAGCCAAGAGTCTTGAAATTATTCAAGGCAAAGCACAAATTTTCTTAGACAGCAAAAAGCTATTGATTGCGAAACAACTCCGTTTATTTAATTAAAGGTGTTTGGGGAATGGCAACGACAAAGATTGCCATTCCCGATAACATCAGTTAGCTTAGAATGAGTCTGATTGATTTCTTCCACTATGCAACAACTCCCTCCCTCACAATATATTTTTCCCAATCCAATCGAAGCGGATCCAGACGGTCAGGGATTTATCTGTATTGGCGCCGACCTTAGCCCTTCTACCTTATTCGAAGCCTATACGCATGGATTATTTCCATGGTTCAATGAAGATGACCCGATTTGCTGGTGGAGTCCTGAACCCCGTTGCATTATCGAACCTCATGCTTATACACCTAGTAAATCTTTGCTTCGGAATATGAAGAAACATGATTATCGGATTACCGTCAATCATGCTTTTGAAGACGTGATTCGTTCTTGTTCATTGCCTCGAAGCTATGCCAATGAAACCTGGATCAGTGAAGATATCATTGAAGGCTATTGTGCATTATTCCAAGCAGGCTATGCTTATAGTATTGAAGTCTGGCAGCAGGATAAATTGGTTGGCGGACTCTATGGTGTCACTATTGGTAAAGGCTGCTTTGGTGAATCCATGTTTAGTACCGAAACCGATGTCTCTAAAATGGCTTTCTATACGCTGATGCTGATTGGACAGGAAAATCAGTTGCCATGGATTGACTGTCAATTGGTCAATGACCATCTTTTAAGCCTTGGTGCATGTACACTTTCTCGCCAAGACTATCTTAAATCGTTACAAGATGTAATTATTGCCCCCTCTATCAATTGGAAAAGTTATCAAGAACGTGTATTTTCAAGTAAAACAATAGCAGTTTTTGCAAAATTAGACGGTTAACGGATTAACACCTTGGAGGGACAGATTAATGAAATCATATCAACCCAAGTCCCTTTTAAATGACTTACAGTACTATATTACGCCGCCACATGATTGCAGTTATCTTGATAACAAATCAGCACGGATGGTGTTTTTAGATCCAATTCACCGTATTGATGTGGTGACTTTGTCAGAACTTTCTCGTGTCGGTTTTCGGCGTAGTGGCGATTTTGTCTATCGCCCTGAATGTCATCTGTGTCGCCAGTGTTTATCCTGTCGTGTTCCTGTTCAAGAATTTAAAATGAATAGCAGCCAAAAAAAGGCATGGAAACGCAATCAAGATTTGCAAATGAGTATTTTGCCAACCTCGCAAGCAACTCAGCAGCATTATGATCTGTACGAACGTTATATCAATGAACGTCATGCAGATGGGGATATGTACCCAGCCAGCCTAGACCAGTTTGAAAAATTTCTGGTGCATAGCTGCACAGAAAGCTTCTTTATCGAATTATGGAAAGATCAAAAACTGATTGCTGTTTCAACCTGCGACTTAATGGATGATGGTCTCTCTGCGGTATATACTTTTTTTGATCCAGATGAACAACGCCGTTCTTTAGGTGTGTTCGCGATCCTTAAACAAATCGAGTATGTACACTCAATCTGGATTATCTCTACCTCGGTTATTGGGTACCACATTCATCCAAAATGAATTATAAATCGCAATATACGCCACTGGAATTATTACTCGATGGACAATGGCGTCGACTCAATCGTCCTCTTTCAGACCATGAAATCCATCAGCTCGGCAATTCATTAATGAGCACGCTACCTTCCGAGTGGAATAATTTAATTATTAAATAACGCTGCAAAATCATCCGTGCATGTCTTGACCATAATCACGGCATGCTCTCTTGAACCATCAGGGTTTGGATAATAATTCTTGCGTAAGTCAATTTGATGAAAACCTATTTTTTCATACAAACCAATGGCGGCTGTATTACTTTCACGAACTTCTAAAAAAATCTGAATTGGATTGTTTTTTAATTGCTGGATAGACTCATCCAATAATTTATAACCGAGCCCCTTCCCTTGCTGGCTCGGATCTATCGCCATCAACAATAAATTTGCTTCATCTAAAACGGGCTGTAGAATACAGAATCCCACGACCTGATTGGCTTGCTCATAAACCGTACATTGATACGAAGCCAAGGATTCTTGGAACTGTTGCCTAGACCAAGGATGGGTTTGCACCAAGCGCTCAATCGCAGTCACCCTCTCCAAGTCATTTTCTTGCATCAATCGAATCACGATCTATCACTCTATAAAATACTGGTGCAGATTATCAGCAATTTAAAACAAAATTTGAATAAAAAAATGGGCAGTTTTGCTGCCCTATATACTTAACTTAGATTAAAACCTAATTCAGCACGCCATTTATTCAAAAGTGCGGTAGTATCGTCATCATTCGGATGAAATTTCGGTCTTAAAAAATCTAATAAGGTCGGGATTTGACGAGTCATAAAACCTTTATAGCCATACATAAATTTAATCATGTATTTGGTATCACGCCATGTCAGCTTGCCATCTGTTTGTAGCAGTTTGGCCGTGAAATAAGACTGAGTAATAAAAATGAGCCCCATTGCAATGACTAAAGCCAATGAGCGCATAAAATACGCTTTAGGACCTTGACCATACATGGCTTGATAGACATCAAAGGCAACCGCTTTATGCTCATTTTCTTCTACCGCATGCCACATCCATAAATGGTACATGGTCTGATCCATAAACATGGCTTGGATATCGGGATTACTTAATAACTCTTCAGCGATAGTTGAAGTGAAGTGCTCCAACGCACAAGTTCCTGTTAAACCAATCATTTCTTTGGTAAAACCAAAAGGCTTTAAAAATTTTGCAGTTATTCCAATAGTACGATTGATTAAACGACCTGTTTGACCTTCCATTTCGCGAACAGCATAACCATAGGCCTCTGCAGAAGCATTAAATGCTAGATGCTCTTTTGAATGCATGGCTTCTTGACCAATAAAGGCGCTGATTTCTTTCTGAAGTCGCTCATCTGCGAGTTTAGGATCATTCCGCACTGCACGGGTACTGTTCACAAAGAATTGCTCACCTTCTGGGAACAATGCTGAAAGCGCAGTCATAAAATGAGTTAAAGCAGCATCACCATTGGCCCAATAACGTGGCACCTCACCAAATTCAAAATCCATTCGGCGTACAGGGAAACTGGCGCCAGCTCTGTTTGAAATATTGACTTTAGCATTCATACCCTTTTCTCCTATCCGTGAATATTCTTGATAAATGATGCTTGATAGTTCTTTTATACGCCCTTTTCAGTGCATCGAATAAGTGCAGATAAGGTCAGAAAAGCATCATCTTAGGACATGTCATCACCTTGAAAATTATGTATGAAATAATTGAATAAAAAACAAAAAGGGCAATTTTGATTGCCCTTTTAAATCGATTTATTTAAAGATAAAAATTAGAAACCCAGTTTCGCTTTCCAGTCTTTTAACAACTGTACCGTGTCCAGATCATTAGGATGGAATCCTGGTTTAAAGTAAGCCAGCATCTCCCCTGCCATACCCGTAATAATGCCTTTTGAAGGACTATAGCCATATTTGTAAATCATCGCCAATTCTTTAAAGTTCAGCTTCTTGTCCTGTTGCAGTAAACGTAAAGTAAAATAGGACTGAAGAATAAAAATCAAGGCCATGGCAAATACCAGCGCCGAGGTACGCAAGCTATAGGCTTTTAATCCCTTACCAAATACTGCCTCATAGACATCATAAGCAACCGCTTTATGTTCATTTTCTTCTACTGCATGCCAGAACCACATATAAGACATGGTATCGTCGGTCATTAAGTCCTGAATATGCGGATTACGTAATAATTCAGAAGCAATGGTCGCCGTAAAATGTTCTAAGGCCGTTGTTGCGGTGAGGTTGACCATTTCGCGGGTCATACCAAAAGGTTTAACCACTTTAGAAAAGTTATTTAATGCAAATTGAATATAACGACCAGTAATTTGCTCTAAAGTTCTTACATCATGTCCATATTTCTGTGCAGAGGCATTAAAGTTAACATGCTCCTGAGTATGCATGGCTTCTTGGCCAATAAAGGCACTGATTTCTTTTTGCAGCTCTTCGTTGTCTTTAATTGCTGGGTAATAACGAACTGCACGTACCGCATCAATAAATAATTTTTCACCATCTGGGAACAGTGCAGATAAACCTGTCATGAAATGAGTTAAACCTGCCGAACCGTTCATCCAGTATTCCGGGACTTGATCAAAATCAAAGTTCATACGACGGACTGGGAAGCTTGCACCCGCACGATTTGAAATATTTACTTTAGCATTCATGCTGCCAACTCCTTTTCAGTGAAACCTTCCACTGAGCACTTTTGTCTGTTTCTTGCGTTTTATATTACGTTGTTATGCAAATCAATTAAGTGCAGTTTGGGACAGCAAACTATCAGTTAAGGACACTCTTACAAAAGGATTGTCTAACAATAAACAAAAAAAACACCCCAGAGGGGTGTTTTTTTATCACTCTAAGCGATTATGCAGTTACTTTAGCAACAACACCAGCGCCTACAGTACGACCACCTTCACGGATCGCAAAACGTAGACCTGGGTCCATTGCGATCGGGTGAATTAACTCTACTGACATCTCAACGTTGTCACCAGGCATTACCATTTCTACGCCATCTTGTAATTTGATCGCGCCAGTTACGTCAGTTGTACGGAAGTAGAACTGTGGACGGTAACCGTTAAGGAATGGAGTATGACGACCACCTTCTTCTTTAGAAAGTACGTATACTTCTGCGTCGAATTTAGTGTGCGGCTTGATTGTACCTGGTTTAGCAAGTACTTGACCACGTTGTACGTCTTCACGCTTAGTACCACGAAGTAAGATACCACAGTTCTCACCTGCACGGCCTTCGTCAAGAAGTTTACGGAACATTTCTACGCCAGTTACAGTTGTTTTAACTGTATCTTTAATACCAACGATCTCTACTTCTTCACCAACTTTAACGATACCAGCTTCTACACGGCCTGTTACTACAGTACCACGACCAGAAATTGAGAATACGTCTTCGATTGGCATCAAGAATGCTTTGTCGATAGCACGTTCTGGTTCTGGGATGTAAGAGTCAAGCGCTTCAACAAGAGCAAGAACTGAAGACTCACCATATTGACCAGCGTCACCGTTAAGTGCAGCAAGTGCTGAACCACGGATAACAGGAGTGTCATCACCTGGGAAGTCATAAGTAGAAAGAAGTTCACGAACTTCCATTTCTACTAATTCAAGTAATTCTTCATCATCAACAAGGTCACACTTGTTCAAGAATACGATGATGTAAGGTACACCAACCTGACGTGAAAGAAGGATGTGTTCACGAGTTTGTGGCATTGGACCATCAGTCGCAGCACATACAAGGATCGCGCCGTCCATCTGAGCAGCACCAGTAATCATGTTTTTAACATAATCGGCGTGGCCCGGGCAGTCTACGTGAGCGTAGTGACGGATTGGAGAATCGTATTCTACGTGTGAAGTATTAATTGTAATACCACGTGCTTTTTCTTCAGGAGCTGAGTCGATTTGTGAGTAATCTTTCGCTTCACCGCCGTAAGTTTTTGCACAAATAGTTGCAATTGCAGCAGTTAAAGTTGTTTTACCATGGTCAACGTGACCAATTGTACCCACGTTTACGTGTGGTTTATTACGTTCAAACTTGGCTTTAGCCATGATGATCTTCCTTTATAAACTGCTCATGAGGGTCGCCCATGAGCACTTGGTTTTTTAACTAAATTTAGTTGGGTAATATAGTAATCGAAAGATTACTCGTCGTCACCTTTTTTACCGCCAGCTTGGAACTTAGCGATGATGCCTTCAGCCACGTTACGTGGAGTTTCAGCGTATTTAGCGAATTCCATAGAATACGTCGCACGACCTTGAGACATAGAACGCATTTGAGTTGCGTAACCAAACATCTCAGCCAATGGAACTTCTGCTTTAATTGCTTTTGTTCCACCAGGAAGATCGTCCATACCTTGAACCATACCACGACGACGGTTTAAGTCACCCATGATATCGCCCATGTAATCTTCTGGAGTTTCTACTTCAACTTTCATGATTGGTTCAAGAAGAACAGGATCAGCTTTCATGAAACCGTCACGGAAAGCGTATGAACCAGCCATTTTGAACGATAATTCATCAGAGTCGACATCGTGGTAAGAACCGTCGAATAATGTCGCTTTGATACCCACAACAGGGTAACCAGCCAATACACCATTCTTCATACGTTCTTGAATACCTTTATCAACCGCACCGAAGAATTCTTTAGGTACAGTACCGCCGACAACTTCTTCAGCGAATTGGTATTCTTTACCAGCTTCTTCAACATCCATAGGCTCTAAACGAACATATACATGACCGAATTTACCTTTACCACCTGTTTGACGAACAAACTTACCTTCTTGTTCAACAGACTTTTTGATCGTTTCACGGTAAGCAACCATTGGTTTACCAATATTCGCTTCAACACCGAATTCACGCTTCATACGGTCAACGATGATGTCAAGGTGAAGCTCACCCATACCAGCAATAATTGTTTGACCAGATTCTTCGTCTGTACGAACGCGGAACGATGGATCTTCTTTAGCCAAACGACCTAAAGCGATAGACATTTTTTCTTGGTCAGCTTTAGTTTTTGGTTCAACAGCCAATGAAATTACTGGCTCAGGGAATTCCATACGCTCAAGGGTAATGATGTTTTTCTCATCACACAATGTATCACCCGTAGTAACGTCTTTAAGACCTACACACGCTGCGATATCACCTGCACGGATTTCTTCAAGATCTTGACGTTCGTTCGCATGCATTTGCACGATACGACCAATACGTTCACGCTTAGACTTAACTGGGTTATAAACCGGATCACCTTGTTTAAGAACACCAGAATAAACACGTACGAATGTTAAGTTACCTACGAACTTATCGTTCATGATTTTGAACGCAAGTGCAGAGAACGGCGCTTCGTCAGATGCTTCACGAGATGCTTTAGTTTCATCTTTGTCGTCAAGAATACCTTCAATTGCTTTAACTTCTGTTGGAGAAGGCAAGAATTGAATTACAGCATCCAACATACGTTGAACACCTTTGTTCTTGAACGCTGAACCACAAAGCATAACTTGGATTTCAGATGCCAATGTACGTGTACGAAGACCAGCGATGATTTCTTCTTTAGAAAGATCACCTTCTTCTAAGTATTTGTCCATTAACTCTTCAGATGCTTCAGCCGCAGCTTCAACCATCTTAGTACGCCATTCTTGAGAAGTCTCAACGAGGTCAGCAGGAATATCACCGTATTCGAACTTCATACCTTGAGATGCTTCATCCCAGATAATCGCTTTCATTTCGATAAGGTCAACAACACCTGCAAACGTATCTTCTGCACCGATTGGCACAACGATAGGTACAGGATTACCACCTAAACGAGTTTTAACTTGCTCAACAGCACGGAAGAAGTTTGCACCAGTACGGTCCATCTTGTTCACGAATGCTAAACGAGGCACTTTATATTTGTTCGCTTGACGCCATACAGTTTCAGACTGAGGCTGTACACCACCAACTGCACAGTAAACCATGCACGCACCGTCAAGAACACGCATAGAACGTTCAACTTCGATTGTGAAGTCAACGTGTCCCGGTGTATCAATTACGTTGATACGGTGTTGTTGGAATTGGTTAGCCATACCAGACCAGAAACAAGTTGTAGCAGCAGAGGTAATTGTAATACCACGCTCTTGCTCTTGTTCCATCCAGTCCATTGTTGCTGCACCATCGTGTACTTCACCAATTTTGTGAGATACACCTGTGTAGAACAAAATACGTTCAGTTGTAGTTGTTTTACCTGCGTCAATGTGCGCAGAAATACCGATGTTACGGTAATTACTAATTGGGGTTTGGCGAGCCATGATGTCTACATTCCTAAATGTTATATTTAAAACAGGACGCACCAATTAAATTGATGCGCACGAATATCCAAGCAGGCAACTTAAATACCCGCAAAGCCCCCACTTTGGTAAAGAGCGATGTTGAATCGAGCTGCGGTACGCATGAATATTCTCCTGATTAGGGACTGTTTTATCCGCTTAGAAACGGTAGTGAGAGAAGGCTTTGTTGGCTTCAGCCATACGATGCACGTCTTCACGTTTTTTGATCGCTGCACCTTTACCTTCAGCTGCATCAAGCAACTCACCAGCAAGACGTAAAGCCATCGTTTTTTCAGAACGCTTAGCAGCAGCATCTACTAACCAACGCATCGCTAGAGCAGTACGACGGGATGGGCGTACTTCCATAGGTACTTGATAAGTAGCACCACCAACACGGCGTGCTTTTACTTCAACCATAGGACGAACTTTTTCAAGAGTAGTCTCGAAAAATTCAACTGGGTCTACTTTGTTTTTTTCTTGAACGCGGTCTAAAGCACCGTAAACGATACTTTCAGCAATAGATTTTTTACCATCTTGCATTACGTGGTTCATGAATTTAGCGATTGTTTGGCTGCTAAATTTTGGATCTGGAAGGATCTCACGAGCAGCGACTACGCGACGTCTTGGCATTTTAATACACCTAATAATATGACACTTCAGGATAATCCAGCAGTTTGTACAAGTGTCATGTACACGACGCTGGCCTTACTATACGTCGCTTGAATTACAAATCTATGAAGAATTCAAACAAGCGAAACGCTAAAGGGTTGCTTGGGCAAGTTTCCTAGAATTACTTCTTAGGACGCTTAGCACCGTATTTAGAACGTGACTGGTTACGATCTTTAACGCCAGCACAGTCTAAAGAACCACGAACGGTATGGTAACGTACACCTGGTAAGTCTTTAACACGACCACCACGGATAAGAACAACACTGTGCTCTTGTAGGTTATGACCTTCACCACCGATGTAGCTAGATACTTCAAAACCTGAAGTTAAGCGAACACGGCAAACCTTACGCATTGCTGAGTTAGGTTTTTTAGGTGTAGTAGTATAAACACGTGTACATACACCACGACGTTGCGGACAAGCCTTCAACGCAGGAACTTTTGATTTTTCAATCAAAGTCGTACGACCCTTACGGATCAACTGATTTGTTGTTGCCATTTGGCAATTCTCCCGTTATTAAACAACCTTAAAAAGAAAATAACCTCTTTTTAAGGGCACATAATTGTAAGCTAAGAAGTAAAAATGGTCAACATTGCGGGACAAGGCAAGTGTTGACCATTTCTATAATTTTGTTGCTTTTCGATATCAGTGACTTCACAACATCGTATTAACTGTGTTTTGTGGACGCCGGTTCAATATCTATTGATTTGGTTTCGGTACCAATTTCCGCGTCATCTTCAGCCAATAATTCATCTGACTGATCCTTTAAAGCAGGTTGCTGTTCACTATACGGATGTTCAACCACATGCTGCTCAGCCAACTGTTGAATGCCCTCTTCTACCTTATCATCAACTGAAACAAGAGAAGGTGTATTGGCCTTGACTTGAACACTGACTTTGGTAATCACATCATTCTGTTCATCTGATTGAACTTTGTTTGTTTCAGGCGCATTGGCACTTAATAACCGTGGACTCTTTTTCGACATTGCTTCTGCTTTGAAGTATGCCTCTAAAGGTGAAAGCTTTTCTTGAGAATGTTCATTGATATAGAAGCGAGCCGCTCCAAAAACCGATTGAGATTTGTGCCCAACATCTTCTAACAATCTCCAACTATAGAAACCACCGAGAGCAGCACCCGCAACAGGTGTTAATTTACCAATCACTGATGCTTGAGGAATACGATTTAACCAACTCCATTTAAACTGACCACTTTCATCCACCAACCATTTTTTCACTAGCTCAATATCATTATTTGAACCCAGTAGTTGTTGGAATTGCTGTAAATCATGGGTTTCCAACATAGACTGCAGCGCTTTTAATGCAACCAATAATGTTTGTTTTTCTGCAACTAAACTCAAATCAATTTCTTTGAAAATAAAAGCAACAATCTCTTGATCTGCATCTTCAGTTAAATCAAAACCATGTGAACGCCCTGTCTGATAAATCGTTCTCAAAGCCAACACAATTGAAGCAGGAATATCAATTGCAGCTCCCCAGACACCAGTTGCGCCTGTAATTGCACCTTGAACCGCTGCAAGCAACTTATTCTGTTCAATTAGGGCCTGACTTAGGCGCTGAGAACGGCCTGTGTCTTGAGTGAGTTCGATAATGTCCTTCACTCCTGCTTCTTCCAGAATTTTTTCAGTCAGAGAACTATTCGAACTAAACTCATTTAACCATTGAAATAAATAATCGGAAACCCGTTCTCCCAAATCTGGTGAGACAAACGAAGCTACACTATTCACTCGATTATAATGACGACCTAACAATTGATGAGATAGTTTTGGAAATTGTTGACGCAACATTTGTTGTGGATTTTCATATTTTTCTATTTCAAAAGGGCTTTTGAAACGTGCTTTTCCTTCAACAATCTGGGACGAATTTGCAAGTTCTGCACCCGATGTGGTTGGGGCAACTTGAAGTTTCTTTAATTCAGAACTGAGCTTTTTAGCCACTCCAAAGGCTTGTGCAAATAAACCTGAAGATTGCTTGTTTTTAGATTTTGTCATCAAGTACCTCTGTCGTGTAATCTGTGCATGTCTAGGTAAATACTAGGTTGAATGCAGATTTATCTCAACTTTTATCTGTGTACTTTCATTTCGTTTCGTCACAACATCGCGAATATTTACGAATATTTACACAACTGGAAATAGGCATAAAATTTGCCATAAGAAATAAAAAACCTTTCTGCTATCATGGTGTCATTCACTCATAAGCCATTTTAATCGTTATTTTTCTCCTGACTTGTATTCATAGCGAGATGCACAGGCTTAGTATTACCATAAAAGGGATCTGTAAATGAAACGTGTTGTAATCACTGGTATGGGCATTAACTCATGTATCGGTAACTCTTTAGAAGAGGTCACTCATTCTTTAAAAAATGGAATCTCAGGCACACGTTTAAACCCAACTTATGCAGAACTGAATTTCAAAAGCCATGTCAGCGCTGCAGCTGAACAGGATTTTGATGGCATTGATCGCAAACTTAAACGCTTTATGGGTGTTTGTGCGATGTATGCTTACAACGCGGCAGTTGCTGCAGTAGAACATGCTGGACTAAAACAAGAAGATTTGGCAAACAACCCACGTTACGGCATTGCTGGCGGTTCTGGTGGTAACTCAACTGCATCTGTTGCAGAAATGATCAAACTGTTAGAAGAAAAAGGCGCACGTAAAATCGGTCCTTTCTTTGTACCTCGTAATATGAGTAACACCATCACTGCGAATGTGGGTGTGGCATTTAAACTACAAGGTGTGTCTCACTCGATTACCAGCGCATGCGCAACCTCTGCCGATGCGATTGGTTATGCCTACAACCTGATTCAATTGGGTAAACAAGATTTAATGCTTGCTGGCGGCGGTGAAGAAGATCACTGGTCACAAAGCTTATTGTTTGATGCGATGGGCGCATTGTGTTCAAAATACAATGACACACCTGAAACTGCATCACGCCCATACTCAAAAGACCGTGACGGTTTCGTCATTGCTGGTGGTGGTGGTTTCGTGGTGCTTGAATCACTTGAACATGCGCAAGCACGTGGGGCCAACATTCTAGCTGAAGTGATTGGCTATGCTGCAAACAGTGATGGTGCTGACATGGTTGCACCAAGTGGCGAAGGCGCAACACGTTGTATCTTGATGGCATTGGATGAAGCCAAACAACACGGCGTAGAGAATATTGACTATGTCAACACCCATGGTACCTCAACACCAGCAGGTGACGTGACTGAGCTTAAAGCCATGGAACGTGCATTTGGTGAAGGTCAAGTTCCTCCACTCAGTTCAACCAAGTCAATGACGGGTCATAGCTTAGGCGCAGCGGGTGTGCAGGAAGCGATTTACTCGGTATTAATGATGCAAAATGATTTTATTGCACCAAATATCAACGTGACTGAGCTGGATGAAGGCGCACAAGGTTTCGATATTGTACTTGAAAAACGTGATGCAAAACTGAATACTGTCATGAGTAACAGTTTTGGCTTTGGCGGCGTCAATGCCTGCCTCATTTTCAAGAAGTGGGATGCATAATCCTGCGTAGGATTATCGATGGATGCACCTTCTGATGCTTTCTTGTGGGTAAAAGCATTACATATTATTGCTGTGGTGTGTTGGTTCGCTGCTTTATTCTACTTACCACGCCTTTTTGTTTACCATGCCATGAGCGAAGATGCCGTCAGTCATCAACGCTTTGAGGTGATGGAACGCAAGTTGTATCGCGGTATTATGTGGCCGTCTATGATTGCCACACTCATTACCGCGCACTTTTTGGTTGATTGGGGCGATGCAACCCGACATTACCATGAAGCTTTATGGTTTTACCTCAAAGTCGGTTTGGTCGGATTATTGGTAATTTACCATTTTGTGTGTGGTTATTACCGTAAAAAACTGATTGGCAATGCGCATTATAAATCGCATAAGTTTTGGCGCTTCTTTAATGAGATGCCAACCCTGATCTTGTTTGCCGTAGTCATTTTAGTCGTAGTAAAACCTCAATTTTAACTCAACAGAACTCTTCTTTTTCTAATGCTGTAGCTTAGACTACAGCATTAACCCCAATCCAAACTACAAACAGCTTATCCCCTTCAAGTTTAAAGACACTTGCTCAAAGTGGGTCTGTTTTTTTGTTTTCAGATTTCGATAGCTTGCACCATAAAGAATATAACCTTGCGTCATAAAGGTATATTGCCCTGTCACTTTACCATCAATCAGCTCGTTCATGGTCTTATAAACTTCAGGCTGCGCGAATTCGCCCATCTCAACCTCTTCAATATGGACTGGAGCAGAAAGCTTGATATTTTTCAGATAAGGATAATACTTAATCAACTGTATCTTTTGATATTCTGGTGAAACCAATAAAATTGTTTTTTTGCCATCAGCAAAACAGTAATATTCATTACTTGCATAGGCCTGTACGCACACAGATAAAAATAGGCACAACCATAAAGTTTGTTTCATCATTCATTTCATCTCTTGCTAGCAATGACTGCTCTATATTTCTGCTCTCATCTTCAGATTATAAATATTTCTTTATTCTTAACGGGACTTTGTTGGATAAGCCCAACTTTTTCATTTGATCAGCATACATCATGTAATTTTTTCTGGCTTGTGCTTTATTTTTTAATGCTAAGTAAGTATCCGCTCGATTTAAATAAGCGACAGTTCTATTCGGATCTAACTGAACAACCTGATTTAATACCTTTAGCGATTCAGCATAATACTCAAGTTTGTAGAGTAAAAATGCAGCATCATTTAGCTCCGCTACATCCTGTTTTTGGTAGGTAGGTAATTGACAATCAATACTTTCAATAATTTGCTCTATCTCAGTCGCATCTCTTTTATTGAGTTGCTTTAACTGTTCC
Source organism: Acinetobacter proteolyticus (assembly GCF_000367945.1). Lineage (GTDB taxonomy): Bacteria > Pseudomonadota > Gammaproteobacteria > Pseudomonadales > Moraxellaceae > Acinetobacter > Acinetobacter proteolyticus. The sequence continues at coordinate 2,052,262 of NZ_KB849179.1, forward strand.
GAGGATAAATAATGAAAATAGTTAACCCCATCTTTTCCCCCACCAATATCAGCCATCCAAACGGGTGTATGACTTTTTTTATCCCATTGTCCGCTGCAACTGTTAGAAATCATGCTGGGTATCGTATCTAAAATCACTTTTCGACTTATATCAACAATAAGACACTCCGTCATTTCAGTTTCAGATGCATCCAAGATTGCAGCATAGTTGTATTGATTATTTTTATAAGCATCGATGGTTAAGAAAATAAGCCTGGAATCCACCTGTAACGCTTTTAATGGCGATCCCGTACAATTTTTATAGTGCTGTATATCTAAATTTGCATAAGCGGTGCAGTTCATCCAGCAGAGTGCAAAAACAATTAATTTAATGCTTCGCATACCAAAATTCACCCTACTCAGTTCGCTTTTATTCTAGAATAAACCAGATTTTCACGTTTTTTTAGACGCATAGTTCAGATGAACACACCCTTTCAGTACGCCATACAAAAATTGAAAGCTCGATTCATTTCCAGCCTAATTTTTTACCTCAAAATGAATCAATTTCAATATCGTGGTTTGACGTCTGGCGAAATCGAAATGGCACGTCCAGTCTTTGGTCATTTAATTGACTATGCAAAAATCAAAATCTTTAACATTCCCTACTTGCCTTGGCAACCGGTCAATATTTTTATGGCACCGAATGGCAACCTGTTCGTCCATCAAAAATATTTCAGCCCAGATTACTCAACCTGCTCCATATCCTTGCAAGGAATTTTCATTCACGAACTGGCACATATTTTACAGTTTCAACAGCACACTAATGTAATTGTTAAAGGTGCAATTCTTCAGGCAGGCTATTACCTCAGCTTTAAACAATATAACCCTTATCAATATCACTTGATCCAAGGTAAAACTTTTTCTAGCTATAACATAGAGCAACAAGGTGATATTGCGCGCGATATCTTTTTAAACAAAATCCCCAACATTATTCTAGAAAAATAAAAAGCCCTGTAAGTTTTAACTACAGGGCTTTTTAAGTAAGCATTGTGCAAGAAGAATTATGCAGCAGTGCCTTTACCAGTTTCAGTTGGGTGTTCATGACTATCATCCATATCAGTCGAAAAATCTACGCGCATTGCATCCTTAACAATGGTACCTATACGCCCTACACCAATGGCCAAACCAAAGGCAATGACAGGCAATAAAATTGTTGAAACCATAATGGTCTACCTCTTATTGAAATGAATAAATCAAGATTGTTGATCTTGCTCACGGAACATTACTGTGCCAATACGACCAACAACCACTGCTAAACCAAATGCAACCACTGGAAATAATAAAACCGACATTGTCTTTACCTCATGTATGAATCAATCAAAATTGAGTGATCAATTAAACTTGCTGATCTTTTTCTTGGAACATTACGGTGCCTACACGACCAACCACAACAGCCAATCCAAAAGCAATCACAGGAAATAATAAAACGGACATTGTTGTTACCTCTTCATTTTCGTGTTTGAGTACACTGGATTAGCATCAAAGTGTACGCCTGTTCACATTAATTAGGATAATAGCAGTGCACAAATGTACACTCAAGTGTCGCAAAGATATTCCCGACAAACGGTATAAAAAACGCACAATAAATACATAATACAATGAATTAATTTATTTTTTAAAAAAGTACATATGTACTCAATATTCTTATAAAGCACATAAAGACGTGAAAATAATTACTTTTTCTCAGATTTTTTATATTTATCGACTCTGTAATTGATGTGTCACAGCGAAATGCGAAAATGACATGAAAAAAACTTTATATTGCTCTATTCAATTTATTCACAATCATGCACCATAATCACGCAAACATTGAGAAATGTTGCTGTTTTATACAGAAAAACTTGTTATTTTTACGCAGAAAAATGCGCATTTAGTATATATTAGTAAACTTGTCATTTTTCTTTAAGATATAAAATGTTTGGCGCCATGATATACACTTGTTTTTAATAACTATACCCATATAAATCAAAAACTTGTATATCAGAACTTGTTAAGACTTAGGATTAGGTTTGAATGAAAAATTTTAAAGTTGCCCTTGCTCAATTCTCTCCGCACATTGGCAATATTGATGCAAATACTCAAAAGATGGTTGAGCAAGCAAATTTAGCGAAACAACAACAGGCTGATTTGATCGTCTTCCCTGAACTTTCTACGCTAGGTTACCCTGCAGAAGACTTAATACTTCGCCCCAATCTACAAAAACGCACTCAAAAAGCGTTTGCTCAACTCAGCGAAGTGAAAGATATCCTAATGGTGTTCGGTTTTGTGCACCAAACTGAGGATGGTCATCGTTATAACTCGGCTGCGGTAATGAAAGATGGGCAGGTTTTAGGTGTTTATAACAAACACAACTTGCCCAATTATGGCGTGTTTGATGAAAAACGCTATTTCCAACAAGGTCATCAACACCTTGTGTTTGAATATCTAGGTCACAAGTTTGGTGTGCTGATTTGTGAAGATGTGTGGTCACTCAATACCGTCAAACAACTCAGTCAGCTCAATGTTGAAACCGTGTTGGTGTTAAATGCTTCACCTTATGAAGTAGGTAAACCACAACATCGCATCCAAACCTTAAATGAACTGGCAAAACAGTTAAATCTCAATCTGATCTATGTCAACCAAGTCGGTGGGCAAGACGACCTAATTTTTGATGGTTCAAGTTTTGTCAGCAACAATAATGGTCAACTTGCACTGCAAATTCCAAGCTTCCAAGAAGCGCTTGTCTATGCTGAATATGATGCAGAACAAAAGCAATTTAAAACAAGTGAAGCGATTCCAGCATTAGAAACTTTTGCTGAAATTTACCAAGCACTCGTGATGGCAACACGTGATTACGTGCAACGCTCAGGCTTCCCAGGTGTCATCCTAGGTTTATCGGGTGGAATCGACTCTGCCTTAACCTTGGCGATTGCTGTTGATGCGATTGGCGCTGAGAAAGTCCAAGCGGTGATGATGCCATATACTTACACGTCACAAATGAGTGTTGAAGATGCGACTGAGCAAGCACGTCGTATGGGTGTCACCTTTGGTATTGCCGAAATTCACCCAATCGTGAACAGCTTCATGCAAACCTTATTCCCATTCTTTGGCAACTCACCTGCTGACGCGACTGAAGAAAACTTACAAGCACGTACTCGCGGCACCCTATTGATGGGCTTATCAAATAAGTTTGGCAATCTCGTGCTCTCGACAGGCAACAAGTCTGAAATCTCAGTGGGCTATTGCACCCTGTATGGTGACATGGTCGGTGGTTTCTCGGTTCTCAAAGATGTATACAAGACCATTGTGTTTGAACTGGCAAAATACCGTAACACGCTAGAAGAAACACCTGTGATTCCAGAGCGTGTGATTACACGTCCACCATCGGCAGAACTTCGTCCAGATCAAAAAGACCAAGATTCATTACCTGCTTATGATGTACTTGATGCCATCTTATATGCTTATATTGAGGAAGATCTCAGCCAAGCCGATATTATCGCCAAAGGCTACCCAACCGAAGTAGTCGAGAAAGTGATTCGTTTGGTGGATCGTAATGAATACAAGCGTCGTCAGGGCGCGATTGGACCACGTATTAGTTCACGTGCCTTCAGTCGTGAGCGACGCTACCCGATCGTCAACGGATGGACCGCGAATGACTGAAAAAATTGTTTCTGAAAAGTCACAATTACTTGCTCAAGCTTTAATGCTTGAGCAAGTTGCATTTTATAAAAACCAACTCACTACCCAACTTTCTGCTGATTTTTTCCAGCAATTTATTCAACTGTTTCTGCAACATGCGCCTAATATTCAACTTAAGGAAGTGGTTGAACTCGCGCAAATTCAGGCTGTAGTAAAGCGCTATGCCTTTGAAATGCAGCTCGGTGCAGGCTTATTAGAATTTATTGGAGAAATTGCGCAGAGACTGCATGTGTTTTCGCTGCAATCCTCGGCACAGTTACAAGACGTATTCTCAGATCACCAGTTTGAAATGTGGCTGTCCAAGTTTTTAGAGCTAGAAAATATCCGCCATTATTTAAATCAGTTTTTAAAAGAAAGTCCTTCGATTCAGCAGTTGTGCCAATACATCGCCACGACAACACTACAAAACAAATTACCGAAACTGTTTACGCAATCGGATGAAGAACGCATTTCTGAAAGCAAATATGAATGGCAACAAAAACTCAAAAGCTTTTCGTATCGCCAACAACAACGTATTGAACAAAAAATTGAAGAAAGCATTGGTCGATTCATTCAAGAACAGCTGGTTGATCTCAGCTTGCTTTCAAATGATGACCTTGAAAGCCTTGCACGCAATATCTGGGACGATAACAAAGCTCAGCCCCTATCTGAATACACCAAACAAGTGACACCACTTGACGTCGAAGAATTCTTTGTCATGATTTATGAGTACTGGAAAGAATTACGCCAGTCGACCTTCATACAAGACTTAATTTTATATGGCGTGAAAGTATTTTATGACTTCTATAAAGATGAAAGCCTAGCCGACGTCTTTACAGCAATTGGCTTGGAAGAAACTGACCTGCTGAATGAGGCTGTGCGATTCTATCCCAAAGTTGTGAAAGCTTTAGATGAACACGGCGTATTAGAACCAATCATTACGCTGATCCTAAAACCGTTCTATGAAAACCCACAAACCCACGCCAGTATTGAAAAGCATCTATAAAAATAAAGCCTGTAAATGAAAGACTCATTTACAGGCTTTTGCACATCTGATGAATTATTTTTACCCAATAAGCAGATAAAAAGAAACCACGCAGGAGCGTGGTTTTTAAAATGGTGGCTATGACGAGACTTGAACTTGTGACCCCCGCATTATGAGTGCGGTGCTCTAACCAACTGAGCTACATAGCCGTAAACTGTGTGCGCATTATCTAGTGTTCCGCACAATGGGTCAAGTCTATGATCTTGAAAATATAGAACATATGGATAGTTTTTAGGCTTTTAATCTTTAATTGATCAAATTTCAACACATCTATACCTCAACGATGAGATGTAGATACGCTTGAACTTTTATTCGAATAAAAATAACCAGAAAAATTAGCGCCAAAAAGATTATTTTGAAGATTACAAAAACTGCAGATAAAAAGAGACCACGCAGGAGCGTGGTCTATAAAATGGTGGCTATGACGAGACTTGAACTTGTGACCCCCGCATTATGAGTGCGGTGCTCTAACCAACTGAGCTACATAGCCGAAAACTGTGCGCGCATTATCTTAACTTTCAATACACACGTCAAGCACAATTTTAAAAAATTTGAGAAGTGGGCCTATAAGCCGGGTTCTGTCGAGGACGATCATTCCTCTAGGCGTACAATCACTCATACGCTCAAGCGACCTACCCGAATCCAGCACGGGCCATGCCTCAGGATTCCTATTTGGTCTTGCTTCTGGTGGGGTTTACCTTGCCGTGAACTGTTACCAGACACGCGGTGCGCTCTTACCGCACCCTTTCACCCTTACCGAATCCTACCTAACCTCCCTTTATTAAAGGGATGAACGGAGGGATTGGCGGTCTACTCTCTGCTGCACTTGCCGTCGGCTTTCGCCGCCCAGGCGTTACCTGGCACCTTGCCCTATGAAGCCCGGACTTTCCTCCCCTGCTTCAGTCACGGAGACCTCCACAGCAGCGACCGTCCGGCCCACTTCGTGGCGCATCTTATCAAAGTTCGCCGTTAATTGCTCGTATTTTTTTGCGCAGTCAACTTTTTGTATTTCGCCATCAAGTCATCATGTGATTCGACATGTTGGGGATCGAGCGGAATACAATCCACAGGGCAAAACAACTGACACTGTGGCTGATCATGGTGACCGATACATTCTGTACAGAGTGCAGGATCAATCTCATAAATCAGCTCACCCATATAAATGGCTTCATTGGGACATACAGGTTCACAGACATCACAGTTAATGCATTCATCTGTAATATATAAAGACACGCTACCAACCTTGTTGATGTTTACGTTCAAAGGCCTCAACCACAACGGCAGGCACAAATTTGGTCACATCACCTTTTAAGCGAGCAATTTCTCTTACCAAAGTCGATGAGATAAATGAATATTGCTCAGAGGGAGTTAAAAATACCGATTCGAAATGTGGATCAAGCTGACGGTTCATATTCGCCAGTTGAAATTCATATTCAAAATCTGAGATTGCTCTTAAACCACGGAGTACGGCTGTTGCCTGTTGTTCACGAAAAAAATTGACCAGCAAGCCATCAAAACCCACAAACTCAACATTGTTCAAATGACTGAGTGATGCTTTTGCCAACTCAACACGCTCTTCTAAACTAAACACTGGATTTTTATGATGACCAATCGCAATTGCAACCACAACTTCATCAAACATTTTTGATGCTCTTGCAACCAAATCAACATGTCCATTGGTTATTGGATCGAAAGTCCCCGGATAAATCACACGTGTTTTAGACATGCGGTGTACTCTAGTTAATGAGATAAGGAGCGTATTTTAACAAATGTTGGCTCTAAACGCGAAATTCCTAAACATTGGAAAAAGGTTGCGTTTTACGGCACAATAGAGCTAATTGTGGAAGTTTAAATTATGGCGCAAGCAACAGTTGTAAAAAAACATAATGGTGGCACGATTGCTCAAAATAAAAGAGCGCGCCACGATTACTTTATCGAAGAAAAATTTGAAGCAGGCATGTCCCTACAAGGTTGGGAAGTAAAGTCTTTACGTGCTGGACGTATGAGCTTGACTGAAAGTTATGTCATTTTTAAAAATGGTGAAGCTTTTTTATTGGGCTCACAAATTCAGCCCTTATTGTCTGCTTCAACGCATGTGGTTCCAGAAGCAACGCGTACGCGTAAATTGCTGCTCTCTCGTCGTGAGTTGGAAAAGCTTATGGGTGCAGTGAACCAAAAAGGTTATTCATGCGTACCGTTGGCATGTTATTGGAAAGGCCATTTGGTCAAACTCGAAATTGCCTTAGTGAAAGGTAAGCAATTACATGACAAACGCGCGACTGAAAAAGACCGTGACTGGCAACGTGATAAATCGCGGATGCTGCATAAATAATAAAAAACCTCCAATTGGAGGTTTTTTATTGCAGATCGATTAAACTGCCACGTGTTTTAATTGTAATTCAGCCAAATATTTCCCAAACTTGCGCGCAGTTTCCAGATCCCCTTCAGGTGGAGTGACTTCTACGCTAGCATTATCCGACTGGGTCATGAGACCTAAAAAGCTCGACATACGGTTAATATCTGAAGGACTTCTTCCTGTTGGCATAAACGGTAAGCCTGCCCACAACATGCCATGTTGCATCGCAAATAAATTAATTTGCTGCAGCACAGCCAGCTTATCGCCACTAAGGCCACCACCATTAGTAAAACCCGCTGCCAATTTACCCTGCCAAGTACGCGCCAACCAACGTTTAGAAGAATCTTCCATAAACTGCTTCAGCGCAGAGGTCAGACTTCCCATATAGGTCGGACAGCCCATTACAATGACGTCAGCCTGATCGAGTAAATCCCATTGTGGCGCAGCCACCGAAAGTAGATGCACTTCTGCACCCGCCTGCTCTGCCCCCTGAGCAATGTATTGCGCAACTTTGGCGGTATGCCCATAAGGGCTATGATAAACCACACAAACTTTAACTTGGGAAGGAACTTGCTCTATTACAGACATGGAAAATTTAAAAAACCAAGGAATTAGATCAAGTTTAACATTTTTAAATGCTGCAAGGCGAATCAAGCGTGTAAAGCCTGCAATTTATTGCATAAACACCAAGCTTGCCATTCGTCCCGTTTTCGCATCACGGCGATAAGAGAAATAGTCTTGGGACTGCTGAAAGGAGCATTGATCTCCGCCCAAAACAGTCTCGATGCCTAAGCGATTGAGAATAAAGCGAGCAATCGCATATAAGTCAGCATGGTATTTCCCTTCAACTTCGCCAGCAATAAATGCAGAAGCTAATTCAGGATATTTGTCACAGAAAGCGGCTTTGACTTCAGCCCCCACCTCAAAACAAGGCTGGCTGATCGCTGCGCCCAACCATGCCCAACTCGGCTGAGACTGCATTTCAGCGACGGTATTTTCGACAATGCCGTTGGCCAAGCCACGCCAACCGGCATGTAGGTTGGCAACTTCTGTACCTTCGGCATTGCCCAACACCACAGGCAAACAATCAGCCGTCATCATCATTAAGGCATGGCCTGCTTTTTGGGTGACCAGACCATCACCCTCAAGAGCAACAAATGGAATTTGTTCATTCACGGTATGGCAAATGGTGCTATGTGTTTGCGTCATCCATGTAATTTTATCTACACCAAATGCAGATAACTGATTCAGTAATATCATGCGATGCTGTTGAACACGTTGTGCCTCATCATTGACATGCAAAGCCAAATTAAATCCTGATAAATTTTGATTCGATGTTGCAATGGTTTGAGGATGTTCAATCCGCGTTTGAGCCACATAGACCCCTTTCGGCAGACCTTGTACAAATTCCATAAATATCTCCTGAGCTATATTTTTTTACCGTCAACCTCTCCTAAAAGGACAGGGAATTTAAAGCACTGTAAGACATTGAATTGAAAAGCCTCTCTCCTTTAAGGAGAGAGACTTAGCGGGAGGTAGAGCTTTACTTAATACGCTTCATTTTCACTGCGCAACACTTCAAGCAACTGAGTAAAATCCTCTGGCCAAGGGGCTTCAAACATCATTTCTTCACCTGTACGAGGATGTACCAAACCGAGTTTGGCTGCATGCAAAGCCTGACGTTTAAAGTTACGTAACATATCCGTCAATTTTTCTGAAGCACCTGCGGGGAAACGTACACGATTGACATACACCGGATCGCCGACTAAACCATGACCAAGATAGCTAAAATGCACGCGGATCTGATGAGTACGACCAGTTTCAAGCTGCGCCTGAACACGAGTAAAATCTCGAAAGCGTTCTTTCACGTTGTAATGTGTTACCGCATCACGACCACCTGGTAAAATCGCCATTTTGATACGATCCACAGGGTGGCGTTTAATCGGTTCATCAATGGTCCCACCTGCAATGATGTTGCCATAAGCAATCAAGTCATAAACACGGTAAACTGTTTTTTTAGCCAATTGCTTGCTGAGCGAAAATTGCGCTTCTAAATTTTTCGCAACCACCAATAAGCCACTGGTATCCTTATCAATACGATGCACCAATCCTGCACGAGAAAGCTCGGCAAGTTTCGGGGCGTGATAAAGCAAGGCATTGACTAAGGTTCCGGTTGGGTTACCTGCGCCTGGATGAACCACCATGCCGACTTCTTTATTGATGACAATAATATCGTCATCTTCATAAACAATATTTAAGGGAATATTTTCAGGTTGACTTGAGGTTTGTGCTTCGAGTTCTACTTCAAGTGTAAGTAACTCATTGCCTTCACAGCGGTACTTTGGCTTAACAATGTTACCATTTACCAACAGATGACCATCTTTCATCCATTGCTTGAGTTTTTCACGAGAAAACTCGCTCCAAACCATTGCGGCAACCTGATCAATACGTTGACCTAAATAGTTTTCATCAAGTTGAATTTGCAACGATAAACGTGTTGCAGTTGAGTCGGAATTATGATTATCTGCATCGACAGAATCTTCGAGTAAGAAATCTGTTTCAGAGAAGTTTGAATTGGAAGATTGTGCTGAAGTCATTTGATGATCGGTACAAAAATGGTTTAATAGCACCATTGTAGCTCATTGCCCAGAATAACAGAGGAGTTTTTATGTCGCTACCACGTTATAAAATTACGGTGCTTGCACTATCTTTAGGTGTAGCGTCTGCATTTGTGGGCTGTAGCAGCAATCCAAGCAAGAAAGAAGTGGTCGATAAAGGACCACAATCGAGTGAACAGGTTTATTTTGAAAAGGCTATAAAATCACTTGAACGCAACCAATATACGGATGCTGTCAAGTCACTGGAAGCTTTAGATACCTATTATCCAACGGGGCAGTACACGCAACAGGCTCAACTTGAGCTGCTTTATGCGAAATTTAAACAAAAAGATTATGAAGGTACGATTGCACTTGCAGATCGTTTCATTCGCTTAAATCCTCAACATCCGAATGTTGACTATGCCTACTATGTTCGTGGGGTAGCCAACATGGAAATGAACTACGACAGTTTGATTCGTTATACCTCTTTACAGCAATCACACCGTGATGTGAGCTATGTCAAAGTCGCATATCAAAACTTTGTCGAGTTAATCCGTCGTTTCCCAAGTAGCCAGTATTCAGTAGATGCTGCTCAACGCATGAAATTTATCGGTCAAGAATTGGCTGAAAGCGAAATGAATGCTGCACGTTTCAATATTGAACGTAAAGCATGGCTGGCTGCGGCTGAACGTGCACAATGGGTGATTGAACACTATCCACAGACTCCGCAAACACCAGAAGCCTTAGCCACTTTGGCGTATAGCTATCAAAAGTTGGGCGATCAAGCGACCTCTCAACAATATATTGATATCTTAAAACTCAACTATCCAAACCTAGTCAAATCAAATGGTGAAGTGAATTTACGTGCTGCACGTAAAGAAGGCAGTTGGGTCAACCGCGCAACACTCGGTTTGCTGGGACGTGAATCAAAAACTGTACAAGTCAAAGACGAAGCGAATAGCGATACTGAACAACGTAGCTTAACCAATCGCCTCAGCTTTGGTTTGTTCGATAAACCAGAAACAGAACAAGCGGCTCCAGCACCTACTGCTGCCCCAGAAGCACCAGCGGCAACAAAGAATAAACCCAGCTGGAAAAACCGTTTAAGCTTTGGTCTATTCGATAAGCCAGAAGCAAACAATTCATCTGAGGATGATGCTGCAAACTAATTTGCAATCATCTGATACATCAAACAGGCAAGTCTTCCTTGCCTGTTTTTTATTTTATGCAACAATGATTCCTGACATTTTTGCAAAGCAACAATGTTCTACTCCCCGTCTTAAATGGTTAAATACACATGGCAATTCCACAACATACGATTGATCAAATTTTAGATCGAACCGACATTGTCGATTTGATTGGTCAGCGTGTGAAGTTAAAAAAGACGGGACGTACTTATTCGGGCTGCTGTCCTTTTCATCAGGAAAAATCTCCCTCTTTTCATGTTTATCGTGATAAACAGTACTTTCACTGCTTCGGCTGTCAGGCCAATGGCAATGCCATTCGCTTCTTGATGGATATTGATGGTCGTAATTTTGTCGATGTGATGAAAGAACTGTCGAATAAGACAGGTATTGAGTTACCCAAAGATAATCAAGATAATAAAAAACTCTCTTATAAACGCAGTCCCCAACAAATTGCGGCACCGCAACCAACGGTTGCAGCTGTCGCCGAAAATGCTGCGCCAGCACCTGTGACTGAGGAATTTATCGATGGGCATTTTGTCGATATGGATCGTTATATGGATGATCCTTTTGCCCAATTTGATCCTTCATTCAATATTATCGATGAACAGGTCCAGGAAGGAAATCTCTACGACCTGTTGGAAAATGTCGCTCAGTTCTATGAACGCCAATTGCCCAATAGCCAAAAGGCACAAAACTATTTTAAACAACGTGGTTTATCTGCACAAACCATTCAATTTTGGCGTTTGGGTTATGCGCCTGAAGACTGGCAACATTTAGAAAAAACCTTTCCGCAAGATATTGAAGGTTTAAAGCAACTTGGCTTAATTCGTTCCAGTGACAGTGGGCGAGATTTCGATTTATTGCGTGAGCGTGTCATCTTCCCGATTCGCGATCACAAAGGCCGTGTGGTAGGTTTTGGTGGTCGTGCCTTAAATGATGAAATTAAGCCGAAATATATCAACTCGCCTGATTCTGAAGTATTCCATAAGAACCAGCTGCTTTATGGCCTATACGAAGGCCGCAAACTTAAAGCCAATGACTGGTTGATGGTCGAAGGTTATATGGACGTGATTGCGTTACAGCAATATGGGATTAATGGTGCTGTGGCAACCTTAGGAACCGCCAGTAATGCCGATCATTTAACCACCCTGTTTAAACAAAATTCTCGAATTACCATTGCCTTTGATGGGGATGCTGCTGGACAGAAAGCAGCACGACGCACCTTGGAAATTGCGCTGCCCTTACTCAATGATGGTCGTGAGTTAAAATTCTTTGTGCTTCCGAATGAACATGATCCTGATTCCTTAATTCGTCGTGAAGGCTTAGAAAACTTCCAAAAACTCTTACATCAAGCGCCGCTTTTATCTGACTTTGTGTTTGCCCATTTAACAGGACAACATGATGTCAGTACGCCAGAAGGTAAAAGTTTGGTCATGGGTGAACTGCGTGAATTAACGGAATTGTTACCTAAACATGGCTCATTTCGTTATCTACTGAGTCAGTCTTTCCGAGAGAAGCTCGGTCTAGGCAAACGCTTTACCCCGCAAATCAGTCATGATGCATCTTTATCTTTTAATATTCAGACCAAAGATGAAGATTTTGCAGTGGCGATTTTGATGCATCACCCCTTCCTGTATATTCATTTTGAAGAGCTGCGTGCGGTGATTGATCAGAATGAACTGTTGGCCAAGATTCTGGCAGCCTTGAATATTGTGTTTGATGACTTGCCGGATGATCAGGAATTGGCAACTTATTATGTACTGGGTGCATGTAGCAGTTATAGTCATGAACTGGCAGATATCATGCAACGAACCAATATCCAGTCGCTAACCCAAGCACCTGAAATTGCAGATAAACTTGCGAAAGAATATGCGCTGGGGTTACAAGAGAAATATTTGCGCTTAAAACTAAAATCGCCAATTTCTTTAATTGAATCGCGTAATTTGCGCCAACAACTGAATGAATTGACCAAACAGATTAGCTTGCGTTTATTGTCTTAACAATGATTACTGGCGTGGCTTACGCTCGTGTTCAAACACATCTTGCAAGTGCTGCTGTAGCCATTCGAAATAATCTGGATTTTCAGCTTTCGCCGCTTCTCTGAGTAGAATTGAAGTGGGATGCATCAACTTTTGCGTCAGGCGATGTGCAAACTCTTGCATCACCTGTTCTGCTGCATGACCATGTTGCAGTGATTCTAAAGCATGCGCCAACTCTTTTTGACTGACTTCTTCACTATGTTGACGATAAGCTTGAATGGTACCACTGGCTTCTTTGACCTTTTGTTGGGTCATTAATTGGGTCGCCAATTGATTGACCATGATTTCAGCTTCAACTGCGGCCTGACGACGTTGCGCCAAGTTCTCATCAATCACGCTTTGTAAATCATCAACACCATACAAATACACGTTATCCAATGATTCAACTTTAGGATCAATATCACGTGGAACGGCTAAATCGACCAGCAACATCTGTTGATAGCGACGCTTTTTCAATGCAGCTTTAACGTCTGAATATTCAATCACTTGATGCAAACTACCTGTACAACTAGAGACCACATCCGCTCTATGCAAGTTTTGTGCAAGCTCAGCAAAGGGAATAATTTCCACATCAACTTGATGGGCAATTTCTTGTGCCAAAAGATCTGCTCGCTCTCGACTACGGTTACAAATCAAGATTTTAGCCACGCCCATTTCGGCCAAATGTTTGGCAACCAAGGTATTCATCTCGCCTGCCGCGACCACCATTACCGTGAGTTTTTCAGTGTGACTAAATACTTGTGAGGCAAGCTGAGCAACAGCATAACCCATTGAAACCGCATGACTTCCTACTGAAGTTTCAGAACGGACACGCTTGGCTGCATAAAAGGCATATTCAAAGACGCTATTTAATTCAGGCGAAACGGTTTCTGCATCTTTGGACAGGGCCAATGCACTTTTCACTTGCCCCAAAATTTGTGGCTCACCCAACATCAGCGAGTCTAAACCACTGGCAACACGCATCAAATGTGTAACTGCTTGGGCATTCTCGTAACGATAAACATGATGAATTAACTGTTTTACATCAATATTATTCACTTGGGCCAGCCAAGTCAGAACGCTATCCGCATCTTCTGTCATGGCATAGACTTCGGTGCGGTTGCAGGTTGACACCACCACCAAATCATTCAGCGATGAATGTTGGTTTTGTTCAAGCAATAGCGCAGCTAATCGCTCCGCATTGAAAGCAATTTGTTCACGAAGTTCAACAGAAGCTGTTTGATGGTTGACGCCCAATGCAAAGAAAGACATATCAGATCATCATTTCGCTAAATTTATGTTATTGTGCAACATCGGTGTCATAAAAAGCATTACTTTGGATCAATAAAAATTGCGTCAGCTATATCGCCGTACCCTTTTTAGCGGCAAGACGATTAGACGGTATTCTACCACAATCTTGTTGTTAGGTAGCATGAGCTCTTATGTCTCTGCACAAGCAATACACGACATGTATGCGGACAAGAGCTTTGAGCATGCCCTGCAACAGAGTATGGTGGCTGAATTTTCCCTTGCTTATGACGATATTGCAACCGCATTACACAATTATACGGTACTTGCGATTCGCAGTAATTCAACCACAATTAAACAGCGCGCCTTAGACATTGCTTTAGAATATAATGACTTACAGGCAGCTTTAAACATTGCCACGCATTGGGTTGAACAAGAACCGAAAGATGTTCCTGCACTGTTTTATTTGTCTCATATTGCCCTCAAGACCCATGAATACGAGTTGGCAGCAAAAACACTAGATAAGATTCTTAATATTGACCCCACCGCCGATCTGGAAGAAATTTTAGCGGGGATTGCTCCGGAACAAGCCCAAGATCGCGAGATTTTACTAAATGCATTACGTGCCAGTGAGGAGCGGAATAATCCTTCTATTCTGGCCTTGATTGCAGGCTTGGAAGCACAAGATGGATTGTATGAACAAGCACTGAATAATATCAATCGGGCATTGCGCAAACGCTCAAAATCGACCAGTTTTATTCTGATGAAAGCCAACCTGTTAATGGCTTTACAAAATGATGAAGAAACCAAAGAATGGTTTAAAAAAGCCAGTCGTAAAAACAAGAACAATGTTGATGTGCGGATGGCAGAAGCACGTTATTACATTCAAATCAATCAGCAGCAAGAAGCCTTGGATAAACTTGAAGATATTATCAAGGATAATCCCAAGGCAGAAGAAGCCTTGTTTATTGCAGGCCTAACCAGTATTGACTTAAAACAATACGAAAAAGCCGAACAATATCTGGTTGAATTACGCTCATCAGCAAAATATCAGAATGAAGCGTATTACTACCTTGCGATCAATGCGCAACGTAAACAGCATTATGAAACTGCAAAAGCCTATTATCGTCTGGTGGATGGTAGTTTATATATCGTTTCGCGACGCAATATGATTTCGATTTTTGAGAAACAAGGGCAACTGAATGATGCCTTACGCTTCTTAACGCAGGAACGAGTGAATTATCCACAACATGCCAGTTTTTTGTATCAGGCACAGGCCGATATTTTAAAGAAGATGGATAATAAAAAGGCGGCTTTGGCCTTGCTGGATGAAGCAATTAAAAGCCTGCCCGACGATCCAGAGTTGATTTATGCTGAAGTGTTATTGCTTGATCCTTATACTGATCGCGATAAATTAGACAAAACACTCAAGCAACTTTTGGCGCTTGAGCCAAATAGCCCTACCTATCTGAATGCCTATGCCTATACATTAGCACTGCAAAACCGTCGTCTCAAAGAGGCACGCAAATATGCAGAGTTGGCACTGGATTTCGCCCCTGAACAGGCCTCAATTCTCGATACTTTAGGCTATATTGCCTTTCTGCAAAATGATTTTGATACCGCGGCCAAAGTTTTAGGCCAAGCCTATTCATTGAGTGAAAATGTCAATATCGGCATTCGTTATGCCAAAGCCTTGTATATGCAAGGAGCACTCACGCAATTTAGCGAGGTGTTACAGCAATTGAAACAAAAACATGCCAATGCCCCACAATTACAACAACTTGATAGCTTAATCTTACCCATCACCGTAAAAAAGAGTTAAACCCATGCGCTTGTTTTCAAAATTATGCGTCGCGGTATGTAGCAGTAGCGTTTTATTATTAACGGGCTGCCAACATTTAAGCCAGCCGAATAAAGTCATTGCCTCACCTCAAGTGCAAGATGAAAATAACTTTAGCTTACAAGGTAAAATTGGTGTGCGTACCCCACAACAATCTGGCAGTGCTTTTTTTACATGGGTACAGCAACAAGATCAATTTGATATTGAGCTCACCGGAATTTTAGGGGTTGGTAAAACCCAAATCGAAGGTAAACCAGGGCAAGTGACCTTAAATAGCGCCAAAACAGGCCTCATTACAGCAGAAACACCAGAAGAATTACTTGAGAAAGCGACTGGTTGGCAAGCTCCGATTATGCATCTTGCATATTGGGTACAAGCGAAGCCGGCAACTCAAAATGCCCAAACCAGCAAAGATGAAAGTAATCGTCTGAAGCAATTGGTTGAAGATGGTTGGACGGTTGATTTTAGCTATAACGATGCACAACCTCTTCCCAATAAACTTTTGTTGAAGCAAGCGCTTGCCGATGACAAAGAAAACCGTATTACAATGGTTATTCAAAACCGATAATTTAGATTGTGTATATGATTAGAGTGCCTTCTCCTGCCAAATTGAATTTATTTCTGCATATCACGGGTCGTCGTGACAATGGTTATCATGAATTACAGACTATTTTCCAACTCATTGATTTATATGATTGGATGACCTTTGAGCCACTTGCAGAGACAACCATTCACATTGAAGGTCTAAGCGAAGTCGCTCTTGAACAAAATCTGATCTATCGCGCAGCACAATTGCTCAAGCCGCATGCAAAAAAAATTTGCGGCTTAAACATTACTATTGAGAAAAATATTCCAATGGGTGCGGGTCTCGGTGGCGGGTCATCTAATGCCGCCACCACCCTGATTGTGCTCAATCAACTCTGGCACTGTGATTTAAATGAACAACAATTGGCCGAGTATGCGGTAAAGCTAGGTGCGGATGTTCCAATCTTCGTTTTAGGGCGAAATGCATGGGCTGAAGGCATCGGTGAACATTTATCATTCATAGACTTAGCTCAAAAAAAATTCATAATCTTAAAACCTGACTGTTTTATCAGCACTCAACAGCTTTTTTCGCAAAAAACATTGACAAGAGATTCTAAGATCACTACATTTTGCGCCTATCAGTTACAACCTTCTAATTTTGGAAATAACTTTGAACCTCTGGCTCGACAGTTATATCCTGAAGTAGATGAAGCAATGCAATATTTAGATCAATTTGGTCTAGCAAAGCTTACAGGTACAGGTGCTTGTGTTTTTACTGAAGTAACCGATGAAATGGATATAGAGCAAATTTTGCAAAACGCGCCTTGTAAAGCTTACTTGGTTAACAGTTTAGCAGAATCACCTCTAAGACATTTTGAAGTTACCTGATAGGGGCGTCGCCAAGTGGTAAGGCACCGGGTTTTGATCTCGGCATCCGTTGGTTCGAATCCAGCCGCCCCTGCCA
>NZ_KB849179.1:2069746-2407754 GCF_000367945.1 Acinetobacter proteolyticus
TTAGGGGCGTCGCCAAGTGGTAAGGCACCGGGTTTTGATCTCGGCATCCGTTGGTTCGAATCCAGCCGCCCCTGCCATATAATAGATTGTTTCCAAATTACCCGTTGGAAAAATTAAAAATTTTTCCCTTGCGCTCGGTCGAAGCATAGCTTCGCTTAACCCTCGCTCAGGTGCTTCATGCCCAATCTTGTCGTTTTTAGTGGAAGTGCTCATCCACAGTTCGCCCAAAAAGTCGTAAGCCATTTACATATTCCACTCGGTGCTGCTTCTGTAAGCAAGTTCTCTGATGGAGAAATTTCAGTTGAAATTACTGAAAATGTTCGTGGTAAAGACGTTTTTATCGTTCAATCTACTTGTGCGCCTACCAACGATAACCTGATGGAAATCTTGGTTATGGCTGATGCTTTGCGTCGCGCAAGTGCTGGTCGTATCACTGCAGTAATTCCGTATTTCGGTTATGCACGTCAAGATCGTCGTCCACGCTCTGCTCGTGTACCTATTACTGCTAAAGTTGTTGCAGACATGCTAACAACTGTGGGTATTGACCGTGTGGTAATGATCGACTTACACGCAGACCAAATTCAAGGTTTCTTCGATATTCCTGTTGACAACATCTATGGTACGCCAGCGTTACTGGCTGACTTACGCCAGCAACAACACCACAATCTTGTGGTTGTTTCGCCTGACGTCGGTGGTGTCGTTCGTGCCCGTGCCGTTGCAAAACAAATGGGTGATATCGATTTAGCTATCATCGATAAACGTCGCCAAAAAGCAAATGAATCACAAGTGATGCATTTGATTGGTGATGTAAAAGATCGTGACTGTGTCATCGTTGATGACATGGTCGATACAGCAGGTACGCTTTGCAAAGCTGCGGATGCACTCAAACAATTTGGTGCGCGCCGTGTCGTTGCTTATGCAACTCACCCTGTTCTATCTGGCAAAGCGATTGATAACCTTCGTAACTCTGTGATTGATGAATTGGTTGTTACAGACACCATTCCACTTTCTGATGAGGCATTGAACCTAGGCAAAATTCGTCAGGTTTCGGTTGCGAGCATGGTTGCTGAAACAATTCGTCGTATTAACAACGAAGAATCTATTAGCGCAATGTTCGATAGTTATCTATAATAGCCCAGCTTTTTCTTAAACCCTAGCTCGCTAGGGTTTTTCTATCACTAAACTGGTCGCAAGTTTAGTTATTCAAACTCAATGAGGATATGCCCATGGCAAACTTCGTATTAAACGCTCAAGCACGTGAAGTAGCACAACAAGGGAAAGGTTCGAGCCGCCGCCTTCGTCACGCTGCTCAAATCCCAGCAATCATCTACGGTGGTAGCGCTGAGCCTGTAACGATTACTTTAGAGCTTCGTGAAATCGTTAAAGCTTTAGAAAACAACGCTTTCTTCGAAGAAGTTATCGAAATCAAAATCGGTGACAAAGTTGAGAACGTTAAAATCCAAGCGTTACAACGTCACCCAGCTAAAAACACGCCTATGCACGCTGACTTCAAACGCGCATAAGTGTTAAAGGCGTAAATTAGTGTCAAATATTTCGCTAATTGTTGGTTTGGGCAATCCTGGAAAGGAATATGCCCAAACCCGCCATAATGCAGGTTTCTGGTTCGTTGAACAACTTGCAGATCGTTATGGCATCTCTTTAAAAGCTGATCCTAAGTTTCATGGATACAGTGGTCGTGGCAACATCGAAGGTCATGACGTCCGTTTATTACTCCCTACCACTTTTATGAACCGTTCTGGTCAAAGTGTTGTTCCTTTCGCAAAATTTTATCAAGTTGCACCTGAAGCAATCCTGATTGCGCATGATGAACTGGATATGAATCCTGGCATTATTCGTCTGAAAACAGGTGGTGGACACGGTGGACACAATGGTCTCCGCGATATCGTTCCGCATATCGGTGCTAATTTCCATCGTCTACGTATTGGAATTGGACATCCGGGTGCCAAAGAACGCGTTTCTGGTCATGTGCTTGGTAAAGCGCCTAGCAGTGAACAAGATTTGATGGATGCAGCCATTGATCATGCCCTCTCTCAAGTGAAAATACTTGTTGATGGACAAGTGTCACAGGCAATGAATCAAATTAACGCTTACAAACCCGCTTAAACTGAATTGTTGATCAATCCCGCTTGCCATATTGCATTTTTAAGCGCAAAATGCGCATCAAACCGCCTATAGCCCGCGGAAAACGTGACAAGTCAACCATAAGATAATTATCTTAGGTCTTACTCAGGAGACGCTAGCCATGCTATCTCGTTTATTAAAATGTAAAATTCACCGTGCAGTTGTGACTCATGCAGAGCTTCATTATGAAGGTTCTTGTGCAATTGATGGCGTATTAATGGACTTAGCAGGGATTCGTGAATACGAAGAAATCCACGTATGGAACGTCACTAACGGCAAACGTTTCACCACTTATGCAATCCGCGGTGAAGATGACTCAGGTATTATTTCCGTCAACGGTGGTGCAGCACACCAAGCTGATGTTGGTGATTTAGTGATTATTGCAACTTTCGGCGATTTTACCGAAGTAGAAGCCAATCTTCACAAACCACGTTTAGTTTATGCAAACCCAGACAATACAGTGAACCACACTGCAAACTGTATTCCCGTACAAATTGCATAAACCATAAAAGATTCCTAAAAAGCCATGAGCCATAGCTCATGGCTTTTTTATTGTATAAATACAGCCACTCATGCACTTGAACAAAAATACAAAAACACTGAAAAATAAGGCCAAGTTTTACGCAAGCAAACTTGTAAAATCACACTAGAATTTGTTCAATAAAAAGACAATAAAGATAATTTGAACAATATGGATATTATTAATATTTTAAGTAAAGTTAGCCTCTTTGCTGATCTAGATCATGCAATGCTTGAAACATTGCTTCCGTTTTGCCATATACGTCATCTGCAAACAGGACAACAGTTGTATTGTGCCCATGATATTGCTGATCATGTCTATATTGTTGCCTATGGACGTGTCAAACTCACCAGTACAACAGGATTACTGACCTATTATGGTCGTCATGAACTTGTCGGTGAAACAGGCGTGATTTCTAATCAGCCGCATCATTGCA
The DNA here is from genome assembly GCF_000367945.1 of Acinetobacter proteolyticus. GTDB lineage: Bacteria > Pseudomonadota > Gammaproteobacteria > Pseudomonadales > Moraxellaceae > Acinetobacter > Acinetobacter proteolyticus. The sequence goes on from NZ_KB849179.1 coordinate 2,072,845, forward strand.
CAGTCAATGCTGTTCGAGATACAGCGCTTATTGGAATTCCACAGCAGCAATTTTTAGATTTTATTCACCTACACCCCAAAGTCCTATTCGCTTTATCTCGGCTGATCATCAACCGTTCCCAACCCGAACAGCAACATTGTCATGTGATGGGAAGCAGCCGAACACTTTCAGTCATCCCTGTCTCTGCACATATTCCCGCTCCCCATCTCGCAGAAAAACTAACCGAACATTTACAACGCTGGCCGCATGTACGTTTGGTGACTGCAGCACATATTGATGCCCTATTTGGGACAGGTTTTAGCCAAACCCCATTGGATTATAGCCCTGAGGATTTACAACTGAGACAATGGCTTGCCAGCTTAGAAGAAAAACATTGCTATGTCCTTTATGCCGCCGATAACAGTGAAGATGAATGGTCAAAACGCTGTTTACATCAGGCGGATCGGATTCTGATTCTGGCAGAAGCCAATCAAACACCAACCCAAACCCCACTCTCGCATGTTCTCAGTCAACACGACTGGCAAAGCCCAATTGAATTGGTTTTGCTACGCTCCGAAGGAGATCCTTCACCGCATACCCTGATCTGGAAACAGCTCTATCATGCTCGTGCCCATTACTTTGTCCATCCTTGGGCACAGAACGATATCTGTGCAGTGGCGCGTCAGATTTCCAGTCAAGGGGTGGGTTTGGTGCTTGGTGGTGGCGGTGCGCGAGGCTTCGCCCATATCGGTTTGATTCGTGCCTTGGAACAACTGCACATCCCGATTGATATTGTCGGTGGTACCAGTATGGGGGCTTTTGTCGCAGCGTTGGTGGCATGTGGTTTTGACAGTGTAGAAATGACCCATATCGCCTATGAGACTTTTGTGGCGCGTAATTATCTCAATGATTACACCATGCCACGGGTTTCCCTGATTCGGGGACAGCGTTTCCACAGTCGTCTGCATGCCATCTTTGGGAGCCGTCGGATTGAGGAGCTTAGACAGACCTATTACTGTATTTCCACCAATCTCACCACAGGACAAGCCGTGATTCATGATCAAGGCGAACTCGCCACTTGGGTCGGTACCAGCATGAGTGTGCCAGGTGTTGCGCCCCCCGTTGCATGGCATGAAAATCTACTCTGCGATGGCGGTGTGATTAACAATCTTCCCACCGATGTCATGCAAAATCTAGAAAGAGGCACTATTATTGCCAGCAATGTCAGCCTGCATGATGACATTCGAGTTCCCGGCATTGGCTTGGAAGAACCAGATCAGAGTGCCCTGCTCAACTGGAATAAAATTATTAAAGATAAATTGTTGCACGCACCACGACTGGCAGAAATATTGATGCGTACCGCTACCCTAGCCAGCGATACCATGATTCAAAGTGCTGCGATTGAACGTGCCAACTTACACATCCGTATGCCGATTGAGGGAATCGGCATGTTTGACTGGCACAAACTGGATGAACTGGTCGAACGAGGTTATGAACATGCGCTTGAAATGCTCTTGCCTATTCGGGAAACTTTACCGAATACATAAACAATGCATTGAGCTATACATGAGCAGACTGAATCTGATAACGATCCAGTAAAGCATCTAAATACTGGTAGGTTTCAGGATCTAGTTGCTGCATGTAGCCATCAAGAATACGATGACATTGTTGCTGTTTCTCAACAGGCATGCGTCGCATGATGTCAAATGTCACCTCCCATTGTGAGCGCAACAATGAGGCATAAGCAATATGATGCAGAACTTGCTCATCAATTTGCGCAATTGCGGTCGCGACCACTTCTCTAGCCTCATCTTGCATATAATTCACAATCACCAACATATCGGTCCATAAATCGCAACGATCAGCCGCCTCGACGATACTCTGGATAATCTCTACTCGTCTTAATGCAGGCAAATTGGCAACAAAATGCTGTGCTTGCGCAGATAGGCAAGCAACTACAGGGAGCATATCTTCCCACAACTGATCTTCCTGTGTGGCTTGAATAATGGCATTGACCACAGGCTCACCTTGCAAAACCGCTAAATCTCCCAATTCCTGCTTCAGCCCATAACTGATATAACTCATCAAGGCCAAAACTTTGGGCCAGACTAAGCGTTGTGCTGGATCACCAATAATCAATAAGGCTTTTTCAATCCGCTGTTTGGGCAATACATGCACTAAATGATCAATTTGCTCACGTGACTCGATAAAAAAAGCAATCTCCAACAGATCACTTTCACTCTCGACCACTTGCGCCACATCTTGTAATACCGCATCTGACAACATACTAACAAAGCGACCTATCGTGACAAAATCCCGTTGCTCCAGTAGAACTTTGGTGATGTCCGTAATCTGATGGGTGGTGAGATAGCCCAATAATTCTCTTGCCAAACGTGGGTCTAAATACACTGAAATTGCTGCAACCGTTTTAGCAGGCAGATGCTTTACGATGCGATAAGAGCTTTCTGTCGATAAATACACTGCAATTTGGGCCACAATAAAGGGTTCTAAGAAGTGTTTGACCATAAACACACTGATCCAGCGTGGTAACCAATTCACCCATGCAGCCAAATAACGGAAACGCTTTTTCTGCTGATTTTGTAATCGTTCTAATATCGCAAAACGAAATTGTCTTAAATTTTCGGGTGCCAAGGGCTGCATAAAGGCCAATTCTGATTCGCTGACCTTGAAGATACGCGCCAATTTGATCATCTCCGCCTGTACCGCAAGTCGAGTCATAGGTATGCTCCCTTATGCTTTATCTCGAAACAGCCAACGTAGGAAAAAAGGAGTTTGATACAAGCTCTGATTCATTTTCTGATCTTCGTTTTCTAGGGTGTGTTTTAATTGTTGATTGAGCCAAACCAAATCCTGTGGGGAGAGTTGAGAAAATGCTTTAAGACTCATGACAGGCCGATGTAATTGTTGTGCTAATTGTTCCAGCTCGGATTTTTCCATCTTTTCCATACTTAAGCCTCCACATTATTGTTGTTTTATCTTTTGAGTGTATGCCCAATTTAAATCGATTACCAGTTTCACCAATAAATAGAAAAACATGAACAAGTTCTCAGCTTGTTTTTTCATTTTTATAGAACGATTCATTCTATAAAAAGTTGCCTTTTCTCATAAAAATCTGGCTATAATCAAGGCACATCGCTTCAGGGCGGGGTGTAATTCCCCACCGGTGGTAAGTTAGGCATTGTAATCAAATGACCTAATCAGCCCACGAGCCTGTATATATTTATATGTACTCGCAGATTTGGTGAGAAACCAAAGCCGACGGTATAGTCCGGATGAAAGAAGACGAAACCACTGAAACACGCTTTTTGCGTTGTTTTTGTGCACGCTTATTTTTTACATCAGTCCTGAAATGTTCAACCGTATCCTACTTACGAGAGCGTTTCATTATGTCAAGTTTAATCCAACCCGAACTGTTCTTCTCAGCCCTTTCTCCTGCTGAACAACGTATTCAACAAGCTTTAGAAGATATCCGCCAAGGCAAACCTGTGTTAGTAATGGATGATTTCGACCGTGAAAATGAAGCAGATCTCATTATTGCTGCCGAAACACTCACAGTTGAAACCATGGCTCAAATGATTCGGGATGGCTCAGGCATCGTCTGTTTATGCCTAACCGAAGCCTTGGCTGACCATTTAGAACTTCCACCCATGGTGGTTGATAATTCAAGCCAGTTTAAAACCGCATTTACGGTAACCATTGAAGCAGCACAAGGTGTAACCACAGGCGTATCAGCCAAAGACCGCGTCACCACCGTTTTGGCAGCCACCAAAGAAGGGGCTGTGGCGAGTGATCTCAGTCGTCCGGGTCATGTTTTTCCTTTACGTGCACGTGAAGGCGGTGTGCTAAGCCGTCGTGGTCATACTGAAGGGACTGTTGATTTAGCACGTTTAGCAGGTTTAAAACCATCTGGGGTACTGTGTGAACTGACTAATCCTGATGGTTCAATGGCTTCAGGGATTCAAGTGCTTGCTTATGCGCAAACTCACGGCTTAACCGTGATCAGCATTGAAGAACTGGTGCAATACCGTCTCAAACATAATGTTTAATTAAAATAAAAAGCCTCGATGATTCGAGGCTTTTTATTTCATCGATAGTTATGATACTTTTCGTTCTGCATTCAGTTCAGTCACTGTTTCAATGAGCTGACTAAACTGTGAAATTTGCGTCACCGGCTGCGCCTGAGCCAATTCTTCTGCCCGACCATAACCATAATTGACTGCAATGGTTTCAATGCCATTAGCACGCGCCCCAATAATGTCATATTGGCGGTCTCCCACCATAATGCAGTGCTGTGCGTCCAGTTGTTGTTGTTCAAGAATATAGGCGATCAAGTCCGCTTTATTGGTCCGCTCACCGGTTAGCTCACTGCCATAGATGGCAGTAAAATACTGATCCAGCTTGAAATGAGCTAAAATTTGTTTGGCAAAGACCACGGGCTTGGCAGTAGCGAGAAATAGTAGATAGCCTTCTGCCTGTAATTGTTGCAAGGTTTCTGCAACTGACGGATAAACTTCATTTTCAAATAAACCTGTCACTGAAAACCGCTCACGGTAAGCCAGTAATGCCTGCTCAGCCAGTTCATCATCCTGAGTATTGAGTAATTTTGCCAAAGATGCTTTTAAGGGTGGGCCAATAGTCCAGTCCAGATCCACGTCATCAGTCAAAGGTTGACCTAACTTTTGCAAAGCAAAACGAATTGAACCATGAATTCCTGTTTTAGGGTCAGTCAGCGTCCCATCTAAATCGATGAGAATATTTTTGATCGTCATTCGTTCAATCTCTTGCAGCCTTACACAACATAGTCGAGAGTTTCTCGAAACTTCCCTATACTACCGTATATTGAAGACTAAAAGGAAATTGCAGTGCGTCCGACCGTGCTTTGTTTTTCAGGTTTAGATCCATCTGGCGGGGCTGGCTTACAGGCAGATATTGAAGCTATTGGACAAAGTGGTGCGCATGCTGCCATTGCCTGTACCGCATTAACCATCCAAAACTCACAACAAGTATTTGGTTTTGAAGCCACCTCAAAAGAATTACTCCTTGCACAGGCCAATGCCGTGGTCGGTGACTTGCCGATTAAATGTGTAAAGTCAGGCATGCTGGGCACAACCGATAATATTGCTGCACTGGCTGAATTCTTGCGCGCCCATCCAGATTATCTCTATGTCCTAGATCCTGTTTTAGTCGCAAATAGCGGCGGTTCATTAGGTGACCAAGCCACATTAGTCAAAGCCTTTGTTGAATTGATTCCTTTAGCGACAGTAATCACGCCTAATACGGTTGAATTAAGAGCTTTAACAGGTCTGGAAGATATTGAACAAGCCACGCAAAAACTGTTTGAAATGGGTGCAAAAGCAGTATTGGTCAAAGGCGGCCATGAAGATACCCCTGATCATATCCGCAATGTGCTCTATGCAGATGGAAAAATGCTTGCAGAAAGCCGCTGTCCACGCTTAGAAGGTCAATATCACGGTTCAGGCTGCTCTTTGGCAAGCTTCATTGCAGGTCGTCTAGCACTTGGTGATTCTTTAAAAATTGCCGTTCAACATGCCGAAACCTGGTTGTTTGGCGTACTAAAACAGGCAGAAACCCCTGTACCCAATGGGCAAAAGATTCCAAAACGCTTTTAAGCTGGATCACGAAAAACGAACTTTCGAATCAAAGTTCAATAAAAAAGGCGCATCTCGCGCCTTTTTTAATATTCACAGATTATTGTGGAATACGCAGGACTTGACCAGGGAAAATGTCATCTGCATTTTTAAGTAATGGTCGATTGGCTTCAAAAATTTTGTTGTATTGGTTTGGATCACCATAATATTCTTTCGAAATCTTCGACAGATTGTCTCCTGATTTCACGGTATAGAATTTACTTTCTGGCTCAGGTGTTTCGACTGTCATTTGATCATCCACTTGTGCAACATGATCAATATTTCCGACCGCAAGCACAATCTTCTCTTTATCGGCCTGACTCTTTACCTGCCCTTTAATGGTTGCCGTATCAGTATTGCCGTTATACGTCACCGATAAGCCTTCAACCCCAAGGCCTAAACTTTTGATCAAACCTAATAATTTATTTGCAATCTCTTGAGCTGAAGGTTCAGCTGGTGTTGCTGGTGCAGCTTGTGGTTCAGCTGGTGCTGTATTTTTCTTACCAATACCTTTAACAAAATCAAAAAGACCCATTGTTATTTCCTCTGTAATTATTAACCGCATTCATAGTCAAAATAGACCTATATCTAGTTATACAGAAAAAATAAATCACTCGAGTTTCAATTTAACGCGGTCTTGTAAATATATGTATATGCGCTAGAACTTAATGAAAAACATTCTGTTGCAAAACCTATAAACACAAAAAAGCCACCTTACGGTGGCTTTTGATCATGCAAGATGATTAACCAAGTTTCTTAGTTACGTAATCGATTGCAGATTGAACAGTTGTGATTTCATTTGAATCTTCATCTGGAATCGTGATGTCAAAATCGTTTTCGAAAGACATTACAAGTTCAACCAAATCTAAAGAGTCAGCACCTAAGTCATCCATGAAAGATGCTTCGTTTTTAATCTCTTCAGCACGCATACCTAATTGTTCAGCTACAGCTTGTTTGATGCGTTGTTCGATATCGCTCACAGGAATTCTCCTCATTGCTTGTGGCGTTTTAATTTGCCACTAGTTTAATTGAATATAAAAATTTTTAAAAGTTTATACATCGCCACTTAGGCCATGTATAGACCACCATTTACGTGTAAAACTGTACCAGTAATGTAACTAGCCTTATCGCTGGCAAGGAAACTCACTGCATCAGCAATATCTTGAGGTTCACCTAAACGATTTAAAGCTACTTGATCAGTCATTTTTTTACGAATATCTTCGCTTAACTGATCAGTCATTTCAGTGGCAATGAAACCAGGTGCAACACTGTTCACTGTAATCTGACGGCTCCCCATCTCTTTGGCTAAGCTACGACTGAACGCTTCAATCCCTGCTTTTGCTGCTGAGTAGTTCGCTTGTCCAGGGTTAGCAAAATGAGCAACCACTGAACTAATATTAATAATGCGGCCGAAACGTGCTTTGGTCATACCTTTCAATACACGCTTAGATAAGCGATATACCGCTTTCAGATGAATATTGAGAATGTCATCCCAATCATCTTCCGACATACGCAGCAACAAGTTATCTTTGGTAATGCCTGCATTGTTCACCAACACCAGCACTGAACCATATTTTTGTTCAATGTCTGATACCAGTGCATCAATGGCTTCACCTTCACGAACATCGAGTACAGCGCCTGTTCCATGCTCAGCAAAGCTTTCTGTGAGTTTTTGCGCACCTGCTTCAGAAGTCGCAGTACCTACTACAAAAAAACCGTCTTGAATGAGTTGCTGTGCAATCGCTGCGCCAATACCACGGCTTGCTCCTGTCACTAACGCAACTTTTCGTTGTTGTGTCATGCAATTTTTCCTTCTGCCACTAACACTGCGTTTAGGGCATCTTCCATACGTGCTTTGCTATCAATGGCAAATGCTTTTTCTATGTTCGGTAATCGCTTGGCAAGATTACTCAGTACCGTACCTGGTCCACATTCAACCACGTACTGGATCCCCTGATCTTGTAGATATTGCATGGTCCGTGTCCATTGTACCGATTGGTACAATTGAGCCGTTAATGCCTGACCTAACTGAGCAACATCTGTCGCGATTTCCGCGTTGACATTTTGTATTACAGGAAGGCGTGGTAGCTCAATGGCAGTTTGTTCCAAAGCTTCAGCAAACTTTTCTGCAGCAGGTTTCATTAACGTACAATGTGACGGCACAGAAACAGGCAACGCGATGGCCTTCCCTGATTGTTCTTTTGCATCTGCCATCACTTGCTGAACTAAAGCAGTGCTACCCGCAATCACAACTTGACCTTGCGCATTATAATTTGCCGCTTCAACCGAACCTTGTCCAGCAGCAGAAGCATTGGCTTTTTGACAAAGCTCAATCACTTTTTCATCTGCTAAGCCAAGAATTGCAGCCATTGCGCCGGTTCCTTGTGGAACGGCACTCTGCATCAATTTGCCACGTAAATGCACCAGTTTCACTGCATCAGCCAAAGTCATTGCTTCTGCTGCAACCAATGCGCTGTACTCTCCTAAAGAGTGTCCAGCCAAGTATTTCGGTGCTATACCGCCCAGTTCCAACCAAACACGCCATAATGCAATACTTGCTGTCAGCAAAACTGGTTGGGTATTTTCAGTTTGGTCTAAACCCTCACCGCTTTGGGCAATCTGCCAAAGATCAAAACCGAGCGCTTCTGATGCTTCTGCAAATGTATCTTTAACGACACTAAACTGCTCTGCAAGTTCAGCCAGCATGCCCGCTTTTTGTGAGCCCTGACCTGGAAAAACAAATGCTGTTTTTGTTGCTTGAGCAGCCTGCTCAAGTCGTTTAGTCGACATATAAAAATCCTTAAAATGGTCTATCGCCAATTTCATCAACACACATGATTTTACATGAGAATGACAACAGACTCTTTCCCGATGCGGCAATTTACCATTGATTTAATCGTTTTTTAATTGCGAAAAACAACAAAAAAGGGAGCTTTCGCTCCCATTTTTTCTATACTTTAAGCTAACGCTTAATGCATATGGTTCAATTATTCAGCATCAGCTGCTTTAGCGAATAATTGACGACCACGGTAAATACCGTCTTTAGTCACATGGTGACGACGATGAGTTTCACCAGTAGTTTGGTCTACAGATAATGCATTCTCGGTTAAAGCGTCATGTGAACGGCGCATGTCACGGCGAGAGCGACTTTTACGGTTTTGCTGAACGGCCATGATGGCTCCTTACAAAGATCGAAAAAATGGATCAGAAACAAATTCAGTTGTCTTAACTCAACATTATATCACAAATTATGAGTTAAGTTTACCCTTCAAACTTGCCAAAACATCAAACGGGTTATCCCGCTTTTCTTCGACAACGTCCTGAATGGTAGGTCGATGTTTATGCTCACAAACATCATGCTTGGGAGATAAAGGCATCAACAATAACAGTTCATCTTCTAGTAGTGCGAGCAAATCAATCGAAGCAGGCGTATCAAAATCACCTTTTTTCGAAGACTCGCTTTCACCTAAAACGATGAAATCAGCATCCTCATCCAAGCGCTCTATCAGTGACTCATCATCGATCAAAGCCAAATGAAAATCTGAAACAAGTTCAGTTTCAACAGTATCCAGACAACGCTGGCATTCCATTGGAACTTTCGTTTCAATACGTCCATCTAGCCATACAATGCGATGATATGCATCCATTGATAGCTTACAGTCTACGTTGATCAATCGATCATTAATTGATCCAACAGCTTCACGAGCGATACGAGCAAAGCGAGACAATGGCAGTGTGCCTGACCATGTAAAGCCCTGTTCAGCCCATTTAAACGGCTCAATCTGTGCCGGAAAGGTATTTGCTGACATAATTAAGGCGGCAATTCTACAAATTCATCGGTACTCTGTCAAAGATTAAGATACAATTTTGCACTTCTTTAGACAGAACTCGGGGTAAATTAAGCAATGCACCTGTTGCAGCCGCAACTTGAAGTAACAACTTCATTACTTGTAAGCACCCATTCAACCTCTGCTCCTGTATTAACACCAGATCAAGTGCAACGCTCATCTTGGCAAAAGTTAACATCAGAACCAGAACAGGTCGATTGGCTTATTTTACACTTTAATCACTGGTTTTCCCACCATAATGTCACACTAGTTAAAGGTGATTTTGAACCAGAATATTTCCCAGCGACCAATGAGCAAGCCGCAAGAATCCAATTTGCCCATGGTTTCTTTAATAGTGCCCTACATGAGATTAGTCATTGGAGTATTTCTGGAGAGAAGCGCCGCCTATTGCCCGATCTCGGTTATTGGTATGCACCAGATGGTCGAACGGCCGAACAGCAAGCTTTATTTGAACAAGTGGAAATCAAACCGCAAGCGATTGAATGGCTATTTGCGACTGCATTTGGTCGGAAATTTCGTGTGTCTTTAGATAATTTAACGGGTGATGGTGGCAACGGCCAACAATTTAAAGACCATGTCTATGCACAAGTACAGCGTTATTTTTCTGGTGAAGCCAAATTGCCTCGGGACGCAGCGCATTTCATTGATTACATCTGTCATTGCACCCGAAATAGTACACCGTTACAACTGAATGAATTTAAACGCGAAGACCTTGATTAAAAGACAAAATTGTCACATCTAATGCTTGCAACTTGACCTCAACACGTTTCATACTGAATTTAGCCATATAGATCAGGGAGTTCAACGATGTTGCATTTACATATTCATCCTGAGAATCCACAGGCTCGCTTAATCACACAAGCCGTTGAGCGTATTCGTGCGGGTGATGTTGTGGTTTATCCAACAGATGCAGCCTATGCGATTGGTTGCCAAATCGGGAATAAAAGTGCAATGGAACGGATTGCACAAATTCGTGGCTTAGGCCCTAAGCATCAATATGCCATTATGTGTTGTGACTTATCTGATATTGCAACCTATGCCAAAGTTGATAACGCCATGTATCGTTTATTGAAAAACAATACGCCAGCGGTTACGACTTTTATTTTGCCTGCGACCAGCGAAGTACCAAAGCGTTTAATGCATCCAAAGAAAAAAACCATTGGATTGCGTATTCCAAGCAATCCTGTTGCGCAAGCTTTACTACAAGAACTCGGTGAACCATTACTAACCAGTACTTTAATTTTGCCAGATCAAAAAGACCCCCTAGATGATCCATACGATATTGAAAATCAGCTCGGTAAACGGATTGATGTGTTTATTGATAGTGGTTTTGGGACTTTATCAACCACCAGTATCGTGGATTTATCTGGAGAAAATCCTGAAATCGTGCGTCGTGGTGTCGGTGATGTCAGTGCTTTTGAGTAAATGTTGTATAAAATGCAGCTTAGATTCAGAAAGAATCGTAAGCTGCTAAATGCCTTCAACAAAAAGGCTAGGTATGGTCTTTTAATTAAGATCAACGTATTTAAATTAAGAGATATATCCGATACTTTGCTTTAGTTTAAAAAACTCTGAACACTCTGAAAGTATCTGTTTTTTTTCATACAACACATTACCATCATAAGTTTTAAAAAAATAAGTTGTGGCTGGCTGATCCTCTTCTATAACTTTCACAACCCCTTTGCCAATATCTTTATATTTGTCACTGGCTTCTTTTTCCTGAATATAATCAAAATAACCGCATGTCATCTGATAATGTGCTTTTTCCATTTCCCCTCTTAGATCATCTCTATTTACGTTTTCTGTCATTGGTTCAGTTAAAGTGACATAAACTAAAACATGAGGGTATTGATTGAGTGCATCCACTTTAATCGGGTAGCCCGCTCGACTCATAGCCTCATTCATTTGCTGTACAAAAGCCATACTTTTGAAATGGTCTCTGGCCTGCTGTTCAAAGTGCTTGGCCCAATATATCTCAGTCCCCCAAAATAGAGCACCAATAATTATTAGGCCCGTTGCAACAAATTTAATATTCATATTAGTCCTCATTATTTAATTTTATAGTCTATGAGTTCTCACTCATTTAATGATCGAGCTATTATTTATAAATATTTATTAAATTCAATAAAATAAATCAAAAAACCTTACTTTCCGATGACTAGAAAATCAACGGTTGCTTTATAATGAATTATTTAAAAAAGGCATAAGCGAATTTTAATAATCGCTCATCAGCCTTCAAAAAAATCAGATAAACGCTGCTTCTGAAAACCTTGCGCATCAAAATTATCTGGACTGAGCCATTGCTGATAAATTTTTGCTAAATCAGGCCATTCTTCATCAATAATTGAAAACCATGCGGTATTGCGATTATGCCCTTTAGTGATTCGATCTTGACGAAATAAACCTTCATACTGAAAACCAAAACGTAAAGCGGCGGCTTTAGAAGGCGCATTACAATCATCACATTTCCACTCTACACGTCTAAACCCATGGTCAAAGCATTGTTGTAATAGTAAGAAGATGACCTCGGTTGAAGCTTTGGATTTTTTCATCCGATGGGAAAAATAAACATTGCCTATTTCAATCGCCCCCTGTTCCAGTCTTGGATTTAATAGTGCAATCCAGCCTTGAATCTCACCATTAATTTCAATTAAAAAATGGGTCGACGCTTTAAAGCTAAATAGATTTTGCAAATCCTGTTTTAACAAAGCTTGGCTTTGTGGGGCTGCATAAGGCAAATACGTCCAACAGGCCGCATCGGCTTCGGTTGCAACCGCTTCCCAAATTTGGCTTGCTGCCTGATCAGAGATTTCACCTGAAATATGTATCAATTTGACATCTTGCCCATTCAAATCATGTTGAATCAGCTGGCTAGGGTGATGCTCTAGGGCAAAGCCGACAGTTTGCCCAAATTGATTCTGTTGTGTTTTTAAATAATGTTTCATCGTGATTTATAATAGAAAGAATGGTTTTCGTTGCTAATTTAAGCATAAGTTTTTTCTATGACCTATGTAATCTTGCATAAATATAGAAAATACCCTGAGAACTTTAAGGTTTTTGTAAGTAGGTAATTTATTAAATTGGCAATTTCGATTAGAATAGAGCTGCTCTTGGTAGCATGTGCCTTTCTTTGCACAAAAAATTATATCTTTCATGCTTTTGAAAATTCGCGTGGCTTATAACGGTAATGAACCAAATTCTCCCCCAAACTTTGGAGTCCACTCCTTCCATTCGCGTGCTTGACGAGTGGCAGGAAGTCATACCTGAAGATTTATATATACCGCCTGCCGCGTTTGAAATTTTGCTGGAACAATTTGAAGGTCCACTAGACTTTCTGATTTACCTGATTCAAAAAAATGGCTTTGATTTATTACACATCGATATTTCCCCGATTGCCACTCAATATCTATCTTATATGGATAGTATGAAATCGTTGAATATTGAGCTTACGGCTGATTATATGGTCATGGCCGCATTGCTTGCCGATTTAAAATCACGCTTACTCCTACCTAAACCCGTCGCTGTTGATCAATTCGAAAAAGATCCAAAACAAGAATTAATTGATCGTTTGGAAACTTATTTACGCATTAAACAAGCCGCTGAACGATTGGGACAAATGCCGATCTTCGAGCGCGATACTTTTAGCGCCAATGTCAGTATTGGGCACATCGCTCCGATTTATGAAGGCTATGATGTTACTGCCTTGCATGATGCTTTATTTTGCGTATTTAATCGCCCTGAACCCATCACCCATGTGGTGGCACAAGAGCCTGTATTATTAGAAGAGCGTATTGCCTTTATTGAAAGCCAGCTCGCATCAGGTGAGGCATTGAGTTTTATTGAATTATTAAATCCCATGCAAGGTCGTATGGGGATGGTGGTTACATTTATGGCGGTACTTGAATTAACACGTCAGCAAAGAATTCAGATTATCCATACAGGCATTGAAGCTCCTTTAACGATTCAAGGAGTGAGTGCATGAGTTTAGATCAATTTGAACAAAATGAAGGCATGTCGTTTGAGGACATTCATCATGAAGTTTTATTGCAAATTGAAGCGATTCTATTTGCCAGTGACTCACCAGTTTCGCTTGCACGTCTAAAAGAAGCCTTTCAAAACCAATATAATAAGCAGCAATTACGCACGTTTTTACAGCAACTGGCGATGTTACAACACGGTCGTTCAATCGAGTTGATTGAAACGGCACAAGGTTTTCGCTTTCAAGTACGTGCCAAATATCGAAATGTTATTGCGCAGGTTTGGCCAGAGCGTCCAACCAAGTTGTCACCTTCATTACTCGAAACTGTCGCAGTGATTGCTTACCATCAGCCTGTCACACGTGCCGATATTGAACAGATTCGTGGTGTCTCCAATAATAGCCAGAATTTAAGAACGCTATTCGACTGGAACTGGATTAAAGAAGCTGGTTTCAGAGATTTACCTGGAAGACCTGCGTTGTTAATCACAACGCCCCAATTTTTAAATGCTTTTGGTCTAGCTTCGCTAGGTCAATTGCCTCCCCTGCAGAACGCCAAGGAAGCATTCATGACACTCGACGCACATGCGCCGAAGTCTTGAGAAAGGTGAACTGTTGATCATTATGTCTAAGGTTGTGCTGTCATGAGTGAAAAATTACAAAAGGTTTTAGCGAGAGTCGGGTTAGGCTCGCGTCGCTATATGGAGGAAGTCATTGCTGCTGGTCGTGTCAGTATTAATGGCCGTATTGCCCAAGTCGGTGAACGTATCGAACCAGGTGATGAACTCCGTATCGATGGTCGTAAAGTACAATTCCAAATTGAAGACGAAATTCGTCGTCGTGTATTAATTTACTATAAGCCAGAAGGTGAAATTTGTTCACGCAATGACCCTGAAAAGCGTCCAACCGTATTTGATCATTTACCTCAAATCGCCAATGATCGTTGGGTCATGGTGGGTCGTCTAGATATTAATAGTACTGGTTTATTGTTATTCACCAATGATGGGGAACTTGCCAACCGTTTAATGCACCCTTCAAACGAAGTTGAGCGTGAATACGCGGTTCGTGTCATGGGCGAAGTAACACCACAAATTCGCAATAACATGCTAAAAGGTGTTGAGCTTGAAGATGGCCCAGCCAAGTTTGAATCATTCTCTGAAATCGGTGGTGATGGTATCAACCGTTGGTATCAAGTGGTGGTTAAAGAAGGCCGTAACCGCGAAGTTCGTCGTATCTTTGAATCACAAAGCTTAAAAGTCAGCCGCTTATTGCGTACCCGTTACGGCACAGTGATTTTGCCACGTGAATTACGTACAGGTCGTTGGATGGAATTAGATAAAACAGATATCGACAACTTGGCGAAATCTGTGGAATTAAAACCACGTCAAGGTACAGGTCTATTCGGTATGGCAAAACGCCGTACCGAACGTATGTCTGAAAAGCCAATGGCGGCACGTCGTGGCGGTTACTTACGTCAGCAACGTCGTGATGATGAGCAACAAGATCAGTCACAGCAACAACGTCCAAATGGCAATACAAATAATAACAATGGTCGTAAAACCATTGGTTTCAATAAAGGCTTCAAGAAGTTTTAATTCTTGATCCTAAAAATAAAAAACGCTCTAATAAGAGCGTTTTTTTGGCTTTAACTATGCTGAACAATACCTTGCGGGATCGCATTCAGCAGCTTTTTGGTATATTCATGTTGTGGATGTAAATACAGTTCATCTGAATTGGCAATTTCAACCAACTCGCCATGATTCATCACCATCACCTGATCGGAAATATATTTCACCACTGATAAATCATGTGAAATAAAGATGTAGCTCAGACCAAACTCATCCTGTAAGTCCTGCAATAAGTTCAGCACCTGCGCCTGTACCGATACATCCAGTGCAGAAACCGATTCATCACAAATCAAGATTTCAGGCTTTAAGGTCAAGCAACGTGCAATTGCAATCCGTTGCCGTTGCCCACCTGAAAACTCGTGTGGATAACGGTCATAGGCTTGCACTGGTAAACTGACGCGCTCTAACAGTTCCAATGCCATCTTTTTGCGCTCAGTATCATTTTGACCAATACCATGAATCCGCATCGGTTCCAATAAAATTTGTCCAATGGTAAAGCGTGGATTGAGTGAGGCATATGGGTTCTGGAAAATGATTTGAATTTTACGTTGATACTGACAAAACTCTTTCTCACTCATCGCCAGAATATCTTTGCCACCAATCAAAGCTTGTCCGCCTGTTGCTTCATGCAAGCGCATCAATAATAAACCAATCGTGGTTTTACCTGAACCCGACTCTCCAACTAGTCCCAAGGTTTTACCTTTCGCCAATTGAAAAGAGACACCTTTAACGGCTTGAAATTCTTCATGTCCCCACAAGCCCTTGCGGCTATAAAATGACTTTTTCAGCTCTTTTACTTCTAAAACAATGGGTTCATCGCCAGTCAGACCACGAGCACGTTGTTTCAGGTTTAAATCAGACAGATTGGTGGTTTCGATCAACTGTCCATTTTCGTCCTGCTGCATAAAATCACTGGTCACAGGCAAACGGTATGGACGAGTCGCCAACTGTGGACGGCAATGCAACAAAGCACGGGTATACACATCTTGCGGTTGTTCCAACACCTGCTTAACAGGACCACTTTCCCGAATCTCACCATGACGCATCACAATCACTTCATCCGCGATTTCACCCACCAAAGCTAAATCATGGGTAATAAACAGCATCGACATTTCATGGCGTTGTCGTAATGACTCTAATAAATCAATGATTTGCTTTTGGATGGTGACATCCAAAGCCGTGGTCGGCTCATCGGCAATCAGTAACTTTGGTTCACAGGCAATTGCCATCGCAATCATCACCCGTTGTTGCTGACCACCTGAAAGCTGACTTGGATAAGCATCAATCTTGGTTTCCGGTGCAGGAATACCCACTTCTTTCAGTAACTCAAGTACCCGTGCTCTGGCCTGCTTGCGTCCCATGCCTAAGTGAATACATAACACCTCAGCAATTTGATCTCCCACTGTAAAGACTGGATTCAACGAGGACATCGGTTCCTGAAAAATCATGGCAATGTCTTTACCACAAATTTTCCGAATTTCTTTAGCCGATAAATTCAGTAAGTCTTGTCCTTCAAAACAAATTTGACTCTGTTCGCCAATTTGACTTTGTCCTTTAGGCAATAGCCCCATCACAGCTAAGGAAGTGACCGATTTACCACTGCCCGACTCTCCAACCAACGCTACGGTTTTATTTTTAGGAATTGAAAATGAAATCCCTTTAACTGTTTCGATCCATTGTTTATTTTCACCCTTAAAGCTGACCCGAAGATCTTCTACTTGTAATAGCGTTGTTTCATTCTGATATTGCATATTTGTCTCTCCGCTATTTCAACTTAGGATCTAAAGCATCACGTAAGGCATCGGTAAACATCGAGAATGCAGTGACTAACACCGCCATTGCGATAGATGCCGCAGCCAATTGCCACCATTTACCTAAAATCAATTCACTTTGTGCTTCATTCAACATACTGCCCCAAGACACCACGCCAACAGGCACACCAAAACCAAGGAAGCTCAGAATGACTTCAGATTTAATGAATGACACCACCAAAATCGAAATCTGTACCAAGGCAATATGACTCACGTTTGGAAATATATGCACAAACATACGGCGCAGATGACTCACTCCTATGGCCTTGGCTGCAAGGACATATTCACGCGATTTATGTTTCATATATTCGGCACGAATCAGACGGAATACTCCCGTCCAACCCGTTAAACCCAAGATCAATACAATCGACAGAATGCCTTTTTGTTGTAGGACTGCGGCAATAGCCAAGACCAATAACAGATAAGGAATTGAGGTGAAAATGTTATAAAACCAGTTCAGGATATCATCGACCCAGCCACCAAAATAACCTGCAATTGCACCTAGGAAAGTACCAATCAACACCGCCAATAAAGCAGACAATAAACCGACCAGAATTGAAGTTTCAGCCCCTTTAATGGTCTTTAGCAACACATCTTGTCCCCACTTATCCGCCCCAAAAGGTAAAGTGGTTTTGAGCTCTTGCTTTTGATCCAGTAAATGCCCACCGAGTTGCTGGTCGATCTGCTGCATATCCTCAGCCAAAGGATCAACCACGCCATAATTATCAATGACTGAACCACCTTGCTGTTCAGCTTGAATTTCCGCATTCAGCTGCTGAATCACGTCTTTCAGAGGATCAACAGGATTTTCAGGCAAAGTTGCTGTGTTTTCTGTAGTTGCCTTAATTTGATCTGACTCTGTATCCGCACCCAAGAAAGTGGGTGGTGCGTAACTGACTGCAACTTCTTTATTCCAGTTTGAGGCAATTACCCCTGTCATCGATAAAGCGAGCAGGATGAAATAAAATAATACGACGACAAAAGACACCACGGCGATTCGATCTGACTTCAATCGATTCAAGGCTAAATACCAGAGTCCTGTTGACGCAGAAGATTCATTTGAGGAGGCTTTGCCTTTAAAAATTGTACTGAGCATCGTCATCCTCCTATTTCAACTGTACACGAGGATCGAGGAGCTTATAAATCAGATCGGCGATCAAATTAAAAATCATGGTGACAGCAGCGATATATACGGTGATGGCTTTAATCACAGGAAAATCACTGCGTTCAACCGCAATAATAATTTCTCGCCCAATCCCCGGAATACCAAAGAATCGCTCAATCAAAAAAGCACCAATCAATAAGGCAGGCAGACTGGCCATCACTTCAGTGACAATTGGAATCGATGCATTACGCAATACATGCACACCGAGGACACGAGACTCGCCTACACCTTTAGCACGCGCAGTTCGCACATAATCTTGGTTAATTTCATCCAAGACAAAGCTGCGATATAAACGTAGTGTTGGGGCAATACTCACCACCAACATGATTAAGATCGGCAACAAGGCATAATGGAATAAGTTTTGACTAAAACTATCGCTCCAGCCCTGTACAGGGAACCAGCTTAACTGATAAGCCAGCACATATTGGAACACGATGATATACACCAAGATACTGATCGACATACCAATGGTACACAGCATCATCACCATACGATCAGTCAACGAACCACGTACTGATGCAACCGCCAACGCCAAGATAATTGAAATCACGGTTTGTAAAATGGTCAGTGGAATTAATAAGGTCAATGATGGGCCTAATCGGGTCAGAATAATCTGTGAAACAGATTCGCCTGTACTCCAACTGGCACCATAATCAAACGTCAGAATCTGTTTAATAAAAATCCAGAGTTGCACATAATACGGTTGATCAACTCCTAACTGTTTACGGATGTTTTCAATTTGCTCGGGGTTAGACATCTTCCCTGCCAAGATATATGCAGGATCGCCCCCCACCCAGTTAAACAAGAAGAAAATCAGCAAAATGACACCCAACATGGTCGGGATCATTTGCCATAGTCTACGCACGACATAAGCAAGCATAATGGCAAATCCTTATTTGACCCGTTGACCTGTAATTTCATTAAAGAAGGCTTTGTTATCTGGCTCTCTGCCTAAGAAGTCTTTGACCAGTTGCGCTGCATTCTTTTGACTGCCTTGTGACAAAATCGCCTGACGGTAGCGTTGTCCCACTTCTGGATTATTCAAATTATCGCCAAAAGCGGACAACATATCTAAGGCTAAAACTTCAGACCACATATAACCATAATAGCCCGCTTGATAACCCATCAGATGGCCAAACTGCCCAGGGAACTCAGTGTTTGGTACATAGCCCAATGCGGTTGCTGATTCCATTTTTTTCCAGACATCCATCGGCTGTACTTTCAATGCATCCGCACCATGTAAAGCCATGTCATATTGTGCATATAGGGTTTGACGTGCATAACGAAGACCACGTCCATAATTGTGTACTGATTTCAGACGCTCGATTAGTGCATCATCAACACGTGGACAAGCTGGATCACAATAATCGGCTACTTTAGAGAGGGTTTCTTTACGGCGTGCCCACTCTTCATACATTTGTGAAGGTGCTTCAACAAAGTCACGTTCTACCGAGGTGCCTGACTGACCTGAATAACGGGTTTTCGATAAAATGCCGTGCAAGGCATGACCAAACTCATGCACAAAAGTTTCAAGTTCATCACTATTTAAACCTTTTCGGTTAAAGTTGGTCACCAGTACAGAAATCGGTTTACGCTTGCTTAAAGTACTGCCCCCATATACGCCCCACACCGCTGCATGACCATATTTGCCTTCACGTGGGAATTTATCCATGTATAGGCCACCAAGCACTTCACCAGTGTTTTTGTCAGTAACATCGTAATATTCAACTTCATCCTGCCATGCCTCGACTTTGGCTGGTTTAAACTCAATCCCATAAAGATCGGAAGAAATCGCAAATAACCATTTCTGTGCAGCTAGGGTCGGGAAATAATCACGCAGTTTTTCTTGGTCTATCTGGTATTTGTCTTTACGAAGTTTTTCACTCCAATAATTGACATTCCAGCGGTTAATTTCAGCTTTTTCTACAGTTGTGTTCAAGGTTTTGGCTTTAAAAGCACGGAGTTCTTCCACTTCTTTTTGCTCAAGCGGTGCAACAACGTTGTGTACATCTGCCAAGAAGGTGTTAACCGTTTTTGGTGTTTTCGCCATACGTTTTTTTAGCGCCCAATCGGCATAGCTTGGCTGACCAAACAGTTGCGCCAATTCATAGCGTAAGTCGATAATCTGTTTCAGCAACACTAAATTCTTTTCTGTACCACGACGTGTAAATGCGGTTTGATAACGTTTGCGTGCAGCATCACTGTCGGCCAACTCCATAAAGGGTTGGTACTCTGGATATTCAAAACCTAATAAATAATTGCCTTTGTCATTTTTCTTCAGGCCTGAAATATAACTATCTGGTAAGCCTTTTAGCTCGGCAGGCGTAAATTCTAATTTTTCTGGATTATCACGAATATTGCGAGAGAATTCTTGCGAAAGTTTGGTCAGTTCATCAAAAATCGTTTTGACCCGTGCTCTTTTTGCAGCGGGGAGCTGTACCCCTGTATCTTCAAAGGCATCGAGAATATCTTGGCGGTACTTAGTATCGATTGCATCGTTGGCTTTAGTGTTTTTAAAACGTTGATACAACTTCGGATTCTGATAAATTTCGGTTTGGAGTTGGTTGAGTTTGACTTCACAATCTTCAGCCGCTTGGCGTAATTTAGCATCTGGATCAACATTGCTATATAAGCTAATCGGCCCGGCAAAATCCTCGAAAGTTGCCATTAACTGATCCCACTCTGCCAATACAGGCGCGGCATCAGATTGCGGTTTTACTGTTTGTTTTTCTAGTTGAGAAATACGCTGTTTAAATGTCTGTAAGTTGGCATCACACCATTGTGCGCTTTCACTGGTTTTTAAAATCGGTAATGTGGTTCTTGTATTTTCAGCCCAAATGCCTTGACTCATCCCCGTGACCGCCATCGATAACAGTCCCAGTGTCGATAACTTTAATATTCTTTTCGCCATGCGCTTTCTCCAATTTAATTTGTTGGTTATTTCTTGTCTTGAATATCGATATACATCCATTCTGCTGGCAGAACAGGGTGTTTTTTATAACCAATCACACGTGGTTGAGCGACCACGGTCCGGTAACGCGTCGACATAAATTGTACGGGTGAATAAAACTCTAATAACCGTGACATTTTGCGATACAGCATATCGCGCTCAGGACCATCCTCAAGTCTCAACGATTGCTCATAGAGACGGTCATATTCGGGTAATTTGAAGCAGGTATGATTGGTTGCATGAATATTTTTGCCATAAAACAACTGCACAAAATTATCTGCGTCAGGATAATCTGCAATCCAAGCCGAAGCCTTAAACATGGTTTTACATTGTTTCTCCGCTTTTAAACCTTCTGCGAAAGGAACTGGCTTCGATACCATATTAATTTTAATATTGGTTAAATCTTTCTTGAGTAACTCGGCCATTTGCATACTTCGTGCACTGCTGGTCGATGGCATAAATTCAATCACTAAAGGCTTTCCGTCAGGTAAAGTTCGCCAACCATCTTTACCTACTTTGTAGTTGTAGCGATCCAATAGCAAATTGGCTGCCTTTACAGAATAAGGAATACTGCTTTTATAATTTGGATCATGCCCTGCTACACCATATGGAATCGGTGATTCTAATTTTTGGGCATTGCCTTTGGCCAAGACCGTGATAAATTTTTCTTTAGAAACTGCCATGGACATCGCGCGGCGCAATGCAATCTTATCTTTACTAAAACCACCGACCACAGGGTTTTGGATATTCCAATACAAATAATCAATCGAAGGATCTGAAATACGAGACAGTTGGATGCCCTTCTTAGCAAGTTCAGGTTTTAATGAACCATCGGATTGCAAAGCCTGTGCAGGTAATTCACCATCAAGTGTAAATAAATCCAAACCATCTTTCTGAAATGACAGCCAACCCGATTGTGATTCTTCAATGACTTGAATATCGACCACACCGATTTGTGGCATTTTTTTGCCTTGCATCTGTTGTACGATTTTTTGATCTTCAGGAGTGCTGGCCTTAAAGTCCCATGTAAAACCACGATAATCTGGATTTGCCTTCAATATAATCCGTGAACCTGGTGTCCAATGTGACAGCATATAAGGACCTGTTCCCACAGGACGTCCCATCACATAGCCCGCCTTATCACGATATTTTTCAATCACTTCACGTGCCACTGCACCCGTGGGTTGATGCGCCAATAGCATCGGAAAATTATGATTCGGTTCTTTTAAACGAATCACCAAAGTATAACGATCAGGCGTTTGTAGTCCCGCGATTGGCTGATCATAATTAAACTTTCCTGTTTTACTGGCTTGTTGAATAAGTGGTTCAATACCCACAATTTTATCTTCAAATAACCAACTGTTTGGAGAATGCAGATTTGGATCAAGTAAGCGTTTGAATGAATACGCATAATCCGCAGCGGTGAGTTCACGTGGCTTGCCTTTAAATGCAGGATCAGGTGTGAAATAAATCCCTTTCTGAATCCGAATGGTATAGGTCAACCCATCTGCACTCACTTCAGGTAGTGCGACTGCCGTTTTCGGTACCAACTTGGCAGGCGAAGCTAAATAATCATAGGTATAGAGCGTTTCAAAGATCGAATATAGGACATGGGCCGAATACAAGTCTTGTGTCGCTACGGGATCAAATCCCGTTTCCGCCACTGGAAAGGCATAACGTAAAACTTTTTTTGGATCGGCAGGGCTTTTCGCTTCTGTAATCGTTACCCCTAGACTTAATGTTGTCCCCAATAACAGCGCCAGACTAATCCGTTGCATCGAAAGTTTAAAATTTTGCTTCATCATAAACACATCACTTATTTTTGATTTGGTGAAACAATATCTAAGTATTGCCAGTTGGTATTCATAATTGGATGAGCTTTAAAGCCCTGCACCTCAGGTTGAATCAACCAGTTCCGAATCCGTGTATCTTGTAAAATCCACGTTCCATCTGCTTCAATTTGGCGACTCATTTTTTCATAGAATGGCATACGTTTTTCAGGGGCTTGCTGCATCGCCTGTTTATATAAATTGTCATAAGCAGCTGACTGATAACAGGATTGATTACCACGACCAACATTCGGACCATAAAGCAACTGGGTGAAATTTTCACCCTCTGGATAATCGGCATGCCATGCGCCACTCCACATCATGTATTGACACTGGGTTGCGGCTTTTAAGTTATCGGCAAAATTACTGACTTTAAAGTCTGCTCGAATCCCGATTGCATCCAAACTTTTTTTCCAAAGCTCTGAGTAGATCACCTTGGCTGATCCCGTTTCTGTATTTATTTTTAAGGTTAAAGGTTTACCATTTGGGAGCTTACGATAGCCATCTGGGCCTTTTTGATAGCCGAAATGATCCAATAATTTATTGGCTAACACAGGATTGTAACCAATGCTACTGCGATAATTTGGATTATGACCGCTGATACCCGCTGGAACGAGCATTTCAGCCTTAACCGCCTGTCCTTTTCTTAAGATACGAATATATTCATTGACATTAAAAGACATCGCAATTGCACGTCTTAATGCAATTTTATCCAAACTATTGCCACCCACAACAGGATCACGCATATTCAACATCGAATAGGTGATCTCTGCCTCTTTATTGGCATAGAGACGTATCCCCTGTTTTTGTATTTCAGCTTTTAACTGATTATTTTGATCCAGCACTTTAGGAATTGCATTTTCAGTGACCTTATCAAAATCCAGTTGTTTGGACTGAAAAGCGAGCCAACGTGATTGTTCTTCTTCGATAATGCTGATATTGACCTTGCCAATTTGCGGCATTTGCTTGCCACTCATGTCTTTAACCAGTTGGTTATCCCATGCTGTGCCTGTCGATTTAAAATTCCAGACAAAACCACGATAATCTGGATTGGCAACCAATTCAATCTTGCTGCGGGGGACATATTTACTCAGCATATAAGGTCCTGTTCCCACAGGATGCATAGCCAAACGATCTTTATAGTATTCAACGACTTCACGTGCAGTCGCACCAAAGGTGCTATAGGCCAAAATATAAGGAAAATTATAATCAGGTTGCGTCAAGGTAAATTGAATCGTATATTTATCCAATGCTTTGACGCCTTCAATCTTGGCATCATAGTTAAATGTGCCGGTTTTTTTGGCTTGATCAACCAAAGCATTGGCGCCCACAATTTTATTATCAATAAAAGAAAATGATGAAGCGTGATTTTTAGGATCTAATATCCGTTTAATGGAGTAGACATAATCCTCTGCAACTAGCTCTCTGCGCTTGCCTTTAAATGCAGGATCATCGGTAAAATAAATCCCTGGTTTTATTTTAAATATATAAACCTGACCATTTTTTTGAATCACAGGTAGGCTTTCTGCTGTCGACGGAACCAATTTTACAGGGTTAGCCAGATAATCGTATTGAAGCAATCTTTCAAAAATCACATCGGCTACATTCCCGCTGTAAAAATTAAAAGTTTTAACCATATCAAAACCATCATCTGGCGCTTCAAATGCAACACGGAGTACTTTATCTGCTTGAGCAGGTGTTTTTGCATACCCCATCGGCATAAATGCAATAACGGTTGATAATACAGTGACCGTAAAAAAAGTTGACTTCAAATCATTGCTCACATTATCGTTTTTTAATAAATACTAGACTTTTGCATAGCATTCAACACTACAACCGTTTCCCTTTCAGCATGTCTGATTCCAACTTTTTATTAAAAAATCATTTATTTAACGATTTTTTATCAGATGGAAAAATTAAGTCAAAAGAAAAACCCCTTAAAGATCGAAAATTACCTAGCTAATTTCATGCCACTTTTCAAATAAAAAAATTAAGCCTATTTTTTAATCAAAAAACTTTCCAAGCAGACTTATTTTTCACGCATCTTAAATAAAAGTAACTTTATGCCAAATCATATTTTTATATATTATTTTCTATTTCAATGAAATAAAAATAACAAACCTAATGTTTTATAGCAATAAAAGACTTAACGCACCACAAAAAAGCAAAAATAAAACTTTATGATTCATTTTAATGCATTAAAAAATCACACCTTATTTGGAACTTTATGTTAACCAATCAACATCTGAATTATTTCAATATTTTTAATATTTAGTAAAAATATGAAAATCTTATATATAAAAACTAAAACACTTTTACACATTTTATTCTACATTAAGCGAAATCTAAAAATAGGGTTTGGCACAGCTCTTGCTAAAACGGATTTATTGAATTTTTAGAGTGGCAATCCATTTAGGGGTTAAATAATCAATGAAAAAAGCCAACTTCGCTCAACCAACTGCTCTGCCAAAAGCAGGCAAAACCATACTCAAACTCAGTACGCTTAGTTTAAGTATGTTGTGTTTAACCATGGCTCACGCTGCTGAGGCAGAATCACCATCCGAGGAAAAAACAGCCAAAGTCGTAAAGGTTGCGGTTACAGGTTCATCCATCAAAGGTGTTGCAGCACAGAGTGCTTCACCGATCACGGTCGTCAAGGTTGATGAGATTCTAAAACAAGGGGTAACCACGACAGAAGAAGCACTGACCAAAATTACTGCCAACCAAGCTGGTTTTGTGACTTCACAAAATGTCGGGCGTTCTGGTACAGCAGGAGCAACAGCCAATTTACGAGGCGTTGGTGAAAATAAAACTTTGATTTTACTCAATGGTCGCCGTTTGGCTGCTAGTGCATTTGATAGTGGGGTGACCAATTTAAATATCATTCCTCTCGCTATGCTGGAACGTATCGAGATCGTCCGAGATGGCGCTTCTGCAATTTATGGGACTGATGCGATTGGTGGGGTTATTAACTTCATCACCAAAAAACAATTCACTGGGCTGAATATCAGTGGGGGTCTTACTCAACCAGAACACAAAGGTGGTGATACCCAAGACTTCAGTATTTTTGGTGGTTATGGCGACCTTGAAGACAATGGTTTTAATGTATTTGGTGTGGTTGATTATCGCCATGGCAATGACATCATGGCTAAAGATAGAAAGGTTAGTGCAAAAGGCAGCCTGATTCCCGAACTTGGTCTTGATGCACGAAGTTCAGCCTCTTTCCCTGCCAATTTCGTTGATTCTAAAAATGGAGCCAGTGGAAATCCTTATGCAGCAACGGGCTGTGGAGGTTATGCAGGTACTGAAGCGCTTGATAAAATTTGCCTATTAAACACCCAAAACCTGATTGGAATCGTACCGAAAACAGAAGATATTTCGGCAATGGGTCGTTTAACACTGAAGCTAAATGATAGCTTCAACGCTATTGGTGAATATGTTTATGCCAATAACAAGGTCTCAACCTCAGTCGCACCTGATGTCTATAACGGCAATAATAAAGTCTCAATTAGCAAGAATAGTAAGTATTATCCAGGAAATGGTTTAGTACCGACTGTTGCGGGCCTCAGTGGTGAACCACTTCTACTCTCACTGCGTTCACAAGCCGGCAATCGCATTAGTGATACCGAGAATGAATCTCACCGAGTTTTTGCAGGTATTGAAGGTGAAGCATATGGTTGGGATATCAATACAGGTGTCAGCTATGCACGTAGTGCCGTCACTGAGACAGCAACTAGTGGATATTTAGATAAAGCAGCTGTGCAATCCGCTTTAGATGCTGGCCAACTTAATCCATTTGGTTCACAGGCGGCTGGAGATGATCCGAATCTTTGGAACAAACTGTCACTTTCAGGAGACTACAACAAAGCAAAATTAGAATCGAGTACAGTCGATTTTACAGCAAGCCGACCAATTTATAGCTTACCTGCTGGTGATGTAGGTTTCGCATTTGGTGGCAGTTTTCGCCATGACAAGTGGGATTCTACTGTAAACTCAGATCTCGCTGCTCGTTTACCAAGTCTTGGGACTGATCCAAACAATCCACATCAGGAAGGCAAGCGCGATATTTCATCTGTATTTACAGAACTACAAATCCCATTACATAAAACGTTAGAAGCACAAATTGCAGCGCGCTACGACAATTATAGTGATGTCGGTGATACCTTTAATCCAAAAATTGCTTTACGTTGGGAACCACTTAAACAACTCATGTTCCGTACTTCATATAGTACAGGCTTCCGCGCACCAACCTTATATGAAATCAATAAAACCAATAGTCGAACGTTATCACCAAGTAACAGTGACCCAATTTTATGCCCAGGGGGCAAAGCTACCCCTGATGGTAGTCAGGCTCGTGACTGTGATCAGCAGTTTGATCGTATGCAGGGCGGTAACAAAGAATTAGAGCCTGAAAAATCGACGTCGATCACAGCAGGTTTTGTACTTGAACCAATCAAAAACCTTGTGTTCTCTCTAGATTACTACAATGTCGAAGTTAAAAATCAAATCTCGGCACTTGAGGCATCGACCATTTTTGAAAGCCCAGATAAATATAAAGACAAATTTGTTCGTAAAGCAGATGGTTCAATCGACTATATCATTACAACTATGCAGAACATGGGCAATTTAAAAACCCAAGGTTTTGATGTCAGCCTGAACTACTTAACTCCTGTCACATCAACTGGTCGTTTTGGCTTTGGAATTGATGGAACGTATGTCACCAAATACGAATATCAAAATGAAAAAGATGGTGAGTGGATCAGCAGTTTAGGTGTTTACAAGGATGATGGACCAACCATCCGTTGGAAGCATGTCGCAAATCTTAACTGGAGTTATGAAGACTGGTCACTAAACTTCCAACAGCAATTCACACGCGGCTATAAAGATCAAAACTCAGAAAATCTTGATGATGGTTATAAGAATCATCGTGTCAGTGACTATACCCTTTATAACGTTTCAGGCACATACCGTGGTTTCAAGAATCTGGATTTAACGCTCGGTATTAAAAATATCTTTGATGAAGAACCAGCAGCATCTAACACCTTGGAGAATTTCCAGTATGGCTATGACCCACGTTTTGGTGATGTAACAGGTCGAACTTACTTCGCCCGTGGTACTTATAAATTTTAATGTGTTTCACCACTACGACATGATGTTTATTGTGTCGTAGTGGTTCACCGTAATCCTCTGATTCATCAAAAATTAAAGCGGTCAGTATCAATTTTTTAATTGATCCCATCCTCCAAACGACGATGAATCCATGATTACAATTTCAGGAGTAATTATGGGCATCCCCTTTTCTGAGAATGAAAATCAACCTGCCAAACGCCTTGTTGGTATTGGTCTGGTGTTATTTCTACATCTCATTATCGCCTATATTCTGATGACAAGTTTAGCGACCGACTTTAGCAAGCCTGTCGATAAGCCTGTAGAACTACAGATTATTCAGGACATCAAGCCACCACCGCCTCCAAAGCCAGAGGAACCAAAACCTAAAGAAAAGCCACCCGAGCCACCAAAAATGGTCGAAAAAGTGGCCAAGATGCCTGACCCACCTAAACAGGTGGAGAAAGTCACACCTGTACAAAAACCAGCACCTGCTCAACCTACCAAAACGGCTGTTGCAACACCAACACCTACGTCTGCTGCAGCAAGTCCGAGCCCTGTTGCTGCTCCAACAGCGCCTGCCGCACCTGCGGTTCCAGCAAAACCCGCAGGAATTTCGCGCGGTGTTTCTGAAGGCGAAGCGGGATGTCAAAAACCTGAATACCCTCGTGAAGCCTTGATGAATGAAGAAGAAGGAACAGTGCGTATTCGTGTGTTGGTTGATGGTTCAGGCAAAGTGATTGATTCGAAAGTCAAAAAATCGAGTGGTAGTAAAAGCTTAGATAAAGCAGCTGTCAAAGCCTATAGCCTGTGTACGTTTAAACCAGCAATGAAAGACGGTGTACCACAACAAGAATGGTACGAAATCGAATATCCATTCACGATTTCCTAATTAAATGCATTGAACAAACAAATTTTTTGGAGAATTTAAAGATGACAAACACAGCAAAACGTATTTCTCGAATTGCAGCAATTGGCCTCATCGCAGGCAGTACATTGCTGCCTGTTGCAACCGTATGGGCTGATGAAACCACGCAAACCACAGCAGCAACCACTGTAGCAACTGATGCCGTAGCGCAAGCAGCACCAACTCCACCACCCTTACCTGCAACTGTTGAAAAAGTACATAACCCTTATGGTTTAGAAGCCCTCTGGCGCGAAGGTGACTTAGTCGCAAAATCGACGTTATTTATTTTGGTACTGATGTCGATTGGAACGTGGTACATCATTCTGTCTAAAGTTTTTCAACAAAGTAAAATCAAACGCCATGGCACAGAAGCTGAACGTCATTTCTGGGAAGCAGAATCTTTAAATAGTGCTGCAGAAAGTTTAAATAGCAATAGTAGCTACCGTTATATTGCTGAAAAAGGCATTCGTTCCACCAAACATCATGACGGCACATTATTAGAGCGTATTGATTTCAACACATGGGTGACGATTTCAATCCAACGTGCAATCGAAAAAGTGCAAAGTCATCTCAGTAATGGCCTAGCCTTCCTTGCCACTGTGGGTTCAACTGCGCCATTTGTCGGCTTATTTGGAACAGTTTGGGGAATTTATCACGCGCTTACTGCGATCGGTATTTCAGGCCAAGCATCGATTGATAAAGTGGCTGGACCTGTCGGTGAAGCACTGATTATGACCGCAATTGGTCTTGCAGTCGCGGTTCCTGCTGTACTGGGTTATAACTGGTTAACCCGTCGTAATAAAGCGGTTATGGACAATGTTCGCTCATTTGGTTCAGACCTACATGCCGTACTCCTCAGCGGTGACTTAAACAGTAATCACCCAAACCGTGATTCTAAATAAGGAACACCATTATGGGCATGATGATTAATTCAGATCAAAGTGACGATGATGTCATCGGGACGATTAACACGACCCCGCTAGTCGACATCATGCTGGTGCTGCTGATTATCTTTTTAATTACAGTGCCAGTGGTCACACACACTGTTCCGGTAAAACTACCCGAAGAAAAAAATACACCTTATGCCACCACCCCACAAAATATCCAGCTTTCAGTGAATAAAACGGGGGATATTTTCTGGAATGAACAATACGTTGCAAATAAAGAAACTTTACTTGCCCGTTTACAAGCTGAAGCGCAAAAACGTCCACAGCCTGAGGTTCATATTCGTGGCGATCAACAGACTCATTATGAAGCGATAGATCAGGTGATCAGCACAACACAGCAAGCAGGGATTGGCAAAATCGCTTTTGTTACCACTCCCCCTGCTTCTACACCATAATAGGAGAATCACACATGGGTATGAATGTGGGTTCAAAAAATGATGAAGAAGATGTGATGCTCGACGTCAACATGACACCGCTAATTGATGTCATGTTGGTGCTGCTGATTATGTTCATTATCACCATTCCAATTCCAAACAACGCCATTAACATTAATTTGCCAAATGGCACACCACCACCGCCAACAGATCAGAAGCCACCAGAAACCATTAATTTACGGGTTGATGCACAAGGGCATATTTTCTGGAATGATCAAGCAGTTGCTGATCGTTCAGCCTTAAAAGCCTTGTTTGATTCAGTTGCTCAAAAAGCGGATCAGGATCAGATTAAATTTAAGCCTGATGCACAGGCCGAATATAAGAATATCGCGATGGTGATGGCGCTCGCTCAACAAAGCAATATCACCAAAATCGGTATCGTCAGTAATAACTAAACAATAAAAACAAGAAATTAATCAGATAACTATAATTTTACTCCTGTGCTAACAAGTTCGCTTGTTAGCTTTTTTTATTTCATTTCATTGATGACAACTGGAATAAGCTTACTGCTCACTTTATAGCCTTGTGGTTTATTATTACAGGCATCCCCTGTCACTGTGGTTCGAATGATATAAGGTGAATAAGGCATCACATTTAAATAGCCTGAATTTTCCCGTCCTGTACGGCAATCTTCTGCACCCAGTTTTTCATCATAGCGACCGTCATAAGAAGACTCCTCTACCTCTGCAATCAGCTTACTTGTCCATTGAGTGAAATAAACCAGACTTTTACTCGATTCGACTGTGCCCTGTCCTGAACCTGCACTTTCAATTTCGATCAGTTGAATCGGTTTGCCTTTATAAACGGTTGAATGCACTTTAAAGCTATTCGATTGGCCACCAAACTCTTTTAAGATTTGAGCCTGTTTTAATTTTGGACGGGTTAATACATAACCAGCCCAAAAATTACGTCCTGCATTGTCAAAACTCACGCCCGATAAATAGGCTTCTTCCCCTGAGATCAGTTTTACGGCTTCGGTAGAATCAATCTGAATGGCATGAGGAGGATTGGCATTTGAATCTTGTAAGTTGGTGATCCAACTGATGATGGTTTTATCTGTTGGTACAGCAGCATGAGTTGTCGAGATTAAACCTGACAAACATAGCGTTATAAAAACAAAATTCTTGTTATTCATTGTTAGTCACCTTAAATTTATTAGTTAAATGGCTTCCAAAAATCTATTAGCTATCGTGACGGCGGCATGGATGCCGCCCGTAGGGCTGCGGTATAAGGATATACCGTCAGCCCTACAAAGGATTTTGTCTTGCGCTGTTTCAGTCACAGCTCATCATCCCTGAAAAGTAAGAGAATGTGGTATTCATTTGAGAAAACTCGGGAAGACGCTGTGGTTCCCCCTATTGAATAAGATTCTAAATTTAATGAATTAAATTAGAATTTTTCCAATTCAATCCATCGAGCATCAGGAAAATGCTTTGCCAAATAAGCTTTTAAATAATCTGCGGTATCTTTCGAAATAAGTGGATCTTTGGACTCATCTTTTAAGTTATACACTAAAGTATGCAAACTCAAACCACGCTGCTTTAAAGCCTCTAAACTCAATAAAGTATGATTAATACTACCTAAACGCCCAGAAGTGACCAAAATCACAGGAAATTGATGCCGAACGATATAATCAATCGTTAACAATTCTGTTGTTAAAGGTACCATCAAACCGCCTGCACCCTCCAATAGCACCACCTCAAACCGCTGAACCAATACTTTAGTCGCTGCTTCGATCTTGGCAAAATCCAGATCACGCCCATCCAAACGTGTGGCTAAATGCGGCGAGGCTGGATACGTAAAAATTTCAGGCATGGTGAGTTTGTCATGATCTTCCTGAAACCAGCCACTGCCCATAATTTCACGATGCTTTTCGATATCTTCGGAGATATCTACATTCCCAGTTTGTACCAACTTCTGAGTAATGACACGCTGTCCCTGTTCGGTCCAAAGTTTGGCGAGATAACCTGTGGCATAAGTTTTACCAATTTCAGTATCAATACCGCTAACAAAATAAATTGCTGCACTCATGCTATTCTCCGCGCAATCACATAAATCGGGTGATAAGTCAGACTAAAACCCTGCTCATCATAAAACTGTTGATAATCCGAATAGAACTGCTGCAAGGATTGCTTGGTCCAGCGATGTGATTTTGCTGTTGCAGTCACGCCTGTCGCCTTTAAATGCTGCAATACCAATTTTGGATGATCAAAATAAATCTGCTTATGATCTTGCTGTATTAATAGAATTTCAAAGCCTTGCTGTTCAAGCTGTCGTTTTAAAGATTCTAGGCCAATATAATTTAAACCCTGTCCTGTCAGTTGCTTAATTTCAGTGAGATTATCAGGCCCAAAGGTAGAAAAGCCGAAATATCCATGAGGGTTTAACGCCACTTGAATCCGTTGTAATAACGCGGGCAGGTCCATCATCCATTGCAAAGCAGAACTGGAAATCACTGCATCCAAACATTGCGGTAATACCAGTTGCTCAATATCACCGATCAACCAATCAACCTTAGGTCTCCCCTTAATAAAGGGGAGATTTAGAGGGGATTTAAAATTTGAAAAATGCTGCTCTACATCGTCATATAAATCATTTAAAAACAGTTGCTCAACTTGAAAATGAGATTGAAGTAAGTGGGTGAGATTGCCTGAACCGCAGCCAATTTCTAGGACTGAGCCCAAGCTTTGCGGACAATAAGTTTGAAGATATTTAAATAACTGTGCACTAATTTGCTTTTGTACCACAGCATGCTCGACATAGCTTTGCCCTGCTTTGGCAAAACGTCGTGCAACCAATGCTTTATTGATGCTCACAAACACTCCACCAATTGTTCCAATTCAGTTTTTTGCACCAAAGAAGTTAATGAAATACGCAGGCGTGAACTATTCTGTGGCACTGTTGGTGGGCGTACCGGCATGGCATAAAAACCTTGTTGTTGTACATAGCGTGCTTTTTCAATGGCCGCTTGGCTTTCGCCTAAAATAATTGGAATGATATGACTGCTGGATGGGCTCGAGAAACCTTTTGCAATCACCGCCCGTTGTAAATACTGACTGATCTCAGTCAAGTATTGACGCTGTTGCTGCATGCTCAGCACTTTATTAAAAATAAAATCTGACCATGCCATCGAGATTGGAGGCAAAGCTGTACTAAAAATCAATGGGCGCATTTTATTGATCAGATAATCACGAATGATTGAATCACAAATGATATAGCCGCCTACCGAGGCAATTGCTTTACCAAAGGTCCCAACCAAGAAATCAATCTGATCTAACACGCCATATTGTTCAGCACAACCCAGACCTTGCTCCCCCCTGACACCAATCGCATGTGCTTCATCGACATACAACATAGTTTTGGCAAAGCGTTGCTTTAACTGCGCCAAGGCTGCTAAATCCGTCTCATCGCCATCCATACTAAAAATACTTTCAGTCACCACAATAATGCGTTCAACTTGCTCATCTTGATGATACTTTTGCAATAACTGTTCCAGATGCTGCAAATCATTATGACGATAACGCACATATTGAGCAGTCGATAGTCGAATGCCATCAATCATACTGGCATGCACCAGTTTATCGGCCAGAATCACGGTTTTACTATCAGCTAAGGCTGGCAAAATACCAATATTCATGTGGTAGCCACTATTAAAGAGTAAGGCAGCACGGCCAAAGGCTTTACTTAGGCTATTTTCAAATTGTTCATATTCCGCAAAATTTCCCGTGAGCAAACGTGAAGAAGATGAACTAAAGAGCGCTCGTTCGATTTTCAGCGTATCAAGAAACTCTTCTCTTAAAGTTAAATCAGCGGCAAGACCTAAATAATCATTGGATGCCAGATTCAACATGGTTCGATCTTGGATGGTAATCCATCGTCCAGATTGCTCATTTGAAGTGAATTGACGGAAATTACCCTGTTGCTTAAGTAGGTCAAGCTGCTCAGCATAATGATCAAGCAAGGACATTGCTATTTACTTCCTGCATATTTTTTACCACTTCACTCATCTGTGCTAATAAATAATGGAGTTCGTCATCTGTGATCACATACGGCGGCATCACATAGACCAATTTTCCAAATGGCCGTACCCAAATACCACGCTCTACAAACTGTTGCTGCAAGGTTTTCATATCCACATTGCTGGTTAATTCAACCACGCCAATCGCACCTAAAACACGTACATCTGCAACGTGGTCAAGCTGTGCTAAATCCATTAATTGTTCAGCCAGAATCTTTTCAATCCGTTGAATATTGGCTTGCCAGTCTTGATCAACCAATAATTGAGTACTTCTTAAAGCAACTGCACAGGCCAGTGGATTCGCCATAAAGGTTGGGCCATGCATAAACACACCCGCTTCACCACAACTAATGCTTTCAGCCACTTGCTTGGTGGTTAAGGTCGCAGACAGTGTCATATAACCACCTGTTAAACCTTTACCAATACACATAATATCGGGTTCTACTTGGGCATGTTCCCATGCAAACATTTTACCTGTACGCCCAAAGCCTGTGGCAATCTCATCAAAGATTAACAATAGATTATATTGCTCACACAATGCTTTAGCTTGGCGCAAATATTCAGGATGATAAAAACGCATGCCACCTGCACCTTGTACAATTGGCTCGATAATCAGAGCAGCAATAGTGTGATGATGCTGTTCAATCTGTTGCTTGAGTTCCTGGATGTCTTGCGGATCCCATTCTGCATCGAAGCGGCATTGTGGTGCAGGAACAAAAATGCGATTGGGTAAACTTGTACCAAAAATTTGATGCATCCCCGTGACTGGATCACACACCGACATCGCATTCCAAGTATCACCATGATAGCCAGAGCGTGTGGTAATAAAATTGGTTTTCTCTGATTTGTTTAATGCAGCCCAATATTGAACTGCCATTTTTAAAGCCACTTCTACGGCAACCGAACCTGAATCTGCATAGAAAATCTTATCTAAGTTCGGCGGCGTAATTTTTAATAATAATTTACCTAATTCAATTGCAGGTTCATGGGTCAGACCACCGAACATGATATGCGCCATGTTCTGCAATTGATCTGTAACCGCTTGGTTCAGTTCAGGATGATTATAACCATGAATTGCACACCACCATGACGACATGCCATCAACTAAAGTTCGACCATCTTCCAGTTCAATGGTTGCGCCATAGGCACGTTTGACTTTAAAGGTTGGTAGTGGATTTAACATCGAAGTATAGGGATGCCATATATGTTCTAAATCAAATGGGTCTGTCATCCTTTACCTCTGTAAATTCAATATTTAACGATGTGCTGTACAGTGTCATTCCGAGTACTCAGCCAATTTCAGGATAAGCCTTCAGCTGGACTTACTTTTCAAAGATGAAAAGTAAGCAAAAGTCTTTTGTTAGGCTGATGGCACATCCTTGATGCCACAGCCTAACGGCGACATCCATGTCGCCTCCACGATAGCGAATATTAAAAGTAAATTTCAATAATGATAAGAACGTTCAATAAATCTCAATAGCTTTTTATCTTAAACTTGTCAAAACCTAAAATATATTGCGAGAACTTTCAATTCAAGCAAGATTAAACCGTCTATTGAATAAAATCTTCAATTATCTGCGCAGTCTGCTCAACCATAAAACAAGGAAAACCATGTGAAGCTCCATCAACCAAAACAACAGATAGATTTTTTGCAGCTAAATCATCAATATTTCGTATAACTTGGTAAGGAACTAAAGCATCATGCTCTGCAAAGACATGTAACTGCTTACCTTGATAATTTTCATACAACTCAACCAAGTTTAATTGCTCTAACAACTGTAAACCGTCCCTAAGCAATGCAATCTGTTGTGGACGAATCAATTTCTGCATAGCTACGAAATCTTTCTTTGCCGAACTTGCACCTTGGCACACTAACAAGCCAAAACGCTTTAAAGTACTAATCGCATCTTGTTCAAAAGCCTGTTTGAATGGGATAAAGGTTTCAACAGGCATGGCAGCCATCCAATCTGCTTGAGCCACAAAACATGGATTCGACGCTAAAGTGATTAACACTTTCTGTTCAGCGTATTGTTGTTGGATCTGATCAACCAGTAATGCTGCCAGTTGTCCACCAAGCGACCATCCAATGATCACATCAAACTTCACTGCAAGTTCGACATGCTGTTGCAAGATGTCATCATTCAGCGCATTAAAGATATTGATTCGCTCAATGCTATGTCCCTTTTGTGCTAAAGCCTCATGTAAAGGTTTTAATAATTCGGCACCACCGCCCCATCCCGTGATGAGTAGAATCTTATAGGTCACGTGCTTGCTCATTCCCAAAAACTTCAACGCAGTATACTCTGATTAACACTGCTCATTATTTTCCAAATCTACCAAAAGCTGCGCTGGAATCACTTGCTCCCAATGTTGCTTGAACTGTCGATGAACTTGATCAATCTCAAAGCGACTATTTCTTGCTGCCTGTTGTGCATAAGCAATATCTTTAGCACGCATGTAGGCGAGTAAATAATGATCGCCATTCAATTCAAGTTGAAACCAAGATTCAATTGTTACCCCTTCAGTTTGAAGTGTTTGAATCGCTTCTACTTTACGTTGTTGAATTTCTTGCTGCCAAGCCTCGACCTCAGCCTGCCTATTTGCTTTTAATTTAATCAGAACTGCACCAACATCCATTAATTTTCCTTTTCTTTTTTAATGATCATTCGATTTAAATATATAAAGCAGATCAAAACCCTGTAAAGAATTTTCTACCCCATCCAATCTCTAAATTTGCTAAAGTAGCTGCTATTACACTTTGAGATCAACATGATGAATACGATAAAGTCCAAAGTTTTCGTTTTATGTAGTTCACTTTTTTTACTTAGTGCACCCACGCTCAGTAGCGCACAAACTACCTTATTTTCTAAGCAAGATACTGCACAAAAAGAATGGGTTGGACAGTCTGCTCCAGACTTTAAACTGCAAGATCAAACTGGCAAATGGCACACCTTAAATCAATATAAAGGCAAATGGGTGGTACTTTATTTCTATCCTAAAGACAACACAGCAGGCTGTACTCAAGAAGCCAATCAATTTAAATCGCTGTATCCCCAATTTACCAAATCAAATGCGGTGGTGCTGGGTGTCAGTCTTGATGATGTTGCCTCACATCAAAAATTCTCAGAAAAACTCGGCCTACCCTTCCCAATTCTTGCTGATGATCAAGGCGAACTGGCAACTAAATTCGGCATCGTTCGAAATCTAGGAATTGCCAAGATCGCCAAACGCGAGAGTTTTTTGATTAATCCTCAAGGCGCGGTAATGTATCACTACACTAGCGTGAATACCCAAACTCATGCCGATCAAGTCTTGAAAGATCTAAAAAACTTACAAAGCAAATAATCGCTTTGAAGATTTTGAATCAGCTTATTGATTGTTTTTATGCCTAGCTATTTGAAGTCTAGGCATTTTTATATGTGTTTAAAAATCAATACCATTGGAATCATCAATCGGATTCTGATCCAGTGTAAACACGGTCCGTTGATACGGAATGCCTTCCAGATCATAGACCTGATAAACACAATCAAATAACAGTTGTAAGTCTTCACTACGATCCATTGCCCGTGCAGTCAAAAAGATTGGGCTAACCGCACCATTGTCCAGAATCGGAATGTAATTGAGATGTGGAAAACGAATGGTATCGGCACTGGCAGGAATCACGCACAAGCCTTCACCTGCAGCGACCAGACCCAAAGCCAATTGAATTTCCCGCACTTCATGCATATTTTTCGGCACTAAACTATGCTCGGCAAAAATATTCAGCAGTTGAGTCGAAAAATTCGGTTTCGGTGAAGTCGGATACATAAACATCTTTTCATCAATCAGATCTGCCAGATAGACCCCTTCTGTCCGCTGTGCAATCGGATGGCTGGTATGCGCCGCCACAACCAAACGCTCCTTGCGCAGTAAAATCCGTCTGACCGCAGGATCACTAATCCGCAAACGACCAAAGCCCACATCAATTCGACCTTCCTTTAAAGCTTGTAACTGCTCAGTGGTGCTCATTTCAACCAGTTGAATATTGAGATGCGGCTGCTGTTGTCTGAATAAATAGATGATCCGTGGCAATAGACCATAAAGCAGCGAACCGACAAAACCAATGGTAACACTGCGTTCAATCAGCCCAATCCGTTTCGCCATACTTTTAATTTCTTCGGCATTAGACAAAAGTTTAATCGCATGCTGATAAAAGAAATGTCCCGCAGGTGTGGTTTGTAGAGGTCGGCTGCCCCGCTCAAACAGTTGAATACCCAACTCACTTTCCAAATTTTGAATCTGCCGACTCAAAGGTGGTTGAGCAATAAATAGTTTTTCTGCGGCCTTGGTGAAGCTCTGTTCTTCAACAACCGCAACAAAATACCGTAAATGACGTAATTCCATGAGGTTTCCATACCTTTAAGATATATAAAAATATAAATTCGGTCTTAGACAGAGTTTACTCATTCTTTTAAGGTATAGACAAGAGATAAACCGATGAAGTTATGAATCGCTTCCGCTAGATTCCAGCTGCCCACATTCATCCTTATCGGTTCAAACCACAACACTCGCCACATTCAACTTATTAGGATATCGAGACGCTTTTAGCGCAACTCGATGACTTCCACAGTTTTGGAAAGTCGGAGAACGGACATGCCACGTATTCCTGTAATCAATACCAGCCATCTTGACCGCATTGATGAATTACTGGTCGATAATATCGACACAGGTGAATTTAAACTTCATCGTTCAGTATTTACCGATCAAGCTCTATTTGACCTTGAAATGAAATACATTTTCGAAGGCAATTGGGTTTATTTAGCACACGAAAGCCAAATCCCCAATAACAACGATTTCTACACCACCTATATTGGTCGTCAACCAGTCATCATCGCCCGCAACCGTAACGGCGAGCTAAATGCCATGATCAATGCCTGTTCGCATCGTGGTGCCCAACTTTGTCGTCATAAACGCGGTAACAAAGCCACTTATACTTGCCCTTTCCATGGTTGGACCTTTAACAACTCAGGCAAACTCCTCAAAGTCAAAGATCCAAGTGAAGCGGGCTACTCAGATTGCTTTAATCAGGATGGTTCACATGATCTGAAAAAAGTCGCACGTTTTGAAAACTACAAAGGTTTCTTGTTCGGCAGCCTCAATCCAGATGTACCATCCCTTGAAGCATTTTTGGGTGAAACCAGCAAAATCATCGACATGATTGTCGATCAATCCGAACATGGTTTAGAAGTTCTACGCGGTACTTCCTCTTATACCTATGAAGGGAATTGGAAACTGACGGCGGAAAATGGTGCTGATGGTTATCACGTTTCAGCAGTGCACTGGAACTATGCCGCAACCACACAACACCGCAAAGAGACCCAAGCCGCCGATAATATTCGTGCCATGAGTGCAGGCTCTTGGGGCAAACAAGGTGGTGGTTCTTATGGTTTTGAAAATGGACACATGCTGCTTTGGACACAATGGGCCAATCCAGAAGATCGTCCAAACTTCCCGAAAGCAGATGAATATACCGAGAAATACGGTGCAGCCATGTCGAAATGGATGATCGAACGCTCGCGTAATCTGTGCCTCTATCC
Organism: Acinetobacter proteolyticus; assembly: GCF_000367945.1. Taxonomy (GTDB): domain Bacteria; phylum Pseudomonadota; class Gammaproteobacteria; order Pseudomonadales; family Moraxellaceae; genus Acinetobacter; species Acinetobacter proteolyticus. Next base: position 2,112,688 of record NZ_KB849179.1, read on the forward strand.
AAACGTGTATTTAATGGACCAGTTCGGTTCACAAATTCGGGTGTTACGTCCTATCTCAGTCGATCGCACTGAAGTCACGATTTACTGTATTGCACCGAAAGGTGAAGCCCCAGAGGCACGTGCGCGTCGTATTCGCCAATATGAAGATTTCTTTAATGCCTCAGGCATGGCCACACCCGATGACCTAGAAGAATTCCGTGCCTGTCAGGCAGGTTATGCCGGGATCGCACTGGAATGGAATGACATGTGCCGTGGTTCCAAGCACTGGATTTATGGCCCCGATGATGCAGCCAATGAAATTGGGCTTAAACCGATGTTAAGCGGAATTAAAACCGAAGATGAAGGCCTCTATCTGGCGCAACATCAATATTGGTTGCATACCATGAAACACGCCATTGTCGCTGAGAAGCAAATTGCTGCTCAAGGAGAAAACGCATGAGTATTCAAGATCAAAGCAGCTTGGAAAATATTGCTCAGTTTCTCTATCGTGAAGCTCGCTTTTTAGATGATGAACAATGGGATGACTGGCTCAATTGCTATGCGCCTGAAGCCAGCTTCTGGATGCCAGCGTGGGATGACAATGATCAGCTCACCGAAGATCCACAGTCTGAAATCTCCTTGATTTATTATCCAGATCGCCAAGGTTTAGAAGACCGTGTGTTCCGAATCAAAACCGAACGCTCTTCTGCCACCATGCCTGATACCCGTACTTGCCACAATATTGCCAATATTGAAGTGATTGAACGCGACGGCGATAAAGTCACCGTTCGCTTCAACTGGAATACCTTGAGCTTCCGCTACAAAACCACCTATAGCTACTTTGGCATGTCACGTTATGTCATTGATTGTTCAGATGATGAACCAAAAATTCTAAGCAAGTATGTCGTACTCAAAAATGACTATATCAATCAAGTGATTGATATCTATCACCTGTAAAAAATAGGTCGCCTCAGCCAAATGGACTGTTGGTTGGGGTCCCAAATTTAAATTATTTTGTAGGATACATCTCATGTCAAACCACAATGTAGCACTTCAATTTGAAGATGGTGTGACACGTTTTATCAGTGTTGCTCAAGGTGAAACCCTGTCCGATGCAGCCTATCGCCAAAAAATTAATATCCCGTTGGATTGCCGTGACGGTGCCTGTGGTACTTGCCGTGCATTCTGCGAATCTGGCAGTTATGACATGCCAGAAGAAAGTTATATCGAAGATGCCCTCACCCCAGAAGAAGCAGAGCAAGGTTATATTCTGGCGTGCCAATGTCGTCCAAGCTCAGATGCAGTATTCCGAATTCAGGCGTCATCTGATGTTTGTAAAACCGAAATTCATTCTTTCCAAGGCACATTGGCTCGGGTCGAAAATCTTTCCGACTCAACCATTACTTTTGATATTCAACTGGATGAAGGGCAACCCGATATTCATTTTCTTGCAGGGCAGTATGTCAATGTCGCCATTCCTGAAACAGGTGAAACCCGTTCATATTCATTTAGCTCAAAGCCGGGCAATCGCTTAACAGGTTTTGTGGTGCGTAATGTCCCAAATGGCAAAATGAGCGATTTCTTAAGCAAGGCTGCGCAGGCAGGCGATAAAATGAGCTTCACAGGACCATTCGGCAGCTTCTATCTACGTAATGTCACTCGTCCTGTGCTAATGCTGGCAGGTGGTACAGGCATCGCCCCTTTTATGTCGATGTTACAGGTGCTTGAAGAAAAAGGTTCAACCCAACCTGTGCGTTTAGTGTTTGGTGTGACCAACGATTTTGATCTGGTGGCTTTGGAGAAACTGGCAGAATTACAAGCGAAATTCCCTTGGTTTGAATATCGAACTGTCGTTGCGCATCCTGACAGTCAGCATGCGCGTAAAGGCTATGTCACAGGTCATATCGAATCTGAATGGCTCAATAGCGGCGATGTCGATATTTATCTGTGCGGTCCTGTACCGATGGTCGAAGCCGTCCGTGGCTGGTTAGATACAGAACAGATCAAACCAGCCAACTTCCTGTTCGAAAAGTTCTCTGCGAATTAATAGCCACAGGAAAATCAAGCCATGTCTCAAACTCAAAGATTTAGCGATAAAGTGGTAATTGTCACAGGTAGTGCTCAAGGCATTGGTCGTGGGGTGGCGCTACAACTGGCGGCGGAAGGTGCGCAACTAGTTCTGGCCGACCTTTCCGATTATGTGCAAGAGGTACTGACCGAAGTCAAAGCCTTAGGTGCTGAGGCCATTACGGTTCAAGCCGATCTGGAAAGCTTTGCAGGTGCACAAACTGTGGTTGCCAAAGCTATTCAACATTTTGGCCGGATCGATGTGCTGATCAATAATGTTGGCGGCGCAATCTGGATGAAACCTTTTCAGGAATTTTCTGAACAGGAAATTATCAAGGAAGTGAATCGCTCGTTGTTTCCGACTTTATGGTGCTGCCGAGCGGTCTTGCCTGCAATGATTCAGCAACAGGCCGGTGTGATCGTCAATGTTTCATCGATTGCGACTCGCGGGATTAACCGAATTCCCTACTCTGCCGCCAAAGGTGGCGTCAATGCACTGACAGCGTCGCTGGCCTTTGAACACGCCAAAGATGGAATTCGGGTCAATGCCATCGCTACAGGTGGCACCGAAGCCCCACCTCGCAAAGTACCGCGTAATAGCAACCCACTCAGTCAAAATGAAAAAGACTGGATGCAACAAGTGGTGGATCAAACCATAGATCGCACCTTCATGGGCCGTTATGGCAGTATTGAGGAACAAGTCAAAGCCATTGTCTTCGTTGCCTCCGATGATGCCTCCTATATCACGGGCAGCGTCATCCCCGTGGGAGGTGGAGATCAGGGTTAGCCCTGATCTTTTGCATTTCAGATAAAGTACAGGATGTGCATGGAGGCCATCACCCAATGACAACTTTACTCAAAACATTAAAACAAGATTGGTCCATTTCAGCCACGGTTGCGGGTTTTCTTGCGGTGCTGATTTCCTATTCAGGGCCACTGATTATTTTCTTTCAGGCGGCGCAACGTGCCCATGTTTCGACAGAGATGATGGTGTCATGGATTTGGGGCATTTCCATCGGTGCAGCTGTTGCAGGGATTTATCTATCAATTAAATATAAAACTCCCGTCATTACTGCTTGGTCTGCGCCCGGTACTGCTTTATTGGTGACGCTATTTCCTGACATTTCTCTGAATGAAGCGGTCGCTGCCTATATCACCTCTGCCATCGTGATTTTTCTCATTGGGATTACAGGCTGTTTCGACAAACTGCTGAAATGGATTCCGCAAGATGTTGCTGCTGGCATGATGGCAGGCATCTTGTTTCAATTTGGCATTAACCTGTTTACGGCCACAGATCGCATGCCGCTGATTGTGTTTAGCATGTTGATTGTGTTTCTGGTCGCTAAACGACTGATGCCGCGCTATACCATGATCTGGGTATTGGCAGCGGGTATTTCACTCAGTTTATTCTTGGGAAAAATGAATCCTGTGGAGCTCAGTTTTCATCTAGCGATTCCACAATGGATTAGCCCTGAATGGACATGGACTTCGACCTTAAGTCTGGCGCTGCCCTTAATCCTCGTGAGTCTGACAGGTCAGTTCTTACCGGGTATGGCGATTATGAAACTGAGTGGCTATGACACGCCTGCCAAACCGATTATCAGTGCTACCAGTATTGCCTCTCTCGCTGTGGCTTGTGTTGGCGGTATTACCATCGTGCTCGCGTCCATTACAGCAGCGTTATGTATGGGTAAAGATGCACATGAACTGAAAGAAAAACGCTATATCGCAGGGATTGCCAACGGGATTTTTTATATTCTCGGCGGACTGTTTGCGGGCAGTATTGTGATGCTATTTAGCTTACTACCGAAAGAATTGGTTGCGGCTTTAGCGGGTTTGGCCTTGCTCGGTGCAATTTCCACCAATATTGCCGTTGCTATGAAAAATGAACAACAGCGTGATGCCGCACTGATTACCTTTCTGGCGACCGCTTCAGGCATGCATTTTTTAGGATTAAGTTCGGTGTTTTGGGGCATTTGTATTGGGGTGATTGCTCATTTCATTCTCACTCAACGCACAGCAACACAATCCGCTTAATAAAAAGAGAACAACTCCCCCGCCTCTCCGCCTTGCTGTCGAATAACAGACTACTTTGCCCCTAAAGCTAAGCAATCAAAACTCAGCAAGGCAATTTTTTAAACCTCACTTTAAAATCTCAATTCATTCAACTTAATTGGACGTTCATCATTATTTTAACCAATAGGTAAAATAAAACATCCTGATTTATTTTCAATCATGCTATAAGTTTATTTAATGATTTTTCAATTATAAAAAATAAGATTTTAACATCATAAAATAGTTAAAATTCTCACTATTTAATATTTCACCCATATTTAAAAATAAATTAAAACAAAAAAATAAATACATAAATTTCAATGTATTAAATAAATAAAATCACAATACCTTAAAGACATAAAGATATATCAATTAGGTTTTTGACTCTCACCCAATAACAAAATAGCTTAATAAAAAATAACTCGGTACTTCACAAATTGGAGGTGAAGCAATGGATACACATAAGGTCAATATTAATGACATTATTGATAAAGCCCGTTTTACGGCATTTCACTGGAAAGTATTAATCTGGTGTCTCATCATTATTATTTTTGACGGTTATGATCTGGTTATTTACGGGGTAGCTCTCCCCTTGTTGATGCAGCAATGGTCACTAACTGCAGTGCAAGCGGGATTGCTTGCCAGTGCAGCTTTGTTCGGGATGATGTTTGGTGCCATGATTTTTGGCACGCTCTCAGACAAACTGGGGCGTAAAAAAACCATTCTGATCTGTGTCACTTTATTCAGTGGCTTTACCTTCTTAGGTGCTTTTGCGAAAAGCCCCACTGAATTTGCCATTTTACGATTTATCGCGGGACTTGGCATTGGTGGTGTGATGCCAAACGTTGTCGCATTGATGACCGAATATGCACCGAAAAAAATCCGCAGTACCTTAGTCGCACTGATGTTTAGTGGCTATGCCATTGGCGGGATGAGTTCTGCCTTATTGGGCGCATGGTTAGTCAAAGATATGGGTTGGCAGATCATGTTTTTAATTGCGGGCATTCCGCTGTTACTGTTGCCTGTAATCTGGAAATTTCTGCCTGAGTCATTGGCTTTCTTAGTGAAATCGAATCAGCACGAACAAGCCAAAATGATTGTCACTAAAATCGCACCTGAAACTGAATTAAGCAATCATTCAGAACTGGTTCTAAATGAAAGTACCACAACTGATGCACCTGTTCGTGCCCTATTCCAACAAGGTCGTAGTTTCAGCACCTTTATGTTTTGGGTGGCCTTCTTTATGTGCCTGTTGATGGTTTATGCGTTGGGTAGCTGGTTACCAAAATTGATGCTACAGGCGGGTTATTCTCTAGGTGCCAGTATGCTATTCCTGTTTGCACTGAACATTGGAGGTATGGTTGGCGCGATTGGCGGTGGTGCCTTAGCGGATAAATTCCACTTAAAACCCGTGATTACCAGCATGTTTGTGATCGGTGCTGCTGCCCTGATCTTACTTGGTTTTAATAGCCCACAGTTTATTTTATACAGCCTGATTGCAATCGCAGGCGCAGCCACAATTGGCTCACAGATTCTGCTCTATACCTTTGTGGCACAATTCTACCCAACCGCAGTACGTTCAACCGGGATGGGATGGGCTTCGGGTATTGGCCGAATCGGTGCCATCATCGGCCCTGTCCTCACTGGTGCTTTACTCACCTTTGAACTGCCCCATCAAATGAATTTTCTCGCCATCGCGATTCCCGGCATTATCGCGGCGTTCGCCATTTTCTTGGTGAATTTAAAAGTCTCGGTTGCGGCTCAACCTGCGACAAGCTTTACCCCACAATCTTCACTGTCTCAGCAATAAAACCATGTGCGCCGAGGACTGGCGCACTGACTTCGGATATGGATTATGAAATTATTACAGCGCTTTTGCCCTATGCGTTTAACGGTTGCAACCCTATTGGCAATGGGCAGCTTGTCTAGCTCGGTTGCTTTTGCTGCGGAGACAACTCAAGATCAATGGAAATTCACACTTAAAAATGCCTATATTAATCGTGACTATGACAATCCAAGCCTTAAAGATACAGGTAGCTGGTCACAAGCGGCGTCTTTATTTTACAAGTCAAATATGCAGGATACACCCCTACAAATCGCGGACAAAGCAATCACCATCGGGGCGGATGCTTCGGTGCAATATGCGGTACGTTTAAGCAAAGATAAGCATGTCGCAGATACGGTGTTGCCCTTTGATCCCCAAACCCAATCACAAGCCTCTGACTATTTAAAATATGGCGCGACCCTCAAACTGGGCTATGACAAAGCACTGCTCAGTATCGGTGAACTCTGGCTGGATCTTCCTGTGACGGCGGTAGATGCCAGTCGTCAGTTATTGGCATCGTATTGGGGCACCAATTTAAAGTCACAACTTTCTGATCAACTCTATGCAGAAATAGGCCGAGTCACGAAAGTGTCACCCCGCAATGAAGAAGATTTTCGTAAATTTTCTTTTACAGCCAATGGCAAAACTGAATATTCTGATGGTTTGAATTATCTGGATCTACGCTATCAACTGACACCATCGCTGAAGGCCGAATACTACTTTGGTAATTTAGAAGACCTCTACAATAAACACTACCTTGGGCTAGACCATACCTGGAAACAACCCAACTTCGCCCTGAATTCCAAGTTTAAATATTTCAATGCCAAAAATGACGGTAGCAACTTTGATATTGATGCCCAAAATATTGGAATACTGGAAATGCTGAAAGTGAATAATCAGTCTTTTGGTTTAGGCTATCAACAGATTATCGGGGAGTCGGCCTATCCTTTACCTGATGGTTTCCTGCCTGAAACCTATTTTATCAACTGGAATGCCACAGGCTTCTTTAAAAAGAATGAAAAGTCTTACCACCTGATGTATGGCTATGATTTTAAGGACTATGTACCTGGGCTGAATGCGATGGTGAAATATGTTTATGGTCATGACTTTAAGGCAGCCAATGGTGATAAAAACCACGAAACTGAGTCCAATATTATTGTGAACTATGCTTTTCAGCAGCCTTATCTCAAAGGCTTTGCACTGCAATACATCCGCATTGACTATGATGTGAAACATGGCAATGACTTTGGTGAAGACCGTTTATTTGTGAACTATAGTAAAAAATTCTAAGTCTTCATTTTCAGCATTTTTTTCAGCCCAAAATTAAAAAAAGGGAACTTTATTGGAGCTCTTTTAAAAGTTGGAAAATAATCAACACTAAGTGTTGAAAGTCCCTTCTCCCTTGGGAGAAGGTTAGGATGAGGGGAATTCTTTATCTAAATCCTCTCCCTAGCCCTCTCCTTTAAAAAGGAGAGGGAAATTTGATTGCGAATTCAATAAAGCTAAAAAATGACTCATGTGATAACTCTATTAAGAGTCCTTTTTTTGATTACGGCATTTACAGCAATTATTTAAATTTGTGACTGAATATAATTCTGCAAACCAATCAGTTCAATTAAACGTAATTGCTTTTCTAACCAATAAGTATGATCTTCTTCTGTATCAGAAAGCTGCTGACGCAACATATCACGGCTAATATAGTCGCCTTTTTCTTCACACAGCTTGATACCCACTGCCAATTTTTCACGGACATGGTATTCAAGTGCCAAATCCGCCTTTAAACAACTGACAACATCCGTACCGACATTAATGTCTTCACGGTTCATATTCGGTTGAGCACCAAGGAACAGAACACGACGAATGATTGAATCCGCATGAGATGCTTCTTCTTGCATTTCATGGTCAATACGCTCGTAGATTTTGCTCAGGCCCCAATCTTCGTACATTCTTGAATGAATTAAATATTGATCACGAGCAGCCAATTCACCGCCAATGAGCATATTTAAATAGTCGATGACTTCTGGATTGCCACGCATAATACTTACTCCTATCGAATGACAATATTATGGCCAAGTTACAATAGAATTGCAAAAACAAAAGTGTGTAAGTTTATGATTTTTATAAAATTAAAATGAGAAACATACGCATTTACAGTTCTAATTAGCTCAATTTATCTAAATAAAATAAGCCTTTGCATATCATTTATGGTTTTAAAAAGAGATAATCCTATTGAAAATCATTTGTTTGATTTTTTGTAACCATTAGCAATGCTTCTTATTCCGCTGATGTTTTGATCAAAAAATCATAAAAAATGACTGCTCAGCTGTTGTTTGTTTAGGCAAAATTCGGTAAATAACAGCAATCACAAAAACATAATGTGGAAACCACAATGGATAAAAGCAAACCAATTTTGGTCACTGGCGCGACGGGTTATATTGCAGGCTGGATTATCGAACGTCTGCTCAAGCAAGGTTATACGGTTCATGCCACAGTGCGTGATCCATCCAAGAAAAATAAGATTCAGCATTTGTACGATCTGGCAGATCAATCTTCTGGGAAGATTGAATTTTTTAAAGCAGATTTGCTTGAACCGCGTTCATTTGATGATGCAATGAAAGAGTGTGAAATCGTGATTCATACTGCATCACCTTTTGTGGTGACCAATTATAAAGATGCAGTCAAAGACATTATTGAACCTGCGGTGAAAGGCACAGAAAACGTATTAGACAGTGTTAATCGCACCGAGTCAGTCAAACGTGTGGTGCTGACATCAAGCATTGCTTCAACCTATGGCGATGCAGTTGAGATTCAAAATACCGCCAATAATGAATTTGATGAAAGCCATTGGAACAATACCAGTAGTGAAACCCATCAGCCCTACCCTTATTCAAAAGTTGCTGCTGAGCGCAAAGCATGGGAAATGGCTGAACAACAAAAGCGCTGGGATTTAGTCTGTATTAACCCTGCCTTAGTGATGGGGCCTTCCCTCACCGATGCCAGCCAGTCAGGTAGTATTGAAGTATTACAACAGTTTGGTAATGGCACTACCTTATTTGGTGTCCCGCCAATGTGGAATGGTATTGTCGATGTACGTGATGTTGCCGATGCACATGTCGCTGCGGCATTGAATCCTAAGGCACAAGGCCGTTATATCATTTGTGGTGGCACACTGAGCTTATTGGATATGGGTAAGGCACTTACTCAGAAATTTGGCTATAAATTCCCCTTCCCACACTTTACTGTGCCAAAGACTGCTTTTGCTTTTGTAGCACCTGTTCTCGGACATTCACGTGAGTTTGTAAAATTGAATATGGGCTATCCAATTTATTTTAATGCGCAACGCAGTGTGAAAGAGCTGGGCATTGAATATCGCGATGTGCGTGAGAGTGTCTGTGAACATTTCCAGCAATTGCTGGATGATGGTATTGTGAAAAAATATATTTAATCAAAAAGCACCTCTCAATTTCATCATTGAGAGGTGCCTCGCTCACCGTTATTTAATCTTAAATGCTTCTAAGATGTATTCACCAATATCCTTATAATGATGACCATGGTGGTCTTCTAAATAGAGCAACGTGACATATTCTTTTCTTGCCCCATGTCGACCAGCGGATTCAAGCTTTTCATAAGGTTGATAGATAAGTTTAGCAGTCTTACCTTTTTGAAATTCAACGTTCACACGACAGATTTTTTGTGAATTATTTTCAGACTCAACACTTTTCACCTGACCCAACCTTAAATCAGCATATTGATAGAGTTTCTGTCTTAATTGCCAACGTAACTCAAAATCAAGTTGAGATAGTGAAGCATCCTCTTGATCTATTTGATCGACTAAATATCGTTTTATTTGCTGATAAGCGAACTCCACCATATGATTTGGCTGATACACATTTGACTTTAACAACCCTTGATCATAAATAGAATCAGAAGCAATCAGATGATGCGGTTTCACGTGAGCGAACTGCTCAACAGCATGATCAAACACCTTGATTTCGTTTTGGACGTCTAACTGAAATTCTCTCCAGCATCTCTCTGCATCCTCATGACTTTTCTGTAGACAAGCCGACCTTTTTTGTATTTCTTGCGCTTTTAATAAATCGAAAAACAAGCGTTGTCTTAATTCAATTTTTTCCAATACAGCATTTAAAAGCTGGGTATTGACATCTTCTTGTACACTACCTAGCACTTTCGTTTGATTGCATTTAACTGCATTATCATAACGATAATAAGCAAGCATCACAAAAAAAGGAAGAATGAGTGCTAAGCAATACATGATGATTAACTTAGCACTTTCTTTATCTACGTCATCAAGCTTCATACTGCTTTAAAAACGCTAAAAACTCTTGCTCATTCAATACTCGAATGTCTAACTTCTGTGCTTTATCCAGCTTACTACCCGCTTTCTCACCTGCAACTACACATTTGGTTTTACTGGACACACTACCACTGACACGCGCACCCAAGGCTTGAAGTTTTTGCGTCGCTTCATCACGTCCCATGCTTTCCAATGTACCGGTCACCACCCAACTCTCACCATTTAATGGCTGACGCGTTGGTGCAGTCGGTGCATCCCAATGAATGCCTGCTGCCATTAAACGATCCAACACTTCGATGTTATGTGGTGCTTGGAAGAAATCAGCAATCCATTCAGCAGTAATATCACCGACATCAGGCGTTTTCTTGAGTGCTTCAATATCCGCAGCTTTCAATGCCTCAAGCGTCTGGAAGGTATTGGCCAACATGCGCGCTGTGGTTTCACCAACACCACGTATACCCAATGCATAGATAAAACGCGCCAAAGTGGTTTTCTTACTTGCCTCAATCGCATCAATCAAGTTCTGAACAGATTTCTCACCCATTTTTTCGATGGTCAATAAGGTGTCACGATGCTCATGCAAATGATAAATATCCGCCACATCTTTGAGTAGGTCGAGATGTAACAGTGATTCCACCCAACGATCGCCCAAACCCTCGATATCTAGCGCTTTACGTGAAACAAAGTGACGAATGGCCTCAATACGTTGTGCCGCACAATATAGACCACCTGAGCAACGTGCCAAGGCCTCACCTTCTGGCATCACCACAGGTGAATCACAGACTGGACAATTGGTCGGAAGATGCACCATCTCGGCATCGGCAGGTCGGAACTCAGCCCAAACCTTCTCAACTTTTGGAATCACATCACCAGTACGATAGACACTGACAGTATCACCAACACGCACATCTAAACGATGGATTTCACCAATATTATGCAAGGTAACATTAGACACCGTCACCCCACCAACAAACACAGGTGTTAAACGCGCAACTGGGGTGAGTGTTCCAGTACGCCCCACTTGCCAGTCAATATTTTCAACTTTGGTCAGTGCTGCCTGTGCAGGGAATTTATAAGCTGTTGCCCAACGTGGTTCACGACTCAAGAAACCTAATTGTTGTTGCTGTTTAAGGCTATCTACCTTAATCACCATGCCATCAATTTCAACTTTAAGATCTGGACGTTCTTGTTGAATCTGTTCATAACGTTGTTGCACTTCTTCAATCGAAGCACACAGGAATTGACGTTCTGCAATTTCAAAACCAAATCGGGTTAACCAATGCAAACTGTCATGCATGGTTTCAAGACCATGGTTAGGCTGACACTGGGCAATTCCATAAGCATAGAACGCCAACGGACGTGAAGCTGCGATATTTGGATCAAGTTGACGCAGGCTTCCTGCTGCGGCATTACGTGGATTGGCAAAGGTCTTGTCACCTTTGGCTTCTTGATCCGCATTGAGCTTTTCAAAGCCTTGCTTTGGCATCAACACTTCACCACGAACCTCAAGAAACTCTGGGATCGCTTGATGCTGACTGGATAATACTTTCGGCAGATTCCGAATGGTTTTAACATTCTGGGTAATATCCTCGCCTGTTTCACCATCACCACGTGTTACACCACGAACCAAGACACCATTTTCATACCACAGTGAAATCGCTAAACCATCGAGTTTCAGTTCAACCTCATACTGGACTTTCTGATTCGGTAAACGCTCGTCAATACGACGGGCGAAAGCGAATAGGTCTTCCTGATTAAAGACATTCCCCAATGACAGCATCGGCACTGCATGAGTCAAACTTTCAAATTTTGATAGCGCTTGACCACCGACTTTATTGGTCGGGGTATCGGCCTGAATACAGTCTGGATATTGTTGTTCTAAGGCTTTCAGCTGATGAAATAAATGGTCATATTCACTATCAGAAATGGAGGGTTGATCCATCACATAGTAAGCATGATTATGTTTTGCAATCAGTTGAATCAACTGACGCATTTGCTCAATAACTGAGTTGTGTTCCATTTAAATTTCACCATATAAAAGGGCGGAAAAACCGCCCTATAATTTTTACTAAATTTATTATAAAAGATTCATTAGACGGTTGCTTGATTTGGACGATAATCAATCACATGATGACGCCAATGCTCTTTCAACTGCGGTGTAAACTCTAAATTGTTTTCATCATAGACTTTGCCATCGACTTCACGTGCAATTAAGCCTGCAATACTGGTCATCATGTCATAACCTGTAACCGCTTTGCTATTTGGTAAAGCCAGGAAGAATGCAAGACCTTGCACTTGCTCGCCCGATAAAGTTTCCAAATCAAAACCTGCAGGACCATTATCCGTCATCCGCAATACAGAGAACATCAAGGCACTTGGCTCGTCGGTATTTTCATAACGATGAAAACACGACATTTCACCGAAACGTAGGCCGTATTTCAATAACACTTTGAGTGCTTTATCACCTGATAGGGCACGGCGTGGATTCGGATAAACATTCAAGGCAATAATCTGTTCTGCGGTTGCTAAAGCACTTTCATCATCATAGCGTTGCTGTTCATGTAAGTGCACATCCAGAATATTACTTTCACCATCAAACTCTTCAATCGCGACGGTTTCAATATTTGGATTTAGGCTGAGCTCAGTTTCCGCTTTGCTTTCCTCTGCTTTCTCTTTAGTTTCTGCTTCAGCTACTACTGTCTCATCTTTTTGAGCCGCTTCCAGCTCTGATACAGCTTCAACAACCTCATCTGCTTTAGCAGTTTGTTCGATTTCCGTCGTTTTTGCTTCAACATTCACAGCATCAACTGCTTGCTTCGCCACAGGCTCTGATTCGATTGCTTCAGTATTTAAACTTGGTTCAACACGCTCAGTTGAGGTCACCACTTCTTTTTGTAAAAGCTGGTCACGCACATGACGTGGAATCACAGGTTGCTGACTCTCAGGATTAATATGTAAATCTGCTTCTAATGATGGCTCAACTGGTTTTGGTTTTCTTAAAATCATGATTAAACCAACGAGCATAATCGCAACGGCGGCAACAATGCCTATTATTGTATTCATTTCCATACTAAGACTCCGCAACTAACCCGTATTCTTTTGCCTGTTCTAAATCGACAGTCACTAATTTTGATGTACCTGGCTCTGGCATGGTGACTCCAAGTAAATCAGTTGCCATTGTCATCGCCAATTTATTATGTGTAATGTAAATGAATTGCACTTGTTCAGAAAGCTCTTTTACCAAATTACAATACCGTTGTACATTGGCATCATCAAGCGGCGCATCAACTTCGTCCAATACGCAGAACGGTGCAGGGTTCAATCTAAAGATCGCAAACACCAAAGCCAAAGCCGTTAGGGTCTTTTCACCACCTGAAAGCAAGGCCAAGGAACTATTACGCTTGCCAGGTGGGCGCGCCATCAGTTTCACCCCAGACTGCCAATCATCTTCAAGGCTTAAAGTCGCTTCACCACCACCAAATACCTTTGGAAACAACAGTTGCAGTTCTTGATTGACCTGATCAAAGGTGGTCATAAATAACTTACGCGTTTCCTGATCAATGCTTTTCATCGCGTCTTTGAGCTGATCAACGGTATTTTGTAGATCCTGCATCTGGTGACTCAGCTCATCAAAACGCTGTGACACTTCTTCGTATTCTTGTGAAGCCGCTAGATTTACCGCACCAATTTTCTCAAATTGCTGCTGGGCTTTTTCCAGTTTCTGCTGATGATCTTTAATTTCAATCGACACATCAGATAAAGCATCTGTATTCAGTTCTTTCAATTGCTCTAAATAATGTTCACGATCTGATTTCGCCGCCTGCCAAGCCAAGCGCTTTTGCTCTAACTGCTCACGCACCTGCTCATCTTTTTGCTGTGCTTGATGGCGTTGTTCCGTCAGTTGCTGCTGCTTCTCTTGTACTTGATTCAGTTCCAGCTGCCATTCATTCCAGGTTTTTTGCAGCTTTTCGGTTTGCTGGAATTGCTGTTGGAATTGTGACTCCAAGTTGGGTAGTTCAAGCTGAATCGGATCAACAAACTTCTTGGCCTGTTCGATTTGTTCAATGATTTGACGATATTGTGTTTTTAGGAACGAGATATCTTTCTCTAACAACTCAATTTGCTGATTGGCTTGCGAAGTCTGGCGACGCAAAGCTTCACGTTGCTGCTGTTGTTGAGTCAACTGTTGTTGCTGCTCATCCAACTGCTCATTCAAGTTTTCCACCTGAAATTGCAAAGTCTTATAATTTGGCAACACCGATTCTAATTTCAATGCAAGCGCATGCAGATCAATCTCCAGATCATCACGCTGCATAGCATCTTCTTCAAGCTGTAGATCAAGCTGTTTCAGTTGATCGGCCAATTGTTGTTGCTGCAACACAAAGGCCTGTGCGGTACTTTGTAGTTTGGCAATTTGCACATCCAACTGTTGTAACTCTTTTTGCTTTTGCTTCAGACTTTGCTGTTGCTGCTGCAAGTGCTGTTGCTGCTGTTGCAAAGCCTGTAATTGCTGAGAAAATTGACTTTCCAGATCAAGCAACTGCGGTTGTTGCTGTGCCAGCTGCTGTTCAATTTCCTCTAAACGCACTTGATGACTGAGCATGCCCTGCGCAGTTTGGCTGTCTTCATCATAATGCAGCGCAATCACCCAATCGGCGCCGACATGATAACCATCCAGCGTCAAAATGGATTGTGCTTGCTGGAGATCCACTTGATATCGCAAAGCTGTGGCTAAATCTTCTGCAACCGCTACATTGGTCCATAAAGAAGATTGGGGGGCTTCGATCCAATCACTTAAATAACCATTAAATCCACCCCAGCCCTCCTTTATAAAAGGAGGGAGTTCCCCTCTTTTAAAAAGAGGGGTTAGGGGAGATTCTGTTTTTAACTGACGCGCCACACCTTCCTGAAATGACTGTTCATCATCCAGTAAATGCGCTTGCAGCCACTTAGCCAAGAACTTCTCAATAATATTTGCATGCGCTTTAGCTTGAGCGCTTAAACGTAGGCTTTGCATCAATCGAACTGCGTTTTGATCATGCTTCGGACTTTGCTTTGCGACGAGCTGAGTTAAGTTCTTTTGTTCAGCCAATAAAACCTGAATCTCAGTTTTCAAACTCTGCACATCAGCCTTCTGCAACTGTTGCTGATCTTGCTGTGTCTGAACATCCTGCTGTAATTGCTCAATTGCCGCTTCTAACGCAATTATTTCCTGTTGCAGTTGCTGCTGCAATTGTTCTAACTGCGCCTGTTCATCATCCTGAACCTGAGCACGAATCTGAGTGCTTTGCGTTTGCAAGGTCTGCTTTTGCTGCTCAATCCGCAGCACATTCTTACCCAACTGCTCAATTTGCGCTGCCATCTGCAACTTTTTCTGTTGTTGCTGATCGACTTGGGTTTTCAGTTGGTCAAATTGCTGTTGTGCTTGCTTGTATTGTGCTTGGACATCGGTAAAATTTTGCTCAGCCGTTTGTGTCTGCTGCTCTAAGGCAAGCAAACTTTCATTTTGCTCATCAAATTGAGTGCTTAAGGTTTCAACCTGTAATTCAGAGAGTTGCAAACGCTCTTTAGTTTGTACTTTCTGCTGTTCAAGTTGCAGCAAGCTGGTACTGTTTTGCTGGAATAAACTCTGTTTTTGTTCCAAGGTCATTTTTAATTCAGACAGCTTTTTCTCGGCCTGTTGCCATTCATGCTGCAACGGTGAAGACTGCTGAATTAAGCGTTGGAATAAAGCACTGGTGGCTTCAAGATCATGTTCAATGGTCTGTGATTCTGAACGGACCAATTTAAAGTTTTCACCCAGCGCGGTCATTTCAACCGTATATTCTTGTTGTAGCTTTTGACTTTGATTGGCTTGAAACGAAAGAATTTCGATTTTTAACGTACGAATCTGACCTTCTAAGGTCTTATATTGAATCGCAGCTTCAGATTGACGCTTTAAGCTTCTAAGTTGGGATTTTAGTTCAGCAGCAATATCGTCTAAACGCGCCAGATTTTGCTCAGTATGCTCTAAATGCTGCAAGGTTTCACGACGACGCGCCTGATACCGAGACACGCCTGCCGCTTCTTCAATAAACACACGCATTTCTTCAGGCTTGGCATCGACCAGACGGTTAATCATGCCCTGTTCAATCACGGCATAAGAACGCGGTCCTAAACCTGTACCCAAGAAAATATCAGTGATATCACGGCGACGGCAACGCGTGCCATTCAGGAAGTATTCAGATTTACCTTCACGGGTGACTTGGCGACGGACTGCCAGCTCGCTATAAGCATTATAAGCGCCGCCTAATTTGCCATAAGTATTGTCAAAACGAAGTTCGACACTCGCCACCCCGACAGGTTTACGTTTGGCTGTGCCAGTAAAAATGACATCCTGCATACTGCCACCGCGCAACTGACGTGCGTTGGACTCGCCCATGACCCAGCGAATTGCATCAATGACATTTGATTTACCACAACCGTTCGGCCCAACCACCGCAGTACGATTGGCCTTAAAATGTAATGTTGTACTATCGGCGAAAGATTTAAAGCCTGAAAGTTTTAAACTGCTTAAACGCATACTGCCCTAACTAGCGGCGTGAGCGTCTAGCCCAAGCCAATTCAATCTGTTTCATACGTGTCAGAGATTCCAACACAAGGTTGCGCAAGTGTCGACAAAAATCTTCCATAAATAAAGCAGCTTGTTGTGATTTTCGGATCAAAATAGCATCAATCACCAACTTAAACAGGGTAAACGATTCTTGTAGCTCTCGACGTGAGGTATTCAAGGTCAAAAAATAGCTACGGCGTAACGATGGCAGTAGTTCTTTATAGAATTGCATCAGATAGGGATTCGCCACCATTTCATGCTGTTCTGCCAGATATTTAAAGATCGCATCGTAAAATTTTTCGATATCGCCCGCACGAACAAACTCGACCAGTTGATCCAATAACGCTTGCAATTGCTCTGCTTCATTGACTCGCCACGTTTCACTAATCCGTTGCACAATGTGCCCAAGCACCATCACATTGGTATCAAATAGGGCTTTGACTTGTTGTGCTGACATTTCAGAGACGATTGCGCCACGACGCGGAAAAATTTCAATTAAATAAGTCCGCTCCAGTAACAACAGTGCCTCACGAACCGAGCCTCGACTGACATCTAATTCTTTCGCAATGCGCAACTCTTGAATGCGTTCGCCTTCAACCAGCTCACCACTAATAATTTGTTCACTAATATACTTTGCAATCTGTTCAGAAAGACTATCAGCCTCTTCGAGATTCATGAGTCCCTCGCTATCTTTGTTATACGCATTGATTCAATGCTGTTTGCGCTTTTTTGTTTTAACTGATCTCGCCCTATAAATTCTATATCATTGTCTGACAATTTTATTGCTTTTTAAGCCAATTGCGCTAAAAAATCGCAATATGATTCTCAATATGTACTAAACACTCAGTTTTTCTATATTGAATATCAAATATTTATGCTTGTAACTGATATTTAACCGCACATCTGAAAAGACATTCTCTTATCGCTTTTTAATTGATACATGTCACAAAAAATAATATTTTCATTAATAGTATCGCACTTTAAATCTCCTACTGAATTGCTCAGTACATACATAGATGAGTCATAACATGGGTGTTCATCAAGCCGTCAATATTGCCATTTTTGGACTCAGTCTCAGAACCTTAAATGAGTTAAAACAGCAGGTTCAAACGGCTGTGCCGCAACATGTCCAAATCAATTGGAGCAATATTGCCGAGCCACAGCTCGATATTCTCATGATTAACCAAGTATTTTTTGACTCCCCCAATATCAAGAGCCTACTGCAAAACAATAAAATCAATGTGCTGAAAATTGCCAATGATGTTGATAAAAATAGCGCCATCGAAGATGACACCTTATTTCTGCCCTTGAACCATCTTCATTCCTTGCATCACTGGCTGAGCCTTCATCTGGATGAACGCTTAAATCAAGTATCAGAAAATCTCGAAACTGATGATACGCCAACCTTTCATCGCAAACAGATTAAAGAGGTATTGCAAGAAATCCAGAATCCGAAAAATGGCAAGATTCAGCTGTTTGATAACCAAGGACTACTCGCCATTGCCGACCCACGCAATCAATGGCTGTGGCAACATCCTGAATTTCATTCTTTTCAAACCGACCCAAGCCTGAACTATACCTATGCCACACAGAATGATTTGCATTGGATCGTAGATGCAGCTCAGCAAGACTTAAAACAATGGCTTTGGCATTTACTTTGGACCTCTATGGATTTTGAAGAACTCTGTCCAGCTTCTGCCTCAAGTTTTTATCTGCAAGTCTGGCCACAACCCAAAAACAAGCTTGACCGCCAAGATATCTTGCGGATGTCAGCCTGTTTTGCCCAAGGCGCACAAATCAGCCTTGTTGCCCAACAACTTAACCTCCCTGAACAGAAAGTCAGGCACTTTGTTGCAGCATGCTTGGGTGCACAGTGTGGAGCACTAATTAAAGATCAACAGGCAAAATATCGCCCGCAAACTCAGCAAAGCGAAACAGAACAACATTTTATGAAAAAACTATTTGGTCGCTTACGCCATCGTTTAGGCTTTTAATCGAGGATACTTCTATGATTTTACATCAATATAAAATTGTCTTCGGTGGCACCATGGGCTCGGGAAAATCTACGGCGATCAAAGCATTGTCTGAAATTGAAGTACTGAGTACCGAGGCATTGAATACCGATACCGAATCCCATGACAAATTACTGACCACTGTTGGTATTGATTATGGTGAGCTGACCTTGGACGATGGTGTAAAAGTAGGTTTATATGGTACGCCTGGGCAGGATCGATTTGATTTTATTTGGGCAGTGATCTGTAAAGGCGCAATTGGCACTATTGTGATGATTGACCACGCTGCTGAAAATCCTTTACTGGATTTAGAGCAATATCTTCAGGCGTTTCAGCCCTTTGGTCATAATATTGTGATTGCAATTACCCATATTGACCGCATGCCAGAACGAACCTTATCCATGTATCGTGACTGGCTGGCAGCCAAAGAACTGAATTATCCGTTGTTCTTTATCGATGCACGTCAGCAAGATGATGTACTTCTTCTGGTCGAAACTTTGATTGCCACCATTGAAGTACATTATGGTCTTACTCACTAAAAAAATTAGATCAATCCTTTATAAATAAAGTAACTGCCAACGACCACCAACAGGCCTGCAAAACATTTTTTCAGCATAGCCGGTGATAAACGATGTGCAACTTTGGCACCAAATTTTGCAGTGATAAAACTCATCACACTAATCCCCAAGAAAGCATAGATATGCACATAGCCAATGGTATTCGGCACTTCAATCTGTTCTTTAGCGCCAAACCACATAAAACCAATTGCCCCCGCCACTGCAATCGGTAAGCCACAGGCTGCAGAGGTCGCCACTGCTTTTTGCATCACCACACCATGTCGATTGAGATAAGGTACGGTGAGACTGCCACCCCCAATACCAAAAATCGCGGATGCCACACCAATGCCGCCACCCGCAGCAAGCTGTAACGCTGCAGACGGAAGATGACGGTTTGGATCAACCACCGCATTTGCCCCTCTAAACATCTTATAGGCCATCCAAACCGCAAATACCCCAATCACCAACTGTAAATGTTGCCCTGACATCAGATCGGCCACACCCGCCCCTAGAAATGAACCGAGCACTAAGCCTGGTGCTAGATTTCGGAACACCGGCCATAACACCGCCCCTTTTTTATGATGTGCCATCACCGAACTGATCGAGGTCACAATAATGGTTGCCAATGAGGTTCCAACTGCAATATGCATAATCACATTCGGGTCATAATTCATTTGGGTGAACACAATATATAAAATTGGCACAATAATTAAGCCACCACCCACACCGAATAGCCCCGCAGCAAATCCAGCAATTGCGCCAATCAGCAAATATATGATTAACTCCATAAACACATGACCACTCTACTTGTAAAAATGATGGATGATTTCGAAACCCGCCAGCTTCAACAATTATTGAACGCAAAAAATCAATATCCAGAAGTGGTGCTCCTTAAAACAACCACAACCTCGACCAATGATGATATGCGTGAAATTGCGCAAAAAGGCATGACGACAGGATTGGTATGCAGCGCACGGCAAACACAAGGTCGCGGTCAACACCAACGACAATGGGCCTCCCCTGAAGGCAACATTTATTTAAGCACACTGATTCAAAGCAATACAGCACTGGACGGTCGCCTTGCTCTTGAAGTTGCACTGAATATTCTACAAATGCCAAGCTTGTACGGCTTAACATTACAGGTCAAATGGCCAAATGATTTATATAGCCCACAAGGCAAATGGGGTGGAATTTTGGTTGAACCACTTTCCCCTCACCAAGCGATTGTCGGCGTCGGTATTAACTTAAACACGCCCCCTGTAGACAATGCAGATCAACCCATTACCTCTCTAGAGATGCTCGGTTTAGCCCACATTGATCGTTTAACCCTGATTGCTGAACTGTATACCGCAATCCAGCAGGCAGCACAGTGGTTTGAACATGGTAGTTATAACTTAGCAGAACGCTTTAATCATCATGCGATCTGGCTGAATCAACAGGTTGAATTTGAACATACTCAAGGTAAAGTTCAGGGCCTTTTTCAAGGAATTTCCAATGACGGTGCGGTACTGATCAAAACGGATCAAACCCAACAATTCTATCAAGGTCGTTTACGTCTCGCTTCGATTTGAGGAAATGATGATTCTATGAAAAGTTTATGGCTGGATATCGGCAATACCCGCTTAAAATATTGGATCACTGCACATGATCAAGTCATTGAACATGCTGCCGAATTACACCTACAATCCCCTGCCGATTTATTGCTCGGCTTGATCCAACACTTCCGCCATCAAAATTTAAGTCGTGTCGGGATTTCTTCAGTTCTGGATTCGGAAAATAACCAACGTATTCATATGATTCTCGATATTTTGGATATTCCAATCATTTTTGCCAAAGTCCATGCTGAATATGCAGGTCTCCACTGTGGTTATGATGTCCCAAGTCAACTGGGGATTGACCGCTGGTTACAAGTCTTGGCCATGGCAAAGCCAGATGAAAACTTCTGTGTGATTGGCTGTGGCACTGCCCTCACCATTGATCTGGTCGAAGGATTGCAACATTTAGGCGGCTATATTCTGCCGAACTTGTACCTGCAACGAGACTCACTGATTCAAAACACCAAAGGCATTAAGATTCCAGATTCTGCTTTTGACAATTTAAAACCTGGTCATAATACGGTCGATGCCGTACATCACGGTATCTTGCTGGGCTTGATCAGTACCATTGATCAAATTATGCAGCAATCCCCTAAAAAGCTGATCTTGACTGGCGGTGATGCTACTTTATTCGCCAAGTTCCTTAGCCATTATCAACCACGAGTTGAATCCGACTTATTGCTCAAGGGCTTACGCCACTATGTTCAACTGAACTCAGCTTTGAGCAAAGTTTGAAGTGCCTGCAATAATTCTGGAAACTCCTTAAAACCATCTTCTGCACGAAAGTGCCCAGCTTGAGCCACCTCAATCAGTTGGGCATTGAGTAAATTAGAAAATTTAAAAGTGAGTGGTACAGGGATGACAGGATCATTACTGGAAAAGAAAACCAAACGCCTCTGGATATTAGCCCGCAATAACCCACTTTCAAAAGGAGAGTGTTCAAGAAGGCTGTTAAACTCGGGATGTTGAGGGATCGGATCATTAAAAGCAGCAATAAAAACCCCTGCCTTCAATGTCATTTGCTTTAGTTTTTTTGCTAGAAATTTGGCTACGGCAACACAAGATAAACCATGCGCGACTACAATACTCTGCTCATTCAACCCCTTGAGTTGTGCTTCTAAGCAGGTTTGCCAAATCTCAGCTTCAGGATGATTGGCATCAGCGAGAAAAACTCGCTCAACCCTAATCTCTTCGCTTTTCAGCTGTTGTTCCAACCATGCATACCAATGCTGTTCTGGATCAGCATTTTCACAATGCAGAATAAATACGCTATTCTTTGAATTATGTGACATATTTAACACTACTTTTCAATGTAAAACATAGACTTATTTTTAATTCTCTTCTTTTTAAAGCACTTTGAATGTTGATGTTTTGTATTAAATTCATACAACACTCTCGCATTAAAAAAGGCGCATCAAGCGCCTTTTTAGGAAGTATAGAACTTACTTTTTCTGGTCATTACTGCCAAATAAAGGTCCCATATTTCCGCCACCACCAAATTGCTTTTGCATATTACCTAGTGATTTCAGCATTTTGCTCATACCCGATGGATTCGCGAATTTCTTCATCATCTTCGCCATTTGCGCCTGTTGCTTGATCAACTTATTGACCTCAGCCACATCCATCCCACAACCTGCTGCGATACGTTTTTTACGGCTTGGATTCATCAAATCAGGATTACGACGCTCTTTGATCGTCATCGACTGAATGATGGCTTCCATACGCTTAACTTGCTTTTCAGGGTTGGCTTTTTCAATTGCATCCTGAATGCCTGCATTACTCATACCAGGCAACTTATCCAAGAAGCCCATCATGCCGCCCATTTTGCTCATTTGCTCAAACTGCATCAGCATATCTTCAAAGTTGAAGGTTCCGCCTTTCTGCAATTTTTTCGCCATTTTTTCGGCTTTTTCTTTGTCGATTTTACGTTCAACTTCTTCGACCAAAGAAAGGACATCACCCATACCCAAGATACGTTGTGCAACACGATCTGGATGGAATGGTTCTAATGCATCTAGCTTTTCACCAATCCCCAAGAACTTGATTGGCTTGCCTGTGATGGCACGAACAGAAAGTGCCGCACCACCACGCGCATCACCATCGGTTTTAGTGAGGATCACACCAGTTAAAGCCAAAGCATCATTAAAAGCCTTCGCTGTATTGGCAGCATCCTGACCGGTCATCGCATCGACAACGAATAGGGTCTCGGTTGGTTTGACCGCAGCATGTAATTCTTTGATCTCGTCCATCATGTCTTCATCGACATGCAGACGGCCCGCAGTATCGACAATCAAGACATCCGCGAATTGGATTTTCGCTTGCTCAATCGCACGATTCACAATATCAATTGGCTTTTCAGTTGCTTCTGAAGCAATAAAACCCACACCAACTTCATTGGATACGGTTTCTAACTGCTTGATCGCTGCTGGACGATACACGTCGGCAGAAACGGTCATGACTTTTTTCTTTTGGCGCTCTTTTAGGAAGCGCGCTAATTTTGCAGCCGTTGTGGTTTTACCCGCACCTTGCAAACCTGCAAGCAGGACAACAACAGGTGGTTTTGCACTTAAATCCAGTGTTTCATTGGCCTCACCCATCATCTTGGTGAGTTCATCATAGACAATCTTTACAAATGCCTGACCAGGAGAAAGCTGAGTCATGACTTCTTGACCGAGCGCTTCTTCCTTAACCTTCGCGATAAATTCACGAGTTACAGGTAACGCCACATCGGCTTCAAGAAGTGCCATACGTACTTCACGTAGGGTATCTTTAATATTGTCTTCGGTCAGCTGCCCTGAGCCAGTAACATTTCTTAAACTCTGTGTGAGTCGTTCTGTTAAGGTATCAAACATTGCGAAATCCGCTTAAAATGGCTAGTTGCAAAAAAATCTTTCTTAAAATAGAAAATTTATGCATAAGATGCTATAGGATACTGTAGTTCGAAGCGAATTTATATCTTATATGGTGAATATTATTCATCCTCCTAAAAAAGGTTTGACATGATCAGTCTCCCCTTGGTTTACACCATTTTGGCACTCATCGCCTATACCAGTTCATTTTGGTATTTATTTATTCGATTGATGTCAAAACGTAGTCCAAATCTTTGGTGTTATGGTCTTATGGTTGGACTAGGGTTAGTACTGCATAGTACTGTGCTCTACCAAGACATGATGACACCGATTGGGGTGAATTATGATGTCTTTAACCTGATGTCATTTACTTCAGGGCTGATGTTGGCGCTGAGTTTGATTTTGAGCCTGATTCGCCCGATTCTGCCACTCAACCTGATCGGTACACCTGTCGCCGCTTTTGGTTTAATCCTAGGTTTTGCCTTTAGCCAACCCAACCAAATAATTGAACAGCATAGCTTTGGCTTAGATTTACATATCATTCTCTCTCTATCTGCTTATGCCGTACTGCTGATGGCCACCATTCATGCGGTACTATTATGGTTTCAAGATCGAGAACTGAAAAAGAAACAAAAACGACGCATCTGGGTAAACTTGCTACCGCCCTTCCAAGTGATGGAATCCCTGTTATTTGACTTGATTATCACAGGTTTTGGCCTACTGACAGCAGCCTTGTTATTTGGTTTCTTTACCATTGATAACTTCTTTGCACAGCATCTGGCACATAAAACAGCTTTTAGTATCATTTCGTGGTTCTTATATGGCGCCTTACTCATCGGCCATTACAAATTTGGTTGGCGTGGCCGCAAAGCCATTCGCTTTACCATTACTGGTTTTATCCTGCTCGCTATTGGTTTTATGGGCAGTAAATTTGTATTAGAAATGATTTTAGGGCGCTAGTTTTTTACATTTTAATAAAAACTAGACAGCCTATCTGAAAATGCGTATAACGCTGTTTTCGCTTCACTAGGTAGTAAATCGTGAAACTTGTACTCGCCCCAATGGAAGGTCTGACTGATCCAATCATGCGTGATGTGCTCACTCATGTTGGCAGTTTTGATTGGTGCGTGACTGAGTTTATCCGTATTACCGATAGCATCCTGCCAGATCATATCTACGATAGCTTTTGTCCAGAACTAAAAAATGGTGGTAAAACTGCAGCAGGTACACCTGTACATGTACAGTTTCTTGGCAACAACCCCGATATGCTCGCTGCCAATGCCGCCAAAGTCGTAGAACTGGGCGCACCAGCCATTGATCTAAATTTCGGTTGTCCAGCCAAAACAGTGAATCGTCATCGCGGTGGTTCTGTTTTATTAGATGAGCCTGAAACAGTACATCTGCTGGTCAAAGCGGTACGTGATGCTGTACCTGCGCATATTCCCGTTTCAGCCAAAATGCGTTTAGGTTATCTAGATGAAAATCATACCTTAGATAATGCCCATGCCATTGAAGATGCAGGCGCGAGCTGGCTTACTGTACATGCACGGACTAAAGCCGATGGTTATACCCCACCGGCCTATTGGGAAAAAATTCAACCCATTACAGAAGCCTTAAATATCAATGTGATTGCCAATGGCGAGATCTGGAACAATGCCGATGCAAAAGCCTGCTTAGCTCAATCGCATTGCCAAGATATCATGATCGGACGTGGTGCTGTAACGACCCCTGATTTAACCTTGTGTGTACGTCAAGATATGGATCAGGCATTGTTGTCTTGGCATGATCTGGTGGAATTACAGCTGCGATTCTTAAGCGGTCAATATAAGACCGAAATCGGCATGGTAGGACGCTATAAGCAGTGGCTAGGCATGATGACCAAAGCTTATCCTGAAGCACAAGTCTTGTGGGACCAAGTGAAAAAAATCAAGCAATTAGATGAGATTATTCAATTTTTAAAACAAAGCTAAATTTAGAATTATCCTTATGCAATAAAAAAGCGGCAAAAGCCGCTTTGGAAAAATGAATTTAGTTGTTACATTCCACTGACTTTCATTTTAAAGTCTGTAATTGATGCACCTTTGATACCAAAGTTTCCCATCGAACCATTTGGTAAATTATTAAAAGCATTCGGATCAGTATTCCCCATCTCACCTAATTTAATATTATTTAAAGATAAGTTGAATTTATCGGATGTACCTATATTACCAAAAACTAGACCACCAGAGGTTGTAGTTGTTCCATCCGTTGCTTCATTATAAACACCCGCATAAAAACCATTTAGAGAAAAGCCATTAGAGTCTTTTCCTGTCATCTGTAAATCGAATTTAGCCCCCGTTGTACCTGAAACTAGATTAAAATTACATCCATCAGGATTTGCTGTGGTTGGACCACAAATTGATTTAAGTGCCCCACCAAACATAACCATATGCCCTTGAGGTGCAGCACCAAGTTGGATATTCATATTAGGTTTATTATTTGCAATAAACTCAATATCAATATTACCAGTCCGCAACAACTCTTTAATATTAGATTTTAGAGTTGTGCCAGAACTAAAAATAGATTTTTGAGCATAATTTGATCCAACCAATGATGAAATAGCATCAACATTATCAGGCACCAAATAAACTGAAAATGGCCGTATTCGCATACCATTGACACCATTTCCCAAAGTGACTGCGATGTTTGCAAATGCTCCGCCACTTCCCGTACCTTTATCTGTATCTATAACAGCTTTTAATAACTGAGAGGTACTGCCTTGTATTGATCCATCTGCATTAAATGTTTGCACAAAATCAATGCCTATAGGTGTTGATGTTGCATCAGGTCTTGCAGCCATTACTAAGGCAGCTTTTGGTAATGCCGTTTCGCCTTTTTTTGCAAAACCGTCCGTATCAATAATCGCAATTTGCTTAAAATCAATTTTTTGGACTTGTAGACCAATATTCAAACCATCTTGACCTGTCATGGTCGCAAGACTTTGATCATCTAAAGGTTGCATTGCCATCGTCAATGGGCTTAACAATAACAGTGATAAGCATCCTATTTTTTTGTTTCTTACCATTGCCCTAATCCATAGACAAATGTTTAAAATATACTCAAAAGACTAGCACAATTTTTTAAATTCACAAGATAAAACCGATAACCTACTTATAGATTTTGGATTCCCACAATCAATCAAAAGTAAATGATTGTGGGTAATCACTTATTTAGCAGGAGTAAAGCTAATATATTTCTCTATAATTTTACCAGTAGTATCAAGTGTAACATATGCATATTGAGCAGCTGTTTCACCCCATGAATATTGTTTCTGGCTATCACTAGAACTTTCAGAACTTGACGTTAGTAATGCTGGACAACCCATTGCATTTTGATTTTTATCAATATTCCAATCTTCTCTAAGAGTGATTTTTTCAAAGCCGAGTTTAGTCGGGACACAACTTGAAAATGGTTGTGTATTGTTTGTATAACTCTTTGTTTTCAACTTACCACCCACAAAAAATAATTGATGTGCGATACCTCCCAGTGGTAATTCCTCTCCCTCTTTAGCATCTTTCGATAAAAAGTTTTGCCAACCATACAACGACTGTAATTTATCTTCTTCTTTACTTTGATTAAACAGCATTTGTAAAACACCGCCACATTGCGTAGCTGATTGCGCTTGGTCATAAGTAATATCAAATTGTAATGCTTGCCACTTATCTAAACTCGGCATACACGTAGATTTAGCATCTTTAAAAATAAAACGCTTGGATATCACTTTATTATTAAACAAGGATAAAATTGCATGGTCTACAATACTATTATCTTCTTTCCCCCACTCTCTTAAAACAGCAGGCACGCCATTATAATCCTGTGTTTGTGTCAATACACCCTCACATCCCATTTTCGTTTTAGCATCTTCATAAGATTCATCTATCACAACCCCATCCCATTTACTTCTTAACGGTGTACAGGTATCAACCTGTACAGGAGCTTTAACAAGTGACTTTTCTAGAAATTTATTATTTTTATCAAAGGTAATTGTCAAACTCTCTTTACCAGTATCATCTTTCCATAAATAGGATGATACTGCCCCATTAGTACTGCTACTTTCTACACTATATTGATAAACTCCTTTACAATTAGATGCTTTTTCAATATCTCCAAGAGTTTGATCAAAGTTCAACCTATCAATTATTTCTTTTGATGGTAAACAAGTTATTGTATTTGATTTAGGCGGAAAAAATACTTTATAGCTCAATTTACCTTGGCTCATTTGAGCAAGAATCGTTGGTTCCGCTAAGTTCGCCCCCCATAAATAAGTTGTTGTTTGAGAATTCGTATTTATCAACGTAGCTGACATAAAACCATTACAATTTACTTTACTATTCGTCAGCTCAATCCCATCGTTTATTGTAAGTTGCTTCCATTGATCAAAAGTTACCTGACACGGCGCATTCTGTGTAGGTGTTGGTATTGGCGTTGGAGTCGGTGTTGGTGTCGGTGTCGGTGTCGGAGTCGGTGTTGGAGTCGGTGTCGGTGTTGGTGTTGGTGTTGGTGTCGGCGTTGGCGTTGACGAATTCCCACCACCCCCACCACAACCACTCAATACCAACATTAATGAAGCGATCATTACCTGAGAGGTTACTTGTTTGTTCACTGAATATATCCTTACATCACTGAATTTTTATTGCATTTATCTATCATATTTAGTGTTAATTTAATTTTTTGTAAATAAAAAATTAAATTTTCTATTAAAAATATTTAAGATTTTCCAATTTTTGATAGCAACTAAAAATATTTCGGTTAAAAAATTAAGCGACTAAAGTCGCTTAATTAAAGATTTAATTAACAAAATTTCAATCCGCCATAACAGTTTGGAACCACTGCTTGATAATTAGAAAGCGGTAAATCTGAAAGCTGCATTACGGCAGGTACACCTTTAATATCAATACTACCTAAAGGTACATACAATGGAAGACCTTGAGCTGCTTTTTGAGCACCTGAGTTTCCTAAAATAACTTGATTCTTTGGAACTGCGCCCACAACACCCGAAGCATTAGGATTTGTGGTCACGGAATTATAATCCATTGTTACATTATCCCCAGAACCATCTGATGCGGGTTTTGTAATCGTACCACTGCCATTTTTGACTGCATATAGAGGTTGGTTTTGCGCATTTACATCTTGTATCGAGAAATAGTTTGTGATGAAACTTGCGACTTGAGGTAATACATCATTCATTGGAATTTCCTTTTGAACCTCTAACTTACCAAAGTTTAAAGGCTCAGAGAATGACATCCACCATCCTGGTTGAGCTATATCGTCACTATTACTACCAGGCCAACGTAATTTTTGATTTTGCAATGCTAAATAAAATCCTTTGTTAAAATCATATCCCGTAATATTACCATTTGCATCTTTTAATGCCTTTGCAACTGGTAAGTTATGCATGCGCTTGAAATCCTGACTAACAGCAACATTCGCAGTCAGATTATCAATTGTAGTACAAGACCCAGTTGCCATTGCTCCACTTTTCATACATCCCATGTAGTTCGTCGATGCAACTTGTTTTGCTAAGTCAGCCCCCATCCCTTGACTGATTCTTACATCTGCCGCAGCTTTAATCGTAGAATTGGTATTGTACAAATCTTTTGCAAGCGTCAAGTTATCATTTTTTTGCGCTGTACTTAATGCATTATATGCCGTGGTATTATTAGGATCTACAACCGTCCAAGAATAGGTACCGCTTAACCCCATAAAGAAGGTTGCATTTTTTACTTCATTTAAACCAATAACACTCGCTAATCCACCAGTTACAATAGATTGATCCATTGCAACGTAAATTGGACCATCTTTTGCTGAGACAACAATTGGATTAATTGGTACATTATCTACTTTGAGGTTAAGTTGAGACATACGACTGCCTGTCACAACTGTTTGAGGGAATTTAAAATTAACAGCCAATGAGGCAATGTTAATTCCCCAACTGTCAGAAGCCAGTGTGGAAGCATCCACCCCTTTATCACTAGGTTTGGTTGTACTCATTGCACTTACATCGGTATAGGCAGTTCGTCTGGCTTGCAGTTTTGCAATAAATGACCAGTCCAAACTTGCATATACTGGTACAAATATCTTTTGATCTTCACTTAGACCGAACTTTGCTGCAGCAGTCTTAGCACTCGCATCAACAACATCTGTAATCAAATAGCCACTAAAGGTATTAATTCCTCCTTGGTTATTTGTAGACGTTGCTGAATCATTATATGTCCCTGCTGTCATATACCCTTTAATCCCTTCAGCACTAAGGCGCACCCCAGCCACCTCTCGTAAAGCCGCACTTGCAGGATTCTTTATTGCAAACTCAACAAATGGATTACGCAATATTGCATCACTTGATGCACGCTCGTTGACTAGAGTACCTGATCCATCTGTTGTGCCACTATAGTTCCATTGCGGTGTACCGTCACTTTTTACCGAGGTCGGTACACCTGTAAGAGCTAGATTTTCAATATCGATATCACAACCATTTGCACCATTCACACCACCACAGCCTAACTGTAGCTTTTTAATATTTAGGTTCGCTTCCAAATCAGCCTGTAAGCCCATCTTATAGAAACTCATACTTCCATATTTATTTGTATAATCAGGATCAATTGATGTTCCAGTAGTTGTCCCCATATAAAGCAATGCCTGACCTGTCGCTTGTCGCATTTGTTCATCATCTAAACGATGTAAGCTTGATGCAGCAAAACTCTGCGCAGCCAAAATACTGAGTGTTAGCGTGCTTAATATTCCATATTTTTTCATTGCTACTGTCCTTATTTTTATGGCAAGCGAGTGAAGTTACCATTACGAGGCGTAAGCCCCATATTCGCATTGATACGGCCACCTGTCATTACCATTTCACCTAAACGCTGCCCTGTATTTGTTGCATCAGTCAGTTTTGGATATAAATTAATATCTCTTACTCGTAGTACATTGGCCGCACTACGCTCAGGATTTATAGTAAAGCCATAATTAAATCCAACATTATCCTTATTAATCACGATGGCATTATTAAACTGGATAAGTCCAGAAATATTGTCTAAACCTATCATGGACTCATCAACAGGATCACTCAGTTGGATTGCACCATCTTTTAATAGATAACGTCCAATAATGGATAAACGAGCCCCATTATTTGCAGTGATTTCGTTATTTGGAATCAAACTAAAATTCATATCACCCAACATCTTAAGCTTTAAACCAAATAGAACATCATCGGGTAGATTAAATGGATTTTTCACACCTGAGCTTGGCACACCCGCAGTATTATAGCTTGGCAAGTAACCGCCTGCGATTTCTGCTGCCATGACCATCAACAAGTCTTTCAAGTCGACATTTACATTGCCATTTTCAAAGCCCATGCTGCCATAACCACGTAATAACATATCAATATTACGTAAACCAATATAATAATCTCGACTCGCATCGACGACCATAATAGACGTTGTTTTTGTACCATCAGCACTACGGCCCTGCACACTTAAACCAAGCGCCAAGCCTAAACGATCCACATTGTTTACAGGAGTAGAACTCACCAAATTAGTTGCATTATCTAAATTAAACACACTGCCTGAATATTTAGTTGAATATACAGCAATATTACTATTCAAATTATAATAAGGCAGTCCTAGCCCCCATGTATTTGTTGTTCCAGCAACTGCATCAATTTTATTTCCATTTGCAACACCAGCGCTTGAGGTAAATCGTCCTCTTTTAGAGACTGCTTGGAAATCACCGCCACGTATTGCGATTGCAACACTGTTTGGAGTTGTTGTGCCACTATATATTTGTTGATTGTAATCAGCCACAGTTGTTAAAGTACCACTTGAACCGCCCAAGCGAGCACTATTCAGGACAGTATTAACTGGCAATAGCAGATGTCTTGTATTTGCCAAATTGATGTAAATATTACCACTATCAAAATAAGCTCGCTCATTCGAGTTTGAAACTAGAGGACTAATTTCACTAAACTCAAATCCAAAAGTATTTGTTCCTGCACCACCAATCTCTAACTTGGTAGACTCTCCTAGATTATTTGCTGCTGTTGTTCCAAGCATTCCATCCCCATCACGCGTAAACTCACCACGCAAACGGAAGCCAATACCTGTAGAGCCCATCACCGTTCCATTTGCTCCAGTAGAAATACTTGCATCAGCATTATTAGCACTCGTCGCATAACCTAAAATATTTTTTGTTTGGTCTTGAGCGTTTGCATTTACACCGCGAATTTGAAGCGAACTATTGACCATCCGCCCACTTGCACCAACACGAATGAGTCCCTTCGCTGCATTTGTCCCACTAACCCCAGCAGATAGCGCATAAACTGGATTATTCGGATCAACATAAGCATCTTTCTTGGTCATTAACTCAATATTCAGCCCCGAACTTGTTGCTACGCCATAAGTTGGTGAACTTGGATCAGTATCTTTATAGGTGGCATTGACACTATCAGCTACGCTTAGATTCGGAATTGGAACACGTTTGAAGTCGATATAACCATAAGTATCATTCGGCTGTTGGGCTTTCCCTGCACCTGATGATGCGGATGCCTTATTGGTTTGCAGCATTAAGCCTTTTGCAGGATCAACGTACATGACCCCTTTACCCGAAAAATTGAAATTAAAATTTTTCAAAATTAATTGGTTAAAATAATTAGCGGTCGTGCTTTCCAACCCAGTATAAATATTAATATTCTGTAAACTTAAGCGTAAATCTGATTGCGAATTCGGGTCAAATAAACCATTTTGAGTCTTAAAATGGATATATTGAGGTGAGCCTGTTTGTATCGCAAGATTCCCAATTGGATCATCACAGCTACCAGCTGTTTGATTACAAATTTGAAAGTTTTTTACCGAAATTGTTGATGGTAGACTTTCAATTTCAAGATCTAACCCTGCTGTTGAATTTCCGTTAACAACTGTTGTTCCTGATTGAATTTTATAGTTCGTTCCCAATTTATAGTTATTATTCATATATGCAGGATTCTTACGGACTTGCACTCCGTTAGCAGTCCCTCTTAAATCTTTCTCTCCAGTAGGCGTACCAGCTTTATCTTGCCAATACAGTTGATCAAAATCCATTTGTCCATATTCTGTCTGCAAATACAAACCATCCTGAGCATTCACCAAACTTAAATCACTGTCTTGTAACTCTTGTAAAGCATATACACTCTGAGTCAATAGAATACTACTTGCCAATGCTGTTAAAACAAAATGGTGCGTATATGTCGTTTTCCTTTTCATCTTTACACTTCCTTTTTTATTTTAACAACGTGCGTGGGTACCACCAGCACAACTGAACATTTTAATTGAACCTGTCAGAGATAAATTGGCATTCATATTTACCCCTAAAAAGCCCTGCTCTCGACCAACCTTTTCACTATAGTTTGGATTATTCGCATCAAATGCTCCGCTTGCATCTCCATATTGAACCTTCTTTAAATATCCTCGGGTTAATGTATTTGAGGCTGCAGGGGTTGGTGTCGCATCTGAATTCAAATCGGTATCCGTTTCGATCGCAAGGGACTGAAAACCAAGATTCCGAACCTGAATAGGTACCTTTGGATCAAAACTAAACTGAAGTGCTGGCTTATTCACAGTTCCACCACCTACTTTAGTATAAGTTACATCTACACCATCTATGCCCAACTTCGGAATATTAACAGTCCCCTGAATTCCTTTAAATGTTATCCATTGTTTTTTCCCAACATTGGTTCCCAATGGATTACCACTCGTGTCAACAGACCGATTATTCAATGCAATTGCGAGACGACAGTACTCTAAAGCATCTTTCAAACACAGTGAAGTATCAAACTGAGGAGTCCGCGCAGGGTCATACATTGCCAATATGCTGTTATTCACGGTTCCCATAACAGGTCCCTGATTCAGACTTAGGGCTAAACTTAAATCAGCACCTGCTTGACCAACCGTACTTTGTAACTCCAGATCAGAAAGATCATTTAACTCAGCAAAACCAGATGTTGCAATCAAACTTAAATAAAGTGCAAATAATGGGCGGAATCCTTTCATTTCTATTTGCTCCTTAATTTAAACCAGTGGTCGTTAGTTTCAAATGCTGTATTAATAGGCCATCAATCACAGCTGAGCCCATATTATTTGAGAGTGTTTTAGCTGAGGTTAAATCTGTTGGAAAGGTCGTTGGAATCGAGTTTTTAAGAGTTCCATTTGCATTAAAATCATTTACGCCACAATTATTCAAACATCCAGTTTTCTGACCCAAAATTTGATAATTTGTATTTTGAGTTCGAGTAGTACCGTCTGTTTTGGTCCAAGGATTAACCCATGAATTTCTTGTTAAATAATTAGTATCTTGAAAATAAGCTTTATTGTTATCATTATTCCCACTTTGAGAAACTTTAACTATGCCACTACCCGCCGCTGGCGTATTGGGGGTAAAAGTACATGCCCCACTTCCACTACCAGGACACGTAATGCTATATGATACGCCATCTACTGTTCTATTCGTAAAGTATTGTGGCATCCAACCTGCAGTCCATGTTACATCCTGCCAAGCCCATCCCAAACAAACAATAAAGGTACCAGTACAATAAACATCTTTTTGAACATTATTTTGAATGGTTCGCGTAGTGTTAAAGGTCTGTACATAATCACGCTGCCCAGTACTCGTTAAGGGTTGTCCATAATTTGGATTCGCATCCAGAGCACCAAATGAAATACCATAAGCTTCAACCCCTTTATAAGCAGAAAGTAAGTTTTTATTCGGATCATACACGGTTGAGCCTATAGTAATACTACTATGCGTTGCTGCTGAACCTTGGTAACCTGAAACACTAGATGCGCCACATTGGTAAATATTACAGGTTGAACCTGTATAAGCTAGCGTCGTCGTACCATCGAGTTCTTTTGTGTTGGCATCAAAATCATAACGCGTATAAATGTTCTTATAGACATTAGGGTCATTTGGTACACGAGTGACTTCTATACTAAAGTTCCCACCTTTCGCATCAAAGATGAGCGGTTGATATAGAGATCCGATCACTAAATTTGCATTCAAACCATATAAAAAGAGACCTTTAGTCGCATCATCAAAGTTAGGATTCGCTCCACCCAAAGCAGGGGTATCCATCGCAGCAATCGGGGCAGCATTAATCCGTAGAATACTTTTCTTCGCACTATCCGGTAAGGTCCATGTATTGGTATTGCTTGATACCGCGCTTATAATTCGAAAACCTTCTTGATTAAAACATTGTGTACCTGGCCCAACATTTCCGCCTGCAATTGACTGTCCTGGTGTACCCCCTGCGGCACCACAAATTGAGCGCTGCCCATAACCAATTGCGTCACCGAATGCACCCGCAAGCCCTGTATATGAACCATCTACCCAAAAGGTATTATAATTTAGGTAAACTGTCTTACCATCAACTATTCGTGTCCTTGGTGTTGCATCATCAATCACACTATTACCCTGACTATTCCCTAAAGGTACGTATGATTTAATAACATGCGCACTGTTCGGATTAGCAGGATTGGCTAAATCATAACTCGAACCACTATAGGCAATTTTACCATTCCATAATACTGATCCAGATGGAGCACTTCCAGAACCATCTGCAATAATGACACTATTTTTGTCTATACTGATACCATCTTTTACAATAGTTTGACCACTACTTAAATTTGCAAGCTCTATTTCACTGAACTTATTTTTAACATATTTAATGCTACTAGCATCATAGGATTGCCACGTATTTGTTGGTGTCCCCATTACCACATTAGCACGAGCATTATCAGTTGGCCCTGAATTCAAACGTACCAAGGCAGCCATACCAAGTGTATTATTATAAGATTTACTTAAGCCTAATTGATTTGTTACTCCACCCAATGTTCGGAACATTTTAAAATTTGAGCCGTTTACACTGAAACCATCCCAAACCATATTAAAACGTAATTGGTTACTTAAACCACTATAAGCATTGGCTGTTGTTTTTCCTTCAGCGATATTTGCATCCCGCATAAAAGCATCTCCCCATAAACTTAACCGCAAGTTATAGGCTGACTTTTCTGCAGCACTTAGATTGTTGATATCATTATAACTATTTGTAGCAGTTAATTGATTATATAAAGGTGCTTCAAAATTAAAGAAAGTGACGGGTTGACCTGCAGCACCATTCCCTGAAAACTGCTGAACATTCTTTGTTTCAGTTTTAAAAATCCATGGGTTATTTGCCGTTCCCCAACTATCAATTGGGCGGCCAAAACTCATGACATCCGTATGAGCATTACCACGAGGAGCACCCCAAGCAGCATTTGATTGTGATAAATTCAAGCCGTATAGGAATATGTCAGCTTTTTGAATAACCTGTCCATTACCGTCATAAACCTCACCATCCGTTGTATTATATGTATAGTTTGGTGTATAGGTATAGTTACCCGCAGTTCCAGTTCTTTTATTTCCTTGTAAAGGCCCAATAGGAATCAGACGAATATAACCTGTATCGAATGTACCCGCGCCGCCATTTGCTGTGTCAGCACCATTCATACGCATAGAAAATTGTTCAGGTAAAAAAGCAATCCCTTCACCTGTAGTTTCACTTAAAGCATCATCGGAAATTTCTTGTAGTGCAAAAATAGATTGGCTTACACACAAGCTAATAAAACTTGCTAAAACAGTTCTTTGAAACAAAACCGTAGAAGTTAATCTAGTCATCTTGACCTTCCTATTACCCGATGCTCCGCATCATCATTCTTTTTCTAACATCCTTTTGAGTGAATCCCTACAAGCTATAAGGAAAATCGTATTCACGCTTCACTCATGGGCAGACAATATGCCTACATAATCTCATTCTTCATTATGCTGATAATTTACACAAAAGCAAAATAATTTAGGTAAATGGTGTATTTTCCGATGAGTGAAAGAAAAGTTGAACGCTCTTTAATTTTTCTATACTAATGATTTTTATCTGCTTATTAGTTTTCCATAAAGTAAAATTTCAGCATCTGTCAAATTCAGATCATTGTTGCAAAATGTAATTACTGGATTAAAGTCTAGTTAAGCTAGAATTAACACTACTTTGTGCAAAACCCTGCTCGGCACTTCTCAGATAAAATCAGACGCTAAATTCGCAACTAAAACCGCCATCCAATACCAAACTGCAATCGTGGTTGCTGATCCTTGTCGCTTTTCGCAGCTGAAGTATTTCGCCATGCGAGTGTCGCATTATAATCAAAGTCTTGATAGCCACCACCAAAGCCAATCCCTGTACTTGCTATAGCGCGAGTATTTTTATCGCTCAGATATGAATTTTTATTTTGCTGTATTCGTCCAACATCTTGGAATAAATAAGTACTTAGCCATGGTGTCAGTTGATAATAAAAATTAATTGATGTCCCCCAACCTTGATCTCCAAGTCCTTCTGCTGCTGGATAAGCACGCATTGGGTTCAAGGAAAATTTCTCGGCTGAGTCGAGGTTCTTAGATGCAAGTTGTCCATATAACTCACTGGTCAACCATGAAGATGCTGTTAATCTTTGCTGTCTGGAAAGCTTAAGTTCATATTTATTGAAACTCCCTTGCGTCTTTGCAGATAAGCGATCTATATTTAAGGCTGATGGGCTTTGAATGTTCAGATTGCCAATCGTCGTGATCAACTCAAATTGATTGATACCACCTTTGGCATCTCCAATTCCCCAATCATCCATTCGGCTAAAATTGAATGAGATCCGACTCGCCTCTATCTGTTTAGATGCCTCTGTATTCGTGGCCGCAATTTCATCAAATAACTTTCTTTTTTCAGCCAGCAGCTTCAAATTCAAATTCGTCTTTTGACTTCGGATCAATGGATAAGTGAGATTTACATTATAGTTTTCAGAGGTCCCTGTCGCATCCAATTGCTTAAATTGTTCACCCAGTTCATATTCAGTTCTACTATAACCACCGCCCAGCCATAGACCCGTTCCTGTTACAGGAAACCGAGCATTTAAACTACCTGAAACCAAGTCTTGATTGCTTCCGAGTAATTGAGCAGATAGCTTCTCTCCATATCCCAATAAACTATTACTTTCGATATAGCTTGAAAGTCGATATTTGCCTGTATAACTACTTCCAGCGTTATCAATACCAATTCGTCCGAGCCAAGTTGGCTGTCCCAGAATATCCAAAACAAGATCAGTTTGCCCAATCTTTTCGCCAGCCTGTAGGTTTGCCTGAATTTGCCCCACACCTGCTAGGTCTGAAATAAGTAGCAAAGTCTGATTACTTTGCTGTTGTTGTAACGCCTGATGATGAGGAATTTGATCGGCAAAGCGCTTAATGGTTGTATCTTTAATTTTAGACTGGTTATTTAAAAGAACTTGCCCCAGTTGTCCTTCGAGTACTCTGATCACCAATATTCCATTTTCTAGTTTTTGTTTGGGTAGATAGGCTTTCGCCAGAAAGTAACCCTGCTTTTTATAGTATTGGGTGATTTTTTCTGCGCCAAGCTGTAAATCAGCCAGTACATTGTTTTTATTTTCCAGTGGTTTGACTAAATCATGTAAAACTGCTGTAGCAATTTGTTGATTCCCTTCTATCTGGACTTTTGTGACCCAAATAGGGGTTTGATCTTGACTGTAATTTTGCTGCGATAAATCAGCGCCAAAGTACTGTTGGTCTGCTTTAGGTGTTTGTTTGAATTGTTCAGGACCTAATTGCTTCGTAATGGTACCACTATCAGGAATCACAACTTCAGCATGGACAATAGAAGAACCAGCAACCAAAATGCTCATCCCTCCCAATACTTGAAGGAGTGTTTTATTGCGCATCCCTGCTTGTTTATATAAATAAAATTTCATTATTTCTCTAAATTTAATCAATATCTTATTATTTAAGACCAGAGGCTTAAGCCTCTGGTCTTATATCTTAATAATCTCTTTTAATCTTAATGATTATAACGGAGCCATGGGGCCACATTATCTTCATCAATCACCCAAGTCGAGCTTGAATTTGGGTCAGAAGCATCGGCAATATCCCACCCTGAAAAAGTCAGAATTTTTTGCAGCTCTGCTGTGGTTTTTCCAGTACCACCCGCGCTGCTTGATTGACCAGAAGTTTCGGTATTCCAATAACTATTAATAACTATACCATTAGCAGCATAAGGGTCATCTCCAATGAGCCCTCCGACATGATTTACCCCAGTTACAGCTCCATTTGAATAACTATTTTCAACTGTTCCAGTATTGATGCCAATTAACCCACCGACAGATGTGTCGCCTTCAGTTATACTTGTTGAATATGAATTAGCTATAATTCCGCCATTATTATAACCAACAAGACCACCAACACTAGTATGACCTTTCGTCCGTCCAGTCGCATAACTGCTGTTGATAATATTATATGGCGCATTTGCCCCAACAAGACCACCAACATACTGACTTGTAATAGCATTACTTGCAATCACATCACCTGTGGCATAGCTGTTATTGATATATAGACGTGGTGTTTGATCAGAACCTCTATAAACGATTATTCCGACTAGTCCTCCTAGCCCCCCCAACCCACTGACATTGCCTGTAGCATAGCTATGATCTACATAATGCGAACTATTTTCCTGAGCTCCTAGTAGTCCAATCAAACCACCTGCACCACCGAAACCAAGTTCTGGATGCCAATTTCCATTTACATATGCACCCGTTAATATATTCCCTGTAGCATGACTATTATAGACGCCCTGTCCGCTACCTAATAGCCCACCAACACCTAGCCCAGCTGTATAATTAGGATCGAGATTTTGCTCTTGTTCTAATGACATTGTAAGATCGGCTAAAGAGATATTGCCTGTAGCATAACTATCATAAATAGGAAGCATACTCCCACCAGCTAATCCGCCAACACCTAAAATACCTTTCACATTTGCTTCTGAGTAACTTTGGCTAATTGTACCTAAATTGCTATTAATATTTTGCCCAACCGCACCACCAATTAAGCCTCCAATATAATACAAACCATGAACATGACCTGTACTATAGGCATTTTTAATATTGCCTCCCAAATGTAATCCAGTGAGTGCTCCCATATAAGCATGACCTTTGATTGACACATTGGTAAGACCAACATCTCTTAGCTCACTGCCATAGGTAATGCTAAACAATCCCTGAGGAATCGCAACTTGATCATTTATGGGGCCCCAATTGGGTTGTGGTTGATTAATGGTTAAAGCGTCAATCTTATGCCCTAGACCATGAAAGTTTCCTTGGAAAATTGGAGTTTCTGGAGGGATGCCACCTTCAGGTGTTTGTTGAATACCGCCATCGACTTTTACTGGTAATTGTCCAATCGCATCAAAGCCTTTCCCATTATTCCAATTCACCGTATCAGAGGCATCAATATTACTGCCCAAGGCATAATTCCCAGTCAGGTTATTATTCATCCCTTGCAAAGTATTGATATTGGCATCACCTTCTTCACCTAGATCATTAATCACAATATAGGAACTTCCATTGATCAACAACGTCGGTGATGAACCGCTGATATTAATTTTGGCGCCATTATTTAAGTTGTAATCCGAGCCTGTACCATAATTCATGGCAAGTTTGGCTTTATCCCCACTTAAGTCCAAATCACTATTAAAGTTAATATCTTTGTTTGCGGTTAGTGTCAGTGCAGTATTGGCATTCCAACTGGTTGCGTCATTGATATTAATATTGCCTTGACCTTCTGCTGTACCCATCGCATTCAAAGTGACATTGCCTTTATTTAAAGCATCACCCAAAGTGGTACTGCTGACACTACCACCAAAAAAATCGACATCGATATTTTTAGCTTTCAGTTCCCAGCCACTGGTGGTCGGCGGTAAGCTGCTGGTACTATTTCGCTGTGTCGTGATATTCGTACCAGAATTGATGTTTACCTCTGCCGCAGAAGTTTTAATCTGCCCACCATTACCACCATTTGGGGCTGATGCATCTAAGGTACCGCTGACATTCACGGTACCACTGCTTAAATCACTGCCGAGCTCAATCACACCACGAACATTATTTACCGTTTGCGCTTGGATCACCCCAACACTATTCACCACTGCATTACTTAATTCATCAATGCCTTTTGCGGTAAGGATCACTTTACCGCCATCGGCTTGAATCATTCCGCCTGAGTTAATCAAGGCCTGTGCCTTACCTTGGTTAATGGTATACCCCAACAAACTACCATTATTTAGATTCAGGGTGATATCTCCACCTGCAGCCAATAATACATTGCCCTGTGGTGCTTTAATGGTACCTGTCTGTTTTACGGTCGGGGCAATTAAAGCAACCGTACCACCTGTCGGTACAGTGATTTTGCCGCGGTTCTCAACGGTTTTGTTATTGGTAGGATTGTTAAAATTAAATAGATTGTTATTAAAATCAGCATTACTCAGGTTTAAGGTTGATGCCACCAAACCCGCGGTATTGACCTGTGAGGTACTGCCAAATAGCACCCCATTCGGGTTAATAATAAATACTTGTCCATTGGCATTTAACTGACCATTTAAGTTGGATACACTGGTACCTGTGACGCGGTTTAAAGTAATCGAACTGCTATTTGGTTGCACGAAATTCACAATTTCATTGCTATTAGTCGAAAAGCTGCTCCAGTCAATTGCAGCTTTTGCGGTGGACTGGTTAATGGTTGTCGTTGTTCCTGCAGTTGAAATGCTCGCTGTTCCTGAACTCACCACCCCACCAGTTGGTCCTGCAAAAACAATACTTGCACTCAATACATTCACCGCAAAGAATGCTGCTAGTTTTGCTTTATGAGCAACTGCGGTTTTAGATTTGATTTTTGTTGTTGATTGCGTTGCAACCACGCCACCTTTGGCCTTCTCACTCACGGCTTGCCAGCAAAGATGTGTCGCATTCCATACCACTTGATAGATCTTATTCACAATTATCCCCATCTGTTCTTAATATTTTAAAAAAATTGCGATTTATTTTTAGCATATCTTTTTTATTATTTGATTAATTTATATATTTTCCTGACCAATGGTTAAAACATCATCAAGCAATAACATAAATCACAGGTGAGTACTTCTCTTGAATTAAAAGAGAACGAGACGTAGAACATTTTATTTAGATGGATAAATCTAATTGATTAAAAATAAGGAAATACTAAAAATTTAAGAATTATTATTCATTAAAAATGATACGATTTATGATGATGTGATAAGCATTATATTTAGCTTTTAATGAGAAGGTTTTAACCATTGACCCGATGATCAATGGTTAAAAATTTAAAACGATTAATAATTAGGTCTTCGGTAAAGTCACACCTGTTTGACCTTGGTATTTACCGCCACGATCTTTATATGATGTTTCACATACTTCATCGCTTTCAAAGAACAACATTTGCGCAACTCCTTCACCTGCATAAATACGCGCTGGCAAATTGGTGGTATTTGAGAACTCTAGAGTAACGTGACCTTCCCACTCAGGCTCTAATGGCGTTACATTCACAATGATCCCGCAACGCGCATAAGTCGATTTGCCCAAGCAAACGGTTAACACATTACGTGGGATACGGAAGTATTCAATCGTACGCGCTAACGCAAATGAGTTTGGTGGAATGATACACACATCAGATTCGATATCGATAAAGCTTTTATCATCGAAGTTCTTTGGGTCAACAATCGCTGAATGAACGTTGGTAAACACCTTAAATTCGCGCGCACAACGAACATCGTAGCCATAGCTCGATACCCCATAAGAAATCAACTTTTCTCCGTTTTTATCAAAACGAACTTGATTCTCTGCATAAGGTTCAATCATGCCGTGTTTTTCGCTCATTTCACGAATCCAACGATCAGATTTTATTGCCATGACTTTTTATCCATAGACGAAGTTAATAATTGGCGAGTACTTTAACGTAAAATGGTATCAATGAAAACAACAGCGCTATCCTGTTATGTGGATAACGCTGTCAAAGTTATAAATTGATCAATGCTGAATAGCTAATTGGGATGGCAAAAGCCATAAGTACTACAGATGCAGTGCGCTGTAATTTTGATTGAGATAACCATGCAACTTTATTGGTTGCTAACATTGCACCGACTGAAATCCAGAATAATGCAATGGGCAAAATCAAGCCGACAAAAGTACTCATATGTGCCATATAAATCTCTTGGCTTTTCCATGCTGCAACAGGAAAAATTGCTGAAGCAAATAACAATGCTTTCGGATTAAGCAAGGTTGCACATAACAACTCTCTAGGTCGAATCGTTGGTTGATTTAAAGCCACTTCTTGGTTCGCAGTGCGCCATAATTTAATCGCAAGAAAGACGATATAACCCGCACTTAATAATTTCAGAAAAATCGGCAATGCAGGCAAAGTTGCTGAGACTTTACCAATCAGCATGCCCCATGCACT
Organism: Acinetobacter proteolyticus; assembly: GCF_000367945.1. GTDB lineage: Bacteria > Pseudomonadota > Gammaproteobacteria > Pseudomonadales > Moraxellaceae > Acinetobacter > Acinetobacter proteolyticus. The sequence goes on from NZ_KB849179.1 coordinate 2,155,920, forward strand.
AATTGCGATGATATAGCCAACCGCTTCTGCTGGAATCAAGAGTAAAGATTTGCGTAATCCAACTTGAATACCCGAAGATGCCAATAAGGTATTGGTGGGACCAGGAGTCAACAGAATGGTAATGACTAAACCAATAAAGAACCATGAAATCATTGAATGACCTCACTAGAAGATATTTTCAGATTAATCCAATTCCTAAACCATAGCAAAAAATTAACTGTAAACAGTTATGACCAAATACAACTTAAGCAACTGTTTTATATTTACTTTATAGATTTCAAGTCAACTCTACTCAACAGTCACAGCATAAAAGACGCCTATTTAAAATACAATAAATGTAAGCTATTCGCCTTGGTCTTGTTTTTAGTGCAATAATGTTCAGCGCTATTTTAAGTTTTCGCTAAGTAAATCGTGTTATTTTCTATACAATTTCCTATCTATCTGTCCTATTGGGTCTATTTTCGCATTTATGCCTAAGCAATTCTTTCACAAGTGGCTGCCTTCATCAGAGAAAGTCGCTGGCCTTAAGCTGATGAAAATTTTTGGTGATCGCGCCTTAAATCCGTTGCTTTGGTATGTGAATCGTCGCTCAATTGCAAAAGCCATGTTTATTGGCACCTTCTGGGGCATTTTGCCTGTTCCATTCCATAGTCTGTTTATTATTTTGACGGTGTTATTTTTTGAAGTAAATTTACCGATCGGTCTCTGTATGGCGTGGCTCACCAATCCTTTTACCGTGGTGCCAATTCTGTATTTAGGTTTTTGGTTTGGGACAAAAATTTATCACGTCAATATGATTAATAAAGAGATGTTGCTTGGAGTGTTACATCAAATTTTAAACTGGATTAAAAACTTTGGGCATGGCCATATAGATTTTAGTTTGGCCAAGATTTTGGTTTCTGGTTTAATGATTGAAGCCGTTTTATTTGCCGTTTTATTTTATCTAGCGACTCACCTGTTATGGCGTTGGGTGGTGATTCGCAGTTGGCGCAAACGTGAAAAACAACAAAGAGAAGAAACCATTTAAATGATTTCTTCTCGATCATATTCATTATTTAGCGTCTGCTTTTGCCTTCATATATTGTTCAGCAACCTCAAGTGCATAATCCTGACACGCTTCCCCTGTTGCAGAGTCATAGGCACCATTATTGGTAATATTATTCGATAAGATGCGCACCCCAAGGAATGGTACTTTGAACTGTTGCGCGATCTGCGCCACCGATGCGGCTTCCATTTCCTCTACAGAGGTTCCATATTTAGTATGGAAAAAGTTGATACGATCGAGTTCATTATTCCAGGTATCTGCTGAACCGATAGTGCCTTCAACCACTTGTCCTTTGCTGTAATGCACTTTGGCTTTATAAGCGGCGATCAGTAATTCCTTATCCCCTTCGAATTTACGAATCGCAATCGGTTCTGGATCAGACTCATCTTCTGGTAAGACATCAAATGCTTCATTCCACTCCAGTGAATTAGAACCACCGCCAATTGGCTTATTTGGGGTTTTAAATGCACCGATATTGGTGGTGTATTTGCCTAATACAATATCAAACACCTTTAGGTCTGGATCATGTCCACCCGAGGTACCCTGATTGATAATCGCAATCGGTTGATAATGCTGAATTGCAATGGCAGTGGCTGCGGCCGAGTTGCTCATGCCCATCCGGGTTTTAGACACCACCATTGGATAGCCTTTATAAGTGCCTTTCCAGAATTTCCAGCCACCAATGGTTTCTACACTCACATTTTCTAGTTTTGATGCCATTCGCTCTGATTCAACAGGCAATGCGCCTTGGATCACAATCGGTTGTAATTTTGGCTTTTCCTGTACTTGGTTATTACGATCTGAAGAACCATCTCCATTACAGCCACTTAAAACTAAAGCTGCACAAACACTGACAATACCCATCAGGCTTTTAAATTGCATCATTGATCTATACTCAAAAATCAAAACAAGTGATAAGCAAGCAACATACCATTTTTTATTTTTTTAATTTATTTTTAAAGCGTAAAAATAAAAACTTATTTTAATCAAACAGTAAAAACCCAGCAGGATATGCTGGGTTTTTAAGCATTTTAGAAGATACGCTTATCATCTTTCTGACGTTTGGGTAACTTCTCCATTTGTTGCAACACGGCTTGTGCAATATTGAGATAACTGTCTGCGGCTGCATCTTTTGCGATCACACTTGGTGTGCCTTGATCTGCATGTTCTCGGATTTTTGCATCTAAGGGTAAATGACCGAGCAAAGGAATATGATATTGCTCAGATAGCTGATCACCACCACCTGTACCAAAAATTTGCTCTTCATGACCGCAATTTGAACAGATATGCGTCGACATATTCTCAATCACACCAAGTACTGGAATCTTCACTTTATTAAATAATTCAATCCCTTTGGTGGCATCCATTAGCGCCACATTTTGCGGCGTAGTGACAATCACTGCACCTGTCACAGGAATACGTTGCGCCAAAGTCAGCTGAATATCGCCTGTACCGGGTGGCATATCAATCACCAGCACATCTAGATCAGGCCATAAAGTCTGATTGAACAACTGCATCAAGGCACCAGTCGCTTTCGGACCACGCCAAGCCACAGGCGTATTGTGCGCACCAATTAAATGCCCAATCGACAGTACCGCCATGCCATAAGCATCTAAAGGTACGAAGTGTTCATTTTCAATCTGTGGGGTTTTACCCGCATTGCCCAACATGGTTGGGATACTTGGTCCGTAAATATCGGCATCCAACACACCAACTTTTAGACCAAGTTGTTGCAATGCAAGTGCCAGATTCACCGTAGTCGTTGATTTACCTACGCCGCCCTTCCCTGAGGAAACCAGAATCATATTTTGAATGCGTGGATGCGCAGCCACATCACGTTGTTGTGGTGCAGCTTTTTGAATCGGAGGATTATTCGGATCGGCTTCTACTTGAGGTGATGCATCCATCACAGGAGGTAAATTGCTATTTTCTGCTTTTGGCTTCGATGAGCAACTATGCCCTGCTTCACCATGCGCCGCATGTTTTTGTTGGATAATATGTAAGTTTAATTCTTGGATACCGCATTTTTCCAAAGCTTCAGCCAGCTCATCATGGATTTGCTGTAAGTGATCTTTTTCTTCAGGAAAGGTATTCACTGTAAGTTGTAAAATTCGACCTTGTACATTCACTTGGCTAATGCGTTCTTTTAACGCATTGTCAGAATGTGGCAGTACATAATTTTGTAGAACTGTTTGAATCTCGTCTTCCTTCACTTCTTGTGCTGGTGAAAAAACAGATTTTAAGGAAGAAAGCCACGACATTTTGTTTACTCCAAAAACAGATCAACATTTCACTGAGTTTGGTTAGTTTAGCAGTATTGAAGAATTGACGCTCATATCAAAACAGATAATTGCTCATTTTTTATAGCAACTTTTCTGCTTTAAATTTCAATCTTCAGCAACTGATACTTTTCACAGGAACGGGATATCTTGTTAAGCTGATCATATAGACGATAAAAATATAGGATGACGCTTTCATCATATGCTGAGCCACATGATGTTTATGCTTAGGAGGGTGTTCAATGACACGATATTATTTGGCGATATGTAGTTTATTTGCTTGCTTCCCGCTACTCGCCCAAGAATCGATGAATCGTGCTGTTTATCAATTGCCACCACAAACAGAAATCGTGGTAAATAAGCAAAAAGAGCAAACTCCATCGTCTGAAATTAAGATATCAATTAGAATCAGTCCAGAAAAAAACGGATTAAAGGTTCAATTATTCAAAGCAAGTAACTCAGAGCGACTTAATCGGCATGCTTTAGCGCTTGCACAACAGATAAAGCCAGAGGATTTACCCACTCAGGAGACTTCGGCAGAACAGCGTGATCACAATAATAAACGCCTATTCTCAAACTATGAGCAAGTTTATTATTTTATTTCCATGCAAGATCAAGCTGTTATACAACGTATCCGACGGGTTTCCGCACCGTCGTCCTTAACTGAAATGGCCTGTTTGCTTTTACAAAAAAGTGTTCCATTAGAAGGTGAATCATTCAGATTGAATGTCAAACTCTACATCGATAAAGAAGGCAAAATACACCACCAAGAAACTCAGCCACCCTTAGAAACAGCATTAATGAATCAGCTTTTTCCTTATCAAAAACGTACTCAGCCCTTTTATAAGATTTTCGATCTCGAACGCCAACACTACATTGATATGCCCATTAATCAGCCAGTACGATTTATTTGTACGGCCTGATCGAAACCCATTTAAAAAATATCCAAATAAAAATCCTCAAACATAGTTTGCCTATGTTTGAGGAAGATCTTCAGTCGATCACAAGGTTAGCAAGCTTAACCTTTGAATTTATTGATGGTATCCGTTGCTGCTTTCTTTAAATCATCCAGCTTATGACTTGCTTGAGCTTTTAGATCATCAAACTTTGCAGCAGCTTCATCTTTCAACTCAGAGGCTTTGGCTTTGGCATCATCCAGTTTATGGCTAGCTTCTTCTTTAAAGTGATCAAATTTATCTTGAACCGCATGTTGGGTATCTTCAAGTTTGGCTTTAAGATCATCCACTTTAGATGAAACCGCTTCTTTACCCTCTGCATTTTGCTCAGAGACATCTTTCTTTAAATCATCAAAGGCTTTTTCACCTTTTAACTTTAATTCCTCTGCGGAATGTTTTAAGTCATCCACTGCTTTTTCACCTTGTAGCTGAGCTTCTTTCGCTTTGTATTTTAAGTCATTACCCAATTCTGCGGCTTGGTCTTTTAATTCATCAAGTTTTTCATTTGTCATGGTATTTCCTCACTATAGGTAAAAACATATTGTTTGGACCAGTCTTAGTTATACCGTGTTTGGAGGATCTTTTTGTCCATTGCTGCAAATTGAAACAAATGAAATACAGGAAGATTCAAATGATTGCGGATTGATAAAGCTTTTAATTTTTAGATATAAAAATCATATAAATGAATAACCTCCCATTTATTCAACAAAATCAGATCGTAGAATCTCATACAGCACATGCCAGCTTAAAGGATGCTCTGAGGCTAAAGCGGGATGCTGAAACTCAGACACTTTTTGCATGTTTAATTTTCGCATCACGGCTTGTGATTTGGCATTTCCCAAAGTGGTAAAGGCAACCACTTTCTCCAATTTCAATTGATCAAAAGCAAATGCGAGCGCAGCTTGAGCCGCTTCTGGTGCATAACCTTGTCCCCAATAGGCTTGATCGAGTCGCCATCCAATTTCCACACACGGCGAAAATGAAAATTGTGTCGGTTGATCATGTAAACCGGTAAAACCAATAAATTGCTGGTTGTGTTTTAATTCAACCGCCCAAAAACCCCAACCTTTTGCGTCGATAATTGATTTCATTCGATCAATCAATGCATCGCTTTCTGCTCGAGTCAGGAGTTTAGGGAAATATTCCATCACCTGTGGATGAGTACCCATTGCGGCAAAGGATGCATAGTCCTCTGCTTGCCATTGTCTTAAGCGTAATCGTGCAGTTTCGATCATTTTTACATCCAATAAATTTGTATTAAAAACTATTAACAATATAAGGAGATAGTTCGGATATACTTCCGCAATATCTCAATCATAGACCTAGATAGCAGAATTGCCTAATATGAATGAAAATGAACTTTTAGAAATTCAGCATGAACTTCAGGCCCAAGAAAAACGCTTGAACTACATTCTTTCCAGTAAAAGAAGAATCCAGAAAATGCTTCTTTCGTTTGAAAAAGATCTTGCTGAACAGTTAATTCCAGTGATTGATCAACAGAGTGACGATAAAGCACCTGTTGAAAGTAGTCTGGCGCTAACCATTTGCTGGAAATTTTCTAAAGCCGAGTTTCCTAAAACTGAACATTGGTGCAGTGAACTCAGCATTACTGAGCTTGAAATCAGAGATGAATTTAGTGTTGCCTTAAAAGCACAGGCTTGGTTAGGTATTTTGGGTAGTGATGAACTTTGGCAGACGCCGATGTTTGCTGAAATTACCCTTGATCCTAAAACGGACGGGTTAAAGGGCTATCACATCCATTTCTTATCGAAAGGCAAAATTATCTCTTTAAGAAAGAACTCTAAGCACAGCGTCACTGTAAAACAAATGCAGAGTATGTAATCCTTCGGGATACATACTTTTTTCTCAACTCAATAATCAAAAATTCATAGATAAAATGACTCAAAATCGAATATGAATAAAGAAGAACTTATACTGCAAAAACAAGAAGATGAAAGGTATGAAAAGTGGTCAAAATATGTTTACTCCAACAAAAGAAGAATTCAACGTAGAGTCTTGGCTATAGAGCGTGATATTGCCCACACTATTCTTCAATTCAAAACATATCAACAAAGCCAAGACTTAGAAACCTTAATTGCTTTTTTAAGTTGCTGGAAATTTTCTAAATTAAATTTTGGTCAAAATACATTCTGGTGCGATGCAATCTATTTTGATGAATTTACAATGAAAGATGATCTTACGTTTACATTTAGTGGCCAAGCTTGGATCGGCTTTACTGAGAATACAGAGAAGCAATGGCAAGTACCCTGTTCAGGTTATTTCAGCATGAGTGGACATCAAACTAAACTCAAAAGCTACAGTGTTTATTTCTACCATGACACAAAAAAGCTCCAGTTAATTAAAAGTACTTAACTAAAAGCACTTTTATACTGTTTCTTGCATATCAATACATAACAACTATTGGCACTGATACAGCCCACCGCAAGCACAGGTAAAACCGCAACAAAAATAAAAAGACTCACGGCCAATGTTTCAAAATCAAAGCCATTGACCTGATCTTCAAATAAAATTATCAATACTAAGCACATCCACCCTGTAAGAAAGACCAGACTGACTTTAAAAAATTGTAGCAAATCAAAAATTTTGCTGGGTAATTTCAATACTGATAGAACGATGACGTAGAAGATAAAAGCAAGCACGACGAGAAATGGCGTGAGATACAGCATCACTTGCATCGCATTGCTGACCACGTGCAATAAATGGTTTTGCTGAAAATTTAAGAACAAACAATACGGAATCACAAAACTAAAAACCGATGCCACACTTGCGCAAAAAGATGCACAAAGCAAATGCCAAGATCTCATGGTTGTTTCCTTTATTTATTGACCATACAACCATTATCAGTAAAGGAAATGTGTTTTGATTGAAGTACAAGTGAAGCTTGCATGAAGTCGTGAAAATAGCCCCATAACGCAGCTTGAAAAGATTTCACTGAATCCCTTGTGCAAGTCCGGGTCAAGTCATGTAAAATCATCTGCCTTGCAAATACGAATGAGAGAACAATATCCGTGCGTAAAATTTTAGTCACCAATGCCCTACCTTATGCCAATGGTCCTATCCATATGGGTCACTTACTCGGTTATATCCAAGCAGATATTTGGGTTCGTGCGATGCGTGCAATGGGCCATGATGTGACTTATGTATGTGCGGATGATGCTCACGGTACAGCAATCATGCTACGTGCTGAAGCCAATGGGATTAGTCCGGAACAACAAATTGCCAATGTTCAGAAAGAACATATCCGTGACTTTGATGGTTTTGGCGTACATTTCGATCACTATGATTCAACCAATAGTGACGAGAACAAAGCACGTTCAGAAGAAATCTATATCAAAAACCGTGAAGCAGGCAATATTGCAATCCGTCCTGTAACACAGTTATTCGATCCTGAAAAAGGCATGTTCCTGTCTGACCGTTTCATTAAAGGTACATGCCCGAAATGTAAAGCGGAAGATCAATACGGCGATGCCTGTGAAGTGTGCGGTACAACTTATAACGCTACCGAATTAGAAAACCCACGCTCAACCTTAAGTGGTGCGACTCCTGTTGAGAAATCATCAGATCACTACTTCTTTAAACTTCCGAATTTCTCAGAATACTTACAGAAATGGACCCGTGACCAAGGTCGTCTGCCTGTTTCGATTGCCAACAAACTAGACGAATGGTTTGAAGCGGGTTTATCGGATTGGGATATTTCGCGTGATGCACCTTATTTTGGTTTTGAAATTCCAGATGCGCCAAACAAATATTTCTATGTTTGGGTCGATGCACCAATTGGTTATATGTCGAGTTTTGAAAACTACATCAAAACTAAACGTCCTGATCTAAGCTTTGATGATTTTTGGAAAAAAGACAGCGATAAAGAAGTCTATCACTTCATTGGTAAAGACATTGTTTACTTCCATGCGCTGTTCTGGCCTGCAATGCTTGAAGGTGCCAACTACCGTACCCCATCAGGTTTATTTGTGAATGGTTTCTTAACCGTGAATGGTCAGAAGATGTCGAAGTCTCGCGGGACTTTCATTAAAGCTGAAACCTATTTAGAGCATTTGAATCCTGAATATTTACGTTACTACTTTGCATCTAAGCTGTCTGACAAAGTTGAAGATTCAGATTTGAACCTAGATGACTTCGTTCAGAAAGTGAATTCTGACCTTGTGGGTAAAGTGGTAAATATTGCCAGCCGTTGTGCAAAATTCATTAACAGCAACTTCAATAATACCTTGTCAGAGACATGTGCAGAATCTGAACTGGTACAAAGCTTTATTGATGCAGGTGATTCAATCGCACAGGCTTATGAAGCACGTGAATTCTCAGCAGCAATCCGTGAAATCATGGCTTTGGCTGACCGCGCCAATCAATATATTGATGAGAAAAAACCTTGGGCACTTGCCAAGCAAGAAGGTCAAGAGCAACAAGTTCACGATGTGTGCTCGGTGGGTATTAACCTATTCCGTCAACTTGCGATTTACTTGGCGCCTGTGTTGCCAACACTTGCAGCTCAAGTTCAAACCTTCTTACAACTTGAAAGCTTTGACTTTGCATCACGTCAGCACATCTTGCTTGGTCATGAAATTGCTCAATTCCAGCCATTGATGCAACGTGTTGATGCCAAAGCTGTGGCTGCAATGGTGGATGCATCTAAAGATTCTTTAGCTGCGGCGGCAGAAGCGCCGAAAGTAGAGAAGAAAAAAGAAAAGAAAGCCGAGAAGAAGCCTGAGCCAAAAGTAGGTGAAGCTGAAATTATCGGTATCGAAGATTTCATGAAGGTTGATCTTCGTGTGGCAAAAGTATTGGAAGCCGCGACGGTTGAAGGTTCTGATAAATTGCTGCAATTGACTTTAGATGTCGGTGAAGCTGAACCACGTAATGTGTTTAGTGGTATTCGCGAGTTCTATCAGCCAGAAGATCTAAAAAACAAATTAGTGGTAATGGTGACTAACCTTGCACCGCGTAAGATGCGCTTTGGTATTTCTAACGGTATGGTACTTGCCGCAGGTAATGGTGAAGGTGTTTGGGTGATTTCACCTGAATCTGGCGCAAAACCAGGCGATAAAGTGTCTTAATATATAAAACTTATGTAAGGGTTTCTTCGGAAGCCCTTTTTTTATTGCTATAATTCAACCAAAATATTAAATGAACGAAAAATACATTAGGTAAAACATGTTCCAGAGAATAATCACTGTCTTCTTTTTCAGCATTTTTTCTTTTCAAATTGCTTTAGCTCAGGAAATTCAATCTCAATTTAGTCCTCAAGTACAACAAGCTAAAGATCAAGTTCAGCTAATATTCAATACCTTATTTCAATCGGATGACGAGAATCAAAATATAAAAGTTGATCCTACATTAAAACAGCTACTTTCAGAAAATAAGGAGGAGAAGGCAAAAGAATATATCGATCAACAACAAAACTTATTTTTAAAGCAGATGAATCACTATATCAAACAAGGAGACTCAACTGCATCTGTTGCACTTTTAGAATTTGCTCTATTTTCACAAGATTCAGCGCTAAAAGAACAAATCGATCTTAAGCCAATTCAAAAGCTTTCCAATCAAAAGGATGCTTATGCAAGTTATTTGCTGGCGCAATACTATTCAACTACTGAGCAATACATCCCCTTACTCGAAAAAGCAGGGCAGCAAGGTTCTGTTGCTGCACAAATGACACTTGCAGATGAATATGGTTTTCGACTGCCGGTTGAACAGCAAGATGCCAAAAAAGCTGCGTTTTGGGCAAATAAGGCCAAACAAAATTTAGGTGAAGCGGCCTATACCGAGCAGAAATGTGCACTGGCAAATTGTGATCTTGAAGAATTTGAAATGGTAGACTTTTCCAAGCTAACCCAGCAGTAAAGCCATACGCTAAGACGAGAACCTCTCATAAAATCCGCTTACAAAAGTGGATTTTTTTCTGCGCTCAAATACCCAATTTTATTTGAATTCATGGTAAAAAAGTTTTTCTCTAATAAATTTAATGATTCTATGAAAAAAAGAGCCCTCCTCCTTTCCGTCTCATTCTTGAGCAGCTTCCCTTTACTTAGCCATGCAGAAACAAGCAAGATCCTGCCAATCATTGAACAGCAAAAACAAATTGCGGGCTACTATCAACACCAAGTCGGTGATGTACAAATTACCGCCCTGCTCGATGGCACTAACTTTATGTCGCCAAGCTTGTTTAAAGATATTTCTCAGCAACAAGTGCAGCAAATCTTAAAGAAGTACTATGCAGATCAGGATAAAGGCGTACAGACCTCCATCAATGCTTTCCTCGTCAATACAGGAAAATCACTGGTTTTAGTGGATAGTGGTGCAGCCAGTTGTTTTGGTACGCATTTAGGCTCGATTCTAAAAAACCTAGAGGCTTCAGGTTATAAACCGGAACAGGTCGATACCATTTTACTCACGCATTTACATCCTGACCATGTTTGCGGTATCAGTAAAGATGGCGTTGCCAACTTCCCCAATGCAACCGTTTATGTTTCCAGTGATGAAGCCAATTATTGGTTAGATCCAAAACAGGCAGCTAAGCTTCCGAAAGACAAACAAGCAGGTTATGAAGGAACGGTTAAGCACATTAAACAGGCGATTGCCCCATACCAAGCCAAACAACGCTTTAAGACCTATAAACTCGGTGATGAGATTCAAGGTTTTAAAGTCATTAACACGGCGGGACATACGCCTGGTCACTTTAGCTATGAATTAAAAAGCAAAGGCGAAAGCGTGGTGTTTATTGGGGATATCGTGCATTCGCATACTGTGCAATTTGATAAGCCCGAAACTGCGATTGAATACGATATTGACCCGAAAAAAGCCGTTGCTACACGCTTAAAACAGTTTGCTGACTTCGCTAAAAATGGACAAACCATTGCAGCACCACATCTACCTTTCCCGGGAATTGGACATATTTATTCTGCTGATGGAAAGAGCTATCAATGGATTCCTGTGCATTTTAAAGATTAAGCTGTATGCGCTGATTCTAGGCAATAAAAAAGCGACCTTCTTGGTCGCTTTTTCTGCTCTATTATTTCATACCAAAGATCAGTTTTAATCCGAGCAAGGTCATCACCCCACCCGCAATGCGATCAAATAACGATTTAGATTTTAGATAAACTTTACGTGGGCCTTCGGCTGACAATGCCACCGCAACCAACGAATACCAACCTGCATCAATAAAGAAGCACAGCATTGGCAACACCACATAGTAATAACTTGGAATGTCTTTCGGTAATAAGGCGGTAAAAATACTGGCAAGGATAATCGCAATTTTCGGGTTACTGAGCTGAGTAATCAGCCCCAAACGAAAGGCTTGTGCGTAGCTCATGCGATTCACAGTGCCATTGACTGCTTCCATTGGCTCTTTGGCATGTTTGATAATTTTATAGGCCAGCCAAAGCAAGTACAGACCACCAAATATTTTTAGTGCAATATAAGCAGAAGGTACCGCCAATAAAATTGCCTGCAAACCCATAACAGCAAGCAAACCAAATAATGCAGCCCCTGTTCCAGTTCCCAAGGCAGTAAATAAGCCATGCTTACGCGAAATCGCAATTGAGTTTTTAGCCACATAAATAAATGTAGGACCTGGGCTGATTGCACCCAACATTAACGCCAAAGCAATTGAGCCTAAAATCAATAACGATTCCAAGTGAAACCTCTAGATTAGAATAATTTTCAAATATTAATTTTACTGAAAAAGTATCGCCAGAAGATATAAAAATTTTGACTAATCTCAGCAATTTTTGAGAGCTTCAGTCGATGTCATCTGATTAGAAAGCAATAAACTAGAGCAAAGACTCAATTCATAATGAATATCAAACACTTAAAAATAGCATATTCATCTCCGTCATAAATCAAGTATCCGATTTTTCTATAAAACTAATTTTATGATCAAAATTTGTCATCCATTTTAGTGTAACTTTCATTTATTTTTAGTAGTTTAAATCCCATAATAAATTTATGGAATTAAATTCATTTTCATCAATAACGATAACCGAGGCACATCAGATGCAAACTAAAAAACTGAAAACTTTAGACCCTTCACAATCACATCTCTGGATCATTGGCGGCGGTATTGCAGGTATGGCGGCGGCAGCATTTGCTATTCGTGACGCCAAAGTACCCGCCCAAAACATTCATATTTTAGAAGAGCTTGAGGTTTCAGGTGGTTCAATGGATGGTGGACATAATCCACTCAATCCCAATCATGCTTGGGTGACGCGTGGCGGACGAATGCTGACCGATGAAACCTATTTATGTACATGGGATCTATTCTCTAGCATCCCCTCACTGGAAGATCCAAACATTTCTGTCCGTGAGGAATGCCGTGAATTTAATGAAAAAATTAAGACCCATGCCCAAGCCCGTTTAATTGATGCGAATCATGTCATTGCAGAGGCCGAAAAGCTCGGTTTATCCACCTTAAATCGTGCCCAGATGCTACGCCTGTTGGCACTCAAAGAAGAACGGATTGGCAGTCGTCGTATTGATGAATTTTTTGATGATGCATTTTTTCAAAGCAATTTCTGGCGGATGTGGCGCACCACCTTTGCCTTTCAGAAATGGCATAGTGCAGCAGAATTACGCCGCTATTTCATACGCTTTATTCAAGAATTACCCCGTATTCATACTTTGGCTGGGGTTAAGCGCACTAAATACAATCAATATGATTCGATGATTTATCCTCTGCAACGTTGGTTGGTCGAACAAGGTGTAGATGTACGCTTTGGCACGTATGTCACCGATGCTGATTTTATTGAAGATGAGCAGAGCAAACAACGTAAGGTAAGCAAGCTTTATCTGAATCTCCCAGAAGGGACTGAACAGATTATCTTAGGTGAACATGATCTCGCATTATTTACCTTAGGTTCGATTACAGCAGATTCACGTTATGGCGGTCAAAATGATGTGCCAGCCTTAATTCGTGATCGACAGGATCATGGCTGGCGCCTATGGGAAACCCTTGCACAAAAAGCACCTGATTTTGGTCGCCCAATGACCTTTAATGGCAATATCGACGAACATAAATGGAAGTCTTTTACCCTGACCCTGCATGATGATGTGCTGCTGAAACGTATCATTGAATACACAGGCAATGAACCGGGAACGGGTGCACTGATGACTTGGTTTGAATCAGGCTGGCATTTATCCATCGTGGTGCCTGCACAGCCACATTTTGCTGACCTACCAGAAGGCAAATTTACCCTATGGGGCTATGGCTTTGAAATTGATCACATCGGTGACTACATCAAAAAACCAATGAGTGAAGCCACTGGGCAAGAGATTGTGATTGAGTTAATTCATCAACTCGGATTCGACGATATCCTAGATCATGTACTGGCGCATAGTGACATTAGCACGGTAATGATGCCGTATGCCTCTGCGCTGTTTGCTTGTCGTAAAACAGGCGATCGTCCCTTACTGATTCCAGAGAATGCCGTTAATTTTGCTTTCTTGGGTCAATTTGTGGAACTGGAAGATGATGTGGTGTTTACCGTGGAATATTCCATCCGTGGCGCCATGCTCGCCATTTACCAACTCTTAGGCGTAGATCGTGAAGTTCCTGAAATCTACAACGGTCTGCTCGACCCTAAAGTCGGCTTAAAAGCCTTGGAAACCGTATTTCACTAAACCATCGTGAAATACGAAACATGAAGTAGATCTTGAAGATCTACTTCATCCACATGATTAGTCCATAGAGCTATAAGCAAAATTCACTCGAATTTGCTGAATAGCTTACTCATTCTTGAAGCAGCAGCTTGCCATTTTCTTTCAGTAGTTTTCCATCATAGCTATAAATCATTTTCTTCTGAGCAACTTTGCGTTCTTGCTCCTCACTTTCTGGCGCACCCATAAAGTCAGGCATGGTCACGATAATTTGATTCGGCTTCGCTGAAACTTTAATGAGATCTGAACATGAACCAAAAACAGGTGAAACTGTCACTTTCTGATTCGGACTGATTTTCACAAAATTCAGTTGGATCGGACAACCACTGCCGCCAATGTCTTGCACCAAAACCACATCATCCAGGTGTAATTGATAAATGCCTTCAATTGACAGACCGTTGTTGCCCTCAATTTTTGGCAGTACCATCTTATGATTAAAATATAGCGTTTCTTGTCCAGTCTCCGGACTGACTTTAATTTGCACTTGCCCATAACGCGTTTTCTTGACGCTTTCCGCAGCAAAAGCAGTCTGTGTAGCAACCAATAGCGTGGCAGTAAGTACCCATTTCAACATCTTATTTTGCTTAGTCATTTTGATTTTACTCATCACCTTGTTTAATGATTTTCGGTTTTAAACTACATGGATTTTCAACTTTGATCTCCTGAAAGTATTTCTCTCCGTCTTCTTCTGCATCATAGCCAAAATTAAACGATGCATCGCTCTCATCAAAGAATGTGGAATAGCCAATCTGTCCCATCTCGCTAAACTTTGGATCTTTTTTACTGATGCTTAAATAAGGCTTGAGTTCAGGCAAACGGTAAAACACCACTTTGTCATGTTCTTTGTCCAATTGCTGTTTGGTCACAAAGCACTTTTGATCGGGTGACATTTTTAATAATTCAAAGAATTCCTGCTGCTTGTTATCTTGATCATACACCGTGAGGATATGCGCACTGCCAGTGGCACCCAACTGAAAACCAATCAGTTTTGGGGTGAATTGATAGGCTCTTGCCGTCTTATTCCATTGCGATATTAAGACCTTTTCTTGACCTTTATAGATTTTGATATAGTCACAGGCATCGGTTTTTACATTGCAGTTTCGTTTAATAATTTTGACCTCACCCGCTTGAGCCAAAACTTCGGTTTTAGCCCATAGCACGGTACTGCAACAGAGCAAACTGATCGCTAAAATTAATCTATTTGTCATTTTATAATATACCCAATTGATTTAAGCCGTGGTCTATATGCCACAAAATAGACCGCTTATTCTGCTTAGAATAGATTGGGAATTCAATGTTTTATTGCTGGCCTCATCCACATGAGGTTGAAAGCACCAAATACAACACTTCACTGCTGAATGAACCATCTGCTTGAATGCGATAATATTGCTGGGTTTGATCAGATGCCTTGTTCTGTAAATTACGGATGGTCTGAATCGCATAGTCCGGGGTCTGCATCCGTTCCGTCCAACTGTTGAACTCTAAATCTAAATATTGCTTTTCAACGCTCTCTACCCTAAAACCTGCACATTCTGCAAAGCGCATCCATTCTTGCAAACTATAATTGCGTACATGACTTGGGTCTCGAATGCTTTCAATACTCTGAAAGAAAGTATCCATCACGGGATTTGAGTGCCCTAAAATATCGACAATAATCACCTTGCCTTGTGACGCCAATACACGGCGAATTTCCGCCATCGCCTGTGCCACGTTTTGCCAATGATGTGCTGAATAGCGTGTAATTACACAATCAAAGCTTTGATCGGCAAAAGGTAAACTTTCGGCAGCACCTTGCACAGCCTTGACATGATCAAAGCCCTTTTGCTTGGCTTGTTGAGCCACCAATTCCACCATTGACGGCGTTAAATCATAAGCCGTCACTGCTTTGGTAAATGGTGCGATCTGATAGCTGACATGGCCACCACCACAGCCTAAGTCCAACACGGTTTTAAATTGATGTGACTGGATCAAGTGCTGCATTTTTGCAAACTCAACACCTTGCGCATGCACCGTGCTGTTTAAATAGGCTTGCGATTTATCTTGATATTGCTGTTGATTGACTTGATGCTGGGTATTCATCTTCTTAGCCTTGCGCTATGGGTTTAGATTCAAAATAGCCAATCTCAATCAAAAACAAAAATGATCAATTTTATATTAATTAATAAAAATAAGTTATCAATTATAAGCCAATCAAACTGGCTGCAACATTGATCGCCACAGCCAAGATCACGGTATTAAAAATAAAAGCCAAGACACAGTGAAAAATATTCAGATGTCTCAGCTCTGAACTGGTAATCGAGACATCGGCGGTTTGTGCGGAGGTACCAATGATATAACTGAAATAAATAAAATCCAGATAATCCGGTTGATCGGTTTTTGGAAAATCTAGACCTGCATCTTGATGACGACTTTTGGCAAGGTAATAGTCATGCGCGTAATGAATCGCAAATAACGTATGCAGTAATAACCAAGTTGAAAAAATCGTCCCGATGGTGAGTAAAATCAGGGCACTTTTTAAAATCGGCTGATCTTTGGGGACGTGTCCCAATTGCACCACAATCGAAATAAAGCAGATTACAATGGCAACAAGAACAACGGTCAAGATCATCCACTTGCCTTCATCCTGCTGCTTGGCGCGTTGTAAAATATGGGTGGCATCCAAATGCCACATCATTTTCAAGGTCAGAAATAAATACAGCCAAATCGCAATATTCCAACCAAGCTGCAAGCAGGTTGCCCAATGCCATTGGGTAAGCAGATGCAAAGCCCCATAAATCACCAGTCCCAAAGAGAAAGTTGCAGACAAATATGGCCGATATTTTATTCCTTGCAGCAACCGCGGAATGAATCCTTGCATTTTTCACCTATTTGTATTTTTTATGCATGCGTAATTTACTCTTATTTTTTAACACTGTATTGTCTAAGAAAATCCCTCTGAACGGCGATTTTACCGAAATTAAACAAAATAAAGTTTCTCAGTATATTTACTTCGGACAAAAATGTCCGTTTAATTCACTCTATATCTCCCAAGAAATTTAGGTCATGGCAAAACGTCAGCAATTGGCAGCGCATAATCGTGATGAACTCCTGAATGCAGCCGAAGAAATCTTTCGCAAACAAGGGGTTCATGTGCCTTTGCAAGCTATCATTGATCATGCTGGCGTGGGACGTGCAACCTTCTATCGTAATTTTGCCGATCGTAAAGCGCTGATTGCTGCCTTGCTGGAACGAGCGATTACACGTTTAGAACAACGAGCACAGGCACTACAAGAATTTAATGATGGTTTTATTCGGTTGATTGAAGGTCATATCCAACAGCTCCCCCATCTGGTGGTTCTTATTGATTACTGGCGCATTATTGATCGGCAAGACCCAATCATGCTAAACATTTATGAGCGGCGTGATAAAGCGTTACAGCCATTGATTGATCAAGCCATACAGCATCAACTCTGCCGTTCTGATCTCACCCCGCAAGATTTCGGTATGATCACGGCGATTTTGGGATCTTCATTTCAAGGGCATAACACCTCAGATCAAGTTCGCTTAGCCAAACGTGCAATAGAATTATTATTAAACGGCATTAAAGTTTAGTTCGGGAAATAACATGGATAAAAGCCCTCGCTATCTTGAGACTCCTCCAGATTGGTCAGCTGATGAGCGCCCAACCTTACCTGGTTCGCCTGCTGCAATTGCCCATGCCAGACCGAAACGTTTTGCTTACTTCATTATTGGTCTGTTTATTTGTATTGCAGCCAGTTTAAGTAATGGTTTTATTGTTGCGAATTTGCCGATTTTCCAAGGTGAATATGGCCTCACCCCATCGCAGGCAGCATGGCTCCCCGCAGCTTATGTGATGGCAAATGTCAGTTCTAACCTGATTCTGTTTAAAGCCCGCCAACAATATGGCTTACGCCTTTTTTCTGAAATCGGTTTGCTAGTTTTTATTGGTGTACTGATTCTACATATCTTTGTCAAAACCTATGAAATGGCCTTATTTGTAAGATTCATTGCAGGTCTGGCCGCGGCACCACTCAGTTCACTGGGGATGTATTACACCATGCAGGCCTTTGGAAAGGCGGATATGGCCAAAGGAATTTATCTGGCCTTCGGCTTTCAGCAACTTGGTCTGCCTTTGGCATGGATCATCTCGCCTTTTCTGCTTAGCGCCAACCAGTGGGACGTGATTTATACCTTTGAATTGGGCTTGGCGATTTGTTGTTTTGCCATGGTGGTGGCATTAAAACTCCCCCGTAGCTTACGTATGGAGGTGTTTGAGAAGCAGGACTTCTTTACCTTTGCCTTGCTGGCGCCCGGTTTTGCCTGCCTGTGTATCGTACTGACCCAAGGGCCGATTCTATGGTGGTTCAATAGCCCTTGGCTGGCTTATACCTTAATTGTGGGTTTTTGTTTGATTGTATTGGGGCTTACTTACGAACATTATCGCAGTAATCCACTGATTATGACCCGTTGGTTGGCGGCTGGTGATCTGCTCAGTTTTGTGGTCAGTGCCTTCGCCCTACGTTTACTGATGTCAGAACAAAGCTATGCCGCAGTCAATTTTTTGAAAACCATGGGCATGGGACCCGACCAGTTTGTACCACTGTATGTGGTGATCTTCTGCGGCACCATTGCAGGTTCTGTATTTAGTGCGCTGACCTTTCACCGCGAACGGGTGATTCTGAATTTATTTCTGGCTGAAATCTTGATTTTGATTGCTTGTGCGCTGGACTATCACCTGACCAGTGATGTACGTCCTGCCAACTTTTACCGCAGTCAATTTCTCGTCAGCTTTGCAGGAGGCGTGTTTATCGGCCCACTGCTGCTGATGGGCTTTATGCGTACCCTACAACGCGGTCCGCAATATGTGGTGACCTTTATTGTGCTGTTTTCGGCCACACAGAACTTTGGTGGTTTGGTCGGCTCCTCCTTTTTCAACACCTATCAGCAGCGCCATACCTATGATTATAAAGTCGAAATCAATAGCAATCTTGATCCGACAAATCCAATAGTGGCCCAACGCTTACAGGCTTATCAGCGCAGTGCTACGGTCAGTAGCAATGACCCTGTTTTACAAAATAACCAAGCCTTGCAGAACCTAAATAAAGTGGTCACCCGTGAGGCGCAGGTGCGTGCCTATAACGATGTGATTGTATTGAACGGTATTTTTGCAGTGGTGTTATTGCTGTGGGGCTTATTTAAATATGCACGGGATAAATACAAAACCCGAAAGAATCTGCAAGCAGCCAGTTAGTCCTTTTTGATTGAGAAAAGCTTATGTCCGAACAAGAGAAACCCGAAAATAATAATGCTCAAACCACTGAGCAAAATGAGACAACTCAAGCAGCAAAGGTGCCTGAGACTGTCGTCCAAATGCCACCACCACCTCCACCGCCGACCAGTAAACTCATTAAAACCAAACGCTCTACCCTATGGTGGATGCTGCTGGTGCTATTGGTCGGAATCACCATTATTTTATGGGCATGGCGCATTGGCCCCTTCCATACAGCAGTTGAACAAACTGACAATAGCTATGTGAAAGGTAAAACCACCATCCTGTCTTCACAGATCAATGGCTATATTAAAGATGTCTTGGTCAAAGACTTTGATCAAGTTAAACAAGGTCAGGTTTTGATGCATATTGATGCCACCACCTATGATCAAAAAGTCACACAGGCAGCATCTGGGGTAGAACAGGCTGAAAACAGCCTTGCCAACCAAACCCAAGCCATTGCACAACGTCAGGCTGATGTTGTGGCCGCACAGGCCAAACTGGATCAGGTCAAGGCACAATACGATTTATCTGTAGCACAGCTAAAACGCTACCAGCAATTGGGTGATAGCGGTGCGGCGTCTAAATCTGAACAAGATAAAGCCGCGGCAGATACGCAGAATAATCACGCCTTATTGAAACAGGCCGAAGCCAATATCTTGGTGGCGCAAGAAGCTTTAAAAACAGCGCAAGTGGCGCAATCTGGCTTAAAAGCACAAGTGAATAGTGCACAGGCACAACTCGACCAAGCCAATACCACCAAGGACTACAGCACCATTGTTGCACCACTGGATGGACAATTAGGTGAAGTCAATCCACGGGTCGGTCAATATGTCGCAGCGGGAACACAACTGCTTTATCTGATCCCGACACAAACGTGGGTGATTGCCAACTTTAAAGAAACTCAAATTGCCAATATGAAAATTGGGCAAAAAGCCTATTTCACCGTCGATGCGATGAATCATCAGAAATTTACAGGACATGTTGAACAGATTTCCCCTGCGGCAGGTTCAGAGTTCAGCGTGCTCAAACCCGACAATGCAACAGGTAACTTCACCAAGGTGGTACAACGTATTTCAGTCCGCATCGCCATAGATCCAAATCAAAAAGGCATCGAAAACTTACGTCCTGGGATGTCGGTAATTACCTCGGTGGATACTGACTCCTAATGCAACACTGACATTCTCAATCAAATCCATTTACAATGTGGTCAAATCTATTTCTCTTGTTCGAAAATGTTTGATCACATTGCTTTTCCCACACCCTATCAAACATTAACGCTTCCCAGTTCAGTGCAACTGACCATTAAGCGTCTAGACCTAATTCATCCTCATATTTCAGGTAATAAATTTTATAAGCTGAAATACAACCTGCTTGCAGCACAACAACAAGGTTTGACCCAAATCCTGACTTTTGGGGGTGCATTCTCAAATCATATTGCTGCAACCGCCTATGCTGCACAGCGCTTTGGCTTGCAAAGCATTGGCATAATTCGTGGTGAAGAACTTGCAACTCAAGACTTAAACCCTACCCTACAGACAGCGCAAGATTTTGGCATGCAATTGCATTTTGTCAGCCGGGCTGAGTATCGACTGCGCTATGAGATGGAATATTTACAACAACTTCAACAGCAATATCCTCAAGCCTTTATGGTTCCTGAAGGTGGCAGCAATGCACTTGCACTGCAAGGGACACAGGAAATTTTAAGCAAAGATGATCGAGAAAATTATGATGTGATTTGTTGTGCAGTTGGAACAGGTGGCACCATTGCTGGACTGATTGAAAGCAGCACTGCACAACAAAAGGTTCTAGGTTTTTCAGCATTGAAAGGCGACTTCCTAAAACGGGATATTCAACAGTGGACCAATAAAAGTAATTGGTCTTTAACCGATGCCTACTGCTGTGGTGGTTATGCCAAAACCACAGCTGAGTTGCTGCAATTTATGCAACACTTCGAACAACAATATGCAATTCCTTTGGAACAGGTCTATACCGCCAAGATGATGCTGGGGCTATTCGATTTAATCCAGCAGCAGTATTTTCCTGAACATACACGTATTTTGGCGATCCATACCGGTGGCTTGCAAGGAAAATTGAAAACATACTAAAAGCCGCATAAATCTTTTATAATTGCCCGCTTTTCCTCCCTTGAGTATTTTCCCATGGTTCATCAAGTTGATGTTGTTGTTTTAGGTGCAGGCGCATCGGGCTTGATGTTGGCTGCAGAAGCAGGCAAACGTGGGCGCTCAGTTGTGGTCTTGGAAAAAGCCAATAAAGTCGGCAAAAAGATTTTGATGTCAGGTGGTGGTAAATGTAACTTTACCAATCTGGAGGTCGAACCTGCCAATTTTCTGTCTGAAAACCCGCATTTCGTCATCTCAGCCTTAACCCGTTATACCAACTGGGACTTTATCAGTTTAGTCTGTGAATATGGCATCGAGTACGAAGAACGCAAACACGGACAATTATTTACACTCAAAGGCGCTAAAGAAATTCTGGAACTTTTACTTTCAGAATGTGACAAAGCCAAACGTGTACAGATTCAAACCCACTGTGAAGTACAGCAAGTGAAGGCTCAGGCAGATTCAAGTTTTATGATTGAAACCAGTCAAGGGACTTATCACTGTGAATCCTTAGTCGTGGCAACGGGTGGATTATCTATTCCAACCCTCGGTGGCTCGGGTTTTGGTTATGAACTGGCGCAACAGTTTGGTCATCATGTTTACCCAACCCGTGCGGGTCTGGTTCCTTTCACCTTCTCCGATCAGTTTAAAGAAGTTACCACACGCTTGAGCGGCAATGCGTTAGATGCCACTTTGGTCAATGATCGTCATCAATTTACCGAAGCTTTGCTGTTTACCCACCGCGGTCTCAGTGGCCCAAGCTCATTACAACTTTCAAACTACTGGCATGTTGGGGAAAGCTTTAAAATTGATTTCTTCCCAAGCCAAGACTTTGCACAATTCTTTAAAGACAAGAAAAAATCACAGCCTAAAGTTCTACTGCGTACCTTAATCAGTGAATTTACCGCCAAAAGTATCGTACTTGAATTACAGCAACTGATTTGGGCAGAACAAAGTGAAACGCCAATTGGCAATCTCAGTGATGTACAACTCGAACAGATTGCGGCGCAATTGCATGCCTTTACGGTAAAACCGTCAGGCACTGAAGGTTATCGTACTGCCGAGGTCACACTCGGTGGGGTGGATACCAGTGAAGTATCGTCCAAAACCATGGAAAGTAAAAAACAGAAAGGGCTCTATTTTATCGGTGAAGTACTCGATGTGACGGGGCACTTAGGCGGCTATAACTTTCAATGGGCGTGGTCTTCTGCACAAGCCGCAGCTCAATTCGTTTAATACGATCTCATCGGAATACTGCGGGCTTGATTGAATGCAACCCGCTTAGTTGCGTTGCTCGGAAGAGTTTGCCGCTTCAGAAGTTGTCATGTGCTGCGTATTTTCAATACTTTTCTCTTTAGAAGGGTTTGATTTAGCAACGACAAACTTATAAGCACTCGCCAAGAATCCAACGGTAATCCCTGCAATAATAATCGGTGCGAATACTCGATTTGGCCTCTTCATTTCATTCTCCTATCGACTTTTTATTTAGAGACTATTGATACTTGAGCTATAAATGAATTGCTTTTGAGGTCAAATTTCTTCATTAAAGCATTTAAACCCGCTTAAAACACCCAATTACAATCCCAAATAACACCCAATAATACTGATACAAACAAAACGACCACCCTGCTTAGAGTGGTCGAATTAATCAAAAAAATCAAAGATTATTTTTTCTATTCATCCGAATACGGTGGTGTTGGTGGAGTTGGATTCACCGGATTGGTCGCAGTCGGTGCTGTTGGATTCACAGTTTCACTTGCTACAACCTCCTTCTTATGTAAAGGATTCGGTTGTTTTGCTTCATTTTTTGCTTTATCCAGTAAATCGCCAAGCAAACGTTCTGCAGGTTGACGACCACCTAAACCAAAAGCTAGAGCAAAAGCGACTGCCACAGAACCCAAGGTTAAACCAAAGGCCAAATTCACAATCGAATCTGCGATTCCCATAGCTTTTAAGCCCATTGCAATCACTAAACCCATAATGAGAATACGAACCAAATTCGCCAACCAGCGTGAGCTGTTGTATTCACCACGTTGAACGATATTGGCAACTACATTGGCCAACCAGAAGCCGATTACTAGAATCACTGCACCAAGTAAGATACTGGCACCAAACTGGATAAACATGGCGATCAGTACGCTGACCTGCTCTAAGCCAAGTCGATTGGCTGCTTCTGAAACCGCAAACAACATGGTAAAGAAAACAATGAGATAACCAACCACATCAGAAACACGGGTCTGACCCAAGAAGCGTTGTAAATCAAGCTTCATCGGGATTTCATCCACCCCAGCCCCAGAAATCAGTTCCGCGACTAAACGTCCCACAAAACGCGATACGATATAGGCCACGATCAAGATCAAACCTGCTGCAATAATTTGTGGTATTGCATACATGATTTGATTCAGCATCGCTGTTGCTGGTTGAGAAATCGCTTGGATTCCCAATGCTTCAAAGGCCACAATTAAGGTGGTGATAATAATGATGGCAAACACAAATGAACCTAAGAACTTCGCCACATTCGAGTTTTTAAATAAGCCAACTTTTTCTGCTTGTGCTTGTAGGCCAAGACTATTACTGAGCCCCTCAACAATCCCACGAACAATTTTCGCCAGAATATATCCCACGAAAATGATCACAGCGGCGATGAACAGATTCGGTAGATAAGCAATCGCTTCATTCACCATATTCTGTACAGGGATCAATAAGCCAGTCAGACCAAGAATCGATAAAACAATTGGCAAGAACAGTAATAACACCAACCAATAAAATATCTCGCCGATATTGGTACTGAGTGAGCTGACACCAACTTCATTACTCAGCTTCTCATCCAGTTCAGTTCTGGCAAGGACATTGGTCAACCCTGCTCGAACCAGACGTGCCACAATCCAACCAATAAAACCCACCGCAACGGCTGCCAGCAAGTTTGGTACATAGGCCAACACACGACCCACCATATTGCTGAAAGGATCACTGACCCCACTGATATTTAATACATTGAGTGCGCCCACCACGGCCAGAATCAGCACAAACCAGAACACCAGTTTGGAGATCAGATTTTCGATATTTGGGGTACGGCCAGTTGCGGAAGACAATTTATGATTGGTATCAAGTTTTTGCAGTAATTTTTTCACACCTGCTGCAATCACCAAAGCAACAATCCATCCCACCAGTAGGATGACAACTGCAGCAAAAATAGGATGAAACTGATCCCAATAATACATTGCATCAAATCCTCCTCGATTGGAGGGGTCATTAAAAAATTCATTCATGTTGTTATCCTTATATTGTGTTTTAAATCTTGATACACATCCACCCAAGAACGTTCTGCAATGAAGAACATGATTTATGGATGCTTCCACCTTAGTTTTTGTCTATTTTCCAATCAATCAATGGCAGCACTAATACAACAAAAAGGTCTCATAATTTTGCAAAAAAGCTCATTGATTCACATCAATGAGCTTTATTATGAATGGGTTTTGGTCTAAAAATGCTTGCCTAAGCATTCAGAATGGCCGACTGCAACTGTGACATGATCACTTGAGCAGTTGGATTGGCTGAATGATCAGCAACCATATAAACAAGTAATGCAATCAGGAAGATTCCGACCATAATCAAAATATAAACGGGTAATCTTCTCTTTTTGGTAATTTCTTCTTTGCTGGCCACATGAGGCTGTGGCTTACTAAAATCATGCATGATAGCAGCCCTCATCCTTTTACTTTTCAAGTTTTATATTAACAACACTGACTGTTGCATTGTGTGAAAAAGCTTCGGACTATCGTTGCCATAGTTGCAGAACTCTACTTTTCATCAATCCTTTTTTTGTCTAAAATATAGGCGGTTTTAGAATGGGCTAAAATAAGCTATAATACGCGCCTCATTTCTCAATCGTTCTGCTTTATGTCCTACAGCCAACAAAGCATCTCCCTCGAATTAGACACTGATGTGACTCATCAATGTTTTTTACATCACACACGCGATGAACATTTGATTGGAATTATTGAGTTCAACAAGCCGAGCTATATCTTAAAATGGGGCGATTTAGAGTACTTCCGTCGTCGTACCGAAGAATTTTCGGTGATGCCATTGCCCGACTGTATCAATGCCATGATTGTCGATATTCGCAATGTACAACCGTTTCTGGATAATGAAGTACCTATTCTGCCTTGGCGTCTACTTGAAGAAGATTGCCCAGTGCGTCTGGTGGTGCCACAAGATCGCTTGGAACACTATATCGGCTTGTTCGAGCCGACGTGGTTAACCACGGATGTCGATACTGCTATTCAAGAAATTCGTGAATTTATGGATATGTTTGTACATTAAGATCAAACAGAAACCATTATCTGATTGAGTTTAGCTACCCGCAAAAAACAATAATATCAACACAACTGCCAAACCATGTAATGCCATAGCCCAATGTGTTGGAGACACATCCAAGTTGGGCTGTTTGTGATAAATTACCCACAGATACAACGAGCAAATAAAAAAGAACAGGCAATAGACTGCAAAAACCAATAAGGACAGTCCAACCATGATATTTCGACTTAAATCACCCCATCCGCCAGTATATATCGTCGTATAACTGTAGATGAGTAAAATGCTCATGATGAGCATTCCTACAAAAAAAGCGATATAAGGAACTTTTCCAATTGCCTTTTTTCCGACTTGCTCCTCCATCCTACTTTTTTTCCTTATTCTTATTAAAACAACTAAAGTGATGATGTATTTGCTTTACCAATAATTCTCTACGGCAATATTCCCTTCACCACGACGATTCATAATGAGACCACGTTGCTTCAGCGCTTCTTTGGTATCTTCCACCATTTGTGGATTACCACATAACATCACATGACTACTGTCTCGGTTAAAAGACAGTCCTGCTGCTTTTTCTAATTCACCATTGCCAATTAAAACAGGCAAGCGATCATGCAGGGCTGCGTTCGGATCACGGGTAATAATTGGAATAAATTTAAAGCCGGTATGCCCTTCGCCAAATAAGGCTGCAATCTCTTGAATACGCTCGACATAAGCCAATTCAGATTCAGTCCGTACGCTATACACCAGATTGATCTGCTGATATTTATTCCATGTTTCAAAGTCTTGTAACATCGATAAAAACGGCGCAAGTCCCGTCCCTGTTCCCAATAACCATAAATCCTGTGGTAAAGGTTGCTGATAACGTGCCAACGTTAAATAGCCATAGGAAATTTTTTCCAGATACAACTCATCACCGACTTTGAGGTGTTGCAGATTCGAGGTAAAAGCGCCATCAGGCACAACAATTGAAAAAAATTCTAAAGTTTCATCAAAAGGTGACGAAACAACAGAATAGGCACGGACAACCAATTCTCCCTCAACCATTAAACCAATACGGGCAAATTGCCCTGCGGTAAATTTGAAATGTGCTGGACGGGTCATGGTGAAGCTAAAAAGATTATGAGTCCAACGATGTACAGATAAAACCTTTTCTACGCTAAATTTTTCAATTGACATGATGAGAACGTGGCACGAAACAGTGCGCTCATGTTAGCATGATCGAATAATTGATGGATACTCAAAACATTAAGGCTATTTAACATGCGCATGACATTACGCCAATTGGCTGTTTTCGTGGCGGTCGCTCAGGAAGGAACGGTTACCAAAGCGAGTGATGCTGTCCGACTCACACAAAGTGCGGCAAGTATGGCTTTAGCTGATTTGGAAGATGGTCTGGGTGCACCATTGTTTGACCGTTTAGGTAAAAGATTACAACTCAATGATTTGGGACGTTTTTTACTCCCGCAAGCTTTAGAAATTTTAGGTCGTTGTGAATCGTTTGAGCAAGCGGCTAAAGGTGAATTACAAAGTATTGACCTACGTTTAGGTGCAACGCTCACCATCAGTGACTATTTAATGCCTGACTTGATGGCTGACTTTTTGCAACGCCATCCACAAGCACATTTGCAACTGCAAGTCGGCAATACCCGTCAAATGATTGAAGCGGTTAATCAATTCCAGCTGGATCTAGCCTTGATCGAAGGGTCTTGTCATTTGCCTCAGTTGCAATGTATCCATTGGCGTGATGACGAGCTAGCCGTATGTTGTGCGCCTGATCATCCCTTGGCACAGCTGAATCGCCCCGTGAGTCCAACTGATTTTCTAGATGTGGAGTGGATTTTACGTGAGGAAGGCTCAGGCACTCGTGAAGTGTTTGATAATGCGATTTTGCAAGATCTGCCAGATGCCAATATCCGTTTAACACTAGGTCATAATGAAGCGATCCTAAAAATTGTCGCGGGTGGTTTAGGCATGTCCTGCGTATCACGCCTCGCGATTGAACCGCTACAAGAGAAAGGTCAGTTGGTGATCTTGGATACTCCATTCTGGCAATTAACCCGCCCGCTCTATATGCTCGTGCATCGTCAAAAGTATCAAGGACCGGGTTTAAAAGCCTTTTTGCAGTTCTGTGAAAATAAAATTTAATTGTTGCGAAAATAAAAAACGCTTCCGATCAGAAGCGTTTTTTATTGCATTCATGATTAGAAGTCGAAGCTAACACCCAATTTATAGGTACGGCCTGCACCTACCGTGGTAAAGCCACTGGTAAATACACCATCCCAATATTTCTTGTCTGCAACATTATCAACATTGGCACGGAATGTTGTGTTGACCCCACCGAGTTTAGTTGCATACTTCGCACCTAAATCAACCAGGGTATAATCAGGTAACTTGAGTGTGTTATCCGCCGTTAAATATTGCTCATCAACATAAGTCGCAAAGGCATTGACGCTTAAACCTTCAATCAATGGGATTTGGTAGTCAACCCCAACACCTGCGGTAAATTCAGGTGTACCTTCAATCGTTTTACCTTGGTTCATAGCCGCTTTTTTATATTCAGTATCAATATAAGCCAGATTACCGTAAACAATCAGATCATCCGTTACTTTACCTGAAAAACCATATTCAACCCCTTTGGATTCGGTCTTCGCGCCATCAGTTGTGATTTGTGTCGTTTTACCATCTACATATCGTGGATCATCTTTTGCCAACTGCATTGTCATCGTACTTGGCTTTTTAATCTGATAGAGCGCTAACGTATGTAACCAACGATCTCCCTGATATTTGGCACCGACTTCATATTGTTTGCTTTCAAAGGGCGCAAAGGTTTTTTTGTTATTGACATCCGTAGCCACATTCACGGTTGTCCCTCTGACCAGACCTTCAACATAGCTGGCATAGAACGAGGTTTCCTCACCAAAAGGTTTCACAACGATTGCTGCACTCGGAGACACTTTATCAGCATTTAATTTGGTATTGGTGGTCAGCGCTTTTAAATCCATGTCTTGATAGCGTACACCTAAAATAAACTGTAGCTTATCGTCCAGCATGGAAATCTGGTCACTCAGACTATAGCTGACATATACATCATCCGCAGTAGGGACAATCTCTGGCCATGTATCTGGCATATGCCCTTCATTGCTTGGATTGTAAATATTGGTTGGGAAATAGACCTCAGCTGCACCTCGCCCTTTATGTTGGCTGTATTTACGTTTGAGATAATCCGCACGGAATGCCAGCGTATGAGAAATATCACCCGTGAAAATTTGACCCTCTAAACCCGCATTAAATGTGGTGTTATGTTCCTTTGAACCGACACGATAATATTGTGCCAGTGCATCACCATTCGCCCCAATCAAAGCAGGATTATTCATTCCCATTGAATTGGCTGGCAGGTCACGCACAACCATACGCGTACCAAATAAATGTCCACGATACTCACGTTCATTAAAACCTGCACCTGCAAATGCTTTTAAATTCGGTAAAAGCTTATATTCCCCGGATAGTCCCACATAATTGGCACTTTGCATGCCTTCTAAATGTGGAAAATAATTCAATTTTCCATCTGGCGCAGCTAAAACACGTTTCAACGTTGAAAAGGAGATCATGGCTGGTGAACCACCCTCACGACTATCGCGTGTGGTGTAGGCATCAAAGTTAATTTTAGCTTGATCAGTGGTATAGTCGAGTGCCAAAACTGCTGCGGTATTTTTATCTTCTAGGCCATCAACAATATGTTCACCTTGTCCATAAGTCGCACTGACGCGTGCACCGAACTCCTTGTTTTCACCAAAACGGCGCGCCACATCAAAACCTGATTTGTAATAGCCCCCATCTTCATACATGGCTGAAACTTGGGTCAAATCTCGATCGGCACGTTTGGTGGTTGCCATCACCACACCACCAACACTACCGCCTGGTGCCATTCCTGCAATCAATGCATTCGGCCCTTTTAATACACTGGCAGAACTTAAAATATCAGTCGGAGTACGACCACTCGGTGACATGCCATAAGAACCATTGATATTGGCATCTTCCCAAGTCACAGGAAAACCACGAATCATAAAGTTTTCGTTTAAATGACCACTGTTGGTGGTGCTACGAATACTTGGGTCATTTTTAAGGATACCCGCAATAGAGTCGGCTTGTTTATCTTTAATCGCTTGCTCGGTATAAGACTGGATACTAAATGGTGTATTCAATACCGCTTTCTCACCTAGAATTCCTAAGCTAGCATCTTTTTTAAGTTTGCCTGTAGCATCCGTTTCTTGTGAATCTGCTTTTACGGAAATGGTAGGTAAAACTGTGCTGTCATCTGCAAGTGCAAACATTGGCAAAGCAATGAGAGATAAAAACAAGATATTCTTTTTCACGTGATCAAACCCCGATAAAAATTTGACCACAGTATATAAGACAAATTTACAAATGATAATAAAAATCATTAATAAAATAATAACTATTATTTATTAAATATCTAAAATCTTATGATGAGAATCCATATAATTCATTTTTGACTCAATAACTGATGAAATACTTATCCCCCTTCAGACTCAGTTGAAAAACTGGTTAGCTACGATTGTCCAATCAAGAGGCAATAAAATTAAAACTTATAGAATGAAAAAGAGGCTAAAAAGCCTCTTTTATCATGCACATAAACTAAATCCCAATATTGAAAAATATCAATCAATACAATTAACGTCGAAAATTTGACAACAGTTCAGTCGTAATCGACTTATTGTGATTGGCGATTTTGGTCTTCTTGGTTTTAGCAGGATTTGCATCAACACGCTCAATTTTCGTTGCTTTAAACTTCCCATCATTCTCAAGTGCCACGAATTTCACTTTTTCATTTCTTTTCGGCTCGCCTTCTGCCGCAGGAAAATCTGAAATATGAAAAAAGATATCGCCTTCAGATGTTGCAATAAAACCAAATCCTTTATCAGGATTATATTGCTTAATTTTTCCTTGATAGAACTCTTGTGCCATGACATTTATCCTATGTTCTCAATGCAATCATTACAGTATATCGAAATAAAAAAGAGACTTTCAATCCACCCTGAAAGGTTCTACGACTGGATCAAGTCTCTTTTTATGGGTATGACAAAATTAGTCTTTTTGCACACTACCAAAAATCTTGTCACCTGCATCACCCAGACCAGGAACAATATAGCCTTCTGCATTCAGGCCCTGGTCAACCGATGCAGTATAAATACGGACATCTGGATGTGCAGCTTCAACTTTGGCAATACCTTCTGGTGCAGCAACCAGAATCATGACACGAATATCTTTACAGCCGCTTGCTTTCAATACGTCAATCGCTGCGATTAAAGAGTTCCCCGTTGCCAGCATTGGATCAATGATCATGGCTAAACGATTGGCAACATCAGGCACTAACTTTTTGTAGTAAGTGCGCACTTCTAAAGTCGCTTCATCACGTTCCAGACCCAAGACGCTGACTTTAGCACTTGGAATCAGACTAAGAACGCCTTCGAGCATCCCGATACCAGCACGTAAGATGGGTACGATGGTGATTTTCTTCCCTGCGATACGTTGAGTTGAGACTTTCCCTGCCCACCCATCAATTTCATGATCAACAACAGGAAGATCCTTTGTTGCTTCATAAGTCAGTAACATCGTGACTTCTTGCGCTAATTCACGAAAGTTCTTGGTACTAATGTCAGAGCGACGTAGCAAACCAAGTTTATGGCGAATAAGCGGATGACGAATTTCTTGAATCGACACGAGTGAGTACCTAGGTAATGTTAATCTCGTTCTATTATAAAGTGTTTTTTTACTCATCAATAAAAAAGCCCCCAATTTTGGAGGCTTTTTTGTACAAATCCGACGATTACTGTTGTTGAGACAACATAAAGTGCAATGGAGAAAGGATCTCTGACTTCAATGCCAAGTTAATCATTGGATCTGGGTATACACCCAATACGAAAACCAATAACGCAGCAGCAAGCACCATCAGACCACCAACTTTGCTCCCCCAATGCGCATCCGCATCAATACGAGGTACGTCTGGTGGGGTCATATACATCACCACCATCACACGTAAGTAGTAATACAAACCGATACCACTACCCACCACGATCATCGCAGCCAAGAACCAGTGTTGTGTTGTTACCGCAGCCATAACCACAAGGAACTTACCAATAAAGCCTGCAGTTAATGGAATACCGGCTAAAGACAACATCATCACGGTTAATGTTGCAGTCAAGATCGGACGGCGCCAGAACAGACCACGGTAGTCCGCAAGACTTTGAGCTTCATCCACGTTGTTATATGGGCTCGACATTAATGCCACTGCACCGAACGCACCGATTGTGGTGAGCACATAAGTGATCACATACACCGTTACGCTGCCAAGGCTTGCATAAGTCATGCTGATCAATGCAATCAGTAAATAACCAAAATGTGCAATCGATGAATAACCCAAAATACGTTTCAAGTTGACTTGACGTACTGCAAGTAAGTTACCGACCACAATCGATAATACTGCGATGATGGTTAAAATCGTGACTAATGATTCAACTAAAATTGCACCAGACGTCAGTAAGTAACGTACAAACAAACCAATCGTTGCCACTTTCGCAGCCGTTGCCAAGAAGGTCGCCATTGGTGCTGGTGCACCGGCATACACATCTGGCGTCCATTTATGGAATGGCGCAAGTGAAAGTTTGAACGCAACTGCAAAGATAATTAAGCCTAAGCCCAATAACACCATCGGTTGTTTGATTGCAGTAAACAAAGCTTGTACAGAGTCATAGAATGACAATGAACCTGTATACGCATAGATATACGCCATACCCATAAGCAACATAGCAGAGGCCGTTGCTGAAAGTACCAGGTATTTAATCCCTGCTTCCAAAGACTGACCACGTTGATAGGTATAAGCCAACATGCCGTACACAGGAATCGACATCAATTCTAAACTGATGAAGAATGCCGCATAGTGCGAGCTTGCAACCAATAACATTGCACCTGTCACTGAACACAGTAACAAGATGTACAGTTCTTCGCGGTTTTCTTTATAGGTCTCGATATAAGCATGAGACAAAGTACAACACGCCAAGGCTGCAATCAGAATCAGGAATTGATACAGCATGGTAAATGGATCAACCATAAACATGCCCATCACGTTGACTGGCACAAAGTGCCCGCTAAACATGGTGTATCCAATATAAATCGCAGCAAGGTTTAAACCGACAACCGAAGTTGTCGCAATAAGGTTGTGATTACGTTTAATTGCAGTCAGCAACATCACGGCGATTGCGGTCAAAGCCACAATCATCACAGGCGCTAAAGGCATCAGTTCAGAAAAAGAAATTGTGAAGTTCATGGTTTATTGCATCTCCACATGTTCAAGTTGAGTTGCAGCCTGTTGAACAGTTTCAACAACTTCTTGTACTGGCATATAACTATTTACCAACCACTGCATGCTTGAATGAGACATATCCAAGAAGGTTTGCGGGTAAAGACCTAACCAAAGCAAACCGATCGCACAGACCATCAAAATACTCACTTCACGAGCAGATAGATCTTTCAATGGTGTTTTGTAGTGCTGCTTTTGTTCTGGATTCGGTTCACCAAATAACGCTTTGTGAATCAAGATCAAACCATAAAGACCTGCAAATACCAAGCTCACCGCAGCAATAATGGTGAAAGCTGGATAGGCTTTGAATGAACCCATCAGGATCAGGAATTCACCAATAAAGTTACCTAAACCTGGTACACCTACAAGCGCTGCAACAAAGAACATCAAGAAGAATGGCAAGTATTGCAGTTGACCACGTAAGCCGCCCATCAAGCGCAAGTCACGCGTATGAACACGCTCATAGACTTGACCTGACATAATGAACAATGCCGCAGATGACAAGCCATGTGCCAACATCATGATCATTAAGCCTTGGAAGGTCAGGATATTACCTGCATAAATTGCAAGTAAGATGAAACCCATGTGTGAAATCGACGTATACGCAAGTAAACGTTTCATGTCTGTTTGCTGGTACGCAAGGAACGCACCGTAGAAAATACCAATCAAGCCCAAAATAATGGCAATATCAGCGAACTGCGCTGAAGCTGCCGGGAAGAAAGGAATCACGAAACGAAGCAAACCGTACGCTGCTGTCTTAATCAAAATACCCGCTAAATCCACAGAACCCGCTGTTGGTGCCTGCGCATGCGCATCAGGTAACCAACCGTGTAATGGGAAAACAGGTAATTTCACCGCAAAACCAATGAAGAAACACAGCATGAATGCGTAAGCAACTTCAGGTGGTAAGTGGTTCGCAACGGCCAAGAGGTAGTTGTAATCGAAGCCGATCATACCTGTCATCATGTATCCATAGACCACTAAGCCTAAGATACCGATCAACATGATCAAACCCGCGATTTGTGTATAGAGGAAGAACTTAGTTGCAGCGTAAACACGTGAACGACCATTCGAGCCTTTATGACCCCATAACGCAATCAGGAAGTAGATTGGTACAAGCATCATCTCCCAGAAGAAGAAGAACAGAAATAAGTCAATTGCCAAGAATACACCGATGACCCCACCTAAACTCCACAGGAGGTTTAAATGGAAGAAACCTACGTTCTTTTGGATCTCACCCCATGAACAGCCCACTGCAAGTACACCCAGTAATGCAGTCAACAGCACCATAAGCAGAGATAAACCATCCACCGCTAAGTGAATGCTAATGCCTAGAGTCTGAATCCAAGGAAGATGAAATTCAGCCGCCCAAGTCGGGACTTTACCACCCAACTCGTAGCTAAATGTACCACTTTGCCAAAGTGCAATGCCCAAACCAAAGGTAATGAGCATACCAATCAAGGCAATCCAACGCGGTAAATGTTGGTCGTATTTATCAACCAACCAACAAATAAAACCAGCAATGAAAGGAACTAAAATCAGTGCGGGTAAAATTAAATTGTTTTCCATTTTATTTCCCCACAACCTGAATCACGATCAAGATCATCAATAACACCACTACACCGAGTGACATACTTGATGCGTATTCACGTAATGAACCGGTTTGACGCGAACTGGTAAAGCTATTGCCGCCCTTCACAATGGCAGGGAGCACTAACCATAAACCGTCAACTGGATCACGACCTAAAATTTTCGCAATCAATAAATAAGGTTTTACAAATACGATGTTATACAAGGCATCAAAACCAAATGCTGTACGGCAGATATGCGCTAAACCTGAACCCAAAGAAGTCTGAGCAAAAGATTTTACTGCACCATACGCAAAGGCAAACAAGAAGATACCCACAGCCAAACCAACAAGGGCAACACCACTTGCTAAGTGTTCAGCATGTGCAACAGCCGCTTCTAAACTTTCAGGAACGACAAAACTTGGAATGCTTGCCGCAGTCAATAATTTTGCAACAGGCGCTTGCAGGAAGTAACCAATACCAGTCGATAAGGTTGCAAGGATGGCAAGCGGCGCCCAGTAAGTCACACCATGAATGGCATGTGCATGGGTTTTCTCTTCGCCGAAGAATACCATCCAGATTAAACGGAAAGTATAGATAGACGTTAAGAATGCACCCGCAACACCGACCCAGTACAAGGTATGGTAAAGCGGAAGATTTGCAATAGTTGACTGTGCATAGACTGCACCCAAGATCGCATCTTTAGAGAAGAAGCCAACGGTCACGATTGGAAGTGCGGCTAAGGCGCCACCACCAATGACGAAACACCAGAATACGAATGGAATCTTTTTACGTAATCCACCCATTTTGAAAATATTCTGTTCGTGATGACATGCAAGAATTACGGCGCCTGAAGAAAGGAACAATAACGCTTTGAAGAATGCGTGAGCCAACATGTGGAATAAACCAGCTTGGTATGCTTCAGCACCGACTGCCATAAACATATAACCGAGCTGACTCATGGTTGAGTAAGCCAAGATACGTTTGATATCGGTTTGCACCAATGCGGCAAAACCAGCCACCAGCAAGGTCACTGCACCCGTAATCGAAATGAATTGCATCACTTCTGGCGCCATTTCCATCACTGAGAACATACGGCAGCATAGGTAAACACCTGCTGTCACCATTGTTGCGGCGTGGATCAATGCAGATACTGGTGTAGGACCAGCCATCGCATCGGCTAACCAAGTTTGTAATGGAATTTGCGCTGATTTACCTGCTGCACCCAAGAACAACATCAATGCTGTCCAGATCGACAATGATGAACTTTGCGTCATCACAGTCGCTGCATTTTCAACAATGTACTGTGTATTCAAAGTACCAAACTGTTGATAGAGCAAGAACAATGCGATGAGTAAGAATACGTCACCCACACGTGTTACGGTGAATGCCTTGATTGCTGCCCAACCATTTGCAGGGTTTGAGTAGTAGAAACCAATTAACAGATAAGAACACAGACCTACGCCTTCCCAACCCAAGAACAATAACGCCAAGTTATCGCCGAGTACCAACAACAACATGCTGGCAACGAACAGGTTGAAATAAGAGAAGAAACGTGCGTAATCTTCTTCACCACGCATATACCAAGATGCGAAGATGTGAATCAGGAAACCAACACCCGTGATCATACCTGTCATCAATAATGACAAACCATCAAGGTGCAAGCTGATACCTGGCTCAAAACCGCCAACACTGAACCATGTCCATAAATGTTGAACAAAAACGGTTTCGCCACTGCTGGTAAATGCAAGGCCGGCAATTAAAGCAAACAATGCAGATAAACCCACTGAACCGACACCAATAATGGCTGCCACGTTTTCAGACAGTTTATTACGCCCTGCCGCCAAGAGGATAAAACCAATGAGCGGGAATAAAACGGTTAAATATAATGTACTCATCCGCGCATCTCACTAGCAGCATCCACATCCAAATGATGGAAGCGATGATAAAACTGAAGGACGATCGCAAGACCGATACATGCCTCTGCTGCAGCAAGCGTCAGAATCAGGATGAACATGATCTGTCCATCTGGCTGCGCCCAAACGCTACCCGCTAACACGAATGCCAATGCCGCAGCATTCATCATCACTTCAAGGCTCATTAGCATAAATAAAAGGTTGCGTCGCACCATTACACCGTAAAAACCCAGTGCAAAAAGGATGGTTGCAACGATCAAACCATGTTCTAAAGGGATGTGTCCCATTATTCTTTATCCTCTTCTGCACCTGGTTCACGTTTGCCTAAGTGGAATGCTGCAACCAGTGCTGCAAGCAATAACATCGCGGCAACTTCTACCAATAATAGATAGTGAGTAAATAGCGCTTGACCGACTGCTTTTGGGCCAACAACTTCTGTCCCCATTGGTGCAGAAATTGTGGTGTATTCACCACCCAGCATCCACACCAAGATCAAGCCCAATAAAAAGCTCATCAGTGCAGGAAAAGCCCAAGCGTCTGAACTCAACCATTTACGTTCTTGTTCAATGGTTTCTTGCCCAAGATTCAGCATCATCACAACGAATACGAACAAGACCATAATGGCACCGGCATAAACGATGATCTCAAGAGCAGCCGCGAACGGCGCACCCACGATCATGAAAATACCAGCAACCGCTAGAAGAGAAACGATCAAACTTAACAGTGCATGCACCGGATTCGTGTTAGTCACAACACGAACCGTTGAAACGATGGCCACAAGTGCCATCAAATAAAATGGCCACATCATGGTAATAAGCTCCGTACATCAACTGGTGCACTTTCTTTCTGTGCTTGACCTTTTTCTTTACCGCTTACAGCCATACCAGTGACACGGTAGAAGTTGTAGTCAGGATATTTACCCGGTCCAGAGATGAGTAAGTTTTCTTTCTCATAGACCAAGTCTTGACGTACATATTCACCGAGTTCGAAATCTGGTGTCATCTGAATGGCAGTCGTTGGGCATGCTTCTTCACACATACCGCAGAAAATGCAGCGTGAGAAGTTAATACGGAAAAATTCTGGATACCAACGTCCATCTTCTTTTTCCGCTTTCTGCAATGAAATACAGCCCACTGGACAAGCAACCGCACATAGGTTACATGCTACACAACGCTCTTCACCATCTGGATCGCGCGTTAATACAATACGACCACGGTAGCGTGGAGGTGCAATTTGTTCACCTGGTACTTCTGGATATAAAATCGTGTCACGTTTACGTGTAACATGGCTGAACACCATCCACAACGAACGTACAATCGATCCAAAGCCAGCTAGAATTTTATACATTTTGTACTCCCTGCTGTCCTAGGCCTGATTCATCAGAATCACAGCACCAGTCACTAACAAGTTGACCAACGCCAATGGCAAACAAACTTTCCAACCAAAGTTCATCACTTGGTCATAACGAGGACGCATTAACGAACCACGCGCCAAGACAAACATCATTACAAAGAATGCTGTTTTAATCACGAACCAGAATAATGGTGGAACAAATGGAATTTCTAAGTTGAAGGGTGCAAGCCATCCGCCGAAGAATAAAGTCACGATTAAAGCCGAGATCAGTACCACGTTGACGTATTCCGCAACGAAGAACATCCCCCACTTCATCCCACCGTATTCAACGTGGTAACCTTCGGCCAATTCTTGCTCAGCTTCTGGTTGGTCAAATGGATGACGATGCGTAACTGCAACACCCGCAACCACAAAGATCAAGAAACCTAAGAATTGAGGAATGATGAACCACATATCACGTTGTGCTTCAACGATTTCACGCATGTTGAATGAGCCTGCAATTGCAACCACACCCATCAACGAGATCCCCAAGAACACTTCATAAGAAATGGTTTGCGCAGCAGAACGAAGACCACCGAGTAATGAATATTTGTTGTTCGATGCCCAACCACCAAATAACACGGCATAAACTGCAATACCTGCCATTGCCATAAAGAACAATAGGCCGATACTCATATCCGCAACGCCCAGTGTCGGACTTACTGGAA
Organism: Acinetobacter proteolyticus; assembly: GCF_000367945.1. Lineage (GTDB taxonomy): Bacteria > Pseudomonadota > Gammaproteobacteria > Pseudomonadales > Moraxellaceae > Acinetobacter > Acinetobacter proteolyticus. Next base: position 2,194,515 of record NZ_KB849179.1, read on the forward strand.
TGACCATAAACGAAAGTACCGCAGTTGCCATCGCAACGGCTGGTGCTAAACGGAAAGTCAGCTTATCCGCAAACTTTGGTGTCCAGTCTTCTTTGAACATGATTTTGAGCATGTCAGCAACAATCTGGAACATACCACCAGGACCCACACGGTTTGGACCGTAACGGTCTTGCCATAATGCCAAGAGACGACGCTCAATAAATGACATCAAAGCCGCAACCAAAACCACCACCAGCAAGATCACAATCGCCTGAATCACTGAATAAGCGATTGGCCAGTTCTCAGCCCAAAGTGGCGTTTGACGTATAATTTCTTGATTCATGAATTACACTCCTACCGCCACAGACACAGGCTCTGCCAATGAAACTGTTGGTGCTAGACCAATTGGATAACCAATATAGCCTGTTGGTAAATATTCAATCACCTGTACAGGTAAGCTAATGCTGGTTTCGCCCGCTTGCACGGTAATACGTTGACCATCTTGAACATTTAAGCGAGTTGCATCTTGTTCACCCACCGCAAACATTGCTTCAGGAATACGAGATTCCATCGCAGGTGTTTTAATGGTGAATTCGCCAGAACCAAAGATATGGTGCATTGGTACAAGACGGAAGCTTTCAGGGTTCACCACCACAGCAGTTGGCGCCACATAGCTACGTGCAGGACGTTTAGCTAAACGATCGAATAGACGGATACCTGAATCACCACCTTTTAAGTGACCACCCACTTCATCTTGGTATTTGTTCCAAGCTTGTGGTGAGTTCCACCCCGCAGACCATGCGAAAGGTACTAATGAAGATGCCGTTTGATTCCCCACATAACCTTCCATCGAGAATGTTAATGCTGAATCTGGATCGGTCGGCTGTTTTGGTTCGTGAATCGATAATGGCGCACGCATTGCGGTACGACCTGAGTAACGACGTGGTTCACGTGCAATTTTCAAACCGTGGATACGATAGCCTGCATCTGGCGCAACCTCTTCAATTGCAGCAAGCACAGGAACATTTTTCACGATGTCTTCAATCACATCATCCAACAATGTCCAATCGACTGCTTTGCCTTTAAGACCTGTCTCAACGGCATGTAACCAGCGCCATGATTCTTTGATCGCGTATTCAGGCTTGTAGTAGCTTGGGTCATACACTTGATAGAAACGTTGTGCACGGCCTTCTTGGCTGACCACAGTACCATCGCCTTCGGCAAAGCTTGCTGCTGATAGTACGATATCTGCAAGTTTCAAGGTTTCAGTTTCGCTATGATCGAGTACGATCACAGTTTCAGCTTTATCCAGTGCAGCTTTCACTTGTGCAGCAGGTAAACGACGGGTTAAGTCATTTTCAACCACAACCACAGCATCAAAATCTTGCGCAAACGCTTGTTCTAGGCTTAAGCCACCAAACAATGCCAAGCCCATTGAGTTCACTTCAGGAACAGTCAATGACAAGCCTGCATTTGCACCGAGGTTCTGCGCAACTTGTGCAGCAGCTTCCATAATCGCTGGATCTTGTAAGCTGGTGCCCGAGATAATCAATGGCTTTTTCGCCGCTTTCAAGGTATCTGCAATAGTTTGTGCAAATGCTTTGGCATCATCCGCTAAACCAGTCAAAGCTTCGCCTTTCACCGCAGCAGCAACTGCAAAACCTAAACGTGCGATATCATTTGGTGATGCAACCACTTCACCTGTTGCCACATCCGCTAAACGCGTTTGTGTTGCAGCAAGGATATAGATTGGTGATTTTGCATCTTGACCGATACGTTGTACAGGTTCAGCCAACCAGTCTGGTGTACGTGTTGCAGCAGCCATTTCTTTGGCTTTGTTTTTCGCCGCTTGACGCACAGACAAGGCCATACGTGGCGCAGTTTGAGTTAAGTCTTCACCCAAGATCAACACCGCATCATAGCTTTCAATTTCACGCATGTTCGGGTTGTAAATACCCTGTGTTTGCATGATTGAAGCAGCTAACTCAACCAAGTTCTGCTCTTTTTGAGACATCCCTGTTGAGTAGTTATCTTGTCCAACCAATTCACGCAGTGCATAGTTTGATTCCAAGCTCGCGCGTGGAGAACCAATACCTAACACTTTTTTACCTTGAAGCTTCGTAATCACTTGATCAAGCGCCTGATCAACAGTCACGGTCGCAACAGTTTCACCATTACGGAACTGCGGTTGGCGTGGGCGGTCTTCACGATTCACATAGCCAGTACCGAAACGACCTTTATCGCAAAGGAAGTATTGGTTGACTGAACCATTGAAACGGTTTTCAACGCGACGGATTTCACCATAACGCTCACCCGGAGAGATGTTACAACCTGAAGAACAGCCGAAACATACGCTTGGCGCATATTGCATGTCCCATTTACGGTTATAGCGTGCTGAATGGGTCTTGTCGGTAAATACACCCGTTGGACACACTTCAGTCAAGTTACCTGAGAATTCAGATTCTAAAGTACCTGATTCTGGACGACCGAAGTAAACACGTGATGCATTGGCATAGACACCAAAATCGGTACCGCCAGCATAGTCTTTGTAGTAACGCACACAACGGTAGCACGCGATACAACGGTTCATCTCATGCGCAATAAACGAACCCAACTCTTGGTTATAGTGAGTACGTTTGGTAAAGCGATAGCGACGACGATCGTGCTGAGTCATCACGGTCATATCTTGTAAATGACAGTGACCACCCTCTTCACAGACTGGACAGTCATGTGGGTGATTAGTCATCAAGAATTCAACGATCGACGCACGGAAATCCGTTGCTTCTTTGTCTTCAATCGAAATATAGGTATTGTCGGCAGCGGGTGTCATACATGACATCACCAAGCGTCCACGTGTGTCCTCAGGATTTGCATACTGAGTCACCGCACATTGACGACAAGAACCAACAGAACCTAAGGATGGGTGCCAACAAAAATACGGGATGTCGATGCCAAGGCTGAGACATGCTTGTAGCAAGTTTTCTGAGCCGTTGACTTCATACGATTTTCCATCGACATGAATTGTAGCCATAGTCGAATTCCTTAAGCTTGTTCTACGTCTAGAGCTGGAGCATGGGTTTTAACCTTAGCTTCAAACTCGTTACGGAAATATTTAAGTGCGCCCATAAGCGGCTCCATCGCACCCGGTGCGTGAGCACAGAAAGTTTTACCAATCCATAATTTACGCGTCAGTTCTTGTAAATGATCGATATCTTCTTTCTTACCTTCGCCTGTTTCCAGTGCTTTAAGCGCTTTCACTGCCCAAGGTAAACCATCACGACATGGTGTACAGAAACCACATGATTCACGCGCGAAGAATTCTTCTAAGTTACGTGTCGCAGAGACCATACATTGGGTTTCATCCACCACCATGAGTAGACATGTTCCTAAACGAGAACCTGCTTTCATGATCGTTTCAGAATCCATTGGCAAATCAATGTGTTCAGCGGCCAAGAAGTCCGTTGATGCACCACCCGGTAACCAAGCTTTCAAAGTTAAGCCATCACGCATACCACCCGCGTGTTCTTCAATTACTTCACGCGCAGTTGTACCGAATGGAAGTTCCCAAAGACCCGGGAATTTCACTTTGCCTGATGCCCCATAAATCTTGGTGCCAGGATCTTTCGACTTACCCGCAGACAGATTGATATACCACTCTGGGCCACGCAACATGATCGCTGGCAAGTTATTATAAGTTTCAACGTTGTTGACAATCGTTGGACGACCCCATGCCCCTGCAACTTGCGGGAATGGTGGTTTAGTACGCGGATTGGCACGGCGACCTTCGAGCGAGTTGATCAAGGCAGTTTCTTCACCACAGATATAACGACCTGCGCCAGTGTGAACATGCATCTCAAAGTTCCAGCCTGTTCCAAGGATGTTGTCACCCAAGTAACCTTTGGCACGGATTTGCTCTAATGCTTCATTTAAGTATTGAGCCGCTTCGACATATTCGCCACGGATGAAGATATAACCTTGAGTCGCTTCTAAGGTATAACCTGCAATCAGCATGCCTTCGATCAATTGATGAGGAAGTTTTTCCATCAACAAACGGTCTTTAAAGGTGCCTGGTTCCATTTCATCAGCATTACAGATCAAATAACGTGGACCACCATCATTTGGTGCCATCAATGACCATTTAATTCCCGCTGGGAAACCTGCACCACCACGACCTTTAACCGTCGCAGCTTTAATGACTTCAAGCACGTCTTTTGGCGGCATGCTCAATGCTTTTTTAAAGCCAGCATAACCTTCCAGTGCTTCATACTCATCTGCCGCCCGCACAAACTCTTGCTTGCTCAAACGCCAAGTCAATGGATGCGTTTCTGGGTTACCGTCGCCATAAATTGGTTTTGGTTCAGTATTCATACATACTTCTCCAATAACTGTTTAACTGATGACACATCCACAAGACCGTGAGTATCTTCATCAATCATTAAAGTTGGACCTTTATCGCAGTTGCCTAAACAGCAAATTGGGAGCAAGGTAAAACGACCATCTGCTGTGGTTTGTCCATACTGGATACCCAACTCGCGCTGGAACGCTTCTGCCAAAGTTTCTGCACCCATCAAGAAGCATGCAATTGAGTCACACAATAGAATCACGTGGCGACCAACTGGTTGACGGTAGATACGGTTATAGAACGTCGCTACACCTTCCAGATCCGCCACACTCATACTCAACAACTGTGCAATCGCATTCATTTGTGCATCATCCACCCAACCATTACGGCGCTGTACACACTTCAAAGCATCCAAAGAGGCTGCACGTGGGTACGGGTAGTGACCAAGGTGATGTTCAATGTCATGAATTTCGTCCGCAGTCAAAATCCCTTCAACATTCACACGTGGTTTTTTATCAGTCAAAATCATCATAATCGTTTACCCCTAGCGATCCACGTCAGCCATTACTACGTCAATAGTCGCCAAATAAATGATCAAGTCAGAAACCAAACTGCCATTAATCACTGAAGGCATTTGCTGTAAATGCGTGAACGTTGGTGTACGAATACGGGTACGATAGCTCATGGTTGATTTATCAGAAGTGAGATAATAGGTACTCGCACCCTTCACAACTTCAGTCATAAATGATGACTCGCCCGCTGGCATTACAGGACCCCAAGAGACGCTTAGGAAGTGCGTAATCAAGGTTTCAATATCTTGTAATGTCTTATCTTTCGGTGGTGGAACTGCCAATGGATGATCCGCTTTATATGGACCAGAAGGCATGTTATCCAAGCACTGCTGAATGATTTTCAATGATTCAGTGATTTCACGGAAGTGAACCAAGACACGTGCATAGGCATCGCCTTCGTATTCCACTGGAATATCAAAGTCGAAGTTTTCATAACCACTGTATGGACGATATTTACGCACATCAAAATCAATACCCGTTGCACGTAAACCTGTACCCGTCACACCCCAAGCCAACGCAGATTTCGCATCGTATTGCGCAACATTGCGGGTACGACCGATAAAGACTGAGTTTTTAAGCGCTGCAGTGTAGTACTCGTTCAAACGTTTCGGCATCCATTCCAACAATTCTTTCACCAGCTTTTGCCAGTTATTTGGAAGGTCATGCGCGGTACCACCGATACGGAACCATGCTGGGTGCATACGGTAACCGGTGATCGCTTCAACGATGTCATAGACTTTCTGACGGTCTGCGAACATATAGAATACAGGGGTCATACCACCCGCATCCTGAATCGCGGTACCACAGAACAACAAGTGGTTATTGATACGGAATAATTCGTTCAACATCACACGAATGACTTGTGCACGCTCTGGGACTTTAATACCAGCAAGCTGCTCAACCGCCATTACATATGGCATGTTTTGCGCACAACCTCCGAGGTAGTCAACACGATCGGTATACGGAATGAATGAATGCCAGGTTTGACGTTCAGCCATCTTTTCCACACCACGGTGGTGATAACCGATATCCGGCACACAGTCTTTGACTTCTTCACCGTCCAACTGTAATACCACACGGAACGCACCGTGCGCAGATGGATGGTTAGGACCCAAGTTCAGGAACATGAAGTCTTCGTCATCATTACCGCGTTTTAGACCCCAGTCTTCTGGGACAAAGCGTAAGTGTTCTTGTTCGAAATCTTGCTTCGCTTGGTCTTGCATATACGGGGTATATTCTGTCGCACGGGCAGAATATTCTTTACGTAACGGATGACCTTCCCAATAGGTTGGCAACAAGATACGACGGAGCATTGGATGCCCAGCGAAATCAATACCAAACATATCGTAAGCTTCACGCTCGTACCAGTTGGCATTTGGCCAAATATTGGTTGCGGTTGGGATGCTTAAATCATTTTCATTCAATGCAACTTTAATACGAATATCACTATTACGCTCAAGCGATAACAAGTGATAGAACACAGTAAAGTCAGATGCTGGCAAACCGTCACGGTGAACACGTAAACGCTCATCGACTGCTGACAAGTCAAACAACATCACATAAGGACGTTCCACTTTACGGAGGAACATAAGGACTTCTTGCACGCGTGCGCGCTCAACCCAGACTGTTGGAAACTCTTCAAAAGTCGCCTGCACATAGAAGTTCTCACCAAACTTGGTTTTGAGCTCTTCTACGATTGCAAATGCTGGGCGTGAATCAACTGGAGTTGATTCTGGCATAGCAATGTCAGTTTCAGCCATTGGCTTGGCTTCCTATTTAATACAAATTTTGTCAATTTTCCCGACGACCATATTCATCATGGAATATGTCAAAAACTCATCGTTAAAATTATTTAATGTCATCCATAGAGCGTAGGTTTTTCACCGCAATACGTTCCGCATTTTTACGGTCACGTTCTGGCATCATCTTTGGCTTATACACAGGCTGAAGATCATCACCAATAACCGCTGAAAGTGGACGGCGCTCAAGTTGAATTTGGTCTTGCAATAACATCAATGCTTGGATTAATGCTTCTGGACGCGGCGGACAACCTGGGATGTACACATCAACAGGAATAATTTTGTCTACGCCTTGAACCACTGAATAGATGTCGTACATACCACCTGAGTTAGCACAAGCACCCATTGAAATGACCCATTTCGGCTCAAGCATTTGTTCATACAAACGTTGAATTACAGGCGCCATTTTGACAAAGCATGTCCCTGCAACAATCATCAAATCGGCTTGACGTGGTGAAGCACGAATAACCTCGGCACCAAAACGAGACAAGTCATGCACACCTGTTAATGTGGTTGCATATTCGACGTAGCAGCATGATGTACCAAAGTTAAATGGCCACAAAGAGTTTTTACGCCCCCAGTTCACTGCTGTATGCAACACATCCTCAAGACGTGTCATCATCACACTTTTATTCACTTCTTCCTCAAGTGGATCAGTGACGATTTGACGATCTTGTAATGGATATTGATCGGCATCCGGATTCGCACGGGTTAAAGTATATTTCATCCCGACTTACTCCTTTTTAAGTAATGATGTAGTCGGTGTTTTAGATTTAACACGACCAGAAGACTGTGCTGGAATATGACCAGTAGGATCGACAACTAACTCTTCAATGTTATTGAATCGCGTAATGTCAGCAATGTTCATATTTGGCGAACCGATTTTGGTCTTCACACCAGCTGCTTTACGACGATCTGAAGGTGCCCAGTTAAGTGCGCCAGTAGAAAGCTCATAAATCAAACCAATCAATAAAACCAAAATAAACACGGCAGCCGTTGCAAAACCTACCCAACCAACTTCACGAACTGAAGTTGCCCAAGCGTAGAGATAGAGGGCTTCTAGATCGAAAACCACAAAGAAAATTGCAACTAAATAGAACTTGGCTGACAAGCGGATACGAGCACCGCCCGCACCAACTACACCTGATTCAAACTGCTCTTGCTTTGCACGTCCCCATGCTTTACCCCCGAGGAGTAAGGGAACTGTCAGCATAAAAACGCAAAGAAATGTAACGCCGATCACGAAGGCAATTATTGCCCATTCGTATGGAGTAATGGCACTCATGCGGGGATAACTCCTGGCAGGCCTATTTTTAACAAAGAATGTATGTATTGGCCTTCAAATACACCAAACACAAAATTAATCCCGCCAATTGTACCTGATTTCTAATTTCTCATGCTAGTTGAAGCGCTTTAGTCTTTCGGATGATTTTGTCCTTAAATTTACGGATATATCCAAGATCACGGTTAATTCACCCCTAAAAATCGAATTATCTAATCAAGAACAGAATGTTGATCATTTTTTTCTTTATTTGAGCATTAAAAAACATTCGTGTTTTGAACCACTGCCCCAATTTATTGCAGCACGAACTAAATCATTGCATTGATACAAATTTATGATGAAAATTTAAGCAGAATTTATATAATAGCGACCTTATCTCCCCATAGAACCGTGTCAGAATGCCCCAAGCTCATGCAGCATTAAAACCACGCTCGCTGTTACAATTATTTTTACTCTTTGCGGGGGTGATTCTACTGTGCTGCCTACTCGGCATCGCCACCCGACATCTTACTTTTCTCGTCTCTTTTTGGCCTGCCAACTCAGTACTACTGGGACTCCTAATTCGCTTTCCACAAACTCGGCACCCAATCAGTTTTATTGGGGCAATCGTGGGTTATCTACTTGCCGATACCTCACAAGATACGCCGTTTCTACTCAATATTTGTCTAACCTCAGCAAACCTACTCTATGTCATCACCACACTGGCGTTGTATATCAAATTTAATGCCTATATCCGTTCACTGCATCATGGTTATTTTTATCTCTTTCTATTCAGCTTCTGCTGTATCGGCGCTTTGGCCAGTTCGTCATTTGCAGCACTGACCCTGCCCTTATTCAACACCAAATTCGCGCTCGGTTCATTCTGGACTGATTTTGGCTATTGGTTTACCGCTGAAATCCAAAATGCCTTGTTACTGCTCCCTGCAATGATCAGTGCGCCGCATTTCGCCGAGTTTAAACAGCAGCTCAAAGAATTTAAAACCCAGACTGTGCAAGAAAGCTTACCCTTGTTTGCCGTGTTTTTTTCGATTGCAATTGGCTACTACGATACAGGTCCCGGTTCACTGCTGTATCCGATTGCCGCCCTGATTTGGTGTGCTTTGAGTTATCGCCATTTTTCAGTAGCAATTATTACCTCGATCAGCTGCGGCTTCGTGATCTATCATGTCTCGCAAAACTATCTCCTGCTTTACCCCGAGCAGTTTTTAAATAATGCTATCTCAATCCGCCTTGGGCTGATTATGATGACCATTGCCCCGCTCACGGTTTCCAGTATCAATATGGTGCGGTCCAAGCTGATCCAAGAGCTGCAACACACCATCGCCCATGACGAACTAACCTCAAGCCTGACCCGACGCCAATTTCTGCAATCGGTGCAACTATTCCAACAACAGGCAACCCACACCGGTCAAACGACTGCTTTTCTGATGCTCGATATTGATCACTTTAAACAGGTAAATGACAGTTATGGACACCAGATGGGTGATCGTGCTTTACAAAGCTGTGTACACACCATTCAGAGCCTACTCAGGCCGCAAGATTTGCTGGGCCGTTTAGGCGGTGAAGAATTTGCCATCTTTATGACCAATACCGATGCTGATGCCGCCTATCTGTGTGCGGAAAACATTCGTCTGCAAATCAGTCAAACCCCGATTGAATATGCAGCACAGCTGAGCTTTTCGATCCAGATCAGTATCGGTATCTGTATTTGTGAGCCTGAAAATCAGCACTCGATTGAGCAATTATTCAAACAGGCCGATGATGCGCTCTACCAAGCCAAACGACAGGGCCGCAACCAAGTTGTCATTTCGACATAATATGTTGCAATTCAGCTAAATACTTTAATTATCTTTATACACAGCAGCGCGAATAGATGAGTATTCTAGAATGAGCACAAAAGGAGAAAAACATGCATCTAGAATACACACACGACTCGGATTATTTCTTTTTTTCACAACTGCTGATGCGTCATATAGAAAGTTATGTTCGAAAACATCCAGATGCTGATAATGCGATTTTTGATTTAAGAGACATTTACGAAGTATTTAGAGAGGATTTTGCCGCTACAACCACCAACTTAGAAAGTATTCTGAATATTGCGGACAGCTATAAAGTCGAAACATTAAATGGAGATCAAGCGCTAATCAAAGGCTATAAAATCGATATTAAGAACAATGCACTGCTGATCGACTTCAATGCAGATGCTTTGCAAGGTCTTCGCTCAGGAAAACCATTGATTGAACCCGATCCATCTGTTCATGAGTAAACAGCGATAAAACAAGGTCATTTAAAACCCTGATTTAGCCAAAGCATTGCGCTTTGGCTTTTTTATTGCTCTACATAAAAAGGAATGATGAGTATCATTCCTTGTTCATAGTTTATTTTTTAATGACTTGCTTATAACGCTTAGCAGGCCAGATCATGATAAAGCGCGCGCCACCCAAGTTTGGACTCTGATCCACTTGAATGGTACCACCAAACCAGTAGGCAATCCGACTGACAATCGACAGACCTAGGCCATAACCACCCGAAGCACGGGTACGGCTGTCATCTAAACGGGCAAAGGCTTCAAAAATACGACTACGCTCCTGCTCAGGAATCCCCGGTCCGTCATCTTCAACGCAGACATAGGCATTACCATCGGCACGAATTCCACCGCTGATACGCACTTTATGATCACAATAACGGACCGCATTACCCACCAGATTCTGCACCACACGGTGTAGATAACGGCGTTCCGCATCCACTTTTAAAGCCAAAGGTGGGGCAATCAATTCAATTTCTTTTTGCGTCTTCAGCGCTTCAGTTTCCATTGCCACTTGATCAAGCACTTCAACCAAGACAATGTCTTCGAAATCTAAAGAAGGCGTGCCCTGCTCCAACTTGGCATAGGTCATGATCTCATCAATCAAGGTATTGAGGGCTTCAATATCCTTATCGATCATGTCGACCTGCTGAATACGATAATTATAGTCGTCTTCTTCTGCCAGCATTTCCATACCGAAGCGAATCCGCGCTACAGGGGTTCTGAGCTCATGCGACACCGCACGCATCAATTCACGCTGTGCCTCGATCAGACGCTGAATATGATCCGACATGTTGTTATAACTGGAGGCCAAATTCGCCATTTCATCGCTGCCCTCAATCGGAACTCGCAAGGACAAATCACCAGACTTCATTTTGTTTAAGGCATAACGCACCTGACGGATTTTACGCTCAAGCGGCAGAATCAAACCATAAACACCCAAACTCAACAGGAATAAGCTAAATAAGGTAATGCCAGCGGAAAGCTGGAATGGCATCCAATTGAACATCGGCACAGGCCCTAAAACCAGCACTTGTGCAGAATGATTCGGCATTGGCGAAACAATGGAAATGGTGGTACCGCGTACCGTAGCACTGTCTTTATACAACAACACGCTTTGATCTTGGCGCAAACGCCCAATTTGTTCCGAATCCAGATTGATATCTTTAATATCTGCAATTTCAATTGGATAATAGAAGTGCTTTTTGATTTTGTCTAAATACTCACGCTCCTGCCCCGGATAAAAAATCAAATAATCCAGTACAAAGATCGGTAGCGCTTTCATTTGGCGTTCGCCAATTTTATCGACTTTAATATAGAGGTAATGCTTAGGATCGTCTTTCAGACCGATAATGATATAGCCAATGCCATTATTGGCATCGTAACGAACCACTGACTTTTGCTCAGCAATACGCTTTTTCTCGGTACGCGATAGTTCGACCCGTTCTGCATCCACATAATAGATCGGCAATTCCAGCAAATCAGAAGCATCGGAAATCCAATCTAACTTTTGTTGCTTTTCTGGCTGACGAGACACCCCTTCACTAATGACATAGGAAATACCATCAGTAAGAGATTCACGATATTCTTGCGCGCGTTGATAGTTAATGATCTGCACCAACAAATAACAAAATGCGGCAACCACAACAACCAAAACCACCAAACCAGCATAAATACGCAAGAATATGCTGTTTTTCAGTACTCGACTTACCATAGGGTAAATAATTCCAATCTAGTTAATATCTCCCCTGAACAGTCACACTGCCTAAGGCCCCTCTATCAAGGGAAAAGCCCCCTGTGATCAGGAGGCCTTAGAGAATTTAGATACCGTTGGTTTCTTTAACGAATAAATAACCTTTACTACGTACTGTTTTAATACGTTTTGGATTTTCTGGGTCATCCCCGATTTTTGGACGGATACGGGAAATACGCACGTCAATCGAACGGTCCTGACCATCGTATTCGATACCACGTAAACGCTCGAAGATATCTTCACGAGACAGGATACGACCCGCATTCGATGCCAATAACCATAACAGATCATATTCAGCGCTGGTGAAGTCAACCAACTCACCATTTAAAGTCACTGAACGACCACCGTTATCAATCACCAAATCATCAAATTCGATACGCTGTGCCACTTCGTCTTCTACTGTTTTGTCAGTGCGACGTAATAGAGCACGGATACGCGCTAATAACACACGTGGCTGAACAGGTTTAGCAACATAGTCATCTGCACCCATTTCTAAACCAAGCACCTGATCCATATCTTCAGTACGTGCAGTGAGCATCAAAATCGGTTGATGATAATGTGGACGTACTTCACGACAAACGGTCAGACCATCTGCACCCGGTAACATAACATCCAGCACCACAAGATCGGGTTGCTCGCTGATAATGCGACGGATTGCACGGTTACCATCAGTTTCGACTCCAACTTCTAAACCGTTACGAATCAAATACTCTTGTGTTAAACGTGCTAAGCGTTCATCATCTTCTACGATTAAAATCTTCGGTAACTTTTCTTCTTGGCTCATTTGTTGCCCCTAAAATCTGAGTGAATCCATCTATAAAAATCTGATAGATACATTGGTTTATGTTTTGCAATATACACACGTTTACATTGTAAACAAGTAGCCGTTCACCAAACTGATACACGCTTACCCTGTTTTGTTATCTTTTTATTAAAATTATGAATTTTAATATCTTTTTCAGAAATATATGCATTTTCCGACAGGATGAATATTTAGTATAGATTTTGTGCCAATGTTAAACAATTTGTTTCTTTATTCGCCCAAAACAATTTAAGTGTCTGTTTTTTGAGTTATCCACAGAGTTATCTATAAGCCTTTTTTAACGGCTTTGATATGCTATGTGACTGTGATTTCAGCAGTTAAGACATGAAAAAAAAATTAGTAAAATGTCAAGGATTGATCTACTCCAAAAAATCCCGTATCTTGTGTTGAAAATAAACTTTAACCACTAAGTATTGTGTTTATCCCTCAAACATCGTGGCATACTTTTTGCTCGATTCAAACGGTCAATGAACATAAAAATAGATGATAATGGAGCTATGCTGACATGAGCATCATCACTTCTACTCCTGGCCAACTTCAGGTCATTAAGCGCACCGGTGAGATTGCGACATTTAATGCCGAGAAAATTTCTGTTGCGATTGGGAAAGCATTTTTAGCAGTTGAAGGTCAACAAGGTACTGATTCAAGTCGTATCCATGACCGTATCACGCAACTGACAGAAATGGTTATGAACACATTTAATCGTCGTTTGCCTTCTGGTGGCACGATTCATATCGAAGAAATTCAAGACCAAGTTGAATTGGCATTGATGCGCACAGGCGAGCAAAAAGTTGCGCGTGCCTATGTGATTTATCGTGACCAACGCGCAAGTGCTCGTCAGCAAACTGGTGCGAACCATCACCCGACCCTACAAATTACAGATGCCAATGGTCAGCTCCAACCGTTGGATTTGGATGCGCTTACCGCAACGATTGAAACTGCAAGTGAAGGTCTAGAAGGGATTGATGTTCAAGCCATCCTTGATGAAACCGTAAAGAACCTATACAACGGCGTAAAAGAAAGCGATATCGCGACCACCATGATGATGGCAACGCGTACCCGTATCGAACAAGAGCCAAACTATACCTATGTGACTGCACGTTTACTCAGTAGCGAATTGGTCAGCACAGGTTTAGAGTTCTTGGGTCTGCCTGCAGAAACCTTGGAAGGCGATGCTTTAGAAACTTTCTTAAAGAAAGGGATCGAGCTTGACCTGCTTTCTGAAGACTTGTTGAACTTTGACCTTGCTAAATTGGCTGCTGCGATCAAACCAGAACGCTCAAACCAGTTTACTTACTTAGGTCTACAAACTTTATTTGACCGTTACTTTATCCATTCAAATGGCGTGCGTTTTGAATTACCCCAATTATTCTTTATGCGTGTGTCGATGGGTCTGGCACTTAACGAAGAAAATAAAGAAGACCGTGCAATCGAATTCTATGACTTATTGTCTAGCTTCGACTACATGGCGTCTACACCAACCCTATTTAACTCAGGTACTTTGCGTCCGCAATTATCAAGCTGTTACTTGACCACCATCGGTGATGACCTGTACGACATTTATGGCGCAATGCGTGATAACGCAATGTTGTCTAAATGGGCAGGCGGTTTAGGTAATGACTGGACACCAGTTCGTGCCTTGAACTCATATATCAAAGGCACCAACGGTAAATCTCAAGGTGTGGTTCCATTCCTTAAAGTTGCCAACGATACAGCCGTTGCGGTAAACCAAGGTGGTAAGCGTAAAGGTGCAGTGTGTGCATACCTTGAAACTTGGCACTTGGATGTTGAAGAATTCCTAGAGCTACGTAAAAACACTGGTGATGACCGTCGTCGTACCCACGACATGAACACAGCGAACTGGGTGCCTGACTTGTTCATGCAACGTGTATTTGAAGATGCTGAATGGACCTTGTTCACCCCTTCTGAAACACCAGACCTGCATGATTTAACTGGTGCTGAATTTGCTGAGCGTTATGCGCACTACGAAGCAGTCGCAAAACAAGAAAACATGCTGCATAAGAAAGTCCGTGCCAAAGACTTATGGCGCAAAATGCTTTCGATGTTGTTCGAAACTGGTCACCCGTGGATCACATTCAAAGACGTATGTAACTTACGTTCACCACAACAACACGTGGGCGTGGTTCACTCTTCGAACTTGTGTACAGAAATCACGCTGAACACCAACCAAGATGAAATCGCGGTGTGTAACTTAGGTTCGATCAACCTTGTACAACACGTTCAAGGTGGCGTATTAGATCGTGAGAAACTTGCGCGTACAGTGAAAACTGCGGTGCGTATGCTCGATAACGTGATCGACATTAACTACTATGCCGTGCCACAAGCGAAGAACTCAAACTTGAAGCACCGCCCTGTCGGTATGGGAATCATGGGCTTCCAAGATGCATTGTATGAAATGAATCTTGCTTATGGTTCAGATGCAGCGGTTGATTTCGCCGATGAATCAATGGAAGTGATCAGCTACTACGCAATCGAAACCTCAAGCAACCTTGCGCTTGAACGTGGTGCTTATTCAACATTCAAAGGTTCATTGTGGGATCAAGGGATCTTGCCAATCGACTCTTTAGAAATCGTTGCAAAATCACGTCCAGAGCGCATGTTCGAAGTGGATCGTACTCAACGTTTAGACTGGGATGCATTACGTACTAAAGTTCAAAAAGACGGTATGCGTAACTCAAATGTGATGGCAATTGCACCGACTGCAACCATCTCTAACATTTGTGGCGTGTCTCAATCGATTGAGCCAACATTCCAGAACTTGTATGTGAAATCGAACCTTTCTGGTGAATTCACCGTGATCAACCCTTACCTTGTTCGTGCATTAAAAGAACGTGGTCTTTGGGATACGGTAATGGTCAATGACCTGAAACACTTCGAAGGTTCAGTGCAAAAGATTGCGCGTATTCCTGAAGAATTAAAAGCAATCTTCGCGACTGCATTTGAAGTGGATACTCGCTGGATCGTTGATGCTGCGTCACGTCGTCAAAAATGGATCGACCAAGCACAGTCATTGAACCTTTACATCGCTGGCGCGAATGGTAAAAAACTTGACATCACCTATAAGATGGCATGGTTACGTGGTCTTAAAACCACATATTACCTCCGAGCTTTAGGTGCAACATCGGCTGAGAAATCAACCATCAATACGGGTGCACTGAATGCAGTTAAACCAGCATCAGTTGAAGCGCCTGTAGTTGCAGCAACAGCAGCAGTTGTGGCTGAGAAGAAACCTGAAACTGCGGTTGAAGAAGATGGTTTCACGACAGCAGCACCAGTGCCAATGGCGTGTTCAATTGACAATCCAGACTGCGAAGCTTGTCAGTAATTTTATTCCTCTCTGCATAAATTCCCTCTCCTTTTAGGAGAGGTGATGAGCGACTAAAGCGTCGCAAGAGAGGTTTCTATAGAGGCATCGATCATGTTCCATCTCAGTCATAATTATCAATTTGGTGTGATTGTTCTGATTTGTGCCTTTCTAGTGTTTTATATCCCCCTCGTTTACGCATTTTTTAAAATACGTAGACAACAGCGTAATCAAAATAAGTCTTAGGGATTGTCAGTGTCCATTGGTCACTTTTTAAAACTCAATCAATAAAACTTAATTTTGCTTACACAAATTGAGCGTATAGTAGGGCATCTCCTTGCTTGAGATGTCTAAATAAAAGATATAAAGCAACGAAGAGAGAATTGATATGTCTATCCTTAGTTGGGACGATTTTGAAGATGATTCGCAAAAACCGACTGCACCTGAACACAAGTCTGCGCCCATCGACACGCAAAAAACGGTTAATACGCAAGTGGTATCTGATTCAGAGCAATCATCGCCGCGCGTGGCAGCTGCACAACCCGCTGGAACCAATTCCGTGCGATCAACAAATCCAACCGATTCGTTGGCACGAGCATCTGCTGCCTTAGAACACCTAGATGCTGCACCGGGCTTGGAAGAGCTTGAGATGGGTGCACAGCGTGTACAGGTTGATGATAAAGCGATGATCAACTGTCGCGCAGACTTAAACCAGCTTGTTCCGTTTAAATATGAGTGGGCTTGGCAGAAGTATCTTGACGGGTGTGCAAACCACTGGATGCCACAAGAAGTCAACATGAACCATGATATCGCGCTTTGGAAGTCTGAAAATGGCTTAACTGAAGATGAGCGTACCATCATCATGCGTTCTTTGGGTTTCTTCTCGACTGCGGACTCATTGGTTGCAAACAACTTGGTATTGGCGATCTACCGTCATATTACTAACCCTGAATGCCGTCAGTACATCTTGCGTCAAGCGTTTGAAGAAGCGATTCACACCCATGCTTATCAATACTGTATCGAATCTTTGGGTATGGACGAAGGCGAAGTCTTCAACATGTACCGCGAGATTCCAAGTGTTGCGCGTAAAGCATCGTGGGGCTTGAAGTATACTCAATCTTTAAGTGATCCGACGTTCAACACTGGTACGCCTGAAAACGACCAACGTTTATTGCGTAACTTGATCGCGTTCTATTGCGTTCTTGAAGGGATCTTCTTCTACTGTGGCTTTACTCAAATCTTGAGTATGGGTCGTCGTAACAAGATGAATGGTGTTGCTGAGCAGTTCCAGTACATTTTGCGTGATGAGTCTATGCACTTGAACTTCGGTATCGACATGATCAACCAGATCAAGATCGAGAACCCACATTTGTGGACGGCTGAGTTCCAAGAAGAAGTGATTCAAATGATTCTTGAGGGCACCATGCTTGAGATCGAATATGCGCGTGACACCATGCCACGTGGTGTATTGGGTATGAATGCAAGCATGATGGAAGAATACTTGAAGTTCATCTGTAACCGTCGTTTAGCACAACTTGGTTTACCTGAGCAGTTTGCTGGTGTAACCAACCCGTTTGGCTGGATGTCTGAGATGATGGACTTGCGTAAAGAGAAGAACTTCTTTGAAACGCGTGTAACGGATTACCAAACTGGTGGTGCGTTAAGCTGGTAAGTCAATAGAATAAATACGCAGTTAAAAAAGGGCTACCAATGGCAGCCCTTTTTTATATCATCTTTTTAATCTAGCTTTGAGCCTTAAAGTCGTTTTCTACATTTTAAATGGCTAATCAAAAAGATATTTTACATCTCAAAATTAACCCAATAAAAATAGAATCAACCCTACTCAAAATATTAATTTAAATACATTTAAAGTAGGTTTGATGACCATAACTGGAATTTCACCAAATGTTCAGCAAGACAATTATTAATAAATATCAAGAAAATTTACTTTTTTGTACTAATTATTGGCTAAATGACAATCATGGACATAGTGGCTCTCTTTTAAATTTGGATGACTTATCTCAAGTCGAACAGGATAAAACTTGGAATCATATATTTGAAACCTATAAATCAGATTCACTAACTATAAAAAAATTTCGTGACATATTAAAAAGATTGATTCACAAGGAAACAATAAGTCAATGTGAATTAGATCTTTCGGAAGTTAAGTATATATGTGGAGGTAAAAGCGCCAAACACTTCAACTTTACTCAAGCTTGTGATTTAGTTAACTGGTGGAAATTGGCAACTATTTCAAATTCAGGGGATGAACACATACATAAAACTGAAGTAAAACATCTAAAAGAGTGTTTCAATAAGGATGGGAAATTAAATGGAGTGTCTGGATTTATTAAAAGAAGCTGGCACAAAGGTCTAATGGTTAGTAATAGCGATGGCAATCATAGAATTGGAAATATTGCCAATATTTGCACCCAAAATCCACAGCTTAAAATACCTTACATTGAACAACTAACTAAATACCAAATAAATCAAGAATCCTTACAAGAATTATTAAAAAATTACGCTATATATCTCATTATTGAAAAATCTGATAGAGAAATCTCTATTACAATGGATAATATTTGTGAAAATCAAAAATCTTTTTGTTTAATACTTTCAGAAAGATGTACTATTTACTCACTTTCACATGCACATTTCGATTGCTTTAATATAAGAATATATTTTTTAGAAAAATCATACAAAAACTTTCTACTAAGAGCTCAGCTAAACAAAAAGTTTCACAAAAATAATTTAATTAGAGACCTATTAAGAGATAAATTATAAAATATTTTGCATTACTATTCATAATAATTAACTGCAGAAATTCCCAAGCTGTTCAAAAGCTCAGTTGTCATCCGACCATTAATTGATAGGTTTTTATCAACTTGGTAGTTAGCAATAGCTTTACGTGTATTTTTACCTAGATCACCATCAATTTTCCCAGAATAGTATCCTAATTGTAACAAGGCTACTTGTACCCGCTTGATCTGCATAACCTGCATTAAGATTGGATCTTCTGATGATGAGGGTGCACTCGTATTTAAGTTAGTTCCATAATAATTATTAACTGGAGTATCTGTTTTAGTTGGAACATTTGAGTAAGTTTTTACAGTTATATTCGAACTATTTCTATTTGAAGATGAGGATGTACCTGAAGAACTAGTTGAGTTCGAGCTTGAATAACTCGGTGGAGTATAGCTTGGTACAGAATAAACAGGTGTTCTTGAACTGGAATAACCTGAATATCCCGAGCCAGAGTAATGACTTGAATGACTTCTATGGCTTGAATGACTTCTATGACCTGCAAACATGTTTTCATATTCATAATTTAAAGGACGTATAGAAACTGGTTCTAAATTTTCATAAGAATCCACATTAGTATTAATTGCTGCGGCTGCTTTATTATTAATAACTGGTGCCGATGCAGCAAAAACAGCTAATGATTTTATAAATTTACTCAAACACCACCCCACTAAAAAATATATTGTTATTAAAATTTTATATTATGCAAGCGTTTAACCTTGTTTATCAACAAGTTTTATAGGATTCAGAGCAGATGGTGCCCAGCCATTTTGATACCAAGTAAATAAACCACAACATTTTTTCTTTACATCACAATTTTCACAAACTTTATCATAAGTATTTTTCCAATCTGAAATACTTTTAGCAGAAAATTCCCATAAAGATTCAGGTAAGCAACACAAAGGAATATTCATTAGTACTAAACGGATTTTTGAGTT
Organism: Acinetobacter proteolyticus; assembly: GCF_000367945.1. Lineage (GTDB taxonomy): Bacteria > Pseudomonadota > Gammaproteobacteria > Pseudomonadales > Moraxellaceae > Acinetobacter > Acinetobacter proteolyticus. Next base: position 2,214,435 of record NZ_KB849179.1, read on the forward strand.
TACCAATACATTTATTGCAATTATCAGTTCTTCCCACCACTCTTTGATATCAACTTGACTCAATTCTTTATTAGCCAATGCAAAACCTATAGGTTCACAGCCAATCAGAGCGACCTCATTCACAAATGGAAGGTTGGTTCGTATATAAGTACAGAGATCAATTAATTTCTCTAATACAGGCTTAACCAAAACAATTCTTAATTGTATCGGTTGTTCGTAATGCTGGAGGACATAAAGACCTTCTAATGTTTCTTCAAAAGCCGAATGTTGCTGCACTACAAAATCATGTAAGAGATCTGCATGACCATATAGTGGGATAAGCCAATTCACTTTCGTTTCAAGATTAGATAACACTGATTCCGCTATCTTAGGATTACTAAACAAGCGACCATTCGTTAGTACATCAATTACGATTGAAGGAAATTTATTATGAATAGTATCGATGATTAATCTTAACTGTGTATCTAGTAGTAATGGCTCACCACCCGTTAAGCCAATATTCATCGGTTCATAGCTAAGATGATCAATAATTTCTAATGCTTGTCGTACCAACCATGAATCATCATGCTTAGTTGGTGGTTGAGAGCACATGATGCAGTAGTTATTGCATCTGTTGGTTAAAAATAAAGTATGATGAGTATCACTTGCTCTCAAAAGTACACTTAGATTCTTTTTATATGGGTCAATAGTAACCACATCATTTGATTTTAGTACTTGTTGTTCTGGAATAAAGAGATTGTTTGCACCAACCTTATCAAGCAAGTCTGGACTATAAATTGAATAAAGATTGTCTAATCCTGCCTGAATATATCGATCAAAAATCTCGACTTCCTGGACATTAGTAACTGGCACTAGAATAGATTGATTAGGTAACCACTCTACATCCAAATTATCAAGACTAAGTACCCTAAAGATTTGTGGAGTATGTTTTGTGACTGAGTCTAGCTTTATTTTTCTCATCTTATCTACTTACTAAAGGCCCACTGGTTTGCTAACTTTCTAAACTTTTCAGAATTTTGGTACTTATTAAATATCAAATCGAACAAACCCATGTAACGCTTACAATGACTAGTTAAATGGGTAGGTGGAGTCATCGTTCTAAATTCGTTATAAGCACTAATTGGATCAGGCCCACAATACGGTAGATAAGCACATTGACTACAACTTGGATCATTGAAATTCAAACTCGAAGTAATGATATTTCTTTGTAGATCAGAGCTTAACAATTCAGATAAAGGCTCACCAATTCTACCTAAACGTAAAGAAATATCCCCTGTTTCTTTTAGCATACGAGATTCATCACTAGGATATACGTATCCATCATAGTTATAAACAATACACCCCAGTCCTGCGCCTGATGGACTCTGGAGATCAATATAACCGTGGTCAAATGGAGAAAGGATTTTGTTTAATAAGATTGCGGAATGAACTTCTATTAGTTCATATCCTTTATCATTCCAATGGATAACACGCTCCAATGCTTTCTCATAAAAATCTAAGAACTCAGCGTGAGTTGGTGCAAGTCGCTTTGAGTTTTTCTTTGCAAATCCATAATCACTCAAACTACGGATAAAAATATCCTTAAATCCTAATTTAACATATGCATCCACAATTTCATTAGGATAATCCAAGCTTTTACGTGTAGTAGTCATTAATGCAGAAACCGAGTCTTGACCTAATTCTTTACGAGCTAGCTCTAAGCCTGTAATAGTTCTTTCATAAGCATCTCGATTAGCAATCGGTCTATTTTTATTATGCAAGTCTGCAAGACCGTCGATACTTGTAGACAATACCACTTGATGTTCTTTGAAAAATAAGCACATTTCAGAGGTTAATTGGTGCAATGTTGTAGTTACTACAAAACGAATAGATCTATTGTGCTCATTATTTTTTTTAGTAATGTAGTCAATCGCAAGTTTTACTAAATCATATTTGATTAAAGGATCTCCCCCTTGGAATTCAACTGTTAAAGTATCTGATGTACTTTCAAAGATGGTATCACACGCCAAGAGTAAATTTTTTCTGGAAATAGTGAACTCATCTCCTGCATGTTGACGACTGACTTGGCAGTAAGAACATGAGTGCATACATTGAATCGTCACAACAATAATATGGAGTGAAGTTCCTTCTAAAATTGTTGATTTTTTTGCATGTAACCTTGAAATTAAAGCTCGTTTTGAACCAATAGCATTTTGACTCATCAGGAAGAATTTAGATTTCAAGTTCAGATAAAGAGCCATATCTAAAGATTCATCTTTAGCAATTATTTTTTTAAAATTTTCTCTAGAAATAAACTCAAAATCCCCCGTCACACTAGTTATGAGATATTTCTCATTTTCCATTCGTTTAAAATTAAATGGTAATAATTCAACATTTTTAAAAAGCATTTTATTTACTAATACTCGCCATGATGATTGCATCTACAAAAGATTTCTGTTGAAGACTGATTTTTTGACTTAGCTCTTGACGTAATTTGTAATCACTAAGAAAATTAAGAATTACTTTTTTTTGTTCAGCATCTTCAACTGTGAAAAAGAAATTATGAGTATCTAATTGCTTTATCTCATACTTAAGGGGACAAAATTTCAATGCCTGTACTACTTCATCTAATGACATCTCATAATAAACATCAAAACCAAATTGAATTAGCGTCTGAGTCCCCATACTAGCCCCTTTAAGTCGATAAATTCACTGAAATTTATTTCTATCAATATTTAATATCTACCACAATTAGCACTATAGAGTTATAGTTGCAGTTATATTATAGAATAGATTCACTTCAAAACAAGATCTTATTTATTATAAGGTTTTTTAGCAAAATTTTAAAAATAAAACTATATTTAGAAATAACTCCTATTTCATCATTTATTAAAAAGCCATACTAGTTATATAAAAGTATAATGAAATTAAAATTCCCAAATTTTTTTAATTAACTGACCTGCTGGGCTTTAAAATACAACTTCAGCATACAATACCATCCGCATAATAGAAACAGATTACCACCAGCTTCCTCCTACCCCACCCCCACTAACCACCCTTCCAACAACTTCCCTTTATCCACTTTATTCCCACTCAACAACTGTACCATTGCCCCGTCCACCACAAACAAAAACATCTGTGCATCTGCTTTGGCAGCATGGATATCCGTCCTTGCCAACAACATATAAATTTCACGAATCAACCAGTTTCGGTACTCCACCACGATCTCATATGCCTTTGGATAACGTGCTTTAATTTCAAAAACTGCTCTAAATAATAGATGGTACATCCCTTCTAGATCGGCATGCAGAAAGAAAATCCGTTTCAGCCTTTCACGCCCCGATAGATTTTTATTGGCATACAGAATTGAGCGGACTTCTTTCTTGAGTGCCGTTCTCTGCAAGCTCAGCGTCATTTCAACCAAATGCTCTTTGGAGTGAAAGTATTTATAAAACGTGCCTTTGGCAATTTGTGACGCATCAATAATCAGGTCGACCCCAACATGATGAAAGCCATCTTGGTTAAACAGCGTTTGCGAGGTATCCAAGACTTTTAAAGCACGATAAGTCAAAGCAAAAGGTGGCATATCATTTCCATGATTGAATAATTTTTTGTTGTTGCATAACCCGATCAAGCGGCCATTTATGCTGCAATAAGCAAAAAAGGCATGCAAAGACCCGCTAAGACGGCCTGAGCGCATCTCAAGTTTTATTGTTGATATGATTTTTAGTTGTGACAAAGCAGCGCTTGAAAAGCCTAAAGGCAATCAAACGGCGTCAAAGACTAATGAAGAAGAATAAAAATACAGTGCATGGCCAACTCCTACAAAATTCGGAATACTGCCAAGACATAAAGATTATGGTGGCAGGGAGAAAGAGGGTTGACAGACTGAACCTAAGAATCAGCACGCCCGAAGGCGTCCCCCTTTCGCCCTACCGCTACAAAAGGGGGACGAACGAGTCTACATCAAAAAAACGAGGTTTTTCAATGCACTTAGGAAACGGTCTGTCAAAACCGGCTGGCGATGTAGGCCAGCGCTTAAAGAATAAGCGGTGAGTTTAAGGGTGTCAATCTTACACTTTGGGCCAAAGTAATTTTATTATTATTTTTCAATTGATTAAATTATTTATTATTTTTAAATTATGATATAAATGTATTTTAATAATCAGCCAATCGGCTTAAAGCATCCTGCTTTAAGCGACTTCAGTTTGCCCCACTTGGTGATAAGCACGATTAAAATATACCAAACTTTGATCATGCCCACTTTGTTGAACTGCCACAATACGACAAATAAAAATCGTATGCGTTCCCACTTCCTGAATCTGATCAATCTCGCAATCGAAATTCACCAAGGCATCATCCAAAACCGGCGCACCTGTTTCCAACGCTGACCAAGTACCATGTTTAAAACGTTCTTCTGGACTTAACTTAGACGAAAAGGCTTTCGAAATATGTTGATGATCTGCACTTAACACATTCACACTTAAGATTTTATTGTCAACGAAATGCACATGCGAACTCGATGCCCGATTCATACACACCAATAATGTCGGAGGCGTATCAGTGACGCTACATACAGCAGATGCAGTAAAGCCAAAACGACCAGACATGCCTGTGGTGGTAATCACACTAACCGCACTGGTGAGTAAAGACATTGCATCTCTAAAATCTGTTGCTTCAACCATCACTTTATACCTCAATTAAACCCGAGCTTTGCGGTGGTATCAAGGGCGCACATACTCGCCCTTTCTACCTCATAACATCAGTGCATTTTAGCCTTGCAGTTCTTGACGAATAATTTCCGCACCTGCACTTAAAGCATTCAGCTTGCCACGTGCAACATCACGCGCCAAAGGTGCCATACCACAGTTGGTTGATGGATAGAGCTTATCTGCATCGACAAACTGAAGTGCTTTACGTAAGGTATCGGCTACTTCTTCTGGCGTTTCAACCGTATTGCTCGCCACGTCAATCGCACCCACCATCACCTTTTTACCGCGAATCAATTCAATCAGATCCATCGGCACACGCGAGTTGTGACATTCCAGTGAGATGATATCAAGTTTTGATTGCTGTAACTTTGGAAAAGCCTCTTCATATTGACGCCATTCTGAACCAAGGGTCTTTTTCCAGTCGGTATTGGCTTTGATGCCGTAACCATAGCAAATGTGCACCGCCGTTTCACATTTCAAACCTTCAAGCGCACGCTCTAAAGTCGCCACACCCCAGTCATTTACTTCATCAAAGAACACGTTAAAAGCAGGTTCATCGAATTGGATAATATCCACGCCCGCCGCTTCTAACTCTTTGGCTTCTTCATTCAGGATTTTGGCAAATTCCCACGCCAATTTTTCACGACTTTTATAATGTGCATCATACAGCGTATCAATCATGGTCATTGGGCCTGGCAACGCCCATTTGATTGGTTGATTGGTTTGCTGACGTAAGAACTTGGCATCTTCAACAAAAACAGGCTTTTGACGCGATACCGCACCAACTACAGTCGGAACACTGGCATCATAACGATTACGAATACGCACCGTTTCACGTTTCTCAAAATCGACACCGGTAAGATGCTCAATAAATGTCGTCACAAAGTGCTGACGGGTTTGCTCGCCATCACTGACAATATCAATCCCTGCCACTTGCTGTTCATGCAAAGACAAACGCAGTGCATCCTGTTTACCTTCAATCAAACCCTGCTCTTGTAGTTTCCACGGTGACCAAAGCTTTTCAGGCTCTGCCAGCCAAGACGGTTTCGGTAAGCTACCCGCAGTCGACGTTGGTAATAATCTTTTCATCATCAATAACCTTATATTTTCAATAAATTAGTGCGCGTAACTTTTTTGCGAGTTGCTTTGTGCTGTATAACTGGCAGACCACTGTTCCAGAATGTTTTGATAAGGTTTGATAAATTGTTCTTCAACAAATTTGCCTTGCTCAATCGCCAAACGACTACGTTCTTCTCGGTCATATACAATGCGCGTCAGTGAATAATCTTGGTTGCTCAAACTTGGTTGATACGATTTGCCTGCCACTGAATTGGCATTGTAAATTTCAGGACGGTAAATCTTCTGGAAGCTTTCCATGGTGCTGATGGTGCTGATCAATTCTAGATTGCTGTAATCCGCCAACAAATCACCAGAGAAGTAGAAGGCCAACGGCGCAACACTATTTGGCGGCATGAAATAACGCACTTTTAAGCCCATTTTCTGGAAATACTCATCCGTTAATGAATATTCATCTTGCAGATATTCCGTCCCCAATACTGGATGTTGGTTTTCAGTACGTTGATAGACCTTGCTGCTGGAAACACTGAGGCAGATCACAGGCGGTTTTTTAAAGTTTGCCTTGTAAGTCTCTGACTCAATAAAGCTCTTAAACAAGTTGCCATGTAAGTCGCCGAAGTTCTCTGGTGTGCTAAATCCAGACTGGTTTTTATTATGCTCAAGCAATAGCACACTGAAATCATAATCACGTACATAAGAAGAGAAGTTATTGCCCACAATACCTTCAATCCGTTCATTGGTTTTTTTATCGACAATATTGGTTTTTAAAATTTCAATCAAAGGCAATGCATTGCTATCAGTGCCCGCTTCAACCTTCATCTCAACAGAAATAATCTCAAGCTCGACCGCATAACGATCCCCTTCTGGATTATCCCAATGCGCCAAGGTATTGAAACGATTGTCGATCATTTTTAGGGTATTACGCAGATTTTCTTGGCGGCTTTGACCACGAGCCAAATTGGCAAAGTTGGTTGTAATACGGGTATTTTCTGATGGGTAATAGTTCTCATCAAAACGAATACTCTTGATCGTAAAATTAAATGCGCTACTCATTTTAATCCGCCACCCTAATTTCTGAGATAAATCTGAATTTCTGTATAGAGTGATTTATACCGTAATCAAGAGATGAATAAAAATGATTTAATCTAAGTCTAAAATGAATGAAATTCATGTTTAGAAATTTGCTGAGATGAAAATGATTCAGCATCAGCGCTGCAAGCCACATTTTCGGATGGGCAATGCCAAGAGAATCGAGAGCTAAGATGGATCGATGCCATCAGATACATCTCTACACGCAATATGGTCAAAATCCACTGAATAGCCATACAAAATCACAGCGCTGACGAAGCAGAATACTGCACATAACAAACTGAATTTATTTATTGTTCAGGCTGTAAATAGCTATCATTCTCAACTATAATTCAGGCCAATTTAAAAGCAATCTCAGGCTGAGATCAAGGGACATAAGATGAAAAAAGACCGTGTATTTAATCGAAAAAAAGCAGCCAGACCGCTCATTCCCCTGTTATCTTTTGGTGGATTTATTTTATTTTCAAATTCATCTTTTGCAGTAACGCCAACAGAGGTGACCAATCCAGATAAATCCTCGGAAGTGCTTCCGACCATTAGCATTACCGCTTCTCGTGCAGATGAATTGTCTTCCTCAGCCAAACAAGTCACCAAGCTCGATGAAACACAGATTGAGCTATTAAAAAATGCATCTTCTGGCAATATTGCGACCGTTCTCGCCAAAATCGTTCCAGGCTTATCGGATTCAAGTCGTACCATTACTGATTATGGACAAACTTTACGTGGCCGTAATGCGTTGATCTTGGTCGATGGTGTACCCATGAATTTGACCCGAGATACCTCAAGAGGTCTTTCTGCGATTGATCCCGAAAGTATTAGCAGCATCGAAGTGATCCGAGGCAGTAATGCCATCTATGGCAGTGGCGCAGCTGGTGGAACCATTTCGATTACAACCAAAGCGGCTGGCGGCGAACCGAGTGCGAAAACAGTGATTGGACTGCAATCTGGCCTAACCAATTTTCGTTCCGATGCCTTAAGTGGCGACATCCATCAATATTTTTCTGGCAGCCTGAATAACTTCGACTATGCCTTAGACTTTGGGTATCAACGGATTGGCAGTCCATACGATGCGCGTGGCAGACGGGTTGCGCCTGAACCAAGTCAAGGTGATCTGTTTGATGCAGATGCCTATAGCATCGGGACTAAACTTGGCTATCATCTGGATGACAATCAATATCTTCAGTTTGCAGCAAATTATTATAATGCTGAACAAGACTCAGACTATGCCTCCGATCCAAGTGTGGCGCAACTGCCTGCAGGAACTGTCCCTGCGAAAGCAATCAAGGGGCTCAAGTTAAAAGACCAAAATAAAAACGAAAATCAGATCTACAATTTGACCTATAGCCATCAAGATTTCTTCGGTAATAAAGTTGATGCGCAATTGTATTATCGGGACTTTTTTACCCGCTTTGCACCCTTTGATGCGCGTAAAGTCGCGACCCGTGGCGGGCAAGTCGATCAGGTCTATCAAGAAAATAATGTGCTGGGCAGCCGTTTAACCGTGAATACACCGCTTGAATTTTTAGGCGACACTTCACTGGTTTGGGGCGGTGATTTCAGCCGTGAAAAAAGTGAAATGCCCTTAGATACCTTCGACCCGCAAATTTATGACCAATCAGGTGGTCTGGAATTTGTCAAAAATGGCAAACTGATTTATTTACCTGAGCTCACCACGCAAAGTATCGGTGGATTTGCGCAATTGAAGCACCGTTTCAATGACCAATGGTCAGCAGAAGTCGGCACACGTTATGAAGACAGTTATGCCAAAATTGACAGCTTTATTCCCTTGTCTCAACTCGGCAAAGCCAATCCTTATACGGTTCAAGGTGGTAAAGTCAAAGCAGACGCGTGGCTTTACAATGCCAATCTAACTTTTGCAGCAAACGACCAACACTCGATTTATGCCTCATTTAATCAAGGCTTCCAACTCCCCGATGTCGGTGTCATCATCCGTAATGCTGGGGCAGGTTTTGATTTAGGCTCTTCCTTCTTAGAACCAGTAAAAGTGGATAATTATGAACTGGGCTGGAATGGTCATTTTAATAATTTTAGTTCTAGTTTAGCGGTGTTCCACTCCACTTCTGATTTGGGCGGTGTGCAATCCTTTAATAATGGACTGGTGCTTACCCGAACCAAGGAAAAAGTGACCGGTGTTGAAGCAACACTTGATTATCTTGAAGATGATAAAATTTGGGGTGCTGGTGGAAGTGTAACGTGGATGAAAGGACGCGAAACCCCTCAAAATACCCATACCGAGCAAGATATGACCGGTTATCGTATCCCACCGCTAAAAGTCACAGGCTATATTTCTTATAGTCCAACCGATACGTGGACCAACCGCATTCAAGCCACTTATTTTGGTGCAGAAGACTACCGTCTCAATGGTGTAAATAGCTTTGGACGTTATGATGTCAAATCTTATACCACCGCTGATTTACTCAGTAGCTTTGCGCTGAACAAGAAAGACAGCGTGACCATTGGTATCGAAAATATGTTTAACAAACAATATTACCCGCTATATAGCCAACTGATGAGAAACAGCAACAATACCAGTCATTTGCTCGCCAATGGCATCACCCTGAAAGTGTCTTATAGTCATAAGTGGTAAATTTAAATACGCCAATAAAAAATAAACCGTCATTCATGACGGTTTATTTTTCTGCCCCATTCCCTAAGACTAGACCGAAAATCAATTGGGATTTCTAGCTTGAATCCATCCTGCAGTCACAACCTCAATGTCAGAGCGAGATGGTGGATTTGATTGCTGCATCTATTCGGCTAGCAGCAAGTTAAACGCTTGTCGCAGTTTGATTTTTTAGCAAAACTGATTTTTTATGCATTAATTCGGTTAAAATGTGACTCATCTCTCTAAACCATAAGTCCAAGATTTACTAGAACTTTCTACAACTTTCACACAATAAATCATCAAAGTTGGCTTGATTTGTACATTTTGAAACATTAGTTCAACCAAAATACCGTCTAAATTAAAGTAAAATTCATGAACTAACTTCTTTATCATCAGTGCGAAGGCGATCCCTTGCCATACTGATGTGCCTTTATTGCGCCTGTATCATCATTTAAATTCTTTCTCTCTATATGCTTTGTCATATAGAGCGTCATTTAATTTTTAAGGTAAATTGAATGAAAAAATTTTGGAAATATTTATTAGTACTGATCGTGGTACTAATTATTATTGCAATTGCCTTTCTTTTTAGACCAGTTGCGTCTAAGGCAATTAAAACCACCAACAATGAACCTACTGTCGATGTCGTACTGATCGGTGGTGGAATCATGAGTGCCACGTTGGGTACTTACCTCAACGAATTACAACCTGACTGGAACATCCGCATGTATGAACGTCTTGATGCAGTTGCACAAGAAAGTTCAAACGGCTTTAACAATGCGGGTACAGGTCACTCAGGCTTTATGGAAATGAACTATACCGAAGAAAAAGACGGTAAAATGGACGTTTCTAAAGCTGTGAACGTGGCTGGCCAGTTTGAAATTGCCAAGCAGTTCTGGGCATACCAAGTGAAACAAGGTGTATTACAAACACCAAACACTTTCATTAATCCAGTACCGCACATTGCATTTGTGTGGGGCGATAACGTGAACTTCATGGAAAAGCGTTATGCTGCCATGGTTCAAAATCCGTTATTCGCGGGCATGAAATTGAGTGAAGACCCTGCTGAAATTCAGAAGTGGGCGCCTTTAGTCATGGACGGTCGCGACCCTCAACAAAAAGTGGCTGCAACTCGTATGGACGTTGGTTCTGACGTGAACTACGGTGCAATCACGACCCAGTTGATTGGCAACCTTGAAAAGAGTCCAAACTTCAAACTCAGCACTTCAACTGAAGTGACGGGTATCAGCAAGAATGACGACAACACCTGGTCTGTGGCTTTCAAAGATTTGAAATCTGGCAAAGTCGATCATGTCAAAACACGTTTTGTGTTTATTGGTGCAGGCGGTGCTGCAATTAAATTATTGCAAATGACTGGCTTACCAGAAGCACAACAATATGCTGGCTTCCCTGTGGGCGGTGAGTTCCTTGTAACGGACAACCCAGCAGTAACAGCAAAACACACAGCGAAAGTCTATGGTCGTGCTGATCTTGGTGCGCCTCCGATGTCTGTGCCACATATCGATACCCGTTATATCGACGGTAAAAAATATGTGTTGTTTGGCCCATTCGCAACGTATTCAAACAAGTTCCTGAAAAACGGTTCACAACTTGATTTGCTTGCATCGACCAACAAAAACAACGTGTTGCCAATGGCTGCTATTGGTTTACAAAATGCTGATCTTGTTCAGTATCTGGTCAGCCAAGTGTTAATGTCTGATGCAGATCGTTTCAATGAGTTGAAAAAATACTACCCTGAAGCTGATCCAAAAGACTGGCATTTACAACAAGGTGGTCAACGCGTTCAGATCATCAAAAAAGAGCCGGGTAAACCTGCAAAATTGCAATTCGGTACAGAAATCTTTGCATCTAAGGACAAGTCTGTAACGGCATTGTTAGGTGCTTCTCCGGGTGCGTCTACTTCACCTTACATCATGCTCAACTTGCTTGAAAAAGCCTTCCCTGAGCAGACCAAAGGTGAATGGAATGGCAAGTTGCATGAAATCGTGCGTTCTTATGGTAAAGACCTTTCAACCGATCCAGCGTTGTTAGATCAAATCCGTCAGTACTCAAGTTCAACTTTAGGCTTGAACTATACGACTCCAGCAAACTTGGTTCCTGCCAAGAAAGTTGAAAAAGCTGAAGCTGTTGCTCAATAAGTAACGCTAAGCACATCAAAAAGGGAGGAGTTTCAGCTCTTCCCTTTTTCTTTATTTGTATGTTTTAAATCTACGCCTTATGTCTTCTGCTGTACCTCATTCTGCTTTTGCTGCATTTGCCAGTCGTGACTTTAAGTTATTGACCCTCAATCAATGCTGCCTGACTTTTGCGGTGCTGATTCAAGAAGTACTGGTGGCCTTTCATCTCTATCAAATCACCAAGAATCCGCTCATTCTCGGCTTGGTCGGGATCATGGATTTCTTGCCTTTCCTCGCCCTGTCTTTATGGGGCGGTTATATTGCTGACCGCTTTAATCGGCAGCGTATTTTACAAATCAGTTTTAGCCTAGCCATTCCCCTGTCGGTTGGCTTATGGATCTGCTTTGATCTGTATAACACCCAGATGTTCAGTGCCAATGTCCTGCTGATTGCGACCTTCAGTATTCTGTTTTTATTTGGCTGTATTCGCGGTATTTACAGCCCCTGCTTTAACTCCTTACGTCCTTTTGTTGTACCCGAGCATCTGTATACCAATGCAGCGACATGGACCAGTATGTGCTGGCAAGCTTGCGGCATACTTGCACCCGTAGTTGGCGGTTTTCTGTTGGCTCATCTCAATTTGGATATTACCTTTGCCGTGATTGTGGCGCTTTTTCTTGCTGGCAGTATGGCATTGTGGCGCTTGCAGCAACGCGATTTCCCGCAAATCCAAACGGAGTCAGTGACTCAAAGTCTAAAACAAGCACTGCAATTTATTTTTAAAACCAAAATTATTTTTTGGGCCATGTTTCTCGATCTCGGCTCTGTTTTCTTTGGTGGCATCATCGCACTGCTGCCCATTTTTGCCCAAGATATTTTGCATGTCGGTGCCGATGGTTTTGGTCTATTACGCGCCGCGCCTGCATTTGGTGGCTTGATCATGATGCTAATCTTGGTGCGTTATCCACCCAAATCCAGACCGTGGCAGATGATGCTGATTGCAGTCACTGGCTTTGGTCTGTGTACCTTGTTATTTGCTGTTACCAGACACCTCTATTTTTCCATCGCAGTTCTCATTATTATGGGGGCATGTGACAGCATCAACATAATAATTCGTCAAACCATACTGCAATTGATTCCACCCAAAGACATGCTTGGACGTGTCGCTGCCATTAATGGCATCTTTGTGACGTCTAGTAATGAGCTGGGCGCATTGCAGTCCAGTGTGATGACACGCTTTTTCAGCGTGGTGCCAGCAATGTTGATTGGTGGTTCACTGTCTTTGTTCTGTGTACTACTGACCAAGATCAAAACCAAAGATTTATTGAAGTTTCGTTTTTAACCCCCCAACAAACCGCTATTTAAAAAACCAACATCATATGAAACACACTTTGCCCACGTCTTCAGGCCTCTCTAAATTTATTATTTTTTCCGTCTTTGTATGGCTGGTCCTGCTGTGGCTGCAATCGACCTATATTGTGGTGATTGGCGGTCATGCCTATCTGTTCTGGACCTCTTTGGGTCTATTGATCCTGAACGTACTCAGCTTGCGTCCAAATATCTTAAAAAATCGAATTGCCTTGGCCATCACTGCCGTATTGCTGGTCTATCTAGTGTTTAACTCGCTGTTTTGTACCTATCTGATGATTGCCTTCTATTGTATTTTCTATCTCTATTCAGGCGAATATAAAAATAAACGTGCCATTAAGCTGATCAGCCTGTTTTTAATTATGATCATTTTTGCGATCTATCAGACTCAATCCTTGCACGAACTGAAAAGCCACTATGCCCCTTATGAAACGGGTGAAACATGGCAGCAACACGGCGCTTTATAAGTCAATCCATAAAAAAAACCTCACATGACGTGAGGTTTTTTTGTTGCAACAATTAGTCTTGTGAATCGGGATACAAAGGACGGTTGCCAGGACTAATGCGATTGATATGCAAGAAAGTCATATGACGTTCGTACTTATCCAAGATGTCATTAATCACCTGTTCTTTGGTATATCCAACTAAGTCATTGTCCTGAGAGCCTTCATACAAGAAGGTTTCCAGACGGTAATAGAACTGCTTGCCGCGTTTACCACGCTCACTGAAGGTCGGCGCAATATAACGTACTGGCCAGATCTGGTACACGAAGTTATGTTCTTCTTCAATGTAAATGGTGAGATCAAGATGATACAGGCTTTCGCTTTCTTCGACTTCGCCCTGCGTCACTTCGACATTCATGCCACGCTTCACCAACTCATCCGCCACGGTTTGCACTGCAGGTTTACACACGCTATCGAGCATGCGCTGAGTTTCACTACTGCCTGGATGATGCATTACACGCGACAGACGCTGTTTCCAGTTTAAGATGTCGACGTTTCCAACCACAGGTGCAGCATTCAGGCTACGACTGGCTTTACGATAGTCCTCTAAGCGTAAGGATTTATATAAGCCCGCCATCACCAACAGCATCACAAAACTAAACGGCAAGCCCATGATTACGGTGGCACTTTGCAGTGCGGTAATCCCATTGGCCATCAGCATCGCCACGGTAAGCAAGCCAATCGCAGTTGCCCAGAAGATTCGGAGCCAACGTGGTGCATCATTATCGACATTAGAAAACTTGGTGGTAAAGTTACCCAGTACCAGCGCGCCTGAATCGGCAGACGTCACATAAAACAATAGACCGGTAATGGTGGCGATACCTGCAATAAAGGCAAAGCCCGGATATTGCGCCAACAAGTCATAAAAACCATGTGCAGGATCAGTCAGAACGGTTTGTGCCAGTGCCGTATTGCCTTCAAAAATCACGTTATATAAAGCACTATTTCCGAAAATAGACAACCACGTAATCGTGAACAATAAAGGAATGATCAAGGTGCCGCAGACAAATTCACGAATGGTACGACCACGCGAAATACGTGCCAAGAATAGCCCTACAAAGGGCGACCATGCGACCCACCATGCCCAGAAGAACAAGGTCCAACTGTTCATCCAGTCTTTTGGTCGGTCAAAGGCAAAGCTTTCCAAGGCCAAACTCGGGAAACGACTGATATAGTCACCAAAGTTTTGCACCAAGGCATTGAGCAAGAATTCGGTATTGCCGAGGAACAGGACGAACAACATCAAGCCAATCGCGGCATAAATATTGATTTCGGATAAAACCTTAATGCCTTTATTGACCCCTGCCGTCACCGAAATAATGGTCACGATCACAGCAAGACCAATCAGTGCGATCTGAATCCATAGGTTTTCAGGTACATCAAACAGCACATGCAAACCATAATTGATCTGCACCACCGCAATACCACAGGTGGTCGCGATACCAAAGATCGTACCAATGACTGCGGCTGTGTCGACGGTATGCCCAATCGGCCCATCAATTTTATTACCAAAGATTGGATATAAAGCAGAACGAATGGTCAGAGGTAGGTTATAGCGATAACTAAAATAACCCAAGGCCATCCCGACCAGTGCATACATGCCCCAACCAGTTAAACCATAGTGGAACAGGGTCCAAACCATGCCCTGACGGGCCGCTTCATAGGTCTGGCCTTCGCCCACAGGAGGATTCATATAATGAGACAGCGGCTCTGCCACCGAGAAGAACATTAAGTCCGTGCCGATCCCTGCTGCAAACAGCATGGCCGACCAACTCAACAGGCTAAACTCAGGTTTGGAGTGCTTCGGACCCAGTTTGATATCACCATAACGCGAGCAGGCAATAAAGATCACGAAGATCAAATACAGCGTTGCTGCCAGCAAGTAATACCAGCTAAATTTATCACTGACCCAAGCCAGCACCACATTGAGTAAGTGGTTGGCAAAGTCATTAAAAAAAATCGTAACCAGTGCAAATGTTAAAATAAGTAGAGCTGAAACATAAAAGACCACACGATTTAAATGGTCTTTATTCGCTAATGTAGAATCATCAACCGCTCTTGGATTATCTGTTGCCATACAATCCTCAGGGAGTTAGAGAACAAAAAGAAAATATTCATCGACGTCTTTCCACCTTTGATTCAATGAAAAGACATGTCTGAATAAAAAATGAAAAATAAAAGTCATTTACCCGAATTACAATGTTTCTGATTTTTCAGTTATAGCTTGTGATGACTGAGTGTCCTGCGTTATCACTTGCGGCGGTGTAGGACGAAACTGATCCTGTTTTAGTGCTTTGGCGAGGCCAAACATATACAGCAAAATAATAACGGAGAATGGTAAACCACACAGCACTACGGCACTTTGCATGGAGTGGAAACTCCCTGCCAACAGTAGACCAATACTGACGATGGTAATCACCACAGACCAGAAAATTCTTAACCAAATCGGCGAATCACTTTCATTGCTACCCCCTTTCGAGGACAGATTTGCGATCATGAGTGTACCAGAACCCACAGGGGTCAAAAACAATACGAAACAAATCACAACAACAATCCCAGCAATATAGGGATTGAACGGTAAAAATTCGAGAAGCTTAAATAAGGACAAAGCAGGGTCAGTCAGCACCAAGTCACCGAGGATTTTTTGCTTCTGTTCCAGAATAAAATAGATTGCGGTGTTGCCAAAAATCGAGATCCAAGCCAGCGTAAAACCAAGTGGAATCAGGCAGACACCCAACACCACTTCGCGAATGGTACGGCCTTTAGAAATACGCGCAATGAACATACCCACGAATGGCGCCCATGCAATCCACCATGCCCAATAGAACACTGTCCATGAACCTAACCACTCACCTGCTTTGGCATTGTAGAGGTACATATCAAAGCTTTTTGCCAGAAAATGATCCAGATAATCGCCCACGTTCTGTACTAATCCATTGAGCAAATGATTGGTTGGACCTGTCAGGAACACGAATAGCAATAAAGCATAGAGTAAACGTAGATTAATACGCGACAACCACGCCAGACCTTTTTCAATCCCGACCACAGTGGTGATGGTCGCCACTGACATCATCAGCAATACCACCGTAATCAGCGTGGTTTGATTGTTTGGAATTTCTGGAAGAAGATAATGCAAACCTGAGACCAGTACCAAGGCTCCAATGCCCAAATTAGTGACCAGAGAAATGACTGTGGCTAAAATCCCGAAACCATCGACAAAGTCACCGATCAAGCCATGAATCCGTTCGCCAAAGATCGGATACAGTGCAGAACGCAAGGCCAACGGTAAATCTCGACGGAAGGCAAAATAACCGAGTGTCACACCCAACAAGGCATACAACACCCAACCATGAATGCCCCAATGTAAAAAGCTATACATCATGGCATCACGTGCAGCTTGTATGGTGCCGCCCTGACCTTCTGGTGGTCGAATAAAATGGTCAACGGGTTCAGCTACACCGTAATACAACAGTGCAATCCCGATCCCTGCTGAAAACAGCATCGAGACCCAAGCCAGATAGCCAAACTCAGGTTTATCGTCATCTTTGCCTAAAGGAATCTGCCCAACCCGTGAAAAAGCCAGCCAAGCAACAAAACCTAAACAAACCACAATCACCAGCATGTAGTACCAACCAAACAATTGATTGGCCTGCCCTTGTATATAGGTTAACCAGAACTGGCTGCGCTGTGGAAACAACACAAACAATAGGCCAAAAATGCCGATACTGACTGCGGAGCTCCAAAAAACAAACAAATTTAAACGTATAGGTTCAGATGGGGACCCTTCATGACTGTTTGACACCATGTTCTTGCTCCTTGCAATTGGTGCTTTTTTCTTAAAAAATAATGTGATAAGTGCGATTTAACACTTAGCTTCTTATCCATAAGAATCTTTGATTTATTACTTTAACGCTGATCTTTTCAATCAAAAATTCATTGATTTTTACAGATTATACTTTTTATTGATTGAACGTTCAATCAATAAAAAGTATGATAAAAAAATGTTATGATGCTCTACATCGAGAAATGTTGAATAAAAAGCACCTTGGCAGGGCTTTAAATGGATAAGCATGACAAAGCGTAGAGTAAAACCAGAGCATGTGCGACGTGAAGAGATTATTAACGCCGCATTTTATGTAATTTCTGAAGTGGGGTTATCCAATACCACCATTGCACAGATTGCAAAAAAGGCCGAACTATCGACCGGTATCGTGAGTCACTATTTTGGTGACAAACAGGGCTTAATCAATACCTGTATGCAAGAAATGCTCAACGTTTTGCGTCAAAAAACTGACCAATACAAAACCGAAGCAGATGCGCATCCAGAAAGCCAGATCAAAGCCATTATTGATTCCAACTTCGATATCAGTCAGGTCAACAAACAAGCCATGCGAGTCTGGTTAGACTTCTGGTCGGCAAGTATGCACCTTCCCGAACTTGGACGTTTACAACGAATTAATGATCAACGCCTGTACTCCAACCTGAAACATTATTTCCTCATGTTGGTGGATGATAAACAACAGGCCAGCATTGCCGCTCGCGGATTGGCGGCTTTGATTGACGGATTATGGTTACGTGGCAGTTTAAGCAGTCATGATGAGTTTGACAGCCAGTTGGCACGTTCCATTGCTTACGATTATGTAAAAACGCAATTGCAATTTGCGAACAAACCTTTGCAGGAGAAACAGAATGAGTGATGCACAAGTTCACCAGTTATATATCCACGGACGTTATGTCGCAGCAACCAGTGGTCAAACATTTAACAGCATTAACCCTGCCAATGGTGAAGTGATCGCAACACTTCAACAAGCCTCACAACAAGACATTGAAGCGGCTGTTCAAAGCGCACAACAAGGCCAGAAAGTCTGGGCTGCCATGACCGCGATGGAGCGTTCACGCATCCTGCGCCGTGCGGTTGATATCCTACGTGAACGTAATGATGAACTTGCCCAACTCGAAACTCTCGATACCGGTAAGGCCTACAGCGAAACCTCAACCGTCGATATCGTGACCGGTGCCGATGTACTTGAATACTATGCAGGTCTTGCAACCGCGATTCAAGGCGAGCAAGTGCCACTGCGTGAATCCAGCTTCTTCTATACCCGTCGTGAACCACTTGGTGTGGTGGCTGGTATCGGTGCCTGGAACTATCCAATCCAAATCGCAATGTGGAAATCTGCGCCTGCCCTAGCAGCAGGTAATGCCATGATTTTCAAACCAAGCGAAACTACCCCACTGACTGCATTTAAACTGGCTGAAATCTATACTGAGGCGGGCGTACCAGACGGCGTGTTTAACGTGGTGCAAGGTGCGGGTCGTGACATCGGTCAATGGTTAACCGAACATCCTGTGATTGAAAAAATCTCGTTCACCGGTGGTGTCGAAACTGGCAAAAAAGTGATGGCCAGTGCTGCGGGTTCAACCTTGAAAGAAGTCACCATGGAGCTGGGTGGTAAATCACCGCTGATTATTTGTGATGATGCCAACCTTGACCGTGCTGCGGATATCGCAGTGATGGCCAACTTCTTTAGTTCTGGTCAAGTGTGTACCAACGGTACCCGCGTATTTGTACCAAAAGCCATGCTGGCTGATTTTGAAGCAGCGGTTGTAGAACGGGTCAAACGGATTCGTATCGGTGATCCGATGGCTGAGCAAACCAATTTCGGTCCTCTCACCAGTTTCCCACATATGGAAAAAGTATTGTCTTTCATTGAGTCAGGCAAACAGCAAGGTGCAAAACTATTGATTGGTGGTGGTCGTGCCACAGAAGGTGACTTAGCCAAAGGAGCTTATGTTCTCCCGACGGTATTCAGCCACTGCCAAGATGATATGGCGATTGTGCAAGAAGAAATCTTTGGCCCAGTGATGAGTATTCTCAGCTATGAAACTGAGGAAGAAGTGATCCGTCGTGCCAATGACACCACCTTTGGCTTAGCCGCAGGTGTGGTGACCCAAGACATCAGCAAAGCGCATCGCATGATTCATCAACTTGAAGCAGGTATCTGCTGGATCAATACCTGGGGCGAATCGCCTGCGGAAATGCCAGTGGGTGGCTACAAGCAATCTGGTGTTGGCCGTGAAAATGGCTTAACCACTTTGGGTCATTACACCCGTATCAAATCCGTTCAAGTTGAGTTAGGTGAGTATCACAGCATTTTCTAATGCCCTCAGCTTTCACCCTCAAAATTAATCCTCAATGCCGAGCAATCCCATGATTGCATCGGCATCCTCAAGAATAGAAAAGGGATAACGATGAATACTCAAGCATATGACTACATTATCATTGGCGCAGGATCTGCCGGAAATGTACTCGCAACACGTCTGACTGAAGACAAAGACGTGACTGTTTTATTATTGGAAGCCGGTGGCCCAGACTACCGTTTAGATTTCCGTACTCAAATGCCAGCCGCTTTGGCCTTTCCTTTACAAGGTCGTCGCTATAACTGGGCCTATGAAACCGATCCTGAACCCCACATGAACAATCGCCGTATGGAATGTGGTCGTGGTAAGGGCTTAGGTGGTTCTTCATTGATTAATGGCATGTGTTATATCCGTGGTAATGCCATGGATCTGGATCAGTGGGCAACCATGAAAGGTCTGGAAGACTGGACCTATGCAGATTGCTTGCCGTATTACAAAAAAGCCGAAACCCGTGATATCGGTGGTAATGACTACCACGGTGACCAAGGTCCTGTATCCGTCGCAACCCCTAAAAATGGCAACAATGTCTTGTTCCATGCCATGGTTGAAGCAGGCGTACAGGCAGGTTATCCACGTACCGATGACTTAAATGGTTATCAACAAGAAGGCTTTGGTCCAATGGACCGTACTGTGACCCCAAAAGGTCGTCGCTCAAGTACTGCCCGTGGTTATCTGGATCTAGCCAAAGGTCGTCCGAATTTAACCATCATCACCCATGCCACCACCAATAAAATCTTGTTTAATCAAAAACAGGCGGTGGGTGTGGAATATATTATTGGCGCAGACAAAGCCAATATGAAACAGGCACAAGCGAAACGTGAAGTCTTGCTCTGTGCAGGTGCAATTGCATCGCCACAAATCCTGCAACGCTCAGGTGTGGGTGAAAGCAACTTCCTGAAATCGATGGATATTGATGTTGTACATGACTTACCGGGTGTGGGTGAGAACCTGCAAGACCATCTGGAAATGTATTTACAATACCAATGTAAACAGCCTGTATCACTCTACCCTGCACTGCAATGGTATAACCAGCCTGCAATCGGTGCTGAATGGTTATTCAATGGCACAGGTGTGGGTGCAAGCAACCAGTTCGAAGCGGGTGGTTTTATTCGTAGCTCGGAAGAGTTTGACTGGCCGAATATCCAATATCACTTCTTGCCTGTTGCGATTAACTACAACGGTAGTAATGCAGTAAAAGAGCATGGCTTCCAAGCGCATGTCGGTTCAATGCGCTCACCGTCACGTGGTCGCATTAAGCTGAAATCAAAAGATCCGTTTGAGCATCCAAGTATTCTGTTCAACTACATGTCAACAGAACAAGACTGGCGTGAATTCCGTGATGCGATTCGTATCACCCGTGAAATCATGGCGCAACCTGCACTTGATCCGTATCGTGGTGAAGAAATCAGTCCGGGTAAACATATCCAGACCGATGCAGAACTGGATGAATTCGTCCGCAGCCATGCCGAAACAGCATTTCACCCATCATGCAGTTGTAAGATGGGCGAAGATGAGATGGCTGTAGTCGATGGTCAAGGTCGCGTTCACGGCGTACAAGGCTTGCGTGTGGTCGATGCGTCCATCATGCCATTGATCATTACAGGTAACTTGAATGCCACCACGATTATGATCGCAGAAAAAATTGCCGACAAAATCCGTGGTCAAAAACTCTCTCGTTCTGAAGCGGCTTATTACAAAGCGGGTACAGCACCTGTACGTCAAGCGCCATTACGTCCAATACAATAAGCAAGAAATTCCTTTAGGGGATACCCGAAGCTTGACTTCGGGTTTCACTTCATTCAGGGAGAAATGATGAAAAAAACCTTATTTTTAATTGCACCTTTAGCTTTTTATTTTCAAAGCACCCACGCCACTGAAACCACCTCACCCTACTCTGCCAATATCACTGCGGCTAGCCAATACGTTTCTCGCGGTTTTCAACAAACTTGGGGCAAACCAGCCTTACAAGGTGGACTGGATTACAACCATGCCAGTGGTTTTTATGCAGGGACTTGGGCATCCACGGTGAGTGATCATTTTATTCGGGATGCCTCGGTCGAATGGGATGTGTATACCGGCTATAGCCGCAGTTTTGGCGATTTAACTGTCGGCACCAAAGTTGCCTATTACTATTATCCAGGGGCAAAAACCACTGCGGATACCGGCAATACCCGTTTTGATTATGGGGAAATTATCCCTGAGATTAGCTATGGGCCGCTTAGCGTTAAATATGCGATTACCTATACCCAAGATTATTTCGGCAATAATTCGGATACCTTAGGCGTCGGTAACAATAAGCATTCACGTGGTTCGGGGTATTTGGATGTTAATTGGCACCAACCGATTACGCAAGGTTGGTCGGTCGATGCGCATTATGGTAATCAACGCATTAAAAACTTTTCTGCAGCCAGCTTTCAAGATGCCAGTTTTGCCGTCAACAAAGAACTACCCTACAATCTTTCCAGCAGCTTGACCTATAGCAAAGCATGGGATAAAGACGGTTTTTATCAGCAATACAGCAATGGCAATCCCAACGCCAAAGTCTCCAATCCGATTGATTCAACTGTGACCCTGTCATTGACTAAAAGTTTCTAACCCAAGCCAGATGGCATCATCTGACATAAAAAAGCCGCTTGATTGAAAGCGGCTTTTTAGGATCTTGGATATTAAGGCTTGATCAGTTCAATCGTTGAACCTGCACGTTTTGGATCAATCAGAATCTTGGCATGTTGCTCTGGATCACGCAACGCCTCAAAGGCATTACTCACCCCTTCCAAACCGACAACACCTGTAATCAATGGCGAACAATCCACTTTGCCTTCTGCAATCATATGTAGCGTGTCACGGAACTCAAGCGGTGTATAACCCAATACATACTGGATTTCCAATTCCTTATTAATCGCCAAGGCAGGTTCAATCTTGTCGCTTTGCATACAGACCCCCACTCCGACAATACGTGAGAACAGCGGTGCACCTTCCAAGATCTGCTGCATAATCCCAGCCACACCCACGCACTCAAAAATCACCGGACGTTTTGGCAATAACCCAAGTTTATCCCCGACACGCATGGCATTCACCCAAGGTAATGAGTAAGTCTGAACCTTGTCAAAAATCCCCATCCCCATATTAATCGCTTCAGAGACATTACCTAATAAGCCAAGCTCTTTCCAACTGCTAAATGGCGATTGCTGTTTAGGATCAATCAAGATATCTGCGCCACACTGCTCGGCTAAGCGACGACGGTTCGGTGAGAAGTCACTGGCAACCACGGTTTTGACGCCTGCTGCCTTGAGCATAATAATCACACCCAAACCAACGGGACCACAGCCAATCACAATTGCCGGCTCATTTTTTTTGATTCGACTACGACGCACCGCATGTAAGGCAACCGCCATCGGCTCAGTCAGTGCGGCACTGTCTGCATCTAGACCATTCGGCACTTCAAACATCAGACTGGATTGCACCAAGACCTGTTCTGCATAACCACCTGAAGCACTCGGTGACAGTCCGGTCGGCATATAACCTTGCGGATCGACATTTAACAAGGGCATGGCACAAACCAAAGTATCGGCTTTCAATTTACGCCGTGTTTTTGGGCCGTAGTCCAAGACTTTGCCACAGAACTCATGACCAAACACCAGTTTATCCGAGGACTTTGCTACCCCATTAAAGCCGACTCGCGCTGCCAAATCATGCATGTGATCGCAGTGATGTTGCATGTGCAAATCAGAACCACAGATACCGCAACGTACCACTTCAAGTAAGACTTGCCCCTTTGCAGGAACCAATTGAAGGCTGTCTTCCAGTTTTAATTCAGCGTTATGGCAAATCAGAGATTTCATCGAATGCTTTCCTTTTTGTTTTATTCCCATTGTTCACCTTCAGCACGTCGATCCGTTGCTGCACCAAGCAAACAATACATGACTCAATCCTGACAAGGATAATTGTCAAAAACTATGACCTAAACATCAATATATCGCAGCAATAAAGTCAGCAGCTGATCCATTTGAGAATGGTCCCAATGATTAAAAAAAGTTTAAAAAATATTCTCTTTTAACTTCAAATAGATGTATCTATTTTTCTAAATAACTTCCCTATTTTTATTAAAACGATCAAATATAAACCTTGCATTTAATAGTGTCCTTATGCCAATATATATTTACTGGCTTTAAGCCACTATAAAAGAGAAGTTAAAAATGGCGATTCAACTTATGACAGCTCAAGCGAATGTTCCCATCGAGTTTTTGCAGTTTTCAGGTGGTGAACGTCATATTCAACTACAACCTGAGTTATTAAACCAATTAACAGCTGACACTCAGATCAAAGCCTCTCTACAGAACAGCGCAGATGTGATGGATTATCTATTACTGGAAAATGTGTTACTTGAACAAGGCACTCACCTTTCCGTAGAAATCCCTTATTTTCCCTATGCACGTCAAGACCGTATCTGTGCACAAGGTCAGGCCTTCTCACTGGATTTAATGACCAAGTTATTGAATAGCAATAGTGAAAAATTTGCAGGACAGCGTCAGAAAATTGTGGTGTGGGATTGTCATAGCCCAGTGACCCTTGAGTTGTTACGCAAAAATACCAGCTTCCAAACGGTGATCAATATCGAACCGATTGAGATTATCCAGCAAAGCCCTGCATTGATGCAGATTTTAAGCGCCGACAATACGGTATTGATCTGCCCTGATGCAGGTGCAACACAACGCACCCAAGCGATTGCAAACGGTATTAATCCGCAACGCCAACAGGCCATTGAAGTGATTCACTGTGAAAAGAAACGCGATCCAAGCACTGGAAAAATTAGCACAACGGCGGTGGATAGCTCTGATTTGACAGGAAAAACAGCCGTGATTACCGATGATATTTGCGATGGTGGTGCCACCTTTATTGGGATTGCCAAACAATTACGCAGCCTAAACTGCCAAAACATTATTTTGTATGTCACGCATGGCATTTTTAGCAAAGGTCTCTCGGTATTTGATGGCTTGGTCGATCAGGTCTTTACCAGCAATAGCCTGCCACAAGCAGAAGCAAGCAAACTCAACATCATCAATTTTCAAAATTAAGATTTAAAGCAAGAGGCCGATAAAAATGAGTATTAAAATTAACCCACTCAATGCAATTGATTTCTATAAAGCAGATCACCGTCGTCAGTATCCAGTGGGAACTGAATACGTCTATGCCAACTTTACCCCGCGTTCATCACGTTTAGCCAAAATGCTGCCTGACTTTGATGACAAGATTGTGTTCTTTGGTCTGCAAGGCTTTATTAAACATTTTCTGATTGAAACTTGGAATGAGGGCTTCTTCAATCAAGCTAAAGCCAAAGTGGTGGCAGCCTATAAACGCCGTATGGACAACGCTTTAGGTGAAGGTGCGGTGCCGGTCGAGCACATCGAAGCCTTGCACGACCTCGGCTATTTACCATTAAAAATTAAAGCCTTGCCAGAAGGTAGCCGAGTCAATATCAAAGTGCCTGTATTGACCATTATCAATACTGATCCGAATTTCTTTTGGTTAACCAACTATATTGAAACTGTGCTCAGTGCCGAGCTATGGAAAAGCTGTACCACCGCCAGCATTGCCTATGAATACAAACGCTTGTTAACTCAATATGCAGAAAAAACAGGTGCGCCTTTAGATTTTGTTGCGGTTCAAAGCCATGATTTTAGTAGCCGCGGGATGAGTGGGATCTATGATGCAGCCCAATCAGGTGTGGGTCACTTAACCAGTTTTATCGGTACCGATTCAGTTGCTTCCATTGATTATGCAGAAGAATATTACAATGCAACTGGTGTCGTGGGCGTTTCAGTACCAGCCACAGAACACAGTGTGATGTGTATGGGCAGTGAAGAAAGTGAAATCGAGACCTTTAGACGTTTGATCTGTGAACTCTATCCTGCTGGTGTGGTCAGTATCGTTTCAGATACTTGGGATTTCTGGCGTGTGATTACCGAGTTTAGTGTGGAACTAAAAGCAGAAATTTTAAAACGCCAACCAAATGCTCTCGGACTCGCCAAAGTGGTGTTTCGCCCCGACTCAGGTGATCCCGTGAAAATTATCTGTGGCGATCCTGATGCAGAGCGAGATAGTCCCGCTTATAAAGGTGCGGTGCAATGTTTATGGGAAATTTTTGGCGGTACCGAAACAGCGCAAGGCTATAAAGTACTGAATGAGCGGGTTGGCTTAATCTATGGTGACTCGATTACCCTAGAACGTGCCCAAAATATCTTAAAAGGTTTGGAAGCCAAAGGCTTTGCTTCCAATAATCTGGTTTTTGGAATTGGCAGCTATACCTATAACTATTTGACTCGCGATAGCTTTGGTTTTGCTGTAAAAGCCACTTGGGGGCAGGTCAATGGCGTCGGTCGTGAACTGTTTAAAGACCCTGTAACAGATTCAGGTGTAAAAAAATCAGCCAAAGGTCTATTACGGGTTGAACAGACTGAGAATGGTTTTGAGTTATTTGATCAACAAAGCTTTGAGCAGGAGAAGATGGGCGCACTGCAAACGGTATTTGAAAATGGTCAATTGCTAAGAGAATGCTCACTTGATCAAATTCGGGAGAGATTGGTCTAAAGCGATATCAAGATCACTCATTTCAAATTTGAAATTCATCTACGCTACATTGATAGACGGCATGGATGCTGCCTCTTTAACTGTCTTGCACGAAGTTCAAAGTGTTACTTCGAACTTCGCTCAGGATGTACCATCAGCTCATTCAAATCTATAAAAAACCTTTATACTTGATTCACTCATCCATGAGACAACGCCAAATGACCTATACTTCCGAACAGGAATACCTTGCCCACTATCAAAAAACAGACTATGACACGCCTCTGTTTACAGTCGATATGGCAATTTTTTCTGTGGCAAAAGGTCAATTACAAGTCTTAATGATTCAACGCTCCAACTTTCCCGAAAAAGGCAAATGGGCGCTACCGGGTGGCTTTGTCAATTTAAAAACCGATCCAGATTTAATGGCAACGGCGCACCGTAAACTGCTTGAAAAAACAGGGATTCATTCCCCTTACCTAGAACAAGTCGAAACCATTGGCAATCAACATCGTGATCCACGCGGCTGGTCGATTACCGCTTTATATTTTGCCCTGATTGATTTTGACAAATTTGAAATTCAAGCAAGTCACACCACCGAGCATAGTCAATGGCTTCCAATCGATCAGGCATTACAGCTGGATTTAGCCTTTGATCATCAACAGCTACTCCAACTCGCTTATGATCGCCTTGGCAATAAAACCCGTTACACCGCTCTACCCGCCAGTCTCATGCCTGAGTTTTTTACCCTGACCGAATTACAAACCATTTATGAAATTATTTTAGGTCATACATTAGAAAAAAAATCATTTAGACGGCGTATGCAGGAAGCAGGTGCCGTTGAAGAAACAGGGCAGCAAAAAATTGTTGGCAAGCGCCCTGCTCAATTGTTTCGCTATGCACTGGAAAATTATAACTTCACCTTTCCACGTATGCTGGAAACGCCACGCAACAACGCTGAAAATGAAAAGAGCTAAGACATTGCTAGCTTAGCTCCAATTACTGATCGTTTCAGTTTACTTCCACGTTTGACGAATTAAGTCCACCGCTTTTTCAGCAATCATAATGGTCGGTGCATTGGTATTACCATTGACCACAGTTGGCATAATTGAGGCATCAACCACGCGCAAACCTTCAACACCATACACTTTCAGCTCAGGATCGACCACGGCCATCTCATCCACACCCATTTTACAACTGCCGACTGGGTGATACACCGTATCGACACGTTGCCGTAAAACTTCACGGATTTCGTCATCGGTTTTTACACTCGCTGTGAACATATCTTCTTTGATTTTGTCTTGTAAAGCAGGTGCCTGCATCAACTTTTGCGTGACTTTATAACCATCAACCATATCCTGAAGATCTTGCTCATCCTCAAGGAATTTAAAGTCGATCAGCAATGGATCATCCACATTTTTACCACTGAGTTTGACTGAACCACGTGCACGTGGATTCAACAAACAGACGTGACATGAAATCCCGTGTCCCATATGCATGGTACGTGCATGGTTATCTACCACGGCGATCACAAAGTGTAATTGCAAATTTGGTTTATCCAATTCAGGACGGCTCTTTAAGAAACCACCACACTCGGCATAGTTCGTCGTGAGCAGACCACGACGCTCTTTACGGTACAGACCAATCTGTTTAAACAGATCCAGGCTGCCCCCCATTGAAACCCCAAAAGTGCCATCCATCAGTTTAGTTTTATAGGCAAAGATAAAATCTGGGTGGTCATGTAAGTTTTCACCCACTCCCGCAAGCTCTTTAAGCACTGGAATGCCGTGCTTTTCCAGTTCCTGACGTGGACCAATACCAGAAAGCATCAAGATATGCGGTGACTGGAAAGCTCCCGCAGATAGCAACACTTCCTTCTTGGCTTTAACGACTGTGCTCTGACCTTTATGCTTATACTCAACACCTACTGAACGGCCATTTTCAATCACAATGCGTGAAACTTTGGCTTGGGTGATCACATGCAGATTGGGTCGTTTTCCAATATAAGGAAACAAATAACCACGTGCAGCACTCCAGCGCTCACCTTTTTTCTGGGTAACTTGATAAACACCTAAACCTTCTTGTTCAGCACCATTGAAATCATCATTCAGTGGATAACCGACCTGTTTTGCCGCCTCGATGAAAGTTTTCTGATAAGGGTTATCTGAATATAACTCACTAACGTTTAAGGGACCATGCTGACCATGATATTCATTATGAATACGTTCGTTATGCTCTGATTTTTTGAAATAAGGCAGTACATCTTCATACGACCAGCCCATATTACCTAATGCGGCCCAGTGATCATAGTCACTGCGATGCCCACGAATATACACCATGGCATTGACCGCAGAACTTCCACCCAAACATTTGCCACGCGGTTGATAACCTCGACGACCATTCAAGCCTTTTTGTGGAATAGTTTCAAAAGCCCAGTTATTAATTTTAGTGGGAATACTGATGACAGCGGCGGCAGGTGTATTCACAAGCCAACTATTACCCTCCCCACCCGCTTCTAATAAACATACCGAAATATTCGGGTTCTCTGTTAATCGTCCAGCCAGTACCGAACCTGCTGAACCACCACCTATAATTACAAAATCAAAAGCTGTTTCTGTCATCGCTATACTCTGTTTTTTCTTTTTAAAAAGTGGACGCATTATGCCGAACATGGCATTTAAATACTGTTGTAGTTGTCTAACCAATTCATATCAATATAAGCAACTTAACTGCAACGCAATAAAAGCGCAATAGCCAAATCAAGCAATGCTCTTGCAGTAAAAAAGCAATCTTATTTAAAAGCTAACTTAATTTCTCTTTCTCTAATTTTTTCTGTTTCAAATACTCAACATGTTGACGATCTGTTTTCCACGATTGTTCCAATACTTCTTTTTCAATACGACAGCGAATTCTTTTCTGTTTCATGGGGCTGATCACCTCCTCATTGAAACTTTTCACATATTTCAGCCAAGCCTTACCTCGAAACACATTTTCAGGCATTTCTGTTTTAAAGTCACTGCGAGGCGTAAAAACAATAACCGAGTGCAAATATTGTAGATCTAACACGTCATTTAGCACCATCTCTAGTACTTTGCTATGTTTGTAATTCTGATGTAAAGGATTTTGAAATTTATAGCTTTTCTTATAGATCTTTTGCGTCCATTGTTTTTGTCGAACACCACCAAAAATCCACCCCGTATAGTTCTTCGCTTCTATAATAAAAACCCCATAAGGACTTATTAAAATATGATCAATTTGAGTTGTGCCTTGCTCGCCATCAGGCGATCGTCACATTGTTGAATAACATGTACTCCTCTCCTAATCCCTTTTCTACGTGAGCCTTAACCATCAACTCTCCTATTCTCCCCTTAAAATATGATGATTTCAAATAAGTGATAATAGAAAGAATAATAATGAAAAACATAAAATATAAAAGCATATTCCTCCCCCCAGTAATTTTAAATTTAATTTATTAAGAACAAAAAAGATCTAAAATTTTAAAATATATTTTATTAATATTCACTTAATTATTTATATTTTTATATTCATTATAAATTAAAATCAAACCACCCATAAAGATAAAAAACAGACCTAACAGCTTTAATCCATCTATTTTTCTAATTTGCATTCCTAGAAGTCCAGTACTATCAATAATCGTTGCAAAGAGCATTTGTCCTAAGAAAACCCATAACAATGTATTTGTTGCTCCTATTTGAGGAGCTGCAAGAAACATACAAAGAATATAAATAGAGCCAAGAAAACCTGGAAACCACATCCACCATGAGGCTTGTTGGTATAATAGAGGTTTAATTGTACCATCAACGATTAATGCGATAATTAGTGATGCAATTGCTCCACCAACATAAAGCACAAAAGTTGATTGAATTTGAGAAGCACCACTTGTATTTCGAAAAGTATTTACCATTGCGAGCTGTAATGGAACGATCACACCTCCCAATATGCTAATCATAATATAACTCATATTATGCATGGTCATTTTCTCTTTTTTATTTTGATTTAATCATATCGCAAATACCTAGCTTAACTCACCATTTTAGCCACTTCCTCTTAACACATCAGGACAATGTTTGCATTCCACTTTACTTTGAATAGCTAAACCAAGTAAATAAACCATTTATTAGTTTTATTAAAACAAATTTTTTAAATAACTGAAGATTATTTACTGGATAAAATAATGAAGGCACTCATCACCAAAGGTTGTCATACAGACCACGGTGGCATAGTACAAGAAGCGGATAACACCTTTCTCGTCGAAGGGATTCCTGTACACGTAGAAGGCATGAGACACTATTGCCCCAAATGCCAAGTGATGGCTACAGCTCAATCCTCAGGCAAAGGCTTTTTAATGGCAGGCACTAGAACAATTATTATGGCAGGTGACAAAGCCACTTGCGGTGCAACTTTTTTCCCGAATCAAAGCCTTGTGGTGAGAGATAACGGAATCGGTGCAGGCGCGAATAGTTCATCCGCTGTTAGCAACTTTCTCAATACCAGTAGCCCTCAAGTTTTTGATGAGCAAGTTGCAGCTGAGTTTAGTTTTGCCGAAGGTATGCCCTACTTGATCGAAACAACTGACGGTAAAATCTTTCAAGGCACAATTGGCGCTGATGGGAAACTGCCAAGGATTGAAACCGAGGGACATGCTTCTTATAAACTCTATTTAGGCGAAGAAGCACTCACCAAGCGTGGTGGTGATGCCAGTTAATCAATCGGGGACGGTTAAAACAAATCCCAAACGAGGTTCTGTTGCTGCTTGTAGTATGGTCGGTATTGTGCCAATAACATTTAAGGAGCTATGGACAAGCTATGTTAAGGGTACGCCGTATACAGTAAAGGGAGATATTCCAAAGGGCTTTGAAAACCAGTGTGCAATTCGTATGAGTGCAACGCTACATAAAGTTGGCGTTAAAATGAACACATTTTCGCAGAATAATATCAAACCAGAAGGCAAAGCCCCTTCCCTTGGGCGCATTCTCCTTAATGGTATGGCTACAGCTACACGCGCCAACGAAATGTCGAAATGGCTTGAAACCCGTCCTGTTTGTGGGATTGGTCCAGCACAGAATATTACAGGAGTCAATTGGAAGGATAAAATTAAGGGCAAAACAGGGATCATATTCTTTGGAGACTATTGGCAACGAGATGGGGAGAGTTCAGATGCTGCTAGTGGAGGACATATTGATTTATGGAATAAAACAACAATGACACCGAATCTAGCTTCCACAATACGATTTACACTCGGTATAGACAGCCTCGATTTTTACTTTTACCAATTATCTGATTTGAGCAAGGCGAAGAAGATAATATTTTTTGAGGTGAAATAATGAGATATGTATCTGCAATTTTAAGTGTAATTATCGCTTTCATATTGTCCGTTTTAGCTCAAAGCTCAATGCACAAAATGACAGGGCGTTATTATGCTGTTGAACATGCATCTGGCACATTCAGTTATATGTATTTTGGAATAATCATGCTTACACCTTTTTTTGGACTGTTAATCGGTTGGAAATATTGGACTAGCAAACGTATTTCATTTCTGTGGTTCTTCCCAATCTATTTTATTGTAATGTACTTATTTCATTGGTACTCAGCTGTATATGCAGGTTATCCCTTCTTTTCATAATTCTGAAATGAGAAAATATTCTTAATAGAGTAAATAATGAAGAAAATAATTTACCCAATTTTAAGTATCATCCTTGTAATAATTATTTTTTTGGGACTACCTCTAATCTATGAATTTATGATTCCTAATTCATCTGTATGTTCCGAAGGGTGCGATCCAATATTTAGGAAATTTGTATTTGTATTTGGCCTTATAAGTTTAATCATAGCACCCACACTTGGTTATTTATTAGCAAAAAAAACTGTTAATCGTAAAAATATTTATTTCTTTCTTACCTTCTATTTAATGATTTATTTAGTCATTGTTTGGTACAGCACAGGTTATGGCTACGGACTCAATTTAAGCTATTAAATGGATGACTCTTTAAAAAAGAATGAATAAATTTTTATATATTTGCATTGGAATCATAGTAACTTTTGTTCTGATGATCATAGTCCCTAATTTGTATTTAACTATTATTGACAGAGATACTTGTCGGGAGGGATGTAGTCGAGCATACAATGATTTTTGTTTGTGGGTATTTCTTATATCAATTTTCTTTGGAGCTGCTTTAGCCTATCTAAAAAGTCTTAAAAAAATTTCATATAAAAGCATATTTTTCTGGGCAATTTTATTTTCAATCATTTGTATAGCAACAACATGGTACGGTCTAGATTATGGATATGGAAAAACCTAAGTTATTAATTTTGAGGTCAAATGATAAAAAAGATTATATACCCTATCTTAGGTCTCATCATTATCATTGTTTTGATGCAACTTTCGCATGAAATTTTTATTAACTTACTAAAACATAAAAGGCCATGTATAGAAGGTTGCAGTGGTTCATTTAAGAACTTTTTAATGATCTACACTTGGTTTTGGTTCATCTTAAGCATGTTGACTGGTTACCTTATAGCGGCCAAAAAAGCGAGCCATAAACTCATCATGATCTTAGTTCTTATATTTGTAATCTCTACATTTATCGTGAATTGGTACGCCTCGACCTATGGCTACGGACTCAATTTAAGCTATTAAATTCAAAAAATCCAGACGTAAAAAAACCGCTAACTTAGCGGTATTTTATCTCATCTTTTAAGATGATGGTCGGAGCAGTAGGATTCGAACCTACGACCCCCTGGTCCCAAACCAGGTGCACTACCAGGCTGTGCTATGCTCCGAAATTGGGGTGAATGACGGGATTCGAACCCGCGACAACTGGAATCACAATCCAGGGCTCTACCAACTGAGCTACATCCACCATCAAAACTTTGATTCTATATACCAAGCTGCCAAATGGCGCGCCTGACAGGATTCGAACCTGTGACCATCCGCTTAGAAGGCGGATGCTCTATCCAACTGAGCTACAGGCGCATAACGATGATAATACTATCACGATACTTCGCCGATATTTAAAACTATGTTTTTCAACATATTTTAAATGGTCGGAGCAGTAGGATTCGAACCTACGACCCCCTGGTCCCAAACCAGGTGCACTACCAGGCTGTGCTATGCTCCGATTTCTTTTCAGCTTTTAGTGTATCGCACATCGTGCGGTACGGTGTGCATTCTAGGCGCGACGCCCTAGAACGTCAACACCTATTTTCCAAAAAACTAATAAATCCTTATCAAATGTATATTTAACAAGCATTTTCAGACATTTTAGCGTTTCAAAGAAGCACTAAAGTTCAACATTCGATCTAAGGGTAATTTCGCGCGTTCAGCTAAGGCTGGATCGACGTGTATTTCTTGATCAGCATGCTGCAATACATGCAAAATACCATCCAATTCGTTCATTGCCATCCACGGACAATGTGCACATGAACGACACGTTGCACCCTCACCTGCAGTTGGTGCTTCAAATAATTCTTTATCTGGTGCGGCTTGCTGCATTTTATAGAAAATGCCGCGATCTGTTGCCACGATCATTTGTTTATGCGGCAAGGTCTGTGCTGCTTTAATCAATTGCGAGGTACTTCCCACCGCATCAGCAATATCTACCACTGATTCAGGTGACTCAGGATGAACCAATACCGCAGCATCTGGGTAAAGTGCTTTCATTTGTGCAATACCACGCGCACGGAATTCTTCATGCACGATACATGCGCCATCCCACAACAACATTTCAGCGCCAGTTTTCTTTTGAATATAGCGGCCTAAATGCTGATCTGGTGCCCAAATAATTTTTTCGCCCAAACTGTCCAAGTGCTCAATGATCTCCACCGCACAGCTTGAAGTCACGACCCAATCGGCACGTGCTTTTACAGCCGCCGAGGTATTGGCATACACCACCACGGTATGATCAGGGTGCTGATCACAGAATGCAGTGAACTCATCGACAGGACAGCCCAAATCGAGTGAACAGGTTGCTTCTAGGGTTGGCATCAATACGGTTTTTTCAGGGGATAAGATTTTTGAAGTTTCGCCCATAAACTTCACGCCTGCCACCACAAGCGTTGTTGCAGGATGATCACGACCAAAACGCGCCATTTCCAATGAATCAGAAACACAGCCACCTGTCAGTTCGGCAAGCTCTTGCACTTCCGGATCACAGTAATAGTGAGCCACAAGCACTGCATTGCGTTTTTTCAACTCTGCTGCAATTTGGGCAAACTTTTCTTGTTTCACTTCTGGGCTAAGGCTATTGTCCTTTGGCTCGCCCAAACGATCTAAATGCGCCTGCACAATATTTTTGGCTTCGTTCGCAATTAAATTCGCATCATTCATAAAACGTCTTCTCTATCCTGCGTGCTTGCATCACTGCAAACTTTTAACGTGGGTAATGGCGTGATCATTTGGGAAAAATCACCTCATCCACAAACTAGCTTATAAAAAAAGCCCCACTGTGGAGGCTTTATTATAACGCAAATTTATGAGCGATAATCGGCATTAATTTTGACATAGTCGTAAGAAAAGTCACAGGTATAAACCGTATCTTTTGCTGTACCACGACCGAGGTCAATACGAATGCTAATTTCCTTCTCAGCCATGACGGCTGCGCCCGCTTCTTCGGTATAGTCTGGGTTTGCACCACCATCCAAGCAGATTTGTACATCACCAAGCCAAACTTGAACTTTGCTGCTATCTAGGTTTGGCACACCCGCTTTACCAATCGCCATCACAATACGACCCCAGTTTGGATCTGAAGCGAATAAAGCAGTTTTAATGAGTGGCGACTCGGCAACGCTATAGGCCACATCACAACATTCTTGGGTATTGGCTCCGCCTTCGACCTGTACCGTAATGAACTTGGTTGCACCCTCACCATCACGTACAATCAATTGCGCCAAACGATTCATGATACGTGCAAGCACATCGAGCACTTGTTGATAACGTGCATCGTCTTGGTTCTGGATTTCAGCACCGCCAGCTAGACCCGTTGCGACAAAGATACAAGAGTCATTGGTCGAGGTATCGCCATCAATGGTAATGCGGTTAAAAGAGTGCTCAACCGTGGTTTGCAGTAAACGCTGTACCAGTTCAGTACTAATCGGAGCATCAGTTGCAACAAAACTGAGCATGGTCGCCATATTCGGACGAATCATGCCTGCACCTTTGCTGATTCCCGTCATGGTATAGGTCACACCATCCAGCTCAAACTGTTCAGATGCACCTTTTGGTGTGGTATCGGTAGTCATGATGCCTGATGCCGCATCCGCCCAACGATCGGCATTTAAATCATTTAATGCAGGCTGAATGCCTTGTACTAAACGTTCAATTGGGAGTTGCTCACCAATCACGCCAGTTGAAAACGGTAAAATCTGATTGGCTTGAACACCAGTTAGCTCAGCCAACTTTGCACAAGTCGCCTCTGCATTTTGATAACCAACTGTTCCTGTTGCAGCATTGGCATTACCCGTGTTGATGATCAGGAAACGTGGGGTATTTTCTGCCAAATGCTTTTTACTCAATTGAACAGGTGCAGCAGCAAAGGCGCTTTGGGTAAATACCCCTGCAACCTTTGAGCCTTCGGCAAATTCAAAAATAACTAAATCTCGTCGATTTGGATAACGTACATACGCCTCAGTTGAGCCAATTTTTACACCCTGCACCACATGCATAAGTGGCATAGTTACGTCACCAACAGCCATTTTTAAACTTCCATTCAATTTGTTATGAAAAAGAAAATGAATACATACCCTATATATGAGACTCGGAAAGGTCATCTACAACCTGGGTGGTATTTGTAATATCCCGTTTCTGCGATAGATAAAACAAATGCAACAAGTGAACAGGTTTTGTAGATGACAATGCCTTTGGTTACTTTGGGTGAAACCAAAGTAACTCGAACCGAAGGTTATTCCTAATATTGAATTACACTAAGCAAGACACCGCCTCGCGAATAACTGAGTTACGGTTCAAGTCATAAAATATGTCGATTCATATCTGTTAAGTAGCTTATTCCAAAAAGAAATGAAAATCGAGTATTAACACTACAGATTATGGAATTTGGCTTTGCTCTAAACTCAGTAAAATCTGCTTCTTATCCAAACCACCTGCAAAACCAACTAATGCGCCACTCGACCCAATCACCCGATGACACGGCGCAATAATCGAAATCGGATTCTTACCATTGGCTGCCCCAACCGCACGCACCGCTTTTTCATTACCCAACTGAACGGCAATGTCTTTATAACTGCGTGTTTCCCCATAAGGAATGCTCAATAAAGCCTGCCAAACCTGTTGCTGAAATGCAGTGCCTTGAAAATCCAAAGGTAAATCAAACTGCTGACGTTGCCCAGCAAAATACTGTTCTAATTGTTGTTTAACTCGATGCAGCATCGGATGCTGACGATCTTCTACCAGTTCAGAAAGCCGCACCCGTTTATGGTCTTCATTGTCCCACATCACGGCGACCAGTGCCTGATCGTGAGCAACCAGCTTTAATGCACCCACAGGAGAATCCATGTACATATAGACCAGTTGCATCACACTCTCCTCAACCATTAATTTGATGATAACTTCATCAATACAAGACCTGAAACGATTAATACCGCTGCGATCATACGCATAGCCGTCATCGGTTCATTCAAGATCAAAATGCCAACAACAAACGATCCAATTGCACCAATTCCCGTCCAGATGGTATAGGCCGTTCCAAGTGGAAGTGTCCGCATCGACATGGAAAGTAATACCACACTTAAAATCATGAAAACAATGGTCACGATACTTGGCGTTAACTTGGTAAATCCTTCAGACATCTTCATGGAATATGCCCAAATCACTTCAAAAATACCTGCCAAAATTAGAATTGCCCATGCCATTTTATTACGCTCAACTTTATCGATTGTCGGGTCGTCCCAACGTGATTATTTCGAGGGAGGTCGTCCTCCTAGGTGCAGCAGTGTACTGTAAAACATGAAAATTATGTGATTTGTTCTGTATCTAAAATCACTAAAACATTGAAAAAATTAGTCTTCTATTAAAATACATTACTGCCAGATAATCTGATCGACCCGCATCAGCTCACATGAGCCATTACCTGTATCTTCTCGAGATAAAGAACTCTTCCAGCGCCAGCCATCTTGGCTCTGAATCTCAATCAGAGAACCCTTTAAATATACCAAGTCATCTTGTTTAATTTTTTTCATTTGTGCTGCAATTGTGGAATTGGCGGGAACCAGATGCATATTGGCACTATGTGTTGCAATCTGCCGCAGTGGAATGGGTGGCTCGTGATCGACAGACCAACGATACCAACGGTTACTTTGGGAAATATCAATCTGTTTGTAAACCTGAGGATTGGCCATTTCACCCCAACCTACCGCAATATCCATAGGAGAAAACTCAGCTTCACGCCCTAAGTGATAGTCTTCTCTTGAAAGCACGCGAAATGAACCCTCATAATTTTCCAGTGCCACAACCTGCACGCCTTGCTGAGTCGTAATCTGACTAATATCAGGTGTAGGCTTAATCCATTTTGTCCACAGCATCCAGCCGAGTGCAATCACCAGCAAGCCATACATCCATCTCGGCATGTTATTGATCCTGTTTATTTCTCAAGGCTTTTACCCATTGCTTAAATCGCGCTAAAGCAGTTGAAAAAAACTGTTGAATCAGGCTGAAGACATTTTCATCTTGCTGATATTTATTCTGAGCGACTGGTGGTTTAGAGGTCGCTAGTTCCATCGGTTCATAATGCGGCATGGTTTGTTGTAATTCCGCACCAAGATTCAAACGCTGTAATGCGGCAGTCACCTCAGCAATCGAGTCCTGATGATAGAGGGCTAAATGGCGTGCTTCTAAATCAATACAGTGTTCAATGAGTTGATCTGAAAAAGGCAATAATGCTTTTCTTACGCGCTGCTCTTCTACAGCACTACTCATATGAGGAATATAGTAAAAACTCACATTCATACTGCCATCGGCAGGAATCAACTCAAGCTGAGAAGCCGACAAACGTTGAGATTTTTCTCGCAAGTTAGTCGATGCGTTTAGTTTATCTATTATTGGATTGTCTTGTTGTTCTAAAGCCATTTATGCACCATGAATGACTCAAAAAAGATACTGTTAGTATAAACCAACAGTATCTCGAAAAAATGACATTTTAAGTAAAATATCAGAACTTTAGCGATAGACCTGCACCATAGACCCAACCTGTTTTGGAGTCACTGGCCGTTTGCCAATTGGTTTCTTTACGCCCGTTGCTATAACCATAGCCGACATCGATAAAAGGCATCACTCGATTCTTGACGATTTCATAGCGAGTTTTGATCCCCACTTCTGCATCAGCAAGGCCTGTTTTAGCGGCATACTTGGATTCATCCCTCAGTACCCATTCCATTTCCAGATATGGCTGCAGGATCAACTTTTGAGTCAGCAACAAATCTCGTTCAGTTTCCAATACAAAGCGCCATTGTTGGTCTTGCCCAACATACAGATGTGCATCTGTTTCAAAGAAATACTGCGCCATGCCGTGAAAACCGACGACACCCTCAAATTGTTCCTTATCCACCTCACGCTCAGGGTTATAGCTGTAATTTACTCCAGCTTGCACATCCCAGAAATCTGCAATATTCCGACTGTATAGCGCAGCCAGACTTTGCTCCGATTTCTCTGACTCGGCCTTGGCATAGTCCGCAATGATGAATAATTTATTTTCATCGGTTCCCACCCAAGTTTTTAACTTGGACTTGAGCGTGCCCTGCCCATCTTCATCAAGTAGCCATTGTGTATCTAACTGCGTCGACTGATAAATCTGTCCGCCATGCTCCTTATAATGGTCAGCATGTCCATCTTGATTCTGCGTTTGAGCGGAAATGCTTGGGCTTTGATGCTGTGAATGGTCCATCGGCATCGATGCATTCATTGTCATGTTCTGCTGTGCTGACATATCCATTTGCATCGAGTGATCATGTCCTTCATGTGCATAGGCCAATGCACTGAAAGAAGAGACAATGCCGCCAATCGCCAGTAATTGTGTATAACGTTTCATCTTAGAAGATTGCTTAGTGATGTGCATGGCTCGCTCCTTGAGATGATTGAACTGGTGTTGTTGGTGCTGCTTTGCTGTCATCCACATTGGCGACAATTAACTTACTCATCATACCCGCACTCATGTGATACAACAGATGACAATGGATCGCCCATTCACCGATTTCATCCGCAGTCAGTAAAGCCGTAACCGTCTTGCCTGGTGGTACAATCAAGGTATGTTTATTTGGCATATCTTGAGGTGCCTGACCATTTTCCAGCTGCATAAACATGCCATGTAAATGCATCGGATGCGCCATCATACTGTCATTGACAAATTTGAGTCGGATACGCTCACCATAACGCACAGTTAAAGGCTTGAAGTCAGGATCACTAAATTTCTTGCCATCAATGGTCCAAATATAACGCTCCATGGTTCCACCCAAACGAATCACCACTTCACGTTCCGCAGGGCGACTATAGCTCTCAGGCTGTGGCTTTAATGATTGCAAATCTGCATAACTTAACGCTTTATGGCCTGCTGGTGTTGCCGCATTAGCCCAGCCCTGCACAGTATCCGTGTTTGATGTGTCCGTAGTCGCAGCTGATTGATGCTGGCTATGGTCCATATTGCTCATATCCATTTGAGCATGTGCACTATGATCCATAGCGGGCTGTGAAGTTGCTGCCGTCTTCGCCTTGTCTTGCGGCATCTGATGCTGGCTATGATCCATATTCGCCATATTCATCTGCTGGTCTGATCCAGTATCCATTTTGCCCATATTCATTTGAGCATGTGCACTATGATCCATAGCGGGCTGTGAATTTGCTGCAGCCTTCGCCTTGTCTTGCGGCATCTGATGCTGGCTATGATCCATCTTGCCCATATTCATTTGACCATGTGCACCATGATCCATACCCATATCTTCCATGGTTAATAAAGCACGTGGACGCGCTTTAGGGATCTGAACCTTTTGCGTATTGGGCGTCATGCTATTGTGTAATGCACCAATAGCAAAGCCTGTACGGTCAATCGACTCTGCTTCAATTTGATAATGGGCCTGTTTTGGTTCAACCAATACATCATAAGTTTCGGCTGTTCCAATACGGAATTCATCCACAGGAACAGGTTTCACGGGCTGGCCATCGGCACTGACCACGGTCATTTTTAAATTGGGAATACGCACATCAAAGAAAGACATTGCTGAAGCATTGATAAAACGTAAACGTACTTTTTCACCCGCGTTAAAAGCACCGGTCCAGTTTTGTTGTGGTGTCTGACCATTGACCAAGAAGGTATAACCGTCTACATCGCCCATGTCAGTTTTGGCCATACGCATCTGATTCCATGCAGAACGGTCTTGCCACGTAGCTTTTAAACCCTGCGTTTTAACCTGTTTCCAGACATCACCCAATGTTTCACGATGGTTTTGGTAATATTCAGCAGACTTTTTCAAATTCGCCATGATCTTGTCACTTTCCGTTTCATGGAAATCCGACAACATCACCACATAATCACGTTCAGCTTTCTCATGTGCAGCAACAGGTTGCTTGCCTTTTGGATAAATCACCAACGCGCCATACAAACCATCTTGTTCCTGCCCTTTACTATGTGCGTGATACCAATAGGTCCCGTTTTGACGTACCTTGAAACGGTACTCAAAACTGCCATTCGGCTTAATTCCTTGGAAACCATTAAAACCTGGTACACCATCCATCAATCCAGGCAACAGCAGTCCATGCCAATGCAAAGAGGTATCTTGATTTTTGAGTTGGTTATGCACATGAATGACCGCTTCATCACCCTCTTCAAACTCTAAGAGCGGGGCGATAAATTTACCGTTTACGGTAATACGTTTGACGGGCTTGCCAGTAACATTCACCATCCCTTCATTAATATTCAGATGATATTCTTTAATTGCAGCCAAAGTATAAGGCGCAAACAATAGGCTTAAGCTAGCGACAACACCAGCATATAGTTTTGAAGACATGATAATTTCCTAATCTGTTAACTTTTCAAATTGCTCTGTTCATGGATAGAAAGAGCCGAGTAAAGACAGATCAGGCTTTAGGAGGGCGTAAAATCTCTTGCCAATAACCAGCAAGATGTCGAGCTTGATAGTCCGTATTGGTACGGGTACTCAACTCTAAAAATGGTAAAGATGCTAAACTTGGGCTGTTTTGATCTAAGCCCAGATTTATGCTTTGACAATGTGAGGTACTATTGCAGTCCAGACAATGTTGATCGCTATGCATTTTCCCATCATGGCACTGTGCTGAACTCAGTGAGTCACTTTTCGAACTTGGCATCTGATGATGTTGATCCATCATTTGCTGATCGTGACATGCCATCGCTGGAATTGTAGTTGAAGTATTTTGATCGGATTGAATCGCTTGAACAGCAGCAACAGCCACACCACTTCCCCCGATGAAAAATATCATCAGGAATACAAACCACAGGCGTTTGTATCGCTTAAGAAGTTGCACTTATGTTCCTTATTCCAATCATCAAAAAATTACTTAATGTGCCTAGGATAATTTCTTTTGCAGTTATGCACAATCATCTTTGTGTTTGAATTTCGATAATTCCACCCAAATCCCGCTGTAAACTGCTGTTTTATCGAGCTAAACGGCACATCAATAAGCATGAGCAAAAATAAAGCAAAATGAATAAGTTAATGCACAAAAAAAGGACAGAAAATTGTCCTTTTTTCATTATTTTGTTGTGAATATAAACAACTGAAATCATTTTGTTTATTTTAACAACATCTTATCCACCTGCTTATCAACACGGTTATCCACCGAGTTATAAACAAAGTTATCCACAAGTTTATGTGAATAATAGAATGAAAATACTAAACTTCTTTTGCACCAACTTGTGCCAACTCTGCACGCATTTGATCAATCACCGTTTTATAGTCAGGCTGACCAAAAATTGCTGAGCCTGCAACAAACATATCTGCACCTGCTTCCGCGATTTCACGAATATTGGCTGGTCCTACACCACCATCCACTTCTAAACGGATATCACGACCACTGGCATCAATAATTTGACGGGCTTGACGTAATTTTTCCAACGTCATTGGAATGAATTTTTGCCCACCAAACCCTGGGTTTACACTCATCAATAGAATTTGATCGACTTTATCCAATACATAATCAAGATAGTGCAACGGGGTTGCTGGATTGAACACTAAGCCTGCTTTAGCTCCACCGGCCTTAATCAACTGTAACGAGCGATCAATATGATCCGTTGCTTCTGGGTGGAAGGTAATAATGTCCGCACCTGCTTCCAAGAAATCACCGATCATACGATCAACAGGTGAAACCATCAGATGCACATCAATCGGCGCTTTGATGCCATAGTTTTTCAGTGCCTTACATACCCCTGCACCAAAAGTCAGGTTAGGTACATAGTGGTTGTCCATCACATCAAAATGTACAACGTCTGCGCCCGCAGCTAGAACTTTCTCTACATCTTCACCTAAACGTGCAAAATCAGCAGATAAAATCGAAGGCGCAATTAAATAAGGCTTGGACATGGACGACCTGGCAAACTCTAAGAAAATAATGCAAGGATTATAGCAAATTTAGCGAACTTAAGTCTGTTACAAAGTCATTATTAGGACATTGCAAACTTGCAACAACGCGTTGCATCTGAACTATTTTTATCTTTTCTCAGCTTTGCTATGGTATGGAGTGAAATAAGAGGATGTCTAAAACATGAACAGTACGACTCAAATCACAACCACTGAAGGAAAACGAATCAGTAAGCGCTTACTGAACCATTGGAAACATAAATTTGAAGTCTTGGAAACCGAAACCCATTCAAAAATTTTTATGCCGACGGCTACGGTGACACTTACACCACAGGAACAACATTTGGCTGTACTGATTGAAAATCAACAAGAAGATGTAGCGCGTCTAGAACAGGTGGTACTGGATCATTTAAACCGTATGGCACAACAGGAATTTGTTGCTGAATGGCAGCATAGTTAAAAAACTGAAAAGTGTTAAATCAGCGGGCAGATCAGTATTTCAATTCAATCTGTCTGCTTAAAATTAAAAATAGTATTTTGTTTTGGATATCATGTACGCCTTAAATAGGGAAAGCATATGAATAAAAAAATTTCATCCGTCATGC
Source organism: Acinetobacter proteolyticus (assembly GCF_000367945.1). GTDB lineage: Bacteria > Pseudomonadota > Gammaproteobacteria > Pseudomonadales > Moraxellaceae > Acinetobacter > Acinetobacter proteolyticus. The sequence continues at coordinate 2,257,866 of NZ_KB849179.1, forward strand.
TAATGACGGCAATCATCAGCCTAACGAGCATCGGTTGTAGTAAAAAACCAGAAAAGCATGAGGCAGCCGAAACAAATACTGCGACAACAGAACATCAATCAGTTGAAGCACAAACAAAAACCGATAGCTTCAGTATCGATCAAATTCCGATTTCGAATGTTGAACTTGGAGATTTGCCATTTATTCAACTCCCTAAAGGGTATCATTTTGCGCATCAATCCACTGAAAACTTCGCTCAAATGGAATTTTGGGTCGGAGGCAAACTTGAGAAAGTTGAGGGTAAACTTTTCAATGGACGAATCGATGCGGAAGAGAATAACCAAGAAACCTCTTTCTTGGAATTACAGCGTAATTTGGATGCGGTTATTAGCGACTTAGGTGGGAAAAAAATTACAGACAGTAAAATCCCGACAGAGCTTGCTAGCCAACTTTCAGAAAAATATGGCGTAGCTTATGTCGATGGATTAGGAGATATTTATAACAATCCGACACAAAGCTATGTGATTCATCAGAATCATCGAGATATCTGGTTTCAAATCACTCAAAGTGGACGCTCAGCGGGTTTATTGGTCTTAGAAACCCGACCAGTAGAAATAACTGCTAAAGCCCTGTCTGCAAATCAGTTAAAAGCAGCTTTAGATCAAAACAATAAAGTTGATATACAGATTAATTTTGAAACAGATAAAGCCACATTACTAGCAAACTCACATGAACAAATCACCCAAATACTGAACTTATTAAAAAGTGATGATGCGCTCAAGCTTGAAATTAATGGCTATACCGATAACTCAGGTGAGTCCGCACATAATTTGAAACTCTCTCAGGCAAGAGCTCAAACTGTCGTCAAAGCATTGACCGATGCAGGCATAGATCCATCCCGTTTAAAGGCGCAAGGCTTTGGTGATACCAAACCGGTTTCCAGTAATGAGAGTGAAGAAGGTAAAGCCAAAAACAGAAGAGTCGAATTAGTAAAATTATAATGCTCTAACAAATTAGGGGCTGTTGGCATTTCGGCTATGCCTTATGTTATAGGCTCAAACAACAGCCCCTAAGCAGAACCTTTCGGTTGTTAATTTTTTTCTAATTGAATCGCATGAAACTGTAAGTGATCATCGATAAAACTTTGTATGAAGTAATAGCCGTGATCATAGCCTTTGTGTTGGCGTAAAGTCAGGTGTTGCCCTGCATCCAGACAAGCTTGCTTAAACTTTTCTGGGTTCAGTTGCGCATAGAACTGATCATCCAAACCTTGATCAATTAAAATTTCATCAAATACACTGCCCTTTTGCTGAACCAAAGCCGTCGCATCATGTGCGAGCCATTGTTGTTGATCAGCACCTAAATATTGGGCGAATGCTTTTTCACCCCAAGGACAAATACTCGGTGCGCAAATTGGCGCAAACGCCGAAACCGATTTAAATTGCTCTGGATATTTAAAGGCCAAGGTCAGAGCGCCATGTCCACCCATCGAATGCCCGAAAATACCGATTTGGTTTTCGATCACAGGCAACTCTTGCAAGACATGTGCATAGAGTTCATCAACCAGATAGGACTCCATTTGATAATGCGCTGCCCAAGGCTGTTGCGTTGCATTGAGATAAAAGCCAGCACCCTGACCAATATCCCAGTGATCACCTTGAGCCACATCATCTCCACGCGGAGAAGTATCGGGCGTAATCAAAATCAGACTTAATCGAGCAGCCATTCGTTGTGCATGTGCTTTGATGGCAAAGGTTTCTTCGTTACAGGTCAATCCTGCAAGATAAAACAAAGCTGAACACGGTTTCCCCGCTAAAGCAGCAGGAGGCAAATAAACGCCTACCTTAGTGCTTCCCTTTAAATGTTGAGATTCCAGCTGATAAATACGTTGCTCACCCTCAAAACAGCGGTTTTTTTGCAGTAGCTGCATGTTCATCATCCTGTGTTTTAGTTATATCTGTTGATGCGATATTCTGAGTTGGAAATAAATAGGGCTCAAGCTGTGGCAGCATCAGCTCCATATTCCGCCCGATCGCCCACTGGGGTTCAGAAGGTTCTACGCCCTGTGCAATTTCCCATTTAGTCACGGTTTGTTTGGCTTGCTCAAATGCGGTTTTCATTGAATATTGTTCGCGCATCGCCAAATCAAAGAACGCTCGACCAAAATAAGTATAATCTGCTTCATTATTACAGCCAAACGAGGTTTTATCTGCAGCAGAAGCCGTAATAATTAAAGTATCGGGTGACTGTAATGCAGGAATAAAACTGCCTGAATAACAGGCTGAAATCACAATCACACGCCAGCGAATCCCCGATTTATCCAAGGTTTCTCTTAACCATTTTGGATCTACCTGATCTAAATCCAAGGGTGCATTTTCAATTTCAAAATGATTACGCTCACCATGCGAAGTCATATACAGAAACAAGACATCACTATCCCGATTCATCTGCTGACCAATACGGCGTAAAGCTAACTCCATACTGGTTTTAGAGGCAATTGGGACCTCTAAACGTGTCGCAGGATTATTAATCAGCATAATCGAGCGCCCGAAGGTTCCAAAACGCGTATCGAACTGTTCTCTTATTCGCTCAATTTCAGATTTAAATACATCCACATAGCTATCACCGGCCACCCCCATAAAATACCAATGGCTTTTGGCGATATCCCCATATTGAATTTGATCCAGCGCTTTATCCAATAAATGGCTTTGCGCATAAAAAGCATCTTCAGCAAAGCTTGGTGGAGTTTCTTCCACTTTCCAAATCGGCTGGTCTTTCACTGAAAGTTGCCAAACTACCATGGTGGCGATCGTGGCCACAAAGACCAAGGCACGTTCCCACCAGGGCCAATTCAAGGCACGTGAAAAAACCCAAATCACAGCCAAACTTTGCCAAACAAAGAGGCCAACAAATAAGGGCGGCAGGAAGCCGTTATAAATACTGTCAGGAATGAAATTGAGATAGCCGTTTGAACCCAAATACTGAATGATGCATTGCAACAGTAGAATATTGGTATCTAGCACCAACCATAATAAGGCAGGCACCAGCATCAGACGCGGCTGATTCATGCGCTGCGAAAGGAAAATACCAACAATCAGCGCAATAAACGGCCAAAGCGCATAACCAATCAGACCTTGGGAGTTAAACTCTCCGACTTGTCCAGCCACCAACCAGCTATACAAAGAGTTGGTACATCCTCCGAGAATTCCCCAAATAATCAGTTGGGTAATCGAGGGATGAACGACCTGTAAGGAACGACGTGACCCGAGGAACAACCACATTCCAGCAATTTGGTTACTTTTAAAATCATGCCAGATATTAATAGAGGGTTTGAGGTCGATCATAAAATTCTTCGGGAGTTTCTCTTTTCAAGCCTAAACTGAAAATATGCCATTCTAATGATTGAATGTGCAGTACTTTTCCTAAAAGACGCGATGCGTGACTGTAGTGTAAGCTCGACAAGAATTTTTTAGCAATCATGCTTTTGCACTATATCACAAATCTTTACCGAGCATTGACGCAAGCCAAACAATCATTCAATTCTGTTGCAAATTTGACCTTTTGGAAAATATGCATCAAAACGGCAAGCATCACCTAACCATTGATGATCAGGCGTTTGATCTGCCAGATAAACAGCATGGCGTGGGCGCTTCACAATGACACGTTTGGCAATTTGCTGCGCCAAATGTAGGAGTTGATCACCTAAATCCATCTCGCCATCTTCAGGCAACAACATATGCAGCAATTGCATTTGTTTTTTGACTTGTGCCTGTTTTTTTGCTGCCTGTTGATTTTGATCACGCTGTGGGAACATTGGATCTAAATACACCACATCCACCTGCTCGCCTTGCTGTACCAATTGCTGTAAATAGGTATTGGAATCTGCATAAATCAGCTCAATCCGCTGCATACAGCTTTGTAAAAATGGATCTTGCTCAGCTTTGGCTTTGCTATATTCCAATAGCACAAACAGAATCGGATGGCGCTCAATTAAACGAACATCCGCCCCCAGATAGGCCATCAATAAACTGTCATGACCTAAACCTGCAGTGGCATCAATTAAGGTTGGCTTTTCACCGAGCTGACAGGCTCTGGCAATCATTTCAGATTTTAGACTGGCTCTTTTCAGACGAGGAATTTCAGCGCGCCAATCCGGCTGCATTTTCATGCCATTGGCAGCAAGACTGAGCCCATCTTCATCCAAAACCAATGCCATGTCAGGATTCAAACGTAAAAAACGTGCATTGATCTTTTCAACTACTTGCCCGTTGAGCTGCACATTCAATTCAGCCAAACGGGTTTGCAGTTGTTGAAACGGCTGTGCATATTCCGCTGGATACCAACACCCCATCTGCATTACCAATGCACCCAACCTGTCCACCATGTCGCAAGAATAAACAAACCAAAGATAATGCGATAATAAGCAAATGCAGTGAAATCATGTTTAGAGACATAACGAATCAAAGCGCGAATCACCACCAAAGCAGAAACAAAGGCAACAATGATTCCTACGCCTAACACAGCCATATCATTGCTATGCAACTCATGACGCATCTTGTACATATCCAGTAAGCCTGCGCCCATCAGCACTGGAATCCCTAAAAAGAAGGAAAACTCAGCTGCCGCTTTGCGTGATACGCCTAAGAATAATGAGCCAATAATGGTTGAACCTGAACGAGACGTTCCCGGAATCAAAGCCAGACACTGAATCAAACCAATTAAAGTCGCTTGCTTAAAACTCAGATCATCCACTTCTTGTGTCACAATCTGATGTGGACGACGTTCCGCCCATAAAATAATAAAACCACCAACAATCAAGGCAATCGCAACGGTAATCGCATTAAATAAATAGGCTTTGACCACATCGCCGAAGGTCAAACCAATAATCACAATTGGAATTGAGGCAATAATCAGATTCAGGCTTAAACGGCGACCTTGTTCTTGTCCTGTGAGTGCGCCAATCAGTGCGCCCCACAATTTACCCCAATATTCATAGATCACGGCTGCAATTGCACCAATCTGTACAGCCACCGCAAACATATCTCGTTTTTCAACCGTCCAGAAATCTAACAGTTGACCAGTTAAAATCAAATGCCCTGTACTTGAAATCGGTAGAAATTCGGTAATCCCTTCCACCAACCCCATAATTGCTGCTTTAAATAGCAATAAAAGATCCATAATTAACCTTAGTTCGCCTTACCTTGTTCGGGAATTTTTTTCCAAGCATCATCACGTAAATACACAGGCAGTGCATATTCAGCATCAACCCATTTTTGTTGTGCCGCATACACGCGTGCAATCGTTGCAATGTCCTGCGCCGTTGCCTTGATGTTGACATTTGACGTGTGCTGACTGGAAGCCGCTTCTGAGTCTATGTCAGTTGGCTTAATTAATTCTGAACCCGAACCAATCGCGGTAAATTGACAATACGCTGTGGCCTGCTCGTAACTTAACAATTTCTCATCATCAATGGCCTGCATCATGCCCTGCTCATCCAGACTAAAATTGGCAATGTAGACTTCTTGCATACGTGCATCAAGAACGGCTGTCACCTGTTCTAAGCCATTGAGACGATAAGCCGCCTGCGCCAAAGCCTGTAAACTTGAAACAGGAATCACAGGTAAATCTTGCGACCACGCTAAGGCCTGTGCGACCGCCGCATTGATCCGTACACCACTGAATGAACCTGGACCACGACTAAATGCAATTGCGGTTAAGTCGGCCAATTGCGTATTGGTTTGTAACAAGGCTTGTTCAATTAAAGGTAAAATGGTTTGAGTTTGTGCCTTGGTTCGCTCATCCAATTGAAAATAGAGTTCTTGAGCATCATCAATTAATGAAACAGAACACTGCTCATTTGCAGTTTCCAATGCAAGCAACTTCATGCAAAAACCTTAGAGAAAAAGAGATCAAAAACGTCGAGTATCATACTCCACTCAAACGCGATAGGCGAGTTATTGTGTTTTTATCACCATAAAAAAGCCAAGCATAAACTTGGCTTTTTAAACTGAAATAATTAGAACTGGAACGGCTCTAAATCTAAGAAATTTTTATAATGTTCTGCATAATGCAATGCACTTAAACGTAATCGTGCAGCCCCCTGCTCATCTAAGGTTTTCACCACTTTACCCGGTGACCCCATCACCACTGAATTGTCTGGAATTACTTTCCCTTCTGGAATCAGCGCATTGGCTCCAATAATACAATTCTTGCCAATCACTGCATGATTGAGGATTACAGCATTCATACCAATTAAGGAATTATCGCCAATCGTACAACCGTGCAGCATCACCTTATGCCCAATCGTGACATATTCACCCACAATCAGTTCAATGCCTGCATCGGTATGTAATACTGCATTTTCTTGAATATTGGAAAAACTACCTATCCGAATCACACAATTATCGGCACGAACCACGGCACCAAACCAAATACTGACCTGACGTCCTAATTCAGCCTGACCAATCACGGTCGCCGTGGGTGCAACCCAACCATCCCAAGGTTCATATAAGGCTTTTGGACTCAATCCCTGATAGGTATACATCATGATAAAAACTCTTTTAAAGATTAGAATTTAGATAAACCAAAATGAGGCGGATTCACCAAGAATGGCCAATTCTTTTGATACCCCAATCCATATTGAAATAAAGAAATTAACATTCGCGCCGTCAGCCCCCACACAATTTCACTCTCGACCTGCATACTTGGGAAATACAACGATTGTGTCGCCAAACGGACTTCATAAGGCAACGGTGGTGCATCAATCAATTCCTGTAAAGGTACAAAAAAGATTCGATCAATTTCTGTTGGCTGAGCAATTAAGTCGACTTGAGCCGGGATTAACCCCACAATCGGTTTAACCGAGAGACCACTTCGCGCCCGCTGAATCGGTAAATCCCCCAAAAGTTTGACATCAAATGGATTCAGTGCAGTTTCTTCTTGAGCCTCACGCAAAGCAACCACAATATTACTGGTATCACTTGGATCACGTTTGCCACCAGGGAAAGATACTTCCCCTGCATGTTGAGACAGCTGCATTGAACGGCGTGTCAGTAGAACTTTCGGTTGCGGTTCTTGGGTAATGGCAATCAAAACAGCGGCATCTGCCTGCTGGATTCGTTTGGAAAAACGCAACCGTTGTTGTAAAAGCTGTATTAACGATGGTTCTTCCATATGACTCATCTCTTTTTTCTCTTTTTCCTTATCCAGCATCATAGCTGAAATTTTCACTGCAATCATAGATCATGATGCGAAGTCATCAAAATTCAGTTATGCTGAGCTATCTCTACGGTTGATGATAATTATGAGCTTTTGCGTTGCGTGTGGACATCAAACTGAAGCAAAAATTCCACTCGGTGATCATAAAACACGACTTGTCTGCACTCATTGTGGCAATATTCACTACGAAAATCCCAAAGTGATTTGCGGTGCCTTGGCCCTTTGGGATGACAAAGTGTTGTTATGTCGCCGCGCAATTGAGCCTCGCTATGGTCTGTGGACCTTACCTGCTGGTTATATGGAACTCTTTGAAACCATGGAGCAAGGTGCGGCACGTGAAACCCGTGAGGAAGCTGAGGCCGAAGTAGAAATAGAACAACTGTATTGTATGTACAATATTCCACGTATTGGCCAAATCTATGTGTTATTTAAAGCGCATTTAAAGCAAGGTTTATTTGGTGCGGGTGAAGAAAGTATTGAATGTCGTCTATTCGAAGAACATGAAATTCCTTGGACCGAACTGGCTTTTCCGAGTGTAGAACAAACACTCCGACATTATTTTACTGATCGTAAAACCGGACAGTTTCCTACCCATCTGGAAACGCTGGGAACACGGCTCGATCATACCGGTTAAATAAAAAAGACCGCCGCAGCGGTCTTTTTATTCTGTTATTAAGACTTGATCTTAATCGCATTACAAGCAGGAATCTTTTGATCGGCAACGGTAATACTCACCGTACCCGTATAACGTTTTGCTAAAGCTCTTTCTTCATCAGTTGGTCTAACATACTGATTTTTATTTGTATCATTTAATTTATCATAAGTATTCACATAAGCAGCTTGATAATAAGCATATGTATTTGACCAAGCTACCTGATTATTTGCAAAATTTGTTAAATTTATCCCTGTTGCCTGACCATCCAATAAATTATGAATGTTAATTTTGGCGCCAGAACCAGAACTTAAATTTAAGCCAAACATTGCACCATCAATCACATCAAACTTAGGATTAGCTAAAATGACACGTACAGAAATAGACTTATCATTTGCGGAAAATAATGTTGCTCCTGTTGTACCAATTCGATATTGCATTTCACCATATTCATCTACAAGAGTTCCATCATTATTGACCGTTTGAATTGCAGCACAATTCCCAGTCATATCCGTTGTCGTAGCTCCTTTCTTGATATCTGTTCGAATATCCCCATTCTCATCAATTACAATACCTAGATTTACTTCTTTTGGTGTAACACTAGTGTCATTAAACTTAAAAGTAAGTGTTGCATACAACGGGAAAATATATCGTTGTTTTGATTCTACATTTTTTTCAGTTCTAAAAATATCTCTTGCTAAATAACTAGATGGATTAACTTTAACAATATCAATCACCCCTCGATAGGACTCACCACGAATTGTTTGTCTCCACAATCCTAAATTACTACTATCTATTGTATCCGTATCTTTAGCTAATATTAATTTCCGATATACACTCTCTGTACCCGCGATCGTATTACCATTAGTTAATTTACCTTGAGTAATTAATATATCATCAGCGACATCATTGGTCTGACTAAAATGCAATGGTTGATTTACATTTACTTTCTGACTCAATGGATCAAACCAATTTTTCGTTGTAGTAGCTTGAATTTTTATAGGCTTTACTTTAGTCGTAAGTACATACGGAGATAAAACCGTATTATTTGATATAGTTGCACTCCCCCTCCATTGTTGACCATAACCGAGCGTGTAACCTTGACGATCAGATAATAAGAAAAAACTTCCCATAGAATGTAATAGATTATTGCTGGCTTTAGTACAATCTGTATAAATCGCTTTATTACAACCAAAGAAACCATCAGGTCTAACACCTGCAATCTCGGTTGAACTAATTTCTCCACCTTCTTTATAAATTGGAATTTCTGCTTGCCAAACGCCAGAGTTTGTTAAATTTAAAAGTTCAACAACCATATTAAACGCTTGTTCATCAGTAACAGATGCTACATTTAACCAAGGCTTCAAAATCTGGGCATATTCCCCACTTATGAACTCAGAAACACCAACATCTTTTTCTATTAAAGATAATTTATCTGTTTTATCTGTAGTTAATTCCGTTGGTTGTAGATCGGTAACAACATTATTTCCTCGCTCTATACCTAAGCTTTGAAATATTTTCACGAGAGCCATAGCTACTTTAATCGTTTCATCATTCGCACTTAATGATGCAGGTTCTTTTCCTGTTAATGCTGTAGCAAAATCAACTACACGAATACGGGGTAAGGTTGTTGTTTTTAACTTAGAAATATTATCAAGTTTAACTGAGCCTAAACTAATTTTTCGGGGACTCAATGCACCTTGAATATAAAAGTTAACACTATCTCCGAGCTTACATGCACCAGAAACAACATTACTATCTAATTTAGTCGCAAAATGGTTAACCGTATCGCTACTACAATCAAAATTTAAACCAGCAACAGGATAGTCTAATACAAATTGCAAACAGTTATCTGCTGTAATATCGCAACTGGTGCTTGATGTGACACCTTTTACACCTTTATTAGGATCCTCATTGATTTTTGCGCTTTCACTACCACATCCATGTAAAAAAAAAGCCAACGTTGAAAGCGCAAATGGCAATAGTATTTTTTTATTCATCATTGATTCATCCTATCCATGTTACTGTAAAACAGAAATTCTGATCTGCCCCTGATTTGAGAGCTCTCGCTCAGAAACATCAACTGCAGAGGCTAAAGGTGTCATCATCACATAACGAACATCTTTAGGTACTTTTATCACACCTTGAAGTGCAGAGTGTTGCAACACTGTCGCTGCAGTTGTGCTATTTTTAAACCCACTGACCCCCTCAGCAATACAGCCTTTTTCATCGAGAAAAACAACCAGTGGCCAGTAATACACTGGTTTACTGTTACTAGAAGAATATGAGTCAATCTGCATATATTGAATCGAGGTATCTAACTTCAAAAGTTCATATTCAAACTTATCCTTCAGTGGCTTTCTAGGCCAAATGCCGACATCTTTATTCAAAGTCAAGGTTTTGATCGACTTTTTATAATCTTCTAAAAAACAGCGATCATTTTCAAAAGCAGCTTTTAGATCTTCACTCGATAAACGCACATAGGTGCTAGATAAAACGATTGGAGCAGAGGATTGCTGTGAACGATTTAATAATTTATCCAAAACTGAACGACTTACTCCTTTTTTCCGTTCAATCGTTTCAGTACGCCCAGTGCCGTCAGGTATGGTATAAAAGCGTTTTTTGCCATCAAGATTAAATTCTTGATTTTCTAAATATTCATTATTGACATAATCAACACCATCCACCTGACTAAATCCAGTGGATGAGACTACCTCATTTGAAGAACTTGAAATGCCTTGAGCTAACGGTGCTTCTTTTATCACAGTTGTGTTTTTTTCAACTGATGGCGTCTCTATCATCAATGGGCGTGTAGATACTTGGATCACTTTTGATTGTTCAATAGGTACAATTGGAGACTTTATTGTCCCCTTGTCCATCCTATCAGATGAAGGCATTGGTTCTATTTTATGCTGTTCTATCGTAGGTTTAGCACCTTCATCAGTTTTAATAGCCTTAGGCAGATTTTTTGGGGGCTCAACTGGATGAGCATATTCAACCTTTTGCTGTTCGATAGGCACAACAATGGTCTTTACCGTACTGGAATGATCAATAGTTGGCTGAACCGTTTTTTCAGTAATAATTGCCTGTTTCTGCTTATTTGGCTCTACTGCTTTTTTTCCATCTCTCATCGGCACAACCATAGGACGACCATCAGGCCCAATAATTGTATAAAAACCATTTGCATAGACAACCGAAGTACTTGCTATCATTAAGCATACAAATGAAATTACAAGTCTTGATTGACGGATCATTTTATTTTGCATTACCATCTAGTTCTATAGTTAATACCAAGTAACGTTACTTTTGTATTTGTTTTTACATTTAAACCAGCATAAGGGTTTAATAAAAGGTTATCCACTCCTGTTTTATTGGATAAACTACTGGTATTTGCAGGAATGTCGTCACGGCTACGTAAGAAACCAATTGATAAATCTAAATCTGTATCCTGATCGAAACGATAGCCAACACCTAAGCCAAACAATTGCGCATTGTTAATCGGCACCATGGTATTTCGCTTATCATCAGGGATTGAACTTGTCCGTGGTTCATAACCCATACGTAACTTCAAGCGATCTGTTGCAGAATATTCAAAACCTATTCCCCAACGCCAAGAAGATTGAAATTTTAATGGCAAGGATAACGAACGATCTGTGACATCAGCAGATAATAATTTCGCGACTTTTAATAAAGAGATTTGTCGATCAAACTCAAATTTAAACTTGTCCCAAGCCGAGAAATCTGTCCACCCTAAATCAAAATTCATTTGTAAATCAGGTAATATTTTATATTTAATCCCTGCTTTAAAATGTTGTGGATACTTAAAGTCCATCGCCAATAAACCAGATTCCACAGCAGGTGCATAACCAGGAAAGCCTAAAATGGCAGCCAGAATTTGCCCCGTTGCAGATGAGTTTAAAGCTGCAATTAACTGTTGCGGAGCCTCAGCAACATTAATCAAATATTTACCTTTTAAACGCATCTTCGCTTCACTTTGATACACCATACCAAAGCTAAAATCGTCTGTTGGTTCCCAAAGTAAACCTAGGTTATAACTTGGACTTAATGACTGCTCTAAAGAAACATCCAAGGCTCCAACCTTGCTAAATGGATTCATGCCCTCTTTCGCATTACACATACCAAAAAGCAAAAGGTCGGTAATAATGTCGCCATTCTCTTTAAATGGGCCACAGACTACCTCATCGACCATACGCAGCACCCCAATTAACTCATTAGGAAAACGCAGATCCGTTTTCATCGCAATGGCTTGGTACGACATTCCAAATGATGCGCCTAAATATAAATTATCATTGACCTGATAACCAAATGAAGGTGATAAATAGGTAATCCGCTCTAAGGCAACCTGTTGTCCCATATAGTTACTTGGATTACCATCCTCCGCCCCAAAACCAGCAACCAGTGGTGCATAAATCGCAGTTGCATAAGTTACCTTTGAGCCTGGAGGTTTATAGGAAATACCTGCTGTAGGTGCAACTAAAGGCGAATTCGGACCTAAATCTACAATTTTCTTTAAAATTGGGACATAAATACTGGCATATTCAACATCACCATGTACCGTACCTTTAAAATCTGTACAAATGTTTGCATCAACTTCAGGACCATCATTACAGACTAAAGGATCATCCGAATAGCCGAAAACGTTATACCCCCCAGGTGCTGAATAGTCTCGTTGAATTGCAAAATTAGCCAAAATCCCTTGTACATCGGTTTGTAAGCCATCTAGTTTAGCCAATGCTGCTGGGTTAAAGTGAACAGCACTAATGCCTGGTGGATCAGCGGTTACCGCATTCCCTAAGGAAAGAGAACGTAAATCTACAGATAAGTCTTGTCCGAGTTGTGCATGAGTTGCACCCGATAGCCCCACAAAAAAAATTGCTATCGTTAATGGACATAATTTAAGGTTTTTCACCATTATTATATCTCCTTAACGGACTTTCTTACCAAAACCGATGATATCAAGTGGGAAAGATAGGCCGAGTGAAACATCAGGTGCATCTTCCGTTAAACCAATCCCAACCGTACCATTGACAATTGTCTCAGGCGATACACGCACCCCTAAAGCAAATGACAACATTGCGCTACTTTGATCTGCAGATTTATAACTTTCATCATTTTCAAAATAGAATTTTGCGCCCGTGTTAAAGCTTTGTTGATATGACATTGTCAAAGACACATCATAGTTAAAGGAGTAAGCAAATCCAAAAGAGAAGCCACCGCTTAAACCTGGATCAAAACTCTCAAGTACACGACTTCCACGCAATTGATTAAGACCAGACTCTTTCAAACCATAACTTGTTGAAACTGAAGCAAACAATACGACAGGATCAATATATTTACGTGTACTTGCACCTGCACCAACTGAGTAATATCCTTTACCTGTTGAAAGCTCATCTACCCCAATTTCATATGGGCTGTCACCAGTCTTGGTTGATAAACTACCAAATAAGACTAAAGGTAATCGACCTTGTTTCAATGGGAACGGTTCCCAACGCGCACCAAAGTTGATATCACCTAAACCTGCAGTTGTCTGGTCTTGTAATAAGTCTTTTTTCGCAACAAAAGGTAATGATGCAGATAAAGTGACGTTGTCCAATACGCCATATTGCACCGTAAAGGTATTGGTTAAGGTATGGTTAGCATCTTCCTCTACACGTAATCGTGATAGCGAGCTATTACTATCATTCATTGCCAAATCAAGGCGGCTATCTCGATAGTAGGTATAATCTAAATCATAATAAGATGAGAAAATACCTTTCTTAATTAATGAGTATTGACGTTCATTTGAGGTAAAAACTTCTTGCAAATTTGTTTCTTGAGTCGCATCACTTTCTTTTTTTTGTAAAGCACTTGCAGCTTGATCTGCTTGACTCCCCTCAACAGCCGAAGCAATCTCTGGTGTAGAATTGACAGGACTTTCAATCACTGTATTCGTCGGTACTTGAACCGCCTGATCTGTCTCAGATGCTACAGGCTCGGTTGCGGGTTGTTGTTCTGCTGCGTAAAGTGTCGATGTGATCGCGCTTAAACTTAAGGCCAACACACTCATATTCATCCATGTACGATTCATTTTACTTTGCATCCTATTACATTAATTTTACTGATTTTTCTAAACTTACTTCCGCTTGTAATATAAGCGCATATAGGTGTTAATTGGTTGGTTATAAGTTGCAGAATTAGGATCTGCATCCAAAACCCGACGCATGGTTGACGCTTTGTCTGCAAGGCGTTCAAATTTTTGCGTTGGAAACTGAATTTCAGCAAGAGCGTACCGATTTACTGTTGCATCTTCTACATGACGCATATCTGCATCTTGCAATGCCAATAAACTCTTTTGGTACTGTTGAGGGATATCAACAATAAATAATGTATTATTGTCCCATATTTCTTTAAACCGAGCTTCATCAAAGCTAATATTGCCAAGCGCTGGATCAGCAACATAAACCCTTCCATCTTTATACGCTTTATATACGACAAAATGCTTAAAGCCTGCATAAGTAATAGGCACAATTGCAGGCTGTTTTAAAGCTGTAAGGTCTGAAAACTCCCCACGATAGCCACCGCTATTAATCCCTAAAGCGGAGACAAAGCGTTTCATATCTAATAAAGAGAAACTTCGACGCTCGATAATGCGTTGATACTCGCCATATTGAAGTAAACCGCTCATAGTTTGCTGTTCAGTTAGTCTCAAACCACCATAACCATTGAGTAGAGTCGTTAAGGCAGCAGAACCACAGCTATAATCATAAGCTTGGCGTACAATCCCCCGGAACTGCTCCTCTACAGCGGGTTTAATCACAACTGATTCGCGATGATTCCGTGTAAATGAAGGGTTACGAGAATCCAAAGTTTCCGTATAGAATACAGTCCCTTCTGGTTTTTTTTCTATTTCAAAGGCTTGCGTTGTAAAGTAATACATCAATGCCGAGCCTAAAGCGATCTCTAACATAAGTCTCTTTTTCTAACAATGGCAGCACTTGCCTTATTCATTTTATTTTTAGTGTCGATGACACTACATCCCTGCAAGATGAAGATACCTTCTTTTATAAGAAAATACATCTTTTTTTTGGTTTTTTTTGACGGAATGTTATTTTTTTTATTATTACTTCTATAATTTGACAATTATTGTGTTTAATCAAACATTTTTATAACATTGTTTTAAATTTTTATCTTCTATTCATATTTATCAAAGTCCTATTCTGTAGCTTAAGTTAAATAATGAATAGGCATAAAATAACAACAAGCAATGAGAATAAGTTAAATCCATAAGTCCTACTTTTTCTATCTATATAATCGTTACTAATGTAAATTCTTTTAAAAACAAAAAAAGCGCAAAAGCGCTTTTTTTGTTTAATAATTGATTAGTGGCCAGAAATCGTAATTACCGCACCATTACCACCAGAATATGTAGTTTTCAAGCCTTGAATTTCCACATCGCCGATCGAACCAGCGGTTGCACTACCTAAATGAACACCTTTAATGTAAATATCTGAACCATTTACAGGAGATTCACTGACAATTTTTAAATATCCATCTTTTGCACCAGCAGTGCTTTCACCAACAACACTTACTTGTGCTTTGACTGTCATGTTAGTAGAACCACTATCAGCAACTTTAATGCTGTCTAGGTGAATTTCACCCGCCAATGTACTTGCTGCGCCAGTTGAAGTTAATTGACCAATTGTTGATTTATCTTTAATACCAAGGTTGGTAATTTCCAAGCCACCAGTCATCGTTGTATTCAACATGATCATTGCACCTTGAGGCGCAGCACCTAATTGAATATTTGCATCCATCGTACCAGTTTTTAAAGTTAAACCAGATAAGATTTCATTTGCTGTACCAGTCGTACCACGCTGGATACTTGTTGCGCTCGGTGTTCCAGAAGCTGCCACTTCAATTTTACCAAGACTAATATTCAAACCAGATACTTTTGCCGCTACATTTAGGAACGCACCACCAGTTGTTGAATCACCAGCATCGGTATCGATTGTTAAATCAGCCAAGTTATGAGAAGGCAATAATGCAGACATATTTGGCGTAATTGCAACATTGTTTACAACGATTGCACCAGCAACACCTGTACCACCAGAACCGATTGTGCCTGCTGCGCCACCATTGTCAGCATAACCATCAGTATCATGAATTAATAATTTGTCGATCGTAACAGAAGTAACACCAAGACCAATATTGATACCATCTTGACCTGTTGCAGCGCTTAGTGCAGCATCATCCATTGACTGCATAGCCATTGCATTTGCGCTAATCGCCATTGAAGAAACTAAAGCTAGTTTAGTAAACATTTTCATTGAGCACTCTCCCAAGAGCATTTATTTTTTGACTTACACTACTCTAAACTGTCCACGGTCGTTTTATTCTTAAATGACAACTTGAACTTCCAATCCTTGAGTAGTTCGCTTAGCAACTACTAAATTACCTGTTTGTTATTTTATGTTCAACTCCTGTTAACTGCTTTTTATCCACAAACCGACAAACGGCATATAAAACACACAATTCCCGAAGCATCAAAAAATTATGACAACATCATGTAATTATTGGTTATTTGCATAAAATAATTTTGAATCCCCAAGAACAAAGTTTAGGGATGCTCCGTTTATCCCCATCCAAAAACGTATAAGAAGTGTTAACAAAAGCGCTTTCTTATTTTAATTTGATAAATACATCATTCATTTTATCTAAGTAATCTGCTAGCACAACACATAATTTTATCCAAAAGACGGGATTATGATCCGTGCGATGTTTTTGAATGTAGTACAATTCTGCTCTCTACATTTAGTGCAAGTATTTCCGTTTTATGTCTTATTTTCAGCAAAAGCTTAACACGCAACTCCCTTCTGCATTTGAGCTTCTGTCCCGACTGTATGATTTAACTGGATTGGTCCATTTGCACGACAAGACTTCGCCTGTAATTGCCTTTTTACCTACAGAGTTTTTAGTTTTTCAGCACACTGAACTACAGCAATTCCAACAAATACAATTCAATCAATATCAAATCAAATCAGAAGCGAACACTCCCTTAGAGTTCGCTCAGTTTGATGACATTTCCTATTCTAATCAGCCTGATGGATTTCATGGTGGGTATATTGGTTTCTGTAGCTATGACTACAGTGCAGATCAATTTATTGAAATCGATGCACATCCACAGCCACGCTTTTTTTTAGGCCAATACAACAGCTTTTTAAAGTTTCAGCAAGGTGAATGGTACTTTCATAGTGATGAAGCTCAGGCTGAAAGTATCTATCAATACATTTCCGATTTGATCAAGACGCCAAAACAACTCAATGCACTGTCTTTAAATCAGCAATGCCAACCTCGTTGGACGAAACAGCAGTACTTCACTGCATTCAACCAAGTTCAGGAGTACATCAAGGCAGGAGATTGTTATCAAATCAACTTAACCCAAGAGTTTGTCGCTCAAACACAAGGCTCACTTTTAAGTCGTGCACAAGATTTATGGGAACTCACCCATGCCCCTTATGCGGGTTATCTCAAAATAAATGATTTCGAATTACTCAGCTGCTCACCTGAATTGTTTATTGAATTTCAAATTCATCGAAAGATAAAAACGCGCCCAATTAAGGGAACCATGCCCCGTTATGATGATCCTGAGCAGGATCAAATCTCCAAAGACAAACTCCGCAATTCTGAAAAAGATCAGGCTGAGAATGTCATGATTGTGGATTTACTGCGCAATGATTTAAGTGTTTATGCAGAAACAGGTTCGGTAAACACGACAAAACTATTTGAAATTGAGAGCTTCAATCAAGTTCATCATATGGTCAGTGAGATCACCGCGACTTTAAAAGAACAGATTAATCCAATGCAAATGCTATTGTCTGCCCTGCCTGGCGGTTCGATTACAGGTGCACCCAAAATCCGAGCAATGCAAATTATTGAAGAATTAGAAGGCGCACCACGAGGTGCTTATTGTGGCAGCTTGGGGTATTTTAATTTTGATGGGACTGGATGCTGGAATATTTTGATTCGCAGTATTCAGCAATACCAGAATCAATTATCGATGTGGGCGGGTGGTGGCATCACCATTGCCTCTGATGCGGAAGCTGAATATCAAGAATGTTTCGATAAAATTTCTGCCATGCTTGATTTACTCAATACATGGCAGAAAGCGGACATTTAGATCAAAGCTTATAAAATTTGCGTTTTAAGCGTATCCACGAAACGCTGATTTTGTTCATCGGTGCCAATGGTAATACGCAAGAATTGATTGATTCGTGGTTTGTTGAAGTAACGAACAATAATTCCTTGTTCACGCAATTGTTGGGCAAGTTGTGCCGCATCATGTTGTGGGTGCGTTGCAAAGATAAAATTAGCTTTTGATGGTAAAACCTCAAACCCCAAAGCGGTAAGATCACTCACCAATTGCTCACGGCTCGCAATCACCTTTTGGCATTGCGCTTCAAAATAAGCTTGATCCTCAAAGGATGCAACAGCTGCAGCAATGGCAAAGCGATCCATTGGATAGGAATTAAAACTATTCTTCACTGCTTCAAGCGCAGCAATCAAATGCGCTTGTGCAATCGCAAAGCCAACACGTAATCCTGCCAATGAACGTGATTTCGATGTAGTTTGGCAAACGACTAGGTTCTCATATCGATTAACCAATTGCACCGCTGACTCTGCACCAAAATCGACATAGGCTTCATCAATCACCACCACACGATCTGGATTTGCTTTAAGCACTTGTTCAATTTGTTCCAAGTCTAGCGCAACACTGGTTGGTGCATTTGGATTGGTGATAATAATACCGCCATTTTCCTGCGCATAATCCGACACATCAATTTCGAACTGGTCATTCAATGGAATCTGCTTGGTTTGCGTTGCAAAAAACTGGCTATAAACAGGATAAAAACTATAAGTAATATCTGGATAAAGAATCGGCTCTTTTTGAATAAAAAACGCTTTAAAAATATGCGCTAAAACTTCATCCGAACCATTGCCGACAAAGACTTGGCTGATATCTACCTGTTGTTGCTTAGCAATCGCCTGCTTGAGTGCCGTTGCATCAGGATCTGGATAAAGACGTAGCGCATCAGCTTGATTAGCCAAAACCGCTTCAACCGCTGCCACGACTTTTGGCGATGGCGGATATGGATTTTCGTTGGTATTCAGTTTGAGTAAGTTCTGAATTTTAGGCTGCTCACCCGGCACATAAGGCTCTAATTCACGAACTTCGGGACTCCAAAACCGCATTTGTTCTGTTGTAAACGTCATTTTATATTCTCTTGTTGCCCTCTCCTAACCTCCCCCAAAGAGAGAGGAATCTTCAAACCTATTTCACATATATCGTGACAAGTCCCCGCTCATTTTAGGAGAGGGTTTGGGAAAGGTTTATATTTATTATCGTGCTAGACCACGACACACACTTCAGATTTAAACTTCATAACGGTAGCGGGCTGAACGTGCATGGGCATCAAGATTTTCTTGTACCGCAAGGACATCGGCCGTTTTCGCCAAAGTTTTAACACCTTGCTGTGAACACATAATCAGGCTTGAACGCTTCTGGAAATCATAAACCCCAAGTGGCGATGAGAACCTTGCTGTGCCCGAAGTTGGCAACACATGGTTTGGGCCCGCACAATAATCACCAATCGCTTCTGGTGTATAACGTCCCATAAAGATTGCGCCTGCATGACGAATTTCTTGACTCATCAATTCAGCATCATCAAGGCAGAGTTCCAAGTGCTCAGGTGCTACTTGATTGATCAACTCAATCGCTTCAGCACGGTCTCGCACCAAGACTAAAGCGCCGCGATTCTGAATCGAGGTTCGCGCAATTTCAGCTTTTGGCAATTCAGCTAAGTGCTTTTCAATGGCTACTTCGACAGCATTTAATAACGACTCATCAGGCGTAATAAAAATTGCTTGAGCAACGGTATCGTGTTCTGCTTGAGACAATACATCCATAGCTAACCATTCTGCATTATTTTCGCCTTCGGCATACACCAAAATCTCGGAAGGGCCAGCAATCATATCAATCCCGACCTGTCCAAAAACAGCACGTTTTGCAGCCGCAACAAAGCGGTTGCCTGGACCTGTGATTTTATCGACAGCTGGAATGGTTTGTGTACCATAAGCTAAGGCTGCAACAGCTTGTGCACCACCAATGGTAAAGACTCGGCTTACCCCTGCCAAATAGGCAGCTGCTAATACCAATGGATTTAATTCACCATTCGGTGCTGGAACCACCATGATGATTTCAGGAACACCCGCTACATGGGCAGGCAAAGCATTCATTAACACCGATGAAGGATAAGACGCTAACCCCCCCGGTACATAAATCCCCACGCGATCAAGCGGTGTGACTTTCTGACCTAAGGTATTCCCTAGTTCATCCACATACGTCCAACCTTCTTGCTTTTGTGCTTGGTGGAACGAACGAATGCGTTTTGCAGCCAACTCCAAAGCTTCACGAATTTCAGTGCTTAAGCCCTCAAATGCAGTTTTCAGCTGGGCTTGAGTCAGTTCCAAATCAGAGAATTGATGCGCTGGATGTCGATCGAACTGTTGCGTTAATTTAAGTACATGTTCATCACCATGCTGACGAACATCAGCAATGATTTGGTCTACAGTTTGTACTAATTGAGGATCATTCACAGTTTCAAATGCTAAAAGTTCAGCAAAAATCTGTTTAAAGTTCTGATCCTGAGTCGATAAACGTCGCATCAATTTACCCACAAGGCGAATAAGAGAGCGCTAAGTTTACTCTTTTTCACCCCACTTGTGGGCAAGATAACATCAGCATTTCCCTCTGCTTTAATAGGAAAAATCATTTTTAGGCCGAAATATTTTAGATTTTATGTATTTAGGTCAGGATTATCCCAATCCCCATCACGTTGTATGAGCCAATTTAAAGCACCATGACGTTCTACGACAATGGAAGCATTTAAATCTTTAGGCGCCTCTTGTTGTTTTAAGCGAGCATCAACACATGCCCAGTCATAGCGATAGATCAAATCAGCCTGATCTAAAATTTCATCGATACTTCTTAACTCAACTTGCTGCATAAATTCATCAAAAGAATCACATGCAGAGACAACTTGCACTGCAAAATCACAATCTGCAATTGTATCTGGGTAGCCGAGCTCTTTAACGATGCCTAATGCCCAAAGTAAAACCCAGTAAGCTTCATATTTCCAAATCATATTGACAATGTCTTGTTGAGAAACTTCTTGATTTAAAATATTTTGCTCTTTAAGGGTTAACTCATCAAATACTTCAAACTTATTCAACATATCAACGATAAAGCTTTTAGTTTCCTCATCAAATTGCTGATGATTTAAATCACAGGCCACTTGGATGATGATCAAACATGTAATCGCCCTTTTGGCAATACTTTCAGCGGAACGAGTGATCACCTCATCAGCAGATTCAATATGCGGTAACCATTCTATATAAGGGATAGACTGAGCTTGTAATTTTAAAATTGACTGTTGTTTACGCTGTAAAGGCGTTTTCATTGTTATTACTCATTACCAGACAATACGCCCTTTTAGCACAGCCCTAAATCTAAAAGGAAGATATTCTTTCCCCAAATCAGAAGATTAAGCGATAAAAAACCGTTCAAAAGAACGGTTTTTAGAATCATCATACAAAAAATCACGCTGAACGCGATTTCACAGCCTCTTCAAGTTGCGTCAAAATCGGATTTAACACCGCTTGCTTACGTTTAAAGTTGGCTTTGTTCACAATGAGACGTGAAGAAACTTTGCAAATTTCCTCTAAAGGCTCTAAACCATTGGCACGCAAGGTATTACCTGTATCAACAACGTCAACAATGTAATCTCCCAACCCTACTAAAGGTGCAAGTTCCATTGATCCGTATAGCTTAATGACATCCACCTGCTCGCCTAAGCTTGCATAATACTGGCGAGTAAGATTCACGTACTTGGTTGCAATTTTTAAACGACCTTGCGGACGTTCCATTCCAACTTTACCCGCAGTCATTAACTTACAATTGGCAATCTTTAGATCAAGTAATTCATAAACATGTTGTGCACCATGTTCCATCAATACATCTTTGCCTGCCACACCAAAATCTGCCGCACCATTCTCGACATAAGTCGGTACATCAGAAGCACGTAAAATTAAAATACGCACTTTCTTATGCGTAGTTGGAAAAATCAGTTTACGTGATTTATCAGGATCTTCCAGTAAGTTGATGCCTGCATTTTCAAGTAAGGGCAATGTTTCCTTTAAGATACGACCTTTACTGAGTGCTAAAGTTAAACCATGATCAAAATTGCCCATTACGTCAAAATTTGGATCATCGTTTCTTAAGTCATTCATCCTTTTACCCGCTTAATCTGAGCACCTAAACTTTGCAATTTTTCTTCAATGTGTTCATAGCCACGATCAATATGGTAAATACGATCGACTAGTGTTTCACCTTCGGCCACCAATGCAGCCAGAACCAATGAGAAAGAAGCACGTAAATCAGTTGCCATCACAGGAGCTGCTTGCAGTTTTTCAACCCCAGTGACCACTGCATCATGACCTTCCACTTGGATATTCGCACCCATACGTGAAAGTTCTGGAACATGCATAAAACGGTTTTCGAAAATCGTTTCTGAAATCGTTGCAAAACCACGACCAATCGCATTAACTGCCATGATTTGTGCTTGCATATCAGTTGGAAATTCAGGATGAGGTAAGGTTCTAAAGCTCACCGCTTTTGGACGTTTACCTTGCATGTCCAACTCAATCCAGTCATCACCACGGGTCACTTCCGCACCCATTTCCTCAAACTTGTCCAAAACAGCTTCAAGCAAAGCTGGATCAGTATGTGTGGTCTTCACTCGACCACCCGTAATGGCAGCAGCAGCTAAATATGAACCAGTTTCAATACGGTCAGCAACCACAGCATATTCACAGCCATGTAAGCTTTCAACGCCAGTAACAATCAAAGTATCGGTATCAATACCTTCAATCTTGGCACCCATTTTAATGAGCATTTGTGCAAGATCAGTGATCTCTGGTTCACGTGCGGCATTACGAATTGTGGTCACACCATCAGCCAAAGCAGCAGCCATCAAGATGTTTTCAGTACCGCCAACAGTCACCATATCAAAAACAACTTCACCACCTTTTAAGCGCCCATCAACTGAAGCATGCACATAGCCATTTTCAACTTCAATTTGCGCACCCAAAGCTTCTAATGCTTTTAAGTGTTGATCCACTGGACGTGAACCAATCGCACAACCGCCTGGTAACGAGACTTTGGCATTACCGTAACGCGCCAATAATGGTCCGAGAACTAAAATTGAAGCACGCATGGTTTTAACTAGTTCATAAGGTGCAAACTGGTTGTCTAATGTCGACGCATCAGCACAAACCGTTTCACCTTCATAGCTCATGGTTACACCAAGGCCAGCAATGAGTTTAACTAAAGTGTTTACATCTTTTAGATTTGGAACATTGGTCAGCGTAATCGGAGAGTCAGCAAGGATCATTGCTGCAAGTAAAGGTAAAGCCGCATTTTTAGCGCCAGAAATGCGTACTTCGCCCTCGAGCTTAACACCACCCGTAATTAAAAATTTATCCATTAATATTTAAGCTCCGAAAAGGCTTGCTTTGCGCCATTCGTCTTTTGTCATTGCGCGAATCGTAACAGCGTGAACTTCACCACTCGCAATATAAGAATTTAGAGGTGCATAAACCGATTGTTGACGAGCAACGGTACGTTTACCTTCAAACTGATCATCAACAATACGCAGGTCAAATTTTCCAGCTTGTCCGCTCACCGCTACTTCTGCTTCAGGGAAAGCTTCTTTTAAAATTTGCGTGAGCTGCTCACTATTCATTCCAAGACCTCTTATACAACCATTGGTGTAAAACGAGCTATTTTACTATAACTTTTTCACATAATTCAGTAAGCAGTTTCTTTTTTTATCAATAAAAAAAAGAGGCTCCACAAAAAGCCTCTTTTATAAAAATAAAAACTAACTCAAAAGTGCCAGTTCATGCTGATAAGAACATTGAATTTTTCGATGTTTCGCAAGCTGACGTTTTAATTTATCTGTCAATTTTCTAATCGAAGTATACATATCATCGGCTGTCGCCTGTGCAAACAGTTCCACCCCCGGCAAACGGATAATTGCTTCTGCAATATGGTTTGCACTGCCTTTGTGTGAACGTTTATCAATTTGATGATCTTTAGCCAGCTTGATTTGCATACTATTGACCTGATCGAGATGCTTGGTCATTTGACTAAACTTTTCTTTTATATTTTCTTCAATTGCTGGTGTAATGGTTAAATGGTGTCCACGAATCGTTATTTGCATAATTCTTTCCCTCACCTTTTTTTCTCAGGATACAAGACAATCGCTCAAGCAAATTTAATGTACATCAGTGGTTCAACATCCATTAAATCATTTTCAGCGACTCCTCTAGTGACTATAAGAAATTCATTATTTCGTAATAATGAACTACTAGAATAGTCACACCTTAAAATTTAGATCAAGACTTTTCTTTCAGAAGATGAAGGAATATGTAACGATTCACGATATTTTGCTACGGTGCGTCGAGCCACTTCAATCCCTTCATCCTTCAACATTTCAGCGATTGCATTATCAGACAAAGGCTTACGTGGATTTTCATTCGATACCAGTTTTTTAATCATGGCACGAATTGCTGTTGATGATGCTTCACCGCCTGTTGTGGTTCCTACATGGCTTGAAAAAAAGTATTTCAACTCAAATAAACCACGTGGGGTCAGCATATATTTGTTGGTGGTCACACGTGAAACGGTTGACTCATGTAATTCAACTTCTTCTGCTACATCACGAAGCACCAAAGGTTTCATCGCCTCTGGCCCTTGCTCCAAAAAAGCGCGTTGATGTTCAACAATACAGGTCGCAACTTTCAGCAATGTTTTATGTCTCTCATCAATGCTTTTAATAAAATTCTTCGCTTCCAGCATTTGATTGCGTAAATACACATTATCATCACTTTGATCAGCACGACGAATCATATTGGAATAAAAAGAATTAATCCTGAGTTTCGGCATTACATCTGGATTGAGTTGGACTTGCCAATGTTGGTCTTTTTTTGCCACCACAACATCAGGCACTTGATACTCAGACTCTTGCTGATTAAATTCCAAACCAGGATAAGGCTTTAAAGTCTTGAGTAAATCAACCGCACTTTTTAGCTGTTCTTTGGATAAACCGGTTTGTTTTAATAATTTATTCAAATCATTCGAGATCAATAACTCATAGTATTTTAATAGATTTCTAGCTTCAGTAAGATAAGGAATTTTTTCATTAAAAGTTTCAAGTTGGATACTCAAACATTCAGCCAAATTTCTTGAACCCACTCCAATTGGATCTAAACGTTGAATATGTTTTAAAACCACAACGATTTCATCTTCTTCAACTTCTTCCTCACTTTCCATTTCATGCAATAAGCCTGAGACAGCAAGCAAGATATCTTCTAACGTTGCATCGAGGAATCCTTTATCGTCCAAAGAGTCAACAATGCAATATGCAATCAGTTTATCTACAGTCGAAAAATGCAAAAGATTCACTTGATCTAAAATATACTCTTTTAGGCTCAATTGTATCTGGCGATTGTCTTCTCTTTCTTCATATTCTGGTGAGCCCAATGCCGTCGATTGATGGGTATAAATATCATCCCATTCAGTATCTACAGGTAAATCATTAGGAAGATGATCAGCATTGAGTTCAGTGGTTAAGTCCCCTGTCTCTTTTGCTTCTAGCGTCGAAAGGCTTTCTGTTGTACCTAGATCTTCAATTTTCTCTAATAAAGGATTACTATCTAATTGTATCTGGATTTCTTGTTCGAGTTCTAAACTTGAGAGTTGTAAAAGACGTATGGCCTGTTGTAATTGAGGAGTCAACGATAAACTGTTCGCAACTTTCAATCCAACAGATAATTTCATAGTCTTTCCTTTTATTAAGATAAGCAAAAAACATGCCTATAAAAATATTTATAACATAAAGCAATGTTTACGCATATAAGGAAAATTCGTTTCTACTGACTTATCTGTTCAAAAAACTATCAAAAAAATAAATATATATTCTAATGCAGCGCTAATCACACTATTCCCCCTCATTTAGCAAACATTTGAACAACATGGAATCATTTCAAATTTTGCTGCTTTAGGCATTCGATCATTTCATCAAGTACTTTCTGCCCCAGGGTTCTTCGCAAAAGCTCATTTAAATCCCCTGCTAAAAAGCCAGACCAAGTCGTACTCGTTGAACCAGAAGAATGTGCATAACGTCCACAAGCAGACCAGACTTTTTGATCTGATGTAATAGAAGCTAAATACAGCTCCCCTTCAGGATCATCCAATATCCATTCGCGAATAACTCTAGGTGCTTGATATTGTTGCTTAGGTTTTTCTAACCACTTCCATACTAAAAAACCTAAATAAACAATTCCAATAGCAGATAAAAGTTCATAGAGAATCATATCAGTCCTAATAGCATTTCTTATTTAACATCTAATTAGGATAAAAATAGCACGACTCCTTCAATATTGACTTATATTTTCTTTTCTCTTTCCAATAAAAAACACCCCCAACCGTTAGGTTAGGGGTGTTCGTATTTAAAAGCTGGCGATGACTTACTCTCACATGGCAAGTGCCACACTACCATCAGCGCTAAGAGGTTTCACTTCTGAGTTCGGGAAGGGATCAGGTGGTTCACTCTTGCTATTGTCGCCAGCAAACTGTTTTGGTTTTGGGTGGTCTTACGTTTTTTGCCACTTAGTACCGAAAGAGTTATTAACGGATTAGTTTAATCGAGTCGTATTGTAACTAGTTTTGACACTAAATCAAGTTATGTATTGAATTTATCTTGAATACAACAACTGTTTGGGTGTTGTATAGTCAAGCCTCACGAGCAATTAGTATTGGTCAGCTTCACACGTCACCGTGCTTCCACACCCAACCTATCAACGTCCTAGTCTCGAACGGCTCTTTAGAGGAATAAATTCCTAGGGAAATCTTATCTTGAGGTAGGCTTCCCGCTTAGATGCTTTCAGCGGTTATCCCTTCCGAACATAGCTACCCGGCGATGCGACTGGCGTCACAACCGGTACACCAGAGGTTCGTCCACTCTGGTCCTCTCGTACTAGGAGCAGATCCTCTCAAATTTCCAGCGCCCACGGTAGATAGGGACCGAACTGTCTCACGACGTTCTAAACCCAGCTCGCGTACCTCTTTAAATGGCGAACAGCCATACCCTTGGGACCTGCTTCAGCCCCAGGATGAGATGAGCCGACATCGAGGTGCCAAACACCGCCGTCGATATGAACTCTTGGGCGGTATCAGCCTGTTATCCCCAGAGTACCTTTTATCCGTTGAGCGATGGCCCTTCCATACAGAACCACCGGATCACTAAGACCTACTTTCGTACCTGCTCGACTTGTGGGTCTCGCAGTTAAGCGCGCTTTTGCCTTTATACTCTACGCGTGATTTCCGACCACGCTGAGCGCACCTTCGTACTCCTCCGTTACTCTTTAGGAGGAGACCGCCCCAGTCAAACTACCCACCAGACATGGTCCTCGCCCCGGATTACGGGGCAGAGTTAGAACCTCAACATTACCAGGGTGGTATTTCAAGGACGGCTCCATACAAACTAGCGTTCGTACTTCAAAGCCTCCCACCTATCCTACACAAGTAAGGTCAAAGTTCAATGTCAAGCTGCAGTAAAGGTTCACGGGGTCTTTCCGTCTAGCCGCGGGTACACTGCATCTTCACAGCGATTTCGATTTCACTGAGCCTCTGCTGGAGACAGCGCCGCCATCATTATGCCATTCGTGCAGGTCGGAACTTACCCGACAAGGAATTTCGCTACCTTAGGACCGTTATAGTTACGGCCGCCGTTTACTGGGGCTTCGATCAAGAGCTTCGCTTACGCTAACCCCATCAATTAACCTTCCAGCACCGGGCAGGCATCACACCCTATACGTCCAC
Organism: Acinetobacter proteolyticus; assembly: GCF_000367945.1. Lineage (GTDB taxonomy): Bacteria > Pseudomonadota > Gammaproteobacteria > Pseudomonadales > Moraxellaceae > Acinetobacter > Acinetobacter proteolyticus. The sequence continues at coordinate 2,285,717 of NZ_KB849179.1, forward strand.
TTTCGTGTTTGCAGAGTGCTATGTTTTTAATAAACAGTTGCAGCGGCCTGGTTTCTGTGGCTGCCAATAGCTCAGGGAGCAAGTCCCATCACCGTCAGCAGCGTACCTTCTCCCGAAGTTACGGTACCATTTTGCCTAGTTCCTTCAGCAGAGTTCTCTCAAGCGCTTTGGTCTACTCGACCTGACCACCTGTGTCGGTTTCGGGTACGATTCCTGTGTAACTGAAGCTTAGAGACTTTTCCTGGAAGCATGGTATCAGCCACTTCACTGTACAAGTACAGCTTGCTATCAGTTCTCAGCATAGAGTACCCCGGATTTGCCTAAGATACATGCCTACAACCTTCCACCTGGACAACCAACGCCAGGCTGACTTAACCTTCTCCGTCCTCTCATCGCATTACACAGAAGTATTGGAATATTAACCAATTTCCCATCGACTACGCCTCTCGGCCTCGCCTTAGGGGTCGACTCACCCAGCCCCGATTAACGTTGGACTGGAACCCTTGGTCTTTCAGCGAACGGGTTTTTCACCCGTTTTGTCGTTACTCACGTCAGCATTCGCACTTCTGATACCTCCAGCATACTTCTCAATACACCTTCATCGGCTTACAGAACGCTCCCCTACCACTTGACTTAAAGTCAAATCCGCAGCTTCGGCACATAGTTTTAGCCCCGTTACATCTTCCGCGCAGGCCGACTCGACTAGTGAGCTATTACGCTTTCTTTAAAGGGTGGCTGCTTCTAAGCCAACCTCCTAGCTGTCTATGCCTTCCCACATCGTTTCCCACTTAACTATGATTTTGGGGCCTTAGCTGGCGGTCTGGATTGTTTTCCTCTTGACTACGGACGTTAGCACCCGCAGTCTGTCTCCCGGATAGTACTCATTGGTATTCGGAGTTTGCATCGGTTTGGTAAGTCGGGATGACCCCCTAGCCGAAACAGTGCTCTACCCCCAATGGTATTCGTCCGAGGCGCTACCTAAATAGCTTTCGGGGAGAACCAGCTATCACCAGGCTTGATTAGCCTTTCACCCCTATCCACAAGTCATCCCCTGGCTTTTCAACGACAGTGGGTTCGGTCCTCCAGTTAGTGTTACCCAACCTTCAACCTGCTCATGGATAGATCGCCTGGTTTCGGGTCTATACCCAGCAACTAAACGCCCTATTAAGACTCGATTTCTCTACGGCTCCCCTATGCGGTTAACCTTGCTACTGAATATAAGTCGCTGACCCATTATACAAAAGGTACGCAGTCACCGAACAAGTCGGCTCCCACTGCTTGTATGCATGCGGTTTCAGGATCTATTTCACTCCCCTCACAGGGGTTCTTTTCGCCTTTCCCTCACGGTACTGGTTCACTATCGGTCAGTCAGGAGTATTTAGCCTTGGAGGATGGTCCCCCCATATTCAGACAAGGTTTCACGTGCCTCGCCCTACTCGTCATCATTGTGTGTGCCCTTTCGTGTACGGGAATATCACCCTCTACGTTCGCACTTCCCAGAGCGTTCCACTAGAACACACACAACTTAATGGGCTGCTCCCCGTTCGCTCGCCGCTACTAAGGGAATCTCAATTGATTTCTTTTCCTAAGGGTACTGAGATGTTTCACTTCCCCTCGTTCGCTTCATAAGCCTATGTATTCAGCTTATGATACCCGCCTTATAGCGGGTGGGTTCCCCCATTCAGAAATCTCCGGATCAAAGGATATTTGCCGCCTCCCCGGAGCTTTTCGCAGGCTATCACGTCTTTCATCGCCTCTGACTGCCAAGGCATCCACCACATGCACTTAATTACTTGACTATACAACCCCAAACAGTCGTTACACCTACAAGTGGGTGTAGCAACAGAATCAATGTAAACATTAATTCATACAGCTTGTTGTTTCGTGAACTTAATCACCGTACAGCTTCAATCTAAATTCATATACCAAAACGCTTGATTCAGTGTTTTTGCTAGTTCTCATTTCATTCAACTTAAACATCGAAACGTTTAAATCAAAGAATGAGTGAACAATTTATTTCAGACTCAATTCTACTAATCTGTTAATGATTAACTACCACCTCGTCGGTGCGTAGTAAACTGTGATAAATCACAGAACTTAATAAGCTATCTACTTACTAAATTCTATAAGCTATCTTGGAATTTAACTTTCGTTTTTTACATTACTTCGTAATGTATGGTGGAGACTAGGAGAGTCGAACTCCTGACCTCCTGCGTGCAAAGCAGGCGCTCTACCAACTAAGCTAAGTCCCCAGCTTATCACTTAATGAACGACATATCTTTCAATCCAAGCTACTGCAATCAGATTTGGTGGGTCTGACAAGACTTGAACTTGTGACCCCACGCTTATCAAGCGTGTGCTCTAACCAACTGAGCTACAGACCCTCAGATACATCTTCGAAGAACAACTTGTTGTGGATTCTTACCAGTCACCAATCTTTCGTTAAGGAGGTGATCCAGCCGCAGGTTCCCCTACGGCTACCTTGTTACGACTTCACCCCAGTCATCGGCCACACCGTGGTAAGCGTCCTCCTTACGGTTAGACTACCTACTTCTGGTGCAACAAACTCCCATGGTGTGACGGGCGGTGTGTACAAGGCCCGGGAACGTATTCACCGCGGCATTCTGATCCGCGATTACTAGCGATTCCGACTTCATGGAGTCGAGTTGCAGACTCCAATCCGGACTACGATCGGCTTTTTGAGATTAGCATCCTATCGCTAGGTAGCAACCCTTTGTACCGACCATTGTAGCACGTGTGTAGCCCTGGTCGTAAGGGCCATGATGACTTGACGTCGTCCCCGCCTTCCTCCAGTTTGTCACTGGCAGTATCCTTAAAGTTCCCGGCTTAACCCGCTGGCAAATAAGGAAAAGGGTTGCGCTCGTTGCGGGACTTAACCCAACATCTCACGACACGAGCTGACGACAGCCATGCAGCACCTGTATGTAAGTTCCCGAAGGCACCAATCCATCTCTGGAAAGTTCTTACTATGTCAAGACCAGGTAAGGTTCTTCGCGTTGCATCGAATTAAACCACATGCTCCACCGCTTGTGCGGGCCCCCGTCAATTCATTTGAGTTTTAGTCTTGCGACCGTACTCCCCAGGCGGTCTACTTATCGCGTTAGCTGCGCCACTAAAGCCTCAAAGGCCCCAACGGCTAGTAGACATCGTTTACGGCATGGACTACCAGGGTATCTAATCCTGTTTGCTCCCCATGCTTTCGTACCTCAGCGTCAGTATTAGGCCAGATGGCTGCCTTCGCCATCGGTATTCCTCCAGATCTCTACGCATTTCACCGCTACACCTGGAATTCTACCATCCTCTCCCATACTCTAGCTTCCCAGTATCGAATGCAATTCCCAAGTTAAGCTCGGGGATTTCACATCCGACTTAAAAAGCCGCCTACGCACGCTTTACGCCCAGTAAATCCGATTAACGCTCGCACCCTCTGTATTACCGCGGCTGCTGGCACAGAGTTAGCCGGTGCTTATTCTGCGAGTAACGTCCACTATCCTAGAGTATTAATCCAGGTAGCCTCCTCCTCGCTTAAAGTGCTTTACAACCAAAAGGCCTTCTTCACACACGCGGCATGGCTGGATCAGGCTTCCGCCCATTGTCCAATATTCCCCACTGCTGCCTCCCGTAGGAGTCTGGGCCGTGTCTCAGTCCCAGTGTGGCGGATCATCCTCTCAGACCCGCTACAGATCGTCGCCTTGGTAGGCCTTTACCCCACCAACTAGCTAATCCGACTTAGGCTCATCATTTAGCGCAAGGTCCGAAGATCCCCTGCTTTCTCCCGTAGGACGTATGCGGTATTAGCATTCCTTTCGGAATGTTGTCCCCCACTAAATGGCAGATTCCTAAGCATTACTCACCCGTCCGCCGCTAAGTGATAGTGCAAGCACCATCACTCCGCTCGACTTGCATGTGTTAAGCCTGCCGCCAGCGTTCAATCTGAGCCATGATCAAACTCTTCAGTTTAAAATCATTAGTAGCTTATGGCTACAAATCTTGGCTCATCAATTTTCTGACTAAAAATTCGCTCAAATAAACTTCGAGAAATTTCTACTCTTCAATCAATGAAATATTTTCGATTGATTAACTAGTAAAAATCCACACAAGTTGTTCTTCTATTCTCTTAATGATCTTCTCGATGATTCGTCATCATCAAGCTAGGTCGGCTATATTACTCTCAATTTCTTAAAAGTCAACAGGTAATTTAGATATTTAGCAAACTTATCAATCAACCCAAGAATCCAACCTTTCCAGCCAAATCCTTGTTTCTCAACAAGTTTTTATCTGCATCACCGCCGATGGATGTGCATTCTACAGCATTCACAACACAACACAACCCCCTTTCTCAACTTTTTTATTCGAGTGAACATTTTTAAACCAAAATCACAATTTTTCTTATATTTTTCGACCGAATTTGTTTTAATAATAAGAGAACAACTAAACTATATGCTCATCTCTATGTTTCGCGTTGCATGACGCAATCATTTTAATGGCTGTATTATTTCGCTCTCACAGCGATTAAGGACTTATATGCATTACTCAAATTTTATCTTGCTTGGGTTGTTAACTGCTGGAGCATGTTCATCAGTATTCGCACAAGAGACTCTCAGCGACTCAGCCAATCAAACTAATGCTGTAGCAAGCCAAGTCACTGCAGAACAGAAGACCTCAACGATTCAAGCGATTAAAGATTTAAAGCATCTGACTAAAAATGATTTAAAAGTGAATGCGAATGCAGCACAGCCAGATTCAGTGAAAGACCCTCTACAGCCGTTGAACCGTCAAATCTATGCTTTTAATGACATGCTAGACCGCAACATTCTAAAGCCTGTCGCTATTCAATATGTTGCCAAGGTTCCAGAACCTGTACGTAGCCCATATCGTCAATTTCGCAAAAACCTAGGCGAACCTTGGAATGCGGTGAATCAACTCATACAAGGTCGTCCTACACGTGCAGCAAAAACCTTAGGTCGCTTTACTGTAAATACGTTAACAACTTTAGGTTTTGCCGATCCGGCTCGTCGTTTAGGTTTAAATACTGAAGAGGAAAGCTTTGGTGTTACCCTTGGCTATTATGGTGTTCCATCAGGTCCTTATGTGATGTTACCTTTCTTCGGCCCAAGTACATTCCGTGATGGATTTGGTTTAGCCGCAGATAGTTATGGTCGTCCACAGAAATATCTGTTAGATGATCAAGATGGTATTTATTGGTCAACCAACCTGTTACAGGCAGTTGATGCACGATCTCAAATTCTAGATATTGAAGAAAGCTTGAAAGGTGACAAGTATTCAATGATTCGTGACTTCTATCTACAACGTAAAGCGTTCCAGATTGCAGAGAAACGTGGCGACTCAAATGATGTTTCATTTGTGGGTGATGCAGATGATGTCGATGACAGTTCTGCCGATGAAAAATGATTAAATTAAAATAATGTTTTACAAACTTATGTATTGCCAGAGAATTTAAACTCTGGCAATACTATATCCAAGGTCATCTTTCATCTATGATGAATTTTAAATGATCATACAAAGGATTGGCTATTCATCTATGTATTTCATTCAACCTACGCGTTCCATACCCTGTTTAGATCAAGCTTTAACTGAGTTACCCAGTTTGCAGATCATTCAAGTTGATGATTTGGATTTGTATGATCAAACCATTATCGCAATTGCCGATGTACAAGACTTTTTAAAATATCAGTGGAAACTCCCTACGATTGTGCTTGCGTTTGAACATGAAGGTGCAGCGTTGGCACAAGCATGGGAATTAGGTGCTTTAGCAGGTTGGATGTGGGATAGTTTGCCCAAAAATCCTGTTCACTCCTTGTTTAAAATAGATGCGCAATACAAACGTAATCAAGACAGTCGTGATTTACCGTCTGCCGCCGAATTACAAAAGCGCCTGTTACCAAATCCAATTGAATTGCCGAACTATCAATTTGAATCCTTTTTTCAACCTTCAGCCTATTTATCGGGTGATTGGTATGATTATTGGCGCTTAAATGATGAAGAGGTCTTGTTCTATCTTGCTGACGTATCCGGTCATGGTGTCACTAGCAGCTTATTAACCTCATGGATGGCTGCGTTCCATGGTCGTTCAAAAACACCAAGTCAATTGATTCAGAAACTGAATGCCATGTTAGTGCAAGAAAACATCGAGAAGCACATTACCATGGTGGCCGGGATCTTAAATTTGGTCACGCATGAAGTCCGCTGGTCCAGTGCAGGACATTACCCACCACCGATTATTTTCGAACCCAATCAACCCCCTCAGATTTTAACCACCAGCAGCTTTCCTTTGGGTCTGACCGAGGAGCTTGAAGTGGAAGAGCATCATTGTCGATTAAGTCGCCATGCGCGGTTTATTTTATGTTCTGATGGAGCATTGGAGCCCTTTGATGGCGGTTTGAATGATCAGTTTAATCAATTGGTCGAACACCTACAAAAAGATTCCTTTAAAGCACCTGATCATGTAGCAGATGACATCGCGATCTTGAGCTTACGCCGAATGAATTAAATTAAAAATCAACACTTTAATTAAATCACACCTTGCAACCACTTGTGTCTACAATATCACTATGGGATAATTTTATATCCTTTCTCTGAAAATGGCATTTATATGTCAACAGGTCATGTTGAATATGCAAGTTTGAACGGAACGCATATTTTCAAGCTTATTGGCGAAGTGCGTGCTCACTCTTGTATAAGTCTAGACAAACTACTCAATAGAATTGAACAACAGCAGAATGTTGTTGGTGCAATCGTTGATTTAACTGAAACCACATTTATTGACAGTACTGTTTTAGGCATACTGGCAAAATTGGGTTTAAAGCTTAAGCAAGCTCATCACATACAAGCGGTTATGCTGTCGACAAATCCAGATATTACCACCTTGGCCAATAGTATGGGGCTCGGGCAAGTATTTGTGATTTTGAATTACTGCGGCGACCCTAATGTATGTACATTAGAGCTGACAGATGAACATGTCACACATAGTGCCATGCTCAATACCGTGCTCGATGCACACAAAACGTTGATGCGTTTAAATGAAAACAACCAGAATATGTTTGAACCACTGGTGAAGCAATTGCAAAAAGAACAAGATTGCTTAAACACAGATGTACAAAAACAAAATGCTTGACCGTTAAACTCAGTATTGAGGCCTCCCTATGACCTTACTTTCTGTTGCCCAAATGAATTCTCAAAATGATATTGAAGCGAACTTCAATGTCATTGAATCATTACTTCAACAAAGTAAGGCTCAAGGTGCCGAGCTGATTGTTTTCCCCGAGAATTTTGTCTGCTTTGCCGCAGGTAAGCAACGCGAAACTGCTGCCCAATTCGAAGTCATTCAAGCGCGCTTAGAGCAGTTGGCGCATCATTACCAGATCTGGATTGTTGCAGGTACACTCCCATGCCCTTTCCGTCCAGATGGTTCGGTCATTCAAGATGGCCGTGTTCGAACCGTCAGTCTGTGTATTAGTCCTGAAGGTACTGAAGCCCGCTATGACAAAATCCACTTGTTTGATGTACAAGTGGGCGATGCTGTGGGGGGTTATCAAGAGTCCAAGTTCTTCGAACCCGGTGATCAAGTGGTGGTTGCCAAAACACCTTTTGGCAATATTGGCCTGATGGTCTGCTATGACTTACGCTTCCCTGAACTTGCCTTAACTTTACGTCAGCAAGGCGCCAATATCTTAACTGCCCCAGCTGCATTTACCTATACGACAGGCCAGCTCCATTGGCAATTGCTCTTACAAGCACGTGCAATGGATAGTCAGTGTTATGTTTTAGGCGCTGCACAACAAGGTTGGCACGGTGAACAACGTCAAACCTGGGGACATGCAGGCATCGCAGATAGCCGCGGCCAATTGCTGCAAAGCATTGATACTGAAGGACACGGTTTAATCAGCAGTAACTTTGACCTTGAGCAACAAAATCAGCTTCGTTTGGCAATGCCACTCATGCAACATCGCAAAATTATTCATTATTAAACTGCTTCTGGTTATATTCTGTCTAGCAAACTCTTGCTGTATAAAATTCACCCAATCAAAAGCAATCTGACTGAGATGATCAACTTTAATAAATGTCTGATCTATAGAATCATGATTTAATACAAATTATTGATCATAGTAGAACAAGCTCATACGATTTTGGACTACCAATGATGTAACATCGCCAATTAATTCTTATTAAGTTTTATTCATGTTTAGATTGATTCTGATTTTCTCTTTTTTGGGGACCGCTGTACCGCTGCATGCATCATCACTTGATCTCGATGGGGATGAGTTGACACCATCTTCTCGGGTTTTGTCTACACCACAAAATTTATCCTTAAACGCGTTTGGGCAATGGGTGATTGGTTGGGGAACTGGTGCTGAAGGTGCACGACAACGTTTAAGTAATATTCGACGTGAGGATGTTGTGGTGATTAAGCAAAAAGGCACCACTTTAGATATGATCAAGGCTTGGCAACAACACTTTGAACTTGAAGCACAAAATAATCTGAGTAATCCAACAGCACTTTATCGAGCGCGATTGATGAAAAAAATCGCCGATCTTTGGTAGACTAAACTTTAATCTGATTAAGCTATCTCCTTTTTTATAATCAATGCTTTTCGTATTTGAATTGCACTGCAAATCACTTAGGTAATCGTGCAGAGCAATATATACTGATGTGATGCAATGACCTTTGAGAATGATATGGGCGAAGAACATCCACAATTGTTATTAGACAATCAGTTATGTTTTCTGATTTATTCGACCAATCTCGCCTTGAATCAAGTCTATCGCCAGTTGCTTGCCCCACTTGCTCTGACCTATCCACAATATCTCGTGATGTTGGTGCTTTGGGAAAAAGATCAGCTCTCTGTTTCAGAGATTGGCGAACGGCTATTTTTAGAATCATCAACACTGACCCCATTGCTTAAAAAACTTGAAGTAGCAACACTGATCACGCGCAAACGCTCCCATAAAGATGAACGACAGGTAATTATTGAGCTGACTGAGAAAGGACACGCTTTACAATTACAAGCAATTGATATTCCAAATCAACTGGCTCAAGCGGCCTCGTGTACGCCTGCAACGTTATCTGAGTTGAAAGCGCAACTTTCAGAACTGCGTACTAACCTAAACAAATAAGTTTAAAATTTACACAACAGCAACTTGTTTTTTAATTTACATCGTGTACGATTTAATTGTATTCAATATTATTTAGGAATAATAATCATGTCTTTAGAAAAAGTGGTTTATCGTGCCAAAGCAAAAGCAACAGGTGGTCGTGATGGTCGTGCAACTTCCTCTGACGGTGTTTTAGATGTGCAATTAGGTGTGCCAAAAGAAATGGGCGGTGCAGGTGGCGCAGTCACCAACCCAGAGCAACTGTTTGCTGCAGGTTATTCAGCCTGTTTCTTGGGTGCAATGAAATTTGTCGCGAATCGCGATAAATTCAAAATTAGCAAAGATGCCTATGTCGAAGGTGAGGTCGGAATTGGCCCGATTCCAAATGGCTTTGGTATCGAAGTGACCTTGAATGTGTATTTAATTGGAATGGAACAAGCAGAAGCAGAACAATTGGTTGCTGCTGCACATATTGTGTGTCCTTACTCAAATGCGACGCGTGGCAATATTGATGTGAATTTTAATATTGTGACGACTGAATAAGTCTTTAGCATCGCCTAAAAAAACAGTATGGATGATCCATGCTGTTTTTTTATGCGTGAATTTATTTATTCTTCCGCAGCTTCATTGGTGACACGAAGCACTTCTTCTAAAGTTGTCTTCCCAGCTAATACTTTAAGTAAACCATCATCACGAATCGAAGCAGCATGACGACGTGCATGATTTTCCAATTCATACTCAGCCGCATTGCCATGAATCAAACGGCGCATCGATTCATCTACGGGCACAATTTCATAAATTGCAGTTCGTCCACTAAAGCCAACATGTGAACATTTTTCGCAACCATGAGGCTCTGGTAGTTGCATATATTCATCCACTTTAAGATGCTGGAATACTTGGCGCTCAAAATCATCAGCCTTACGCCACGTGACACAATGTGGACATAAAGTTCGCACCAAACGTTGCGCAATCAGCCCAATCAAAGAACTCGCCAATAAGAAAGGCTCAATTCCCATATCTTTCAGACGCGTTACTGCACCAATCGCGGTATTGGTATGTAGGGTGGATAACACCAAGTGACCGGTTAAAGAAGCTTGAACCGCAATTTCAGCAGTTTCCAGATCACGAATCTCACCCACCATCACCACATCGGGATCTTGCCGTAGCATCGCCTTAAGCGCACGTGCGAAGGTCATATCCACTTTGGTATTGACTTGGGTCTGACCAATTCCTTCCAACTGATATTCAATTGGGTCTTCAGCGGTCAAAATATTGCGAGTATTGTCATTCAGATCGGATAGCGCCGCATATAAGGTGGTGGTTTTACCCGAACCCGTTGGGCCTGTCACCAAAATAATGCCATGCGGGCGATGAACCAGTTGCGTTAAACGCTCATAATCGTTCTGCATTAAACCCAAATGGGTCATGTTTAAACGCCCTGCCTGCTTATCCAGCAAACGCATTACCACGCGCTCGCCATGCGAAGAAGGTAAAGTCGAAACACGCACATCCACTTCACGCCCTGCAAGACGCAATGAGATACGACCATCTTGCGGAATCCGCTTTTCGGCAATATCCAGCTTGGCCATGACTTTAATACGGGACACCAACAACGGCGCTAATTCACGACGTGGCTGTACAATTTCACGCAATTGTCCATCGACACGCAAGCGGACCGAGAGTTTTTTCTCAAAGGCTTCGATATGAATATCCGAGGCGCCTACCCGAATCGCTTCTGACAACAAGGCATTGATTAGACGCACGATCGGTGCATCATCCTCCTGATCCATCAAGTCTTCAGCTTCAGGCACTTGATCTGCCAAACTCAATAAATCTGGATGATCTTCCAAGCCAGCTGCAACCTGCTGCGACTCCCCGGTATCCCCTGCATAACTGGAACTCAGTAAGGCATGAAACTCTTGATCAGTACAAAGTTGATCAAGAGCTGATTTCCCCAAAATTCGACGAGCTTCCTGCAAAGCAATACGCGCGGTGTCCTTGCGTCGTACAATAAAAACTTGATCGCCTTCATAACGTAACAAAACGCCATGTCGTTTAGCGAAACTATAAGGAATTTGTATTTGTTTAAGTATTTGCATCACACAAATAATGATAAAAGAAAGCAGTGAGTGTACTCTAAGCAGATTACAGCGTGAAGTCTGTTTAGCATACTCACACAGGAATTTTGCATCTTGTCTCAAAATAATCAATATGAAGCGCCACATTCCAATACTTTGAAATGGTGGGGCGAACAACAATTTGAAATCCAGCAAACCAAAGCTTGGCAATTCGGTTCATTACTGTTTCGTCTGACACGCGGAATTAAAGAGTGGCGTTTGGAATATCATCGCCCGCAATCTCAGCACGACTACGAACAGCAATGGAAAATCCTGAACGATACTGAGTTTGCCATGCCACCCCCAGCAAAAATTGAACGCTACATGTTTCATAAAACCAATAGCAGTTTTCATTTGATGCCACGTTTGGCTGATCGCTCGGTGGTGATTCGACCGGTTGATCCGATTTATATTCCTGCGGGTCAACGCGGCACCTTATATATTAGCACTCCATTATGGATTGCAGGGATGGTGGATGGACTCTCTGAACCTTTATTTGATATTCCTGTGATTCAGCCTAAGGACACATGGTTTGGTAAAGATCCGCAGAATGGTGAAATTTGCTATGCCACCTCGGTCGATGGACGTATTGACTTGAATCTACTCAAACCACGTGCATTCCGAGCAGTGACTCCTATTGAGTTCCACAATACCAGTCATCACCAATTGCGTTTTGACCGTATGAATGTCCCCGTTCCCGCACTGCCTTTATTTTATAGTGAGAGTACAGGTCGCTTATGGACTTCACAAATCAAAGTCTATTACGAAGGCACCGATCATCCTGCACGTATTCGAATCGAAAACAAAACGCCAAGCCCTGCGGGTGAAGTGATTTACGTGCATCCGCCCCGCGCACCGGGGAGCACCTTATTTAATATGTTCGATTCATTCTTTTAAGGGGTTGCCATGCCAAATTCAAATATTCCCAAAGATGTTGCTGGCAGCCTGACAAGTGTTTTCACCAACATTAACTTTGAGCGACTTAGTGAAATCGTGGTCGCGATTATTTTATGTTTCATCGGCTTCCTGATTGCACGTTTGGTTTCAAATGCCTTTATTCGCACAGTAGGCAGTCGCTTTAATGCCCATCAACGCCTGTTATGGCGCCGAGGTATCTTTTACTTCATTTTCTTGCTGTTCATTATGACCAGCCTCAGAGAAGCCGGTTTTAAACTCAGTGTGTTTTTGGGTGCCGCAGGGATCTTAACCGTTGCCTTGGGTTTTGCCTCACAAACCTCTGCCAGCAACTTGATCAGTGGTTTATTCTTGATTGGAGAAGGCTCATTTGAAGTCGGTGATACCATTCAAATTACTTTAATTCGAGGTCAAACCATCGAAGGTGAGGTGATTTCAATTGATCTACTCTCGGTGAAACTGCTCACACTGGACAATGTTTATATTCGTTTGCCGAATGAACAACTGATCCGAACCCCTGTGATGAACTTATCCAAATACCCGATACGGCGTATTCCAATCACCTTGGCGATTAACTTCCACGAAGACATTATTAAAGTACGACATGTTCTATTAGAAGTGGCAGCCAAATACCCGCTGGTGATGGATGATCCTAAAGCTACGGTTACGGTGACGGCATTTAGAGAATCATCCATTGAGCTTCTATTTGCGGTATGGTGTCGTCAGGAGAACTCACTCAAAGTTCGCGATGAAATGCAGGAACGTATTCGCAATGGCTTTCTGGAAAATGAGATTGAAATTCCTGTACCGAAAATGGGTCTGATTGATCGACCTCTGCCCTTAGAAAATGACGAAGTCGATCAATATGCCAATCAGAAAGAACTCAAAAAAGAACAGAAAGAGAGTTAGCTCTCTTTCTGATTTTCTTCTATCGCAGGTGGTAAAGGTGCCAAATAAGCAATCACCAGCATCACAGCTCCCGAACCAATAAATGAAATCACGCGAGTTAAGGTGCCACTTTGCGATAGATCCAATAACAGTAGTTTCGCTACTACAATGGCTAACAAGGCAGCCCCAACAAACCAGATTTGTCGAATGTGACGGCGACTGGAAAAAGTCATCAGAACGAAGGCCAAGATCACCCACAGCAGCGTCAAACTCAGTTGTACATCACCATTCGTCCAGATTGCGACACTCCAGAATGGCGTGCCTAGATAATGATGCATGGCGCGGACCACCACACTGCTCAATACCAATAAGCCAATCAAAATCGTGATAACTTTAAAGCCCCACTCCATCGAACGCTCTGCGCTAAAATCATGCTGATATATCATCCAGATCAGACCTGCAAACACCAACAACGACAAAAGATCGGTAGGATTGAATAGTGGTAAAACATAATAATGTTCAGCCGAATAAGGATCTAGACTAATCAGCAACAACCACAACAGGCTTAAGCCCCACACTGGTAATTGATGCAATAACTGTGTTTTATGCAATCGTAATAAGCAAATAGCATAGATCGCAGGGATCAGCGCAAGTGCTGCAATCGGCATGATTGGGAAAATGGCCAAACCGATACTGGCAAGACTCAACCACAGCAACGTCGCCCAAATCACCGTATAGACACGAAACTTACTCAAATTCAAACTGATCAGCAGTAAGGACAATAAGCTTGCAGCAACGGCAAAACTGACCTGATCTAACATGTTCGGCCAATGTCCAGTCGAATAAACGCCTACAGCAAACATTTCCCCGTAGAGTAGGAATAACAGTACCGCCGCCAAAATCAGCTGTAGATTGTCCCACTGCAAACGTGATTTAAAATGCACAGCCAAACTAAATAACAGCAGTAATATGACAGCAATCGCGAGATAAGGACTCAGTCCATACTGCTGCCATTGCATCAACTCAGCCCCTGCAATCGCTCCTGAATACAGTCCAAGTACCAGAAACACACCACTCAGCATACGTGCGCTGAAATACTTCTCCACTTCTTGATAATGTAATAAGTAAAAAGCAGAGCTAAACTGAGCCAATGCAAAAATCGCAGTGCTTAGAATTGGGAAATGATCATTTGACCAGACTTGGAACAGCAGCGCCACAGAACTTAATAACACCAATGCCACACCAACATAGCGACTTAATCGGTAACGCTCGGTCACGCCCCAGACAATCAATGCCGTTCCCTGAATTACCCAGCCTGTTGAAGTCCAATGTGCCCCTTTGGCCAATGGGAAAATCAATGCAACAAAGACCACAGCAAGAATGAAAAAGCTTTTGGCTAAAATTAAAAGTTGCGGATGTTGACGCTTAATCCAGATATTTAAACTGATATAAACAATCGCAAGTGCAACTACACCCCAAGTGAGTGCTGAGGTTGAGTTATGCATTAAATAGGCATGTAGCGAAAAGCCCAGTACAGGCACACTAAAAATCAAGCCTACATCTAAAATCGGTTGTAAACGCTCAGGGAGCTGAGCTGTTTGTTGCTGCACATTTTGAGCACGTAACATCAGCTGGCTATAGCGAATGCTCAGCCAGATAAATAGCGCCATATGGAGCCAGAGAATGATATCCAAGGTATCAAACTGTGCCGTTTTTGCATAAATTCCGATGGTTGTACCACCAATAAACATGGTGGCGAAGAACGCAATTTGATGCAGGATTTTCCAGGGTTGAATAAAATTCAACGCAGCCACGGCTAAGTTAATGACAAAATAATAACTAAATAAGAAAATCACATCAGGATGATTTTGTGGAATCACCAAGGGCGCGAGATAGGCCATGGTTAAAGCCAACATCGCCAAATACAAGGCTTGTTGTTTTAAACTGAGGTAGACCGTCGCCAATAATAGAATCACAAATAAAACACTGGCAGTAGCTAAGCTGGCAATGACGGCGAAATGATGCGAGAAGATCAAGGTTAAAAAAACTACTGCTAAACCGACGCCTTGTAGAGCCACCGCAAATAATTGATTTTTCTTTTGCAGCACATAACCTGCAATGGTAATGATCACGCCTGCACTGGCGATAAAACTCAGCTTCACACCTAGACTGAGTTGCCAATGCTCACTGGCAAAGCGTAATAACAACACCACGCCAACCATAAGCACTGCGACGGCGACACGTAAAATGGGATTGCCATGTATCATCCAATCGAGTGCAGGTTGCCACCAACTTGGTGTGTTAGGCTTAGTTGCTCGAGTAACTGGAGTCGAAGTCTGCCCGATTGATGCTGGAACAGATTCAGTTGTTTGATGCATCCATGCTGGATGCTGCACTGGGTCAAGAGGATTAGAAGAAGCTGTAGTTGTGTTTTCAAGCTGCTGATCAAGTGCAGTTGGCTGGGGTTGAGCTGCGCGCTGTACCTGAATCTGATGTTGTTGAATCGCATCCTGTTCCAGATGCAATAAACGGGTTTGAAATGCACTGATGGTTTGGATCAAGCACAACAGCAACACCAATAAAGCACCACCTGCCAACCACATCCACGTATTGGCATAGGCAAATAGTGCGACGAGTGCTGCGCCATAAATCACAATTTTTTGTATGCCAATCCCCGCTGTTTGCACAAAATCACTCGTTGCGGTCTGTTCAAGCTGACGCAAACGCTGATGGATTTCAGACAGAACGTGCACAATAACAACGGTCAATCCAATACCAGCAGCAACAATCATGCCTTGCCACTTCAATGCAATTGCAGCCGCAAGCAATACAGCTAAGGCAATTAAAACAACGATGAGTCCCTGTTTGTCTTTTTTATACATAGACTTATATCAATTATGACAGCTTCATTGCGGCTATCTTACTTGATCACTAGATAGGCAGGTATTGTTACATACAAAATACTGCAAATTTTAAACGACACAAGCAGCCGCTCTGCGTCCAGTTCAGATAAGACAGCCACCACTTTTTCACGTAAAATACCGAGTAATTTATAATTAGGATTTGCGCAATGCCACCTTTTGTCTTGGTTGACGGGTCTTATTTTTTATTTCGTGCTTTTCACGCCTTACCCCCATTAACCACGTCGACTGGCTTACATACCAATGCCATTCGGGGTGCAATCTCAGCGATTCAAAAACTGATGCGCCGCACCCAACCGACGCATATGGCTGTGATTTTTGATACACCAGAGCCGACTTTCCGTCATAAATTATCGCCAATCTACAAAGGCGATCGTCCAAGCATGCCTGAGGAATTATCTCAACAGATTCCTTATCTACACGCCTTGATTAAAGCGCAAGGTATTCCATTGTATTTTCTCGCGGGTGCAGAAGCGGATGACATTATTGGGACTTTAACCAAGCGAGCTTTGGCAGAAGGTCATCATGTCCTCATCTCGACCGGTGACAAAGACATGGCGCAATTGGTGAATGAGCACGTCAAACTGGAAGACAGTTTTAAAGAACGTGTTTTAGATGAAGCCGGTGTGTTTGAAAAGTTCGGGGTGCATCCACATCAAATCATCGATTATCTTACCCTCATGGGCGATGCATCTGACGGTATTATGGGTGTTCCGGGTGTGGGTGCAAAAACAGCGGCAAAGCTATTGAATGAATACGGCACACTCAACAATATCATTGCCAATGCCGATCAGCTCAAAGGTAAGCTGAGCCAGAATATTAAAGATAATGTAGACAATATTAAAATTGACCATCAGTTGGCGAGCATTGTCTGTGATCTCGATTTAGCTTTGGACTGGCATGATCTGAAATTATGTAATCCAAATGTTGATCAGCTTCGTGAGCTCTATACAGAACTCGAGTTCCGTAATCAGTTACAGTCTTTGGATCACCCGAACAATCCAAATAGTTCAGCCTATCAGCAAACCTCGCAAAGCATTGCCAAAACTGAACAAAAACCAGAGCCTGTGGTTGCCGAAGATCATGCCAATCTTTCCAGCCAAGATGATCAACTGGGGAATGCGACTTATCATACGGTATTGAGCCAACAAGATTGGGATGCCTTGTTGCAGCGTATGCAACAAGCAGATCATTTTGCGATTGATACTGAAACCACCAATCTGGATTATCGCTTTGCCGAACTGGTCGGTTTCTCGGTGGCGTTTGATGCCAAAGATGCCTATTACGTTCCTGTTGCCCACGATTACGAAGGTGCACCTGAACAACTCAATCGTGAGCAGGTTCTTGCCCAGATTAAACCAATTCTTGAAAATGAACAGGTCAAGAAAATTGGTCATCATCTCAAATATGATGCACATATCTTTGCCAATCACGGCATCACCATTCAAGGTTGGTATTTCGATACCATGCTGGCCTCTTATGTATTAAATGCAGCAGCAACACGTCATGGCATGGATGATGTCGCCCGACTTTATCTCAGCCATTTGACTACAACCTTTGAACAAATTGCGGGTAAAGGTGCCAAACAAAAAACCTTTAACCAGATTGAGCTTGAAGTGGCGGCACATTATGCGGCTGAAGATGCACATGTCACCTATCGCTTATATGAAGTGTTAGCTGCAAAGCTGCAAAGCCATCCTGAATTGGTCAACATCCTGCATAACATCGAAATGCCAGTCGCACGTGTCCTTACGGGCATGGAGGAAGATGGAATTAAGCTGGATCACGCTTTCCTTGATCAGCTCAGTGTTGAATTCTCTAAAACCATACAAAGCCTTGAGGTACAAGCGGCTGAATTGGCAGGTGAAGCGTTTAATGTCGCGTCACCAAAACAGGTCGGTGAAGTACTGTTTGAAAAGCTAGGACTGAAAGGTGGTAAGAAAACTGCGACAGGTCAATACAGCACCAGTGAAAGTATTCTGGAAAAAATTGAACATCCTTTGGCAGAAGTAATTCTGGAACATCGCGGTTTGGCAAAACTGAAAAACACCTATACCGATCGTTTGATTGAGCAATCGCACGATTCAACTCATCGTGTACATACCAGTTATCACCAAGCCCTAACCGCAACAGGTCGTTTGTCTTCAACTGATCCAAACTTACAAAACATTCCAATCCGGACCCCAATTGGGCGTCAAATTCGTAAAGCCTTTATTGCCCCTGAAGGACGTGTGTTACTCGCTGCCGATTATTCACAAATCGAATTGCGTTTGATGGCACATTTCTCTCAAGATGATGCGCTAGTTCATGCCTTCCAGCAAGGTCAAGATGTGCATCGTCGTACCGCTTCTGAAGTGCTCGGGATTGCCATTGAAGATGTCACCAATGACCAACGCCGCCAAGCCAAAGCAGTTAACTTTGGTCTACTTTATGGGATGTCTGAATTCGGTCTCACCCGTCAGCTCGGTTTTAGCCGTGAAGAATCGCGTAGCTATATCGCACGTTACTTCCAGCGTTATCCGGGTGTGTTGGATTATATGGAGCGCACGCGCCAGATCGCACGTGAACAAGGTTTCGTTGAAACCATTTTAGGTCGTCGTTTGTATACCCCAGACATTATGGCCAGTAATAAAATGATCAAACAAGCGGCTGAACGTGCGGCAATCAATGCACCCCTACAAGGCAGTGCAGCGGATATCATTAAATTGGCCATGATCGCAGTGGATAAAATGCTACCCAAAGACCAAGCCAAGCTTTTACTACAGGTGCACGATGAACTTGTATTCGAAGCCGATGCTGCAATTGCAGATGAACTGTCAAAGCAAATTGCTGACGTGATGCAATCTGTTTTGGAAATTTCAGTGCCGTTTGTGGTGGAAGTTGGACAAGGTCTAAACTGGGACGCTGCGCATTAAGCGCCAACAACCATTCAATACAAGCTTCTTGCAGACAGGGGATCAATACTCCCCTGCGCTACAAGAACACACATAATAAATATTATTCGATTAATAAAGAATCCTCGATAAAAATTAATCTTTATAGGAGAAGGGAATGCACCATGTCCTTTAATCAAGTTCAATTTAATCGCTATCACTCGATTGATACGCTACGTTTTATTTCAATCTGCTTGGTGTTACTACACCACTTTAATATCCCCTATAAACTATTTGACACTGCAATCAGCTTTCAGGTGTTCGGTGAAAGCATCACCACACTTTTCGCCCGAAACGGGAACTATGGCGTCACCATGTTCTTTGTGATTTCAGGCTATTTAATTACCTCACATACACTCAAACGCTGGGGTGCATTGCATCAGATCAATACCCGGGATTTTTATATTTCGCGTTTTTCCCGCATCATGCCGACCTTGATTCTGTTGATCTGTCTGGTCAATCTTTTAGCTGCGTTTGAGCTTAAACCCTTTATGACCCAAGCCCCCAATGGCATTGTGGTGGCTCAATCAACGGTAAACTTGGCAGCGCTGACCTTTTGGATGAACATCCTGATCATTGAAAATGGTTGGGTTAACTATGCGCTTGGCGTGTTATGGTCCTTATCCGTAGAAGAAGTGTTTTATCTGCTTTTCCCACTCACCGCCTTAATCTTTAAAAGAAAACCCTTATTTCTGTTGGTCTGCTTTGCCCTGATTGTATTTGCACCCTATTTCAGATATTTACATTATGCTGAAGAAAGTGGTGCTTACCTATACCATTATTTTTCAAGCTTTGACGGGATTGCTTTTGGCTGTATTGCGGCACTGATTGCACCACAACTGAAACTCCAAGCCAAAACTTGGTTAGCACTGAAATATATCGCCATTGCGACCATGTTCATCATTTACTTTTCAGCACCAATTAAACAAAACTGTGTTTGGGGCATTAGTGTGTTTGCACTGGCAACAACCATCGTGATTCTGGCAAATATTGCCAATGAAAATACGACCATGCAGACACAGCGTTTTAAGTGGTTACAGGAGATTGGCAAGAATAGTTATGAAATTTATTTATTCCATCTGATTATTTTAGGCAGTTTTAAACTGTTTTATACGCCTGCACTGACTGAGGGTAATATCAAACTGATGCTATTGCTGATTTATTTTGTGCTTGCCATTGGACTCGGTGGGCTGATTGCACGCTACTTTTCCAATCCACTCAATCGAGCGATCCGGCAGCGCTGGATCAAAAAATAAAAAAATGGGCCTTATGCCCATTTTTTTATTGAATAAAGAAGGCTCAAAGACCAGTTAACAAGACTTTAGCCGCTTCATTCATAAGAATCTCAGCCACGTATAAAGCCAAGAAAGCCAAAATTGGAGACAGGTCAATCATCCCCATATTCGGTAATATACGGCGGAATGGTGCAAGCAATGGCTCAGCCAACTCTTGAATCACTTCGATATAAGGCGAACGTGTCTGAGTAAACATCACCACCCAACTGAGAATAATGGTGGCAAAGATCAAATAACGACAGAAACGAATCAAATCCTGAATCATGGTCACAAAGGTGGTGATCACCAGATATACGGCACTATGCGGCATCTGCCCAGACAAATACATCAAACCGAACATTTTCAGCAGATATAGCACCACTAGCAACGCAACCGCAGCTAAATTGACACGGCCCTTGCCCACTGTTGGGAAAATACGGCTAAAAATATCTACAATCTTGGTGGCTTTCACGGTTGAAAGCACTACAGGATTGTATGGACTGACTGCCGCCAATTGCATTAAAAAACGGAAAAAGACCAATAAAATTGCAACATTGATCAAAACACCAAAAATTAGCGCAGAACTTGCACCCATAATTGTCTTATCCTACTTAAACCGATTTAGTCTTGTCACTCAACTCTTGCGCTAGCTCTTGGCTACGCTTCTGAGCTGCTGCAAGCGCTGCTTGAATATTTTGTGAAATCTGCGCACGATCAAACACTTCTAAAGCTGCTTGCGTTGTACCATTTGGAGAGGTCACGTTTTTACGTAATTCTGCGGGAGAATTCGAGCTGGTAATCGCCATTTGTGCTGCACCTAAAGCTGTTTGTAGCGTTAATGCAGTCGCGACTTTCTCATCTAAGCCCAAGTTTTTACCTGCACGGATCATACTTTCCATCAAGTAAAAGAAATAGGCAGGGCCAGAACCAGACACTGCTGTTACAGCATCAATTTGAGCTTCAGTATCCACCCAAATCGTTAAACCTGTCGCCGCCAAAATTTGACTGGTTAACTCACGATCTTGAGTACCTACTGCATCAGACGCATACATACCGTGCGCGCCTGTTTGTACCAATGCTGGCGTGTTCGGCATGACACGGACAATACGTTGACTACCACCAATCAAATCTGAAATGGTTTGAATTTCAGCGCCCGCAATAATTGAAATTACGAGTTTATCTGACAATAACCCTTTTAATGGTTGTAATACCGTTGCCAAGACTTGTGGTTTTACCGCCAACACCACCACATCTGCATTTTTAATTGCTTCCACATTGTCTGTGGTGGTTTGAATGCTTTTTTCTTCTAAGATGTGACGAATTTGTTCTACAGGATCAGAAACTGTAATGCGAGTTGTGGGTAAACCACGAGACAGCAGCCCACCAATCAAGGCCTGTGCCATATTACCGCCGCCAATAAAACAAATATTTTGATTCAATGTTGTCGCCATGTCCTACTCATCATGTGAAAAAGACTGCTGAAAAAAGTCATTACAGTCAGAAATTAAACTTGGTTGCCAACCGCCCTGCTCTAAATAATCAGATTGCGCCAACCAAAAACCCTTTGGGCTAAAAACCCCAAGCATAACATTATCTACGACTAATATTTGAATTGTATGACGTAACCAAGGCAAAATCTGTGCCTCTTGAATGGCTTTTTTCAATGGCCAGTGGCCAACACGCCCATAGAGGTGAATTTTTTCCCCCCCCTGTCGTGAAATAAGCGTTAACTCTCGATTCAACAATTGAGTCGAAAGCCCCATCACTTGAGATTCAATCTTAAATTTCCCCGCTGCAACGTGGATTGTTTGATCTATTTGACAAGGTTGCATGACAACTTTCGGAGAAATTGAGATTTTTTCTGCATAACGCTCAGCTTTCGTTAAGCGATATATTTTTTTCTGATAACGCACAAAATAATGCTGATTGAAATGTAAAGTTGCTTGTGCATCAGGTTTTGCCAGAATGACTTCGTGTTGTAATCGTTGCACCATATCGTAACTAGGACGATATTGATCATTTCCTTTCATCCAAGCAGACAACAATTGCCTCTGTCTGGCAGCCGAAAGTTGTGCCAATTTGATCAGATCGAGCTGATGATCGGTAGCACATTGTTGCCAATCTGCTTGCAACACCTGATCCAGTATTTCAGCCGCATCCTGCATTAAATAACTGCTGCGTGCGATAGCCGCCTGCATTTTAGGAAAACGTTGTTGCAACATAGGCCAAAGCTGTTCTCGACACCACGCCCGATCATAATACGTATCATGGTTGCTTGGATCAGTCACATAATCAAAACCGAGCTGCATGGCCCATTGCTCAATCTGATCACGACTGAGTTCCAAAAACGGTCGCCAAATGGTCATCTCTTGACGAACATCAAGCTGCTGCATGGCTGCAAGTCCATTGACCCCAGCACCAGAGAATAAACGCAATAACAGCGTCTCAGCCTGATCCTGCTGATGATGGGCTAATACCAGAAACTCATTCGAGGTTAAATGCTGTCGATAAGCTTGATAACGGGCATCACGTGCCTGTTGTTCTAAATTACCAGCCTCGACCGAGACTTTTTGAACAATACAAGCAATATTGAGTGCATCAGCATGCTGTTGAACCAGCCAGCCCCATTCATCACTTCGGCTTTGTAATTGATGATCAATATAAATTGCGCGGGTTTGAGTCGGAAAAAGTTCAGACATCAGATACAGCAACAGCATGGAATCCATGCCGCCGCTACACCCAATCAGGAATTGAGTTTGTTCAGAAAAATGCTGAGTTTGTGCTAAGACGCGATGCCTAAATTGCTGCTGCCAAACTTCATTAAACGTTGATAACGTGCGTCGCATCGTTCTTGTGCATCCATCGGTTGCAATTCTTCTAAGGCTTGTTTTAACACATCTTTCAAATCATGCATGACTTTTTCAGGTTGCGTATGTGCTCCCTCACCTTCATCCACAACATATTCAACAATGCCTAAAGCCTTGAGTTTGTCTGCGGTTAAAGCCAACGCTTCACTCGCCTGAGCCGCTTTATCTGCAGTTTTCCACAAAATCGACGCACAGCCTTCAGGTGAAATCACCGAGTAAATACTATGTGACAGCATAATCACACGGTCAGCAACACCAATACCCAATGCACCGCCAGAACCACCTTCACCCAGAATCGTGGCAATTACAGGCACTTTCAAACTTGAAAGTTGTGCCAAACTGGTCGCAATCGCTTCCGCTTGACCACGTTCTTCCGCACCTACACCAGGGTATGCACCCATGGTATCGACAAAAGTAAACACAGGTAAATTAAAACGTTCAGCCATATCAAGCAAACGTTGTGATTTACGGTAACCTTCTGGATTACACATCCCAAAGTTATGCTGTAACTTTTCACGTGTGCTACGGCCACGGTGTTGACCCACAACCATTACCGGTTGCCCATCAAAACGCGCCAAACCACCGATCATGGCACCGTCATCACCAAATAAACGGTCACCATGAAGAGCATCAAATTCAGTAAAGATTTCACTGACATAATCTAGAAATTGCGGACGTTCAGGGTGTCTTGCAATTTGAACCGTAGCCCAAGCCTTGGACTGAGTCGCTTTATTTTTCATAAGTCGTAGATAATCCCTAACGAGGATGTATTGTTAATCAACAAATTTGTCTGACTGAATATTTAACTCAATGTCCCAATGCTTAAATTGCACCTGCTCATCATGCAGATCTGCAACCAATAAAGGCCATTGTTTAGCATCGCCAGAAACGCTGAGTTGCCATTGTTGATCATTTACAACACTCAGTTCAATGGCAGGAAGCATCTGATCACTACGACTATGGTTCAGTAAAACGGCAAGACGCAGTAAGAGGCAAAGATAGAGTAAATGACTGCCCCCGACCTTTAAAACGTCATTTTTTGCATCTGCGCGTAACTTACGGCGATGATGTGAAACTAGGTGCGAAAGATGATTTTGATCAATTTGCGAGAAACCCGGAATATCCGAATGTTGCAATAAATATGCTCCATGGCGATGATAACCACCATGGCTAATCGCCAAGCCAATTTCATGCAGATAAGCTGCACGACGCAGTAAGTCACTGTCTTCAGTCGTTAAATTTAACGCATCAGCAACGCCGTCGAATAACTCTTGTGCCGTATTGACCACACGCTCAGCTTGTTTTGGATCGGCGTTATAACGCCCCATTAACGCTTGCACACTACGGTCACGAATATCTTCATGTTTAAAACGACCAAGCAAGTCATACATCACGCCTTCGCGTAATGCACCGTCAGAATATGCCAATTTGTCGATATCTAAAACTTCAAAAATGGCATATAAAATCGCAAGACCGGCTGGCAAAACTGCTCGTCGGTCTTCACGTAGACCTTCAAAATCAATTTCAGAAATATGTTTAAATTTAAGTAAACGATCTTTTAATTTGTATAAACCATCACGAGTGAGGTTTTCTTGCTCATCACTTAAACCCAGATTAACCGCAATCTGACGACAGGCTTTAATGGTTCCACTCGAACCAACCACCGTATCCCACCCTACAGATTTATAGGTATTGGCAATCGCGGACATTTCTTTGCGTGCAGCAACCACAGCCTTATCGAATGCTTTGCTGGTAATTTCACCATCAGGGAAATAGGTTTTACTATAGGCAACACAGCCCATTTGTAAGGATTCGGTATGCAGCGGTTCAAATTCCTCACCGATGATAAACTCGGTTGAACCCCCACCAATATCCACCACCAAGCGTCGACCACCATTGGCCATGGTATGTGAAACGCCGAGATAAATCAGACGTGCTTCTTCACGACCCGCAATAATTTCAATCGGTTTAGGTAAAATTTCGGCTGCTTTTTGGATAAATTCGTGACCATTTTTTGCTTGTCTTAACGCATTGGTTGCCACGATACGTAAACGATTCGGCTGTACTGAGCTCAAACGCCCAACAAAACGGGCTAAACATGCCAATCCACGCTGTTGCGCGGCTTCGGTTAAATTTTTATTTTCATCAAGCCCAGCTGCTAACTGTACTTTTTCTGACATTGAAGCAACTTTCTTAACTTCACCGTGATCAACACGAGCGATTGCCAGATGGAAACTGTTCGATCCCATATCAATCGCAGCAAGTAATTCCTCATCAATCAGAAAATCAGACATTATTCATATAAACCCATGCTCAATTCACGCATTAGAGTAATTCACATGCTTACAATTTTAAAGTCATTTTAATCAATAAAAGTCGCGTATTTTCGCTTTTCGTGCATAAATGATTGCAGAAGTCGATGATCAACATCGTGAGCATCCATTAGACTTTTCATTTTCAAACTTGAATAATCAGAACAAACCCTTACATTGAATAAAGTAGCAATGTAATATTCATCGTGATGATGATCAAATTCGCACTTTATTTCTTAAATTTGGAGCAACCTCATGTCTGCGACTATTGTTAATACAACTGATACAAACTTCCAAGCAGATGTTTTAGATGCTGAAACCCCTGTACTTGTTGATTTCTGGGCTGGCTGGTGTGCACCATGTAAAGCGATTGCGCCAGTTCTTGAAGACTTATCCAATGAATACGCAGGAAAAGTAAAAATTGTTAAAGTTGACGTGACTGCATGTGAAGATACCGCTGTTAAATATAACATCCGTAATATTCCAGCATTATTAATGTTTAAAAATGGCGAAGTTGTTGCTCAACAAGTCGGTGCAGCACCTCGCTCTAAGCTTGCAGCGTTCATTGACCAAAACATCTAATCCAATTGTTACACGGTCTATAGAAGAAATACGCGATTCATTGAATCGCGTATTTCTCCGTAAAAATTGACAATTTGCTTGATTTCCTCTATATTTCTGGATCAAGAAGCTTTGAATGGAATCTACTTCATTGCGCTTCTTACAAGACACAAAACATAAGATCGCCGCTCGGCAATAAACAATTGTTTTCACATTTCTCTCTGAAACAATGAACCAGACTACTGAATCGTGGTTGTGTAAATACAATTACCTCAGCATGTATGTATGCGGTCGATTTTTATTCTTTCCCTAACGTAGTCCTCCACTTATTCCATTCTGTCTGACCACTTATGAACTTAACTGAACTCAAGAAAAAACCCATTGGCGAACTCATTAAAATTGCGGAGTTTATGGGCCTTGAAGGCATGGCACGTAACCGCAAACAAGATATTATTTTTGCCATTTTAAAACGCCACGCCATGAACGGCGAAGAAATCTTTGGTGATGGTGTTCTCGAAATTCTTTCTGATGGTTTTGGCTTCCTACGCTCTGCGGCTGGTTCATATTTAGCGGGACCAGATGACATCTATGTCAGCCCATCGCAAATCCGCCGGTTTAACTTACGTACGGGTGATACCATTACAGGTACCATTCGCCCGCCAAAAGAAGGTGAACGTTATTTTGCTTTATTAAAAGTAAACCAGATTAACTACGATACGCCTGAAAACTCGCGTAATAAAATTTTATTTGAAAACCTCACACCTTTATTCCCGACTGAACAACTGGTCATGGAACTCGGTAATGGGACAACTGAAGATTTAACCTCTCGTGTTGTCGACCTGATTGCGCCAATCGGTAAAGGTCAACGTTCTATTATTGTTGCACCGCCAAAAGCGGGTAAAACAATGTTATTGCAAACCATTGCGCAATCGATTGTTCGTAATAACCCTGAAGTATTCTTAATTGTGCTTTTAATTGACGAACGTCCTGAAGAAGTCACCGAAATGGAGCGTACTGTTCGTGGTGAAGTGATTGCATCTACATTTGATGAAGCACCAGCCCGTCACGTTCAAGTTGCTGAAATGGTGATTGAAAAAGCGAAACGTTTGGTTGAACACAAGAAGGATGTTGTCATTCTACTTGACTCAATTACCCGTCTTGCACGTGCTTATAACACTGTCATTCCTTCTTCAGGCAAAGTGTTAACAGGTGGTGTGGATGCACATGCTTTAGAACGTCCAAAGCGTTTCTTCGG
Organism: Acinetobacter proteolyticus; assembly: GCF_000367945.1. GTDB lineage: Bacteria > Pseudomonadota > Gammaproteobacteria > Pseudomonadales > Moraxellaceae > Acinetobacter > Acinetobacter proteolyticus. The sequence goes on from NZ_KB849179.1 coordinate 2,312,895, forward strand.
TGCTGCACGTAACATTGAGGAAGGTGGTTCACTCAGTATTATCTCAACTGCCTTAATTGAAACAGGCAGTAAGATGGATGACGTGATCTACGAAGAATTTAAAGGTACAGGTAACCAAGAGATTACGCTTGACCGTCGTATCGCAGAGAAACGCGTGTTCCCTGCAATGAACATCAAGAAATCAGGTACGCGCCGTGAAGAACGTCTTATGAGTGAAGAAAATCTACGTAAAGTCTGGATTTTACGTAAATTACTCCACCCAATGGATGAGCTTGCCGCGATGGAGTTCTTATTGGATCGGATGAAAGAAACCAAAACCAATGATGACTTCTTTGATCAAATGAAACGAAAAGCCTCAACTTAAGTTTCAGTCAAAAAAGCTACCTTAATGGTAGCTTTTTTTATTTGGTTGACATGCTTACATAACATTTACATTCTTTTAAAAAAGTTACTAAAAATACTATTTCATTGATTTATTTATATATTTAAAAAATATCTCATTTTATTTCCGCAACTTACCGATTTAAATTTTATTCTCCATAGTTATTTTCTATCAAAAAACAGCCAAATTCTGCCCATTTTTGTCGTTTTGTTGGACAGAACAGTAGTAATTCATGAATTGCTTTGATAGGATAGCTACAGACCAGTTAGACTGCTCCCTGCGTTGTTACCTAAAGCGTTTAGGAATAATAAAAGCACAAACAGACTAACTCTAGGTTTTTTTTAATCTCACAATTTTATGAGAGTGATGCCATGTTATTCAAAAAATTCGCTGTTGCTGCTGCTATTGCTACTACTTTAGCTTTCGTTGGTTGCTCTAAGAAAGAAGAAGCGCCAGCTACTGACGCTACTGCTGCTGCATCTGAAGCTGTAGAAGCTGCTTCTGAAGCTACTGAAGCTGTTGAAGCTGCTGCTTCTGACGTTGCTGAAGCTGCTTCTGACGTTGCTGCTGCTACTGATGCTGCTGCTTCTGACGTTGCTGCTGCTGCTTCTGAAGCTGCTCCAGCTGAAGCTTCTGCTGCACAATAATCTAGTTTTAGATTAGAAAAAAGAGAACCTTTCGGTTCTCTTTTTTTATGCCTAGATTTTGTTAATACCCATAGATTCAGGTATAAAAAAGCAGATCAATCGATCTGCTCATTTCCAACACGCTGTCTAAATTTCTGACCCGCTCGGAACGTTACCACACGACGAGCAGAGATCGGAATCTCCTCACCTGTCTTTGGATTACGTCCCGGACGTTCACGTTTGTCACGCAACTCAAAATTGCCGAAGCCAGAAAGTTTGACTTGTTCACCCGCGATTAAAGCTTGGCTGATTTCATCAAAAAATAGCTCGACCATTTGTTTTGCTTCACGGCGATTTAAGCTAGTAAGCTCACTTAAATGGTCCGCCATATCTGCTTTTGTTAATGCTGTCATGAGGCCCTCAATGTCGCTTGGTAAGTGTCTTCCAACACTTGAATAATGTTATCCATACCAGATTTAATTTCAGCATCTTCAAGCGTACGAGTTGGATGTTGCCAGAGCACTGCAAAAGCTAAAGAGCGTTTGCCTTGTTCAACCCCTTGCCCCGTATACACATCGAACAACCATGTTGAGTCGAGTAACTCACCACCAGTCTGCTCAATTAACCGCTGAATATCTCTTACCTCAATATTATCAGAGATTAAAAGCGCAATATCACGTCTAACCGATGGAAAACGTGATAATTCTGTAAAATTAGATACATAAGATTGCAAAACTGCCTGCTGATCCAGCTCGGCCACCCAAGTTGTGCCTAAATCCAGTTCACTTTCCAGTGATGGATGTAAACGACCAAGATAACCTATCGACTGCCCATTCACCAAAATCTCAGCCGACTGGCCCGGATGCAACCAGACACGCTCAGTACGCACAAATTCAACAGCAATACGACCTGCAGCTAAAATCTCTTCAATCTCACCTTTGAAATCAAAGAAATCCATTGCTTGTGGTTTTGCATGCCACGATTCTGGTACACGTGAACCGACTGCAATTAATGCCAAGGTTGGAATTTGTTTCAGATCATGAATGCTTTGCGCATTCTGATAATCAAAACGTAAGCCGAGCTCAAAGAAACGCACACGTTGCTGCTGGCGATTTAAGTTGTACTGCACACACGGAATTAAGCTCGATAACAAAGTACTACGCATTGCTGCCAAATCACTTGAAATCGGATTCGCTAACATCAATGGATGTACATTTGGATTCAACTGCTTTTCAAGCTTAGCATCAGCAAAGCTAAAGCTAATCGCTTCTTGGTAGCCTAGCGTCACCGCAGTTTGACGTAATTGTGCAATTTCAAAACGGTCTTGGTACTTTTCCAGTTTTACATCAATTTTTGGCAAACTGATTTGAATATTGTCGTAACCGTGAATACGCACCACTTCTTCAATCAGGTCTTGATAGATTGCCATATCATAACGGTGCGAAGGAGGAACAACCGCCCATTGACCTTGTGCTTTAGTTTCCACCGCACAACCAAGACGTGTTAACGCATCGACAATAAAATCACCAGCAACTTGATAACCCAACAACTGATCAACTTGTGCTTGTTGTAGCTCAATCGCATCACGCGTTGGCAATAAAGTTGTCTGTTCAGCCACAGTCACAGGGCCAAAATCACCGCCCGCAAAGGCTTGAATCAGCTCAGAAGCACGATGCATGGCGATCATCGGCAATTCAAAATCCACACCACGTTCATAACGCTGTGATGAATCGGTATGCAAGCCAAAACGACGTGCACGTCCTGCAATGGCTAAAGGTGCAAAGAAAGCACTTTCAAGGAAGATATCTTGGGTCTCATCAGTTACCGATGAATCTAGTCCCCCCATAATCCCCGCAATCGCCAGTAGTTTCTGATCATCTGCAATGACCATGATGTCATCTTGCAATTCAACTTCTTGATCATTCAACAGCGTCAATTTTTCTTGTGGCTGCGCTTGACGGACTTGAATCGAACCTTCGATTTTTGCCAAATCAAAGGCATGCATCGGCTGGCCGAGTTCAAGTAACACATAGTTGGTAATATCGACCAAAATACTATGGGTACGAATCCCTGAGCGTGCCAGTGCCTGTTCCATCCATTCAGGGGTTGGCGCTTTTACATTGACATTTTTAACGATACGACCTAAATAACGTGGCGTACCTTCAGTGCTAATGTTGACCGCTTTTCCATCGGTAATATTTGCGGCGATGGCCTGAATCTTCGGTTCATTCACTTCAAGTTGGTTAATCACCGCGATTTCACGCGCAATCCCGCGAATACTAAAGCAGTCACCACGGTTTGGCGTGATACTGATGTCAATCACATTGTCATCAAGTTTTAAATATTCACGAATATTCATTCCCACTGGTGCATCAGCAGGCAACTCTAACAAACCATCAATTTTGTCTTCTAAATCAATTTCAGAAGCACCACAGAGCATACCTTGTGATTCAACACCACGGAGCTTACCTTTTTTAATTTTAAAATCGCCTGGCAATACTGCACCAATCGTCGCAACAGGGGCTTTCATACCCACGCGAACATTTGGCGCACCACATACGATCTGTAAGGGTTCACCTGAACCAATATTAATCGTGGTCACACGTAAACGATCTGCATCTGGATGTTGTTCAACCGTAAGAACTTCACCGACAACCACACCCGTAAAGGGTTTTGCAACAGGTGCCAACTCATCGACTTCCAAACCCAACATGGTCAACTGATCAGACAATGTATCGCTATCAATAGCTGGGTTCACCCACGTGCGTAACCAATTTTCACTAATTTTCATTTGTATAAACCTTCTTTAATCCTGAAAAAACTGTTTAGGCAAATTGGCGTAAGAAACGCACGTCATTTTGGTAGAACATACGCAAATCATTGATGCCATAACGCAACATTGCAAAACGCTCTACCCCTAAACCAAAAGCAAAGCCTTTGTATTTATCAGGATCAATCCCCGCAGCACGCAGTACATTTGGATGTACCATGCCACAGCCTAAAACCTCTAACCAACGACCACGTTCATCCATAATATCCACTTCAGCACTTGGCTCAGTGAACGGGAAATAAGATGGGCGGAAACGTACTTTCAAATCTTTCTCAAAAAATTCATTGAGTAAGTTAATCAATAAACCTTTTAACTCAGCAAAGCTGGTATTTTCAGCAACGTACAGACCTTCGATCTGATGGAACATTGGCGAATGGGTTTGATCTGAGTCACAACGATAAACACGCCCCGGACACACAATACGAATTGGTGGCTGGCTAGTTTCCATAGTCCGAATTTGCACACCCGAAGTATGGGTACGTAGCAAATGCGTTGCATCAAAATAGAAGGTGTCATGCATGGCACGTGCTGGGTGGTGTCCCGGAATATTTAAGGCTTCAAAGTTGTGATAATCATCTTCAACTTCTGGGCCATGTGCAACCTTAAAACCTGCTTTGGTAAAAAATTGGCAAATCCGTTCTTGTACTTGAGTAACAGGATGAATACTTCCCATGCGCTGACCGCGACCTGGTAAAGTAATATCAATGGTTTCACTTGCTAATTTTTTTGCAAGTTCAGCTTGTTGTAATGTCTGTTGACGCTCAGTCAAAGCTGTATTGATTGCTTCACGCACAGCGTGAATTGCAGCACCTTGTACTTTTCGCTCTTCAGGATCCATTTTTCCAAGTGCTTTCGACTGCTCTGCAAGCTGGCTTTTCTTCCCTGTAAATTGCACACGGACTTGATCGAGTGCAGCAAGGTCTTGAGCCGCTGCAATGGCAGCAAGCGCTTCAGTGGTCAGGGCTTCCAGTGACATAGTAACTCTCAAAGCAACAAAATATAGAAATATAATAAAACGCTATAGTTTATCAGCTTTTTACCTATTTTATGAAGATAAACCACTGTTTAAATAGCATCCTTTTTTTAAACCTGAATCTGAAGATAAAATAGTCAAGCTTGCCGATTGATCATCTAAATTTTCGTAAAAAAATAATCAATAATTGAATAAAATGTATAAGATATTGATATCGTCAATGAGAAAGAATAACGATGGCGCTTGATCAAATCTGGAAACAACAGCTTACACTTGTGACTTATGGCAATGAGTTCCTCGCAAGTGAACTCAATTTTAGTCGCTGGATTGAACATCCGATTTTCAATCAAAATCGACTGCTTTTTAGGGACTTACTGTCTCAACATCTATTAGCACAACATTTCCAGATTTGGCTTGAAGGCTTAAAAAAACAAGGGGTAAAAAAACTCAGCCTACATTTATCCAGCGTACTCAATGATGAACAAAATCCAAATGCCAATGTAGAGCTGCTTCCCTTCACACATTTTATTGTAAGCCATCAAGGCAATAAAAAAAACGCATGGATTTGTGGACATGAACTGGCTGAATGGGATAACAGTGATCAAGCCTTTGATATACCCGCATCCCAACAAACCACACTCCGCCAAGAAACATTTTGGCGTTATGAATTGAATGATAAATTCGCTAAAAAAATTGATGCTGATTTACAGAAAGTGAATTGGAATCAGGTGGCCATTTTCTTGGAGAAAGAACTATTTGACAGCAAATATGCAGAACATTTTTCAGAACCAGAACAACAAGATCTACCTTTCTATGGCTATGAATTGGATCCGATCAACACACCAAACCAGCAACTCGCATTGATTCCAACCGATTATCCTGCAGATGTTGCACATCGCCTGTTACACCGCACTCAAGCTTTGGCTGATTATTTGCAACAACAAAGACAACATCCTTATCATGCGACAGGTGAATTGATCAGCCCTGAAGAACAAATCAATTTACGTAATTTCTCCCAAAAGACCGATGATTTATTTGCAAAATTAATTGTCAAAACAGCAAATCATTACCAGACAGCTCAATTGACAGCGGAAGAACCTGAAATCATTGATCGGACTATGGAAATCCCGCATCAACTAGATAAAACTCAACATCATAAAGTTGGTACATCAGGGGTCATTAAATTGATTATTCTGACTGTAATTATCTGTCTGCTTGCTTATTATTTTGGTCTGTAGCAACAGAATGCATAAAAAAACCTAGATCACGCCATCTAGGTTTTTCTTTTATCATTTTAGAAGGTCGGTCGAATTCTGATAATGACTTTATGCCCGCCATCATGCTGATTAACAATGTGATGCACATTTTCAATTTCACCTTCAACTTCAGCATCTGGCCCATAAAAAATTCGGATGGTTTCACCCTTTCTAGGCACAATACTCAGCTCTGTTTCAAATGCACCTTGCTGTAACCCTTCTACGCTCACTAACATATTTTTATCCTGATGCTGTTTTCTTTACTGTAAAAAGATTTCAGCGCAAAAGTCTAATCGAACATGTTTGGGTTATGTAATCTTTAAACAAATCAGTAGATTGTGTTACTCATCATAATCTAAATCATCTTCATCCATATTGATGAAATCAGGTTCAGGGGTTTGTTCAAATTGCACGGCGAGAATATCTGTGTGTTGCAGCAAACTGGCTTTAGCGACACGATGCATCCCATCCATCACTCGCCCTTGTGCACACAAAATAATGGGATAACTCAGATCAGCATCTTGAATCAGTTGAAAGTGCTCAATGATTTGTTGTGTTGTTGGAGATTGATCTGGAAACCAATAGGCTTCGTTTAACTCTTGAATATCAGCCAGTAAAACCTTCTTAGGAATCAAGTTTTTCGTCAGCTCCAGCAAATGATGAACATCCCAGATATAAGTATCCTCTCCAACTTGTCTAAAGTGATATTGCCTGCGCACGTTTTAATCCATCATTAATTTCAGATATGATAATAAGCTTAGCTTCTCACCAATAACAGCATACATAAAACAATGACCGATAATTACTGGAAGTTCATCTTAGGCTTACAACATAATGCTCAACGCTATTTTGATCATAAAATTGCTGAATATCATATCGAACATGACTGGTGTGATATAACTCATGACCTTTTTCTGCTACGTGATTTAGAAACGAATGAATTACGTTACGATTCAATTGCTCATTTAATTGCCGATCTCAGAGATCAACAGATTCAGCGCTGCCAACTCATTCCTTTTGATCTACTCTTTCCTGAGTTTACTCAACATTTTAAACAGTTCATTTTTGATACAAGCAATTATCCTGTAGCCATCTTCTTGGGAACAGAGCAAAACTTTGCTTTAGTTAAAGTACATGCAGAAAAAGTAAAAAAATTTTCGATGTCTACGGATCCTCGTGAATTTAGTGGTTTTTCATCCTCTCAAAACTATAATAAATATCTATTATTTACTCTAATTAAATTAGATCAAAAACAACTACAAGTTATTGATGAGTTTAAGAAAAATCTAAATTGGAAAAACTTACATGAGTATTTTCAAAGCACATTTTTAGATAACCCATTTAATTTTAAGCAAGATAAAAGTCTGGTCTTAACCAATAACTTATTTTTAAAAAATGAAATAGCCGAATATCCTTTTCTTAAGGAACCTAGTCCTGAATTCAATTTGGCATTTTCTTGGATAAATAAACTCTGTGATTTACAAGAGCAAATCAAAACTGAAGTGGCAATGACACTAGCTTCAAGATCATTTTATGCTGATATTATTGATCAAAATTTTACAGAAATAGATCTTTTCCAAGAAGATTTAAACAATGCATTAATCAGCTTACTTTCACATAGTGCAAATAGCTATGAGCAAGCATACGTGAACGAAGATTTTTCCTATATTCCACCACACTCACTTCAACATAAACCCCAAACCAATATCGAAGTCAATAATGAGTTGAGCAATGATAGTACAACAGAAGAAAAGCCAACATCTGTTACAGCCTCGACACTTTATCTTATCTTCTTTTTAGCTGTTGTCATTGGGCTACTCTATGGAGTGTTCTGGTTGGTTAACCATTATGAATTCGCCAAATTTATGGTGATTAGCTTGGGCGTAATTATTTTTCTGATGATTTGGTCAAAAAAATAAGACAAAAAAGACCACTAAAAAAGCGGTCTTTTTCATTTTATGCCTATAGCAACTGAGCGCGCACCTGCATAAGTGCAAAACCAAGTAAATTTAACCCCTGCCATTGGCCTGGGTCTTGGATATGCTGGTGATCTTGTGCCATACCAATCCCCCAAATTTTATCGACAGGCGATGCTTCAACCAAAATACGATCATGTGTGGCAAGTAAAAAATTTCTTAATTCTGGATAGTGTGAGAATTTAGCCAAATTTGCCTGTACCACGATATCAAAACGCATTTCCTGCCACAGTTGTTCGTCATAGTGCTGTATTTTTCGACCGAGCTGTTTTGCTTCATTCGGATGTGTGACCTTCAAAATCTGATTCAATATCTCATCATCGTTAAAAAGTTTTGCTTTTTGCGCCATCATATAATGTTCTGCCGTGAGATATTCGATGCCCTCCTGTTTGAATGGCGATGGAAACCACTGGCTAAAACAACTCTTGTCCACATGATTGGCTTGCTTTGGGGTATGTCCCCAGAAATATAAATATTTAAATTGGTGGCCTTGTTGCACTTGTTGAATTAAATCATTTAAAAATTGTTCGTCTTGCATCATCTATCTCTGATTATTCTCTATTATTAAAAACCCAATTCACTAAAAATAAAAAAGACCGCTAAAAAGCGGTCTTTTTTGAATCTCTAAGCTTATGCAGCTAATGCGCCTTTAGCTTTTTCAGCTAAAGCAGCAAATGCAATTGCATCATGCATAGCGATGTCAGCTAATACGCGACGGTCGATGATCACTTGAGCTTTTTTCAAGCCATCGATCATACGGCTGTATGACAAACCGTTTTGACGAGCACCGGCATTGATACGCGCAATCCATAAAGCACGGAATTGACGTTTCTTTTGACGGCGGTCACGGTAAGCGTATTGACCAGCTTTGATTACCGCTTGGAACGCTACGCGGTAAACGCGTGAACGAGCACCATAGTAACCTTTAGCGCGAGCAAGAATTTTTTTGTGACGGCGATGAGCCACTACACCACGTTTTACACGAGCCATTTATAATCTCCTTAGATGTATGGGCACATAGCACGAACTGATGCAACGTCACTTACGTGAACCATTACACAACCGCGCAATTGACGGATACGCTTAGCAGATTTTTTGGTCAAAATGTGGCGCTTGAATGCTTGTTTGCGCTTGAAACCGTTTGCAGTCGCTTTAAAGCGTTTAGCTGCACCACGGCGAGTTTTTAACTTAGCCATAGTAACCTCTTTTGAGCACCTGTTCGGCACGTTTGCACTATTGCAAATCAACCTGCAGGTAAGGAAGGCAGTATCATATAGTATCTCTCCCCAAAACAAAAGCAAAATGCTCATTTTTTGACAGAAATAGCGCTGTTTTCAGCAAACGTTATTTCCCATAATTAATTCTCAAATTATGAGAAACATGCACAAAATCAGCGCATATAATAACAGCAAATTCTTAAATCTCTATCCATATGAATATACAGAATGACGCTTTCGCCGCCTTGCGGTATCGGGATTTCTCTATCGTCACCCTCAATCAATTTTGCTTAACGCTGGCCATCTTGATTCAGGAAATTATTGTGGCGTATTCACTCTATCAAATCACGCGAGACCCTCTGACGCTGGGTTTCATTGGTCTGGCAGAAGCGATTCCGTTCATTACCCTGTCCTTATGGGGTGGTTATTTTGCGGATAAGCTGAATAAACAAAGTATTATGAAAGTTTGTTTATTCTTTTCCATTCCTTTGCCTTTAGTGCTTTGGGGTTTGTTCCATTTACATGGCTTAGAAAAAATTAGCATTAGCACACTATCTTGGGGCATCTATGCCGTCATATTCGCTTTAGGTACCATTCGGGGCTTTTACAATCCATCAGCAACCTCGCTTAAACCCTTTTTGATTCCACGCGAACTGTATGCCAATGGTGCCACTTGGACCACGATCGGTTGGCAAAGTGGTGTCATTATCGGGCCAATGTTGGGTGGTTTTATGTTGGCATTTTTGGGGCGTGAAACTAGTCTCTTTGCAGTATCTGCATTATTGGCCGTCTGCTTCATTTTGATTAACTGTCTAGCAAAGCGAACCTTTCCCAAAATGGAAACCGAAAATGTGCTGCAAAGCCTGACCGATGGTTTCCGCTTTATTTGGAAAACTAAAATTGTTCTATGGGCAATCTCACTGGACTTGGTCTCAGTATTATTTGGGGGCGTGATTGCTCTGTTGCCGATTTTTGCTGAAGAAATTTTAAAAGTTGGACCTGAAGGCTTAGGTTACTTACGTGCAGCCCCGTCTATCGGTGCACTGATCACCATGATTGTGCTGACTAAGTTCCCGCCAATGCATCATGCGTGGCGCAATATGCTGTTGGCCGTCGCAGGCTTTGGTATTTTTACCATTCTGTTCGCCTTCTCAAACAATATGTGGCTGTCCCTCTTTGCCTTAGCCATGACCGGTGCTTGTGACAGTGTTTCCGTCGTGGTTCGTCAAACCATCTTGCAAATTTTCCCACCTGAAAATATGCGGGGACGTGTTGCAGCAGTGAATGGGATGTTCGTTTCTTCAAGTAATGAACTAGGAGCTTTTGAATCAGGTCTTGCAGCCAAATACCTCGGTACCATTACGGCAACCATTCTGGGTGGATGTATGACTCTTGCAGTGGTGAGTTATTGCTGGTTTAAAACCAATGACTTATTCACCGTCGATATTACCAAAGGAACGGAGCAATAAACGTAAAGGGAAAGCTCATCTCACCTTTCCCTTTTTTAAAAAATTCCTAAATAGAGTGCGTACAAGGTGAGATATCGTCCACCTTTGGCAATGGTCACAATCAACAAGAATCGCCAAAAGTTTTCTTTCATCAGCCCGGCAATCAAGGTAATGGGATCACCAATCACAGGAGTCCAACTCAGTAGCAACGAATAAAAACCATATTTATGATAAATCTGTTGTGCTTGCAGCAACCGTTGTTCTGAAACAGGAAACCATTTTTTATCTTTAAAATGTTCAATTTTTAGTCCAAGCCACCAATTCACACAGGAACCCAAGACATTACCAATGGTCGCAACCAAGATGAGATAAAAAGGATTGGATAAACCTTGTATTAGCAAGGTCAGTAATACCGCTTCAGACTGTAAAGGTAATAAGGTGGCAGCACCAAAGGCTGAGAGAAACAATAACAAATAAGACATCAAAACAAGGTTCTCTTAAACTCGGAGCCACACATCATCAAGAGTAGACCATATAACGTGAATGCTATGGATTCAAGGTTAATTTTGCCCAAGTCTCTTTGAGTATCTCCTGTGAAATATCAATCCGAAAAACGCTTTTAATGGTTTGTTCAAATTCATCAAAATTAGTTAACTCTTTTTTATTTGAGCCCCCTTTGCCATGCGTTCTTAAGACTCGATCTTTTAACGTGATCCGCATTTCGCTATTAGCAGTAGATAACATTAAATACTGAGTAAATAAGGATTCAGGAGAAGTCGAAATATACCAATTCGCCACCAAAGCATCGGCATCCGCAATGTGCTGTTCGGGATTAATTGCATAGACATTGATCCACTGATCATGAAGATAAACTTGCAGCATATATTGCATTTCTGTCAGCACAGCTAGATCCAAACCACTCTGTGCGGCTTCAACAAATCTAAACGGTTCTAGCGGTGTCAGCTGTGTTTCTCCGACCTGATCAAGTGATAAAACCGTGGTTGGGGTCATCCCACCAAACCCAGGATCATATAAAAATAAGTGCTGATTAATACAGACTAATGTGACCAAATGCGTGCGTACAGGCGTAGTGATCGGCGAGCTTTGATAATAGACCCGACCGAGTACATTATAAGCCTCATAGCCTAGTTCAGTGAGTACAACTCTGGTCAAGCTACTCTGTTCTAAACAATAGCCTTCACGTCCATCAAGCAATAATTTCTGAGCAAGTTGATTGGGTTCTAAGGAAACCTCCTCTCCAAGAAAAGAAGAAAAATTGCCAAAAGGAATCGTTTGCACATGAAGGTTTAACAAAAGCTTTAAATTTGCCAAAGTCGGCAAAAACTCACCTTCAAAACCAAGCTTTTTTAAATAAAGGGCTGATATTTGAGTTTGCATAATGCGTTATCTTTTTTGAACCTAAAGCATCCTAGCCTGAACATGCGTAGAGCAGATGAAAAATTACACAATTATAAAACTGCCCTGCTGACAGCCTTAAAGATAAGGTTTTGCCAAAAATTAATTTTTAGTTTTCGCTTTTTTAGATCGAATAGAAAAATACATAACTGAAAAAATGAATGGAAAAAGAAATAAGAGCCAAAATGTAAAATCAGATCTAATAATTTTTTGGTACAAGGTAAGTTGCATTTCACCCGCAGAAACCGCAGCCCAGTCAATAGATACAGTATGATCAAGATAGCTACATAACACTAAGGATAAACTTAAAAAACCCAACAAACCACCCTGTACTAGAATATGAATTTCTGGTCTCTAGCTGTAGCCAAGCAAAGAGTGTAGAAAATAAGAGCCCTAAAACAGTAATAAAAGCAAATACCAAAACCGCTAGATGACTCTCTGAATAGAGCTTTTGCAACTGAGCACAAAGGATTGCTGTAAGCAACAACAATCCCATCGCAATCGCCCAATGCTTTAAGTAGCTGTGTCGTCCAATACCTTGATTCATCCCACTTTGATCGACAAGGCTTTTTGTATCGCAGGGCGGGCCGTTAATCGTTCAATATAATCTTTCACATATGGATAGTCTTCAAGTTGAATGCCCTGCCATTCATAACGCAATGCCCAAGGTAGGATTGCCATATCTGCAATGGAATATTCGCCTGCCACAAACTTTTGACCAATTAACTGCTTATTTAAAACAGTATAAAGGCGTTTGGTTTCATTGATATAACGCTCAATGGCATAAGGAATCCGTTCGGGTGCAAACTTATTAAAGTGGTGATTTTGCCCCAGCATTGGACCAAACCCACCCATTTGCCACATCAACCATTGTTCTACCTCAACTCGTTCTTGTTCATCAGTCGGATAGAACAGACCTGTTTTTCGACCTAAATATTGCAAGATTGCGCCTGACTCAAACACTGAAATCGGTTCGCCTCGCGGACCATTTTGATCAACAATGGCTGGAATTTTATTATTTGGAGAGATTCTGAGAAAATCAGGTTGAAACTGATCATTTTCTAAAATATTGATTGGGAAAATCTGATATTCGAGTCCCATTTCCTCTAAAGCAATTGTTATTTTATGCCCATTGGGTGTACCCCAATAATATAAGTCAATCATTTATATTGTCCTGTTCATCATTATCTTGACTGTTGTTGCGTTATAGCACATTTCATCAATATCGATCAGCAAATAGGCACGAAAAGAAACAATAAAGCCGTGTTTTCAAAGATAATGTTGTAGATACTCAAGCTTGGCTTTCTAAAAATGCCTTAGCCTTTTCACCGACAAATTTACGGCCAGCATTGCTGCCATTGATCCATTCCTCGACAGAGAATAAATCAAACATTCCAACTTTAAATAAGGTCGGTACAGCTAAAATCAGTTCATCTTCGACCGCACCACGAACACCTGCATTATAGAGATTAATATTATGCAGCATGGTGGCTACCGTTCCAGTTTGAACACGACTACCATCTTTAAGTTTAACTTGGGGAAGGACCTCGCCTTCTTGCACCACTTTTTGATTAATTTCAGAGAGTTGTTCAGTACCTGTAATTGTTGACATATCATGTTCCTATTTTTAAGTTCTGAAAGATTTCATTTACCCTATCATATTTTGATTCAGATGCCTGTTGATGACACTTAGAAAATTTTTAATAAAATAATGCATTATTATAGACATAAAAAAGCACCGCCTATTGCGGTGCTTTTTCTAAGCAAAAATTACTTTTTCTTTTTCGGACCAAGTAACATGCCCATCTGACGGCCTTCCATCTTCGGCGCTTGTTCAACAACACCAAACTCAGCAACGTCAGCTTCAATTTTCTGTAATTGAGCTAAACCAAGCTGTTGGTGTGCCATCTCACGACCACGGAAACGCAAAGTGATTTTCACCTTATTTCCTTCTTCAAGGAAACGTAAAATTGCACGCAATTTTACTTGGTAATCACCTACGTCCGTCGCTGGACGTAACTTGATTTCTTTCACTTGCACTTGATGCTGTTTTTTCTTCGCATCTTTTTGCTTTTGTTTCAAGTCAAATAAGTGCTTGTTGTAGTCCATGATCTTACAAACAGGTGGTTCCGCATTAGCAACAATCTCAACAAGGTCAAGATTAGCTTCTTCTGCAGCACGCAATGCTTCATTTAATGAAACAACACCTTTTTGTTCCCCATCTGCAGCGACAAGGCGTACTTCTTTCGCACGGATCTCATCGTTAATTGCAGGACGGTTACTTTTAGCACCTTGTTGTTGGTTACGGTCAGGCTGTTTAATCTTTATTACTCCACGATATACCGGCCACGTTCGGCAACGGCAGATTTCACTAAGTCAATAAATGCATCTACTGACATAGTACCTAAATTTTTTCCTGAGCGAGTACGCACATTAACTGTACCTTCTTCAACTTCTCGATCACCAAGAACCAGAAGGTAAGGAATACGCTCTAGGGTACGCTCACGAATCTTAAATCCGATCTTTTCATTTCTCAAGTCAGAAATGGCACGAAGACCATTTTCTTTGAGTTTTGCGACCACCTGTTCACTTGCCTCAGCTTGTGAATCGGTAATATTCATGACACAAGCTTGAATTGGTGTGAGCCACGGCGGCATGAAACCCGCATAGTGTTCAATTAGTATACCAATAAAACGCTCGAAACTGCCAAGAATTGCACGATGCAACATGACGGGCTGATCACGATCATTGTCTTCAGTGACATAAGACGCGTCTAAACGGATTGGTAAGTTGAAGTCACACTGGATTGTACCGCACTGCCAGATACGGCCTAAGCAATCTTTCAATGAGAATTCAATTTTCGGGCCATAGAAGGCACCTTCGCCTGGTTGTAAGTCCCAAGCCAAGCCTGCATCATCCAAAGCATCTGCCAAAGATTTTTCAGCCAAGTCCCAAAGTGCATCATCACCCACACGTTTTTCTGGACGTGTAGACAATTTCATTTGCACATCTTCGAAGCCAAAGTCTTTATAAACATCTAAAGTCAGTTTAATAAAGTCAGCGACTTCTTTACCAATCTGTTCTTTGGTACAGAAGATATGTGCATCGTCTTGAGTAAAGCCGCGAACACGCATAATGCCATGTAAAGAACCTGATGGCTCATTACGGTGACAAGAACCAAACTCCGCCAAACGAATTGGTAAGTCACGGTAAGATTTCAAGCCTTGGTTAAATACTTGCACGTGACATGGGCAGTTCATTGGCTTCACTGCATAGTTACGGCTTTCTGAATGGGTCGTAAACATGTTTTCAGCATAGTTCGCCGCATGCCCAGACTTTTCCCACAAGGTGAAATCAACAATTTGCGGTGTCTTGATTTCTTGGTAACCATTGTCTTGCTGAACTTTACGCATGTATTGTTCAAGCACTTGGTAAATGGTCCAGCCGTTCGGATGCCAAAACACCATACCCGGTGCTTCTTCTTGCATGTGGAACAGGTCTAAAGCTTTACCAATTTTACGGTGGTCACGCTTTTCAGCTTCTTCAATACGTTTGATATAAGCAGCTAACTGCTTTTTATCCGCCCAAGCCGTACCATAAATACGCTGTAGCTGTTCATTCTTCGCATCACCACGCCAGTAAGCACCAGAGATTTTAGTGAGTTTGAATGATTTTAAGAATTTAGTGTTGGGTACATGCGGACCACGGCACATATCCAAATAATCCTGATGGTAGTACAAGCCCATTTGTGTTTCATTTGGCATGTCTGCAATCAGGCGCAACTTGTATTCTTCACCGCGTGCTGTGAATTCTGCAATCACTTCATCACGTGGAGTCATCTTTTTGATGACGTCATAATCTTGGTCGATGAGCTTTTTCATGCGCTCTTCAACAGCAGCCATATCATCCAAAGTAAATGGACGTGGCATCCAGATGTCGTAGTAGAAACCTTCTTCGATTACAGGACCGATCACCATTTTCGCTTCTGGGAACAATTGCTTAACCGCATGTCCGACCAAGTGCGCGCATGAATGGCGAATGATTTCTAAGCCTTCTTCATCTTTAGGGGTAATAATCTGAACTGTTGCATCTTCTGTGATTAAATCACAAGCATCCACCAAACGATCATTGATGCGACCTGCAACTGTATTTTTTGCAAGACCCGGACCAATGCTCTGAGCAAGTTCCATCACGGAAATCGGATGATCAAACTGTTTCTGATCACCATTTGGTAAAGTAATGATTGGCATAATAAAATCCTTAAGGAGTGATGCCCTATACGAAGGAGCATATCACCGCGAGATTATGTATTGAGGCGCGGCCTCAAAAGATAAAAAACGGCGGATAAAAAAGTATCCAAGATTTTACACGGGTTTAGCTGTGGATGAAACCTCTGAACCAGAAAAACCCAAGATCAGTCCAGATTCCTCTCCGACTAAAGCCTAAATGATTTAGACTCGATGACAGAATAATTTAGTGATCAATGAAAAGAACAGAAATGGAGCAAGACACATGGTGAGTGCATATGATCAATTACCCAAGACCCCAGCAAATTTTGTTGCCTTATCACCGTTACGTTATTTAGAGCGTGCGGCTTATATTTATCCGCAGCAAGCCGCGATTATTCATGGTGAACGTCAGATTACATGGCAACAGACTTATCAGCGTTGTCGTCAATTTGCACACCAGTTAAACAGTCTGGGCATTCAAAAGAACGATACCGTTTCAGCACTCTTACCGAATATTCCCGCCATGATCGAAGCACATTTTGCCGTGCCGATGGCGGGTGCGGTACTGAATACCCTGAATACCCGCCTTGATGCCAAGACCATTGCTTTTATGTTGCAGCATGCCGAAACCAAAGTCCTGCTGGTTGATCCTGAATTTCGTCAAGTGGCTGAAGAAGCGCTCACGCTTGTCTCACAAGACATTATTGTCATTGATGTCTTTGATTCTGAATTTGAGGGAGAACAAATTGCCCTTGGACAGTATGAATATGAATCATGGCTCGCTCATGGTGATCCTGAATTTGAATGGCTACTTCCACAAGATGAATGGGATGCGATTAGCCTGAGTTATACCTCGGGTACCACAGGCAACCCTAAAGGTGTGGTCTACCATCACCGTGGTGCTTATTTGAATGCCGCCAGTAATATCTTGGCTTGTGGCATGAAACCTCGTGCTACATACCTTTGGACCTTACCTCTATTTCATTGCAATGGTTGGTGCTTTGCTTGGTCAATTGCAGCCAGTGGTGGCACCAACATCTGTTTGCGCCGCGTCGATCCAGCATTGATCTTTCAATATATTGCAGCACATAAAGTAGATTATTTCTGTGGTGCACCGATTGTGCTGTCTATGCTGATCAATACACCAAGCGAACAGAAAACGGCATTTGAGCATGATGTTGAAGTCATGGTCGCAGGTGCTGCGCCGCCTGTAGCGATCATTGAAGGAATGCGCAATATCGGTATTAACGTCAATCATGTCTATGGTTTAACTGAGACCTACGGTCCTTCGGCCTTATGTGCTTCACAAGCAGGCTGGAGTGATTTATCCATTCAGGAGCAAGCACAACTACACTCACGCCAGGGTGTACCTTATCCGCTACAGGATAGTATGCGGGTACTTGATCCAGAAACCATGCAGCCCGTCCCCAATGATGGGCAGACTATGGGGGAAATCATGTTTCGTGGCAATATTGTCATGAAAGGCTATTTAAAGAATCCTCAAGCCACTGCAGAGGCCTTTAAAGGAGGATGGTTCCACACCGGAGATTTAGCCGTCAGCCATGCGGATGGCTACGCCAAAATCACAGATCGTTCCAAAGATATTATTATTTCAGGCGGCGAAAACATTTCATCTTTAGAAGTTGAAGATGTGCTATATCGCCATCCTGCGGTACTCACTGCTGCAGTGGTGGCTAAACCAGATGAGCGTTGGCAAGAAGTGCCCTGTGCCTTTATTGAACTCAAACAAGGTGCATCCGCCTCTGCCGACGAAATCATTGCACATTGCCAGAAAGAACTGGCTCGCTTCAAAGTCCCCAAAGATGTGGTGATTACTGAGATTCCCAAGACTTCGACAGGAAAATTGCAGAAATTTATTTTAAGGGAATGGGCCAAAGCACGAGCAAGCAGTGAGTTTGGCGGCTAAGTCCGCCCATAAAAAAAGAAGTTTCCTTGGAAACTTCTTTTAACATTCTAATTACTGTTCAGATAACAGCGCCACCTGTTGTACGTAGTTCACAAATTTGCGTTTCGAAGCCTCAAGCTCCTCTTCACTGACCTGTTGTTTCATATCACGGTGAATACGCAATACATGCTGACGTAAGGTATGACGTTCAGATGCATTAAACACTTTGCTAAATTCATTAATGATTGGATCACCTTGATCAATCATACGATCAACCCAACGCATCAACTGCATTTGTTTTTTCGCGCCTTGCTGCGGAGTGAGATAAGACAAAATCGTTGTCTCATCTTCATTGCGCAATAACTTACCAACACGTTGGAACTGACGACGACGTGCTTCAAATGAACTGATCTTTTGCACTTCAAGCAATGCATCAATTAAACGTTCATCGACAGGAAGCTTTTGAATCTGCTTAGGATTGAGTTGAGCCAACTGCTCACCCAAAGCGGCCATGCGTTGTACGGCTTTCTTTTGCTCGGTTCGACTTGCACGCCCGTCTAATGACTCAAAATCTTCATCGGTATAACGTTGGGGACCACGTGCCACTATTACTCTGCCTCATAAAATTTTGCTGCGAACAGCGTTTGAATTTCTTCCAGTGCCTTGTCTTCATCGGCACCTTCGATGACCAATCTTAATGTGGTGCCCTTACCCGCACCCAACATCAACAATGACATAATATTTTTTGCATCAACCAACTTATCGCCCTTGCCAATTTGGATCGAAGCACGAAACTTGGTTGTCACTTCAATCAGTTTACCAGATGCACGTGCATGTAAGCCGAGTTTATTAATTACATCAATTGTTGTGTCTATCATGACCAGTGCTTCATTTCTCTATGTAAGATTTGGACAGTCCATTTTGCCTCAAGGGCTTGTTTGAGTCTATCCACGATATAAACTGAACGATGCTGCCCACCGGTACATCCCACCGAAATGGTCATGTAATGGCGATGCCCTTCTGCAAAAGCAGGTAACCACTTTTCTAGGAAAGTGTAGATATCTTCAAACATCTCATTGGTTTGTTGACTACCTTCTAAAAAGCGGCGTACAGGTTCATCTAAACCTGAAAAACGGCGTAATTCTAAATCCCAATGCGGATTTGGTAAATGTCGTACGTCAAATACATAATCTGCATCCAGTGGAATACCATGCTTATAACCAAAGGACTGTAAAATGACGATCAAATTATCTGATTGTCCAAGTTTAGACAATAAAATATGTTTTAAATCATGAACACTTTTATCCGTTGTATCAATATGTACAGTAGAGCGGAATTGTATCGGAATTAAAAGCTGCTTCTCTTCCTGAATACACTGCAACAAGCTATTGAAGCGACTTGCCAAAGGATGAGGACGGCGTGATGCACTAAAACGTGTAATCAAGTCCTGATCTTGTGTGGTCAGATAAATAATATCAACTGTACCATGTCGCTGTAATTGCTGAAAAACATGATCAAATTCTTGCATATCAGCACGGGTACTTCGAATATCGACCCCAAGTGCGAGCTGCTCCAGATTATTTTCATGATCAAGTTTGGCCACAATTTCAGGCAATAACGCCAAAGGTAAGTTATCTATACAATAATAGCCCAAGTCTTCGAGCACTTGCAGTGCAGAGGATTTTCCTGAACCGGATTGACCTGTAACGATAAGAATACGCTTCATGGCGTTTTGCCCTTCATTTTTTATGTTTTAAAGTCGATTTGTAGGTTATCAATCAACCGGGTTGAACCAAGTTTGGCTGCAATAAATAGCACTAAGTTTTGGTCAAACTGTTGAATTGGTTGCAAGTTGGTTTGTCGAGCCTCCACATAATCCACAACAAAACCTGCTTGTGTCAATTGAGCAGAGATATTTTCTAACACTTGTGACAAAGCTTGCCCTTCATGTAACTGCTGTTCGGCTTGTTTGAGCAATTGGTAAATCGTCGGTGCAGTCGCACGTTGCTGTTCAGTCAAATAGCCATTCCGCGAGCTTAAAGCAAGACCATCTTCAGCACGGACAATCGGTACGCCAATCACTTCCAATGGCATATTCAAGTCTTTTACTAGCTGACGAATCACGGCCAATTGCTGATAGTCCTTTTGACCAAAGAAAGCAAAATCAGGTTGGACGATATTGAATAGTTTGGTCACCACAACCGCAACACCATCAAAATGACCTGGACGCGATTTTCCACACAGGTCATCCGTGATTTGACCCACACTGATATTAGTCAAACGTGGTTGCGTACCATACATTTGCTCAACC
This sequence comes from Acinetobacter proteolyticus, assembly GCF_000367945.1. Classification (GTDB taxonomy): domain Bacteria; phylum Pseudomonadota; class Gammaproteobacteria; order Pseudomonadales; family Moraxellaceae; genus Acinetobacter; species Acinetobacter proteolyticus. The sequence continues at coordinate 2,333,465 of NZ_KB849179.1, forward strand.
GTTGGGGCAAAAATAATATCGCAGCCGACATCCGCCAATAGACGGCTATCTTGCTCTAAAGTACGTGGGTAGCTATCAAAATCTTCACCAGCACCAAACTGAATTGGATTAACGAAAATACTCACCACCACGACATCACACAGTTTTTTTGCTTCACGCACCAAAGTCAAATGACCTTCGTGCAAATTCCCCATAGTCGGCACAAAACCAATCAACTTTTTTGAACTGCGCGCAGGTGCAAGTGATGCAGTTAAGCCTTGTATTGTTGTTTCAGTTTTCATGAATTAAAGCTCAACTTGGAAAGTATGTTCCTTGGCTGGGAACGACTGATCTTGCACTGCAGCATGATACGATTTAAACGCATCGACAATCGCAGTTTCACCCGCTTGTTCTTTCATAAAGTTGCGAACAAAACGTGCTACACGACCAAAGGTCAAACCGAGCATGTCCTGTACCACCAGTACTTGACCATCAGTTTCATTGCCCGCGCCAATCCCGATCACAGGCGTATTCGGGAATAATTCAGCAATTTCTTTGCCCAGCTGAGCTGGAACACATTCAAGCAATAATACCGCAGCGCCTGCATCAACTACTGCTTGGCAATCAGCAATCAATTGATCTGCTGCTTCACGTGTTCTTGCTTGAAGCTTATAACCACCAAACACATGCACAGATTGCGGTGTTAGGCCTAAATGTACACATACTGGAATACCATTACGGGTTAATACCGTCACCAATTCACTAAGCCAAGCCCCACCTTCAATCTTGACCATTTGTGCGCCGACTTGCATCACCGTCTTGGCATTTTTCAAGCCATCTTCAAGTGTTGCATAGCTCATAAATGGTAAATCAGTCATGATTAAGGCATGCGCATTACCACGGCGTACCGCAGCAGTATGGTAAGCCATATCTTCAACTGTGACAGGAAGTGTAGAGTCTCTGCCTTGAATCGCCATTCCTAGAGAGTCACCGATTAAAATCGTATCAATTTCAGCCAATTCCATAGCTTTAGCCATACTTGCATCATAGCAAGTAAGACATGAGAACTTGCGTCCTTCGGCTTTAAACTTTCTTAAGTCACTTAGACTAATCATGATGATGTCCTCTACAGGCGTTTCCAGAACGAAACAGTCTTAAGCGGTTGCCCAAGACTGGTCTGCTATTACAGTCAAGTTTGCTTGCTGCACCAGTTCTAAATCTTTTAATGAATGACCATTCAATTGCAAATGAGCATCTAAATCCAATAAGGGAAGCAATACAAAATCACGTTGCAGAATACCGATATGCGGTACGGTCAAACGTTCATTTTGGATCTGCTCTTGACCATAGATTAATAAATCCAGATCAAGGGTACGTTCTCCCCAACGTCGTAAACGGACACGCCCAGACTCTTGCTCAAATTGTTGTAATTGATCAAGCAAAGCAAGTGGTGCTAGTGTGGTGTCCAGTTGAACAACAGCATTTAAATAATGAGGTTGATCTTGCGGCCCCATCGGCGGACTTTGATATAGTCGCGATACCTGTACAGCTCCCAAGCTCGCAAGCTTCGCAACAGCTTCGCTCAGAATCTGCCGCGAATCGCCTAAGTTACTGCCTAGACCGATATAAGTACGAATGGTCATTGTGTTGGCCCAAAAACCACTTGGCTGAGATCACGTTGTACACGTTTACGCTTGAGGATCGGATGATCGGCATTCACTGAACCTGTAGTCGCTTTTTCAATGAAACGACTGCTTGATTCATCCGCTCTGACCCGTTCTTTCTTGGCACGGCGGCTTCGTGGCTCAGGTACATTCACCAAAGGTTCAATTTCAGCAGTCTTCGGCTCATCAACTTCAACAGCCTTACGACGTGTCTTACTACGTTGGCGGTTGTATTGACGAATCACTGCTTCTTTTTGATCCGTGCTCATTTCTTGGTAGGCTTCCCACCAAACGCCCATGCCTTCAGTACTGCTATCGCCTGATTTCTCACGTAACAGCAAGAAGTCAAAGCCTGCACGGAAACGTGCATGGCCAGCCAAAGCTTCAATTTGCTGTGGCTTTGGATTAAGCAAACGAGTTTGCATTTCCCAAACTTCACGAATAAAGGTTTCAGCAAAGCGCGGAATGATGGTTCGCGTCGCTTGACGTTTCAACACATCCAAACCTGCTTGTGCACGCGCTTCCGCAGGCACGACACCTTTGTTCAAATAGAAATCACAGCGTTCCAAGAAAGGCTTCCATAACAACACCGCATAGAAAAATGCAGGATTGATGGTTTTCCCAATTTGAATCCGTTGATCGGTATTACGCGCTGCACGGTCAATAAAAGCGGTCAGGTTCGGTGGAATTTCAGCAAACAGCTGTTTCCAAACACCAAACTCAATCAACATCGGTAATACACGGGTGAGGTGCCCCATGGTGAATAGCTTTTGCGACTCATCATATAAACGATGTGGCGAGACATCACGCAACAGCTGCGTCATCTCCGGATCAAAAACATCAAGAATCGATTGATCGATCTGGAAATTTAATTTTGCTGCAAAACGCAAAGCACGTAACATCCGCACAGGATCTTCTTCAAAACGCTGTGCTGGTTCACCCAAGAAACGTAAGGTACGGCTATTGATATCATCCACCGCATGGCAGAAATCAAGCACGATGCCTTTACGTGGCTGGTAATACAAGGTATTGATCGAAAAATCTCGACGAGCAAAGTCTTGCTCAATCGTTCCCCAGTTATTATCACGAAGAATCATCCCAGATGCACTGGTGACTGCTTTTTTCGGTGGGGCACGGAAGGTCGCGACTTCAATCAGTTCGCGACCAGAATATACATGTGCTAACTCAAAACGTCGTCCGATAATTCGGCAACGTCGACCAAAAACCTCTTTCACTTGGGCTGGTGTAGCATTAGTAACCGCGTCAAAATCCTTTGGATTAAGACCTAACATCATGTCTCGAACACCACCGCCCACAATATATGCCTCGTAGCCTGCTTTAGTCAGACTATCGATCACATCTAAAATTGAGGAAGGAAGTTGAGTTGTGGACAAACCACATTTTGACGCACGCAAAGTTTGCAAAAGACACTGTCTCCTACGTCAGGACGTAAATAACAATTTGTCGCTAATCATAGCTCTAACACACTCAAAGGGCAATTTATTCTGTTGAAGTTTCAATAGATCAGTATCCCAAATGAATAACTACATCTCATTTTTTCACTTATAACATGAGCCTTACTCGGTTTTTATCAAGTAATTTAGGTCCTATGCCTTTGATGTTCAATAACTCATCAACACTTTTAAAAGCCCCATTTTTTTGACGATATTCCATAATCGCCTGAGCTTTTTTCTCCCCAACCCCACTCAAGCTTTGCAACTGCTGCAAATTCGCTTGGTTCAAGCTTATTTTATCGCCCTGAATATTTACAGATGATGAATTTTGCTTTGAAGCTTGTTGCTGCGTTGGTCGGGCTAAGTAATAGTTATTGTTTGCTTGCTTGGCCAATTGCTGATCATGTGTTTGCTGCTGTGCCTTCCACTGCTGATAAGATTGGTCAAACTGCTGTGCATGGAGGTGTGAAACACCTCCCAAGCAGAGAATGAAGCCTATAAAAAAATTAAGATTGCTGCGGAGATGCGGCAACTTCATTGTCTTTCTCCTGATATTTTAATTGTCGTTTTGCTTGCTCCCAAAGTTCGTCCATTTCTGCCAAACTCATTGCTTGCAAGTCTTTCTGCTGTCGTTGCGCTTGTTGTTCAATAAAAGCAAAACGGCTTCTAAATTTATGAATCGTTGCCAACAAAGCGGTCTCACTCGACAGCCCAAGTTTACGTCCAACATTGATCAAAGAAAATAGACAATCACCAAATTCTTCTTGGATTTCATCGGCTTTTTGATTGTTAATGGCTTGCTGTAACTCGGCTAATTCCTCATCCAATTTGCCATAGGCATCTTCAACTGTTTCAAAATCAAAACCGAGCTGTGCGGCTTTGCTTTGGATCTCATGTGCCTGTACCAAGGCTGGCGCATGTTTTACCTCATCCAAGCGTGATTGTACTTTGCCTTGCTTTTCTTGTTGCTTGATTTGTTTCCATAATGCACTGACCTGTTCAGGATCTAGATTTTGATATTGTTCTGCCTGAAATACATGTGGATGACGGCGAATGAGCTTTTCACTGATTGCATCCACCACGCCCTGAAAGTCAAATGCCCCTTGCTCGCTGAACATTTGCGCTTGAAACACCACTTGCAAAAGCAAGTCACCCAGCTCATTGCGAATTTCCTCAACATCACCGACACGAATTGCAGCTTCGACCTCATAAGCTTCTTCAATCGCATATCGTGTCAAACTCTCTGGCGTTTGTTGCTGATCCCATGGACACTTCTGTCTTAACTCCTGCATGATTGCCAATAACTTTTCCATGATCACCTCAATATTGAATACAGCCAAATAGTTGCAGCTCGAACAAGCTTATGCGTAATATACACGCACGCAAAAAGTATCAATATAAAGCAAGGGAATGCAATGCAATATAGTGTTTTTATTAGTGGGGCCGCACAAGGAATTGGTGCCGAAATCGCACGTCTTTTTCATCAAAAAGGCTTTAAAGTGGGTATTTATGACATCAATGAAGCGCAGGCACAGGCTCTAGCTGCCGAACTTGGAACGCATGCCAAAGCTGGCTATCTCGACGTGAGTAATCAGCGCCAGTGGCAGATCGCATTGCAAGAATTTAAGAATTGGGCGGGTGAACTCAACATTTTGATTAACAATGCAGGAATTCTCTATTCTGGCGCATTTGAAGATACTCCGATCCAATCGCATCACCGCACCATTGATATTAATGTTAAGGGTGTTCTCAATGGCTGTCACACTGCCCTAGCACATCTACAACAAGCCAGCTTTGCCCGAGTGATTAACCTGTCCTCAGCATCCGCGATTTATGGTCAAGCTGATTTAGCATCTTACTCTGCCAGCAAATTTGCAGTTCGGGGTTTAACCGAAGCTTTGGATGTCGAATGGCAAAAATACAATATTCGTGTTTTAGACGTCATGCCACTGTTTGTACAAACCAACATGGTCAAAGATATGGATGCAGGAAGTATTCAAAATATTGGTGTGGATCTCACTCCTGCCGATGTCGCAAAACAAGTGCTGCATTTGGCGCAACAAAAAGACCATGCCTTGCTTCCAACCCACACCCCTGTTGGGATAAAAACCAAACTGATGTATCAGCTCTCCAGCATGAGCCCGCAATTTTTAAATCGTCTCACCAATATCTTTTTAGCGAAACGTTAGATAAAAAAGCTGCATCGATATGCAGCTTTTTTATGCTTATGCTCTAGCTTCCTTGAACCAAACGTCTGGCACTGATAATCCCGGGTTGTTGCTCTAAACGAGCCAGCAAACGTGACAGTTGTGCCAAACCTTTGACTTCAATCAACAACTTCATATTGGCAATACCATCTGCCTCAGAAATGGTATTGACCTGACGAATATTGATTTGGTCTGAGAATATCACCTGTGTCAGATCTTTGAGTAAACCACGACGATCATAAGCTTCCACCACGATCTGCACACTCTGACCGCGGGTGGGTTGCATTTCCCAATCGGCTTCAACAGCACGCTCAGGTTCTTGCGTGGTCATACGTAAGTAATCTGGACATGCAATCTTATGGATACTGACACCACGATTCAGGGTGATATAGCCACCAATCGACTCGCCATGTACAGGCTGACAACATTGTGCAATATGCAACTCAACATTATCCAACCCATCAATCAAAATCCCATGTGCCGATAACGTATGGCTGGCACGTGGATTTAACGCAGGTTTTAACACCAGTTCTGGCTCGTCCTGATCTAAGTGCATCTGACGATTTACTTGATTCATCAAGGCATGCAGACTGATATCACCACTGACCAATGCAACCAGAATGTCATCGCCTGCTTTCAGATTAAAATGCGATGAATAATCTTTCAGGTCGATACTTTTCGGGTGAATTGCTAAACGGGCCAACTCTTTATTGAGTAACTCACGCCCAACTTCAACATTCTTACTGCGATCTTGTTGTCTAAACCAATGACGTAGCTTGTCACGTGCACGTGCGGTCTTGATATAACCCAAAGAGTTCACCAACCAGTCACGGTTCGGTTCACGATCTTTCTTGGTTAAAATCTCAACCTGCTCACCTGTCTTTAAGGTGTAGGTTAAAGGCACATAACGTTGGTTCACGCGTGCTGCATAGCACTTATTGCCGACTTCGGTATGTACATGGTACGCAAAGTCTAGAACGGTTGAACCACGTGGCAGTTCTTTGATGTCTCCATCACGGCTAAACACATAGATCTTTTCAAAATTCTCAAAATCTTGAATTTGATCAATGCCATTCGATTCTTCATCTTCACCATGCGGTGTGGTTTCAGTACGCTCTTGATAATGCTCAAGCACAGCACGTAATGAATGCAAACGATCATTAAAGGAATGATCGGTATTCTTAGCACCTTCTTTATAATTAAAGTGCGAGCACACCCCAAGCTCTGCTTCGTTATGCATCTCAAAGGTACGGATTTGTACTTCTAAAGACTTATTCTCAGCAATCACTGCGGTATGCAATGAACGATAACCATTGGCTTTCGGATTGGTGACATAGTCATCAAACTGGTTCGGAATATGACGCCATATCTGATGTACAATCCCCAAAGCGTGATAACAATCTGGAACACTTTTCACCAACACACGCACTGCACGGATATCGTAAAGCTGATCGAAGCTCAGATTTTTGCTTTTCATTTTTCGATAAATCGAATAAATGTGCTTCACGCGCCCGGTGATTTCAGCCTGAATATCATAAGCCGCCAGTTCTGTTTTCAATTTGTCGATGACAAACTGAATGTACTGCTCACGTTCCAAACGCTTCTCATTGAGCAAAGAGGCAATCTCTTTATAGCGTTCTGGGGCTAAATAACGAAAGGCGAGATCTTCCAACTCCCACTTGAGCTGGGCAATCCCTAAACGATGTGCCAGTGGTGAATAAATGGTGAGAATTTCACGTGCAACACGTTCCTGACGTTCTTTACTTGCGGCTGCCAATTCACGCAGTGCATAGGTTCGCTCTGCCAGTTTGATCAATACAACCCGCACGTCTTCCGTCACCGAAATCAGCATTTTATAAATGCCATTTAAGTGTTCACGCTGGTTATTATTAAAATGATCTTCTAAACGTTTGTTTTTTTCAATCAACTCCGACAGTTTACCCATTGCAAGTGTGCCTTTCACCAGACCCAAAACTTGCTCGCCAAACTGATGCTGAATGTCCTCTAAGGTGATCAAACCCTCACGTACACTCCGATATAACACCGCCGCTGAAAGCGTGTCTTCATCGACATGTAAATGGGCCAAAATATCCGCCATACCAATCCCGGTACTAAAGGTATTGATACGATGATTTCCCGTCGCTTGTAACTCTTTTGCTAAGGTCAGCTCCGCAACCTGTTGAAGTTGCTTCAGCTCTGCCCCATCCAAAATACCACGCACTCGATCTAGCCAAGAGACTAGACTACTTTGCGCTTCAGCGGCATGTTCTACAGTCGCTTCCTCAGACAACTCTTGGAGTCGTCCAGGTAACTGCTCACGTACTGTGACCATACCTTTCTCCTCTGGATATGTAACTCATTTTTTAATCGTTTATCTCTTCGATTTTTTCAAGCCGCTCAACTTTTTCAAACAGGGCAATCGATTCAACATGTTCAGTATGCGTAAACATGTCCATGACTGCTGCTTTCTTCAATTGATAGCCATATTGTGCCAGTACACCTGCATCCCTTGCCAGTGTTGATGGGTTACATGATACATAAACGATTCTTTTGGCTCCAAAATTAGGTACATATTGCATAACTTCAAAAGCACCTGATCGTGGAGGATCAATTAATAATGCATCAAATCCTTGTTTCGCCCAAGAATGATGCGAAAAGTCTTTTGTTAAATCTTGTGAAAAGAACACCGCCTGAGACAAATGATTTGCTTGCGCATTCTCAGTTGCTCTGTTGACCATCTCATCACTCGCTTCAACACCGACCACTTGACCTGCCTCACCCACACAACGTGCAATCGGGAGTGAAAAATTACCTAACCCACAGAATAGGTCCAGTACTCTTTCCCCTTTCTGTAATTGAAGCAATTCACATGCCAACTGAATCATCTGTGCATTGACACCACTATTGACTTGAGTAAAGTCTAACGGTGAAAACGCGAATTTGACGGCAAAATCCTCTAAACTGTAATGCAAACGCATTGCCGCTTGTGAATCATCCACGCGATGTAAGCTATCTGCCCCTTTTGGCTGCAAATACAACTGCCATCCTTTGAGTAACGTAAATTGACGTAATTGGTTGACATCCGACACATTTAATTCATCTAAGTGACGAATTAATAATGCAACCTCACTGTCGCCCATCGCCAATTCTATATGACCAATATGCGCTTTGCCTGTAAGACTTTCGAGTAGTTTTTTAAGTTCTGGTAAACATTCGGATAAGGTTTGATCAAGCACCTGACACTGCTGAATCGCAGTTAAATGATTACTGTGATGCTCACGAAAACCCATCACCAATCGATTTTGCTTGGCAATATAGCGCACCCCAATTCGGGCACGACGACGATAATCTGCTTTAACCGAACGAATCGGATCAAGCCATTGTTCAGGTTGTAATCCTGCAAAATGCTGCAAATGCGATTTTAAAACATTTTGTTTCAACACAATCTGTTCATCAGGATGAATATGCTGCAAGCTGCAGCCGCCACATACCCCAAAATGTGGACAAATCGGATCAACTCGCCCCTCAGCAGCCTCACTTTCTAGCTTGACCATGTCCGCTTCTTCTAAGCGTGAGGTTTGATTGGTAATCTTGGCCTGCACCGTTTCGCCGACAAGGGCATAACGGATAAAAACTTTCTTGCCGTGTTTTTCTTTAGGATGATCTGGATGCGTTCCATAATGCGCAATGCCTCGCCCCTCATGAGAAAATGCTTCGATCTGAAAGGTATAGCTTGGATATTGCGTTGGACGTTGTTTCGCTTTGTGTTTCAAAAGATGAACCTAATTTTTTGGCGCAAAAGTATCGGCGGTGAATACAGTATATTGCGATGTTTGCTGCCATACCTGTAAAAAATCTGTTTGTTGCGTTTGCGTTTGTAAATAATCTATGGTGGATTGCAGTAAATACTGATGATCTTTTTGATTCAACTGGCCTTTTAACAACAACCAGCGAAGATAGACCAACCACGTATTCAACACATCCCCTTCACAATAGCTGGTCAATTCTAACCATTGTTTGTTACGGACATATTCAGGCACATGATAGCCTGTTTCACCACGCTTACCTGGAAAACCAAGTAAACAGGCAATATCATCCAGTTTCTGAAAATTACGACCATTAAACATCGCCATCACATCCATCAAGTCGACATGACGATGGTGGTAACGGTTCTGATAGTTGTTAAAGCGTTTTTGCTGATCAATTTCACCTTGATCAAACAAGCTCGGTGCAGACAAGCCATGGTACATGGCACGAAACAGAATCACAGGCAAATCAAATTGCGAACCATTCCAACTGACCAATGTCGGCTGCTTCTTGTCAAAAATCGATAAGAATTTTGCCAACATTTCCGCTTCGCTATGCTGTTCCTGACTAAATGAAAACAGGCGATAGCCTTTTTCATCAATCCATAAACCAGAAATACAGACGATTTCATGCAGAGGCAGACGTTGAAAATCCATCCCCGACTCTTGGCGGCGAATTTTAGTGAGCGCCTGCTCGACATCTGCTTCAGGTAAATCAAGGTGATAAAGATGTGCACCCGCCTTTAAATCGGTCAGGGTCTCAATATCAAAAACTAAAATTGGAAAACGCAAATTCATCTTAAAATTCCCTTACAGAACTGCATTACAGCTCTCTTCAATAAAGGGGGAGCTGTAATTATAACAGTGTAAGGCCAGATGTTAATCTTCATCTTGAACTGAGAATAATCCCGTTGATAAATAACGATCACCGCGGTCACAGATAATGCAGACAATCACCGCGTCTGGTTGTTCTTCTGCAATTTTAATCGATGCCCACACTGCGCCGCCAGAAGACGTTCCCGCACTGATGCCCTCAGTACGTGCCAACTTACGCATGGTTTTTTCTGCTTCAATTTGAGGAATATCAATGATGCGGTCAACACGGCGACGATCAAAGATGGTCGGTAAATATTCTTCTGGCCAACGGCGAATCCCCGCAATGCTTGAGCCATCTGAAGGCTGTAAGCCCACAATTTGAATATCAGGGTTTTGCTCTTTCAGATATTTAGAGACTCCCATGATGGTTCCCGTCGTCCCCATTGAGCTGACAAAATGGGTAATCTTCCCGCCTGTTTGCTGCCAGATTTCAGGACCTGTGGTCAGGTAATGCGCCTCGACATTATCAGGGTTACCAAATTGATTCAGCACAAAGCCTTTACCTTCAGCCTGCATTTGTAAAGCCAGGTCGCGTGCACCTTCCATGCCTTGCTGCTGCGTGACTTCAATCAGCTCTGCACCATAGGCCAACATCGCATCTTTACGCTCTTGGCTCATGTTGTTCGGCATGATCAGCTTCATTTTATAGCCGCGCATAGCCGCAACCATAGCCAAAGCGATCCCCGTGTTGCCACTGGTCGCTTCGATCAAGGTATCCCCAGGTTGAATCTGTCCGCGCTTTTCCGCTTGAACAATCATATTATAGGCAGGACGATCTTTCACCGATCCTGCTGGATTATTACCTTCTAATTTTGCTAATACCGTGGCTTGGGTATGACACGCTAAACGTTGCAAACGCACCAAAGGGGTTTTACCGACATAGTAATCCAGTAAAAATTCATCTGCTAAAAAATCAGTTTGCGTATTCGTCATGATCGACACCGATATTAAGGTGGCGACTATTGTATGAAAAAAACAGAAATACTGCACCATTTCACTCTGCTTTTTATTGGCAAGCAGATGTCTTCGCTTATCATAAAGCATGCTAAGATGTTGCGCAGAATGATAAATCTGACCGAACTATGTCAAATTTCAATAAGACCATATCGAAACGCTTACGCCTCAATCATGCCTATGGGCAATTGATTGCACTGATTTTAGTGCCGATTGCCATATTGACAGGTGTTGGCATTCTTTGGGTTTTATCCGAAACGACCAGCTCTGCAAAATCACAACAACGCTCTGATGCGTCTGCAATTTTGGCACGTTACCACCAAACTGCGAATGACCTATTAAAACTGGTTCAAGAACAACCCGATCAATATGATCGCGCGCAAAACATCATGCAGAAAATGTTTGATGAGAAAAATCTACAGCGTGCGGTACTGATTGATAGTCGTGGTCAAACCTATTTAAGTGTTGGTTACCAAAACAATCGCTTTTGGCCGAACTTTCCAGAAAACAGCAATTTCTTTGGTCCAATTTCGCACAATCACAACAGTATTTATGGCTCGAAACTCGACAGTGCCGACCCTAACTCTGTTTGGTTGATGATTGAGTTAGACAACCAACCCCTCGAATTGGCTCGCTATAAAATCCTACTGTCCTTGGTTGTGACGGGACTGATTACCATACTGATTCTCCTGTTCTGCTTAAATGTGTTCTCTCGTCGCTGGTTGGCGCCGTTATATGAAATTCGCATGCAAATGCAACGCCTCAACGCCGATACCCTTGATCAGCATATTGTGGTGAACAGTACCGGTGAGCTGCGTTTACTACAGCGTGATATCGCCAATGTAGTGAAACGGCTACACTTTAGTTTCTTAGAGTTAAAAGAACACACTGAACAAACCGAAGAAGATTTACGTCGAACACTGGACACCCTAGAAGTTCAGAACATTACCTACCGCCAAGCACGTGACCAAGCGATTTCATCAAACCAATCCAAGTCGGTGTTTTTGGCCAACATCAGTCATGAACTCAGAACTCCGCTGAATAGTATTGATGGCTTTATTCATTTATTACTGCGCCAGCAAAACCTAAGTAATGAGCAAAATCTCTACCTGCAAACCATCCGAAAATCATCAGCACATCTATTGGCACTGATCAATGACGTGTTGGATTTCTCTAAAATTGATGCAGGCAAACTTGAGCTCGAAACTGCACCCTTTGACCTTGAAGAAGCCATTTTTGATGTGATGGATATGCTCTCGCCGTTGGCGGCACAAAAGCATATCAATATGGCCTTTTACTATGCAGAGAATATTCCAAAGCATGTGGTCGGTGATGCGCTACGCTTTAAGCAGATCCTGACCAACCTGATTTCCAATGCGATCAAGTTCACCCCTGATGGTGAAATTATTGTCCGTGTACGCATGGAAGATGATGAAATCGGACAATGCTTACTGCATTTTAGTGTACAAGACAGCGGTATTGGCTTGAGCGGTACAGATCGCAAAAAGTTATTTGAATCGTTCTCTCAGGGCGATGCCTCGGTAACACGTCAATTTGGTGGAACAGGGCTTGGCTTAGCGATTTCCAAACAGCTGGTGCATTTGATGCATGGTCAGATTGGCTTTGAGGACAACCAAGAACGCGCACCAACCGAAAAAGGCTCAACCTTCTGGTTCACTGCTTCATTTAAAGTGGAAGAACAGGATGAGTTTGTTGAACATCCACGTTTCGATCATTTGCAAGTGGTGTCTTATCTTGCCCATCCTGCAACAGCCAGCGTACTGCGTTCATATTTAGAGAACTACCATGTCTCTCATATTGAAACCCAATCCATTTTGGACTTATTCAGTCGCTTAAATCATCTGAATCAGCAAGAAAACACATGGCTGATTGTCGATCATAGTGGTGATACCGAAGCCTTACTCAAAGAAATTCGTCAGCGTTATCATGGCAATTTAGCAGTCTATGGTTATCAAATGAGTCTTGAACCAAACATGCTGAATGAATATCGCGCACGTCCATTGTATCAACCACTGAGTCGTCGTGAATTGGTACAGTTGCTCGGCAACCAACCAGTTTTTGAACAAGAATCCGAAGACTTTAACGGTCAAGGTTTACATGTGTTGGCGGTGGATGATCATTTGCCGAATTTGATTGTGCTTGAAGCCTTGCTCGGTGAGCTGAATGTCACCACCACCAAAGCATTGAGTGGACAAAAGGCCATCGACATTATCCAAGAACGGATTGAACAAAAGTCTCCACCTTTTGACTTGGTGTTTATGGATATTCAAATGCCAGTCATGTCTGGGATTGATACTACGCGTGCCATTCGCTCACTCGAATCTACACTGGATTCAGGCATGCAATTGCCGATCATTGCACTCACCGCGCATGCATTGGCGGATGAAAAACAAAAGTTGCTCAAAGTCGGTATGAATGATTATGTGACCAAGCCAATCCAAATGGAGCAAATCATTCAGATCCTAACCCATTGGACCAAGAACAATTTCACAACTCAACCTGCAACAACCGAGCCGAAGCGCCCAACCGAATCAATTGATCCCCAAATTCTGAACTGGCAACAAAGTGTGCAGCTTGCAGCCAACAAAGAAGATTTGGCGCAAGACTTATTGAATATGCTGGTGGACAGCTTCGATACTGAACTGGCTGAAATGCAGCAATTAATTGAGATGGAAGATTTCCCTCAGTTGGAACATGTGCTACATCGTCTCTATGGTGCAACCCGCTATGTCGGCACGCCGAACTTACAGCAAGTGTCAGGTGAGTTTGAACAATTTGTCTCAACTTTGCGTAAAGAGCGGCGCAAGGCTGATGATGTATTTATCCGTGAGACCAATCATCGTTTCAATGAACTCAGCACAGCGATTGAACAGGTTCGACAGGCGGCCAATTTAATCTTGCACAGCTACGATAATTAACGTGACTGCCCTGTCATGTTTCGATGCAGGGACTCATGTTATGCTGCCAAATCAAACACAATAAGAGTAAGGCAGATGGCACTTTTACGCGTTGAAAAGAACAATGGAATCGCAACAGTTTCCTTAAACCGTCCAGATAAACGTAATGCAATGAGCTTTGCCTTACTCAAAGAACTGGTGGCAACTGCAAAAAAAATTGAAAAAGATCGTTCAATCCGCTGTGTCATTCTCACTGGTGAAGCACAGGTCTTTAGTGCAGGCATCGACCTTTCTGATTTAAACAATCCTAAAAATACCGCTTTCGCCGCATGGGAACTGATTAAGCCTGGACAAAGCCTGTTCCAGAAGGCCTTCCTGATCTGGCAAAATTTACCAATCCCTGTGATTGCAGCCATTGAAGGTTATTGCTTTGGTGCTGGGATGCAGCTCGCACTCGCAGCCGACATCCGTATTGCGACGCCAAGCACACAAATGTCAATTATGGAAAGTCGCTGGGGCCTTGTACCAGATATGGGACTGACACGTTCTCTGAAAGGTCTAATTGGTGTTGATTTGGCTAAAGAGCTGACCTTAACTGCACGTATCTTTGATGCTGAATATGCCAAACAAATTGGTCTGGTCACCCATTTAGACAATGATCCATTAGCAAAAGCAAACATCATTGCCGAAGAAATTTTACAACGCTCACCAGATGCCATTATGGCAGCGAAACGTGTTTTGGATGCGATGGAGCACCAACCTGAAAAAGCATTACGTTTGGAAAAACTTTGGCAGCTCAAACTACTTTTAGGTAAAAACAGCAGTCTTGCGCGTAAAAAGGACAAGAATCCAGAGGTTCAATTCCTACCACGCCAATACAAATAATCCCGACTGGAGTACATTCACATGCATGCGAATCAACAAACACCAATCGCTTTCTTGGGTATGGGTTTAATGGGCACACGTATGGCCAGCCGACTAATACAAGCAGGTTATGCTGTAGCGGTCTGGAACCGTAGTCCACTTGCATGTGAACCTCTGCAGCAACAAGGTGCATTACACTTAAAGCTCGATGACATCGGAAGCTACCCTATTATTTTGACCTGTTTGGCCGATGATCAAGCGGTGCAGAGTGTTTTTGCCCAGATTCAACCGTATTTGAAAGCTGAGCAAATCATTGTTGATTTCTCGAGTTTGTCAGTCTCTGCGACTCAAGAATTGGCTCAGTCTGCTCAACAACAACAGGTCACATGGATTGACTCTCCTGTATCAGGTGGCACCATCGGTGCAGAGCAAGGCACACTGGTCATTTTTGCAGGCGGCGATGCCGAGACAATCGAACAGCTCACTCCGATTTACAATGTACTCACACAGCGTGTCACCCGTATGGGAACATCGGGTACCGGACAAGCGACTAAAATTTGCAATCAATTAATTGTTGCTGCCAATAGCACCCTGATTGCCGAAGCTGTCGCCCTTGCCAATCAAGCAGGCGTCGATACCACATTACTGGCACCTGCACTCGCGGGTGGTTTTGCCGACTCAAAACCCTTTCAAATCCTTGCACCACGTATGGCGACTCAAACCTTTGAACCTGTGCAATGGAAAGTGCAAACCCTATCAAAAGACTTAAACAATGCCTTACTTTTGGCACAAAGTTTTAACTTAAAGATACCTGTTGCACAAAAAGCTCTATTACAGTTACAAGCTCACCAAGAAAATGGCTTTGCTGATAAGGATTTAGCGACTATCATCAAAATTACAGAACAATAATTATTGATTCAGGGAGTCAGAAAATGAGCCATCTTGCAGTCAATTTATCCATGATCTTCACTGAAGTCCCTTTAATTGAGCGCTTTGCTTTAGCGCATGCGCATGGTTTTCAACAGGTTGAAATTCAATTTCCCTATGAACTCGATGTGATTGATATTCGAACTCAACTTGAACAACACAATCTTTCACTGTGCCTGATTAATGTTCCTGCGGGTGACTTGATGCAAGGCGGCAATGGGCTTGCAGGTGTGCCGGGACGAGAAATTGAATTCCATCAAGCGCTTGAGTTGGCAATTCGTTACGCCACTGCACTGGATGTGCCACGTGTGAATATTCTCGCCGGTAAACAACCGCTGGATGCCGATCTGCTGCCGTGTCTCAACACGCTTGCAAGCAATCTAAAACTGGCCTGTCACATGCTGACCGAACAAGGTATCGAACCCGTTTTTGAAATGATTAATGGCACCGATATGCCTCGCTTCTTGGTTCAAAATATTGCCCAAGCCCAAGAAATGCTGGAAGCCATCAACCATCCCGCCCTGAAAATGCAATATGACTGTTACCACATGGCGATGATGGGTGAAGATGTATTAGCGGGATTACAGGAAAATATCAATCAGATTGGACACATCCAATTTGCCGACTGTCCAGACCGACATGAACCCGATACTGGAAATATCCCCTATAAACAAATCTTTGACTGGTTGCTACAAAGTGACTACCAAGGTCTGATTGCTGCGGAATACAGACCAAAAACGCAGTCAGATCAATCTTTTGCATGGAAAAACAAGTATTTTTCCAATGATGTGAATACATAAACTGTTACTGCTAAAATTTGAACTTTTTAGAGAAAAACGGTATATTTGACAATGAGCAATTGTCAGGAAAATATACCCTCTATGAATTTAGAACCATCGCCCAGCGCTTCTAATTCTCACGACCTAAAAATCAAAACAGCGAACAAAGATGTACAAGCGTGCCTAAACGTTGTACATGAAGCTCTCACTGATGTAAAAGCCAAAGATATTCTTGAACTTGACGTAAGTACGATCAGTAATGTTGCCGATGCAATTGTGATTGCAAGCGGTACATCGACTCGTCATGTTAAAGCCCTTGCAGACAATGTTGCTGATGAAGCACGTAAAGCAGGTTTCCGCCCAATCGGTGTCGAAGGTGAACGCGATGCTGAGTGGATCTTAATCGACCTCGGTTTTGTTGTGGTACATGTGATGTTACCCACCGCGCGTAAGTTCTACGACTTAGAAAGCTTATGGCGTGCACCCGAATCTGTAGCGTAAAGCTCTCCAAAAAAGCGACCGAATAGGTCGCTTTTTTATGGCATATTCAAATCAAAAGTAGGCTCTAAACATAGATGCACAACAAGCCGATTTAACCCTAAATTTCCGACCATTCGTTGTAAAATATAATCGCAGTGCTAGTATTAAATCCTCTCCTCAAGTACAGCTAGAATAAGATGAAAGATTCAGCCGCATGGATTGAAACACTCCATAAGATTACTGGATTGGCTCAATCAGGTTTGCACTACAGCAAAGATGTATACGATAAAGAGCGTTATCAGCAATTACTTGATCACGTCCGTACCCTGATTGAATTAAAAGAAATTGATACCACTCATTTTATTTCCAATGTCTTGCAAGATATTGGCTATGCAACACCTAAAATCGATGTGCGCGCTGTTGTCTTTAAGGACAATAAACTGCTCTTAGCTAAAGAGACACAGGATGGCTTATGGTCTATTCCTGGAGGTTGGGCAGATGTTGGCTATTCCGCTGCAGAAAATGCTGAAAAAGAAGTCCTTGAAGAAACAGGATTAGAGGTGAAGGCGGTTAAACTCCTTGCGCTCACAGACCGAAGAAAGCACCCTCACCCCGCCATGTTTCTGCACGTGTATAAAGCCTTCTTTTGGTGTGAACTGATTGGCGGTGAACTCAAGCCAAGCATCGAAACCTCGGAGGTGGCTTTCTTTGGCAGAGAAGAATTACCGCCGATTTCGACAGCTCGTGTTACAGAAACACAAATCCATCAATTTTTTGAGTTATTACAAGGACTACCCGAGAATACCTATTTCGACTAACTTCTAATTTAAAGAGCTCATCAAAAAACATGAGCTTCAAACAACAATATCGCTCTCATCTAAAGACGAGCAAAAGCCAGTCATCTCCCATCTTCAAATTTGACATGACAAATTGTCAAAATTGCAGCACTATACAGATTCTTGCAATCCCACTAAGAAATAGCATAACTGGAGTACAGGAAGTGAAAATACTGATTACAGGTGCCAATACAGGTATTGGTTTTGCCACAGCAGAACAGCTGGTTAAACAAGGGCAACACGTGATTCTGGCCTGCCGAAACCCACAGAAAGCACAACAAGCACAAAACAAATTACGGGCACTCGATCAAGGACAAGTCGATCTCATCTCCCTCGACCTCAACAGTCTTGAACTGACTCGAAAAGCCGCTGATGAAATTGCAGATCGTTATGGTAATCTGGATGTATTGATCAACAATGCAGGCTTATTTGCCAAAACCAAACAACTGACAGCCGATGGCTTCGAGCAACAGTTTGGTGTCAATTATCTCGGTCATTTTTTATTGACCCAAAAACTGCTTCCCGTTTTAAAACAATCTCCTCAAGCACGTATTGTGCATTTAGCCTCAATTGCACATTGGGCAGGCTCAATCAAACCCAACAAATTCCGTGCAGAGGGTTTTTATAATCCGCTATTTTATTATGGACAATCTAAACTCGCGAATTTACTGCTCAGCAATGCATTAGCGGAGCAACTGGCAGATAGCTCAATCACCAATAACGCCCTACACCCAGGTGGCGTCGCTTCCGATATCTATCGCGACTTGCCCAAGCCTGTCTACGCCGCCATGAAACTAGGCTTAGTCCCTACTTCTGTTCCTGCAAATTTGATTAGCCAAATGGCGATTGGCGATGAATGGAAAAATCGTAATGGGGAGTATGTCAGTGCGCATATGCCAGATTGGAAATCTCCACATGCCAAAAATCAGCAATTGGCACGCGACCTCTATCAACAATCTATGCAATTGGTCGAAAAGTTTCTTTAAACAAAAATAAGTCAAATAAAAAAGCCACCCAAGGGTGGCTTTTACAATCCTAATTAGGCCAGTTTAATGACCACCACCATTGATTGCTTTCGTCATATCTTCCACAACTTTCTTGGCATCACCGAAGATCATCATAGTTTTTTCATTGTAGAACAAGTCATTGTCTAAGCCAGCATAACCTGTTGCCATAGAGCGTTTGATCACCATGATGGTACGTGCTTTGTGTGCTTCAAGAATCGGCATACCATAAATCGGTGAGGTCGGATCGTCTTTCGCCGCAGGGTTAACCACGTCATTTGCACCAATCACCAGTACCACATCTGTTGCAGGGAAATCTGAATTGATCTCATCCATTTCCAAGATGTCTTCATAAGCAACATCTGCTTCAGCGAGTAATACGTTCATGTGACCAGGCATACGACCAGCAACTGGGTGAATCGCAAAGCGAACTTTTACGCCCTGCTCTTTCAAGATTTCACACAATTCTTTCACCGCATTCTGTGCACGACCTTGCGCCATACCATAACCCGGTACAATCACAACGCTGTCTGCATTTGACATCAGGAAGCCTGCGTCATCTGCTGAACCAGAACGATGGTTACGTTGAACTTGCTCACCTTTATCTGCTGATGCAACTGCCGCACCACCCATTGCACCACCAAACAATACGTTGATGATTGAACGGTTCATCGCCTTACACATGATGTAAGAAAGAATCGCACCAGATGAACCTACAAGCGAACCTGCAACAATCAACATATTGTTTTCAAGTGTGAAACCAATACCTGCTGCAGCCCAACCCGAGAATGAGTTCAAAAGTGAGACCACAACTGGCATATCACCACCACCGACTGGTGCAATCCATACCCAGCCAAATGCAAGTGCAAGTGCTGTCATTGCCCAGAATGCAGTCATGTTACCCGTAGTGAAGAAGTAGAAACCACATGCAAGCATCGCAATAAAGATCGTCGCTTGAACCGGTTTAACCCATGCACCAGAAATTGTTTTTGCCCATTTCTTCGCAGCCAATTTACCGTAAGCAAATACAGATGCAGTAAATGTGATCGCACCAACGAAGCAGCCCACGAACAATTCAAATAAATGAACCGAACTCATATGTGCATGTTGAACACCCGCAGCCGTTAAAGCAGCTTCATTTTGCTCAAATAATGCAGTGAGTTGGTTGTTGTGCAGAATCGCCGCAATTGCAATCAATACCGCAGCCAAACCCACCAGAGAGTGCATCAACGCAACCGTCTCAGGCATTTGTGTCATTGGCACTGTTTTCGCACGTGCGATACCCACAACCGCACCCAATACCATTGCACCACCGATCATCCAAACAACAGGATGTTCAGCAACAAAGAAAGTGGTGACTACAGCAATCGCCATTGCGATCATACCGTAGCGGTTACCCGCAATGGCAGTCTTAGGACCAGACAAGCCACGTAAAGTTAAGATAAAGAGGACAGCACCAATGAGGTAGAACCAATCCGCATAGTCTCGAATGAATTCCATTGCTTAGCCCTCTTTTTTCTTTTGCTTCGGCTTGAACATTTCAAGCATACGAGCAGTTACAGCAAAGCCACCGAAGATGTTGATACTTGCCAAAAATACAGCAATCGCACCAAGGATACTCACCACGTTTACACTTTGGAATGCAACGTTAGCATCTACACCAATCGCAGGCATACCCACTGTTTGGATCATCGCGCCAACCACAATAATGGAAGACAACGCATTGGTTACCGCCATTAATGGTGTATGTAACGCAGGCGTTACCCCCCACACCACGTAATAACCAACGAAGATGGCAAGGACGAAAATTGTAATCGTTTCAACCATGAGAACTCTCCTTAACCGCGCTTGAGCAGTACTTGACCGCCATGAGTCACGAGTAACGCTTTTTGGATTTCATCTTCTTGATTGATCGCAAAGGCTTTGTCTTTGTCGAATAATGTCTCAAGGAAGTTAAAAACGTTACGTGCATACAGTGCAGATGCTTCAGTCGCAACTGTGCCTGGAATATTTGGAATACCCAAAATCTTCACACCATTTTCAGTTGTGACTGTTTCGCCTTCTTTAGAACCTTCAACGTTACCACCCGTCTCAACTGCCATATCTAAAATGACAGAACCCGGTTTCATTTTGGCAACGGTTTCAGCTTTAATTAAACGCGGAGCATTACGACCTGGAATCAATGCAGTGGTGATTACGATGTCAGCATTTGATACAGCTTTATCTACAATCGCAGCTTGATCTTTGATGTATTGCTCACCCGGCTGCCAACCATAACCGCTTTTCGCAGCTTCAGCAGCGCGTTGTTTTTCTTCATCGGACATTGGCACGTCTAGCCATTTGCCGCCTAGAGATTCAACTTGCTCTTTTGCGGTCGGACGTAAGTCTGTTGCTTCCACAACAGCACCTAAACGTTTCGCAGTCGCAATCGCCTGAAGACCAGCAACACCAACACCCATAATCACAACACGTGCAGGTTTTACAGTACCTGCAGCTGTCATTAACATTGGGAACATACGTTGATATTCAGCCGCAGCTAACAATACAGACTTATAACCCGCCAAGTTTGCTTGAGAAGAAAGTACGTCCATGTTTTGTGCGCGTGATAGCGTACGTGGCAGTAATTCCAATGCAAAAGCAGACACTTGCTGAGTTGCAAACTGGTCTAATTCTGGATTGCGGTAAGGGTCAAACATTGCAATTACAGTCGTATTCGCCGCAAGCTTTTGAATTTCGTCACCTTTAGGGGCACGTACCTTCAAAATAATTTGGCTGCCTGTATATGCATCGTCCGTAATGGTTGCGCCAACTTGTTCATAAGCACTGTCAATATACGCTGCTTTAACTCCAGCACCACGTTGAATGACAATACTATGACCTGCGTTAATCAACTTCTTCACTGTTTCTGGTGTAGCCGCTACACGACTTTCACCTGCAACAGTTTCGGTTGGGATTCCGATCTGCATGAGCGTTCCTCAAGCTAGTTTTTCTTAAGTAAACATCGCCAAGAGCAATGTTTCCCCCAGGAGTATTCTTTGTAGAAATTTGGATTCTAATGGAACTTTTTTAAAATGCCACCCAATATTTATTTAATAAATACCTATATTTTGAACTGATGATTCACATTTATATTTAGAGCTTGTATGATCCGCAGGTTTGCCTTTTGATCGAACAACGCAGATTTTTCATCTCTTCTTCACATATGAATCTGATCGCTTTCGCGTTTAATCGGTCCATTTCTATACTGCATCCTTCCTAATTTAGAAGATCACAGCGGTATCTATTCAATACATCTACCTATCACCCTAATCATCAGTCGCGATTAACCAGGTCCATTTTCATTGACATTGGTTATTTCTTTGACGCTCTACCGATGTATTGGTTGAATCGGCATCATAATCATGCAGTTGTAGTGAGGGATTGGCTTCTCTTCACTTTATATTGGTCTTTTCGGCGAGTTTTTATCAAACAATTTATAACAAGGCGTCAAGAGAGCCTATAAAGGAAGGTTTCTCTTTATCAATAAATCTGAATTGAATGAAGTAAGTTGTTCAGAAAAATTAAAAAGAATGAAAAAAACTTAAATAGGCATTTTTTCAAGTGATATTTGTATGGTTTTGTCTAGCAAAAGCTGCTTTATTGCACAATATTGGTGCAAATAGTAAGCACTCGCTCAATTAAGCACTTTATTTAATCCCTAAAAAATCGAAATATTGAGAAATAGTTCGTTTATTCTGACTTCTACTTATTTTGAGTTCAAAATATTCTTGACCTCAAGTTAGATTGAGCTTTGATACTAAATCATCTCCATCTTCAATGTGATGTGTCACGATGAAACCGACCTTTAAAATGCTTAATCCCAGAGAACTTTATGATCCACGCAGTAATGGCTATAGTCATGTAAGCATTATTCCCCCCAATATGCGGATCATTCATATTGCAGGCCAGGGCGGTGAAAATAAAAATGGTGAGCTCTCTAAAGATTTTGACCAACAGGTACAACAAGTCTTCTATAATATTCAACACGCTTTAACTTCAGCCCAAGCACAACTATCAGATATTGCCGTTTTACGTATGCTCGTGGTTGACCATAATGCGGAAAAACTTCAAATCTTGGCTAAAACCATACAACAGTTGTGGGAAAACCATGCCTTCCCTGTCTGTACCCTTATTCCTGTATCACATTTGGCATTAGCAGGGATGCAAATTGAAGTTGAAGCAACGGCCTATACCGCATAAATCAGTAATAGAGAAAATTATGTCTGCCCCTCAAGATATTAGTCAAAATAAAACCTTACTTTGGTTTATGGCTGCAGCGTGTGGTTTGTGTGCAGGTGCTAACTATTATAGTCAACCTTTGATTCACTCAATTCAGCAGTATTTTGCAGTGACCGAAGGTCAAGCAGCGCTCACGGTAACCTTTGCTCAAGTCTCTTATGCATTGGGCCTGCTGTTTATTGTCCCAATGGGCGATGTGGTGAACAAAACCAAATTCATTCCTTTACTCATGGTATTTTGTGCTGTGGGCTTATTCATCAGTGCTTTCTCGGTCAACTTACCGATGCTTTGGCTCGGTACTGTCATGGCAGGGCTATTCTCGGTTGCGGCACAAGTCTTAATTCCGCTTGCCACCATGACAGTTAAGCCTGAAAAAACGGGGGAAGTGATTGGCTTCTTGATGAGTGGCTTACTGGTGGGTATTTTGCTTTCAACCAGTCTTGCAGGCTTGTTTTCTAATCTGTTTCATTGGAAAGTCATTTATGTGGTCAGCGGTGTGCTCATGCTGATCTTGGCCTATGCATTGAAAAGCCGCTTACCTTATGCCATGCGCATGAAAATGAATTATGGGCAAGTCTTTGTCTCCATGGCGCAGTTACTCAAGCAAGAGAAGCGCTTAGTCTTACGTGCGCTTGCAGGTGGCTTCGCCTTTGCTGCGGTCAGTATTCTATATTCAACAATTGCACTACTGTTGACCTCGGCACATCATCTTCAAGATCTGTTGATTGGTATGGTGCCTTTGGTCGGGATCTTTGGCGCCCTCTCTACGCAATATATCGGTAAATATGCAGATCAGGGCTATACTAACCAATTGACTTGGATGGGTTGTGCTTTATTTATCTTGAGTTGGATCTGCTTCTATTTTGGACAAACATTTTTATTCAGTTATATCCTTGGCTTTGCCTTGATTCAGTTGGCATTGGCCTTAGTCCATACCAGCAATCAAAGTGTGATTTTCCGTTTACGCCCTGATGCAAAATCTCGTATCAATGCCATTTATATGACCGCCTACTTTACCGGTGGTGCATGTGGTTCGGCACTTGGTATTTTTGCCTGGAATCACGGTGGCTGGAGCATGACCTGTTTAGCGGGAATCAGTTTGGTGTTTGCCTGTATGTTGTTTAGCTTACTCGATTATCTTTTGACGAAGAAAAATAAGATAATCACCACCTAGATATTCATCCGTATAGTGAAAATTAAAGTGATCAGGATCAGCATTGGTGAATTGATCACAAAACTCGTATAATGCTGCCCTTTCTTTGCTTGTCCACATCCGAGATCCGTTTATGCAATCACTTGAATCATTACAGCCACGTATTTCCGTCGCGCCGATGATGGATTGGACAAAAAAATAAAATAATTTATTAATTTTCAGCAACTTAAAATAAAAAAATTAAGTTAAGGTGTAAGTTTGGAGTAAACTTTATTTTAATTTATCAAAACATAAATCTTCAATATTTTCACTCCCAAATAGATTATTCACAGTTACAAGAGCTGTATCAGATAGTGTTTGAGTAGCTAACACAGCTAGTCTTGTCATTGGACGAGAAATTGATACATAAAATAGATTACGGGCTCTATGAAAACCATCGAAGTTTGCCGTAGTCAACTTTTTAGTCTCAAGCAACTCAAAGAGCTGTGGCCACTTATAATTATTCCATCCGCCACCTAAAATCACTAATACATTCTCAAACTCAGCGCCCTTAACACTATGCTGCGTTGCAAATGGAGTCTGCTTTTCAATAAACTTTGTAACCTCAATTACTTCCTTATATGGGATTTCTCTTAATTTATTATAACGTAATAGTTTTGAAGACATTTCCGTGTCAGGCGAGTTCCTAAATGAAATAAGCTCATCGTCTCGTCTAAGTACTCTATCTGGAGGAGATGGACGTTTTGTATGCTTTAAATGGTCTATAACTTGCCCTATTGTCCCTTCTTGCCTTAGTTTTAATAATTGATCCATATCTCGGCGCCAACAAGATTTATCTTCATGCTTAGTTATTGCTGGCTTTGAGCCAAAGATTTTAAACATCTCTCCATAATTTGATAAGCCATAGTTGGCACTCATTGGTTCAACTATTTCTGCAAAAAATTTTATTACTGGGTCTTCTTTTTTAGCAAATTGATCATTACGTCCTTCAAACACTTTAATTAATTGAGGATATCCTTGTTCAGAAGCTAAAACATTATGGCTTAACATCAATATTTTAGTTTTTTCAATATCCCAACCCTCATTTTTTAGTCTCTGTATCAAACTTGCACGAGTAGATCGAGCTATATTTATTGGCAAATCCTCTTTTGAATGCCTCTCATTAGTCCGTGTCCCCCTATAAGAATTTGTATGAAAGAATCTAGCCTCACCTTTTGCATCTGGTAAGCTTACAGCTTGCGGTAAGTCTGGTCTTAAATTATTCAATATATTTACAATTGCTGGAACTGATCGAAAATTTGATCCTTTAGCAATCTCTTCAATTGGATACTCTGCTAACCCATATTCATTACCATAAATAGTCTGCCAATGATCCCCAAAAAGACCAAACAGCGGACCCACTTTTGGTTTTAAGAAATACTCTGTAATAGCCTCCATAAATTGGCGATTTGTATCTTGATATTCATCAATAAAAACTACTGGAAACTGATTGCTAAATATTTGCCTAAACTTTTCTTTACTTAGTAATTTGGCCATCATCATTGGAATATCATCATGACTCAGTGTAATTTTCTGATCATTAACACCAAAGAAGCCCAACTCATATTCCACTGATTTAGATCCAATGCCACCACCTTGTTCAACTTTTTCTTTTCTTAAATGATCTTCAATAAGAATCTCTCTTATAGCTTTTTGAAATTGGCGCATAAAAGCCCATGAGAATCCATGGATAGTATCGACTAAAATTGCTGGATGATCTTCAATTTCCTGAGCAATCTCATTTCTTGCAACTTCGGTATAAGTAATACAAGCTACTTTTTTACCTGCTTGCATTAGTGATGTACCACGTTCTTTAATAATTGATTTTAGGGCATGAACTAAAGAAAATGTTTTCCCTGCACCTGCACCAGCTTCTAGCCGAAAGCTTCTCCCTTCTTTTATAGCTGCATTAATTTTTGCTTCAGCTACTTGAGCAGCAATTATTGCTGGATTGTTTAGAATCTCACTCATGCTACTTTTTCGCCTGTAATTAATTCAAAATTTGAGTTTTCTATGGTGTCCATTTCAGATAACCAAATTAAACCTTCCTTGATATATCTTGGTGCCAACCAATCTTTTATTTGAATTGCATATTCTAAGGCGAAATCAGCTTTCTTAAGTCCCTTTGCTTTTTCCCAAGCCGCAATAGCAATATCTTGTTCTATTGGCAGTTTAAATTTAGATAGATTGGCTAATATGAAAGCATCCTCATAACTTCTACCACAAATATTACTTTCAGGATCTTCTGGTATTTGATATGCAATTCTACGAAATTTAACTTGTTTCTCTTCAGCTGTCTTAGCAATCAAGACTGAAGGGGAAATTTGACTATCATCACTTTCTGCCTTTTTCTTAACCTTACCAGTATCATCAACGTCTTTAGGATAAAACCAATTTTTAATAGCAGCATTTGATATATTCTCACCATCAGCTACAGGACATTTCACCCATGCTTCTACCTGTTTTCCATTCTTAGTTATCATCTCTTTTTTTGTTGAGTCTAGATCAGTGATTACCAAAGTTTTCAACTCGAGAAAGTCAAGAAGTGGATAAAAAATATGAGCATATGCTCCCCCTACTTCAACACAAGTAACATATTGTCTGGCCAGTTTTTGTGATTCATCAAGAGTTTCATCGACTAATTGGCATAACCTTGGCATTAACAAACGTTCTGTTGTTCCTTCAACTAAAATAGCTTTATCAGCAAAGTAAAGATCACACTTCGTTAAGGTCATATATTGATGTAGAAATTTTTGATCTGTATCCGAAACACTACTCAAGCCTTTCTTAAAATCTTTAACCTTTGTATGGCGTATGTTTTCTACTTTATCCCTTTCATTATAAAAATATCTAACAGCATCAAATGTTGCTGCATTGGCAACATGTGGAGAGTGTGTAGTGATAATGAACTGGATATTCCATTTATCTTCGTTAGAATAACTATCAGATAATTTCTGAACAGCCACATTTAATTGATTAATAAAAACTTCCTGCATTTGAGGATGTAAATGAGCTTCTGGTTCTTCAATAAATATTAAATGAGTAGCCGGTCTAATTGATTTGGATCTGTAAATTTTGTGGTAACTTGCTAGCTGTAGCAACATGTAAATCAAATTACGAGTCCCTAGACCATTATACCCTTCAGGTAAATGGACTCCATCAACTCCGCTATAAACGACCTTAGTATGTCCTGATAATAATGATTCCACGTTTAATGATGTCTCTGGTCTTATCTCAGTATCATTAAGACTTGGAAATCCCATTACGTTCATAACTGGCAGTAATTCTTTAAGCATGCCATCAAAGTCAAGTTGGACATTATGCTCAATACTTTCAACAGATTGCTTTAATCTTATAGCTAAATCTTGATCAGCCTCGGCCGCAGACGGTGCTGTAGCTGTTTTAAATAACTCACTCAGCAGTTTACCTATTACATCAGCATCTCCTAATTTTGTTTTATCAAGATTCCTTTGAGCCAAAACAAAGTTACATTGCAACAACGCTGTTAACGCAGATGTCCCTTCAAAATCTCTTATATTTGTACTATCAGTAGGATCAATTGCACTTACATGAACCCCATAAGCCTTAGACAAATTACTCTTCAAATTTTTATAAAAATGTGTACGAGGTTCAACTGTTGCTGAAGATAGAGTAAGGTCGAATAATAAATGCATATTTTTCAAAATAGGGCGATACTCAATTCGAACAATAGCTGTTGTAGAATCTTCATCTAAATCAATAACAAAAGGGGATAGAGAGCCTAAATCAGGCGAAAATTTATTATATCGAAATGTAAGCGTAAGTGAGATTCGAGGAAGTGCTTCTAGTATCTTTTCTGGACTTCCCCCTTCCTCTCTTAATTCTTTGGCTTTTAGAAATTTCTCTCGTGATAAAACTGAAAAATCCTCTAGCCGAAATCGTGCTCCAGACTCACCACAAAAACAATCAAAAATACTGGTAAAAGATGTCTTTCCACTATTATTACGCCCAACAATTACAGTTGAATTCTCTTCTAATCCAAATTCAACGCTCTCAAGAAGCCTAAAACCTTCTACTTTAATTTTTTCAATGAGCATTATTACCCCCAACTATTTATTTTATTGTAAGCTTTAAAAGCTTTCACTAAGAGTTTAACCTAATAGCTAAGATACTATTATTTATTTAAAAACAGAAAATACAACTAGAGTATAAAATATTATAATCTTTAGAATTAGATTCAAAAAAATAAACTTGCTCTATTTAGCCTTGTTGATGGATAGGTAATTTCAACGTGCCAAGCAAGGTGATAAAAACTAAAGCAGTTAAAATTATTAATAAGATATTGATTCCCCACTTTTCAAGAATAAACGCAGAGATGAGAGGTCCGAAAGCCAAAGCAATCATGATAGGCCGCCCCAATAGACCCATTCTAATTGCATACCCCTCCTGTCCAAATAGTGCTAGAGGTAATGTGCCTCGAATAATTGTAAGAATACCATTCCCTGCGCCGTATAAAGCTGCACCAAGCAAAGCTAAAACATATCCATCCGCGAACAAAAAAAAGAGACCAAAGAAGCTAATCAATACACCCAAACGACTTGACAAACTAGGATGTAAGTTTCTAAACAAAGAAAACTCCAGCAATCTCGCTATGATCTGCGCGGGACCAATCATCATCCCAATCGCAAGGGCTGTTGATACACTAAAGCCAATTGTTTTTAGCATCGATAATAGATGGACTGAAATTGTCGCCACTACAAAAGATTGTACCGTCAAAATAGCGGCCACCAACATAAATAGTCGATTATCTTCTTTGTGTACCGTGGTTTGGTTATTGAGCTCTTTAGCATGAGTTTCCGTGCCTTGCTCTTCTCTAGGAAGTAAAAAGTAATGCAACGGTAGACCTAGAAGTAGATGAAACAATGCCAGAATAAAACAACTGATTCTCCAACCGTATAAGCCTTCTAAAAATACAATTAGCGCCCAACCGATGGTACTGGCTAAACCGCCTAATAATGTCACACCAACAATCGCCGTTTTTGCATCTTTACCAAGTAATCGACCCAATGTTGAAAATGCGGCATCATACAGGCCAAATGCCATACCAATACCGAGCATTGTCCACGCAAAATAATAAATAAGTAGATGAGTAGAAAGCCCTAAACATATCAGCCCGACAGCAAAGAATATTGAACCAATAGACAGTGCTTTTCTTCCACCAAATTGCTCGATAAACCGCCCAACTTTTGGAGAACAAATACCTGTAACTATAAATCCCCAAGACAACCCAGCAATCACTAAAGTTAGAGACCACCCTGTGTCTTTGGCAATAAGATTAGCTAGTACTGCGGGTAAATAAAAAGTGGAACTCCACGCAAGAATCTGCGTGAAGCCCATGACAGCAATAAGTTTGTATTTTTTTGAATGAAGTAGCATCACAATAAAGAAATATCCATAAAGTATTGAGGGGCAATGCAAACCTTTCTATACACTGTCTTAAAATGCATAGCTCTTAAACATTAGCCAAATAAGCATCTATTTCATCTACCGTCGCTCTTGCTGTTCTAGAAACCCCAATTAATGTTGCAGATGCCATGCCTGTCCATTCCCCATAGCCGACCAACCAAAGGTTATTTACTTTTATTGAGCGCCCATCATTCACAGCAACTGTCTGATCAAGTTCTACCACATCAAGACTTCTTAAGTGATTCAATGAAGCTTTAAACCCTGTACACCAAATCACAGCATCTACAGCTTGTGTTGAACCATCAGCCCATATAACTGAATTCTCTTCAAATGCAGTAAAAGGTTCTCGGCTATGCAATACGCCACGTTCGCGTGCCTCTTTTACACTGTCAATCATGACAATATCACCTAGACCACCAACGGGCTGATCAATCACACGACCTTCCTGTTGGGCTTTTAAACGTTCAGTTGCTCGAAGAAATAAAACACGCCCATCAACATCATCAGATAAAAATTGAGGTGGAGTTACTGTGACCCAAGTGGTATCTGCAACTTTTGAGACTTCGGCAAGAATTTGTGCACCTGAGTTGCCACCACCAACTACGATCACTTTTTTATTAATAAAAGGCTCTGAATTTACATAATGTGCTGAATGCGTTTGTATTCCTTCAAATCGCTCATATCCGTCATAACGCGGAATATAAGGCTGACTCCATGTCCCAGTAGCGCTGACCACCGCTTTTGCTCGCCAATATTGATCACCAGCATAAACATCTAAGTAACCAGCTTTTTGTTCGATATGATCGACATGAACTGGTCGAATAATCGTAAATTGATAGCGTTGCTCATATGCCGACAAGTAGTCAATCACTTCATTTCGCGTTGGGTAGGTTTGTTCAGTTGTTGGCATCATCCAACCTGACAACGAGCTCCAAGTATTTGGAGAAAAAAGACGAAGCGATTCCCAAGCATGTGACCACGCACCGCCCGCCTGAGATTGATCATCTAAAATAATAAATGGAATTTTCTTACGTTTGAGGAAATAAGCTGTAGCAAGTGCTGCCTGACCACCACCAATAATGACTACATCGACTTCAGCTTGTAATTGAGTCAAAGCATCTCTCCTATTATTTATTGTCATAATCAAAATTTAACGCCCAGTCTGCAACAGACTGGGCGTATTTCATACAATTTTCAAGCGCTTAAATGAGTCTTTCAATTGCCCAACTGATCAAGATACTTTTCGGCATCCAAAGCTGCCATACAGCCTGAGCCTGCCGAGGTAATTGCTTGACGATAAATGCTATCAGCAACGTCACCCGCAGCAAACACACCTGCCACAGAGGTTGCTGTTGCATTACCTGAAGTGCCACTTTGTACTTGAATGTAGCCATCACGTAGGTTAAGTTGACCGTCAAACATGCCTGTATTTGGTTTGTGACCAATAGCAACAAATAAGCCCTGAACTTCAACGTCTTGTGTGCTTCCGTCCAAAGTTGACTTCAAGCGAACTGAAGTAACACCAGTATTATCACCTAAGACTTCATCAACTTGATTGTTCCAAAGAATACTAATTTTGCCTTCTTTTTCTTTGGCAAAAAGATGATCTTGTAGAATTTTCTCTGAACGCAAACTGTCTCTACGATGAACTAAGGTGACATGTTCAGTAATATTAGAAAGATAAAGCGCTTCTTCAACTGCGGTGTTACCACCACCCACGACCATAACTTTTTGGTTCTTATAGAAGAAACCATCACAAGTCGCACAAGCACTGACACCTTGACCCATGAATTTAGCTTCTGATTCAAGCCCCAAGTATTGTGCTGTCGCACCTGTAGCAATAATCAGTGCATCACAAGTGAATTCTTCCATGTCGCCTTTAAGCACAAATGGACGGACACTTAAATCAACTTCATTGATGTGGTCATACACAATCTCTGTGCCAAAGCGTTCAGCATGGGCTTGCATTCGCTCCATAAGTACAGGACCAGTTAAACCTTCTGAGTCACCCGGCCAGTTATCTACCTCAGTGGTCGTTGTTAATTGACCACCAAGTTGTATACCCGCAATCAATGTGGGTTTTAAGTTTGCGCGTGCTGCATATACAGCAGCACTATAACCCGCAGGTCCTGAACCTAAGATCACTAATTTAGAATGTCTCTTTTGCATTTCTAATCACCTAAAGTTTATAAGCTACGTTGATTGACACGCTTAGATAATTCTTCTGCCGACTCTTTTCGCTCTGAATAACGATCTGTGAGGTACTGACTTTGTCCACGAGTGAGCAAGGTGAACTTATATAGTTCTTCCATTACATCGACAATTCGATCATAGAAGGATGAAGGTTTCATCCTTCCATCTTCTTCAAACTCTAAAAAAGCTTTTGGAATAGATGATTGGTTAGGAATGGTGATCATGCGCATCCAACGGCCTAAAATACGCATCTGGTTTAAGCTGTTAAAGGACTGCGAACCGCCACTAACCTGCATCAATGCCAAAGTTTTTCCTTGCGTTGCTCGAATTGCACCGCCTGCCAATGGTATCCAGTCAATTTGTGATTTAAAAATCGAACTCATTGAGCCATGACGTTCAGGTGAGCACCACACCATCCCTTCTGCCCAAGCGAGTAAATCATGCAACTCTTTCACCTTTGGATGCTCAGTGTCCGCATCCTCTGGTAAGGGCAAGCCTTTCGGATGAAAAATTTTTACTTCAGCTCCAAACTGCTCCAAGATACGCCCTGCTTCCATCACCGCCAATCGGCTGTATGAACGTTCGCGGTTAGAGCCATACAGCAGTAAAATACGCGGTGGATGATCCAGCTCTTTAGCTTGTACTTTTTCTAAAGTAGGTTGATCCAAAAGATTCATATCTACATTCGGGAGAGTCATAGAAATTACACCTCTTCTTTAAAAAACTTTTTTCTGAGCCATAAAGACACGCTAACTAAAGCAATCAATACTGGCACTTCAACCAATGGACCAATCACTGTGGTAAATGCCACAGGTGAAGCTAAACCAAAGGTTGCAATTGCGACAGCCAAAGCCAGTTCAAAATTATTCCCAGCAGCAGTAAACGAAATTGCTGTTGTTTTAGGATAGTCATTCCCCATCCATTTGCTCATAAAGAAGCTAATGAAGAACATCACGATAAAGTAAATCGTCAATGGAATGGCAATACGCAAGACATCCATCGGTAAGCTAACCACATCGTTACCTTTTAGGCTAAACATCGCCACAATCGTGAACAATAAAGCTAACAAACTCAGTGGACTGATCTTAGGTAAGAAGACATTTTGATACCAATCAAGACCTTTGGCTTTCACTAGAGTGAATCGCGTAATAAAGCCAAGGAAAAATGGAATTCCCAAATACACTAATACCGCATGGGTAATCGTCCAGAAATCGACATTGATCACTTGCCCTGCAACACCAAAATAAGGCGGTAAGAAGGTCAAGAATAACCAAGCATAGGTACTGAAAAATAAAATTTGGAAGATACTGTTAAAAGCCACCAATGCAGCAACATATTGGTTATCCCCACAGGCCAAACCGTTCCACACCAAGACCATCGCAATACAACGAGCTAACCCAATCAGGATTAGGCCTGTCATATATTCTGGATAGCTATGCAAAAAAATAATGGCTAATGCAAACATTAGTACTGGTGCTATCACCCAGTTCTGTACCAAAGACAAAGTTAAGGTTTTTTTGTCTTTAAACACTTGTGGTAGGGCTGCATAATCCACTTTGGCTAACGGTGGATACATCATCAAAATCAAACCAATCGCAATTGGGATATTGACGGAATCCACACTCATTTTATCCAAAGCCACTGAAGCTTGTGGAAAGAACACACCGATCGCTATTCCCAACCCCATTGCAATGAAAATCCATAGCGTGAGGTTACGATCTAAAAATGACAGTCTTTGTTGAGCCATGATGTTCTCATTCAATATCTGAGATGTGATTGATTGAAGCAATCAATTCAGGACGAGACATGTGCGCTGTATCCAGTGCAAATAATGCATCTAAACGACGGTTGATATGGTCAACAGTAACTTGGAATGCTTTTAATTTTTCTTCTTTCGGCAAATCTAAATGTGAAGGATCAGCCAAGCCCCAATGTGCCTTAATCGCTCCACCTAAATAAAGTGGACACGCTTCTTGAGCTGCTGAATCGCAAACAGTAATCACGACGTCAGGTTGATATTGTTCGCAGTCATCAATGGTTTTGCTCCACAAGCCATCTGTTGAAAGACCTAAGTTTTGCAAAGTTTCTATGGTCAATGGATGTACTTGCCCGGATGGCTTACTTCCTGCACTGTATGCTTTCCACCCTTCAGGCGCACGGCTGTTAAAAAGAACTTCTGACAGGATGCTACGGCAACTATTTCCAGTACACAAAAAAAGAAATTTCATATTCTATTACTCACAATAACTATTTATTTGGATATTTTGGGAATCTTTATTCGCTATGGTTTGACTGCTTACCAAAAGATTAAGAACGTCATGGCACCACATTGGTAACTGCGGATTAATGCTGTAATACACCCATTGGCTTTGTCTTCTGTCCTGTAAGAGACCAGAAGAACGCAGTAAGGCTAAATGCCTAGAAATCTTTGGCTGACTCAATTGCAACTTTTCAGTCAAATCACAAACACATAATTCTTTATTCTCAGCGACTAAAGTCACGATATTGAGTCGAGTTTCATCTGATAAGCATTTAAAAAAATTAACTTGATCCATTCTTAATTCCTATTCATTTATTTGGATATACGGATAATCATATACAAAAAGTAAAATTTTTAATTCACTCGTTGACCATTTTCATCAATCACTTTTTCACCATCCTCTTTCGTAAAAGTACCCTTCTGAGGTAATGGTAAAATATCTAAAACAACTTCTGAGGGACGGCTTAAGCGAGTGCCTAATTCAGTAACAACAAATGGTCGATTAATCAATATTGGATGATCAAGCATAAAACCGAGTAACTGCTCATCACTCAAATCACTACGATCAAGGTCTAAATCCCGATAAGGATCTACATTCTGGCGAATAGCCTCTCTTACTGTTAATTTTGCATCCTGAATCAATTTAACTAATTCGTCATGACTAGGTGGTGTAATGAGATATTCAATCACAGTTGGCTCGATCCCTGTATTACGGATCAAAGCCAAAGTATTTCTAGATGTTCCACAAGCTGGGTTGTGATAAATCTTCACTGTTGATGAAGTTGTCATCGAATTAAGCTCTTTTAAGATTTTATAACACCTTTATATACGAAACTCCATATATATGCAATACCATATATTAAATTTTTAATAATGTCTTAGAAAATAAATACCATCTAAAAAAGCTTTTCACTATCAATTGAATGGCAATAATACAACTAAATTAAAAGCCTCTTTAGAAGGCGACTATTGATTTATGTCAACAGCCGCCTTTTAAATTAAAATCGACTTATGACTTGATAAGTTATAAAAGAGAATAGGTAAGCCAACGAAAATAGATAAACAGCCATTACGACTGGTTGTTTCCAACTCCCTGTTTCTCTTCGAATAGTTGCTAGTGTTGCTAAACAATGCGGGGCAAAGATAAACCAAACTAACAATGACATACCTGTCGCTAGCCCCCATCCATCTGGTCCAGATATTTGAGATAATAAGGTCTGGGTAACTGCATCTTCATCACCAGACATTGCATAAATCACTCCTAATGCAGCAATAATCACTTCACGAGCTGCCATTGCAGGAATCAAAGCAATACAAATTTCCCAAGTAAATCCAATCGGAGCAAATATTGGATGGATTAGATGTCCTAACTGTCCAGCAATACTATAATTGATTGGTGGCATTGTTGGATTATCAGGTGGTAAAGGGAACGTTACCAAGAACCATAATAAAATAGAAAGTGCGACAATAATTCCACCAACTCTTTTTAAGAATATAGTTGCTCTATCATAAAGCCCCAAAGCTACATTTCGAACATCTGGAATACGGTATGTAGGTAATTCAAAAATGAAAATACTTTCAGTTTTATCTTTTCTGATTAATTTCAGGAATAAAGAAACCAATAAAGCGGATACGATTCCTGACATGTAAAGCCCGAGCAGAACTAGACCTTGTAAACTGAGCCAACCATAAACCAACTTGTTTGGAATGAATGCAGCGATCAGCAAAGCATATACAGGTAATCGTGCAGAACACGTCATTAAAGGTGCAATCATAATCGTTGCTAAACGATCTCTTTCAGAGCTAATACTTCTAGTCGCCATGACTCCGGGAATTGCACAAGCAAAGCTCGAAAGTAGTGGAATAAATGAACGCCCACTTAAACCAGCTTTAGACATCAGCTTATCTAACAAAAAAGCAGCTCTAGGTAAGTATCCCGATTCTTCTAAAATTAAAATAAAGAAAAATAAGATCAGAATTTGAGGCATGTACGCGAGTACACTACCAGCACCTGCAATTACACCATCAACGACCAAACTTCTTAAAAGTGGATGAGTAATCAGAGGTCCTATCGCCCCACCAAACCATGAAATCGAATCCTCAACAAAGGAAATTAACGGTTGAGCCCAAATAAAGACAGCCTGAAACATTACAAACATGGTAAAGGTCAATATTAATAATCCAAAAACTGGATGTAAGAATATTTTGTCCAAGAAAGCCGTTCGTTTATCACCATTATCATTTTTCAAGATGACTTGTTTTGTAATATATTTGATTTGGTCAAAGTGACTCAGATCAGAATGATAAGGGGCAACAAACAAATTCTTTTGATCCAATTGGGTCAATAGCCCCTGAATGCCTTTTGTTTTTACAGCTACTGACTCAACAACAGGAATACCTAAAAGCTGAGATAGCTTCGTTGTATCAATTGCAATCCCACGCTTTCTAACCTCATCCATCATGTTAAGGACAAGTAACATTGGTCTGTTTAAAGCCCTGACTTCAAGTACAAGACTTAAATGAAGATGAAGATTCGTAGCATCGACAACACATACAAAAATATCAGGTATGACTTCACCTTTTAATTCACCAAAGCATACTGCTCTAGTTACTTCCTCATCTAAACTGCTCGGTTTTAAACTATAAGTCCCAGGCAAATCCAATACTCGAACGGTATCACCAGAAGGTAGTTTAAAAAATCCCTCTTTCCGTTCTACCGTAACCCCAGCATAATTTGCAACTTTTTGACGAGTCCCTGTGAGGGTGTTAAAAAGTGATGTTTTACCGCAATTAGGATTACCAACCAGTGCAATATTTTTAGTTTCCATTGGTAATCTCTACAAAAATTCGTTCTGCTTCATTTTTTCTTAAGGCGAAACGTGAGGTTTCGATTTGAACCAACACAGGATCACCACCAAAAAGCCCTTTCGCAAGCACTTGTAAGGATTCACCTACTCTAAAGCCCAGCAGTTCTAAACGCTCCAGAACAGGATCATTTTTATCTTGATACTGTTCACCCTTTTTAAGATCAATGATTTTTACAGTCTGGTCTTGCTTTACTTGAAATAAATTCATTGTCAGCACCCTATTTCAACGCCAAAATTTTTCGAGCGCCATTCAGTACAAACAGTGAAACAAGAATACCAATAACCAAATCTGGGTAAGCTGAACCAGTCCATGCGACAAGTACACCTGCTAAAATAACCCCCATATTTACTATTACGTCATTAGCTGAAAAGATCCAACTCGCTTTCATATGGGCTCCGCCATCTCTATGCCCAGAAATGAGATACAAGCACGTCACATTGGCAATAAGTGCTAAGAAGCCAATAATGATCATCAAATCTGACTCTGGTTCACTACCAAACATGAAACGTCTGACAACATCAATAATAACGATCAAAGCTAATAAAAGTTGAATCCATCCTGCAAAATGAGCTGCTTTTAATTGGTATTTAGCCGCTTTCCCTACCGCGTAAAGTGCTATACCGTAAACGGCCGCATCAGCAAACATATCAAGAGAGTCCGCAATGAGCCCCGTCGATGCGGCAATAATTCCACTTATGAACTCAATAAAAAAAAGAACACCATTAATCGCTAGTAATAATTTAAGGACTTTCGCCTGCTTAGTCGGATCTGGTGTTTCAGGCAATTCCCCAGTGGCTTTTACTGTTTCCACAAGCTTTGCACCAAAACCGAGGGCTTCAAGTTTTGTGGTAATTTCATTAATCCCATTTGTATGGAAAACAACTAACTGTCTTTGTGCCAAATCAAATGATAAACCTTTAACTTCATGCAAGGGAGAAAGAGCCATTCTGACCATTTGCTCTTCTGCCGAACAATCCATCTTTGGAATCAGAAAAGTACTGGCTTCTTGTGCGTGCTCTTTATTTTCATAAGCTTCAGTCTTATTTAATTTTGCTCCAAATCCAAGAGCTTCAAGTTTTGCAGTGATTTCATTATTTTCACCATTATGCAGAACTTTTAGGTTTCGGTTTGGCAAATCAAATACCAGCCTCTTAACATCTACTAATGAAGATAAAGTCATCCGAACCATTTGTTCCTCTGCGGAGCAATCCATTTTCGGGATGTTATAGTCACTGATGAAAGTCGCTGTATCTTTACTCCCCCGAATCGTTTCAGGTGAAGTTATCGAATCCGAACCACAACATAAACTCGACTGCGTAGAACACGGCTGGTTACTACCGCAAGTATCTTTTTCATCAGAGTTAGCACCTTGCTGTAACTCATTACCACAACAAGAGCTTTTAGTTACTTCAGTAGCTGAATCTTTACCTTTACAAGAATCTGTTTCTGATTCATTTTGTTTTTGCTTGGTATCGTCACAAGAACTTTCTTTATTACAACCGCAACCACTCATTGATGTGCCTATAGTCATATCTTTACTTATTGCATATTAAAATCCCTATAGCTACTATAGAGTCAAGCTAGTTTTTGTTGATTACCATGTTCTTAAAAATAGGTGAGTTATCTGAGAAGACCTCTTGTTCAGTATTAACAATCAGGTTCTATGAAAAAGAAGGTTTAATCCCACCACCTGAAAGAAATCAGGGTAACTATCGACTGTATTCTGAAAACTATATTGATAGACTAAAATTTATTGTCAATTGTCGAACATTGAACATGAATCTTAGTGAAATCAAGAAATTATTAACTTATAAAGATACTCCTGCCCAAAATTGTTCTGAAGTAAACGAACTTATTGATTCTCATATCAGAGATGTACAAGATAGTATTAGAAACCAACAGAAACTCATTGAGCAGTTGTTAGAAATTCGGAAAACCTGTGACGGTTTATGTACTGCTGATAAATGTGGCGTATTAAAAAATTTAGCTTGAGCTATTTATAGCTAAGGGAACTTAAAAGTTCCCTTAGCTTTTAATTTAGTGCTTTAACATTACGAGCTAACTCTTGTCTCATTGTCGTTACACACGATAAAGTGCCGCATTGGTGAGGCTCCTCTTTCTCATTTGAATTATAAAACTCTTCAACAATATCTAGCCCTTCCTCTGCTCCTATCTCAAAACTGGCGTTGCCATAACCTTGCCTTGCCACATGATCTAAAGCCTCCTGATAAAAACCTGCTGCCTTACTTCGTTCATCAATTTGCTTGGCAGAGGTAATCGCTTCTTGCAAATTCACACCATCACGTAAGGTTAAGTCCACATAGTAAATTGGTGTTCGATAACTTTGCGTCGTGCTTTTCCCACGTAAGGTCAGTTGCAATGGCAGACATGAGAGTAAGTCACCTGAAGCGGCATGGTAATAACGCAACCTTGCTGCCAAAGTACGGATGCTGTTAAAGCCTGTGGTTCTAAAGATGAAAGTACCCAACTCATCCGATTCGTCCAGATTGACATAAAGTCGTCCATAAGGTTTGCAAAGCCCACCTTGAGCCAAAGGGCATAAATCAGGTGATGGACATGGATGTTGTTCAACCCCGTTTTGTCCAAGCCGCTGACAGATTTCACCATTACCGGTGCAGATTGGTCGGCCTGTTTGTCGGTCAAACAAGGTGTACTCAGCTCGTAGGTTCAGTTCAGGATCATTAAAGATCATCCGAACAGGAATAATTCTGAGTTTTTGGTTTTGGGTCGTGGCTCGGAGTTGTTCATCGAGTGGATGTTTCACCCAGCCATCTTTATTCTGGATTTGACTGGTAATGGTAAATTGGTCATCCTTTTCAGGGATACGCTTGCCATTTTTCTCGACGATCTTACCAATACTGATACGTCCTAATACGGGTGGCGTGATTGCTAAACCTTTAATCATTATGTTTTCCTCTGCGGTAATTTTTGACGATTGCCCCTTTGATATGTGTAAGAAGCAAACATTTTTTAAATGCATAAATTCAGCGCAGAACAGTCCATTTAGTCGTCAGTAAGTACTTCACGGTACTTGCTGGCGACGGGGGCTGTTTTGCGCTTTTTTGGTGAAATGTATTTGAGAAGTGATAGGGAAATTAGATAGAAACCGCTTAGGCTAATTAACTTGGCCTAATCATCATTGGTGTAAATCTGGAAACGACGTGTACCCTGTTTGTTTTGTGGGAACTGTTGTAGAAACTCGGGATGCTGTTGCAGTAAGGTTTTACTGTCTAAACTAACTGAATCTTTCGATTTCTTCCACGTGACAGAACCTGCCTTAAATATGGCTCTTTCTGAGTCCTGCATCTTGATTTGGATTCGATGCTTCAGTTGATCAAAACTGGTCTGGTGTTGTTCCAGCAAATGACGTTGTTGCAGTAATTGCTCAAAATACTGATTGGCTGTGACATCCTCAGACAGATCAGTAGTACTCAGGGGGATATATGCAGGATATAAAAGTTGTAGTGCTTTAGCTGCTGACTCTGATGCATCGACATCAGGTGGTACATCTTTTTCCACACATTCCCAGAAGTAACGTTCTGCATCCACAATGTATTTGATCACCGTTTCACTGCGCGTTACTTTAAAGATTCTGGTTTCATGTCCACAGATCAAAGCACAAATATGAGCGGCCTGTTTGCCTGTGACTGCCAGTTGATGTTGTACCTGACATAAAACATAAAGCGGCACACCATCCCGCCATAGCTTTGAACCGTACTCACCTACTGTTTTACATTCTAAGATTTGGACTTCTTCATGGCCGACCACGGCATAGTCTAAATTAGCCAACATGAAATGTTTGTCTTCGTCTGGGTGCTGTAGTACTGCATTGACGCGACGGACTTTGTGATTGGTATGCATGCTGTAGTATTGTGCCACCAAAGGCTCAAGCTGCTTACCCCAATATAAAGGTGCATAGCCTGCACTTTCGTCTTCAATATTTTGCTGCATTCGACCCGTCTTGATCATCCATAATTCTAGCATCGACATATAGGGATTGAGTCCACATGCCGTTGCTGCATCACTGCTGCCAATGCCCTGCTTTCGGACTTCCAACCATTGTTGGTAATTCAGTTTTTTGGTGTTGGCAAGGCGTTTTGCTGAAGGTAGTTGACTGGTTTTCTTTGGTGTTTTCTTACTTCTTGTACCCACCTCAACCTTATGTTCAGTTTCAATCTTGATGGGATACGGTTGTAAAGGTGGATGATTTAGGGTGTTCTGAATTTGGGTATGACTATTCATAGAGAATATTCCTGTATCGGTAAAATTGTAAAAGCTGAATTTCGGGCATAAAAAAAGCCACATCTGAGGATGTGGCCAAAAGGGTATTGCTTTGCTTGCTACGGTTGTTACCGTAGTTTTTGATTAGGACGTTAAGCTTAATTCAAGCTGAATAGATGCCTTGACTTAAGCCACCATTCTTAAAGCTTGTTCAAGACCTCGTTGCTTGATTGCTGCTCCCATACCAAACCATGCTGAATCGAGTCGATGATCTGTACTCATGGCTCGTCGCTCATGATCGACAAATTCCGTTATAGAGCACAGCAAACCATAGGCAGTGTCCTTGGCTGAACTCAGCTCTGCCCCACGTCCATGTCCGTTAAACATGGTCATGACTTTAGACATGGCACGTCCATTCGGCTCAGTCTTATTGTCTGATCGAGATAAGTTTGTTTGATTCGGCATAGCAGCATTCCGATAGAACTGAATGATACTTTCATCCTGTTCCGCAATGCTCAAAGAGGTATTGTTAAACACAGCATCAAAATAAGCAGCGGCTTCTTGTTGAGTCACCTTACGCTGACTCAGTTGCTTCATTTCGTACATGTGCTCATCCCATGTACGCACTGAAATCCCAAGTTGCTGTTTCACTTTCTCAGCATCAAAACGAGTACTGTGCGGAACCTTGACCACACCCGTATTCCCTTGCTGTCCACGTAAAGCGATGGCCAAAGTGTTGTTACACACTACTCGAATGGATGTGAACTGAGCTGTGGTTGCCAATGTGCCGTCACAGGCTGTTGCTAAGAGAATATAGCCATTACTGACATCCTTACCCTTGAGTGCTGAACTTTGTCCAGTCTTCGCCAGTGCCCAGAATTTCTTACCACCTTTGAGTACCCCCGCTGTTTCCAGTTCAAAGCCAGATTGTTCAGTGAGGTCTCTATAGAATTCTAAAATCTCCATCGGCTGGACTTCCTGAAAGCGCTGGCTCACCACAGATAAAGGTGCATGGGTATCGGAACGGTATAAAACGCGCTGTTCTTCAAAAGGCATAATGATGCTCTGCCCTCGATGGTTCTGTGCCATATAACTGACATCAGAAGATTCAATCTGCCAGTCCATGCCTGCCTGCTGTGCCCACACCTCTAGCGGTTGGTTTGGTGTCAGTTGATTACCTAAACCATGCCAAGGGGTTTGTCCTGTGAATGCCAATGTTTCAACTAAATGTGCCATAAGATATGTCCTTTAATTCTGTTGTTAATTGCGTACTCAGTATTTAGCTGTGCTGATGTTGGATCGGGTTTGATCTGCCAGCACTAAAATCACGCCCCCCAGAGCAGCACCTGCAACTCCACCAATCAGTGGTGAGAATCCCATCGACTTGGCTAAGCTCATGCCTAGCACTGCCAAATTTGTGGGCGCACTAGCAAGGCTCAGTTGCAGAGGTTGGGCTTCACGAAAGCGTGGGTTATAGATTTCTTCCTCGTTATCCAGATACGACATGGTGTTTCTCCAATGTTTGAAATGACTGTTTAAAACGCCGTTGCAGACCTCATTAGGACACTGCTTGGCGTTACTTCATTTCAGTAATATGTATTTGAAATAATTTGGAATCGTATGCTTGTTCATTTTTTACTGAGTCATACAAAACATCAGGACAAATCGAATTGACCTGTTAAATCGTTATGATTATGATGGACTTGCTGACCCTCATGGTCAGTCGGTTTTGACAGGCCGTGGTATATAGCGCATCAGACTTATTCTCTCTGAGGGTAAGTCCTATGTGAAACCTTCTCGTCCCCCTTTGCGGTAGAACGGGAGGGGGACGCGTCCGCGCGTGCTGGTTCTATATGCCCAGTCTGTCAACCCCTTTTCGTTCTGCCACCATAATCAATTGACAGTGATTCGGTAGAACTTCTTATGCATATAGGAGTCAATCATGACTGTTTCTTTTTTAGCGTTTAGCTTTATTCCAATTTCATCTCGTTCATTCAAGTCGTCAGGCATTCCTTTGCTTCGGCTGT
Organism: Acinetobacter proteolyticus; assembly: GCF_000367945.1. Classification (GTDB taxonomy): domain Bacteria; phylum Pseudomonadota; class Gammaproteobacteria; order Pseudomonadales; family Moraxellaceae; genus Acinetobacter; species Acinetobacter proteolyticus. The sequence continues at coordinate 2,376,718 of NZ_KB849179.1, forward strand.
GAAGATTTTTGCACGTCTGATTTTAATTATTGGTGTCGTGATCTGGCTTGGCCCTGCTTTTCTGGGTTTTGTGGCCTTAGTGATCCTGTTCTATATATTGATGGCATTAGCCGGTTGGAATAAACAACCACCGCAATAAACCAGTCAATCCATAGTTACACCTATTAATGTCAGGCATCGATCATCCTCTTTAATGACGAGAATCATCATGTCTCTTTTTTATCATCTGCCCTTTATGGGTGTTGTATTGCTGACGGCTGTTGCTATGACAGGCTGTGAAAGCAAATCCAAACGTGACTTTAATGCCGGCTGTCAGTCTGGCGGCACAGACCGTTCAACTTGCTCCTGTGTCTATGACAAGTTGGAAGCACATTATTCACCTGAAGTAATGGAAAAGTTGGGTCAACAGAATGTGAGCCAACTCGATCTACCACGTGACTTTACGGAGCAAATGCTTCGTGCTGCTCAAACCTGCCAGTCACGCTAGGAGTACAGCATGCAAATCAAACATTATCTCATTGGAATTTATATCGTGATTACCCTGTTGTTCTCAGCCTACTTAAAAGGTTGCAGTGCTACAGCAGATCGTAGTTATGCCTATAACCTAGGTAAAGCCATTGTCTGGCCGATCTCAATGTTTAATTAACCGTAATAAAGCAATAACCGATTCAACAACAATAATCAGGATTCTTTTTTATGAACAAACGTATCAATCATTTTTTACAAGGTGGGACACTCGTCATCGGTCTGTTCAGTGCAACACTGAGTTATGCAGATGTGGGGAGTATGAGCAAAGTCTACAACAAACCTGAATCAGCACCCCAAGTACAGCGCTGTAAAGGCAATACTAAATGCAATGCCTTTTATGCCCTAGCAAAAGATTGGCAATCTATCCCAAATAACTTCAAGCTTGATGGTATCAATGTCAAATCTTATGCCAAAGATGGCGATGGTTATGGTCTCTGGAAAGGTTTTACGTTGAATTCTAATCGCGCCATTGCTTTAGCAAATGCAGGTGATGCAGTTTTTTTCAAAGGCGGTGATAGCTCTAAGGCAGATGAGCGCATCTATGCAGAAGGTATGGCTGTTTTACTCTATCTCGAGAATAAGTCAGCTCGATAAAGGTCAATCCCATTACGCTTAAACTTCTGCTCTTCGATCCAGCATCTTGATCAGCGCAAAATATCAAAGTTCCTTTGGATTAAAGAGCAGAAAACTTTTTAGGAGGTTGTCATGCCGAACATGAAGCCCTTTTTACTTTCAGCTGTATTGATATCCTTATTGAATGGATGTAGCCCTTCCCACAAATCGGAACAAGCCAAATCAGCTCAACAAGAACAAACTGAAGTTGATCCAGAAACCAAACGTATCCTTGAGACTGATCTCAGTGAGTTAGAGGTCAGTGTGCCTCAAGCAGAAACCAATGAACAAGAATATAATGATCCTACCCTTGAACCGATTGCAGAGAATCGACCAGTACTGGAAGAATTCGACATCAAGGTCTATCGTGCTGAATCTCAAGGTTCAATGACTGGTTATATTGACAAAATTGACATCATCTCACTTAATGATGCTCCGACGACCATCACAGGCATTCAAGTCAATCGTGGTAATTGCGGGATAACCAGAATGTACGACTATAGCAACATGCGTTATGGCTCGGTAGCACTCGCCTACCCACGCTGTAAGGCTGAGTATATTCGTGAGGTCAGTATCAGTACTGCCAATGGTACTTATGCTTTTCGTATAGGTTAATTTCTACATACGATGTGTAGTGCTGTAAGGAATTACACATCACCAATTGAGGTCAAAATTGACATCTTCACTAGGTGCGAGGCAGTTGAAAATATGACTCCGAAGCCTAGAACTGTATGTATTTTTCAACCTCTGGAACTCTTTTCTTTAAAAATTCACGTATTGTCTTTTTCAGACTATTGATGTTTAAATCTATGGGCACAGGTTTTCTTTTTTTAGAGGATTTTAAAGAGGGCGAAATACTTTCTTTAAGCGTAATTTGAATACCCGATATCTTACGCTTACCTCTATTGGGAGGTGAAACCGATACGTGACATGTTTCTAAATCTAGAAAATCTTTCTCTAATTTATTAATGAATGACTCATAGCTTTTACCAAAAGCTAAAGGTTCACCATGAAGGCACTCATTGTTCAAGTGGTCATCTTTCTGCCTCTCGCCTGAGGTCTCATTGACCAAACTGACAGTATCTTGAAGATCAATAACAGTTAAGTCATGATCTTCAAAAATCAGGTCAAAATGATAGTTAATAAAACAGAGAGCAAGGATAGCATTTAGAACTGCATCGTAGCCGAGAGAATAGATTTCTTTACGATTTCCAATTCGCTGATTTGAAAATTTATCTAAAATGGATAAAACCTCATTCGCTACCGCAGTTAGATTATTTATTTCATCAATATCAGCAACATCATATTCATTGTTAGTTCCACCTCTCATAAAGTCAAAACGTCTTGACTGATAACCAATTAAGAAATCTCTCAGTATATAAGGCAAATTATCAGGGTTTTCATTCAAGCTCATTTGAAGTACAAAGTGGGTCGATGTTAGTTTTTGATTTACTCCAGTTTCGTAATCCAAATATGATGAAGAATCAAAGTACAATGGCGACGCGTGAGAGAATAAAGGCCGTAGAATTTCATTACATTCTTGAGTACTAGGCAGCCCAGTAAGATTGTGTGGATCCTTACTACTATTGAACTTACTGTAAGACAAATGGATTGGTAAAAAGTTCAAAAAAAGATCTTCAATATTAAGCTGTGGAAATAGATTCGGAAGATAAAAGCCATTTTCATTCAGATAAGATAAAATCTTTTGTCGCCCCAAACTTCCTGAATCAGGGTAAAGAATCATTTCTACAGCATTCCAGAAGCCCATAGAAACTTCATAAAATAACTGTCGTATTTCTTCTATAGTCATGATCTCGTTTGAAACAAGAAAAATATCAGGTAATAAGAGATTACCCGTTTGGATGAAACCAATAGCATTGTCCAAGAGCCTTCTTTCTTCCAAAATAGCTTCAACATCGAGTTCAAGATTTTCATCAGTAATCTCAGGTTTATAAAGCTCATATTTCTCTGCCACCGCCATAAACAACTGATTCTTAATTACAGTTCTTGCATTAACTAAAAAGTAATAAAAAGCAGGAAATCTGATCCTAAATTTACAGGCATAAATTGCTTGCTCAATATGGCTTTTCACAACTGGATCAGCAATAGAAAAAACTGCATGAGTATATGTTTTTTCAGTAGCCAATTTTAACCCCATATAAATCAATAACTAAAACATAAAAATCTGGATGGATACATTTTTTACCATCAAAACAACAAACTAACTCATACCAACCAACCCACTTCTAGTTTTGAGGACAGTACGATGCTCCAACTTAAAAAATTATCACATTGGTCGCTAGCCATAAGCCAAAATTTCGGCAATATCATTTCAATGATTTTTGAACACCATCTAGCAAATTTTACCCGTATATACACATACGCCGCTACTAAAAGTGTTCTGAAATGGGGTGTCTCTCTGTGTGGTACTTATACAATTAACAATATTAATCAATATTTTACAACTACAACCACCAATTAACTATGAGTTATATCTGAATAATATTAGATATACAAGGAGACCATACATGGGAGTATTAGCCCATCCAACTCATCCTCGAGTAAGAAAACCAATTACTCCATGGAAAAGACCCAATATTGTGTCTTTAGACGATGATCTAGACATTTTTGAGGCTAATCATGGTAATGCCTCAAATGTCTTGGACAAGCATCACACCTTAACCTTAGCGGATAGCTTGTTCACACATGACCAAGAAAAGCGCTCTCCTCTAGTGCTACCTGAGGATAAGCATATGCTTCTACATTTTTTCTGTTATTGGATCACACAAAGAGTTAGCAGTCATGATGAGTGTTTTTTGTATACCAAACACGAATCTTCTTTATCATCACAACGATTCTTTGTTACGGATTCAATACTCCTTAGTCACTATAAGCAAATTTTCATGTCTGAAGATATCAGTGAAGGTGACTACAAAAGCGAACATTACAATTGTGTTATGGAAGCTGTAAACAAGTTCTGGCCATACCAATTTGATCTAATCAATCTATGGAATGCACCATCTGCAAAGATTGCACTCCAAGACGAGAACGGATGTTTCAAACAAGTTACTGTTGCCGACATCCTTAATCAAATAAATTTTGACGTATATAAAAATATTAATGGCCCTGTTTTCAAAGAAGCTATTCGTATACGGGTTAGGCGTGCCGCCAATCACTTTGAAAGTGCTAAAAAATACCTTTCTGAATTAAGGCAGGATAACGGACGTTTAGTCGTTATCCGCTTGGATTTATGTCTTTCACCGGAACTCAAGAATATAGATGTTCCTGAGTTGAAGTCTTGCTTTGATCGCTTCACACAGAAAATGAGAAGAAGTAGATTATTGAAACTCAATGGTTATATCTGGAAGCTTGAATATGGTTTTGCAAAATCATTCCACTATCATTTGATCATATTTTTATGTGGCAGAAAGCACAGTCATGACATCAAGCTTGCTCAAATGATCGGTGAAATGTGGGATAAAACGATTGGAGGTAAGAACTGTTACTTCAATTGCCACTCTACAAAGCATTTGAAGCACTACAAAGACATTGTAGTTGGTCGGTTAGAACGGAATGACCATACTAAATATGATCGTTTATTGAATGTAGTTGTGAGGTATTTCTGTAAAAAAGATCAGTTTATTGTGCATAAAAGTATTTTGAACAAAAAAACTTTTGATACAGGCCGTACACGTAGTACCCGTAAAAAACTTGGACGTCCAGTCAAAATTTAAACTTCACGAATACTCTAGGAATACACAATGAATCAAGCTATTACTCTTTTACCTAATAATTGGTCCAACATACCACAGTTGAAACTAAGCCCTTTTTATCACTCAGTTGATCAGACTGAAGTTGAAGTTTTAACCTCAGTGCAGAAAGCTCTCATCCGCATGGAACAAGATTCTTTTAAGACATTTACGGATAAGAAACAGACGAAACTAAGCCCAGAATGTATAGCATTTTTCAATTTACTACCTTCTATCGCTCAGCTACGCTTAAGTATCGATCAGTCATTGGAATTCAATCATTATATTCAAGTAATTTTTGAAGAAGTATCCAATCCTGTGCATGAACAATTTCTCTGTGGAAATTACATATTTTTAGGTCCTGAATATTTTCTGAACACTGTTACTCGCATTAAATTTGCCCTTACGTACAACAAATGTGCTCTAAGACTAGTTAAAAGAGTTACCCCAATCAGAGAACAAACCAACCAACAGAAAAAGTATTTCAGCCAATTATTGAACAAGAATCAAGAACTGGCCTGCTATCAGCTTGAGTTACCGCTTTGGACCTACCCCACTTTACTCAGCACGGAGCCTGTAAGTTCTAATGAAAAAAATGCTATTAAGGCTCTAAAAGCATACCTAAGAAATATCCATGCAGCGCCTGTCTTCCATCAAAAGCTGTGTGATATACAGTGGCGTGTAATAAAAAGCATTCACGGAAAGATAACTGGACAAATTTTGGTTTATTTGGTTAAAACTGAAGAAGACTATCAAACTTATTTAAAAACACTTTGGGTCGATATGGCCAAAGTTGAACTTTTAAATTCTAGCTTTTATCCCGAGCCAAGTATCACATCACTAAACTGTTATATGGGTAATGGCTTAGCTTTGAAAGAATGGAAGAAGAAACTCGATTTGCTGCACACTCACTTGGAGTTTTACAGCTATAAAGCAAATGGCATATGTTTTGACTGGAAGAGTTACACAGGCAACTTCTACCAATCAAAGCTGAAGGAATAGTAAATATGGGAGCTGTAATTAAGTTAGAAACAGTTGACTACTTATTCATGAAATATCGCTCTATGACAGTTGATCTAATGACAGTTGTCTCAGACTACTATCCACATTTGAGTAAGGCAGAAGCCTTGAGAAAAGCAAATAACTGTGAATTTCCTTTCTCAGTGTTCAAAATAGATAAAAGCAAGCGTGCACCTTTTCTCGTGCACGTCAAAGATCTTGCTGATGTTTTAGATAAACAATATTCAGAAGCCTCAAAAGACTTTGCTACGTTTCATCAATGAGGCGTAGCACCTCTTCCAACTGCATTACATTTCTTCTTGCCTTTACGGAAACATAACGCTGCAAACTACTCCAAGAATCATGCAAACTTACTTTTTGAATTTCAGGAATCGTAAAGCTTTGTTCTGCAAGTCTAGTACATCCTTCATGTCTTAAATCATGAAAGCGCAGATCTTCAATCCCTAGCATTTTGCAAGCCTCTCTAAACTCTTTACCCAAACTCTTGGCATTCAGAGGTAAAAGTAAATTTTCATTGTGACCTAATTGAAGCATTCTGCTACGAACCTCATGATCCATTAAACGGTCAATCATCGTTCTGCAGGGTTCTAAGACATCAAATGTCTTGTGGTTTCCTTTTGAGCCATTAGGATTTTTCAAATCATGAACTTTCCAAGATGAATGATGCTGATCATAATCATCTAAACTTAAACGGGTTAATTCTGCTTCACGTCTACAAGAAAAGATGGCAAACCAGATAACTAAATGCATCGGGTACTTCGTCCCATACCTATTAATTTTCCAGCGCTCGACAAAATACCTTGTTAAAGCTATTAATTCCGCATTGGTTGGCAACCTATCCCTCTTCTTACTAGAAGAGATTTGGCGGGTTTTTCTTAGCTGCGCGGTGGCTTTATCAAAACTATTTAAATCAATATCCATGTCCCACATCACAGCGGCATGAGCTAAGACACCACGAATATGAAGCAGCTCATGTTGCTGTGTACTTGTTGCAATTGGATCTAAATCCAAGTGAGGAATCCCAGCTTTTCTTAATGCGACATGATCAGCCAAATGTACTGATTTTATTTTTGTGATAATATTGCGCGCTATCGGAAATTTCTTAATTAAGAGTAGAGAATAGCGTTTCGTCCTTCCGTACTCGCTCCCAACTTCTTCCAAATATTTATCAATGGCATCTGCCAAGGTTAGGTCTATAAGCTGTTCTTTACCTAACAAAATATCTGGATTTTCTTGAATCTCAACTTCTCTTTTCTTAAGCCAGTTTTCGGCCATTTTCTTCGAATGGAACGTTTTGCTCTCAGAATAGGTAGGATATCCCTTTCGATTGATACGGATAGCAGCACGGTAAGTCACACTACCCTCTGCACCTTTTCTAGCTGTAACAGACCCCATAATTTACACCATGAACTATTTTTTCCATTATGGTGTAAAATTTGGTGTAAATGCAAACAGCAAAACCTACATTCACTGGTGTTACCATGCGTTCGCGCAGATTCAAATACTATATTTAAGGGTATGATTTTAAATGACTATTAACAAAAACCTTGAAACCATTAGTAATCCAAGAATCAGTGTGGCACCGATGATGGATTGGACAACAAAAGACTATCGTTTCTTTGCACGTCTTTTTAATCCGAATGTGGTGCTCTATACCGAAATGGTGACCACGGGTGCAATTATTTATGGCGGTGCCAATCGTCATCTCGACTTCAATCAACAAGAACAGCCCATTGTGCTGCAACTCGGTGGTTCTAATCCACAAGAGTTGGCCACCTGTACCAAAATGGCTGAAGACTGGGGTTATAACGAAGTCAATTTAAACGTAGGCTGCCCAAGTGATCGTGTACAAAATAATAAAATTGGTGCATGCCTAATGGCTGAGCCCAACCTCGTTGCCGAATGTATTCACAGTATGCAAAAAGCTGTTTCAATTCCGGTGACGGTGAAACATCGTATCGGGATTGATGACATGCAGTCTTATGAAGAGATGTTGCATTTTGTTGATACTGTGGCGGCAACAGGCTGTACCCATTTTATCGTGCATGCGCGTATTGCCATCTTGCAGGGCTTATCTCCCAAAGAGAACCGTGAAGTCCCACCCTTACGTTATGACGATGTTTATCGCCTTAAACAAGAACGCCCGCACCTCACCATTGAGATTAATGGCGGTATTAAAACCTTTGAAGAAACACAGCAACATTTACAGCATGTTGATGGGGTCATGATTGGTCGTGAGGCTTATCACAATCCGTATCTATTGGCAGAGATGGGCCAACTCTGGAATTTGGAAGCACCTGATCGTTTTGAGATCATGCAGCAAATGATGCCTTATATTCATCAACGTGTGGCCGAAGGTGCACCGCTTTCAATCATTACCCGTCATATTTTGGGCTTATTTCAAAACCTACCAGGTGCCCGTAAATGGCGTCAGGCACTGAGTGGTGGGAATGCCAAAACCATCGCCGATATTGAGAATGCTATTCAAAATATTCAGGCTGCAATGCAACGTACCGAAGATTATATAAAAGAACATCAGAACTAATCTGATCTGCTAAACATCACTTTTCTGCATAGGAACATAGCGTAATCCCCTATGTTCCACCATCGCTGTGCGATCAATTCAAAGGTCTCATCAATCCCTTGAGCTTAATCACTAAAACTCATGGTTATGCTCAAGTGTAATTTCGCAATTGCATCTTCCAGAAGCAACCAAAATTGATGTCCCTTGAGGGCAGGTTCTTTCGATCTACAAAATGTAAATATGTGCAGTGTCGATATGCAGACACCCTTTCAATATAAAAACAACCAAAGTTAAGCTTTTTTAGCTAACTGAAACTCTTCATAAGAATCAAAAGGCAGCTGTGTTTTTGTATCAATGATTTCAGTCAGTTCATCACCTAACATAATCATATTGCGGGTGGGAACACCTTGTAGCTGAATCTTTAATTGATCATTATCCAGAAACTTAAATTGTCCTGCATAAATTTTAGCTGGGCTATTATCATTATTATTGCGTTGTTCCAAGACAAAGGTTTGATCTACCTTGATTTTAAGATCAATTCCTGTACCCAAACAGCCATCACAACTGGTTACGCAAGTCGCACATGGAACCACACCAGAATAATGCCCGACCCATGCCTTAAGCTCAGGATGATTGACGAAATATTGCTTATTTGAGTGTACATCTGGCGTTTGTGCTTGCGTATTGCTTTGATTTTTTGCCTCATTCGACTGTGAACATCCCAAACTGATACTGGCAAAAACAAAGGAAGTCAGTAATGTCCTTTTCATATACGATTTCCCTCAAACTCAATATTTAACATTCAGCGCAGCTTCAACACAACACAGCGCATCACTATACGTTCAGGGATGATGTCATAGCAAGTGCGGCAATACGGATGTCAGCCAAAGGAATATTTTTAGATTTTATGCAAAAAGCAGTCTTAGGAAATGGCTCTGATTTTATTCAAAATAAGAAGATTTATACTGAAGTATTCACCATTAAGCATCGCAATATTGAACTGAATATTTTAAACACTCAGCTATTCAAAACAAAATCTTTGATATATCACTGAATTCATTGCCCTATGTTGATGAAGATTAGAAGATTGCGCAGGACAAATCACTTCAAACAATTTACCACATATCATGATGTAAAACATTAGTTTACATAAAAAACCAAGCATCAAAGCAAATCAAATACCCACACCAATATGCCTATTTTTTAACCAAAAATGAAATATAATCTTACAAATCATTTTATCTAAACTAATCAACCAACAACTTACTGATAATGAAAAAGATTCTTAAATAGCAATTTCGCTAAGTGATCTTTATATCCGCTCAAATGTTATATTATTACGTTACATTTTAGTTTTTTTAAGATTTATCGCTTACTATGGGCGCCGTAATAAATTCTGGCACACGTTCAGTTGTTTTGAAAATGCGGTAGAGATGCACAATGATTTATGATGTACCTTCAGTCGATCACAGTATGATTCACCCACCCTCGCAACAGGTGGTTATTCCTTATCGAGAAATGCCGAAGCCTGCATCAGTACCAGCAATTGATGTTGATAAATTCTCTCAGAAATTGGCAAAAAGAGCGTCTTATCGTAGTTCATCACAATGCGCTAAATTTGTCAGAATCGCCCTACAGTCAGCAGGTGCGAATATTGTTCAGCATCCAGTGGCTGCGTCAGACTGGGGTCGTACTCTACAACAGATTGGTTATCAGCAAATTACACCTGAATTTAACAACCCACAGCCTGGTGATATTTACATTATCCACCGCACTAAAAAGCATCGCTATGGGCACATTGCTGGCTTTACAGGTTCACAATGGGTTTCTGATTTTAAGCAAAGCAGTTATGACGTATATAAAGACCCAAATGTGACGTATACCTATTACCGCTTAGCGCCGCAATATCCACAGGCTTAATTTATTGGGGCAATTATTTCAGCCCTGATTTTTTATCCAGCTTTTTTAGGACTTCTGCAACGGCGACCATGGCAAAACTAGAAGTCACCACCACCGCCGAACCATATCCTCCGCAGCGCAGACCCGCACTTGGACAAACATCCGCACTGGAAAATGGGTTATCAATCGAATACACGCAAGTGATGCCAAATTTCTCTTTTGGCTTTTTGCAAATCCCCATAGAACGCAGTTGGGTACGTAACTTTGCCAACATGGGATCTTGTTCGGTCTTGGACAAATCTGCGACACGAATTTTCAGTGGGTCAAGTTTGCCACCCGCACCACCTGAAACAATCAGCGGGATTTTGTTAAAACGACAATGCAACATCAAGGCAAGTTTAGCTTTGACATCATCGATACAATCCAGAACAATGCTTGGTACTGGATTTAAAATTTCTTTGACATTATCAGGCGTCAGATAGTCATCAATCACATTCACTTTCATGCGTGGATTGATCTGGCGACAACGTTCCGCCATCACTTCGATTTTTTCTTGACCGAGTGTCGAACTCATCGCAGGCAATTGACGGTTAATATTCGATGCAGCCACCACATCCATATCGACTAAGGTCAGCTCACCAATCCCGGTACGTGCCAGTGCTTCAACCGCCCAACTCCCAACCCCACCAATCCCAATCACCATGACATGACTATGTTCATAATGCGAAAAGGCATTTTCTCCATAAATTTTGGCAACACCAGCAAAACGGCGCTCATATTCATCATTTACAGGAACATCGGTCATCACAGTCGAGGTCTATCTTTTCATTCAAAGCACTATTTTAACGTGTTTAACTGGTTTTAGGTTAGCCCAGTGAAACTTTACTTGATGGCTGATCTCGGCGGATTAAAATCACCAACAAGATAAAAACGATTAGGCTCATGCATAAAGCCAACAAGTTTGCATTGATCCATCCAAGGCTACTCAAAATCGGTGCAGGTAAAAATGCCCCTAAGGTCGCAAATAAGGCAATTCCTGTTTCATTAATGCCTTGGACACGATGTTTTTGCTGCTCGTTAAGACCAGCTAGTAACGTTGATGCGCCTGAATAAGCAAAATTCCAGCCCACGCCCAGAACGATCAAGGCAGCATTAATATAGATTCCAACTTGGCCAAACATTGGGATCAGGGACGATAGCATCAGCAAAGCAAAGCCCAGATAAATCGTGGTGTATGTGCCCCATTTTTGAATCAGTTTAGAGACAAAGAAGGATGGAATAAACATCGCCAATACATGTAGCTGAATCGAGATCGAAGCATAATGAAATGAGTGATGTTCCTTGAGATGCAAGGAGGACATAATCATCATGACATTCATAATATAGTAGGCAAATGCACCGCTGATCACCGCAGCGATAATCAAAGTGCTCGGCAATTTGGCACGCTGAATTGGTTCAATCAGCACTTGCTGTATCTGCTGGCGTTGGAATTTTTTGTTCCATAGATACAAGATCGGAGAGAGCAACAAGGCCAAGACACTAAAGATGAAATAGATCGCAGTGAAATCGGGGAAACCTGCTACCTGTTGAAATTGAATTGCCAACATCGGTGCAATCACCGCAGCGATCACACCACCCGAAATCACCATCGCGGTAGCTTTCGAAATTAAATCTGTTGCCAGCCGATCAGAGGCAGCAAAGCGATAAAAATTAGCGGTAGAAATAAATAAACCCAGTGAAAAATGGCTCAGGCACAATAAGTAAAATTGTTGCTGCTGTAGGGCTAAATAACCGAGAACACCAGCAAAGAAAAGACAGACACAACCAAATTGAAATACCAAATGCCGCCCGAGCTTTTTCATCAAAAATGAAAAAATAAAGGTGGTCAGTAACATCGCTAAAAACTGTAAACCATAAGGGACTGTAGCCAGTGCCTGAGTAGGCGCTAATTTCAAGCCAACGATTGCAGATACCGTCACCGACAACACTGCGGCAATGAGGTTAAAGGCCTGTGCAACCAAAAGATAATAAACATAGCGAGGTAACTGATTCAAAGCCTTTATCCAATTTAATCGGGCCTGACTACCTTAACGCTGAATGCTTGAAATTCAAATAAAAAAGATGAAAGACCAGCTTTCATCTTTGATTTAAATGGGTGTTCCGTTATGCGGCAATCAGATTGCGTAATACATAATGCAAGATACCACCTGCTTTAAAGTATTCCACCTCATTCAAGGTATCAATGCGGCATAACACTTTAAACTGCTCTTGACTGCCATCTTCTCGCTGTACCTGAATATCTAAAGTTTGATGCGGTTGGATATCATCAGATAATCCATGAATCGACAGTACTTCACGACCAGTGAGGTTCAAGGATTGACGGGTTTGCCCATCTACAAACTGCAAAGGTAATACGCCCATCCCGACCAGATTCGAACGATGAATCCGTTCGAAACTTTCAGCAATGACCGCTTTAACGCCTAAGAGATTGGTCCCTTTTGCAGCCCAGTCTCGTGACGAACCCGTTCCATACTCCTTACCTGCAATAATCACCAATGGAGTTTGCTGTTGCTGGTACAGCATGGATGCATCATAGATGGCCTGCTTTTCACCCGTTGGAATAAAGATAGTATTGCCACCTTCTTCACCACCCAGCATTTCATTCTTGATTCGGATATTGGCAAAAGTCCCGCGCATCATCACTTCATGGTTACCGCGTCGAGAACCGTAGGAGTTGAAGTCTTTTGGCTCAACCCCCTGCTGCTGTAAATAGCGTCCTGCGGGGCTGTCTTTCTTGATATTTCCTGCTGGAGAAATATGATCTGTTGTAACCGAGTCTCCCAATACTGCCAAGATCCGTGCCTGTTCAATATTACTAATGGCTTTGGGTGGTTGATTAATTTCTTCAAAAAATGGCGGATGGCGAATGTAAGTCGAGTTATCTTGCCAAGCATAGGTTTGGCTTTGTGGAATCTGAATCGCCTGCCAAGTTGCATCACCATCAAATACTGCTGCATATTCTTTATGGAACATGTCGGTATTCACTTTTTGCAAGACCTGATCAATTTCAATCTGACTCGGCCAAATATCTTTCAAATAGACATCTTTTCCATTTTGGTCTTGCCCAATCGGCTGGGTGGTTAAATCGGTACGGATATTCCCCGCTAGACCATAAGCCACCACCAGTGGCGGTGAAGCCAACCAGTTGGTTTTCACTAAAGGATGAACACGCCCCTCAAAGTTACGGTTACCTGAAAGCACCGAAGCCACATTCAGATCATGGCATTGGATTGCTTCTTCAATCGGTTCAGGTAAAGGCCCTGAGTTACCAATACAGGTAGTACAACCATAACCCACCAAGTTATAGCCCAACTCATCCAAGTACGGCGTTAAACCTGCCGCATCCAGATAATCAGTCACCACTTTAGAACCTGGTGCCAATGAACTTTTCACCCATGGTTTGCGTTGCAGGCCTTTTTCAATGGCTTTTTTCGCCAGCAAACCTGCTGCCAGCATGACACTTGGATTCGAGGTATTGGTACAAGAGGTAATTGCGGAAATCACCACATCACCATGATTCAATGGATAAGATTTACCTTCAATGATGCAAGAGGGTTCTTCATGCGCTAAATTCGCTTTCTTGGCTTCAACAGCAGTACCTCCACCACCTTCATTCTCCAAACGTTCTTTGGCTTCTTTGGCTGGTTTGAGATTCAGTTCCATCAACGCATTAAACGTTTTCGGAACATCGCCCAACAAAACCCGATCTTGTGGGCGCTTTGGCCCCGCCAGACTGGCTTGTACGGTACTCATATCCAGACTCAAGGTATCGGTAAATACAGGTTCATCCCCTGTATGACGCCATAGCCCTTGCTCCTTACTATAAGCTTCTACTAAATCTATACGTTCTTGTTTGCGTCCCGTCAGGGCTAAATATCCCAATGTCACATCATCAATCGGGAAGAAACCACAGGTTGCCCCATATTCAGGTGCCATATTGGCAATGGTCGCGCGATCAGCCAATGGTAAATCAGCCAAACCATCGCCATAAAATTCAACGAATTTACCCACCACGCCTTTTTGACGCAGCATTTGGGTAATGGTAAGCACCAAATCAGTTGCAGTAATGCCTTCATTCAATTTGCCTGTGAGTTTAAAACCGATGACTTCTGGAATCAGCATCGATACGGGCTGGCCGAGCATGGCTGCTTCGGCTTCAATCCCCCCCACACCCCAACCTAAAACTCCCAGTCCATTGATCATGGTGGTATGTGAGTCTGTTCCCACCAAGGTATCTGGAAAGGCAAACACCTGACCTTCATCATCGCCTAACCAAACGGCTTGCGCTAAATATTCTAAGTTGACTTGGTGACAAATCCCGGTACCAGGTGGCACCACACTAAAATTATTAAACGCAGATTGGCCCCAACGTAGGAATTGATAACGCTCACCATTACGCTGCATTTCTATTTCAACGTTCTCGGCAAAGGCATTTTCATCAGCAAAATGATCCACCATCACCGAATGGTCAATGACTAAATCGACGGGTGACAAAGGATTAATCAGATTAGGATCACCGCCTGCCTGTGCCATCGCAGCACGCATCGCCGCCAGATCCACCACTGCAGGGACACCGGTGAAATCCTGCATTAATACCCGTGCGGGTCTATATTGAATTTCTTGATCTGAACGTTTGCTTTTTTGCCAATCGACCAGCGCTTGAATATGCTCCACTTTTACACTTTTTTGATCTTCAAAACGGAGTAAATTTTCTAGCAAAACCTTTAAAGACTTCGGTAATCGTTCAATATTACCGAGGGTTTGAGCTGCTCGCGTCAAGCTAAAAATTTGATAGGATCTCGAACCGACGCTGAGTGTTTGTAATGCATTGAAACTATTGATTTTGCTATATCTGGCCATAAGGTCGCCCTCCCAGTATTGGCTGGTTTGTTTATTATCAAATTGTTCTTTTAATGTACCTCTGTTTAGAAAAGCATGTGTTCCCTTTTAGTATCTTATTTTTAACGAGATTATTTGCTTATTCTCTTAAAATTTGAGCCGCAATGCAGCCAATGAGTTTTGCCATAATTGTGCAGCCAGCTGTAACTCAGGCTGGTCAAGGGTCAGAGCCAAACTTTCCAGAACATAAGGTAGGTTGACTGGGGTATTACGAGTGCGGTGCTCGGTCGAAGTTTGGCAACACAACGGTGTCATATCTGGACAATCGGTTTCGATCACCAAGTTTTCGCTGCCAATCACCTGCACCACTTGATGCAGTTTTTTGGCATTTGGATTGGTGATTTGTCCTGTCACCCCGATTTTGAAGCCCAGTTTAACCAAGGCTTTGGCTTCTTCTACCCCACCGCTAAACGCATGAGCAATTCCGCCTAATTTGAATTTTTGTGCTTTTAAAATGGCAATACTTTCTGCATGTGCTTTACGGATATGTAATAACACTGGTTTTTGATACTGCGTTGCCAATGTCAATTGCTCAATAAAATAATGCTGTTGCTTGGCAAACAGTTCGGGTTGTTTATGTTGTTTTAAAAAAGTATCTAAACCAATTTCACCTACTGCCACACAATCCTGCTGCTGTAAGACTTGCTCAAGCCGCTGTAAATGTTCTGGCTGATGTTGTTCGATATAAAAAGGATGCAAGCCAGGTGCCAGATAAGAAATTGGCACCTTGTCCCAAGCGTGTAATTGTTGATAGATGTGGATCAGTTCATCAAATCGTGACTCAACAAAACCGATTAACACCAACGCCTCGACCCCGACCTGTTTTGCTTGTTCAGCCAGATGTTGCCGATCATGATCAAAGTCGGCAACATCAAAATGGGTATGGGTATCAAACAGTTGCATTAACTTTGACTAGGCGTACTTGCAGCAGGTGTAGACGCTGCCGCTGTATCTATTTTTGGTAAATATTCAGGTTTTAATACACCCTGCAACTCATTAAATGGAATCACTAAACGCGGTAGCCCGACCACATATGGACCAATCTCGTATTCGCCATATTGCAGGATTAAACCCTGCTCACCCAAGAGGAAATTATCGGTGACTTGGAAAGGCCAAGCCTGTTCATATTCTTTCGGATCAGTTGCAAGTTTTGAATCGACAATCCATGTTTTAAATGCTTCATGCGCCAACTTATCTAAAGTGGCTTTTTGCTTCGGCAATAATAGGTCATGCAACTGAATCTGTTTTTGGTTCGCTAAATCAAAGTTATAGTAACGTTGAGAGGTTGAACCATGCGCTCCCCCCAAATAACTGCTGCTATTCAATACCACGGTTGCCAATGTTCCTTTAGGTTGCAAAATTTTAGGCTTAATCATCAAGCTGATCTGATGACTACTACTGAGTGCTTTTAACTCTTCGTCAATTTTTACAAAGGCGTTGGCATAGGCTTGTGCCTGAGTATCCAAACTCGATTTATTCTCGGCAGTCTTAGGTGTCGAGGCAGCAGAAGCATCTGCATCAACCACATCTAAAATTTTGCCCAATTGCTCAAGAATTT
The DNA here is from genome assembly GCF_000367945.1 of Acinetobacter proteolyticus. Lineage (GTDB taxonomy): Bacteria > Pseudomonadota > Gammaproteobacteria > Pseudomonadales > Moraxellaceae > Acinetobacter > Acinetobacter proteolyticus. The sequence continues at coordinate 2,393,567 of NZ_KB849179.1, forward strand.
GCTGATCCAGTAACTGGTCAATAAATGGGAAATTACTTTGTAATCGTTCAACGGTAAAATCTGGACAGGCATTACCTTTACATTCAGGTAAAGTCACCTGTAGCTTCACCGTTTCACCACGCAAAATCGGCTCAGCAGTTTGCTGTACCGCTGGTGGATCGGTCGGTTTATCCTGTGATTCTTTAGGCTCTGATTTCGGCTGGCAAGCGGCAAGCAGAATTGCACATGCGAGGACGCTAAATTTAGAAATTGTTTTCATTTAAAACCTATCAGTATTGTTATTACACAAGATTTTTAAATGCTATCGAAGTTAAAGCAAAACCGCTACAGGCACATGCAATTTCTATACGAAACTTAGAATAACAATTTCTGACTCTATTAGAACATTTGTTGGTAAATTTCAGCTTGTAGCATCTGCTTGCTTTGTTCAGTGGTCAAATAAATATCTAGTTGTGGCGCATCTTTACTGATTTCATTAGCACGATAATGTACTCCAATGCCTTCTCCATCAAAGAACCAATCAGCCTGTCCCCAATACAGTTTTTTCGGCACTTGCTTTTTGACTTCTGCCGATTGCTTGTCTACCCATGTTTGATAGTGGCTTTGAATAATCTGGTTTAAAGCATTTTGCTGATTTTTCTGAATCACATCCAAAATGCTAACACTTTTTTGCAACTTACGATCTGCCACAAAAAAGTAGAAGCGATCTTTCACCGCAATATCTTCTTGTTGCGTATCCACCCCGATCTGCAACAACACATATTGATTACGCTGTGAGGCAATACGCGTGCTGAGATGCAGCGCATAGGCTTTATTCTTGGAATATTTATCCTGCCATTCATCTGACTTTTTCACATAGGCATTAATGGCTTGCTGTAAGGTCAGATTCTTATTCTGTTCAATTTGTTGCTGAATCACATTGGCCTGATTCTTGGCAATCCACGCATTCAGCCATTCATCTTGGGTTTTGACGGTCTGAATATCGACATCAATACAATTCTTTTTTTCACAGAATGGCAAGGCATAATCGGCCTTGGCTTCTTTCATATTTAAGTAAGGAAGAACATCAGCTTTTTCGACCGATGAAGCCGCCTGTTCTTTGGTCTGCTCTGCAGTGCTTTCATTTTTATTCGGATGATCACATGCGGTTAAAGCCATCATGCCAATCATCATACTGATAGCTAAAAGTGGTTTTAAAGTGTTCATCGCATCATCCTTTATTTTAATCCCTCCCAACCTCACTTTATAAAAGGGAGGAGCATCACGAATCTAAATAGTTATAGAACTCGTGAAAAAGTCTCTCTTACATAAAGAGAGACTTAGGGAGATTCTAGTGTTCTCGTGTGTTACGGAACTGAATGTCTGGCCAGCGTTCTTGCATTAACTGCAAGTTTACACGACTTGGTGCCAGATAAGTCAGATGACCACCGCCATCCACTGAAAGCTGGTCATGTGCTTTTTTCTTAAATTCATTCAGAATTTTGTCATCATCACAATGTACCCAGCGCACGGTATGTACACTGACTGGTTCATAAAGACAATCGACCTTATATTCTTCTTTTAAGCGGTAAGCCACCACATCAAACTGTAACACACCAACTGCACCCACAATCAGGTCGTTACTGATCTGTGGCATGAAGACCTGAGTTGCACCTTCTTCCGATAACTCTTTCAGACCTTTTTGTAGCTGCTTCGATTTCAAAGGATCTTTTAAGCGAACACGGCGGAACATTTCAGGTGCGAAGTGTGGAATCCCGGTGAAATGCAGATCTTCACCACTGGTAAAAGTATCGCCAATCTGAATGGTCCCGTGGTTATGCAAACCAATGATATCACCCGGCCAAGCTTCTTCTAGATGCTCACGCTCACCTGCAAGGAAGGTTAATGCATCACTGATACGCACATCTTTACCGATACGTACATGATTCATTTTCAAACCTTTTTCATATTTACCTGAGCAAATACGCATAAAGGCAATACGGTCACGGTGTTTCGGATCCATATTGGCTTGAATTTTAAATACGAAGCCTGTGAAACCTTCTTCATTGGCTTCAACAATACGTTCTTGTGTTGGATGTGCTTTCGGCTCTGGCGCCCAATTAATAAAGGTATCCAACACATGGTCAACCGCAAAGTTACCCAACGCGGTACCGAACAATACAGGGGTTTGTTTACCTTGCAAGAATAACTCACGGTCTAATGGCTCATTGGCCATTTGCACCAATTCAAGTGATTCCTCAAATGATGACCATGCCAACTCACCGACTTTTTCACGAATATCAGCATGATCATAACCATCACGCACTTCAATATCGGTAATGGTTGAACCAAAACCTGCTTTATAAACATACAGTTTGTTTTCAAGCAGATTGTAAACACCCGCAAAATCACGCCCCATGCCTAAAGGCCAAGTAATGGGCACACAACGGATATTCAGGACATTTTCAATTTCGTCGAGCAACTCTAGAGGCTCACGAATTTCACGGTCCATTTTGTTCACAAACGAAATGATTGGTGTGTCGCGCATACGACACACTTCCATTAGTTTAATGGTACGTTCCTCGACACCTTTTGCGCCATCGATGACCATTAAGGCAGAATCCACTGCAGTCAAGGTACGATAGGTATCTTCCGAAAAGTCTTCATGTCCCGGTGTATCGAGTAAGTTAATGGTGTGCTTTTTATAAGGGAACTGCATCACCGACGTGGTAATCGAGATACCACGTTCTTTTTCCATTTCCATCCAGTCCGACGTTGCAGAACGGTCAGACTTACGGCTTTTGACCATACCTGCAACTTGAATCGCCTTACCCCATAACAACAGTTTTTCTGTCATGGTGGTCTTACCCGCATCGGGGTGGGAAATAATCGCAAAGGTGCGACGTTGGGCAACCTGTGCCGCTAATTCATCTTTAAACATGAGAAAAATCTACACTAGTGCACCCATTTCGTATCTGTAAACGAAGACATGAACGAATGGCATGCGAAAGAATTTAAAATTGGCGCAATTGTAGCAGATTTATCGATTGTTGATATGTCTTCATTTCCCCTAACACTTTATCTATTAATCCCCGCAACTTCGGCTCTTGTTAAGTCCCTCCAATAAAAAAACCATCATCAGATGGCTTCTTTATGATTGATGGATTTAAAGCTCATCCCCTAAACCAAAACCCCCAAATAAAGGAGAATTTGTATCTTCTCCTCCCAAATCAAATCCTCCAAAAATCGGTGGTTCGGAAGATGCAGTTTCAGTCTGTCCTGAATCCGAGCCGTTCTCAGTTCCATGATTGGAAGTAGGTGGGGCGCCATCTCTGGTTGAGGGATATTCATCCAACAACAAAATTGTACTGAGAGGATCACATTGCGTTCTATCTTTTATACTTTCCTCGTCATAACTTGCACCCTGATCCTCTGCATAGAATTTTTTAGCGTATTGTGCATGATAACTTGCTGTCCAATTCTGTAAAATATTCGGCAAATTGAAGGTGTAGAAATATGTTCGTGACTCATTTGGCTGATACACATTTACTGTTTCGTCATTTAGACAGTAATCTGTTTGTGTTGTTTTAACAGTTTTTGTACCCGTAAGTTGAAAAGCTGCCTTACAACTATTGGTATATTCATAAATTGGAAACGAGGTCTTATTTTTGACTATAACCTGGAGCTTTAAACGTACAGGGATTGAATCATTCATTGCAAAAAGATCCATCCGATCTCCCATCACCATGGGAATATGTGGACTATAATGACGTACAAACTGAATGGTTCGCTCTATTCCACCGCAGTTTTGAGTAATCGGGTTTGGATATGCAACCGCATACAACAAGCCATCTTCTTCCATACGATCAGGTTTAACATCTGACTGAGGTTTTGGTACAGGATTTTCAGTTCCAACAGACAGGCCTCCAGACCCCGTTCCAGTCCCCCCCAAACTCACCCCTACACTAAAATTACCATTCTCATCTTTGCACCCTGTTAAAATCAAAACCCCAACCAAGATTAAGGAAGGTTTTAAATTTACGTGTCCCATAAACGTTTCTCATTAAAATTTATTATGAATCTTTGACAAATAACATCCTATTACCTGTTCTCTTGTCGCCTTAATATTTTAACAGATACCCAAATAGATAATATATTTTAATTACTCCAAACCACTATTATTTAAGTCATTTTTCATAAAAAAAGGGCTGTCTCCATGCTGATAAAGAACAACCCAAGAGGAACATCTATACAAGAGAATCTAAGTTGAAGTTTTGCCAATCAAGAAAACTTAGCTTCTCTTTACTTTATTATTTTTATTTGTCTACCATGTTATCTATAGCGATCAGTTAAAAGGCATAGCTCAAACCAATACGACTACCAACTTCATTTCCACCCGCATAGCCAACAGAACCACTCAGTGAAACACGACTTGCAAAGAATGAAGTGACTAGACCAACGGAACCCGCAGTTTCCCCTTCAAAATGACCTACCCCTGCAAATACAGCGACTTGTCCAGAACGAATGTTTGGTACTGCTTGTTGAGCAGCCAATGCAATCGCTACACCACGATAAGCACTCTTCTCAATATCATCCAAACGACGACTTGCTTGATTGAGACGACCATCCAGACGGTTGACTTCTGCTTTACGCGTTGCTGCTTCTGCATCAATACGTTGAGCTAATGCCGTATCACCTGCAATACGTGCATCTCGTTCAGCATTGACCGCTGCAATACGTTCAGCTTTGGTCATTGCATCACCCGCAATACGAGCATTTTTCTCTGCAGTATCCGCATCGGCACGTAAGGTTGCTTCATTCGTAATCGCTGCAATACGAGCATCTCTCTCTGCAGTATCCCCTGCAATACGATCTGCTGTTTCTTGTGCATCGGCATTGGCACGAAGCGTTGCTTCATTATTGATTGCTAAGATACGAGCATCTCTTTCAGCGTTAACGGCTTCTATACGTTCTGCTTTAGTCGCTGCATCGCCTGCAATACGTGCATCTTTTTCGGCATCATCTGCTGCTGCACGAAGTTTTGCTTCATTGCCAATCGCAGTTGAAAGGGCAATATCTGCATTAGCACGCTCTTTAGCTTCATCATCAACTGCTTGCTGACGTGCTGCAATTTCAACCGCCAGTTTATCGGCTAAATCTTTATCGCCTGCAATTCGTTCAGTTTTTTCAGTCGTCAGCAAAGTATCTGCATGATCAATCAGTTGTGCACCTACACCAATTTTAGCAATTTCACGTTTAAGCTGTGAGACGTTAATTGCATCCATGTTGTCTACACCATCCGCCACTTGGGTAATACGACGAATCGCACCACCTAATAAACCGCCAACACTAACCGTATTCTCACTACTTGCACCTTGACCTTGTGTATCAGAGCCATAACCAATCGCTACAGAATTTTTATCATCCGCAATCGAAGTTCCTGGAACACCGGCTGTTGCACCAACTGCGCCGCCACTGCCAGATCCCAACTGTACGACATTCTCAGCAGTGCCTGTCGCATGACTGCCAATCACCACAGAATTTAAGCCAGAACCCGCAGATTCAGCCCCCATACGTACTGCATTTTGACCACCTGTCTCTGCGTTATAACCAATTGTGGTTGCATTTTCAGCATTTGCCCATGTTTGGCTGCCAACCGCAGTTGCACCATTACCACCACTCGCCCATGCCCAATCACCAAAAGAACTCGATTGGTTACCACGGACTTCACTATGCCCACCAACCGCAGTCGCATTTTCGTCATAGACATTCTGGCTATTACCTACAGCAACGCTATTTGCTTTGTTTACATTAATTCCCGTACCAACAGCGGTACTCTGAGTATCATTTGCATTGATCCATGAACCAACTGCAATACTACTTTCACCTCTGGCATGGGCCTCAGCACTTATGGCGATAGATGAATCACCCGTGGCTTCATTGTTTGTACCCGCAGCAAAACCATTTTGCCCCATGGCATTACTGTTATACCCCATACCAATACTGGTATTATCTACATCATTGAGTTGACCCAAGATAATACCGTTGGCTGTAGAAGGAACATTGGCATAATTCGTTTGCCCACCTATTGCATTACTCAAACCAGAGCCTGTTCCTGTTGGCCCTTCCCATACAGGTGCTGCATATGCATGGCTTACCATCAAGGCAGTAGCTATTATTGATAATTGAAAAGTTTTCTTCATTACATCATCCTTATATTATGACTAAATCTCACCCAGTCTGTATCACCAAGTACGACTTAGTTCCCTCCGATGACATACGCTACGCCAGCACGACCACCCACTTTTCCACCATCAGCAACACCAAATGCTCCACTGCCTGAGAAACGGTCACTAAATGAAGTCACAGCACCCAATGCGCCTGCTGCTTCACCCTCGTAATAACCAACGCCACCAAACACGGCAACTTGACCTGGTTGAAGGCTTGGAATTGCTTGTGAAGCTGCCAATGAAATGGCAATACCACGATTTGCTGTAGTTTCAACATGATCTAAACGGGTATTTAACTGATCTATACGACCATCTAGGCGTTTGACTTCTGTGACACGGGTTGCCGTTTCTACATCAATACGATTACCTAATGCCGTATCACCTGCAATACGTTCAGTTTTTTCAGTATTAATCGCTGCAGTACGTTCTGCTTTTTCGGCTGCATCACCTGCAATACGAGCATTTCTCTCTGCAGTATCCGCATCAGCACGTAAGGTTGCTTCATTCGTAATTGCTGCAATACGAGCATTTTTCTCTGCAGTATCCCCTGCAATACGATCGGCTGTTTCTTGTGCATCTGCATTGGCACGAAGTGTTGCTTCATTATTGATTGCTAAGATACGAGCATCTCTTTCCGTATTAATCGCTGCGGTACGTTCTGCTTTTTCGGCTGCATCACCTGCAATACGAGCATTTTTCTCTGCAGTATCCGCATCGGCACGTAAGGTTGCTTCATTATCAATCTTCGCTTGTAAAGCATCATCACCTGCGATACGAGCAGCTTTTTCATTATTCACTGCCGTGGTACGGTCTGTTGCCTCTTGTGCAATTTTACCGTTTAAAAGTGTATCACCTGCGATACGATCCGCTTTTTCAGTATCAATCTTCGTATTAATTGCATCTAAATCTGCTTGTGCAGGTGCATTATTAATTTTAGCAAGCTCTGATTTTAACTGTTGCACGTTTACTGCATCATTATCGCCAATACCATCTGCCATCCAAGTCATTCGACGTTCGCTGCCTGAATTGCCGAGTGCAACAGTATTTGCTTCATTATTAACCGTACCAGCACCGATTGCGACTGCACCCATTGCTGTCGCTTTTGCACCATTTCCTAAAGCAATCGCACCTTCGGCACTTGCTTCTGTAGCATTACCAATCGCTATCGAATTAATACCGCTCGCTGCTGCACCACTCCCTGTTGCAATCGCATTTTCTGCGGTCGCTTGTGTCCCATATCCTAAAGCAGTGGCTTTTTTACCGATCGCTTGTGATGTCGAACCTACAGCGGTCGCACCATCTCCATTAACGGTGACAGAATCACCAAATGCGCTCGCCTGATCCCCTTTAACATCAATATTGCCACCGACTGCCGTACCATTATTATCTGCAATGGTGATTTTATTTCCAACCGCCTGCGATGCTTGTCCATTTACAGTAATATCACTACCGACTGCCGTAGCATAATCTTTATCTGTGGTGTTACCACTTCCAAGCACCGTAGAGCGAATGCCAGTTGTACTGTTACCATTTCCGATGACAGCAGACCAATGTCCATTTACGGTGTTTCCTGTACCACCAGTGAAACCTTCATTACCCGTTCCAGTATTGTCTGTACCAACGACAGTTGTATTCGCTGCCGCATTATTTGTACCGACAACCGTTGTATCTGCCCCTGTTGCCGTATTGCCTGTCCCGATATTTGTTTGGGCTGCGTAGACATTCGCGGCCAATAATGAAGCTGCGATTACCGATAATTGAAAAGTTTTTTTCATTACACGTTCCCTTCTAAATAATCTATATCTTATTGATAAGTATAAGTTTTAATGAAGATTTTATTTAAACTCACAATTAAGCAAAGCAATTCAATAAAATCAACTTATATGTGTAATATGCACATATTTAAAAAACTAACATAGACTTAAGCGAGGTGCAATAGGTGATGGAATTCTGATAAATAATGAAAAAATTAATATAATTTTATGATTTTTATAAACAAATAAATATTACCAATAATTTTTAAAGGGATATACATTAAAAATGATTTAAAAAAATATGTTCAATATGTACATATTTTATTTTTGATGATAAATTTCTCAGCATCGTGATCTTTTTATTATGCAAGCCAACATGGATAGCTTGTTCTAAGCACATCGATCCAACATCCCCCAAAAATAGCAAAGGAGCTTGCGCTAAATTTATGCGAGCATATTCATTAGATCTTCGTGAAAAAGTGATGGCTGCTTATCGTCAAACAGAGCATAAATCCAAGGTTTGTAAGGAGTTTGATATTGCAAGATCTACCTTGGATAAATGGATTATGCTTGAGAAAAAAACTCAGGCATTAATTCCTTTACCCGCAATTCGCCACGGACGCCCCTTCTCGATTAAGGATATGGAAAGTTTTGAGGAATTTATAAAAACGACAAAGTTCAATCAGATTCGGGATCTAATTGAACCTTTTGAACAAAGATTTGGTTATAGCGTTTCCTATTCAGTTCTATGGAGAGGGCTCAATAAAATCGGCTGTCTTAAAAAAGAGAAAAAGCTATAAAGTGCATTTTTATGTGATCAGTTGTTATTCATCATACTGATAAATTCCCAGGCGGAATCTTTTATTTGCAGCGGATGACTGTTCATCATTTTTACAATAATCGATTGCGGCTGAGACGATGGCTTTTGACATCATATTCCATAAATCAATACTCAATTGATTTAATTTATCAACAGATTCTTGCGTCAACTCATCCGCAAAAATTGCCTGCTCTAGAAAATTTTTATTCTTGGTTAAATTGCTAATCCCAGCTGAAAGATGATCGGAAATATTTTGCGTGAATAATTGTTTACTTTCATCTGCTTGAGGGTTTGGCGTAAAGCTTGAGTTTTGTAAAATGACCTGGTCTTGCTGTTCAGCAACAATACCTAGACGCTTTAATTCCAGTAAAATAGATTTCGGGTGTTTTTCTAAAGAAATTTGTTTGACGATACTTTCAAAACTATTTTCCTCGCCCTGAAATGGAATTTGCAGAGGCAGCTTCTGATTAAGCCACATGCCGACGACACGTGCTGGTACGCTGATCGGTAATTGTAAATTGAATTGATCTACTGGAACATATTCACCATGCGTCTGGCAAAAACTGCGCACATCACGGCGATTTAACCCTGATAGTAAGCTGATAGCAGAATCTGTTTTCTTTTGCTTGATTGCATCTAATTCTTTGATTGCTTCATTATAAAACAGTGCTTTTAATGCAATACTAAATTCGCTATAACCAATCCCTGACTTTATCAGCCAATGAATCAACTGAGGCATAATACTGACAACATGCTCTAGTGTCGTTTCAGTGTCGTGAGACAGCAACAAGTCTTCTGAAACAGTTAGAGCTAATGCGTCTTTGCCCATGTAAACTCCAAGATTAAGCACGACAGACAGATTTATCGTTACAAATGAGATTGATCCTTATTTTTATTCTAGCTGAATTCATCAATATAGAGGATTAAAATTGTAGCCTTTTTTTTAAAAATTTTTTTTATTTTTTTACCGAATAGTAAAATACAATAAAAATTATAATTATTTATCAAAATATTAGAATTAAAAAATATAATTCATAGTCATCTTCAACACAAAAAAAACAAGATCAAAAACCATCCAACCTAGAACATCCAGTAGCATTGAAGTCGCTTTATGATCCATTTTCATTATGAGCAAGTTATATTGGTATTTTCTAAAGTAAAAATGTGCTGAATATTAGCTCATCACTACAACATGTACGCTCTTAATTAAAAATTTCAATGTCAGAATCAACTGCTTTAGCTAAAATCATTATTTAGTTACTATGAGAACAATTTAAGAAACTATCCCACCTTTTGTTACTGCTATAAGAGTCAAAATATGTCACAACAAGATTATGAAAATGGATTAAAAGTTCGCACCGAAGTGATGGGTGAATCTTTTGTAAAACGCGCGCAAGACAATACAGTGCCTTTTACACAGCCATTACAAGACTGGATCAACGAACATGCTTGGGGATCGACATGGCAACGTGAAGGTGTGTTACCCCGTAAATATCGCTCTCTGGTGACTATTGCTTTTTTAACAGCGCTGAAAAGTCCAACCGAGCTTAAAGGGCATATTCGTGGTGCCTTGAATAATGGCGCAACGGTTGAGGAAATCCAAGAGGTGTTATTGCATAGTCTGCCATATTGTGGCGCGCCTGCAACACAGGAAGCCTTCCGGGCAGCGCTAGAAGTGATTAATGAATATCAAAAAGAAGCTTAAAAATTTCAAGATTAACGGGCATTGGAAGTCCAAGCTGAAACTAAAGTCTATGAGAAAAGCCCTTATCTTCAATAAGGGCTTTGCGATCTTAGATGCATCAAAACCATAAAACTCAATCACTAAAATAATGATTTTTTACGATCTCGATAAACGCGTCGCTATCTTCAATACTCATTTGTTGAGATTTGACTACACCGACATGCAGATGAAGTGGAAAATCTTTTAATTCAACGATTTCTAGTCCCTCATGTTCTAACATAAATTTATCCAAGAAAGACTTTGGATAAACACCCAAGCCCTCACCCTTTAATATACTTTGTAATTGGAGTTCCAGTCCGAAAATCTCTTTATTGAGATAAAAGCCTAACTTTCTTTCATACAACAGCTTAGCTAAGCTTTCGCGAAAACAGCAACTTTCAGGATGCAGTACCCATCCTCTCTTACTACATTTCTCTAAACTGCTATATTTATATGCGTCCCCTTTTCGAGCAACAATCACAAAAGGCAGTGTTCCAACTTCCAAAAAAGAAATATTATTCCTGAAACTCAGATTTGATGGGATCATCAGTGCAGCGAGATCGATTTCTCCGTCATTGACCTGTTGAATCAGACTACAGCCCCATCCGCTATAAATATCAATTTCGTAGTGTGGGTAAATTTTTTTTGCTTCATTCATCACAGCATCTAATAAGTCATCAATCAATGCCTGTGCAATACCAATCTTAATATTTTTTTTAACGCCCTCAGGGCCTTCACTATGAAAGTTTCTCAATGACTCTAACTGCTTTAAAATAAAACAGCTTTTAAAATAAACCTTTTTACCTAGCTTGGTTAATTGTAATGGTCGAGTACCGCGATTAAATAAAACACCTTTAACAATTTCTTCCATATTAAAAATACGTTTGGTCACAGTTGACTGGTTCACGCCTAATTTTTCAGAAGCGACAGTAATAGACTGATGATCAGCAACATATATAAAAGTTTTTAAATCCCTAATATCCAAAACTTTATACCTCAGATCGAATTACTTTAAATACTTTCTAAACTGGCAAGGCGAACATCCAGTCCATCCTCTAAATGCGCGTGTAAAAGCACTATGTTCCGTATAACCCAATGTATATGCGATATCAGACAAACTCACATCTTCATTTTTTAATAAAAACAACGCTTTTTCATGTCTTTTTTGTTTGACTAATCGTTTAAATTCTTCACCTTCATTTCTTATTTTTTTGGATAATACACGTGGTGTTAACCTCATTTTTTTTGCGACTTTGATTAAGTAAGGCTCTCCTTCAGATAAGGTATTACTGATTTGAATTTTCACTTTTTCAATGAAGTCTACCGTTGCTTCACTCTTACGGGGACAAGATGCAAAGAAAGCTTGCATACAAAGCTCATCAAAATTCTTGCAAATTGTGACCGAATCAAATAAATCACTGGCATATAAAGAATATTTATAGACATCCTCTAAACTAGGTTCAAATATAAAGTGGGTATTCTCTATATTTAAGTGATCTGTTAAGCATTTAAATCCATTTAACAACTCCTGACTCGAAAAGTCCTGTCCTAATATTTCACACCGATAGATCAGAACAATTCGGAAGTGATCCAAAGACAAACTATTAATTAAAGAAAAAAACTTATCAATTTCTAGAAGAAAAAAAATTACCGCGTGCTTTAGATCTTTATTGCCGACTTCAATAATATGCAGTCTTATATTTTTTTCACAATGTGAAAAAGTATGAAACATATTCTCCATCTCATATTTCAATTCTTTAGAGCTTATCAAACCTTGGTCTTATTTTTTTAACACTTTATATCTTTTAAATAACCACTTTAGGAAAATTAAACAAACAGGTAAAGATCTTCCTGTTTGTTTAATTTAAATTCAAGCCAGAACTCCGTCATATCAGTTTCATAATAAAATGACATTAATTCGTTTTAAACAATTCCATTCTGACATTCATCTCCTTTCCACAATAAACGCTCTGCTCTATATTTTTGATCAAAATCAATGCGTAACTGGCAACGCTTATAGTTCTGCGTATTGGGTACACGAATGTCCAGAACATAATTCCATGTTTTGACCAACATCAAGCCTTCATTGAAATGTGGATTTCCCAAAATATGGCGGAACTGATCTTTATTCATCCCCACATCTAAGCGTGCAACATCGTTTAATTCATAACGTTTAACCAATTTAAGATAACTCTTGTCGACGTCTGGGAAAGTAACGTCCTGTGCCTGTGTAACTTCTGTTTTACTATGTGTTTGGCTCTGTAATACAACACCGAACAGAAGCATGCTCATAAAAGTCTGGATCTTTTTCATCTCTATTCTCACTTTATTATTGTTTAAACCAAGGAGAACCAGAACGGTTCTCCCCAAATTAAATAAAGAATCAGTCAAATACACCGCTGAGACCGACACGGAAGCTTGGATCACCCTGTGACGCTGCGGCCACACCTGTTGTAAGCGACCAACGTCCATTATCCGCTGTCTTACGAAGTGTAACCCCCACGGCATTTTCACCACCATGGTAAGCAGCCCCAACCGCATAGGTATATTTACCTGAAATATACGGCGCAGTTTCCAGTGCCATTGCTGCTGCAACACTTGCATTGGCCATTTTTTTGACATCATCAATACGCTGATTGGTGTCATAGAATGCCTGTTGCATTTGGTCACCAAGATTGGTGATTCGATCACCTAATGCCTGATCAGCACTATTTAAAGCATTGAGCGCATCACCAACATTATTATGCGTGCCACCTGCAACCTCATAGCTTGGCCCCTTCCAGCCAGTGCTTGGGTCATAGCCCGCACCACCACCTAAGGCATTGCCTACATTTTCATAAGATTTGTGCAGTTGGCTACCGTTAATTGCATCTTTTGACTCTGCTGCAATCGCACCATCAGCAACACCTGTGACTTTCTTGTCGCCGGCATTGATGCCACCCTTGGTCATGCTTGGCCCATCTACGATACGCACACCATCTGCTGCAATCGTGGTTCCTTCAGCACCACCCACATTGACCTGATTGGCAGCCGTCACACTATCCACTCGAATATCTTTGGCTAGGCCGACTTCATAGTCCTTACTACCATCGTTTTTGGTGGTTGGAATGACTGAAATATTGCCATCTTTGTTACTCACCGATGATTTGGCTGCAGCAGCCGCACCTCGGACTGAGTTGATCGCATCATCAATGTTGTTTTCACCCGTTCCACCCACATTACTGGTCGTAATTGAGCCATCTGGATTCACGGTGGCATTACCTCCAACAACATTTTTCACGCTGTCTGCAACACCGTATAATTGACCACCATTGACCGCCTCTTTCGAGCCTGCGGCAACCGTACCATCGGCGACACCCGTGACTTTGTTATCACCTGCATCAATGCCGTCTTTAGTCACGCTTGGACCACCAGCAATAGTTAAACCATCGCCATTGATGACCGTATCACCCGCAGTCACGCTATCGACTTTAACGTCCTTCGATAAGCCAACTTCATAATCCGTACTGCCATCTGCATTTTGACGGCTTGTAACAGTGACATTCTCATCACCATCAGCCTTGCTTACCGTAGTTTTCGCAGCTTGTGCTGCTTTACCCACTGCACCAATCGCATCATTGATGTTGTTCTTACCTGTTCCACCAATGTTACTGGTCGTGATCGATCCATCTGGATTCACGGT
>NZ_KB849179.1:2408449-2409245 GCF_000367945.1 Acinetobacter proteolyticus
CAGTTTTCGCTGCCGCTGCTTCGCCTTGAATCGCATCGGCAACTGTGTCATAGCCTTTGTCATTTACGGTGAATGGTCCATTGAGACGACCGCCTGCATTGCTTACACCACCGCCCAAGATATCGCCCGTAGAGGCAACGCTGTCATTCAGTTGACCACCATTCACAGCATCTTTTGAACCTGCTGCAACTGTGCCGTCTGCAACACCAGTGATCTTACCCGTGGTTCCGTCAATGTTGACATCACCCACTTGCACTGAATCAAAGTCGACATCACGTGCTGTGGCAACTTCATAGTTGGTACTGCCATCGGCGTTGGTCGACTCAGTCACCACCATATTGTCGCCTTCTGTGACCGTGGTTTTCGCTGCAACCGCCTGACCACGAACTGAGTCAATCGCATCATGGATGTTGTTTTCACCGGTATTACCGACATTGCCTGTTGTGATTGAACCATCAGGATTTAAGATGGTTTCACCACCAATTGAGTTACGAACACTGTCCGCAACACCGTGGAGTTGTCCACCGTTCACAGCATCTTTTGAACCTGCTGCAACTGTGCCGTCTGCAACACCACTGATCTTGCCTGTCGCGCCATCAATACGCACGCTATCTGCACCGCCCACAGTGACATTGTTAAAGTCAACATCATCCGCTGTCGCGACTTCATAGATAGTTTGTCCATCTGCACCTGTGCGGCTTTCAACCGTCATGTTCTTGCCAGCTTCAACTTCAGTTTTCGCTGCCGCTGCTTCGCCTTGAATCGCATCGGCAACTGTGTCATAGCCTTTGTCATT
>NZ_KB849179.1:2414421-2415062 GCF_000367945.1 Acinetobacter proteolyticus
GTGGTTCCGTCAATGTTGACATCACCCACTTGCACTGAATCAAAGTCTACATCTCGTGCAGTGGCAACTTCATAGTTGGTGCTGCCATCTGGATTGGTTGACTCAGTCACCACCATATTGTCACCTTCGGTGACGGTTGTTTTCGCTGCAACCGCTGCACCGCGTACAGAGTCAATCGCATCATGGATGTTGTTTTCACCCGTATTACCGACATTGCTAGTGGTCACTGAACCATCTGGGTTTAAGGTCGTCTCACCCCCAATTGAGTTACGAACACTGTCCGCAACACCATGAAGTTGCCCCCCATTAATCGCTTCAGTTGAACCTGCTGCAATCGCCCCATCTGTGAGCCCACTGATTTTGCCCGTGGTTCCATCAATCGTAACGTCACCTACCTCTACATTATTAAACTCAACATTATCTGCAGTTGCAACGTTATAGATATCTTGCCCATCGGCACCCGTGGTTTTAGAAACGGTAATGTTCTTGCCCGCTTCAACTTCGGTTTTCGCTGCTGCTGCTTCACCTTGAATCGCATCGGCAACGGTGTCATAGCCTTTGTCATTTACGGTGAACGGACCATTGAGACGACCGCCTTCATTGGTCACACCACCACCCAAGATATCGCCCGTAGAGGCAAC
>NZ_KB849179.1:2415232-2423482 GCF_000367945.1 Acinetobacter proteolyticus
GCAACTGTGCCGTCTGCAACACCAGTGATCTTACCCGTGGTTCCGTCAATGTTGACATCACCCACTTGCACTGAATCAAAATCAACATCTCGTGCAGTGGCAACTTCATAGTTGGTGCTGCCATCTGTATTGGTTGATTCGGTCACGACAATATTGTCACCTTCGGTAACTGTGGTTTTCGCTGCAACCGCTGTTCCACGAATCGAATCAATTGCATCATGGATATTGTTTTGACCCGTATTCCCGACATTGCCTGTTGTGATTGAACCATCAGGATTTAAGATGGTTTCACCACCAATTGAGTTTCTAACACTATCCGCAACACTATGAAGTTGACCTCCATTGATCGCTTCGGTTGAACCTGCTGCAATCGCTCCATCTGTGAGCCCACTGATCTTGCCTGTGGTGCCATCAATCGTAACGTCACCCACGTCTACATTGTTAAACTCAACATTATCCGCAGTTGCAACGTTATAGATATCTTGCCCATTTGCACCCGTGGTTTTAGAAACGGTAATGTTCTTGCCTTGGGTCACTTCGGTTTTGGCTGCCGCCGCGGCATCATCCAATTGATCTTTATTGACTGCATCTGTGCCATTTACACCTGCACCAACATTGCTAATTGGATTGCCTGCTGCATTGATGCCTGACTTGGTGATGCTTGGCCCGTTGGTGATGGTCACACCATTGTCGTTGATTAAGGTATCGCCTGCGCGAACACTATCGACATTCAAATTACGGTTTAAACCATATTTGATGGTATTCCCATCTTTAGTCACTGTGAGATTTTCTTCACCATTGACTGTACCGATATCAACCGTATCGCCTGCTTTGACTGCACCAGCCTTGGCACCATTACTTTGAAGATTCCAACCTTTGTCCAGTGCAGTAATCGCAGCACCAACGTTATTGCTTTCTACACCATTCACGGTATAACTTGGCGCAGTCACGGTGCCATCTGGATTCACCACTGAACCGCCACCTAAGGCATCGGATACGCTTTTGGCTGTGCCCGCCAATTGGCTACCATTAATCGCTTCGGTTGAAGTTGGATTCACATCACCCGCAGCTACCCCACTGATCTTGCCTGTCGTGCCATCAATACGTACACCGTTAGCACCACCAACAGTCACATTGTTAAACTCAACATTATCTGCTGTTGCAACGTTATAGATATCTTGCCCATTTGCACCCGTGGTTTTTGAAACAGTGATGTTCTTGCCTTGCGTGACTTCAGTTTTCGAAGCTGCTGCAGCATCGTCTAACTGGCCTTTATTCACGGCATCGGTATCATTCACACCTGCACCAACATTGCTAATTGGATTGCCTGCGGCATTGATGCCTGACTTGGTGATACTTGGACCATTGCTAATGGTCACACCATTGTCGTTGATTAAGGTATCGCCTGCGCGAACACTATCCACATTCAAATTACGATTTAAGCCGTATTGGATGGTATTCCCGTCTTTAGTCACACTGAGATTTTCTTCACCATTGACTGTACCGATATCAACCGTATCACCCGCTTTGACTGCACCTGCCTTGGCACCATTACTTTGCAGGTTCCAACCTTTGTCCAACGCGGTAATCGCAGCACCAACGTTATTGCTTTCTACACCATTGACGGTATAGCTTGGTGCGGTCACTGTTCCATCTGGATTAACCACTGAACCACCACCTAGGGCATCGGATACGCTCTTGGCTGTGCCCGCCAACTGGCTACCATTAATGGCATCGGTTGACGTCGCAGTCACATCACCCGCAGCTACCCCACTGATTTTGCCCGTGGTTCCATCAATCCTAACGTCACCGACTGCGACATTGTTAAACTCGACATTATCTGCAGTTGCGACTTTATAATCGGTACTGCCATCCGCATTGGTTGATTCTGATATCGTGATATTTTTACCTTGACTCACGGTATTTTTACCAGCGGCTGTTGCAGCATCTAACTGGCTTTTATTGACCGCATCTGTACCTGCGACACCTGCACCGACATTGCTAATTATATTGCCCGCAGCATCAATGCCCGACTTGGTAATGCTTGGACCATTATTAATCGTAACGCCATTCGTGTTAATCACCGTATCACCAGCGGTCACGCTGTCTACTTTCAGATTTCGATTTAGACCATATTGAATGGTATTCCCATCTTTAGTCACAGTTAGATTTTCTTCACCATCAGCAGTACCAATATCAACCGTATCACCAGCTTTGATCGCTACACCACCTGTCCCATTACTTTGCAGATTCCAACCTTGATCCAAGGCTTCAATTGCATCACCGACATTGTCAATCGGGTTATTATTCACAATATAATTCGGCGCACTGACTGAGCCATCTGGATTCACCACCGAGCCACCACCCAAATGATTGGCCGTTGAATCAGCTAGATTGCCTAAGGCTTGTTGAGTTGAGTAAAGCTGAGAACCATTGATTGCATCGGTGCTGGTTTCACTTACTCGACCCGCAGCAACATTAGTAATTTGTCTCTCATTGCCAGCGCTTCCTACACTGACCACACTGCTTGGCGTTGTGCCTGCATAATTATAAGTCACACCGCCCACTGTTCCATTGGTGGTTGGATTGGCTGCGGAAGTAACCGAACCTGCGCCTAATGCAACATCATCCACATTGGTTGCGCTTGCACCAGAACCGAGTGCTACACCACGTGTTGCTTGGGCATTGGCGGTATCCCCCAATGCAATTGCACCTGCTGCCGCTGCTGTAGAGGTATTTCCTAAAGCCACGGAACCTTGACCAATGGCTTGATTCGTATTACCAATTGCAACTGCACCACTTGCCAAAGTGCTTGCTGCTGTATCACCAGCGGCAGTGTTGTCCTTACCTAAAGCGACCGCACCACTACCACTCGCTCGGTTTGGATCACCAATGGCAACTGCACCCTCACCATTTGCCACCTGATCTCGTCCAATCGCAACCGCACCACCCGCTGCACTCTCTGAATTAGCAGTGGTTCCATCCGAGCCAATTGCAACATTTTTGCCTGTCTCTCCTGTCGTGACCGCGTTTCCTATTGCAATATTGTCACCCGTTGTACCGCTTTGTGTCGCTGCAGTACGACCAATCGCAATATCATTCGCGCTTTGTGCTTGAGCACTGTCACCGAGTGCAACTGCTGATGCAGCGGCAGCATTTGCCCCAACACCTGTGGCCAAAGCATTATTCGCTGAGGCTGTAGCACCTGCACCTAAAGCAACTGCTGTATTGCCTGTCGCCCGACTATCAATCCCGATGGCATTGGCATCTACCCCCGATGCTGTGGCCCTTGTGCCAATTGCTGTTGCATCACTTGCACTTGCGATAGCCTCGTCACCAACAGCGATTGCACTTTCTCCTGTTGCTTTAGAGAAATTCCCCACAGCAGTGGAATATACGCCACTGGCCTCAGTATTGTTCCCTTGCGAAATTGAGAAATCGCCTGTGGCTTTACTTCGATTACCGAGTGCCGTTGACTGTAGACCTGAAGCTGTTGCATTGGTCCCTACTGCAGTAGAATAATCCTGCGTCGCTTGAGCTCGATTACCCACGGCACTTGCCTCTAAAGCAGAGGCTACGGTTGCATTCCCCAACGCTCCTGCATAATCAGCAGTGGCTTGAGCATTATTCCCCACCGCCAATGCTGTCGCACCATCCGCACGTGATTGCAGACCAAATGCTGCAGCAGATTCTGGTATGCCATTGACCACTTTTCCAGCGGCATAAGCACCTGCACCAACTGCAATATCGCCAGCTTGAACAGCCTGAGTATTTGATCCAATCGAAACGGATTGGCCACCTTTTGCAGCAGCAGTATCACCCAAAGCAATCGCACCTGCGACTGCTGCAGTCGATGTGCTCCCGATCGCCACAGAACCTTGACCGATGGCTTGGTTAGTATTCCCCAAAGCCACCGCACCCTTGGCTGCGGCTGTACCTGCGGTATTTCCTGCAGCAGTATTGTCCTTACCTATCGCAAGTGCACCATCACCATTGGATGTATTGGGGTCACCTATCGCAACTGCACCATCGCCCGTTGCAATCTGATCTCGACCAATCGAAACTGCACCACCATTGGCTGTTGCTGCATTGGCTGTCGTGGTTCCTGAACCAATAGCGACGTTCTGACCGATCGCACCTGTGGTCACTTTATTCCCTACTGCAATATTATTGCTGTTACCTGAAGTCGTCTTGGCATTACTGCCAATCGCGATATCCCCATTACCTTGTGCGATAGCAGCATGACCAATAGCCACTGTCTCCAAGGCTAAAGCTTGAGCCTGACTTCCTGTCGCTAAAGAATATTCTCCTGATGCTAATGCACCATTCCCAACAGCAGATGATTCCAAACCACTTGCCGTAGCGATATTTCCCAAAGCACTCGAAAGATTACCTGATGCTTTTGCTGAATTCCCCACTGCAATTGAATTATCGGCAGTCGCCTCAGCAGCATTACCAATGGCTGCAGAAAAATTATCAGTGGCTTGAGCTGCATTGCCAATCGCCAATGTATTATTTCCATCTGCTTTAGACGTACGACCTAAGGCAATTGCCGAAATGTTACCTGCTCCGCTTCGTGCATAAGCCGCATCGCCCACAGCAACATCTCCACCAGTTAATGCTTGAGCAGCATCTCCTACAGCAATCGACTTATCGCCTGTTGCTTGTGTACCACGCCCGATCGCAGCAGCACCTATCCCACTTGCTTGTGAACGATTACCAATAGCTGTGGCACCTGTTCCTGTAGCTCTTGCAGCCACTGCCTTACTGTTTCCAGAACCTATCGCTGTTGTATCATTCCCTGATGCAGTTGCATTAACTCCTAAAGCCGCCGCACCATTACCAGTTGCCTGAGCAACTGCACCAAAAGCGACCGCCCCCAAACCTGCCGCATTCGACTGAACTCCAAAAGCAGATGCTGCTGTACCTGTCGCTTCAGCCGTTAAGCCATATGCAGAAGAAAAGTTACCTGTTGCCCGAGCTTGTACCCCGACAGCTGTTGAACCCTGTCGAGCTTCAGTTGGTGGATAAGCATAAGGAACTAAAGCCCCACCAGTGACTTGGTTATATTCCGCTCGTAGAGCTGGATCTAAGGCAAGACGATTGACATCATCTCCCCCAATAGCAACGGAAGAATTACCTGTCGCACGAGTATTAGCACCTAGTGCAACAGATTGATCTCCACTTGCTTGGGAAAATGCACCAATAGCAATACTTTGGCCATTAATTGCACCACCTGAGGACTGTGTTGTCGCACTCCGACCAATAGCAATCGCATCATTATTACCAGCACAAGCATTTGGACCAACCGCAACACTATTAGTTGATCGCGTTCCGCTTCCTGTAGCACTTGATGTACAGTTATTAAAAGTGCTACCACCGCCAGCTTCATAACCAGCAAATGTGTGACTGCTATAAAAAATTGAACCGATAATCGTTGCCAATATGACTGGCGTTAGATGCGATTTTGTATAAAGAGAATCTGTATTTAAGGGAGGGTTAAGAGCCGCTGTTGCATTCACCGAAACATTACGTTTTTTCGTTGTACCACGTGCAAGTTCTGAAACAACCGTCCATAAACCTAAATATTTATTCCAAACTAAGCGATATATTTTATTCATGATCCAGTGCCTTTATTATTGATTAAGCACTGTTTAATTTAGAGAATAAAATAAGAGGCTATTTAACAATTGAATCTAAAAACTTAACATTTAAGTTGCTTTTTTTGTAAGCTTAAAAAAAACCAACCAAAAATGCATAAACATTACCATTATAGGAGAGCCTAACAAACATAATAGGCAGACCACATTTACATTTGAAACATTTAAATAACTTCGATTAAATGAAAAATAATATTTAATTTGATAAATTATTTTTTTATTTAATGTTTTTTAATAACAAGAATATCTCACATCTTTTAACCTTTATACGACTAGGCGGTAACACTTTTATATCAATAGAATATCGCGATAAAATTTAAAAAACTTACACTCATAACAATCGTTTTAAAAACTTAAAAGCATTAAAAACAATCATATAAATAAAAGAGCAATCATTTAAGGATTGCTCTTTTATTTGGCTTAAATTACCACTGAATATTCACACGGCGGTTTGGCGCTAGACATTGAACCAGTTGGGTATTCCGTGCTTGACCAGAACACTCCTGATAGACACTTGTTCCCCCACTCACTTGTAATTGAATACGACTCGGATCAACACCTTGCTGTACCAAAAGTTGAGCCACGGTATTGGCACGACGTGAAGATAAATCTTGGTTATAGCCGAACTTACCTAAGCGATCAGCATAACCCGAAACGATCACAGGGTTTTTTGATTGCTGAATGGCACTGACCATAGTGGCAAGATTGGTTGAACTTGGTTCTATTGCATTGGCATCTGAACGGTCAAAGGCGAAGAATACCGTTCCTGTCTGTGGAGCCGCTTGGATGGGTGCAGGCAATACGGCTGGAACAGCGTTATTCACGCCCCAAGTCATCAAACCCTGACATTCTTCACCCTTCCAAGATAAACGCTCAGCAATGTATTTCTTGTCATAATCAATGCGCAACTGACAACGTTTATAATCTTGTGTATTCGGCACGCGAATATCCAAGACATAGTTCCATGTTTTTACCGCAAACACACCTTCGCTGAAGTGCGGATTGCCAAGAATATGTCGAAATTGATCTTTGTTCATACCCACATCTAAACGGGCAACATCATTATATTCATAACGTTTTACCAGTTTAAGATAACTTTTATTTACCTCGGGAAATGTCACTTCATCCGTTGTTTGCAACTCAACTTCGCCTTGCGCTTCAACAGGTGTTACCGCCTGACTATTCAATGCAATGCCCGCAAGTGCCATCATCATTAAAGCTTGAATCTTGTTCATATCTGTTCTCACTTAATTCTTGTTTGGTAAAAAGGAGAGTCTGTTCGACTCTCCTAAAAGACTTAATCAATGATGGTGCTCACACCAACACGAACCAGTGGACTATTGCCTTGACTACCCATCGCAGCACCCGTAGTTAATGACCAGCGACCATTGTCCGCTGTCTTACGGAAGGTCACACCAATTGCACTTTGGTCGTTGTAATACGCCGCACCTGCTGCCATGGTGAGCTTACCTGGAATAAATGGCGCATTTTCAAGTGCCGCAGTTGCTGCAATACCCGCAGACATTTTGTCTTCCAGCTTATCCATACGCTTGTTGGTATCGTAGAAGGCTTGTTGTAACTGATCACCAAGATTGGTTACACGGTTATCAATTGCGCCTAATGCATCACCAACGTTGTCATATTTTCCACCTCCAACTTCATAGCTTGGCCCTTTCCAGCCAGTGCTTGGGTCATAACCTGCACCGCCACCAAGCGCTGCGCCAACATCTTCATAAGAGCGATGTAACTGGCCACCATTGATGCCATCTTTTGATCCACTGGCAATCGTACCATCAGCAACACCTGTAACTTTCTTGCCGCCTGCATTGATACCCTCTTTGGTCATGCTTGGCCCATCTACGATACGCACACCATCTGCTGCAATCGTGGTTCCACCAGCACCACCAACATTGACCTGATTCGCATTGACATCTTTAGCCGTCACACTGTCTACGGTAATGTCTTTGGCTAAACCAACCTCATAGTCATCACGACCTTCAGCATTTGTGGTTTTACTCACAGTAATGTTGCCATCTTTATTGCTTACTGATGTTTTAGCCGCCTGTGCTGCTTGACCAATAGAGCCAATTGCATCATTGATGTTGTCTTTACCTGTACCACCAATGTTGTCACCTACAATCGTTCCATCTGGATTAATTGTGGTATTTCCACCCACAATGTTTTTCACACTGTCAGCAACACCGTGTAATTGACCACCATTGACCGCCTCTTTCGAACCTGCGGCAACCGTACCATCGGCGACACCCGTAACTTTGTTATCACCTGCATCAATGCCGTCTTTAGTCACGCTTGGACCTCCTGCAATGGTTAGGCCATTGTCGTTAAGCACAGTATCGCCCGCAGTCACGCTATCGACTTTAATGTCCTTCGACAAGCCAACTTGGAAGTCAGTCCCGCCCTCGTTATTTGCACGACTTGTAACAGTGACATTCTCATCACCATCAGCCTTGCTTACCGTGGTTTTCGCTGCTTGTGCTGCTTTACCCACTGCACCAATCGCATCATTGATGTTGTTCTTACCTGTTCCACCAATGTTACTGGTCGTGATCGATCCATCTGGATTCACGGT
>NZ_KB849179.1:2424092-2424631 GCF_000367945.1 Acinetobacter proteolyticus
GTGCCATCTGCAACACCAGTGATCTTACCCGTGGTTCCGTCAATGTTGACATCACCCACTTGCACTGAATCAAAGTCTACATCACGTGCTGTGGCGACTTCATAGTTGGTGCTGCCATCGGCGTTGGTCGACTCAGTAACAACGATATTGTCGCCTTCGGTGACCGTGGTTTTTGCTGCAACCGCTGCACCGCGTACAGAGTCAATCG
The DNA here is from genome assembly GCF_000367945.1 of Acinetobacter proteolyticus. Lineage (GTDB taxonomy): Bacteria > Pseudomonadota > Gammaproteobacteria > Pseudomonadales > Moraxellaceae > Acinetobacter > Acinetobacter proteolyticus. The sequence goes on from NZ_KB849179.1 coordinate 2,424,301, forward strand.
CATCATGGATGTTGTTTTCACCTGTGTTCCCCACATTGCTCGTTGTAATTGAGCCATCTGGATTCACTGCCGCATTACCACCAACAACCGTACTCACGCTGTCGGCAACGCCACGGAGTTGTCCACCATTCACTGCTTCTTTAGAACCTGCTGCAACTGTGCCATCTGTCACACCACTGATCTTGCCTGTAGTTCCGTCAATGTTGACGTCACCCACTTGAACCGAATCAAATGACACATCATCCGCTGTCGCGACTTCATAAATAGTTTGTCCATCGGCACCGGTACGGCTTTCAACGGTCATGTTCTTGCCCGCTTCAACTTCAGTTTT
>NZ_KB849179.1:2433005-2433502 GCF_000367945.1 Acinetobacter proteolyticus
GTGAATGGTCCATTGAGACGACCACCTTCATTGGTCACACCACCACCCAAGATATCGCCCGTAGAGGCAACGCTGTCATTGAGCTGACCACCATTCACTGCTTCTTTTGAACCTGCTGCAACTGTGCCGTCTGCAACACCAGTGATCTTACCTGTCGTTCCGTCAATGTTGACATCACCCACTTGCACTGAATCAAAATCAACATCTCGTGCAGTGGCAACTTCATAGTTGGTGCTGCCATCGGCATTGGTCGACTCAGTAACAACGATATTGTCACCTTCTGTCACAGTTGTTTTGGCTGCAACCGCCTGACCACGAACTGAGTCAATCGCATCATGGATGTTGTTTTGACCTGTGTTCCCCACATTGCTCGTTGTAATTGAGCCATCTGGATTCACGGCCGCATTACCACCAACAACTGTACTCACGCTGTCGGCAACGCCACGGAGCTGTCCACCGTTCACTGCTTCTTTTGAGCCTGCTGCAATCGTGCCGTC
>NZ_KB849179.1:2436766-2437281 GCF_000367945.1 Acinetobacter proteolyticus
GTCGCGACTTCATAAATAGTTTGTCCATCGGCACCGGTACGGCTTTCAACGGTCATGTTCTTGCCCGCTTCAACTTCAGTTTTCGCTGCCGCTGCGGCATCGTCCAACTGGCCTTTATTGACTGCATCGGTATCGTTCACACCTGCACCAACATTAGTAATTGGATTACCTGCTGCATTGATGCCATCTTTGGTGATACTTGGGCCATTGCTAATGGTCACACCATTATCATTGATTAAAGTATCGCCCGCACGAACGCTGTCGACGTCTAGATCACGGTTTAAACCATATTGAATTGTGTTGCCATTCTTGGTCACCGTGAGGTTTTCTTCGCCAGTAACAGTGCCGATATCAACCGTGTCACCCGCTTTGATTGGTGCAGCGTTAGCGCCATTACTTTGTAAATTCCAACCTTGATCCAAGGCTTCGATTGCATCACCAACTGTATTACTTTCTACACCATTCACGGTATAGCTTGGTGCGCTGACTGTGCCATCTGGATTTACGGTTGAACC
>NZ_KB849179.1:2439148-2663581 GCF_000367945.1 Acinetobacter proteolyticus
GCATCGTCTAACTGGCCTTTATTCACGGCATCGGTATCATTCACGCCTGCACCAACATTGGTAATTGGGTTACCTGCTGCATTGATGCCGGACTTGGTGATACTTGGGCCATTGTTAATGGTCACACCATCCGTATTAATCACCGTATCGCCAGCAGTCACACTATCCACTTTCAGATTTCGGTTTAATCCGTATTGGATGGTATTCCCATCTTTAGTCACGGTAAGATTTTCTTCACCATTGACTGTACCAATATCAACCGTATCACCCGCTTTAATTGCTGCATTACCAGCGCCATTACTTTGTAAATTCCAGCCTTGATCCAAGGCTTCGATTGCATCACCAACCGTATTACTTTCTACACCATTCACGGTATAAATTGGTGCGCTGACTGTGCCATCTGGATTAACTGTTGAACCGCCACCTAAAGCATCCGATACACTCTTGGCCGTGCCCGCCAATTGGCTACCATTAATCGCTTCATCCGAGGTTGCGCTGACTTCACCTGCTGCAACACCACTGATCTTTCCTGTTGTGCCATCAATACGAACACCGTTAGCACCACCTACGGTGACATTGTTAAAGTCAACGTCATTTGCGGTTGCAACCTCATAATCAGTACTGCCATCTGGATTGACGGTCTCAGTGACTGTGATATTTTTACCTTGGCTGACTGTACTTTTACCTGCAGCAGTTGCTGCATCAAGTTGGTCTTTATTGATCGCATCTGTGCCGTCTGTACCAGGACCAACATTGGTAATTTTATTCCCCCCTGCATCAATCCCTGACTTGGTGATACTTGGGCCATTGTTAATGGTCACACCATCCGTGTTAATCACTGTATCGCCCGCAGTCACACTATCCACTTTCAGATTTCGGTTTAAACCGTATTGGATGGTATTCCCGTCTTTAGTCACGCTGAGATTTTCTTCATTCGCAACCGTACCGATATCAACCGTATCACCCGCTTTGATTGCTGCATTACCAGCACCATTGCTTTGAAGGTTCCAACCTTGATCCAAGGCTTCAATCGCATCACCAACATTGTTAATTGGAGTTTCATTGACGATATAGCTAGGTGCTGAAATTGTGCCATCTGGATTTACGGTTGAACCGCCACCCAAATGATTGGCCGTTGAATCAGCAAGGTTGCCTAAGGCTTGTTGGGTTGAATAAAGCTGAGAACCATTAATTGCATCGGTACTGGTTTCGCTGACCCGACCCGCCGCGACGTTGGTCACTTGACGTTCATTGCCTTCACTTCCAACACTGACCACACTACTTGGCGTTGTGCCTGCATAATCGTATGTGACACCCCCAACTGTGCCATTGGCGGTTGGATTGGCTGCTGCAGTGACTGAACCTGCACCCAAAGCAACATCATCCGCATTGGTTGCCGTTGCACCAGAACCGAGCGCCACACCACGTGTTGCTTGAGCATTGGCAGTATCCCCCAAGGCAATTGCACCTGCCGCTGCTGCTGTAGAGGTATTCCCTAACGCGACCGAACCTTGACCAATCGCTTGGTTTTCATTACCTACCGCAACCGCACCATTGGCAGCTGTTGTTCCGGCTGTATCTCCAGCAGCGGTATTGTTACGGCCTGTCGCAACAGCACCATCACCATTGACAACATTTGGATCACCAATGGCAACAGCTCCATCTCCAGTCGCACGCTGACCACGGCCAATAGAAACAGCTCCACCATCGCCAGTTCTAGAATTGGCTGTGGTGCCATCCGAACCAATTGCAACGTTTTGACCTGTTGCACCTGTAGTTACGCCATTCCCCATAGCAATGTTATTGCTACCACCATCAGTTGTTGTTGCGCTATAACCAATTGCAATATCATTGTCACCGCGTGCTCTTGAAGTCGCTCCAATCGAATTGGAACGAATTCCAATAGCCTGAGCATCTCCCCCTACTGCTAGTGATTCCTCACCAGAAGATTGTGCATAAGTCCCCATCGCACTTGAAAAACTACCTGTAGAACGGGCATTATCCCCAACAGCTGTGCTACTCATACCACTCGCAATTGTAGTATTTCCCACAGCCGTTGAAACATCACCTATAGCCTGAGCATCATTACCGAAAGCTGAGCTAAATTGAGCTGTAGCCAAAGCACCATTACCAACAGCTGTTGCATCTGAACCATCAGCACGCGCCCCCAAGCCCAACGCTGTTGCAGATAACGTCACACCATTCACTACTCGACCACGGGCATAAGCATTCTGGCCAATTGCGGTATCCCCAGCTTCAATCGCCTGACTGGTTCTACCTACTGCCACCGATGATGCACCTATGGCTTTAGCACTATCACCTAATGCACTTGCATTCGCAGCAGCTTCTGCTAAAGCACCAACAGCTGTAGAGGAGTTTCCTCGCCCTTTTGAACCAGTACCTATTGCAACAGAGTCTTCGCCAATTGCTTGTGCAGCAGTAGCAGGATCATAGTTCCTAACCCCAGCAGCACTACCTATGGCAATCCCTTGAGCACCAGAGACAGTAGCGGAATTACCTAGTGCAATCCCACCAGTAGCTCCTCGGTTAACTGTTGCAGTATTCCCTTGCGCAATGGAGTAATCAGCATCGGCATAACTTTGACGACCAAACGCAATTGCCGTTTGCCCTGTTACACGGTTAGCCACACCAATCGAAATACTATTGGTCCCGACACCTGTACCATCAGGTGTTGCATTCGGAGCATCCACCACTTGGTTACCAATCCCCATTAAGATATTGTAACCACCCGTCCCAGCAGTACTATTGCCCTGTCCCAACAAAACATTATGAAAGTTACCGCTTGTACTCGAATTATTAGCGGTTCCGACTACGGTTGCCCCGCCCTGTCCAGTAATGGTGTTTTGACGCCCCACAGCGGTTGAACCCGTAAGTACTCCTCCAGCATTTCCTGTCGGCACACCAGTCCCATACGCAACATTTCCCGCACCGCGACGATTGACCATTGCTTGCTGCCAATTAGAGTTCGTTCCCGAGATACTATTCCCGCATCCCATTGCAACACTACCACCACCATTACCAGTAGTCCCATTGCTAATACTGGCTTCCCCGCCCAGACCACTACATTGCGTTGCAGTCGGTGAAATCGCTACACTCGAGCCATTACTCGAAGTGCCGCCTGCCGTATTTGCAGCAGCAAATGCACCTGAACTAAAGAAAATTGAACTCAGTGCAATGGCAATTAAGCTGGGTTTAAGCAAAATTTGTTGATATTGTCGCTGCGAGGAGCTTGTCGTGCTAAGACTTATATTTGTAGTGACATTTCGTTTTTTTGTTACGCCACGGGCATTTTCTGAAACGACGGTCCATAGATTTAGACTTTTATTCCAGACCAAGCGATAGATTTTATTCATAATATGTACTTCTTTAGAGAATTCTAACCCGTACAAATTTAAATAAACAACGCTTATACTCTCTTAACAATAGAGCAACATTTTTAACAATTGCATCACATTTTTGGTAATTTTAGTGAGTTATTCCAAAAAAGCATAATAAAGCACAAATAGTCTAAATATATTTTACATAATGGGACTTTTTTAAGAATACAGCACAACTGTATATTAAGCTGATGTATAAGTGTCTCAGCTTATTCTCTTAATTTTATTTTAAAATGTATGAAAAAACAGATGCTTAACATCCACAATGATTATTTGCGACTCCTTGTGGATACTGCGACAACTTTTGGTGTCCCAAAAAGTGAAGTGCTTCGATATTGCCAAATTCCTTTATCTTTGCTTGCTGAAAATAACAATCATGAACGTATTAGTTTCAGTCAATGGACGGATATTATCATTCGTCTAATCGAACTTTTACCTGATAAAGGGGTCGGTTATCAATTTGGTCTAAATTGTAAATTGACCGTTCATGGTGCACTTGGATTCATACTAATTAGTAATAGCACAATTGGAAAGGTACTGATTGATTTACAAAAATATTATAGTATGCGCATCCATAAAATGGATTTATCCATTCTCAATAAAAATAATAAAATTATTATTCGTTTCAATCCCCTCTATCAACTTCCAACCCATTTAAATGAAAGCAAAAAAAATTCCGTCAATAAATTTTTTATCGAAAGTGCCATCGTAGATATTATTAACAACTTACAAATGATCACGAACTTCAATTTAACAGGGGTCAACATTCATGTGACATGGGATAAAGAAGATTATCACGCTCTTTATGAAAAACGCTTACCTATTTTCCATTTTAGCCAAGACTATAATCAAATTAGTTTTGATCTAAAATGTTTAGATCTACCATTAACCTTTAGCTCGAATAGTGCTTATCAACTTGCGATGGAAATGGTCAATAAGGAATACCTTTTTTATCAAGATCAGGACAATAAAATTATTTTAAAAGTAAACCAACAACTTAAATTTACCCCTGGTCTAGGTTTCCCCAGCTTAACGGATGTAGCAGATAAACTCAAAATATCAGAAAGAACTCTGAAAAGAGAATTAGCGCTTGCCAACACCACCTTTTCGGCCCTGCTCCAGACAAGGAAGTTTGAACTTGCCAAAAAGCTTATCGATTCAAACCGTAATATTCAGGAGATCTCTGATTTACTCGGCTATAGTCATATTAGTGCATTTTCTAGAGCATTTTTTGGTTGGACGGGGAAAAAACCAAGTGATTATATTCGTGAACAACGAGTTTCTATCAGGAACTATTATATGGAAAAAACCAAGAAATTATATAAATAAGATTATTAAAATATTAAAGTTTCAAAACAACTAACAGGATCATCCATAAAATTAGACAAATTGTGCATATTTAACCCAAACTGTTCCATTATTAAAAAAAGCAAGCTACATTATAAAAACTTAGTTTCACCTCAGATGCTAATGTCCCGAATTAGGCAACTGAGGCTTTTTATCCAAACCATAATATTGATCATGAATGACTAAATTCATCATCAAATAAAAAATTAGCTATATTTATTATAGCAACCCGGTTTACCCTCAGTTGTCGATACCCCGAATTAGGCAACTGAGGCTTTTTATTTTTAATCCCACCTATTTATATTTTAAATAGAATGATCTAAGCAATAAATTAATGCAGAGCAGCAGAAAAATACTTCTTTTTTAGCCACAAAGACACACTAACAAGCGTAATCAATACAGGAACTTCGACCAATGGCCCGATTACTGTAGTGAATGCCACAGGTGATGCGAGACCAAAGGTGGCAATCGCAACCGCCAGTGCTAACTCGAAATTATTGCCCGCTGCTGTAAATGAAATGGCTGTAGTTTTGGCATAGTCATTCCCCATCCACTTACTCATAAAGAAGCTAATAAAGAACATCACGATAAAGTAAATAGACAATGGAATCGCGATACGAAGCACGTCTAAAGGCAAGCTCACAACATCCCCACCTTTTAGACTAAACATTGCCACGATCGTAAACAATAAAGCCAACAAACTGAGTGGACTGATCTTGGGTAAAAAGACACCTTGATACCAGTCCACCCCTTTAACACGGACCAAGATCAAACGAGTCAAAAACCCAAACAAAAATGGAATACCGAGATACACCAATACCGCATGGGTAATGGTCCAAAAATCAACATGGACCACTTGCCCAGCAATACCAAAGTACGGCGGTAAAAAGGTGAGGAATAACCAGGCATAGGTACTAAAGAATAAAATCTGGAAAATACTATTGAAAGCGACCAAAGCAGCGACATATTGATTATCACCACACGCCAACCCATTCCAGACCAACACCATCGCAATACAACGGGCCAAACCAATCAAAATCAGTCCTGTCATATATTCTGGATCACTATGCAAAAAAATAATCGCTAATGCAAACATCAGCACAGGTGCAATAATCCAATTCTGTACTAAGGACAAAGTTAAGGTTTTTTTGTCTTTAAACACTTGCGGCAGCGTGGCGTAATCCACTTTGGCCAACGGTGGATACATCATCAAAATCAAACCCAGCGCAATTGGGATATTGACTGAATCCACATTCATCTGGTTTAAGCTGACTGAGGCTTGTGGGACAAACACACCAATTACAATGCCCAAAGCCATGGCGATAAAAATCCAGAGCGTCAGGTTACGATCTAAAAAGGAAAGCGTTTTCATGGCATTTTAATCACAGCAGCTTTTTGATACCAAGCTTTGTAGGCTTGGAAATATAGTCATCGCTTGGGTATCTAACACCGACAAAATCTCGTGCCCCCACGCGGGTAGTTGCGGATTGATACGGTAATAGACCCACTGTCCCTGACGGCGATCTTGCAACACACCCGAAGCACGTAATAACGCCAGATGACGCGAAATTTTGGGTTGGCTCAATTGTAATTTTTCGGTCAGATCACACACGCATAGCTCTTGGTGCTGGGCAATCAACATCACGATATTGAGACGGGTGTCATCCGATAAACACTTAAAAAAAGTGACGGCTTCCATTTCTGTTTCCTATTTAAATTTTCAATGCAGCACACATAGATTTACTAAATCCGCTGACCCTGTTCATCAATTACCTGTTCCCCATCTTCTTTGCGAAATGCGCCTTTTTGAGGGGATGGTAAAATATCGAGTACACGTTCCGATGGTCGACAAAGACGTGTGCCCAAAGTTGTGACCACAAAGGGACGATTAATCAGAATGGGATGCTCAAGCATAAAATTGATCAGTTGAGCATCGCTCCAATCTTCACGATCAAGTGCCAAATCACGATAAGGGTCAACATTGCTTCGAATCGCCTCTCTGACCGTTAACTTTGTATCCTGAATTAAGCGAATCAACTCATCGCGCGTTGGTGGGTGAATCAAATATTCAATCACGGTTGGCTCAATCCCTGTATTGCGAATCAAAGCCAGTGTATTGCGTGAAGTTCCACACGCAGGATTGTGGTAAATCGTGATGTCGTCCATTGCACTTGATCTTTTAATAAGAGAATGGACCTTTTATATATGAATATCCATATATATGCAATTCCATATATTTGTATTAAAACTTTCTTTTTAAAATATCTGATGAAAATCATTAAGATAATGTAGGCACTGAACTTGAACTATTTTTTATAATAAGGAATGAATGCAGACCTAGCAGCATTCTTTTATTGGAAAGAACTAAAACGCTCCAACTCATCAATCAGCTGTTTCTTTAAATTATCATCATAAATTTTGAATTTCAGTGTTTCAGTATAATTTTCAACAAAGATCAGACGGCTAAACTCACTGTTGACCAAGCCTTTAGCTGCCAAGAATGTTTGATATGCCGACAGTAGAACATTCAAACGATGATTGAGTGGTTTTTTGTCCCGCATATCAATTGCTCCTCGTTTTTCTAAACCTCTTCCCCTTTATTTGCCATGATTTAAACCTGTTTCGATGAGTGCTCGTCAGTTTTATTGTTATTCAATTTTTATTATATAAATCACGATAATGTTTTGAGATGACATTTTGATGACAAGAATGCATTTTCAGGAAAATGCAATGAACATCAGCTAGATAAGTTTTCTTATATAGACTATGCTGTATAGATCTCTTCAAGATGATCAACAATAATGAGTGATATCTGTCTATTAACTGAATTAAATCAAATGATTCATTATTATGTGACACGGAATGGATATCGACCAACGCGAATTGTTCTCGGGTATAAGGCCTATACCACACTGATGCAAAACCCAAGCTTTTCTAGTGAAGTCTTAAACTCTGCACTCGATCCAAATAAACGTAAATATAAAAAACTCAAAATTAAACTAACCAAGGACGATGAACAGTTAGAACTCGAATAGTCTGCACATCTCTATCAAATCCGATATCTCATCACATGCTTAAGAATAGACACAATAAGCTACTGTGATTGAAGTACATCTACAAACAGCAGCTTAAGTGACAAGACCTTCAGACTTCATTTTCTTCAAAGATAAAAATCTGTTCAATGCTCAGCCCAAATGCATGGGAAATTTTAAAAGCGAGCGATAGACTTGGGTCATAACGCCCCTTTTCAATTGCATTGATGGTTTGTCGTGACACACTGACATAATCCCCCAAATCACTTTGCGACCAGCCTTTGTCCTTCCTTAACTCAGGTAGTTTATTTTTCATCGGTATTTCCAAGTTCCTACAACGGTCGCAATCGACCAAAGCATGGCCATCATCGGCCAAATGATAAACATTGTGAGTTTTGGAAATCCGACATTTTCCAGAAAACCATAACTAAACGTAATCAAAGATGTGCCTATAAAACTGATGCCGAGCGCCTGTAATTGTATCTTCTGTTGCAGTTCATCAAAACGTTTGAATTGTTGAATAATCACAAATGCAATGACGAATGCTGGCAACATTGGCGTTAATGAAATAACAATTTTCAGCCATTGTGTATCAATCAAATTTAAGGCTTTCAATGAGCCGATTAAAACCACCACATAAATTGTAATGGCGATCAGGAGTTGCAACAGATTCCGAGGATGATTCATACCGCACCATGTAAAGTAAGCTTTACACAAAGATAATAAACCCAGCACAAAATGTAAAGCATACTTTACAAAATATCAGTCCATCTCGATAAAGCAACGTTGCCTAGTTATGCTGAATTGATCATTTTGAAAGGTAAGTTCAGCAAATGAGTCACTGAGCAAATTTATTTTTTCTTCTAATATGCGCCTACTGAATAGCAACCTTAGAGCTTTAGGTTCACATGACTCAATTGCCAAAAGTTAAACGCAGTTTTCTTCACCATCCCACTGCGAAAAAAATGCTGAACAGCCGCACCAGCCTTCAAGCACGCAAAATATTTTCCAATGCGACAGATCGGATCTTGCGTGGACCTCAACTCGCGCTGTCAGGCAAAACCCCTTTTGATATTGTGTATGAACGTGAAATCATCAGCCTACGTCACTATACAGTAGCAACTGATAGCAGCACCCAACATCGTATTCCTTTGGTGATTGTGCCCCCACTGGCTGCCAATATGCTGATCTATGATTTATTCCCAAATCGTAGCCTAGTGCGTTATTTTCTAGCCCAAGGTTTTGATGTTTATCTGATTGATTGGGGCACACCGAGTCTACGTCAGGCCAAATATAATCTTGGCACTTATGTGAAAACCTTTATGCCTGACTTTATCGAAAAAATTCGTGAGCATAGCGGTCAGCAACAACTGTCACTGTTTGGTTGGAGTCTTGGCGGAGCTTTATCCTTGTGTTATACCGCTCTTTTCAAAGATAAAAATATCCAGAATCTGATGATCTTGGCTTCACCCATCAATACGCATAAGTCAGGTTATATGGGTAAGTTTTATCAGCGCCTGACAGTGCCTGCACAGTGGATTCGAAGTAATACCAAATTCCGTATTCACCAAGTGCCGAGCCGTGTCTTTCATATTCATGGTTGGCAAAACACGCTAGGATTTAAACTCACCGATCCGATTGGAAACTTTAAAAACTACTGGGAACTGTTAAAGAACCTGAATGATCGCCAATTTGTAATTAACCATGCCACTTCAAGCTCTTTTGTCGACAATATGTTGGCGTATCCAGGCGGTGTGATGCGCGATATTATTCTGCGTTTCTGGATTGATAATGAATTATCGACGGGTTCAGTTCAATTTGGTGAACAACGCGCAAATCTAAAAGATATTGATTGTTCAGTACTGGCCATTGGCGGTAGTAGCGACATCATCGTAACTGCAGAAGCAGTCCGCCCATTGATGGATTTAATCAGCAGCAGCGACAAGCAATTTGAAATTGTGCCGGGTGGGCATATGGGGCTGGTCTCAGGCAGTCAAGCACCTGAATTGGTCTGGCCTGTGGTGACCCAGTGGCTAGCCCCACGTTCTAACTAAGCTGTATCATTCTCAAACAAAAAAGCTGCCATCATCGGCAGCTTTTTTCATGTCCATCCAACATGATCAGGCAAAATGCTGATACCGATGCAATACCAAACCTTCAACATTGACTGGCGTGCCTAACAAATAGCCTTGTAACTGGTTACAGCCCAAACTGGTCAGAATATCAGCCTGCTGCTGTGTTTCGACGCCTTCTGCGGTCACCACCAATCCTAATTTTGCTGCCAGATGGATAATGCTTTCGAGAATTGCCTCTTCTTTCGAATTCGGTTTTAAATCAATCAGGAAACCGCGGTCAATCTTAAGCTCATCGACAGGTAAGTCTTTTAAATACAAGAAACTTGAATAGCCCGTGCCAAAGTCATCAATGGCAATACGAATACCAAGCTTACGTAAGCGTTCCAGCGTACGAATGCTGGAATCAATATGATGCATGGCTGTGGATTCAGTAATTTCAAGAATGAGGTGATGTGGCTGGATTTGGTATTGTTCTAATAATTGTTCAAGGACACTAAACAGCTTTTTATTTTCGAATTGTAGTGCAGAAAGATTAACGGCAATTGGATAAAACGGACTTTGACTTCGTTCCCATTTCTGGATTTGCTGACAGGCTTGTTCCAGTGCCCAGTATCCCATCGGAATAATCAAACCAGTTTTTTCTGCCCCTTCAATAAACATTTGCGGGGTCAGCAGTCCTAGGGTTGGATGCTTCCAGCGAATCAAGGCTTCAACACCACAAACCTCATAACTCGAGGTAAATTTAGGTTGATAGAACAGTACAAATTGTTGCTCATCGACCGCTTTATACAGGTCATTGATCAGTTTGGACTGACTACGTACATCTTGCTGATCTGACATGGAATGGAACATGGTATAGGTATTGCGCCCCTGATCTTTAGAGATCAGCATGGCGACATCGGCATTAATCAATAAGTCTTGTACATTGGTGCCATGTTCAGGGTACATCGCAATCCCGACACTGGCAGAAATATTAATATCCTTTGCCGCAATCAGATAAGTTTCCTGAATATAATGCAGAATATCTTCTGAAAGCTGCATTGCTTCATTGATATCGGTATTCTCGGAAATTAAAACAAACTCATCGCCCCCAATCCGAAACAACTTATGGCTTGAATCCATTTTATTATATAAACGGTTTGCCATCTGAATCAGTAGCTGATCACCAATATGATGACCAAAAGCATCATTCACGGACTTAAAACGATCTAAATCAATATATAGAAATGCAGCTTTTTGCGCATTTAAACGATGATGATTAAACACCACTTCTGCATGTTCAGTCAGATACAAACGATTCGGGAGCTTGGTTAGTGCATCATGTAAAGATTGGGTTGCCAGTTCTTTGTTGATTAAAGTGAGTTGTTCATTTCTTTCTTCCAGTCGCGCTTCCAATACGGCAACGGCAAAACCTGCCACGAGAACAAGACTGGTAATAAAAATAATGGTAAACAACAACACACTTTGTTCGGTCTGCTCAGAAGTCAGTATTTGCGCCAGACTTTCATCGAAATAGGTTGCCGCCATGCCAGTATAGTGCATCCCAACAATACTTAAGGCCATGAGGACAGCAACGACAACTTTTAGTAAGGTGCGGTACATCACTGAAGTTTTATATTTGAAAATGAAAAAGAAACTTAAACCCGAACCACTAATTGCGATGAGAACAGAACACAAGACCAAAAGCGGATCATAATGCATGGCATGATGTTCTACCTTCAATGCTGCCATCCCCGTATAATGCATCCCTGATATTCCCAGGCCCATAAACACCGCACCAAGGATTAAGCGAGGGATTGGTAAAGTGGGGCGTGAAGTCAACCAAACAGCAAAAATCGACGCTGCCGCCCCGATAAGATAGGACAGTATGGTTAAATTAATGTCAAAATAATAGCCTTCTGGCAAATGGCTAGCCAGCATTCCCACAAAGTGCATTGACCATATCGCCAACCCCAAGATTAGCCCACTCGCAATCAAAATGCTTTTTTCAAACTTTTTATAAGCACCTTTAAAGACGAGTTCTTCCATCGATACTGCAACGTAACAAGTTACGACTGCAACCAAAATGGAAACGATGACCAATGTGCTATCGTAATCAACGTGAACCATAAAGGACTTCCATGATTATTCAGTACTTTTTTTTATATGATGAGCAAAATGCTCGAAATCCGAACGACGTTTCACACCTAAAGAAGTCATGAATCTTGTATTCATAAACTTTCCTTAACAATAACATCATCTAGCATAAGGTCAAGTCTTTTTCACTTTATAAATCAATAGAATAAAAGCATACAATCATTTCAAACCAATGAAAAGTCTTGTTTTTTTATTTCATTTTTTTGACCAAAAGACTCATTTATTTTTACCAGATCATTTTTATTTTTAAGTCATTACAATGTGTTTGTTTTTTACCGTGCAGACACCCCAAAGCATGCAGCAATTTTTAGTTTAAATTGTGATGATTACCCCACAGCAAAACGGTTAAAACACAAACAATATAAGCTTATTTTTTCTTCTGTAGTGTTATAACTCTGTTATCAACAAACATAAAAAACCCACTCAAATAGAGTGGGTCTTCGCGTTCAAATCAATTGATTCGAGAAATTAGTTTTTCTCTTTATCAACAATCTTGTTCGCTTGAATCCAAGGCATCATCGCACGTAACTTGTTACCTGTTACTTCAATACCGTGTGCAGCATTTTGACGACGACGTGCAGTCATTGATGGGTAGTTCAACGCACCTTCTTGGATGAACATCTTCGCATATTCACCAGACTGGATACGTTTCAACGCATTACGCATTGCTTCACGAGACTGTTCGTTGATTACTTCAGTACCAGTCACATATTCACCATATTCAGCGTTGTTAGATACTGAATAGTTCATGTCCGCGATACCGCCTTCGAACATCAAGTCAACGATTAACTTAAGTTCATGCAAGCATTCGAAGTAAGCCATTTCTGGTGCATAACCAGCTTCAACCAAAGTTTCGAAGCCCATTTTAACCAATTCAACTGCACCACCACAAAGAACTGCTTGCTCACCGAATAAGTCAGTTTCAGTTTCTTCACGGAAAGAAGTTTCGATGATACCTGTACGACCACCACCTACGCCTGACGCATAAGAAAGTGCAACGTTACGTGCATTACCAGAAGCATCTTGGTGGATCGCGATTAAGTCAGGAACACCTGAACCACGTTGGTATTCAGAACGTACAGTGTGACCAGGTGCTTTCGGCGCAACCATGATTACGTCTAAGTCTTTACGTGGAACAACTTGGTTATAAAGAATAGAGAAACCATGAGCAAAAGCTAAAGTTGCACCTTCTTTGATGTTTGGTTCAATCACGTCACGATAAAGTTGAGATTGGAACTCATCTGGAGTCAAGATCATGACTAAGTCAGCTTGAGCAACCGCAGCTGGAACTTCAGAAACTTTAAGACCTGAGTTTTCAGCTTTTTTCCAAGAAGTAGAACCAGCACGTAAACCAACAGTTACGTCTACGCCAGAATCTTTCAAGTTAAGTGCGTGCGCATGGCCTTGTGAACCATAACCAATGATTGCAACTTTCTTGCCTTGGATGATTGATAAGTCACAGTCTTTATCGTAAAAAATTTGCATCTGTTTTCTCCATGAAAACTTTAAAATATGTTGGGTATTTCCCCCTCACCCTAACCCTCTCCCCAAGGAGAGGGAACTCCTTCTCCCTCTGGGAGAAGGTTGGGATGAGGGTTTTTAAAAACTTAAATTGTTAAAACTTTTTCGCCACGCGCGATGCCTGATACACCAGAGCGTACAACTTCCAGAATGGTATTTTCAGCCAGTGCATCAATAAAACCATCAATCTTTTCAGTGGTACCTGCGATCTGAATGGTATATGTCGTTGGTGTTACATCCACAATCTGAGCACGGAAGATATCAGCCGTACGTTTGATTTCCGCACGTGCCGCACCCAATGCTTTGACTTTGATGAGCATCAACTCACGTTCAATATGTGAACCTTCAGATAAATCAACCACTTTTACCACTTCAACCAATTTGTTCAGTTGCTTGGTGATCTGCTCGATTTTATGATCATCGCCATAAGTCGTTAAGGTCAAACGCGACAAGGTTTCATCTTCTGTCGGTGCAACATTGAGTGTTTCAATGTTGTAGCCACGTTGACTGAATAAGCCAACAAGACGAGAAAGCGCACCAGCTTCGTTTTCAACGAGTACAGAAATAATATGTCTCATTATGTACGCTCCCCTTTACCTAACCACATATCCTTCATGGACTGACCTGCAATCAACATTGGATAAACATGTTCTGTACGATCAACCATGACATTAATGAATACACATTTATCATTAATTGCCATCGCTTCAGCTAATTTAGAATCGAGCTCGTCAGCATGGTTAATCTGAATACCGACATGACCATACGCTTCCATTAACTTGGCAAAGTCTGGTAATGAATCTACATAAGAACTTGAATGACGTCCTTCGTAGTTCATGTCTTGCCATTGCTTCACCATGCCCAAAGCTTGGTTGTTTAAGCAGAGAATTTTTACATTCAAGCCATATTGCTTGCAGGTCGATAATTCTTGGATACACATCTGAATCGATGCTTCACCAGTAATACAAACCACTTGCTGGTCTGGGAATGCAAGCTTTGCAGCCATTGCATACGGTAAACCAACACCCATAGTGCCTAAGCCACCAGAGTTGATCCACTGACGTGGACGTTTGTATTTGTAGTAGTTCGCACCAAACATTTGATGCTGCCCCACGTCAGAAGTAATGATGGCTTCACCATTGGTCGCACGATCTAATGCCTCAACCACTTGCTGAGGTTTCATTACACCATTTTGACCTGCTTCATAACGTAAGCCGTGTACTTTGCGCCATTCATTGATCTGAGACCACCATGCTGCAATTGCTTCAGGGTTTGGCTTAGATACATTCATTTGTTTGAGTTGTGCCAACATTTCTTGAAGCACTGGCTCTACTGCACCCACGATTGGGATGTGCGCCATAATGGTCTTCGAGATGGTTGCTGGATCAACATCAATATGAATCACTTTTGCATTGGTACAGAATTTTGCAGGGTTGTTGGTTACACGGTCATCGAAACGTGCACCAATAGCCAAAATTACATCTGCGTTATGCATCGCCATATTGGCTTCATAAGTACCATGCATCCCCAACATGCCCACGAATTGTGGATCATTACCAGGGAAAGCGCCTAAGCCCATCAACGTATTGGTGACTGGATAACCCAACAAATGTGCAAGCTCCGTCAATAAGCCAGACGCATTGCCTTGAACCACACCACCACCGGTATAGATCATTGGACGTTTAGCCGTAATCAACTCATCAATCGCTTTGCGAATTTGACCCGAGTGACCACGTGAAGGCGGCTGATATGAACGCATCTTCACTTTTTCAGGATATTCGTAGGCAAACTTTTCCGCAGGATTGGTTGCATCTTTCGGAATATCAACCACAACTGGACCCGGACGACCAGACGCAGCAATATAGAATGCTTTCTTAATAATTGCAGGAATTTCGCTAGCGTGACGCACTTGGAAACTATGTTTTACGATTGGACGAGAAATACCAACCATATCTGTTTCTTGGAATGCATCTTCTCCAATCAGATGGCTTGCAACCTGACCAGACAGAATCACCATTGGGATTGAGTCCATGTAGGCTGTTGCAATTGGAGTGACGGTATTGGTTGCGCCCGGCCCAGAAGTGACCAGTACTACACCTGTCTTACCTGTTACGCGTGAGTATGCATCTGCCATATGACCGGCAGCTTGCTCATGACGCACGAGGTAATGGTTAATTTTGTCTTGTTGAAATAGCGCATCATAAATATGTAATACAGCGCCGCCTGGATACCCAAAAACATGCTCTACGCCTTCGTCCGCAAGCGCACGAACGAGCATTTCACCACCAGATAAAAGTTCCAACGTGATTCACCCTAGTATTTTGCACAATTTATGGGAGACATAAATTGTGTTCATTCATTAACTTTTGCACTTCTTATAAGTGTGCGTATTCTACTCGTTTTTGCTGCAATAGGAAAAATTTTCTGAGACTCATCAGCCGTATAAACTTGATGACATCTCGAATCAAAATGTGCTGGGATAAGCATATTTCAAAAAATCATTCTCTCGGCTAGAAAGAATGTCCATTGCAAGCCATGACATTTATTCGAAGGGTGATCAAATAAACACATATAAAACTTGAGAAAGCATTCTTGTTTCTTTCATAAGCAATGTCAAGAACAAAGAAAAGGATTTTAACGAATATTTTTTAGCTGTTGTTTTTTTAGACACATTTCACGGAATTATTTGGTCTTGTCAAAACGCCCATTTATCAAAAAACTATTTTCTTTTTAATGAAAAATAGGCATTGTAAACTGTTTATTTAGGCACTTTGATCGAAGATATACAACATTCATTTGGGGAGATCAAAAATGAAATCATCTTATTTAAAAACAATCCTATATGCGATTGGAGGCACGGCATTATTGTTGTGTTCCAGCCAAAACTACGCACAACAATATTACAAATGGGTGGATGCAAAAGGTTCAACCCATTACACCACAACGCCACCACCCAAAGGTGCCAAACGCTTGGACAAAGTTTCAACATATGGCAATAGCCATCAAAGCAGCAATCCAACGACTCAGCAAGGCCATCAAGCGAATCCTGAAGCCACACCGAATGTAACACAGCAAGCACCGCAGACAGCGCCATCCGCTCCGGCTAACTCGGTTAAACCACAAAGCCCACCGCCTGCAGCGGCATCATCTGATCGCTAAACCCATACATAATCCTGCAAGGTCACCTTCAACACGGCGGCCTTGCAGATAAAATCCCGATCTAAAAACTGACATTTCCTACAATTTTGCGCTATGCTGTGCAGCAATCTTAACTTTACTTTTTTGTTGTATCGCATATCCCTATGACGACTTCTCACATTGACTCCGAATATCAAGCAAGTGCCATTGAGCCTCAAGTTCAACAAGACTGGGACAATCGCAAAGTTTTTAAAGTTGCAGACACTGTAGAGGGCAAACATCGCTATATCCTGTCGATGTTCCCTTACCCAAGTGGCAAACTGCACATGGGGCATGTGCGTAACTACACCATTGGTGACGTGATCAGCCGTTTTTATCGTTTAAAAGGTGAAACGGTATTACAACCCATGGGTTGGGATGCATTTGGTTTACCTGCTGAAAATGCAGCGATTGCACATCAGGTTGCACCTGCCAAATGGACTTTTGAAAACATCGCCTACATGCGTGACCAATTAAAAAAATTGGGCTTGTCTGTCGATTGGGATCGCGAATTTGCGACTTGTACGCCAGAGTACTATCACTGGGAACAATGGTTATTCGTACAACTTTATAAAAAAGGCTTGATCTATCGTAAGCTTTCAACAGTGAACTGGGACCCTGTTGACCAGACTGTCCTTGCGAATGAACAAGTTGAAAATGGTCGTGGCTGGCGTTCAGGTGCATTGGTTGAAAAACGTGATATTCCAATGTACTACTTCCGCATCACCGACTATGCACAAGAATTATTAGACGATCTAGATACCTTGAAAGATGGTTGGCCACAACAAGTCTTGACCATGCAACGTAACTGGATTGGTCGTTCGACAGGGATGGAGATTACCTTCCCTTCTGCCAATACTGAAATTTATGCAGATGGCTTAACGGTTTATACCACGCGTGCAGATACCTTGATGGGTGTGACCTATGTTGCTGTTGCAGCAGAACACCCGCTTGCGCTGAAAGCTGCTGAAAATAATCCTGAATTGGCTGCATTTATTGAAGAATGCCGCATGGGTTCAGTGGCAGAAGCTGATTTAGCCACTGCTGAAAAGAAAGGTATGGCAACAGGCTTATTTGTTAAGCATCCAGTGACCGGTGAAGACCTTCCTGTTTGGATTGCCAACTATGTATTAATGTCATACGGTTCAGGCGCTGTAATGGCAGTGCCTGCACATGACGAACGCGACTTTGAATTTGCCAATAAATTTAACTTGCCGATCAAGCAAGTCATCGATGCCAAAGGTGCTGATGATGCTGAATACTCAGCTGCTGAATGGCAAGAGTGGTACGGTTCTAAAGATGGCAAATTAGTGAATTCTGGCGAGTTTGATGGTTTAGCATTCCAAGCCGCTTTTGATGCCTTCCTTGCAAAATTAGAACCACAAGCATTAGCTAATTCTAAGGTTCAATTCCGTTTACGTGACTGGGGTGTTTCTCGTCAACGTTACTGGGGTTGCCCAATTCCAATGATCAACTGTAACAGCTGTGGTCAAGTTACCGTTCCAGAAGATCAATTGCCAGTGGTATTACCGACCGATGTGGTTCCAGATGGTTCGGGTAACCCATTGAACAAGATGCCTGAATTCTATGAAACCAAATGCCCAAGCTGTGGCGGCGATGCGCGTCGTGAAACAGACACCTTGGATACCTTTGTAGAATCATCTTGGTACTATGCACGTTATGCATCTCCAGACTTTACGGGTGGTATGGTAAAACCTGAAGCGGCGCAAAGCTGGCTTCCAGTAAACCAATATATCGGTGGTGTTGAACACGCAATTCTGCACTTACTTTATGCACGTTTCTTCCATAAATTGATGCGTGATGAAGGCGTGGTACAAGGTAATGAACCATTCACCAACTTGCTCACCCAAGGCATGGTGTTGGCAGATACCTTCTATCGTGAAGCTGAAAGTGGCAAGAAAACCTGGTTTAACCCTGCTGACATCGAATTAGAGCGTGACGAAAAAGGTCGTATCCTGTCTGCAAAATATTCAGGTGATGGTCAGGAAGTTGTGATCGGCGGACAAGAAAAAATGTCAAAGTCGAAAAACAACGGTATTGACCCGCAAGCGATTATTGACCAATACGGCGCAGATACGGCTCGTGTCTTTATGATGTTCGCTGCGCCACCAGATCAATCACTCGAATGGTCAGATGCCGGTGTTGAAGGGGCTAACCGCTTCTTGAAACGTGTATGGCGTTTGACTGCTGGTTTCTTGGAAAAAGGCAACCCAGCAACAACGATCGATAGTGCAAACTTGTCGAAAGATGCGCAAGATTTACGTCGTAAAACCCATGAAACCATTCAGAAAGTGGGTGATGACATCGAACGTCGTCATGCGTTCAACACGGCAATTGCTGCATTGATGGAATTACTCAATGCCAGCAATAAGTTTGAAGCGAAAGATGACAACGATGTTGCTGTCGCACGTGAAGCAATTACTACCTTATTGACCTTACTTGCACCATTCGCACCACACTTGAGCCAAACCTTGTTAACTCAGTTTGGTTTGGAGTTAACAGCTGTTGAATTCCCGCAAGTGGATGAGTCAGCATTAGCCCGTAATACTCAAACGATTGTTGTACAGGTGAATGGTAAACTTCGTGGTAAGTTAGACGTCGCAGTCGATATCTCTAAAGATGAGTTATTGGCATTGGCAAAAGCATTACCAGAAGTACAACAATTCTTGACTGGCCCAAGCAAGAAAGAAATTGTAGTACCGAATAAACTTGTTAATTTAGTGGTTTAATTTCCCGCTTAAATTCCCTCTTCGAACAAGAGGCATGAATTTATCGAAACAAAACCCCATCAAAGCCCGCTGTCATTCAACGGGCTTTGATTCTAAAATGTGGTCAATTTATCAAGATTAAATCTTCCATATTTGATGGAATATTATAAGGACAAAGCATGCATTTAGTTCAACGTTTAGCTGCTATCGTTTTAACTTTAGGTCTAAGTGCAGGCTTGGTCGGCTGTGGCTTTCATCTAAAAGGAAGTAATCCTACAGCAGCACCTTTGGTGTATAACAAACTAACTTTAGTTCTGCCTGACAATACCGATCAGCTTGAAAACCAGCTCAGCATTTATCTTGGTGCAACTGGTGTACAACTCAGTAATGCCAATGATGCCTATGTCCTTCGTGTTTTAGATTACACCCCGCGCCGCCAATTGCTGAACGGTAAACTGACTGAAGTATTGCTACGTTTAACTGTGACCTTCCAGATTGAAGACCGTCAAGGTAAGAAAATTACTGAACCGCGTACTTTAACCGCTTCACGTACCTATCAATACGACGTGGCGACGGTCAACACCGATAACCAACAAGAAGCTTATCTAAATCGTATTGTGATTGATGATGTGGCGCAGCAAATTACGCGTCAAATCGCAGCCAATCGTTTACCTAAAGCACAGCCTTAATTTGTCACTATGAAACTGGATTATGTTCAAGCCTTAAAACGGGTTCATGAAGCTCGCGGTGCATGGATCATGCATGGCCAAGAGCCTTTGCTTGAACAAAACTTGCTTGATGCATTCCGTAAAAGCTGGCAACAGCAAGAAGTTGAGCGGCAGCGTTATGACATCAGTAGCGTGAATGACTGGAAAAATGTCTTTAACGCACTGAATAGTTTATCCCTGTTCTCGCAACAGCTTGCGATTGAAGTACATGGCAATATCAAACCTGATGCCAATGGCCTAAAGTTGCTGAAAAGCTATATTCAACATAATGAACATAATCTTTTGCTGATTGTTTTACCGAAACAGGACAGCAGCAGTTTAAAATCAGCTTTTTTCCAAGTGGTCGAAGCCAATGGCGTGGTGGTTCCGCTGACCGCGACCTATCCGCAAGATCGACAACGCATCTTAAGCATAGAAGCTGAAAAACTCGGGATTCAACTGAATAATGATGCATGGCAATGGTTGATGCAGCATCATGAACATAATTTGTTGGCAGCGAAAAACAGTTTAATGCGGGTTGCGGATACTTTTCCTGATATCCAGCAGATTCAGATTGAACAATTGTATGCCTGCTTACAGGATCAATCACGGTATACGACTTATGATTTAAGTGATGCCTTGCTTGCTGGAAACTTGGCACAATCGGTTAAAATCTATCAATATCTAATTGCTGCAGGTGAGCCTGATAGTTTGATCTTATGGACCCTAAGCAAAGAAATGCGCTTATTAATGCAGTTGTTTGAACAACCCCATAATGCCATTCAACTCGGGATCTGGAAAACCAAAGTCTCGCAATATCAACAAGCATTACGCCGCCTCAACCCAAGGCAATTTCTGACGTGGTCTGATTTATTGCTGCGCATTGATGCTGCGATTAAAGGCATGTCCAAAGAAAATCCTGAACAACTGATGCTCCAAGCTTTAGCTGAATTGTGTGGTACCACCCTGTTTGCTCAACCGGCTTAAAGCAAACATCTCCTTCAGATTATAAAAATAATGGATCAGTCGATGTCATTCCATTTAAGCCCCGACCAAATCAAGCAGATCAAAAGTCTATTCCAATATGCGGACAGCCTGATCATCAGCGCTGGGGCAGGTATGGGCGTTGACTCTGGTATGCCCGACTTTCGTGGTAATCAAGGCATGTGGCAAGCCTATCCCGAACTAGGGAAGCAACGCATTGATTTTACCGAAATTGCCAATCCAGCCGCGTTTAAACGGTATCCCCGTTTGGCTTGGGGATTTTACGGACACCGTCTGGCACTGTATCGTCAGACCACACCCCATTCTGGTTTTCAACAACTGAAGCAACTGGCTGAAATATTAGAACTCCCTACTTTTGTATTTACCTCGAATGTCGATGGTCAATTTCAAAAAGCAGGTTTTGCTCCTGATCAAATCTATGAATGCCATGGTTCCATCCATCATTTACAGTGTCTAGACGCTTGTACAGCCAGCATTTGGGATGCAGACGAGTTACGGCCTGAAATTGATACTGATAACTGTCAATGGCTCGGGCAATTGCCACAATGTCCACACTGTGGCGGTCTGGCAAGACCGAATATTTTAATGTTCAATGATATGGGTTGGATCAGCCATCAACATGATCAGCAGGCAAAGCGCTTAAAAGCTTTTCTAAAATCCCAGCACCGCCCTATCGTCATTGAAATGGGTGCGGGCACCGCTATCCCAACCGTACGTTATTTTAGTGAGCAATTTGCGCCGCTTCTGATTCGAATTAACCCACGTGAATATGCGCTGCCTGCACAAGGTGGTATCGCTCTTGCAACGAATGCAACCATCGGGGTCCACAGTATTTATCAGATTTTTATAGAATAACTTCTCGACAAAAAAGCAAATAATTCTCATTCTAGATTAAAAATATTCACGCTTTATCCTTATTTCACTTTTATACTAAGTTCAGTTTTTCACTTTTGACCTCCTGCCATGCCAAAAACAAATGCTAAAAAAATCCAGCCTCGTAAAATCATCATGATCGCTATCGGGGTGCTGATCATTGCAGCGCTCGGATGGATGTTCTTCAAACCTAAAGCCCAAGCACCACAATATATTAGTGCAGAAGTCTCTCGCGGTGATATCGAAGATTCGGTATTGGCAACTGGTGTATTGGAAGCCACCAAAATGGTCAGTGTGGGTGCGCAGGTATCGGGTCAGGTAAAAAAAATGTATGTGCAATTAGGTGACCAAGTTAAACAAGGTCAGTTAATCGCACAAATTGATTCAATTCGCCAAGAGAACGAACTCAAAACAGCCGATGCCAGTATTAAAAATCAACAAGCGCAGCTGGCAGTACAACAGGCCAATCTTGCCAAGGTCGAAGCGGAATACAAACGCCAACAAGCCATGTTTAGCCAAGATGCAACCTCCCGTGCTGAACTTGAAACTGCGTTGGCAAATTTTAAAACCGCACAAGCACAAATTGCATCGATTAATGCACAAATCGAGCAATCGCGCCTAACCTTGGCAACTGCGAAAGAAGATTTGGGTTATACCCGTATCGTGGCACCGATGGATGGCACCATTGTGGCGATTGTGACTGAAGAAGGTCAAACCGTAAACGCCAACCAGACTGCACCAACGATTGTGAAATTGGCCAAACTCGACACCATGACCATCAAGGCACAGATTTCTGAAGCCGATGTCATGAAAGTTGAAAAAGGCCAAACCGTGTATTTCACCACTTTAGGCAATAGTGATAAAAAGCATTACGCTAAATTACGCCAAGTGGAACCTGCACCCAATTCAATTAATACGGAAACCACCAGTAGCAGCAGTTCATCAACTTCGAATGCTGCGGTGTACTACAACGCCTTATTTGATGTACCGAATGAAGATGGCAAACTCCGTATTGATATGACCGCACAGGTTTATATTGTACTGGCAGAAGCAAAGAATGCACTAACCATCCCTGCGGCAGCCATTCAAACCCAACGTGGCAACCGTGCTAAAGGTGGTCAAGCCAATACCAATAAATCTACAGAATCTGCAAAAAAATCGGATACTGACCAAGCGCAACGTCCAAAACGCCTAGAGCTCAGTGAAGAAGAAAAAGCGCTGGTTGCACAGGGTAAAGCCTCAACAGGTATGGTGCGTGTATTACAAGCAGATGGTACAGCTCAGCCGCAACCTGTGTTGATTGGTCTGAATAACCGTGTCACTGCACAAGTGCTGAAAGGCTTAAAACAAGGTGATCAAGTGGTGATTGCAGATGCCTCAGACAGTTCAAATGAAGCAGCCAAACGTAGCAATCAACGTGCAATGAGAATGTAATATGACTCAAAATCAAACACATTCATCACAACCACTGCTTGAGGTCAGTCAGCTCACCCGTGAATTTCCTGCAGGTGAAGGCACCGTACAGATTCTCAAAGGCATTGATTTAAAAATTTATGCAGGTGAGTTGGTTGCGATTGTCGGGCAATCAGGTTCGGGTAAATCCACCTTGATGAACATCTTGGGTTGTCTTGATAAGCCCAGCGCAGGAAGTTACAAGGTCAATGGTCGAGAAACACGCCAATTAGAACCAGATGAACTGGCACAATTACGCCGTGAATATTTTGGTTTTATTTTCCAGCGCTATCATTTATTGGGTGATCTGAGTGCTTCAGGAAACGTCGAAGTCCCGGCCATTTATGCAGGTGTAGACAGTCATCTTCGCCAAGAGCGTTCTGCTGAACTATTATCTGAACTGGGGCTGGAAGAACGTTTACATCATCGCCCTAGCCAGCTATCTGGTGGTCAGCAACAACGTGTCTCGATTGCTCGTGCATTGATGAATGGCGGTGATGTGATTCTTGCCGATGAACCCACAGGTGCATTGGATAAGAATAGCGGTATTGAGGTGATGCGCATTTTGCGTGAGCTGAATGCCAAAGGCCATACGATTATTCTGGTCACTCATGATCTCAATGTTGCCAAAAATGCGACCCGTATTATTGAGATCAGTGACGGAAACATTATTTCAGATCGTGCCAACACACCTGAACATAGTGATCCAGAACTGGAGCATCAAACTCTACAGCGTAACCCGCAGAAGAAAACCTCTGCTTGGCGTTCGTTCTTTGACCGTCTTGGTGAAGCCTTCCGTATGGCATTACTCGCCATGAATGCGCACCGCATGCGTACCTTTTTGACCATGCTCGGGATTATTATCGGGATTGCATCCGTGGTCTCGGTCGTGGCGCTAGGTAATGGCTCGCAGAAGCAAATTTTAGAAAATATTAGTAGTCTGGGTACCAATACCATCACCGTCTATCAAGGTCGTGGCTTTGGTGATAACTCACGGACCTCACAAGCCAAAACACTGGTGCCTGCCGATGCCGAAGCATTGGCTGAACAGCCCTATGTGGATGGGGTCAGTCCTTCTGCCAATACCAGTTTAACCCTGCGTTATAAAGATACCGAAGCCGCGGCAACAGTGAATGGGGTCAGTTCTGATTTCTTCTATGTCCGTGGTATGACCTTTAAATCAGGACAGCCTTTCGATAAGGCAAGTGTGACTGAACGCGCCCAAGATGTGGTGATTGATACCAATACTGAAAAGACCTTCTTTGCAGATGGCACCAATCCTGTCGGTCAAGTGTTGCTATTAGGCAGTGTACCGAGTCGAATTATTGGTGTGATTGATGCCCAACAAGGCTTTATGGGAAATTCAGACAGCCTCAATGTCTATCTGCCCTACTCGACTGTCATGAGCCGTATGCTGGGTCAGTCCAATGTACGTAGCATCATCGTCCGTATTAAAGATGAATACCCAAGTAGCGCTGCTGAAAATGCGATTCTCACCTTACTGGAACAGCGTCACGGCGCACAAGATGTGTTTACCCAAAACTCTGACAGTATTCGTGAAACCATCCAGCAAACCACTGCAACCATGACCTTGCTGATTTCAGCGATTGCTGTCATCTCCTTGGTGGTGGGTGGTATTGGCGTGATGAATATTATGCTGGTTTCTGTGACTGAACGGACGCAAGAAATCGGGGTACGGATGGCGGTCGGTGCTCGACAAAGCGATATTTTGCAGCAATTCCTGATTGAGGCAATTCTGGTCTGTTTATTGGGTGGTATCTTGGGTGTACTGCTATCTTTAGGGATTGGACAGATCATCGGACACTTTGCCAAAGGCATCATTGAAATGAGTTATTCGACCACTTCAATTGTTGCAGCCTTTGTCTGCTCAAGCATGATTGGTATTGTATTTGGCTTCTTGCCAGCACGAAATGCAGCACAACTCGATCCAGTTGCTGCTTTAGCGAGAGAATAAGGAATTTGAGTATGTCTTTTCAATTCACAAAATTAGGACTTGCACTGGTACTCACTGGTTCCTTAGCTGGCTGTTCTGCTGTGGTTAAAACACCCTATAACGCACCAACCGTCCAAGTGCCACAACAGTTCCAATATGATGCACAAAAAAGTAAAAGTATCCATCTAACTGATCAATGGTGGACGCTATTTAACGATACTCAGTTGAATCAATTGGTCGATCAAGTGCTCGCTAAAAATAGTGACTTAAGTGTCGCAGGTATCACCCTGCAACAAGCTCGACTACAAGCGGGTCTCGCTGAAAACAAACAAGGGATTCGAACCAGTTCTAGTGTTTCCGCAGGTCATAATATTGATCTGCATTCTGGCGATGGCTCTGATCGTGGTTTATCGACCAGCGTTGGTGTCAGCTATGAGCTCGATTTATTTGGCAAGCTTGCCAGTCAAACCGAAGCCAGTCGTTGGGAAGCCTTAGCCACTGAACAAGATTTACAAGCGACTGCACAAAGCTTGGTTGGCACGACAGCAAAGCTGTATTGGCAGTTGGGCTATCTGAATGAACGCTATCAAACCATTCAGCAAAATTTGGCCTCAACTCAAAAAACCTATTCTTTGGTACAGTCGCAATATAAAGCAGGTGCAGTATCTGGTTTGGACCTCACCCAAGCTGAACAATCGGTACAAAGCCAAAAAGCCAGTCTCAGTCAGATTGAACAGCAGCGTGTTGAAGCACGTACTGCCCTTGCAGTGCTGTTGCATGAACCTGTACAACAACTGAATATTCAAGAACCTGCACAGTTACCTCGCAATGCTTTACCGAATATCGCGGTCGGACTCCCTGCTGATATTTTATCGCGTCGCCCAGACCTACAAGCATCTGAGTTACGCTTGCGCAAGACTTTAGCCAATAAGGATGCAACTAAAGCCAGCTATTATCCTTCGATTAATTTGACTGGGAATGTTGGCTCTTCCAGCACGTCTTTAACGCAACTGTTAAAGAATCCTGCTTTAACTTTGGGTGCGAGCCTTAGCCTGCCTTTCCTTCAATATAATGATATGAAGAAAGACATTGCGATCAGTGATCTTGAGTATGAAAAAGCCATTACTCAATACCGTCAAACGCTATACCAAGCTTTTGCCGATGTCGAAAATGCCTTATCCAATCGCACTCAGCTAAATCAGCAAGTACAGTTACAGCAACGTAATGTTGAGCTGGCAGATAAAACTGAACGTTTAACCGAAGTGCGTTATCGCAATGGAGCGATTGCGTTAAAGAACTTATTGGATGCGCAGGAAACCACACGTAATGCACGACTCAGCTTGGTAGAAACCAAGCAGAATCAATACAATGCCTATGTGACATTAATGCAAGCCATGGGTGGAAGTCCTGTAAAAGAACTACCGAAACAATAGCCCTAGCACTATTGTTCTGAGCTGTTATTCTTTCACCAGATCTGGATTATTCTGGATCTGGTGAATACGTTTGATAAAGTTTTTCCCTTGATTCATTACAATTAGCCGAAGATTTTGCCGTCTATCTACATGAGCTATTTAAAAAACGAAAATATGATCAAGACTACAGAATTGCATTACTTGTTGAGACTACCTCTAGCGGTAAAAACGTATCTCGCTGGAAAGAAATTGACTCTAAAAAGGTAAGAGAAGTACTTTCCTCATAAATACATAGCAAGATAAAATATTTAAATGAAATTTGACACGCGTAGCATTCACTCAAAAATGAGATAAGAGAAAATCCTATGGCGGCATGGCAATTTAAAGTCTGCTTAATACCCAAAAGTTGGTTCGATACCAATGGGAAAGAATTAGCGAGCTTTTATAATCCAGAAGGTCATTATGATGTTTCTTTTACTTGGAAAAATTCAACAAAAAATGATGTAAAAGAAGAAATTATAAAATATTACCCATTATCTGAATCATGGCATGAAGACTTGTTAAGTTTTGGTTGTGAAAAAGGAACTGATGTTCAAGTATGGTATGAGAAAGGAAAGTTAGAAGATATTCAGTTCCGAATAGATATCCGTGGTAATTTTATTCTAGATATTGAACAAATCATCGCTATTGCACAAAAGCTTTCTTGTGTATTTTTTATACCTGAGCAAAAGTGCGTAGTTGAACCAGATGTATTTGAAGTGATCCGTCATCTAAAGAAATCAAATGCGTATTTATTCGCTAAAGATCCTGAACAATGATTTAACAGTATAGAAAAACATAATAAGTGAGTTCAAAAGATGGCTTATATTTTTTAGACTTTCATCATAGTGTTAAAAAAACAAAGCCGCTATAAAAGCGGCTTTATCAAATCATTTAGATCAATCTAATTATTCATCATCCATCATGCTTTGACTCATACCAACCGTATTAAAGCCACCATCAACATACATGATTTCGCCTGTAATACCTGAAGCCCACGGCGAACAAAGGAATAATGCTGCATTGCCCACTTCTTCAATGGTCACATTACGTTTTAGCGGTGCAATTTTTTCATTGGCATCTAACATTTTACGGAAAGACTTGATGCCTGATGCGGCTAAAGTACGGATTGGGCCCGCAGAAATTGCATTCACGCGAATACCATCTACGCCTAAGCTTGATGCTAAATAACGAACACCCGCTTCTAACGATGCTTTCGCCATACCCATCACGTTATAGTTCGGCATCACACGCTCAGAACCTTGATAAGTCAAAGTCAATAAACAACCTTGGCGCGCTTGCAATAATGGTTTAGCCGCACGAGCCATCGCAATAAAGCTATAAGCACTAATGTCATGTGCAATTTTAAAACCATCACGGTCGGTCACGTCAGTAAAGTCACCATCAAGCGTATGTGCAGGTGCAAAACCGATTGAATGTACCACACCGTCTAAACCATCCCAGTGTTTTGCCAATTCAACAAAAGCATTGTCAATTTCTGCGTCAACAGCAACATCACAAGGAAAAACCAGTGTTGAACCAAACTGTGCTGCAAAATCATCGACACGTTTTTTCAGCTTTTCATTTGGATAAGTAAACGCAAGCTCAGCACCTTCACGGTGTAACGCAGAAGCAATACCGAAAGCAATCGATAATTTACTTGCAATACCGGCAATCAAAAAACGTTTACCAGCTAAAAGTCCTTGTGACATCTTATTCTCACTCGAAAAATTTTCACCACATCATGCCAATATTCCGTCGCTTGCGGAATTGCATAATCCATCTTTTTTACAATCTTGCATAAAAAAATCGCCTTCAAGAGAAGACGATTTGTATTTTTACTTAAATCAGAACTTAATCGTCACCGCGAAGCAGACTCAATAAACGCAAGAATGAATAATACATCCACACCAATGTTGCCAATAAGGCAATGGCACAGATCCATTCAAATGCTTTTGGTGCGCGTTGTGCAGCCGCATTTTCAATCAAGTCAAAGTCCAAGATCAGGTTTAATGATGCAATGACCGCAACAAAGGCAGCAAAGCCAATACCTAACCAGTTGCTTTCAAAGATATAAGGAATGCTCGAACCAAATGCTAAACGTAAAATGATTTGCACCACAAATACCAAGGCAATGGCAATCGAAGCTGAAATCACAACTGCTTTAAACTTTTCAGTGGCACGAATGATCTGAAATTTATATAAAGCAAACAGCACCAAGGTGGTCACGAAAGTCGCAAGCAATGCTTGTAAAGGAACACCCGGATACTTCAACTGGAAAATAAACGACACCCCACCTAAAAACGCCCCTTCAAATAAGGCATAAGGAATCGCTAAAGCCGGTGCAGTATTAGATTTAAATGTGGTGATCAAGGCAAGGATTAAACCACCCACTGCACCGATAATCGTAGCAGCATAGGCAATCGACAGATTGGCTGTCATCGCACAGTAGAAAAATAAGGCCATGCCTAAAATAGCAGCAATCACCGTTAACAGGACTGATTTTTGAATCGCGCCCTGAATAGTCATTGGCTCAGCCAAATCTTGATAAGTTTCTACCCGTGTTAAAATGGGGTTAGTACTTTGCATGTACGCTCTCTTTTTTATAGTTTGCAATTAAACACCGAGTTTAAGCGATTTTTTGAGCAAGCCCAAATTTTTTCACGCATTAAAAAAGGAGCCTCAGCTCCTTTTATGTATTCCCCAATAATCGATTACTTATCGTTATTCATGATAAAAAAGTATTCACGATAGTATTTCAATTCTGCAATCGAATCACGGATATCATCCATCGCCAAGTGGGATGCATTTTTCTTTAAACCACTCATAATTTCAGGTCTCCAGCGTTTTGCTAACTCTTTCACCGAAGACACATCTAAATTACGGTAATGGAAAAACTGTTCCAATTCAGGCATCAAACGATGCAAGAAACGGCGATCTTGGCAAATCGAGTTCCCACACATTGGTGATGATTTTGGACTCACCCATTTCTTTAAGAACTCAAGGGTTTGCTGTTCGGCATCTTGAGCCTTTAACTTACTGCGGCGTACTCGCTCAATCAGACCCGACTGGCCATGTTGCTTGGTATTCCACTCATCCATTGCATTTAGAATCAAATCAGATTGATGTACCGCTAAAACAGGTCCTTCAGCCAAGATATTCAAATGGTCATCTGTAATAATTGTTGCAATTTCAATAATCTTGTCGTTATCGGTATCAAGACCTGTCATTTCCAGATCGATCCAAATTAATCGTGTATCAGGGGTGCTACTCATGGATGGCGATTCTAAAGTGCTTAAAAACATCAATAGTAGCAAATTAATTACATCTTGGCTGTAATTCTATAGTGGCTTCGTGCTATTTTTGCGGTCTTCAAAGTGTGGATTTTTTGGGATATGAATGGCTTTAATTCGTAAGCGTCGTTTAACCGAACAACAGCAACGTCGTATTGAGAAACAGCATAAATCACGTCAAGACGACATTGATACATCGCAAGATCTGGATGGACTGGTTGTTCAGCATTATGGTCGTCAACTCGAAGTACAAGCTTTATCTGTGCCTGAACAGCACCCAGAAAAACCACAAGTGGCTGAAGGTGAACCAGAACCGTTCTGGAAACCGATTGAACTCGACAGCATTTGGCGTTGTCACACCCGTACCAACCTAGAACTTTTGGTGACTGGCGATCGGGTTAAATGGCAAGCTGATCCGATTACAGGTTTAGGCATTATCACCGCGATTTATCCAAGACAATCGTTGTTGACTCGCCCCGACCGTTATCACAAAGTGAAACCCGTCGCAGCCAATATCAGTTTGATTGTGATTGTATTTGCACCTTTACCAGAACCCGCACCAACATTGATTGACCGCTATCTGGTGGCCTGTGCCGATGCCAATATTCCAGCCTTGTTGGTGTTGAATAAATCTGACTTGCTTACTGAAAATGATCCGATTCTGACATTATTGAGTGAATATGAATCTTTGGGCTATGAAACCTTAATTTGTCATTCGCAGGGTGACTTATCGGCCCTGTCTGCGCGTTTGGACAATGAAACGGTGGCTTTCGTGGGACAATCCGGTGTCGGCAAAAGCTCACTGATCAATACCATCGTTCCCGATGCTGCCCAGAAAACCAATATCATTTCTGAGAACTCGGCACTGGGTCAGCACACCACCACGTCCACTCGTTTGATTAAATTTGGAACAAACGGTGCATTGATTGATTCCCCAGGAATCCGTGAATTTGGACTATGGCATCTCAGTTTAGAAAAGGTACGCACGGGTTTTCCTGAGATTGAAGCGCATTTAGGACTGTGCCAGTTCCGCAACTGCACCCATACCCATGAGAAAAATTGTGCGCTGAAACAAGCGGTTGATGCAGGCGAGATTTTGCCACGCCGTTTAGACAGCTATTTACGTTTACTGGATGAAATTCAAGAAGCGCAGCAAAAAAGTTAATTTTCTTCGCTGCTTGCCCTTGAACTAAAGATTTTGATCACCATTGAGATAAGTTATACTCAGGGTCAATTTTGATTTTAACTTTAGGTGACTTGTGGAACGCTGGTTAGAGTTTATGGGGAATCACCCCTTCTTATTTGGTACGCTCGGCGTGTTAATCGTGTTGTTCTTTATTTTAGAAGGGCAACGCAATGGTCGTAAAATTTCACCACAATCTCTAGGTATTTTGGTCAAGGCAAAAAATGCCATCTTGATCGACTTACGTGATGGAAAAGATTTCCGTGATGGTCACATCAGCGGTAGCCGTAACATTCCATACAGCCAGATTACAAGTCATGTCGATGAATTAAAAGCAAGTGATCGTCCCTTGGTCTTCATTTGTAACTTAGGTCAGGTTGCAGGCTCAGCATTGCAAAAAGTTGGTCATGCCGACAGCTACCGTTTAGACGGTGGTATTAGCAATTGGAAAGCTCAAGGCTTACCTTTAGTGAAAAGCAAAACCAAAGCTTAAGGAGAGATAAAATGACTACTGAAAATGTCACCATTTATTCAACACTTTCTTGCCCATATTGCGTACGCGCAAAACAATTACTTGAGCGCAAGGGTGTTGCTTATAAAGAAATTAATCTTTCCAATGAAGCACCAGAAGTTCGTCTTGAGTTAATGCAACGTACCAATCACCGTACTGTGCCGCAAATTTTTATCAAAGACCAATTCATTGGCGGTTTTGATCAACTTTATGCTTTAGAGCGTGAAGGCAAACTCGACCAATTATTAGCTTAACAACATCTAAATCCAAGATTTAAGGAAAAACAATGAGCGAAGAACAAGTTCAACCACAACTCGCGTTAGAACGTATCTATACCAAAGACATTTCTTTTGAAGTTCCAGGTGCACAAGTCTTTACCAAGCAATGGCAACCTGAACTGAACATCAATTTATCTTCTGCTGCAGAAAAAATTGATCCAACTCATTATGAAGTGTCTTTAAAAGTTGTGGTTCAAGCAAACAATGAAAATGAAACTGCGTTCATCGTTGATGTAACTCAATCAGGGATTTTCTTGGTTGATGGTGTAGAAGAAGATCGCCTTCCATACATCTTAGGTGCTTACTGCCCAAATATCCTGTTCCCATTCTTACGTGAAGCAGTGAATGATTTGGTAACGAAAGGTAGCTTCCCGCAATTGCTGCTTACACCGATCAACTTTGATGCTGAATTCGAAGCAAACATGCAACGCCTCCAAGCGGATGCAGATGCGCAAGGTCAAGCATAAGCTTTCATCGCGAAGCAAAAAAGCCACAGCAATTGCTGTGGCTTTTTTATCATAATAAAAAAGATCCGAATAAAACGAGAATAAACCATGACCACAACACTTTATTCGCTATGCCAACAGGTCTTTCCTGAACTGACACAGGTGCCTTATCCTGCCCATGCACACGATTTTCATCAATTTATCCATTGGGTCAATACCTTACATTCCAACATTCAATATGTTGAGTTAAAAGAATATTATGACAATGACACCGACAAGTGTTATCAACTACAACAAGCCCAAGTCGATATTGAACAACTGAATAATCGTATTGAAGCTGAAGTCGAGCAATTATTTGCTGAATATGCAGAGAGCGCCCCAGAACAGCAGAATGAAATTGATTTTGCTGAACATATCTATGCCATTTTATTTGACAATATCTATGCGGTTGCAGAACAACATGGTCTGGCCTTACTGCTGATCTCGAATGAAAATCCTTATTGGATGCTGGTTCCCGATCAAACTGAACAGATTAATCACCTGATTGAAGCATTTAATGCAACTTTTTCTGATGTTGAACTTTATCACTATGTCTAATCTGAAATAGGCTTATTCCACAATAGTTCTAAAGGTCAGATTCACCCGCGGCGTACTGACTTTTTTAGTCGGCGGTAGGCGATGCAACCAATAGGTCTGCGTGGTGCCTTTCATCACCAATAAGCTGCCATGTTCTAAATAAAGTTCGACTTTTTCTTTGCTCTGCTTATGTTTAAATGCGAACTTACGCTCGGCACCAAAACTAAATGAGGCAATCGCGCCATCTTTTTTTAAATCCGTTTCACCATCACTATGCCACGCCATCCCCTCTTCACCACTATGGTAAAGATTGAGCAAACAAGAGTTGAATGTCTCACCGCTTAACTCTTCGGCCAGCTGTTTTAACTCCAGTAACTCCTTGGTCCACGGCAAGGCATATTTATTCATATTGGAATAGGTATATTCAAAGCGCCGATCCCCATACCACGCCACTTTACGTTTAGTCGTCAATAACTTTCCAAAGATCAGTGCCTGATCATTTTCCCATGCAATGGTCTGCATCAGTTGATCAAAATAATGATCTGCCGCCGTGGTCTGCACCACTTTGCCGTAGTACTGTACCGTACCGTCATAAGGCAAATGATTCTGCTTTGGATCAGCTTCAATATCAAATAGTTGCATCTTTCCACTTCTTATAGGCTTGCTGCATACAATGTCCACATGGTCGGAAACCCTGTGCAATTGCTTCTTGCTCATCGACAAAAAATACCCGATTGTTTTTCAGCATGCGCTTCCCTGAGGCACAGGTCAATCTGCCATAAATCTTAAGCTGTGCATTGCCTGCAAATACAATCTGTTGCTGTTTCAGTTTCTGATGTAACTCGGTCTGTGTTAATTCACAATGTCTCCACATCAGATTAACTCAGCGCATCATGGAAAATAATCCCAAGGCTATAACGTTCACCTCGATGAATGGGGCTAACCCCATGCTTCATATTGACCCGATAATAACCCTGACTACCTTTTTCAGGTTTAAAGTGGGTGGTAAAAATCAACAGATCACCTTGCTGTGGTTGCACCACCATGGCCTTAGATTGCGCTCTGGGCGTTTGTTGGGTAAAAACCAATTCTCCGCCACTAAAATCCACATTCGGCTGACTCAATACAATCACCAATTGTATCGGGAAATACACCTCACCATATAAGTCCTGATGCAGCGTATTAAAGCCGCCTTGTCCATATTTCAAAATCAGTGGTGTTGCCAGCATTTGCCCCTGTTGATGGCACTGCTGTAGAAATTCTGGATGGGTGGACGGAAATGAATGTTCTAACTTCAACACCCGAAACCATGCATTGGCAATCGCTACCAAATAGGGATAGATCTCATGCCGTATTCGCTCAATCAGATTCGGCAATGGGTAGGTAAAATATTTATATTCACCGAGACCAAAACGATAACGCTGCATCTCTACGGTTTTACGATACAGTTCGGTTTGCGGATATGCCTGTTGCAGCGTTTCACACTGCTCGGTCGATAAAACCTGCTCAATCAGGGCAAAACCCTGTTGGTGCATTTGCTCAGTGATGGCCTCCCAATCCGCAGCTTGAATCTTATCAATCACGGTTTGGATTTGTGTCAATTCAGATGGCTGCATGGGTTTGTACACCCTCCCAACCGATCAATGCTGTTTTACGCAATGCTCCCCACTCATAACCACCGAAAGCACCTGTGGATTGAATTACCCGATGACAGGGAATCAGAAATGCCACAGGATTGCTACCAATGGCGGTGCCGACCGCTCGTGCAGCTTTGGGATGCTGAATAGCTTTTGCCAACTCACCATAGGTAGAGAGCTGTCCCATCGGAATCTTGAGCAAGCTTTGCCACACTTTAAGCTGAAACTCGGTGCCTTTTAAATGCAGTTTAATCTCTGCCAATTGTAGTTGGTCCTTTTGAAACAAGGCTAAAGCACTTTGCTGAAATGCATCAATCTGTTCAATAAATTCAGCTTGAGGAAATTGCGCTGTTAACTGCATCAGAGCATCAATCCGATTGTCCACAAAACTGAGTGCACAAATACCTTTATGTGTGGATGCAATCAGTACTTCGCCAAACAAGGTCTCTGCGAACTGATAGTGAATTGTCAGGCTCTGCCCACCATGTTTGTATTCGGCCGGGGTCATCCCTTCAATCTGAATAAACAGATCATGCAATCGACTGGTACTGGACAGACCTGTGGCAAAGGTTGCATCAAAAATACTGCCCTGCTCTTGCTTTAAAATCTTCTTGGCATGTTCAACACTAATATATTGCAAAAACTTTTTCGGACTGGTACCGACCCATTCAGTAAATAAACGCTGAAAATGTGCAGGACTTAAATGAATATGTGCAGCGACTTCATCCAGTTGCGGCTGTTGCTGAAAGTTCTGTTGAATATAGTCAATCGCTTGAGCAATACGCTCATAATTACGTTGTTGTGAGGACATATCATCACCTCTCATCATTCATGTTTTCACTGTAGCAACTTTGCCATTCCATGAAAATCTGAATCATGCTCAGTCTTAACTTTGTCTTTCTAGCGTCTCAAATCCCGATGAAAAAAGCCGTACTTCTTGGAAGTACGGCTCTATCATGTCGATGAGCGACCTTTATCGCTTAATGGGTGTAATATTTATGCCCTTGGTCACGTAATTCAGCAATCTTCTTACCTTGCTTCTTAGCATCATCCAGCTTACCGGCTTGAACCAGCAATTTGGCTTTATCAATTTCTACAATAATTTGATCAAATAAAGCGGTAGATGCTGGCACTTTTTCAGTGGTATTCGGCGCCAATTTATACTGTTTTGAATGGGTCGCGGCAGTACGCATATTATCCAAAGCTGCTGTTGCGGCCTGTGGCGTTGCAGCTTGGTTAAACGCTTTATAATTTTTGCCCAGCGTCTTCATGTCATCTTCTAAACCCGCAGCCATTGCCGTATGGCTAAATGCAAAAGCGGATAACATCACAACGGTGGCTAAAGTTTTTTTAATCATTCGGATATCCTATCAAAAACTGTGGCTATGTTTAATTTCTCGACGCAAAACACTGTGCTTTGACTTAAAAACAACAATGGCAATTGCTGATTTAGCATACATAAAAAATGCAACGGAATCGTTGCATTTTGATAAAAAAAGATCGTGTTCAGGTTTATAGACGACGGCGTAAAGCATCGGCAATCGACTCGACCAACTGCTGCGAAATCTCTTGCTTTGATGCCTTCTCCAACTCACGCTTTTTCATGTGATAAGACTGGGCAAAAAATACAGTCATGGCATTTTCATCTGAGGCAAAGCCGATATCTGGACGTGACACATCATTGCAGGCAATCATGTCGAGTTTTTTCGCCACTAACTTACCAGCAGCGT
Source organism: Acinetobacter proteolyticus (assembly GCF_000367945.1). Lineage (GTDB taxonomy): Bacteria > Pseudomonadota > Gammaproteobacteria > Pseudomonadales > Moraxellaceae > Acinetobacter > Acinetobacter proteolyticus. Next base: position 2,475,660 of record NZ_KB849179.1, read on the forward strand.
ATTCTTCAACATTTTGTGTTTCAGCAGCAAAGCCAACCATGAATGGACGTTGTTCCTGCTGTGCAATGGTCGCTACGATATCTGGATTTTTGACCAAAGCCACCGCAAGCTCATCACCGGCTTTCTTAATCTTATGCTCAGCCACTTGTGCCACACGATAATCCGCCACTGCTGCCGTTGCAATAAAGATGTCACAACCGTCTTTGAGTTGGTTCATGCTGACATCAAGCATCTGCATTGCAGAACTGACATTAATACGTTGCACACCATTCGGCGTATCCAAGCTAACAGGGCCAGCCACCAAGGTGACTTTTGCCCCTGCTGCATAACACGCCGCTGCCAGAGCAAAGCCCATTTTTCCAGTGCTGTGGTTTGAGATATAACGTACAGGATCAATCGCTTCACGCGTTGGCCCAGCAGTAATGGTGACGCGCTTGCCTGCTAATAAACCAAACTTTTCGGCCAAGGCACGTTGTGCTTTATGGAAATAGGCTGCAACTTGGCGAGCCAAATCTTCGGGCTCAGGCATACGGCCTAGACCCACATCTCCACAGGCTTGTTCACCCGCATCTGGCATGATCACATGAACACCATCTTCGACCAACGTTTGCAGATTGCGCTGTGTGGCTTTTGCTGCCCACATTTGCTGATTCATGGCCGGTGCAACCCATACAGGTGCTTTGGTTGCCAGATATAAAGTACTGAGCAGATCATCCGCCAAGCCATTGGCAAATTTTGCAATGCTGTCACAGCTGGCAGGTGCCACTAGAACCAAATCGGCCCAACGTGCCAATTCAATATGTCCCATGCCTGCTTCGGCTTCAGGATCAAGCAATTCGGTATGCACAGGATTGCCTGAAAGTGCTTGAAAAGTAAGTGGGGTAATAAATGCTTGTGCGCCATGGGTCATGACCACTCGGACATCAAAACCGAAATCTTTTAAACGGCGCACCAAGATGGCACTTTTATAGGCAGCAATACCACCTGTAACCGCTAAAATAATGTTTTTATGGGGAATAACACTTAGATCGAAGCTCACAAACAGGATACCTTACTGTTGCAGTGGCGCTCACAATAGCATTAAATAAGTGGATACCCAAGTAGCACCCTCAACATTTCAGCACTGACGATGATCGAAAATCGTGTTGACATGATGCAATATAAAAGGAAAAGGCGCGTAATTATTTTTGCCCGTTAAAAAAATAATCACAATAAAATCAAAAGGAAATTAACAATTGAACCAATCTATTAAAACTTGGCCTGAACAAGAGCGCCCAAGAGAACGACTTTTGTCGCAAGGACCGCAAAGCTTATCCGATGCGGAACTGTTGGCGATTTTTCTGCGTTCAGGCTCAAAACAGCACTCTGCGGTGGAATTGGCGCGTATTTTGATTCAACATTTTGGCGGACTTAATTTGATATTTGATGCCAATTTTGAAGATTTATCACAATTTAATGGCATAGCCTCCACCAAATATGCACAGCTGATGGCCGTGAAGGAACTTGGGCGGCGTTATCTGAATAATCATTTCCAGCAACAACGGCTTTGTCTGGATACGTCAACCCTAGTGCTCGACTATTTACGTTATGAACTGCAAGGTGAAAAACAGGAGGTTTTTGCGGTACTGTGTTTAGATGCCGAACTCAGAAAATTGCATTTTAAAAAGCTATTCTTCGGTTCCCATCATTCCTGCGCTGTTTCACTGAATCAAACCCTACGCTATGCCCTGCAGCAACAAGCCTGTCAAATCGTGGTGGCACACAATCATCCCTATGGCACTGCCCAACCATCAACTGAAGATATTTATCTGACCCAACAACTCAAACAAGCCTGCAAACTGCTGGAAATTCACCTGATCGATCATTTTATTATTTCAACTGAAGGCTATTTTTCATTTTCTGAACAACAACTACTCAACCCTATTAAAACCAAGCAATCTCGCCTTGACAAAGCTTAAATCAAACAGGAATATCAAGACATAAAATTAATGATTCAAATAACATGATTGTCCGTGACCAGCCGAGTATTTTTAAAGTTTTATTCTCATGGCGAGGGACAATTTTACCCAAAATTTTGCCCTCTCTCGGTTTCGTGATGCTGATCTCTGCCATCATTGGTGGGGTCGAGTATGTCAATCTATATCGTTTCCCGGAAATTCCATTAGTCGGCTTCACGTTGATTGGTGTGGTGCTGTCCATTTTCTTGGGATTTAAGAATACCGCTTGTTATGACCGCTGGTGGGAAGCACGTAAACTCTGGGGCGTGTTGATTGCCACGGCGCGCCATTTTGACCGTGATTGCCGCGTGCTGACTCAGGCACGTCGTGAACGTATCATTCAAAACGTGATTGTGTTTGCCAATGTGCTACGTGATCGTCTGCGTCATCAAACCGCCAATCCAACCGAGTTGACTGAAACCAGTGGTCTGAGCCAACAAGCACTGACCCAACTTTATCAACAACATAATGCGCCACAGTACACCTTGAGTCTAATTCAATGGGAACTGTTACAGGCCATGAAAGAAGGTGAAATCTCGGATATTATTTATACCCAGATGAACCGCCATGTGGCCGCATTAAGTGAAATGCAAACGGGTTGTGATCGGATTGCCAACACCCCAATTCCATTCGCCTATTCGGTTTTACTGAACCGTACCGTGTATTTCTTCTGCTTTATGCTGCCATTCAGTCTTGGCTCGTTATTGGGCTTGGTGACACCGCTATTGGTCGGTATTTTGGCCTATACCTTTTTAGGTCTGGATGCTTTAAGTACTGAAATAGAAGAGCCTTTCGGTACACAAAGCAATGACTTACCGCTGGATGCGATGGTCCGTTCGATTGAAATTGAATTACTTGGAACTTTAGGTCGACCAACCCCACCGCCGATTCAGGCGCATGACCATAACTTACTCTAATTGCAATGCCCTCCAATGAGGGCATTTTTATGCGACTTAACATCAGTTAAATAAATTGGGACGGGACGATGGATTTAAAACGCTCAGTAAACTGTCCATTCCAATAGGGATAATAAGGATAGGGCGGATAGACCGCACTGACCTGATTTAAACGTTCAATCTGTTCAATCGACAACTGAATATCTTTGGCAACAAGGTTATCTTGCAGTTGAGTTTGATTACGTGCGCCAATCAATACACTGGACACCGTTGGGCGCTGTAATAACCAGTTTAAGGCAATTTGCGGAATCGTATCGCCAGTTTCAACTGCAATCTGTTTGAGCACATCAATCACAGCATAGAGATGCGCTTCATTCACTGGTGGCGCAAATTGCGCGGTATCATGTAAGCGGCTTTGTGCTGGAATCGGATTCTCTCGATCAAATTTACCTGTCAATCTGCCCCAACCCAAAGGACTCCACACTACTGCGCCAATGTGCTGGTCATCATTTAAGGGCATCAGTTCCCATTCATAATCGCGGCCGATCAATGAATAATAAACCTGATTGACCACAAACTTTTCATAGCCATATTGTTCAGCAATCGCTTGGGCTTTCATCAATTGCCAGCCTGCAAAATTAGACGCGCCGATGTAACGTACTTTGCCACTACGCACTAACTCATCTAAAGTTTTCATTAACTGAGGCAATGCAGTAAAACTATCAAACTGATGTAACTGCAACACATCGATATAATCCGTTCCCAAGCGAGTTAAGGACTGTTCAACTGCGGACAATAAATAATGTCGGCTAAATCCTGCATCATTTAGATGCTCTGAACTACGAATTCCGACTTTAGTGGAAATAATATTGTGTTGACGTTCAGATGCCAAAGCCTTGCCCAACATCCGTTCAGACTCCCCATCAGAATACACATCGGCCGTATCAAAGTAATTAATACCGGCATCCAGACAAGCCCCGATCATTTGATTGGCTTCTGTTTGACTGGCTTGTCCCCAAGCAGAGAAGATTTGCCCCTGCCCACCTAAGGTTCCTGCGCCAAATCCCAGTTCTGAAACGTTTAAACCTGAGTTTCCTAAGAAATGATATTTCATGATCTGTCTCTTCAACCTGTGATTGCTTAAGTACAAAAATAGCGCTAGGGATTTATTCGAAAAACCACGATAATCAAGAAATACTTTTCTGATTTTATTGATAATGAATACAGAAGATTTTCAGTTTTTTATTCGTGTTGCAGACTTGGGCTCGATCAGCAAAGCCGCACAGGATGCCAATATCTCGGTGTCAGTGGCCAGTCAGAAATTACAACGTCTAGAACAAAGCCTACAACTGCGTTTATTTCATCGCACCACACGAAAATTGACTTTAACAGAGGAAGGCAAAACCGTACTTGAGCATGGACGTGGCTGGATCAACGATTTTGTTCATTTACAGCAAGCTCTCACCTCCCAAAATCAAGCCTTAACGGGGACTTTGCGGATTAGCACTTCAGCCACGTTTGGTACTCAGGTGTTAATGCCCGTGATTGCCACATTTTCCCACTTACATCCTGAGCTGAAGATTTACTTAGATTTAAATGATCAAAACATCGACCTGATTCAGCAAGGCATGGACTTGGCCATTCGCATTGGTCAGTTAAGAAGTTCCAGCTTGATCGCCAAACGCTTGAGTACCAATCAACGCTTACTCTGTGCTTCACCCAGCTATCTGGAAAAATATGGTCAGCCCCATAGCTTGGCAGAACTCAAATTGCATCGCTGTATCTTGCAACAGCATGGTCAGGGTCTGACCAATCACTGGCATTTAGTCAATGCAGAAGGTCAAGTTGAACAGATTCATGTCGAGGGATATTTTGCGACCAATTCAGGAGAAGGCGTTCGGCAAGCGGCCTTAGCCGGCCTGGGTATTTCCAATCATTCGATCTGGCATGTTGCGGATGATCTTGCCGCAGGCAAACTGGTGCAGATTTTGCCCGACTATCCTGTTGAAGCAACGGCAATTTATGCCGTGTTTCCACATCGGCAACTGATCGCGCCAAAAGTGCAGCATTTTTTAGATTATTTAACCGATTACTTTCAACAGCATAATTACTAAAATAATGATGCTCAGAGCAGATTCTAATTTTTCATATCACCGATGATTTAAAGCGTTCCCAAATCCCTTTTTGCCCTTCTTTTACATGTGGGGTTTGTCCCAATTTAATCCACGGCATATTCTCACCGTGGAAATCACTGCCAATTGAAACCGCCAGATCAAATTGCTGAATCATCCGATCCACCATTTGACGTGTCGAAGCAGGTTCGATACTCGGTGGTAGTTCCACCGCATCACCACCCGACTCGGCAAAGAGCTCAATCAAATAACGGATATTGGTGGCAGACAGATCATAACGGGTCGGATGAGCAAGCACGGCGAAACCCTGACTGGCATGAATCACATCAATGGTTTCTTTTAAGCCCATACCTTCAAATTTCACAAAAGCCTTTTTACCTTCTTTCAGAAATCGATCAAAGGCCTGCTGTGGACGACTGACAATATTCTTGTCGACTAAGGCTTTGGCAATATGGGTTCGAGTCACCCGATCTGCTTCCCCATCGACTTGGGCAATCACATCAGGATAAATATCAAAATCGATACATTTTTCTAAGAGCTGACAAATCACTTTTGCCCGTTCAGCACGGACTTTTTTTTGCTGTTCCAGCATGGCTTTGATCGGCGCGTCATCTTGCATATTCAAGGCAACGATATGTACACCATAACTCTTCTTGGTATTTGGTCGAGACCATTGACTAGAAATTTCCACCCCAGAAATAATTTGAATATCATGTGCTTGTGCATAATCTTGAGCGCGCAGCAAGCCATCCATAGTGTCATGGTCTGTGATGGCAAGAGTATGAATTTTTAAGTCGACAGCCGTCTGTACCAGTTGCTCTGGGAAGAAGGTACCATCGGAAATGAGTGTATGTGTGTGTAAATCGACACCGAACATGGTTTGTATTATGCTATCTGACCTATTTCATCATCGTACTGTAACATGAAAGCGTTGCTCGACTATCTACCGATTATTATCTTCTTTTATTTTTATAAAACCACCGATCCTAAAGATAGTCATCATCCGCTGCTACAGTTAGTGGGTAGTTCTGGAAATCTCGATCAAAATCATATTCTTGTTGCAACTTGTGCATTACTGATCTCGACGCTTGTCGTTTATGGTTGTCTGTTCTTTTTCCAAAAATTTAAATTGGAAAAAATGCAGTGGTTTATTGTCGTCATGTCGGTGGTTTTTGGTGGAATCACCCTGATTTTCAGCGATGTGACCTACATCAAAATGAAAGCCATCATTATCAATATCGGCATTGGATTAGGCTTCCTGGTGACGCCATTATTTAATAAAGAACGCATGCCAATTATCCAAAAACTTTTAGGCTCGTTGCTCGAACTCAGCCCAAGAGGCTGGATCAAATTGAACTGGGCGTGGTGCGGACAATTCTTTTTGCTTGCGGCTTTGCATTTCTTCTTTGGTTTTGTCTATATGCAAGGAAAATATTGGGGCGAATTCACCGCTTTCGGCGATATTATCGTTTCTATCAGTTACCTAGCTGCTATACTGTTTTTCTTAAGAAAGCATTTTAAAACCACTGAATAGATTTTAAATCATCGAGCTACTGCCATGCCATATTTTGTGCTGACTTGTACTGATCGCGAAGGTACTTTGGAAAAACGTTTAGCCACCCGCCCACAACATATTGAACGTCTGCAAAAGTTAGATGATGAAGGACGTTTAATTGCGGCAGGTGCACATCCGAAAGATCCAAATGATCCACAAGCTGGTTTTTGGGGCAGTACCATGATTGTCGAATTTGACAGCCGTGAAGCATTGGATCTGTGGATTGAAGAAGAGCCATTTTTAAAGGAAGGGATTTACAGCAATATTGATGTAAAACCATTCAACAAAGCTTTTCCAAAAGGGTAAGTCATGCAATTTGTCGTCAAAAGCGTATTGGCTTTATGCTTACTCAGCTCTACTGCTTGGGCGGTTGAGCCTGCAACACCTGCTGCCCCAGTCGCAGCAAGTCCAACCCCAGCAGCCAATGCACCTGCCGCTGCACCCACCAATACAACTGCGACAGCGGCCAAACCACTGACCGCCGAGCAAATTGCCAAAGCCAAGCAACAACAAGATGCAAAAGTCAAAGCCATGATTCAAGATCAGGCCAGCCGCTTGAAGCAACTTGAGCACGCCAATCTGGAAGCACTCTCTCAAAATCAAGAATTACAGTTAAAAAATGACAACCTCACCGTACAGGTTCAGGTATTACAAAGTGAACGCAGCGCACAAATGTTTTTATACGGCGCAATGACCATTGCTGTGGGTGTGATTCTGGGCTTCTTGATTGCCAGTTATATTCATACTAAACGTCGCCGTCAGTGGTAAAAACCACTTCTTTATTTATGTCTCATTCCGCAAAAATACAAACAGCCGAATTAGATTGGGAACTGATCGATGCTATCGAAGTTCCCATTTCTAAACAGTTCGGTGATGTCTACTTTTCTAAAGATAACGGCCTGCTTGAAACACGGCATGTGTTTTTAAATGGCAATGACCTCACTGAACGTCTGTCAGAACTGGAAGATTTTCAATACTTCTGTGTGGGCGAAACAGGTTTTGGTACGGGCTTAAACATTCTGACCCTGTGGCAACTTTGGCAGCAGGTTCGTCCAGATAATCACAGCCATTTACATGTGATCAGCGTCGAAAAATTTCCACTGAGCAAAGCCGATCTGATCCGCGCACTGAATGTCTGGCCTGAACTTAAGCCACTTGCAGAACAGCTGATTCAGCAATATCCATTGCCCATTGCAGGCTGCCATCGCTTAAGTTTTCCAGAACAACGTTTTAGTATTGATTTATGGTTGGGAGATGCACAGGATATTTTCCCTAGTATCCCGAAAACCCAAGCCGTGAATGCATGGTTTCTTGATGGTTTTGCGCCTTCATGTAATCCTGACATGTGGCAGGAAAATGTACTCAATCACATCGTGCGTTTATCAGACTACGGAACGACATTTGCGTCCTTTAGTGTGGCTGGTGTACTGAAACGTGGACTCAAGCAACATGGTGTGCACATTAGCCGCCCACGTGGCTTCGGGCATAAACGTGAAATGTTGAAAGCCATTTGGTCTGATCCGTCACAAACGCTAACCGACCCTGCTGATGCAGCAGAAATTAAGGTTCAATCTGAACGAGCACCAATAGCATCTAGTTCAAGACCTCGTCAAATTGCCATCATTGGCGCTGGAATCGCAGGTTTAAGCTGCGCATGGGCCTTTGCTCAACGTGGCCATCAAGTCACGATCTACGAACAAGATGAGCCACTCTCAGGTGCATCGGGCAATCCCCTTGCTCTACTCAACCCCAAGCTGTGTCCAATTGAGCAAGCCCATGAACATCTGATGACCTTAAGCTGGCAACATGCCTTGAATTTCTATTCACGTTTCAAAGCATTTAGATCCATTCAAGTCCAGCAAATGGCTTTAAAAAATGCAGATGAATTGCTTGGCTTAGCGGAACAATATCCTGAAGCGGTGTTATCGGTACACGATCAGCAGAATGCTACACCTGAAACAGATTATCCAAGCTTGACGCTTCATCAGGCAGGTGCAGTTTCTCCACAGCAACTGCGTGATGAAATATTGCAGCATCCGAATATTCAATGCATAAAAGCAAAAATTTCTCGCTTAAAAAGCACAGACAAGCAAACTGAGCTTTGGCAAGAACAGCAACTCATCGCAACAGCCGATGATGTGATTGTTTGCTGTGCCAAGCAAAGTGCTGAGCTCTTTGAAAACTATCCCCCATTAAAACCAATTCGTGGACAGGTCAGTTGGGTTGAAAATCGCGAGCAAGCTTTAGCTCTAGATCAAGCCTATAGTTATGGCGGTTATTGTATGCAACTGGATGCTGCACAACTGATCTTAGGTGCATCTTTTTATCCCAATCGAGACGATGTTGACGTCTTGGCTGAAGACCATGTGCATAACTATGAACTTATCCACAGCGTGTTCCCAGAATATGCGCAGCAACTCCCTACGGTAGAACATTGGCAAGGTCGTGCGTCTGTGCGTGCACAAAGTCTAGATTATTTCCCTTTGGTCGGAAAAATACAAAATGATAGACAGATATTTACCTTTGCAGGCCTAGGTTCAAAGGGATTCTTGTTTGCGCCGTTGTGTAGCGAAGTATTGGCAGCCCTTGTTTTAGGTGAGCTTTGTCCAGTGCCTCAAAACCTGTTGGATAAGTTGAATCCTCAACGCTTTCAGAAGAAAGTAAAAGCCAAGAAGCCTTATTATTCTGGTTAAATATTTTTAATTTTAAAATAACTGAAATCTAGAATGTTGAATTGGCCAAAATACAGCTGTATTTTGGCCAATCTTTTGAGTGATTTAAGCACCTTGTTCTAAAGGCAAGCCCGCATCACGCGCTGCGCGTGTGCCACCCATCAATACAACATATTCACGAGAACCATCAATACCGTCTAAAAGCTCTGCTGCACGCGGTGCTTTGCTGCCGCCACCACATAGAATATAAATCGGTTGATCCGCTGTAACTTGAGTCAGACTGTCCGCAGTGATCTCAGCAATTGGACGATTCACCGCCCCCTTAACATGAGCCTCTGCATACGCTTTGGTATCACGGACATCCCAGATGACTGCGCCTTCTGGGAACTCAAATGTTGTAATTTCTTGTTTACGGATCATTGTGCACTCCTTTGATGTAAACAACACTTGGCAAATGAAGAAAACCCCCTTAGCATCTCAAATATTCTTTCCCTTTGTAAAGGTCTAACCATGCCTTCTTTTGATATTGTTTCTGAATTAGAGTTATTTGAAGTCAATCATGCTGTGCAAAACACAGAAAAAGAGATTGCGACTCGTTTTGACTTCCGTGGACAAGACGTTTCAATTGAGTTAAATGAAAAAAATAAAGAAATCAAAATTTCAACTGAAAGCGATTTCCAATGTGAACAAGTCTATACCATGCTTGAAAACCATTTTTATAAACGCAAAATTGATGTACAGGCTTTAGATCCACAAAAAGCCACCGCTTCGGGTAAAAATGTGGTGCAAGTGATCAAGTTAAAAGATGGACTTGACTCAGATACCGCAAAAAAAATTAATAAAGCCATTAAAGAAAGCGGCATCAAAGCGCAATCTTCTATCCAAGGAGACAAAATCCGTGTTACGGATAAAAAGCGCGATACTTTGCAACAAGTGATGAACTTTTTACGTGAACAACAATTTGGTCTGCCACTGCAATTTAATAATTTCAAAGATTAAGCAATAGGTTCACTATGGCAAAAGATAACCGTCTTTATAAGCTGGTTAAAACCACATCTAAATTTCCGAAAGGCATTCGTAGCACGCTCTGGAGCAAGGCATTTGGTCGTGTAGTTCCAATGGTCGGAACAGCGAATATTCGTTATTTAGAAGTCGATAAAGACCACGTGACTGTTCGTATTGAAAACCAGCGTAATATGCAAAATCATATTAAAGGTGTACATGCTGCAGCCATGGCACTACTGGGTGAAACTGCGACTGGATTTTTAACGGGTTTACATGTACCAGATGATCGGATTTTGTTGATCAAATCATTGCATGTTGATTACTTAAAAGTTGCGCAAGGCGGTTTAACAGCAACGGCAACATTATCAGCTGATCAACAAAAGTTTATCGCAGATAATGAAAAAGGCGAGTTATTGGTCCCTATTACCGTGATTGATGATTCTGGCAATGAACCAATCCAATGCCAAATGCTTTGGGCTTGGTTACCAAAACGTAAAAAATAATAACCGATCTAGACTATTCTAGTGACAGTATTAGCATCAGGATGCAAAGATCACTCTTTGTGTTCTGATGCTAAAAATGAAAAAAATACTCCTCCTTTCTCATTTTCTGATAGCGCTCAATCTAGCAAGTTATTCTGCTCAAGCACTCGCCGCTGATTCATCCGTTTCAACTCCTTCAAAACAGATCCCTTCTTTAGCTGAACAAAACAAGAAAATTGTCACTGATTTTTATGAAGGTGTTTTCTTGAAACACCAAGTGAAACAATATGCCGATCGTTATATTGGGGATCAATATATTCAACATAATCCGAATGTACCTGACGGTAAGGCACCATTTGTAAACTTCTTTAGCCAAAAATTTAGCAATAACCCTCAGGCAAAGAATGTCATCAAGAAAGTAATTGCTGAAGGAGATTTAGTCGTCCTGCATGTGCATTCTACAGAGAATGACAGCGATCGAGGTCGAGCGATTATTGATATATTCCGTGTAGAAAATGGCAAAATTGTAGAGCATTGGGATGTGATACAAAATATTCCTGAAAAGAGCCAGAATTCCAATACTATGTTCTAAGCAGCACACAAAAAATAAAGCCCAAACGAATTTGGGCTTTATTTTTTAAATACTTAAATAAATTTTTCAATGATCAGCATCAGCTGCTGCAAATATTCCGCATCAATCTGATCAAATTGATTCAGTTCATCACTATCGACATCCAACACGCCCACACATTCCCCAGCCTTCATAATCGGCAAAACAATTTCCGATCTTGAGGCAGAACTACAGGCAATATGTCCTGGGAACTGATCTACATCTGGCACCACTATCACTTGCTGTTGTTGCCATGCTGCACCACATACGCCACGACCTTTGGCAATACGGGTACAGGCAATTGGGCCTTGGAATGGTCCTAGAACCAATTCATTGTCTTTGACTAGATAAAAGCCAATCCAAAACCAGCCAAATTGCTGTTTTAACGCCGCGCAGATATTGGCGAGATTGGCAATCACATCGCTTTCATCTTCAACAATTGCCTGAATCTGAGGAAGGATACTTTGATATTGCTCGGCCTTATGGCCTTGCTGCAAAACTAATTCTTCTGCCATGCTTCATTCCAAATCAAAAATAGTCTTGGCTTCATTCACTCGATAAAAGAGAACTTAGCTTGCCGCAAATGCCTGTTTAATCTCTTCTGAAATCAAGCGTTTCTTACCATTTACATCCACCGCAACAAAAGTAAATACGCCTTCGGTAATACGAACTGGCTCACGCGAATCATCATGACTGTTCCATACCTCAATTTGGACTTGTACAGAACTACTGCCAACTTTCAAAATTTTTGTATAACAGCTAATCACATTCCCGACCTTAACAGGTACCAGAAAGGTCATCTGATTGATCGCAATTGTCGCACAGCGTCCTTTACTAAAACGTTCAACATGAATCGCTCCTGCGAGATCCATCTGAGAGACGATCCAGCCGCCAAAAACATCACCACTCCAATTGGTATCTGCGGGCATGGCAATGTTTTGTAGTGATAAAGTCCCTTCTGGATGAGTTGGGCGTTCGCTCATGTTAATGTCCTTGGTGTTGCTGTAATTGCTGGTCTAGCCATTGTTGTAACTCGGGTGCACGTAATGCCCCGCTGATTCTCGCCAATTCAGTGGTCTTATTCATCAGCACCAACGTTGGGATGCTACGTACATTAAATGCAGCACTTAAACGTGGATTGGCTTCAGTATCAATTTTGGCAAAAACCACATAGGGATTTTGCTTTGCCACTTGAGCAAAGTGAGGTGCCATCATCTTGCAGGGACCACACCACTCAGCCCACAAGTCAATCAATACAGGCAGATCTGAATTGCTGATGAAATTACTGAAATTTTGTTCATTGAGTTCAATCGGCTCTAAAGGCAATAACGCTTTATGGCATTGCCCACAGTTGGGATGAACCGCCAATTTTTCTTCGGGTACACGATTTTTTGCACCACATGATGCACAGACAATAATCATCTACATCACTCCAATATGTTGATGTAAAAATTCTAATTGGGTTGTGACTGCTTTTTCAAACCAAGAACCATGATAAACATCAAAATGTTTCATTTCCCATTCGTGATAGCTCACAAATGGCGCAATATTGGTCGCAGCTTCCCGACTCGATTCAATTGGAATCAGGGAGTCATGCTTAGCCGCGATAAATAAAACAGGGATATTAATTTTACGTACAAACTGAATCGGGCGATAACGCATTAAATTAAAGAACACCCGTGCCGGAACTTCCCCACTCCAGTAGTAATCTGGATTTACAATCGAGTGATATCCGTAGTAGCTATCTGAAGTCGGTAGAAAGCACAATCGATATTGATCGACCACAGGCAACGTTTTAGGCACCAGTCCCATCTTGGAACCCATATAGTCCTGACTGGAACGCTTCAATGCCTCTGGATAGCGCTGTAGGGGATAAAGCTTAGCTGTTTCAGCCCCATCAACATAAGGCACTTGCACCATAACGGCTTGAATGTTTTTCAGATCCGTCGCCAAGCTTAGGGCATATCCACCACTTAAAGAGGTTCCCCATAAAACAATACGTCGATTATCGATCAATTTACAATTCGAGGCATATTGAATCATGGTCTTCCAATCATCAAGCTGGGCACTGAGTGAAACCAATTCACGCGGCTTGCCTGTACTGCCCCCCCAATTACGATAATCGAATAAAATGACTGCATAACCGGCCTGAGCAAAGCGCTGTGCATATTGAACCAGTTTGAATTGACGCAAGCCTGCAAAACCGTGCGCCATGATAATCACCGCAGCTTTGGTATTGGCTTTAGGCAGATAAAAATCCGCAGCGATGGTTTCATCGCCACTTGGAACATACAACGGCTCAACAGTGTAGGTGTGCATGCGCGCTCCATTGCCTTATCTTTTACTTATCATCATTTATTTACTACAGACATTTAAACTCAAGATCGAGCTTAATGCTATGATAGAGCATAAAATGTTTTGTTTGTTTTTGGAGTGACAAGATGACAGAGAATGTTGGTTTTGCAGGTCAAATTGGCCCTGAGCATATTGAGCAAGTGGTTGAGAAAGGATTTAGATCGATTATTAACAACCGTCCAGATATGGAAGGCGGTCCTGAGCAGCCAACCAGTGCACAGATTGAAGAATCAGCGCGTACTGCAGGTCTAGACTATGTCTATCAACCGGTTGTTGCTGGGCAAATCACTGAACTCGATGTCCGTACATTCGCCAATCATTATAATGAACTGCCAAAACCAATTTTAATGTTCTGCCGTACGGGTAACCGTTCAAATAATCTATATCAAATTGCGAAACAAATGGATTTACTGGACGATTAAATTCATTACATTTTATTACCTGATCTAAATAGTTAAACCTTTGTTTTTATAAGATGATGGTTCTTTTTCAATAGATCAAGAACCATGTCAAAACTCGCCATTGTCCTGTTATGTATTCTCTCTATCTCAGCTTGTAGCTCTTTCCAAGTTCGCCCGACAGCGACGGTGAGTGTCGGTACAGGGTTGTAAAACCATTAAAAATATCTATCTAGCTCCAGCAACATTCTTTGATAAAATTAAAATATTTACAACTTTATAAGGTTCAACGAAGATTGCCTAATATTAACCACTTTAAATAAAAAGGAAGCTTTTAGCTTCCTTTTTATTTAACTAGTAAATTAATTTATATCTAATGGCAAAGTCGTGGTTTTATTCGGAGCACCAACTATAATTTTCACATCATCACCAGCCGTACATTTTCTTAATCGAACTGTATATTTGACAATATCATTATTAGGACTACCAAATGTAGATGGGGTCAATAACTCCATGAGAGCTGGCACAGGAAGATTTCCACTTCTCATTTCTGCTTCACAAGTTTGATTCTCATATACAACTTCAGGTGTACCACTAATACTAGAATCTAATTCTTTCGTCCCAGTACCATTTACACCAACATCCACCAAATATTCTGTCCCATTAATTTTTACAGTCACAGCTTTATTAGGCTCTGAATTAGAAACGGTAAGAATCTTTTTGGTTGTATCCCCTACTTTTTCTTTCAAAGTAGCAGAAGGTTTAAAATCAGTATTGTCTTTCACTGTTACGGCAACGGTCGTACCAGAAGGCATAGGGACTTTCTTTTCACTATTACCAAAGATTTGGAAACTGAAATCCCCATTTCCACTTAAAATTCTTCCTGTTCTTGTGTCAAATCCGCTATTCCAAACAAACGTTGGAGTATCATGCGCAAAAGCAAACAATAATTGCTGACGAACAATACCACCTAGATTGTTATCACAGGTTTTAGGAATATTCGGTTGCTCAATATAAGATGCTGCACAATCTAGAATACCTGCACTACGCTTGTAGATAAACTCACCAAAATTGGCATTGTATGTATTATCTTCATTGTCATCACGGAAAAAATCACCAATATTACTGACCAATGTATCAACGCCAGCAGTATAAATATTGTCACCATTCACATCCGTAAATGCTTTGTCACCTTCTACATATGCTAATACAGTAACACGATTATCAAGCGGACGAGGATTCTGAGTAGATAAGGTCACCGAGCATGAACCATTCACAGATGCACAATTTGGAGTAATACTGCCACCTTCAGACACGAAACTAATTACTGTACCATTTGGTACAGGATTTCCAGTACGATCAACCATTCTTGCAACAATTGTCGCAGTATCCCCATCTTTATCATTCTGTAAAGAATTTTTAGACATTGACAGGCTTAAACCTGACTGTGTCACTCGACCTGTTGAAACCGAAACATTTTTAGATAAAGCAGAGACTGTCGGATTTGAAACTAGAGTAGCTTTTATTTCTACTGGACCAGGTATATTTCCTGGATATAAAGTAACAACAACTTTACCACTAGGATCACTTTTCACGGTCTTAACTGCACGATTACCTAAAGAAATAAAGCTTAGATCTTCAGGAGCCCCACGTACAAGTTCAATATTCACATCTTTATTTGCTGCAGGTGTTCCATTTGCATAAAGTGTAAACTCTATTTGGCCTGAAGCAGCCGTTCCACTACTCTTAATCCCTAAATTTACTGAATTTGATGTTGTATAAACTAAAGAATTTGCTTCAATCGCAGCAATATTTACATCAACTTTTGATTCTGGAATATTTGAACCTGATGCTCGAATCGTTTGTTGACCCTCACATAACTTTCCATCGCTACCAATCGACTTGTATGACGTTGTTACGTCACCCTGATTTGATGAAACAACACTGGCTGGCTCAAAGGTTCCACATGTCGCACTAAAGCTTACAGTAACATTATTTTGATTAACCTTCGTACTTGCGTCTTGCGTTTTCAAAGTAATATTTGTGGATGCACCTGATTCTAACTGTGTTGCAGCGGCAGCCATTCCAACTAAAACAATATTTGCAGCTTGTAATACAAAGCTATAAGGCTTCGTCGCAGCAGAAGCACCATTATAGTTTGTTGTCGCAGAAAGCTGATATGCGCCTGTTGCATTTAAATCTTGCGGTTTTATCGAAATGCTTGCTTCCCCATCAGCATTCGTCAGTACTGCACCATTTGTTGTACCAAAAGAGACACCTTCACCAGCGAAAGTAACGATTGCTCCACTGATGCCCTTCCCTGATGTATCCGTCACTTTTACTTTAGCAGTTGCACCAGCCGCAGTAATCGAGTTTGTTACGGTATTATTCGTATCATATAAAGTAATATTGGTAATATTTACTGCTGTTACAGGAGTCTGTCCATTGCCGCCAGAGGAACTATTATCATTTGAACCGTAATAGCCACCGCCACCACCACCACAACTAGCTAATAACACAGAGACAGCAATTGCAGACAACTTTAAAGTAAGTTGTTTTTTATTCATACTCATTCCTTTTAACCCCGATCAAATCCCCAAATGGAATTAGATTTTTCATTATAAAAATATGTCTAATGTAACCATAATATAGATTTTATGTAAATAAAGTTTATCTTCAAGTAAGGAGGATTAAAGTGAACTTAATCAAACTATTTTATTAAATCGAGAGATTTTCTATAACTTTTAACAAATAAATAATGAATGAAATAATTTGAGATTAAGTTAAATCAAACATGATTGAATAAGGACTAAGGCAACCCTAAAATAATTTCTATTTCATTTAACTAAGTTATAAATTGTCGCCAGTTATTTTCGCCCCCGCAATAAAAAAACATCCCCTCAGCGTAAGCGGAGGGGGTGTTTAGATTTAAAAGCTGGCGATGACTTACTCTCACATGGCAAGTGCCACACTACCATCAGCGCTAAGAGGTTTCACTTCTGAGTTCGGGAAGGGATCAGGTGGTTCACTCTTGCTATTGTCGCCAGCAAACTGTTTTGGTTTTGGGTGGTCTTACGTTTTTTGCCACTTAGTACCGAAAGAGTTATTAACGGATTAGTTTAATCGAGTCGGTATTGTAACTAGTTTTGACACTAAATCAAGTTATGTATTGAATTTATCTTGAATACAACAACTGTTTGGGTGTTGTATAGTCAAGCCTCACGAGCAATTAGTATTGGTCAGCTTCACACGTCACCGTGCTTCCACACCCAACCTATCAACGTCCTAGTCTCGAACGGCTCTTTAGAGGAATAAATTCCTAGGGAAATCTTATCTTGAGGTAGGCTTCCCGCTTAGATGCTTTCAGCGGTTATCCCTTCCGAACATAGCTACCCGGCGATGCGACTGGCGTCACAACCGGTACACCAGAGGTTCGTCCACTCTGGTCCTCTCGTACTAGGAGCAGATCCTCTCAAATTTCCAGCGCCCACGGTAGATAGGGACCGAACTGTCTCACGACGTTCTAAACCCAGCTCGCGTACCTCTTTAAATGGCGAACAGCCATACCCTTGGGACCTGCTTCAGCCCCAGGATGAGATGAGCCGACATCGAGGTGCCAAACACCGCCGTCGATATGAACTCTTGGGCGGTATCAGCCTGTTATCCCCAGAGTACCTTTTATCCGTTGAGCGATGGCCCTTCCATACAGAACCACCGGATCACTAAGACCTACTTTCGTACCTGCTCGACTTGTGGGTCTCGCAGTTAAGCGCGCTTTTGCCTTTATACTCTACGCGTGATTTCCGACCACGCTGAGCGCACCTTCGTACTCCTCCGTTACTCTTTAGGAGGAGACCGCCCCAGTCAAACTACCCACCAGACATGGTCCTCGCCCCGGATTACGGGGCAGAGTTAGAACCTCAACATTACCAGGGTGGTATTTCAAGGACGGCTCCATACAAACTAGCGTTCGTACTTCAAAGCCTCCCACCTATCCTACACAAGTAAGGTCAAAGTTCAATGTCAAGCTGCAGTAAAGGTTCACGGGGTCTTTCCGTCTAGCCGCGGGTACACTGCATCTTCACAGCGATTTCGATTTCACTGAGCCTCTGCTGGAGACAGCGCCGCCATCATTATGCCATTCGTGCAGGTCGGAACTTACCCGACAAGGAATTTCGCTACCTTAGGACCGTTATAGTTACGGCCGCCGTTTACTGGGGCTTCGATCAAGAGCTTCGCTTACGCTAACCCCATCAATTAACCTTCCAGCACCGGGCAGGCATCACACCCTATACGTCCACTTTCGTGTTTGCAGAGTGCTATGTTTTTAATAAACAGTTGCAGCGGCCTGGTTTCTGTGGCTGCCAATAGCTCAGGGAGCAAGTCCCATCACCGTCAGCAGCGTACCTTCTCCCGAAGTTACGGTACCATTTTGCCTAGTTCCTTCAGCAGAGTTCTCTCAAGCGCTTTGGTCTACTCGACCTGACCACCTGTGTCGGTTTCGGGTACGATTCCTGTGTAACTGAAGCTTAGAGACTTTTCCTGGAAGCATGGTATCAGCCACTTCACTGTACAAGTACAGCTTGCTATCAGTTCTCAGCATAGAGTACCCCGGATTTGCCTAAGATACATGCCTACAACCTTCCACCTGGACAACCAACGCCAGGCTGACTTAACCTTCTCCGTCCTCTCATCGCATTACACAGAAGTATTGGAATATTAACCAATTTCCCATCGACTACGCCTCTCGGCCTCGCCTTAGGGGTCGACTCACCCAGCCCCGATTAACGTTGGACTGGAACCCTTGGTCTTTCAGCGAACGGGTTTTTCACCCGTTTTGTCGTTACTCACGTCAGCATTCGCACTTCTGATACCTCCAGCATACTTCTCAATACACCTTCATCGGCTTACAGAACGCTCCCCTACCACTTGACTTAAAGTCAAATCCGCAGCTTCGGCACATAGTTTTAGCCCCGTTACATCTTCCGCGCAGGCCGACTCGACTAGTGAGCTATTACGCTTTCTTTAAAGGGTGGCTGCTTCTAAGCCAACCTCCTAGCTGTCTATGCCTTCCCACATCGTTTCCCACTTAACTATGATTTTGGGGCCTTAGCTGGCGGTCTGGATTGTTTTCCTCTTGACTACGGACGTTAGCACCCGCAGTCTGTCTCCCGGATAGTACTCATTGGTATTCGGAGTTTGCATCGGTTTGGTAAGTCGGGATGACCCCCTAGCCGAAACAGTGCTCTACCCCCAATGGTATTCGTCCGAGGCGCTACCTAAATAGCTTTCGGGGAGAACCAGCTATCACCAGGCTTGATTAGCCTTTCACCCCTATCCACAAGTCATCCCCTGGCTTTTCAACGACAGTGGGTTCGGTCCTCCAGTTAGTGTTACCCAACCTTCAACCTGCTCATGGATAGATCGCCTGGTTTCGGGTCTATACCCAGCAACTAAACGCCCTATTAAGACTCGATTTCTCTACGGCTCCCCTATGCGGTTAACCTTGCTACTGAATATAAGTCGCTGACCCATTATACAAAAGGTACGCAGTCACCGAACAAGTCGGCTCCCACTGCTTGTATGCATGCGGTTTCAGGATCTATTTCACTCCCCTCACAGGGGTTCTTTTCGCCTTTCCCTCACGGTACTGGTTCACTATCGGTCAGTCAGGAGTATTTAGCCTTGGAGGATGGTCCCCCCATATTCAGACAAGGTTTCACGTGCCTCGCCCTACTCGTCATCATTGTGTGTGCCCTTTCGTGTACGGGAATATCCCCCTCTACGTTCGCACTTCCCAGAGCGTTCCACTAGAACACACACAACTTAATGGGCTGCTCCCCGTTCGCTCGCCGCTACTAAGGGAATCTCAATTGATTTCTTTTCCTAAGGGTACTGAGATGTTTCACTTCCCCTCGTTCGCTTCATAAGCCTATGTATTCAGCTTATGATACCCGCCTTATAGCGGGTGGGTTCCCCCATTCAGAAATCTCCGGATCAAAGGATATTTGCCGCCTCCCCGGAGCTTTTCGCAGGCTATCACGTCTTTCATCGCCTCTGACTGCCAAGGCATCCACCACATGCACTTAATTACTTGACTATACAACCCCAAACAGTCGTTACACCTACAAGTGGGTGTAGCAACAGAATCAATGTAAACATTAATTCATACAGCTTGTTGTTTCGTGAACTTAATCACCGTACAGCTTCAATCTAAATTCATATACCAAAACGCTTGATTCAGTGTTTTTGCTAGTTCTCATTTCATTCAACTTAAACATCGAAACGTTTAAATCAAAGAATGAGTGAACAATTTATTTCAGACTCAATTCTACTAATCTGTTAATGATTAACTACCACCTCGTCGGTGCGTAGTAAACTGTGATAAATCACAGAACTTAATAAGCTATCTACTTACTAAATTCTATAAGCTATCTTGGAATTTAACTTTCGTTTTTTACATTACTTCGTAATGTATGGTGGAGACTAGGAGAGTCGAACTCCTGACCTCCTGCGTGCAAAGCAGGCGCTCTACCAACTAAGCTAAGTCCCCAGCTTATCACTTAATGAACGACATATCTTTCAATCCAAGCTACTGCAATCAGATTTGGTGGGTCTGACAAGACTTGAACTTGTGACCCCACGCTTATCAAGCGTGTGCTCTAACCAACTGAGCTACAGACCCTCAGATACATCTTCGAAGAACAACTTGTTGTGGATTCTTACCAGTCACCAATCTTTCGTTAAGGAGGTGATCCAGCCGCAGGTTCCCCTACGGCTACCTTGTTACGACTTCACCCCAGTCATCGGCCACACCGTGGTAAGCGTCCTCCTTACGGTTAGACTACCTACTTCTGGTGCAACAAACTCCCATGGTGTGACGGGCGGTGTGTACAAGGCCCGGGAACGTATTCACCGCGGCATTCTGATCCGCGATTACTAGCGATTCCGACTTCATGGAGTCGAGTTGCAGACTCCAATCCGGACTACGATCGGCTTTTTGAGATTAGCATCCTATCGCTAGGTAGCAACCCTTTGTACCGACCATTGTAGCACGTGTGTAGCCCTGGTCGTAAGGGCCATGATGACTTGACGTCGTCCCCGCCTTCCTCCAGTTTGTCACTGGCAGTATCCTTAAAGTTCCCGGCTTAACCCGCTGGCAAATAAGGAAAAGGGTTGCGCTCGTTGCGGGACTTAACCCAACATCTCACGACACGAGCTGACGACAGCCATGCAGCACCTGTATGTAAGTTCCCGAAGGCACCAATCCATCTCTGGAAAGTTCTTACTATGTCAAGACCAGGTAAGGTTCTTCGCGTTGCATCGAATTAAACCACATGCTCCACCGCTTGTGCGGGCCCCCGTCAATTCATTTGAGTTTTAGTCTTGCGACCGTACTCCCCAGGCGGTCTACTTATCGCGTTAGCTGCGCCACTAAAGCCTCAAAGGCCCCAACGGCTAGTAGACATCGTTTACGGCATGGACTACCAGGGTATCTAATCCTGTTTGCTCCCCATGCTTTCGTACCTCAGCGTCAGTATTAGGCCAGATGGCTGCCTTCGCCATCGGTATTCCTCCAGATCTCTACGCATTTCACCGCTACACCTGGAATTCTACCATCCTCTCCCATACTCTAGCTTCCCAGTATCGAATGCAATTCCCAAGTTAAGCTCGGGGATTTCACATCCGACTTAAAAAGCCGCCTACGCACGCTTTACGCCCAGTAAATCCGATTAACGCTCGCACCCTCTGTATTACCGCGGCTGCTGGCACAGAGTTAGCCGGTGCTTATTCTGCGAGTAACGTCCACTATCCTAGAGTATTAATCCAGGTAGCCTCCTCCTCGCTTAAAGTGCTTTACAACCAAAAGGCCTTCTTCACACACGCGGCATGGCTGGATCAGGCTTCCGCCCATTGTCCAATATTCCCCACTGCTGCCTCCCGTAGGAGTCTGGGCCGTGTCTCAGTCCCAGTGTGGCGGATCATCCTCTCAGACCCGCTACAGATCGTCGCCTTGGTAGGCCTTTACCCCACCAACTAGCTAATCCGACTTAGGCTCATCATTTAGCGCAAGGTCCGAAGATCCCCTGCTTTCTCCCGTAGGACGTATGCGGTATTAGCATTCCTTTCGGAATGTTGTCCCCCACTAAATGGCAGATTCCTAAGCATTACTCACCCGTCCGCCGCTAAGTGATAGTGCAAGCACCATCACTCCGCTCGACTTGCATGTGTTAAGCCTGCCGCCAGCGTTCAATCTGAGCCATGATCAAACTCTTCAGTTTAAAATCATTAGTAGCTTATGGCTACAAATCTTGGCTCATCAATTTTCTGACTAAAAATTCGCTCAAATAAACTTCGAGAAATTTCTACTCTTCAATCAATGAAATATTTTCGATTGATTAACTAGTAAAAATCCACACAAGTTGTTCTTCTATTCTCTTAATGATCTTCTCGATGATTCGTCATCATCAAGCTAGGTCGGCTATATTACTCTCAATTTCTTAAAAGTCAACAGGTAATTTAGATATTTAGCAAACTTATCAATCAACCCAAGAACCTAACCTTTCCAGCCAAATCCTTGTTTCTCAACAAGTTTTTATCTGCATCACCGCCGATGGATGTGCATTCTACAGCATTCACAACACAACACAACCCCCTTTTTCAAATTTATTTAAATTATTGCTTCGACCGCTTATTTTTTACACAAATATGGCTGAAAATGTGCAGTTTGGTCGATTATTTGCTCAGTTTTATTTTTTTCTTGCCAGTGTAAAGGCCTGCAATCGATATATTCGCAATATCCTGTACCTTCATAACTGTCATTTTCCCATAAGAGCTGATAATGAAAGCTACCCACATAGCCTGCAGCCAAACCAAATTTATAATCCCCTCGACTCTGCGCCTGCAATTGAAATAGCACCTCATCTTTTTCCGAATATTGCCAAACAAAAGCACGTGGCAAATACATGTCACGCCCATTGGGTGTCTGTACTTTTGGATAAACGCGGGTAACGTCAAAAATGACTTGATGATCATAAAGCACAGAATTTTGTTCATTCGACTGAATTTCAATTCTGGAAAAAACAATGTTATTCCATTGATTTCTAAGTTCAGACAAGATGATCTGAAGGTCTGCATTGACCTGAATAACTTGGTAGGTAAAAAAGTGAAAGGCAATAAAAGGCAAATAGATGGCTCTGGCATGTTTTAAAATCCCTTGTGCCTCAATTTGATAGTATTGTTTTTTATAGGTGATCTCACCTTCACATTGGCAACGCACATACCAATAATCCCCCACCCCCCATTGCAAAGCTGAATGGTTTTCAATGTCGGTGCCAATATTCACTTTGAGTTGGCAACTGAGTTCTTCATCATCACGCTTAAAATAATAATTGGGGAAATCAACCTGAATATGATCCACATCTAAAAACTGATAACGATCTTGTTCTAATTGACACTGCTCTTTAGCGCTATAACTTTTGAGATGGCCGACTGTAGATAAACTGCTGGCAACTAAAACTGTCGCAGTATCAATTGCCGTCGTGGTAATGGCACTGGCGTTATAGCAAATGGGGATGCGGGGCTGTCCAATCAGGCTAATGAAATTTAAATAATGAAACGGTTCAGGTAAGTTCGGCAAGATCAAAGCCTGATAGACGATCTTAAATAAACCTTTAGGCGGATGAAACGTTAAAGCATCTGACTTATTGAGGTTCAGCTGCTTTAATTGATTGTTATTCATCAATATTGGCATACTGAACCTCCATATTTTAAGTTGTTATTTTGGCATCATTCTTTTTGGCAAATAGTGTCGTCACAAATCCTGAAAGGACGTAGATGATACAGACAATCAGTATTCCTACTGGAATGTTGTACGTGATTGCAGCAAAAATCAAGACCACAGGTAACATCACGACGAAAGGTACACGCTTACGATCCATTTGTTTAAATGAATAGTATTTGATGTTGGAAATCATCAGTAAACCCACGGCAACCATGACCACTGAGTTAATCACCTGAATCACAATATCATTCAAATCAAAGATAAATGGATAATCACGTCCCACCCATACCAATGAAATCACGGTCACAGCCGCAAGTGGACTAGCAATACCAATAAAATAGCGCTTATCCACTACACCAATTTGTACATTGAAACGCGCTAGACGGAAAGCTGCACAAGCCGTATAGATAAAGCAACAAGCTAAACCAATACGTCCAAGATCATGCAAGCTCCAGCTATACATCAAAATAGCGGGTGCAACACCAAACGCCAACAAGTCAGAAAGCGAATCGTATTGCTCACCAAATGCACTTTGCGCACCAATTGCACGAGCCACTCGTCCATCCAGACCATCAAGCAATGCAGCCAAGAAAATGGCATAGATCGCTTGATTAAAGTTTCCATTCATACTGGCAATAATTGAATAAAAACCAGAAAGAAGTGCGGCTGTTGTAATTAAATTCGGCCATAAATAAATGCCACGGCGTTTCACTTTTTGTCCTTCGTGCGTATGCTCTTCTTCTTCTACTTCAAAAGTGATTCCATCAAAAGAATGATCTTCTTTGTTCAAATCAGAATCAGGTTTAAGAGAATTTGTCATTATTTTCAATTCCTCGAGAATATTTGGACGTTGATGGGTTATTCACCCACCAACCAACGCACTGCAGCATGTCCACCATTTTCACTCATGCGCAAATGTGGAAATAACCATTGTAATGCTTGATCCGCATCTTCTGAGAACTTCCAAGGTGGGTTAATCACCAATAAGCCACAACCATTCAATCCGACTGGGGTATCATCTGGCCACACACAAATTTCACAAATGAGCTGACGGCGAATACCCGTTTTCATCATTTTCTTTTCAAAACGTTCAATCATGGCGCGATCTTTGATTGGATACCACACTGCAAATACACCTGTTGGCCATTTTTTATGTGCGGCTTGGAGTATTTCAACCAGTTGCGGGAAATCTTTACGCTCAATTTCATAAGGTGGGTCAATCATGACCAATCCGCGCTTTTCTTTCGGCGGAATGACACCCATCAGGCCTTCATAGAAATCGCGCTCATGCAAGCCCGCACGTTTATCACGAATATTAAAATACAATTGTTGAAACACATCACGCTGCATTTCAAATATAGTCGCTTTATCAATATCACGCAGGGCTTCAAGCGCAAACCAAGGTGAACCTGGATAAGCACCTTTACCCGAACCTGCACGCATATCTTCAACAATTTTAAGATATTGTTTGACACCTTCAGGCGCATTACGTTTAATCGAATCGTCAAGCTTGACCAAACGATGGATACCCGTTAAGAATTCACCTGATTTTTGTGCTTCCGACGTAGATAAATCATATTTACCTGCACCACCATGGGTATCGATATATCGATAAGGTTTATCTTTAGCATTTAAACGAGCGAGCAGTTGAAGCAAAAGTACATGCTTCATAACATCGGCAAAGTTACCCGCATGGAAATGGTGACGGTAATTCATGTTGACAATTTATTCCTCAATTCAGCAGATAGTTTAACATGAAAGAAAAAAGTATTCTTTAGCGTTGATGTGATCGTCTAAAATTGTCCTGTAATCAAACCGATGTCACTGGAGTGCTATGCAAGCAACCTCTCTCCCCCAAGCCTTTAATCTTCAATCTTGGAATTTGGACCAAGTGCTGAATGATTTAAATGACTTTGGTTTTGCCTTGATTGATCAAGTCTATTCAGATGAATATGTACAAGCACTTGCACATGAATGTAGCGCTCATCTTGCCGAATTCAGAGCAGCAGGGATACAAAATGGCGTGGTCAGCCATATCCGCAGTGATCATATTCTATGGATTGATGGACAACTGCCGATTGCACAACAACATCTACAGACGCTAGAGCATTTATCGCAAGCGTTGAATCAGGCCTTCTATTTGGGTATTAAAGAAGTTGAGGCCCATTTTGCCTGTTATAACGCAGGAGAATTTTATGCTTTGCATCGAGATAATCCGCAGCAGAAGAATGACCGCATGATTTCAACCGTGTTCTATTTGCATGAAAACTGGCAAGAGGATTGGGGTGGTCAATTACGATTGCAGGATAAGCATGATCAATGGCATATCATCCAACCGCAACCGAATCGTCTGGCTATTTTTCAAAGTGACGTCTTGCACGAAGTCCTGCTTTCCAAACAGCAGCGTTTATCGATCACCGCATGGTTACGCAGTGGCAGTTCTATTTGGAATCAGAACTAAGACCTTTAAATTACTAAAAACAACCTTATATATCACGCATAACTGACGATTTTGGATCAATGAATGTCAAATGAAACTAAACAAGTGGTTGCTCGAATTGGTGAAACTGACCAGCGCTTTTTAGAGGGCAATACGCCTGAACTTGCTTTAGAACGTGCAGACCTGCGTTTACAACTGGTCATGCTCAGTCATGTTCGTCAGGAACAGTTACATTTCTTGCAAGAAGCCATCGTATTACTTGAGCAGGCTCGCATTGAATATGACGAAATGCCACTGAGTTTATATTTAAATTTGTCGTTGTATTTAGCCAAAGCCTACATGATTTATTTTGAGTTGACTAAAGAACAACGCTTTGCCTTGATTACCCAACAGATTTTAAAACCTTTGGCACATCATGAGCATTTAGACATTTACTTCTTCTTGGCTTATGCTTCGGCTGCCAAACAAGAACTCGCACTCACACGACACTGGTTAAAAAAATACGTGTCTTGTCTAGAGCATGATTTAGAATTATTGCAACAACATCCAGCCTTTGTTTTTGCGCATCAAGAAGAATGGTTTAAAACCCTCATTCGAAATAAAGCTCACTAATGTGAGCTTTATTTTTAATTGGGCGAATGAATTATCTAGTGCTATCCACATGTAATTGCTGATTCAGCTCATCAATCACAATCGCCCACTCATCATCTTTATCCCAGTGGCTTTTGAGAAAATCACGCTGCCCTGCACTCCAAAATTCAGCTTCATGCAGTTTTTGATCAGCACTCAGTTGGTGGGTTTTCACAAAGTTTTCGATTGCTGCCTCATCAGCCCCAAGCCCGAGTTGTTCGAATAAAAGCTCAAGTGTCGGTTGCTGTTCAAACATTGTTATTCTCCAAATCATGTCCTTTATCGAAATAATCTAACAGCAAACCACCTTGGCATGCAGCGATAGGTCTATATTTTCTTGTTGTTTTTTGTGTTTATTGGCATAAAAAAAGCACTCTCTAGGAGAGTGCTTTCAATTTATCAAAAAGATAAATTATTTTACCATGTCAGCAATTGCTGCACGCTCTTCTTCAAGCTCGTTCAGCGTGAAGTTGATACGTTCACGGCTGAACTCGTCAATTTCTAAGCCTTGAACGATTTTGTATTCACCGTTTTCAGTCGTAACAGGGAAACCGAACATTACGCCTTCTGGAATACCATAAGAACCGTCAGATGGAATACCCATCGTTACCCATTTGCCGTTAGTGCCCAACGCCCAGTCACGCATGTGATCGATTGCAGCATTTGCAGCTGAAGCAGCTGAAGACAAACCACGCGCTTCGATAATCGCAGCACCACGTTTACCAACAGTTGGAAGGAACACATCTTTGTTCCATGCTGCATCGTTGATTTTGTCTTTTAAGCTTACGCCATTTGCAGTTGCAAAACGGTAGTCCGCGTACATTGTTGGAGAGTGGTTACCCCAAACAGTCATGTCTTCGATGTCAGAAACTGCAACACCTGCTTTTTGAGCAAGTTGAGTCAATGCACGGTTGTGGTCAAGACGTAACATTGCTGTGAAGTTTTTCGCTGGAAGATCTGGAGCAGATTTCATAGCGATGTAAGCATTGGTGTTTGCTGGGTTACCAACAACCAATACTTTAACGTCACGGCTAGCAACTTCGTTGAGTGCTTGGCCTTGACCGATAAAGATTTCGCCATTCACTTTCAACAAGTCAGCACGTTCCATACCAGGACCACGTGGGCGAGAACCAACTAATAACGCATAGTCAGCATCTTTAAATGCAACTTTAGGATCATCAGTCCCGATCATGCCTGCCAATAATGGGAAAGCACAGTCATCAAGTTCCATCATCACGCCTTTAAGCGCTTGTTGAGCTTTCTCAAAAGGAACTTCAAGCAATTGCAAAATTACTGGTTGATCTTTACCTAACATTTCTCCGCTTGCGATACGGAATAATAAGCTATAACCAATTTGACCAGCAGCGCCTGTAACGGCAACACGAACGGGTTGCTTCATGTGATATTCTCCAATGAGATGCGTTTGCACGATTGAACGCTATTATTATTCAATCGAATTATCATAAACGGCAAAGATTGTACTCTAAAGCGAATACAGATGCATGTAAAAGAGAATGAATTTCAACGAAAGTCTAATAGAAAATACAAATCAAACTAGGTAAATACCTAGTAACTGCCTTTAATTGTAAATTCACTTGGGCAGCCTGTCACAATATGACTTGCACATTGTTTATATTGACCATTTTTCTGATAACAGACGCGTATTTCAGTCAAGACCGAATCAAATCTCGATGACTGGCAAGTAAAACGTATACCATTTGGCGGCAACGACGGATTGAGCTTGGTAAATTGCTGTCTTAAGCTTTCTTTTTGCACTTCAATGGTATTCGGGCTGGTCAAATCCGCAGGGATTTTTAAACGCTCCGCGAAGTTAATAATGGTTCTAAAATATTGACTGGCATTCATTGGCATACAGCCACCCACATCTTGCCATAACTGCACACGTGCATTTTCATCAGGCATGACGCGCGCCACCACCTTGGCTTGTAATGGCGACAATTTGGCAGATGTTTTAGTTGAGCAATCTCGGTTGGGCGCTACTTCAGGTAACAAGCTCGCAATCGTCAGCGAATAGCCTTCCAGACATTTACGTTGTTTTTGCCTTGATGAATCGAAAGAGCATGCAGCAGGTGTCATTTGCACATGCATGACATAGCCTGCAACATCTGGATTACTCGCAGCATGTAATGGCGTAGCAAAAGACAAGACCAAATAACAAGCCACCGCTTGTAGCGATCTCATCAACTGCCCTTTGAGTAATTCGATTGGTTTCATCAAATGCAAAAACTTCATTGTTTCACTTAAACATCTTGGTGTGTCTTAAGGCCCACTACGTACAGGAATCGTGCTCATTCGTTTTTCTAACGATTGCGACCCCTGCCCTAATACCACACCATAATGTGTAGCGTTGGTCATGACATGTTTAACATAGTCACGTGTTTCCAATAATGGAATGGTTTCAGTGTACTGATCTGCTGCCATATTTTGAGCATCAGGCTGCCAACGGCGTGCACGATTTGGACCCGCGTTATACCCTGCTGTTGCCAATACCGCATTACCACTCAATTGACTTTGAATCATTGAGAGATAATAAGTCCCGTATCGAATATTGGTATTCATCTCACTTAATGCCGCAGGATTATAAGTCTCACCCATTTGTCTTGCGATCAATTTTGCCGTGTTGGGCATAATCTGCATTAAACCACCCGCTCCCACATGGGAACGTGCAGAAGTGACAAAACGGCTTTCTTGGCGCATTAAACCATAGGCCCACGCAGGATCAATACCTGCATTGTAACTATGGCTGGTCACATTACTGCGATGCGGTGTCGCGTAACGATAGGTATCGTTATGACGAGAGGTGGTCCGATCCGCTGCATAAATTGCACGATCATACCAACCGACATCATGCGCACGTTTCGCTGCTGCTAAAAGCAGACCATCGTCGTGTTGTAAATACGCCTGACGAACTGCCCAGTTCCATTCACGATTGGTATAGTTGGCAGGCGCATTGACATCTCTTAATGCAAACGCACGTCTAAAATGGATATTTTGATTCAGGCGTTGAATATCCTGAGTACTAGGCTGCTCATTATAAGGCTGATGATTATAACGTTCACCGAGGCGATCTTTCGCCAACAAGTTATGGTAGTCATCGCCAGCTTGTGCCAATTTGCGATAGATCTGTTGTGCCGCCTGTTTAGAGCCACCATCTGAACGCTGTTCCGAGGCACGTGCCAACCAATATTGCCAACGATCTTCCTGCTTTTGCGTCACAGACATCGCATCAATCGCACGAATCAAACTTTCCCAAGCCCCGAAGCGAATTGCTTGGCGTGCATAAATTTCAGCTTCTTCTGGACTGAATGGATAACCATAACTTTGATCAAAAGCATTGAGCACTTCACGATTAAAGCCATTTTTCATCACAGTCGTACCACCAACATAACCAATGGTGCGATATAAATATTGTTGTACAGGTTTTGGTACATCTTGAACAGCGCGCTGCACATTGCCCAAGGCATTGGTTAAGTCACTATCTGCCACCCGCCCTAAGGCAAAGATCAAATAAGCATAATCTGCATCATTTGCTTTTGGTGCACTCCACAAATAACCCAACGGATTGGCCTGAATTTGATTGAACTGCGCTAAAGAAAGATTCAAGCCCATGGTTTGAGCGGTCGCAATCGCTGGGCCAGACTGACCTGCACGCAATTGCCCCCATAAACGCTGCTGACGGTCTTGCGCGGTCATCAGTGGACTAGACAACATCAATCGACCCAAGCCATTACATGATTCTGGCTGGGAATTAGTGGTCAGCCAAATATCTTTATATTCTGCAAAAACCAGACTATCACCTGTTTTTGCACGAACTTGGGCAACGGCACAGCTTTCTTCTTGATCTGGATTGGTGACATAACTCAGTACAGGCTTGGCATCAGCAAAGCTTCCGAGTTTGACTTTTTCTTCCACGTAATCGGCAGAGAGTTTTTCCGCCATCGCGGATTGTGGATAACGTTGTGCAAAGCTAATAATTGAAGACGCAGGTTGAAAGCCCAGATTGGTATTCAATTTCCAATATTCAGGGTAGTAGCCCAAAGCATCATTTTGCATTTCATATTGGTATTGGTCGAGTAAAGCAGTATTGCTTGCATTGGCAGCACGCAAAGCATCATTAAACTGTTCATCTAAAGCATAGACAGACGAACATGCGATCATTCCACCCATTGCAATAAAACAACGGAAGCTCTTCTTGTTATTCAATTTTGGAGTTACGGTTGTTCTAAAATCACGCTGCTTTTTCATCTTCATCAATATCTATGCCCAATTTTGCGCTGCCATTATAGTGTAATAAGTCTCGCCTTCCACTATTGTTGTGTTATGTAAATTACTGATTCATATTCATTAAAATTCACACAATTTTATTCACAAACTGTCCATTTTTGTCAGTTTTTTATTCTCTGCGTTCCGTTTAAAATGCTGCTATAATCCGCCGTTTATTTAAATCCACCTTGTTTAGGAGCCTGCATGACGGTTCAAACATTCATTCCCAGTGCTGTAAAAGCTGCTTCAGAAAACACTGTTACCCAGCCAATGCACACCGCTGATGTTTCAATCAAGAAATTGTTTATTGAAACTCAAGGGTGTCAGATGAATGAGTATGACAGTCATCGTATGGCAGATTTGTTAGGTGATTCACATGGCTATGTGCTCACTGACAATCCAAACGAAGCAGACATCCTGCTGATGAATACCTGCTCGATTCGTGAAAAAGCACAAGAGAAGGTATTTAGTGGTTTAGGCCGCTGGCGCAAACTGAAAGAACAAAACCCAGATCTCATCATTGGTGTGGGCGGTTGTGTTGCATCGCAAGAAGGTGACAATATCCAAAAACGTGCACCTTATGTAGATATGATCTTTGGTCCACAAACACTGCACCGTTTACCACAAATGCTAGATCAGCATCACGCTCAAATTGAAAAACCAAAGAAAGAAAAAATCAAATTGGTTGATATTTCTTTCCCAGATATTGAAAAGTTTGACTTTTTGCCAGAACCACGTGTCGAAGGCTTCAAAGCATTCGTTTCCATCATGGAAGGTTGCTCGAAGTACTGCTCATTCTGTGTGGTCCCTTATACCCGTGGCGAAGAAGTGTCTCGTCCGTTGGATGATGTGTTGGCAGAAATCGCTGGCCTCGCTGAAAAAGGTGTGCGTGAGATCAGCTTACTCGGTCAAAACGTGAATGGTTATCGTGGTGAAACCTTCGAGGGAGGGATTTGCACTTTCCCTGAGTTACTCCGCCTAGTCGCAGAAATTCCAGGTATTGGTCGTTTGCGTTATACCACGTCTCATCCACTTGAGTTTTCTGACGATCTAATCCAATGCTACCGTGATTTACCACAAATGGTTTCGCACTTGCATCTGCCAGTACAAAGTGGTTCAAACGATGTATTACAAGCCATGAAACGTAACCACACCATTGATGTCTACATCGATAAAATTGCCAAGTTACGTAAAGTCCGTCCAGATATGCATTTATCCAGCGACTTCATTATCGGTTTCCCTGGCGAAACAGATGCACACTTTGCTGAAACCCTACAATTCATTAAAGATCTAGATTTCGATCACTCTTATAGTTTTGTCTATTCGAAGCGTCCAGGCACACCTGCATCTGACTTACCAGACAGTACCCCTGAGCAAGTGAAAAAAGATCGTTTGGCGCAAGTACAAGAAGTGATTAAACGTTCGAGTATTGATAAAACGGATGCCATGCTCGGTAAAATTGAACGTGTGTTAATTGAGAAGGTTTCGGATAAAGATCCGAATGTTTTAATTGGTACAGCGGATAATACACGTTTGGTTACTTTTATCGGTGATGCCGCGTGGATTGGGCGTTTCGCAGAGATTGAGATCACGGAAATTAAAACTTTAAATTTAGTTTACGGAGAACTCTTGAATCTTGAACCTGACGTGGCGTAATGTAAGGGTATTCCTACAGAGCAACAAAAAGGGTTTATCTTGACTGCAGCGATTCGACGTACAGTAACGTTCCCTGAGATTCAATTGGAACGTTTGAAAAGCATGCTCGGTGCGTATAACGGGCATTTAAAACAAATCGAACAACGTTTAGATGTCAAAATTACTCACCGTGGCGATGCCTTTTATCTCGATGGTGATATAGAAGCGGTCGAAAGAGCCGAAGCACTATTGCAACGGCTCTATCAAGAATCAGAAATTTCCTCACAAATTAGTGCCGATGTGATTCATTTGATGATCCAAGGTTCACAGACGGACCGTGAATTGATGGATGATTCAGATCAAGAACATACAGGCCTCGACAGTGTTTGGTTACAGACCCGTAAAGGGCGAATTAACCCACGTGGCGCCAATCAAAAACGCTATGTGCAACGTATTTTACAAAGTGATATTTCCTTCGGTATTGGCCCAGCAGGGACAGGTAAAACCTATCTAGCGGTTGCTGCCGCGGTTGATATGCTGGAACGTAATGAAATTCAGCGAATCTTGCTGGTTCGTCCTGCGGTTGAAGCCGGTGAAAAACTCGGTTTCTTACCCGGTGACCTCACTCAAAAAATCGATCCCTACTTACGTCCACTTTACGATGCCCTGTATGAAATGCTGGGCTTTGAAAAAGTAGCTAAACTGATTGAACGCCAAGTGATTGAAGTTGCTCCGCTGGCCTACATGCGCGGACGTACCCTGAATCACTCATTCGTCATTTTAGATGAAGCACAAAACACCACACCTGAACAGATGAAGATGTTCCTGACCCGTTTAGGTTTTGGTTCACGTGCCGTGATTACGGGTGATGTGACACAGGTTGACTTACCTCGTGGACAACAGTCAGGCTTAGCACAAGCATTACGTGTACTTGAAAATGTCCATGAGATTCATATCACCCGTTTCCATTCACGTGATGTGGTTCGACATCAATTGGTACAAAAAATTGTTGAAGCTTACGAAGGTTGGGACAGTGAACAGCAACGCTTGTCTGCTGAAGCCCGTGCCGAACGCAAAGCCAAACAAGAAGCACTGATCGCAGAAAATGATTCTGCGGCAGATGCGCAACACATTTAGAAAATCCCCCCACTCCCCTTAAAATGCTTTAGTCGCATCTTAAGGGGACGATTTTAAGGATCTACTTTGAAAATCAATTTAAGTCTTCAACAAGACTTTCAAGCTGCGGAATTGCCACTCAAACGTGGTCAAATCAAAAAAAATATCGAAACTGCACTACGCCATGTCGGTTTTGATGCCAATTGTGAAATCGGGATTGCCTGTGTTGATCTAGCTGAAAGCCATGAACTCAATCTGCAATACCGCGAAAAAGACAAACCGACCAATGTGCTGTCTTTCCCAAGTGATATTCCTGAGGAAATGCTCAGCTTACTCGATGCAGAACCTTTAGGTGACTTGGTGATTTGTATTCCCGTGGTTTTACAAGAAGCGGCAGAACAACAAAAAACACCAAGCGACCATTTCACCCATTTACTGGTTCACGGCGTTCTACATTTGCTTGGCTTCGACCATGAAACCAGTGAAACTGAAGCTGAAGAAATGGAAGCTTTAGAAATTGAGATTCTGAAAAAATTGGGTATCGCCAATCCTTACCAAGCCGATGAAAGCTAATCCAAGGTCCTATGTATATCGTTATTTTTAAAGCCACCATCAAACAACTTGATGCGACGTATTCAGAAATGGTACAAAAGCTGAGAAATAAAGCCTTGAACCAATTTAACTGCATCAAGCTTGAAGCGTGTAGTGAAAATGGTTTTGAAATAGCACTGTCTTACTGGAACAGTCTTGAAGATATCAAACTTTGGCAACGCGATGCAGAACATTTGGTTGCCCAGCGTTTGGGTAAAGAAAAATGGTATCAGGATTTTAGTGTGGAAATCTGTACAGTTGAACGTGCTTATTCAAACCAAAATGGCTTGTGAATAAGCGCAAACTTATCCACATACTCAATAAAAAAACGGCTGAATGCAGCCGTTTTTTATTTCTTATTGTTTAGAACTGATAACGTAGCGTCAAAGTGACATTGCGAGGTGATCCATAAACCATACTGTTATTCCCGATGCCTGAATAATATTTTTTATCAAATACATTATTCAAATTAATCTGTGCTTTGATATTTGAATCAATATCATAGCCCACCATTAAGTTTGCTAAAGCATACGCATCTTGATTAATTCGTTGGCTACCTTCTCCAGTATAAAATTTACTCTTATAGTTTAGCCCACCACCAACACTCCATTTATCCAGCGTGTATTTGGTAAAGAGATTGGCACTGGTTCTTGAAGACATAGTTTGAACTTCATTCCCTTTTGCATCTTTGGCATTGAAATGTGCAACACCGAAACTCAGGTTCCAGTTGTCTCTAATTTCCCCATCTAATTCAAACTCAACCCCTTTGCTTTCAACGCCATCTACACTACGGTAGGCTTTTTCAGTCGTTGGGTTACCATTGACATCAGGTACAAAAACACCATCAATCTCTTCTGCAACATTATCCTGCTGGGTTTTAAATACCGATAAAGCTGCATTCAATTTACCGTCTAAAAACTCACCTTTTAAGCCAGTTTCATAGCTTTTCCCTTCTCTTGGATCAAGATATTGGCGATTTGCATCTCGTTTATCTTCTGGCTTAAAGATACTGGTATAACTGGCATACCAAGAGTATTGATCCAGAAAATCAAAAACTAAGCCTGCATACGGCGTGACTTCATTATTAAATTCCCGATTACCTTCACCATTATCACTTTCATACTTCCAGTTTGATAAACGCACGCCTGTAATTAACTTCAATGGCTCCAATAAGCTGAACTTGCCTGCAAGATAAGCGCCTGTTTGTGTGGTTTTATTTGGAGGTTGATACAAGTTATTATTCTGAATTGCACCAATTAATGGAATATTTGGATGATCAAAATCGAGCACAGCACCTGAGGCAATCGGAGGCGTTCCTGAGTACCACTTATCTTTCTTGCTTTGGTTATACATAAAACCTGCAACAATTTCCTGCTTTAAACCACCCAAAGTAAAGGGCGCTGAGAGATAAGTATCAATATTATTTTCTTTAGTCTGGGTGGCATCAGACCAGGTCATGAAAGAGTCGAGTGTGTTGGTTGCTCTATCCAACTTACCCCATGAATAGAGCAAAGCCGTGTCTTGTTTTACTTCTCGATAAGCGTAGTTCACATTTAAATTGATATCGTTGAATAGATTCTGTTTCAATGTCGCAAACGCCGTGGTGGTATCGGTATTCCAGTATGTCCAATCCGAACTCACCGATTTAGACCGATCGAAATTAGTTCGCGTACCATCCGTGTAAAATGCAGGTAGTCCTCCCCAACGAACCCCATCTCGCTCTAGATTCTGATAGCCTGCACCGACTGAAAGGTAAGTCTTATCCGTAATATCTGCATCCACAACCGCGTAGACAACATTATTGGTTTTTTCGTAGCTATCCATATAAGAATCCGTATCCTCGTGCTTCACGACGATACGACCACGGACACTGCCATCGGCATTTAATGGTGTTGAAATATCTGCTGAACTTGACCATGCATTCCATGAGCCCAAAGAAGTGCTGACATTCCCTGTCAACTCTTTCGCATTGGCATGTTTTCGAATCATGTTAATTGCAATTGCAGGATTCCCAGCACCTGTCATCAAACCATTCGCGCCTTTAACCAGTTCAACCCGATCGTACATGGTTAAATCAGGATCATTGGCGTCCATCCCTACATTGCTTGGAACACCATCAAACAGGTAATAATCGACATCAAAACCACGCGCTGTTGGGTACTGACGTTCATCCCACTGATTCACAGTCACGCCTGTAACGTTATTTAACAAATCCTGAAACGATGTAATATTGGCATCATCCAAATACTCACGGGTGAGAACTTTGACCGATTGAGGCGTTTCTCGAAGCGATAAATTGAGTTTGGTCGAGGTATTGGTACTTTTAGCGGTATAACTTTTCTTTCCTTCCGTTACAGCCAAAGTCCCTTGTTCTGCTTTTACTGTAATCGTTGGCAATTTTGCATTTTCTTTAGCGTCGTCTTCTGCAAATACCCATGTAGGTAACAGGATTGCAGCCATTGCCAAGACCAGTGGGCGGGCTTTAAACAGGTTTAAAGTTGAAGGTTGATGCATGAAATATGTCCTTATTGCAAGGGAGCGGTCTTGAAAACATGCATCTCATTCCCCCGATAAATTTTAAGAAGGATGCATTCATTTTCAAAAGGAGAGTTAACTAAAAACACATTGCAAATGATAATTGTTTTTATTATCAATTCAAGTTTTAAGCAATAAATTTAGTTAACTGTTTTTATTGAATTTAAAAATATATTTAAGATTTTTAAAAAATAATTAAATGATTTTTATAAATATTTAATTTCTATTTTATTCATTATTATTCCCCAATAAGAAGTACACCTTAATTAGTGCACTTCAAATTCAGCATCGACCGGATCAAAACGCCATGTCCGAATGATGCGTAACTCAGAGATTTCTTTTTTCATGTTGGCATCAAATGCGCCAAAAGGTGCACCACGGCGAACCGATGCTTTGGCTGCCTCATCCAAGATTGCATGCCCAGAACTTTCAATGAGACGAATCGCTCGGATTCCTCCTTCAGCATTCAAAATCACCATCAAGCGTACTTCACCCGCCAAGCGTTGTTGTTTGGCTTGATCGGGATAATAGCGATTCCCGTATAACTCGACTTTTTGGCGAAATTTATCTAAGTAAGCAGCAGACGCGTCTTGTTTAGCCTGAATCCCATCAACCGTTTTAATGCGTTGTTTACGGCTAAAATTTTGTTGGCGTTGTAAATATTGCGCTTCTAAGCTCGCCACCATGGCAGCTTTGGCTTGAAACTGACTTTGTAGATCATCCAAGGTCTTTTTACGTTCGCTTTGTTCTGCCTGTTTTTGCCAACTCAAAACCGTCATGAGCACTTTTTCTTCAAATTTGAGTTCACGCTTTTGCTGAATTTTTTCCAGACTTTCTAACTCTTTTTCACCTGTGGTCGCATCGGCTTGCATCGGTGCGGGCAAATCACTCGACATCCGATGTGCTTCGCGGAAGTCACCTGAACCTTTTTGATCCGCTTGCGCCAAAAAGTCTGCATCTTTAACTTTTTCTGTACTTGGACGAACGGTGACCGCAATTTCTTTGGTGGAGGTGTCAGAGGGTGATGGCATGGTAAATTGAATCGCCAGTACAGCGCCATGCAGCAGCATCGCCAGAGCCACAGCCCCGACAAAAATTGGATCTTGCCACCAATAAGGAGACAGTTCTGAACGAAAATTTATTTTATTCAACATGGCATTTAAGCGACAAAAAATGTCCCATCCCCAACGGTAGCACCGTATAAAAACCCAACCAATATTCAAATTTTTACAAAAATGTGATCCACTTATAGTTACAGTGTTTCCATACCATCATTTTATGAAAATGTAGCAATTAATTTTGCTACACTGCAAGTCAGAAATTTATTTTTATTTTTTTAGTGAATACAAAGATTGTGGCATTGCTGTACTTATCAATTCACTTTCTGGAACAACTTTTATGCAAACGCTAATTTCATCCGTTGTTAAACGTCTACGTAAAGTTTACCAAAAAGCAGAAGAATTCATCGAAGAAGAAAGAGAATTTTCACTTTCACAAGTTTTTGTGAATGCCACCATGGAACGTTATGTCACCGAAAATGTCGGCATTATGCAAGACCTTCACGCCGACCTTTATGATGGTTGGTTACGCTTATACACCACACTTGATGTGAAAGGCCTGCACACCACCTTATCAGTGGATTTAAAGTTGATTCAAATGGAAATGAATCAAAATGTACAACTGATGGTGTTCGAGCAAATCAGCAATACCCAAGTAATTGAAGCTAAATTCAAAAATATCTTTCAAAAATGGGGCTTTTATGTGGCGATCTGGTATTACCAGAAATTCCGTGAAGAAGATCCGCTTGGTAAAATCTTAGAACATTTTGAAGTGGTCAAAGTTCAAGATGATTTACTGTATCTCGATTTAAATCGTTGGTTAGGTAAAAAAGCCAGCATTATCGAAACTTTAAGTAAAGTACATGTCAATCGTGCACGGGTCCGCCCTGCGGAGCTGATTGTTTGGGGCAATGTCAATCTCGCCGCAATTTTATCGCCTTCCAATGAAGATGAGTTTGAAGAAGACGATCTCAACGACAGCGAAGTCACTCCGATTCAGCAAAAAGACCGTAAAAAATAAATACGTTTAAATTGAGGTAGCATGCCGCTTGTCATGAGATGCTACCTAAAACACACATCTTCATGATTTATACGAAAAATTAACAAGCGCTTAGTAAAAAACCTGATCTTTTCTTCATAATCTACAGGCATAATATCTTTAAATCGTAATGATAAATGAGCGATTCAATTCAGTATTGCTCAAAGGATATAGTGTTATGACAAAGAAATTATTGAAAGTATTAGGTCTTACTTCGGCTGCCATTTTCAGTGCGAGCATCTCTAGTCATGCCTTGGCAATGGCGCCTTTCCAAGCCAGCTATCAATTCAGCTACAACAATAAAAACCTAGGTTCAGCAACACGTACCCTTTCTCAACAAGGTAACAACTGGACCTATCAATTCAGTGCCAAAGCAGGTGGTATTGCTTCTGCATCTGAAACCAGTCAATTTAGTTTTGCTGACAACAAAATCAACTCACAGAAATTTAGTCGTAGCAGTAAAATCTTGATTCACAACAATACCATGAGTATTAACTTCAATCCGAATAGTAAGGTTGTGAACACCAAAAAAGATGACACGGCTCGTTCATTTGCATGGCAAGCCGGTGCCTTGGATGAACTCAATGCAGAATTGCAAATCCGTGAAGATTTAAAAAGTAATGCATTGAAGACCAAATATCTGATTGCAGATGCCAAAGCATTGGATGAACGTCGCTTTGTGAAACAAGGCACTGAAAATGTCAAAACCCCTTATGGAACATTCAGTGCCATTAAAGTGGTGATGCAGCATGATAAACCTGAACGCAATACCGTATTCTGGTTAGCACCAAAACTTGACTATTTACCCGTCAAAATGGCGCATAACGATGGTAAATCATCATACGGTCTGCTTTTAACAGGCTATTCAGGTAAAACAAACTAAGCATCTGGTCAATTTTGGCTTGCATTTTTTTTGATGCTTTTTAAAATATGCCTTTGCTTGAACAAGCATCCGTTTAGAGGATTCTCCCGTGTACGCTTTAGAACAGAAAATCTTAAATGAAGGTATCGTTCTATCTGATCAGGTTTTGAAAGTTGATGCTTTCTTAAACCACCAAATCGATCCTGTGTTAATGCAGCTGATTGGTAAAGAGTTTGCCGCTCGCTTTAAAGATGCAGGTATTACTAAAATTATTACCATCGAAGCTTCAGGTATTGCACCTGCAATCATGGCAGGATTAGAACTTGGCGTTCCTGTTATTTTTGCGCGCAAATATCAGTCATTAACATTGAAAGACGACCTTTACCGTTCTAAAGTGTTCTCGTTTACCAAACAAACTGAAAGTACCATTGCGATTTCCAACAAGCACATCAGTTCAAGCGATAAAGCGCTAGTAATTGATGACTTCTTGGCCAATGGTCAGGCAGCACTAGGCTTAATCGACTTGATTCATCAAGCCAAAGCTGAAGTGGTTGGTGTCGGTATCGTGATTGAAAAATCATTCCAGCCAGGCCGTGATGTATTGCTGGAAAAAGGCTATCGTGTTGAGTCGTTAGCACGTGTTAAATCTTTGGAAGATGGCAAAGTTACTTTTGTTACTGAATAAGATTTAACACTCAGAAAAAAAAGCGGATGAGAAATCATCCGCTTTTTTTATTTAACAACAATCCCAGTTATACAACACTTTGGAAAAGTCTCGTTTCTTTAGATCTTCTGGATGAATAAAGAAATTCCCTACACCTGAATCACCCCACATAATCTCGTTTTCCGCATCATCGGTATCCAACTGAAAAAGCAGCACATAATCTTGAACTTTTTCATTATATTGACGTGGATCAGTTTGGGTAAAATACGGATAGCCACCTAAACGATGCCCACTCGCCGAAGCAACTTCATCATAAGGTTCGATAAAATCATCTTCGAAATCGCCACCTTCAAATTGATCTTCAAAGTCATAAATATCTTCAACCCCTAAAATCTTCGGTGCAAAGGCAAAATCACCAAGGCTAATTGGCTGAGAAGTGAGATTAAATTCAATCGCGTATTGCCCTGTAAATGGCAAATAATCATCTTCGCCCAACTGAACTTCAGAGAAGTCTTGTTTTAATTGTGATGCATCCTCAAGCACTTGATCAAAGTACAACACTTTAAAACCCGATTGCTGCTGTTGGTCATCAAAGTTCATCCCGTACAAATCATCAGCCGCGATGTAGAACTGTAAAATTCCCTGATTGGGAAAATCAGGTAACTTGGGGATTTCAGCAAAATTTAATTGCGCCAATAAAGCCAACGGATTGCCATTCGAGTCGACTGGATACGTCACATCCAAAGGCAAATAAGGCACTCCCCCAATTTTACTTTGCCATAAAGTTAATTCATCACTGGAGGTCAGTTGCATGGTGACGGTTGGCAGAACAGTCGCCGAGATTTTTTCTAGGTATGGCTGCACACTGTTCGGCAAAGTTTCTGGTTTAAAATTCATTCTGTTGGTTATCCCTCTACTTATTTATAGAATGCAATATAAAACAAGTAAATAAATTCAGATAGCGGTTAAACATCCTTCTGCGACAATAACTGACGCTCAATTGCAGCATTATTTCTGACATAAATTCTGATAAGATGAGCCCAGGCAAAATCTGCGGTAGGAATGACAATGCGTACATATTTAGACCTTTTACAACATATCCTTGACAATGGCGGCGACAAGGGTGACCGCACAGGCACAGGTACACGTTCAGTATTTGGTCATCAGATGCGTTTTGATCTTTCCAAAGGCTTTCCACTGCTCACCACCAAGAAAGTCCACTTTCGTTCGATTGTGATTGAGTTGCTTTGGTTCCTTAAAGGCGATACCAATGTTCAGTATCTCAAAGACAATAAAGTTTCCATTTGGGATGAATGGGCTACCGCAGAACAAACAGCACGTTTTGGTCGTCCAGAAGGTGAACTTGGCCCCGTCTATGGTCATCAATGGCGTAACTTTGGCGCGACTCAAAATGAAGATGGCAGCTATCGGCAAAATGGTTTTGATCAGATCAAATGGTTGATCAATGAAATCAAGACCAATCCCAATTCCCGCCGTTTGATCGTGTCTGGCTGGAACCCGAATGAAGCAGGTAAGGTCGCCTTACCACCTTGCCATACCTTGTTCCAGTTTTTTGTACAAGACAATAAACTGTCATGCCAGCTCTATCAACGCAGTGCTGACGTATTTTTAGGTGTACCCTTTAATATTGCCAGCTATGCCCTGCTGACTCATATGATTGCACAAGTCTGTGGTTTAGGTGTCGGTGACTTTGTCTGGACAGGTGGCGATACGCATTTATATGCCAATCACTTTGAACAGGCGCAGTTACAGCTGAGCCGTGAACCATTACCGTTGTGTCAGTTAAAACTCAATCCTGAGATTACCGATATCTTCGATTTTAAATTTGAAGATATTGAGATTGTTGGTTATGAATCGCACCCTGCAATCAAAGCACCCGTCGCAGTTTAAATAGATCATTAGAGAGCATATAAAATGGCATGGCAAGGCACTGAAGTTGTCCACGTAGTCGCAATGGATAAAAATCACTGTATCGGTAAAGGCAATGCTTTGCCGTGGCATATCTCGGCTGACCTGAAACACTTTAAAGCCATCACCCAAGGTGGTGTGGTGATTATGGGGCGTAAAACCCTTGAATCGATGGGACGTACCTTACCGAATCGTGTCAATTGGGTGATCACGCGTGACCCTGAATGGCATTTTGACGGGGTTAAGATCGCACATAGTATCGAAGATGCACTCAATGCCGCACTTACAGACGTGCAACATTCAGAAAAAGCCGCCTTATTTATTATTGGAGGTGGAGAGATCTTTACTCAGACACTGGCTATTGCCGACCGCCTCGAGTTAACTCATGTGGATCTGGATGTTCAAGGCGATGCACACTATCCAAAAATCAGTGAAGATTTTCGTAAAGTAAACGCAGAGCAACATACTGATGAAAAGTCTGGTATCGCTTTTGAGTTTGCCACCTATCAAAAATAAAAATGGATTGCATCGGCCATGCATAATATTGGATCACGAGAGTTTTTCATCGCTTTAGGCGTCGGGCTTTTACATAGCCTATTTACTTTATTCGTGGTTCTTTCAAGTGTCTGGCTCTTTCTAGCCTTATGGATTCAACAGCCACTCGGCACCTTCTTTAGCCGAGTCAGTATTATTCTGTGGAGTCTGTTCGCACTCAGCTTAATTGGCGTCTATGTCAGCGGCCATCTAGTGAGTCGCCGCACCGATATCATTATTTATTGTGTCGCCTTTGCGTGCGCCTTAGTCTGGTATTTTTCCTTAGAGGCAAGACAAGATCGGGATTGGAATCCTGAAGTTGCAGAACAACTGAGTTATGAAAAGAATGGGGATCTGGTCAAGCTGCATAATGTGCGAAATTTTGACTGGCATGCCGATGGCAGTTATGACATTCATTGGGA
Organism: Acinetobacter proteolyticus; assembly: GCF_000367945.1. Classification (GTDB taxonomy): domain Bacteria; phylum Pseudomonadota; class Gammaproteobacteria; order Pseudomonadales; family Moraxellaceae; genus Acinetobacter; species Acinetobacter proteolyticus. Next base: position 2,519,285 of record NZ_KB849179.1, read on the forward strand.
AGATCGCAGCATTGATCTGAATAAAATTACGGGCATCAATGTCATTACCTCCTACTGGATGGGTCCACAAATTGCCCACACCTTAGTGAGTTTCGATTTTTCTGATCAAAAACCGTTGGTGTTCTCGATTGAAATCCGTAAGGAAAAAGGCGAAGACTTTTCTGCAATTGGTGGCTTTTTCCGTAAATACGAACTCAGTTTAGTCGCTTCCGATGAAAAGGATCTGATCTATACGCGCAGTAATGTTCGTCATGAACAAGTCTATTTATTCCCGATTAGAATGCCTGCAACTGAGCGCAAAGCCCTGTTTATTGAATATCTGCATAAAGCAGATGAACTCCGTGCAGAAGCCAAATGGTATAACACGCTGACCAGTAACTGCACCACACTGGTCTTTGATATGGTTCAGGCAATTAATCCGCAGCGCTTACCCAAAGATTACCGCCTATTGGCCTCAGGTTATTTACCGAACTATCTCTACGATCTAAAAGCCCTCAATCAAAATTACAGCATGAATGAATGGTATCGCTTGGCACACATCAATCCACGTGCCGAACAATATGAACAACAGCCGAACCAAAGCAGTGAATATTTTTCGGATGTCATTCGTACAGGCCTTCCCAAGACTGAGTGATTTTTCCACTCATTTTATTAAAAACACCTGAACATTTACAAAAGGATACGCAATATCCTGCTCCACTCCATGTTGTTTTACTCTAATACTGAGCATAGAAACACAATGATTTGGACTTAAATTTTATGTTAAAACCTTTTTTAACAACATGTACTTTGGCAATCGCCGTAGCAATGACGGGTTGTGCAGCCACCGAATCTCTTCAGACTTCACCGAACGCGTCTCAAAAAGAAAGCATCAACCTCTATGGCCGTAACTGGATTGCTACTCATATCAATGGTGTCGAGGTCAAAAGCAATGATCTTTCTGGCAAGCGCCCTGCAATTCAATTTGATGCCAAAGGCAAACGTTTCTTTGGTGCAGATGGCTGCAACCAAATTCAAGGTAGCTTTGAAAGCCAAGGTTCTATCTTACGCCTCGGCCCAATTGCTTCAACCATGATGGCGTGTATTGGACAAGATAACAGTGCGCTCTCACGTCAATATAGCAATGCATTGGCAAGCACCACCAACTATGAACTCAAAGGCCATGAGCTTAAATTCATGGACGCATCAGGCAAAGTTCTGCTGAGTTTCGTCACGGTGATTCAGCCACTTCCGTAATTTATAGATCACAAAAAAGTAAAAGCTCGTTGCAAACACGGGCTTTTACTTTGTGAGCACTTCGTTTACTTTAGTAACATTCTTAAAATTAAAAATTGGGGAGTTTTATGCAACAAGCACTATTTGGTGGTGGATGTTTTTGGTGTGTCGAAGCCGTATTTCTACAACTTAAAGGTGTAGAGAAGGTGGTGAGTGGTTATGCAGGTGGAATTAGTCAAAACCCGACTTATGAACAGGTCTGCCAAGGTACGACTCAACATGCTGAAGTGGTTCTGATTGATTTTGATGAGCAACAGATCAGCTATACCCAACTGTTAAACGTGTTCTTTACCACGCATGACCCAACTACGCTCAATCGTCAAGGCAATGATATTGGCACGCAATATCGCTCTGTGGTGTATTACTTCAATGAAGAGCAAAAGCAGCAAGCTGAACAAGTCATCCACAGTCTGGAAGATGAAGGACTGAATATCGTCACTGAGCTCAGCCCAGTACCGACCTTCTACCCTGCAGAAGAGTATCATCAGAACTTCTTTGCACGTAATCCCTCACAAGGCTACTGCAACTTTAGCATCCCGCCTAAGCTGTCTAAATTACGTGCCAAATATCTTGATCTACTCAAAGATGCCTAAGCACAAAAAAAGCAACTCAATGAGTTGCTTTTTTCTTGGTATCGCGTGCTGTCTTAGTTTTCACTGACGAACGCAATATCACTTAAACCTGCTTCACTGGCACGAGACATGACTTGTGCAACCGTATCATATTTGGATTCTTTATCTGCACGTAACTGTACCGTCGGTTTCGTCTCTGCTTGACCCGCTTCTTGGAAACGTTTCTCTAGCTCGTCTAAGCTAATAATCTGCGCATCCCAAGCCACCTCACCTTTCTCATTAATACTAATCGTAATCGCTTTTGGCGGTGGATCGACAATTTCAGCAGTCGTCTTTGGTAAACTTAGTGGAATTGATGGGTTAGCAACCGTTGCTGTGACTAAAAAGATAATCATCAATACCAACATAATATCGATCAGAGGAATGAGATTCATCTCATTCATGCCACTGTCGTGGTCTTCACCCAATTGAAAGCCCATCTTAAGCTTGACCTCCAACTAAACTTTGTTGAGTCGCTTTAGTTTCTGTTTTTGCCGCTGTTTCTTGCTGCAACATGGTATCGATTAACAGACTATGGGCTTGATCTTGTAAATCATGTGCCAAGCCACGGTTGAAACGTACACAAATGTTATAAGCCATAACTGCAGGAATCGCCACAGCAAGACCAAGACCGGTCATGATCAAGGCTTCGCCTACTGGTGTTGCCACCTGAGCCAATCCAGCTTGTCCGCTTTTACCCACGGCAACAAGCGCATGGAAAATCCCCCATACTGTACCGAATAAACCCACAAACGGTGCTAATGAGGCGATTGTTCCAAGCACTGAAACACCTTTTTCTGCTTGAGATTTTTCAGCAGAGATTTGGCGAAGCAATGCTTGCTCAGCGACAGCTTTACGTTGTTCAAACGATAACGGCTGTAACTTTGATTTAAGCGTAGCCAAAGCTTGAACAAGTTGAGTATAAGCTTGTTGTTTTAATTGGCGTGTTCCTAATAGGCGCAGAATGAAAATAGTCCACGTCGCAATCGACATTGCTAAAAGGATGAAATACAGTGTTTTGCTTACTGCATCTGCATGTTGCCAATAAACTGAAAAGTTCATATACGAACTCCTGATTTAATCTGTCGCAAGGACTCAAATTTATTAAGGACTAAGATCAAACGGCTGCTCTGCTCGAATCGGGTAAGCAACACCATTTTCCATATACGGTTTAAATTTCGCACTTCTGACAGCACGTAAAACTTTTTCATCTAAATTCGGTAGACCACTGCTGCGGGTAATACGTGCATTGGTAATTTTACCTTTTTCATCCGCTTCAATCAGTACCATTACTGAACGTGTTTGGTTATCCAGATCTTTGGCTGTTACAGATAATTTTGGTGAACGACTCCACTGAACGCCAGAACCGCCAATCGATACACGTTTCGGTGATGGGTCAGCAGCAGGCTGTGGTTTCGTAACTTCCTGAACAGGTTGTGGTTTTTCTACAACTTTTTCGGTCACTTTAGTCGTAACCACTGTCGTTTCAACTTTTGGTTCAACTTTAGGTTCAGTTTTTTGCAACACTGGTTTTGGTGCTTCTTTCACCTGTTGAACTTTTTCAATTTTTTTCGGTGGAGGTAAAGGTTTTTCAACAACTTTAACTTCCTTCACTTCTTTTTTAGGTTCAGGTTTTGGCTGTTCTTTCGGTTTCGGTGGTTCAGGTTTTGGTGGTTCTTTAATTTTAACGAACTTCACCTTAAGCGGCTCTTTCTCGATTGGTCTTAACTCAATCGTTTTCATGTGGCTCACCGCCCACAGAACGCCTACATGTCCAATCACAACTGCAACTAAAGCAGCGATGATTTTCTTTTTCATCGGGTGTGGCGTGTTGAATGTAGCAGGAGATTGACTCATAAGAATCTAAGTACCTAATAGATGGTCAAACCTTCAAAAAATCGATTTCACTCATCGGATAGAACAATGAAAGTGCCGTAATAATAAATGAGAAGTGTTTTCATTTGCAACCATTTTTTCTTGTATATTTGCTAAGCTTTGAAAAATAGGCATAAAAAAACATGCCTGACGGCATGTCCTTTTTATGCAATGGAACAAGAGCGTTTCTTAGAAAACTACGGTTTTGTTGCCATCAACAATGATACGATCTTCCAAGTGCCATTTGACTGCACGTGCCAAGACATTGCGCTCAACATCCTCACCCAACTCGCGCAATTGCTCGACGTTATAATCGTGACTCACACGCTCAACATCTTGCTCGATGATTGGGCCTTGATCCAGATCAGCCGTCACATAATGTGCAGTCGCCCCAATCAACTTCACCCCTTTCTCATAGGCTTGCTTATACGGATTCGCGCCCACGAAAGCTGGTAAGAATGAGTGGTGAATATTGATGATCTTCATTTCCCATTGCGACACAAAATCTTCACTGAGAATCTGCATATAACGCGCCAAGATCAACAGGTCATTGCCTTGCATCATCTCATTAATCTGTGCATAAGCTTCGACTTTATTGTCTTTATTCACTGGCACCACATGGAACGGAATACCAAAGTTCTCAACCGATTCACGCAAATCCGGATGATTAGAAATCACTTGGGTAATTTCACACGGCAAAGAACCACGCGCATGACGCCATAACAACTCTAATAACGCATGATCGACTTTAGAAACCAGAATACCGACTTTTTTCAATTCACCAACGAAATTCAATTTCCATTGCATGTTGTAGCGTTCCGCCACATTCGCAGCAAACGTCTGCATCAATGCTTCTTTACGCGATTGCAAATGATCAAGCTCAAACTCAACACGCATGAAATAACGCCCGCCTTGAGCTTCTGTTGCGTACTGATCAAGTGCGGTAATGTTTGCTCCCTGATGATACAAAAAGCTCGATACGGCTTGCACAATCCCCGGCTTGTCTTCACAAGTAATCAGTAATCGTGCTGTGTGGGCTGTAGTCGTGTTCATTTGGTTAATATCACTTATTCGAATCAAATTAAAATCAAGCCGAGCATTCTAACCCTTTTTTGCGGTTGACTAAATAGCTGCTGTCGATCTATTCATCATCATTTTTAAGATTCGATAAGCTGGCAAACAAATCTGATGGTCCCAGTGATTTCAGTAATTGCTCATAGGTTTGGCGACTTTCACCCATTAAATACGGACCTTCCAGAAACACCATTTGGCGTAAAGCCTGCCAAACCCACTTTTCTTCCAGACGATTGTTATCGCTGATATGCCCCGACATATATAAGAAGTTGGTCCAGTTGGTCAGCACAATCCACAAGTTAATAATCAAGGCTTCAATTTCTGAATCGGTCATTTTCATCAGACCCGCATCGACGAAGGCACGATAAATTTTTTGCCCTTGCTGCATCACCTGCCCAGCAAAACGTGGATAGATTTTGCGAAAGTCTTCATTATTTTCAACCAGATGATAAACATCACGGTGAATAAAGCGGTAGGCCCAAAGCTGGTTACTCAGCACTTGGAAATAACTGATTTTATCGTTGGCATTTAAAGGACGGTCGGTTGGCAAGGCCAACATTTCCAAGGTTTCCGCCTGATACTGTTGCGCCAGTTCCTTAATAATTTCCTGTTTATTACGGAAGTGATAATACAGATTGCCAGGGCTAATCCCCAACTCAGCCGCAATGTGATTGGTTGTGACCGAACGTTCTCCACGCTCATTAAACAGCTGCAAACTGATTTGCAAAATTCTATCTTTTGTTTTGTTCGGTTTAGCGTGCGACATTGAGTTTAACCATCTATAACATTATCAATAGGTTATAAAACAAACCTATAAAGCGACTTGACACTTTAGAGTATTTACTCTAAAAATTAAAAAATAATAAGCTTTCTTTTGGTCTACTCCTATGAACAGTCAAACAAAAACAACCGCTATGACACCTCATGTTGATGTAAAACGGCTGCATGATTTGCTTGAACAGCAAAAAGCAGCTTACCAACGTCATCCTGTTCCAAGCGCCAAAGAACGTATTGAACGCTTAGCCCGACTTAAAAATATCTTGGTAAAATATCAAGATCAATTTGCTAACGCAATTAGTCAAGACTACGGCAATCGCGCCATAATGGAAACCAAAATCGGCGAAGTTCTGACTTGTCTAGAGCATATTAAATACTATAGCAAGAACCTAACTGAATGGATGAAACCATCTAAACGCCATATCAGCATGTTACACCAACCAGCAAAAGGGTGGGTAGAATATCAGCCACTCGGTGTTATTGGGGTGATTGCGCCGTGGAACTATCCTTTATTACTTTCTGTTGGCCCACTGATCTGTGCCTTGGCAGCGGGTAACCATGCCATGATCAAAATCTCAAGTGCATCATCTAACTTTGGTTATGTTCTTGAAAATGCATTGGCTGAAGCCTTTCCTCAAGAATTGGTCGCTGTTGTTAACGGCGGTGGTGTGATTTCAGATGCATTCAGCCATCTGGCATTCGATAAAATGATTTTCACAGGTTCAACCTCGGTGGGTAAAACTGTGATGGCTGCGGCAGCAGAGAATCTTGTCCCAGTGATTTTAGAATTAGGTGGCAAATCCCCTGCACTGGTTCATTCAGCCATGAACATTCGTGATGTGGCACAACGTATTGCGGTGGGCAAACTCTGGAATGCAGGTCAAACTTGTGTTGCACCTGACTATATGTTCTTGCCTAAAGGCAAAACAGCAGAGTTCACCAAGCACTATAATGACTTTGCGACCACCATGTATCCGACTTTGCGTGACAATAAAGACTACACTTCAATTGTGAATGACAAGCAGTACAACCGTCTGCAAGGCTATTTGGAAGATGCTCGCGATCAAGGCGCGACGATTGTTGAACTGAATGCCAAGAATGAGTCTTTAACTGAGGTTCGTAAAATTGCACCAACCTTATTAACAGGTGTGACGACAGAGATGGAGATCATGCGTAATGAAATCTTCGGTCCAATTTTGCCTATTTTAGAGTATGAACATATTGAAGATGCGCTGCAATTCATCAATAGCCGCCCACGTCCATTGGCGTTCTATTACTTCGATATTGATAGTGCACGTGCGGACTATGTTGCCAGCCGCACTCACTCAGGGCACTTCGGCATTAACCAGACGTTGACCCATGTGGCACAGGATGACCTGCCATTTGGTGGTATTGGTGCATCTGGTATGGGTAAATACCATGGTAAAGAAGGCTTCTTTAGCTTCTCGCATGAACGTTCAATGATGTCGAATCCTGTCAGCCCTAAACTTTACAGTTTAAAATTCATCCTTCCGCCGTATAATAAAGCAACGCACAAACTGCTTTTGAAAACACTATTTCGCTAAGCTGGTTAAGGCATGAGCTATCACACCAGTTCATGCCTTGTTTTTACCAAATTCGCTTGTCTTTTAATCGTATTTTTGGTATAAAACGCCCCTTGAATGATTTCATCCGTTTACTTGAATGGCTAGTTGCACGAAATTGTGCTGTATAAACTAGCAATGGAGTTCACCATGTCTAAGGTTTGCCAAGTTACCGGCAAGCGTCCTATCGTTGGTAACAACGTATCGCACGCAAACAACAAAACCAAACGCCGGTTCGAGCCGAACCTGCACCACCACCGTTTTTGGTTAGAAAGCGAAAAGCGTTTTGTACGTCTTCGTCTAACCACTAAAGGTATGCGTATTATTGATAAATTGGGTATCGAGAAAGTTGTTGCTGATCTCCGTGCTCAAGGTCAAAAGATCTAAGGAGTCTGAACAATGCGTGATAAGATTCGCCTCGTTTCTACAGCTGGTACTGGTTATTTCTATACCACTACTAAGAACAAACGTACTATGCCGGAAAAAATGGAAATCAAAAAATTTGATCCAAAAATCCGTCAACACGTCATTTTCAAAGAAGCTAAAATTAAATAATTTTAGTTCTTTAAGAAAAACGGCTTCATTTGAAGTCGTTTTTTTTGCCTAAAAAAGCCTATATAAAAATGGGAAAGCGATTTACATGATTTTTTTTGATAAATAAAAAAATTGTCATCAACAAATTCGATTTTAGTTGTTACACTTTATTTGTTGTTTTCTTGGCATGCTTTATGCTCATTTATTTCTACCTTAACCGCAACGATTAAGGAACTCAAATGCCACATGATGTTGATTTAATTATATTACTTGCTGTTGGTTTTGGTATGGCCCTTATTTTTGGCTATATCGCAGCTCGTTTACGCTTACCTCCTTTGATTGGTTATTTAGTTGCAGGCATTATTATTAGTCCAAATACGCCTGGTGTGGTCGGCGATATTCAACTTGCCAATCAGTTAGCCGAACTCGGGGTGATGTTCCTCATGTTTGGCGTGGGGATGCATTTTTCGCTTAAAGATTTACTGCAAGTACGCCGTATCGCCCTTCCTGGTGCAATTTTACAAATTGCGGTCGCAACTTTACTTGGTATTGCAGTATCCATGTTCTGGGGTTGGAGTTTCGGGGCAGCGCTGATCTTCGGCCTAAGCTTATCGTGTGCCAGCACCGTAGTGCTCCTGAAAGCATTAGGTGATCGCGGTTTACTTGATTCCGTCAACGGAAAAATTGCGGTCGGCTGGCTTTTGGTTGAAGATTTGGTCATGGTTTTGGCCTTGGTACTGCTACCTGCAACAGCCGTGTTGCTCGGCGGTCAGGCATTGCCAGGTACCGATACCTCACAAAGTATCTGGATTACCATCGGCATTACTCTACTTAAAGTCACTGGTTTTATCGCCTTTATGCTGATTATTGGTAAACGTTTAGTACCAATGATCATGCAATTCGTGGCACGTTTAGGTTCACGTGAGCTGTTCACCCTGACTGTCGTTGCCGCCGCGGTATCGATTGCTTATGGCTCTTATGCCGTGTTTGGGGTATCAATGGCACTTGGTGCATTCTTCGCAGGGATGGTGGTAAAAGAGTCCGACTTTAGTCACCGTGCCGAAGAAGAAACCCTCCCCTTACGTGAAATCTTCTCGATTTTGTTCTTTGTTTCGGTCGGCATGCTGTTTGACCCAAGTATCCTCGTTGAAGAACCATTACGTATTTTAGCCGTGGTTGCCATCATCATGGTCGGCAAAACACTTGCTGCAATGGCACTGGTGCTGTTCTTCCGTTACCCAATCAATACCGCCTTAACCGTAGGCGCCAGTTTGGCGCAAATTGGTGAGTTTTCCTTTATCTTGGCAACACTCGGCTTATCGTTAGGTTTATTGACGCCTGATGCACAAAACTTGATTCTTGCAGGTGCATTGTTCTCGATTACCCTCAACTCATTTGTGTTCTCTGCGATTGAGCCAGTACAACGCTGGATTCGTGAGCGCTCGCATTTGGCGCGTATGTTAGAACGTAGTGGTGACCCACTGGCCATGTTGCCAGATGAGGTTGATCAGGCTTACCTGCGTGATCAGGTGGTGATTATCGGCTATGGTGGCGTTGGACGTCGTATCAGTGAAAATCTGATGCAGCAAAACATAAAAGTCGTGATTGCGGAAGAAAATCGCGAAATCGTAGAAAAACTACGTGCTCAAGGCATTGCTGCTGTGAGTGGTGAAGCGACTGAACCGAATGTGTTGATTCAAGCACATATTCAACATGCCCGCTTACTGGTGATTTCACCGATGGATATTTTAGATATTCACCGTATTGTGGATATTTCCAAACAACTCAACCCTGAAATTCAGGTCTTGATCTGTGCAGAAAGCAAAGAAGAAGCTGTGGTAATTCGTGAAGAAAATATTGGTGAAGTGTTCTACGCCAAAGAAGAAATGGCCAAGAATATGAGTCATCATATCCTAAGCCAAATCGAATTGGCACATCAGTCTGAAGCTCATTAACTGGTTTGAAAACACAAAAAAGCGTACTTCAAGTACGCTTTTTTGTGTTTGAGATTAGCTTAAATGCGTCGGCTGTTCATCTAGCACTTCTGCTTGCCACTGATTCATCTGTTTTTCTAACAGACCAAACAAAGCTGCCTGAATCATGTGTTGTGCAACCGTTGGGGTCTGATCGCCTAGAATTGCTTTTACTTCGTCACTAAACTGAATCTTGACTAAAGGTTCATGTTCTTCAGAACCCGCATTGCGCAAAGCAAGCTCACCACCTTCGAGTTGAACCAATTCAAGAACGGCTTCTTGATTACCAAATAATTCTTTTAACTGTTGCATTGACATAAATTTTCTCCATGCTTCAACATGGTGGCAAAGTATTTTGCGCTCACGTCTTATTTATATAAGTACTGTTGGCAAAGATTTCAAGTCATCTTCAAGATTTGACTTAGAACTCCACCATTTCATTACGAAAACCATCAATTAAATGACTTAACTCACGGTGCCATTCACGTAGAATTTTAGCATCAGGTAACCACGCCTGCGGGCTTTGAGTGACCTTGATGATCAGGTTTGAAGAAGTTTCATTTTCAGGTTCGGGTGCTGTTGGCTCAGGGGCGTATTGACACATACGGTATGCACGCTTTAACTCTGCCACAAAACCATCTTTTGCCAGTTGCTGTAACACCAACACTTCAGGTGAAACCTGCCCTTTATCCGCCATATGTTCTTCAATCGACTTAAAGGTAGGCTGTAAATCATTGAGACGGTAATAACGGACCAATTCCTGTAAGAAAGCTAAAATTGCGCCGTGCAAATGAAACACTGCTGCCTCACGATAAGCCTGTGCCTGCTGAATATGTTCAGTTTGCTCCGCTTGTTGACATGCGAGACGAGCAAAATACAGTTTTTGATTGGTGCGATCAGCATGATAACGAGCAACACGAGACATAATATTTTCCTTCAAGATCCTTTCGCTTGGATAGCTTAAGATTAAATGCTTTAATGATAAAATCAATATCTTTTGAGCCTGTCCATGCGTCATATTCAACAAGCCATACTGAGCTTAATATGCTGTATGTCCATTCCCATCGCTTATAGCTGCGAACCCGCTGGTTTAGACTGGGAAAAGCTCTATGCCGATTACGATCTCAATCGTGATCAAATGATTGATCAAAATGAATGGAAGCAACTAATTCATTTAAAAGACCAACCCGTTGTTTGGCAGAAACAAGTATTCGCAATTGACCCCAAACGAATGAAAATTTTTAAAGCACTTGATCAAGATCATAATGGCTTAATCGACCAACAAGAAATCAACAATATCTATGGCTATTTCATCAACCCGTGTCAGGGTTGGGGACAAACATGGGGTAAATAAGGCGGAGACAAGTTACTCAAGGTCCAACTCAAGCAGATAAAGTTTTCGCTTCGCCATGACTTGAACTGGTTGGTCGAATGGGCGGACATTGGCAATCGCCCAAGAGAAATAGCCTTCAGCCCAATGCGATGCACAAGCGGCTTCAACCTCATCCACTCGCCAAGCATGCACGGTTTCAATATCGACCAAGGCAACGGCCAAACCGGATTCTTCATCGCCATCCTGCAACAAAAAATTTTGGTTTTCGACAATCACCACATCTTTTAAGGGCAATGTCTCAGGACGCCATGAGCGAATCTCAAGGGTTTTTAGTCCTTGTACAATCCGCTCAGCACTCGGCGCAACAATCGATAAAGCCGTATATTGCGTGGACATCTGGGCTTAGGCGTTATCTTCCGCTATTTTCACACGAATCCCATAACCTTTGACTTTCAAGGTATTTAGACCTTTCACCGCTTTGATCGCTTCACGTGGATTTGGCATTTCAACAAAGCCAAAACCTTTGGATTTACCAGTTTCAGCATCTTTGACCACGACACAAGACTCGACTTTGCCATAGGCTTTGAATAAATCGAGAATCTCTGCATCGGTCACGCTGCGATCTAAATTACGAACTAAAATTTTCATGCTAAAACCTAAAAGATGATTCATTCTGTCACAGGACGGTGCTGTATTTACCCCACAACAACATGAATCAAGAAATTGAATCTGCTTAGTCTAATCGAAATCAATGCCAAAACCTAAATTGATTGCAGTTGAACGCGAACGGTTGGCTTGTGCATAAGCACGTGGAACATCTCGATGGATCTGAGTCTCGACTAAATGTTGGGGCAAATCATTGAGGAAGTAGCTTTCTATTTTTCGGCCCAGTTCATCATACTGATCATGTGACCAGAGATTTAAATTCTGTTTGGTCAAAATCAACTCATCTTCAGCCCGCGTTAAAGCAACATATAGGACACGGCGCTCTTCTTCAACATCATCAAAATCCCCTTGTGCGCGTGCATGTGGGTACTGGTTTGGAGAGACATGTGGGACATAACAGACTTTTTGTTCCGCCCCTTTGGCTGAGTGAATGGTAATCAGTGTGACCAGATCCTGATCTGGGGTTTTATCAATTTCCGACACTGAAATTGGATCAAGCACATATTCCTCCAAAAACTCTCCGAGTGAGCTATGTTTGCGTGCCAGTTGCTTAACTAGATCAAAGTCTTTAATACGACGTGTCCAATCTTTGGTTTTATAGTTATTTTCCAATTGCTCATTCAAAGCATCCAGTGCCAAACCGATACAGGCTTCAACATGCTGCTGCAACACATCCAGTTGCATCAAAATCAGAATTGCTTGTTGTGGTACTTTGCCATGGCGCTCTAATCGCTGACAACGTGCTTCAATATCTGGCAGTTGAATCAGTTCTTGCGCCAATTTACTGGCACCCACATCGCCCACACCGTCCCAAAGCGTCAGGAAACGCATCCAGGCTAAATCATCTTGTGGGTTAACGCTGACCCGAAGTAAGCTCAATACATCTTTCACATGTGCAGACTCAAGCAGTTTTACCCCACCCACAAAACGATAAGGGATATTGGCTGCAATCAATGCACCTTCCAAATAGCGCCCACTAAAACCTGAGCGCAGCAGCACCATATGTTCTGCCCAAGCTGCACCTTGCCTATGGCGACGATTCAAATCCTGAATAATCCAATTGGCTTCTTCAAACTCGTTACTCAGGATATGCAGTTGTGGCTTTAAACCTTTGCCCCGATAAGCCTGTAGATGTTTGTCATACTCAATTTGGCTTTGATCCAGCAACCAATTGGATAAATCCAAAATACCCTGAGTAGAACGATAATTCATTTCCAAAGTCAGCACTTCGGCATCAGGCACACGTTCTTTAAAGTGATGAATATTTTCAAAATCGGCACCACGGAAGCCATAAATGGATTGTGCATCATCTCCGACACAAAACAGTTTGACCTTACCCACCAATGGCTGTAATAAAGCCCATTGCAACGGGTTGGTATCCTGCATTTCATCGACCAATAGCGCCGAACAAAAGCCAGTCACCCACTTCACCAATTCAGGTGAATTCTGTAGATGTACTGCAACAATCGCCAAGATGTCATCGTAATCCAGAAAATTTCGTTCTTGCTTGCGCTGCTCATAGGCTTTCATCAGCTCGGTAATTTGAGCTTTGTACTCAACCGCTTGGGGCAGTTGTTCAACCAAAGCATCCGAGAGTTTGGTTTTAGTATTCCGCGCATAAGAATACAGATCACATAACTCCGCAGCCTTCGGCAATACATTACCCTTATCTTTGCCACGCAGTAAGCGGAACATCAATAATTGATCATCACGATCAATAATACTGAACTGAGTCAGGCCAAAAGCACGCGGATTACGACGTAATAGATACATACAAAACGTATGAAAAGTTGAAGCACGTAAGCCCTTGGCCTGCGTCCCCATATGCTGCTCAACCCGTGTCACGATTTCACTGGCTGAACGTCGGGTAAAGGTCGGAATCTGGATCTGCTGCGCCGGCACGCCCTGATCAATTAAATATGCTGCTCTTGCCACGATGGTTTTGGTTTTACCACAACCTGCTCCTGCCAAGACCAGACAGTTTTGTGCTGTCGTTGTGGCTGCTTGTTTTTGTTGTGGATTCAGTTCATCAATTAGCTTGGCAAGCGTCATACAATCGGTCAATTAGAAATGAAACGCTATTTTAGCAGACTAAGGCGGTAGAGATGTTTTCCGCTACAAAAACAAAAGCGCATCTAAATACATGCGCTTTTGTTTCACATCATCACTTAAACTGTGGTTGAACTATGCGGTAACTGTTTAATCGCCCCTGCAAAGGTCAAATAGTTAATCCCTTGGAATAAAATATCAATCGCAAGAAACATCCCCAACACCCAGAACGGTGAATCAGGTGATGACAAGATCAGAATCCCGGTTAATAGGGTTAATATGCCTGAAAACAGCACCCATCCCCAACCTGAAATTGGTCTAAGGATAAAGGCATTCACGCTACGGATCATCCCCGCAATAATTAATGCAATCGCTAAGAAACTGGTGAGTACCACGGCAGTAATCACGGGTGTGGTAAAAGCAAAGTAACCCGCTACCAAATACAGCACACCAAACAAGGCCCATAACCAACGTGTACCCCCTTTAAATACCATAAATGCAGCTACAAAATGCAAGATACCCCCCAACATCATCAACACACCGAACAACAACACAGCAGATAATGTTGCAAAGGGTAAAGCTGCTAAAAGAACCAAGCCAAAAATAACCAATAATACGCCTAAGAGCAGATACCATTTACGATCAGCATGCAGTTGATTGCGAATTAGATCGTTACCCACTGTTTTCATCATTATTTACTCTTTTATCATCAATGTTATATCTCTATATTGATCGTGTTCTTCGCGGAGTTCTGTATAAGGCATGTTGAAAATTAATGACGGAATGTCAGAAAGTTGGAGGGTTCTTTGATCTATTTAAGGTGCATCATTATTATTTAAAGATATGGATAAGTCGAAACTTATCCACAATTTATTTAATCCAGCCGATTTCTTGTGCGGTCAGCACACTGATCACGGTTTGCTCTAAATCGTTTGGCATTTTACTTTTGTGTTCGGACAATGGAATCCGTCCACCCATAATTTCAGCTTCGGTTTGTGGATAGAGTGGCTGTTTATCTGCCTGTGCATAGCCAATCGGAAAAATTGGCTCACCAGTATTCAAATTATATTTATCGGTCGCGCCAAAACCATGCAGTAGCTCATGTACCAATACCACATTGTTTTGCTGTGTCTGTTTAGCCGAGGCAAATAGATTAACTGAACCAATGCGTCCACGTTCCAGCGCAGTTGAGTGCTTGAGTTCCCGACTTAGTTTCGGATCATAATAATTCAGATATAACGTTAGGCTTGGTGAACCATCAATCGACTCATGCTGTTTCCATGCATAGAACCGGAACTTTAAACTCCATAGAATATTATCCAAAATATTCGCTTGCTCAGCCATTTTCGGTGGGGTTTGTTGTAACTCACGTCCAATCTGGATCATAAAATAACTACTTTTCCCCCGATATTGCTGGCTGTTTTTTTCTAAATATTGTTTAACCTCGGTAAAGTCATCTTGCTGTAATTGTTGAATATACTGCTGTGTTGTAGGTAAACCATCGGCATTAATTGGATGTAGCAATACATTAATCGGCTGATTCCAATCCTGATTTTGATCACGGTACGCATTGACTGCAACGATCAATAACACCAACAGCAAACAGGCGACTCGAATATTTTTCCACATGAACTTTACCCACCCCAGAATCATTGTTGTTTTTCTTTATTCAATAAAAATGCCAGCAATCGCCAGCATTTTCTTAACGCTTAAATAATTAAGCTTCTACCCATTTTCCATCTTGGAATACCAGACTCCACTTGGTTTGCTTACCTTCAGCGGTTTCAGAACCCACATACTGTGCTTGGTTCTTACGGCTAAATTTCACCACCGTTGGATTACCTTCTGGATCGACATCAGGTGCTTCTAACAAGAACTGATATTTTGGATCAAGCTGCTCGGCAACGCTGCGTAATTCAGCCACTTTCGGCGCGCGCGTTTCACGGATTTTCGGAAATTTACTGGCTGCCAAGAATAGACCTGCTGCACCATCACGTAACACGAAGAAATCATCATGCTTGGCTGAACGTAAGTGTTCCATTTTGATTGGATCAACACGTGGCGGCGCAGGTTGACCGCTCTTCAATACTTTACGGGTATTGTCACAGCTTGAACAAGCGAAGTATGGACCAAAACGCCCAGTCTTTAACTGCATTTCACCATCACATTTATCACATGGAATGGTCGGACCATCATAGCCCTTGATCTTGAATTCGCCTTCTTCAACTTCGTAGCCATCACAATCTGGGTTATTACCACAGACATGCAACTTACGACCACCGTCAACCACATAACTGTCCATTGCGGTGCCGCATTTAGGACAACGATGTTTCGACATCAAGTCCGCAGTTTCAGCACCATCATCATCAGACAAAGCAGCCAAAGACTCGACTGGTGTTAAGTTGAGTGTGCCTTTACAACGCTCTTTCGGCGGCAAGTTATAACCTGAACATCCTAAGAATACCCCCGTTGTTCCGGTACGCACCTGCATCGGACGTGAACATTCAGGACAAGAGACATCGGCAACTTCGACAGGTTGATTACGGCGCATACCGCTTTCACCCTGTGCATTGGTTAAACGCTTTTTAAAGTCCCCGTAGAACGCATCCAGTAACTCTTTCCAGTTCCGTTCACCCATGGCGACTCGGTCTAATTGACCTTCTAAATCAGCGGTAAAGGCATAATTCATTAGGTTATTAAAACTTTCATCCAAACGGTCAGTGACGATCTCACCCATCTTCTCGGCAAAGAGACGACGGTTTTCCAGTTTGACATAACCACGTTCTTGAATGGTTGAAATAATCGCAGCATAGGTCGATGGACGACCAATGCCTTTCTTCTCTAATTCTTTGACCAAAGATGCTTCAGTAAAGCGTGCAGGTGGTTTGGTAAAATGCTGGCTCGGATCAAGCTTTTCTAACTTGAGCACTTCACCGACTTTCACCGCAGGCAATAAAATATCATCATCCGATTTATTGGCACCACGGACACGGGTAAAGCCATCAAATACCAGTGTACGGCCTTTAGCTTTCAACTCAACATTTGACGCTTCAACAGTTAAGGTTGATGATAAATATTCTGCTGGTGTCATTTGACAGGCTACAAATTGACGCCAAATCAAATCATATAAACGCTGTGCATCACGTTCTACACCCGCAAGTTTATCCCCCGTCAAGCCAACATCAGATGGACGAATGGCTTCATGGGCTTCTTGTGCACCCGCTTTATTGCCATAGCGATTTGGCTTGGCAGGGACATATTTTTCACCAAAATTTTGTTGAATATGGTTACGCACCATATTTACAGCGTCATCACTCAAAAAGGTTGAGTCGGTACGCATATAGGTAATGAAACCACCTTCATACAAACGCTGCGCCAGCATCATGGTTTTCTTTACCGAGAAACCTAAACGCGTACTCGCCGCTTGTTGTAAGGTTGAAGTGATATACGGTGCACTTGGATTAACTTTGGTTGGTTTATCTTCACGCAATGCCACTTTATATTCAGCATCTTTCAATACGCTGAGTAAGGCATCAGTTTCGGCTTTATTTTTGAGTTTAAGTGTTTTACCTGCTTGCTTAACCGCTTCTAAGCGTATGTCTTCTTTCTTAGAAATGGTATCTGCAAAAACTTGCCAGTACTCTTCTGGGATAAAGGCACGGATTTCACGTTCACGTTCAACCACCAGTTTCACAGCAACCGACTGCACGCGTCCTGCCGATAAACCACGGGCAATCTTTTCCCATAGTAATGGCGACACCATAAAGCCCACCACACGGTCAAGGAAACGACGCGCCTGTTGAGCATTAACACGGTTTAAATCAAGTCGTGTTGGCTGTTTAAATGCTTCTTGAATGGCATTCTTGGTAATTTCGTTAAACACCACACGATGATAGCGACTATCATCCCCACCAATCACTTCTCTTAAATGCCAAGCAATTGCTTCCCCTTCTCTATCCAAATCCGTTGCGAGATAGATTGCATCAGCATCTTTGGCAAGTTTTTTTAGTTCGGCAACCACATGTTCTTTGCCTGGAAGCACTTCATAATGGGCAATCCAATCATGTTCTGGATCGACACCCATACGATTAATTAGTGCAGACTGAGCTTTTTCAGCTTTCTGTTGATCTGTGAGTTTGGCACGGGTTGCGGGCTTCTTTTCTGTGGATTTCGCCCCGCCTCCTGTCGGTAAGTCACGCACATGACCGACCGATGACTTCACCACATATTGTGAACCCAAATATTTATTAATTGTTTTCGCTTTTGCAGGCGACTCCACAATCACTAAGGCACGTTTCTTTGCAGCAGATGCGGGAGCTGCTGTGCTTTCTGAAGCAGAGCGTGGAGTTTTCGCCATAATAAATCGTTTTTCCTATGTTTAATCAGTAAATTAGCGCTGTGCTAGTTCATGTAAATAAGCTTTCATATCTTCAAGCTGTGTGGCTTTCAGGTCCGTTTCTTCATCCCAATACAGCCCGACACAGTTTGCCTGCATATCAATAGCATAAACTCCTTTTAATGCAATGGTTAAATCATTAAATTTCTGATCACCTTGCACCACCTGAAGCTTGCCATCCACAACCCGCGCACGCATCAAAGCTAAACGGGCATCTGGAATCAGCACACTATAATAAGCCACCATGCTGGCACGTTTTTCCGATGCCATTGGAATCTTGGTCCATTCTGGCGCGGCAATTAAGCGTGGATGTAATCCCATTTTACGAGCCTGATCACGCATCATTCCCAATGCCTTTTCTCGTGGGCTGACGCGCAAGCCAAAAATCGAGCCTAGTACAAACAGTACAATCGCTACCGTGATCCAAATTCCAATATTACTCATAAAGTCGCCCAAAACTTCCTTTTATTAGCGTTACATAAGTTGAATCCAAAAGGCAAGTTACAACGTAAAAAATAATCTAGATTCAAACTAAGCTGTAAAACATACCTTTTTCATACAGCCAAAAGGCGAAAAATTAAAATGCTGTCAACCACTTATTTTATTCAGCAAGCGCGAGTTTTCCGAATTGGTCCAGATGTCTATCGCCCCAATCCTTTAATGCAACAATAATCTGTTCCAGACTACGACCTAAATCTGTTAAGCAATATTCAACTTTTGGCGGGACCTGAGGATAAACCTCTCGATGCAAAATGCCATCCTGTTCGAGTTCACGCAGCTGATTGGTCAGCATTCTCTGGGTAATACTTGGGACACGCTTGCGAATTTCATTGAAACGCAAAGTACCTTCTTTGAATAAATGCCAGAGAATCACGCATTTCCACTTACCGTCAATCAAACTGATGGCAGCTTCAACCGAACAGCCTGGAGAACAATCAAAACTGGAATGTCGCATTTTTGCCATTTTACAGTACCCTTTTTGACACTATGAGCGTTATTTGTCTGTAGTCACTAAAATTAAGCTTAGGTTATGCTGAAACCTGAATCAAGTGAAATCCAATCCAAAGGAAACATCATCATGAAAGCTGTGGCCTATCAACATGCGGGTGCCATTACATCAGCAGATGCACTCGTTGACATTGAAATCGACGCACCAACGGCACAAGGGCACGACCTACTTGTGCGCGTACAAGCGGTTTCGGTCAATCCAGTCGATACCAAAATCCGAAACAATAAAAATGCTGAAGCTAATCAATGGAAGGTTTTAGGCTGGGATGCCGTTGGAATTGTTGAAGCGATTGGCGAACACGTCACTCAATTCAACATCGGTGACCACGTCTGGTATGCAGGTGCACTCAACCGACAAGGCAGTAATAGTGAATTACAATTGGTTGACGAACGTATTGTCGGGCATGCACCCCAATCACTTGATGCAAGCGAAGCAGCGGCACTGCCTTTGACTGCACTTACCGCATGGGAAATGCTGTTTGATCGCTTACAAGTTCCTCGCGCTGCCGCTGAGAACACTTCGATCCTTGTCATTGGCGGTGCTGGTGGGGTGGGTTCAATTACCCTTCAGTTGCTCAAACAATTAACCAATCTTACGATTATCAGTACCGCATCTCGACCGGAGACATCTGAATGGGTAAAACAGTTGGGTGCTGATTATGTCTTGGATCATCGCCAAGCTTTAGCGCCACAAATTCAGCAACTCGGCTTAAGTGCACCTTTATATGTGTTTTCAACCACACAAACCGATCAACATCTTGCTGATATTGCAGAACTGATTGCAGCACAGGGACATTTCGGATTAATTGATGATCCAGAACAACTCGACATAAAAGTCTTTAAATCCAAATCTGTCTCAGTCCATTGGGAATTTATGTTCACGCGCTCCATGTATCAGACTGAAGATATGATCCAACAGAGCCAACTTTTGAATCAGGTCGCCGCCTTAGTTGATGCGGGGAAAATTAGAACCACAGTGAACCAGATCCTTTCACCTATCAATGCAGAAAACCTGAAACGTGTACATCAACAAATTGAAAGCGGCACCACCAAAGGTAAAATTGTCTTACATGGCTTTTAAACGCGCTTATTCAACATCGATCTTCCAGTAATGCAACTCAGCATTTGCTGGAGAATTTATTAATAATGCGGTGGTTTATCATTTATCGGATCAAAAGCTGCAATTCCTTCGGATAAATCTGAAGATTCAACTCGACGATATAAAAATTGCATTTGTTTTTTTAAATCAGCAATTTCCTGCGTTTGAATTGCGAGTTGCTGATTCAATTGTTCAACTAAATCATCTAAAAATGCAATTCGGACTTGCAAATCTTCAATGGGTGCGGAGAATGACGCGTGATTATCAAAATTTTGTGGTTTAGTCATTTCAGACCTCATCTGAACTCTTAGGAAACATTATGGCCTATATTACTTTAAGGGATGTCCATCTCGCATTTGGCGGACCTGCCTTACTCGACGGCGCGAACTTTAACCTAGAACGTGGCGAGCGAGTCTGTTTAATTGGTCGTAATGGAGAAGGTAAGTCTACTTTATTAAAACTGATTGAGGGAAGCTTGTTACCTGATAACGGTGAAGTTTCGATTCAAAATGGTTTAACTGTTTCAATGTTAGCCCAAGATGTGCCAATGGACTCAGGCAAAGTCGCCGACATCGTTGCCGATGGTGCAGGTGAAGCAGCCGTTGTGTTGAAAGAATACCATGAAGCGAGTGATGCCTGTGTCTTGGGTGATATGGACGCTTGTGACCGCATGGGCATGCTACAGCACAAACTCGATCAGTTGGATGGTTGGGCATTAGAAAACAAGGTCAACTCGATTCTGAGTAAAATGGGACTTGATCCCAATGCTGATCTAGCCGATTTATCAGGTGGCCGTAAACGCCGTGTACTGTTGGCGCGTGCTCTGCTCACTCAACCAGATGTGCTGTTACTGGACGAACCAACCAACCATTTGGACGTTGAAAGTATCGAATGGCTAGAAAAATTCCTGCTCGATCAAAACAATCTCACTTTATTGTTTATTTCGCATGACCGCTCATTTGTCGATAGTATTGCGACCCGCATTGTCGAACTTGACCGAGGTATTTTGCGAGGCTATGAAGGTAACTATTCGCGCTATCTCGAACTGAAAGCGCAGCAAATGGAAGCCGAAGAAAAACAAAATGCTTTATTTGATAAAAAGTTAGCGGAAGAAGAGGCTTGGATTCGTCAAGGCATTAAAGCACGTCGTACCCGTAACGAAGGCCGTGTCCGTGCCTTAAAAGACTTACGTGAACAGTCTAAAGCACGTCGTTCACAACAGGGCAAAGTCAGCATGGCAACGCAAGAAGCCAACCGCTCTGGTAAGTTGGTGTTCGAGATCGAAAACTTAAGTGTCGGCTACGACAGCAAAGTACTGATTAATGATTTTTCTGCAATTGTGTTACGTGGCGACCGTATCGGTTTAGTCGGTGACAACGGTGTCGGTAAAACCACCTTGATCAAAGCCATTTTAGGCGAGATCGAACACGACGGGTCTGTGAAAACCGGTACTCAACTGGAAGTGGCTTATTTTGACCAGTTGCGTAATGCACTCGACTTGGAAAAAACCGTGATGGCCAACGTGTCTGAAGGTTCTGACTTTGTCGATGTGAATGGTAACCGTCGTCATATCTATAGTTATCTACAAGACTTTTTATTCTCGCCAGAACGTGCGCGCACGCCAGTAAAAGCCCTTTCTGGTGGCGAGAGAAACCGTATCCTGTTAGCAAAATTGTTACTCAAGCCCTCAAACTTGATCGTGATGGATGAGCCAACCAATGACTTGGATATGGTGACACTTGAGTTGCTTGAAGAAATGCTGTCTGACTATAAAGGTACTTTGCTGTTGATCTCGCATGACCGTGCCTTTATGGACAATGTCGTGACCTCGACATGGGTATTCGATGGTAAAGGTCAGATTGATGAATACATCGGCGGCTATCAAGATTACTTGGAACAACGTCCTGACCAAAAAGTCGTTGATCAGAAAAGTGATGTGAAAAAAGCACAAGCCAAAGCTGAAGCAGCGGCTGCCGCAGCATCAACACCAAAGAAGGTCAAGCTCAGTTATAAAGATCAACGTGAGCTTGAGCAACTGCCTGCTGAAATTGAGAAACTGGAAACCGAGCAAGCAGAGTTGTCCGCGAAATTGGCGGATGGTTCATGGTTTGTCAGTGATGCCAATGCAGCAACTGCAGCCAGCCAACGCCTAGCTGAAATTGAAGAAGTATTGCTAGAAAAGCTGGAACGTTGGGACATTTTAGAAAATATGTCGAAAGGCAACTAAGTTGATTGAGCATTTATCCTTTCGAGGGTAAATGCTCCTACTTCAGATACTCAATTCAGTTCAAATTAAAATCTTCTTTAAGCTTCTGGTAAATATTAAAGTTTTCATCATCAAAACAAACAAAAATTACTTCTTTTACAGACTGGCTACGATTTAACTCTTTACTGATTGTGGTTAAGGCAATTTGAGCAGCGAGTTGCTTAGGGAACCGATAGATTCCTGTTGAAATATTTGGAAAGGCAACACACTCTAATTTCAACTTCTCTGCCAATTTAAAGCAATTCCGATATGCATTTTCGAGTAATTTGGCTTCCTGATGTTGTCCATCTACCCATGTTGGTCCAACTGTATGAATCACATATTTTGCAGGTAAATTCCCAGCCGTGGTCACGACCGCTTCTCCAACAGCACAACCTCCTTGCTTAGCACGAATCTTCTGACAATCAGCCAAAATCGCAGCCCCTCCTTGACGATGAATTGCACCATCGACGCCACCACCGCCTAATAGTGAAGTATTCGCTGCATTAATGATCGCATCTACGACCAATTGAGTAATATCAGCTTTTATAATATTTATGCTTTTCAATCTTTTCTCCTTCTATTTTAGATAGACATTTATAAAAACAAACTTCATTTAATACGACATTTAAAGTCACGATACACTTCATGCTACACTGCTGCAAAATTCAACGTTATTCATTTTTCGAATTTATGAGTCAAAAACAGCCTTATATCCCTGGCGAGTTTCAATGGGCTTTTTTATTGCCCAAATATTGGAAAATCTGGATCGCCATTACCTTCTTAATGTTATTGGCCGTCTTACCTTGGGCAATTCAGTGGCGTTTGGCCCATGGTCTGGCAGCCTTATGTTGGCGCTTGCTTAAATCACGCCGTAAAACCACGCTGCGGAATTTAGAGCTGTGTTTCCCTGAATGGTCGCCTGCTGAGGTTGAGGCTCAAGCCAAACAAGTGTTTGTCGATATGATGCTTGGTGTATTTGAAACCCTCAATGCGTGGTACTGCCCGAAGTGGTTTAAAGGTCGCCATAGTATTGAAGGCTTAGAACACATCACCGATGCAAAAGCACAAGGCAAAGGCGTATTATTACTGGGCACACACAGTACCTTACTGGATGCGGGCGGTTATATTTGTGCTCAATATTTCGAACCCGATGTGGTCTATCGCCCACAAAACAATCCACTGCTGGATATGCTGATTTATCGCTGCCGTGCCACCATTTATCAACATCAAATTGACCACGATGATATGCGTGGTTTGATCCGTCGCCTCAAAGATGGCGGTGCGATTTGGTATAGCCCCGATCAGGACTTTGGTTTAAAACAAGGCGTGATGGCGCCCTTCTTTGGTGTTCCAGCGGCTACCGTGACTGCACATCGTCGTTTACTCAAAATCTCGAAAGCAGTTGCAATTCCCTTATATTTCTATCGCTATGGTGATGTTCGCAATCCACAATATAAAGTACTGATTGAGCCAGTTGTGGACAATATGCCAAGCGAAGATGAAGTCAATGATGCGATTCGGGTAAATAATATTATTGAAGCTCAACTTCGTATCGCCCCGACACAATGGATGTGGTTCCATCGCCGTTTTAAAACCCGTGCCGAAGGTTACGACAAAGTTTATTAAGCTAAAAAAGCCGCCTTATTTATCAATAAAGCGGCTGTTTACTAAAAAATAACAACCATTAGTTCGGGAAAATCACACCCGTATTTAAATCAAAATAAGTTGGGGTATTGCTATACACTGAGCCCAATTTAACATTAATGAACCAACCTAAGTTACCTTGATCTTGTAAACGGTTTTGAATCTCGCTCGGTAGATCAAGCTTATAAATCGCATCTTCTTTAAAGACTTTTGATTCAATGTTTGCTGTACTTTCACTATCACGTTCAAATAAATAGCCTTTGGTATTAAAGAACCCAATCGCATTATCTTTATCAATCAGGTGATAACCTTCAGCCGCTTGTTGCTTAAGTAATAAATCCAGCTTAGTTGGGTTGTCATCATAGAACCCTGCTTCTGTTTTTGGCATCTCAACATAACGATAGCTATAGGTCCCATTATGGGTACTGCTATTTACACAAGTTGGGATGTAATACATGTCATTCTTGGTACCATTGGTTGTGAAGTCTTCACCCGCAAAGATTAATTTACAACCTTGTGCACCGAGCTCATTAAATGCAGCAAGAATACTTGCTCTGGTTTTATTGGTTAAAAAGCGATTGTCATAAGTATAGGTTGCGGGTTTCTTATCATTTTTCACAAATAAATATTTATAGGTATTGCTTGGATCCTCGCTCAAGAACGATTTATAAACAAAGCCAGACTCACCTTGCTTTTTCATTTCAGCTAATTTGAGCACATATCTATTTGCAATCACATTGGTGGTGATATCTGCAATTTTATAGCTATAGGTATCGGTTGAAGCATTGTTTTTGATATATAAGTTTTTAGGTTCAGGGAAATCACTATTGGCTTTTTTCACATCCAAAGAACTACCCGCTAAGGCAAAACCTTGACTCCCCTGCTCATTGGCTTGCGCCAAGAAATTGGCCCAAGACGTTTGATTATCGAGTAAACGATAACTTGCCGTTGCTTTACTCACAGTCGGTTTCAATAAGCTATAGCCTTCGACATTGGTACGGGTATAACAAGTAACAACTTTAGATGGATCGACTGAGTCCATATACGTTTGAATATCTTTGATACTCGCTGTTTCACTCACTGCACACATGCCATCGCCTTTAAAGGCATAAGCTGAAGCAATCCCATTTGGTCGATAGCGATCACTATATTTCACTCGATTTGCCGTGGTTGTACCACTGGTTTCAGTCGCTGCAATCTCGCTAATCAGTGCATCATCCGATGCAACATCGTAATTTTTAATCACAGCACCGGTACAATCCTCTTTTTCAAATTGACGGGTTTCAATAGTAAAGCGAACACTGTTTTCGGACGCTTTATGTACCGTTAAATTGGTTCGTGCTCCCTTATGACAGAATCCTCCCAACCAAGACCCCACAAAACGATCAGCCACAACTGGGGTTGGAGTGGGCGGTGTTGGCGTAGGCGGTGTTGGGGTCGGTGGTGTTGGAGTTGGCGGCGTAGGTGTAGGTGGTGTTGGGGTTGGTGGTGTCGGCGTAGGCGTTGGGGTTGGATCCCGATCATTATCAGATCCACAGCCAACCAAGATTGCGCAAGTTACGCTAAGTGCTAGTTGAGTCCATATATTTTTCATTGCATCACCCTCTGTGTGAATTTTTCACATATTGTGTATGTGAAAATTTAACACTTTTATGCTTGAGTGCAAATATGTTTATGCGTAAATTAATAACGAAAGGTCAAAATCATTTTTTATGGATGGTTGGAAGGTATGGATGCTCAAGAAAGCTTAGCAAGACAATTCAATGCTTTACCGAAAGAATGGCAGACATGGCTCGAAGAAAATCTAGATCGTGGCTGTAATCCAGTCGATTTGGCGAACATTTTGCTGCGTGAAGGTTTGATTGATCTGAATAAAAATTTTTCTGCTCAGACACAGGCTGAAGAACAACACTATCAAACACTTGAGAAAGTCGCAGCAGAAAAGCAGACGCAACTCAGCAGTAAATTTACACCAGAACAAAAAAAATGGTTGGCTCAGGCGGTACTGGATGGTGTAAGCAAAGCCGAAATTTATTATTCATTGGTGAAACAGGGCTTAAGTGAAATTGATATTGCCCTCGAATGGGTACAATTAAAACAACATCCTTATTTTCAAATTGCCCAAGAGCAACATTTCCTGCTCAAAAAACGCAATTGGTTACTCAACACTCTCGATCATTTTGCCCGTTTAAATCCTGATTATCAGCAAATTAAGCGAATTTCAAAACCGGAGTTTTCTCATTTTATTCAACATTATTATAGCCGAAACTTAGCTGTGATTTTGACAGATGCCATCCAGCATTGGCCTGCTTTACACAAATGGTCACCACAATATTTCAAACAGGCTGTCGGTACACAAGAAATTGAAGTTCAGTTCAATCGTGAACAAGATGCTTTATTTGAACGTAACTCGATTCAACATAAAACCAAAATGCTGATGAATGATTTTGTGGATTTAATTGAGCAAACGGAGCATTCCAATAATTTTTATATGACGGCAAACAATGCCAAAGCCAGTCAATCCAGTTTGGCTGTTTTATTTCAAGATATTGATCATTTTCATAGCTATACAGACCATACTCAGGTTTATGATCGTAGTTTCATCTGGTTTGGTCCCAAAGGTGCCTTTACCCCCTTGCATCATGATTTAACCAATAATATTTTGGTGCAAATTTATGGACGGAAAAAAGTCACGCTGA
Organism: Acinetobacter proteolyticus; assembly: GCF_000367945.1. Lineage (GTDB taxonomy): Bacteria > Pseudomonadota > Gammaproteobacteria > Pseudomonadales > Moraxellaceae > Acinetobacter > Acinetobacter proteolyticus. The sequence continues at coordinate 2,546,129 of NZ_KB849179.1, forward strand.
TTCCTGCAATGCAAACGCCTCATCTCTATAATGATGTGGCTGTGTTTAGTAAAATTGCCGATCCTGATCATCCGGACATCCTTGAGTCATTCCCAGATTTTGCCCACAGCAGCAAAATCGAATGTATCCTGAACGAAGGGGACGCCTTATTCATTCCCCTAGGCTGGTGGCATTGTGTCGAGAGTTTGGATACCTCTATCAGTGTTTCTTTTACTCATTTTAAGATTGATAATACGGGGGCCGAATCCTTTCCATCTCCAAGGGGGCATTAAAAATTATGTCAGCTAATCGCGTAATCGAATCCGTTCTTAAGGTGCTTTAATGGTAAAACCAACAGATCAAGTTTTCCTGAATATCGAATCATCTGCATCGAATACACAAGGTGTGATTCCACAAGATGCAGAAACCACATTGGATAGCATTTATCCAATGATGCAGCATATCGCGCGTTGGTTAATCCATTCAGGTGTTGGCTATACCGATTTTGTGGCTGCATTAAAACCGATTTTTTATGAGCAAGCCTTGGTTGAATTAGAACGAATCAAACAGAACAAAACCGATTCGGCTGTGAGTTTATTATCAGGACTGCATCGCAAAGATGTCAGTGCCTTTAGACAGCAAGCCAATCAAATCAATAATGAAGCTCCTAATTTTGCGATTAGCGTTCCTGCTCGGGTCATTGCCCGCTGGATTGCCCTTGATCTCCCCCATCAAATTCCTGTTTCTGGTGAAGAAAACAGTTTTGAAGCCTTGGTCAAACATATTTCAACAGAAAAGCATCCACGCTCGATTTTATTTGAACTACAGCGCTTAGGTGTGGTTGTGCAAATCGATCAAGAAGTCGTATTACAACAACATAGCTTTACCCCTGATAACCAAATGCAAGAAAGTAAAGCGCTCTTTTCAGCCAATCTCAGTGACCATTTGGCTGCAGGAATTGATAACTTTATTAGTGAAAAACCCTTTACCCATCTCGAACAAGCTGTACATGCCGAAAAATTAACAGCCGATTCAGTTGAAGCACTTCGAAAGTTGAGTATCGAACTGTGGCAAGACATGGCAAAACAACTCTTAAATGCCGCGATTCAACATTGTGATCAAGACCAAGAAAAAGACGATGCACATTATCAATTTCGCTTTGGTGTCTACCAATACGATACTCAGATAAAACTACAAGTGCCTTATATTTTTAAGGATAAATAACAATGAGAAGCGTATTACTCGCAACAGTTTCTTTCATTTCAGTGGTTGTTTTAACCGCTTGTGGAGAAAACTTTTCTGTTGCCAACGTGAGTTTAGGTGGCAGTGGCTCAGGTACCCAAAAACCATTGCCTGGTGGAGGAAATCCCCCCGTCACTGGCGATAAAGGCAAAGATGATGAGGAAGAACAATATGATTATTTTGTTACCTTCCCAGAAGCAGTAAGTGATGAATGCACTGGCGTACAACGAAGCATGTATTTTATTGATGCAGGGACAAAGCATCCTCAGATTGCTGGAACTCAGCAAAGTACTCCCTCACAAACCATTCAAATCAACATTAAAAATACAACGCCAAATTATATATTTGAAAAAATTTCTCAATGTCATCCAATACAATTTTGGGCAATGTCTGGGAAAGCACTCCTCCTTCCCGATCAATATTTAAGATGTTCGGCAGAGCAATATACTGTGCAGGTTTTACAACCTTATGAAGTTAAAACCTATGAGTTTGATTTTAAAATTCCACAAGGTGATGACACTTTATTACTTCGTTACCCAACACAATATTCATCTAATTTGCCCGATGCCCCAACCCATTGGAGCAGTTGCCCAACTTTAGACATTCATGTTCCAGTCACCCAACAACTGATCCCTAAATCAGATCATAAATTACCACCATCAAAGCCAGATCTTAACGAACCATCCTCTGGCGGAAAGCCACAACAATAAGCCATCTACAATCAGGCTAAAAAATTAAAACCCGAGTTCTGCATCCTGCAAAACTCGGGCAAATGAGGTTGTGCTTTCAAACTACTTTTATTATCCTGCGTCCATCGCATGCATCATATCCATGATGACTTTTCCATCTCAGCGTCGCTATCCTTAAGCGGAAATCCATTCCTGCGTCCTTGTGCTGATGTATTTAGAATAAACCTTTTACCGATACTGTACTATTCGTTGCAGACTTAAATCTATGTACGAAATAACGTACATTAATTAGTTAAACTTTAAAATAAAGTCATTGCACAAGTCCTTCTGCTGTCGCATCAGTTTTGCATTGGCTACTTATGTGGTTGAGCTATAGGATCAGTCACCGCCTTCTCTTCTTGCTCAGCCTTCTCAATGCCATCCTGTATCGCTTCTTGGGCTTCTTGTTCATCCTCAGCTGTCTGTTGCAAAGATTGTTGCTGCTGTTCAAACACCCGTCCTGTTTGTAAGACGACATACACTGGGAAATGATCTGAACCAATATGTGGCAGGCGCTTCATCTTGACTAAACCAAAATCAGTACTATGAAAGATATGATCCAGCGACCATCTTAATAAAGGATAATCCGCATGGAAGGTATTCATAAAATAGCGCCCCACCCGTGGATCAAGCAAACCACTAATGCGCTGAAACAAACGGGTTGTTCTTGACCATGCTACGTCATTTAAATCGCCCATGACGATACAGCTCTGATCAATATCTTTAATCTGATCCCCCACAATCAGCAATTCTGCATCTCTTAAAGTCGAGTCTTTGGCTTCGGTTGGACTCGGTGGTTTGGGATGTAAACAATACAGTTGCACTTGCACGCCAGAAGCTAAAGTTACTGCGGTATGAATCGATGGAATTTCATCACTCAAAATAAATTTAACTTCAGTATCTGTTAAGGGTAAACGGCTATAAAGATGCATACCATATAGATTTTCTAAAGGTACCGGGACACGAAAGGGATAATCTGCTTCAATTGGGCTCAACGCTTGCTGCCATTCAGCATTCGACTCCAGCGTAAGCACCAAATCCGGCTTTAAAATTTCGATCTGTTCAAGCAGCAAGTGATATTTGTGATTAGGTGTCAGTACATTTGCCACCAATAAAGAAATTTGTTGCTCTGGATTGAGTTGCGCCTTTTTAACCTTTTTCACTTGCTTGAGCCATAACGGGGTATAAGGCAATACCATTTTAAGCTGATAGGCAATTGCAGCCAGCAGACCCGTAAACAGTAACTCGGTACTCAAAGTCCAATCCGAAAGCACAAATAACATCATAAAAAATGTGATGATGCCCAATGCCAAAATCTGTAATCGAGGAAAGTCTGCTCCCCTAAACCACCATTCATCTCGAGGGATCAAAGACCAAAATGAAAGCCATATCACCACTGCTGCGCAAATCTGAATCCATATCATGTTCATTTTCTCTTAGGGATCATATAGATTTACAATAAAGTTCCCGCTTTATCAATTTTCTATCTAATATAAACAAGTTATTCCACTCAATAAACGCACTGTTTTATTTCAGTAAAGCTTGCAGTTGTGGGCACTTTTGATACACTCAAACCCCTTTAAAAATTTTTACATACCGAGGCACAATGACATGAAAGTAGGTCTGGTCGGTTGGCGTGGGATGGTTGGTTCCGTCCTCATGCAACGTATGGTTGAAGAGAATGATTTTGCTCATATCGAGCCATTCTATTTCTCTACCAGTAATGCAGGTGGCGAAGCACCTTCATTTGGTGGTAAGACTGCCCCAGCACTTATGGATGCAACAGACATTAACAGTCTGAAGCAAATGGATGTCATTTTAACCTGCCAAGGTGGTGATTATACCTCTGAAGTTTTCCCTAAGCTTAAAGCTGAAGGTTGGGATGGTTATTGGATTGATGCCGCATCTACGCTGCGTATGGCAGATGATGCAATCATCGTTCTTGATCCAGTCAACTTAAACGTGATTAAAGATGGTTTAGTCAACGGTACTAAAACCTTCGTTGGCGGTAACTGTACCGTTTCATTGATGTTGATGGGCCTAGGCTCACTGTTCCAAAATAATTTAGTGGAATGGGCAACGTCAATGACTTATCAGGCAGCGTCTGGTGCAGGTGCACAAAACATGCGTGAGCTGATCACAGGTATGGGTTATTTGTATAACAATACCAAAACCTTATTGGATGACCCTAAATCTGCAATTCTTGATATTGACCGCCAAATCGCAGAATTACAACGTGGCGAAGGCTTCCCGAAAGCAAACTTTGGCGTGCCATTGGCGGGTTCATTGATTCCGTATATCGACAAACAACTTGAAAGCGGTCAATCGAAAGAAGAATGGAAAGGTCAGGTTGAAACCAACAAGATCTTGGGTAACCAGCAAATCGTTCCGATTGATGGTCACTGTGTTCGTATCGGTGCAATGCGTTGCCACTCTCAAGCAATTACCTTGAAATTGAAAAAAGATGTTGCGCTGGATGAAATCGAAGACATGATTCGCAACTCGAGCCAATGGGCAAAAGTGGTTCCAAATACCCGCGAAGCGTCAATGACTGATCTGACTCCTGTTGCAGTCACAGGGACTTTAACTGTTCCTGTTGGCCGTTTACGCAAACTGAATATGGGTAAAGAATACCTCGGCGCATTTACTGTGGGTGACCAATTGCTTTGGGGCGCGGCTGAGCCTCTACGTCGTATGCTTCGTATTCTGGTCGAATACAAGAACGCTTAAGCAAAAATCCCTAAAAATCAAAAGCCGATCACATTTGATCGGCTTTTTTATTGCGATGAACGATGAATAATTTACAATTCATTTACATCACGGTAATGTATACTTTTTCCAGACGATAACATCACTTTTTCATGGATCGAGATGACTGTTTATAACAAATTAAAAATTGCCATTTTAGCCATCATTTCTTCGCAACACCTTTATGCAATTACGCTTGATCCAATTCAAATCCAGTCTGCACCTGGTGAACTACTCTATGCAGAAATGAGTTTCCACCAAGCCGATGCCAACGCCAAAATAGACGTCAGCTTAGCCACACCTGAAGATTTATTGATGCTTGGCGCTGCGCATCAGCCGCCATCTAGCCTGAATTTTTTTACGCGTCGAAATAATCAAGGTGAAGGTGTCATTGTCATCACCTCATCACGTCCCATGACGGATGCTGAGTTAAATATTATTTTAAAAATTCAGGAAGGGGGTGCGGCTCATTTAAAGCATATCCGCCAACCGATGCGTCAAATCGCAAAAGCACCGGTTACAAAGAATGCCAATGAACAATCACTCAGCCCTAAATTTATTGTCAGTGAAAAAGATATTGCCTTAAACCTACCAGAAAGTACGCGCTTCAATGTTGCGAACTCAAACCCGCAGACACCGAATTTAAAACAAGAAAAATTGCTCAATGCACCTTTTACTCTGCCGCCAGTCTTAGAAACATCAAAGCCAAGTACAACAACAGCAGCTAGTGCAGTTTCAATCGCTGCACCCGTGAACGTAGAAACAACAACAGCGGCAGCGACGACCCCAGTGCCACAGTCAGCTACACCAGTTACAGAAAAAGTACCACCGCAGCCAGCAACTCCCTCGCTCAAACAGGAAAATACTCAAACCGCGAATGCTGCAATCAATACCAAGCAAGATGCTGCATGGGATGAAGAACTAAAGGCAACTGAACTTAAACCGATTGAGAGCAAAGAAAAAGCGAAAGCACCAACCCCCGTCAGAGAAACAGCTCAAACGGTCAAAAAGAAACTCGCTGCAGATACAACTGCAAACAATGACAAAGCGCAACAGCATGTGGTGCAACGCAATGAGTCCTTATGGAGTATTGCGCAACGTATTTCTGGGCAAACCCAGCAGCCTGTTGCTCAGGTCATGAATCAGATCAAAGCACAAAATGAACATGCCTTTATTGGCGGTAACGCCAACCGCCTCAGACAGGGCTCACATTTAAACTTTAATCTTACGGCAACGTCAGCACAGCAAAATAAAAACACCCATCAAATTGCGGAACAAACACAGCGTCCAGCCATAGGAAAAGCCAAATATCGTTTACAACAAGCTGAAATGTCTTTGGTGGCTGAGAGTAATCAAGATTCCAGTACGGGAAGTGCCAAAAAAGACACATTACAGCAAAAAACCAGTGCCGATTTATCATTAAAAGTTATGACAGCACGAGAAAAAACCGTTACATTACAAAGAAACGTAACACAGTTAGAATTGGCACTACGTCAGAAGGAACAACGTATTCAGCTGTTAAATGCTCGGCTTGCCGAACTGCAAGATCAGTTGAAAGCGCAACAGGACACTAAAAAGCCAACACGCTAGGTTACGAGAATATTCTCATAAATTTGCATAAAAGCGGCACTATCTTTAAGGGGTATAGATCATGTCAACGATAATCATTGTACTGCTGGTCATTGTACTGATTGTAGCCATCGTTTTAAAAAAACGAGAAAGCAATCAAGCCAATCCTGCACCGAAAAAAGGTGCCAGCAAGACCACAAAAAAAGCAGCGACACGATCTGCCTCACGAACTACATTAGCCCGTGAGGAACAGGAGTATGCCCCTCCTACCACGACAGATATCTCTGAAAGTTTGCGCCAAAAGCTTGAACAACAAATTCAAAGCGGTAATTTTCAATCTGCCGAAGCACAAATCAATCAAGCTTTAAAACAAGACAATTCTCAACATGAATTGTATTTGTTTTTACTGGATATTCATTTAAAGCAAAAAGATGATTTGGCGATTGATCAATTGATCAAACATATTCATGCCTTAAAACTGGAAGATATTGCACAAGCAGCAGAAGCGAAGCATCGTGAATACGAGCAGAATAAACAGCCTGATTCGATTGAATTTAATTTAGCATCCCATAGTTTTCAGCAAACACCTACATCTGAGCCACAGGTTCAAAGCAATACTGCAGACTTTGATGCACTGGTTCAAACACCTACTGCACAATCATTTGATGACTTGCAATCAGAATATACTGTACCAGCAGAAGAAGCACAGCCTGTCGAAGCTGCACCTGAAGTTCAACCTTTAGACTTTAATTTCTCCTTTGAACAAAAACCTACCGATGAAGCGGTACCAGCTCCTGCTCCAGTTGCAACACCTGAGAGCAAAGAACAACCGCAGCCGCTTGAGTTTTCGTTCAACTTAGAACCAACACCACCAAGCATTGAAGAAACAAAAGTTGAAGACTCAAAACCAGAACTTGACTTTAACTTTACTCATTTAGAGCTTGCATCTCAGCCCGTCGAAGAAAAAGCACCTGTAGAAGAAGCGGCGCCAAGCTTAGATTTTAATTTTGAACCTAGCGTTGAAAAAACTGAACAACCTGCGCCAGTTGAAACGACAGCATTTTCATTTGGCCTTGCAGAACCAGCTGCAGCAGTTGAAGCACAGCCTGAACTGATCGCTCCTGTTACTGCACCGTCAGCAACGATTGCGATTCATGACCCGTTGGCACAGTCTTTTCCTGATCTGCAACAGCTAGATGAAGCACAGCTGAATTTAGAGCTTGCAGAGCAATATATTGAACTAGGTGCCTATGATTCTGCACGTGAGTTGTTAAAAAACAAGCAGGCATTCAATGCAGAACAACAACAACGTTCAGAAAATTTACTGAATAAAATAGCTTCCTGAATTTGATCAGTCTAATATAAGCAGTCTCTCAGACTGCTTTTTTTATGATGAAAACAATCGCTTTAATTTATATGGGTGGGACGTTTGGTTGTATTGGCGAACCGTTGATGCCAATGCCTGAACAGGATTTTTTACCTTTATTAGCGAAGGTGATTCCACCACATTTACAGGTAGAATGTTTCGCTGCGCCCAGTATTAAAGACAGCAGTGCCTGTACCGCAACCGATTGGTTAATGCTGGTGCAGCAAATCCAACAATTACAACTCATTGGCTTTCAGCATTTTGTCATCATTCATGGGACGGATACCTTAAGCTACGCCGCTGCAACGCTGGCACGTTTTTTAGGCCATTCTTGCCACGCCATCATTACGGGCAGCCAATATCCATTATTGAATATTGAAGGCAACGATACCCGTGAATTCACCGATGCAATCGGCAACCTGTATTTAGCACTGGAACAAGTCCTTGCCTTGCCAAGTGGTGTTTATCTTGCCTTCCACGAGCAAGTCTTTCATGCACAAAGCACTTTAAAAGCCCATACCACTGAATTAGATGCCTTTGTTGGCATCAAGGCAGATCAGAGCTGTGACACCACTGCAGATGCTCTTATTGTCCAAAATCAACACATTGAGCAAGCTGCTCAACTCAGTGTCTTGAATTTGATGTTACAGCCGATTGCGAAACAACAATTCATTTTACAATTAAAAAATCTTCTGCTTAGCCCACCCAACTTTTTGGTGCTACAGGGCTTTGGTACAGGTAATATCGCTGTCAATGATGAAATCCTGGCCCTGTTTGAACAACTTTATCACAAACAATGTTTGCCAATTATTAGTACTCAAGTGACCTTTGGGCAACTCGATCAACGTTATGCGATTAGCTCATGGATTCAATCTGCCAAAGTTTTAGTCAATGATTGCCATAGCCATGCCGATTTATATGCAAAAGTCTTGCAAATGTATTTAAAATATCCGACCCACGAACAATGGTTCGAACATTGGCATCAACATTAATTCTGAGGTTAGAACATGCAACGTTATGCAATCGGTATTGAATTTTGCGGTACTCAATACCGTGGTTGGCAAACCCAACAGGCTGGCGTTATCACTGTTCAGGAAACCATAGAAAAAGTGCTGAGTCGTATTGCCAATGAGCCGATTATGTTGCATGGTGCTGGACGAACGGATGCAGGCGTACATGCGACCAATATGGTGGCGCATTTCGACACTGAAGCCATTCGACCTGAACAAGGCTGGATTCGTGGGGCCAATAGCCAACTTCCCAAAGACATTTCAATCCAGTGGATTAAATGCATGGATGAGAATTTCCATGCCCGTTTCAAAGCGGTGGCACGACGTTACCGCTATGTGGTGTATAACGCTCCGACTCGCCCTGCCCTGTTATATAAACAGGTCACCCATCTTTATCAAAAGCTTGATGTGCAAAAGATGATTACTGCTGCTGCCAAATTCGAGGGTACGCATAATTTTGAGACTTTTCGTGCTGCTGCCTGTCAATCGAATCAACCTGTACGCCATGTAAAACACTGTCGCTTATTCGAACATGGGCATTATCTGGTCTTAGATATTCAAGCGGATGGCTTCTTACACCATATGGTGCGTAATATCATGGGCTGCCTGCTTGAAATTGGACAAGGCATGTATGACATCGACCATATTGATACCATGTTTGCCGCAGAAGATCGCACCGCTGCTGGTATTACCGCACCACCTGATGGTTTATATTTTATTCAGTCTTATTATCCTGATGAATTCGATTTACCGCAGCTGCCTTTAGGCCCACACTGGTTGAATTTAGCTGATTAATAAAAAAGCCTTATCACAGTGATAAGGCTTTTTATTTGCAACCAATTAACGTTGTTTACGCTTGCGATATTCAACTGGCGTTTCATTTGTCCAACGCTTAAAGGCACGATAGAAAGTACTTGGTTCAGAAAAACCCGTTAAATATACAATACGCTCTACACTTTCATTGGTATTCGCCAATAGCTTTTTCGCTAAACGGCAACGATAATCCGAAAGAATTTGCTGGAAGCTGGTATTGGCTTCACTGAGTTGGGTTCTTAAACGACGTGGCGTAATATTCAACTGTGCCGCCACCGTCTCCAGAGTGGTTTCGCCACTTTCAAGAGTTGAACCAATGGCACGGCGGACTTCACCCACTAAATCATAGCGTGCCAGTTCTTGTAATTTTTCAATCGCCAATTGCTCATGCAATTGCAGTAATTCAGGCTCTGCTTGCCATAACGGATAATCCAGTACAGCTGCATCAAAATAAAGACGGGTTTCTTTTTGCCCTAAACTGACAGGACAGCCATAGACTCTAAAGTATTCGTCATCAGCAGCACCTTCATTGAAGTTAAAATCAATATAAATCGGGTGAAACTGACCTTCGGTAATAAATTTAAAGAAACGTAAAATGCCTGACATGGCACATTCAGAGAAATGACGGTTCACTAAATTATCTGGCCAATACTGTTCGCCATTGCTTAAATAGCAACGACCATCTTCAATCACCAGTTTGGCATCGAAAGCATCACTGATCAGGCGTTGATAGGCCAAAGCACGCTTCAAGCCTTCGCCAAAGGTTTCACTACTGATAAATAAATGTTCAATGACTTGACCACGATAAAGTGGTAAATGTTCACCTAGATGGAGTCCAATATCTGGATCATTACTGACGTCCTGTGCAGCAATCCAAAATGCATTTTGTGCACTTAACGGCGTTCTTGCATTGGTATCCACCTGATTTAATGCAACACCAGCCTTTGTTAAAATCTCTTCAGTTGGTAATCCTGCTTTACGAATTGCCTGATAACCAAAGCGCAATACAACTGATGCATCTGTTAGCTGACCCACGCAGTGCCCTTCCCTGTAGATACGTTATTATGACAATGAACAACAATTTTAGATTAACGTTGATTGACCAAACTGACAACAATATTCTGCTTATTTTGTTAAAAAAAATCTAAGATTGTCTGACAGTTTCTTTCGGTTAATATCTGACAGCCTCTCACTGAGTTGATCTTGTAAATTTTAAATAAATTGACTATAATTTGCGCCTTCCCAATTTGATCTCAGGTAGGCTATGGCCAATAAAGAGGAACTCATTGAGTTCGAAGGCGTTGTCACCGAAACGCTTCCTAATACGATGTTCCGTGTACGTTTAGAAAACGGTCACGAAGTTATTGCTCACATTTCTGGTAAAATGCGTAAACACTATATTCGTATTTTGACAGGTGACAGTGTTAAAGTTGAAATGACACCTTATGATTTAACTAAGGGTCGTATCACTTATCGTGCACGCTAAGTCAGATTAGTGAATGCAAAAAAGCCACATCTTTATGTGGCTTTTTTTATTGCTCATGTGAACGTTTATTCACTGAGACGTGTCGTTTTACAGCCCACTGTCTGACATTCACGGATACGTTCTTGCAGCCAGTTATTGCGTTCTTGCGTTGCATTCAATTGGCATTGTACATAAACCGTACTCTTGGAATCATCACTACATTCTGCATCACGATGGCGAATCCACGCCAGTTGTGATTTTTTTAAAATTTTTTGTTGTGTATCGCTCAGCTGTTTGCGTAATTGCTGATAGTTTTTATTTAAATCAGCATCTGCACTGGCAAAAATTTTATTGGTACAGTAGATATCATCATAAGTATTACGGGCATTTTCGCAGTTATCCGCATAGCTCAATGTTGCCATTGCCCCACAGATTAAGCCAAATATTATTTTGCGCATGAAGTTGTCCAAATCGCTTAATTATCATCATTATCTAAGCATATTTTGCTGGGCTTGAACATTGTCCAAAAGTAGACAAGATTGTATCTTTTTAGCAATTCACATAAATGCTCTCGACACAGCTGCACTTTTGCCATTGAATAAAAAAAGATCAAAAAAATAAAGGATGATCATAATGAAAAATTATAAATACCTGTTGTTCTGTACGCTGGTCGGTTTACAAGCTTGTGCGACATCAAATCAGCCAAATATTAGTCTGCCCGACTATCTAAAACCATTTATTGGGCAATCTGCGCAGACCATTCAGCAACAGCTCGACTTAAAGCCCTTAGGCTTCCAAACACTGGCCCAGCCTGTTAAGCAAAATAATCAACTGATTTATACCGTGATTCGTCCCGTCCGTATCCCGATTCCGATTGCACAATCAACCGAACTTGGCGCTCAGAATATTCCGATTCAAAGTGCTGGCAATGCAGGCAGTGCTTATGATCTGAACTTAAAATGCCATATTATTTTTGAGTTGAATCAGCAGCAAATTGCGCAATCAATTCGTTATGAAGGCAAAGCCTGCTAATTCATTAAATAAAAAAACGCAGCTAAAGCTGCGTTTTTAATAAACTTCAATGCTTAGTTTAATGCTGCAACCACAGCTTCACCCATCGCATCTGTCCCGACTTTATTCATACCTTCCGACATGATATCGGCAGTACGTAAACCTTGGTCTAACACCTGACCGACCGCATCTTCAATGGCCTTCGCAGCCGCTTCTTCACGGAAGGTATAACGCAACATCATCGCCACTGACAGTACAGTCGCCAATGGGTTGGCAATATTTTGACCTGCGATATCTGGCGCTGAACCATGACATGGTTCATACATACCTTTGCCGTTTTCATCTAAAGAGGCAGATGGCAACATGCCGATTGAACCCGTCAACATCGCTGCTTCGTCAGACAAGATATCACCGAACAAATTACCCGTAACGATCACGTCAAATTGCTTCGGTGCGCGTACCAACTGCATTGCCGCATTATCCACATACATATGCGACAACTGAATATTTGAATACTGTGCTTGCTGTAAGTCAGTGACAGTTTGCTTCCATAACTCCGTCACCTCAAGAACGTTGGCTTTATCTACCGAACAGACCTTGCCACCACGCAACCCAGCTAACTCAAAAGCAACTTTGGCGATGCGTTTGATTTCACTTTCTGAATAGACATCCGTGTTATAACCCTGCTTTTCACCATTTTCGAGTTCACGAATACCACGTGGTTGACCAAAATAAATCCCACCCGTTAATTCACGAACAATCAGAATATCAAGGCCAGCAACGATTTCAGGTTTTAAGCTCGATGCATCCGCCAATTGTGGATACAGAATTGCAGGACGTAAATTGGCGAATAAATTGAGTTCACTACGAATTTTCAACAAGCCACGTTCAGGGCGAATTGAACGCTCAATGCTATCCCACTTCGGACCACCCACTGCACCCAATAAAATCGCATCGGCTTTTTTCGCCTGTTCACTGGTCACGGCTGGGTATGGTTCGCCGTGTGCATCAATTGCAGAACCACCGAGCAAACCATGTTCCCATGTCAAACCTAAATTAAATTTATCATTGACCTTGGTTAAAACCTTTTCAGCAGCTGCTACGATTTCAGGACCAATGCCATCACCCGCTAAAATCAAAATATGCTTCGACATTTATTTTCCAATTTTCCTATGTGCAACGATGACGCTGCAAGCCAATTAAACCTTTTTCTCAACAAACTCACCCAGACCTGTACTGACGTCAAATGGACGACAGAAACGACGAATGGTGTGTTGCTCTTGCTGTAAATCTACACACAACGGATCAGGCACAGAAACATTAAGTAAACTACCTGAACGACGTGTTCGGTCTCGGTACATTTTAAAGGTATAGCGCACATGCGGTTTAAATGCATGAATCACATGGAAAGTTTCGGAACGGTCAGGAGAAATTGGATAGAAGCGAATCACGACCTCATATTGCTTGGCTGGCACACTTAAATAGACCTGCTGTTTGCGGCTAAATACTGAACCATGTAAGCGTACAATGCCGCGTTCCATTGCCTTTTGGCTAATCCGATGAGTCTTTGCATCAATGACATCGATGTCACCAATACGTTCAAACTCACAATTCTCAACACCTGAACAATATAAAGTTGTGTTGTCCGCCTTACTTTCCAATGTGTTCTGTGCAATACGAACCTGATCCACCACATTGGGTGCATTTTGACATGCAGTCAAAGTCGTAACAGCGCCTAGACACAGTAAAATACTGCGAGCGAGTCTTCTTTTCATTATTCAAGCCCAGTCCTCATGTCTTGTTAACATGTAAGCAAAATATTATCCGCTAGCATGTTAACAAGAGTTCAATCTCTGCGCTATGCCTATGTTAAAAATGTCTAAAACCCAAATGTATTTCTACGACCCAAACTTAAGCTTGGATGTCTTGAAACACCCACGGACGCGCTTGTTTCGCCTTGGCTTCAAAAGCGCGAATATCATCTGCCACTTGTAAAGTTAAGCCAATATCATCCAAACCATTTAATAAGCAGTGCTTACGGAATGGATCAATTTCAAATTTAAATGCTTCACCTGTTGGGGTACGCACTTCCTGAGCCTCTAAATCAATGGTCAGTTGATAACCCTCATTCTCAGCACATTCTTTAAATAACTGATCCACCACCTGTTCAGATAAAATCACAGGTAACATGCCATTTTTAAAGCAGTTATTAAAGAAAATATCGGCAAAGCTCGGTGCAATGACGGTACGGAAACCATATTCATTCAACGCCCAAGGCGCATGCTCACGGCTAGAACCACAACCAAAATTGGTCCGTGCCAATAAAATACTTGAACCTTGATAACGCGGTTGATTCAATACGAAATCAGGATTTTTCGGGCGTTTGCTAATGTCTTGACCTAAATAGCCTTCATCCAAATAACGTAACTCATCAAATAAGTTATCGCCGAAACCTGTACGTTTAATCGACTTTAAGAATTGTTTTGGAATAATTAAATCGGTATCGACATTGGCACGGTCTAAAGGCCCAACAATACCTTGCTCTACAGTGTATTTTTCCATGCTTGTGCTCCCTTAGAATGAACGAACATCAACAAAATGGCCCGCAATCGCAGCGGCAGCAGCCATCGCTGGGCTGACCAAATGCGTACGTCCGCCGTTACCTTGACGACCTTCAAAATTACGGTTCGAGGTCGAAGCACAATGTTCACCTGGCTGTAATTTATCTGCGTTCATCGCTAAGCACATCGAACAACCTGGTTCGCGCCATTCAAAACCTGCTTCCAAGAAAATTTGATCTAAACCTTCTTGCTCAGCTTGTTGTTTCACCAAACCAGAACCCGGCACAATCATCGCCTGTTTGATGCTCGACGCAACCTTACGGCCTTTTACCACATCCGCTGCTGCACGAATATCTTCAATACGTGAGTTGGTGCATGAACCAATAAAGACGCGATCTAATTGGATATCGGCCAAGGCTTGACCTGCCGTTAATCCCATGTATTGATAAGCACGGGTCCAGTCATTGCGTTGTACATCATCTTTAGCTTGTTCTAATGTTGGTACTGCCTGTGAAACAGGAATCACCATTTCAGGAGAAGTTCCCCAAGACACTTGTGGCTCAATCTCTGCACCATTCAAGACCACCACCGCATCAAATACAGCATCTTCGTCTGAATGTAAGGTATTCCAATATTCGACTGCTTGATCCCACTGTTCACCTTTCGGTGCATAGTTACGGTCTTTGACATAGGCAATGGTTTTGTCGTCGACTGCAACCATCCCCACACGAGCACCCGCTTCGATTGCCATATTACATACAGTCATACGACCTTCGATTGACATATCACGGAACACTTGACCACCAAACTCAATGGCATAACCTGTACCGCCCGCGGTCCCAATCTTGCCAATAATGGCTAACACCACATCTTTTGAGGTCACGCCCGTACCTAATACGCCATCAACACGCACCAACATGTTTTTCGACTTCTTCTGTACCAAGCACTGTGTTGCCAATACATGTTCCACTTCTGACGTCCCGATACCATGTGCCAAACAGCCAAAAGCACCATGTGTTGCGGTATGTGAGTCACCACAGACCACGGTCATACCCGGCAAAGTTAAACCTTGTTCTGGCCCAACCACGTGGGCAATGCCTTGACGAATATCATTAATCCCAAACTCAACGATATTAAAGGTTTTACAGTTGTCATCTAAGGTTTGTACCTGAATACGAGAAGTATCATCTTCAATCCCTGCGATACCCTGTTCACGCTCTTTTTTAGAAGTAGGCACGTTATGGTCAGGTGTTGCAACGTTAGCACTTAAACGCCAAGGTTGGCGATCAGCAAGCTGTAAACCTTCAAATGCTTGAGGGCTAGTCACTTCATGTAATAAATGGCGATCAATATAAATTAAGCTCGAACCATCATCGCGTTGTTTTACTAAATGGTCATCCCATAATTTGTCATATAAGGTTTTGCCTGCCATGTCGTCGCCCTCCATCGTGCTTGCCATTGGTCTGGGTATTTTGATCTTGAATTGATTATAGCAATCGCTTCACATAAATCTAATTTATCATTTTTATAAATTAATAAACTTTTAGGAATGATAAATTGAAATTTTATATCTTGATCATCTCATTAAATAAAATAAATTTAAATCGTCTTGGCTGAGCACATTTCATACATACTCTGGCTTTGAGCAGCTGATATTAAATCAATCACCTCACGATTTATAAATCCAATCGTGCTGAATTGAAATTTCCTTTTTACATTTTAAATGATAATGATTATTATTTAATTAAATAGAGATTTTGTAAGGTGAAACAGATGTCAAATATTCAACAATTTGTCATGAACAATAGTCGGACTTTGAAAAAAACCTTGAGTTATTACATCATGCATATTAGTGTTGCGATGATCGTTGCTTACCTGATTACAGGCAATTGGCTCATGGCAGCTACCTTAAGTTTAATTGAACCAACGGTACAAGCCTTTGCTTTTTTCTTTCATGAAAAAGTATGGAATTATTTCTAATTCAAACATACTGCTTATAAAACTAATTTTAAAATCTCCTTGGACAAGCTTGTATGAACCTCGCTGCTTTTGAAGCATTTGTAAAAGTGATGGAAACCGGTTCAATTTCCATCGCAGCAGAACAATTATTTATTACCCAACCCGCAGTCACTAAACGGATTCACAGCTTGGAAGACTACTTTGGGGTCAAGCTGTTTGAATCTGCAGGTCGGGGCATTCAGCCCACTCATGCCGCACACTCTCTATTACCTAAAGTCCGGACTTGGCTGAATGAATTAGGGGAAATTCATCATACTTTGAGTCATGAGCAAGCACAGGTCCAAGGCCGCTTAAAGATTGGTACCAGTCATCATATTGGTTTGCATCATTTGGCTGAACCATTGAAAAATTTTGTGCAGCACTATCCTCAAGTGACCTTGGATGTGCATTTTGTCGATTCAGAACAAGCGCATGAACAGGTTTTGGCAGGTGAACTGGAACTGGCATTTTTAACCTTACCGCCAGTGGGGCATGATCGCCTGAATTATGTAACCATCTGGAATGATCCATTGGTGTTTGTGGCTGCGCCCTTCCACCCTTTGGCACAACAACCCCAACTTAAACTCGAAGACCTGATTGCTTACCCAAGTTTATTACCTGCCGCACAAACCTATACCAGTCAGATCACCTTGTCTGAGTTTGAGCGAAATGGTTTAAAACCAAAAATTACCATGAGCAATAATCCCTTAGAATCCATTCGAATGTTGGTCTCGATTGGTCTCGGCTGGTCGGTGTTGCCAAAAACCTTAGTCAATCAGGATTTAAAACAACTCGATTTAAAACTGGATATGCAGCGTCAACTCGGTATGGTTTGGCATCCTGCACGAATTCAGTCTAAAGCGGCTGAAGAGTTGATTCGAATGATGCATGTAGGCTAGTGGCATCTGTTAATCTCCCCCACCGCCCCCACAACTGCTGCAACTACTACAGCTATTGCTGCTACTGCTGCAACTTGAAGAGGATGACGAAGATTGTGCCTGCAGGTATTGCGCATAATCCTTGGTCATCAATTCAAGATTAAAATACTGCCCATCTTGCCAATTTAAGGCTTGGTCAATCGCAAACAGTCTAGGTAACAGCGTGGTATTTCTTGGTTGATAGGCATGTAAACCACAACTGTTTCGCCATGTCGCAAATAACTGTTGCGTTTGCTGCGTGGACGTTGTGCTCGCTTCATAGGGGCTATGATGTAACTGCCGACCAATAAGCCGTTCACATAAGTCTTGGTACTGCTTTGGAAATTCCAGCATGACATGCCATAACGAATCAACGGCATGCGAAGGCATGGCATAAGCCTGTTTTTGCATGACATGCAAAGCCAAATAATCCTTAAATCCAACTTCGATCAATTGCCGTTGTTTTAGACCCAGTTCAGGATAATAGAATCTAAATTTATTCCAGAAAATCGGATCGAATTTGAATTGCTCAATCTTTTGTAATTTTTTAGATTTAAAATGCGCAAGCAAGGCAAGATTCAGCACAATCATTGTCCACACAAAGGGCAAGATCACCCATGCGGTAAAAAACTGTTGCTGCCAACCGTACATCAAAATCAGCATGAAAATCGGGAGAGCGATCCATCGCATTTTGATCATGGGATATTGTCGTTTTAATTGCAATAATGTATCGAGCAAGATGGAAGTCTGGGCTTCCTGATTTATTTTTATTTTCATCATTTGATCTTAAAAATAAATAATGACAATCATATGACAAAAAACCTCCCCAAAGGGAGGTTTAATCTCGCTTATCCAATCTGCAATAAACGGCGAATCTGCTGCGCCATCTGCTGGACATCTAAGAGATGATGCGGAATCGTCATCGACAATAACTGATCTGAGCGGAAACGGCGGTCGATCTCCAGCATGACATGGGTTTGATGTGGTTCAGCCACAAAAGACACTTCCACCTCATTAAAACCACTAAACATGTGTGAAGATACAAACTCCAACTCTTGGTAGCAGCCAATGGTCGATCTAAAGTTCTGTGCAGTCAATTGCCCTTTCTCTACATCCACCGTCGACAAAACAAATCCACATTGCTGCATAGCTTGTAAAAACATTTGCATGGCAGGTGTTGGCAGAACGCTTAAATAGTCACGATCCGTTGCATCCACACCCCAATCCACATCCAGACGGGTATTGATCCAGACCCGTGTCCCATTACGGCGGCAAGAAACTTCGGTGATTGGCGTTTCATGCGGAATTTCCATGGTGAAAGGAACATGGTGCGCTTGATTTGCCGGCAATGAAAAATTAGCACTGATTAACCATTGATCCAAGACCAAAGGCTGATTAAATTCATGATCACCCGACTCTACCTCAGCCATGGTCATCAATTGCAAATACAGACCTTTAATATCTTTATCGGTTGAGCCACCTTTAAAATTAATCTCACCGCGTAGCGTTTCCCCCGCTTGTAAGGTTGAATTAAATAAACGAGTTTCAACAGTGACACCTTGCAGGCCCAAACCTGACATAATTTTGCTAAACATTTGTCTTTTTTCTCTCAAATCATCACTATTTTTATGTCTGTCCAAACAGACCTATGATTAAAGGACATCATCACCAGCGAGCTGAATCTGACCATCGCTTACTGCGTTCATAAATTGCTGATAGTCATTTAGATTACGCTCAGCCGATTGAGTGGCATAATCCTGTAAAACCTCAATGATCGTATTGCCTTCACCTAAATAACCCATCAATACATCGGCATTGCCTGCTTTGGCATGTGCATGGGCTAAAGCAAGGCCACAGCTTTCCGCATATTCATAGAAATATTCATCATCCATATCGGCAAGATCAACCGAAATTTTCATATCTCGTAGCTGGCGTACATGAAAATCTTGTTGCAGGCTGGAAAAACCCAAGAAGATATCGCTGGCCGCTTGCATCAATTGCTGACCATGAATCACCCGCTCACCTTCGTGCTGAACTTTGTCTTTAAATAACGGACTAAGAATAGACGGATTGGCTTCTTTCATTTGTAAAATCAATGGTTCACGGTCTGCATCTTCAAACAAGGCAATTGCTGAACGGGTTCCAACGCTACCGACCCCGACCACTTTGAGTGCCACATCGGTCCGCTGATAACGATCAAACAATACCTGTCGGTCATATTTCAATGAGTTACGATAGCATTGAAAAAACTCATCAACCTGTTCAGCAAAGGGTTCATCTGCCTTGGGGTGCCACAGTAAAGGAGCATCATCAATAAAATGTCTAAACCCAGTTTCAGCATCTTGTTGAGTCAGCTTAGGTAACACTGAATGGGCATTACGCTTTTGAGCTGAATCTAAATGCTTGGCACGTTTCTTTCTGAGTTTTCGGCATTCGGTATTTTCTAATAAGGTGTTGGCATCGACCTTTTCATACCAAACTTGCAATGGTGATAAGGCCATATTCTCAAGTAAGTGTTGGCGGTAGCTATTTAGCATGGTTTTAATGGCTTTTAAGCCGCTGCGCTCTCCCAATCCAATATCTTTGGCCGCAATCACAAAACTTGTCACCAGACGTTTTAAATCCCACTCAAATGGCGCAACCAAGGTTTCATCAAAGTCATTGATACCAAATAACAGGTTACGTTCAGGACTGGCAAAACCGCCAAAGTTGCTTAAATGGCAATCGCCACAAATTTGCTGAAACAAGCCTGAATTGTATTGTTCCCATGCTTGATCAAACAGCATCAGCGCGGGCATACCACGATAGAACGTAAATGGCGAGACACTCATCCGCTTGGCACGAATTGACTGTAATTGTGTTAAACGTCCCTGATTACTCCAATCATAAAGTGTTAACGCTGTGGTGCCTTTTGGGCGTACTGAAAGTTGAGCTAAGTTTTCACGTGGAATTTTTTTTCGTTGCGCCTTACCTAAATGAAAGCCTTCACTTTTGCTCAATAACTTGCCTTGATAACGATGTCGTGTGAGATCAATACTCTCTGCAGTCCAGAGTTGTTTAGGTAATTTGATTTGTTGTTTTGTCATAACACCCCCTATAAATCCAGTAGTGTTATAGCAATAAATTGAATGAATATGATAATGATTTTTTTAATTTTTAAACATGAATAGATCATTGCCAAATACCTCTGTTTACACAGCGATATTGGCAATGAATCAAAACCTTAAATCGACCAGTCTTGAATATCCCAAGCCTGTTCTTTGGCTAGCTTTTCTAAACGGTCATCTGGATTGACTGCAATCGCATGGGTCGCATATTCAAGTAAGAAACGGTCATTGATTGAATCAGAATATGCCCATGACTCAGACACGGACTGGCCAGCCAACCACTGATCCAGACGCGCCAGCTTGCCTTTTTGGTAGCATGGAATCCCTGTGACTTTCCCAGTATATTCTCCATCAATCACTTCCGCATTGGTGGCAATAATCTCGGTAATGCCAAATTCACGGAAAATCGGTGCGGTAATAAAGTCACTGGTGGCGGTGATGCCGACAATGGCATGACCAAGATCCTGATGCTTTTTAATCGCATCGAAGCCTTTAGGGCGCATCTGCGGACGGATAACCTTCTGCATAAACAACTGATGTAACTCAGTTAAATAGGCATTGTCATGTTTGGTCAGAAATTCAAATACAAATTCATTATAGGCAATCGGGTCAAGCTGTCCTGCTTTATAGTCTTCATAAAACTTGTCATTCATTTGACGATGATGAACTGGATCAACCAAAGCCTCATTGACCAAAAACTCTCCCCAAGAATGGTCTGAATCGGTATTTAACAGCGTATGATCTAAATCAAACAAAGCCAATTGCATAGAATTTCTCGTTTAAACTGAAAATTAAGAAAAAAAATGTAAATCTATCTCCGCTAGTCGATAGAAATTCGTTAAGATCATAGCAATTTTTAAACATTTTACTTTGACCTTTTTCGAGTTGGACAAGAAGAGTGACTGTCCCCGAGATCAAAGTCAACGATATAGACAAAATTTAGGTAGCCAAATGATCGACTCAGAAGGTTTCCGACCCAACGTCGGGATCATTTTGGCAAACGATGACGGACAAGTTTTATGGGCAAAACGCATTGGTCACAATGCTTGGCAATTTCCACAAGGAGGGATCCAATTTGGTGAAACCCCTGAGCAGGCACTTTTTCGTGAACTGAGAGAAGAAGTCGGTTTATTGCCCGAACACGTCCAAATTATAGCGCAAACAAAAGGTTGGCTGCGTTATCGTTTGCCACATCGGTACATTCGGTCAGATTCAGATCCGGTATGTATTGGACAAAAGCAAAAATGGTTTTTACTGAAGTTAACGGCCTCGCCGCATCATATTCAGTTAAACCTATCAGACCCACCCGAGTTCGATGAATGGCAATGGGTGAGTTACTGGTACCCATTGGGTCAAGTGGTCAACTTCAAACGTGATGTTTACCGTAAAGCCATGATGGAATTATGTTTACAACTACCTCAGCGTTAATTGTCAAAGAATCATCACTTTAAGCAATGATTTTTGACAAGAGAGCTGTTATAACTAGGCCTATAACGATTCAATAAATTGGAGTAAACATCCATGTCAAACATGCAACTCGACACGCTTAGACGCATTGTGCAAGAAATTAATGCGTCCGTCAGTTTGCATGATTCCTTGGACATTATGGTCAATCATGTGGCCGATGCCATGCATGTCGATGTGTGTTCAATTTATTTATTGGACGAGCGTAATCGTCGCTACGTGCTGATGGCGTCTAAAGGATTAAAACCCGAGGCGGTTGGCACCGTATCACTCAGTGTTGGTGAAGGTTTGGTTGGTTTGGTCGGTCAACGTGAAGAAATCGTTAACTTAGACAACGCACCCAAACACGAACGTTTCGCTTATTTGCCTGAAACAGGTGAAGAGCTGTTTAACTCCTTCCTGGGCGTTCCGGTCATGTATCGCCGCAAGGTGATGGGTGTATTAGTGGTTCAAAATAAAGAATCACAAGATTTTAGTGAAGCGGCAGAATCCTTTTTGGTGACCTTGTGCGCACAACTTTCTGGCGTGATTGCCCATGCACATGCGGTGGGCAACATCGATGTATTCCGTAAACCCAGCAATGGCCCCAGTTATAAAACCTTCCAAGGGGTGTCGGGCGCAGGCGGTGTAGCACTAGGCCGTGCAATCGTACTCTATCCCCCTGCTGATCTCGGTGCGATTCCTGATCGTGAAGCTGAAGACATCAGTGATGAATTAGAATTACTCGATCAAGCCATTGTAGCAGTCCGTCTAGAGATTCAATCTTTAGATGAGAAAATGCAAGACTCGCTCATGTCTGAAGAGCGTGCACTGTTCAGCGTGTTCTTACGTATGCTGGATGAGAATGCCTTACCAAGCGAAATTAAAGACCATATTCGTGCAGGCAGTTGGGCACAAGGTGCCGTACGTAAAGTCATCGACAAACATGTGGCGCTGTTTGCACAAATGGAAGATGACTACCTTCGTGAACGTGTCTCTGATCTGAAAGATCTTGGGCGCCGAATCTTGGCTTGCCTGCAAGAAAATGATACCAGTCACCGTGAACTCAGCCCTGATAGTATTTTGATTGGTGAAGAGATCAGTACGGCGGCCTTGGTCGAATTGCCTGTTGATAATATCGCGGCAATTGTCACTTCTGAGGGTGCGGCCAACTCACATATGGTGATTGTCGCCCGTGCGCTCGGCATTCCAACGGTCGTAGGGGTTACCGAATTACCGATTACGACACTGGATGATCTGGAGATGATTGTGGATGCCTATCAAGGGCGGGTCTTCGTCAATCCTCCCCGTCGTCTACGTCAACGTTATAAGGAAGTGCAAAAAGAAGAAGAGCAAATCGCCAAAGATTTAAAGCAATACGAAACTAAAGATGCAATTACGCCTGATGGCGTGTCTATTCCTTTATTCGTCAATACAGGCTTAATGATTGATGTGGTTCGTGGTGTACAACGGGGCGCTAAAGGTGTAGGACTCTATCGTAGTGAAATTCCTTTTATGCTACGCGAACGTTTCCCTGGCGAAGAAGAACAACGTGCTATCTATCGTCAACAACTCAGCCATTTTGCCAACAAGCCTGTAATTATGCGTACCCTCGATATTGGTGCGGATAAAGATTTGCCTTATTTCAGTATTGAAGAAGAAAACTCAGCTTTAGGTTGGCGCGGTTTACGTTTCACGCTGGACCATCCTGAAATTTTCTCTGCGCAAATTCGTGCCATGCTCAAAGCCAGTATTGGCCTGAACAATTTGCATATCTTATTGCCGATGGTGACCAGCGTCAGTGAAGTGGAAGAAGTGCTGTATCTGTTGGAACGAGACTGGATTGCGGTACAAGAAGAAGAACAAGTCAAAATCACCAAACCGAAAATCGGGATTATGGTCGAAGTGCCTAGCGTGCTATTACAAATTGATGAATTTGCCGAATTGGTTGATTTCTTCTCGGTCGGTTCTAATGATTTGACCCAGTATTTACTGGCAGTTGATCGGAATAATCCACATGTGGCCAACGTCTATTCGCATTTCCACCCATCGGTATTACGTGCACTAAAACGTTTGGTTCAAGACTGCCACGAACATCAAAAACCAGTCAGTGTCTGTGGAGAAATGGCGGGAGACCCCTTGTCAGCCATTCTACTGATGGCAATGGGCTTTAATACCCTTTCAATGAGTTCAAGTAACATTCTCCGTGTCCGTAAAGCAATTTGCCATGTGCCGATGACTGATGCTAAAAAACTGTTGGATGATGTGCTACAAATGAATAACCCATTGGTGATTAAAAGCTGGTTGGAGCATTATTTCAGAACCCATGGCTTGGCCGATATGGTTAAATCCAATCGTATGCTCAATGTCTAAACAAGACATTTCAATATAAAAAAGGCGATGTGCCCTAGTGCATCGCCTTTTTTATTTACTGCATAATTTATTTTGCTGAACGCAGGTAGATCTGTTGTTTAGCACCATCCAAACTCACGCTTGGAAATTGACGATCATAATCAATCACAATGGCATCTTTACCGGTCAAATTCTTGGCATCCGATTCCCAAGTGACATAATATTTGATTTGCGCATCCTCACGAACTGGTGGCTGAATGCGCTGACGGTGATCCGCTGGAACAGTAAAATCAACTGTAAATGGCACCTGAGAGATTTGAACTTTTTGCTGCTGAATCAAGGTTGCAGGCACATCTGCAATCTGACTGTCCACGGCATATAAACTGACGGTGCCCTGCTGCGGCGTAACTGCATAAGCGCCTTGCCCAACAAACTCAACTTTCAATGAAGCGGTAGAATTTGCTTTGTTTCCGTCTTGTTGTGGCATTGCTGTACAACCTGCTAAAACAGTTAAAGATAACCCGAAACCTAATGCTAATTTTTTCATTCTTTTCAGCTCTCCAAATAAAAGCCCAAAATAACATAGCAAACGCAAAAATCTTAAGGGTTTACATATTTGCTACTGAGCTTTCGATGTCTGCAACTCAAATCTATTGATTATTTTTCATACACATCAAAAACAATAAACGAAACCGTTCTAGGCCTTTTTACATAACTCCAACATGTAACAGCACTATTTTTCAACAAAAATAACGGCTTTAAAATTTTGCCAATCTAGCCTCAGATTCAGTTTCCATTAAAACCAAGCAAAGCAGTAAGTCTTTATTTTTTCATTATCTTTTATCTTTTTTTAACAATTTTCATATCTACAAATACTCAACTCATGTTTAAGCTTTAAACAGCTTCAATCGAATAAAGCATTTATGACATCAACTTTAATCCATTGGAAAAAAAGCTTTCATCAACCTAGAGTAAAAATACAAAGGATGCGAACTTTATCATTGCAAATCAATTTAGGCATCTGACATTTCGATACCCATTTTGTACATGATACGGTCCAACATTCATATCTTTGAACGGTCAAACAATTGAGGTGACCTAGCTCACAGGTCATCTTGATGGAGATAGAACATGAGCCAAGACGATAAAAAATGTCCTTATAGCCACTTAACCACTGATTTTGGTGCACCTGTGGTTGATAACCAAAATAGTATGACCGCTGGCGCTAGAGGACCCTTATTAGCCCAAGATTTATGGCTAAATGAAAAACTTGCCAACTTTGTCCGTGAAGTGATTCCTGAGCGTCGTATGCATGCTAAAGGTTCTGGCGCATTTGGTACTTTCACCGTAACCCATGATATTACGCAATATACCCGCGCTAAAATCTTTAGCGAAATTGGTAAAAAAACCGAGATGTTCGCTCGCTTTACCACCGTTGCAGGTGAACGCGGTGCAGCAGATGCAGAACGAGACATTCGTGGTTTTGCTTTAAAATTTTATACCGAAGAAGGTAACTGGGATATGGTGGGAAATAACACCCCTGTATTCTTCTTGCGTGACCCGCGTAAATTCCCTGATTTAAACAAGGCGGTTAAACGCGACCCTAAAACCAATCTACGTAGCGCAACCAATAACTGGGATTTCTGGACCTTACTGCCAGAAGCGCTACATCAAGTGACCATCGTCATGTCGGATCGTGGTATTCCTGCAAGCTATCGCCATATGCATGGTTTTAGTAGCCATACCTATAGCTTCATTAATGCTGCCAATGAGCGTTTCTGGGTAAAATTCCACTTTAGAACGCAGCAAGGGATTAAGAACCTGACCGATGCTGAAGCAGGTGAACTGGTAGGTCAAGATCGTGAAAGTCACCAACGTGATTTATTCGATGCAATCGAACGCAAAGACTATCCAAAATGGACCCTTTTCGTACAAATCATGCCAGAACAAGAAGCAGAGAAAGTTCCCTACCATCCATTTGATCTAACCAAAGTATGGCCTCACGGTGATTATCCACTGATTGAAGTCGGTGAGTTTGAACTGAATCGCAATTCAGAAAACTTCTTCTTGGATGTGGAACAATCTGCTTTTGCACCAAGCAACTTGGTGCCTGGTATCAGTGTTTCACCAGACCGTATGTTACAAGCGCGTTTATTTAACTATGCGGATGCTCAACGCTACCGTCTCGGTGTGAACTACCAACAAATCCCAGTCAATGCTGCACGTTGCCCTGTACATAGTAACCACCGCGACGGTCAAGGCCGTATCGACGCCAACTATGGTGGCTTACCACATTACGAGCCAAACAGCTTTGGTCAGTGGCAAGAGCAACCTCAGTACAAAGAACCACCATTAAAAATTAACGGCGATGCCGATTTCTGGGATTATCGTGAAGATGATAATGACTACTTCAGTCAACCGCGCGCCTTGTTCGAATTGATGACACCTGAACAACAAGATGCATTATTTGGCAATACAGCACGTGCCATGGGTGATGCTTTGGACTTCATCAAATATCGTCATATCCGTAACTGTTATGCATGCCACCCTGCTTATGGTGAAGGCGTAGCGAAAGCATTAGGCATGACGGTTGCAGATGCTCAAGCTGCTCGTGAAACCGATCCAGCCCGTCATTTACCTAGCTTTCTGTAAACCTTAAATATTGAAATAAAAAGCCATCCTCGGATGGCTTTTTTAATGCAGTTGAGGGACAATTTATTCACCCCCCATTAGAACAATAAATATGCTGAAATCATTAGAACACCTAATCCAAAGCCATGACATCATCCTGTTTGATGCAGAGTGCGTGCTTTGCTCAGCTTGGGCAGATTTTATGATCAAGCATGATCTACACTGTCAATTTAAACTGGTTTCAGTGCAATCCAATATCGGACAGCAACTCCTCACCTATTGCCATCTTCCTACTGATCATTTTGAAACGATGGTATTACTGGAAAATGGTCAATGTTATACCGAATCGACTGCCTTTCTACGTATTATGCGGCGACTGGATTTCCCTTATCGCAGCTTAAAGTATGCCCGTGTTGTGCCTAAACCCATCCGAGATTTTGCTTATCGCCGTGTCGCCTTAAATCGCTACCGCCTTTTTGGTAAAACGGAACAATGTTATGTCGTGACCCCAGATATTCAGCAACATTTCCTTCTGGATGATGCCCTAAGATGAACCATAGCCATCTACCCCTCCAAAAGATTTTAAAATTCAGTCAGTTGGTCATTGCGATACTATGGATATATCAAGGATTGATTCCCAAATTAATTTTTCAGGTGCAAGATGAACACTATGTTTGGCAACAACTCAATATTGCAGCAGTCTATATTCCATGGATGATTTCATGCTCTGGGATTGCTGAAATTATCTTTGGCATTCTTTTTTTATGGCTGACACACATATACTTGCATTGGTTCAACATCATCAGCTTGATTGGCTTATTTATTGTCGTTTTACTGATTTATCCAGACCAGATCTATCAAGCTTTCAATCCCGTTGTCATGAATATCGCCTTGGGCAGTCTTTCACTGATTTCATTATGGTGTATAGATGCCCTACAAAGCCCTAAGCCCGAATAAAGTGCCCCTCACGAATACAATAAAATGGATTGACCAATTTTGAAGAGGATTTCATGGCTTGCTGAAGTTCATGTTCAGGCGCATCGCGATCTTCATCTGTAAGCTGGAAGCTTCGGAAATGTATCGCCAAGGAACGATGGGCATGCAGATCTAAATGGGCATGAAATGCGTCTTGTGGATTCATATGTACATAACGCATCAGCAAGCGTGGTTCATAAGCTCCGATCGGCAATAAGGCCACACGTGCATCGCCATAACGCTCATGGATTTGTTTAAAGTGCGTGGAATAGCCTGTATCGCCAGCAAAGAAGCAATGCCCTGTTTTAGCAACTAAAGAAAAACCGCCCCACAGCGCTCTGTTCTGATCTCGAACCCCTCGCCCAGAGGTATGCTGTGCAGGTGTATAGGCAATCTTCAATTCATCATGAAATGGAATTTCCTGCCACCAATCCATCTCAATGACGTGTAAATGCTTAGGTAGATAATAGCCATTGCCCAAGCCTGTATAAATCGGCATTTCGAATTTTTGATGTAACCATTCCAAAGTCGCCAAATCCATATGGTCATAATGATTGTGGCTTAACAGTACCCCATGAATGTTTGGCAAATGTTCTAAGGCAATCCCCGCAGGGCAGACACGGCGTGGGCCATTGCCCTGTTTCGGGCTGACATACTCACACCAGACGGGATCGGTCAAAAAATTATAAGAACCGATCTGAATTAAAACAGTGGCATGTCCCACAAACCAAATTTGCCAGTCATTCAAATCGGCATGTGGTCTATTTTGCGGCAACTCCAGCATGTGATTACGCAAGGTCCATTCATGTGAACGGTCCACATTCCAAGTATAAGACTGCCGTGTGGCTAACCACTTTAACAATCCTTTACGATCATAAGGTGTTAACGGTTTTTCTAGATTATAGAAGCGATCAATCCCACAATGATCAGAAGCCTCATGTGGAAAAGGAGGTTTCCCCCAAGTGTGGCTCAAGCAAGATTGTGTCGGCAATTGATAGGTTAATGTCGGCTTATCTTTCATGTAGGTCTTCTTTGATGGAATCTCATCGCATGAGGTAGGTGATGTAGGTCCTGTGTTGTCCATAGATTATAGTTAACGGGATAGTCTTTTAAATCATGATGATTTTTTTACTATTCTCGTTTTATTCCAGTTTCTAACACCGATCTTTGATCCTAACATAAGCTTATGCCTTATGTTGATTTTCTCTCGCTGAGTCAACACAATTTTACCGAACTAATAAAGCATACTGACAATTCAGCACCCAGCAGAAACAGCTCCTTTTTTGCTATTTTTTATATTTTAGAAAAAAGCATATTGTATATAAAACAAGCTCAGATATAATGCGGCAACAGTATGATTTTCTCATCATCAGCAAAACAATAATAAGACATTCTTGGACCCGTCTTATGGAATTACGTCATTTACGCTATTTCATTACCGTTGCTGAAGAGCTGAGTTTCAGTAAAGCAGCACTCAAACTACACACGTCTCAACCCTCTCTCAGTCAGCAAATCAAAGACCTCGAAGATGATGTTGGTGTGCAACTGTTACATCGTACCAAACGTAAAGTTGAATTAACCGATGAAGGTCAGGTTTTCCTCGAACAAGCTCGCCTGACCCTGACACAGGCAGACAAAGCGGTGACCATGGCACGACAGGTTGCTGCGGCAAAAGTGCAATGCTTAAAAATCGGTTTTGTGCCCTCTGCTGAAATCCGCGTTTTCCCCTATATCTTGCCGCGTTTAAGAGTTCGTCTGCCCAAACTGCAAATTCGAACACTCAATCTCAAAGAAAGCGATCAAATCAATAAGCTTAAAAAAGGCGATTTAGACCTGATTTTTATTAATCAAAAATTTGAAAATGAAGCATTTGCAAGTCAATTGGTCCTCAAAGAACCTTTGGTGTTTATGCTGCCAAAACAACATCCTTTGGCACAGCATGCACAGATCGACCTTGCTCAATTACAGGATTTACCCCTGACCATTTTAGCCCACAAGCTGTCTGCGCCTTTGGCACGAATCATTACCCAATACATTAAACAGCAGCAAATTCATTTTCAAAACATCGATGAAGCCAGCAACATTGCCGAGGCTATTCAAGCAGTGCATTCAGGGCATCGTTGTGCCATTTTACCGGCCTATATCCAAGCACTAGCCACCGACCAAATCGTCGTCAAACCCCTCAGTCAACCGCTACCCTACCTGGATGTGTTTATCAGCTATCAAAAACAAAACCCCAGTGACGCAACACAACAATTCATTGAAGAGATTCAACGTGTATTTTCATTCGATCACATCACCGATCTCAAATCAGAACCGAGAATATAAAAAAGCCGAATGAATCGGCTTCTTTATTGGATGAATAGACTTTTCAGCTTAGGCATTACTAAAAAATTCAGCAAATTTTTGATAGCTTGGTCTTTGTTTAATGTTTTCCAGATAATGCTCAATTGCAGGATGCGATTCGATCTCCCCCATTTTTAGCTGCCAAAATAACATTGCAGCAACCGTGACATCCGCGGCCGTAAACTGCTTGCCACATAAATAGAGATCAACTTCGCTGAGACCTTGCACAAAAGCGTTATAGGCATCCTGATAATCCCCGTATCCAACAGAAGATTTTTGATCGGGTGCGACGTCTACACCGAGCATTTTATTGGTTGAAGCGGCTTCCCAAGGCCCAGAAATAAAGAATAACCAACGATAATAAACACCACGTTTTGGATCATTCAGTGCAGGTGCCAAGCCTTTGTCTGCAAATTTATCCGCCAGATAAGCACAAATTGCATCCAGCTCATAAACTACAATCCCATCATCGACCAGCACAGGAACTTTGCCAAAGGGATTAATTTTGAGGTATTCAGGGGCCTTCATTTCGGTTTGGAAAGCAACTTCGATACGTTCACATTCAATGCCCAGTTCGATCAGCAACCAGTCAACCACGACGCCACGTGAAAAATTATTGGTATAAAGTTGAAGTGCCATTTTGATATTTCCTTAGTGAGTTATTCTTATTTCAATGTAATTGTTTTGATTGTCAGTTTTTGTCAGTAGTCGAACGGCACATTTCTTGTGTCCACCACTGTTGGAATAATTGCTGTTTGAATTGTGGATACAGTTCCTGACTCAAGCTCAATGCTCGAATTCGATCAATCCTAAAATGGCGAAAACCTTTGCGTAGTTCACACCAAGCGGCCAAGACAATGCGATCATTAAAATAACCTAGCGCAAATGGCCATAATGTACGGGAACTGACGCGTTGCTGCTCATCCGCATAATCGACCAAGATTTTGACTTGCTGACGAATCGCCAAACGCACTTGCTCTACCAATGTTTCATCGACAGGCAACCAGACATTGATCGATCTTAAAGTAGTTTGTTCAAGTTGCTGCTGACAATGTTTAGGCAGCACTGCATTGAGCTTGGCCAATACCGAAGTCGAGGCCGATTTCAAGGCCAGATCAGGAATATCATTCAGCCAATTTAGGGCCAAAAAGATCGCTTCGATCTCGGTTTCATTCAATGTCATCGGTGGAAGCAGGAAATCCTGTTTCAGTTGAAAACCCAACCCTGCTGCTGCATCAATATTCACGCCCTGTACCCGCAAGGTATCAATATCGCGATAGACGCTGCGTTGACTGATCTGCAAACGCGCCGCCAACACCTGTGCAGTGACCGGATAGCGATATTCTCTAAGCAGCTGTAATAGATTGAGCAAACGGATTGAACGACTCATGTTGTCCCTATTGTTATTATGAAAATGGGAAAGCGGACTCTCCCATTCTTGTCTTTGATCTGATGGGTATCGCTTAACTTTCAGTTAAAGCGGCAATATTCAACACGCTTTGCAAATAGCGATGTAAATCCTGAACATTGTGTGCGATGGTGAGCGGCTGAAATTGCTGTAAAGTCTCAATACTATGCACCCCGTAACTGACCCCAATCCGTGGCATATTCAGGTTTTGTGCCATTTCCAAGTCATAACTGGTATCACCCACCATAATTGCACGCTCAACCGCTACATCCAGCTCAGTCAATATTTCCTGCAACATCAGCGGGTCTGGCTTGGACTTGGTTTCACTGGCGGCACGGGTGATATCAAACAGCGTATGACTATCGGTTTGTGCCAAGACACGATCTAGACCTTTACGGCTTTTACCCGTTGCTACGGCCAACTTCAGACCCTGTTGTTTTAAATCCGCGAGCAACGCTGCAACACCGCTAAACCACGCATCACCTTTGGAATTTGCCACATAGTGATCGGCATAACATTGTAAAATATCTTGCTGTAAATGCGGAACTTGTGGAAACAGGATTTGCATGACTTCAGGTAAACCTAAGCCAATAATACTTTTTGCCGCATCATCCGTAAGCGGTTGTTCAAATTGCTGTGCTGCATATTGCAGACTTGCCACGATTTGCCCAACCGAATCGAATAAGGTTCCGTCCCAATCGAAAATCACCAGTTCGATATTTTGACTCATTTCTGCTTTCTCAACTGATCAATCACCTGTTGCATATCTTCAGGCATTGGCGCTTCAATAGCGGGATAGTTTGGAATCTCTAAACGCATCGCATGTAGACACAAACGGCGGGCTTCTGGACCGGTATAGGCCGTAGTATGCCCATATTTATCATCCCCGACTAAAGGGTGACCAATACTAAGACCATGTACACGGATTTGATGGGTACGCCCCGAAAGCGGTGAAGCATGCACCAAAGTGGCCGTTTTAAAACGCTCCACTACTTTCCAGTTGGTTTTACTCGGCTTACCTTCTTTGGTGACACGAACACGACGTTCACCATTGGCCAGCTCATAACGTAACAACGGCGCATCAATCATTTGTTGATCTAGGCTGACTTGGCCTTTGACAATTGCCGCATACGTTTTTTGAATCTTATGCTCACGCAATAGGTCTTGCAGTAATTTTAAAGTGCTGCGCTTTTTACTGATCATCACTAAACCAGAGGTATCACGGTCAATACGATGGATCAGTTCCAAATATTTTTTACCCGTTGCGGCACGCAAGGCCTCAATCAGCCCATAAGCAACGCCACTGCCGCCATGGACAGCAATCCCTGAAGGTTTATTGACTACCAACAGCCCTTCATCTTCATACACCACACGACTGAGCAGGCTCTGTGCCACGCTATCACTCACAGGTGCAGCACTTTCATCCTTTTGTTCATAACGAATTGGTGCAACCCGAATCTGGTCGCCAATGTTCAAACGTGTTTCTGCTTTTATTCTTTTTTTGTTTACGCGTACTTGTCCTTCACGAATCAAACGATAGATTCGACTCTTCGGTACACCTTTTAATCGGGTAAATAAAAAATTATCTATTCGCTGCCCGTCTTGATGCTCATCCACGTCAAACCAAGTGACACTTTGCCATTGTTGTGTAGAATTCATACGCTCGATTAATCCAAGATTTGCTAAATATGATTAAAAAATGATCATTTAGCTAAGTTATTTCACAAGAAACCTAAACTTAGCCCATAGGCAGATGCTGCAAGGTTTGATATATTCAGCGCACGGATACCGCCGTAAGTGAGCATCAAATCAAAAATTTTATTTAGATAAAATTTTCAATCGATGAGATATTCACCAACAACTCGGATAGGTCCTAAAGAATTATGCCGACGCCGAAGGCTTATTATATCGGCAAAATGGCAAACTGTTGCGTTTAATTGTGCATCAGCACATACAGTTTGTTCAGAAAAAATATGTCGCCAGCAATTTGCTGGTTATTAAACGTAAACTGATCCACATCAGACAATGTGCTCCCTGATGTCGCATTCAGGCTAAAGCGTTGATGCATTGGAACTGCCAAGCAGAGATACGATGATCATTCCGTATCGAGACTTCCAGATGGATCGACTTCAATGCTTAATGACAGTGAAAGTCACCATCCAATGCACCGCTCACCCGCCAGTGAAGCGTACAGGAAACTTTGATTATGTCGGATCTAGTGATATTTCACAGATGTCAGACATGCCATGAAATATCAACGGATTCCAGATTGAAGCAATATTGCTGACATCGAAATAACCGTATCAGAGCCCAGCTGGATATTTACAGTCAGTGGTTTCAGAGCGACCTACACAACGTTGCTTCTGAGTCTTGATCGTGCCAATTTGATGTTTGCTCAAAAATATTGGGCTTGTTGTTTGTGTGCATCACTATTAGGTGTCACACCCATGAAACGTATGTTGATTAATGCAACCCACGCCGAAGAAGTTCGCGTTGCACTTATCACTGGTAATCGTCTTTACGATTTCGATTTAGAAAATCGTACACGCGAACAAAAAAAATCAAATATTTATAAAGGTCATGTCACTCGCGTTGAACCGTCTTTAGAAGCGGTTTTCGTTGAGTACGGCGCACAGCGCCAAGGCTTTTTGTCTATGCGAGAAATTGCCAACTCGTATTTCAAAGCTGACCCTCGTCAAACTTCAAATATTCGTGAACTCATTACTGAAGGCACTGAATTACTGGTTCAAGTTGAAAAAGAAGAGCGTGGCAACAAAGGTGCTGCCCTTTCTACCTTTATTTCGCTGGCAGGTCGCTACTTAGTACTTATGCCAAACAATCCGAAAGGTGGCGGTATCAGCCGTCAAATTTCAGGTTCAGTGCGTGAAGAACTGAAAGAGATTTTAGCCTCTTTAAATGTACCACGTGGCATGAGCGTGATTGTTCGTACTGCGGGGATTGGCCGTACTCAAGAAGAGTTACAACTCGACTTGCAACACTTACTTGACCTTTGGGCACAAATCCAAGGTTCAGCAAGCTCTGGTCCATCACCTATGTTGGTGCATCAAGAAGCGGGTGTGGTGACACGTGCAATCCGTGATTATTTACGTGATGACGTTGCTGAAATCCTGATTGATAGTGAGCAAGCCTATAACGAAGCCTATAACTTCGTAAAAGCAGTGATGCCACGTCAGTTAGACAAACTAAAAACCTATACCTTGAATGAGCCGTTATTCGCTCATTTTGGGATTGAAAGCCAGATCCAAACGGCTTATGAACGTGAAGTAAAACTTCCTTCTGGCGGTTCAATCGTCATTGACCAAACTGAAGCTTTGGTTTCAATCGATATTAACTCGGCGAAATCAACCCGCGGTCATGATGTTGAAGAAACGGCTTTAAATACCAACTTGGAAGCAGCTGAAGAAATCGCACGTCAACTGCGTTTACGCGATATCGGTGGTCTCGTTGTGATCGATTTCATCGACATGACCAAAGACCGTAACCAGCGTATGGTGGAAGCGAAATTACGTGAAGCAACGCAAAGCGACCGCGCACGTATCCAGTTCGGTCAACTGTCACGTTTTGGTCTGATGGAAATGAGCCGTCAGCGTTTACGCCCATCTTTGGAAGAAGCGACAGGTTACGTTTGCCCACGCTGTCATGGTACAGGTATGGTGCGTGACTTACGTTCACTGTCACTTTCAATTATGCGTAAGGTTGAAGAAATTGCTTTACGTGAACGTCAAGGTGAAGTTCAAGTCGAAGTCCCTGTGGAAATTGCGGCATTCTTATTGAATGAAAAGCGTCACAGCCTAGTTTACTTAGAGCAAACTTCAAATGTACGTGTGACCGTATTGCCTCACCCGCACTTGGAAACACCACATTACCAAATCCAGTTTAATCCAGATGGTTTTGCACCTTCTAGCTACGAACGTACTGAAGCAACCCGTTCTAGCGAAAAAGAACTGGGCTATGAATCTTCAGACTGGCATTTGGAAGATGCAGAGCATCACCATGCACCTGCTGCACAAAATCAAGCTGCTGCACCACAGAAGAAAGCTGCTCAGCAACAGGCTGCGCAAGCCAAACAAAACCAAGCAAGCACGCAAAAGTCAGCAAGTCCTTGCGCTTGGTTAGAGAACTTATTTGTTCAAAAACAAGCACAAACCACGGACCAATCACGTTCTGCACAAAATGCAGCAGCAGCGATTGAGCAAATGGTCAACAATGGCGCAGTAAGCCGTGGTCAGTTTGGTCAAGTCAACGTACCTGTTGTGACTGAAACTGCTGCACCTGCCGCAGCAAACAATGCCTATATTTCACAAAATCCTGTGAAACAAGAAGCACGTGAAACTTTTGAAAAAGACGAGAAATCACATCGTCCAAATCAAAACCAGAAGAAGCGCAAGCACAAAGAGCAACGTGAACAACACGCACATGCACATGAACAACAAAATCAAGTGCATGAAGAAGTGGTTCAACTGTCACGTCAAGAACAGCGCCAAGAGCAGCGTGAGTTAAAGCGTCAACAAAAACGCCAACAACCGCAAGAGTCTCAAAACCAGCAACAGCATCATGATGCTCAAGGCAATGATTCTGCGCCGTTACCACGTCGTGACCGTAACCAGCAACGTCCAAATCGCCCAAATCGTCATCGCGACCAAAGCGTATTGAATGAAACTCCTGTGGCTGCGCCTGAAGCTGTCGCAAATCCACAACAAGTCAAAGTGGATGTGGTTGATGCACCTCGTAGCAAACCAATGAACACTGCACTTGTTGTGAATATTGATCAAGGCCAAAGTGAAATTGTGGCGCTGAATCCGCAACAGACCAATGCGCCAATTGCAAAAGCAGAAGTTGCGCCTGCTGTGGTCGAAAAAGCTGAGAAAAAACCTGTAGCTCAAGCAGAACCAGTGGTTGCGAAAGAAGCACCTGCTGCTGTGGTAGAAGAGACAGCTCAAGCACCGGTGAAACGTGCCAGCAATGACCCACGTTCACGTCGCCGTCAACGTGGTCATCAATCAGCTCAGAAAGCAGTTGTTGTACCAAAAATTGCACCATCGCAAATTCCAGCGTTGGGTCAATACACCTTGGGTAGCTTGATTCGTCATGTTTACGGTGAAGATTGCACCATTTTGATTGAGCAATTTGGTTTGATCACTACGTTTAACCGTGCCCTACAAAAGTTTGCTGAGCAATATGCAAGCTCTTTAGTGGTAGAAACAGTAGTTGAGGAAGAAAAGCGTCCTGTAACACGTGATGCTGAGCTTCCAAGTCAAAAGCCGACTGAAGAAGCTGAACCTGCGCCAGTGTTAGCATTAACACCACCTGAAGCTGCGGCTATTCGTGTTGCCAATGATCCGCGTGAACGTCGTCGTTTGGCTAAACTTGCTGCGGAACAAGCGAAAGAAGCACATATTGCATCGACTGCTACTCCAGCACCTGTTGAAAACACTGAAACGAAAGAAGAAGTGAAACAAGCAGATGTTGCGGTTGTCACAGAAGAAGTAGCCCCTGCACCTGAGCAACAACCTTTAGAACTTGCCAGTGCAGAGGCTGCAACCGAAGTTGCACCCGTTGAGGTTGAAGCAGTTGAACCAGCGGTGACTGCTGAAACTGTGACCGAGACTGTTGCAGAAGTTGCTGTGCCTGCTCAAGCTGTTGAAAAAGCAGAGCAAAAGCCAGCAGCAACAGAGGCGGAACTAGAAGATGAAGCAGCGAAAGCGGAAAAAGAGAAATCTAGCCGCCCTCGTCGTCCGCGTGGCCGTCCACCTAAAAAAGCCACAGCTGAGTGAGTAATTTGCTAAATTGCACTCAATAAGGCGAAGCCTAGTCATTCCGATGACTAGGCTTTTTTGTTATTTTGTCAAAATTAGGTTGATTGCTCTAGGCACTTACCATTACAAATCAGCATCAACAACAATGGTGTGAATGGTTGTGTTCTAACGGATAGCCATTTCTTGGATTGATCGAAAAATAAACAGGATTGATATGAGCCAAACTACGCAGACCGATATTATTACTCTTGGTGATGTTGCTACTCGACTTCCAAACTTCATCACTAAAGTCCCTCATATCCTCAATGGTCTTAAACAAGCATATTTGCGAACACCAACGTCTCCCGCGGGTTTAGGTATTGCCTTTGAAAAAGCAGTCAAGCGCAACCCTCAAGGCATTGCACTGTTATTTGAAGATCAAAGCTATAGCTACCAAGCACTTAATGAATGGGCAAACCAGATTGCGCATTACTATTTATCGCTTGGCGCAAAAAAAGGCGATGTGATTGCAGTGATGGTTGAAAACCGTCCTGAACTGATTGCCAGCATCGTGGCTTTGGCTAAAATTGGCGTCACGATTGCTCTCGTCAATACCTCACAGGTGGGTAAAGTCCTTGCACACAGCATCAACTTAGTCAATCCAATTGCCGTCATTGCAGGTGAGGAAGTTCGTGCCGCCATTGATGAAGCACGCCAAGATTTGAAAGTTGCTGAAGATCGTTTTCACTGGTTTGCGGATCAAGAAACCCGTAAACATGCAGGCACGGCACCACAAGGCTATGTGAATCTTGCCCAACAAATTGACCAGTTTCCAAAATTTAATCCATCGACCACCCGCACTGTGACAGGGAAAGATGGACTGTTCTATATCTATACGTCAGGTACAACAGGCTTACCAAAGGCCGTAATTTTCACGCATAGCCGTTGGACACTAGCATATGGCACCTATGGCCATATCCTCAATCTCGGCAAAGATGACGTGATGTATGTGACCCTACCGCTTTACCATGCAACGGGTGTGGTGGTGTGTTGGTGTGGCGTGATTGCAGGCAGTGCAACACTTGCGGTACGTCGTAAATATTCAACCAGTGCATTCTGGAAAGATGTGCAAAAGTTCAATGCATCTGCGATTGGTTATGTCGGTGAACTGTGTCGCTATCTGATTGATGCACCTGTCACAGAACAAGATCGTGCGCATCGCGTGACCAAGATGATCGGTAATGGCATGCGTCCAAATATCTGGGGCAAATTCAAAGAGCGTTTTGGTGTCGAAGAAGTGCTTGAGCTTTATGCATCAAGCGAAGGTAATGTTGGTTTTAGCAATATCTTCAACTTTGACAATACCGTTGGCTTCTCTCCAACACCGTATGCAATCGTTGAATTCGACAAAGAAAAGAATGAATTGGTCCGCGATAAAAAAGGTCACTGCAAGAAAGTGAAGACCGGCGAAGTGGGCTTGCTGATTGGCAAAATCACCAGTCGCTCACCTTTCGATGGCTATACTGATCCAGAAAAGAACAAGTCGGTGATTTTGAAAGATGTGTTTACCCAAGGTGACTCCTATTTCAATACTGGTGACTTGGTTCGTGACATCGGCTTCCGCCATGCCCAGTTTGTGGATCGTTTAGGTGATACCTTCCGTTGGAAAGGTGAAAATGTTTCAACCACAGAAGTCGAAAATATGGTCTGTGAATATGAAAAGATCGTAGAAGCAGTGGTTTACGGCGTTGAAATTCCAAATACCAATGGTCGCGCTGGTATGGCCGCGATTACTTTGGTTGATGGCGCAGCACTCAATGATGCAGATTTAACCAATATGGTCAATGTATTCAAAAAATGTTTACCATCTTATGCCATTCCAGTGTTTTTGCGTGTTCAAGAGAAAGTTGAAACCACAGGTACATTTAAATATCAGAAGAATAAACTGAAAGAAGATGGCTTTAATCCAAGCAAAACCTCTGAACGTTTACTGGTTTTATTACCGGGTGCAAGCAGCTACACTGATGTAAATACAGAGATCTTTGACAATATTCAGGGCTATCAATACCGTTTCTAGTTTATTTTTTAGCTAAACAAGAGGAAATCGTGCTTTTTATAAACAATCATGCACATGTTTTTAAATTTCCTCTTGTGTTAGCTGAATAAGTTGCTAGAATACGCAACATCAAAACGAAGACGCATTTAGAACAAATTAGTTTTACTTGTGTGGCATGTTTAAATACTTGCTTAGGGTCGTTAGCTCAGCTGGTAGAGCAGCGGACTTTTAATCCGTTGGTCCCGCGTTCGAATCGCGGACGACCCACCATCTAATGTTTTGAGAGTTTGTGAAATGTATTTTACAAACGCCTGTAAGAGGTTAAGCCACAGAAAATCATAGATTTTCTCTTGCGCTCAGGTAAAACGTTGTTTTACTTCTCCTCGCTCAGGGTCGTTAGCTCAGCTGGTAGAGCAGCGGACTTTTAATCCGTTGGTCCCGCGTTCGAATCGCGGACGACCCACCAAATTCTAAAAAGCCTCATCACGATTGATGAGGCTTTTTTATTGTCTGCCCAATTTCTTTCAAAAAAATGACAGACCTATTTGAATTGCTTTAAGCATCCATGCTTAAAGCATCACAAGCATTGAATTATAAAAATTTCTCTAACACCGAGTTTAAAAAGATATGTCCCTGTTCAGTACAGGCAATTCGACGCTCATCGGTAATAAGGAGTCTTTTCTCACGCAACTGATGCAATGTCTCATTCAAATCCTCTAACGCGAGTCCTGTGCGCAGAGTATAAGTGTCAGCAGCCACACCTTGATTTAAACGCAAGGCATTCATCATAAATTCAAAAGGTAATTCCTCTGCCTCAATCCGCTTCATTTGCACATGTTCAGCAGGTACTTTAGCTAAATAGTCTTTTGGCAAACGGGTTTTCTGAAAACGATAGACTCCATCAGGTCGAGTGACTTTGCCATGTGCACCTGCACCAATCGCCAGATAATCACCAAATTGCCAATAATTTAAGTTATGTGCAGATGGTTTTTCTTTACGCCATGCGGAAACTTCATAATTCACATAACCATTGGCGATCAGATAGGCTTCACCTTTTTCTTGAATATGTTCTAGCACTTCGTCTTGCGGTAATACCGGCTGAGTGCGGAAGAAAACCGTATTGGGTTCAATGGTCAGTTGGTACCAACTAATATGCGTTGCACCCTGCTCCACAGCCAATCTCAGGTCGGTTAAGGCCTGTTGCTCAGTCTGTTGGGGTAAACCATGCATCAGATCGACATTCACACGCTCAAAGCCTGCCTGACGCGCCTGCTGAATTGCATCCAATGCATTATTGGCTGAATGAATCCGACCAAGTCGCTGTAAGTGTTCAGGATCAAAACTTTGTACACCGAGTGATAAACGATTAATCCCCACCGCCAGATAATCGGCAAATGGATCATGCTCAACTGTCCCAGGATTGGCTTCCAGTGTAATTTCACAGCCGGCTTCAAAGTCTAAACGTGCTTTGAGTTGATCAAATAGCCATTGATAACCTTGTGCAGAAATCAGTGACGGCGTCCCTCCCCCAATAAACACGCTATGAATCGATCGGCCTTGCGCCATTTCAACCTGCGTCTCAAAGTCAGCCACCAATGCCGCAAGATATTGCTGTTCCAAATCCAGTGACAACTCCCCATTAGGAACAGCATGCGAGTTAAAGTCACAATAAGGACATTTACGTACACACCACGGCATATGGATATACAAAGACAGTGGAATATTTGCTGGATTTAACGGACTCAAAATACAAGCTCAATGACAGAACCTGACTATTTTAACATGACTCGACTCGGGACGGTTGCAGCTTCAATACGGCATACAGCTTATCATCCCCAGTGTATTCAGTTAGACTGAAAGCATAAACAACAATTAGACCGATAATATGATGAAAATTTCCAGCCAATTGCTGTTTATTCTGCCCCTAGCTTTAGGGATTGGAATTGCAATGGCCTTTCAAACGGCAATCAATGCACAACTCCGAGAGTATCTGAACTCGCCACTACAAGCTGCCTTACTTTCCTTTTGTATTGGAACGATTATTCTAGCCCTGTTGGTTTATTTCCAAGGTGTAGACAAACCGAGTTTAACCGAACTCTCCCAAATTCCATGGTTTCTCTGGTTAGGGGGATGCCTTGGGGTTTATGCAATC
This sequence comes from Acinetobacter proteolyticus, assembly GCF_000367945.1. GTDB lineage: Bacteria > Pseudomonadota > Gammaproteobacteria > Pseudomonadales > Moraxellaceae > Acinetobacter > Acinetobacter proteolyticus. The sequence continues at coordinate 2,587,762 of NZ_KB849179.1, forward strand.
AGTATGAGCATTTATACTGCACCTAAACTTGGATTTTTGACTTTCTCAGGTTTAGTGATTTTCGGGCAACTGGTCATTTCAATGTTGATTGATCACTTTGGCTGGTTAGGTACAGAAAAAACACCGATTAACTGGCAACGACTACTCGGTAGTATTGTGATTTTTATTGGTGTGCTGTTCACACTACAACGCTAATTCTCCCTCATTTTAATAAGAGTAATTTTTGTGTCCCATGCCACAACCAAGCGGTTTGAACTTAAACAGCTATTTCATTTGATGTTTCCGATCCTGATCACCCAGTTTGCACAAGCTGGATTAGGTTTAATTGACACGATTATGGCAGGGCACTTGTCTGCCACTGATTTGGCTGCGATTGCCGTGGGTGTCGGTCTATGGATTCCTGTCATGCTGCTCTTTGCAGGGATTATGCTGGCAACAACACCGTTGGTGGCTGAGGCGCGTGGTGCAAGAACCCCTGAAAAAATTCCAACCATTGCCCGCCAATCTCTATGGGTTGCGGTGATTCTTGGTGTTGTTGCCATGTTGATTCTGCAAGGTATGCCCATGTTTCTGCCCCTGTTTGGCGTGCCTGAAAGCTTAATCCCCAAAGCAAGCCTGTTCTTACATGCGATTGGTTTTGGTATGCCTGCAGTCATGATGTATGCGGCACTACGCAGTTATTCTGAAGCCTTGGGGCATCCACGCCCTGTCACAGCCATTAGTTTGATTGCCTTATTGGTACTGATTCCGCTGAACTTTATCTTTATGTATGGTTTTGGGCCAATTCCAGCATTAGGCAGCGCAGGTTGTGGTTTTGCAACGGCGATCTTGCAATGGCTGATGTTTATCACTTTGGCGATTTATATTTCCAAAGCCAAAGCCTATAAACAGGCACCGATCTTCACTACGTGGGAAAAACTTGATCCAGTGTGGATTAAACGCATTTTAAAACTGGGTTTACCGATTGGTCTGGCGGTATTCTTTGAGGTCAGTATTTTCAGTACTGGGGCGATTGTACTGGGTCCGCTCGGCGAAAATGCCATTGCAGCCCATCAGATTGCAATTTCGGTTACTTCACAGCTATTTATGATTCCGCTGTCCTTAGCCATTGCCCTGACGATTCGTGTTGGCATGTATTACGGCGAACAAAACTGGCATGCGATGCGTCAAGTACAAATCGTGGGATTGATCACGGCCACGATCTTTGCTGGCTTGACCATGACCTTGATTGTACTTGCACGTCCCTATATCGTGGCGATCTATACCACGGATATCAATGTCATTCCTGTGGCAATGTACCTGCTTTGGTTCGCGATGGCTTATCAGTTGATGGATGCTTGGCAAGTCAGTGCCGCAGGTTGCTTACGCGGCATGCAGGACACTCAAGCGCCAATGTGGATCACCTTAATGGCGTATTGGGTGGTGGCCTTCCCAATCGGCCTCTACCTTGCGCGCTATACGGTTTGGGGCGCTGCGGGTGTCTGGCTCGGTCTAATTATTGGTTTAAGTATTGCCTGTGTATTGCTGATCGGCCGTTTATATTTGAACAATAAACGTTTGGCACAGCGCGTAAATCTCAATCCATAAAAATTAACTCGCATTGAGCATTATAGATTCAGGGCAGTACGGATACTGCTCTTGAATTTATGCGCTCATCGATACCGCCATTTTCTCCTCCTTCACCGCATACTTACATCACTTAACATTTTGTTATAGGCAATTTAAGTTTTGTCGCCTATGATCAAAGCATCACGTTGAAACTGGATCACCCGAGGTCAAGTCCATATGGCAAAACATGCAAGCTCTCCCAGTAAGCGTTTTTTCAAACTGGCTGGCATGACCGCAAGTATTGCCAGCAAAAGCGTTGCCAACTCCATTCGTAATCTCACCGCAGATGAAGAACAAAAAAATGCTGCTCGAAGCAAATTGTTCCAAGACATCGGCTTACAAATTGCCGACACCTTAGGTGAGATGAAAGGTGCGGTGATGAAAGTCGGGCAAATTGCTTCGCAATATAAAGATATTTTCCCACCAGAAGTCGCGAAAGCCATTGCCAAACTGCAACGCCAAGCCCCTGCAATGCCTTTTGCTGCAATTCAGCAACAAGTTGAAAAAGAGTTGGGCAAGCCCTTAAACCAGATTTTTAGTTCCTTTGAAACAGAGCCTTTTGCTGCTGCTTCAATTGGTCAAGTGCATCGTGCAGTGTTGCCCAACGGACAAGCTGTTGTGGTGAAAGTGCAATATCCTGGGGTAGATCAAGCCTGTGAAAGTGATTTAAAACAGGTTCGTCTGGCTTTACGCTTAATGGGCGTATTAAAGATTGATAAGAAGTTACAAGATCAACTGTTTCAGGAAATCCAAGACAGCCTTTCTGCGGAACTGAATTATGAAATTGAAGCACAAAACCTAGAAGTATTTAAAACCTTCCATGAAAAGCTGGATAATCAAATCATTATCCCAACCGTATATAAAGATTATTCTTCTCGTCGTGTATTGACCCTCAGCCTTGAACAAGGCGAATCCATCGAAACGGCAAGTACATGGTCGGTTGAAACACGTAATCAAATTGGTCGTCGTCTGATTCGTGCTTTAGGACAGGAAATGTTTTTCTTGAAGCGTTTCCATTGTGACCCACATCCAGGCAACTTTGCTTTCCGTGCAGATGGCAGCGTGATTATTTATGATTACGGCAGCGTAAAGACCCTTTCACCTGAAATCATTCAGCATTTCAAAGCACTGGTGAATGCTGCTCGCCAAGAAGATATTGCTCAGGTTGAAGATCTACTGGTGGAATTACATTCGATTGCTGAAAAGCAGAAATTCCCAAGTGAGTTATATACACAATGGATTGAAATCCTGTTGCGCCCTTTAAGTACACATTATGATTTTGCCGAAAACTCATCACATCACGATGGCATACGTCTAGTCAAACAATCATTGAAATACTGGGATGTGTTTAAGCCTTCTCCAGATACCTTAATGGTCAACCGAACCATTTCAGGACATTACTGGAACCTGATTCATCTCAAAGTGCATGACAATCTCAACGATTTATTTGAAGAATTGGTCCCGAACTAAACTTTAATAAAAATGCCAATCAGATGATTGGTATTTTTTATTTCATTCATATTCAAACTTTAAAAAAAATCAAATGGCTTGAGTAAAGTTCCACATCTCATGCTCGCAGATTCATTGTTTACAAATAAATTCCAAAAAAACTTGAAATGAATAAGATTGACGGCATATATTGTTATGTTATAACATTTCTATTAATAATAGGAGTCATTCAAAATGCGTAAAGATATCCATCCTGCTTATCAACAAGTGTTGTTTCACGATACCAATGCCGATGCTTATTTTTTAATTGGCAGCACGCTACAGACCAAACAAACCAAAGAATATCAAGGTCAGGTCTATCCTTATGTGACACTTGATATTTCCAGTGCTTCGCATCCGTTTTATACAGGTGAAGTTCGTCAAGCCAGCAATGAAGGTCGTGTCGCAAGCTTTAACAAACGCTTTGCACGCTTTAACCGTAAAGCTTAATTTTCATTTAAGTTTCACACATTAGGCTGTAAGCATTAGAAGTCTAAGGCTATCTCTCCTCCACTTAGACTTCTTTTTTTATGCCACTTTCAAGAATCCGGCTTGGCCAGCCCCACCACCCCAAATTCAATCGGTGTTTTGACATAAAACAAAGAAATTTCTTTGTCATTTAAATAGTCCAATAATTCAGTCGCCTGTTGATTACTTACCGCAAACTGAATTTGTATGGGGCGATCCGCCAACTCAAAAAAACTAGCAGAATGAAATAAGCCTCGGTGATCCACACCTTCCAGCCCAGCGAGCACTGTTGCTCCACGCAAATTCATCTGCTTCGCCACAGCTAACAACCATTCACTCATCGGTTGTCCCTGATAAGTCCGATTTTGTGCCGTATAAAAACTCAGTAAAAATCCATTCATTGTCATCACTCCAAAGCTATGCAGCACTCAGCCATTGATGCAAACTCATGCCCAAGATAGTAAAGATCAGAGAACCAATCACATGAATCAAAATTGCTGCACAGGCATACCCCAACTTACCACTTTGTAATAAAGCAATAATCTCAGCAGAAAAGGTCGAAAAGGTGGTTAATGCACCACAAAAGCCTGTAATCACAAACAGTTTGTAATTCGGGCTCAGTGAACTTTGAGAAAAATAAGAGATGGCAAAACCAATAATAAAGCCACCAACAAAGTTAACGGTGACCGTACCTAAAGGAATATTGGGAAAAATTGGATTGAGTTTTAAACCCAAGAACCAACGCAACCATGCGCCAAGTACCGAGCCAAGTGCGATTGAGAGTAAAGGATAATACATGGCTTACTCCACACATCGCGCAGGAGATAAAACGATATTTAACATGGATAGATCAATGTTTTTTTGATTATTTTTCATCTGCGAACTCCAAAATGGGAACAGAGCACGCACGAACCTACGCCCCCTGTTCAGGGTAACGTAGGCATCATTAGCCACAGTGGCGGTTTGTAACAGGAGGAATGCCATCTCCTTTGTTCTAAAATAACATAATTTTTAGACAACTCAACTGCGTTTTAAGCTTCGAGTAACTGTGTATAAACATAAAGTTATCCACAATTTATGCCATTTTAAATAAAACTTGCTCGCCAAGCACTTCAAAATCCAGTGCTGGAATCACAAAAGCAAACGCTTCGGCATCCTCATCTAAACCGAATTGTTGCAACAATTGAGGAGCCTGTAAGCTCAGAATCTCAGCAGCTTGAATGTGTTGCAACTGTACAGGCATCTGAATATGCCCTTGCGACATTCGAGTAGGTTGATCGATCCATTCTGTCCATGCATGATCTTGATCAACTAAGAATTGAACGGCAGCATCCCAAGAGGGAAATAACTGCTGCCATGCCTCAGGTAACTGTTTCTCGCTTTTGATTTTCACATCACTGCTCAAAGAATAATCCTCATCAACACTCATTTCAGTATGAATCAGGTGCTCTGCCCGCTGATGCTGAAACGTCGATGCATATTGTGCTGGCATTACATCGCTGGCCAGACGACCGCCCAAAACATACAGTACTTGATCAACCACGATCTGCTCAAAGATCACCGTCTTGGGCTGTGAATCATCCAGATAAAAGCGCCAGTTGCTTCGTTTGGGTGAAGGCATGAACTGACGTAATTTCCCCAAGAAACTGAATCCAAAATGCTGATGCTGATAAGTCAAAATGGTAAAAATGGTTTTCCCATCTTTTTCCCATAACGGTACAGATTTCGGATAGCGCAGACGTACTTGCTCAACATCAATCAACCAAGACAAGTACACCACATTGCTGACCTGACTCTGCAAGCGCATAAAAGGCAGTCGTCGCATCATCCTACGGCGGAGTTGTAACAGCAAACCACAACTTAGAATCGGTGCTAAAAGTCGAAGCACAGCGTTAGATATTGATAACTTTAAACGATGTCTATTCATTATTATTCAATAGATTAATGCTCTGTCTGAGCATAAACTGCTGACTCTAGTACGTCCAGTTCAAATCGTGTCCAGCTTCTATTCTACATTTTCAATGTTATGATGCTGCCATTGATTCAATAAACATGGAATTTTGAAATGGCTCAAAGCTTATTGGCACAACTGAAAGATGGCTCGGCAAAATTTGCTGATGTATTAGCATTTATCGAAGCACGTTATCAACACACTCCAACAGCCTTTCAAAATGGCGCCCAGTCAAATGCAGCCACTGAGAACCAAGGCAGTGCTAAAGTACTTAGCTTTGCAAAAATTGAAGGTTTGAATCAAGCGGATACGCTCAGTTTATTTGCGGAGCATTATGCATCTGTATTGGCAACGCCAGAAGCCACCGACCATCAAAATATTCGCCAGTTTATGCAACATGGCTGGGATGGCGTGAAGTTTGAAAGTGAAGCACTGACTGCAAAATAAAAAACAGGAGGCGCAATGCCTCCTTTTTTATCACTTTGCTTTATCAAAATTCTTTCTATGTCGCCTGTTCAAGCATTAAAACCACCATCCACGTCAATCACGGCACCTGTGATATAACGCCCGCTTTCACCCGCCAGATGAAGTACAGTTGCGGCAATATCATCAGGTTGTCCATAATCAGCCAATGCCAGCGTCTCTCGTGCGGCATCGGCATGTGCTCCGTCAGCAGGATTCATATCGGTATCGGTTGGTCCTGGCTGGACAAGATTGACTGTAATACCGCGCTTGCCCAGATCTCGCGCAACCCCCTTAGTCAAACCCACCAAGGCAGCTTTGCTGGTTGCATATAAACTGATCCCATCACGACTTGTTCTTGATGCAAGACAGCTGCCAATCGAAATAATACGTCCATCATCAGGCAAATACTTGCTTGCCTGCATGGTCGCAGCAAACACTGCACGTAAATTGACAGACATGGTGTGGTCATAATCGTCTAATGTGAGTTGATCAATTCGTCCAGTCAAAAAATTACCCGCATTATTGACTAAAATATCCAGTTGTCCAAGTCGGTCGACCGTAGTGTCTACCGCAGTGATTACCTGAATGGCATCAACCGCATCAGCAGCAATAACTTCTGCACGTCGACCCAAGGCACGAATTTCTGTAGCGACAGCCTCAGCTTGTTGCTTCGAACGACTATACGTAATCGCCACATCTGCACCGTGTTTCGCAAGCATACGAGCAATGGCCGCACCAATACCTCGACTTCCGCCAGTCACGAGAGCAACCCTACCTGTAAGTGTATTCATTATAAAAATCCCTATTTTAAAACATAATCAGAAATTCAGTGCTGTTCCAACTCTCTGCTAAGCCTACTTAATGGGCTGAAGCAATAATGATCGTTAGTAAGTCTTAATCAGCACCAATATATGTATCGATCGATATAAATGTAGGCTTAGTATTTCTGATTGTCAACGACTTTTGTATCGACTAGTATATATCTCATTAAATAGAGGAGTTCCAAATGGCACAAATGGGCCGACCTAGGACCTTTGAACGTGATCAAGCAATTCAGCAGGCCATGCATCTATTTTGGCAATACGGATATGACTCGACATCCTTGGCCCTGCTCAAAGCTAATATTGGCAATGGTATCAGTGCTCCTAGCTTCTATGCTGCTTTTGGTTCCAAAGAAGAATTATTCCGAGAAGTCATTGAGTATTACATCGCAACGCATGGTCAGGTCACGAACAGTCTCTGGGATGAAAGTCTTACCCCAAGAGAAGCGATTGAACGAACTCTGCGCCAATCCGTGAAAATGCAAACTGAATTCAGTCATCCAAAAGGCTGTTTATTGGTTCTTTCAACGGCGACCTGTTCCCCCGAAAATCTCCACATTCAACAATTCTTAACCCAGCATCGCCTAACAACTCGCGATAGATTTACACAATGCGTTCAACGTGCTGTGGAAACAGGTGAATTAACGGCTGATACGAATATCGATGCTTATGCGACTAGCATATATAGCTTTTTACTTGGCATATCCGTACAAGCCCGTGATGGAGTTTCTGGTGCTGTTTTAGATGCAGCAGTAACAGAAATCATGCGTCACTGGGACTCACGCGTTGCCACATCACAAATCAGACAACTTCATGATTAAGTCTTTAGCTAAAGAGATTATTGCAAAATAAAAAGGAGGCTTAATACCTCCTTTTTTCTTTAATGTTTTAGGATTCAAGGGCGCGACAATTTTCGCAAAGCTGTCGTTAAACTATAAAAATCTCCACCCATTTTGCCGACACTCTGAAGTTGCTGCTGATCAATCATCTGCCCATCCCAGAGTCGATCATCAACATAAATCGATTTCACATCTAACAAAGCTACTGTTCCACCTAATGGAAGCGTACTCAGTTGAATGATTTCCCTTAACTGGCATTCATAACGCACAGGCGCATGCTTTACCGCTAACGCTGCAACCGCATGACTGGGTTCAGACTCAATCTCAGCAAACTCAAATTCACTTTGCTCTGGGGGCAATAAAGCACAGGATAAATTCATCTTTTCCAATAAAGCCGTATTGGCAATATGCACCACACATTCTTTGGTCGCAATTAAATTTCTGATAGTGTCTTTATCCTGACCATTTCTTGGATTCACTTGTGAATACCACAGAATAGGTGGATTACAGCTGGCGACATTAAAGAAGGAATACGGGGCAATATTGGCAACCCCATCCGCCGACAGGGTACTGATCCACGCAATCGGTCGAGGGGTAATTCCCCCAACCAACAAGCGATAGATTTCATTGGCATCTAAATCAGACGTTTCAAAAATCATGATAACAACAGGTCCAATTTAGGGACGTTCAGCATATTGCGGTAAATCATCGGCAATACAGTCCCACTCTGCTTTGGAAGCCGCAAAAATATGCATGCTCGGTTTTTGCTGCAAAGGTGTATCCAGAGTCCCGATTCTTAATCGATAAAGCTCAGGCTGTGCATCGCGCGAACTGATCAGTGGAGAGCCACATTCTCCACAGAACCAGCGATACACGCCCGATGCAGCAAACTTTTTAACCAGTTCTTCACCTTGTACGATTTTAAAAGCTGAACTGCTAATCGGTGCATTGGTTGCATAAGCCGTGCCATTGGCTTTGCGACAGCGCTGACAATGGCATTGTATGATCTCACCAATTACACCATGAATCTCATAATGAATCCCATCACATAAACAACTGCCACGATATATAGGCGAGATCTGAGACATTGCACATTCCTTTGATGATTTTTCCACTAAAAATATAGGCTAGATCTCATTCCCATGCAAATTACAAATGGTATTTATTCAGAATATGCCAATTTACTCGGACAATCCTTTGCAATAATCAACAGCTAAACTTTTTGGTTTAATACCTCTTGGGCACGTGCATGATCAATATCTTTTTCCCAATGTGCAATCGCAATCGTTGCCACACAATTTCCAATCAAGTTGGTACACGCACGTACAATTCCAATAAACCAATCCACGGATAACAACAAAACCAAGCCAATGGTTGGAAGACTCGGAATGACGGATAAAGTTGCCGCCAAAATAACGAGGGCTGAACCCGGAATACCGTGCGCACCTTTAGAAGTCACTAAAGAAACCAATAAAATTGCCAGGAGATCATGCATGGATAAATCAATATTGCAGGCTTGCGCAATAAATATTACTCCAAGCGTTAAATAAATAGAAAATCCATCGAGATTAAAAGAATAACCTGTCGGAATGACCAAACCTACGGTTGATTCCTTGATCCCTAAATTTTTCAACTTTTTCATAATCTGTGGCAGCACAGAATCAGAAGATGCTGTTCCCAATACAATGGACAGTTCTGCTTTAAAATAATTTAGAAATTTGAATATATTCAAACCTGAAATTTTAAGGATTCCACCTAAAACAATCAGCACAAATAGAATACAAGTCACATAAAATAGTAAGACTAAATAGCCCAGTTGCATCAGTGAATCTACTCCAAATTTTGCGGTGGTGTAGGCGACTGACCCAAAAACACCGATTGGAGCTAGACGAATAATCAAAGCCATCATTTTAAAGAACACTTCAGAGAATGCTTCGATTGCCTTGCAAATCAGCTCAGCAAAATGTTTTGGAATCAGTAATAATGCGACACCAAACAAAATTGCAATCAATAAAACTTGTAAAATATCGCCACGGGCAAAAGCATCTACAAATGTTTTAGGAATAAGGTGGAGTAAGAAATCTGATCCTGAACCGAGACTATGTGCACGTTCGGTATAAACATTGAGGTCCTTAGCATCTAGTTGAGTAATATCTATATTCATCCCAACACCCGGTTTGAATACATAGGCAACCACAATCCCCAAAATCAGTGCAATACTAGTGACCACTTCAAAATATAAAATGGTTTTTGCGCCCACTTTTCCCATTTTTTTAATGTCATTTGCACCATAGATTCCCAGAACAACCACACAGAAAACAATAGGCGCAATCAACATCTTGATCAACGCAATAAAGCCATCTCCTAATGGTTTTAACGCTAAAGAAAAATCGTGAAAGCTAATACCAATAATAATGCCGAGTATTAAAGCAAAAATAACTTGAAGAAATAGACTGGACTTGAACTTCTGCCACATTGAACATTCATCAATAACAAGATAAATATCAACAGTGCAAGAAACTCGCCAAGAGATGGAAATCGAGTGATTTAGAACATGAAAAATATATAAATTTAAGTCAATTCTTTTGAAAACATTATCTTATAGGACTGTGCTCTAAGCGTTGATGCACGCCTTCTCCCGCTGCACGCCCCGTCGCAAAACAAGCTGTCAGTAAATATCCCCCTGTTGGTGCATCCCAGTCCAACATTTCACCACAACAAAAGATGTAGGGATTGGACTGCAATTGCAATTGTGGTGATACAGCGCTTTGCTTTACCCCGCCTGCACAGCTAATCGCCTCTTCGATTGGACGGAAGCCCTCTAAGGAGATTTGGAGCTGTTTGATTTGCTGTGCCATTTGCTTGGCATCTGACCATAAGCTTTTTTCGACGACTTCCCGCAGCAGATTAATTTTGACATTGTCCAAACCTGCTTTACGCCAGAGATTGGCCAAGGACTGCTTTTTATTGCCCTGTAGCTTCTTTTCTAATTGATCAAGACTGACATCTGGCAATAAGTCTAGATGTAAGTGTAAATTCTCCTGTTGCGACAGTTGTGCTCTTAAATCACGACCGAGTTTATAAATCACGCCACTTTCTAAGCCGTAGTGAGTAATGATGATATCGCCATGACTTTGCTGTTCGGGATGTACCCATGCATTGACACGCTTCAGTGGCTGACCAAAACACGCCTGCATAAACGGCGACCATGTTTTGAGCACACCTGCATTACTGGCTTGGAAAGGCTCAATCTCGCTTGAAGCCAGCCATTGCTGCCACGCACCATCACTGCCTAACTGCGACCATGATACTGCGCCACAAGCCAAAATAATCGCGTCATAGTTTGCGTTAAAACGCTGAGTTTGGTTTTCTATCGTGAGTTGATTATTGGATACATCCACACAACGATGACGGTAATGAAAACGTACACCATCCGCCATTAATCGTTTTAACCAAGCACGAAGTAAGGGTGCAGCTTTCATTTCAATCGGGAAAACCCGACCAGAACTTCCAACATAGGACTCAATACCCAGACCTTGCATCCAGCTCTGAATCCACTGTGCATCCCATTGCCTGACCCATGGGCCTAACCATTCAGGTTGATCATAACGCTGGATAAAGTACTCGACAGGCTCAGCATGCGAAATATTGAGTCCTGTTTTACCCGCCATTAAGAACTTACGTGCTGCCGAAGGTTTCTGCTCAAATACATCAATTTTATAGTCGTATTGGCTCAATACTTCAGCAGCCATCAAGCCCGCTGGACCAGCACCAATAATCGCAACACGCTTAGACATCAGATTGCTCTTGCGCTTTTTGACCTTGTAAAGGGGCGAAGTCATCAAAGCGCGTTACATAACCTTCTGGTTTACGGATGATCAACTGTTGGCACAACTCACCGCGCTCTAAATATTTAATTTCAAAATGTGTTCGGGCAGAATCTGCTGCAATTTTTTGCTTTTCGAAGGGCAGTTTCCACAGGGCTATTAATTGCTGTTCTGCTTCATCGATATATTCAGGAATATTGCTTGCTAGTGTAATCGTACCATTCGGTTGAAGGCGAGACAGTAGAAACTCGAAGAATGGCATATTCAGCCAGCGCTGTGCCGGGTTATGCGGTTCTGGATTTGGATAGAGAATAAAAAACTGTTGCACTTGCGCAGGGAACAAAGCATGCACCACCCACGGCAATGCATCAGCATGAATCGGATGTAAATGCTCGCGCGGCTCTAATTGGTGCTGCTTCTGCATCGCCAAAAATTTTTCTTTGGTTCGCTCAATTGCATACAACGTGGTGTGCGGATTTTGCCCCGTAAACAACAAGGCGTGCTTGCCTTTTCCTGCCCCAATTTCTACGCAGATCGGCGTATTGGGAATGGCAATAAAATCACGAGGGGCTTGCATACGTTGTGCTTGAAATTGACGAATCGACATAATCTCATCAAACTATCTAGAAATCGGCATAAGTCTAACAACTCACCTTACTTTTGCCTAATCTATTTAGTTTTTGTTTTAGGAATTTTCTATGCCACGTACATTCCCCTGCCCGCGTTGCGGTGAAGCCAGTACTTGGGAAGCTAATGCATTTCGTCCCTTCTGCTCAGAACGCTGTAAATTGATTGATCTCGGTGCTTGGGCGAGTGATGAGTACAAACTGCCAACACAAGATGCGCCACAAGCTGACCTGAAACGCCATGAAGATGATTATGAAGATTAATCATCTTCTTCGTTGAAGATGTCGTGGTTAACCCGCTTTGCTTGCCACAAAAGGATTGAACTGCTTTTCATAGCCGATGGTGCTCATAGGCCCATGCCCTGAGATAAATTGCGTTTCATCTGGCAGGCTAAAGCATTCACGCTGAATCGAATCTAACAGCTGTTGGTGATTGCCTTTCGGAAAGTCAGTACGACCAATCGAACCTTTAAACAGCACATCACCTGTCCATAACAAACCATGCTTGGCGTTATAGAACATCACATGTCCTGGGGTATGGCCTGGCGCGAAACGCACCTCAAATTCATCCTCACCCAATTTTAATACTTCACCACCTTCGAGCCACTGATCGACTTTGACAGGCTGTGGAATTGGAAAGCCATAACGCGCCGAGACTTCCTGAATCATATCCAACCAGAACTGGTCTTCTTTATGTGGGCCAATCACGGGGATTTTCCATGTGTCAGCCAACTCACCCACGGCACCAGCATGATCCAGATGACCATGGGTTAACCATAGCTCCTTGACCTTGAGACCCAAGGCCTCTACTTCTTTTTTCAATACCGCAGCATCACCGCCCGCATCAATCAAAATCGCTTCTTTGCTCTCGCTATCCCAAAGAATGGAACAGTTTTGGGCAAACGCAGTAACGGGAACAATTTTGACTTGCAGCATAGAAACCTCTGGCGAAAAAAAGCGTCGATTTAACGATGGGCTAAGGTATGGGTCAGTGCGTCAAGATTAGCTTGAACCAGACTTGCAAGCAAATCTATATGTGCCTGATCTGCATTTAAGGCAGGAATATAGGCATATGCTCCACCGCCCGCATGCTGGAAAATTTCTTTATTCTGCATCGCCAACTCTTCTAGTGTTTCCAGACAATCGGCTGAAAATGCAGGACTAATCACCTGTACGGACTGTACATTTTGCTCACCCCATTGTTGCAATAATTGGTCAGTGTAGGGCTTGACCCACTCTTGCTTGCCAAATCTTGACTGGAAGCTAATCGCCCATTCATGCTCTTGCAGATGCAAAGCCTCCGCAACTAGACGCGCGGTCATTCGACAACGATCGGCATAAGGATCACCTTTATCTGCATAAGGCTGAGGAATGCCGTGGAACGACATGAGTAATTTTTCAGGTTTTCCATGCTGCAATTGGTAATTTAATACGCTGTCAGCCAAGGCCTGAATGAACATCGGATGCTGATAATAATCTTTAATCAAGGTAATGCCAGGCAAATGGCGTTGCTGGGGAATCCACTTGGCGAATGCATCATACAACGGTGCGGTTGAGGTCGCAGAATACTGTGGAAATAACGGTAATAGAATCACATGTTCTTGTGGATTTTCTGCCAACTGATCCAGCACGGTATAGATGCTAGGTTGCCCATAGGTCATGGCAGGAACAACCGTAAGCTCAAACTGATGATTTTCTTCTTGTAACCGCTGTTTAATCAGCAGTGTTTGTTCTAGAACAATTTCACGCATTGGCGAGTCATTTGACCAAACCGATGCATAAGCTTCAGCCACACGTTTCGGGCGAAAGGTCAGCACAAATAGATGCAGGATGATCCACCAAAGCAGTTTGGGAATCTCAATCACACGGGTATCAGATAAAAATTGCTTTAGAAAACGTCGTACAGCAGGCACAGAGGCTTCATCGGGCGTGCCTAAATTTGCCAGAACCACTGTCACTTTAGGTTTTTGTGTCAATAACATGGACCGCATCCGCTTTTCATTGAATTCATTCAATTACTTTAGCAGTTTTAGCGTTTTTTTCTAAATTGGATTAATGCATTGTCTTAAACTGAAAAACCCGATTACTGTCTAGCACATTACTTTCTAGCAATTTCTGCCCTTTTGCCGTCAATTGCCACAGCATACGCTGACGATCATCGCGTCCCGTTGGCATAATCCATTCGTTTTGACGCATCTGCAATTTAATCTCATGCAACGCCCGAATATTGACTTGAGCACGAGAAACCGCATGTGTCCTGGGCATCTCCTTGCGCGCATCTTCCAGACCCGTTTCATTTAAATATTCATTCATGCGTTTAGAAAAATATTCTTCTGGTGTTGGAATAACAAAAGCCGAGCCCAAGACATTCAATAATTGAGCCCATGTCATTTTACGATGTGGCTTAACTTCTTTGAAATTACCATCCTGATAAGCATGCATTCGATATTCAAAAGAATACAGTTCATGCATTGAGACTTTAGGGACATTGGTCAGCGGATCTGCTTCACGGTTGCCCAGCTCTGTTTCCAGTTGTTTGACTTTGGCACGCAATGCATCAATTTCATCCCGTAATACCTGCGTATTTTGTGGACGAACCCACCCCACGACAGGGTAACGTTCTAACATTTGCGGCATACTGGAGCGAACAGCAAGTTCTAAATCTCTTAAAGTACGATAACAAAAGACTTGATCGACCTCATGTTGAAGCTGCTTTCTAAACTCTTTAAATTTTTCTTTTAATTCAGATTTATGGTCATGTAGTTTTGCATCACGTGATTCGGGATCTTCATGCATAAACACGATGACAGGCTTCTGTTTAGTCATCGCATAAATGTATTCCAGATGCATATAGCCCACACCTGAAACCGACTGCTCACCATACTGGCTACCTAATAGAATCACCACATAGTCACAATCATCAATCTGACGACGGGCAATCGAGGTACTTAAGGGCGTACGTTGTTCCAGTCCCCACGACAGAAACCCCATGCCCACTAAAGTTTGTGCCAAAACCGCTCGCTCTGGTTGCATTTCATTGCCAGAGGTGGAAATAAAGACTTGATAACGAGTATCTTGCATAGGCGAAGCCCCAATTCATTTATCAATAATATCAAGTATGCATCTTGATTTTTATTAACAGCTAACCCCAATAAAATCTATAAAAATGGCACGATTTAGTGATTTTCCACCCTAATATCGTCCAGATTTTTAATCTTCCATGTAAATTGTTCAGGGATCAGATGTTGTAAAACTGCTTGCAGCGCTACAGCATTGTTCCCACTGACATAACATTCAATCCGTGTAATATTATGACGCAATTTGTCACATAATAACCCATTTTTAATTAAAATATACGCAGTTTGTCGCGCAACTGCTTGTCCAGAATCAATTAATTTTAACTTTTCATCAAAAATCTGACGAATCGCCTCTTTTAAGAATGGATAATGAGTACAACCCAAGACTAAAAAGTCGGCACCTTGTTGCACCACTGGCTGCAAAATCTGCTGCAACACTGTCAAACAAGCAGGACTCATCTGTTGTCCAGCCTCAACAAAAGGCACCAATTCCAGATTGGTTACCGTCAGGACTTTAACCCCTGCTGGCTGGGCAAAGTTTGCCATCACATCTTTAATCAGCTGTCCACGAAAGGTTGCTGGCGTCGCCAATACCGCTACAACTTTAGACTGTGTTTGAATCACTGCAGGTTTTAAGGCTGGGACTAAACCCACAATCGGAAAACGCTCACCATAATGATCACGCAAATAGTCCAGACTAAATGCTGAAGCGGTATTACAGGCAACCACTGCAATTTTACAGCCTTGACGATACAGCCATTCTATCGCTTGTGCTGTAAGTTGGCGGATTTCCTGATCGGAACGCGCGCCATAAGGTACATGTGCGGTATCGGCATAATACAGAATGCGTTCATTGGGTAAATGTCGGGCAATCTCCTGTGCCACGGACAATCCGCCGATGCCTGAATCAAAAACGCCAATCGGTGCATCTGCTGATGCATGTGGCATAGGATTGAGTAAAAGAGGCATGGTTTGAACGGCAGTCATATACGCACGGGTATTCGGTTATTCACTGGTTTAAGCTTAAACCTCAGGTGCTCAAATGCAAGACCAAATCACCACTTTTTAGTGTTAAAACCGTCTCGCCTTGTGCAGTTTCAGACAAACTGCCGTAGTTGACAAGATGATAAAAACTTTGCCGCTGGATCAAGGCATTGATGCCGAATCGCACATGTACATAGGGCCTTAACTCACCCTGATATTCACGCATAAAAATTGGATGCGCTTCATCGACAATCACCACATCCTGATTGCTCGTGGTCAGTTGCAAATAGGTATTCCCTTCAATCTCGACCTGATCAACCTGATTGATCAATAAAGGCTCATCTTCAACCTCGATTTCGATCTGTTCAACAGGGGTTTTGAGGTAGAATTTGCCATCCTCTTTCCAGAGCACCTTGGTAAACAGGTCCAGAAGCGCTTGGCGTTTGACCAATTGACCTTCGTGCCACCATTCGCCATTGGCTTTTACACGTAGATCCATTTTGCCGCAATGCTTTGGGTGCCATTGCTCTAAAGGGGGAATTGACCTTTTGTGACTTTGCTGTACATCTTTTATGTATTGTGCAATGTCCATTAAGTTTTTATCATCAGAAAACACGATTTTTCCCTTATTTTGTAAAGAGCTTGGTGGAGAATCATTTTCATTTATCATAGTTTATGCCTTGCTGACGAGAAAATATGACCACTCAGCCAATTGGCGAGATCAAGGATTAAAACTATACTATCCCAAACGTTTGCAAGCACAATACTATCATTTGTGTTTGGCAATTCAGAACACTCATGGCAGCACCGAATCGCAATATTACGGTTGCCACCCCTAAAAATATGAGGAGTCCTACATGGAACACATCGAACGTGAAGCGATGGAGTTTGACGTAGTGATCGTAGGCGCAGGACCTTCGGGTTTGTCTGCTGCGATTAAAATTCGTCAATTAGCGATTGAAAACAACCTGCCTGATCTTTCTGTTTGTGTTGTTGAAAAAGGCTCTGAAGTAGGTGCGCATATCCTTTCTGGTGCTGTACTTGAACCACGTGCCATCAATGAATTATTTCCGAACTGGAAAGAAGAAGGTGCACCTCTCAATGTCCCTGTAACGGGCGACGAAACATATTTCTTATTATCTGATAGCAAAGCACAAAAAATGCCGCATTGGATGGTACCGAAATCAATGCACAACGATGGAAACTATGTGGTTTCCCTTGGTAATGTGGTTCGTTGGTTAGGTCAAAAAGCGGAAGAACTTGAAGTTTCAATCTTCCCAGGCTTTGCTGCTGCTGAAGTGCTTTATCATGAAGATGGTACAGTCAAAGGCATTCAAACAGGTGATATGGGGATTGGCAAAAATGGTGAGCCAACGCATAACTTCACGCCTGGCTATGAGCTACATGCCAAATATACCTTATTCGCTGAAGGCTGCCGTGGTCACCTTGGTAAGCGCTTGATTGCAAAATTCAATCTCGACAAAGATGCTGATCCACAACATTACGGGATCGGGATTAAAGAACTTTGGGAAATCGATCCTGCAAAACACAAACCAGGTTTAGTGATGCATGGCGCAGGTTGGCCTTTGTCTGAAACAGGTTCTACTGGTGGCTGGTGGTTATATCACGCAGAAAATAACCAAGTCACCATGGGCATGATCGTGGATTTATCGTATGAAAATCCGCACATGTATCCATTCATGGAAATGCAACGTTGGAAAACACACCCAACCATCAAACAATTCCTTGAAGGCGGCAAACGTATTTCTTACGGCGCACGTGCTGTGGTGAAAGGCGGCTTCAATGCATTGCCTAAACTCACTTTCCCAGGCGGTTGCTTAATTGGTGATGATGCTGGTTTCTTGAACTTCTCAAAAATCAAAGGCTCACACACTGCAATGAAATCAGGCATGTTGTGTGGTGAAGCAGTATTTGAAGCGATTGCGGCGGGTGTGGCCAAAGGCGGTGATCTTGCGATTGCACGTGTACTTGAAGGTGAAGACCACTTTGATAAAGAATTAACTGCTTACACAGATAAATATAACAATTCTTGGTTAAAAGAAGAGTTATATAGCTCACGCAATTTTGGTCCAGCGATGCATAAGTTTGGTCAATGGATTGGTGGTGCATTTAACTTTATCGATCAAAACATCTTTAAAGTGCCATTCACTTTGCATGATCTTAAACAAGACTTTGCAGTGCTTAAAACTGTAGATGCTTCTACGTTTAAGCCAAACTATCCAAAACCAGATGGCAAGTTGACTTTTGACCGTTTATCTTCAGTCTTTATCTCAAATACCGTACATGAAGAAAACCAACCAGCACACTTGAAGTTAACTGATCCTTCAATTCCAGTGAACGTTAACTTACCGAAATGGGATGAGCCAGCTCAACGCTACTGCCCTGCAGGGGTTTACGAAATCATGGAAAATGATGACGGTTCTAAACGCTTCCAGATCAACGCAGCCAACTGTGTCCACTGTAAGACTTGTGATATCAAAGACCCATCACAAAACATTACGTGGGTAACGCCTGAAGGCGGCGGTGGTCCGAACTATCCGAATATGTAATTCAAAATAAAAAAATCCGAGTTTAGACTCGGATTTTTTATGCTTTCGTTTTATTTGGCTGAAATGACACTTAACCCTTCTGCACCAGATAGCGGTATTCAGTATTACTGTTTTCATCCAGACTTTCTTCTTTTAATACCAATTCGTGTCCGAGATGCATACAAAACTTTGGAATATCCCATGAGGTTGACGGATCTGTAGCAAGTACCTCAACCACATCGCCAGACTTGGCTTTGCGAATAGCTTGGTGCAACATCATCACAGGTTCGGGGCAACGTAAACCTCGCGTATTGATTTGAACAGCAGGAAGTTTTGGTTGTTCAGACATCATAAAACTCAAATATTCGAAGATTCACATTTTAGCATAAACCGCTCATATAAAAATCATCAACAGTGTTTTGAAAAACTGTACGTTTTTTACATCGTTTTATTGATGCATATCGGCTTTATCTTCGGTATGATGAAAATCATCTAATTGATATAGAGAGTCTTTAGGAAAGATCATGGTCGAGGAATCCAGTCCGTCGTGGGGCATGCGTGGCTTAAGAAAATGGTTAGGCACCGCACCTGAAACCCGCGATGAATTACTCAAGTTAGTTCAAGACTCACGTCGCTTTTTAGAGCCAGATACTGTTGCTATGCTTGAGGGTGTTCTCGATCTGCCAGCAACCAAGATTCGAGAAGTCATGACACCGCGTACAGCGATTATCAGCTTACAGGAAGACGATCAATTACTTGATATTCTGCATGTACTGATTGATTCTGCACATTCACGCTTCCCTGTGTTTTCAGCAGATCAAAGTGACAATGTGGTGGGTATCTTATTAGCGAAAGATCTTTTGCCATTTTTAACCGAGCGCAATGTCAAAGTCGATATTCGTTCATTGATGCGTCAGCCTGTCTTCGTGCCTGAAAGTGCACGTTCAGACCAAGTACTCCGCATGTTAAAAAATACCCAGACCCATATTGCCATCGTGATTGATGAATATGGTTCAACCTCGGGTTTGGTTACCCTCGAAGATATTCTCGAAGAGATTGTCGGTGAAATTGAAGATGAGCACGATATTGCAGATGAAGAAGCGCTGTATATCGTCCCAGACAATGACCCGACCACAGCCAATACCTGGATTGTGCAGGCACTTACACCAATCGAACACTTCAACACTATTTTAGATGCAGATTTTTCTGACGATGAAGTTGAAACTATGGGCGGTTTACTGCTGCAAGAGATTGGTTTAGTGAGCGATTTACAAGGTCAAACCATTGAGCTTGGCGATTGGCAATTTACCATTATTGAAGCAGATGCACGCACTATTCATCTGATTCGAGCTGTCCGTCAATGAGAACCTATTTTGAGAAGCTGTTAAATCCATCTCAAGCACACACTCAGCTTCCTTTTATTTTTCCCCTATTAATTGCACTGATTTCAGGTGCAATCTTTAGTTTGGCTTTAGCCCCTTATTACTTTTGGTGGCTTGCGATTCTGTCGCCTGCACTATTGTATGCGGTATTACGTCAACGTAGTCCACGCCAAGCTTTTGCGCTCGGTTGGGCCTATGGTTTTGGTTTATGGTTTGTCGGCGCGTTCTGGCTGTATACCTCAATCCATACCTATGGCGATACCAATGCCTTTCTAAGCATTTTGATGATTGTCTTTATGGCAGCCGCAATGGGCTTATTTACCGCATTTCAAACGTGGTTATATCGTCGCTTCTTCCCGGAAACACCGCTGACTTTCGCGCCACTCTGGGTATTATTTGAATGGGCCAAAACTTGGGTCTTTACCGGTTTCCCGTGGTTATTTGCAGGTTATGCCTTCACTGAACGCTTACTCGATGGCTATGCCCCGCTATTCGGGGTCTATGCCGTTTCTTTTGTCGTAATTGTATTGGCCTGTGCCTTGGTTGAGATTTTAAATCGCCGTTGGTTCTGGGCCATTCCTTCTGCACTCCTCGTATTCGGTGCTTGGGGCGCTGGTTTTATTCAATTTGTGCAGCCTAAAGCAGCGAAGCCGCTGAGTGTTTCACTGATTCAAGGCAATATTCCACAAGATCTGAAATGGCTGACCGAATATCAAATTAAAACCTTGGAAATCTATGCCACCCTGACGCGCGCAGAATGGGGCCGTGATCTCATCGTTTGGCCTGAATCATCGATTCCAATGTTCCAGACTGATATTCAAGAGTTTTTGGATGCGATGACGGCGCAAGCGAAGAAAACCGATACTGCTTGGGTCACTGGAATTCCTTATTGGGATCTAGCCAAATCCCAACAAGTGGGTGAACCGTTGTATTACAACAGCATTATGGCATCGGGTAGCGACTCCTTTGGCCTGTATAAGAAACAACGTTTAGTCCCATTTGGTGAATATATTCCATTGTCAGGCATGCTGAAATGGGTACTTCCTGCGATGCAGAACGATGTCAGCATGAGTGGTTTTTCACGCGGTGAAGCCAATCAAAAACCGCTGACTGTAAAAGGTCATGCACTGGCAGCCGCAATTTGCTATGAAGTGGCCTATCCCAACCTCACCCGTCGTAATGCCGCTAATAGTGACTTCTTAATCACCGTGTCGAATGATGCATGGTTCACGGGGACGGCTGGACCTTGGCAACATCTGCAAATGGTACAGATGCGTGCCAAAGAGAATGGTCGTTGGTTTATTCGTGCCACCAATACCGGTGTGACTGCATTTATTGATCAGCATGGTCATATTGTTAAACAGGCGCCAATGGATCAAGAAGCCGTGTTACGTGGCGAATTACCTGCTATGCAAGGGCAAACGCTGTATAACCGCCTAAGCGATTACCCAATCTTGATTTTCTCATTGCTTTTATTAATCGTAGGCTGGATCTATCGTCCACGTAAAGTTGATATTAGCTTCAAATCACGTCGATAAATTACAGTAACTTTGTGCCCAGAGGAACATCAAACTCTGGGACACAAAGTGCGACATCCCCGTCTGCATTATGAAAACCTGTCACCAAGCACTCTGATTGAATCGGTCCAATCTGCTTTTTCGGAAAATTCACCACAGCAACCACCAATTTTCCAATCAAACTCTCAGGCTGATACAGCTTGGTAATTTGCGCACTGGATTTTCTGATCCCCAGCTCTTCACCAAAATCCACCTGCAAAATATAAGCGGGTTTTCGTGCTTGTTGAAACACTTCCGCTTGAATGATTCTACCCACGCGTAATTCAACCTTAGTAAAGTCATTCCATTCGATCTGTTGCATACTTTTTCCTTTTCTCTCTTTTAAGCCCAGTTGCAGCATAGCGAATCTATCCAACTCAATAAATACGCTTATTTTTATTTTCAATTGAGCAACTTCATGCTAAATTAATTTTGCTGATCATAAAGCCGTAAACGTTTACGTCAATCAACGTGCCAACATATCTCCAACAAGGCTTGGAGCTATTTGATCAAGATATTTTTTATCTTGGATAAGGCACTGGCGTTTGTTGGTTTACGGAGTAAAAAATGCAGCGTTCAAAATCTTCTTCTTTTAATTTTCAAAAAATTCCTAATCGTTACGCATCCATTGTTTTACCGTTCTTCTTGTCCATTATTATGACTTTTATTGTGTCTTGTATTAGTACGCTCAGAAGTATGGGTTTTGAGCAGTTCTCTTTTACAACGTGGATGTCAGCATGGGGAATTTCTTGGCTGATCGCATTTCCTGTGCTGCTCTTGGTGTTACCTATCGTGCGTAAAATGACAATGCTCTTGGTTCGACCAGCTTAAATTTAGACCATAAAAAACGTAGATCTTGGGTCTACGTTTTTTTGAACATCTTCTGCTTAGAAATTAATCGACAACTGCACCGATAAATACGCCACAAGACTTGATAAAAACAGCATCGGAATATATCGATAGGCTTTAAATACAAGCTGCTCATATTTAGAAATCAGCTCATGGTTATCCCAAACACTGGTTTTTAGGGCACTTAAAAAGCACAATACAAACCATGCACTCAACATACTCAGTGCAAAAAATCCGATTATGATTTGACTACTTCCTTCCGAAGCTTGCCACAATGTTAAAGCCCCTTCACTAAAAGGTAATAAACTTAAAATGAGCAATACAGATTTAAGCATTGCCCAATGAAACTGATTCAGTTCATCCAACATAAAGAATGCTTTCATCTGATTTCTCCACATCTTATTTTTCAATGGCTTAAATTTATTATGCAAATCTTTGATCTAAAGAAATAGTCTATTTTTCTGCATAATCTCTTTTTCTTGTAACTATTAAATATGGGAATAATTCTTATTATAACTCTCACATATTCAATATTTTATTTATTT
This sequence comes from Acinetobacter proteolyticus, assembly GCF_000367945.1. Lineage (GTDB taxonomy): Bacteria > Pseudomonadota > Gammaproteobacteria > Pseudomonadales > Moraxellaceae > Acinetobacter > Acinetobacter proteolyticus. The sequence goes on from NZ_KB849179.1 coordinate 2,610,797, forward strand.
TATATTTTTCAAAATTTTAGTTTATTATTTCTAATTAAGAAACATTATCACTTCACTCTAGATTTATTTAATTCAAAAGTGAAGTGATATTTTATTCAAGCATTATGGCTGATAATAAATATCCGCATCATTGCCTTCGCCACCTTCTTTACCATCCGCGCCAAACGAATATAAATCAAATGCACGACCTTCACGACCTGGGATTACATACTGTAAATCATTTTCCCAACTGTCTTTTGGATAGCCGCCTTTGACATAACCACCCGGTAACCAGTTCTTTGCAGAAGCAGGTTGATTCACCAACGCATCTAGACCACCATCTTGCATTGATGGGTAACGACCATTGTCTAGCTTATATTGATCCAAAGCACCCGCAACACCTTTTAAAGTAATACTGGTGGTATCGACTTTGGCCTTTTCACCACGGCCCATCACGTTCGGAACGATCAGTGCTGCCAAAACACCAAGAATTACAATAACAACCATCACTTCAATGAGCGTAAATCCTGAGACCCGATTAAAGCGAGCAACGCTCGGTCGGGTCGCAAGACGAGAAGCCATGCTTCGAGTGGCAGGATTCAAGCTTTGTTCAACATTGTGTTTATTCATATTCATCTCTTACATGTCACTCATTAGATCATATTGTTCATATTAATAATTGGCAACATTACCGCAATCACAATTACCAAGACAATTGCTGCCATAAAAATCAGCATCAAGGGTTCGAGTAACGCCAGTAACGTGGAAATAAAGGTGGTCACCTCACGATCTTGCATGGTCGATGCCCGATCTAACATCCGGTCCAGTTCACCAGACGCTTCACCACTTCGAATCATTTGTACCATCATTGGGGGGAAATAACCGCAACGCTCCAACTGTGTTGCCAAATTACCACCTTCTGTTACACGCTCCATCGCCACTTCAATCGCATCACGAATTACCCAGTTATTACTGACTTCCGCCCCAATGCGTAAGGCTTCAACCAAAGGCACACCTGAACGGGTCAGAATCGATAAGGTACTGGCAAAACGTGCCGCATTTATACCACGCGAAAGTTTACCAAATAGTGGCAATCTGAGTGTTAATCGGTCAAATGCATAATGTCCCGCATTGGTTCTTAAAAAACGGGTAAATACAATAATGGCAATTAATGCAAGGATTAACATGCCAATCCAAGTATGCCGAATAAAGGCACTGGCTTTCATCAAGGCAACCGTGATCCAAGGCAAGGCTTCTTTACTTTGTTCAAAGGTTTTGACAATTTCAGGCACGACATAGGTCATCAAGCCCATCACAATCCCGAAAGACATCAACATCAGTACAATCGGATAGATCATCGCGCCCTGCACTTTCTTCTGCATAGCAAAACGGTTCTCGGTGTAGTCGGACAGTTGATCTAGAATCAGATCAAGATGGCCTGAGCGCTCGCCTGCTGCTACTGTTGCAATATACAGTTCAGGAAATCGCCCCGATTGCTGCATACTTTTTGCCAGTGAATGCCCCTCCAAAACCTTGGACCGTACCGCGATTAATAAGTTTTGGACATGTGATTTTTCACTTTGTTTACTCACTGCACGCAGTGCTTCTTCAAGTGGAATTCCCGCAGCGACCAAAACTGAAAGCTGACGGGTCATCAAAGCCAGATCATAGGCACTAAAGCTTTTTTTAAACCATGAACGCTGTTGTTGTTTGTCTTTTTGCTCAACCGCATCGACCGCAATGGGTGTCCATGCTTTATCGCGTAACTGTTGACGAATTTGGCGTGCAGAATCCCCTTCCAGCACACCTTTATGTTGCTTTCCAGAGGCATCAAGCGCAGTAAATTGATAAGCAGGCATGGTTCTGTTCTAATTGTCCCAAAATAGTTGTTGTTACCGTTGCATCCGTGTTTGAAGTGAAACCTGAGCGTTTCGCAAGAAATTCATCGACATAACACTTCGCACTTTAGCATAATTCCATGACATGCAGTCATGCCATTTTACCCATGAATGAAGCCTATATGCCTAGCCAAAATTCTAACGCTATTCTTTACCGTATTCGAGTCGCGATACCCGTCTATGTGTATGACACCTTTGATTATACAGTCAGTGCTGAGCAATATGCACAGGCACAAATCGGTGCACGCGTTGCCATTTCTTTTGGGCGGCAAAATCTCGTGGGAATCATTACTGAAAAAGTAGATCCTAACGAAGTATTTACAGGACAATTCAAACTTAAGGCCATCACAGAATTACTCGATCAGGAAACGATTCTAGACCAACAAGTTTTAACTTTGTTGACATGGTCAGCACAATATTACCAATTCCCGATTGGTGAAGTGATGCAAAGCGCTCTACCTACCTTATTAAGACAAGGGCGTGCCTTGGATATTCTGTTTCATTTATGGAAGATCATTCCCCATGATGATCCCAATACCTTATTAAAACGTTCACAAAAACAATATGATGCTTATCAGGTTCTCAAACTGCATCCCAATGGCACCACTGAAAATGTGCTCAATCTAAGTGGTGTAGAAACCTCAACCCTAAAAGCCTTGGAGAAAAAGGGCTTGGTTGAATGCTGCCTTGAACCGCATGATTTTACCCCAACGCCCGTACAACTGGCGCAAGTACCATTAACCCCCAATGACGATCAGAAAAAAGCGATTCAACAGATCCTCAAAGCACAGCATCACTATCAGGGATTTTTACTCGATGGTTTGACTGGCAGCGGTAAAACTGAAGTCTATCTGCACGTCATGCATGAGGTATTAAAACAAGGCAAACAAGTGCTGGTACTGGTGCCTGAGATTGGCTTAACCCCGCAAACCGTTTCACGGTTTAAATCACGTTTTCATTGTGATGTGGCCTTACTGCACTCAGGCTTAAATGACTCGAAACGCTTACAGGCATGGCAACATGCGCAAACCGGTAAAGCGTCGATTATTATTGGTACACGTTCCGCAATTTATACCCCACTGCCGCAGCTGGGTTTAATCATCTTGGATGAGGAACATGACCTCTCCTTTAAGCAACAAGAAGGTTTCCGTTACCATACCCGTGATGTGGCCTTGTATCGAGGTCATTTGCAGAACTGTCCTGTCATCCTTGGCTCTGCAACACCGAGTATCGACAGTTATCATTTAGTGGAGTCTGGCAAGTTACATTTACTTGAACTCAATCAACGTGCAGGCGTGGCGGTACTGCCGAAAATGTATGTGGTGGATTTAAAAGTCGCAAAAAAGAAGCACGGTCTGAGTCAAACCCTGATCGAACAGATCAAACATACTTTAGAGCGCAAAGAACAAGTGCTGATCTTTTTAAATCGACGCGGTTATGCGCCGATCCTGATGTGTGAAAGCTGTGGTTGGCAAGCCAACTGCCCACATTGTGATGCGCATTTTACTTTGCATTCACAGCCCTACCATTATTTGCATTGCCATCATTGCGGCACCATCAATCGCTTGCCTGATCATTGTCCTGCCTGCCAAAAACAAAGCTTAAAAACCATTGGTGCAGGCACGGCAAAGCTTGAAGAACACTTACAAGAACTCTTCCCTCACAATGAAGTCATTCGAGTCGATCGTGACAGTACCAGTCGAGTCGGCAGTTGGCAAAAGATCTATGATCGGATTCAGCAAAATAAGCCCAGTATTTTATTGGGTACACAAATGCTGGCCAAAGGCCATCATTTCCCGCATGTAACGCTCGTTGCGATTTTAGATATTGATGCTGGGTTACTCAGTGTCGACCCACGTGCACCTGAGCGAACCGCGCAGTTGATTGTACAGGTCGCCGGCCGTTCTGGTCGTGGCGAGCATAAAGGCAGTGTCTATTTACAAAGCCTGCGTCCAGATCACCCGATGTTGACCACCCTAATTGAGCATGATTATCGTACCGTTGCCAAACAAATGCTGGCTGATCGCAAAGTTGCCCAGCTGCCACCCTATCGTTATGCAGTATTGGTGAGGGTTGAATCTAAAGATCGTGACTATAGCCAACAGTTTTTAGCGGATATTGCCCAGCAATTGAGAGCGATGGCGGGTGATACCGTGGATATTTGGGGCCCCATTCCCGCACCGATGGAACGCAAGGCAGGACGTTATCGTGCGCATATGGTGATTTTGTCGACTGATCGCGCCAAACTGCATTTTTATTTACGTCAATGGTGGCAACAAGTGGTACATTTACCGCGTCAGCACCTACTGAGACTCTCAATTGATGTTGATCCACAAGAGTTTAGTTAAAAGCTAAACGTCCGCTGATTCAAATGACCAAGGACGTTTCCAGCTATCATCTTTGCAGATCATATTTTTACAGACACCTCATTTGAGTTAGTCTAGACAAAATAGAAAAATTGAGGCATTCAATGTCTTTCCTACTACCGATTATTTTTTTACTGGCTGCGACTTTAATTTTTGTTCCATTGACAAAACGTTATGCCTCGACCACTGTTTTGGGTTATCTGATTGCAGGGCTTTTGCTTGGTTCCAGTGTTTCTGGTTTGATTGAAGACCCTCAACTGATCAGCCAACTGCTGCATTTTGGTACAATTGCGGTGATGTTCTTTATCGGGTTTGCTTTTCGCCCGCTACAACTCTGGGCAGAACGCAGAGGCATCTTAAAAAACAGTGGCTTACAATACTTCATCACCACCATCTTTCTGGTTGGAGCATGTTTGTTACTGTTTCATCAAGTACTGCTCAGTCTGATTATCGGATCTGCTTTAGCACTCTCTGCGGTGATCCTCCCACAACAATTGCTACAACAAAAACAACAGCTCAATCATAAATTAGGGCAAGCAACACTTGCGACTTTACAGTTTCAGGCGTTTATTGCCGTCATTCTGATTGCACTCTTTCCCTTATTGGAAGACACAGCCTCGACACGTCACGGTATTGCTTACTTTGCTGCAATCATTGCCACCATTTCAGGTTTGTTCCTCGCCAGCCGTTATTTAGTTCGACCTGCATTTTGTTTTTTAGCCCGTAAACACAGTATTCACCTCATCCCTGTTCTCAGCTTATTGGTGCTGCTTGCTGTGATGCTCATCATGGATATTCTCAATATTCATGTATTGATTGCTGCATTTTTAGCAGGATTGCTCCTCGCAGAAACCGAATTTAAAACTGAAGTTGAGCGTATTCTCGAACCCTTTAAAGATGCAGCGACAGGCTTATTTTTTCTGGCGATTGGCTTAGGCCTTTCATTGACCCCCTTAACTCAAACACCACTGCTGATCTTCGCTTCAATTTTTGGCTTGATTTTGATCAAGGCCGCTGTGATTGGCGCGATCTGCTATTACCAACAACGCCATGCCAAACTCAGCACCCTGTTTGCAATCATTTTGGCGCAAAGTGGTGAGTTCAGTTTTATTCTGCTCAAGCTGGCAGAAAGTGAAAATTTACTTAGCACGGCGTTATTAGAATCGACCTTCCTGATTATATTGGGCTCGATGCTGCTCACCCCGCTGCTCTATACACTGTTCGATCGAAAAATCTTGCCTATGCTACAAAAGAGTAAAATCGCGGTGGTTGATGCCGATGTTCCACAACATCCAATTCTCATTATTGGATTTGGACGTTTTGGACAAGTCATCGCACGTGCTTTACATGCGCAAGGCAAACCCTTTAGTGTGATCGATAGCAACCAACCTGATGCTGATTTTATTGAACAATACGGACATCGTTTTATTGATGCTGATGTTACTCAAGTCGAAAACCTGCGTGCTGCAGGCATCGAATATTGCAAGTTATTGATTGTTGCGATTGATGATGTTGAAGATAGTATGAATCTGGCGCGACACCTACGTTTAAACTACCCAGATTTAATGCTTTTCGTCCGCGCTCGTGACCGTCATCATGCCCATTTACTGCATGGCTTGGGTATCTCACAGATTTGGCGTGAAACTTATGCCTCATCGTTAAATATGGCACAGCAAGCCTTGATTGAAATGGGGCTTTCTAGCGATGAAGCAGAAATGCAGATAGCGCAATTCAAACAGGAAGACCAACGATTGCTAACACAGCAACATTGGGCTCATGATCAGCAAGAAATACTCGAAAGTTATCCTAACGCCATGGCAGAACTTGAGTATTTATTTGCAAATACAAAAACTTTGCCTGTCGATCGTGTGAGCAATGATCAAAACACACAAAGTGATGCAAATTCACCCAATGAAACATCTTGAGTTTTAGCAAACTGACACCATTATTGACTGCATACATGCACCTTTTTATAAAGCCCAAAGTGCTTTTCAAAGCAGTTGATTGCTTTGTTTCCCCTTCAGGGGTACTGGAGAAAAATATGTCTGATTTACGCCAACGCTTTTTTATCGAAGACTGTCCTGTTCGCGGTGAAGTGGTGCATTTGGAAGAAGCGCTTCAAACCATTTTGGCGCAACGTGAATATATGCCTGCGGTACAAAGCCTCTTGGGTGAAATGCTCAGTGCAACGGCCTTGCTTGCTAGCACCTTAAAGATTCATGGTCGTATTAGCTTACAAATTCAGGCCACAGGCACATTCAAATGGGCGATGGCCGAATGCAACCATTTAGGCGAAGTACGTGCCTTGGCAGATTATGAAGAAGATCCTCGTTTTGTCGAAGGCAAAGACAGCCGTACTGTGCTTGCTGCACTTAGCAATCCAGTATTGTTCATCAATATTGAACCTGAACACGGCGAACGCTATCAAGGGATCGTACCACTTGATCAACCCACTTTGGCAGGTTGCTTGACCCAATACTACGATTTGTCTGCACAGATTCCGACGCATATTGTATTGGCAACCAATCAGCAACGTTCAGGTGGTTTATTGATTCAGCTCCTTCCTCGTAACGATGAAGAAGAGCAAAAACTGGTGGACGAAGATTTGTGGCCGCGTTTAACCATGTTGACTGAAACCTTAAAACCGGAAGAACTGACAGATCTTTCAGCCAATGAAATCCTCTATCGTTTGTATAACGAAGAAGAAGTACGTTTGCCTGAAGTTGAGCAATTAAAGTTTGGTTGTACCTGTTCTAAGGAGCGCTGTGCCAATGCCCTGATTCAGATTGGTGTAGATGCAGTGCATGAAACTTTAGAAGCGCAAAACCCCATCCAGATGGATTGCCAGTTCTGTAATACGCGATATGAGTTTAGTGCAGAAGAAGCTTTAGGTTTGTTCGGTGAACATTTAAGTTAATTAACCAAATGTTAAAAAATAAAAAGAGACGGGCTTCCGTCTTTTTTTATTTTGTATTAAGGTCTATCCGATAAAACAATGTGCAAATCTTCCAATAACATAGACCTTAACTTGCCTTATGAATTACTTCGAATATTTACTGTTTATCATCAGTGTGGTTGTGCTGATTGCCACCCCTGGCCCTGTGATGATTCTAGTCGCCAGTGCTGGCCTTAAAGGTGGCTATAAAAAAGCATTGGAGACGATTTTTGGCACTAACTTCGCTTCTTTAATCCTGATTTTTATTTCCGTACTCATTCTCAAAGGTTTTCTTAGCATTGATGAGAATTACCTCAAAGCCATTCGGGTATTGGGCTGCCTGTATATCGCTTATCTGGGCTATAGCATTATTAAAGAAGTGCTTCAGGCACCGCATCCAACCGCCAGCCAAACCGTATCTGCACAAAGTGGCGGCTTTAAAAAAGGCTTTTTGGTGGGGATTTCCAATCCGAAAGACATCATTTTCTTCTCGGCTTTTTTCCCGCAGTTTATTCACATCTCACCGAATATCAATTTCAGTTTAAGCCTACTGACAATGACCTGGATTATTTTGGATTTTCTCACGTTGTCTTTGGTGTATCTGTTCTTCCGCAGTCTGTCTCAAAGCAGTATCTATCCTAAGATTCTTGGTCTATGTGGTGTTTTATTGGTCTTGATTGCGCTCTATGGACTCGTGGATACCTTTATCTAAAATCGACCTCAAGTCCACATTAAAAGCCATAGCGGTGTACATTTTTAGCCAAACAGAACAAGTCTTATACAATCGAATCCATTGAAATCTCTTGGATTCGTTTCATAATGAAACAAACACATTATTATCTTTATTAAAATCATGGCAAAAAATTATTATGAAGAGCTCGGTGTTTCAAGAGACGCCTCAGCAGATGAAATCAAAAAAGCCTATCGAAAATTGGCGCGTAAATACCATCCTGACATTAGTAAAGAAGCCGATGCTGAAGCCAAAATGCAGGCCATCAATGTCGCCTATGACACTTTGAGTGACAGTACTAAAAAAGCCGAATATGATCAAATACTGGATCATCCACAAGGGTTCTCTAATTTCGGGCAAGGCAATCAAAGTGGCTTTGATGGCTCACAGTTTTATCGTCAAAGTTCAGGGGATGGGGCTGACTTTAGTGGCTTTGAAGACTTATTTGGCCGTTTTGGTTCAGGTTTTGGCGGCGGGCAACAACGTTCACAACGCCAGCAACGCAGCTATCGTGGTGAAGACCAGCACGCCAGTATTCAGATCGATGTAGATATTGCCTATCATGGTGCTACTCAACAGATCACCTTGCAAATCCCGACCTACAATGTGTATGGTGAACCTGAAGTGCAACGGAAAACCCTAGAGGTTAAGATTCCAAAAGGCATGAAGGAAGGCCAACAAATCCGCCTCAATGGTCAAGGTCAAAGTGGTGTTAACGGCGGAGAAAATGGTGATCTTTATATTGAAATCCAATACAAAGACACGGATCGAATTCGTGTCGAAGGTGCCGATGTATACCAAACCATTGATGTCAGCCCTTGGGAAGCAGGTTTGGGCCAAAGTATTGAGCTGAATACCCCTGCTGGACAGCTCAAAGTCAACTTACCGAAAAATGCCAAGAATGGGCAACAGTTACGCTTAAAAGACAAAGGCATTCCAAACAAAACAGCAGGACATTTATATCTGATCATTAATATTGTTTTACCGCCAGCGCACAGTGAGCAAGAGCAACAGGCCTACCAACAATTTGCCGATGCCTTTACTGCTTTTAAACCGCGTGCCTCATAAGGAGTAAGATCATGACAACTATTCAATACAAAGAAATTCAATATGACGGTCACTGCCAAGTTGAAATCATTGATGAACAATTGGCACTTGATCTTGAGCACTTTGCAGAGGCATGTGGGCAAAGTACCGACTGGGTGTTAAAACTGATTGATTATGACATTTTGCAAATCACGGTTGATCCGCAAAGCTATCAGTTTATTGGTGAAGATGTGAGTCGGGCCAGACGTGCTTACCGTTTACAACGTGACTTCGATGCAAGCTTATCAGCTGTAGCGGTGATGTTGGATTTAATCGATGAAGTGCAACAGCTGCGTAAACAGCTCAAACATTTTCATTAAACCATCCTTTGCATGACCAAGCCCAAACTATTTCAGCTTGGTCATTTTCTCCACTTCTTTCAGCGTTTGCTTAATCGGTTCATAGTCCAAAAACCACAACAGATTAAAATTACGCTGCCGATGCTGCTGCGCCAGTAAATCAATAACGCTACGCTCACCACGTCCCACCAAATGTTGACGATAAAAATAATACAGCAAGAATATGGTACTCATCAGCATCACCCCGAGCATGATCCAAAAGCCAACAGGTGATTTCAATCCTGGAATAAACTCAAAGTTCATCCCATAAACGCCAGTCAACAAGGTCAGTGGTGCAAAGATAGCGGTAATGATTGCCAAGATGCGCATGTTCTCATTGGTTTGATTGGCAATGGCGGAGAAGTGTAAATCGATGGCCGATTGAATCGCATTTCTTAAACGCAGCGTATGTTTTTGTACCCGTTCCACATGACTCATCAAATCGTTCAAACGCACCAACAGAATATCTTGCGCTTTATGCTTATGTTCACCGACCACATGGTGATAGTTATCAACCAACTCATCTCTAAACTCCTGCAAGGTTTCGATCTGCTCCTCACAGAGATTTTCGATTTGCTGAAAGGCCATATCCTCATGGAACAATTGATGCCACTGCTTAAAACGACGATTGCCCTGTAACAGTTGCTGTTGCCAATATTCAACCCGACGCGTTAACGGCGTGCGTAAGTTTAGATAACCATCAATCATGCTATTCAGCAAGCGTAGGCATAAATCCGCGGGGGTACTGGCTAACTTACGCGGTTTATTCTGCTCGGCAATTGGTCGCCCCATAATGGTCTGAATGCGTTGAATATAGCTCTCTACCGCCTGATTGCCTTGCTCTCTCACACTGACCAAAACGGTAGGTGTTAAGATAAAACTCATCGGTGTGGTCGCTAAACCAAAAACACTTTCATGCGATTCTGAAAGGCCTTCACTTTCTAAAATCTGGTCATCTGGACTGATCAGTTTACGGAATACCAATAGGTCATATTCCTCCACTGTATCAAACGCACACGGATGTTCGATATTGAGTAAATCGCGCAGATGGAATTCATTCAGCACCAGCCCTGTCTGTGCATAAATATTTTTCTGCCAAGACTCGGTATGATTCACTAAATCTTGTCTAAGACTATCCACCCATAAAAATTCGAGCGTATGCTCTGCTTGTTGTTCCGCACTGATAAAAATCGTGTTTTCACTGTTATGGCGATAAAAATAATAAAGCTGCATAGGATAATAGCAATTAAAAGGGCTAGAGAAATGCTGCCACGAAGCCAGATAAAAAGCTACGGCTATTATAGAGACAGAAACCACATCCAATAAAAAAGCCTCACATGTACAACATGGAGGCTTTTCTAATATCTGAAAAATTACACTTCTTTTTTATCCACCACGCCGTATTTTAAGGCTTGGTCGAGTTGTTCTTTATCCAGTGCATTATCCCACTTTGCAACCACAATGGTTGCACAAGCATTGCCGACTAAATTGGTCAATGCACGGCATTCTGACATAAAACGGTCAATACCAAGAATCAATGCCATACCCGCCACTGGAATTGCAGGAACAACTGACAGTGTTGCAGCCAAGGTAATAAAGCCCGCACCTGTGATGCCTGCTGCACCTTTAGAGCTCAGCATCGCGACCAATAGAATCGTGATTTGTTGTGTAAGGGTTAATTCAATATTACAGGCCTGAGCAATAAACAGTGCCGCCAAAGTCATGTAAATGTTGGTACCATCCAAGTTAAATGAATAACCTGTTGGAATCACCAAGCCCACCACCGACTTTTCGCAGCCTGCTTTTTCCATCTTCGCCATCAATGATGGTAGTGCTGCTTCGGATGAGCTTGTTCCGAGTACCAACCAAAGTTCGTCTTTAATATAACGAATCAAATCAATAATCGAGAAGCCGTTATAGCGTGCGACTGCACCCAAAATAATAATGACGAACAGTAAAGCAGTAATATAGAAGGTCGCAATCAATAACATCAAGTTACCGATTGAACTGATCCCATAAGCACCAATGGTAAAGGCCATGGCACCGAATGCACCAATCGGCGCAAACTTCATCAACATACCGACTAAAGTAAATACTGGCGTAGTGAGCTGCTGTAAGAAATCAGTGACTGGACGACCTAAATCACCTGATTTTGCCAAAGCCAAACCAAACAACACCGCGACAAAGAGGACTTGAAGAATTTGACCTGATACGAACGGACTGACCAAGGTATCTGGAATGATATTCATCAAGAAGCCGGTAATGGTCGACTCATGCGCTTTGGCTGCATATTCATCAACTTTGGTGCTGTGCAAGCTGCTTGGATCAATATTCAAACCGTGACCTGGCTCAATCACATTTCCTACAATCAAACCCACGATCAAAGCTAAAGTGGAGAAGGTCAAGAAATAGATCATGGCCTTCGCGGTCACCCGACCTACGCTGCCGAGATTTTTCATGCCCGCGATCCCCGTCACAACGGTCAGGAAAATCACAGGAGCAATAATCATTTTAACTAATTTAATGAAGGCTTCGCCGAGTGGCTTCAAGCTTTCACCCAATTCTGGGAAGAAATGACCTAACAATATCCCCGCAACAATCGCGAAGATCACTTGCACATAGAGAATCTGATAAAACTTTGGTTTCTTGGGAGGCTGTTGGTCATCTTGACCTGTGGCGACATGATCGACAAGCATGTGCGATATTCCTTCATATTGAGATGAACAAATAGACTTCCGACTGTCTATCTAAAACCACATAAACGCAGGCAGGCACGGAAATTTGGGGAATTCTACGTTAATTGTGAGGTATACAATTAAAGTATTAGACTAATGTCTAATATCAAGAAATTTTATGTTTATAGTTTCAGTTTTTTATGTTGTTAACAATCATTCACTTAATAAAAAAGCGCATTGTTAAAACAATGCGCTTTTTTTAAGCAAAATGCTTGCTAGCATTAAGCTTGTTCAATGTCTTTCATTGTCAACTTGATACGACCACGGTTGTCGACATCTGCAACTTGTACTTTAACGTCCTGACCTTCTTTTAATACGTCAGTCACATTCGCAATACGCTCATTCGAGATTTGTGAAATGTGAAGCAAACCGTCAGTACCTGGCATGATATTAACGAATGCACCAAATTCAACGATACGAATCACTTTACCCGCATAGATTGTACCTGGCTCAACTTCTGCAGTAAGCGCTTGGATTTTCGCAATCGCAGCTTTCGCAGCCGCTTTAGTTTCACCAAACACGCGTACCGTACCGTTATCTTCGATATCAATCGCCGCTTTAGTTTCTTCAGTAATCGCACGGATGGTCGCACCACCTTTACCAATCACGTCACGGATCTTGTCAGGGTTGATGTTGATCACTTCGAAGGTCGGCGCATGTGCATTGATTTCTGAACGTGCACGTGAAATGACTTTGTTCATTTCATTCAAGATGTGCATACGACCAGCAAATGCTTGGTTTAATGCAACTTCCATGATCTCTTCAGTGATCCCTTCGATCTTGATGTCCATTTGAAGTGCAGTAATACCGTTGGCAGAACCTGCAACTTTAAAGTCCATATCGCCCAAGTGATCTTCATCACCCAAGATGTCAGAAAGAACTGCGAAACGCTCGCCTTCTTTAACCAAGCCCATTGCGATACCCGCAACTGGTGCTTTCAATGGTACACCAGCATCCATCAGTGACAATGAAGCGCCACATACAGAAGCCATAGAAGACGAACCATTAGATTCAGTAATATCAGATACGATACGAATCACGTACGGGAAGCGGTCAGCTGCAGGAAGAACCGCTTGAACACCACGACGAGCCAAACGACCATGACCAATTTCACGACGCTTAGGACCAGATTCACGACCCGTTTCACCAACAGAGTAAGCTGGGAAGTTATAGTGCAACATGAAGTTGTCAGTTTTTGTACCCGCTAAGGTATCAACCATTAGCGCATCACGCGTATTACCCAAAGTCGTTGTAACCAAGGCCTGAGTTTCACCACGTGTGAATAATGCAGAACCGTGTGCACGCTCTAATACGCCAACTTGTACGTCGATACCACGTACAGTTTTAGTATCACGACCATCAATACGTGGCTTACCTGACAAGATGTTGTCACGTACAGTACGGTATTTAAGGTCTTCAAATAATTCGTTCACTTCATCCGCAATACCTGTTTCGTCATTTTCAGGAACGAACTGAGCAACCGCTTCTGCATAAAGTGCATCAAGCGCCGCATAGCGGTCTTGTTTAACTGCAATAGTATATGCTTCAGAAATTTTCGCTTCGAAAGCGGCTTTTAATTGCTCAAGCAATGCTTCGTTTTTGCTTGGTGCAACCCAAGTCGATTCAACCGCACCCGCAGCTGCAGCAAATTCTTTGATCGCTTGAATTGCAATTTGCATTTCGTCATGACCGAACAGCACTGCACCCAACATTTGATCTTCTGACAGCTCTTTCGCTTCAGATTCAACCATAAGCACAGCCGACTCTGTACCCGCAACCACAAGGTCAAGATCAGATTGAGCAAGTTGTTCAAAATTCGGGTTAAGAACGTATTCACCGTTGATTAAACCAACACGTGCGCCACCGATTGGACCACGGAATGGTGTACCCGCAATTGACAATGCCGCTGAAGTACCCAACATTGCAGCAATATCGGCATCCATCGTCTTATCCGAAGAAACAACTGTTGCTGTCACTTGGATTTCGTTGAAATAACCTTCTGGGAACAATGGACGGATTGGACGGTCAATCAGACGTGAGATTAAAGTTTCAGCTTCAGACGCACGGCCTTCGCGCTTACCGTAACCACCAGGGATACGACCAGCTGCATATTGTTTTTCTTGATAGTTAACAGTTAACGGGAAGAAATCTTGACCCGCTTTTGCTTTCGGCTGAGCCACAACAGCAACAAGAACAGTCACACCACCCATGGTCACTAAAACTGTATTTGCTTGACGTGCAACACGACCCGTTTCTAAAACAACTTGGTGTTGACCAAATTGAAATTCTTTACGAACGATATTAAACATTGACATGTATTATATTTTCCTAGTTTTATTCTAGTGAGACCCCTAAGGTTTGGCATTCAGACTACCACTGCTGTGTAGATAAATGACAAAGCTTAGAAGCCATCGCACTAGATCAAAATTTTTAAATAAATTTAAACACAAAGAAGGAGCGAACAAGCGCCCCTTCTAAAGTCACCTAAACTAAATTAGGTGAAACTCTCTTTTCAGCGATAAAGCATAGCAACATGCGAAATACCGAAAACAAAGTAAAATCGAATTAACGACGTAAACCTAATGCGCCGATCAAAGCAACATAACGACCGTGATCTTTACCGTTTAAGTAGTCAAGTAATTTACGACGTTGGTTAACCATACGGATCAAACCACGACGGCTGTGATGGTCGTGTTTGTGTTCTTTAAAGTGACCTTGCAAATCATTGATTTGAGCAGTCAATAAAGCAACTTGTACTTCAGGTGAACCAGTGTCGTTTTCAGCACGAGCAAATTTAGCGATGATCTCTGCGCGATCAGTGTTAGTTAAAGCCATTCGATTTCTCCGAGATGCTTACAAAAATAAAATGATAATGATCAGTTGAAACCAACCGACTGCCGTGCATCACTACAGCAAGGCGCTTATTTTAAGTGATCTATCGCTATATTGCAAAATTGTTTTATATCCGCTGGCAATTCGGCAGCTGACAGCGCTGTACAAAATAGGCACACTAGCCTGATTCTGTTTTCAATTTATGACAGAGAAGAAAGAAAACGAAAATATTGCGAGGGAATCGTGAAAATTTTATCAACCAATACCTGTTATGTGCCGCATGATCTAAATCAAGTGATTCGCAGCAAAGATGAAGTCTCGGCTGAATTAGGCGGCATGACCGAAAGACAGATTCAAAAGATATGGAACAGTGTTGAAAATCTATATAAAACGGGGAATTATCCACTTATTAGCTTATGCCTACGTCGTCAGGGGCAGATTCTTCTCAATCGAAGTATCGGTTATGCGCAAGGTAACTCTCCAGATGGCTTAGCCACCGATGCCAAGATTGGGACACCAGATACCCCAGTTTGCCTGTTCTCTGCCTCTAAAATGGTCACAGCAATGTTGATCCACATGCTGGATGAACGAGGTGATTTAAATCTACTTGATCCGATTAGCTATTACATTCCTGAATATGGCGTGAATGGTAAACGTCGGGCGACCATTTTTCATTTGCTCTCCCATCGTGGCGGTATTCCTCGTATCGACACAGAGGTGACGCCAGAGCTTTTATTTAATCAAGAAGAGATACTAAAACTGCTCTGTGCAGCCAAACCAGTTTCACCTTCTGGAACTCATCTTGCTTACCATGCCGTGACCGCAGGTTATATTCTGGGCGAAATCGTGCAACGGGTGACTGGGCAAAGTGTACGCGAGTTTCTGGCCGAACATGTTGAAAAGCCAATGGGCTTGGATTATTTCAATTATGGATTAAAACCTGAATATCGTGCCGATGTTGCCTTGAACTATGCGACGGGGATTCATCCAAGTTTAGGCACAGATCATTATCTCAATCATGTACTCGGTGGCGGTCTACAGCTTGCAGTCGATGTCACCAATGATACCCGTTTCATGGACACCATTTGCCCCGCTGGCAACATCTATACCAGTGCTGAACAAGCAGGACGTTTTTTTGAAATGCTGCTCAGTGGCGGAGAATATCAGGGCAAACAAATTATGAGTCCTCAAACGGTATTCCGCTCCACCCTGCCAACCTCTGGTGTTAGCTTAGATCGGACCTTACTGGCACCGATGCGTTATGCACTGGGCCCAATGCTCGGCAGTAATCCCGTAGGACTATTTGGCCCAATGACCGGACAGGCCTTTGGACATATCGGGTTTTCTAATATTCTGTGCTGGGCAGATCCAGAACGGGATATTAGTGTATCGCTCCTGACTACCGGAAAATCCGTGGTGGGAACTCACTTGCCTGCACTGGCAAAAACGTTGTACCAGATCTCTACAAATTGTCCGAAAATTGCGAAGAATCAACGCCGTTCCCTGTTTGCAACAGATCGTACTGAAGCTGATCTGGTTTAAGGATTAGCCACTAGAATGCC
Organism: Acinetobacter proteolyticus; assembly: GCF_000367945.1. Lineage (GTDB taxonomy): Bacteria > Pseudomonadota > Gammaproteobacteria > Pseudomonadales > Moraxellaceae > Acinetobacter > Acinetobacter proteolyticus. The sequence continues at coordinate 2,627,258 of NZ_KB849179.1, forward strand.
GCGCACAAAAAAGCCCAAGTCAAACTTGGGCTTTTGCGCTTAGATTTATCATTGTTCTTTTTTTTGTTTTTTATTCTTTTTTCTTACACCATTCAAACCCTCTGAATGCTCATCACACATCCTTTTCTTTATTATTTTTAACACATATTCGCTTTCTCTATACCGACTATTCTGTCAGAATCAATTGTGGAGAGAAATAGCATTTCTCTTATCTCTGTGTAAGAAAAAACGTACAAGTCTGTATAACATTTAACTTAATAATAACAAAAAATTGTCAGACAAGAAGATTTCTATTTCTTCCTTTTATTTGAAGATATAAATAAAGTAAAACCAATGCAGATTTGTTAATGCGTGAATTTTCACCTATTCTCAAAAACCCTAAATAGCATATGGATTAAGTTGATTTTATAGTGAATTTTGACATGAAAATAAAAAAGCCCTGTAGTCTCTCCCAAAACTACAAGGCTTAGCGGCTGTAAGTTTCCTCTTTTATCACTTACTTCACTGTAAGTTCGCTGTCATACGACGTTATTATTATATTTTTGCGATTTACCTAGCTTTCCGTGCTAGGCTCTTTGTGTGTACATAATCTCAAAAACCTTGCGCTTGCTCTAGCGACAATATCTCGAATCCTTGTAAGCTTTTACTTACAAAATGGTGAATTCTGAAGAATAAGTTCACAATCTGTTCAAATTGATCTTTTGCACTAAACCACTACGTCGAACAGTACGTATGCTGAGTGCCTGCTTTAAAGCCTTTGAATCAGCCAAAATACTCACCACTTTTTTAGCACGCGTAACGGCGGTATAGATCAATTCCTGACTCAACAACTTCTCGGCATGCGCATCCAAAACAATCGCGGTATGGGTAAATTCCGAGCCTTGTGATTTATGAATGGTTAAAGCAAAGGCGGTTTGCATACTGCGTGGCAGTCGGTGCGCTGCAATCCATTTATTTAAGCTCGGGAAAAAGACTTCGAATTGCTGTGACTGGGTGCGATGTTTAAAACAGATCCCAATATCACCATTAGAAATCCCAAGCTGATAGTCATTATAGGTCATCATTACAGGACGCCCGACATACCAGTCTCCAACTGCAATTTGTTTGAGTTGCTGATTGAGCCAATGCCCGGCATAACGATTCAGTTGCTCAATTCCCAATGGCCCATGCCGAACTGCCGTTAAGATTCGATAATCATCAAAGGCTTGAATCACCTTCTGGATGTGCTCGGCAGGTTCATCTGCCTGTATATAATGTTTTAAAGCCTCGATATAGGCTTGAAATCCAGCCATTAACTGATGTTGGTAGGGTTCAATATCAACCTGCTGTTGCTCGGGTAGATATTCCAACTGGATCAGGTCAGGCATATCTTTATTTAAGGAAATCGTTTGCAAAGGTGCAGCCTGAACAATTTCCATCTCTAGTTTTGATAAGACTAAATCGGGATCGCTTAGATCTTGCTGTGCCTGAATAAATCGTGCGAATTGCCCAATCTTGGCCTCACCAGAGAAACGGCGGCTGGTCTGTAGCTGGACTCGATTTTCAGTCAATGCCTGTACTTGCTGTAAATCAGCCAAAACTGAACCGACATCAACCGAAGCCAATTGATTGGCATCACCCAGCAAAATAATTCGACATTGATCTGGGACTGCCTCGAATAACAGGGTTGCCAAATTCAAATCCAGCATTGAGGCTTCATCGACCACAATCACGTCATAAGGCAAAGGCTGTTTGGGATGAAAGCGTGGTATTTGTCGATTGCCCATGCCCAGTAAACGATGTAGCGTCTGCGTGGTTTGATTACGCAACTCATCTGTAATTAAACCTGATTCCAATAATTTTGGATCATTGAATGAGTTCTGTAATGCTTCCTGCATGCGTTGCGCGGCTTTACCTGTCGGTGCCGCCATGGCAATACGAATATCGGGAATGGTTTGGTTGAGGGCTGCAATAATACGTGCCAAGGTATAGGTTTTACCTGTCCCCGGTCCACCGGTAATAATGCTCAGGCCTTGTTGCAGCACCATTTTTAGTGCAGCCTGCTGATGTTCATCACTGAGTAAATCCTGATAAGGTTCAGCATCAACAGCCTGAATCGTTTGTCGCTTTAATCGACAAATCTGCTGGGCGAGGCGTTGCTCTAGATGCCAATATCGGTATAATGCCAAGCCCTGCTGATCATAGACACACGGCGCGACTTGCGTCACTGCAATTTCACTAGAAACTGCTAAATCGGCCAGTGCTTCAAGCTGTATTGGCTCAACCTCAATACAACTGTCGCCTTGTAAACTAGCTTCAACCAGTTGTTGTAGTACCTGTGCAGCGTTAACTGATTGAGTAGATTGAGAAAATGGTGCTTCTGAGAGATAGTCGCTCCACATATTTAACCATGTCATTTGTGCTGACTGATCATCAACTTGTTTGTCCACAGAGTTATCCTCAAACTTACCCACACGCTTGTCCACAAGGTTATAAACAGAGTTATTCACAAGCTAAGCTTTTGTTTAATTTAAAATCACGCACTTTATCTACACCATTTTTCCAGCTTTATCCTCAGAAAAATATCCAAGTATTGCATCCAAACGCAAGATAAACTCATCCTCAGGCTTCCAGTAGTAACAGCCTTGCTGCGCCTGCCCATTCATGCCGCGCAAATACAGATATGATGCGCCGCCTAAATGCTGCTGCATATCATAATCCTGCAATTTCACCGACAGATAACGATGTAATGCCACCAGATATAACGCCGCTTGTAACCAATAACTCGACAGTGACATACTTTCTGCAATCTGGGGCTGCTGATAATCCAGTTGCTCCGCCCCCAGATAATTACTCTTATAATCGGCAATATGGTAACGCTGACCATCGAAGTAAACCAAATCGATGGAGCCATTGAGATATCGGGCAGATTTAGCCTCAAGTAATTCAGGCATTTCAATACCATATTCCTCAAACAACTGCTGCACACGCTGCATCGCCAACACTCGATCCGATAAAGCCAGATAGAAAGGACATTCAGACAAGTATTGTCCTGCAGCTAATTGCTTTAACTGAAAGCCCTGATTGAGTGGCGTGTGTAATACTTCATTGAGCCAATCGGCAATCCACTGATACAGTTGCTGCTCGCTATTTTCTTGTTCAGGAAAATGCTGTTGATATTGTAATAGTAGCTCTGACCATAAACTTTGATAGGTATTTTTAAAACGACGGCGAATTTCTTCCACCCACATGTGGGGTTGCTGAAACTCAATCTGCTCAAAAATCTCATGCAGGAAATTACCTGCCAAGGTCCCTTTCGGGAAATACTGTTTAATCCAAGCAATCGGCTGAGCTGTGGTTTTATTTTCCAATTCAGCAAGATTCAACTCATCTTCAGCTTGCTCAAAATCAATATCGATATTGGCCAAGCGATCAGCCCGAGTCGCTTTATGCTTTAAATGTTGTGCCAAATAGCTAAAACTGGTTTTTCCGCGTGCATAAAAACGTTGTGTCGGCAGTGTTTGGGCCAACAGTACGCGCTGTTGTTGAGTTTGTTGCATTTGTAAGGCTTGTGGTCGCGCTAAGATCAGCTCAGCATCGGCACTATAGGGATGTTGAAAGTGATCACCTTGATTCTTCCAAAAAGCCAAACCTGACAACTTATTTTTATCGCCTTTTTCCGGTTCAAATACGGCATAAACACGGTGACTGGCCCGTGTCAGTGCCACATACCACAACCGGTTTTGTTCCGCCAAAGCACGTTGCTGATGTTGATCCAGCTCAGTCTGCTGTAAAAAGTTTTTATCAGCGACTGCCACCACCCGTTGCGTCCGTATTTGACCCGTCTCAGGCAACTGGATTTCAGTGGTAGAAAAATTCAGTGTTTTCTGTACTTCAGCAAAGGCCTTATTCGCCCCCAGTAAAAATACGATTTTAAACTCCAAGCCTTTGGACTGATGAATGGTCATCAGTTGCACACCCGCTTCACTGGACAGCTTGTGTTCAAGCTCCCAATCGCGATCACTTGGCGAATTTAATTGTTTTAAATACCAGTGATACAGGTTTTGCATCCCTTGTACATGTTCACTGTGCTGACTCAAGAGATCAGTGAGGTGGCGTAGATTCACCACGGCACGTTCATTGTCTTTACTTTGTGTGGCCACCAATTGCTGCCAAAGACCAAACTGATTTAAGCAACGCTGCCATGCCGATAAAAAGCCCTGATTCAGCCACATTTCACGTATGTCATCAAACTGCTGAATATAATCACTCAAGCCTTCTGCACTTTGTTCTAAGGCCAATAGTCGAGCCAAATCAAAGCCAAATAAACGACTGAGCAAAGCCCGTTTGAGCTTGGCTTCATCATAAGGATGAAGCAACGCCGTGAGCAGGGCCCCCACATCCTGTGCAATGCTGGAATCAAACACACTGCGTTTCGATGGTCGGTTGACCCGAATCCCCATACGTTCCAATACATATTGCACTTCATCCAGTTGGCGATGGCTACGCGAAAGAATGGCAATATCATCTTCATCAATCGCAGTCGGGATATCACCCTCTAAGTACAATTGCTTTAAATAGGCTTGGTTGAGTAAGTGCTGAATCTGCCACGCCACTTGTGTGGCCTGTTCATTGCCTTCTTGTAGTTGTACCCAACGTAAAGGCTGCGGATTAAATTGGGCATTTTCAACCAAGGCGGGATGCGGACGTGAACCCGCTTGAATCGGGTCATAACTGACCTGCTCACCAAAATCGATCTGACGCTGAAATAGCAGATCCACCACTTCCACCAGCTCTTTCACCGAACGGTGGTTATGCACCAACTTATACTCACGCCCCTGTTTGGCCATAATATCCTGATAAGCATTCAGGAAGGTCAGCATATCTCCACCACGGAAACCATAAATCGCCTGCTTACGGTCACCCACCATAATCATGCAGCCTTTTTGATAACGTTGCGGATGGCGCCAGATACTGGCCAACATATCATCTTGATCTTGGTTGGTATCCTGAAACTCATCCACCAGAATCAATGGATAGCGTGACTGTACAAATACCGCAAAAGATTGTCCTTGCTCGCCTTTTAAAGCTTCAGACAAAGTCTTGATTTGCTGAGCAAAGGTGGTCTCCCCTTTTTGCTGCAACACTTGAGGCAAACGCTTTTTGACTTCAACACATAAATAGGCTTTTAAATAGACCTGTAACTGCTCAAATTCTTGCTGAGTCTGCTGTACAGCGTGAAACAGCTTTTGCAGTTGCAACACGCATGGATGTTGATAGAAGCTCTCGGCAATTTCCGCAGGACATTTCTTAAAAATTTTTTGTGCTTCGAGTTTGTCTAAAAACTTAAATACCGCATCACGTGCATCGGCAAAATAGGCATCAAAGATCTGTATATTCTCAGGACTATTGAGTGCAGTTAATAAGGGCGGCAAGGATTCTGTAAACAGTTTATGAAAGGCATTGTTACGGAAAGAAGCACCATTGATATGTGCATAATAGGCGCCCTCTAACTGAAAGTATTCAGCCAAGCTGCTCAGGTCAATCTGCTGTGCTTGCTGTTGCCACTGCTGCAACTGAGCCAACTCAATCTCAGGCATGGCAGGCAGTTTAAATTGTGCCGAGCTAAAATTCAGCGAGCTTTCCACCATCCCGACAAAATGATCGACACTTTTCAGCCCCCCCACACTATACAAGGCATTGATTACTTGCTGTGGTTGGGTCTGAATCCATTCCCGCAACACATCATGAATTAATTGACGGGTATAGCTTTTGGCATCCTCTGTGATTTCTGCGCGTTCGATTTTGCCACTTTCAAAGGCAAACTCACGCAATAGCTTTTGGCTAAAACTATCCAGTGTTCCAACAAACAATTCATCCAATTGATCGATGACCAATTTTAACCGTTCACAGGCATAGGCAATTCGTGGCGCAAAGTTTTGTAAGACCTGTTGTTTTAAGGGATCAGACTCTTGTAATGCCTTGGCCTGAATATCTTGTTCCAATACATCACGGAAAGGCTCTAAAAAATCAAGGATTTCGACCAGACGCAAACGGATACGCGTTTTCAGTTCTGCAGCTGCAGCACGGGTAAAGGTGGTAGCAATGACCTGATTAGGCAGATATTTCTCTAAGAAAATTCGCACCATCAAACTGGATAGCGTATAGGTTTTCCCTGTCCCTGCGGAGGCTTCGATTAAATGCAGCCCTTCAAATTGAATATCACCAATCGGCTGATAAGACACGGGATATTTTGAGCTCATGTCTTACTCCACCCGTAAAAATTCAAAAATCGGTTGATATAAAGCAAAGGAATAATGATCACAGGCATACTGCAATAAAGCGGTTGCATCCTGCTCTTGCAAAATGAACTGCCAGTCGCGGTGCAATTTACAAGCTTCATTCTGGGTCATATCAAAACCCGAGAAATCACCCGTATCATTCCAGTCTTTCAATACTAGTTTTTGACTCTCTTCAGTTAACACCTGAGTTGAATCCAGCTCAATCCATTCATATTGCTTGCCCTTTTCTAAAGGCTTTAACACTAAGGCAGCAGGCAAGACCACAGGTTGCTGCTGTGCATCGTGCCAAAGCTGTAACCATGCCTTTAAATAATGCTGTGCCTGTTGTGAACTTAGGCCTTCACAAATCACCGTCTGATCGCTAAACACGACAATTCGACGCTTCTCTGTAGCAGCGTCACTCTTGATTAGCGCCAACCAAAGCAGATATTCCAGCCAGACTTTGGCAAAGCGCTTGGCACGTGCACTTGACGCCTCCAAACTGACCCAATCTTGAGTCAATTGTTTCGGAGTCACACAGGCGATTTGTAATTGTTTTGATACTCGCCAAACCCGTTGCGTGGTTTCAGTCGGCACTGGGGCATATTGCTGCAAGCGCTCCAACAAGCGTTGCTGCTCTAAGTGACTTTGCTGCCAGGCACTGTGCTGAACTTTGCCAACGGGCAACTGATCTTGCAAAAGACTTGGAGAGAGCTGGTCATCCTGCTGCTGTAAAAAATGCCGAATGGCATATTTACCGAGACCATCGAGTAATAATGGTTCAGATTGATCAAGCAATGTTTGTGCAGTTAAATTTTCCACACCTAGGGTCTTTAAATACAGCCGCGCAGGGAAACTGATATCTTGAATCCATTGCTGACTCTCCAAAATGATCATTTCATTTTGTTCAACAGGATAGACAGTATTGGCCCACGCCTGCCGCTCTCCTTTGACTTGCTGAATCTGTGACGCGACCTTAAACCATTGGTCTTGGAAGCGCACAGGTCGATCCGAAACAAAGCCGAGTGGATCGAACGGCTGTAGACGATGTAAATGATACAGCGAATAAAGCTGTGCCGGGACTTGCAAAGCATCCAATCCGGCTAAATCCGCTTCGGATAAAGGAGGGCCATCTTCGCTGCTCGTCGGTTTTACAATCAAAGCCAAATGATCACGGAAGCCCTGCAACACACTGGATGGCTCTCTGACTTCGCCATCATTGAGATCAAAACCATTATAAAACAGCCAAACCTGTTCTTGTGCCAATAAGATGGCATCCAAAAATGCCCCCTGATCATCCTCCAAACGAGAGCGATCACCCAATTGCTGACGCAGTGCATCCATCAAATCAAACGGAATATGACTGTCCCGATTTGGAAATTTACCTGTATCCAGGTTTAGCAACACAATCAGCCGATAAGGAATCGGGCGAATCTGTCCAATCTGACTAAAGGTAATTTGTCCAGTCGGTTCAACTTGTGCGGACTGACTTTCTAAAGCACGTTGAATTTCTTCGATGATATAAGGCAATGGCAAAGAAATTTGGCGCAACTGTGTTTCAGCATCTTCGTAGTAGCTGGCCAAGGTCAGCATCCGCTCTTGTTTCTGAATAATTTCACGAATTGCTTTTAAAGCCACAACATCGGCTTGCTCAAACTCTTGCACATCCTGTTTAATACGCTGTAACCAAAACTCGACCGGCAAACGTTGGCCTTGTTCATGTGCCAGCAGCCAATCACGTCGAAGCGCTATATCACGATAGATCTGAATCAGAATCCCAATCAGTTCAAAATCACTTGGCTGTACCCAGGCATAACTGAGCATATCCTGTACCATCACATGAGCAGGCACGGCAATCCCAAGCGCCAAACGATCGAGAGCAAATTTAAAACTATAACGATAGTCTTGATCGTCATCACTGAGCGTTTGTTTTAAATGTTCAGCATCCAAACCACGCTTAAAGCCAGCATCATCGAGTAAACTCAGAATCCGTTGTGCCTGCGTATAATCCAGCCCATAACGTTGTTGCGTCGCGGAAAGATTGAGCCAATCAGCAAAGTCATCCTGCGTAAAACGACCCTGTGTCAATTGTAAGCGTCCAAGTACAGCACGCCATGCATTTAAGGCATCTAGCTGCGCCACCCCTGCAATTTTTACAGGTAAGAACACCTCGTGCTCATGGGCCAACGCAGGAAAGACACTGCGGATCAAGGGCTCAAGCTCGGCTAGATTCGGGGTCAAAACCAGCACATCACTTGGGCGACGCGGTGTCGTATCTGTTTGAGACAGCCAATGCAGCAACTGCTCTTTTAAGACTTCGAGTTGTCGCACACTGGAGTGGCAAACATGGATCTGAATCGATTCATCCTCAGGTGCAAGTTCATATTGCTGAGGCTGAGGTTCTGCCAAATAGAAAATATCCGACTGAATTTTACCCAGTAGGGTTTCAGGGAAATAATCCTCAAAAGCATCCACCCATTTACCCTCTTCTCCTGTCGCCAGTTGCGACAACAGCGAAAAGTGGTCACGCGCTTGCTTACCTAAACGGGTGAGCAAGGGATGTCGAGATTCACGATTTAAAGCATTAAAACCTAAACTAAAACTGTCAAAGAATGCAGCAATATCTGCATCACTGGCATGGGGATGTTTGGCGATATAGCGCTCTTTCACGCCGAGGTCATAACGCTTTTTCCAGAGTGGATCGACACTGTCGGCCCAATATTCCTGCGATGGGTTATAGTGCAGAATCACCACATCCAGATACTGCCCCAAACGACGTAAAAATTGCAGTTGGCTCGGTGGTAAATCTAAAATCGTAAATACAATCACCTGATTCGGCAATTGTGCCAAAGCTCGGGATCGTGTCTGTTGATTGTCTAGAAGTTGCCAGAAATCAGCATCAATGCTTTGTATTTCAACAAAATCATCATGAAAGTAGTTTTGCCACAGCCACCGCTGCCACGCTTCCAACTGTTCGGTTTGTTGTAAGCTAAAGGCTGAAGTTGGTTGATCCGTATGCGCAATCAGTTGTTCGATATTTAAAGCTTTATTCTGTCCCCACGTCGAGAGCCAATTACTGCTACAGGTACAATTGCTTTGGCAGCCACGTTGACAATGTCCACGATAAATCATGTAGTTATTAAATAGTTGTGAAACCTGCTCCGCCACCCAATACAACATACTTTGTTTTTTAAGTTGTTTTTCAGTGCCTTGCTGCAACTGATCAGCACTAGCATAAATCCGTTGTACAATCGAATATAAAGGGTGCTCTTGTACAAGACTATTCTGTTCGGATTGAATAAAAGGCTGTAAGGCTTGATGAATACGCCACTTTAAAATCAAACGTGGAATATTGGCTTTCCGAACCTGTTCTTTATTCTCTAATACTTGCTGGTAGGCATACCACTGAAAACCACGAATCCGCTGATGAAATTGATAGTTGGCAGTCATGCCTTGTTGTTCGGCAATTTTTTGGGTCAACCATTGTTCTTGCGCAGGACTTGGGACAATAAAATGCTGGGTTTTAAACACCTGAAAGGGTGTCGTACTCGGTTGGGTAATTGATGCCATCACACCTTGTAATAGCACATCAAGGCGTTGACTTTGAATAACATGAATACCCATGTATTAATATAACCTCATCAAAAAATGATCATTTTGTTGCACGAAAACGTTCATAATGCTCACTATACAACATTCAACTTCATATCACGAAGTCACGTTAAATACACAATCCAATAAAAAAATTTGTTTTGAAATTCACCATTCAATACGATTGAATGTACTATCAAGGGATAGACTTTAGGTATAACTTTATGAAAATTGAAAAAATTCCTGATTCCATTGATCCAAGTCTAAACTTGGAACAGATTCGTGAAGAGTGTCTGGAACTGGCCAAGAAGCGTGCATATTGGTCAGCGGGTGCAGCGATTGTACCGATTCCATTTTTTGATGTTGTGGTGGACTTGGGTATGCTGACACAAGTGATTCCCTATATTAATACGCGCTTTGGTCTCGCCCCTGAACATATCAGTGTCTATGATCCTGAAACTAAAAAAATTCATTGGGATGAGTTACGCAAACGCGGCTTTGAGTTCTCGGGTTTTGTGGTGGCACGTACCGCAATGAAGGCTTCTTTTAATGGCTTTTTCACTAAAATTGCCACCAAGCAAGTGACCAAGTTTATCCCCCTAGGTGGGCAACTTGTTGCCGCTAGTCTGGGATACTTCATGATGCGTAAAATTACCGAAGCACATGTCCAAGATTGCTATAACCTTGCCAGACGTATTCAGCAAAAAAGTCGCAGTACCATTGTGGCTTGATGCAATTTAGACCACCTCTGCACATCACTGTAAGATGCTGATGTTTACAGTGATGTAACAGATCAATAAAAAAACCACACAAATACGTTAATATTCACTTAATTTTTTAAGCTTCAGTCAAGATTGTATTTTTAATCTCCACATCTCGATGATAAATAGATGATGGAGCGTCGTTGTGCAAACTAGCCAATCTCCTTCTCGGGTCCGTGCAATTTTCAACGTGACCAGCGGGAACTTCCTTGAACAATACGACTTCTTCCTGTTCGGACTCTATGCACAAGCCATAGGTGAAACTTTTTTCCATTCCGACAGCAGCTATGCCGCACTGATGAAAACCTTCCTCGTATTTGCAGTCAGTTTTCTGATGCGGCCAATCGGTGCCTTGGTGCTTGGTCCTTATGTTGATCGCATCGGTCGCCGCCGTGGTCTGATGGTGACCTTGAGCATCATGGCATTCGGTTCTTTAATTATTGCCTTCACCCCGAGTTATGCCAGTATTGGATTTGCCGCAACCGTACTGATTTTCGTGGGTCGTTTGGCCCAAGGCTTTTCCGCAGGGGTTGAGTTGGGTGGTGTTTCGGTTTATTTAGCCGAAATTGCAGAACCGCATAACCGAGGTTTTATTACCAGTTGGCAATCAGCCAGTCAGCAAGTTGCTGTCATTTTTGCAGCCGTTTTGGGTTATATCGTCAGTGTGGTGTTTACCAAGGCTCAGGTTGATGCTTGGGCATGGCGAATTCCATTTTTTGTCGGCTGTGCCATCATTCCCTTTATTTTCTGGTTGCGCAAATCATTGGCTGAAACAGAAGCCTTTGCCTCACGCAAAGAACACCCAACGACACGACAGATTCTGACTACTTTAGCGGCAAACTGGAAAATTGTATTGGCAGGTGTGTGCATGGTGGCGACCACCACCACCATGTTTTATTTCATTACCGTTTATACCCCAACCTATGGTAAAGAAGTTCTGAATTTAACCCGTACTGAAAGCTTAATTGCCACCATTATGGTCGGACTGAGCAACTTTATCCTGTTACCTATCGGTGGGCATCTCTCGGATAAATTTGGACGTAAACCGTTATTGATCACCACAACTTTACTGATTTTTATCAGTGCTTATCCACTGCTCACCTGGTTGACACATACCATTAGTCTGTCCCATATGTTGCTGGTGTTATTGTGGTTCTCTTTACTGTATAGCTTCTATAATGGTGCTCTGGTGGTTTCGCTCGCCGAAATGATGCCCAGTTCAGTGCGAATTGCGGGGTTCTCGGTTGCATACAGTTTCGCCACCTCTATTTTTGGCGGACTAACCCCAATGATTGCCACTTTTCTGGTACAAACATCAGGCAATAAAAGCATGCCAGCCTTCTGGCTGATGTTTGCCGCGATCACCAGCTTAATTGCCACCTTAATTGTTTTCCGCCAACGCCGTAGCTATAGCGCACAACTGGCAAATAACAATTAATACATGTGACCAAAAAGTGCAGGCGGATTAATCCGCCTTCAATTGTTTTAAAATCGCTTTTAAGACTTCAATTCTTGCTGAATATTTATCATCCGTTGCAATCACATACCACGGTGCATAGTCGGTATCGGTCCGTTCAAACATGTCTGCTGCCGCCTTAAGATAGTCATCCCATTTATCGCGGTTACGCCAATCTTCCTCAGTAATTTTAAAACGTTTATGTGGCGTTTGTTCCCTTGCCTTAAAACGTAAAGCCTGTTCGTCCTTGCTAATTGCCAACCAGATTTTCACAATCACGGTTTGGCTATCGACTAAGTTTTCTTCAAAACGATTGATTTCACTATACGCCCGTTGCCATTCGACCGTTGAAGCAAAACCCTCGATCCGCTCAACCAGCACCCGACCATACCAAGTTCGATCAAAAATAGTGATCTTGCCACCATCATTGAATTTGCTCCAGAAGCGCCACAAATAGGGGCGGCGTAATTCATAACGCTCAGGTGCTGCAATGGTATGAATTTCATATTCTCTCGGGTCAAGTTTTTTGACAATCCGTTTGATTGCCCCGCCTTTGCCTGCTGCATCCATCCCCTCAAAGGCAATCACCACCTTACGTTCATCATAACGTAACTTATCGGCCACTTTTTTGGTGAGCTTACTTAACTCATCCTTATAGTCTTGTTTTTCTAAACTGGCTTGTTCAGGTTCAAGTAACGCTTTTGGTATCGCAGCTTGCTGCCATTTTTGTGTGACTTTGGTTTGATGCTCTGGCAGCTCTTGTAAGGTTTGCAATAAATACTGCGCAAAACATTGATCACGATGTTTTTCATCTTCACCATCAATCACAAACCAATCATCAGTGAAACGCTGGCTCAAAGCTTGTAAGGTGTCATACTGCTTTTTATTACGCCAATCTAAACCATGTAACTTATGCCAACGTTGTTCAGAGGCATCAATCTGATCCAAACGTTTTTGCAGCGATTTCCATGATAAATCAAACCAGACTTTGACAATATGAACATGATTATTTTGCAGATCATGTTCGAATGCACGCATCTGCTCAACATATGCATCAAACAGGTTTTCATCCAAAGGTTTGGACACATGCATCGCGGTGGTTAACAAATCGCTATACCAGTTGCCAAACATCACCACAATTTGCCCTTCCGAAGGAATAAAACGGGTATAAGACTGCCAGAAAGCCTGATTATTGGAGAGCAGTTGCGGAGCATCGGCCTTAACTCTTAAATAGCGGGGATCTAACCACTCCCTTAATTGTTTGACCGCCTCTCCTTTACCAGCCAGTTCAATCCCACTCACTAAAACCAATACACTTTTGGCATTTTTCTTATCACGGCTATTTTTTAAGGCGTATTGTGCTTCAATCAATTCTAAAGAAAGTTCGTCTTCATTGCGTAATTCAAATACTGGCTGTTGTTTACTCATCTGTTGCTCTAAGCGGCTCATTATTAATATTAAAAATGAGTATAGCCAAAACTCAGTTGATCCCAGAAAAACCCTTGTACAGTTTCTGTAGATTCATTTAGGTGTACTGTTATAGTGACCAATTGTTAAACATTTAGAGTTTATGCTGTCATGGTTCTCCGTTATGATGCAGCCTATTATTTTATGGTTTTATTCTAATTAAGTTTATTTATGTCAAAACTTGCTGCCTTTGATGATTTATTACTCCAATACAAAGCTTTTAATTATCATGATGATGCTGTGCTTGAACAACGCCTGCATGACGTTCAAACATGGATGAAAGAGCGTATTGCACAAACTCATCAAGATTTCTTTGCTCGCCCTGAAAATCAATTGATGGCCCAATATTTTCTCAAACGTCTTTACGGTGGACCTGACTTTGATGCTCTGGCACAACAGATTGAGCGATTACTTAAATTTGCACATAAAGTAGAAAACTTTGTGCCCGAGAATGGCATCAAGACAGGCACCAAGTCAGTCAGCCTTGCAGTTCTTGCCACACAATTAGATGAACAAGTTGCTAAACAATTACTTGCAGATTACCCTGCAGATACACCACTCACAGACGAAATCATGCGCCAAACCTTGGTTAAGCTTGATCAAGGGGATGCACGTTATGAACAATTACGTCTGTTAGATGAATTAGGGCTAACACTCGATAAATATATGCGTTCCACCATGATGTACGCGACTTTCAAAATGTGTAAAGGTTTGGCACATAAATACCACTTTGACGGCATGTATGAGTTTATCCAAGAAGGTTTTGCTGCGATGAAACCGATGAAATCTGCGGCTACCTTTATTCAAACCTTTACCGAAAAAGAGCGTGAAATTATCGATCGAGTGCATGCAGGACACCCAAGTCCATTTCGTGGCTAAAACACATCCTGATTCCTGAGCTGCATTTTAAGTGGTTCAGGAAAAACTGTTTTTTCCAATCATTAGGTCGATTAAAAATACTTTTGAGAAAGTGACTTTCTGTATATTATTCATAACAATTGCATGCGAAAGCCTGTAAAAAAATACAAAATCTGTCATCATGCTTGCTGATTCTTGCCGCTAAAGCGAAAGTTTAGGAGAAAACTATGTCTAACGAAAACCAACAGCCTACCCCAGACGTTGAGCAAAACCCAAGTTCAGACAAAGTCAGCCCATTCCTTAGCTCACCGCTCCCGCAAGGCGCACCTCAAGGTCAACAACAATCATTACAACAGGGCCACGCTTCTGCTCCAACAGGTGCGATTCCAAAATACAATCTTCCTCGCGGTGCCAATACTGGTAATGTTGGTGAAACCACTCACTTCGGCTATCAAACCGTCAACAGTGATGACAAAGCACAGAAAGTTGCAGAGGTTTTCCACTCGGTTGCCAGCAAATACGACATCATGAATGACTTGATGTCATTTGGTATTCATCGTCTTTGGAAACGTTTTGCAATCAATATGTCAGGCGTTCGTCGTGGTCAACATGTGCTAGATATCGCAGGTGGTACAGGTGACCTTGCTAAAGTATTTAGCCATGAGGTTGGTCCTCAAGGCCATGTGGTTCTATCCGATATTAACGAATCCATGTTAAATGTCGGTCGTGATCGTCTGATCGATGCAGGCTGTACCAATGTAGATTTCATCCTTGCCAATGCCGAAACTCTCGAACCATTTGCAGATAACAGCTTTGACTTGGTCTCCATCAGTTTTGGTTTACGTAATGTGACGGATAAAGATGCGGCACTTCAAGCGATGTATCGTGTGCTTAAGCCAGGCGGCCGCTTATTGATTCTTGAGTTTTCTAAGCCGGTATTTGAGCCATTCTCAAAACTATATGATCTTTATTCATTCACGGCATTGCCAATCATGGGTAAATTGGTTGCCAATGATTCTGAAAGCTATAAATATCTCGCTGAATCGATTCGTATGCATCCAGACCAACGTACCCTCAAAGGTATGATGGAAAATGCTGGCTTCCAAAGCTGTGATTACCACAACTTAACTGGTGGTATTGTGGCAGTTCACCGTGGATTCAAACTTTAAGGTTTAAGATATGTGGTCGATTTTAGCACTCGGTGCAGTCGAACGTATCATTCATCATGTGATTGATTTGGATGCGATTACTCGCATTCAGCTCAATCAATTACAGGGTCAATTATTACGTGTTGTGATCGACAGCCCACAACTCTCAGTTGATGTGTTTTTTGATGAAAATAGAGTTCGCCTAGAACCGACCGTGACGGGACAGAGTCAAATTTCTTCTATTTTTGAACAACGCCCGTTTGATCCTCAAGATAAAATCACGGATGCAACTGCAACACTCCATGTTGAAAATGGTGTTGAGCTAATTAAATTACTGCTCAGTGATATGGATCAGATTGGTAATATCCCTCTGCAAGGTGACTATCACTTATTGCAAGATATTCAAAGAATTATGCAGCAGGCTGAACCTGATCTTGCAGCGCATTTATCGCCTTGGATTGGCCCGCAGCTGGCACATGAGCTGGGTAAAATTCAACTTGCACCCAAGCATTTGAAACGTTCACTACAAAGCCATTTATTTTTTGTTGAAGATGCCTTAAAAGAAGATAGTGGTTTATTTGCCCCACGTTGGCAAATGGATGATCTCAATCGAGAGACACGTCAACTCAACCAAGAAATTGACCGTTTGGAAGCCAAGCTTCAACAATTACAGACTCAACTCGCCCCATCAGCACAATCCACACAAGACTAGGTAAGACTTTATATGATTCCGCATGTTACACGGTTACTCGAACTCTGGCGTATTGCAGCACACTATCGCCTTGACACCTTGTTCCCTGCGGAAGAATTACCAGTAAAAGCACGCCATGCATTAAACCTGATTAAACTGCATCCTGCGGCTTGGTCGAGTCGTGAAAAAAAGAATCCGCTTAAGCTGAAAGAAGCCTTAGAGGATATGGGTCCCTTAGCAATTAAGCTCGGCCAATTGTTATCTACACGTCGTGATTTGATTCCGCCAGAAGTATTATCACAACTGGTGTTATTGCAAGATCGCGTCAAACCCTATGACACTCAGCTAGCAAAACAGCGCATTCAGGAATCACTCAAAGCGGATGTTGCGACCTTATTCTCACGTTTTGATGAGCAACCATTAGCAGCGGCTTCAATTGCCCAAGTGCATACCGCCGCTTTGCATGATGGCCGTGAAGTGGTGGTAAAAGTCACACGTCCCGATATTCGCAGTCAAATTTTGCAAGATTTTGAAATTTTGGCATGGTTGGGGGATTGGCTGGAAAATCGTTTAGAAGCAGCGCGTGCGTTACACCTGACGGAAATTATTCAGGACTATCGCCAAATCATTTTAAATGAACTTGATCTGAGTCTGGAAGCTGACAATACCCGTCGTATGCGTCACTACTTTACCGGTTCAAGCATGATGTATGTGCCAGAAGTCTATATGGACAGTAAAGATGTGATGGTGGCTGAGCGCATCACTGGGGTCCCGATTTCAGATACGGCCACTTTTGATCGTTTAGGCATGGATCGTGCGGATCTGGCAGAAAAAGGTTTAACCATCTTCTTCACCCAAGTGTTCCGTGACAACTTCTTCCATGCTGACATGCATCCCGGCAATGTCTTTGTCGAGACCATTAATCCAAGCAATCCACGCTTTATTGCCTTGGACTGCGCTATCATGGGTGAATTGTCTAAGCATGACCAAATGACAGTTGCACGTATGCTGCTTGCGGTAATGAACAGCAACTTTATGCAACTGATTCAGATTGTGCATCAAGCAGGCTGGATTCCACCTGGCACAGATCAAGATGCATTATCACGCGAAATGCGCCGTACTGTTGGCCCAATGGTTTCTAAACCGATGGACCAACTTGATTTCGCAGGCATTTTGATTCAAGTGATGGATATTGCCCGCCGTTTCCATTTGGAAATTCCACCGCAACTCATGTTGTTACTCAAAACACTGGTGCACGTGGAAGGCCTTGGCACGGATCTTTATCCGCAATTGGACATCTGGAAACTGGCAAAACCGATTCTCACCGAATGGGTCAAAGCCAATATGAATCCAGTCAAAAATATGAAAGAACTGGGCCAGCAAATTCCGGACCTATTACTGGGTGCTCAAGATATTCCAAGCCTGTTGATTGACAGCTTAAATGGTTTAAAAAATCAATCGGCTTGGCACGATAAGCAACTGCGTGAAATTCAACAAATGCGTTTGCAAATGCAACAGCAGCAACGTCGTAGTTGGATGTTTGGTAGCAGCATGTTAATTTTGTTGACCATCGCCATTATCACGCCATGGTTTATCTCAGTCATTCTGATTGTGCTAAGTAGTTTGATTGCATTGTGGCGCATCGCCAAATAAGCATCTATGCATGCAAAGGCCGTATCCATCGATACGGCCTTTGCTTTTATGCAGTTGAAGTTCTTTAACTTTAACCCTTAACACCTTCTGCAACCTAAGCCAAACATACATTTTAGGCAATACTTACATCCATAAAAGGCCATCCTTCCACAAAGACTTTTCATCCTTGCATAGATAGACGATGATCTGCTCGATATTGAGGTGCATCAGCACAAATTTTAAAGGAAGAGAAGCGTGAGGTTAAAAAATAGCATCTATAACTATGGCTCCATTGCAAAATGGCTACATTGGACAACCGCCTTACTTTTTCTACTCGCCTATTGCAGTGTTTATTATCGCCAATGGTTTACCGAGAAAGGAACGCCTGAGAACTGGACTGCCTTACAGCTCCATCTTTCCGTCGGTATCAGCATTGCCGTGATTATTAGTCTGCGCATTATCTGGCGTTTGACCAATCCACAACCCCATTTAGAATCTGCCAGCCCCTTGGCAAACTTTGCCGCGCATACAGGACATTTTGCCCTATATGCCATCATGATCATTGCCCCGCTCACAGGCTATTTAGGCACAGGCGTCAATACTGAGTTTTTGTTCTTGTTTGAGATTCCGAAATTTGAACATACCGCTCTGTTCCAAAGCTGGGTGGCACAAGGTATGGGTCTAAGTTTTGAACAGTTCGAGAAACCAATTGATTTTATTCATAAGCAAGTTCTTGGAAAATGGCTGATTTGGATGCTGATTTTAGGGCATGCAGGTGCGGCACTTTATCATCACTATGTTAAAAAAGATCGGACTCTGATCAAGATGACCACAGGCAAAGATCAGTTAAAATAATCCGATCTGAGATTCACTCCATGCCAGTAAGATGATCATAGGCCTTATAGCGCGCTAGATTTTATTTAAAAAAATCACTGAGATCAGTTAAGATCATGACTGACTGATCTTATAACCACCTTAAAAGAACAAATAATGAAAACACCTCATTTCGCCATTGTTGGTGCTGGCACAGCAGGATTGGCAACCGCAATCCTGCTTGCACGTACAGGCAATCGTGTCACTATTTTTGAACAAGCGGATCAACTTTCCCCCGTCGGTGCTGGTTTATTATTACAGCCTGCGGGCTTGGCCGTGTTTGAGCATCTCGGTGTGCTTGAGCATGCTTTAAAGTTGGGTGCCAAAGTCACAGGATTGGAAGGCCAACTTCCCAATAAAAGACTCTTGGTGAATAGTCACTATCATCAAGCAGGCAGCAATCTCTATGGTCTCGGTATTCATCGAGCCACCTTATGTCATGTGTTGACTCACAAACTGGCTGAATATGCCAGTCATGTGACTTGGAAAATGGGGCACAGCATTGAGCAAATTCAAGAAACCAGCCATGAAATTCGCCTCTTTGGTACTGACCAACAACACAAGTTTGATGCAAGTTTCGATGCCGTTTTGATTGCCAATGGCGCGCGCAGTCAACTCCGCCCCAAAGCGTGGGTGAAAGTTGATCAGGCTTATCCATGGGGTGCGGCATGGAGTATCGTGACTGAATGTCCAACACTCGACCCTGAAATTTTGCATCAGTTTTATGATCGTTCCAAAATCATGATGGGCGTGTTGCCTACGGGTGCTATACCGACAGCACCTCAGCAACGACTGTCGAGTGTGTTCTGGAGTTTACCAAGCTCGCAACTACAATCATTCTTAAAAAATGAGTCAGCAACACAACAATGGTTAAAGCAAGTGGCTGATCGCTGGCCTGATGTGGCAGAATGGCTCAAACAACTGTTGTCGAATCAACAACATCAACCACAATGGTTGTCTGCGCAATATCGGGATGTGGTGATGTCTCAATTCGGACAAGGGAGAATCGGGGTGATCGGTGATGCGGCCCATGCCATGAGTCCACAACTCGGTCAAGGCGCCAATATGGCTTTGCTGGATGCTTGGGCCTTTTCACAGTCACTACACGCAGCAAAACAAAATCAGCAAATTGATTGGTCAGCCCTGTGGCAGCACTATCATCAACAGCGTCGTTCTTCGACCCAGTTCTATCAGTTTTTAAGTCGTCTACTCACGCCACTGTATCAATCAGACCATTGGTGGGCGGGTAGTCTACGTGACCTGATCTTCCCATGGATGTATCAAATCCCCTATTTTCGGAAAGAAATGGCAATCACGATTTCAGGCTTAAAAACAGGACTGTTTCAGCAACTTGATTATCAACATGTGGCGCAATATGCTGAGAAAGATCAGGCCTTCAATACTAAAACACAATCTCTACCTGAATATGAATAAGAGCGGCTCAATATGAAAATTCGTCATTTAGACCATTTGGTGTTAACTGTCGCCGATATTGAAATCACTTGTCAGTTTTATCAATCAGCCCTGGACTTTGAAGTGATCACTTTTGCTGAAAACCGTAAAGCGCTGCAATTTGGTCATCAAAAAATCAATCTGCATCAAGTGGGTAAAGAATTTGAACCCAAAGCACTTCGCCCAACTGCCGGTTCAGCAGATCTGTGCTTTATTGCGGAAACCCCATTAGATGAAGTCATTGCCCATCTTCAGGCACAAAACATTGACATCGTTGAAGGTCCAATTGAAAGAACGGGTGCGATGGGGAAGATTGTATCGGTCTATTTACGGGACCCTGATCAGAACCTGATTGAAATTTCAAACTACCTTTAATGCGCTATCCCTGACTTTTTACCCCACAAGCATAGCCAACCCATGTCACAAACGCTACACTAACGGCTTTCCACTCAATGGATTTTCACTCATGTCAAACTGGTTAGATGAAGTTAAATTTGATTCCAATGGTCTTGTTCCTGCCATTGCACAACATCATCAAACTGGTCGAGTGTTAATGGTTGCGTGGATGAATCGTGAGGCTTTACAACTGACTGCTGAAAAAAATCAGGCCGTATATTACTCGCGTTCACGTCAAAAACTCTGGCACAAAGGCGAAGAATCAGGGCACTTTCAAACCGTGCACGAAATTCGTCTCGATTGTGATGCCGATGTGATTATTCTACAGATTGAACAACATGGCGGCATTGCCTGCCATACGGGTCGTGAGTCTTGCTTCTACCGAAAACTCACTCCACAAGGTTGGGAAATTGTTGATGCTCAACTCAAAGATCCAACCGCTATTTATGGTGCATCGGCAAAAGTTGAAGCACACGATCATGGCCAAACTGAGCAAGTGGATGTGCTGAGCTATTTAGGCCGTTTAATGCAACAGCGTAAAACAGCAGAAGCGGATAGCTCTTATATTGCCAGCCTATATAAAAAAGGCCTCAATAAAATTTTAGAAAAAGTCGGCGAAGAAAGTGTAGAAACTATCATCGCTGCGAAAGACTATGCCGTGCTTGCTTCACTGGAAAATAAACACGACCTAATATATGAAGTGGCTGATCTATGGTTCCACAGTATTGTGATGTTGGGTTATTTTGATCTAGACCCACAAGTGGTACTGGATGAGCTCGCTCGTCGTCAAGGTTTATCGGGTTTAATTGAAAAAGCCAACCGTAGTCAAGAAGCGTAAGCAGAGCCTGTGTCAAATATAGAGAAACCCAAAGCCACCTATGAGCAAGCCATTGCCATAGACAATGCTCGTCTCGGTCAATCCTTTAAAGTGATTGCTTATGCTGGCACAGGTAAAACTACTACTTTGCAGATGATCAGTGATGCCATGCCTGAACGGCGCGGTATGTATTTGGCATTTAACAAAGCGATTGCTGCTGAAGCTCAGAACAAGTTTCATGGCAATGTGAATTGCCGTACCTTTCATTCACTCGCTTTTCGTAGTGCACCGCGTGGCGTGACCGATAAATTACGCTTACCGCGTCTTAGCCCCAGCTTTATTGCTAAAGAATATCGACTAGAACCGATTACACTCCGTCGTCTCATGGGCGGGCGTTATGAAAAATATGTATTGATGCCGAGCCGTTTGGCCAGTCTGGTTGCCAATGCGGTCAGCTACTTCTGTTCAACCAGTTCACAATACCCTGCACCTCGCCATATTCAAGCGCCGAGCTGGTTACATCTGGACGATATCGACGCCTTGCAACAGCATCTCTACCCTGCGGTGGAACGACGTTGGCTGGAATCGATTGATCCGAATCACCAAGCAGGTATCGGTCATGATATTTACCTCAAACTATGGGCTTTATCTGAACCGAATATCCCTGCCGACTATGTGCTGTTTGATGAGGCGCAAGATGCCGATCCATTGATGCTTGGTATTTTACTGCGTCAAAAAAGCACCCAAGTCATTTATGTTGGTGATGCACACCAACAAATTTACGCATGGCGTGGAGCAATCAATGCCATGCAACAAATGCCATTGCCTGAAAGTCGTTTAACCACCTCTTTCCGTTTTGGCGATGCCATTGCAGATGTCGCCAACAGCTTGCTTGGCGCATTAAATGAAACCGTGCCCCTACTTGGTAATCCAAACCAGAAATCCAGCGTGGTGAATAAACCGCATACCAAGATGCGTGATGCGATTCTGTGTCGGACCAATGCTCGTGCGATGGAATTACTGTTGTCAGGTTTGGTGAATGGCGATAAAGTCAGCCTGCAAGCCGATCACCAAAAACTCAGCCGCTTTGTTGATGCAGCGAGTTTACTCAAGCAAGGCAAACGTATTACTGATGTGCCAGAACTGGCTTGGTTTAATTCTTGGCATGATGTCCATGAATATTGTGAGACCAATGATGGTAGTGACATCAAACCCTTGGTCAAACTGGTCGATGATCATGGTACCGATCCTCTGAAAAAGGCACTGGCAAAAATCACCCCGATTGAACAAGCAGACTATGTGATTTCAACCGCGCATAAAGCCAAAGGTCTGGAATGGAATCGCGTGCATATCGAAGACGATTACCAATTTAAAATAAATGGGCTTGAACATAAAATTACAGATGAAGAGCTAAGATTACTTTACGTGGCCTGCACGCGTGCTAAAGTAAGTTTAAATATTCACCATTTATACGACTTAATACAACAATTAAAACGGTGCGCTCCCTCAAGTCTTCGTCAGTCCGCAGGTTAAAGCGCTCTTGATTGAGGTCAGCTCATGCAACTTGAATCGGTTCAATTCAAACACATTGGCATGTTTCGGGATTTAAATCTCAAATTTGATCCCGAACAACGCCCCATCACCTTGATCCTTGGCGACCAAGCCACAGGCAAAAGCACCATTTTAAAAAATATCTACCAGAGTCTGACCTGGTTTTCTGCACGCTACAAAGATATTCGTACCGCAGGTGTGGTGATTGCCGACCAAGATATTATGCTGAATCGCCTGCAGGCCAAGATTCAAATTCAAGTTCGTATGAGCAACGAACTCACAGGGACTCTTACCGAGAGTAGTTCATCACAACAAATCGACACTCAAAGCTGTGCATGGAAACTCTACAAAACTTTTAATAGTCAAGGGGTTGGGATTAGCCAAGTCGAGACCCAACAGCTTGACCAAATGGTCACGCTCTATCAAAAAACAGGGCTACAAGACCCTTTATTCGGTTTGCCTTTGATCGCCTACTATCCTGCTGAACGCTTCGTGCAAGACATCAATTTACAAAGCAAAAATACCCCAGGAACACTACAAGAAATCTCGGCCTATGATTTGACTGCCGTTCCCTACACCACCTTTACCCGTTTTTTTGAATGGCTGCGCGAAATCAGCGATGTTGAAAATGCACATTCCGCGCATATCGTTAGACGCCTAATGGGCAACGATTTTAATCAACAAAATCAATCTGAAATATTACAGGAATTACAACAAGAACTGATTAATCATCCAAAGCAACTCTCTGCACCCAATCTTTATGCCTTGAAAAACAGCTTGCATACCGTTTTTCCTGAATTAACTGATATTTATATTCAGTACGTACCAAAACTACAATTGATGGTGCGTTATCACGATCGGTTGATTCCTTTTCAACAGCTGTCTGCTTCACTTAAAACCTGGATTGCATTAGTTGGAGACATGAGTCGTCGTCTTTGCTTGCTGAATCAGCATTGTTTTAATCCTTGTTTAGAGGGTGAAGGGATTTTGCTGATCGATCAAATTGACCATCAACTTGATCAAAATAATTGTACGGAAATTTTGGAGCGTCTCCATGAGGCTTTTCCTCGCCTGCAAATCATCGTCTCAGGCAATCGAGATGCCCTGCTGGAACATGCCTTACATTACCAATGTTTAAAACTGGACCCAACAGGGGTGTATCAACTTAATCTGGAAGCATCGCAACAACAGCTTTCAAATTTATATCATGGCCTTACCCAGACCGAAACAGTGCATTCCGTTCAGGCCCAAACCTTGCTGCAAGCCGAACCATTGACCAGCAAAGTCGATGATTTGTTCCAACAAATTCAGGACTTAAACGAGCAAGAAAAGAACAATTTACTCGACCTGCTCAAGATAGATGATACGCCGCAAGAAACACCGTTATAAAGCTGTATCAAAAAGCAGAAATTGAAATGTTTTCAATCAAATGATGTTGTTTGTTTCATGTAATAACATCAGATTTTTGCTGCTATTTTATAGTAAAATAAATCGCATTTTTTATTTTCAAGTTGTGCAATACAACTTGCTGCCTCCGTTAACTTGATTGGGCTTCAAGATTTAAAGTTTTTGGTATTCTCTTTGAGTGCCTGTAAGTCTTGAAAGAAAATTCACCCCTTAGGTCTTCGACCTAAATCATCGACATGGATACCAGTGTGCTACCGATTATTATCTTATTACCGCTCATACTCGGCACCACCCTTGTCTCACAATTACAGCGTATTTCGCGTGGCGTGACGGCACTTGGGGCGATTGGCATCAGCCTTAGTTGTTTTATTTTACTTTTAACTCAGGCAGAAACGGTTCTTCAGGGCAATACCCTGCAACAAAGCTGGGACTGGCTTCCACAGCTTGGAATTAATCTGAGTTTTCGCCTAGATGCATTAGGTTTATTGTTTGGTCTGCTGATTAGCGGTATCGGCACCCTGATTTATATTTATGCCTATTACTATCTCAGCCCTAAAAATTCTCTCAGTAAACTTTACCAGTTATTGATGCTGTTTATGGCAGCCATGCTGGGGATTTCTCTCTCAAATAATCTGATTATCTTATTGGTGTTCTGGGAGCTGACCAGTATCTCCTCATTCCTGCTGGTTGGTTATTGGAGTCAATACGAGGCAGCGCAACGTGGCGCCCGTATGGCTCTGACCATCACAGGCATGGGCGGTTTGGCCATGCTCGGTGGCTTTGTGCTGATCGGACAAATCACCGGCACCTACCAGATTGATGAATTGGTATTGATGAAAGATTCCATTCAGCAACATGCGCTTTTTGTTCCAGCCTTATTGCTGATCCTGTTAGGTGCATTCACCAAAAGCGCCCAGTTCCCCTTCCATTTTTGGTTACCGAATGCGATGGCAGCGCCAACCCCTGTGTCGGCCTATCTACATTCTGCAACCATGGTCAAAGCTGGGATTTTCTTGTTGGCGCGTTTAGCTCCTATTTTTATTGGTGCTGCGCTGTATCACAATATCGTGACTTTTGTCGGCCTGTTCACTTTATGTATGGCCGCAGGTTTTGCAATTTTCAAAGAAGACCTAAAAGGACTTTTGGCCTATTCAACCATTAGTCATTTAGGTTTAATCGTATGTTTACTCGGTATTGGCTCGCCATTGGCGGTGGCTGCCGCAATTTTCCACATCATCAACCATGCCACCTTTAAAGCGGCATTGTTCATGATTGCAGGGATTATTGACCACGAAACGGGTACACGTGATTTACGCAAACTCAGTGGTATTTGGCAACTGCTTCCATTTACGGGCACCCTCACCATGATCACCGCTGCCTCAATGGCGGGTGTACCATTGACCAATGGCTTTATCTCCAAAGAAATGTTCTTTACCGAGCTATTGGCTAACTTATCGGGTCCCGTGATGGTGATTTCAGCCATCGTCGCAACGCTAGCCGGTATTTTCGCAGTCAGCTATTCGATTCGCCTCGTTCATGGGGTGTTCTTCGACGGCCCAGTTGGTAAACATGTACCGAATAAAGATGCGCACGAACCACATTTCGGTATGCGCTTACCTGCCATTATTTTGGCAACCTTATGTATCTTGGTCGGTATCCTCCCTGCTCTACTGGCAGGAACAATGGTCAACAGCGTCACTCGTGCAAGTTTGGCACAGCCTGAATTTGAAGGCGTTTATCTCGCGATTTGGCATGGCATCAATGCCCCTCTGATCATGAGTTTGATTGCACTGATTGGCGGATCGATTTTGTATTTTGTATTGGCAAAAGAGGGGCGCATTCGTAAAATCGACTTAGATCCTTATCTTGGAAAATTCCAAGGCAAGATTCTGTTTGATCTATTCTTGAAAAATTTATTACTCACCAGCCGTAAGATTAAACAGAAGACCGAAAACGGTTCTTTGCAAAGCTATATCCTCTGGATTGTGTTGTTTAGCATCATCATGGTCGGCTTACCACTGTTCAACCAAGGCTTAACCACTGGCACACGTGAGCTCACCCATGCGCCTTGGGTGGCGATTGTACTCTGGCTGACCCTGTTCTCAGGTTGCTGGATGATGCTATGGTTCCATCATGAGCGTATCAAAGCCGTCCTGATCAGCGGTGCTGTTGGTTTGGTGGTCACCATGGTTTTTGTGACCCTCTCTGCACCCGACTTGGCATTGACCCAGATTACGGTTGATGTGGTCACCACTGTTTTATTACTGATGAGTTTGTCTTTACTGCCACAGCTCACCCCATATGAATCGAGCCGTTCACGTCGTTGGCGAGATGCCAGCCTTGCCATCGCAGGTGGTTTAGGTATTGGTTGGATTGCTTGGTTGCTGTTAACCCGCGATCACAATTCAATCTCATGGTTCTTTTTACAACAGGCGATTCCGTTGGGTGGTGGCTCAAACGTGGTCAATGTGATCTTGGTTGACTTCCGTGGTTTCGATACCTTCGGTGAAATTACCGTACTCGGCATTGCTGCCATTGGTGCGCTCTGTCTGATGGATGGTATGCGTGCACATGGGACTACCATGACCCAAGGTTTAACCTATCGCTTTAATCCTTCACCATTGATGTTCCGTATCACGGCGTCATGGATTTTGCCACTGGCCTTGGTGGTCAGTGTCTACATCTTCATGCGTGGGCACAATCTTCCGGGCGGCGGCTTTATTGCAGGTCTGATTACCTCAATGGCACTGATTATTCAATACATCGTATTGGGTCAAGACCAAACCGAACAGATGATCAAAGCCAAATCAGGTCGTCTCTATGAATTATGGATTGGAACAGGTTTAACCATTGCAGGTCTCACCGGTATTATCGCATGGTTCTGGGCTCGCCCCTTCCTCACCAGTGCCCATATTTATGTCGAAGCACCATTGCTTGGAAAAATGCATCTTGCCTCTGCAGTCGCATTTGATACAGGGGTCTACATTACCGTTGTAGGTGCTGCCATGTTGTTGATCTCCGTACTCGGAGACTCTCGTCACTCTAGTATGGCTGGTCCAATCCCAGGTGGAGATAAACAAAATGATTAGTATTGAATTTTTACTCGCTTCAGGGATTGGCTTACTCACCGCAACAGGCATTTATTTGATTCTGCGTGCCAGAACATTTCCAGTGGTCCTTGGTTTAGCCATGATTGGCTATGCGGTGAACTTGTTCCTGTTTGCCATGGGCCGCCTGCAAATCAATGCACCTGCGGTGTTGACTCAGGCCACCAAAGTGACCGATCCACTCCCTCAAGCATTGGTATTAACGGCGATTGTGATTGGCTTTGCCACCACAGCCTTTATCGTGCAACTTGCCTTACGTAGTCGTTATGAATCTGGTACAGATCATGTCGACTCGAAAGAAGAACCCACCTTGACTTATGACCCACGTGAGGATGAGCCATAATGTTTGATTTTTACAGTTTCTGGCACGCTCACGCTCCAATTATCAGTATCTTAATTCCAGCATTCACCAGTTTTATTCTGGTGTTATTGGGCAATCCAGGTTCAGGTTCTTTAAAGCAAGATTGGCGTCAACCTTGGCGTCGCGGAATTAGTATTGCTTCGGCAGTTTTAGGCTTAATCACGGCAATCAGTTATCTGAGTATTGCCAGCACAGGCCAAATTACGGTTTATCAGCTCAGTGAATGGTCAGCGCCATTTGGGATTGTCTTAGTCCTTGATCGCTTATCCGCTTTTATGTTGGTCCTGACCTATATGCTTGCAGTACCCGTGATTTGGTATGCCAGTGAGAACTGGGATACCCGTGGGCGCTATTTCCATACCATGGTGCATTTCCTGCTCATGGGAATCACCGGTGCATTCCTGACAGGCGACTTATTCAACTTATTCGTCTTCTTCGAAATCCTACTGATGGCTTCTTATGTGCTGTTATTGCACGGTCAAGGTCGTCCACGTTTCCAACTTGGGGTGCATTACGTCACCATTAACTTGCTAGCCTCTGCCCTGTTCCTGATTGGTCTAGGCATGATTTATGGCAGCGTCGGCAGCTTGAATATGGCTGATGTTGGCCGTCTGGTATCAAGTCTAGATGGCGATCAGCACAAGCTTGCTGTTGCAGGTGGACTACTGCTGTTTGTGGTGTTTGGTATTAAAGCTGCGATGTTGCCTGTCGGCTTCTGGTTGCCGAAAACCTATGCAGTTGCAAGCACACCTGTCGCTGCGATTTTTACCATTATGACCAAAGTGGGGATTTATGCCATTTTACGTGTCAATGGTACAGTCTTTGATGATGCTATGGCACAGAGCATTTTCAAGAATTGCTTGTTGATCATTGGCTTGGTGACTTCCCTTTACGGTGTGATTGGTGCAATTGGCGCTGAACGCTTACGCCGTTTTGTTGGCTTCATGGTGTTGTCATCGATTGGTACATTGCTGATTTCAATTGCCATGTTCAATACACAGGCATGGGCCGCAGCACTGTATTATTTAGTTCACAGTACCTTGATCGCAGCAGCTTTCTACTTATTCTGTGGTTGGATGACCTCGCAACGTGGCGCTTTTAAAGATCATTTAAAAGTTGCACCACGAATCAAACAGGAAAAAGCGGCTGCTTTTACTTACTTTACCATCGCCTTGATGATGGCAGGTTTACCACCATTCAGCGGCTTCCTAGGTAAAGTTTTCATCTTACAAGCCACTGCTGAGACACCGTATCAAGGCTGGATCATCGCAGTAATCCTGATTGTGAGCTTGCTCAGCATTATCGCCATGACACGCGTTGGCTTTATTCTGTTCTGGCGTGCAACACCACCTGAAGAAGATCAGAAAGAAGCGGCTTATGCTGAGTATCAAGCCCTACCTGAGCTTGCACCGAAGCGGAATGATACTGCGATCTATATTTTACTTGGCGCATTAATGCTTTATGTGGTTTGTGCAGCGCCGATTCAGAACTATACGCTTGCAACAGCACAGCAAATTCAGAATCACGCGCTGTATAACCAGACTATACTGAAACATGATGCACAAGGTCGCCCAATCAGCGTACAGCCTTATGATCCAAGCTATTTACCTGAAACCAAATATGGCGGTGAGGTTGAAGATCCGAATGCCTTGCTGATTCCAGACATTATTTCAAAGCCAACCCTACAAGGCGAACATATTTCTGAATATAAGCAGCGTCAAATTGCGGAGCAAGTCCTAGAAGCGCCGACCATTCCGAATAGCACACAGTTAAAGCCAATGGAGGATCACTGATGCAAAAATTTTCTTTGCTTGAGCGTTGGTTTCCACATCCATTTGTGTCGGTGCTGATTTTCTTGAGCTGGTTGATGCTGGCGCATAGTCTGGATCTGACCGATATTTTAATGGCATTGATTCTAGCTGTTGCGATTGCACGGCTGGTCAGTCCATTTATTGCCAGAACGCCGCATATTCATTGGCTTCCTGCGATTAAACTGGTCTTTGTAGTGCTGTGGGATATTGTGATTTCCAACTTCCGTGTTGCCAAAATGGTGCTTGGTCCAATGGATCAATTACACCCTAAATGGTATCGGGTTCCGCTGGAAACTGAGCACGAGCAAGTGAATACTTTACTCGCGATGATTATCACCACTACGCCTGGTACAGTTTCAGCCGGAATCGATCAGGAACGTGGGGATATTCTGGTGCATGCACTCAGTTCAGATAACACCGAACTGGATATTCAAGACATTAAAAAACGCTATGAAAGGCCTTTAATCGAAATCTTTGATGTCAAGATTACAGAAGGAGCAAATAAATGACCATTTTGCCTTATGCATTGGGTATCGGTTTAATTGCCATTACCATCTCTATGTTTCTGTGCTTGATTCGCCTGATTGCAGGCCCTTCAGTGATTGATCGACTCTTGGCACTCGATACTCTATTCTTAAATGCCACCTGTCTGATCGTGGTCTTAGGTATTTATTGGGTCAGCACCAATCTATTCGAAGGTGCGCTCTTGGTTGCAATGCTCGGCTTTGTTTCTACTGCCGCACTTGCTCGTTACTTCACTACAGGTCATGTAATTGATTAAGGAGCAATGCCATGCAACTGATTCTTGAGATTGTGGTTTCATTTTTTGTGGTGTTTGGTGCGTTCTTTATGCTGATCGGTTCGATTGGCATGATCCGTCTACCTGACTTATTTATGCGCCTGCATGCACCAACCAAATCCAGTACCTTGGGCCTCGGTAGCTTCCTGATCGCAGCGATGATTTTCGCAGCGATGCATGGTCGTTTTGGTTTTGCTGAGTTACTGATTACCTTATTTGCCTTTATCACTGCACCAGTATCGGCAAATTTGATGGCACAAGCAGCCATCCACTTACGCTTACGCTCAACCAGTGGTGATGTACCAGAAGCTTTAAATCGTCCACTACCTTGGCAACGTTACCGTCGCAATCCGTTGAAAAAAGATTAATTTAGAGCCAGCAATAAAAAAGCCACCCGAAGGTGGCTTTTTTATGTGTACTTACTTTTGTTCGTCTTGCTCTTGTTCAGGTAAATCCTTCACAGCTTCAGCAATCAGACCAAACATATAATTACCGTAGGCATTGGTTTTGTCATAGTGGAAGCGTAAACGAGGCGTCACGCGAGTTTTAATGCGACGACTCAATTCATGGCGCAAGAAACCAGATGCTTTATTCAATACATCTAAAGTTTCTTTATTCGCAACTTCACTTTGATCATCACCGAGTTCACGCCCCATTACCGTGACATAAACTTCGGCATAACCCATATCTGCACTGACTTTCACGGCTGAAATGGTCACCAGACCACCCAGACGTGGATCTTTAAGCTCCTGACGGATAAGCTCAGACAACTCACGTTGTACTGAATCCGCCATGCGCTTTAAGCGTTGGCTACCCGCCATTAAAGACTCCGTTTAATCAATTGAACATCATACACTTCGATCTTATCTTGTGCTTTGATGTCTTTATAGCCTTTGACTGCAAGACCACATTCCATGCCGGCACGAACTTCTTCAACCACTTCTTTATAGCGACGAAGAGATTCAAGCTCGCCTTGGAACACAACCACGTCATCACGTAATACGCGAATTGGCTTGTTACGGTGTAATACACCTTCAAGAACCATACAGCCCGCTGCCGCACCAAACTTGCTTGAGTGGAACACTTCACGCACTTCAGCAACACCCAAGATGGTCTCACGGTGTTCAGGTGCAAGCTTACCGCTCATTGCCGCTTTAACATCATCAATCAATTGATAAATAATGCTGTAGTAACGAATATCGATACCATCTTGGTCCGCTTTTTGACGCGCACTATTGTCAGCACGTACGTTAAAGCCTAGCAACACCGCTTCTGACGATTCAGCCAAAGTCACATCTGACTCAGTGATCGCACCGACACCAGAACCGATAACACGGACTTTAACTTCGTCAGTCGCAAGTTCATCAAGTGCAACATGCAATGCTTCTAAAGTACCGCGTACGTCAGTTTTGAGTACCACGTTCACTGTAGGAACATCTTTCTTGCCCATTGATGCCATGATGTTTTCAAGACGCATCGAGCTTGCACGCTCAAGACGTTTTTGACGTTCGCGATCTGCACGAGCATCAGCAACTTCACGCGCTTTCTTCTCATCGTTCACTACAAGAACTTCGTCACCCGCCATTGGTGCTTCTGGTAAACCTAAGATTTCAACTGGAATTGATGGACCAGCAGAAGT
The DNA here is from genome assembly GCF_000367945.1 of Acinetobacter proteolyticus. Classification (GTDB taxonomy): domain Bacteria; phylum Pseudomonadota; class Gammaproteobacteria; order Pseudomonadales; family Moraxellaceae; genus Acinetobacter; species Acinetobacter proteolyticus. Next base: position 2,659,335 of record NZ_KB849179.1, read on the forward strand.
AATACGTTGACCATTTTCATCCGACATCGCACGAACACGACCATAAGATGAACCAGCAAGAACCAAGTCACCAATGTTCAAGGTACCGTTTTGTACCAGAATCGAGGTCACTGCACCGCGACCTTTGTCAACACGTGCTTCAATGACCACACCTTGCGCCGCGCCTTCTGCTGAAGCTTTAAGCTCCATCAACTCAGCTTGGATCAAGATCAAATCAAGTAAACCGTCAATACCTGCACCAGAATGTGCTGATACTTTGGCAATTGGCACATCACCGCCCCACTCTTCAGGTACGATCCCTTTGGTGGTCAATTCGTTTAATACACGGTCTACGTCAGCTGACTCTTTGTCCATCTTGTTGATGGCAACAATGATCGGCGTACCCGCAGCACGTGCATGGTCAATTGCTTCTGCAGTTTGTGGCATGACACCATCATCAGCTGCAACAACTAGGACCACGATATCAGTCGCTTTCGCACCACGTGCACGCATAGAAGTAAACGCTGCGTGTCCCGGTGTATCTAGGAACGTAATAATCCCTTTCTCAGTTTCAACGTGGTAAGCACCGATATGCTGAGTAATACCACCCGCTTCACCCGCAGCCACTTTAGAGCGACGGATACGATCCAGTAATGACGTTTTACCATGGTCAACATGACCCATGATCGTGACAACTGGTGGACGAGTGGTTTGCTCACCACGTGCTTCTTCAGCAGCAACCAATAAGTTATCTTCTGCTTGCGTATCTGAAACTAAAACAGGGTTATGGCCCAATTCTTCAACCACAAGAACAGCAGTATCTTGATCAATGGCTTGGTTCTGAGTTACAAGCTCACCCATTTTCATGAGGGTCTTGATGACTTCACGAACTTTAACTGCCATTTTTTGTGCTAGATCAGCAACGATGATTTTTTCACCGATCTCAACATCATAAATTTGCTTTTTAACTGGTTTTTCAAAACCATGTTTATTCGCTTGGCTGGTTTTTAAACCGCGCTTATGATGGCTTTTGCTGAAGCTTTGTTCTGCTTGCGCATCACCACCACGACCGCCTTTTTTACCAGCACGTGGGTTTGCTGTTGCACCACCACGTTTGATTTCACGGTCTTCCTTGTTAAAGGAATCTTCATACGCTTGGCCAACAAGACCAGCGGCTAAAGGGGAATCATCAATCACGCGAATGGTTGTCGTCGCATCATCACTTGAATATTTTGATGCCATTTTACGCATTTGTTCAAGCGTACGTTGCTGCGCCTCTTCAGCCGCCTTACGACGTACTGCTTCTTCAGTCGCTTTCAACTGAGCAGTTTGCTCTTCACGTGCACGCTTTTGTTCTGGTGTTTCTGTTGGACGAATAACTGGGGCTTTAATGACCTTGTCGCTATTACGTTTTTTCACCACAACTGCTGCTTTTGCAGGTGCTTGACCTGAACTATCAGAAGTATGCGCAGCACGCATCGCCTCTAAAGTTGCATTGGCTTTTTGTTCTGCACTGTGACGAGCTTTTTGATCTGCTTCATCACGTACTTTTTGTTCAGCACGGACTTTTGCATCAGCTTCTACACGCGCTTTTGCTTCTGCTGCAAGTAACTCTGGATTTGGCTTAGCAAAAACTTGTTTCTTGCGAACTTCAACATTAATGCTTTTCGCTTTACCTGAAGTACTTGTTACTTTAGCAGTACTCGTTGTTTTACGTTTCAACGCAATCTTTCCTGTGTTACCACTTTCCTGACCATGTACTTTTTTCAAGTGATTGACTAAAGTATCTTGCTGTTCAGTGGTAATAATGTCATCTGCTTTACGCTGTGGTAGACCTGCTTCGCGAACCTGCTCTAGGAGTTTCTCTACAGGACGTTCTACGCTGAGCGCTAACTCTTGAATCGACTTGTCCGTCATCTATTATCTCCTAGTTAAACCATGATTCACGTGCTTTCATAATTAACTGACCCGCTTTGTCATGACCTAAACCTTCGATATCAGAGATATCATCAGTTGCTTGGTCCGCCAAATCATCAACAGTAACCACACCACGCGCCGCCAATGCATACGCAATCTCAGTCGTCATACCTTCCATACCGAGAAGTTCTGCACTTGGCTCTTGAATATTTTCTTGCTGTTTCAATGCATCTGTTAAAGCAGCTTCTTTCGCACGACTTTGAAGCAATTCAACTAAATCTGCTTCAAGCTCGATTTCGTCAAATGTTTCAGCAGGTACATACGCAATCTCTTCTAACGAAGTGAAGCCCATTTCGACTAAAGCCATTGCCAAGTCTTCTTCAATATCAAGACGTGTAATAAACATGTCTAAATACTGTTGCGCTTCATTTTGCTGACGAGCACGATACTCTTCTTCTAACATCATGTCGAGTTTATAACCCGTCAATTCCGATGCTAAACGAACATTTTGCCCTTGCGAACCAATCGCACGTGCTAATTGATCATTGGTTGCGAAAATGATATCTGCACTGCGTGCATCTTCATCTAACACAATACCTGATACATCAGCTGGCTCTAATGCGCTTGCAATATATTGTGCTGGATCATCAGACCACACCACGACATCAATACGCTCACCGTTCAACTCTTGCTGTACTGCTTGGATACGTGTACCACGCATACCAATACATGCACCCACAGGGTCAATACGATGGTCATTGGTTTTCACTGCAATTTTAGCACGAACACCCGGTTGACGAGCAGCTGCTTTAATTTCGATGATTTCTTCAGAAATTTCTGGAATTTCTTTTTTCATCAATGCAATTAACATCTCAGGACGGGCACGTGACAATAATAATTGTGCACCACGACCTTCACGGTTGACATTATACAAGATTGCATTGATACGCTGTTTAGGGCGTAAAATTTCTTTATGAATGGTTTCTTCACGTGCTAAATACGCTTCAGCGTTGTCGCCTAGATCAATGATAAAGCCATCTTTAGTTTGCTTTTTCACTTCACCGTAAATCAACTCACCCACTTTAGATTCATAAGCATCGGCAACAAGTGCGCGCTCTGCTTCACGGATCTTTTGTACGATCACTTGTTTTGCGATTTGTGCAGCGATACGGCCGAATTCGATCGACTCGACTTCCAACTCACGCACATCACCAATTGACCATTGTGATGGATCTACATCAGAAATTGCATCTTGACATGCCGGCATTTCATGATCTTCATCCGCAACCACAGTCCACTGACGGAACGTACGGTAATCACCTGTTTTACGATCAATCTCAACACGAAGTTGAGCTTCTTCTGAACGGGTACCTTCGTAAAACTTTTTCTTCGTTGCCGCAACCAGTGCTTGCTCTAACGCTTGGAAGATCGCTTCACGACTAACACCTTTTTCATTACTAACCGTTTCTGCAACGGTAAGAATTTCGCGGCCCATAAGTCACCTACCGATTTCTTATAAAATTAAGTTAATATTAGTCTTGATAGATTAAATTTGCTTTATCAATATTATTACTATCAATTTCAAGCACATGATTACCTTCAACTTCGACCTGAATTAGTTCGTTCTCTAAGTCTACAGAAACCAGCTTGGCTTGGAATTTACGACGGTTCTCGACAGCAGCAATTAATCGTAAAGCCACTTGATGCCCAATGTAGGCAGGCAGTTGATTCAATTGGAAAAATGGACGATCCCAACCCGGCGAAGACACTTCTAAAGCATATTCACCTGAAATTGGATCATGAACATCAAGCATTGCACCCACCTGTTGTGTCACAAGAACACAATCTTGAACGCCAATACCACGCCCGAGTTCAACTTCACCATCTTCATTTAAGACAGGTTCAGCATTCTCATCTATCGCCTTATCAATATAAATGCGCAATAGAGAACGTTTACCTTGTGGCAGGAATTCAATCCCCCACAGATCTACACCACACGCAGCCACAGCTGGGGCGATTAGATCATGCAATGCTTGAGATTTATTTGATAATTTCATTTACTCTCGTCGCTCTTATACGAGCCAATCAATCTTAACCGTATAGTGAAGCACGACTATTTGACCAATTGATGTCGAACAACTACACGATAGCTAAACAACCAATAAAAAAGGGCGTAAATCGCCCCTATGTTACACAGAAAAGCAATGCCCACTGTGCAAAAAGGCCCACCTTATTGTGAGCCTCTTTTTAGAAACTTGGTAGCGGGAGCTGGATTTGAACCAACGACCTTCGGGTTATGAGCCCGACGAGCTACCAGACTGCTCCATCCCGCATCAACGTGCAAAAATTAT
>NZ_KB849179.1:2663591-2898056 GCF_000367945.1 Acinetobacter proteolyticus
CACCTTAATCAAATGGTAGCGGGAGCTGGATTTGAACCAACGACCTTCGGGTTATGAGCCCGACGAGCTACCAGACTGCTCCATCCCGCATCAACACAAACACTGCATACACCGAACTTAACTGGTTATTAAGTTTGGTGCGGAAGGGGGGACTTGAACCCCCACGCCCGAAAGCACTACCACCTCAAGGTAGCGTGTCTACCAATTCCACCACCACCGCAGTTTGTGGGACGCATTCTAGTCCTTAAAGTACAAAAAGGAAAGAACTAATTCAACTTATTCAGTTGTTTTTGGTGCGTTTGATGAAGTTTCAGGCGATGTTGCTGGTGCAGATGTGGTTGTTTGAACAGTTTTCAAACTATATGCATCCGTTGTTTGCTTCTTGGCAAAAACAGCCAAAGTCAAACTGGTGACAAAAAACAATGCAGTAAAAATCGCAGTTAAACGCGTTAAAAAGTTACCCGCACCAGAAGCACCAAATACAGTTGCAGCACCGCCACCACCAAACGATGCGCCAGCTTCTGCACCTTTACCTTGTTGTACCAAGACCAAAGCAATAATTAAAATTGCCAAAATGATATGTACAACGAGTATAAAACTATACATTTCAATTCCTCGTTATTTGCTTTGTGCAAATGCTTTTGCGATTTGGTAAAACGATTGTGCATTTAAAGATGCACCACCGACCAAAGCGCCATTAATATCTGGACATGCCGCTAATTCAACTGCATTCTCAGCTTTGACACTGCCTCCATAGAGGATAGCCATCTCGGCACCGAATGTGGTGATTTGCTTCAAACCTTCACGAATTTTTGCATGCATCGCCTGAGCATCAGCTGGTGAAGCTGTCTTGCCTGTCCCGATTGCCCAAATCGGCTCATACGCTACCACAATATTTTGCCATTGTTCGGCTTTCACTACTGCTGCAATATCACAAATTTGTTGTAATACCACTTGCTCTGCTGCGCCCTGTTCACGTTGTTCCAGACTCTCACCCACGCAATAAATAATGGTCAGACCTGCACTTAACGCATTTTGTAATTTTGCTTTTAAAATGTCGACATTGTCACCGAATAATTCACGGCGCTCGGAATGTCCAATTAAAACAAACTCAATGCCACTATCCTTTAACAGTTCGGCGCTCACTTCACCCGTATAGGCACCTGTACCTGCAACACGTGAAACATCTTGAGCAACGGTATAAATCGTTCTCGCTGCATCTTTAAATTGTGTCTGAATGCCGCTTAACGCGATTGCAGTCGGCGCAACACCAATATGACATTGCGCTGCTGCAATATTTTCCTGTTGTAATAACTGTTTAAATTCTTCTACTAATTGGAAAGCATTCGCATGCATTGGATTCATTTTCCAATTGCCAACAACCCAAGGAGTAATGCTCGAGTTCGACATACTTCGCCCGCCTACTGTTAATTTCTCAAAAATGCTGCATATTTTACACGGATTTTTATAAAATTCAGTTTTTTCTTTTACTGAGCTATAAATGACCCAAAAATCATCATGATCAGTAAAAGCCTCTCTGCTGCCCTGATGATATGATGGTGCTTCACATTCAAATTAAAAGGTAGTTTCAACTGAATTTATTTGATTCTTTGCAGGATTTATTTCAATCAAAGAAAATTAATTGACAAAAAACTCGATCAGTTCAAAGTTTTAAGCATGAACCAAGGCAAAAACAACACTTTCTGTAGTGGTATTTTTGCATAACAAAAGTATAATTTTTAGAATACATATTATAAACATTTATTGTCATAAGGCGGACAGATGTCAGGATTACATACGTCTCCAAAGTTTTCGGGGTTTATTCGACGGTTAGTTGAAGATGGACACATGTCCACGACAACGATGCAGACCGCAATTGATACGGCTAAAAAATCACAACAAGATATCGTTGCACATTTGATTGAACAGCATCGCTTATCACCGCTGACCATTGCGGAAACTATTGCTGCTGAATTTGGTGAACCACTTTTCGATCTGGCCGTATACGATACAGCCTTACTGCCTCGAGATCTGGCGGATAACAAACTCATTCAAAAGCATAAAGTTGCTCCGCTGCTACAACGTGGTCAAATTTTATATGTGGCGACCAGCAACCCCACCAATATCGAAGCGTTGGATGCGATTCGCTTCAATACCAAACTGAATATTGAACCGATTATTGTTGAGCACACTAAACTTGAAAAACTGATTGAACAGCAGTTTGGGGACTCTGGCAGTTTTGACTTTGGTGAAAGTGAAGACTTTGATCTCGACATTGATGTAAGTCAAGATCCAAGCAAAGAAGAGGACGACGCGCCACAAGGCGATGAGTCTCCGATTGTCAAATATATTAATAAACTGTTGATTGATGCGATTCGTATGGGTGCATCTGACCTGCATTTTGAACCCTATGAAAAAATGTATCGAGTACGTTACCGTGTCGATGGTGTATTGCGTCAGATTGCCAATCCACCCTTACAAATGGCAACCCGTCTTGCCTCCCGTTTAAAAGTCATGTCGCAAATGGACATTTCTGAAAAACGGATGCCACAAGATGGACGTATTAAACTCAAATTATCAAAAACCAAGGCGATTGATTTCCGTGTCAACTCTCTGCCAACATTATTTGGTGAAAAGTTAGTTCTGCGTATTCTCGATCCGTCCAGCGCCATGTTAGGGATTGAAGCACTCGGTTATGAGGATGAGCAAAAAGCCTTATTTATGGATGCACTGGATAAACCACAAGGTATGCTGCTCATCACTGGCCCAACAGGTTCAGGTAAAACCGTGTCTTTGTATACGGGTTTAAACATCCTCAATACTGAAGATACCAACATTTCGACCGCCGAAGACCCTGTCGAAATTAACCTGGAAGGCATCAATCAGGTTAACGTCAATCCGAAAACAGGACTTACCTTCTCTGCAGCGCTGAAAGCCTTCTTACGTCAAGATCCTGATGTGATCATGGTCGGGGAGATTCGTGATCTGGAAACGGCTGAAATTGCCATTAAAGCCGCACAAACGGGTCATATGGTGATGTCAACCCTGCATACCAACAGCGCACCAGAAACCTTGACGCGTCTACGCAACATGGGAGTGCCTTCTTTCAACATTGCAACCTCCGTCAATCTGGTGATTGCACAACGCTTGGCGCGTCGCCTCTGTGGTCAATGTAAAGAAGAGATTAATATCCCCAAACAAAGCTTGTTGGAACTTGGCTTTACTGAACAAGATTTAAATGACCCTGAATTCAAAATTTTTCAACCTGTAGGTTGTGCTGAATGCCGTGAAGGCTATAAAGGTCGTGTGGGGATTTACGAAGTCATGAAGGTCACGCCAGAAATTTCCAGACTAATTATGGAAGATGGCAATGCCTTACAGATTGCAGCCGCATCAGAACAAGCAGGATTTAATAATCTACGTCGTTCAGGTCTGAAAAAAGTCATGCAAGGAATTACCTCTTTGCAAGAAGTCAACCGAGTAACAAGTGAATAAAATCAATAAAAAGGATTAATAATCATGGCAGCTAAAAAAGCGCAAATGATGCCAACTTTTGCTTATGAAGGGGTCGACCGGAAAGGGGCAAAAATTAAAGGGGAATTACCAGCACGTAATATGGCTTTGGCTAAAGTTACCCTGCGTAAACAAGGGGTAACTATCAAGAACATTCGGGAAAAGCGTAAAAACATTCTCGAAGGCTTGATGAAGAAAAAAGTCACCACACTGGATATCACGATCTTCACTCGCCAATTGGCGACGATGATGAAAGCAGGTGTCCCCTTGGTTCAAGGCTTTGAAATTGTGGCTGAAGGACTTGAAAACCCTGCTATGCGTGAAGTGGTACTAGGGATTAAAGGTGAAGTCGAAGGCGGTAATACCTTTGCTGGGGCGCTGAAAAAATATCCACAATATTTTGATAACCTTTTTTGCTCTCTGGTGGAGTCAGGTGAACAATCTGGTGCGCTTGAAACCATGCTTGATCGGGTCGCGATTTATAAAGAGAAGAGTGAATTACTGAAACAAAAAATTAAAAAAGCCATGAAATACCCAATCACAGTTGTTGTGGTTGCTGTGATTGTGACAATTATTTTGATGGTCAAAGTGGTTCCCGTTTTCCAAGATCTATTTAGCTCTTTTGGTGCAGATCTACCCGCATTTACTAAAATGGTTGTAGAGATGTCCAAATGGATGCAGGAATACTGGTTTATTCTGATTATTGTGATTGGTGCCATTATTGCATCCTTTCTTGAAGCCAAAAAACGGAGTAAAAAATTCCGTGACTTATTAGATAAAATGGCACTCAAAGCACCTATTTTCGGGGATTTGGTTTATAAAGCGATTATCGCGCGTTATAGTCGCACCTTGGCGACAACCTTTGCCGCAGGTGTCCCACTGATTGATGCACTGGAATCTACTGCTGGCGCAACCAATAATGTTATTTATGAAGAAGCCGTGATGAAAATCCGAGAAGATGTCGCAACGGGTCAACAGCTACAGTTCGCAATGCGAGTTTCAAACCGCTTCCCTTCTATGGCGATTCAGATGGTGGCGATTGGCGAGGAATCCGGTGCTTTAGACAGTATGCTCGATAAAGTCGCGACACATTATGAAAATGAAGTTGACAATGCCGTTGATGGCTTAACCTCGATGATGGAACCTTTAATCATGGCAATTCTTGGGGTATTGGTCGGTGGTCTGGTGATTGCCATGTACTTACCAATTTTCCAAATGGGTTCTGTGGTCTAATCCTTATGCAACAATTTTTTTCTTACTTTATTGAAAACCCAACTGCACTTTATGTTGCAGTTGGGCTTTTTAGTTTATGCATTGGCAGCTTTTTAAATGTTGTCATTTTCCGCACTCCCCGCATGATGGAACAGGAATGGCAGCAAGAATGCCAAATGCTGTTACACCCTGAACAACCGATTATTGATCAGGCCAAACTCAGCCTAAGCCAACCGGCTTCAACCTGCCCTAAATGTGATTCAAGCATTCGCTGGTATCAAAATATTCCAGTGTTTAGTTGGTTAATACTTCGTGGCAAATGTGGGACTTGCCAGAATCCGATCAGTATCCGTTATCCATTGATTGAACTACTGACCATGTTCTGTTCACTGGTTGTCGTGGCTGTCTTCGGTGCCACAGTACAAATGCTGTTTGGCTTAATCCTCACTTGGGTACTGATTGCCTTAACGTTCATTGATTTTGATACCCAATTACTGCCTGATCGCTTTACCCTGCCGTTGGCTGCTTTAGGTTTGGGAATAAATAGCTATGCGATCTATACGACAGCTAGCGCTGCGATTTGGGGTTATTTAATCGGTTTTCTGTGCTTGTGGATTGTGTATTACATTTTTAAACTAATCACCGGTAAAGAAGGCATGGGCTACGGTGACTTCAAACTCCTCGCCGCCTTAGGCGCTTGGATGGGACCTCTCATGCTACCGTTAATTGTGCTACTCTCGTCCATGTTGGGTGCGATCATTGGTATTATCTTGATAAAAATGCGCGGTGAAAATCAACCCTTTGCATTTGGACCTTATATCGCGATTGCGGGCTGGATTGCCTTTTTATGGGGTGATCAAATTATGAAAGTTTATCTAGGTGGTTAATATGCGTTTTATCTTGGGAATCACAGGTGGTATCGGGAGTGGTAAATCTGCTGCAACCCAATGGTTTGAATCCCAAGGTATTACTGTGGTCGATGCAGATGTGGTGGCACGAGAAGTGGTTGAACCCGGCCAACCTGCTTTGAAGTCGATTCAAGACGCTTTTGGTGACTGGGTATTATTAGCCGATGGCAACCTTGACCGCCGTGCCCTGCGTGAACATATTTTCCAATTTCCAGAAGCACGTCAAAGCTTAGAAAAAATTACCCACCCTGCCATCCGTCAATCCATTATTCAACAATTACAGCACGCTGAAAGCCCATATGTGATCTTGGTTTCTCCCCTACTTTTTGAAACCAATCAACATGAACTGGTTCAGCATACCTTACTGGTTGATGCTGATGAGCAAACACAACTAGAACGTGCCAGCCAACGTGATGGACAAAGCGAACAACAAATCCGAAAAATCATTGCAGCGCAAATGCCGCGTGCCCAAAAACAGCAATTGGCCGACGATATTGTCCTCAATGACGGTCTGTTAGAACATTTGCACCAACAACTCAAACCGCTGCACTTCAGTTATTTACAACGTGCGGAACACAGTAGTTAACCTTGTTTCTGTTTTTCTAATTGTACGCTCAAGCTATCTTTACGTAACCATCGCCATGGCTGCAAAGCACCAACTCCCATCCCAATCAAACCACAAACTATTGCAGCATTGAGTGGCTCATTCAATAACGGTACAGCCACCACAGCGGCAATAAACGGTGCCAAGGTCACAATACTTCCCGTCTTAAATGCACCTAAACGTTCAATCGCTGCCACATAGCTTAAAGTGGCCACAATCACCACCAAGATGCCATGAAACAGCCCTTGAATCAGCAGATGGATCGGTGCAGCATCCTGAAAATGCTTGGGAATAAATAAAAGATAAATCGGTAAATAAATGATTGCAGACCAAATCACCACGCCAGCAGTTGCATGCCAGGCGGATAGTTTCCACTGCTTCAACAGGACCGTGAAAATCCCCCACCATATCGCACTGATAAAAAGCAGTAGATCACCAACACCCAATGCCGAAGCTTGCTCATGTAGCATCAAATAGCTCATCAGTATCAAAGCCGTCATCATGATCAATAGACTGAACCAAGTGTGCTTATCAAAAGGCTGTCTAAACAACAGATAAGCCGCTACAGCAGTACACAAAGGAATACAACCATTGAGAAAAATAGCGGCGTGCGCTGCAGGCGCATGTAAAAAGGCGGTATAGACCGTTAAACAGTAAATCAAACCGCCAATAAGCGCCAAAATAACAGGACGTGGGTGCCATAAGAAGGCAAAATCTTTTTTATAAATCAAGACAGGTATTAGAATCAGAGAAGCGATCGCAAAACGCATGGCGACCAGATCCCAGACACTGACATGCCAATGCGCATTGAGACGGGAAAAAATGGTAAATCCGCCCCAAATACACATGGTCATAAAGACAAAAAAGTAGCCTTGCGTACGCGCCGTCATTTTAAATCACACGAATCGTGATAAGCGGATTATACACCACGCTGACGGCAAGCTTCATAAAGCGCCATTCCTGTTGCCACGCTGACATTCAAGCTCTGCAAATCACCAGACATTGGAATATAAACGGTATGATCACATTGTGACTGGGTAATCGGTCTTAAACCCGTATCTTCTGCACCCATCACAATCACCACAGGCCCATTGAAATCACATTGATGAATCGGCAAAGCCTTCTCATCCAACATGGTTCCAATAACACGTGTATGGGTGGTGTCTTTTAAATGTGCAAGTGTTCGTGCGAGATTCGTCACCTGAATAAACTTCACTTTTTCAGCACCACCAGCAGCCACCTTGCGTGCGGTCGGAGTTAAACTCGCAGAACGATCACGCGGTACAATCACAGCTTGAACGCCCATCGCAGCCGCAGTACGAATACATGCACCCAGATTATGCGGGTCTGTGACCTGATCAAGTGCCAACAACAATGCATCTGGTGATTGCTGCATCAATTCATCTAAATCTTTTTCATTGAGAGTCGGATGTGGGCGTACGGCAGCCACGACTCCTTGATGGAAGGGTAATCCTGCAAGCTTTTCCAAGCTGTCACGGCTGGCTTTTTGAACACTAATCCCAAACGGTTCAGCAAGCTGCAAAATTTTCTGCAAACGCTGATCATCACGTCCTTTCAAGGTAAATAAAGTCAAAACGCGTTCAGGCTCTAACTCCAACAATGACTCCACTGAATGAACGCCATAATAATATTCAGGTTTTGCCATGAACGACCTCTTGTTGTATTCCCTCAGATATAAAAGAAGGAGAATTAGGGGGATTTTAAAAAATAAAAATCCTGCAAAATGACTTTTACAGGATTTCCATTAAATATAGTGTACTCGATTTAGACAGGAATAGGTTAACCTTCTAAATGGCAAACATAATCGAGTACTTCGTCTGCTTCAATATGAAAGGTACTATTTCCAGGCACATAGAAAGATTGGCCCGCACGGAATAATTCACTTTCAGTGCTATCTGCAATTTTAACACGACATTCGCCAGAAATAATTTCCATACGCTCTGGAACATGTGTTTCGAAAGTTAAAGGCTGTTCAGTAGGTAAAATAACCCCTAAAGTCTTTTTTGTACCATCTTCAAATTGTACTGTATGGCTAATACATGCCCCACCAAAATACACATTCGATTTCTTAATGACCGTTACATGATCAAATTGCACTGAACTCATGCGTACTCTCCAAATAATGCCGCATTTATATTAGGTTATGCTGGACGTAGTTTAATTGTGCCGTGACAACTAATCAATCCATTTTCTGGGCTAAACATAGCAATTTTCATACCTGAGCGAGGATTAACAAAGCGAAGCTTTGTCCGAGCGCAAGTCGAACAGCTATGCTGTGAGTGGCGAGAAAAAACAAAGCATGAGAAGCATCGCTTCGTAAGGTCCGAGCGCAAGACCCTGCGCTATATATGGCTCATATGCTGCGAGTGCGAAGATCAGCAAATATCAATAATCTTTGCCTGAGCGCAAGACTCTGCCTAAGCACGGCACCAACCGTTTTCTCCCCATGATCAAGAAATACAAAGCAAAAGATTGTCTTAAACTCACAAACTATCAGCAATTCCTCAGTAAATCAGGAAAATCCTGAATTCCGCTCTTGTCGTCACTTTAAAACTTCTCTATCTTTAAGCAAAAGATTCCGTGCATTGGATGCGTTTATGCTCACCCATTTAACTTTAATTAATTTTGCACTCGCTGACCATTTGGCTTTAGATATTGAACAAGGCTTCAATGTGCTGACTGGTGAAACTGGCGCAGGCAAATCATTATTGTTAGATGCGCTTTCTGCCTGCTTAGGTGAACGAACTGATACCAATTATGTTCGTTATGGGGCAGATAAAGCCGATGTCACCGCCGTATTTAGCTATCAAGCTGAAAGTGCCGAAGCATACTGGCTCACCGAACATGAACTGGATGATGATTCAGGCGAAATCCATTTAAGACGTGTAATATTTGCCACCGGCCGCAGTAAGGCATGGATTAATGGCCGCCCAAGCAGCTTGGCCGAACTCAAAGAAATTGGTCGTTTATTGGTTCAACTCTATAGCCAACACAGCCAGCAACAATTACTCGAACCGCCTTATCCTAAACATTGGCTCGATCGTTATCATAATTTTGCTGAACCTTCGCAAGCAGTTCGTGATGCCTATAGCACATGGCAACGAAATATTCGTCAACATCAAGCCGCTTTAGATGCGCAAGCCACACGCATTCAAAAAATACAAAGCCTAGAATCCCAAATAGAAGAACTTGAAGAGGTTGTTCAAACCGATTATCGTGAAACAGAACAAGAATTTGATCGACTCAGCCATCATGAACATATCATGCAGGACTGCAGTTATAGCCTCAATGTCTTGGATGAAGCAGAGCAGAATATCACCCAAGAAGTCGCCTCAATTATTCGTCGCCTAGAATCTCATGCAGGTCGTAGCGAACAACTCGCCAACATTTATAACTCCTTGTTAAATGCACAAAGCGAAATCGATGATGCAACTGCAAGTTTACGCCAGTTTATCGACCGTCAAAGTTTTGACCCAGAGCGTATGGAACAACTGAATGCCACCCTCGAAGTCTTCCATCGTCTGGCGCGTAAACATCGCACCCAACCCGAGTTACTGAAACAAGAATATGAAACATGGCAGCAGGAATTAGAACAACTGCATCAACTGGAAGATCCTGAAACGCTAGCTGAACAAGTTGAAGTGTCCTATCAGACCTTTCTACAAGCAGCACAACACTTGGATCAAATCCGTCGTGCTGCCGCAATTCCCTTAGCAAAACAACTGACAGAACAAGTCAAACCATTGGCCCTGCCAGAAGCACATTTTGAGTTTAAATTTGAGCCACAGGAACCCAATGCCGAAGGACTTAGCTTTATTCAGCTGTTATTTACCGCGAATAAAGGCATTCCACCGCAACCATTGGCACGCGTCGCCTCAGGCGGTGAGTTATCCCGTATCGCCTTAGTGATGCAAGTGATGAATGCGGAGAAAACCGAATCTGAAGTGCTGGTGTTCGATGAAATTGATGTCGGCATCAGTGGTGGCACCGCTGAAGTGGTGGGTCGATTACTGGCTGATCTCGCTCAACATGTGCAATTGCTGTGTATTACCCACCAAGCCCAAGTTGCTGGACAATCCGACCAACATTTATTGGTGAAAAAACAACAAACCGATCCTGCCAGCAGTACCATCATCGAACTGGATGAAGAACAACGCATTTTAGAATTGGCGCGTATGTCAGGCGGGGTCGAAATTAGTGAAACGACTTTGCAGCATGCTCGACAACTGCGTCAGCTTAAATTCCAAACGACCTAATTAAAGCGATAAAATTTCAGAAAAAGATTGGCGAAATCCGATTAACTCTTGTATGTTGATAAAAAGAACCTATATAGATAGATCAGCACAATACATTGATGGAGAACCGCCTAGGTGACGAAACAATACTTAACTCACCGTTGTCTCATCGCTCCACCAGACATGGCAGATGACTTCTTTGCCAATACAGTCATCTATATTGCTCGCCATGACGAAGACGGCGCTCAGGGCATCATTATCAACCGCCCTTCAGATTTACAAATCAAAGAATTACTCAATGATTTAGAGATTGATGCCGACAATGTCCATCCCCATGCCGTTTTGCAAGGTGGTCCATTACGTCCAGAAGCAGGCTTTGTATTACATACAGGCCAGCCGACTTGGCATTCATCTATTGCGGTTGGTGAAAATGTCTGTATCACCACCAGTAAAGATATTTTAGATGCAATTGCACATAATGAAGGTGTGGGACGCTATCAAATCGCTTTGGGCTATGCCAGTTGGAGCAAAAACCAACTCGAAGAAGAAATTGCACGGGGCGATTGGCTGATCTGTGAATCAGATATGGATCTGATTTTTAATCTGCCTTATCACGACCGCTGGGATGCGGCCTATAAGAAGATCGGCGTAGACCGGACTTGGTTTGCTTCTGAGATTGGTCATGCCTGATATGCAAAATCCGCAATCGATTATGGCTTTTGATTTTGGTACCCAAAAAATGGGGATGGCGATAGGCCAATCCAGTATTGAAAGTAGCAATCCCCTACCATTATTCCCGATGAAAGATGGTATTCCAGATTGGGAGAAGTTATTAAAGATCGTCAAAGAATGGCAGCCGAATTTATTTATCGTGGGCTTACCGCTGAATATGGATGATAGTGAATCGGAACTGTCTGCCCGAGCACGAAAATTTGCCCGTCGTTTACGTCATCAAACCAATATTGAAACTTGGATGGTGGATGAACGTCTAACCACGCGTGAAGCCAGAGAAGAACTGGAGTCTTATCAAAGTAAGGGACAGGCAAAACGCTTATCGGCAGATAGCTTTGCAGCAGCGCTATTAATTCAGAGTTGGTATCGTGATCCTACTGGGATTATGCCTTAACACAATCGCATGACAATTTTTCAGTATTGCGGCATCCGTGCCGCCTAGTACTACATCATTTTTCAATAATTCTGACAGTAGCCGTACGGCCAGAAACAAAGGCCAAAGGATTTTGCGGTTGCTCATCCAATACAATTTTCACAGGCACACGTTGTGCCAAACGTACCCAACTAAAGGTTGGATTCACATTGGCCAATAAATTCGAGCTACCAGAACGCTCACGATCTTCAATCCCGCTAGCAATACCTTGTACATGACCGCGAATGCGTTGCTTATCACCCATTAACTGAACTGTTGCAGCATCACCCACATGAATACGGTTCAGTTTGGTCTCTTCAAAATAACCCACCACATAGAGCTGATGACGGTCTAATAAAGCGGCAACGGCTTGTCCGACCTTTACGTAATTACCAACGCGTAAGTCAAAATTCGACAAGGTGCCATCCGCAGGTGCAACCACTTCAGAACGATTCAAGTTCAACTCAGCCAAATGAAGATTACTGGTTGCGACATCAATTAATGCTTGCTGCTGTTGAATGGCAGCAGTCGCTTGCTCAATACTGGCCGTGAGCTGTTCACGCTCAGCAACAGCTTGATCACGGGTGGCAAAGACCTGATCTTGTTCTTGCTTGGAAATCGCACCATCCATCAAACTGGCATAACGCGCTGCATTTTTCTCAGCCAGTTTCATGTTGGCTTCAGTTTTGACTAAACTCGCTTTTGAACCTGCCAGATTGGCATGGGCTTGTGCTAAACCCGCTTTAGCTTTGGCCAGGTCGGATTTGGCTTGTTCAACATCTAAAGCTTGGCGTGCAACATCAATCTTGAACAGCACCTGCCCTTTTTTCACAGTTTGGTTGTCTTGCACCAACACCTCTGTCACCAAACCATTGACATCGGAAGCAACCTGAATCACATCGCCACGGATACGTCCATCCCGCGTCCATGGGGCGGCATTGTAGTAATTCCATAAATGCACGATGGTATAAACGGCAATCAAAACCGCAACGAGCAATACCATAGGACGTATGACTTTTCGCACATCAAATGCATTCATGTTTATGACCTCGACCACATTTCTTTACATCATTAAATTTTAGCATCAGCATCTTGCCCAAGACCTCAGGCCCACAACCAAACAAACAGGCAATGCACCAACAACATCAAACCTAAGTAAAAACACAGGTTGAAAATGCTGGGCAACGCAATCCAGCCTTTGATGACCAAGCGATCAATCAAGGGACTGAGTAATTTAAACAGCACATAGGCAATAATGGCTTGTACCAGAAGGATCGGGATATAAATCCCATACAGATTCATTTCACCCATGAGATACCCCTAAACCAGATCTATCTACATCCATCTCTTGTATAGAGACATGACCAATGCTTTCACAAATATTATTCAGTGAAATTAACAATCGCTGCCGTAATTGCACATCTTCAATCTGTTGAGAGATGTCTTGCAAAACTTCAATTTGTTGCACAGTTTGCGCAGGAAAATGACGAATGGACAGTTGCTTTTCTTGCGCTTGAAAATAGGCGGTAAGTTGTTGCTGCAATTGATTCAACTCATGTTGTAGTTGCTGTAATTGCGGTAACTTCTGACTAATTTCCTGCAAACGCACCAAATCAACAATTGAGCTGCTTTCAATCAATGCATTTTGAATCGCCGTTTTCACTTCAGGGTTTTGCACCATCTTGGTATTTAACACCCCAACTCGGTCTAACATACTGCGTAAGTGAATTTTAAAATCACTGCCATAAGACAAATGTAAGGCTTGGCGCATCGCTTGATAATGCAAAGCGAGGATTCGAGTCGCACTGGTATCAGGTGAAACAGCACGCACCAAATCAATCACAATCAGTGACACCAGCACGCCCAAGACCATGGCAAAAGAACTATCCAGATAAGACACGGCATCCATGGTGTATTTGTTATGCAAATTTAAGCCCATCATGGTATTAATCCCCAGTACCATACCAATCGGCATCAACATTTGATTGGCCATCATGGTGACCGCAACCAGAAATACAGGCAATAAGACTAAGGCCAATTGCCAGAAATGCATCACATGCGGAAAGATCCCGAAAGCATAAATAAAGACCAGACCTGCCGAGACAATACTGCCCCAAATAAAAATACGTAATACGGGCACCGGATTATCTAGGGCCGTTAAGATACAGGCCGTAATCGCCCCCATCTGCGCCATCATAAAGCCCGCTTTCCAGCCCGAAAGAATCCAAGCAGCGGTCACAATAAAGGTAATTAACACGGCACTGATTCCACCACGAACGGCGATGCCATGATCCCGATGCAAACTCGGATACTTGGTGGTGATTGCGGTAATTTCAGTTGGAATCTCTTTCTTACCTTGCTGAATCTGCTGCCAAATCAATTTTACCGCCAGCATATTGGCAATAAAATGGCGCACATCCATCTTCAAAGCCCCCAATACAACTTGCTGTTCAACTGTGGCTTGCGCAATCAGCTCGGCAAAATCGTCTTCGAATCTTATGGGTAAACTCTGCAAATCACTGGGTTGGACAATGCGTTCTTGCTTTAAAAAAGCCAATGTATCTTGACGGATACGATTTAAATGCGGTCTAAGGTTACTCAGTTGCATTTGTTCAAGTTGTTTGACTCGTTGTGATAAAGCCACCAGATTGGCCACCACTAAAGACACCTGATGCAGCATTTCCTGCAAAGTTTTGGTCATGCCCTTGAGCTCACCTTTTTCATAAGCCAAATGCACTGCCAAGGCATGAATATCTGCTGTATCACGGGTAATCACTGACAAAATTTGCGTATAATTTTCTGGTGTTTCTTGAACAGTAATCAGCTTTTCAAACGTACTTTCCAGATCATTCAGGGTTTTATTGACCCGCTGTTTAATCATTGCACCGACATGCACAGGGAAAAAGGTTGCTGAAACCACGGCAGTTGAAATTACCCCCACAGAAATCTCAAGCACACGGGCCAAAGCAATATCAAAAATATTATAGGTATCAATATAGGTAATCGCGTTATACACAATCATGGCAGTGGAGTAACCAGCCAACATAAAGACATAACTGCGTGGCGTACGATCGAGCAACGAAACATAAAGTGCAAAACCGACCCACAACGACAAAATAATGGTAAATAACCAAGGGGTATTAATAAAATGAGGCGTCAGCAACAAGGCAATCATGGCGCCTGCGACAGTCCCCACCAAGCGATAGACACATTTTGAAGACACCATACCCGAATAGGGACTGGCAATAATCAACACCGTACCAATCGACCACATCGGATTAATCAAATCCAATTCAAATGAAATAAACAGTGCCAGCATGCCTGCTACAAATGTTTTGCACGCAAAGATGAGGTCAAGTCGACTCGGTCTAAAAGCCAACAACTGTTTAAATAGCATGAATGTATCTCTGTTCAGCGTCAGTTTGATCACTCATCCCATCACTAAAAAAGTGACAAGCTATCTACACTGATATGAAACTATTCAGATCAGGGCAAGTACGATGAATGAAACTGGATATAAGGAGTGATCTGCAATGCTTCGTATTTTTAGGTGTTTTCACCTAAAAATAATTATCCACATAAGACATTGCGTAGCTTATTTTTTCAAAATAGAGTAAATTAGTCAACATAAATTATCACCATTTGATAATTTTTCATTTTAATTTAAAATAATCGCGATAAAACTTATCATTTTTCTCAGTATTCACCCTAAACGTTTGATCTCGGATGATCAGATTTAAAAGTACATACACGACCTTTCGCTTTTCTGTTATAAAGCAATAAAAGTTCGGTTTTCACGTTATTTTGTAAGGAGTAGGCGTCCCATCATGGCAATTTCGAGTTTTGGTAAAATTCTTACTGTGCTGGATTTATTTTCAGTTTCACGTCCGATTATCAATGTCGATATCATTTGTGATGAGCTGGCGCTATCCAAACCTACCGCCTATCGTTATCTCAAAGAACTGGTTTCGACGGACATCTTAAAACGGATTAGTGGCACATCGGGTGACTATACGCTCGGCTCTAAAATTGCGGTTTTAGATTATATTTCTCACAGCACTGATCCACTGATTCAAATCAGTATTCCCTTTATGCGCGATATCGTGGAACGTACCGAACTGTGCTGCTTATTAACCTATTTAAATCATGATTATTGTATCGACCTACATCATGAAACCTTTAAAGATGCTGAACTGCTCTCTTTTGGCCGAGGTTGTCCACGACCCGTCTACGTCGGTGCTTCACCCAAGATTGTGATTGCGCATTTAAGCAAGCAACGCATTCAAGCCTATTATCAGCAGTTTTCAAAAGAATTAGCGCAAGTCGGATTTGCACAGACTCAAGATGAATTTATTCAACAGATGCGGAAAATTAAAAAACAGGGATTCTACCTATCACAAGGTGAAATCGATCCTCAACTTTGCAGTTTATCTGTGCCGATCCGTTTCTCCAGCAAAGAAGCCCCGATTGCACTCACATTAGTGGCATCCAAGAATCGTTTTGACTTCATCAACATTCAAAAGTTGATTGAAATCTTGCAAAATAATGCGACTCAAATTGAACATAAATTTGCAACGCTGCCTGAGAGCCAAGGCAACCCGATTTGAGAATATTAAAAAACATTTACATTTTTCACGGTTGTAAATCCAATTAAATTCTCATATTATGATTATGTTCTTCAGCATACTCTCCCAAAAGAGCATGGCTTTCCTCAGAGAACTAAGCTCATCGTTGTATGGGCTTTTTTCTTGTCTAACCGTTCATCAGTCAATAAAAAAGCCCTCTAGAGAGAAGGCTTTTACGGTTAAAAATGTATTAACACATGATTTTTTGAATCAGTTTGGCTTCTACCAACATCTGCTCAGTCTGATCAGCCGCGATAGATACCAGATGCTTTCCATTCGAATAGAGAATTAAACCCTGAGTATTCAAGCGATAGCCCAACACACCGCGCTTGAGTACTTTTTGCTCGCCTGTGCTTGAACATTGGATCAACTCCCAACTGCGTGGAATAACGCCTGCAAATTTTTCTCCTGCACTCTGATTTTGCTGTAATGCCTTTTGCGCCTTAATCAAATTTCCTTCCACAAACAGTTCTTCTTCTGACTTTTGTTTCGACTTCGCGGGGTTACTGCCAGAGGTTGACTTCAAGGATTCACCAGTATAGCGCTGGGTAAAGAAATCCAACCAACCAAACACGGCCCGAATAATTTTAAATGGCGCCAATACGATATCTTTCAAGGAGTTGCCACTATAGTTTTGATTCTTATAAGGTCTTTTCAAAAAATACAACTGCCCAGCCGCATCAATCTGCGGTTTATAGTAATCGTAACGCGGGTCAGCAATAATCGTTTCCAAATCACCTGTTTTCAGATTTAAACGACAAATTTCTTTCGGACCAATGCTAATTCCCCCTTGTTGGTCATAAGCAAAGCCACAGCTATCATAATAAATAATGTCCGGGTTTTGTGGATCAAAACATGGATGCTGATCCTGACAATCACCTTCTGTAATATATTGAATCCGATTGGAATCCAAGCCTAATACACATAGATGTTGCTCAAAAGCATAACCTTGACTGGCTGATAAAATCAGCCGTTTATGCTGTGCATCATAATCCATGTGATGAATAATGAACTCGTTATTTCTTAATACCAACGCCTCAGGTTGTTGTGGTTCTAAGAGTGATTTGATGTAAATCGCACAACCATCCTGCAATTGCGCGGCATAAATTACATGCTGATCATCCATTAAAACTGCATCGACAGGATAAACATGCCCCAACTCATCTTGCTCGTTATAGTTCGCAACACCCATGAATTGTGCCCCCGTGCCTGAGGTTTTCCATTGCTTGCGCTGCTTGATTTCTTGTAAATTTTTCTTGTACTGACTCACCGCATGACAATCAATCGTTTGTGTTTTTTGGTCGTGCAAGTGGTGTAAGACTTGGTCGGATAAATATAATACTGATGACATTGATGTGTGTTCCCAACTTATCGTTTTAAGCACTCACCCTTGTCCAATCAAGCATCGTGAGTGCTGTTATTCTCTAATTTTTATTTAAATTTGCATTAACTATAGACTTAAACTCTAAGGCTGTTTCAAATACGGCCAAGCGGCTTTCATATAAATAAACATCGACCATAGCGTTAGAATCACAGCGGCATAGAGTAAGGCATAGGCCCAGATTTCCAATGGTTTCCAGTTCAATAAGAAAACACTAATTGCGATCATTTGAAACGCGGTTTTATATTTACCAACGGTCGACACCGCCACACTGGTACGTGCGCCTAATTCTGCCATCCATTCACGTAGCGCAGAAACCGTAATCTCACGGGAAATAATCACAATTGCAGCAAAGGCCATTGAAATCGTCGGTTGCCATTGCACCAACACAATCAGTGCAGCTGCAACCATCAATTTGTCTGCAACCGGATCTAAAAAACGTCCAAAAGCAGAGGTCTGATTCAGTGTTCTTGCCAAATAGCCATCAAACCAATCGGTCACCGCTGCAAGCACAAAAATTGCAGTCAGTATCATATGGCGCATCATTCCCCCATGATGCTCGGCAATTCCAATTGCAGGTGGCCAATAAGCGATGGCCAAAAACACAGGAATAAGGGCGATACGTGCCAAAGTTAAAATATTGGGAATGTTCAGGATTTGCCCTGTACTCATAAACACCGCCATGTTGTTTGCACTAAATATGCATGTTGCACAAAGGATGTGCTGAGATTATCCATGTGTAAGCAACTTTATACGAAATGCGCCGCAGTGTCGACTAGGCAAAAACGGCAACTGTCTGTCTAAGCACCGCAATTAAACGGTTTTCAGCATCCCAAACATAGGCATATTCAGTGGAATATCCATGTTCTGCATATTCGGTAATGACTTTATATTTTAGCCAATCTTGAATTTGGCCGTTAACTGGTTGCAAATAAGTAATTTGCCAAGTTAATGAACTGGCAGGTGCCGGCGTCTTGAACATCGGTAGTACCCCAGGCGGCCAGACATCCATTAAAGCAAACAGATCAGCCAATTGCATCTCACGATTAGGATGCAAACTTGCTGCAAACCGCCCCCAACCACCAAAGTCAGGAACTTTACTGCCTGCCATTGGATAACTGCCTTCAGCCCAACACAATTCAAACTGCTGTAAGCACTCTGGCATTAAACCTTCGATATAAAAAGTTTTATCCAATTGTTCAGGCATTGGATAATCAGGCACTTGCGGCAAATTCTGGACATGAATACGCGATTCACGTTGTAGACCGAAACTGGCCACCAAAATGCTTTGTACCGCATCATCCTGCCAAAGTCGAACTTCCAGCGTCGTAACAGATTTTCCTTCTCTCAATACTTCGGCGCTGAGTCTGGCTTGTCCTTGTTGTACAGGACCGACAAAGGTGACGTTACAGCTTAACAATTGCTTTGCTACATCTTGTACCGTACTAATCGCCTTTTGGATCATCAGTCCGGCAATCAAACCACCGAATACGGTACGCCCCTGTAACCAACCTGATGGAATATCGATCCGTTCCTGTTGTTCAACCTGTTGATAAAGCGGGAGTAAGGACATCATTTTTCCTTCATCATCGAAATACCCTATCTTTGAACGTTTTGAAGCATTTGTGAATGATCGTTTACACGGCAATATTGGGAAGATTATGTCAATCGGTCAAATTATTCATGCAAAATTTTATAAATGGTTCTGGCCAGCACCCCACCCAACCCTGGAACCAAGGTCAGTTCATTTTCCGATGCTTTCAACACCCCTTGTATACCACCAAAATGCGTCAACAAATCACGACGGCGCTTTGGTCCAAGGCCGGGAATCGCTTCTAGAACAGAGCTACTGCGACGTTTATCTCGTTTAGCACGGTGTTTGGTAATGGCAAAACGATGTGCTTCATCACGGACCTGTTGAATCAAATGCAAGGCTTTATGGTCTTCAGGCAGTTGTATCTTGGTACCATCAGTAAAGTGCAAAGTTTCCAGTCCAGGTTTACGCCCTTCCCCTTTAGAGACACCGATCATAAAGGCATCCAATTCAAGTTCCTGCATCACTTCCATCGCCATATGCAATTGCCCTTTACCTCCATCAATTAACAGCAGATCAGGCAACATATTCTTTTTATAGCGACGGATCAGCGCTTGGCGCATCGCAGCATAGTCATCTCCTCCAGTAATATCCTGAATGGCGAATTGGCGATAATCGCGCTTTCTTGCGCCGCCCTGATCAAACACCACGCAGGATGCAATCGGGGCTTCCCCCATGGTATGACTGATATCAAAACACTCAATCCGATCAATCGGACGCCCAACCACTTGTTCAAGCTGGTAAAAGCGTTCGTTCAATTCCAGATGATTACTGAGTTTGCCTTTAATGGCATGCTGTACATTCATTTGTGCTAGCTCTAACCATTCGGCTCGAGTCTCACGTACTTTATGTTTAATCTGTACCTTTTTATTAAAGGTTTGCTGTAAAGCTTCTTCTAGTTGTTTTTGGTCGGGCACATCAACATTCACAATCAACTCTGTCGGCACTTCATCAGCGACTTGGAAATAAAAGTTCGCGATAAAGTCACTGAGCATTTGTCCTAAATCATCACCCAACATATCGGGGAAATAGCTTTTTCCTCCCAGCATCCGTCCATTGCGCACATACATAATCTGGACGCAGGTCACCCCCGCTTGGTAGGCAATCGCCAGAATATCTGCCTCACCTTTGATTTTAAATACGGCTTGCTGTGCCTGTACTTCACGTAATAAGCCAAGTCGATCGCGATAGAATACTGCCTTCTCAAATTCCAGTGCTTCTGCAGCCTGCTCCATTTTGCCGATGAGCTCTTGATTCAGCTCTTTGGTATCTCCTTGCAGAAAACGAATCGAGTTATCAACATCTTCTTTATATTCTTCTGGGCTAATCAGGCCGACACACGGCGCGGTACAGCGTTTAATCTGGTATTGCAGACACGGACGTTTGCGTTGTGAAAAATAGCTATTTTCACATTGGCGTACATTAAACAGCTTTTGTAATACCAATAAGGTATCCCGAGCGCTATAAGCACTTGGGTACGGCCCAAAAAACTTACCAATTTGATGCTTGCCCTTACCTCGTCCACTGGCAATCCGAGGATAGGGCTTGTCTGATGAAACAAAGATATAGACATAAGATTTATCATCCCGCAACATAATGTTATAAGGCGGGCGGTGCAGCTTAATCAGGTTTTGTTCAAGCAATAAGGCTTCAGTTTCTGAACGTACCACCAAGCTTTCAATATCATAAATACGGGCAACTAAGGCCTGTGTTTTTGGATGCTCAATGGTTTTAACAAAATAGCTCGACACACGGTTTTTTAGATTCTTAGCTTTACCGACATACAATAATTCCCCATCCTTACCCAGCATTTTATAAACGCCAGGTAACTGAGTCATATGCGCCAATATTTTTTCAATGTGTTCTCGAGCGTTTGGGTTCACGACATGCCTATTCTCTCTATTTACATCACATGATGTGATGTTTGCTTAATTTTTTTCAAGCTTTAAATGTGAATATCATGTAAGTGCCAAGTATATAAGTGATTTAATGCTCGGAAAGCGTTTGATTTAAGGCCTTACAAAATGCCTTCTGGTCTTTAGGTGACACCAGAATATAACTTGCAATACCCTCTTTCTGATATTCAATGCGTAAACGATCTAGAGATAAAGCAGGAGATGAAATTAAATTATGGCTCGAAGAGATTTTAATAATGTCAGATTTATTGATCTGCCATTTAAATAACATTGAATGAATTGTTAAATACTGTTCTGTCACGATATAGCGGGTATTGAAAATCGGCCACCATAAAACAACAATCGTCAAAAAATAAAGTACTGCATGTTCAGGATATTGCTGCATTGTTCCCTTGATATACATGGTCCACAAAAATTGAAGCAATAAACCTGTGGTCGCGATGACGACACCCCAGAACCACCAATCAATTTTGGAGCGAAAACTTTGCATGTTTTTTCCTAAAATTTCTTTTATATGTTCTTATCATTCTAGCTCAATCGCATATAAAAACGCCCTGACGGGCGTTGATCTTATTCAAACTTAAAAAACATATGGGCGTACAAAAATCAGGAAAAATAGCCCAAGCATGATGAACCATTTCAAGAAGTAATACAGTGAACGGTTCGACTTCTTCAACGCTTTGGCTTTAATACGAATCTGGTAAATATAACCAAAAGCTTTATTCAACCCCCCTGTTTGGTCACCCGCTTCATTGGGGGAACTGGCAGCGGTCATCACACTTTTTCCAAACCAGTGATTAAACTTCTCCATAAAGCGGGTCTTTAATGGACGCTCTACATCTGCGAAGAAAATAATACGGTTTTGGTCTGTGGTATTTTCAGCATAGTGAATATAGGTTTCATCAAATACGACACTTTCACCATCACGCCAAGAATAGCGCTCACCATCAACATCAATAAAACAACGGTCATCATTCGGTGTGATTAAGCCCAAGTGATAACGTAATGAACCTGCGTACGGGTCACGGTGACGAACCAAACGGCTATCTGGTGCCAGCTCCGTAAACATCGCGGCTTTAATCGTTGGCAAGGTCTTTAACAAAGCGGTTGTTTTTGGACAAAGTTCGGCCGCTGATGGATGTGCCGAGTCGTACCACTTCAGATAGAAACGTTTCCAGCCCGTTTTAAAGAAGGAATTAAAGCCCAAGTCATCATAGCTACTGGATGCTTTAATGCCACCTTTCTCATACAGTGCTTTGGCTTCATCACGAATCATTTCCCAGTTTTCATCCAGAACCTTTAGGTCCTTGAAATGTTGGGTATCAATATACGGCTGATTCGGCACTTTGGAAAACATGTACATTAAAAAATTAATGGGTGCGAGAATCGTCGAATGGTCAAAAAACTGACGATAAAACGAATGCTTTACTTTACCACGGCGCTGAATATACAACGCAGAAATGATAAAAATCGCTAATATGATCCACTTAATCATAGATGACTCTATCTTCTTAGCTGAAAAACAAATGCCAATTTGACAACCAAATCTCAAAATCGCACTCAAAACAAGCTGGCTATTCTAGCAAATTTGTCCACTTAAATACCAATTTGCTTTACTTAAATCGGACAAAAGCCTTTTTCATTTTTCCCATCACAATCAAAGAGTAAACGCTCTATTTTGCTTGAAAAATTTATTTTTATTCATGATTTAACACTTCACGTCTAAGCTTACAATAAATTGATGACCCTAGCGTCACGGCTTGATACAACTTGTTATGTCCTTTTTGGATATAGTTATCGTAAGATTAGCGAAGCTTTTTTTGTGTGCTGAACTGCACATACGCTTTATGACATCAACTCAGAATCCTCCACAACAAGGGAGATCAGGCATGATCCACGCTGGCAATGCCATTACCGTCCAAATGCTTGCGGACGGAATTGCAGAATTCCGCTTTGACTTACAAGGTGAGTCGGTTAATAAATTTAACCGTGCAACCATCGAAGACTTCCAAGCAGCAATTGCTGCAGTGAAAGCCAATAACGATATTAAAGGCTTAGTTGTTACCTCTGGCAAATCCACCTTCATCGTTGGTGCTGACATCACAGAGTTTGGCGATAACTTCGCTGCAGGTGAGCAAGCGATTGTTGATTGGCTTATGCCTGTACACGAAATCTTCAACAGCTTTGAAGATTTAGATCTACCTAAAGTTGCTGCAATCAATGGTACAGCACTGGGTGGTGGTTTCGAAATGTGCTTGGTGTGTGACTATCGTGTGATGTCAGAACAAGCGCAAGTGGGCTTACCAGAAATCAAATTGGGTATCTACCCTGGTTTTGGTGGTAGCGTACGTTTAAGCCGTTTAATCGGTATCGACAATGCCGTTGAATGGATGGCAATGGCGAACCCGAAAAAACCTGCTGCTGCATTGAAAGATGGTGCTGTAGATGCGGTTGTTGCTGCTGACAAATTACAAGAAGCTGCTGTTGACCTCGTTAAACAAGCGATTGCTGGTCGTTTGAACTGGAAAGCAAAGCGTCAAGAAAAATTAGACGCAATCAAGTTGAACCCACTAGAACAAATGATGGCGTTCAATACGGCGAAAGGTGCGGTTCTTGCGAAAGCAAACCCAGCTCAATACCCTGCGCCAAAATTATTGCTTGATTCATTACAAGCTGGTGCAAGCTCAACCCGTGATGACGCGTTAAAAGCAGAAGCACAAGGTTTTGCAAAAGCAGCGATTACGCCACAAGCAGGTGCATTGATCGGTTTATTCATCAATGACCAAGTGGTGAAGAAAACTGCGAAAAAATATGAGAAAGGTGCTCACCCTGTTAACCAAGCAGCGGTATTAGGTGCGGGTATCATGGGTGGGGGTATTGCTTACCAAGCGGCAAGCAAAGGCACACCAATCATCATGAAAGACATTGGTAACCCACAACTTGCTCTCGGTATGAAAGAAGCGAATGGCTTACTGACCAAGCAAGTTGAACGCAAGAAAATGAAACCTGCGCAAATGGGTGAAACACTGGCTCGCATCCGTCCAACTTTAAGCTATGACGAGTTTAAAGAAGTGGATATCGTGATCGAAGCCGTGACTGAAAATCCAAAAGTTAAAGAAATCGTGCTTGCTGATACTGAAAAGCATGTTCGTGAAAACACGATCATTGCATCTAACACTTCAACGATTTCAATTACACGTTTAGCGAAAGCATTACAACGCCCTGAAAACTTTGTAGGTATGCACTTCTTCAACCCAGTACACATGATGCCACTGGTAGAAGTGATTCGTGGTGAAAAGACGTCTGAAGAAGCGATCGCAACAACTGTGGTTCTTGCTCAAAAAATGGGTAAAACACCAATCGTTGTTAACGACTGCCCAGGTTTCTTGGTTAACCGTGTATTGTTCCCTTACTTTGGTGCATTTGACCTACTTGTAAAAGACGGTGCAGATTTCCAACAAGTGGATAATGTGATGGCGAAATTCGGCTGGCCGATGGGTCCTGCATACTTGATCGATGTTGTTGGTATCGATACAGGTGTTCATGGCGCAGAAGTAATGGCTGAAGGTTTCCCTGACCGTATGAAGCCAGACTACAAAGGTTCAATCGAAGCGATGTACGAAGCAAAACGTCTTGGTCAAAAGAATGACGTTGGTTTCTACAAATACGTGTTAGACAAGAAAGGTAAGAAAGCGAAAACTGTTGATCCAACAGCATACGAAATTATTGCACCTTTCGTGACTGGCGAAAAACGCGAGTTTGACAACCAAGAAATCATTGACCGTATGATGCTTGCTTTCTGTAACGAAACTGTTCGTTGCTTAGAAGACAACATCGTTGCCACTGCATCTGAAGCAGATATGGCGATGATCATGGGTGTAGGTTTCCCTCCATTCCGTGGTGGTCCATGCCGTTATATCGACCAAACAGGTGTTGCTGAATACGTTGCGCTTTGCGACAAATATGCACACTTAGGTAAGGCTTATGAAGCGCCACAAATGTTGCGTGACATGGCTGCTAACAACACAAAATTCTACGGTTAAGGAGCGACGTGAATGGCTACTTTAAATCCACGTGACGTTGTGATTGTTGATGGCGTTCGTTCTGCCATGGGCAAATCACGTAACGGTATGTTCCGCAATGTACGTGCCGACAGTTTATCTGCTGAATTAGTACGTGCACTTGTTGCTCGTAACCAGTTTGATACCAACGAAGTTGAAGATGTAATCTGGGGCTGTGTCAACCAAACTTTAGAGCAAGGGATGAACATTGCTCGTAACATTGGTTTATTGGCTGACATTCCAAAAACTGCTGGCGGTCAAACAGTCAACCGTCTTTGTGGTTCTTCAATGCAAGCAATCCACACGGCTGCTGCACAAATTGCAACCAACCAAGGTGATGTGTTCATCATTGGTGGTGTTGAGCACATGGGCCACGTCGGTATGATGCACGGCATCGACCTTAACCCAGAAGCATCTAAACACTATGCGAAAGCATCGAACATGATGGGCTTAACCGCTGAAATGTTAGGTCGTATGAACGGTATCTCTCGTGAAGAACAAGATGCTTTCGGTGTTGAATCTCACCGTCGTGCTTGGGCTGCAACTCAAGAAGGTCGTTTCAAAAACGAAATCGTGGGTGTTGAAGGCCATGATGCCAATGGCTTCAAAATCCTTTGTGACATCGACGAAGTCATTCGTGCGGATGCCAACCTTGAAGCATTCAAAGCATTGAAACCAGTGTTTGATCCTAAAGGTGGTTCAGTCACAGCAGCAACGTCTTCTGCGCTTTCTGACGGTGCATCTGCAATGTTGCTGATGTCTGCTGAGCGTGCTCAAGCATTGGGTTTAAAACCGCGTGCGGTGATTCGTTCAATGGCAATTGCAGGCTGTGACGCTGCGATCATGGGTTATGGTCCAGTACCAGCAACGCAAAAAGCGCTTAAGCGTGCGGGTTTAACCATGGCGGATATCCAAACCATCGAGTTAAACGAAGCATTTGCTGCTCAAGGCTTATCAGTGATGAAAGGCCTAGGCGTATATGAAAAACAAGACATCATCAACTTGAATGGTGGCGCGATTGCATTGGGTCACCCATTGGGCTGTTCTGGTGCACGTATCACGACAACCTTGTTGAACGTGATGGAACAACAAGATACACAAATCGGTCTTGCGACCATGTGTATCGGTCTTGGTCAAGGTATCGCGACCATTATCGAACGTGTTTAATCAACACTGAGATAAAAAAATCCCCGCATTTTGCGGGGATTTTTTTATGCGATCAAAATTCGTTTCATGGTTGTATCGAATTCTTAAAATACAAATACCCACTGTAGACAGAACAATACACGGCAAATTATGATTGCTATTCCAACAAATAATAAGGTTCTAACAATGTTTAAAAATATGGCAGCCGATTTAATGGGAACCAGTGATATCGGTAAGATTATTGAACCTCAAGATTATGATAAAACGGATATTGATGACTATATTTTCCATGAAGACAATGAAAAAATCTTCTTCCTCATCAAAGCAAAAACGGATGAATACTGCTTTACCAACACCGCATTTATCCATCTCGATGGTACCAGTGCGGTCAGCAAGAAGAGAACCCTAAACCGTTATCCCTATAAGCACTATCAAATCAGCCGAGTGCTACTTGAAACCGCAGGAACCATTGATCGCGATGTTGAAATCAAGTTCCAGTTGGGTGGTGCAGCCTATTCAATTGATATTGAGAAAGCCCAAATCGAAAAAGTACGTGACTTATATAAGGCCCTATTTAGTATTGGCGAAGCATGTAAAGAAATTGAACGTCAATACACCACTCTGGTTCAAACACAGCAAGCCGTAAACGGTATGTTCTCGCTGCGTGAGTTGCCAGAACAGGTGTTACTGAATCTACCTGATATTATTTCGCAAACGACCCTGCAAGTTGAAAACAAGTTTACCGAGCGTCGAAAACAAATTGAAGACTATGATTTCTCTGCTATTTTTGAACGTTATCTAAAGCAATAATATAAAATCCCCGTAATGTGCGGGGATTTTTCTTTATTCAATCAGATAATTTAATAGGGCTGTTTAAAGCCTCTTAGTCCATCTTGAATTTGCTGCTGTAATCGCAAAATATCATCGGCATTCAACTTAATCGTACCATTACGAATTCCATCAATATTATTTCGATTAATATTCAATGGTTCCAGCATTTTAAAAATGCCATTGGTTGGGTCAGAAGACTGTAGACCTGACGCAACAGCAAGAATGTATTGCTGCAAAACCGGCGAGTATTGGGATAGATCTGGCTGTGCTGCCACAGGCTGATAAGTCACTGTTGTCGGACTTTCAGTCACACCAGCATTCTGCATATCATTATGTAATTTATAGACATAATGTTGCAGCGCCTGACGGACTTGCTTGTCTTCCTGAAAGGGAACAAATCCAACTTCTTCACGTAGTTCAGATTCAGCCATGACCCGAATGGTCGGCAATGAGGTCACTTCATCATTTGCCTGTACGACAGGTATGCCTATAAAAGCCAATACAGTGATCAGGACGGATCGTTTTAGAAAATTCATCGTTTGCTCCAAACATCCCTCATCCATAAGAAGATAATGAGTTAAATAAAAGCATCTGATAAATAGGCTACAGCAAAGTGATGTTTGATTCAGTAGAGGTCAGATAAACGGTAAATTTCACTCGAATTTACGCAACATATCGGTTGTGCCGTTCTTTTACTGCCGTCCAAAATGGCTTATGGGAACAAGGAATTGAACGAAAATACCCAAGTGCGTCCATCTAAATCATATGGGTGTTAATGCCCGCTTCTGAAAAAAAGACAAAACCATCCTGTTGGGATGGTTAAACTTGCTCTTTAAGAAACAGGTTAATGATTAGCGCAAAGTGGTTGAATTTCTTTTACCTTAATATCATGCAAATTCAAGGCGGATAACGAACTGCCATCCAAACTTTCTTGGAGTATCATTTCTGTATCAGTTAACTTAATAATTTTTAAATTAATTGTAGGTTGCGTACCCAAAGATATCTTTATCAGATCATTGCTTAATACGTATCGACCTTCTCTCTTTGGCTCTGCTTTAAACGTTTTATTCTTAAAGTCACATTCAAATGGGTAAAGTGTTGTATTGCCTTGATCATCAAAAGTAGCAACATTCGCAACCCCGTTTTTTAACGGTATCATTGCCCAGTTACCTATTAATTGTGCCTGCTCATAGGCTTGAACAGTGCTCAAAGTACTAAAATAAATTAAACAGATAGAAAAGAATTTAACGGTTATATATCTATTCATAATAAACTTCTTGTTTTCTCTCGCTACGCTTCTGTTATTTACAATGCCCTGAAGCAAATCTGTTTTCAGTTCAGACCGCTTCATCTTAGTTCAAGAAATACACCGAATCAATACACTCTACATCATCATGCCCGATAAGCATTTAGCCGTATTATGATCTCGTACAGCCCTCCCTCCCGCACTAAATAAATCAATTGATTTTATCGAAGTACTATTCTCCCTCATTTCTTATGACGTAAATTTCCTAACCATGATAACAGCGCCACCATCTTGTAAGGATCCAACCCCAAACTTATCTAAGGATGAATAAAACAGCCAAGATACTAGCTTTTTTTCGGGTCTTTTATTACTTTCATACAAAACCCAATATTTTAAAATTTAAGACCCAAGATATCATAAGGCATATACGGATGTTCATATCACCAACCAGAACTCTTCTCGGCTTAGCAATAGTGTCAGTCCTTGCGACAGGCTGTGCGACCTCCACCCTGATCAAAAAAGATAACCGTTCCTACACCCGTACCGCCAAAGTCACCCTGATTGAAGACAATGTGGTTGCTTTTGGCCGTCCGGCTCAAGCAGCAGCAAATTTACCGAAAGACAGTATTGTGATTGCTGGGCAAAAGAACAGTTATATCCTGACCCAAGGTGGCGCTCAGTTCGTGACGTTAATTGGCAAACTGGATCCGAAAAATATTCAGATCACCCGTGACCTCAATTTCTATTCAGAAAAGAATGACGGGCATTTTTCTGGCACCTTGCCACTTTCCTATGTGAAGCTGAAAGAAGATTTAAGCAAGAAAGACCTGGAGTTTTTCATTGAAAATGGTGCTAAAGAATGCTCTTCTTCAAGTGATGAACGCATGCAGGCACAACGCTTCTGCTTTGATATTAAACTGGCGGGTGTGGTCTATCCTGCGGCCAATAATCTCAGCACATTAAAAGCGCTGAGCAAAGCTTATCAAGTCACCATTTATACCCAGAAAGAAGAAAGCTATAAATCTAAATCAGGGTTAAATCCGCTAGAAAAACTGGTGCTGCTACCGTTTGCTGTGGCAATTGATGTGGTAAGCCTCCCATTCCAAGCTGCGGACAAGATTTTTGATTAATCCTGAGCTAAAATCCTTTCAAATCGCATGATGAAGAGCTGCTAACTATGGGTTTCCTCTTCATCATCACCTTCAAAGGTCTTGGAAATTTTTTCGATATTTAAGCTCTTCGCCATCGCATCAAAAATATTTTTATACACCCCTTGCTGCTGATAAAGCTGATGATGCTCACCATGTTCCACAATCCTGCCATCTTGCATCACATAGGTATAATCCGCATCAATAATCTGTGACAGGCTATGTGAGATGATGATCACGGTACGCCCCTGTTTGATCTCATCCAAACTATGTTTGATCTGTTCGGTTGCAATCGCATCCAGACTTGCTGTTGGTTCATCCAGAAAAATAATCGGTGGATTTTTCAAGAACATCCGAGCAATCGCAATACGCTGTTGCTGTCCACCTGACAGTAAGAGTGCATCGGATTGATAGGCCAACGGCAATTTGAGAATCTGCTCATGAATCGAGGCTTTCTTTGCCGCAAGGGTGATTTCAGCCTGCGTCGCATCCATCTTACCGTAGCGGATATTCTCCTCAATTGTGCCCTGAAAAATATGATTCTTTTGCAGGACTAAGCCTATATGATCACGTAGATATTGGGTATCTATTTCGGTCAATGCGCTTCCATTCAGTAAAATTTCACCTGTCTGTGGTAAATAGAATTTATCTAATAGACTGATCAAAGTCGATTTCCCCGCACCAGACAAGCCTACTAAAGCCGTGATCTTATTGGGTTGTATGGTGAGGTTGATATCTTTCAGTGCATGAAAACCATTGGGATAAAAAAAGTTCACCTGCTTGAGTTCAAACTTACCCGTCAATGGTTGTGGTTTCAGTTCTCCAGAGGTTTCTATTTCATCATCGGCTTCTAAGATTTTGAAAAAGCTTTCTGCATAGATCATCGCATCATTCACTTCATCGTAAATTCGATGTAGGGAACGAATTGGGGCAGAGACATTATTGAATAACAGAATATGAAACATGATCATGCCGATGCTCATATCACCGACCAAAACAAAATAGGCCGTTAAAATGATAATAAAGACCACGCCAATCTGTTCAATAAAGGTTTTTAAGCCATCAAATAGAAAACTGAGTTGGCGGGTTCTCATCTGATCATCAGTCAGTTGTTTTTGTAAGGTCAGCTGTTTTTCCGCCTCAATTTGCTCACGATTAAATGACTTAATCACCGTGATCGACTGAATGATGCTTAAAGTCCCCTGACTTTTACGCTCGCGACCATCACGTAAATTACGTCGTGTGCCACTGAGTTTCTGCGCCTGCTTAAAGGTAATCCAGAAATAAATTGGCACAATGCTCAACGCCACCAAGCCAATCCAGAAGTTGGCATAGAACATCAGACACAGGGCAATGATGGCACTGCTAAATAACGGAAAAATATCAATAAAGAAGATTTGCACCAGTCGGGTAATCGAACCAATCCCCCGATCAATCCGAGTCTGTAATTTTCCTGCTTGGTTATCATCTTGGGTAAAGAAGGCCAGACGATATTGTAGAAATTTCACGATGATCGACTGTGCTACATCTTGTGAAATCAAAATCCGTAATTTCTCGCCAAAAAACTTTTGTCCAAACTGAAGAAAAATATTCAGCACTTCTTTGCTCAATAAAATCACACTGATGGTGAGCAGAATATGCCAACCTGCATTTAAGCCCTGCCCTGACTCAACCACCGCATTGATCTGATCAACTGCATATTGCAAAGTCAGCGCATTCACCTGTGCGGTTAAGGCACCAATCAAGGTCAGCACCAAAGTCACTGCAACCAGCCACTTATAGGGGAGCACAAATGGTTTTACTTTATGAAATAGCTGCCATAAATTCATAGTGTTGAGCTCTACCTCTTCGATGCCTACACTGACAGTGACCTGATCGATCTTGATTACAGTTCGTCTTCTAAAACCTCAGCATTATTCTGTTTAATCTTCTCCATCTTGGCGTTCAGCTTTAACACATCTTGATAGAGTGTGTTGAATTTTTTCACTTGAGCGGTCTCGCGGAACAAGATCATTTTGTCTTTTCTTTGCCACTGATATTGCTTCAGCATATCGAACATGGCTTGTGCCTTTTCGATGATTTGCTGCTCGATTGGGAAAATATCATGCGCTTTATCTGCTTTCAGATTATTCTCCAATTTGGCCTGGAGCGAACTTCGCATTTCATTCTGAATCGCCAAACTTTTTGCCTGCTGCATAGCACTAGCCTGAATTTGTTGCCGTGTCAGCTCATATTCAGTGGATGCCTTACGCACCTGCACAAACATCTGCTCAGTGTCCTTATAGTTCTGCTTGCGGTCCTGATCCAGACGCTCAACATCTAAAAAAGTATCCCAATTGGCGGCTTTGAGTTCACGTAAATAACGATTACGTGCTTCTACATTTTGCATCCAATAGTTCAATAAGAATTCGGACATCAACTTATAATCACCCGCCAAACGATCATCATGGATATCCAGTTGTACTGGGGTAGACCAGTCTTGCGCTTGATCATAGAGTTCGCGCATTTTTTCAGACATGACCACCTCAAACATCTGCTGATTATCGATGGCACGTTGTTTCAGCGTATGCTGATAAAAGAAAAAAGAACCAATACAAAGCACCACAACTATCACAAAGATTAAAAAACGGCGCATACAGCCTCCAAATTTCATTATATTTTTTATGTTCTGAATTCAGTTTAATCGATAAAACACATGCAGTTATAGCCCTTTTTATTTCACTTCTCGTAACGGAGCATTACATTTTCATCGCTTTAAATTGATCGTGTTCGCCCCTATTATCTGTTTAACAAGAATTGTAGAGATCCTCCATGCGTGTAGATATTTGGTCAGATGTGGTCTGTCCGTTTTGTTATATCGGTAAAAAACGTCTTGAACATGTTGCTGAAGAAGCAGGCATTGAACTAGAAATTCACTGGCATAGTTTCGAATTGGACCCGGATGCGCCAGCCAAACATGAGACGTCGAACACCGAACGACTCGCAAAGAAATATGGTCGTAGCTATGCCGAGATGGAAGATATGGAGCGTAATGTTGCAGCCATGGCCGCGACAGAAGGCATCGATTTCCAATGGCAAAAAGCCAACTCAGGCAATAGTTTTAATGCACATCGTATTATTCACCTTGCCCAAAGCAAAGGTTTGGGCAATGAAGCAGAAGAAGCATTCTTCCATGCTTATATGACCGAAGGTCTTGCGATTGGCGAGCGTGAAGTGGTTGAAGAAATTGCTTCTCGGATTGGCTTAGACAATGCCGAAGTTGAATATGTACTGGACTCGGACGAATTAGCCGATTTTGTGCGCCATGATGAGCAAATCGCACATGAACAGCTCAAAGTAACGGGCGTTCCATTTTTTGTCTTTGAGCAAAAGCTGGCACTTTCAGGTGCACAACCGCGTGAAGTTTTCTTGCAAGCCTTACAGCAAGCGCAAAGCTCATCGAATGCCGAAATTGAGCAAACCGATGCCGCTCAATGTCATGATGATCAATGCGAAATTAAGCATTAAACCTGATCTAGGCTAAAACCGCATTCATCGCTTTATGGCTGCGGTTTTTTTAATCTTTCAGTTTTTAGAATCCCCTTTTGTTTCAGTCTTTTATCTTTGGAAAAATACCGTTTATCGATGTTGATGATAATTTCAATGCTGCTGGATTTTTATTTGCTGAGCTTTTCACCAGCAGATATGTGAAAGTGATCACAATTCATTCAAAGATTTATAGATGATCTTTTACCTTCTGATCTATTAATCCGATTCATTCTTTTAAAATGTTTTTATTTTCAAAGACAAACCATGATGCATATCTCGATTTAGAATACTCAAATGAGATTTTTTACTAACTCGACCACTATAGATTTTGCCTCCTTTTCTTCTATAATCGTCATAAAGTGACAATCTTTTGTGATCAAAATACCCTGCTAAACGCAGCGCAAAACAGCAACAGTCACATGGATAAAACAGCATACTTTATCGACTATAACTGATTACAACTTGTTAGCACTGCTGCCACTTTTTCGGATTCATGATTTAAAACAGGCTCAAGCCTATCTCTAAGGAAACAATCGATGGACGTATTAGAGAAAGCACTCTTGGTTGATGAGCTTAAAACGCTTGTTAACGGGCTGAATGATGATAAAACATCACTTTTTGAAATTGCCAAATCAAAACAACGGATTAAAGACATTTGCGCATCTTGCGACGATCCAGCCTTTCAGGATCAGTTGACGCCATTCAAAGAATTTATTCTAAATGAAGAGTTTTCTGCAGCAGACTTAGCCGATTATGGTTATGCCATGACCTACCGCGGTACCTATAATTTTATGGGTCGTGTTGAAAATGCCTTGTTTGCTTCTGCCGATATGGGTTGGGCCGCATTACGTCAGGGTCAGCATTGGCAAGTCTGGGTGATTCGTCCCGCTCTCTCTTTCCTGAAAAGTCCATGGCTCAGTTCATCACAAGATGCTTTGCGCTGGCTACAACAGCATGCCCGTGACTATGTTAAGAATGACCATGAACTTCAAAATTTGATTCCTGTACTAGAACCGGTTCCAGTCGAAGATCATCAACATACTGACCGTAAAGATAGTTTATCGATCATTAAGCAACAGAGTGCCAGCTTTCAATCACAGCTTGAAGCCATTATTCAAGAAAAAATCCAACCCGCAGCGGTAACAGCCACCTCTCAAGTCACTCCCCGTGTAAAACCTGGCTTTAGACAAAATCTTAGCCCTTCTTCAAATCTCAACAAGGCCAAACCCTTGGCTTTGAATGATTTTAGTTTAGATGGCCTGCTCTGTCGTTTGGAACGGGTCGATGCACGTACCTTTCCATCCCTGTATCGAGTCGATCTGCATAACGAGATTGATCAAAATATTAAAATTGATTGGCTCTATCTCAAAGCCGAGAATGAAGCACAACCACTGTGGGGATCGGCACAAATTTTTATTGCTGAGCAACTCTATGCCCAAGGCCAATTTTCACATTATGTAGTTTTGGTTGGTACCCATAGCGTTGAATATGCAACCACCATTTTACAAGCCTATACCGATCAACGTCATACCCGAACCAGTTCCATTCATCAAACCAGCTGGAATAACTTTAAACAACACTATCATCAACATGAAAGCTTGTTTAATGAATGTATTATGAATGGCACTTTGGTCTGGCAACGAGATCAACGCGTCTATCCCTATATTCCTGCGTCATTTATCAATACCCAGAAATTTATTCCCTTTGATGAAACCTCTGCGACCTTTTTTACACCTGTGATTTTGCTTAGAGAACGTCAAAAAATCCGTATCATCCATGGTCTAGAACGCGTCAAACTGTCCAATGAAGATCAGGCTTATCCATACTTATTACTTGACCGTGCTGATGGGTATACTTGGCAACTGATTCGTCAGGTGATTAGCCGTTTACCGCAACCTATTTCAGTGCATGACCTGTATCAGGCTTTAGAAAACAGCGCTGCGTCTGAATCCATATAAAAATCAGAAAAAGTAAATTTTCACCATACATTAACTCAAGGATGAGTTACTTACGCCCAATTAATCGGCTTCCGAACAGATGAAGCTAAGCCCTTATGATCACTCTATTTTTTTACGCAGTTAAATTGCTGCTTTTTGTTTCTGGTGCTTGATTTTATTGCACTAATCATCAAAAGTTAACACAAGAACAATATATAAGTCTTTATTATGAATAATTTACAGCAAATGGTGCCATCGCGTATCTTTTTTGCTTTGCTCACACTGTCAATTGGCTCTTTAAGTGTTGCAAATGCAGAAACCCATGCTCAAAATCAGCAGCCCCAAGCTGCAGCAAACTCAACGGCAACAGATAATGCTGAAAATGCCTTAGACTATATTCCACGTTGGGTCGATGCGGCACCCACGATATTTCCAGGGCAATCTGATCAATCGACTGTGCCACCTACCACCGAAACCGAAGACAGAACCTGGGCTGATAAAAAACAGCGCAGTATTCGGGAATGGGCTGACCGCACTTCGGTCAAAATTGACGATTGGTTTGGTGATGTTGATCCTGAGAATCCAGCTTCAGCCACTATTCGGGTCATGCTGGATAACTACTGGAATGAGCATGACGGTTATGAAGTTAAGCCACGTATTCGCGGTAAAATTAAACTACCAACCTTAGAGAAAAAAGTCAGCGTAGTCTTTGGTGATGACTCGCTTGATGATGAGTTTAAGAATAATGTTGCCAATACCAATAACCAGCCTAATTCAGATCCTGATAAAAAATTTGACTCCAAACAAACCCGAGATAGTAATGGCTCATTGGCCTTACGTTGGTCAAATTTCTCCAAGAAACTTCCCTTTGAAACTGATGCCGACTTAGGTATTCGTTCAGGCAGCGATATTTATGCGCGCTTAAGAGCAGAAAAGCATTGGGATCTACGCAATGATTTCCGCTTTAACGCCGAACAGATTTATCGTTATGGCAGCAAAAGTGAAAATTACTTAAGAACCAATTTAGAATTGATTCATGCGCGTCCTAATCAACCTTTTTTATCGAACCAATTCAGCCTGACCTATGCCGATAAGCAGGATGATGATCTATGGTGGGATAACCGTCTTTTCCGCCAACATCAGTTCTTTGCGCATAACAACTTTAATTATGGCATTTATACAGGTGGCTACTACAACAAAAATGAACTCCGTTTAAATAGTTGGGGACCTTTCGTGTCTTGGCGTCAACCCCTATGGCGTGAATGGTTCTATGTACAAGGCGATCTGAATTATTTTAATGATCATCGCGAAGACCGCGATCATTATGTCAGTACCTTTGTCCGACTCGAAACGTTATTCTAGCCCTAAACGGATACACGGCATGCCCAATCAAAATCTCGATTGGGCATTTTAATTTAAAAAATGAAGTCCAATAAATAAATGCTTAAGCTAAAACTGTTAAACTAATTTTCTTTTATTTTTCTTCGCTTTAACATGGATCAGCGATACGCTTTGGCTGTGTATTTATTGATTGTAGGCAATCTTTGCCTCGGTGAGCTACTTACACCCTTCTTTCCGATGTTCTTACCGCTCAGCAGGCATTTCACCCGCGCATCACATGTATTTTTAGATCAAAAGACTAGGCATCCTCTCACTCAAAAACAAGCCACAAAAACGCTTGCTTGCGATATTGCAACAGAAAGACCTGAAAATCAGCTCAGTGATGCGCAACTAAGCCAAGAATTGATGGCCGTTTTTGGTAATGACTCTTTATGGCAACGTGCACAACAACCTCCTCCCCTAAAAAAGCTCGGTAAAACCAGCAAACTCCCATCGTATAAAAACATCAGTACACCCAATCCAGTCAGTGCCAGTTGGAGTACCATCTCAAGTTGGTTGCCTTTTAACAATGATCTGGATCTAGGTGCTAACTCCAATACGGACATCTATGTACAATTTCTTGCCAAGAAGCAATGGAACTTACATTCAGGACTGAATCTGGATACGGCGCAAATTTTTCGTTATGGCTCAAGCAGTAAAAACTATGCTGAAACCAATTTAAATTTAACCCAGAGGTTTCAGCAACAAGCACTATTGTCGACACAATTCAATCTGTCTAAGACTCAAGACCAAGACTACATTTGGCGTAATCGGACTTTCCAGAAACTACATTTATTGTCCAAGGACAACCTGAGCTATGGCATTGTCAGTGAGGGCGATTATGAGAATAAAGAACTTCGGATCAATCAATGGGGACCCTATTTTTCATGGAAAAGGCCTATTTGGCGTAACTGGTTATATATGCAAAATGATCTAAATTATTTAAATGTGCCTGCGGATAAGCAGGATAACCATTTCAGTTATCAAATGAGCTTTGAAGCTCACTTCTGATGAAAATAACAACACAACTGTGGATAACTTGAAACTTATCCATAAAAAAACCTCTGCCAAAGCAGAGGTTTTTTTTGATCAACTC
This sequence comes from Acinetobacter proteolyticus, assembly GCF_000367945.1. Taxonomy (GTDB): domain Bacteria; phylum Pseudomonadota; class Gammaproteobacteria; order Pseudomonadales; family Moraxellaceae; genus Acinetobacter; species Acinetobacter proteolyticus. Next base: position 2,701,118 of record NZ_KB849179.1, read on the forward strand.
ACTTATTTTAACAACAAGCTATTAATCCGTTTAACATAGGCTGCTGGATCTTCTGGTAAGCCACCTTCTGCAATCACAGCCTGATCAAAGATTACATTGGCCAAATCATCGAACTGCGCCGAGTTCTCTAATTTTTTCACCAAAGGATGCTCAGGATTGATTTCCAAGGTTGGTTTAATTTCAGGAACTGCCTGACCTGCCTGCTTCAACATCCGAATCAGCTGTGGTGAAAGCTCCCCTTCACTGGTGACTAAACATGCAGGAGAATCCACTAAGCGCGTGGTCACGCGAACTTCTTTGGTTTTATCTTTTAACGATGTACTTAAACGATCAACCACAGGTTTAAACTGCTCTGCGGCCTGCTCCAATGCTTTCTTCTCTTCCGCATCTTGCAGGTCGCCCAAGTCAACTGCACCCTTCGATACGTTTTGTAATGGCGTACCATCAAACTCAAATACAAAGTTCATCGCCCACTCATCAACACGATCCGCCATGAGCAACACTTCAATGCCTTTTTTCTTGAATACTTCAAGTTGCGGCGAGTTTTTCGCTGCTGTTAAGTTATCAGCCGTCACATAATAAATCGCTTTCTGTCCCTCTTTCATACGTACTTTATAGTCCGCAAAAGAAGTGCTGATCTCATCATGATTTGAAGTTGCATAACGCAATAATTTCAAGATGCGTTCACGATTACCCGTGTCTTCACCCAAACCTTCTTTCAAGACTGAACCGAATTCAGTATAGAAAGTCTTGAATTTTTCTTGGTCTTTCTCATCTTCCGATTTGGCTAAACCATCTAGTAGCGTCAATACACGACGTGCATTGCCTTCACGAATGGTTTTTACATCACGACTTTCTTGAAGTAATTCACGGCTCACATTCAACGGTAAATCGGCACTATCCACCACGCCTTGAACAAAACGTAAATAGTTTGGAATTAGGTTATCTGCTTCATCCAAGATAAATACACGTTTTACATACAGCTTAATGCCCGCCTTCGCTTCACGGGTAAACAGATCCTGTTTGGCCTGACTTGGGATATACAATAATTGCGTATATTCAGTGCTACCCTCAACACGGTTATGGGCCCATGCCAAAGGTTCAGCAAAGTCATGACTCAGGTTTTTATAGAACTCGATGTATTGTTCATCGGTGATTTCGCTCTTGTTACGTGTCCATAATGCACTCGCAGAGTTAATCGCTTCCCATTCATCGGTCTTGACCATTTGACCGCCTTTAGGCTCTTCACCTTCAGCGACCTCTTCCTCTTGCCAGATTTCTTTTTGCATTTCGATTGGCAAGCTGATGTGGTCAGAATACTTATTGATGATTTGCTTAACTTTCCACGACTCTAAATAATCTAGTGCATCATCGCGTAAATGCAAAATGATATCGGTACCACGTGTAGCTTTATCAATGCTTTGAACTTCAAACTCGCCTGTTCCAGCACTAATCCAACGTACGCCTTCTGCTGTGTCCAAACCTGCACGACGTGATTCCACCGTAATTTTGTCAGCAACAATAAAACCTGAATAGAAACCCACACCAAACTGACCAATTAACTGAGCATCTGATTTTTGGTCGCCTGTCAGCTTAGACATAAAGTCCTTAGTACCAGACTTGGCAATGGTACCCAAGTTATCAATCGCTTCTTGTTGGCTTAGACCAATCCCGTTATCAGAAATAGTTAAGGTTTTATGATCTTTATCTAAAGTGACGCGAACACGTAAATCTGGATCATTTTCATAATATTCAGGGTGATTAATCCCTTCAAAACGTAGCTTGTCGCAGGCATCCGAAGCATTGGAAATCAATTCACGTAAGAAAATTTCAGGATTTGAATATAGCGAGTGCGTCACTAAATGTAATAACTGAGCAACTTCAGCTTGGAAACTATAATTTTGGGTCACTTGTTCACTCATAAATCACTCCTTATCTGTGCTTATCTCTTTGGAATGATTTATGAATGGTGTATATCTTAATTTTTTCAATCCTTGAACTGTATTTTTCAGGCAAAAAATACACAAAATAGCCATTAGAATGGGCCACGACTCAATACACGCTCCTGTAACAGCTGATCAAGCTGCTGTTGTCGTTGCGCATAAGCACGTTTGATACATGGCGTATTGGCACCACAAGAATTACGTTGTTTTAACCATTTAAATTGTTGATCTTTCTCCGCATCACGTCCACCCATGGGTAAAGCATGCAAGATGATTTGATAGGTCGTTGCCAGTTTGACATCAGCATCATTTAAAACGAGGTCATTGCAAATCTGTTGCTCTGCCTTTAATTTTGCCGCCTTACAGGAATAGCTAGCGGCATGGGCTTGTGACCAAAACAATAAGGGGATGAAGAGGAATATAGAGGTGATTAATTTTTTCATTATCAATGGCTCACTCTGATTTGTGATGATGTCTCAGCATACAAAACTCTCTGTGTAGGCCCTGTATCTGTTTTATATCGGAATTGCAAAAATAAAAAAGCCTCACAATGTGAGGCTTTTTTATCGAACTACGGCTTAGAACTTGTAGCTATAACCTAAGGTGTATACCACTGGATTGAGGTCTAAGTCGAATTTAGTCCCATCCACCAATGTCACTTCTGGACTAATGTCTGCATAACGAACATCAACATACACCCCCCAGTTTTTAGCATCAGCAGGCTGGAAGTTAAAACCTAGCTGACCAGCAAAACCATATGCCTCTTTCACATCTTTCGCCACACCCTTTTCATGCCATGGAATAAAAGCTGTACCACCAACACCAATATAAGGAGTAAAACGTGTTGAATTTTTAAAGTTATATTTTGCGGTAATTGTTGGTGGCAAATGACGGACACTCGCGACTGATTCGCCATTTAATAACACATCATGCTTCACAGGTGTCGCCAATAAAATTTCAGCTGAGAATGGTGTTTCACCAAAGAAATATTCAACTGATGGCGTAAATGCAAACTCGTAGTCCCCTTTTACAGTTGCACCTGGTGCTAAAGTTACATCCGCAGTTGGGTCAATTAAACTCGCACCCACTTTAACTTGAAAGCCCCCTGCAAATGCAGTTGAAGACAACCCCAATAATGCTACAACCAATGCTTTCTTTAACATTAAAACAACCTCTTTAACAATTTATGTTCTTGTTCAACATAATAAACACGGGTTTTTACATTATGCAATACTTATTAATTCCGACCATTTAAATCCATTTTGTAATATATTGAATATTAATAAAATATAATTGTTAAAATATGTAATATTTATTAATCCAGACCATTTTAGTCCACTTAAATCACTATAAAACCTAGTATTTTAATCAGAATACATCAATTTAAAATATTAGATAAAGTTTTTAGAAAAATTCAATTTAGATGAATTTAAAAATATAGTCACATAAAACTTAATATTAAAATCACATTATAAAATAAGATTAAAAAAGAGACAAAAAATGTCAAATATTGATTATTTTTATATTTTAATTCCAGAAATTATACAAGCAAAAAAAATGGCTCTTAATGAGCCATTTTTATTATAAAACCATCGCTGCAATCCAGCCAAAAATAAGTAGTGGGATATTAAAGTGTATAAAAGTCGGCACAACGGTATCCCAAATGTGATCATGTTGACCATCCACTCCTAAACCAGCTGTAGGCCCCAAAGTCGAATCAGATGCAGGTGAACCTGCATCTCCTAGCGCAGCCGCCGTTCCGATGAGTGCAATCGTAGCCAACGGTGAGAAACCAAACTGCACGCATAAAGGTACGTAAATCACCGCCAGTACAGGCACACTTGAGAAAGATGAACCAATCCCAATTGTGACAAACAGGCCGATAAATAGCATCAAGAATGCCGCAAGCGCATGATTATCACCAATAATATGCACTACACCATTGACCAGATGAGTAATGTCACCTGTATGTGTCATCACTGAAGCGAAACCTGCCGCAGAGATCATGATAAAGCCCACTAAGGCCATCATGCGCATGCCTTGCACAAATACGTCATCTGCATCTTGCCATTTAAAGATCCCCGATGCTGACAACACCGCAAAACCGACTAAACCACCGAGAATCATGGAACCTGAGTACAACTGAGCTACCAAAGTTAAACCAATCGCAAGCAGCGCCATAAACATAGTTTTCTTGGATATATAAGGCACGTTTTCTGCTTCATGTTTCAGCTCTTCAGCATCAGCTTTCAAGTCATAATCTGCTTGTGAAGTGACTTTCAGTGGCTTGTCCAAATCAATGGTTTTGACTGGCGTAATCGAACGATCCACATAGATACGTGGCTTACGATAGCTGATAAATACCGCAACTAAAGTACCGATCACCATACCCAAGACAGGAATCGCCATGCCCAATGGCATCATGCCGCGTTCCACATGCAAACCATAGGCTGCACCAATCTTGTTGATATTGCCCATCAAGATCTGTTCAAGGAAGATCGCACCAAAGCCAACCGGCAGGAAAATATAGGTTCCCACCAAGCCCAGTGTCATGACACAGGCTGCCGCACGTCGATCCAGCTTTAAATGATTCATGACTTTCAATAAAGGTGGGACCAAGACTGGAATAAAGGCGATATGGACTGGAATGAGGTTTTGAGAGAAAATCGCAGCAATCAACAAAATGGTTAATAACAGATATTTCACCTTTTTTTGCTGATTTTTACCCGCTTCCATCCCCAATAAACCAATCAGTTTATGCGCAAGTAAATCAGGTAAACCAGACTTGGACAATGCCAATGCAAAAGCACCTAATACCGCATAGGCCAGTGCAACTTCAGCACCATCCCCCAAGCCAGCATTAAATGCCTCTACCGTTTGAGAAAGACTTAGACCAGCGACCAAGCCCCCAATAATGGCTGAAATCACCAAAGTAAGAACAACAGAAACGCGTGCCAGTGACAGGATAAACATCACGGCAATCGCAATTACGACAGCATTCATGAATAAATTCAGGAGCAATAAAAAGGCGACATTCTAGCAGATTCATTAAAACCTAGCTGAAAATATCGCCGAATTGTAGCGCAACTTAAGTGATTTTTAGCTTAATAAATCCACTAAAGCCTTAAGCAGCCTGACGTTGCACGAACTGACGGATCAGTTCAGCAATTTTTTCTGGCTGACTTAGTACCGCCCAGTGATTGGCATCCAGCTCAGTATATTCAAAGTTTTCCACCCATTTTGGCATCGATTCAGTAATGTACTCGGGGCTGACAAACGCATCGCGCTTTAACACAATGGCCTGCACTGGACACTGTGCATAACGTTGACGTGGTTGAGTCAATGATGGAATAAAATTGGCACGATACAGGTTAATACCATATTTACCATCAGCAACAATATTGGCATTCAATGGTAGATCTTTCTTCTTTTCTAAACCACTTAAAATCTTGCCCCATTTTTCAGGACTAAAGAAAGTCCATACCGTTGGCGCAACTAAAGGTAAATGGAATGCACCGATATACCAAGATTTGGTCAGTATTTTCAATACATTGCTTGGTGCTGATTTGAATTTTTCACGTAGATACAAAGAAGCATGATCTAAACAAGGCCCTGAAATGGTGGTATAAGACAATAAACGGCCTTTTAGCTTAGGCTCAGTTGCAGATTCCCACGACTGCAAAGACCCCCAATCATGGGCTGCCATATGAAAATTACGATTAGGTAGAACTTGATCCACCACCTCTTGCAAATCCAAAGACAAACGAGGCAAACGGTAATCCTTAATACGCTTAGGAATCGAAGAAAGTCCAGCTCCACGCACGTCATAAGTCACCACGTAATAATCATTGACCAATTTCTCAATGATCGGTTCCCAAACTTCCTGATTATCAGGATAGCCATGCACTAAAACCAAAGGTGTTTTTTTCTCATCCCCCCATGTTTTGACACACAATGTTTGCTGATCAGATGTTGTGACTGTTTTGACTTGTGCTTGCATAATTTTTCCCATTTTGTTTTCTATCGACTGCTCATAAAACAGCCATTGCCAGCGATGCAATAAAAATGATACTTATGGAGTATGAATAGAGTTGCAAGAAAAAAAATTGACCATGAAAGACTTTTTCAAAAAAATTCGCACCATTCCTGCGATATCCAAATTTATGCTGAATCATTACTCCCCTTATCGTGGAGCAGGAATCGCAATTGAAACCATTGATCTGGATGATTATTACATTCGCGTTAAAATGCCACTGACCCGACGAAATCGTAATCTGGTGGGAACGCATTTTGGCGGCAGTCTATATTCGATGGTTGATCCCTTTTATATGCTGATCTTAATCCATCATCTAGGACATAAATATATTGTCTGGGATAAAAGTGCTACGATTAACTTTCTTTCCCCTGGCCGTAACACGGTCTATGCCGAGATCAGGCTGAATGCCGATGAAATCACTGAAATCAAAAAACTGGCAGAAAATCATGAACCTGTTTTAAGGCATTACAGCTTGAATATTGTAGATGATGCAGGAACGCGCATCGCAGAAGTTGAAAAAGTGCTCTATATCCGCCGTAAAAAACCCAAAGCCAGTGCTTAAATCATCCATGCCAATAAAAATGCCCGCAATGAATTGCAGGCATTTTTTATTCAACTTTAAGAAATTATCTTTTCTTCTCTTGAATGGCCGCACCTGCGCCGCCACCGATTGCACCACCAATTGCAGCACCTGAGTCACCACCGAAGATGGCTTTACCAACAACCGAGCCAATACCAGCACCCACCGCACTACTCGTAGTTGAACTACTATTCGCACCTTTGGCATTGGCACCCACACCTGCACCCGCAGCAGCACCAATACCTGCACCTAGTCCACCACCCACATGGTTACCTAGTCCGCCGCCCACAGCCCCGCCAAGCGCTGCGGTACCAATACGTTGGTCAGAGGCACTCATATTTTGACAGCCCGTAAACATCACCGCCGATAACAGCAAAGTAGAAACTAAACCGATTGTTTTTTTCATGACTATACTCACTTCTATAGGTTCTATTGAAAAGCATAATCTTCTTTTATGGGGAATTTGATCACATTGTGTTATCACTGTGTCCCAATCGATTGATATTTTGTAAAGGCAGATTTTGGTAGGTTCAAGCTAGCTTGTACGGCTTAAGGTTCGGGAAAGCAAAATAAAGACAGAAATGATCGGTATACACCGAATTAAAAATTTAGTGTTTGTTCGAAGAATCAAATAAATACAAAAAACAGAATTGATAAATTATAGGTAGTTTTATTAAAGCGTTCTCAGCAATGTTCTTTATCCGTGATGAAGAACATTTGCATGCTAATAACTAAAGTGATGATCTGATTTAAATCTTCAGATCATCACGATTGTTATCTGCAAGTTTAAACTAGGGCTTAGTACTTGCCTTTTTTCTCGCCATAAGCAGAGCCAGCACTACCACCTAATGCACCACCGACTGCAGCACCTGAGTCGCCACCCAATACTGCGCCACCAATTACCGCACCTAAACCAGCGCCGATCGCACTGTTTCGAGTATTTTTACTGTTCGAGCCTTTAGCATTCGCAGCAACACCCGCGCCAAGAGCTGCACCAAGACCCGCACCCAGATTACCGCCAACATGCTTACCTACAGCACCACCCGCGCCACCACCAATCGCAGCAGCACCAATACGCTTACTTTCTGGGCTCGCATTTTGACAACCCACAAAAAGTGTAGTTGACATTAAAGCAACACCCGCAACCATCATCATTTTTTTCATTAGAACTATTCCTCTCCTCAGATGTGCATAGAATAATATTGTTTAATGGACTGTTTACTTTGATTAAGTAATCAAATACTGATGCTCTAAGGTGTTTTTGTAACAACTGCTTCATTTTTCCACAAAAAAGGCACCCGAAGGTGCCTTTTTCAATTCACTAGAACTTAGAACTGGTCCGAGTTCAACGCTTGACTAAATGCTTGGTCAACTTCACTGAAATCGTTATGAAGTTCAAATTCAGCAGCTTCCGCTTCTTGACGACGACGCTCTAAATGATACGCAAGACCTGTACCTGCCGGGATCAAACGACCCACAACAACGTTTTCTTTCAAGCCACGTAAATCATCTTCTTTACCTGTTACAGCCGCTTCAGTTAACACACGTGTGGTTTCCTGGAACGATGCAGCAGAGATAAACGAGTCAGTAGAAAGCGACGCTTTGGTAATACCCATCAATTGACGTTCAAACTTCGCAGGGAACTTGTTCTGAGCCAAGACCGCTTGGTTCTCTTGAACAACGCGGATGTAATCCACTTGCTCGCCTTTGATGAAGCTAGTGTCACCACCATCAGTGATATCAACTTTACGCAACATTTGACGTACAACAACTTCAATGTGCTTATCATTGATTTTTACACCTTGGAGACGGTAAACGTCTTGAACTTCGTTCACGATGTAGTTGGTCAATGCCACTTCGCCTTTCAAGCGTAAGATGTCATGTGGGTTTTGTGGACCATCAGAAATGGTCTCACCACGGTTGACATGCTCACCTTCAAACACGTTGATTTGACGCCATTTTGGAATCAACTCTTCGTAGATCTCTGAACCGTCATCTGGAGTGATCACTAAACGGTTCTTACCTTTAGTCTCTTTACCGAAGCTGACAACACCTGATACTTCTGCAAGGATTGCATGTTCTTTCGGTTTACGTGCTTCGAACAAGTCAGCTACACGCGGAAGACCACCGGTAATATCACGAGTACGTGAAGTTTCTTGTGGTACACGACCAATAACGTCACCCACACCAATCGTTTCGCCATCACGAACCGTCACGATTGTGTTTTGTGGCAAGAAGTAGAACTGTTCGCCGCCATCGGTTGTATCCAACACGATTGCAGGACGTAAATCTTTACCAGAAGCAGGACGAGCTGTTACAGGCAAGATTTCAACAGTGGTCATACCTGTTGCATCATCAGTTTTCGATGTTGCAGTTACGCCATCAGCGATCTGGCTGAAACGCGCTTTACCCGCAACTTCTGTTACCAATGGATGTGTATGCGGATCCCAAGTCGCTACGATACCGCCCGCTTCTACAGCTTCACCATCTTTCAACAAGATGCTTGCACCGTAAGGAAGTTTATAACGCTCGCGCTCACGACCTAAGTCATCGGCAATACCAATTTCACCTGAACGTGAAACAGAGACCAAGTGACCTTTGGCATGTTGTACAGTTTTCACGTTGTGGAAACGTACAGTACCTTTGTTACGTACTTGAACACTGTTTGCAGCAGAAGTTCGGCTCGCAGCACCACCCACGTGGAAGGTACGCATCGTTAACTGTGTACCTGGCTCACCAATTGATTGTGCAGCCATTACACCCACTGATTCACCTGGGTTCACCAAGTGACCACGTGCAAGGTCACGACCATAACAACGCGCACATACACCGAATGTTGATTCACAAGCGATAACTGAACGTACTTTAACTTCATCGACACCCGCTTCTTCAAGCTGAGCAGCAATTTTCTCGTCAATCAAAGTACCACGTGGAAGAACCACTTCATCATCAGATGCACGACGTACGTCTTCAGCAGTTACACGACCCAATACGCGATCACGTAATGGTTCAATAACGTCACCACCTTGAATGAATGGAGTCATCACCAAGCCACCGGCTGTACCACAGTCAGATTCAGTAATCACTAAATCTTGTGCTACGTCTACAAGACGACGTGTCAAGTAACCAGAGTTCGCAGTTTTCAATGCGGTATCGGCCAAACCTTTACGCGCACCGTGTGTCGAGATGAAGTACTGAAGTACCGTCAAACCTTCACGGAAGTTTGCTTTAATCGGGGTCTCAATGATCGAGCCATCCGGCTTCGCCATCAAACCACGCATACCAGCAAGCTGACGGATCTGCGCCGCACTACCACGGGCACCCGAGTCAGACATCATATAAATCGAGTTGAATGATTTCTGTTTCTCGTCTTCACCTTGTTTGTTTTTCACAAGGGTATAAGACAAGTTATCCATCATCGCTTTCGCAACTTGGTCGTTAGTACGCGCCCAAATATCGACAACTTTGTTATAACGCTCACCTGCAGTTACGAAACCTTGCTCAAACTGTTGTTCGATTTCACGAACTTCGGTTTCAGCTTTATCGATAATCGTATGCTTGGTTGGTGGAATCAACATGTCTTCCATACCAACAGATACACCTGAACGCGTCGCTTGACGGAAGCCCAAATACATCAATTGGTCAGCGAAGATAACCGTATCTTTCAAACCAAGTTTACGGTAGCAAGAGTTGATTAACTTCGAGATGTTTTTCTTGGTCATCTCAAGGTTGATCGATTCGAAGCTTAAACCTTGTGGAACAACTTCCCATAACAAGCAACGACCAGGTGTCGTATCAACAATGATGGTTTGCTTTTCACGGTTACCGTTTTCATCAATCACAGTTTGGTGTACACGTACTTTTACGCGCGCATGGATTGCAACTTTACCCGTCGCTAACGCACGGTTAACTTCGTGCGTATCCGCAAACACCATGCCTTCACCTTTGGCATTTACCGCATCACGTGTGATGTAGTAAAGACCCAAGACAACGTCCTGAGAAGGAACGATGATCGGCTCACCGTTTGCAGGTGACAAGATGTTGTTGGTCGACATCATCAACGCACGTGCTTCAAGCTGTGCTTCCAATGTCAATGGAACGTGTACCGCCATTTGGTCACCATCGAAGTCGGCGTTAAACGCAGCACAAACGAGTGGGTGAAGACGGATTGCCTTACCTTCGATCAGAATAGGTTCAAATGCTTGAAGACCTAGACGGTGAAGTGTTGGCGCACGGTTCAACATGACTGGATGTTGACGAATCACAGAAGCAAGAACGTCCCAAACTTCCGGTGTCTCGCGCTCAACCATTTTCTTCGCAGCTTTAATGGTTGTTGCTTGGCCAGAGGCTTGTAGTTTTGCGAAAATGAATGGCTTGAACAATTCAAGTGCCATTTTCTTCGGAAGACCACATTGGTGAAGACGTAAAGTAGGACCTACTGTAATCACCGAACGACCAGAATAGTCAACACGCTTACCGAGCAAGTTCTGACGGAAACGACCTTGTTTACCTTTGATCATGTCTGCCAAAGATTTCAATGGACGTTTGTTCGAACCTGTAATCGCACGACCACGACGACCGTTATCAAGCAACGCATCAACAGACTCTTGTAACATACGTTTTTCGTTACGTACGATGATGTCTGGCGCAGCAAGGTCAAGAAGACGCTTCAAACGGTTGTTACGGTTGATCACACGACGATATAAATCGTTCAAGTCTGAAGTCGCGAAACGACCACCTTCAAGTGGTACAAGCGGACGTAAGTCTGGTGGAAGTACTGGAAGTACATTCATCACCATCCATTCAGGCTTGTTGTTTGAATCTTTGAAAGCTTCCATCAATTTCAAACGCTTAGACGCTTTTTTAAGTTTCGTCTCAGAGGTTGTTTGTGGAATTTCTTCACGTAAACGTGCAATCTCGGCTTCAAGATCGATATCTTTTAATAAGTCCTGAACTGCTTCTGCACCCATTTTCGCAGTGAATTCATCACCGTGTTCTTCAAGTGCATTGTAGTATTCTTCGTCTGTTAAAAGTTGATACTTTTCAAACGGAGTCATACCAGGATCAGTAACCACATAAGATTCGAAATACAATACGCGCTCGATATCACGTAATGTCATATCAAGAAGTAAACCGATACGGCTCGGTAATGATTTCAAGAACCAGATGTGTGCAACTGGAGACGCAAGTTCGATGTGACCCATACGTTCACGACGAACTTTCGCAGTCGTTACTTCAACGCCACATTTTTCACAAATGACGCCTTTGTATTTCATACGCTTGTATTTACCACACAAGCATTCGTAATCTTTTACTGGACCAAAGATTTTGGCACAGAACAAACCGTCACGTTCAGGTTTAAAAGTACGGTAGTTAATGGTTTCAGGCTTTTTAACTTCACCGTGAGACCATGACTTAATCATCTCTGGTGACGCAAGACCAATACGGATACGGTCAAATTCAACGGGTGCATGACCTTCTGAATCCGTTTTCTTACGCATGATATCGAGCAAGTCTTTCAATTTTTTTCTCCGTGTGTCGAGGAGCTACGCTGTCCCGACTGGGTCACAAATATTGTTTTTACTGAAATTTGGAATCTCCCCTAACCCCTCTTTAAGAAAGAGGGGAACTTCCCCCTTGAATAAAGGGGGATCGAGGGGGATTTAGTCACCATTTTTCAGTTCAATGTTGATACCTAAAGAACGGATCTCTTTGGTCAATACGTTGAACGATTCAGGCATACCCGGATCCATATAATGGTTTCCATCTACAATATTCTTGTAGATACGTGTACGACCTTCGACGTCATCCGACTTCACAGTGAGCATTTCTTGGAGGGTATATGCTGCACCGTATGCTTCAAGTGCCCATACTTCCATCTCACCGAAACGCTGACCACCGAATTGTGCTTTACCACCAAGCGGCTGTTGGGTTACAAGTGAGTAAGAACCCGTTGAACGCGCATGCATCTTGTCATCAACCAAGTGGTTCAATTTGAGCATGTACATGTAACCTACAGTTACAGGACGGTCAAACTGTTCACCTGTACGTCCGTCAAACAATACCGTTTGACCGGTACGTGAGATGTCTGCCAATTCAAGCAAGTCTTTGATCTGGCTTTCTTCAGCACCATCAAATACAGGTGTTGCCAATGGAACACCAGCACGCAAGTTGCCTGAAAGTGCCAAGATTTCTGCGTCAGTTAAGCTATCAAGCTCTTCTTGTTCGCCACCAACCTTGTTATAAATCTTGTCTAAGAAGTCGCGTAGCTCTAACACTGTACGCTGTTCTTTCAACATTTTTTCGAGTTTGTCACCCAAACCTTTGGCCGCCATACCCAAGTGAGTCTCAAGAATCTGACCCACGTTCATACGTGACGGTACACCCAATGGGTTCAATACGATATCGACTGGTACACCATTGGCATCATGAGGCATGTCTTCAACTGGCAAGATGTTTGATACAACACCCTTGTTACCATGACGACCCGCCATCTTATCACCAGGCTGGATACGACGTTTAACCGCAAGGTAAACCTTAACAACTTTCAATACGCCAGTGGTTAATTCATCACCTGTAGAAAGTTTACGTTTCTTCTCAGCAAACTTCTCATCAATTTCATAGCTCTTCTCTTTCAAGAACACTTGAATTTGAGTTAGACGCTCTGCAATTGCTTCATCAGTCGGTTGGATTTCAAGTAAATCAACAAGCTCTAAACCAGACAACACGTCTTCAGAAAGTTTATCGCCACGTTTGGTTGAACCACCACCGTTAGATTCTTGACCTTTCAACAAACGAACAATACGTTCACGTGCTGCTTCTTCGAAGATTTTGTATTCTTCTTTCAAGTCTTTACGGTATGCGTCAAGCTGAGCTTTCTCAATTGCTTGCGCACGTTCATCTTTTTCTAAACCATCACGTGTGAAGACTTGAACGTCAATCACCGTACCTTTCGTGCCAGATGGAACGCGTAAAGAAGAGTCTTTAACGTCAGCTGCTTTTTCACCAAAGATTGCGCGAAGTAGTTTTTCTTCAGGTGTTAACTGAGTTTCACCTTTAGGCGTTACCTTACCAACAAGGATGTCACCTGCAGTGACTTCAGCACCGATATAAACAATACCTGACTCATCCAATTTAGACAGTGCAGCTTCACCAACGTTAGGAATATCGGCAGTAATTTCTTCTGCACCTAACTTGGTATCACGTGCTACACATGACAATTCTTGAATGTGAATCGACGTTAAACGGTCTTCTTGAAGAACACGCTCAGAAAGTAAGATCGAGTCTTCGTAGTTATAACCGTTCCATGTCATGAACGCGACGCGCATGTTTTGACCCAGCGCAAGTTCACCCATGTCAGTCGATGGACCGTCAGCCAAGATATCACCACGAGCAACTTTGTCGCCCAAGTTCACGATGACATTTTGGTTAATACAAGTATTTTGGTTTGAACGTGTATATTTGATCAGGTTATAGATATCTACACCTGCTTCACCCGCGATCATTTCATCTTCGTTTACACGAATCACGATACGAGATGCATCTACATATTCAATCGCACCACCACGGTCAGCGATCACACATACACCTGAGTCACGTGCTACGTTTGCTTCCATACCCGTACCAACAAGCGGCTTGTCAGCACGTAAGGTAGGAACAGCCTGACGTTGCATGTTTGAACCCATCAATGCACGGTTCGCATCATCGTGTTCAAGGAATGGAATCAATGACGCTGCAACAGAAACAACCTGTTGTGCAGAAACGTCCATATGGGTTACGCGTTCAGGCGACATACGAACGAAGTCACCTTGATGACGTACAGAAACCATTTCTTCAGTTAAAGTACCATCTTTATCCACTGCAGAATCGGCCTGTGCAATCACAGTCCCTACTTCTTCAATTGCAGATAAGTATTCAACTTCATCGGTTACACGACCATCAACAACTTTACGGTATGGTGTTTCCAAGAAACCGAAGTCATTCGCTTTTGCATAGACAGAAAGCGAGTTGATCAAACCAATGTTTGGACCTTCAGGCGTTTCAATTGGACAAACACGACCATAGTGAGTTTGATGTACGTCACGTACTTCGAAGCCTGCACGTTCACGTGTCAAACCACCCGGACCAAGCGCAGATACACGACGTTTGTGTGTAATCTCAGACAATGGGTTGTTTTGGTCCATGAACTGAGACAACTGGCTTGAACCAAAGAATTCTTTGATTGCAGCAGCAACTGGTTTTGCGTTGATCAAATCTTGCGGAGACAAGTTATCTGTTTCTGCTTGGCTTAAACGCTCTTTAACAGCACGTTCAACACGAACTAAACCAACACGGAATTGGTTTTCGGTCATTTCACCTACAGAACGTACACGACGGTTACCCAAGTGATCGATATCATCGACTTCACCTTTACCGTTACGGATTTCAACCAATGTACGCAATACATCGATGATATCTTCGTGCGATAAAATACCTTCAACTTCACGCGACTTCTGATCAGTACCCACTTCGTAAGGACGGCCCAAACGACGGTTAAACTTCATACGACCGACTGGAGAAAGGTCATAGCGCTCAGAAGAGAAGAACAAGTTGTTAAATAAGTTCTCAGCAGCTTCTTTTGTTGGTGGCTCACCTGGACGCATTACTTTATAGATTTCAACAAGCGCTTCTTCACGGCCTGTTGTCGTATCTGCACGTAATGTATCTGCAACGAAAGAACCACGATCGATGTCGTTCGTGAATAGGATGTTAAATTGTTTAACACCACCTTCTGCCAACTTGACCAAAGTTTCATGGCTAAGCACAGTATTCGCAGGAATCACATCACCGCTTTTCAGAGTGATATCTTCAGCTGTAATACGCTCATATAAATATTCATCAGGTACAGAAAGCTTAGCTAAGTTCGCAGCTTCCATTTGACGTACGTGACGTGCATTAATACGTTTACCTTGTTCAACGATCGCTTTACCATCATTGTCCAAGATATCAAATTGCGCCATTTCACCACGTAAGCGATCTGGAACGAGGTCAATCTGATAGCTACCCATATCAAGATATACAGGTACTTTTTCGTAGAACAAATTCAAGATTTGTTCATTGCTGTAATTCAAGGCACGTAGGATCACCGTTGCAAGCAACTTACGACGACGGTCAATACGTACGAATACTAAATCTTTAGCATCAAATTCAAAATCTAACCATGAACCACGGTAAGGGATAATACGTGCTGAATACAACACTTTACCGCTTGAGTGGGTTTTACCCTTGTCATGGTCAAAGAACACGCCTGGTGAACGGTGTAATTGAGATACGATTACACGCTCAGTACCGTTAATAACGAAAGTACCGTTATCGGTCATGAGTGGCATTTCACCCATGTAAACTTCTTGTTCACGAACGTCTTTAATTGATTTCGTTTCACGATCTTTAATGATCAAACGAATTTTTACGCGCATTGGTGCTGCATAAGTTGAACCACGTAAAATACATTCACGTACGTCAAACTCAGGCTTACCAAGGCTATACTCAACAAATTCTAAAGCAGCATTGCCAGAATAACTTTCAATAGGAAAAACTGAACGAAATGCGGCTTGGAGACCGATATCTTCGCGATTTTTTGGAGTTTTACCGCCTTGTAAGAATGTACGGTACGAATCGACCTGAATCGAAAGTAAGTACGGTGCTTCCATTACGTGGGGCAATTTACCAAAATTCTTACGGATCCGTTTCTTTTCGGTATATGAGTATGCCATCTGGAGTCCTCGGAAAGTAAACTAAACCCGCCTGCAGAACGGGTCTAGAAGGAATTACGCAGGCCGATATGGCCACCACTGTTTACAAATGCTGCAATTTTTAGTGGTATTAAAACGCTTAACAATATTTTTATAAGCAAAAAAATATTGGTAAGCGTTTGATTTTATGTGTTTTGTCCAAATAATACGCACAAAAAACGTAAAACTAACAAAAAACGAGCCGATTATTGTAACGCAAAAAGGCTGATGACCCAAGAGCCATCAGCCATTTTTTGGAGCCGATTTTGAAAAAATCGACTCCCTACAGTATTACTTAAGTGTAACTGTAGCACCAGCTTCTTCAAGCTTCTTCTTAAGTTCTTCGCCTTCTTCTTTAGAAACGCCTTCTTTAAGAACTGCAGGAGCGCCTTCAACAAGATCTTTAGCTTCTTTAAGACCAAGGCCAGTAGCTTCACGAACTGCTTTAATTACAGCAACTTTGTTAGCACCGAAAGAAGTCAACTCAACGTTGAATTCAGTTTGTTCTTCAGCAGCAGCAGCAGCGCCTGGAGCAGCAGCTACAGCAACAGCAGCAGCAGATACGTTAAATTTCTCTTCGAAAGCAGAGATTAATTCAACAAGTTCAAGAACAGTTTTTTCAGCAACTGCGTTTAAGATTTCTTCGTTTGTTAAAGCCATGAGAATAACTCCAAATGGATATTGAATGGTGTGAAAGTAGGATTAAGCCGCTTCTGACTCGTTTTTCTCTTTGAGTGCCGTAATAAGGCGACCCAATTTCGAAATAGGAGCTTGAAGGACAGAGGCAAGCATCGTAAGCGCTTTTTCTTGGTTCGGAAGATTTGCAATTACACTAACTTCAGCGCCTTGATAAACTTTGCCATCAAATGCAGCAGCTTTAAGTTCAAAAGCTTTGTTAGTTTTCGCAAATTCTTCGAACAAGCGTGCAGCTGCACCCATGTCATCTTCAGAAGTTGAGAAACCGAGAATGGTTGGGCCAACAAGGTCGTCATTCAAGATATCAAATTGAGTACCTTCAAATGAACGCTTAGCCAAAGTATTACGCACGATACGTGTAGTAACACCTAGCTTACGAGCTTCAACACGAAGTTGCGTTAATTGCTCTACGCTTGAACCTTGATAGTTAGCCACAACAACAGAAAACGCTTTAGAAGCAACTTCGCTTACTTCTGCAACGATCTGTTTTTTGTCTTCGATAAGAAGAGCCATTGTAAAACCTCCTAACGGTGATTTATGCACCCATATGGATGCACTCCCAATTCGTAAGTCCTTTCAGACTTACACGCGGAGGAGGAATAAATCACACCACCGCGTCTACTCAGACTGGATGATTAAGAAAAATATTCGAAAATATTTCTCGCCTGAGGTCTTTGACGCTGATAAATATTCATTTATCAATTCAAAGTTTGCCTAAAAACTCCTTCTCCCTCAGGGAGAAGGTAGGGATGAGGGTATAAAACCTCTCCCCAACCCTCTCCTATAAAGAGAGGGAGCTTTTCAGGGCTTTAAAATTCTTACTAATTACTTAGAAACGTTGCTTACGTCAACGATCAAACCAGGGCCCATAGTTGAGCTCAAAGTGATCTTTTTAACGTATACACCTTTAGAAGTTGCAGGCTTTAACTTTTTCAAGTCTGCAATTAAAGTTTCAACGTTTTGACGTACAGCTTCTTCGCTAAAGCCAAGTTGGCCGATCGCAGCGTGGATGATACCCGCTTTGTCTACACGGTAACGTGCTTGACCAGATTTAGCATTCTTAACCGCGTTAGCAACATCAGGAGTTACTGTACCCACTTTCGGGTTTGGCATTAAGCCACGTGGACCAAGAATCGTACCTAACTTACCAACAACGCGCATTGCATCAGGAGCAGCAATCACTACGTCAAAGTCAAGGTTTCCACCTTGAATGCTTTCAGCAAGGTCATCAAAACCAACGATATCAGCACCAGCAGCTTTCGCAGCTTCTGCAGCAGCACCTTGAGCAAATACTGCAACACGTACAGTTTTACCAGTACCCGCAGGTAAAGTCGTCGCACCACGAACAACCTGATCAGATTTACGTGGGTCTACGCCAAGGTTTACAGCGATATCTAAAGATTCTTTGAACTTCGCAGCTGGAAGGCTGTTAAGAACTTGTACTGCTTCTTCCAAAGTATAAACTTTGTTTGCTTCTACAGCAGCAGCAATGGCTTTTTGACGTTTAGTTAACTTTGCCATGTCTTATAGCTCCACTTCCAAGCCCATAGAACGTGCAGAACCAGCAATGGTACGCACACGAGCGTCTAAATCAGCACCAGTTAAATCCGGTTCTTTAGTAGTCGCGATTTCTTCTAATTGAGCACGAGTCAACTTACCAACTTTAGTTTTGTTAGGTACAGAAGAACCCTTTTGGATACCAGCAGCTTTCTTAAGAAGAATAGATGCAGGTGGAGTTTTCATGATAAAAGTGAACGACTTATCGTTGTACACAGTGATCACGACAGGAATTGGCAAACCAACTTCAAGTTTTTGTGTAGCAGCATTGAATTCTTTACAGAATGCCATGATGTTTACACCACGTTGACCTAAAGCAGGACCAATTGGTGGAGATGGATTTGCTTTACCAGCTGGAACTTGCAGCTTGATATAGCCGTCAATCTTCTTAGCCATTGAAAATTACCTCTGGGTACAGACGCCGTTAGGCTCCCCAAAAAATTAAACAACACCGAAGTGTTAGAACAACAATGCCCGATCAGATCGGGCGCTTATCAACCTTCGCAGATTAAATCGTTTTTTCGACTTGGCGAAACTCGAGTTCAACCTGAGTTGGTCGATTAAATACATTAATCGTCAACGTTAAACGTGACTTATCGTATTGAACTTCCTCCACGACCCCTTTAAAGTCAGTGAACGGACCATCAATAACGAGCAATTCTTCACCAGGTTCAAACATCGTCTTAGGACGAGGTGCCTCACCTGTATTACGTACACGCGCAAGAATCGCATCAGCTTCACGTTGTGAGATTGGCGCTGGTTTTTCTGGTGTACCACCAATAAAACCAAGAACCTTTGGACACTCTTTAACGATGTGCCAAGTATCATCATTCATTTCCATTTCGACTAACACATAGCCTGGAAAGAATTTACGTTCAGACTTACGCTTCTTACCATCCTTCATTTCCACAACTTCTTCAGTAGGGACGAGGACTTCACCAAAACTATCAGCAACAGTGCTGCGCTGGATTCGGTCATTAAGTGAACGCATCACTTGTTTTTCAAAACCTGAATAGGCATGAATAATATACCAACGTTTCATCGCACTCTTACCCGATAATTAACTTAATAAACCAACCTAACCCGTAATCAAAACACCATAAAACCAATGATGCAATGAGTACAACCAAAAGCACTTGCCACGATGTCGTGATCGTCTCTTGTTTTGTTGGCCAGGTCACTCGACGCAGTTCAATTCGCGCATCTTGCAACAAACGCACAAAGCCTTTGCCTTGATGGGTGGCGTATAATAAACCTAAAGCGACGACGATACAAGCCAAAATTACCCCAACGCGCACCCAAATATCATTTGCAGGTGCCCAATAGGCCGGTAAATGTTGATTTACCAATGCGGCACCGATCAATAAAACGATAGCAATCAACCACAAGACTATATCAAGTGGAGAGCCAGAGTTTACAACTTCAGCGGCATTATTTCTTTGAGGGATTGGCGCGTCGCTTAATGCGTCACGCGATTTATCATTCGACATTTTTTTACTCGTCGTAGAATTCGCGACTTATTATATGACAACTCAGCCAGAATTAAGCTTTTTTATAAAAAAAAAGTGGCAGGCCAGGAGGGACTCGAACCCCCAACATTCGGTTTTGGAGACCGACGCTCTACCAATTGAACTACTAGCCTATTATGCAAATCGAAAGCCGAAGCTTCCGATTTGAGTGTAACACAGTATTAGGCTTATGCAGTTACTTTAGCAACAACGCCAGCACCTACAGTACGACCACCTTCACGGATCGCAAAACGTAGACCTGGGTCCATTGCGATCGGGTGGATTAACTCTACCGACATCTCAACGTTGTCACCAGGCATTACCATTTCTACGCCATCTTGTAATTTGATCGCGCCAGTTACGTCAGTTGTACGGAAGTAGAACTGTGGACGGTAACCGTTAAGGAATGGAGTATGACGACCACCTTCTTCTTTAGAAAGTACGTATACTTCTGCGTCGAATTTAGTGTGCGGCTTGATTGTACCTGGTTTAGCAAGTACTTGACCACGTTGTACGTCTTCACGCTTAGTACCACGAAGAAGAACACCACAGTTCTCGCCTGCACGACCTTCGTCAAGCAATTTACGGAACATTTCTACGCCAGTTACAGTCGTTTTAACCGTATCTTTGATACCTACGATTTCAACTTCTTCACCAACTTTTACGATACCAGCTTCTACACGACCAGTTACTACTGTACCACGGCCTGAGATAGAGAATACGTCTTCGATTGGCATCAAGAATGCTTTGTCGATTGCACGTTCTGGTTCTGGGATGTAAGAGTCAAGCGCTTCAACAAGAGCAAGAACTGAAGACTCACCATATTGACCAGCGTCACCGTTAAGTGCAGCAAGTGCTGAACCACGGATAACAGGAGTGTCATCACCTGGGAAGTCATAAGTAGAAAGAAGTTCACGAACTTCCATTTCTACTAATTCAAGTAATTCTTCATCATCAACAAGGTCACACTTGTTCAAGAATACGATGATGTAAGGTACACCAACCTGACGTGAAAGAAGGATGTGTTCACGAGTTTGTGGCATTGGACCATCAGTCGCAGCACATACAAGGATCGCGCCGTCCATCTGAGCAGCACCAGTAATCATGTTTTTAACATAATCGGCGTGGCCCGGGCAGTCTACGTGAGCGTAGTGACGGATTGGAGAATCGTATTCTACGTGTGAAGTATTAATTGTAATACCACGTGCTTTTTCTTCAGGAGCTGAGTCGATTTGTGAGTAATCTTTCGCTTCACCGCCGTAAGTTTTTGCACAAATAGTTGCAATCGCAGCAGTTAAAGTTGTTTTACCATGGTCAACGTGACCAATTGTACCCACGTTTACGTGTGGTTTGTTACGTTCAAACTTAGCCTTAGCCATTTTGATTTTCCTCGTTTACGTCGACGCCAGTTTAGAGAAAAACAACCCTGAAAAACCTTCTTTATCGACATTCGCCTAAAAAACTAGACACCTAATACTTGAAAAGCAGACTATAATAGCCTGCTTCTTTAAAATGTTGTGGAAATTCCACTAAGCTGTATATCTGGAGCTCTTATCGAGATTTGAACTCGAGACCTCTCCCTTACCAAGGGAGTGCTCTACCACTGAGCTATAAGAGCGACATCTTCGATGGAGCGGGAGACGAGGATCGAACTCGCGACATGCAGCTTGGAAGGCTGCCACTCTACCAACTGAGTTACTCCCGCATGTTGGTACTAACCACTTATATCGAAGTTAAATGGTGGTGAGAGAAGGATTCGAACCTTCGAAACTTTCGTAGCAGAGTTACAGTCTGCCCCCTTTGGCCGCTCGGGAATCTCACCACATCACACTTACACAGTGCTGTTCTTTACTTTATACTACCACACTTTTTAAGATGGTGCCGGCACACGGATTCGAACTGTGGACCTACTGATTACAAGTCAGTTGCTCTACCAACTGAGCTATGCCGGCTCTTTCTTAGTGTTTCGTACGTTTCGTATCGGAACGGTGTGCAGTTTAGCAAAACTCTGAATCGATGCAAGTGCTTTTTTTAAAAAAACTGCTAAAAACTCATAAAATCAATCCGTTTGATGATAATTCAACCGCTTTGATCACTGCGCGAGCTTTTATTTGGGTTTCATTCCACTCAGATTCAGGATTTGAGTCTGCAACCAGCCCTGCTCCTGCCTGTACATAGACCTTTTGATCGCGAATAACGCAGGTACGAATTGCAATCGACATGTCCATTTCACCATGCCAACCTAAATATCCAACAGCACCGCCAAATACACCACGTTTCACAGGCTCAACTTCATCAATAATTTCCATGGCACGGATTTTTGGTGCACCTGAAAGTGTTCCCGCAGGGAATGTCGCTTTAAACACATCCAAAGCATCTACATCATCCCGCACCTCACCCTGTACATTCGAGACAATATGCATCACATGGGAATAACGTTCGATCACCATCCGATCAGTCACTTGCACTTTACCGATTTTAGATACACGTCCGACATCGTTACGCCCCAGATCAATCAGCATTAGATGTTCAGCAATCTCTTTTTCATCTGCCAGTAAATCCTGTTCCAAGGCAATATCTTCTTCCTTGGTTTTACCACGTGGCCGCGTTCCGGCCAAAGGACGCACCGTTGCAATGCCATTTTCTAAACGAGATAAAATTTCTGGCGATGAACCGACAATATGAAATGGCTTTTGGTCCGTCAGGGTTTGCCCTTGCACCAAAAATAAATACGGCGATGGATTTAAATGGCGAAGCGCACGATACACTTGCAGCGCTTCACCATCAAAATCAGACACCATACGTTGCCCAGGCACCACCTGCATCACATCCCCTGCACGGATATATTCTTTGACCTTTTCAACCGTTTCAAGAAATTTTGCTTTGCCTGTGATCGATTCAAAATGTGGTGCTGTGTGCGGCTTCGCTTGCAAACTCACAGGTGTCGCCAACAATTGCTCCAACTGATCCAACTTTTGCTGGGCCTGTGCATAAGCATCAGCTTGGTTCGCATCGGCATGATGGATGAGGAACAAGGTATCTTTTAAATTATCAAACACAATCACGGTTTGAGAGAGCATCAACCAAAGGTCGGGTAGCGTTACAGGATCAGCAGCAGGCACGTTTTTCAGTTTTGGTTCAATATAACGCACAGCGTCATAGCCCAAATAGCCCACTAATCCGCCAGTGAAGCTTGGCAAAGCAGGTAGTTCAACTTGCGTTGGGACTTTAAACTGGCTTTGAAACTCACGGATATAGTCAAAAGGATCAGCACAATCCTGCTGAAGCACAGTACCATCCGCCTGTTGTATGGTGAGTACACCCGCATTACAGGAAAAAACAGTGGACTCGCCCAAGCCGATCATGGAATAGCGTGCCCAGTTCTCGCCACCTTCAACAGACTCAAATAGATAGGCCTGCTTGTGTTGTTTAAAGCGAGCAAAAACAGAAAGTGGGGTTTCAGTATCGGCCAAACGCTGGCGATAAACAGGAATGGTGTTATAGCCTGCTGCTTTTAATTGCTCAAATTGTACTAAGGTCGTCATGAATCTTCTCTATGGTTTTTAATTTCTGTGCGTTTTTTCTTTAGTGCTGTCTCAAGCCCGCCATCGAAAAACCATAATCATCTTCATGCTTGTCTCCTTACTAAATCTTCTTCTATCAATTCTGCCAAACTATCGACCACTTGCTGTGGCTGACAGTCGTAAATACTTTCTCCATGATTATAGCCATAGCTGACCACAATACAATCAATACCTGCTCGTCTGGCTGCTTCAACATCATTACTTGAATCACCAATCATCAAGGTGGCCGCTGTCGTAGTATTTTGTGCCTGCGCACAGTACAGCAAGGGTAAAGGATGTGGTTTACGCTCAGGCAGGCTATCACCACCAATCACCATTTTAAAATATGGACTCAAGGCCAAGAGATCAAGAATGCCTTTTGCCAGCTGTTCTGGCTTATTGGTCACACAGGCCATCGCAATATTATGGTTCTGGCAATATTCTAAAAATGGCAAAACACCTGTATATACCTGAGTATCCACACAAAGCTCTTGCGCATACACCTCAACAAAAGTACTGAGCAATTGTTGTTGCTGTTGGACATCCACCTGTCCAAATAAGTGCTCAAGAACGGACTCACATAATTTGGCCGCACCTTTCCCCACCCAAACCCGAACCTGAGCTTCAGTCACCAGAGGCAAGCCTAGTTTTTCCAAACTCAGATTCATGGCCCGATAGAGATCAGCAGCGGAATCCACCAGCGTTCCGTCAAGATCAAATAGAATCAGACTACGGTGTTGTAGCTGTGCAACAGACATCATCACGTCCCCTTCAGAAATGAAAAAAGGCACACCCAGATGGGCATGCCTTGATTGTAAAAGCTTCGCCCGATTATTTAAAGAACAGCCAAGCAATCACCGCCAGAATGATCAATACAATAATAGAAATGAGGCCAACTGTAGCATTCTTCTGTTGCTCTTTTTCTGCAGCGACACGCGAAACAGGTTCTTCAATGGCAACAGCTTGTGGCTCTGCTACCGCCTGTACATTGATTCCTTCAGGAATCGGCGCTGGTTTTGGAATCGCCACTTGCTGCGGCATCCCATCACGCGTGATCGGCGTTTCAACTGCGCGCTCAGCAATACTTGGCATACCCTGATCCGTTGAGCTTGACGCTACAGGTTCAATCTCGATTTCAGGCAATTCAATTTCAGACACCGCTGGTGCAAGTACCGAAAACACAAAACTGGCAAATTGTAGAATATCGCCATCATGCAATTCAGTCTCCTGCTCAACACGTACATCATTAATAAATGTACCGTTCGACGAATTCAGGTCTTGCACCCAAAGCTGTTGATCTTTTAACAATAACGCCGCATGGCGACGTGAAATATCTGCTGACTGTAACAAAATATCGGCATCTTGATGTCTTCCCACCAACATGTCACTTTCGATACTGAGTTCTTGCCCCGTAAATTCACCTGTAATGGCTTGTAATTTCCAAGTCATAGATGCATATCCTTATAGAATTTCTTGCAATCATAACATTGTGGCATAAGCGCTTCTGTGCATCTACTGTGAAGACGCTGGTCGAATCGTGGTAGTGGTGACCGTATTTTTGCTCCGCTCAGTTTCTTTTGCTGGCAGTTGTACTGTTTTTTGTTGCACTTGAGGTGCTTCAACAGCAACGGGGGTCGTCACCACAACGGCTTTGTTCTGCGTAGCCGTTGGGACCTTCTGATAAGGCGAATTCACGACTGGCGCTTGCGGGTTATAAATATCGGCCACATTTTCTGGCAGTTTGGCAAAGTTACCATTTTTGTCCATTGAAAGTTGCAAACTATAGAGCTGGTTATAACGCTGTTGAGAAATACGGCGTACATCATTGGCATCGCCCACAATGGTCGGATGGATAAACACCAATAGATTACGCTTGATATTACTCCTCGCATCGGCACGGAATAAACGCCCAAGATAAGGAATACTACTCAGACCAGGAATACCTTGGCGCGATAATGACGTATTATCTGCAATCAAGCCTCCCAACACCACTGTTTGCCCATGTTCCGCAAGCACAGCAGTTTTAATGGCGCGCTTATTGGTAACCAAGTCTGTTGCTTGGCCTTTGTTATTCTGAACATCCGAAACTTCCTGTTCAACTTCAAGACGAACCGTACCATTGTCACCAATATGTGGAATCACTTTTAGCGTAACACCCACATCCTTACGCTCAACCGTTGTATAAGGATTGACTGTACCTGAAGTTCCCGTCGATACCGAACCCGTCACAAACGGAACGTTTTGACCTACGACAATATAAGCTTCTTCATTATCCATCGTCACAATCGACGGTGTAGACAAAAAGTTGGATTTGGTATTGGTTTTCAAGGCTTGGATCAGCGCACCATAGGCTTTACGTGAGTTTTCAAAATTACCAATCCCAAGTGTGGCACCATTGCCTTTATTGGCATCACCTGCAATCGCTGCAGCTGCGCCACTCGCCCCGCCCGTGGCATAACCTGCGGCAATGGATGCCAGACTCGCGCCCACATTACTAAAGCTAATCAGGCCAACACCACTGCTTAAATCACCCAAGGCCCACTGAATCCCCAGTTGATCTGCATCATCGCCTGAGACTTCAATAATTGCAGCTTCAATGAGTACTTGTTGACGGCGAATATCCAGCTGTTGAATAGCCGCTTCGACTTCACGCATTAATTGTGGTTCAGCTTTGACCACCAATGCATTTTGCGTTGGGTCAGCAATAATACTAATACCTGCACCATTAAAGCTGGTGATACTGGAGTTTTGACTATTGCTTGAATTGCCATTTAGATTAATTGAAGGCGTCGAAAAAGAGGAAGACGACGAACCTGTGGTTGAGCTTGAGTTTTGATTGTTGGAGATCAGGTTATTAATCGAGTTAGATCGGTTATTACTATTTGACGAGGACGACGATGATGAAGACGACGCAGATTGCCCTGTGACCAGTCCCTGTAAAATCTCAGCCAAGTTCTTGGCACTGGCATATTTCAAGCGGAAGACTTTAAGCCCACCCAAACGATCTGCTGATGGGACATCCAGCATTTCTACCATTTGACGCAAACGCTTACGAGAGTCTGGATCGCCCTTGATCAAAATACGGTTGGTTCGATTATCGGCAATGATCCGCACCCGCGAACCAATAAAATCTTTTGAAGCACCTGTTGCACTCATGGTCTCCAACAAACCAATCACTTCTTCAGCTTGGCTCGACTGCAAGCTAATCGCTTCAATGTCATTTTGACCCGTGCCATCTAAATTACGCACGATATTTTCAAGCTGATAAATATTGGTTGCACGATCAGAAACGATTAAAGCATTGGTCCCCGCAACCGCTGCCAAGTGCGCAAATTGCGGCATTAACGGACGTAGGGCTGGAATCAAGTCATTCGGATTGGTATTTTGCAACCAAATCACTCGCGTTACGATTTGATCACCACCCGCACGGCTACGTGCATCGTAAGGAATCCCAGAATTCTTCGCATTACTGTCAGGGACAAGTTTAACCGTATTGCCTGAAGGGAGCGCCACCACACCATTGACATTGAGTACGCCTAGAAATAGGTCATACACCTCGTCCTTATTTAGAGGCTTATTGGAAATAACCGTCACATTACCACGCACACGAGGGTCAACCGCAAAGTTCTTCCCTGTAATATCCGCAACTTCATTAATAAATGCGGTTAAGTCTGCATCACGTAGATTGATCTTCCATGTTTGTGCTTGCACATGGGTACTCACTGACGCAACCAAAGGTGCTGCGGCAAGTAATGCCCAAAGTGGTCGTTGATGATTTAAAAAAGCCATAACCTGCACTTATTCCTAACTGATGTGTGACGTGTGATCACTAAAAACTTTGTTGTATGGTCATCACTTGATCACCACGTTTTATTTCTATTTTGGCATGCCCTTCACGACGTACTTGCTCTAATAATTGTACTTCGTTGAGTCCCTGCCCGACGGTCTGACCATTGATCGATAGAATACGGTCACCCGAACGTAAACCCAAGGTATTTTTTAAATTCGATGGGGTCTTGTCTGATATTTCATAACCGTCCGCACCGCCATTACTAACCCCCATATTTTTTAGGTATTGTTCACGATTATCCTGCATTTGCTGGATCGCTTGACCTAAAGCCGATTGTGGTGAGTTTTGCGAGGGCGCAGCTGCGGCTGGCGGTACATTGTTGGTATTATTGAGCACAGGATCGATTGGTTGATAGAGACCTTTATCCAAGCCCTTAAATTTAACTTCTCGGGTTGCACCATTCCCCTGTTTTAAAACCACATGATCCCAATAAACTTCGGCCAGTTGATAGGACGTTGATCCCACCGTTTCACCCACACGGTATCGTTCAGCGCTATCATTCAACTTAATCACTGCCGAAGACAAATAATTAGGCTGACCCAACAACACACCTTGCAACTCCAGATTGACATTATCATCAGCCGAAGTTGCTAGAGGTTCATTGAATAACGCAAAAGAACTGATATTAGGGACTTGAGCTTGCTGCGACCCCAATTCAACTCGGTCAAACTGCATGGGTTGTGGTGGCGCAACCACCCACCAGAACAATGAAGCCAGTTTCCAACATAGCCACAAAATCAGCAGTGCTAAAACCAGACCACTGAGCTTATCCAGTTTTTGCCAACGCAATTGTTGTATTTTTTGAGTGATTGCTTTCATTAGAAACCACCTTGCAACAAGGGTTGTCGCGAACTGATCACATAAGTGTCTAAGCCTGCCTTACCTTCATACGAGGGAATATTTAACAACATACGCTGAGTGAGCTGCACATCCAGCATTAGGCTCGCATCTAAGCTTAGGTTCGCCATTTTCTGGCTACGTTGATCACGGACATCAATTTGTAATTGCCCATTTTCATCTTTAAGTTCAGCCACCAAAGACGGCATATTCATACGATCTTGTCGCTGACCAAAAGTATAAGCCAATGCACCACCGCCCCAATTTAATTGCCCTTCTACCGCACTAAAGCCTTTTTCTTTTTGGTAATTCAATTGTACGTCTTTCAGTTGGATTGCATTTTCAGGCCATTGCCAATTAGCAAAATATTTTAATGTTTCAGGCGAGATTTTCCCTTGCAGGTCTTTAATCATGATTTTCTTGCTTAGACCGTAAGCAAAAACGCCATTGAATTGGGTATTACCACTATGAATATCGAGATCTGCACCAACGCGCAGTAATAGCAAATCCAGAGGACGAGTTTTCCAATGCACAGAACCCCGCAACTGACCACGTTGCCAGTCTGCTTGCCCCTGCCAAATGTTGCCGCTGACATTATGTAATATTTGATTATCTTTTGAAAATTTCGCAATTAACCATGTTGCTGGAATTTGTAAAATAATAAAAATTAAAAATGCAAAAATGGCGAAAATCCACCATCTCCATTGCTTGGTTTTTTTCTTCATTCCACCCTTACCAACATGCAAATATCATCCTTTTTGAGACAATCGCCCCCTGAATGACATTATGCATACTTTTTCAACATCGCCAATTCTCTCATATAAAAAAACCAAGCTTTTTAAGCCTGGCTTTTGATAAAGGATAAAGTCATCGTATGACAAAACGATGACTTTAAAACTTGCTTAGATTAAGAAATCTTCAAGTTTTGCACCTTTTTCTAATTCAGCAACTAACCAACGTGGTTGCTTACCACGGCCAGTCCAAGTTTCTTCAGCATTGCTCTTGTTACGGTAGCGTGGCTCTACTGCTTTACGCGTGGTTTTCTTACGCTTTTGCTCACCCACTTCCAATAATTCTTCAACGCTATAACCAATCGCATCTGCAATCGCGATAATTTGATTATATGCATCTTCAATTGCTTGATCTTTTTTACTTGCAATCAAAGCTTCTGCTTCTGCTTGTAAACGCTTTAAATCTTCTACAGATAAATCGCTAATATCTGGTTTCATTAGAACCACTCCAATGTATATAGGGGAAATATATCACTCAAAAAATAAAATGAATTTTAAATTCGATTCAATATTAGTTTATAAATGATTAAATAATCAATATAAGAATAACTCACTTAATCGTATATTCAGCGCAAAATGGCATTTTATTTACAATAAAGCAAAAAAAGTGGATGTGTTATATAAAAACATATTTTATAAAGCCAACCTGCACAGCTAAAGAAACCCGCTTTATATTAAATTACTCTTAATTTTATCTAAAAAATTTTAATTTTCTTTTAAGCGTTTTGGTTCCAATACTCTATTTCTTACAAATGATCGCTTTGAACCTTATTATATGAAATGATGATATAATCAAACAAAATAGACATAATCGTCTTTATAATCATTCATATTATATTAAAGCATGTCCTACGCTTCGCTCTAACTGAATTATTTTTTGTCTAATCTCATCAGGAATATTTAATTTCTTTGAGCTAACCTTATCAACACACACCATAACTGCCTCACCTATCGCTACAGTTTGCTGTTGTGTTTCACTCCACAATACATAATGCATACGAAAAGCGCTATTTCTTAACTCCTCAATCCGCGCACCAATATGCAGCACATCTGGATAGAATACTGGACTTAAATATTTACACTGACTGGATGCAACCACGGTCAATATCTCCTGATCGAAGATATTCAATGCCATTAAATAAGCAATGCGTGCACTCTCGATATAACGATAATACTGAACATTATTTACATGACCAAACGCATCCATATCCCCCCACGCAACGGTTTGTTGAAGCACAACAGGATAGACAGACAATTCTTTCATGTTTTCACTCATATCTTAAAATTAAGAAAATTTACATCATTTTCAAATATTAAATTTAACTGCCTGATTAAATCAGGATTATCACCTAAGGTGGATTTAATCCTCAAATAGCTCATTAAAATATTATCGGGATATAAAGTTAATAATTGCTCTGCGTCTGCCTGACGTTGCGTTGCAACATAAATATGCCATTTTGCAAAGCTGAGCATCGGCACGCTGGTGTAACGCTGCTCAAGCTGCATAATGCGCTGTTCAACATAAGTATAATCAGGAATCTGCTTTAATAATTGTTGCTGGAACCAGAGATAAAACACCTCTGGATCAAACTGATCTTGTAATAAATGCAACGCCAGATCTTCATGCTGCACACTCATTTCTGGCATACGTGCCAATAGTTTCAACCAGAATACTTTACTACTGTACGGACGAGTTTGAATCTCATCCTGTAAAACCAGATAGCGTTGTTGCAATGCCGCAAGATCATCTACAGATGCCTGATCAAATCGAATCAGTAGCTGTTGCAACCACAAATCACGGTGTTCAGCATCCAGCAAACCATATTGGGTTGTTTGCAAAAATAACCATGGTTCTTGTAAGGCAAGTTTACCCCATAGTGCAGTAATCCGTTGCTGATAAGCCGTTTCAATTTCAATCAACCAAGGTGAAAGCTGATGCTGAGCCAAAAACTCTAAATGGCTGAGTGCTTTTTGTGTTTCCTGCTGCTCAAGATAAATATCTATGCGTTGCAATTCAGCCAGTTCAAATGCCATCGGTGCTGATTTTTCCAAACTCTGCAATGCAGTCTCATAATCGCCATTTTTATAATCAAATTGCGCGTCAATAATATGATTCAGTAAGCCTGACTGAGTATAAACACGTTCAATAAACACTTGCTGATCTTTTGCCGCTTCCAACAACCAGACAATGCCGAGCTGCTCATAAGGATGCAGATCTTTAAAATGTAGAATGGTTTCTTTTTTACGTTGTTCTCGGGCGAAATAACGTTTGCCGAATACCCAAGCCAATTGTGCCAACAAACTAATGACCAAAAATAGCGTAATCAGCCCCCATACCCCACTCTGGAACTGCCAGTCTCGCCAATAAATATAAACATAGCCATTCCCATAGCCATAACTCAAGATGGCAAACAGGGCAAATAGCACCAAGCTTGCAAGCAGATAGATCCATAGTAAATGTTTCATAATGCCTTACCCCAACAAACCCAATGTGGTTAATTTCGGTGTGGGTACTGCAGGTAGATTTAAAATTTTCTCTAAACGCTGTTTCATCTGCTGGCTATTCTGATCGGGTAATTCCGCCAGCAACTGCATCACTTCCAAGGTTGATTTGCGATACTCAGTCAACTGCCCTTGTTGTAATGCTTGGGAAGCAAGTAAAAGACGTAATTGTGCTTCTTTTAAAATAATATGGCGGCTCATTAAATCTGGTGAGTGGCGCTGTACTTTCTCCAATTTAAACCAATGCCACCAAGCGTTGCTGTCACTTTTTGCCATGCTTATACTTGGATTGTGAATTTCTTGTTGAATCTTCTGATCCAGCTGTTGTAACAGGTTATCCAGTTGCTGCTGTTGCTGTGTCTGACTAAGGACATATTGCTGAATGCTTTGCTTGTCCTGCTCAATCGCGTTCATCAAACTGTGCTGCAATGCAGGTGAAACTGCATATTGAACGATATGTTGCTGAACTTGATTAAGCTGATCTAAAGCGTAAATAAACTGCTGTTGATCCAAGGCAAACTGAACCAATTGCATCTGTTGTTTAATCAAAATAACAGGCGCGATTCCCATCACCGTGGTCGGTATCGCAACATGATCCGCAGGCTCGACCGCACTGCTATTTTGCAACTGACGTTGTACTGCAACAAATTGATCATTCAATAAAGCATAACGCTGCTCGGTTTGATCAAGCTGCTGTTGTAATTGGGGTACAGTTTGAGAATATTGCGCAACATCGTAACTGAGTTTAATCAACCACAATAAACTCAATCCTAATATTAGATAACCAATTTTTCTCATACATGTCCTTGCCAGTCACTCATGCGTTGAATGATCTCTGATGCAGATAAATTTTCAAGCTGAATAATGTTAAATCCTTTGACCGCCTGTGATTGGGTACTGTGCAGGAGTTGAGCCAAACGCGAGCCCAAAACCAGATAGACACACTGCGCTGAACATGGATATTGGTTGCTAAGTTGCTGCCAATAATTCCAACTCGCCTCACTACTCATCAGCACAGCGACCGGCTGATTGAAACTTATTTTTTTTACAATTTCAGGAAATGCAATCAAACTTTGCTCAGGACACTGACGTTGATAGAGGACAAAATTCAGGATCTCGACACCTTGTTGCTGCAATTGCTGCATCATAAATTGTCGTCCGCCAAGACCTCGCCAGAAGGCAATTTTAGTTAATTTTTTTTGTTGTTTCAAAATTGGTAGTTGCAGCATTCCCTCCGATGTCTCCACCTCAGGAACATGACTTTCTATTTGAAACTTTGCCAAAGCTTGTGCCGTGGTTTGCCCAACTGCAATCCATTGAATAGACTTAAGTTGATCAAGTTGCACACCTGCTTGCTGTAAATAGCGCATCCCAACATCAACAGCGGTTGGACTCACCACTACAACTGCTTGAACCTGTCGCAATTCAGTATACAGTTGCTGCAAACTTTCAGAAAATGGCATTGCAACCAATTCAAGTAATGGCAGTGCCTCAACCTGATAACCCGCCGCTTCCAAAGCTTGGGTTAGAACCAAGGCACGATCATCAGGTCGTGTATTGATAAACAGCATTAATACAATGCTTTGAGCAATTCGCCTGCACCTTGTGCAAGCAAGCGCTGTGCAAGTTGTTCACCAAGTTGTTCAGCTTCTGCTGTTGCACCGATCAACTGTTCTTTGAGTAAAGTCTTACCATCGACGCTACCGACACGGCCTTCTATTTGCAGTTGATCATTAGCCAAGATTGCATAACCGGCAATCGGTACTTGGCAGCCCCCTTCGAGATAGGCATTGAACGCACGTTCTGCACGAACACAAATCGATGTTTCTTCGTGTTGCAGTGGCTGAATTAATTTTAATAATTCGACATCATCGCTGCGGCACTCTAGACCTAGTGCCCCTTGACCTACGGCAGGTAAGCTCAATACAGGCGCTAAACAATGACGGATACGATCAGCTAAACCTAAACGCTTTAGCCCTGCGCTGGCTAAAATAATCGCATCATACAAATCATCATCCAGCTTGGATAAACGCGTTCCCACATTACCACGCAAATCAATAATTTCTAGGTCAGGACGTTGCTGTAAAATCTGACATTTACGGCGCAAGCTTGAGGTGCCCACTTTTGCACCTTGCGGCAATTGGTCAAAATGAGAGTAGTGATTCGAAACAAAAGCATCCAAAGGATCTTCACGTTCACAAATGACAGCCAAACTCAAACCTTCAGGCAGATGCATGGGCACATCTTTCATCGAGTGCACCGCCAAATCTGCACGCCCGTCCAGCAATGCTGCTTCCAGCTCTTTTACGAATAAACCTTTACCCCCAATTTTTGCCAGAGGTGTATCCAGAATCTTGTCGCCTTGCGTTACAAACTTAAGTAATTCAACCGTTAAATCTGGATAAAGCGCATTTAAACGAGAACGAATATGTTCCGCCTGCCAGAGGGCAAGCGGGCTTTGTCGAGTCGCAATTTTTAAGGTTTTCATAAATTCAAGTGAAGTATTGATCAAAGCAATTGCTCCAAACTTAACTTGATCACCTGAAATTGCAAGTAAAAATTCACAAAGTGATCAATCCTTCGACTGAAAAGTCTGGTTTTATAATTGATGCATACATTCTCTTAAACTCGGCAAGTGACGGCGACTGACCGACAAACGCTCATCCAGCTCACGTAAGCGCACCTGATATTGCCCCGCAGTCACCAACTCCAAACCTTCAAGATAGTCGAGTGAGACCAGTGCATTACGATGGATGCGGATAAAGCGATCGGCAAATTCCAGTTCGAGATCCTTGAGAGTTTCATCAATCAGTACACTGCCATTTTTATGGCGAACAGTGACATATTTCTGATCTGCTAAAAAATAATACACATTTTCTAAGGGAATCAGTTCCACTCCGCGATAAGTTTTCGCAGCAATTTGATGGCGTTGTGCTTTGGTATCGTACATATCGTCTTGTTGTTGTAAGCCCGTCATTTGTGCTTGTGTGAGTTGAGTTAAATGATTAAACACCTGCTGTAGATCTTGTTGTGCAACAGGTTTAAGCAAATATCCTTGTGCTTGAAATTTAAATGCTTCCAATGCATGTTGATCATATGCCGTGCAAAAAATGATGGCAGGACGTGGATTGAGCTGGCTGAGTTGTTCAGCACATTCCAAACCATTCATCCCAGGCATTTGAATATCCAATAAAACGACATCGGGTGAGTCGTTTTCAATATGATTTAACACATCCTGACCATGATGCGCCGTCGCAATGACTTCGTGTCCCATTTGGGTCACTAAACGTGACAAACGCTCTACTGCGAGAGGCTCATCATCAGCAATCAGAACTCTCATCCTCTCCTCCTTGTCACCGTTAACTTCATCCATATTTTTTATGGTTAACTTGACTTATTATTTTACTCGATAGTGGTAGCTCACCACGGTCGTATATAACGACGTTCCCCCATAAATCTGAAACTTAACCGTTTGCCCATAATAGGCTTTCAAGCGCTGCTTCACATTGTCTATCGCAATACCATTTCCCTGTCTCGATTTTATTGTATCGTGAGAATAAGGGTTAGTAATGACTATACTGACTTGATTTTGCAATATTTCAACCAATACGCTCACGGTTGAAGGTTGTAAAACTTTTTCTACCCCATGAAAAATACTATTCTCCAGCAAAGGTTGCAACGTTAATAACGGAATCGTCACCCGTTTTAATTCAATCGGCGTTGCCTGTATGTTCCATTCTACATTCAAACGCGCACCTAAGCGCATCTTTTCAATACTTAAATAGTGCTGACACAGGTCAATTTCTTCGGCCAGACTCACCAGTTTCAGCTCTTGAAAGCTGGCTCTGAATAAGCGCGACAGATTAATCAACATATTTTCAGCTTTTTCAGGGTCAATCGCAATTAAACTCACCACACTATTCATACTATTAAATAAAAAATGTGGATGAATCCGTGCCTGCATCGCCTGAATCCGCGCATTGAGTTCGCTATATTGCTGATTCATCCATTGCTCACGCATATATAAGTAACGCAAGCAGAACGCCCCCAGCAAAACACCATAACCCAAATGCAAGCTGGTACCATGAAATAGGATCTCATCCGAGAATGAACCCGAACGCGCAGCCCAATATTGAATCAGATTGATCGCACAGGTGGTCAACAGCACAATCAGTTGCAACAACACAAAGCCCATTATCAAGGCAATTTTCTGACTAAACTTAGCAAAAAAATCCTTAAAATAATCAACAACTGTCGCGAATGATAAAATCACCCAATTAATAAAAAACATATATTGCAGTACACGAAAGCTCTCCAAGGCTTGCCATGACCGCGCTTCAGCCAATGCCAGTACCATCGCCAAGACATTACTTGCAACAATTAATTCCAATAAGTATTGCCATTGGCCAATTTTCGTAAAAAAATAGGAGCCTGATGGATTCCCCTGACGAGTTTGCGATAACTTCTTACGTCGAGTTTCGGCAACTGCGTTTGGATTTGCTATACTCTTTTTTATTTTGCTGAGCCGCCATGACCACATCTTCTCAATCCTCTTCTTCAGCCAACCCGAATCAAACCTCTGGAATGTGGGGCGGTCGCTTCTCTGAAGCAACAGATGCTTTTGTTGCAGAATTTACCGCATCTGTGCAATTTGACCAACGTTTTTATAAACAAGATATTGCAGGTTCAATTGCGCATGCCACCATGCTTGCCAAAGTAGGTGTCCTGACTGAAGCTGAACGTGATGACATTATTCAAGGTCTGAACACCATTAAAGCTGAGATTGAGGCAGGCAACTTTGAATGGCGCATTGATTTAGAAGATGTACATATGAACATTGAGTCTCGTTTGACTCAACGAATTGGCATTACCGGAAAAAAATTACATACGGGTCGTAGTCGTAATGACCAAGTTGCAACCGATATCCGCTTATATTTGCGTGATGAGATTGATGACATTTTAGGTCTATTATTACGCTTACAAAAAGGCTTACTCAGTCTGGCAAGCAACAATACCAATACCATTATGCCAGGTTTTACCCATCTACAAACGGCTCAGCCTGTGACCTTTGGGCACCACTTATTGGCATGGTTTGAAATGTTAGTGCGCGATACAGAGCGTCTGCAAGATTGCCGTAAACGTGTCAACCGCATGCCTCTCGGTTCAGCAGCTTTGGCAGGCACAACCTATCCGATTGATCGTGCTTATACGGCTGAACTCTTAGGTTTCGAAGCTGTTTCAGAAAACTCGTTAGATGCCGTTTCAGATCGTGACTTTGCCATTGAATTTAATGCAGCTGCGTCTTTGATCATGATGCATTTATCCCGTATGTCAGAAGAACTGATTTTATGGACTTCAGCACAATTTAAATTCGTCAACATTCCAGACCGCTTCTGCACAGGCTCTTCCATCATGCCGCAGAAGAAAAATCCAGATGTGCCTGAACTGGTGCGTGGTAAATCAGGCCGTGTCTTTGGTGACTTAATTAGCCTATTGACCCTGATGAAAGGTCAGCCATTGGCCTATAACAAAGACAACCAAGAAGATAAAGAGCCATTATTTGATGCGATTGATACTGTGCGCGGTTCACTCATGGCTTTCGCAGACATGGTTCCAGCGCTTGTTCCAAATATCGAAATTATGCGCGAAGCAGCACTTCGTGGCTTCTCTACCGCAACCGATCTTGCCGACTATCTGGTGAAAAAAGGCGTAGCATTCCGTGATGCCCATGAAATTGTCGGTAAGGCTGTGGCTTTAGGTGTGGCTGAAGAAAAAGATTTATCAGAATTGACGCTGGAACAGTTACAACAATTCTCTGATTTGATTACCGCAGATGTATTTGACAAAGCCCTCACTTTAGAAGCGTCTGTCAATGCACGTGATCATATTGGTGGTACTTCACCAAAACAGGTTGAAGCTGCAATTGCCCGTGCGCACAGTCGCCTAGAACAGTTATATTAATCTCCCTATATCCCTCTTTTACAAAGAGGGACTTTTAATGGATGCCATAATGACTAGACAAGTACTTTGCCGTAAATATAAACAAGAGCTTGAAGGTTTGGACTTTGCCCCATTCCCTGGCCCGAAAGGTCAAGAGTTCTTTGAAACGGTTTCAAAACAAGCATGGCAGGAATGGTTAAAACACCAAACCACGCTGATTAATGAAAAACGCTTGAATGTATTTGAACCTGATGCAAAAAAGTTCCTTGAAGAACAACGTGAGAAATTCTTCAACAACGATGAAAGCGTAGAAAAAGCAGAAGGTTGGACCGAACAAAAATAAGTTACTTGGTAAACCCTACTGTAAAAAGAGAGCTAAAAACAGCTCTCTTTTTACGTGATATTTACATAAGTAATAAAGCCTTACAGAGTATACACAGTTGTCTACATGACACCTTACTTCCTACACCTTATATTTAGATTCAGAAGGACAAAGAGATACGTTGATATCTCACGTAACGCATGAAATTTCTCTCCCAGACTTTTCCCCCGAAGTCTGGGATTTTTTTATTGATTATCTTTAAAAATAAAAAAACCGCTTATTTTAAGCGGCTTCTAGTTATTTTATTTTTACTATTATTTCTGATGAACTTTCTGTTCAATTTCTTCGATACTGGTATGGCGCACATCCGTCCCTTTCGCCATATAAATCACTTGTTCTGAGATATTACGTGCGTGATCACCAATGCGTTCCAATGAGCGCAAGACCCACATCACATTAATCACGCGTGAGATATGACGCGGATCTTCAATCATATAGGTCATTAAGGTACGTGTCGCCGACTGATATTCACGATCAATATCCACATCTGCCATCACCACTTTAAGTGCTTGCTCGACATCTAAACGCGCAAATGCATCCAAGGCATCATGTATCATGACACGTACTTGGTTACCAATATGACGGGTTTCCATATAGCCGCGTGGCGACTCACCCTCTTCACACAAGGTTTGTGCAATACGGGCAATTTTTGCAGCCTCATCACCAATACGCTCTAAGTCAGTATTGGCCTTACTCATTGCAATCACCATACGCAAATCAATCGCAGCAGGGTGACGACGCGCGAGAATCAAGGTTAAACCTTCATCGATATCGCGTTCGAATTGGTTCACTGCATTGTCTTTAAACTGCACATCAATCGCTAAGTTAGCATCTGTGTCTAATAAAGCATGAATTGCGTTGGCAACTTGTTGCTCCACTAATCCACCCATGGTCATAAACTTGGTATGCACATCTTGCAAGTCTTCATTAAATTGTGAAGAAATATGATGACTTAACACAGGATTGCTTGGGCTCACAGTATGCCTCCACTAGACACATGGAAAAATGATTGGTGATTAAAACATAGAATTGATGAAAGTTTTATGACAATAGCATGGATTTGCACTTTGTAAATTGGTGTGAATTGACACAACAAAAATTTAAAAATCTGTTACCCTAAATGCGTCGCTTGACGGAGCGCAGTTAACAAACTGCTGAGATTGTCTTAATCATCCAATTTAAAGACAAGTACCGTTGAACCTGATCAGGTTAAAACCTGCGTAGGAATCAAGCCCAGCAAAAACTTAGCCTTTATTTATCATAGAGATAAATCCGCCATTGTTTTTGGTCGTGCTTGATTCGTTAATGCCATACATAAGGATCATGCCATGAACCAATTAACGAATCTTTCCCCTGCCGATATTTCTGCTCAACATGAGCAAGACGCTAAAGATTTAACCCGTATTTTACCTGCTTCACGCAAGGTTTATGTCGAAGGTTCTCGCCCCGATATCCAAGTCCCGTTTCGTGAAATCAGCTTGACTGAAACCCCGACAGGCTTAGGTGGTGAACACAACCCACCGGTTATGGTCTATGACACTTCTGGAGCGTATACCGATCCAAATGTACAGATTGATTTAAACAAAGGTTTACCTTTAGTCCGTCAAACTTGGATTGAAGAGCGCCAAGATACCGATGTGCTTTCAGGTCTCAGTTCTGAGTTCGGACAAGCCCGTTTAAAAGATATTCGTACTGCTGAAATCCGCTTCGCCCATATTCAAAACCCTCGCCGTGCGCAGGCAGATAAAAATGTTACGCAAATGCATTATGCCAAACAGGGCATTATTACCCCTGAAATGGAATATATTGCGATCCGTGAAAATCAGCGCCAGCTTGAACATGTCGATATGCGCCAACATGCAGGCCAAAATTTCGGCGCACAGAATCTAAAAGAAATTACCCCAGAATTTGTACGCCAAGAAGTTGCTTCTGGGCGTGCCATTATCCCTGCCAATATCAATCATCCTGAATGCGAACCGATGATTATCGGACGTAATTTCTTGGTTAAGATTAATGCCAATATTGGGAACTCTGCACTCGGTTCATCGATTGATGAAGAAGTCGCCAAAATGACGTGGGCCACCCGTTGGGGCGCAGACACCATCATGGACTTATCAACCGGTAAAAATATCCATGAAACCCGTGAGTGGATTATCCGCAACTCACCTGTTCCTATCGGTACCGTACCAATCTACCAAGCACTGGAAAAAGTCGATGGTGTGGCGGAAGACCTCACTTGGGAAATCTTTAAAGACACCTTGATTGAACAAGCTGAACAAGGCGTTGACTATTTCACCATTCACGCGGGGGTATTGCTGCGCTATGTCCCAATGACGGCGAATCGTCTCACAGGCATTGTCTCTCGTGGTGGTTCAATCATGGCGCAATGGTGCTTGGCGCATCATGAAGAAAACTTCCTGTATACGCATTTTGATGAAATCTGCGAGATCATGAAAGCCTATGACGTGTCCTTCAGTTTGGGCGATGGCTTACGTCCAGGCTGTGTTCAGGATGCCAATGATGAAGCGCAGTTTAGCGAACTAAAAACACTGGGTGAACTGACCCATCGCGCTTGGGAACATGATGTACAGGTGATGATTGAAGGTCCTGGTCATGTGCCAATGCATATGATTAAAGAAAATATGGATCTACAGCTTGAAGTCTGTAAAGAAGCACCATTCTATACGCTTGGACCACTGACCACTGACATCGCGCCAGGTTATGATCATATTACTTCTGCGATTGGCGCTGCGATGATTGGTTGGTACGGTACAGCCATGCTGTGCTATGTCACGCCAAAAGAACACTTAGGTTTACCCAACAAGAAAGACGTCAAAGACGGGATCATCACCTACAAAATTGCAGCGCATGCGGCGGACTTAGCCAAAGGTCACCCAGGGGCTCAAGTCCGTGACAATGCCTTATCTAAAGCACGTTTTGAATTCCGTTGGGATGACCAGTTCAATTTAAGCTTAGACCCTGATACAGCACGCAGTATGCATGATGAAACGCTTCCGAAAGAAGCGCATAAGTCAGCACATTTTTGTTCGATGTGCGGACCCAAGTTCTGTTCAATGAAAATCACGCAAAATGTGCGAGATTATGCGCAAAATCAACACAATGCCAAGCAGTCAAATGATGCCGAAATAGAAGTTGAAGCAGGTCTCAATGCCATGAAAACCGCTTATCAGGAACATGGTCAAAAATTGTACCACAAAGTGTAAATCGACTAAAAAAAGATTTTCCTGCGAATCATTCTCGGTTAGGATGAGATATGTACAATCTCATCCTGATTGAAGATGACTATTCTTGAACACGCCAGCTACTCAGCAACCGACGTTACGATAGAATCTCGAGAGACCTTATTTCGAGGGTTCATCCAAGTTGAGAAAGTGAGCTTAAAGCATCGATTATTTGATCGAGAAGATTATTCACCTATAATTCAGCGTGAATTGGTTCATCGTCCAGAAGCTGCGGGCGTTTTACTTTATAATGACCAACAACAACGCTTTGCACTGATTGAACAATTTCGTGTCGGTGCAGTGAATGATCCAGTTTCGCCTTGGCAACTCGAAGTGATTGCGGGCGTACT
Source organism: Acinetobacter proteolyticus (assembly GCF_000367945.1). Lineage (GTDB taxonomy): Bacteria > Pseudomonadota > Gammaproteobacteria > Pseudomonadales > Moraxellaceae > Acinetobacter > Acinetobacter proteolyticus. The sequence continues at coordinate 2,742,665 of NZ_KB849179.1, forward strand.
TGATGGCGATGAATCTCCAGAAAGCTGTATCCGTCGTGAAAGTCTGGAAGAATCAGGCTGCGAGATTACGGAATTAAAACATTTATTTAGCTTCTACCCTTCTGCTGGCGCATGTTCTGAATTTTTTCATTTATATGTTGCAGAAGTTGATTTGCCAAAGGACGGGGGCATTTTTGGAATGCCAGATGAAGGTGAAAATATTCAACTCCATCTATTTGCTTATTCCGCATTAGAAGCATTATTAAATAACGGGCGGTTGAGAAACGCACCTGTAATCATGGCATTACAGTGGCTGTCTCGACATATACAACAAAGATAAAAATCTGAAGGGGCTAAAGACGGTGACTTTCCAAGTCTCATCATTATCGCAACAAGATTTTGTGATGATACAGATTACCGATACACATTTGCTCGAGTACCCACATTTAGAATTTGTCGGGATGCAACCCGAGCAAAGTTTTCATGCTGTAATCGACTTGATGCGCCAGCAACATCCTCATATTGACCTTATTGTACACACGGGTGATTTGGCACAATCGCCTACACCGTTAACGTATAAACGTTATGTACAGCACATGCAAAGCTTGGGGATTCCTTTTTTTCATACGCCAGGCAACCATGATGATGCAACACATTTCCCATTTCACGAAGTAGACCACACGCAGCCTACGGTGATTGAATTAGGTCAATGGTGCATTATCTTGCTGAACAGTGCACAACCAGAACGTATTGATGGCAAAATTGCTGAGGTGCAATTGCAACAACTCACTCAGTTATTGACACAACTGCACGATCGTCATGTGATTATTGCCTGCCATCATCACCCTTTTGCCATGCAATCGGCTTGGATTGATCAGCACAAACTCAAAAACTCATCTGATCTACTGGAAACGATTCAACCCTTTTCCAACGTCAAAGCCATCGTCTGTGGTCACGTGCATCAGGATTCAATCAATACGTGGCAAGGGATTGAGTTTTTATCCACGCCATCAACTTGTATCCAATTCAAGCCAAAAAGCGATAAGTTTGCTCTGGATGAAGAGCATCCTGGCTATCGCTTTATTCGTCTTAAAGCCAATGGTGAACTGGAAACGCAGGTCTATCGCTTACCCACTTCACAGCGGATGAATAGTTCCGAAGTTCTGGGCTACGATTAGGGACTGCTGACATTTCACAGATGCTTGTGGCAGAGGATATTTTTTAGATGGTACAAGGCAGGTTTTGTGAAACTTAGTCATTCTCAGTAAACAAAACCTAACATCGTAGCGGCAAAAAATCTCCCTGCCCCGCAGGGTTATGGCTAAAACATCCCTAAACTGCGTTATGAAACTTGACAAGGGAATCGCCATTGTCTGCATTTCATGCCTTGTTTATGTCGTTTTAGCCTATAACACAATGCATGGCTGAAATAGCAGCAGTCCCTAAAACTTTTGATTACAAATTACATTGTCGATTTGACACAAAATCTGGACGGGAATGACTACCATCTTGCTCAAAAACTCTATATGATGTCGACCCTTGATGGGAAAAACCATCTCAGGTTTCTATAAAAACACTTGCATATCACCATATTTTTTGCGTATAGATAGTACGTGTAAGATGAGGAATGCCCTATATGGCGAATGACAACCAAAATCAAGTCTTGGACGAACCGACAGAAGTGATTGATGATCTGAAATCGGCGAAACGTGTACGTAAAACCAAACCGAAGGCTTCAGAAGGTGGTACAACTGCTAGTCTGTTTGGAATTGCGCCTTATCAGCCGAAGAAAAATGAAGAATACATGTCTGAAGGACAACTTGAGCATTTCCGCCAAATCTTAAATGCATGGAAAGCGGAGTTAATGTCTGAAGTTGATCGTACTTTAAATACGATGCAAGACGAATCAAGTGCACTTCCTGACGTCAATGACCGTGCGACGCAAGAAGAAGAATTTGCAATTGAGCTACGTACACGTGATCGTGAACGCAAACTCATTCGTAAAATCGAACAATCGATTGAAGCTATTCAAAACGAAGACTATGGTTTCTGTGAAACTTGTGGTATCGAGATTGGCTTACGTCGTTTAGAAGCTCGCCCAACGGCGACTTTATGTATCGATTGCAAAACTTTGGCTGAAATCAAAGAAAAGCAAAATAACGGTTAATAGTCCCTCCCAACCTCCCTTTAAAAAGGGAGGAGTACTGAGAATTTAGAAACTTATAATGTTCGAGTACTCCCCTCCTTTCTAAAGGAGGGGTCTGGGGAGGATTAAAAACCCACGACCATTTAATCTTTATGTCTTATAAAGGACGATTTGCGCCATCGCCAACCGGCCCATTGCATTTTGGTTCCCTGCTCACCGCAGTTGCCAGTTATTGCGATGCCAAAGCCAATCACGGCCAATGGTTGGTTCGGATTGAAGATACTGATATCCCCCGTATTTTCCCCAATAGCGAAACACATATTCTCTCATGCATTGATGCTTTTCAATTTGAGCCTGATACAGAGATTATTTTTCAAAAAGATCGTTTCGAGATCTATGAACAGGTGCTTGAGCAACTCAAGCAATTCGATGCGATTTATGCCTGCCAATGTACCCGTAAAATGCTGGGCTCCAATCATATCTATGCAGGAACTTGTCGAGATTTAAATTTAGAGTTTGCTGATCAAGCCATTCGTTTAAAGGTTACAGATCAACAGATTTGTTTTGAAGACCGTTTACAAGGTCGACAATGTTCTAACTTACTGCATGAGCTTGGTGATTTTGTATTAAAGCGTCGTGATGGCATTATCAGCTATCAATTGGCGGTGGTAGTCGATGATTATCTACAAGGTATCAGCCATGTGGTTCGCGGTGCAGACTTACTCGATAACACGGCTCGACAAATCTGGTTAGGTTCTTTACTGGGTTTTCCCAATTTAAGCTATATGCATTTACCGCTTGCCATGAACGATCAAGGGCAAAAACTATCTAAACAGAATCTTGCACAAGCACTGGATATCACTCAAGCTCCCAAACTGTTACAGCAAGCCATCTTGGCTTTAGGCCAACCTGCTGTGGAACTGGATCAACCCCGTATTATGTTGCAACAAGCCGTGCAACAATGGGATGTCAATCTGATTCCCAAAGGGGTTCATTTAACTGGAACCTATTTATAAACAATAAAAAAGCCCTGTATAACCACAGGGCTTTTGTTTATTTACATGCGCTAGAAATTAGATTCTTCTTTTACAGGGTTCAACTCTTGTGTTGACGCATCAATTTTTAGAATCAAACTAATCATCGCCGCACACATCATGAGTGATGTACCACCATAACTAATAAACGGTAAGGTCAAACCTTTGGTTGGCATGAGGCCCATGTTCATGCCCGCATTGACCAGAATCTGCATCAGGAAGATGATGCTAATCCCGTAAGCCAAATAACCTGCACGCAAATAGTTATGTTGCAAGGCACGATGACCAATACGGATACAACACGCCAGCATGGTAAACGACAGCATCATCACGATCGACACGCCAAAGAAACCAAATTCTTCACCTAACACTGCCAACATAAAGTCGGTATGTGCTTCTGGCAGATAAGAAAGCTTCTGTACGCTGTGGCCCAAGCCCGTACCAAACCACTCACCACGACCAAAGGCCATTAGAGCGTTGGAAAGCTGATAGCCCACACCCAATGGATCTGCCCAAGGGTTGGTAAACGAGATCAAACGCTGAAAACGGAATGGCTCGAAGATGATCAGCGCACTGACACCCGCAAAGATCGCACCCAGCATGATCAAGAACTGCGTTGCCGGTGCGCCTGCCAAGAAGAATACCCCGACCATCATTAACACGATAACGACAGTTGCCCCCAAGTCAGGCTCAGCGACAATGAAACCGACCGTTAAAGCCATCACACCACTTAAACGCAATAAACCTTTCCAGTGGGTACGCACTTCTTTGGCACGGCGTACTACATAGTCAGCGGTGAAAATCGCCATGACAATTTTGGCAATCTCGGTTGGCTGTAAGGTAAAGCCACCGACCTTAATCCAGCGATGCGCACCATTCACTTCAGAGCCCACCACCAACACGGCTAACAGCAACACGATGGTAATGAGCCATAAAGGAAAGGCATTTTTAAACCACAGATTTAATGACACCCGATAAGTCAGAAACGCCACCACCGCAGCCACGACAATTGAAATGCCATGACGAATCAAGAAATAAAATGGGCTTTCGTGAATATATTCCGCATAAGGCATTGAGGCTGATGCCACCATCACCGAACCGAAACACAGTAATGCAATCACACAAAAGATCAGAATATTTCGTGCCGTCATTTCTGCAGGCAACTTCGGCAAACGATTGAGCAATTGCGAAATCTTTTGCACCGTATTTTGGGCTAAATCCGCCATAGTTCTGTTCCTAGTTCTTCTCGTCATTCAAGGCATTTACACATGCCACGAATTGCTGTCCACGATCATTATAGCTTTTAAACATATCAAAGCTTGCACAAGCGGGTGAAAGCAAGACCACATCCTCAGCTTGTGTATTTTTCTGTGCCAATCGCACCGCTTCTTCTAAACTCTGTGCATGTTGGATCACACTGCTGCCTTGAATCGCTTGTTCGATGACTGCTGCATCTTCACCAATCAAGATCACTGATTTCACATATTTCTGAATCGCATCACGTAATGGTTTAAAATCCTGACCTTTGCCCTGACCACCCAAGATCAAAGCCAGCTTACCCTTGTTGACTTCAATTGCAGCCCCTAAGCCATCAATCGCGGCAAGGGTTGCACCGACATTAGTGCCTTTGGAATCATTGTAATAACGCACACCATCAATACTCTGCACATATTCACAACGATGTTCCAAGCCTTTAAAATGCTTCAAGGTTTCTAACATAGAGGCCGTTGGCAAACCAATCGCTTCACCCAATGCCAAACATGCCAAAGCATTGGCAACGTTATGCATACCTTGAATATACATGTCAGAAGTTTTCAGCAGACGCTCACGACCACGTGCTAACCACATGGTGCCATCTGCATCACGTAGCACACCATATTGATTTAAATCCGGTGCATTCAAACCAAAGCTTTGTATCGGCGTAACATCAGGAACCAAAGGACGGCTCAGATTGTCATCACGGTTATACACCACTTTTTTCACGCCTTGGAAAATACGGTGTTTAGCTTTGTGATAACCCAGCATATCGCCATGACGATCAAGATGATCTTCACTCATGTTCAGCACCACAGCCACCTCTGCATTCAGATGTGACGTAGTTTCAAGTTGAAAGCTCGAAAGTTCAAGAATCAACAGTTCAGGTTTATCTTTGAGTAAATCCAGTGCAGGACGCCCCAGATTGCCCCCAACCGCAACTTTTTTGCCTGCATCTTGTGCCATTAAGCCGATCAAAGTGGTGACCGTGCTTTTTGCATTTGAGCCTGTAATCGCAACAATAGGAACTTCTGTGGCACGGCGCAGCAATTGGATATCACCAACAACGGGAATACCTTTTTCAATCGCTTGCTGAATTTCTGGTAGTTGCGGTGCAAGTCCTGGGCTGAGAATAATTTCTTCTGCCTGTAACAGCAGTTCTGTATCTAATTGACCAAAACTGGTCCGCACAGCTGCGGGAATTTGATCATGTCCTGGAGGGGTTGCTCGAGAGTCTGTTACTGCAACTTGGTAGCCTTGTTCATGTAAAAAGTTGACTGCTGATACCCCCGAAATACCTAAGCCAGCCACAACTTTTAAACCACCGCGTTGTATTAACATTTTTGCCCCATTTTTTGCAGATTACAGAATGGCAAAAATGTTAGCACTTTACTGTTTTAAATGCTTTTTCAGTTTTGGTTTTATTCAATCTTTTTTGTGTCAGTGCGTAAAAGCTTAGGCAGGGATAAAAAAGCTAATTCCCAATAAAACCAAGCCCCCCCAGCCAATCGACTGATTTAAATACATAGTGCTTGAATTTAAGCTCAATCAATTCGGGTCTTAACCCTAGATAAATCAAGATGGAACATGAAAGTAGCCATGAAGCCGTTTCTTTATAAATATTCAGATTTTTTGCCAAAGCAGAAAGATAAAGCAAAGTCATCAATAGCATAAAACCCAATAAAATCAATTTATGTTTTAAGCGCAATGATCTCTTCTCACTCATATCCGTCTGATTTATTTTTTCTTTTCCAAAAAAATTGCCCATCTTAAGATGGGCAATTTCAAGATTGCACTTAACGCCATTTCACTGTTTGTACGGTTTCTGTTTTCTTGCTCTCCGCGTCATCGGTCGAACAACCACAGCCACCACCACAACCGACCGCCATTTTCGGTTTTAACCATACTGCCAAACGTTGCCAACCTAGGCGCTGACATTGATTTGATAATGCCAGAAATGCTGAACTTGCTGTTTGAGGGAATACCTTCTTAAACACGACAACAGCACTCCACAGCACCAATACAGCAACAATCAAGTACTCAAACATAAGCGTCTCTCCAATAATTTCCTCCCCTTTTAAAGGGAGGTGAGATGGGATTTCTTAGCCCCAAATGCTGGATGCAATTTGGTAGGTCAAGAACGACATTAAATACGCCAAACCAAATAAATATGCCGTCATCACTGCCACATGCTTCCATGAACCCGTTTCACGACGTACCGTGGCCAAAGTGGCCAAACAATGTGGTGCATAGATAAACCAGACCAATAATGACAACCCTGTTGCCAGCGACCAACCTGTTCCATCAGCACTAATTAAATGCGACAAACCCTGAGCAATCGCATCGTCATCAGCCCCAGACAAGGCATAGACTGTACCCAAAGCAGCAACCACAACCTCACGCGCCGCCATTGCCGGAATAAGCGCAACCACGATCTGCCAGTTGAAACCAACAGGTGCAAAAATCGGTTGCAGCAAATGCCCTAACATTCCAGCAAAACTGTAATCAATATCAGGTAAAGTCGCTCCTTCTGGTGCTTGCGGGAAGGTACACAAGAACCAAAGTAAAATGGATAGAGCGAAGATAATGCCACCCACACGTTTTAAGAAGATTTTGCCGCGATCAAGCAAGCCAATCCCAACACTTCTTAAATCAGGAATACGGTAACTTGGCAACTCAAGTAATAATGCATGTTGTGATTTATCTTTTTGCAGAAACTTCATCACAATCGAAACACAGAGTGCACTGACAATTCCTGACATGTACAAGCCAAACAGCACCAAACCTTGTAAGTTGAAAATGCCCCACACCGTTTGACTTGGAATGAAAGCGGCAATCAATAAAGCATAGACGGGTAATCGTGCAGAACAGGTCATCAATGGTGCCACCATGATCGTGGTAAAACGATCACGTGGATCACTGATACTACGAGTGGCCATGATTCCAGGCACTGCACAGGCAAAGCTCGACAGCAAAGGAATAAAGGCACGTCCACTTAAACCTGCCTTAAACATGAGTTTATCCAGCAAGAACGCGGCACGTGGGAGGTAGCCTGATTCTTCTAATACCAAAATAAAGAAAAATAAAATTAAAATCTGCGGCAAGAACACCACCACACTCCCCGCACCGGCAATAATACCGTCGACCACTAAACTGTGCAGTAAAGGCTGCGAGATATACTCACCGAGCTTCTCACCAAACCATGCAAAGAAGGTTTCAATCCCATCCATAAATGGCGCAGCCCAAGCAAATACAGCTTGGAATACAATGAACATCATGATGGCAAGGCTAAGTAAGCCAAGCACTGGATGTAAGAAAATCTTATCCAGAAAATCAGTACGTTTATCTTCCTGATCAACAAAGTTCACCACATCTTTGAAAATCACTTCAATTTTCTGGTGATGATCCCCTTTCAAGCCACTCAGTTCCGTTTGTGGAATTGAATACTTGTCTTGATCAAGTGCATGCAGTAGGTTTTCGATACCTGAATTGCGTACCGCAACCGTTTCAACCACAGGGACCCCCAAACGCTCAGAAAGCTTTTGCGTGTTGATCTGAATACCACGGCGACGTGCTTCATCCATCATGTTCAACACGACAAGGATTGGACGACCCAACTCAATAATTTCCAACACCAAACCAAGATGTAGCTTTAAGTTCGTTGCATCAACCACACACAAGAAGGCATCTTGTTGCCCTTCTTCCGCAATTTTGCCTTGGCAAACATCACGGGTAATTTCTTCGTCTGGGCTGGTTGCCTGTAAACTATAAGTTCCTGGTAAATCCAAGACACGTACCGCTTTCCCAGAAGGAAGCTGAAAATGCCCAACTTTACGTTCAACTGTCACACCCGCATAGTTGGCAACTTTTTGGCGTGTACCCGTTAAATGGTTAAATAAAGATGTCTTACCGCAGTTTGGATTTCCCACAAGGGCAACACGTAACGCATCACTCATGCAGGTGCTCCTTCAAGTTGAATTTCAATTTTATCCGCTTCCGCTTTTCGTAACGCAAAACGCGTAAAACCGAGCTGGATTAGAATCGGATCTCCACCAAAAATGCCTTTGGTAATCACCTGTACTTGTGTACCTGGCACAAAGCCTAAACTTTCTAAACGAACTGCAACTAAATCTGGCTGTTCTGTCTCATCGACCACGCGATTTACTTTCGTAATCATCGCTGTTTGCTTGACTTTTAATGCTGACAATCGCACCGCTTCTAACCCTTAACCCTTTTTTGCTAGTATACAAGCAAATGAGAATAATTACCAAAACCAATCTCAGTGGCATTTGCTTCTGTGACAGATCGACAACAATTCATTTTTCTTTTACAGTGCAATTCAACCAAAAATAAATCAGGGCACCATGCTCCCTAAATACACGCCCCGCTTTCACCGAGAAATATGTTCAACGCCTTATGCTAAATAAAAAGCCTCGTATTCCTACTGCGGTTAACATCCCCGAACATTTGAGTTTTTTACAAGGTTTTCGGGATTATCTGGTAGCTCAAACCGTGAGTCCACATACCCGCAATGCCTATTTATCTGACCTGATACAATGTGCTGAATTACATCAAACAGCGGCATTACCACAATGGTCCAGTGATGACATTGCTGATGTGCTGATCGCGCTCACCAAGGCCGGTAAAAGCCCTCGTTCGATTGCACGTTGTCTGTCTGCATTAAGACAGTTTTATAAGTTTTTAAGAGAACAAAAGTTACGGGATGATAATCCTGTTGCCACCCACCATTCCCCTAAAATTGGACGCGCCTTACCCAAGGATTTATCCGAACAAGATGTCGAGGCCTTAATCAATGCACCTGATATCAATACAGCATTAGGCCTACGTGACCGTGCCATGTTTGAAGTCCTGTATGCCTGTGGTCTGCGTGTTTCAGAATTACTAAATTTACGTTTAGAACTAATCAACCTAAAACAGGGTTTTGTGCGGATCACCGGTAAGGGCAATAAAGAGCGTCTGGTCCCACTGGGGCAATTTGCATGTGATTGGATTGAAAAATATTTAGTTGAGTCACGCCCGCAACTGTATAAAAGCAGCACGGACTATCTGTTTCTCACTCAACATGGCGGCATCATGAGTCGACAGAATTTTTGGTATGCGATTAAACGCTATGCATTGCAAGCCAATATCCAAGCTGAACTCTCTCCTCATACCCTACGTCATGCTTTTGCCACTCATTTACTCAATCACGGTGCAGATTTACGCGTGGTACAAATGCTGCTTGGACACAGCGACCTTTCCACCACACAAATTTACACCCATGTCGCGCAACAGCGAATGCAAGAGTTGCATGGCAAATACCATCCACGCGGCTAAAACCACCTCTTATCTAGGATTTAGCCAAAACTTGATGCCATTCACAGAGCCTATGCAAGATTTAACGAAGTGATTCATTTTTTTTGTTATGCTAGGCCCCTTATACAAATGAATTCGTACAAAAAAGGTTCTATATGTTGTTTACTCGCTCTCAACTTGTAATTGCTTGTACATTAGCATCAACATTATTCGTCAGTGCTTGCTCAAAAGAAAATTCAGCACAAAAACAAGATGCACTCACAGCAAGCGCACCCGCGACAGGTGAAGCATCAACATTGAATGAACGCAATGCACAACAGCGTTTGGTCTCGACCTTAGAAAAAAACTTTAAAACAGCCAATATCAACGCCAAAATTCTTGCGGTGAAGAAAACCGAAGTGCCTAATCTATATTGGGTGAGTCTGGAAGGTATGGGATCAGTCTATGCCACCGCTGACGGCCAATACATTATTCAAGGCGATGTGGTGCGTTTAGGCGATAAGCAACTGCATAATGTCAGTGATGCCTTACAAGCCACCGAGAATAAAAAGCATCTGGCAGCACTGAAAGCTGAGGATTTGATTGTTTATCCTGCACAAGGCGGCAAAGCCAAGCATGTGATCTATGTATTCACCGATTCAAGCTGCCCATATTGTCATAAACTGCATGAACACTTAGCCGAGATTAATGCCAAAGGCATTGAAGTCCGTTATATCGCATGGCCACGTGGCGAACAGTTCATGCCAACCATGCAAGCAATTTGGTGTAGTGAAGACCGTAAAGCTGCCTTCGATCAAGCGACCAAAGGCTTACCAGTCTCAGCTGCTGAATGTAAGAACCCTGTTCGTGACCAGTATCAACTGGGTTTAAATATGGGCGTGAACGGTACGCCTGCTATTTATAACGTCGATGGCGAATATTTAGGGGGTTATATGACACCTGAAGAAATCGTGCAACGCTTAAACAAATAAGTTCAAACTACACCACACATTCGCAAAGACTCGGGCGACAGATTAAAGATGATCGGAATAGGGTCTGTTACCACTTTATCTATGATTGCGGCAGAGGAGATTTTTAGGCGATACAAGGCATGGATTGTGAAATTTAGTCATTCTAAATAATGAGCAATGGCTAAAGTTGCGCAAGATAACGCAGAAGCGCCAAAAATCTCCCTGCCCTTGAGCTTCGCCTTGCGCTGCGATCAAAGCAATTCATTTATAAAGTGACAACAGACCCTAGTGTCTGCGCATTTTTTTAGCTATGATCAAGCTTCATTAAAATGATTGAATATAATGGAGTGTGACGTGAAACCAGTTCGTCTGGCGATACTCGGTCTTGGTACTGTAGGTGGTGGAGCCCTTAAATTACTACAAGAAAATGCTGCGGAAATTAAACGCCGTACCGGTCGAGAAATTCAAATTACACACGTAGGCACACGCCGTCCACGTCCAGATTTACAACTCGAAGGCATTAAACAAAGCGATGACTTGATGGAAATCGTACGTCAAGCTGATGTTGATGTTGTGGTTGAAGTCATGGGTGGGATTCATCCTGCTTATGAAGTCATCATGGAAGCCATCAAACATGGCAAACAAGTCGTCACTGCCAATAAAGCCTTACTTGCTGAACATGGCAATGAATTGTTCAAAGCCGCAGAAGACAATGCTGTTCAGATTGCCTATGAAGCAGCGGTTGCTGGTGGGATCCCAATCATTAAAGTGATCCGTGAAGGTCTTGCTGCGAACCATATCGAATGGCTTGCAGGCATCATTAATGGTACAGGTAACTTCATTCTGACTGAAATGCGTGAAAAAGGCCGTGCCTTTGAAGATGTTTTAAAAGAAGCGCAAGAACTCGGCTATGCCGAAGCTGACCCAACCTTTGATGTTGAAGGCATTGATGCTGCACATAAGCTCACGATTTTGGCCTCATGTGCTTTTGGTATTCCATTACAATTTAATAAGGTCTATACCGAAGGCATTAGCAAAATCACTGCTCAAGATGTGAAATATGCAGAAGAACTTGGTTTCCGTATCAAGCACTTAGGTATTGCACGTCGTGCGGACAAAGGCATTGAGTTACGTGTACATCCAACTTTAATTCCTGCTGAAGAATTGATTGCTAACGTCAATGGTGTGAAGAATGCAGTCTTAGTACAGGCCAATGCAGTTGGTCCTACGTTGTATTACGGTGCCGGTGCTGGTGCTGGCCCAACCGCTTCTGCGGTGGTTGCTGACGTGATTGATATCGTCCGTGATATTTCATATACCGAAGATGGCGCAGGTACCATTCCTCAGCTTGCTTTTGAAGCGCTAACTAATGTGCCAATCTTGAGCCGTGAAGAAATGACCACAGGTTACTACATCCGTCTCAACGCTGAAGACCAAACTGGTGTATTGGCTGATGTCACCACCATTCTCAGCCGTGCAGGCATTAGTATTGATGCCATCATGCAGCAATCACGCTTAAAAGACTTGATTCCGATCGTGATTTTAACCGATCCGATTGTTGAATCAAAAATGGATGAAGCGCTGGCTCAAATTCAAGCATTACCTGCAATTCGTGGCGAAATCGTAAGAATTCGTTTAGAATCGCTCGATAGTTAATCAGTTTAAATCTCCCCTCACCCCTCTTTTATAAAGAGGTGGAACTCCTCCCTTTGGAAAAGGGAGGTTGGGAGGGATTTTCTCTCTACCTCATATTGGAACACCATCATGTCGAATGCCAATCGTTATACTGGTCTTGTAGATCGTTATCGTGACCGTTTACCTGTGTCTGCAACTACACGCGCAATTTCTTTAGGTGAAGGTAATACTCCACTGATTAAACTAGAGAACATTCCACGTATTATTGGCAAAAACGTCGAAATCTATGTGAAATACGAAGGTCTGAACCCGACAGGTTCTTTTAAAGACCGTGGTATGACCATGGCGGTGACCAAAGCAGTTGAAGAAGGCTCTAAAGCGATTATCTGTGCCTCTACAGGCAATACTTCTGCAGCGGCAGCAGCTTATGCAGCACGTGCAGGTATCAAAGCGTTCGTATTAATCCCAGAAGGCAAAATTGCTATGGGTAAAATGGCGCAAGCCATGATGTACGGCGCAATCACTATGCAAATTCGTGGCAACTTCGACGATGGTATGCGTTTAGTCAAAGAAGTTGCAGATCAGGCACCTGTAACGATTGTAAACTCAATCAACCCATATCGCCTGCAAGGTCAAAAAACCATTGCTTATGAAATTGTGGAAGCATTAGGTCGTGCACCTGATTATCACTGCTTGCCTGTCGGTAACGCGGGTAACATCACAGCACACTGGATGGGTTATACCGAAGCAGTTGCCAATCAACCTGCTGATCAGTTTGAGCAAGTGATTTATGATGCGGCTACTGATCAATTTACTGGCCCTAAACCAGAAGGTTTACCAACCATGGTGGGTTACCAAGCATCTGGTGCTGCGCCATTCTTACGTGGTGCGCCAGTAGAGAACCCAGAAACAGTTGCAACAGCAATTCGTATTGGTAATCCACAAAGCTGGAACCATGCTAAAGCAGTAGTACGTGACTCTAAAGGCTGGTTCGATGAGCTTCAAGATAGCGAGATCTTAGAAGCGCAACGTTTACTTTCAATGTATGAAGGTGTCTTTGTTGAACCCGCTTCTGCTGCCTCAATCGGTGGCGCAATCCGTGATATCAAAGCAGGTAAAATTGCTGAAGGTTCTGTGATTGTATGTACGGTTACAGGCAATGGCTTAAAAGATCCTGACACTGCAATCAAACAATGTGCTGATGCCGTGATGTTGTCAATTGACGCGACCATGGATCAAGTGAAAGATTCTATTCTTTCAAATATGTAAGCATAACCTTTGCAATAAAAAACCAGTTGCCTGCAACTGGTTTTTTTATGGTCTGAATATAGAAATTGCTCTTTACAGCAGCCATAAAAAACTCCCCATAAAGAGGAGTTTTTTAACTTAAAAGAACTAAACGCGTTTTGGCAAAGTGCTTAACCAGCTTAATAAATTGGTTGCATCACTATTACGTGCTTGCGAACTTGGTGCGCCTAATAACACCACAACGGCTGGGCGTGAATTCACAGTGGTATGCATCACTACACAACGACCTGCTTCATTGATATAGCCTGTTTTTGACAAGTTAATGTTCCAGCCACCATTACGTACCAACGCATTGGTATTATTGGATTTCAGCACACGGTAACCTAAATTAAAGTCATAAGTCGGCGTGGTTGAGAATTGACGAATCAAGCCATATTGCGACGCAGTACTGACCAAAATACCTAAATCACGTGCCGATGAGACATTGTGCGGATCTAAACCAGTAGATTCAGCATAACGTGTAGACGTCATCCCCAATTGTCTCGCTTTTGCGTTCATCGCAGCAATAAAAGCCGAACGACCGCCTGGATAAGTGCGTGCCAAAGCAGCGGCAGCTGGATTCTCAGACTTCATCAAAGCAAACAAAAGCGCTTCTGCACGATTCATGGTATCGCCTGCGCGTAAGGTTGAACTTGAGTTCTTACCGCCCGCACCTGCGAAATCAATCGATTCCAAAGTAATCTGTTCTGACATGTTTAAACGTGCATCAGCAGTCACCACAGCCGTCATCAATTTGGTAATCGAAGCAATCGGAACAGACATGTTACTGTTTTTACTGTACAGCACCTCGCCTGTCTGCGCATCCATCACCAAAGCAGCGCGTGCATTGACTGAAGGCTGACTGCTATAGCCGAAGGTATCGCGAATCTGTGTCGACGACTGTGGCGCCGCTGAAGATGTAATTGTGGCTGAACCACCATTACGCAATGTTGTCGTAACAGAGGTTGAACCTTGTGGGCTAATTTCTACAGGATCATCATCTTCCATAAACTGACTTGCATCACTTGCAGACCAATTCATCGAAGCTGAACCGCTCACACGCGAAGAAGCTGGATTGTTATTCACAACCAGTTCAGCAAAACTTGTTGAACTCCAGGCCAACAAGATAGACATGCTTAAAACATGCATGATAGATTTTTTAGAATTTTTCACGACACAATACTCAACTCAGGACGCTGCACATTTGCGCTTAATACCATTATGCCTTACATTTGAACAAATCGGGTAAAGCTTTTATAGACACAATTGTGTACAACTATTCGCTAAAAACGAAGAATAGGATTGCTAATTTTGTCGTTTCATTGCAAGCTAATTTTGCTTTATGTAACAAAAAACCAGTTTTTTTGAAAAAAGGAGGTCTTCTTGATCACTGTTCTCGTTGTTGATGATCATGAACTCGTGCGCACAGGGATTTGTCGTATGTTGGAAGACCACCCCGATGTAGAAGTCATTGGACAAGCTGAATCGGGTGAAGAAGCGATTGCTTTGGTCCGTCAAAAACACCCGCAAGTGGTGTTGCTGGATGTGAATATGCCAGGCATTGGTGGGGTGGAAACGACCCGCCGCTTATTACAAAGCGTACCTGAAACCAAAGTCATTGCGGTCAGTGGTCTGGCTGAAGAACCTTATCCCTCACTGTTATTAAAAGCAGGTGCTAAAGGCTATATCACCAAAGGTGCGCCGATTGCAGAAATGGTTCGAGCGATCAATAAAGTCATGCAAGGTGGTAAATACTTTAGTGCGGATATTGCCGAGCAATTGGCCAGCTCCTATCTTTCGGATACGCAACAATCTCCATTTGATGCCTTGTCAGAGCGTGAGATGCAAGTGGCCATGATGGTAGTCAACTGTATTAGCGCCCAAGAAATCGCAGACAAATTGTTTGTTAGCGTAAAGACGGTCAACACCTATCGTTATCGTATTTTTGAAAAGCTGGCAATTGATAGCGATGTCAAATTGACCCATCTTGCGATTCGCTATGGACTCATTAAACCTTAAAATAACAGTAAGCGCCTATGTTAGGGAAAATTGCGTCGTCAGTTTCACAGACGGTCTATCGGCTTGGAGTGTGGTATAGCGGCTATCGACTGATCATTTCGATTAGCCTGCTATTAATTTATTTACTGACTGCTGAACAACTTTCAAGTAACTATATTTATCCCTTTCTCTATTTTTATACACTGATTTGCTATATCACATTCAATATTTTCCAGCTTGCTTTACTGCAACTCGTTCCAATACAAACCTCCAAGCAGCTGATTTTTATCTTTATTGTTGATGTTATTTGCCTCAGCTTAATCACCTTCTCGGCAGGCGGCCCAAATCTGCAGCTCAGCTTGCTCTATGTGATTATTATTTTCTCCTCGGCGATTTTACTCAATGCCCATCTTTCGCTGATCATTACTTTGTTTGCAGTCATCATGGTGGTTTACCAACGCTTTTTAGGTGACTTCTTTGATGTCAATAATTTAACCCATCTCGGCAATAGTGTTTTTCTGGCCTTTCTGTTTTTCGTGGTACATGCGATTGGTCGTATTGCGGTGCAGCGTTTTAAGATTCTAGAAACCTTAACCTTTCATCAGTCGATTGAAATTCATCAACTGCAAAATATTAACCGTTATATTCTCGAACAAATTGAGGATGGTTATTTGGTACTGGATGAAAGCAATCATATTGTCTTAACCAATCCTGCCGCCAATACCTTGTTAGGCATTCATTTGGCTGTTTCTCTAGAAAAAACGCCACTGATTAAGTTACAGCCCGATCTATTTGAACTGATCCAATTCAGTAATCTTGAAGATGGCGAAGAATTCAGTTTTGAATCGCAACAAAGCCCTTATACCATCAATGTTCGGGTTAAACACTTGATTGTGCCTGAACAAGCTTTGGTCTTATTGATTCTAAAAGATGCACAGAAACTCACCCAACAAGTGCAACAACTGAAGCTCGCAGCACTAGGGCAGCTTTCAGCCAGTATTGCCCATGAAATTCGCAACCCATTGGCTGCTATTGTACAAGCCAATGAATTATTAAAAGATAGCGATCCACATCAACTGAGCATGCTTTCACACATGATCAGCAAACAAGCCAAACGCATTGATAGTATTATACAAGACACTTTAGCGATGGCACGGAATAAGCCAACAGAGCCACAAATCATTGAGCTGAGTCCTTTCTTTGAAAGCCTGCTCAATGAAGACCTCTCCGATGCAAAACAACGTATTCAGCTGACTCAAACCGAACAGCTCAATATCCTGTTTGACGAAAAACAATTACGCCAAGTGCTGATTAACTTAATTCGAAATGCACTGCGACATAATGCGACCGATGCACCCTTTATTGAAGTGAATGTACAGCTCAACGATGGACGAACCTGCATTGATGTCATCGATTTTGGGACGGGTGTCTCAAAACGAGATATTTCTCAGCTGTTCAAACCATTTTTTAGTACCGAAATTAAAGGAACTGGTTTAGGATTGTATCTGTCTCATACCTTTTGTGAGGCAAATCATGCAAAGCTCACCTATATAGAGCGACAACAAGGAGCATGCTTCAGGATTGAATGCTCAAAAATTCATTGATTAGATTAGGTTTCTCGGGGAAATGGCAACAAAACAACCACTCGTCTTATTGGTAGACGACGAAGAAGATTTATGTCTTTTAATGCAGATGACGCTAGCGCGTATGGGCATCAAGACACATCTCGCCTATCGGGTCGAACAGGCAAAAAAGTTCTTTACTGAGTTCCAGTACGATGCTTGCTTAACAGATTTAAATCTTCCAGATGGTAATGGTTTGGATCTGGTCAAACACGTGACACAGAACTATCCTAATACACCTATTGCGGTACTGACCGCATATGGCAATATGGATATTGCCATTGCAGCCTTAAAAGCAGGCGCATTTGACTTTGTCAGTAAGCCTGTTAACCAGATGCATTTGGATCAATTAATCCAGAAAGCGTTGAACCGTCCACAGCCTGAACAAGAGGCTGCTGAAACTGCATTAGAAAATAAGCTGTTAATTGGACGTTCTACACCCATTCAACAGCTCCGCATCGCCTTAAAGAAAATTGCACGTTCCCAAGCCCCTGTATTTATTACGGGTGAATCAGGAACCGGCAAAGAAGTGGTCGCGAATCTGGTCCATCGCTTGAGTAACCGTAGCGAAGGCCCATTTATTGCCATCAACTGTGGTGCAATTCCGACTGAATTGATGGAAAGCGAGCTGTTCGGGCATAAAAAAGGCAGCTTTACTGGTGCAACTCAAGACAAGCAAGGCTTAATTCTCTCTGCACACGGCGGTAGTCTATTCTTGGATGAAATTGCCGAACTGCCTTTGAATATGCAGGTCAAATTACTGCGGGCGGTACAGGAAAAGAAAATTCGTCCAGTAGGTTCAGATCAAGAAATTGATGTGGATTTCCGAGTGATTAGTGCCAGCCACCAAGACTTGGAACTGTTGGTACAGCAGGGGCGCTTCCGTCAAGATTTATTCTTCCGTATCCATGTCATGGATATTGTACTGCCGCCTTTACGTGAGCGCGGTCAGGATATTTTGTTATTGGCCAATCATTTTATCCAAAAGATTAGCCAAGAGTGGGATCTACCAGCGAAGTCTCTGTCTTCACGTGCAGAGCAATTCTTATTGCAGCAATATTTCCCAGGCAACGTACGGGAATTACGCAATATTATTGAGCGGGCTATTACCTTAAGTGATGACGACAATATCGATTTGGCACATTTACAGACCGCTCCTTTGCGTAGTTCTCTGGCTAATCCAACGCCTTCTTTTTCAAATACGACATCAGAAGAAGCCGAACCGGTACAACACTCAGCTAGTCCAAGCATGAGTTCGAAGAAACTTCCACCGGAAGGCTTAGAGCGTTATTTAGAGAATATCGAAAAAGAGATTCTTCTGAATGCGCTGAATCTCACCCATTGGAATCGAACTTTAGCTGCGAAGAAATTAGGCATGACCTTCCGCTCTTTGCGCTATCGTTTGAAGAAATTTGGTTTAGATACCGAAGACGATGAATAATGCTTAAAAATAAAGCCCCTCAATAGAGGGGCTTTATTTTTAATAGCGACTTTTTAACACCAGATCGGTGACATGTTCCAAGTAGGTATCTTCTTTCATTTCTGCCGTTAAAGGTGAAATTTGATTGGGTTGAATCCCCTGACCTTCAATCATATTGCCATTGGGGGTGTAATAATGCGAAACCGTCATCTGTAGCGCAGCACCACTCGGTAAAGGGAACAACTTCTGTACCACACCTTTGCCATAACTGGTTTCACCCACCACCCAAGCACGTTTGTGTTCCTTCATCGCTGCGGTAAAGACCTCAGCTGCGGAAGCAGAACGTCGATTGATCAAAATCCCTAATTTCATATTTTGAAATTCATTCGACGGCAGCGCCTGAAATTGTTGATCACCTTCTGAACGACTTTTGGTGGTGACAATAATGCCTTGATTTAAAAATAAATCAGCCGCTTCAACTGAAGCCGAGAGTAAGCCACCTGGGTTATTGCGCAGATCAAACACCACCGCTTTCAACTTAGTGGAACTATATTCTTCAATTAAACGTTTAATTTCATTGGCGGTATCTTGTTGAAAAACGCGTATTTTCAGCACCAGTACCTGATTATGTAACAGCACGGGTTCAATATCGGTTTCAACTTTTTTATTACGAACCAAAATCACGGTACTGTTATTATTCTCAGGTTGGATCTGCACCGTACTGCCAATTGAACCGTAGAGCAAACCTTGCACTTGATCTTGGTTCAGACTTTTCAGTTCCTGATTATCAACTTTGAGAATCACCTGACCATTGCGTAGGCCCAACTTACTTGAATCCGAACCTGCCTTTAAATCTTGAATCTGCCAAGACTTGGCATGAGCATCATAATTTAAATTGAAATCGACAGAAGCCAGATCACCTTCCGTATATTGAATCAGTTGGCGATATTCTTCTGCCGATAAATAACGTGAATAGCGGTCTAAGCCACTGACCAAACCTTTAATCGATTGTTGAAACAGTGCATCATCCGATTTTTTATCGACATAGTTATCTTTGACAATGCCATAGATCTGCACAAATTGCTGAATCGATTCGATTGGGACTTCCGCGCTCTGGCTAGGCGCATCCTCAGTCCATCCTGAGTTATGCGTCACCGGTGCAGCAGAGAGATTCACTCCCCAACACATCAACAAACTTGCACAGATCGCTCGGTAAATGTTGTTGTGTTGGGTCATTGCTTCACCTTATTTTAAAGTAATTAAATTCTTGCCTTGCATTTCAGCAGGTACAGGAAGGTGCATTAAATGCAGGAGTGTTGGCGCTACATCTGCCAATACACCACCGTCGGCAATTGTGGCCTGTGTTGGGCCCACATAAATAAATGGCACCAGTTCAGTGGTATGTTGGGTATGCACCTGACCGCTGTCATAGTCTTGCATTTGCTCTACATTACCATGATCCGCTGTAATTAACATATGACCTTTGTTGGCCATGACCGCATCATAGACTCGACCCAGACAGATATCGACCGTTTCAACTGCTTTTACCGCAGCATCAAACACACCGGTATGGCCAACCATGTCACCATTGGCATAGTTCACCACCAACAGGTCAAACTCACCTGAATTAATGGCATTCACCAATTCATCTGTGACTTCATAGGCACTCATTTCTGGCTTTAAGTCATAGGTGGCAACATTCGGCGATGGAATCAGGATACGTTTCTCACCTTCATATTCATCTTCACGACCACCACTAAAGAAGAAAGTCACGTGCGCATATTTTTCAGTTTCGGCAATCCGCAATTGGGTCTTACCTAAACTTGATAGATATTCACCAATCGAGTTTTTCAAACCTTCTGGCATATAGGCAACAGGCGCATCAATACTGGCTTGATAACGGGTCAACATCACAAACTTAGATAAATTTGGAACAACTTTGCGCGTGAATCCAGTGAAATCTTTTTCAACAAAGGCACGGGTAATTTCACGCGCACGGTCGGCACGGAAGTTCATGAAGACAATGCTGTCGCCATCTTGCACTTTGGCAATTTCACCAATACGCGTTGCTTTGACAAACTCATCATTTTCTTCTGCCGCATAGGCCAGTTCTAAACCTTCAACGGCAGAGTTCGCAACACGTAGCGCTTCCCCTTCAGTCATCAGACGATAGGCTTGCTCAACACGATCCCAACGATTGTCGCGATCCATGGCAAAATAACGACCAATCATCGACACAATACGGCCTTGATTTGGATATTGTGCGAATAAGGCATCCAGTTTTTCTAAAGAAGGTTTGGCACTGCGAGGCGGAGTATCACGACCATCAAGGAAGGCATGTAAATACACGGTTGCACCACGTTTTAGCGCCAGCTCACACATCGCCACAATATGGTCTTCATGCGAGTGCACGCCACCTTCTGACAATAAGCCCATCACATGCACAGCACCGTTTGCTGCTTTGGCTTTTTCCACCGCATCGACTAATACTTCATGCTCAAAAAAAGCACCTGTACGGATATCTTTGGTAATACGGGTAAAATCTTGATACAGCACACGACCTGCACCGAGATTCATATGACCCACTTCAGAGTTGCCCATTTGACCATCAGGTAGGCCTACATCTTCACCAGAACCTGAGATTAAACTATTTGGATGCTTGGCCTTCATCGCAGTGAGGTTTGGTGTTTTTGCTGCTAAAAAAGCATTGTCTTCAACTGCTTCACGATGCCCCACGCCATCCATGATTACGAGAACGTGAGGAATTTTGCCAGCATTTGCATCCGTCATAATGGACTCTCTGTTTGTCATTTGATCGGTCTATTTTACCGAAATTTAATCGAATTCTCTATGACCTGACTCATGGCTTTCATCAATCCTGGTCATAGAGCCTCTCCATCAAGATTAACGTGCTCGATAGAGCAGATAACTACCGACCATAAAGATCAGCACCACAGGTAACAGCACAAACCATGCAGGTGAAGGCGCATACACCAAGCTTGCATAGCCCAAGAAATCTTGCAGATAGAAGAAACCTAAGCCCGTAAACAATGCGATGACCAAACGGAAGCCCATCGATTGTTGGCGCAATGGGCCAAAAATAAAGGAACAGGCAATCAATACCAACGTAATCAAAGAAAATGGTGCCGTGACTTTTTGCCAGAAGGCCAATTCATACGTCTTTGGTACCTGACTATACTCTTCCATATAACGCATAAAGCTAATCAATTGACTCGGCGATAAATCCTCAGGATCCAGCGTCACCATATGCACATATTTCGGCTGTAAGGCGAGACCCAACGATTGCTGTGCATGATCAGTCTTAATGGCATTGCCTTGCGCCAATAAATCGACTTGATGCGATTGTGAGAGTTGCCACTCACCATCTTTGACGAATTGCCCTTTTTCAGCGGTCACAAAGGACTGCAAGCGATAGTCTTGATCAAAATCAATGGTTTGAATATTGCGTAACTGACCTTGTGAATTGGCATAATCAATATAGATAAAGCGCTGTCCTTCACGCGACCAATAGCCTTTGACCTCACCTAAAGATGCGACACTGCGTTGCTTTTTAATACTTTGTGCTTGTTCATTGGTATATGGAATCACCCATTCACTCAATACAAAGGACAACACAATCAACAATAATGCTGAACGCATCACCCAACCGACAATCCGCCACAGACTGATGCCAACCGAACGCATGACAATCAGCTCACTATTTGAAGCCAATGCACCCAATCCGAGTACTGAACCAATCAAAGCAGCGACAGGTAAAATTTCGTATAAATAACGCGGTGCGCCCCACATCACAAACAGAAACGCTTGCCACGCATTATAGTTTGGCTTGAGTGAGCCCAACTCGCCCAAATAGGTGAATAGAACTTGCAGGAAAGATAACACCAGCGTTGTTCCGAGCATGGCCAGAACCGTGGTTTTTGTCACATGTTTGGCGACTATTCGACGTGCTAACATCACAACCCCACTCGCTGAATACTTTTCTTAATTTTGGGTGCCAATTTTTGTTTACGTGCAAAAATTGCAGCGGCAATGGCATAGACCAACAACACGGCAGGATAAGCCCAAAGATCCAATTCGTCTTTACTGATTCGGGTTTTAATGGCAATCATTAATACAATTAAGCTGGCAAAGATAAAAATCGCAGGAATCAGGCGGTAATAACGACCCTGACGTGGACTCACCTCTGACAGTGCTACCGCAAGCATCAAACCGACAATAATAATAAAGGGACCAAAGATCCGCCATCCCAGTTCACTGCGAACCACGGAATCATCGCGTTTCTGCCATAGCTTGGACATCGACAAGGCTGCAACATCATCACTTTCAAATTTCACATCTTTATCATTTTCCAAGCGCAATCGATAAGATTGAAATTCCGCTTGGGTATAGCGCGGCTGATTCGGATAAATCTCGTAACGGCGTCCAAGCACCAAGTCCACCACATTGGCCGTATCATTGGCAACTTCAACGCGGGTGGCTTCTTTGGCCAGAATCATGACATCAGGTTTATCATCCTCAGTCGCTTTTTGATAGAAGAAAATATCTTTTAAATTCTTTCGGTCTTCGGACAGTGAACCGGCATAAATGGTATACGGCCCCGAAGAAATAAACTCCTTCGGACGAACCAAATCGAAACCGGTACGAACTGCCTGCGTGCTGGTTAGCTTTTCAAATTCACGTAAGCCCCACGGCCCCATCCACACCATTAAACTGGTTTGAACCACCAAATAGATCACCGTCATCGGTAACAACAGACGTGCCAATTGGTTACGACTTACGCCACTGCCATTTAATACCGCCATTTCATGGTCAACATAGAGACGACCAAATACCAGCATCAAGGCAATAAAAAAACCCAATGGAAGGATCAAGGTTAAAAATTCAGGCAAGCGATAACCGATGATGCTAAACAAAATCCCGGCATCTAAACGACCTTGAGCTGCAACGCCAAAATACTTGATTAGACGACCACCCATCATAATCAAGGTCAATAAACCAATGACCACGAGAGATGTCGAAACCACTTGTTTGACGAGATAACGCCGAATAATCAAAGCAATACTTCCAAAAAGACCAATTGAAGGTAACGCTAGTTTACCCGAATGTTAAAAATATAAAACCTATCGCTTGTTGCGGATTGCAACCTCATATCCGAAAGTGTTTAATGGACTTATCTTTCTTTTTCGCTCACTAGGTTCTATACAAACAATGAAATTTACACTTCAAAACGCATTCCCAGCTCAGGCGTCTAGCGAATCTTTGTGGATTTTGGTTGATTCAGAACAATTACAACAGAACTTAAATACTTATCAAATCAATCATCTAGAAGAAGCACTCAATGCGACCCAATTCAAAGCTGGGTTTAACGAAAACTTGCCCCTGATTGCAAATATTGCCGTTCAAGCCAATGCCCAACTACTCGGACTTGGAAAAAGTGCCGAGTTGAAAGCGACAAAATTAGCAAAACTCGCACAAAGCATTATCAAATCATCACAAAATAAATTTAAACAAATTAGTGTCGATCTTTCAGCACTCCCAACCGATTTACATTCACTGTTTGTCTTAAGCCTGACTCAAGCGGCTTATGGCTATGACGAATTTAAATCGAAAAAGAATGAATTTTCGCTG
The DNA here is from genome assembly GCF_000367945.1 of Acinetobacter proteolyticus. GTDB lineage: Bacteria > Pseudomonadota > Gammaproteobacteria > Pseudomonadales > Moraxellaceae > Acinetobacter > Acinetobacter proteolyticus. The sequence goes on from NZ_KB849179.1 coordinate 2,766,955, forward strand.
GACACCATCCATCTGATTGCCAATCAGACAAACTTGGATGATGCACAGTTAAACCTGCTTCAAGCCGTACAATCGGGTCAAAGCTATGCCCGTGATTTGGGTAACCGCCCTGGCAATATCTGTTTCCCTGAATATTTGGCCGATCAAGCACTTGCCCTCGCGGCACAATATCCAGACTTGTTAAAAGTGACCGTGCTTGATGAACAGCAAATGGCCGACTTGGGCATGTATGCTTTCCTTGCCGTCAGCAAAGGTTCTGATCGTCCAGGCCGTATTGTCACACTGGAATACAATGCCCAAATTGAGCAGGCTCCTGTGGTGCTTGTCGGTAAAGGCGTGACCTTTGATACTGGTGGTATTTCATTAAAACCTGGCTTAGGCATGGATGAGATGAAATTTGATATGTGTGGTGCAGCCTCAGTGTTGGGCACCATGCAAGCTCTGTGTGAAGCTCGACTTGCGATTCATGTGGTGGGAGCGATTGCAGCTGCTGAGAATATGCCTTCAGGGCATGCCACTCGTCCAGGTGATATTGTCACCAGCATGAGCGGTCAAACCATTGAGATTCTGAATACCGATGCCGAAGGTCGTTTGGTATTGTGTGACACATTGACCTATATCAAACGCTTCAATCCTGCACTGGTGATTGACATTGCAACCTTAACTGGGGCCTGTGTAGTTGCCTTAGGCAAAGTGGTCAGCGGTTTATTCACACCTGACGATGAACTGGCGCAAGAATTGCAACACGCAGGCGAACAGTCGCTTGATCGCGTATGGCGTATGCCTGTAATGGAAGAGTATCAAGAATTACTCGACTCACCTTTTGCTGATATTGCCAATATTGGCGGTCCTTATGGTGGTGCGATTACAGCCGCATGTTTCCTAGAGCGTTTTACCCGTGATTATCGTTGGGCACACCTCGATGTAGCAGGAACAGCGTGGTTATCCGGTACCGCCAAAGGTGCAACGGGTCGTCCAGTACCATTATTGATGCAATTTTTAGCCAATCGTGTTGCAACGAAACACTAAAACATGGCGAAAATCAGCTTTTATTTATTTGAAAACAGTACCGAACGGCAAGTCGAAAGTGCTTGCCGTTTATGCCGGAAAATTCTGAATCAGCATCCACACATCTGGTGGTATTGTGCAGATTCAGACTTGCAAACTGAACTGGACGAGATGCTTTGGAAATTTGATCCCGCCAGTTTTATCCCACATGGGATCGATCAAGTGACAAGTCCAGTCTGTATTTCGGCAGAACTCCCCCCATCCAATGATTGGATCGTGTTTAATTTTAACAATCATGCACTTGAACAAACTCAAGATTTTCGCCACATTATCGAGATTATTGAAAATAATGAAGCTGCGAAACAAATCGGGCGGGAAAAATTTAAAATGTATCGTCGTTTAGGCATTGAACCTCGAACCTTTAAATTATAAATCGGCAATCAAGAACATTATTTGAGGAGTGTGTTGTGGCATTAAATGTAGGTCAGGACTTTAAAAAACGTTGGTTAAATGCACCTGAGGCTGTCCGTCAGACCTATCAGGATGATTTAGCACGTATCTGCGATCTGCTGTTACCACAAACCCCAATTCAAACATGGACCCAGCATGAAGAGAATGCCCAGCAGCGCTCCCAACAACGGATTGAGCAAGCTTATGCAGACCTCAAAGCCGAGCTGATTGAACAAGCGCGGATTCGCAAACAGTTAGCTTTGGAAAAAGCATTGCAAGAGAAACGTGCTGCCGAAGCCGCCTATGCCGCACAACTACAAGCCGATGAAGCCCGTCAGTTCCAGCAACAAACCGAGAATCTACTGGCGCTACGCGGTCATATTGATCAGGAAATTGCCCAACAGACTGAGCGTTATCAGACCAATCCCGAACAGCCAAGTGTGGATTATGCACGAGGCCAAAGTGTGGTGATTGATGATCAGAAAATTCTGTCTGAGCTGGAAAGTGTGCGTGTCCGACTCGAACTTGAAGCTGAAGGCTTAATTGAGCAAGCAGTCACGGTGTTTAGAGCCAAACTGCATGCCCTCGCGCAAGATGAGATTGATTACATCTTGAAAAACAGTGAATTTTCAGACGAAAAATAGGGGGTTGTTGATATTTCACAGATGCTTGTGACAGAGGATATTTTTAGACGGTACAAGGCATGTCTTATGCAGTTTAGTCATTCTAAACGAATAAGATATAACGCCGTAATGACAAAAAATTTTCCTGTCCCGTAAGGTTATGTCTAAAACTTCCCTAATTCATATTATAAAATTTAACAAGAGCATCACCCTTGACGGTCTTTCATGAATTTTTATGCCGTTTTAGTCGATAACGCAATGCATGGCTGAAATATTAACAGCCCCTAATAAAAAGCCCAGTTTCAACTGGGCTTTTTTATGCTTGCTGTTTTATTTTAAAAAACCGTTTTCAGCTAAAAAAGCCATACTGATATTGGATTCGGTTTTTTGCTCAGCCGCCTTATCACCGAGCAACAAACGCTCGATATAACGTGCCAGTACATCCACTTCCAAATTGACTTTGCTGCCGACTTGCCATGTGCCGATATTGGTACGTTCCGCAGTATGGGGAATTAAATTCAAGCTTAAAATATTGCCACGCAAATGGTTAATGGTCAGACTAATCCCATCGACCGTGACTGAGCCTTTTTCAGCTAAATATTTGGCTAACTCAACAGGTGCCGTCACTTCAAAGTAGAGTGAACGGGCATCATGACGCACTAAAGTAATTTCACCTAAACCATCGACATGGCCACTGACAATATGCCCACCAAATCGTGTAGTTGGCAACATCGCTTTTTCAACATTGACGGCTTGACCAACTTTCCACTGACCCAACGTCGTTCGGTTTAAACTCTCCCGCGAAACATCAGCTGCGTACCAATTCTCGCCCCATTCAATCACGGTCAGACAAATCCCGTTGGTGGCAATCGAATCACCCAAATGTACATCAGACATATCCAAATCAGTTTGAATACGCAAACGAACGTCGCCACCTACACTTTGTAGGCTCTCAACTTTACCTAAACTTTCAATAATGCCTGTAAACATGGGAGTTTCAACCTATCTTTATGCCGTATATCGCACGGTAAAGAAGATACCTTAAAGCAAAGAACTAGAGATAACAAGGCATGTGTAGTGCAAACATAGGCAAATAAAAAGGGCCATCTACTGATCGCCCTTCTTAATATTGAACTGGTCTTTATTGCATTTCAGACACTTGTTTTTCAGTCGTCGCTTTGACTTCAACTGTTTGATTCACCAAGAAATGGCTAAAGAACAGTTTATAGCCAAGTACGCCTAAGCAAGCGCCAACGATCGGTGCAATAATCGGGACAATAAAATACGGGATATCCCGACCACCTGTAAATGCAACAGGTCCCCAGCCAGAGAAATAAGCCACAATTTTAGGGCCAAAATCACGTGCAGGATTCATAGCAAAGCCAGTCAATGGACCAAAAGAAGCACCAATCACGGCCACCAACAAACCCACCAAGATCGGTGCCAAAGGACCGCGTGGCAAGCCATTGCTATCATCCCCAATCGCCATAATCAACCAGAGCAACAACATGGTGATAAACATTTCCACCATAAAAGCCTGTCCGATCGAAAGCAAATGATGTGGATAGGTCGAGAAAATCCCTGCTAGTTCCAGGCTTTCGACACTGCCACGTACCATGTGATGAGTCTGTTCATAATCCACAAATAAATTGCTATATAACCCGTATACCAGCAGTGCACCTGTTGCTGCGCCAGCCACTTGAGCAATAATATAGAATGGGACTTTACGCTTATCGAAACCAGCAAAAAGTGCCAATGCGATGGTCACCGCAGGGTTGAGATGAGCACCTGAGATACCTGCCGATAAATACACCGCCAAGGCAACAGCCAAACCCCACACAATACTGATTTCCCACAAACCTAAACTCGCCCCTGCAAGTTTAAGTGCAGCCACCACACCAATACCAAATGATAAAAAAATTGCGGTAGCAAAAAATTCAGCTACACATTGCCCCAATAAGGTGGGTTCCGAGCGACTCATAACAACCTCTCTTGGTCATCGCTGCAAATAGGCAAGACCCTAAATTAAGCTCGGCAAACTATAGTTATTTTTAAAACCGGTCAATATTTTTTGGTAATTTTTTGAACGATTGATAAAAATAATATCAGCTTAAAACAAGAGTATTAAGACCTTAAAAACCCCCAATAAAAAATAATGCAATATATTGTTTCATATGGATATTCTTAAATTATAAAACAAAAAGCTAGCGATCAAATGAGATGCTAAAGCACAGCTAAAAGTGTCAAAATTTGCTGTATTTTTATTATAAAAACAAGTAGTTATCCCGAAAACCGATTTTCACCATCTATTTATCCGATACAGCACTAAAGCTGGATACAAAAACGCCACTCTGTGATGTAAAGTGGCGTTTGATTGAGCCTACCAGAGGGCCAGTTGGGTACTGTTGCCGGTAGTATCGACGCCGCCCAATTCGGCAAAGTGATATAACTGCCCAAGTAACTGTCGTAATGGCGGACCAGACTTGGCATGAGTATCGGTAATAACGATGAACTCAAGTACTCGTGCGCGATCTGATTGACGCTGTTTACTCACCCGATAACGCGGAACATCTTGAGTCAATAAAGTCACTTTGCCACGCTTTAAATTGGCGGTCAGCAAGTCTTTCGGCTCAATATTTCCATCGGTTGAATAACTGGTCAAAATATAGCGCGCATTAATGGTTTCTAATAACTTCTCATAGGCTTCTTTGGCATATTTTGACGAGTTATAAGGGCTTGGTCGCTCTTTACGCCATGCCCGATCAATCCCGCTCTTAAAGCCTTTGGTATCGGGTGAAGGCAAATCCACCTGATCCCATAGAGTCAGCGCATTTAAGACATGATAATTACTGCTATACGCATGTTGGTTATACGGCGGGTCTAGATAGGCCACATCGACCTCAAAACCACTCATTTGATTGGCAAGATGCTGCGCATCCACACACCACATTTCAGCAGCAGGACGTTTAGGATCACCAATCTCACAGAAGCGACTCGGTGTCAGCCACAATAGCGATTCAATTCGTTCTAAAGCCGTTTGAGTACGCCCACCCCATCCTTGATGGAAGCTTTTAAAGACCCCACTGGTATTGCTGACAAAGCTTGCCGAATACAGCAGTGGCGCCAATAACGCACTCATTTCCACATCATTGATTGCGCCCTGTGCTTGCCATGTTGCAATCTGCTGACGGATTGCATCAATACGCATGCCGTTACGGCGTTTAAAGAACAAACGGTCACGGGCAGGATCATAAACATCATCATTACGCGGACATAAGTTGTGTGTAACCCAGCCTTTAACCTCTGGCAAACGGTTCAGGTAATCAATGGCTTTTTGATACCCGCCTAATTCTTTAAAAGCAGGTGCATCTACACAAGCCAAAATGGCATGGTTGAGTGCATGGCTATACGGTTCCCAGTCATTGGCAATCACACGATAACCATTCTGACGTGCCAAACGCGAGACAACGCCACTCCCAGCAAAAAAATCCGCAAAAATCGGTGGGTTCTTTTTCTTGCTGTTCAGTGTGCCTGTAATCTCAAGTGCTTCTAAAATCAAATGAAGCAGTCGACGCTTATTGCCCAGATAAGGCACTAACTGATGAAAAAGATATTCGTCAGTCGTACGTGCGGCATGACGACGTTTGTGATAAACCGATGGTTCTGGATTCATATCATCTCTTGGATAGGGAGCAATCTTAGGCGAATGTCTTGCCCAAGTTGGGTTACATCGACCAACTCAAAACGGAGTTGCTCTGCCATTTTGCTAAATTCAGCATTAAACATCGCACGAGCAGATTGGCCGAGTAAAGTGGGTGCAACATAACTGATCATTTCATCAACCAAACCTTGCTGTAAAAAGGCGGTCGATAAAGTTGCGCCAGCCTCAACCAATACATCATAAATTTGGTACTGTTGAGTTAAGGTCTGCAATAGTTGATTTAAAGCTTGCGGTGGCAATTGTATCACGCCTAAATCTGCAAGTTCTTGACGAAATGGTGTCATCACCATGACAGTTTCGGGATTTTGTAAAATCTTAGCTGAAAGTGGAAGTCGTCCTTGGCGGTCCAGCACAATACGTTTGGGTTGAACCACGGTGCTCAGTTCAATCCCGTCTAAGGCACGTACGTTCAATTCACAATCATCGGCCAAAACCGTTTGGATACCAGTAATGACTGCACCTGAAATGGCACGCCAGTGCTGCACATCTTGTCGAGCTGCTGTACCCGTAATCCATTTGGACTCCCCAGATGCCATCGCGGTACGACCATCCAAGCTAGAGGCGATTTTTAAACGTATATAAGGCAAACCCGTCGACATGGCTTTTAAAAAACCCAAGTTGAGCGTTTTTGCAGTTTCGGCACAAACACCCGTTTCAACTTCTATGCCCGCAGCTTGTAAAATCTGGACGCCTTTACCTGCCACCAACGGATTTGGATCTGAACAAGCCACCACTACTTTTTTGACTTGAGCTTTAACCAAAGCCTCAGCACAAGGTGGCGTTCGACCATAGTGTGCACAAGGTTCCAGCGTCACATAAGCAGTAGCTCCTTGTGCATTGTCACCTGCTTGACGCAAAGCAAAGACTTCGGCATGTGGTTGACCTGCTTTGGGATGATAGCCCTCGCCAATCAATTGCCCCTCTTTGACAATCACGCAACCGACATTCGGATTCGGCTTGGTCGAATACTGTCCTCGTCGAGCTAAGGCAATCGCTTGTTGCATCCAGTACTGCTGTTCAGATAAGTGATCTTGGGTGAGTTCAGACATGATTTCTCTAATTTAAGCTTCGTTTTCACGTTGTTGCATTTGCTCAATTTGATGGCGAAATGCTTCTACGTCTTGGAAATCTTGATACACCGAGGCAAATCGAACATAGGCAACATGATCCAGTGCAAATAAAGCCTGCATCACAATTTCACCAATAGTTCTGGACTTGACGTCACGTTCGCCCAGTCGGCGAATCTGCGATTGAATATCACTGAGTACAGTTTCAATTTGTTCTTGCGTTACTGGGCGTTTTTGCAAGGCATGCATCAGAGAACGGCGCAGTTTGGCCTCATCAAACGGCTCATTTTTACCGTCAGATTTGATCACCCGTGGCATTACCACATCATAACTTTCAAAGGTGGTAAAACGCTCTCCACAAATGACACACTCACGACGACGACGAATCTGACAGCCTTCGGCAGCCAAACGCGAGTCTATGACTTTACTATCAGCGGCGTTACAAAATGGACAATGCATAGTGGCGTGATTATTTACTCTCTTTGCCTAAGTGTAGCAAAGTTTCTGCAATTGCAGAACCAGTCGTCTAAAGGCATAAAAAAACAGCCCGATAAGGCTGTTTTTTAAATCGCATGTTGTGTCGATTATTCGATACGTTCGCCATGTTGGCTCAGGTCAAGACCCATACGTTCATCATCAGCGCTGACACGGATACCAATCACCAAATCAATCACTTTCAGGATGATGAAGGTCACAATTGCACTATAGGCGATTGTTGCTAATACACCTTCAATTTGTACCCACAATTGGCCAGCAAAAGTCGGAGCTAGTGCAACATTCGCTGCTTTGATGATTTCATCGCTATAGAAGATTCCAGTCAGAATCGCACCAACAATACCACCGACTGCGTGTAAACCAAATGCATCCAAGGCATCGTCCGCTTTAAGCAGGCGTTTCAGTGCAGTAATCCCCCAGAAACACACCACACCACCGACAAGCCCCATGATTAGGGCACCACTAACACCAACGAAACCAGCTGCAGGTGTGATTACAACCAAACCAGCAACCGCACCTGATGCACCACCGAGTACTGATGCTTTACCACGAATTAGACGTTCTACAATCAGCCAAGAGAATGCAGCAGCGGCAGCAGCAACTTGAGTTACCAAAATCGCCATACTTGCACGCGCACCCGCACCTAAAGCACTACCACCGTTAAAGCCGAACCAACCCACCCAAATCAAGCTTGCACCGATCACAGTTAAAGTCAGGTTATGTGGTGCCATCGATTCACGGCCAAGGCCAGTACGTTTGCCTAACATGTATGCTGCAACCAAACCTGCAACACCTGCGTTGATATGCACAACGGTACCACCAGCAAAGTCTAATGCGCCTGCTTTGAATAACCAGCCATCAGCTGCCCAGACCCAGTGAGTGATTGGCGCATACACCAAGATCACCCAAACTGCGATAAATGCCATGAATGCTGAATATTTCATACGATCCGCAATCGAACCACTGATAATTGCAACGGTAATGATGGCAAAGGTCATTTGGAAAACAACAAATAAGCTTTCAGGAATAGTGCCACTCAAGGCATCAAATGCAACGCCATTCAGCAGTGCTTTGCCCAAGTCGCCGACATAAGCGCCTGTACCAGAGAAAGCTAAGGAGTATCCTGCAATCACCCAGATTAAGCTAACTAAAATTGCAGCAGAAAGGCTGAACATCATGGTGCTGAGGACGTTTTTCTTACGAACCATACCCCCATAGAACAGCGCTAAACCAGGAATAGTCATCAACAGAACCAGTGCTGTTGAAACAAGAACCCAAGCAGTATCGCCGGTATCGACTGTCGCAGTAGCAGCTGGAGCAGCCTCTTCAGCAGCAGGTGCTTCAACGGCAACAACTTCGGTTGTTGCAGCACCAGTATCTGCAACTACGGCTACAGTTTGTTCAGTTGCCGGGGTTGATGCAGCATCTTCTGCCCAAACCACCGCTGAACCACCTAAGAGTGCGCCAGATAGACTGAGCGCCATAAGCATTTTTTTCATTCGTGTCCCCCAACCTTATTTTGTGAGCTATATCTCTTATTTCTAACTCAGCAAAGTTTGTGCCAATTTAGACAGCATCTGGCCCAGTTTCACCCGTACGGATACGGATTACTTGCTCTAAATTCGTGACAAAGATTTTTCCATCACCAATTTTGCCTGTGCTTGCGACACGAGTAATCGATTCAATGACGGCATCAACCATTTCATCACTAATTGCAATCTCAATCTTCACTTTCGGTAAGAAATCAACCACATACTCTGCACCACGATACAGTTCTGTATGCCCTTTTTGACGTCCGAAACCTTTGACTTCGGTTACGGTAATCCCTTGAACACCAATTTCAGAGAGTGCTTCGCGCACATCATCCAATTTGAATGGTTTTACAATTGCAGTTACAAGCTTCATGTTTGTTTTCCTTCGGCTTATTTTCACCAGTAAGGTTTTATGTTCAATTTTCATGCCAATATTTAAAGGTTGGGGGTTTTTAAATATTGAGCACAAGCTTTCTTTATAACCTATTTAGCCTTCAAGATGTAGATAGTGCATCGAAAATAAGTTTCATTTCGCTATATTGAATGAAATCAGAGAGTCACTCATCCTTCTGTCCCGAACTGTGCTAGAGGATTGCCTGCAGCAGTGATACACTGGGCAGCAAATATACATAACCTATTGAGCACTTTATGATTGAGACTCTTTTACAGGCAATTTTGCAGCAAGTTGATCAACCTAAAAAAGATTTAGAAAAAAACTTACGTGCCTTATTGAATGAAAGCATCGAAAAACTAGACCTTGTCTCTAAACAAGAACTCGACCGTCAAAGAACTGCACTGAATACAGCCAATCAGCGCCTCTCTGAGCTGCAACAGCAGATGAAAATTTTAGAAGAAATCGTTCAGAACAAGAAATAAGCACCAATTCGGTGCAATCAGCACCGAAAAATGATTAAAAATAAAGCACCACAATGGAACAATAATAAGATGTCTTTTGCCAAGATTTATACACGAGGCTTATTGGGGCTACATGCCCCGCAAATTGAAGTTGAAGTCCACATCAGTTCCGGCTTGCCTTCACTCACAATTGTCGGTTTACCCGAAGCAGCAGTACGCGAAAGTAAAGATCGTGTCCGTTCAGCCATCATTAATAGCGGTTTTCAGTTTCCAACCAAGCGCTTAACCATTAATTTAGCACCTGCAGATCTCCCTAAGGATGGTTCACGACTCGACCTCCCAATTGCCTTAGGTATCTTGATTGCCTCTGGACAACTTCCTGAAAATAGTACTGAAGGTTTTGAATTTATTGGGGAACTTGCATTAGATGGTCATTTACGCCCGATTTCAGGAGCCTTAACCATTGCGATGGCCTGCCAACAGGCACAACATCGCTTATTACTGCCGACCGCAAATTTAGATGAAGCCAATCAGTTGCCAGAATTTGAAGTCTATGCAGCCAATCATCTACAAGCGGTTTGTGCACATTTTTCGGGCAATTCCCAGATTCCAGCTGCACCACAAAGAACAACCACAGCCGCCTCCTATTATCAATTTGATCTTGCCGATGTAAAAGGACAACTCCGCCCGCGTCGTGCTTTGGAAATTGCTGCCGCAGGCGGGCACTCTTTATTATTTAAAGGGCCGCCTGGTACTGGAAAGACCCTGTTGGCTTCACGGCTACCCTCTATTTTGCCCCCGCTCAATGCAGGTGAGAATCTTGAAGTCGCCAGTATTTACTCGGTTGCCAATGCACCACATACTTTTGGACAACGACCCTTCCGAGCGCCGCACCATACCGCATCTGCAATTGCCTTGGTGGGTGGTGGTTCTCAACCTAAACCTGGCGAAATCACCTTAGCGCATTTAGGGGTTCTATTTTTGGATGAATTACCCGAATTTGATCGCAAGGTGCTTGAAGTACTGCGCCAACCACTGGAATCCAAAGAGATTGTGATTTCACGTGCTGCACGACAAATGACGTTCCCTGCAAACTTTCAGTTTATTGCAGCAATGAACCCCTGCCCATGTGGTTATGCCTTTAATCAGGATAGCCGTTGCCAATGTTCGCCAGACAGCATTCAACGTTATCAAAACCGAATTTCAGGGCCTTTATTAGACCGTATTGATTTGCACATTGATGTGCCACCCTTACAGGCACAAGAATTACAGGATCGAAGCCCAACCGAAAACTCTGAAACGGTACGACAACGCGTCATCCATGCCTATGAAAAACAGATCCAAAGACAACGGTGTTTAAATCAGGCGCTCTCTCCCAAATTATTGGAACAGCATGCTTTGTTAGATGACAGCTCGACCAAAATTATTGAAATGGCACAACAGCGGCTCAACCTTTCTGCGCGTGCCTATCATCGAGTCTTAAGAGTGGCTCGAACCATTGCAGATTTAGCCGAAAGTGAACTCATCTGTAGCAGTCATATCACTGAAGCCTTGTCCTATCGCGGTCAGCAAAGTTAAAAAAGCGACCTTAAGGTCGCTTTTTATGACTCAGGCTCAGTTAGAAGGCATAACCTAAAGCTAGGACCACTTTATTCTTTTGTTTGGTTTCATCACGGGTGTAACCACCAAAAATATAATCCAGACTCCACGTTGCGCCGGTATTGCCCAATGGGTGCGATAAACCTAGCGTTGCATGACGGAAGGCAAAATCAGTTTTGGTCACATCGCCAGCTTTGGCTTGATAAGCCAAATATTCATCGTCGTCGCCATAATAATAGGCTGCAACTTGCGCTTTACCGGTAAAGCCCCCTGCCAGTTTTGGTGCATAGGTCGCCAAGAAATAGGTATCACCCTTGTTTCCGAAGGTGACGTTATTTAATAAAGTCTGTGCGGTAATGCTGAAATCTTTATAACTGAGCCCCAAGATGGTTTCATAACCTGTCGATTCCCAACCTGGATAATAGTAATAAATCGTTCCCCCAATTTGATAACCAAGATCTTCGGTAATTTTGCCTTTATAGCCCGCATAAAAATCGTTTTCGAAGGATTTTTTCTCTTCCTTCACATCAGTAGGCGAAGTATTAAAATCAGCATAGGCTGCGGTTAAAGTCGAAAACCAATACCCCAAATAAAAGCCACTGTCATGACTATAATCCAGCCCACCTTGAACTGCCGGCGTATCACTTTCTGGTGAGTTGGTCATCCCACGTAAATTGTAGCTTGATACCACATTTACATTTCCCGTAACGGTACCGGGAAAAGGTAGTTTGCTCTCCTCAGCCAAACTTAATGTTGATGCTGTGGTCAGCATTCCCAGTACAGCAGCCTTGCATGCAAATTTCATCATATTGGTCTCCCCCTATATTTTAGATACTCAATTGATTTTTAAGCTTTAAATTGCATCAAAAGCTATTTAGCAAATGCTGTGCCAAACTCAAATAAAAAATAAACACCAATAAAATCAATACTTAGAAAAACATAAGCTGAGTCCTTTAGTTTATAACGACATTTGAACTGTAAATCTTGCAACCAAAATGGGCTATTGATGCTCGACATAGCGCACAAAAAGCACTGTTTTAGCCAAGCAAAGAACTTTCATTCATTCAAACCTTTATTTTTAATATGGATAAAAAAACAACAAAACTAAGCAAATGATGTTTTCATTATTCGGTTAGATTCTTATTTAAAACACTGCATAAAGCTTATACAACAAGATTATTTTTTTCCTCAGATTGGCTGATTTTTATGATTGATCAAACCGCCCTGCTGACTTTAGGACTCTTTGCCTTCTGTGGTGGTCTGATCGATGCCGCAGTAGGTGGTGGAGGTTTAATCCAAATTCCAGCGCTGTTACATGCTTTGCCTCAGCACAATATTGCAACTGTTTTTGGCACCAACAAATTAGCGGTTTGGGCTGGAACCACCGCCTCATTTTTTAGATATGTTCATAAAATTACTTTTGTCTGGAAGCTACTAATTCCCACCATGCTTGCGGCATTTATATGTGCATTTGCGGGTGCAATGACAACAGCCCATGTTCCAAAGCAGCTCATGAGCCATGTGGTTTTCTATTTACTCATCCTGATGGCCATCTATACTTTTTTAAAGAAAGACTTAGGTGCGCGCAGTACCTATGTGAGATGCGGGCCTAAAGAAATCTCCCTTGGCATCCTTTTTGGCGGGTTGATTGGCTTCTATGATGGTGTTTTTGGGCCAGGCAGCGGTAGTTTCCTGCTTTTTCTGTTTGTAAAGGTTTTCGGTTTTGATTTTCTCAATGCCTCTGCATCGGCCAAAATCGTGAATATTGGCACTTTTAGTTCAGCACTTTTATTTTTTATTCCTACAGGTCATGTGTTATGGCAAATCGGTTTAATCGTTGCCTTCTGCAATGTACTGGGTTCCTTCGTTGGTGTTTTTCTGGCACTACGCTATGGCAGCCAATTTATCCGATGGTTTTTTCTGATCCTACTTGTTTTTCTCATTCTAAGAATGGGATTGTCTCTCTTTTAAAGACATCATAAAAAGTAGACCGTGGCTCTCTTCATCCAGTATCCTACCTAGACGATAAAAATAAAAAAGCCAGTATGATGACTGGCTTTTATGTTGCTTTGACAGACCGAAACTTAGAAAGCTTTGGTTAAGGTAAATACTGCGCCGGTTTCTGTACCACGTTTATACGGTTGGAAATCTGCATCAATATTAGTGCCTACCGCAGCAAGCTCAGCGGTTAAACCCGATACTGATTTAACGCTATAAGTCACACCCACTTTCCAATCAACATAGTTGTCATCTTCACCACCTGTATCGCTAAAGTCGTAGTTATCCACTTTGGTATAACCGACACTCGCAACACCACCAAATCCTGTATCTGCAAAAGGAATGTTATAAGTGGCATTGACATACCAACCATTTTCATCAGTACCAGCAAAATCATTGGTATAGTTCAAACTACCCAATAGACTATCACCAGATGCCAAGACATTTTTAAAGCCTAATTTTGCATAGAGTTCTAACCAGTTCAGATCAGATGCACTTGGATAGCCGTAATACCATAAACCTACATCTAAAGTTGGCTTACCAGCAAATGGAAGTTCAGTCGCATAACCCACATATGGATCTAACTCCAAATGTGGATCTGGAGCGCCAAAGTTAACGTTTGAACCCCATACGCCTGCATATAAACCAGATGAATGCGTTAATGCAAAACCACCTTGCACCGCAGGATCACTTTGAGTTTGAGTAATACCACGATAACGATAATCTGTCGTTAAAGCAGCGGTTCCAGAAAAGCTAAGGCCATATTGAGATAATGTATTTGTTTCTTCCGCCATAGCAAAAGTCGAAGTCACTGCACAAATACTCAACGCGATCGCTTTACATGCAAATTTCATCATATTGATTTCCCCCATGATGGATATTCGACTGATTTATGTTTTAAATTGCATCGCAAAATAAATAGCAATTGCTGTGCCAACTTTAGAAAAAGTGTGTCAACTCTCGATTCCGTTCTATAAAAGTGCCGATATAACAACATCAATGCCTCCGAATTGCGCTTTATCAGGAAATCTTTTTATTTTTTGACCGATTTCAAGGCAACAGAAATTTTCAGTACTTTTTTCGCACAAAAAAGAGGCATGCCCATAAAAACAAAATCATTCGAAATGCTTAAAAGATCGGCGTTATGCCGTAAAAAATAACAATGTTCTATAAAGGTGCATTAACAAAAAACTTAAATCAGGCTGAAGCGCTGTAACTATTGGATTGGTCAGTCACTGTCATTCGTCGGGATGTCATTTTTTGCAAATCGACTCGATTATTTTTTAAACAAAGAAAAAATAACTCTTTCAATAAAAAGAAAAAATACAGCAATAAATCACATATTTTTATAAAAACAAACCGCAAAATATTGCGTCTATTTTGCATCCAAAATAAAATAAATTATAAAATAAAATCATATGCTTAAATTTAATTTGATGATTTTTTAAACGAGAAACAAATCATAAAATTTTATAAGTATTTTATTTAATAATAATTAAATTATTTTAATAAAAATCTATCTTTTTTACGCATAACTTATACAATTGGTCAAAATTTCGGTCTTATCCCAAATTTACTTTTTTTAATGAGGCGAGCTATGCCAAAGGCAAATAAACTTACTTTAGCGGTTTTGATTAATGCCGCGTTAATTACCTCAACATATGCAAGCGAACAAAGCGAAGCAAAAGGACTTGTTGAAGATGCCAAAGGGGATATTTTATTCCGTACTGGTTATTTAAATCGTGACAAAAAGAATGGTGTCAAAGACACAAGCTCATATGCTCAAACGGCAATGGTGAAACTGGAAACTGGTTTTACTCAAGGTTTAGTTGGCTTTGGTGCAGGTGTTATTGGTGACGGCTCTTTTAAATTAGGCTCAAACAATAACTCGGGCAATGGTATGATTCCGAAGCATCCAGACGGCTCAGCTTATGATCACTGGGCACGTGGTGGCGGTTTTGTAAAAGCACGTATTTCAAATACAACCGTAACTTATGGTACCCAAGTTTTAGATATCCCTGTCTTAGCAAGTAATACCACGCGTTTGGTTCCTGAATACTTTGAAGGTGTATTAGCAACTAGCCGTGAAATTGATGGTTTAGAGTTAACTGCGGGTAAATTCACCAAGGATCAGTATTCAGATCAAATCAATACTGACGGCCGTCGTCTTGATCGTGCTGTGGTTTGGGGTGCGAAATACAAATTTGATGATAACTTGAGCGCATCTTATTTTGGCTTAGATAGCAAAGATAAACTTGATCGTCATTATGTGAATGCCAACTATAGACAACCATTGAATCAAGGCAGTGCTCTTACTTATGATTTGAGCGCTTACCACACCAAATGGGATGAAAAAGGCAGTACGTATTCAAGTACAACTGATGATTTGTCTAATCGCAAGAATACCATTTGGGCACTTTCTACGACCTATAACACAGGTCCACACAGTGTGATGTTGGCTTACCAACAAAACAATGGCAATACTGGTTATGACTATGGTGAGAATGCAGATGGTGCACAAAGTATCTATTTGCCAAACTCTTACCTGTCTGACTTCATTGGTAACAGTGAAAAATCTGCACAGCTTCAATATAACGTTGATTTTGGTAGCTATGGCGTTCCAGGTTTAAGCTGGACCACTGCGTATGTTTACGGTTGGGACATCAAAGTTAAGAACTTGACTGACAATGCCAAAGAACGTGAATTCTTTAACCAAGTGAAATACACTGTTCAATCTGGTTTTGCCAAAGATGCAAGCTTACGCTTACGTCATTCTTACTACCGTGCAAGCGATGAATATCAAACTAATGCCTACATTGGTGATACCAATGAATGGCGTATCTGGCTTGATATTCCTGTGAAATTATTCTAATTCACAGTTCATCAAGTTAAAAAAACCTCCATCCAATTGAATGGAGGTTTTTTTATGATCAGCCACTAAACGAATAGGAGCTGATCACACCGACTAAAATTATTTTTTAGCTGCTTCAATCGCTTTTAGTACTTCTGCTTTCGCAACATCCGCACCTTCCCAGCCACTGATTTTTACCCACTTACCAGGCTCTAAATCTTTATAGTGAGCAAAGAAATGCTCAACTTGGCTGATCAATAACGGGGGAAGATCCGTATATTCTTGAACATCTTTATAAAGCGGAGATAATTTTTCGTGTGGAACAGCGATCAATTTCGCATCGATACCACCGTCATCTTCCATTTTCAATTTACCGACTGGACGGCAACGAATCACAGAACCCGCAGCAACTGGATGTGGAGTTACAACAAGCACGTCTAATGGGTCACCATCTTCAGACAATGTATTTGGTACATAACCGTAGTTTGCTGGGTAGAACATTGCTGTACCCATGAAACGGTCTACAAATAACGCATCTGAATCTTTATCGATTTCATATTTGATTGGCGCTGCATTTGCAGGAATTTCGATAATGACATAGATGTCATTTGGTGCGTCTTTACCCGCAGGAATATTGCTATAACTCATATCAACACTCGTTTATATTGTGAAGTCAGATGTAAATCGGACAGATTATAACGTGAATACAATGAAAATGATGCTAGATATACACCAAGCTGGCGAATTTTCTATCTAGCAGCGCTTAAGTCATTTTGATGGTAATCACGAACAGTAAAATTGGACAAAGCAGAGAGAAAAACCAGATGATTGAACGTAATGTCGCAAGATTGGCTAAATAGCAAATGCCATAAATAACGCGAAATACAATATAGGCCCAGCCCAGGGTCAGAATAAAGCGTTCTGGTACCACCATATATTCAGCCATCAAGATCGCAGCAATAAACAAAGGTAAGCTTTCAAAACTGTTTTGCTGTACTGCATTGGCGCGTGCCGACAAACCGGTGGTTTTGGCGAGAAACTCACGTGGGTTCCGATTATCTTTTGCTTGAAAACCACCTTTTGATTTCGCAATCAAGGTAAATACATACGGCAACAAACATGCGACTATAATCATCAATATAATGCCGCTAATACCTTGCATGCTGAGATCCATCATTTGAAGTTCTTCTGATCATGCTATCATAATCTATAATTTATTGAACTTTCATTTGTGCTTGTTCAACAAGCGTTTCTTTTACACCGCGTTTTTGTGTAAAAGTTGTGTTTTTTCATACAGTTTTAAGGTCAATCTATGCAGCAACAAGATCAAAAAGAAATGTTTGATGTTCTGGCACAGCAACGACAACATCAGCTTTTGGTTGATCGTGTATTGAAAGTCGTGCTTCCAATCATGGCATTTTTACTCAGTGTGATTTGTGCAAATCTGAATTGGCAGTCGACCTTGGGTACTTTTGTGATCCTCAGCATTGCCTTTTATGCGGTCGGTATTTACCGTTTGACCCTGTGGCACTGGCTCGCAGTGATTGTGCTGTATGCAGTTGCTGATAATTATTTTAGCTTTAATGGCATTGATCCAACCCGTTTACGTTTCCAACTGGCAACTATGGTGGTGTTTGTCGGTATTGTAGGCATAGGTCGTCCTTATATCGATCGCTGGTTAATGAAATCAAATCGTACTAAATAAATCCAAATAAAAAAGCGCCGCAATTGCGGCGCTTTTTTATTTGGATTTATGCTTAAGCGGGTTTACGTAAATCTTTACGTAAGATTTTACCTACGTTAGATTTCGGTAATTCTTCCATAAACTCAACATAACGTGGGCACTTGTAACCTGTTAGGTTTTGTTTTGCATAAACAATAATTTCTTCAGTGGTTAAAGATGGATCTTTTTTCACGATGAATAATTTTGGCACTTCACCTGATTTTTCATCAGGTACACCAATCGCAGCCACTTCCAATACTTTTGGATGTTTGGCAATGACTTCTTCAATTTCGCTTGGGTAAACGTTAAAACCAGACACCAAGATCATGTCTTTCTTACGGTCAACAATCTTCACATAACCACGTGAATCCATCACACCGATATCACCAGTGCGGAAGTAATTGTCAGCCGTCATCACTTTCGCAGTTTCATCTGGACGGTTCCAATAACCCTTCATCACTTGTGGGCCACGGATCGAGATTTCGCCTTGTTCACCCAATGCAACTTCGTTACCGTCATCATCCAAAATCGCAACTTCGGTTAATGGCAATGGAATACCAATGGTGCCACTGAATTCAGTTGTTGCAGGTGGATTCGCTGTTGCAACTGGAGACGTTTCAGATAAGCCATAACCTTCGATAATGGTTGTGCCTGTGATCTTTTTCCATGCTGCTGCAGTCGATGGCAATACTGCCATACCACCACCCATCGCCATCTTCAGATTGCTATGGTCAAGCTGTTTGAATTCTTCATTATTCACCAAAGCATTAAACAAGGTGTTTACGGCTGGGAAGAATGAAGGTTGATATTTACGTAATTCACCTACAACTGCTGGTAAGTCACGCGGATTTGGGATCAAGATATTGGCTTGACCTTTATACATACCGTAAAGCGCACACACCATGAATGCAAAGATGTGATACAGCGGTAATGCACAAACGATGCGATCACCTTTAGCACTATCAGAAGCACCAAATTTACTTGAGAAAATCGCTTCACACTGCAGTAAGTTCGCGACAAGGTTACGATGCGTCAATTCAGCACCTTTAGAAACACCTGTGGTGCCACCCGTATATTGCAGTACTGCAGTATCGCTTAAAGTTAAGCTTGGACGTTTATAATTGCTTGGATTGGCTTTATTTAATGCAGCATTAAATTTGGTATGGCCTGGGATATTCCATGCAGGAATTTGCTTACGTACTTTACGTAAAACAAAGTTGACCAGTGTCCCTTTTAAGGTACCTAACATATCACCCACAGAAGCCACCACAACATGCTTCACAGGTGTTTTACCAATAATGCTTTGATAAACGCTGGCAAAGTTTTCAATGATCACCAACGCTTCAGCACCAGAGTCATTCAATTGATGCTCAAGCTCACGCGCTGTATACAGTGGGTTCACGTTTACAAGCACTAAACCTGCACGGAACACACCTAAAGCCACCACTGGATATTGGAAAACGTTCGGCATCATCACCGCAACACGTGTTCCTTTTGCTAAACCTAAGCTTTGTAAATAAGCAGCGAATTTACGGCTAGCGACTTCTAATTCATTAAATGTTAAAACTTTATCCATGAAGATAAAGGCATCGCGTGAACCAAATTTTTGGAAATTGCGTTCAAAAATATCAACAAGTGAGGTGTTTTCAGCAGGCAGTTCAACTGTTTCTGGAATTCCTGTCTTTTGGTATTCAGCAAACCAAATCTTTTCCATAATGCCATTATCTCCGAGTGGTAATCCTTAAAAATGTAACAACGTTACGTCCATGACAAAACATTTTTTTTAACTTTTTGAATTGCCCTGTCAATCTATTCAAACAATATGAATACATTGCCATATATAACGTATTTGTATCACAGAATACTAGCCTTATCTCTGAATGAAGAGTCTATTTGCTTTTTGATATCCACGTGGTAAAAGTTGCCCCTTTGTTGCTCTTTTTCCTAGATATTTTTGGAGATCGTCCCCTTTCAGTTTTAGATGCTGTTGTCCTGCAGCGACTTGGATTATTTCATCTAAACTCAGGGTTGTCATGGATAAAATTTGCTCTTTTTCATCAAGTTGTATCAACTTGTTACCTTTACCTTTATTCAGAACAGGAAGTTCTGCTAAATCAATAATCAGTAAACGCCCTGATGAACTGAGGATCGCAACATGGGTTGCTTGCTGAATTGGCAGCAATGGTAAAGCCGTTCCTTTATCTGCAACCGTCAAGAATGCCTTACCAGCTTTGGCATTGGTATCCAATTGTGCAGCTTGGGTTTTAAAGCCATAACCTTTAGAACTGACCGCAAGTAATTCATTATTATCGTCATCAATAAAGACTTGGATAAATGAAACACCACTGGCTGGAGACAGTTTTGAACTAAGCGGTTCACCTAAGCCACGCGCTGACGGTAAGCTACTAATTGGCAAGGCATAACTACGCCCTGTTTCATCCAAGAAGTACACCCGCTGATTGGTTTTACCCACAGCATGACTTAAATACTGGTCGCCCGCTCGGAAGTTGAGATTAGCAGCATCCACTTCTGCACCCTTGGCAGCGCGGACCCAACCTGCTTCCGATAGCACCACGGTCACCGCTTCGGCTGGCATCAAATCTTGTTCTTTAATCTGAACCGCATCTGCACGGGCAACGATTGGTGAACGGCGATCATCACCGAACTTTTTCGCGTCTTCTTTTAACTCGCCGATAATAAGATTTTTCAATGATTCAGGATTTGCCAATTGCTCACGAATAATGGCAGCTTTGGCTTCCAGTTCTTCTTGCTCACGGCGAATTTCCATTTCTTCAAGTTTGGCTAAATGGCGAAGCTTGAGTTCTAAAATGGCTTCGGCTTGAATTTCATCAATACCAAAATGCTGCATCAATACAGGTTTTGGCTGGTCTTCTTCACGAATAATCCGAATCACGGTATCAATATCTAAGTAGGCAATTAAAAGACCTGCCAAGATATGTAAACGCTTTTCAATTTTGGTTAAATGATATTGCAAACGACGGGTCACGGTTTGCTTACGAATCTCAATCCACTCGAGAAGAATACGGCGAATCGATTTCACCTGTGGGCGGCCGTCGGCCCCAATCATGTTCAGGTTGACACGGTAGCTAGATTCTAAATCTGTAGTGGCAAATAAGTGACTCATCACTGTTTCAGCATCGACACGATTAGAACGCAGCACAATCACCAAACGGGTGGGATTGGCATGATCGGATTCATCACGAACATCACTGACCAAAGGCAATTTCTTGGCAATCATCTGGTCTGCGATCTGGGTAATCACTTTGGAACCCGAAACCTGATAAGGCAGTTCAGTAATCACAATCTCATTTTTGTCGACCGTATACACGGCACGCATACGATAACTACCACGGCCTGTGGTTTGAATTTTCAGTAATTCTTCAGGCGGCGTAATAATTTCTGCTTTGGTCGGTAAATCTGGTGCAGGAATATATTCTGCTAATTTTTCATCTGTGGTTTCAGGGTTACGAATCAGCGCAATCGTGCCTTTCACCACTTCACGCAAGTTATGCGGCGGGATATCGGTTGCCATCCCCACCGCAATCCCCGTCGTACCGTTCAGCAAGATATTCGGCACACGTGCAGGCAGCGTGATGGGTTCTTTCATTGAACCGTCAAAGTTATCCTGCCATTCGCTGGTGCCCTGCCCGAGTTCGCTCAGCAATAATTCACTATAAGCCGAAAGTTTAGCTTCGGTATAACGCATGGCCGCAAATGATTTTGGATCATCTGGCGAACCCCAGTTGCCCTGACCTTCAACCAGTGGATAGCGATAGCTAAATGGCTGTGCCATCAACACCATCGCTTCATAACAGGCTGAGTCACCATGTGGATGGTATTTACCCAATACGTCACCCACGGTACGTGCCGATTTTTTCGGTTTGCCTGTCGATTTCAAGCCGAGCTCGCTCATCGCATAGACAATACGGCGCTGTACAGGCTTTAAACCATCACTGATATGGGGCAATGCACGATCCATAATCACGTACATGGCATAGTTCAAGTAAGCCTGCTCAGTGAATTCGGCTACGGAACGGTTTTCTGTTGCATGATGTGCAAGGCTGGTCATTTCAGCGAGTCATCCAAAATCATTTATTATCGTCAATGTTTTGTATGCTATGTGGATGAAGGCGTTGTGACAAGCCCTTGTTGTTGTTTAAACGTCAAATGGTGTCTTGTTAAGCTTAATGCAACATATTCAATAGAATTTCTGATGCTGGAAACCAGCCATTTTTCTCCGCCTTTTTTAACCACTCTCTAGCGACTTCGTCATCTTTCTCAACATAAAGTCCCTTTAAATAAAAAAGACCCAAGCTAAACTGAGATGCTGCAATTGCGTGATTGGCTGCGGCAGAATAAAACTCAAAGGCTATTTTTAAATTTTTTGCAACGCCAGTGCCATTTTCATATTTATCTGCAAGATTATTAATCGCAGGCGGAAACTGCTGCTGTACGGCTTTCTCATAATATTTTAATGCAAGATCAATATCCAAATGTTCATCTTCATTCGAACCTGAATAGTAAACACCTAACAGATATAAAGCCGCAGCATTACCTTGTTCAGCAAGTGCCTCAAGCTCTTCAGTATAAATCATATCATTTTCATTATAGATGGGTTGCGCCATCCAAGTTGAAGCCCAATTATATTCAGCAACAAGTGATTGATTATAAGTAGCAGCAATCCATAACCAATTTCTACCCAACAAGAGATTCTGAACGGCCCCATTGCGCCCTAGACAATAATTAAGTCCTGTTTTTATTTGCTCACTTACATCTAACTCCATCACTTCAGGAGCCATTTCTTGCACAGATAAAAGATTCATTTTTAATTTAATAATCGTATAAAAGTGATCATATTTAAGACCAATAATTCTAAGTAGGCATTAAACCTGCAATAAACTAAATTGCAGGTATGCTTTCCAATCAATGCTCATCTGTGGAAGAAGCAGATTCTGCATCATCCTCTTTATAGATAAATTTCGGCATTTCCAGACCAAAATAAATCGCGATTAAACGTAAAGTAAAACCAAATACCAGCGTCAAAATAACGGTGAGATCGTGTGGTAAACCGACTTCCAAACACACCCAATAACAAATCACGGCCACAAAAGAAATACTGGCATACAACTCACGACGGAACACCAAAGGTACGTCATTACACAGAATATCGCGCAGAATACCACCCGACACTCCGGTTAATACTCCTGCGACTGCAGACACCACAAAACCATGTCCCATCGATAAGGCAATCTGGCAACCAATGATGGTAAAGCCGATTAACCCCAAGGCATCGAGGACCAAGAAGATGTTACGCAGATGGCGCATCCATTTGGCAATAATAATGGTGACAAAGGCAGCGATACAGGTCAGCACCAAATATTCAGGATGTTTGACCCAGGTTAAAGGATAATGCCCGAGCAGCACATCACGTACTGAGCCACCACCCAATGCTGTTACGCAGGCAATCAGCACCACACCAAACCAGTCCATACTGCGTCGACCCGCTGACAGTGCGCCCGTCATTGCTTCCGCAGTAATGGCAATAATATAAATTACGGTGAGTAACATCTGCCTACATCCCTAAATCAGGCGTAAAAGTGTGCGCTATTCTAAGACAAACTTAGATGAATTGTGCACAACATTGTTTAAATTTTTTCCCCGAGCCACAAATGCAGGGTTGTTTCATGGTGATCTGCAGATCCAGCGTCGGATCAAGGAAATACCACTGCTGTTGGTGTAATACAAAATGTGAAATCTCATGATGAATATGCGCTTGCTTGCCATCATGATAATGTGCCTTGAACTCAACCAGCGCATGGGTTTTATCCAGCTTGGGCTGATGTTGCACCACGTCCAGTTTGAGCCATTGATTCGATTGACTCCAGTCTGCAATCGCAGCTCGATCTAAAGCGGCTTGTTGGCCCAAAGCGGTGGTTTGCAGAATATAGTCGATCTGCTGCAAGGCAAAGGCACTATAACGCGAGCGCATCAATTGCTCTGCAGTTTGCGCGACCTGCTGTTTTAAATGTAAGGGCTGACAGCACTCAGCATATTGCCCCTGTCCGCAAGGACAGTGTTGTGACAACGTCATTTTCAACTCTCGAATAAAATAGCCCTGAACCAGACCATTGCGAAACAAAGGTCAAACTCAGGGCTATTCGGGAACGACTAAATTATTTCTCTACCGTTTTTTCTTTCGCAAGAATGCGCACTTTTTCAATCTTGTGCCCATCCATGGTGACCACTTCAAAACGATAGCCATCGACTTCAATCATGTCACCATTTTCAGGTAAACGACCCAAATGGAATAAGATATAGCCCGACAAAGTGGAGTATTCTTCGCTTTCATCGACCAAATCTTTGCCCAATAACAAAGAAACATGACGAATATCGGTTGAACCTTCTAACAACATCGAACCGTCATCCAGACTTTCCGCGGTTGCTTCCAATTCATCTTCATCAGGGAATTCACCTGCAATCGCTTCTAGCATATCAATCGGCGTGGCAATCCCCTCAATCGAACCATATTCATTCAATACGATTGCCATTTGTAACGGTGCTTGACGTAACTGTTCCATCACCATCAGGACTTGTGCATTCTCATGCACAATCACAGGTTCACGTAAGTGCTTAGTGAAATCAATCGCACCTGTTTCGATATATTCATTCAACACTTTATGAGTTAACACAATCCCTTCGATATTGTCTAACTCACCACGGGCAATGATCAAACGAGAATGGGTCATTGCCATTAAACGTTCTTTTAACTCAGCAGGATCATCATCCAAATCTAACCACTCCAACTCAGGACGTGGTGTCATCACCGACTTGACTGGACGCTCAGATAAACCCAATACCCCTTGAACCAAGACGCTATGATATACCCCATTGTCTTCATCAAAGACTTCTTTGGCATAGGCCTGTGTCGCCAACACATCTTCAGCTTCCTTATTCTGACTTTCATTACCATTGCTCTTATTGCCGAGCATACGCAGTACGGCAGAAGCGGTACGGTAACGCAGATCAGTCGTGGTGACCAATTTCTCTTGGTTACGGCGCATGGTTTGGTTGACCATTTCCACCAACACTGAGAAACCAATCGCAGCATATAAATAACCTTTTGGAATATGGAAACCAAAGCCTTCGACCACCAATGAGAAACCAATCATCATCAGGAAGCCAAGACACAGAATCACCACGGTTGGATGCTTATTGACGAAATCCATCAATGGGCGAGAAGCCAGTAACATGATACCAATCGCAATGGTTACCGCGATCATCATCACCGAAAGCTCTTTCACCATCCCCACTGCAGTGATCACACTGTCGAGCGAGAATACCGCATCGAGGACGACAATCTGTACCACCACCATCCAGAACACAGCATGCACTGGATTTTCTTCTTTATGTGCTTGTTTTCCTTCAATTCGTTCATGCAGTTCCATGGTGCCTTTAAATAACAAGAACACACCACCAAACAGTAGAATCAAGTCACGTCCAGAAAATGGATGATCAAAAATATGGAACAATGGCGTGGTTAATGTCACCACCCATGCGATCGAGGCCAACAAGATCAAACGCATGATCAGGGCGAGAATCAAACCAATTTTACGCGCAGCATTACGTTGTTCGGGTGGTAATTTTTCTGCCAAAATTGCAATAAAAACAAGGTTATCAATACCCAATACAATTTCAAGCACCACCAAGGTGGCTAAACCAACCCATGCAGCTGGATCTGACATCCATTCCAGAATCATTGAGGTGACTCCTCTGCAAAATCAGCAATATTGTTATGAAGTTGAGATTTTAAAAGGTCGGCACAAACAGCCAAAACATTTTTTTTAGGAAATAAGAACAATACGGAGCGACAACAACCACTACTCATAGAGGGACAAAGATTAATAAAAGGATTTTCAGTATAGGCAAGATTGCAGTGAAATTCATCTTTTTTTGTGTTGAGGATGTTTTCAAATTCTTTCGAGGCTCGACAAAAGCCCATTGTATGTAAAGTGTGCATAAAACTGTCACAAACCTGATTTAGCCTAGACAAGCACAGCGAAAATGATAAGGTGAAAATAAACGAATGAATAGTGTATTAAGAATGACAGAGAAAAAAAGCATTAACCCAACTCCCATTACCACCCAATCTCTGATTGCCTTATATTGCGGTTCGCGTACAGGCAACAAACCGATTTATCGAGATAAAGCCATTGAACTTGCCCAGCATATTGCCAATCAAGGCTTTGGTATTGTTTACGGCGGCGCCAGTATTGGTCTGATGGGCCAAGTTGCAGATACTGTACTGGAACATAGTGGCGAAGTGGTCGGTGTGATTCCAGAATTTATGCTGGATTATGAAATTGCCCACCATAAACTGACCGAACTCCATATCGTCAACAGCATGCATGAACGTAAAGCCCTGATGGCCGAGCGTGCCAGTGCCTTTATTGCTCTACCAGGTGGCTTGGGCACATTTGAAGAAATTCTGGAAATTGCCACTTGGGGACAGCTCAATCAGCATCAGAAACCCATGATCATTTATAACGTCAATCGTTTTTATGATGCCCTGATTGCACAGCTTGATCATGCGGTAGAAGAAGGCTTTTTACCACCACAGCATCGCGCCAAAGTGATTATTTGTGAAACACTGGAACAGATTTCAAGTGTGATTAAAAACTTAAATACACCTAGCCATATCGAAGTCTAAAACTGCCCAATATAAAAAAAAGCGGATCACATCGATCCGCTTTTTTTATATTGAGAACTTATTGCATATTCACTTGATAGACAGCAGTTGAGCCACTGACTTCATTTCCCACCACCAGTAAAGGCTTGCCATTTGGTGAGTCTTTTGCCGTAATGAAAATCAAACCTTCAGGTCCTAAATCGCCCTGTTTTTCAGCATCGGTTTCAACAAAATTACGTGTCGTAAAATATTCAATAAACTTCGGTTTATTCGGTGTGGTGATGTCATACACCATCACTCCACTCATTCGCTCCAAACCAATAAAAGCAAAAGTTTTCTGACCAATCGTGCCGATAGCAATACCCTCAGGCTCAGGACCTTTATTATCACTACGGTCATCAAAGGCCACTGCTTCGTGGTCACTATTAAAATAGTTCGGGAATAATTCAGCGGTTTTCTTTTCAAACTCGCTGCCAGAGTCCCAAACCAACTGTCCTTGAGTATTCCAGATACTGAATGAACGCGCACCATAAGCATAGAGCTTGTCATAAGTGAGCAAACCATTGGCATCCAGTTTGGCTGAACCATCGGCATTGGTTTGATATCCCATGTTCCATGCAATATTGAGACGACCCAATGCTGCATCATCACGGCATGCACCCGCAGTCGTCGCAGTGGCGCCACAATATGCAAAGGTCACTGGATTGAGTTTTGCCCCTTTCACCCCTGCAGCCAGTTGCTGTAAATGTGCTGGATAATCGCCATCCTGATTAAAGCCTTTGCTGTTAAACAGATGCTTCATTCGGATATTTTCAACAAAACCTTTACTGGCATCGCCCGCATAATAGGCTTTGGAATCCTTCAACCATTCACGGCTATCACCTTCATTGGCAGTGACCAGATAGGTTTGACCGTTGGCTTGATAATTGGCAATCGAGTCTGGTTGATACATCCCGACCAAGCCAGCCCATGTTTTGATATCAATCTTCTTGTCTTTATCACTGACATCTAGTTCATTGCCAATTTGCCCATGATCTTTATAGCCCAATGGATAAATATCCGTCACTTTCTGCTGTGTAATATCGATCCGAGCAATCGCATTATTTTCCTGCAATGTCACCCAAGCCGTTTTGCTATCTGCAGAAATGGTTATATATTCAGGTTCTAGATCCTGAGCCACACTCGCATTTGGCCCAAAAATACGTACCCCTTTGGCGATTAAATCCGTCTTTTGCGTATTCCATGCCTTAAAATCCGCGACACTGGCTTTGGGTTGTTGAATATTGCTGATATCAATAATGCTGACTGAACCTTCAGGATCAACCGAATAGTCATCGTTTGGCTCACCTTCATTGGCCACCAAAACAGTTTTGCCATCAGGACTAAAAGTCAACATATCGGGCAATGAACCCACAGCAACTTTACTAATAAAACTCAAGTCCTTGGCATTAAAAAACACCACGATCCCTGTATCGGTTTTCTTCTCGGCTTGAACTGCAATTGCAACAATGCCATTTTTAACTGCAACGCTGTTCACTTCCGAGTTGGCTAAATAGGTACGGGCAGAAAGTTCTGCAACATGCACAGGCTTTTCAGGTTTAGATGCATCTAAAACATCGACGAGCCCCTTCTGGGCATTAACCACAAAAAGACGTTTGCTTGCAGCATCATAAGCGGGAATTTCAGCAGCACTTTTGGCAAAAACATTGGTTTCATAGTGCCCTAATAAGCTTAACTTAATCGTTTCAGGGGTTGTTTCAACTACTTCTGCTGGCGTGTTTGTTTTATTATTGTCGTTATCATCATTACACGCCACTAACCCCACCGACAGTAACGCTGTCAGTAATACTGAAATCTTAAATTTCATGATCAAATTCCATACAATTTATTCTGTATGGCTAATCTAGTCGTTGGTGATGCAAGTTCGATGACACTTTAATGTCAGTTTCATGACCACTCTTTGACAATTTTAGGCTTTATTTCACACACAGTTGCATTAAACTAAAACTGCCTTTTTATCCATCATGGCTCATGACAACGACAACACATCAAGCGGTACAGCCTGAATTCCGAATGTTGGTGCTCTTGGTCTCGATTGGCTTTTTTATGCAAGCCTTGGACACTACCATCGTCAACACGGCAATTCCTGCCATGGCAGTACAACTCAATGAAAATCCCCTGCAAATGCATGGCGTCATTGTGGCCTATGTGCTGTCGGTTGCGGCCTGTATTCCGCTCAGTGGCTGGTTAGCCGATCGTTTTGGCATCCGTAATATTTATCTGAGTTCCATGGTGATTTTCAGCTTGGCCTCGCTGGGCTGTGGCTTGTCACAAAACCTAGAACAATTATTATTTTTCCGGGTTATTCAAGGTGTTGGCGGTGCCTTGCTGATGCCCGTGGGCCGTTTGGCACTGTTAAAACTGATTCCACGCTCACAGTTCCTTTCTGCAATGAGCCTGATGAGCCTTGCAGGCTTAGTTGGCCCGTTAATGGGGCCGACTTTGGGTGGTTGGCTCGTCGAAGTGACGACTTGGCACTGGATCTTTTTAATTAATATTCCGATGGGAATCTTAGGAATGATCATGACCTTCAAAGTCATGCCGAACCAAAAAGAGCCAAGCGTCAAATCTTTCGATTTAAGCGGTTTTATTCTATTGATGGTGGCCATGGTGGGCTTGTCTTTAGGCATTGAGAATATTGCTGCATCGCAATATTCCCGCTGGATCAGCGTGGTGTTATTGATTTCGGGACTGTTGGCAGCCACCGCTTATGCCTACCATGCGCATACGCATCAAAATGCTCTGTTTCATGGTCGCTTATTTCGCTACAAAATCTTTTCAATCGGCGTACTGGGCAATTTCTTTGCCCGTCTCGGCAGTAATGCGATTCCCTTCATTTTACCGCTGATGTTGCAAGTCGCTTTTGGCTTTGAACCTTTCTATACCGGTTTAATGATGATTCCAATGGTACTCGGTTCATTATTCTCCAAACCGATTATTCGCCCCTTGATTCAACGGGTCGGTTATCGTCGTTTTCTACTCACCAATACCGTTTTGGTCGGTCTATGCATCGCCAGTTTTTCACTGATGACCGCCGCAACACCTTTATGGTTGAAAGTTCTGCACCTGTTTATCTTTGGTACGTTGAACTCGTTGCAATTTGTTGGCATGAATACACTGACTTTGAAAGACTTAGCACAACAGGATGCCAGTAGTGGCAATAGCTTCTTGTCGATGATTATGATGCTTTCAATGAGTATCGGGGTGGCCTTGGCCGGAACGTTAATCAATCTGTTTGGGCAACAGTTTTCCAGTGCCTCAATTAGCACCGCCTTCCACGCGACTCTGATTACCCTCGGCTGTATTAATATCATTACCGCCTTGGTGTTCTGGCAAATTCCCAAACAAACCACAGATTAAATTTACGGACCTAAAGTTCGTCATCCAATAAACAAAATAAGGAAAAATAAAATGATCGTTCCACAGCATTGGGCAGAAGCTAAAACAAAAACCAAGATTGCAGGGCGACAATACACCATTAAACGCTTTGGTTGGTCAGATCAAAACATTGAAGCAGCACAATCACATGCTGAGCAACGTGTTGCCGAGGCAATTGAAAGGATCAAGGCTGGTGAAAATATTCGAAGAATCGACCATAAAGTTCCCTACAATGGTGCCGAAGGCGTACCAATCAGAGAACAGATTATTGCTCAGCATGACGATGTCATTATCACGCGAAATTCCTACGGCGCATTATGCTTAAATACCCCAGATGTGTTATTTGCAGATATCGATTTCGAATACACACCTCGATTTAGACTGTATCTATTGGCTTTTTTATTGTTAATGCTGCTCGCAAGTATTGGGGCTGTTTACTTAGGTTCATGGATGATCTTGGGAGTCGGAGTGATTGTTTCCCTCATCTTGACAGGGCTTGTTGGTAAAGGATTGTTCTATTTACAAAGCAAGTTGTTTGGAACACCAGAACAGCGTGCATTTGCATCAATTCAAGATTTCTCTCAACAATACCCCACATGGCATTTACGCGTTTATCTCACGCCAAAAGGTTATCGTGTTTTGGCAATGCATCAAACCTTTGAACCTAAAAGTGATGAAGCTCAATTATTATTCAATGCCATTCATGCGGATTCTAACTACGTCCGAATGTGTAAAAATCAAAATTGTTTCCGAGCCAGAATCAGCCCAAAGCCTTGGCGAATTGGTGTGAATCGCTTAGCGCTAGGCGTTTGGCCAGTGAGTGAAGCACGTTTAGCGATCCGTGAAAACTGGGTTCGAGACTATCAGAAACAAGCCGAGAACTATGCATCATGCAAATTTGTGGCACAATTAGGCAGTCAGGTCACCCACATCAAGGCGAAGCGAGTACAATCGCTACATGACCAATACTGTCAATCTGACACTCGCTTAGACATCGCATAACACAATCGATATGGCAAAAAAATCTGCAAAATTTCCATCGACACAACATTATCCGACTTACGCCAGTATCGGTTTAGCGCTCATGCTGGGTGTAGTTAGCTACTTTGGCTTGTTCTATCAACAGAAAGCCTCGGCACAGGATTATGCCATTCGCGGCTTTGATGTATCCCACCATCAAGGTGAGATTAACTGGAAAAAAATCTCGCCGATGCAATATCAATTCGTCTATCTCAAAGCAACCGAAGGCGGTGATTTTAAAGATCGTAACTTTCAGGAAAACTGGCTCAGAGCACGTGAACGTGGCCTGCATGTCGGTGCTTACCATTTTTATCGGCTGTGTCGTGATGGCGCCATACAAGCCGAAAATTTTATTGCGACCGTTCCCAAAAAAGCCGATGCTCTACCGCCTGTGATTGATTTGGAATATGACAGTAACTGCATTAACGCCTATACCAAAGAACAATTACTGAAAGAAATTCAGGTCATGCATGACCAACTGCAACAGCATTATGGCAAACAACCGATTTTTTATATTTCTAAAAGCTTTTATCACATTGTGTTGATGGGGAACTTTAACAACACTCCATTATGGGTCAGAGACTATGAAGGTAAACCCGAGCTCAAAGATGGTCGACAATGGCTGTTTTGGCAGCATAGCAGCCAAGGCAAAATCGACGGCATTCCCAAAGCCGTGGATTTAAATGTCTATGCCCAATCCCCAAAACAATGGCGCTTTTTTCTGAAAGCACAAGGCATTGAAGATGCCAAATGAGTTACGCAAAATCATCCATATCGACATGGATGCCTTTTATGCCTCAGTCGAGCTCAAAGACCGCCCAGAGCTAAAAGATTTACCAGTGGTAATTTCCTCTCATCATCCGAGAGCCGTCATTGCCGCAGCGTCTTATCCTGCCCGTGTTTTTGGACTCCGTTCTGCCATGTCGATGGGACAAGCCAAAAAACTCTGTCCACAGGTCATCGTGATCGAACCCAATTTTGAAAAATACCGCGAAGTTTCAGCGCAAATTCATCAGATTTTTCAGCAATACACCCCCTTGATTGAACCGCTGTCTTTAGATGAAGCCTATCTGGATGTCACTGAGAACTTAAAGAATATCGCCAGTGCCACCGAAGTCGCAGCACAAATCCGTGCTGATATTTTTGCGGTCACAGGACTAACCGCCTCTGCGGGCGTAGCACCAAATAAGTTCTTGGCGAAAATTGCCTCGGATTGGAACAAACCCAATGGTTTATTTGTGATTAAACCGAATCAGGTACTACGTTTTATTCAAGATTTAGCCTTGAATAAAATTCCCGGGGTGGGCAAAGTCACTCAAGAACGGCTACAGCAACTGAATTTACATACCTTGGGCGATCTGCAAAAAATCGACGAAAATGTACTGATTCATCATTTTGGTAAATACGGCAAACAGCTGTATTTATATGCGCAAGGCATTGATCATCGACCAGTCAAAGCAGAACGGGAACGCCAGCAGATTTCCAAGGAAATTACTTTTGACGATGATTACACCCTTGCTCAATGCAGCCATGCGTGGCAGCCCTTGACCGAACAAGTCTGGCGCAGTTTAAATAAAAAACAGCTAACGGCTCGCGGTGTGACCGTCAAACTCAAGCTTAAAAATTTCCAAGTTTTACAGCACAGTAAGAGCTTTAAACAGGCGCTGCAATCGCAACAGGATTTAGCTCAAGTACTGTTACAACTGCTGGATGAAATGCATATTGACCCAGAACTCCAATTCCGTCTGGTCGGCGTCGGGGTATATCAGTTACAGGCGCTAGAAGAAGAATCACAACTTTCTTTGTGGTAGTGCTGATTTTTTACACAAAAGCACAATCCGTACTGAAAATTATGTTTGCTTTTTATCCAGTTTTCAGTACTCTTAGCAACGCAGTAACATTATCCTTGTTATTTGCTTTGCTAAAGAAAACCTCACTTTTAGCATCTGCTCCTGTGGTTGGCGTGACGATCAAATCCGAAGATTACAGGGCACTTTAGGTCTTCTTTTTCTATCCTCTTCCTGCTATCAAAAAATCAATATTTTCCACTACGCACCGTCATAACTTCAGTTAAACTCGGCAGATAAAACTAGAAAATTCTGTATGTATATGCCTTATGAAGCAAAAACAAATTCTCTGTGTTGAAGATGAAGCCGCCATCGTCCTGCCGCTACGTTATGCGCTTGAGCGTGAAGGCTGGTCAGTCAGTTGGGCCAATACTGGCACACAAGCATTACAATTACTGGTGCAACAATCTTTTGACTTTATTATTTTAGATGTCGGACTACCGGATTTGAACGGCTTTGAAGTCTGCAAACAACTGCGCCAGAAAGATCAAACACCATTGTTATTTTTAACAGCCCGTGATGATGAAATTGATCGAGTGGTAGGTCTCGAAATTGGAGCGGATGATTATTGCAGCAAACCCTTTAGCGCACGCGAAATTGTGGCCAGAATCAAAGCGATTTGGCGCAGAATGGAAGCGCAAGCTCAGCCTGTTACAACCTCTGTAGCAACGACGAAAACTGAAGTTATTGTGCAATCGGCAATCTGGTCATGTCACCCGCAATCCTTGCAGATTTATTATCATCAACAAGCGCTACAATTGACTCGCTATGAATACCGCTTGTTATTTTTACTGATTCAGCATCCAGAACAGGTGTTTAGCCGCCAACAACTGATGGATCATATTTGGGAACATCCTGAACATAGTTTGGAACGTACTGTCGATACGCATATTAAAAGTTTAAGGCAAAAGCTCAAACAGATTACCCCAGATGATGACCCAATTCGTACCCATCGTGGCTTTGGCTATAGCTTGATGAAGTTGAGCTAAAATATGTCCATTTTCGTCCGTATCTGGTTTTTCTTTAACTTGGTGGTGGTACTCAGTCTAGGCTTTATCGCCTACACCCTGACCCAACAAGTCAAACCCAATGTACGGCAAGTGGTTGAAGATACCCTCGCTGAAAACGCCAATATCATTGCTCAACTGATTGCGGAAGATGTCTATCAACATCAGGTGGATACCCCAGAATTTGACCAAAAAATTCAGGCAGCGTTATCCCGTCAACTGAATGCCACCATTTGGCAGCATCGCAAAGAACAGATTAACCAGCAACTGTACATTACCGATCCCAAAGGCATCGTGATTTATGATTCTGAAGGGCAAGCCGTTGGGCAAGACTATTCCAAATGGAATGATGTCTACTTAACACTGCGTGGCAAATACGGCGCACGTTCGACAGCAACCAATCCCGATGACCGCAATAGCAGTGTCATGCATATTGCAGCACCGATTATTTATCAACAGCAATTGCTCGGTGTGGTCAGTATTGGTAAACCCAATCAGTCGGTACAACCCTATATTGAGCGCGCTGAACAGCAACTGATTTATCAAGCTCTCTGGATTGCAGCACTCAGTCTGCTTTTGGCCAGTATGGTGGCCTATTGGCTCAGACATAGCATTGATCGTGTACGACGCTATGCACAGGCATTGGCACCAGTGAATCAAGCGCCCTTCTTCTATTCCGCCAAAGAACTCAATCAGGTGACTCAGGCACTGAGTGAGATGCGGGAAAAACTAGAAGACCGTGGTTATGTGGAAAACTATGTCAATACATTGACCCATGAACTCAAAAGCCCCCTCACCGCGATTCAAGCCAGCGCTGAATTGCTACAGGATGATCTACCACTGACCGATCAGCAACAATTTGCGCTGCATATTGTTGAACAAAGCCAGCGGTTGCAATCCTTGATTGAACGGATGTTGTTATTAACACGACTCGAAAAAAATCAGCATGTTTTAGAGTTTCAATCGGTCGATCTGAATCACCTGATTCAACAATGCTTTCAGCAACAGCAAAGTGCGCTACAACTGAAACAAATCCAAACACAACTTGATCTCCCCAAACACGGCTTAATCCATGCCGATCCATTTTGGCTGAAACAAGCGCTGAATAACCTCTTGGACAACGCCAGAGATTTCTGCCCGCCACAAGGAAAAATTGCGGTTCAAGTTCAGCAAGACCCGAGCCATCACAGCATCACTTTGCTGTTTTTTAATGAGGGCGATGCGATTCCTGAATACGCCTTAAACCGTGTATTCGAGACCTATTTTTCTCTACCGCGTCCGCATAATCAGCAACGCAGTACCGGCATTGGGCTCAGTATCGTCAAGCAGATTATCCAGCAGCACCATGGTCAGATTAGCATCCAGAATATTGAAGCGAATCGCCTCGACTTCTTAGCAACCCATCAATCTGGTGTGCTCTTAACCCTCATTCTTCACACAAACTTCACTTAAGCTTCAAACTGAACTCATCCGAAGCGCATCTCGCATAGAGATACTGGTCATATCCTAATGACCATGGAATTTCATATGCGTCGCAATTTTATCAATCTTAAAATCGGAGCCATTCTGTTCCTGATTTTGATTTTTTATATTGGTTTGTTTTTTATTTCGAGCTTGGTCTCAGAACGCCAAAGCTATCAACAACAAGTCATTCATGACATCGCTAACGAACAAATTCGTCCACAACAAATCGTTGCACCTTATTTAAAACTGCCCTACCAAGTGCAAACCACCTGCACCGATGAGCAGAAGAAGAGTTATCCCTGTATACAAACCCTCTTTGTCGCTATCGGGGCTGAAACGACCGACTGGAATGCACAATTTAAGGTTTCGGACAGCACTTATAAGCGCAATAACTATAAAGCAATCAGCTATCAGAACTCGATGTCAGGCAAAGGTACATTCAAGGCCATCGATAACGAAGCAAAACGTGATTATCGATGGGAACAGGCTGAAATTATTTTCCCAATCCAAGATGCGCGTGGGCTGAATGCCAAACCGATCTTCAATATTGATGGTAAGGCCTATAAGTTCGACTTTTCTGAGCAAAGCCAAGGGCAACGTGGTTTTGATCTGATGCATCTGACAGCAAAACAATATCCTGAATTGGTACAAAAATTTCAGCAAGGGTTTAAGTTTGGCTTAGAATTTGAACTTGAAGGACTCAGTGAATTCAGTTTTATTCCCACCAGTTATGAAATGACCTATCAGGCCAAAGGCAACTGGGGCGATGTAAAATACGATAGGCAAAGTCTTCCGTTCAAAAAATCCAGTGAAAAACATCAATTCCAAGCGGACTGGAAAAATATCGCACTGGGTAAACGCAATTTAGAAAATGTGTCATTGTGCGAAAATAGCCAGTGCTTTTATCAGGTCCTAAACTCACAAAATGCACCCGCAGAAGCCGCTTATGATAGCCGTACTCCCTCCAATATTTCAGGCATTTCGGCTCAATTCCTAGAGCCTGTCAATATCTATACCCAAACCGATCGTGCCATTAAATACGGCGTGATGGTGATCATCATTACCTTTGGTTGCTTCTTCCTGTTTGAAGTTTTAAAACAACTTAAAATCCATCCTGTGCAATATGCCTTGGTTGCGATGGCACAAGGTGTGTTCTTCGTGCTGCTACTTTCAATCAGTGAATATTATGCTTTTGCGTTGGCTTATCTGGTTGCGGCCAGTGCCTGCGTTGGACTGATTACATGGTACTTATACTTCGTGGTCAAAGGGATTAAACCGGCGCTGTTATTCGGGATTTTATTGGGTGTACTCTACGGCATGATGTATCTCTTGCTGCAATCCAGCGGTAAAACCTTCTTATTCGGTTCGATCCTTTCCTTCATCTTGATTGCCTGCGTCATGTTCATCACCCGTCATGTCAATTGGTATCAATCCGAACCACAAAGCCAATAAACACATATATGGGCGAAGCAATGTATTCGCCCCTTTTGATTGTATGGATGAGGAATAAAACCATGTACCAAACGACTTATTTAGCGTTAAAGCAACTCAAACAGCTATGCCCTTTACATAGCTCGATTGCAAGCTGTCTGAATCAATTAAGACAGGCCAAAATTCAGTTTTTAAATCTGGGAAATATCATTATCTGCCCACAACAACGCTGCATTCTATTTTTCCAACAGCGCAACTTAATGGAAATAGAAACTTTTTTAGCCTGATTTATAGAAAATTACATTGCTGTCGAATTGCATCAAGTACAATTGCGACTCTACTTTTTCGATTAGGGAATCACTATGTCTGTGCAACGCCTTCATGTCACATCACGTTATTGCGAAGTTGCCATTGCGGGAAATCTCGTTCATTTAGCAGGCCAATTGGCGGATGATACCAGCGTTGATGTAACAGCACAGACACAGCAGACACTAGACAATATTGACCGTCTATTGGCAGAAGCAGGCACAGATAAAACCCATATTTTATCAGTCATTATCTTTTTAAAAGACATTGAAAAAGATTATGCAGCCATGAATGCAGTCTGGGATGCATGGATTGCTGAAGGCCATCCTCCAGCACGTACCTGTGTCGAATCTAGGCTCTATACACCAGATGTACTGGTTGAAATGACCGTAACTGCGGTTCTGCCTTAATAAGATTTTACCGCGAAATCATTATATTTCATCATGCGATCTGCTTTAGGCATCGACATTGAACTCGTTGCTGAAGCTGCTACTGGTGCAGCTTCAAACAGATCTGGAACTAAATCTTCTCGGAGTTCTTGTTCAGTTGGAATGCTGCTATAACGTAGCACACGATAGCCTGCCAATTCGAGTAAGCTGTCTTGATAATGCTTTTGATGTAAGCGATTGACATAGGATTCGTCTGCAATCTCAATCACTGCAAGCACTTGATGTTGTTGATCTAAAACGACAAAATCCGCAACCAAACCTTGATACTTAAGACGCGTATGCGCAAATTTAGTGGTCAGCAAGGCATCAAAAGACACATGCGCCAACACGGTATGACGTGGTAAAACGGCTTGTAAACGCATCAAGGTAATTTGCTCTGCAATATTCAAGATACCGCGACGCTTTAACGGACTGTCCTGACGCCTATTTTGTTGTAGGCGGCGAAGTGCAAGCGCTGTGATTAACAGCAACCCAACTATTGTTATAAAATAATACATTTCTAACTAATCCCTTTAGATTTTTTATAATCATTTTGGCTTTAAGCCAATTTTTTTAATCAATAACAGTGATAGCAAAATCATTTTGCAGTGCAAACTTAAGTTTTTTAATCGTGTTTTCCTAGACGACCAAAGTCGTAACCACCCTCTGCTCTTTATTTATAATCATTCGTCATTCAAGATTCAAGTCGTTATTGTCAGTTTATGTTTCTACTCCCCCGAGTTTTACGGTGAATTTGTGACCACTCGTCATTTAAATAAAAAAGCATGGGATTTCCCATGCCTTTTTATGGATCTCGAATTAACGATGTCCTTTGGCTTTTGGTTTTGCTTTCCCTGAGAACGGTCTTTTCTCACCGGTTTCGCGTGGGGGTAAACCATTGTGTTGGGTCAAAACCTGCCCTTTTTGCGGACGCTGTTGACCTGACTGTGAACGAGACTGTCCTTGACCACGTTTTGCGGAATCCCCTGCCACAGATGAATTCTTCTTACGTGCCGATTTATATTCACCTTCAGCAGTCCCTTGTGGCTGATAAGTTGGAATCAAATGCTGCTTTGAGTTTCCAATTAAATCTACACGCCCCATCTCTTTCAAGGCTTCACGCAATAAAGGCCAGTTGTTTGGATCATGATAGCGTAAGAATGCCTTATGCAAACGACGACGCTTTTCACCTTTCACGATATCGACATTTTCAGTATAACGTGCCACTTTAGACAATGGATTTTTGCCTGAATAATACATTGTGGTTGCAGTTGCCATTGGCGATGGATAGAAGGTCTGTACCTGATCGGCACGGAAACCATTTTTCTTCAACCAAATCGCCAAATTCATCATGTCGTAATCAGTGGTACCTGGATGCGCAGCAATAAAGTATGGAATTAAATACTGTTCCTTACCTGCTTCCTTACTGAAACGCTCAAACATTTGCTTAAAGCGATCATACGTCCCAATTCCTGGTTTCATCATCTTGGATAATGGACCATTTTCAGTATGCTCAGGCGCAATTTTTAGATAACCACCAACA
The DNA here is from genome assembly GCF_000367945.1 of Acinetobacter proteolyticus. Taxonomy (GTDB): domain Bacteria; phylum Pseudomonadota; class Gammaproteobacteria; order Pseudomonadales; family Moraxellaceae; genus Acinetobacter; species Acinetobacter proteolyticus. Next base: position 2,806,068 of record NZ_KB849179.1, read on the forward strand.
TGGTGCTGAACCAATTCTTTCACATATTCAGGGTTTAAGACCGCAAGATCGTAACGTAGACCTGAACCAATCAGAATTTTCTTCACGCCTTTGATTTCACGGGCTTTACGATAAAGCTGAACCAAGGGGGCATGATCGGTATGTAGGTTTTGACACACACCTGGATAGACACAAGATGGTTTACGGCAATTCTTTTCAATTTCAGGATCGTTACAGTGCAAACGGTACATGTTTGCCGTTGGTCCACCTAAATCCGAAATAATGCCTGTGAAATTAGGTGCAGTATCACGGATTTTTTCAATTTCACGTAAAATTGAATCTTCAGAACGGTTTTGAATAATACGGCCTTCATGTTCAGTGATCGAACAGAAAGTACAACCACCAAAACAACCGCGCATGATATTGACCGAGAATTTGATCATATCAAAGGCTGGGAAACGTGCATTCGCATATGACGGATGCGGTAAACGTGCATATGGTAAATCAAATACATAGTCCATTTCCTCCGTGGTCAGAGGAATTGGTGGCGGGTTGATCCAAACATCACGTTCACCATGACGCTGTACCAAAGCACGTGCATTACCGGGATTGGTTTCCAGATGCAAAATACGGTTGGCATGGGCATAAAGTACCTGATCATCCGCAACTTCTTCAAAAGAAGGCAAACGAATCACTGCCAATTCACGTGGCGGTAATTTATGTTTAATCGCTTTTGATGGCGCAGGCTTTAACTGCACAATTTGGGTATCTGGATCGAGCTGATCGCCCTCACGTACGATTGGATTGGCAACCACTTCTTTTTGGAAGTTTTGATACTGAGCCAATGAGTTGCCTTTTTCTTTTTCAACTTCACAGCCATCAATATCTTCAGTCATGACATAGGGGTTGATAATTGGATCAACACGTCCAATGGTATCAATGTCATTACTGGCAATTTCAACGAATTTCGCTTTCGATGCTTTATTGTGCTTATTAATAATAAATGCAGTACCACGAACATCCGTAATTTCGTGGATTTTCTCACCCTTGGCTAAACGATGCATCACATCGATAATGGCACGCTCACCATTGCCATACATCAATAAATCAGCTTTAGAGTCCATCAAAATAGAACGGCGGACTTTATCTGACCAATAGTCATAATGTGCGATACGACGTAAACTGCCTTCAATACCACCAAGTAAGACTGGAACGTCAGGAAAGGCTTCACGGCAACGCTGACAGTAAACTGTTGCTGCACGATCTGGACGCTTATTTGCTTCATTATTTGGCGAATAGGCATCATCAGAACGGATTTTACGATCTGCCGTATAACGGTTGATCATCGAATCCATATTCCCTGCGGTCACACCCCATGCTATTGTCGGTTTACCGAGAACACGAAAGCTCTCTACATTGGTCCAATCAGGTTGTGCAATGATTCCGACACGGAAGCCTTGTGCTTCAAGTACACGCCCAATCACACCTGATACAAAAGATGGATGGTCAATATAAGCATCGCCACAAACTAAAATAAAGTCACATGCATCCCAGCCGAGTAGATCCATTTCTTCTCGTGACATCGGCAAAAATGGTGCGGGTTCAAAACACGACGCCCAATATTTGTCGTAATCAAACAACGCTTTAGGCGCAGTCTGCATGGTATAGGCAGTAGACATAGCTTGCGAATCTCGGCTAGCAGATGAAGGAGAGACATTTATCGGGGTTGCTGGTATTTTAACCCCTAAAATGAAAGCCGATCATTTTAACATGAATTTCATTCATTTTTATAGCTCAAAAAACAAACAATAGTGTTTCCCCAAAAAGTATTTGTAACTTATTGAGGAAACAGCGTCATAAGATGATGATAATTATTCTTTTTCGTTCAAGAAACCTTCTTTAATTTCAGAAGGTAAATTTTGATGCCACCATATATAAATAGAAGCTTTAATTTCTTCATCTTCATCAGGATCATTAAAAGGTTCATCATCTTCACGGATAAGCTCATCGCCATTAAATTTGAACCAAAACTCCCAAGGATCATCATCACCACAGCCCCAAGCTTGTGCATGAATATCAGGTAATACTCTTTTTAAGAATAATAAAATATTTTCAATGTTTTCATCACCATTTGAGCCATGGGTAAAATCTAGCACAGCAAACCCATCAACATAGTGCAGTGCCTCTGGTGTAAGATCATGTTCAATCGAATCGATCAAATCAACCAGCTCTTGAGTAATCTCATCTGCTTGCGGATTAATTAGTAAAGCTGTCTGAATGAACTTTTCTTCATCTCCATGATGTGTGGTAAATAAAACTTCTAATTGCCCCATGATTGTTGAATCAGGATGTTTATAATAAACGCGACTATGTAATTCCATATTATTTTCCCCAATTTTAATATTATCTCTACACCCAAATAGATGCTTATTTAAGTTACTAAATCTTCAGAACTTTTATCAAGTTTATGCGACTTTATTTGTCGTTTTATTTTCATTCTTCATTAAGTGTATCGCGAGCACAAAACCGATCACTAAGACCACAGCGACACTCAAATTAATTCCACCCCATCCAAAACGCTCCCAGACCAACCCGCCACTACTGCCAAGTAAACTTGAGCCGATGTAATAGCAGAATAAATAGAGTGAAGACGCGACTGCTCGATACTGAACAGCTTGAACAGAAACCCAACTGCTGGCCGTCGAATGTGCCGCAAAAAATGAAAATGTGAAAATTATGAGACCCAGTAAGATGGTCCAAAGCGATGGAATCAAGGTAATCAATAGACCGATAATCATCATCACCAGTAACACAGGGAGTACTTTATCGCGTCCATACTTAAAGCCCCATTGTGCGGCTTTGGGTGAGCTATAAATTCCTGCCAGATAGGCAATCGAAATCAGACCAATCCATGTTTGCGATAGATGAAACGGGGCTTCTAATAAGTGATAACTGATATAGTTAAAGACCGTAACCAGACAGCCCATCAGAATAAAACCTTGGGCAAATAAAATGCGTAGTTTAGGATCTTTTAAATTTTGCTCAAACGCGGCTTTAAAACGTGAAAATCGGAATGGAAATGGTTTGAAATGCTGTGATTTGGGTAATAACAGATAGAATAAGCAGGCAATCACAAAATTCAGAAAACCAATAATATAGGTTGCCGATTGCCAAGAAATAAAATCGACCAACACCCCTGCAATCAGACGTCCACCCATACCGCCAATCGCTGTACCTGAGATATACAGCCCCATGGCAAAACCGATATCCTGCTGCGCAATCTCCTCTCCGATATAAGTCATTGCCACAGCGGCAACCCCACTGACCGCCAGACCAATCAAAACACGGGTACTTAGAAAGATTTCCCAGATTGGAAAAGAAGCACTAATCAACAATAAAATCGAGACCAAGAATAAGGCAAATACCATAATTGGCTTACGCCCAAAACGATCAGAAATAAAGCCCGTGAACAGCAGACCGATGGCCAATGCAATGGTGGAAAAAGACAGTGGAAAACTACTGTGGGTCGGAGTGACATGAAAGAATTCTGCAAAAATCGGCATCATTGGCTGTACACAATACAACGAGGAAAACGATGCAAAACCAGCAAAGAACAATGACCATAAAATCGCCGTAAACGATTTTGAACCATACTCGATATGGGTTGGGCGTAGCACTGATTCAGACATGAGGACTCCTTATGCCCGATCAGTATACGCCTTCGACCGAAATGCGGAATGATCATTTCGGCCATTTTTATCAAATGTTTAAAATAATGCTTTAGGCAAACGGATCTGAATGATCTCATTATCATCGGCAAGTTTGGCATTTCTACCCGATGAACCTGGGAAATTATTGTCATTCAATACCGTCAAAGTCGTGTCATTTTCAATAATCACATCTTCAATGGTTTCAAATGGGAAGGCAAACACCTTGCCTATACCAATATCTCCTTCACGTGCTGTGCCATACAACCCATTAGGGTTGGCAATCGTCATTAAATCGACCAAGTCTTCGCGTGCCACCACCTGCTTCGGTTCATTGAATTTGATCCGAATCAGTTTCTTATGTCCACCGAGATTATTTTGACTCACATCGCGTTCAATAATGATGCCCTCTTTGTCATTAAATAGCTGGAAGTCACCAATATTGGTGGCTTTACTGTCCAGTACGAACCAATAATAAACACCCGTATAGGCTTTCTTCTGCAGATCAAATTGAGAGATCAGCAGTCTACCTGTCGAGTCATTCAGCAATGGTTTTTCCAGTAGCGGATACAGGTATTTTCCATCTGGTGAAATCGCCATGCCTTCAAAACCACTACTGCGCCCCACCAATGGCTCAACATAATTGATATTGGCTTTATTCAGCTGGTTTTGCGGTGAGCGCAATTCTTGACTCGGATTAAATGGATTAGGCAAAGCAATTGGTGCATCGAGTAACACCCCATCTGCTGAAAAATGTAGTAAGAATGGGCCAAATTCATCACCAATCCAATAGGTACCATCTGGCGCACGTTGCATTGATTCAGGGTCAAAGTCTGCCCCTGTCAATAAACGTTCTGCCGTACTGCCATTCACAATCTCAAAAGGAATTCGTTTATTCGGATCACGTAATTGAATAAAGCTTTGTACAGAGACCTGCCCCGAACCTTTGCTCTTGGTTTTAAAGTCGGCTTTGATTTTATAAATACGTAATAAAAAATCTGCTGAATTCTCCTGCGTGCCAAAACCATTATCGGCCATGGCCATATAACTGCCATCCTCATTTTTTAAGGCAGCAGAAAAGCCCTGTACGGGTTGTCCTTTAAAAGGTGGATAGATACCATTGGCCCCACTCACCGCTTTACCTGAATCTGGTCCAGCGGCATAGGTTGCGACAGGAAGCTTGGCGAATGAGATCAGCGTGGGTTCTGTGACTTTGTCTGTCGATGTATTCTGATCTTGATTATTGTCATCATTATTACAGGCCGTTAAACCCAAAGTGCTACAGCAGAATAAGGCCAATAAAGTTTTCTTGTTCATGGTTTTATACATTTGGTAAAAAATTAGGCAAATTAAAACAAGTTTTTATGACGCTTTTACTGCAATAAAATGAAGTCTTTATGGCGAAAACATGACAATGTAACACAATACTTTATCTTAGCAATCAGACCCACTGCCATCGAGTCCATCTTACTCAAATTTGGTCGGCTGATACTCACCGGCAATCGCCGCTTTTAAAAAGTTTTGAAAGGTTGGACATTGCATATGATTTTCTGCAGGGCACACCGCCGCATGTCTCAGCCCTTGACTGATAAAATGCAAACGCCGGGTCATCTGCTCTAGTTGTTCTGCTTTCTGATTGAGCATGGCTCGATCCAATTCAGGCTGACCATTTTGCCCAAACATATGCGCCATTTCATTGAGGGAAAAACCTGCCGCCCGCCCCAAAGCAATCAATGCCAATTGATCCAAGACCTGCTTGCCATATTGACGACGTAAGCCATGACGACCTATTGATTTGATTAAGCCTTTTTCTTCATAAAAGCGTAAGGTTGAGGTACTCACATTGGCCCGTTTAGCCACATCACCAATATCCATAAATCCCCCTTGACTTCAAGTTGACTTGAACTTGCATACTCTCTTTATCGCGTTTTATGCAAAAAAGATCAAGGTGAAAAAAATGAAAACTGCGGAACTGTTATTTCAAATCCTCTGCTTAGGTGTAGGGGCCACAATGATGATGGATATGTGGCTATTGCTGTTAAAAAGACTCAACCTCCCAAGCTTAAATTTTGCCTTACTGGGTCGTTGGGTGAGCTGGATGTTTCGGGGCAAGTTCATCCATGCATCGATTGCACAAAGTCCTGCCATTCGACAGGAATATGTATTGGGTTGGCTAGCACATTACAGTGTCGGCATCCTCTTTGCCTTCAGCTTTGTCCTGATTGTAGGAGATGTATGGTTACGACACCCTCAATTCAGCGCTGCTTTTATTTTCGGGGTGATTACGGTGCTCATTCCTTTTTTCATCATGCAACCAGCCATGGGCGCAGGTATTGCCTCAACGAAAACAGCACAACCTTTGTACAACTGCCTACGAAGTCTGATTAACCACGCTATTTTCGGCTGCGGTTTATATCTCAGCGCTCAATTGCTTGCACTGTTTCACTGAGGAGTCCAAGCATGAAATCCCTTGCCATTGTTTATCATAGTCGCCAGGGGCATACCCAATTTATTGCCCAACAGATTCAACTCGGTGCCGCACAAGTTGGACAGATTAAAATTGATTTATTCACCGCTGAGCAGTTAATGTCGCAACCTGAATTACTCTGTCACTATGATGGACTGATTTGGGGTTCACCGACCTATTTGGGTGGTGTGTCAGGTACATTGAAACAGTTGATGGACGCCACTGGCCCATTATGGAAGACACAAGCATTTAGAGGAAAGTTAGCCGCTGGATTTACCGTTTCCTCACTACCCGCAGGCGATAAGCAATCTACCCTGATTTCACTTTTCACCTTTGCAATGCAACACGGTATGATATGGGTGGGCAATCCTATTTTACCTGAGCAACATGAAGGTGTTTCGTATACGCATGCCGCCAATCGTCTCGGGTCATGGTCTGGCCTTATGGCACAAGCTGAACATGCCAGTGCGGCAAATGCTTTTGATTTTGGTGATATCAAAACCGCTCAGTTATTTGGACAAAATTTTGCATTGAGCTTAAGTGCATATCAAGGAGTGATGAATACGTGAAAGCAGCAAGTCTTTTATTTCCATTGATTTTATCCTGCATGATGTCTTTTCTAATCTCGGGCATCACCACATTAAAGGCAGTCGGTTTTATTGATCATTTCTTTGCCATGTGGATGTCTGCATGGATCGTGGCGTGGATGTTTGCCTTTCCTAGCGTATTGGTCTGCGCGCCAATTGCACAAAGGTTGGTCGGCTGGATTCTAAAGAAACGCTAATTTGCACTTTGTAAGTAAAAGCCTACAGTGACTGTGGTGATTGGCGAATATCCCTGATGAGATCAATTCGCTAATATATCAAGCATAGAGAGACAGGATGTCTCATTCAGAACAACAAGAAACACAGGATGTGGTCGTTGACAGGAGTTGGCGGCAAGAAACCAAATATGAGAAAGCCTCGACAGGATGTCGGGGCTTTTTTATTCAGCTTAATATCTAAAACTAAACGATTTACCTCTATAGATTGCATTGACTGTCATCGACTTGCTCCCTACCATCCGCATGTTTTATAAATGACGGTCAAATTTTTCCACGATGATAATTCACAAAAAATTTTCTTTTTCCCGCTTCCAAATCTCTTTTGCCAAATTAACGATCATTCTTTTCAGTACGTACCTCACTGTTGCTTGTACCAGCACTAAAGGACCGAGTATTAACCACTCGCAAAAACTTGCCTCAGGCATTCAAAGTGCTTTTTCAGTTTCGCCAACGACTGCGAATCGTGTTGCTCCCATCATTCTGCAAACAGCCGAGCGTCATAATATTTCACCCCATTTATTGGCTGCACTGATCCGTCAAGAATCTAGCTATAGAACTCGCGCACGCTCTTCAGCAGATGCCGTCGGTTTAACCCAAGTACGCCCAAAATTCTGGCAACAGTACTGCCCTGGTGATTTATATGATGAACACGTCAACATCAATTGTGGTGCCTATATTCTGGCAAACTACTATCAATCCACAGGTGATTGGTCCAAAGCCCTCGGCTATTACAATGTTGGCCCCACAGGTTACAGAAGAAGTCCCTATATGCGTCAGCAAGCTGAACGTTATGCCAGCTCGGTCAAACGCCATGAACAAAGCTTAAAAGAAGCGCTATAAAGTCCTATCGTAAGCAAAAACCTACAACAACTGCGGTGATTGCCGAATATACCGAATAACAGAATTGCCTTAATCTATTCATTACAGAGAGACAGGATGTCTCATTCACAATAACAAGAAACACAGGATGTGGTTGTTGACAGGAGTTGGCGGCAAGAAACCAAATATGAGAAAGCCTCGACAGGATGTCGGGGCTTTTTTATGACTCACTCAAGTCCAATCATTACCGTAAAATAACTACTATTGACTCACCTAAACTGAGTGCATACCATCCTTATACTTCTGTTTGGTATCGGGTTCTGGTTTTGCACATCACATCAACTTCTTCTGATCAACATATGGCTTTTAAACCGTTTGCCGCAATCATTTTAAAGATCAGCCTTGTTGTGCTTGCAATCAGTTTATCTGCATGTAGCAGTTTAAGCGGGTCCTTTGCCAATCGCTCGAATCAGCTTTCCTCAGGTTTGCAAAATGCGTATTCGGTTTCTCCGTCTACGGCCAATCGCTTATCGCCGATGATCATTCAAAGTGCTGAACGTTATGATGTATCTCCGACTTTACTTGCTGCCCTGATCCGGCAAGAGTCTAATTACAACAGTTCAGCCCGTTCGCCAACGGGTGCAATCGGTTTAACCCAGATTATTTCCAGCCATTGGCGTCAGGCTTGTCCGGGCAATCTCTATGATGAGAATGTCAATATTAACTGTGGTGCGCATGTGCTCTCGACCTACTATCGATCTGCTGGCAGTTGGTCTAAAGCGGTAGCTTATTACAATGTTGGACCAACAGGCTACGAACGCAGTTTCTGGACACGGCATAAAGCCAAGAAATATGCTCGCTCGGTCAAACGCCACGAAAAAACCTTAAAGAAAGCACTTTAAAATCAATAAAAAAACCATGCCTCAAGCATGGTTTTTTTATTGGCTGAATCACGAAATTACGCTTCGTCAAACAAACCTTCAAATAAGACTGAAGATAAATAACGCTCACCGCTATCCGGTAAGATTACCACAATGGTTTTGCCTGCATTTTCAGGACGTTCAGCAATTTGCGCTGCTGCCGCTAATGCTGCACCACTTGAAATACCGACTAAAATGCCTTCTTGGGTTGCACACTTTCTTGCCCACTCAATTGCATCTGTGCTATTCACGGGTAAAACTTCATCAACCAAGTCTAGATCTAAGTTTTTAGGAATAAAGTTCGCACCAATCCCCTGAATTTTATGTGGTGCTGGTGTGATGCTTTCACCACGTTTGGTTTGCGTGATGATTGGTGATTCAGCAGGTTCAACTGCAACTGAATACAATGGTTTATTTTGAACTTGCTCAAAATAACGTGAAATACCCGTAATAGTACCACCAGTTCCTACACCAGCAACTAAGATATCCACTTGACCATTGGTTGCCTGCCAAATTTCAGGGCCAGTGGTGTCTGTATGAATTTGTGGATTAGCTGGATTCTCAAATTGTTGTGGTAAGAAGTATTGTTCTGGATTTTCAGTGGCCAAACGAACTGCTTCATCTACCGCACCTTTCATGCCTTTAGCTGGATCAGTCAGAACCAGATCCGCACCTAAAGCTTTCAGTACTTTTCTACGCTCTAAGCTCATACTTGCAGGCATGGTTAAGGTAATTGGATAACCTTTTGCTGCCGCAACGAATGCCAAAGCGATGCCTGTATTGCCACTGGTTGGCTCAACAATCTGCATACCTGTTTTAAGTACACCACGTTTTTCCGCATCTGCAATCAACGCTGCACCAATACGGCATTTCACTGAGAATGCTGGATTACGGCTTTCTACTTTTGCCAGTACCGTTGCACCTGTTTTGATGAGACGATTGATCCGAACTAAAGGCGTGTTACCAATCGCTTCGGCATTATTTGAATAGACTGCGATACCGAGGTTGGCAGGTGTTGGAAATTGCTGATCGGTTGACATGTTATTTCCTTATTAGATTTGGAATGATTCTCAGTCATTATAGGCTTATCAGCTAAGGAGGAAAGTAGAAAACATATAAATTATAAAAAAGAAATATTTTTCAAAAAGTTAAATAGGAAAATCTTAACTACTGCTCCAAAATTTGCGTTATTCTCTTTTGATAATTATTGAGAAAATCCTTTGTTACCCGAAAATGTTCCGTTTCTTCATAGCTTACTTGTTTGATACCTGATTCCGAAAACTGGTAAATTTTTGCATTTGGAAACGCCAGAAGAATAGGTGAATGGGTTGCAATAATAAATTGGGATTGTGCCTGACATAAACGATCTAACACCGATAACGTGGTCATCAGCATGGTTGGAGATAAAGCAGCTTCCGGTTCATCCAAAAGATATAAGCCTTGTCCTTTTAACTTCATGGTTAATAACTTTAAAAACCCCTCTCCATGAGAGCGTGCGTGTATGTCTCCACCGTAACCTGTCAGATAATCCAGTTCTTTCATATAAGTCGCCACGTTATAAAAACTTTCAGCGCGCAAAAAATAATAATCCTGAGGCTTTTTATAACTTTTTATTGTGCGTAGGGATTGATACAAAACCGAGCTGGTGGCCGCCGTATTCAGTTGAACATTGCGTGTCCCTCCTTCTTCCGAAAAACCTAATGCCAGTGCCAACGCTTCGAGAATCGTGGACTTTCCCGAACCATTTTCCCCAACAAAAAATGTAACGTCAGGATGAAATTCAATATTTTCCAAATCACTGACTGCTGGAATAACATAGGGATAACTGGCCCAGTCTAAACTTTCTGGTGATTTCAGCTTTACAGATCTGATATAGGGTCTTTCTTGCATAATGCCATTAAAAATCTCTTTTCTATAGCATGCTGGATTTTGAGTAACAATAACAGACTCATTCGGATCTTAACGTCTTGGTTTGACGCTTTTCTTATTTATAAAAATTTTACCCAATAAAAAACACCCCCAACGGTTAGGTTGGGGGTGTTTCTAATTTAAAAGCTGGCGATGACTTACTCTCACATGGCAAGTGCCACACTACCATCAGCGCTAAGAGGTTTCACTTCTGAGTTCGGGAAGGGATCAGGTGGTTCACTCTTGCTATTGTCGCCAGCAAACTGTTTTGGTTTTGGGTGGTCTTACGTTTTTTGCCACTTAGTACCGAAAGAGTTATTAACGGATTAGTTTAATCGAGTCGTATTGTAACTAGTTTTGACACTAAATCAAGTTATGTATTGAATTTATCTTGAATACAACAACTGTTTGGGTGTTGTATAGTCAAGCCTCACGAGCAATTAGTATTGGTCAGCTTCACACGTCACCGTGCTTCCACACCCAACCTATCAACGTCCTAGTCTCGAACGGCTCTTTAGAGGAATAAATTCCTAGGGAAATCTTATCTTGAGGTAGGCTTCCCGCTTAGATGCTTTCAGCGGTTATCCCTTCCGAACATAGCTACCCGGCGATGCGACTGGCGTCACAACCGGTACACCAGAGGTTCGTCCACTCTGGTCCTCTCGTACTAGGAGCAGATCCTCTCAAATTTCCAGCGCCCACGGTAGATAGGGACCGAACTGTCTCACGACGTTCTAAACCCAGCTCGCGTACCTCTTTAAATGGCGAACAGCCATACCCTTGGGACCTGCTTCAGCCCCAGGATGAGATGAGCCGACATCGAGGTGCCAAACACCGCCGTCGATATGAACTCTTGGGCGGTATCAGCCTGTTATCCCCAGAGTACCTTTTATCCGTTGAGCGATGGCCCTTCCATACAGAACCACCGGATCACTAAGACCTACTTTCGTACCTGCTCGACTTGTGGGTCTCGCAGTTAAGCGCGCTTTTGCCTTTATACTCTACGCGTGATTTCCGACCACGCTGAGCGCACCTTCGTACTCCTCCGTTACTCTTTAGGAGGAGACCGCCCCAGTCAAACTACCCACCAGACATGGTCCTCGCCCCGGATTACGGGGCAGAGTTAGAACCTCAACATTACCAGGGTGGTATTTCAAGGACGGCTCCATACAAACTAGCGTTCGTACTTCAAAGCCTCCCACCTATCCTACACAAGTAAGGTCAAAGTTCAATGTCAAGCTGCAGTAAAGGTTCACGGGGTCTTTCCGTCTAGCCGCGGGTACACTGCATCTTCACAGCGATTTCGATTTCACTGAGCCTCTGCTGGAGACAGCGCCGCCATCATTATGCCATTCGTGCAGGTCGGAACTTACCCGACAAGGAATTTCGCTACCTTAGGACCGTTATAGTTACGGCCGCCGTTTACTGGGGCTTCGATCAAGAGCTTCGCTTACGCTAACCCCATCAATTAACCTTCCAGCACCGGGCAGGCATCACACCCTATACGTCCACTTTCGTGTTTGCAGAGTGCTATGTTTTTAATAAACAGTTGCAGCGGCCTGGTTTCTGTGGCTGCCAATAGCTCAGGGAGCAAGTCCCATCACCGTCAGCAGCGTACCTTCTCCCGAAGTTACGGTACCATTTTGCCTAGTTCCTTCAGCAGAGTTCTCTCAAGCGCTTTGGTCTACTCGACCTGACCACCTGTGTCGGTTTCGGGTACGATTCCTGTGTAACTGAAGCTTAGAGACTTTTCCTGGAAGCATGGTATCAGCCACTTCACTGTACAAGTACAGCTTGCTATCAGTTCTCAGCATAGAGTACCCCGGATTTGCCTAAGATACATGCCTACAACCTTCCACCTGGACAACCAACGCCAGGCTGACTTAACCTTCTCCGTCCTCTCATCGCATTACACAGAAGTATTGGAATATTAACCAATTTCCCATCGACTACGCCTCTCGGCCTCGCCTTAGGGGTCGACTCACCCAGCCCCGATTAACGTTGGACTGGAACCCTTGGTCTTTCAGCGAACGGGTTTTTCACCCGTTTTGTCGTTACTCACGTCAGCATTCGCACTTCTGATACCTCCAGCATACTTCTCAATACACCTTCATCGGCTTACAGAACGCTCCCCTACCACTTGACTTAAAGTCAAATCCGCAGCTTCGGCACATAGTTTTAGCCCCGTTACATCTTCCGCGCAGGCCGACTCGACTAGTGAGCTATTACGCTTTCTTTAAAGGGTGGCTGCTTCTAAGCCAACCTCCTAGCTGTCTATGCCTTCCCACATCGTTTCCCACTTAACTATGATTTTGGGGCCTTAGCTGGCGGTCTGGATTGTTTTCCTCTTGACTACGGACGTTAGCACCCGCAGTCTGTCTCCCGGATAGTACTCATTGGTATTCGGAGTTTGCATCGGTTTGGTAAGTCGGGATGACCCCCTAGCCGAAACAGTGCTCTACCCCCAATGGTATTCGTCCGAGGCGCTACCTAAATAGCTTTCGGGGAGAACCAGCTATCACCAGGCTTGATTAGCCTTTCACCCCTATCCACAAGTCATCCCCTGGCTTTTCAACGACAGTGGGTTCGGTCCTCCAGTTAGTGTTACCCAACCTTCAACCTGCTCATGGATAGATCGCCTGGTTTCGGGTCTATACCCAGCAACTAAACGCCCTATTAAGACTCGATTTCTCTACGGCTCCCCTATGCGGTTAACCTTGCTACTGAATATAAGTCGCTGACCCATTATACAAAAGGTACGCAGTCACCGAACAAGTCGGCTCCCACTGCTTGTATGCATGCGGTTTCAGGATCTATTTCACTCCCCTCACAGGGGTTCTTTTCGCCTTTCCCTCACGGTACTGGTTCACTATCGGTCAGTCAGGAGTATTTAGCCTTGGAGGATGGTCCCCCCATATTCAGACAAGGTTTCACGTGCCTCGCCCTACTCGTCATCATTATGTGTGCCCTTTCGTGTACGGGAATATCACCCTCTACGTTCGCACTTCCCAGAGCGTTCCACTAGAACACACATAACTTAATGGGCTGATCCCCGTTCGCTCGCCGCTACTAAGGGAATCTCAATTGATTTCTTTTCCTAAGGGTACTGAGATGTTTCACTTCCCCTCGTTCGCTTCATAAGCCTATGTATTCAGCTTATGATACCCGCCTTATAGCGGGTGGGTTCCCCCATTCAGAAATCTCCGGATCAAAGGATATTTGCCGCCTCCCCGGAGCTTTTCGCAGGCTATCACGTCTTTCATCGCCTCTGACTGCCAAGGCATCCACCACATGCACTTAATTACTTGACTATACAACCCCAAACAGTCGTTACACCTACAAGTGGGTGTAGCAACAGAATCAATGTAAACATTAATTCATACAGCTTGTTGTTTCGTGAACTTAATCACCGTACAGCTTCAATCTAAATTCATATACCAAAACGCTTGATTCAGTGTTTTTGCTAGTTCTCATTTCATTCAACTTAAACATCGAAATGTTTAAATCAAAGAATGAGTGAACAATTTATTTCAGACTCAATTCTACTAATCTGTTAATGATTAACTACCACCTCGTCGGTGCGTAGTAAACTGTGATAAATCACAGAGATTAATAAACCAGTCAACTTGGACTGTATTCACTAAACTCTATAATCTTCTTAGCTTAAATTCTCGGTCAAAGCGTTGCTTTGTTTTTCCTCGAATTTGGTGGAGACTAGGAGAGTCGAACTCCTGACCTCCTGCGTGCAAAGCAGGCGCTCTACCAACTAAGCTAAGTCCCCAGCTTATCACTTAATGAACGACATATCTTTCAATCCAAGCTACTGCAATCAGATTTGGTGGGTCTGACAAGACTTGAACTTGTGACCCCACGCTTATCAAGCGTGTGCTCTAACCAACTGAGCTACAGACCCTCAGATACATCTTCGAAGAACAACTTGTTGTGGATTCTTACCAGTCACCAATCTTTCGTTAAGGAGGTGATCCAGCCGCAGGTTCCCCTACGGCTACCTTGTTACGACTTCACCCCAGTCATCGGCCACACCGTGGTAAGCGTCCTCCTTACGGTTAGACTACCTACTTCTGGTGCAACAAACTCCCATGGTGTGACGGGCGGTGTGTACAAGGCCCGGGAACGTATTCACCGCGGCATTCTGATCCGCGATTACTAGCGATTCCGACTTCATGGAGTCGAGTTGCAGACTCCAATCCGGACTACGATCGGCTTTTTGAGATTAGCATCCTATCGCTAGGTAGCAACCCTTTGTACCGACCATTGTAGCACGTGTGTAGCCCTGGTCGTAAGGGCCATGATGACTTGACGTCGTCCCCGCCTTCCTCCAGTTTGTCACTGGCAGTATCCTTAAAGTTCCCGGCTTAACCCGCTGGCAAATAAGGAAAAGGGTTGCGCTCGTTGCGGGACTTAACCCAACATCTCACGACACGAGCTGACGACAGCCATGCAGCACCTGTATGTAAGTTCCCGAAGGCACCAATCCATCTCTGGAAAGTTCTTACTATGTCAAGACCAGGTAAGGTTCTTCGCGTTGCATCGAATTAAACCACATGCTCCACCGCTTGTGCGGGCCCCCGTCAATTCATTTGAGTTTTAGTCTTGCGACCGTACTCCCCAGGCGGTCTACTTATCGCGTTAGCTGCGCCACTAAAGCCTCAAAGGCCCCAACGGCTAGTAGACATCGTTTACGGCATGGACTACCAGGGTATCTAATCCTGTTTGCTCCCCATGCTTTCGTACCTCAGCGTCAGTATTAGGCCAGATGGCTGCCTTCGCCATCGGTATTCCTCCAGATCTCTACGCATTTCACCGCTACACCTGGAATTCTACCATCCTCTCCCATACTCTAGCTTCCCAGTATCGAATGCAATTCCCAAGTTAAGCTCGGGGATTTCACATCCGACTTAAAAAGCCGCCTACGCACGCTTTACGCCCAGTAAATCCGATTAACGCTCGCACCCTCTGTATTACCGCGGCTGCTGGCACAGAGTTAGCCGGTGCTTATTCTGCGAGTAACGTCCACTATCCTAGAGTATTAATCCAGGTAGCCTCCTCCTCGCTTAAAGTGCTTTACAACCAAAAGGCCTTCTTCACACACGCGGCATGGCTGGATCAGGCTTCCGCCCATTGTCCAATATTCCCCACTGCTGCCTCCCGTAGGAGTCTGGGCCGTGTCTCAGTCCCAGTGTGGCGGATCATCCTCTCAGACCCGCTACAGATCGTCGCCTTGGTAGGCCTTTACCCCACCAACTAGCTAATCCGACTTAGGCTCATCATTTAGCGCAAGGTCCGAAGATCCCCTGCTTTCTCCCGTAGGACGTATGCGGTATTAGCATTCCTTTCGGAATGTTGTCCCCCACTAAATGGCAGATTCCTAAGCATTACTCACCCGTCCGCCGCTAAGTGATAGTGCAAGCACCATCACTCCGCTCGACTTGCATGTGTTAAGCCTGCCGCCAGCGTTCAATCTGAGCCATGATCAAACTCTTCAGTTTAAAATCATTAGTAGCTTATGGCTACAAATCTTGGCTCATCAATTTTCTGACTAAAAATTCGCTCAAATAAACTTCGAGAAATTTCTACTCTTCAATCAATGAAATATTTTCGATTGATTAACTAGTAAAAATCCACACAAGTTGTTCTTCTATTCTCTTAATGATCTTCTCGATGATTCGTCATCATCAAGCTAGGTCGGCTATATTACTCTCAATTTCTTAAAAGTCAACAGGTAATTTAGATATTTAGCAAACTTATCAATCAACCCAAGAATCCAACCTTTCCAGCCAAATCCTTGTTTCTCAACAAGTTTTTATCTGCATCACCGCCGATGGATGTGCATTCTACAGCATTTCAGACCCGTTGCAAGCACTTTTAAAAATTAAATTATTCGGTTGTTTTATTTTTAAACTTTAACGCATCTAATTTACTGATTTATATAATTTAAAATTTATTAATTATCTTAAAAGTAAATTTAAATAGACTAACTGATTGAAATTTAAATGGTTTGTTGAAAATATGTTTTTATTATCAGCAATAAAGCAGCTTTATTTTTATATTTAGCTTTTATTTTAAACACCTCACTCTATTCAAAAATCTGTCTCCTATTCAATTGATGTTTAAAATCCCATCACTCGAAATAAAAACAACGGCTTTGATAAGTTCAAAACCGTTGTTTTCAATATTGCAGTCAGAATGTTTGATTAAGAAGTTGTGCCTCTTACAATATTCAAGAAGTAAAGATGACGTTCATATTGATCAATAATGTCTTGGATTAAATCTTCTTGCGTCCAATCCATCACATCGTAGTTTTGCCCACCCTCTCTTAAGAAGACTTCTGCTTGGAAGTAATTGGCCTCATCTTCCTCTGCTCGTCCCAACATGAAGCTTGGTGGAACAGTGGCATGTGAGATCACTTTATACGTGAAGTTAATTTCATGATGATGATCGACATGCAATTGCAGACCATTTTCAATTTCACGTATCTCCACTTCCAAGTGACGGCGCTTAAATTCACGTTGAATACTTTCAAAGGCTTTACGCACCTGTGTCTCAATGTAGTGCTGAACTTCAGTTTCAGTATGCGGATAATGCATGATTAAACCTAAACGCTGCTGCCAACTACGTGGATTATGAATCGCTCGCGGTGTAATGCGTGCTTCCTGAATCGCTTTCATCTTGGTGACATCCAGCTTTAAGGCTTTTAACAGCCCCCAGCTCATCAACAACATAATAAAAGTAAAAGGCAATGCACTCATAATGATGGAGGATTGCAATGCCGATAGACCACCCACCAACAATAGAATAATGGCCAATGCTGCCATCAACACGGTCCAAAACAAACGTTGCCATGTTGGAGAGTTTTCAGTTTTAGCGGTGAGATAATCCGTAACCAAAGCACCTGAATCCGCAGAGGTGACGAAAAAGAGCATCACCAATACCGTCGCCAGTAAACTCATCACCCCTGAAAATGGCAAATGATTCAAAAACTCAAATAACGCAACTGATGAATCGCTTTGTACGGCGTGAATGAGACTGACATTATGTTCTTGCATAATGTTAAACAGCGCGGCATTACCCAGGAACCCCATCCAGATGATGGTAAAACCTGTCGGAATCAGTAACACACCGACAATAAACTCACGGATGGTTCGGCCACGCGATACACGGGCAATAAACATGCCTACAAACGGCGACCATGAAATCCACCATGCCCAATACATAATGGTCCAACCGCCAATCCAGCCATTCGGTTGATAGGCGTAGAGATTAAAGGTCATACCAAATAGGTTCGACATATACGAACCCATGTTTTGAATGGTGGTTTGCAGCAGATAGATACTTGGACCCGCAATAAATACAAAGGCCAATAACACCAAAGCCAAAATCAGATTGAGTTCGGAAAGACGTTTTACCCCTTTATCCAGACCTAAAAATACCGACATGGATGCCAAGGCACTGACAAAAATAATCAGGATCACCTGAACATTGCTGCTTTGTTCAATACCAAACAGATAATGCAAACCTGAATTGATTTGCGTCACACCAAAACCTAAAGAGGTCGCTACCCCAAAAACCGTACCAATGGTGGCAAAGGTATCAATCCCATCACCCCAAGGACCATAGATTTTCTTACCAATAATTGGATATAAGGCGGAACGGGTTTTTAATGGCAGATTATGCCGATAAGCAAAATAGGCCAAGGCTAATCCAACCACGGCGTAAATTGCCCATGCATGCAAGCCCCAATGGAAAAAGGTAATCCTCAAGGCTTGTTGTGCAGCATCTACACTTTCAGGGTCACCACTGGGTGGGCTGACATAGTGCATCACGGGTTCCGCGACACCAAAGAACATCAAACCGATGCCCATCCCTGCGGTAAACAGCATGGCAAACCAAGAGCCATTGCTATACTCAGGCTGGCTGTGATCGGGTCCTAATTTGATTTTGCCACTGGCGGAACAGGCGATGTAAATTAGTATGATCAGAAAAACGGCAACAGATAAGACATAGAACCAACTAAACGAGTCCGTAATCCACTGCTTGAGCTGCTGGGTCAAAAATTCAAATGAACTAGGTGCGATAATGACGATTGCGATAAAAATCGCAATGATAACCACCGTGCTTAAAAACACGTTTGGATTCACATTCGCAAACTGCGAAGATGGCTTGGAAGGCATAATTCCCCCACGTTATTCTAATGATAATGGACAGACCTTAAGGGTCAAATAAGACATTCACACAGTGAATAAAAGCGAGTTCAGCGATGTAAAACTCGATACTGATTATAAAAAATGTGAAAAATAAAGCAGTTGTAATGCTGTAACAGAGCTATTCTTTATCGCCCAATCGTTTAGGTACGTGCGCGATATACTGCAACGCGATGAGACGAGACACCACTACCGCCAGATACATCACCCCACCAAACATTTGCAGCATCGCAAGTACTCTGGCTGCAGGGCTAATTGGCATCAAATCCGACAATCCAGTTGCGGACTGTAGGCTAAAACTCAAGAACAATAAATCCAGCCAATGTTGTAAGGCTTGTGGTTGATTGGGATTTTGAAAACTATTGGGCAGGATTAACTGACAGATACTATATAAGAAGGCAAAGGCCCAAGCGATGAGGGTAAATACGGCCCCTGCTGCAAACAACTCATCTCTGGTGAGATAGCGATCCGCAAACATATAGCGCAACAAGCCATAAGCCGCATAAAAGTAAGCTAATGCTTCAAAACTATGTGCAATAATTTGTATGGTCCGATTGCCATAGCCAAGAAAAATTAAAATCGAAAATAAGAACGCACCGCTGACAAAGACCAAACCCCAGAACGTAAACACAGGGCTTTGCCGAATCACTTTAGCGATGATCAACAAGGCCAATACGCCCAGCGACCAAGTTAAAGCACGGAATTCACTATCGCCTGTGGTCAACATATATAAAATCAACAAGGCCAATTGAACCAGCAACAACCATGCAGAGGGTAATAAACGAAAGCTGCTCCAGAATTGTTTCAGGCTTTGCATGTTGTTTTCCTTGCTATTGTTATGATTTTCATTGTGTTAATCGCATCATATTGTATCTAAAAAGGCAACGATCATTTTGCACAGTTCTTGTTGCAAGCGTTGCTCTTCAATCAAAAAGGTATTCTTACTGGCATAGCGCATCATGGTAAACAAAGTACTGTTAATAATCACAAAAGACTTATGCTTTAAAGTTTCAAAATCCCAATGTGGATAATAACGCCCAAATAAGTACATCCCAACTTCTAGAAAATGTTGCTCGAGTACCTGTGCCGCCTCTGAATCACTATAAGCATGCCAGTTTTTTAGAATTTCGATAAAAAAACCTTGATCAGATTTCAAAGATTCAAAGCCAAAGACAATACTTAATGCGATAATGTCTTGAATAGCCGTTTGTTGTTGCAACATCACCAACTGCTTGACTGCTTGCCCCAAGTGTTCACTTTTGCGTAACAATAGTTCCGCGATAATCTGCTCTTTATTTTCAAAATACTGATAAATCGATCCAACACTCACACCTGATTTTTCAGAGATTTTAGGTGTGGTTACCTGTAACACCCCATATTCAGAAATGCATTTCTGCGCCCCTTCCAAAATACTTTCGACAATCATTTTGGCACGCTGTTGCTGTGGTCGTTTTCTCATGCTCAGCCTCAATAGAAATGCGAATTGAATGCGAATAAATATTCATATTAAGCTTTGATTAAATAACAATCACAGGCTTTATGCAATGCAAAGCATCGTTAAACCTAAACGCTTGGCCGCGTTTGAAGATATGAATCAATCCAATCTTAAAACCAAAATTCTGAGTTATATGACCCATCAGCAGGTACAACCCAGTTATGCAGAGTATCAAGCGCTGAATACCGCCCTGCAAAGTGGTGATGCGCCGATGGATCAACTGCTGCTATGGGTACTACAGAATCCGAAACAGCATCGTAAATACTTTGAAACGGCGCTATATCAAGGTCTCGATAAACTGCCACATGAAATTCCTGAACTCACTGCTTTCTTCCAATTCGTTGAACAAAAACCTGCTTGGTATGATCAAAACAAAATTGATGATGCACTAAAATTTACCTATCGCTTGGGAATCAATAACGGTCTTATCCTCCGAGATTTATCCCTAATGACAGGCTATATGTACCCTGGTTTTAACCAACCCTTGGTCCTGACAGGCGCATTAAAAAAACAGGCAGGTACACGTTTGGCCGAAACCACCAAATGGTGGGTCGATATCACTGAACAAGGTGGTTTTGAACGCTTTAGCAAAGGTTTTACCTCCACCATTTTTGTGCGTTTTATTCATTCACTCGTGCGTCATCAACTGCAAAAATCAGAAAAATGGGATGCCGAAACTTGGGGAATGCCGATCAATCAATATGATCAGGCCATGACCAATATCGCTTTTAGCGGTGTCGTCTTGATTGGAATACGGGCTTTAGGCATTTTTCCCAGTAAACAAGATGTCGATAGCTTTTTACATTTTTGGAAATATGCAGGCTGGTTAATGGGTGTGGATGAAAAATGGCTGGTCGATAAAGAGTCGGATGGCTGGAAACTGATATACTGGATGCACTTCGCGCATCCTCAATCTGATGCCAGCAGCATTTCACTGGGTTCCAGCCTTTCCAAAGAACCCTTTGAACGTAAATATCGCTATCTACGTTCTTTCCAGCAAAAATTGGCCTATAAGCAGCATCTAGAAATTACTCAATTTTTTATTGGCCGTAACAAAATGCACAAACTCGGTTTAGCTCCACAATCGGCATCATGGTTTGCTTATTATCTGATTGGTCGTAATCTAGCTCTGTATACAGGGGCTAAACATATTCCGAAGTTAAACCGTTTGCTTGAGCAAAATGGCCGACACTTACAACGCATGGGCTTGTCTTTATATCGCAACCAAGGGCAACAACTGGCCAGTATGCATCAATAAGCCCTCAATCAATGCGGGCTTTATCTTTATATACCGATTAATAATCAGATCCATCAACACTGTTTATTCACTATATCAATACCTTTAAATAGCAATTGATCATGCTGTTGAGATACGAGCTTCTTGTAGCTCACTGAATTACGCCTCGACTCTTTTTCTTTTAAATGCCAATGATATTCCATCGGGAGCTTTGCATTTCTCCTCTTCTATTGTAATTCCACGAGCTTATCTTCACCCCATGATAGTCCATATTCAGCAGCCTTTTTATACCATTTTTTTGCCAACTTAATATTTACTGCTCCAGCAGAACCATCTTCATACATTTCTCCAAGTGCATATGCTGCAATAGCCATTTCCTGATCAGCAGCCTTTGTCATCCATTCCATGGCCTTGATCTCATTTTTGGCTACACCTTCACCAGCACGATACATTGATGCAATTTCATATTGTGAATTTGCATGCCCCTGTATCGCAGCTTTCATAAACCATGCATATGATTCTTCAAAATTTTCATCAACCCCTTGTCCAAACAAGTAAGCTAAACCAAGATTGTATTGAGCATAAGGATTGCCAGATTGGGCAGACTTGCGAAACCAATCTACAGCTTTAGTAAAATCTCTTTCAGGGCCGTATGAACCACGTTTATAGATCATCCCAAGGCTAAGTTGAGCATTTGGATCCCCTTGTTTGGCTTCTTCTAAATATTTTGCATAAGCAAGATTGATATCTTTTTTCACAAAATCTTCATCTAACATTGCGTCTATTTGAGCAAGTTGAGTTTTAGGAAGATCTGAGCTTTCGCTACATGCCATAGTTGAAAATACAAGAGTTAAGAAAATTAAAATATTCTTTATTAAATACATAAGGCTATTTCATATAAATTTGACAACAAACAAAGCAATGGTAGAAGTTTCTTAAATTTTTCAAAATTATAATGCAATCTAAACAATAAAAACCAACTCAAAACTTATTTTACCCTCACTCAATACGACAATCCTTTTTTATGTACTGCCAATAAAGAAAGCCCTTATCAAAAGATAAGGGCTTTCTTTTAGCTTAAGGTCATTAGTGATCTGACGCGCCAGATGCACCAATCCCTGTCATTGAACGAACAAACTGAGCATCAAAAGCTTTACGCTCTTTCTCTGCGCGTGCTGATTTATCAGTTACAGAGAAGAACCAGCAGCAAAGGAATGATAAAGGCATTGCAAACAGTGCTGGACCATTGAATGGGTTTGGCGCAGTTTCAGAAATTGCCAAAGTATCGACCCAAACGGCTTTAGACAGAATGATTAGGCTCACCGCACCAACCAAACCAACCACACCACCAATCACTGCACCACGTGTAGTCAAGCCTTTCCAGAACATTGATAACACGAGGATTGGGAAGTTTGCACAACATGCCACAGAGAATGCTAAACCGACCATAAAGGCAACATTTTGCTTCTCAAACAAGATACCCAAAATCATGGCAAAGATGGCTAAACCTAAAGTTGCAATTTTTGACATCTTTAATTCAGATTCAGGGGTCGTTTTGCCTTTTTTGAATACGTTGGCATAAAGGTCATGTGAAATCGCTGAAGCACCTGACAGGGTCAAACCAGCAACCACGGCAAGAATTGTTGCGAATGCGACTGCTGAAATGAAGCCCATGAACAGGTCGCCACCCACAGCATCACTTAAATGCACGGCAGCCATATTGTTACCACCGACCAACTCTAATTTGCCTGTTACTGCTGCTTTAGCAACATCAAGGAACTGCGGGTTATTGGCAACAAATAGGATTGCACCGAAACCGATAATGAAGGTGAGCAGATAGAAGTAGCCAATAAAGCCTGTAGCCACCACAACTGATTTACGTGCTTCTTTGGCATCTTTCACGGTAAAGAAACGCATGAGGATATGCGGTAAACCTGCCGTACCAAACATTAACGCAAGACCAAGTGATAGTGCATCGATTGGATTTGCCGCGAGTTTACCTGGCCCCATGATTTTGGCTGCTTCTTCCCAACTCATGTTGTGCGCTTGGCTATATACACCAATGGCTTGGTTAAACATATTGGTGAAGCTAAAGCCAACCGCTTTCATCACCATAAAGGCCATAAAAGTTGCGCCACTGAGTAACATTACCGCTTTGATGATCTGTACCCAAGTCGTTGCCAACATACCACCGAAGATCACATAAGCCATCATCAACAGACCGACGATCACAACTGCGATGTTGTAGTTCAAACCGAATAGTAATTTGATCAACTGACCCGCACCGACCATCTGTGCAATCAGGTAGAACGCAACCACAACCAATGAGCTGAAAGCTGCCAAGGTACGCACTGGCTTTTCTTCCAGACGGAATGACACCACGTCGGACAAATTATATTTACCCAAGTTACGTAAACGTTCCGCAACCAGGAAAAGTACGATTGGCCAACCTACCATAAAACCCAGTGAATAGAGTAAACCATCGAAGCCCGAGCTGAATACGAGTGCCGAAATACCGAGAAACGATGCCGCTGACATATAGTCACCTGCAATCGCCAAACCATTTTGGAAACCACTGATTCCGCCACCTGCGGTATAAAAGTCTTGCGCAGATTGCGTTTGCTTTGCCGCCCATTTGGTAATGAACAAGGTAAAACCGACAAAGATCGTAAACATAATGATCGCATGCCAGTTGGTCGCCTGCTGCTCAGCCGCACCTAGGTCTGGACCCGCGAATGCAATACTTGAGCAACAAAAGCTTAGCAGCGTGAACAATATCGCTTTGAATGATGTCCCTTTCATCTCAGTGCATCCCTTTTTCATGTGCAATAGCCTCAACTTCCTTGAGGGCTGCTTCATTCAGTTGATCAAGTTTCGTATTGGCAATATAGGAATACACACCACATAAGATAAATGACAATACGATAATGCCTAAACCAAGGGGAATTCCCCATGTGGTCACACCACCGCTAAATGAACTTGCTAAAAATTCTTTGTTATAGCCAACCAAAAGCATGAACCCAACGTAGATAAACAGCATGATTGCTGTTAATGTCCAACTTAATGTGCGCTTTTTGCTGACCATCTCTTGAAACTTTGGATTTCGTAGAATTCGATCTACCTGTGAATCATCCATAATTGACTCCTTATTTTTGTGTCCAACCGTGGACCCCTTTTTCACATGGGATTTTTCATTATCCAAAGTAACAAGATTAGGCTTGACTCGTAACTTAGACTTTGGTCTCTAAATGACAATCTCTACTCCTTGCTCTACCCGTGCTTCGGGTATGATAAAAAATGGAATTTGATCCCGTGAGCAATATGAACAGTTGGCTTATTCTTGGTGTGCTTGCCCTGTATATCGTACTGTTATTCGGCTGTGCTTTTTTTGGTGAAAAGCATGCTAGCCGATTAAGTACGCGCGGCCGTATGCTGCTGTTTAGTTTGACATTAGGGGTTTATTGCTCATCTTGGACCTTTTATGGCGCGACCGGCGCTGCGGTACGCCAAGGCGTCATTTTCCTGCCTATTTATTTGGGTCCTTTGCTGTTTATCTGGTTTGGCTATGACATCTGGAAGCGCTTAGGGCGGATTCGCCAACATCACGCCATTTCATCAATTGCCGATTTTGTCGCGGCGCGTTATGGCAAAAGTGGTAGCTTGGCAGCACTGGTGACCATCCTTGCTGTGATTGCCATTGTGCCCTATCTGGCTTTGCAGTTACGCGCGATTGCTTTGAGTGCCTCGGTGATTCTTGAGCAAAACGCACATATTCATACCACCACCAATAGTGTGTTAGTGCTGACTGCGGTGCTGGCGATTTTGGCGATGATTTTTGGTACCCGTCATATTGCGCATACCGAACAGCACGGCGGGTTGATGTTAGCAGTGGCGTTTGAGTCCTTTGTTAAACTGTTTGCACTGCTCTGCGTGGCGGCATTTTTCTTATTACAATCGCCAGACAATATCAAACAGGTCAGCAGCGACGTCAATCAACATTTTCATGACCTGCAACAACTGGGGGTGCCCGAGACCTTCTGGGTACAGACGCTATTGGCAGGTTTAGCCATGATTTGCTTGCCACGTCAATTTCATGTGGCTGTGGTTGAATTACGGGATGAAAAACATATTCGCGGTGCACGACGCTGGTTCGCGGCCTATCTGATCTTAACGGTTATCGCGATCATTCCGATTGCCAGTTGGGCTTTACACTCCCTGCCTGAGACTCTCGGCACCCCTGATATTGCGGTCTTAGCGCTACCTTTAAGCTATCAACAAGAATGGCTTGCCTTATTGGCCTTTTTAGGAGGCTTTTCAGCTTCGACGGGCATGCTGTTGGTGGCTTCGGTGGCCCTGTCGATCATGCTCAGTAATGACTTGATTATGCCTGCATTATGGCGCTTTAAAATCATTTCTCGCCATGATCAGCACCTACCTCGTGTGCTCAAATTGACGCGTCGCATTAGCATCATCAGTGTGATGTTACTCGGTTTTTTATTCTTCCATTTTTTTAATGATATTAATCAGCTTTCAGTTTTTGGCTTATTGGCCTTTAGCGCGGTGGCTCAATTCGCCCCTGCTCTCATCGGGGGATTGTATTGGCGTGGTGCAAGCCGTCAAGGAGTCTATGTTGGCTTACTCATGGGCTTTGCCATGTGGAGCTATACGCTTCTATTTCCAACGGTATTGCGCAGCCTGCCAGATCATTATCAAGAATTTGCACAACATCTATTATTGTTTGGGCCTTTCGATATTAATGGTCTACGTCCTGAGGCCCTACTCGGATTTGAATCCTTTGCTCCTCTCACCCACGGTGTGTTGTGGTCACTCGGCCTTAACGCGGTGCTGTATATCTGGGTATCCCGTCTGTATCGTCCAAGTGTTGCTGAGCAAATTCAGGCGGAAAGCTTTTTCTATTATGAAAGCAAACCGTTGCCATCAGCTCAATCCAATACCGATCTCACTGATCTACACCTGAATGCTGCACGCCTGAAAGTTGGTGACTTACTGGCTTTAGCCAAACGCGTCACAGGCGATAAGCCCACCCTTCAAGCCTTCCAACAGTTTTGTGAACAAAACCATGTGGTGTTAAATGAAAATCACGTCGCCAATGGCATGTGGTGGCGTTTTACCGAGCAGTATCTGGCAGGGATTATTGGTGCCGCTTCTGCCCGTACCTTATTGACCACTGCCATGATTAACAATGGTCTCGCTTTAGGACAAGTGGCCAATATCCTTGACCAAGCCTCACAGTGGCAACGTTTTAACCAAAACCTACTCATGACCATGATCGACCATATGACTCAAGGGGTCAGTGTGGTGGATAAAAATATGTGTCTGGTGGCATGGAACAACCAATACCTAAAACTATTTGATTATCCTAAGGATCTGGTCTACGTCGGCTGCCCGATTGCCGATTTGATTCGCTATAATGCCGAACGTGGTGAATGTGGTCCTGGTCCTGTTGAAGAACATGTACGTAAACGACTGCACTGGATGAAAGTCGGTAGCGCGCATGAGTTCGAGCGCATTCGTAAAGATGGTCTGGTGATTCAGATGCGCGGTAATCCCATTGAAGGCGGTGGCTTCGTGACCACTTTCGCTGATATTACTGCCTTCCGTGAAAACGAAGCGGTGTTGGAAGAACGCGTCAGTGATCGCACCCAACAGCTTGCCAATGCCTTGACCGAGCAACAACTCGCACTGGAACAAGCCGATAAAGCCAATCAATCGAAAAGTCGTTTCTTGGCAGCCGCCAGTCATGACCTATTACAGCCGATGCATGCGGCTCGCTTATTTAGTACCGCGCTAGAGCAAAGTGTGCATTCAGCAGAAGATCAGCAAACCTTGCAACAGTTGGATCGTGCTCTGTATGGGGCTGAAAGTATGCTCTCGGCACTCCTGGATATTGCCCGTTTGGAAGGTGGTACCATTCAACCGAAACGTCAAGCCTATTCTCTGCATGACCTGTTAAATGATCTTGAGCTGCAATTTAAATCAATTGCGGCACAACGCAATATTCAACTGTCTGTTCACGACACTAAATTTTGGGTCGATACCGACCCACAATGGATGCGACGGATTATTCAAAACTTTGTCAGCAATGCATTGCGCTATACGGCACAAGGTCGTGTGGTGGTTGGCGTGTTACGTTCGGCACAACGCCCGAACCATATTCGGATCGGGGTTTGGGATACTGGCCCCGGCATTCATGAACAACAACGCCTGAAACTGTTCCAAGAGTTTGAGCGCTGTGGGCACACCTCGCCTTGGGGTGAACAGGGTCTGGGTCTCGGACTGGCCATCGTACAACGTATGACCAGCCTGTTGGATTTTCCTGTGCATGTCTATTCGGAATTGGGCAAAGGCTCTTGCTTCATGATTGAAGTACCACTTGCCGAAGCGCCCAAAATTCAAATACCCCTCCCGCATGTGACGGCCTTACAACATACGGCTTATAAAGTATTGTGTTTAGACAATGATGAAACCATTTTGGAAGGGATGCGTACTTTACTGAGCAAGTGGGGCTATCAGATTTTCACCGCGACTGAACCTGAGCAAGCCTTGCAATTGATTGAGCAAGAAGACATTCAGGTCTGGCTGATCGACCAGCACTTAAACCATGATCAACGTGGTCTAGACTTTATCGAACAGCATCGACTGGCGCATATTCCAGTGGCCCTGATTACCGCAGATTCTGACCCAGAACTGCCCCAATACTTAAAACAGCAGAATATTGTGTTGCTGAAAAAACCGCTTAAACCTGCGGGATTACGGGCATGGTTATCGGGTTTAAAAATCATGCCGATGCAATAACTAGCAAAATATTTTGCAACACATGCAGAAACCATCAAAAAGGAGCACTTTTATCGATGATCAATTGACCAAAGTGCTCAAATCATTATTGGCTATGGCAAAAACGTTCACTTACATTAGTGAACGTTTGTACACTTACTTACAATTAAATAAATCACTGTTTTTAATAATTAATTTTAGGGTAAAAAACATATCTACAACTTTAGTCGTATTCTACTTGCTTTCTCTATCCCGCATAAATTGATCAATTGAATCGAAGCCTAGCGCCATGTTTGTTGGGTTTCTCAGCACAAATTGTCAAAAAGGACATTGATCATGAATCACAGTAACCCGACAACTGACCATAGCTCACAACAGCTTTATCGCCAGTACAGTGCCAATGCACTGCTACCAGAATTGGATTGGCAAACCATCTTTGTACACAGCAAACTGGATGACACCCATTTACGTGCACTGAACACGCTTTATCAAGCTGCTGTTCCACTAGCACTTAATGTATTTGATGAGCTCAATTTTGATGTGTTTGCACCCGCCGCTTATCACCCACAAGGCTTGGGTCTATTTGAAAAACTGGCGCAGCAGGAAGAAAAATTTTTAGACGCTCTCGAAACCGAATCGGCTCATCTCGACCATGACAGCCGCCATCAAATCTGGAGTATGTTACTACGCGGTGGTGCGGTACTGGTATTCAAAGCATGGCTAGGTCATGTTAAAGGTGGCGAAAACCAATTGGATAAAACCCAATTTGATGAGCTTTCTGATTTATTGTTTATCAAAACACGTCCTGAACAATTAGCCCAACGTTTAAAAGTCGATGCCAATGCCGATTTGACGCATATCTTCTTAATGTATGAAAATGATGTGTTTTTAGACCATTTTAACAGCTTGGAAACTGCGGCTTTATTTGTTGATTTAGGCGTGTATGATGCTGCATTTTTAAGTCTGCGTGATGATCGCGTGGCTGAATATCTCAAAGCCAAAGGCTATGTGACCCAAGAGCAGATTGATGATTTACAATGTGCGTTAAACCCATTGTATTGCGATAGCTTAATGCCAAAACAGGATTGCTTGGCTTAACTAGCAGAAGCCACAATCAAGATTGTGGCTTCGCTTTGATTTTCAGTTCAAGAAAGATCTTTTTCTAAACGCTGTTTATGAATCTGCATCACCACATCACTAAACTCATTTAAAACATAATTGACCCATAAACGGCTATACCAGTTATATTCAGTGGATAAACGATAATCAATGCTTAGAATCAACTTGGTGGTATGCGCATCGATTTGTTCTAATTGATAATCTGTTTTCAGCAAATCGAAATACTTGCCGCCCATTTCCAGATGGTCATCTAATGATCCCTTCGGAAAAGAATCTGGAGCAAACTGATATTTCCAGGACAATAAATACGGCGCATGCGATGCAGTCACCTTTTCCTCAAACTTAATACCACGCTCCCACTGGATGGTGCGTATCAACTCACCCTCATGCTGCTCGGTCATACCAAAAACAGGTTTAGGAAAGCCCATGGTAAAAATAAAGCTGTCTTTGACTTCCTCTGGTTGAATCTTGCCAATCTGGTTAATGGCCTGAAATACTTGCTGTGCGGGCGCATGAATCACGACCGAGCGCTGGGTTTGTCCATATTCAGTACGGCTAAAATCAGGTAATAACAACCATAAAATCAAAGGTAGAAGTGCAAAAGAATAGATTTTGGCGCTGGGCTTCCATAGATAATGACAAATCAATCGCATCAAACCTGCGCCCAGCAGTAAACCGATCAGTAGAATGGGCAAGAGCATGATCAGACAAATAATACCTTCTCTTAACACGATCACACAGAACACTATCACGATCACCAAAACAAGCGGTTGAATTTTGAAAAGCTTAGAGAGGAAAATAGGATTGGGCTGTTTTCGAATCATAAAGTATTCGAATAATGCTCCGAGTATTGCGGGAATCATCAAGACAATCACAAAGGACATCAGATCTTGAGAATAACTGCTAAAAAGGACTGTCACTGCGATCAGGCCCACCGCCAAAATTAAAGGTAACACCTTTAAAAAAGAAGTTCTGGAGGGATAATCTTTTTCCAACTGATAAGGAAGCTTAGAAGTGTTCCCTTTGAGTACGACCAGATAATCGTGTGGCTCATTCTTGATTTTATGAAATTGATAATCTTGGACACCTGCCTGCAACAACATTTTGGCCAGACTGTCACGGGTCTGTTCCGTCCATTCTATGACTTGGATACGGGCATAACCCTGTTGTTGTAATTCCTGAATAATTGTTTTTGGATCCTGAAGATAATGCATGCCGGCCTCGATTCAAATCTCAATCAGCCCAATGCAGGTCATTGAGCTGATTGATTCTAACCTAGCTTAGAACTTCATGCTCATACGCATCCAGTAATTGCGGCCAGTATTATTGAATTGCTCCTCGCTGGCAAAACCAAAACCTGAACTGCCTGCTTTATTCAGGTGTTCGGTATAAGTCTTGTCCAAGACGTTATCAACTCCCACCGAAAGATCAATATCTTGATTCAGACTATAGCTACCATTCAATGAAATCGTTGAGAAACCTGCACTTGGTTTCAAGTCATACCCCACGATGTTCCCTTGATGCAAGCTAATGCGATTTTGCTGATCCACCACACGCCACAACATACCAAGTGTATATTTATCAGCAACATAACGTAGATTCACACGTCCTTCCAAAGGTGCAATTTGTGGCAAGGGTGTATTGTCCGTGGTATTTTTACCCCACGCATACATCGCACTCACATCTGCTTGGATATGGTCAGTAAACTGATAGCCAATGCCTGCCTCAGCACCGGCAATGGTTGCATCCACATTCTTCGCACCCGCGGTAATGCCACTACTGCCATGCCCGCCATGTCCACCTGCATGCATATGGCTATGATCATGATAATTCATCAGAATATAGTCATCAATTAGCCCTGCGTATGCCGACACCCATGAGTTAAATGCCCCCTGCTGCTGAGTAAAACCAAGATCTAACTGCAAAGTTTTCTCTGGGCGTACCCCATTAAAGGTATTGCTTGAACCAGCATTACCATGTTCAGGACTAAACAATTCCCAATAATCTGGCATACGTTCGACATAACCCAAGCCTACATAACTGTTCACGCCATGCTCGGTATTTTGATTTTCCAAACGAACAAAAGCACTAGGTAAGGTTTTTTCAAGTTGAGTGTTAAAACCTTTGGCTTTCGAATCAACACGCTCATCATCAACAGTGACTTGGTCTACGCGAGCACCTGTCACAATCTTATTCTGCGGGTTCAATTGATAAGTCAACTCACCGAAAGCACCATAAGACTGGAAGCGCATATCCTGACGGAAGGGTACATTCATCGATGGCATGGTCGGCGATGACATACTGCCACCATGTTTATTGAACTGAGAATCAACTCCAGTAATTAAACTCCATTGATTCCATTCAGACGTCATGGCCAAACGCGAGTTCAAGGTACGGCGTGTCACTTGCATGGCCATCGGGTTTGGCATCAGCATGGTCATGCCATCATGGCTCATTTCAACCAATGGCGGTGTACGCAAACTATAGTTATCCATAATATGGTCGTTATAGCTATAGTTCACCTGAGCTTCAATTTTCTTGATTACATCAGTGACATTTTTCTTTTCAAACCGTAAACCTAAACTTTCACGGGCAAATTGTGCCCCATCCATACCACGCCCAGCATATTCAGCTTCACCATCCGCTTTACCACCGGTCAATTCCAACCAAGTATTTTCATCTGGGGTCCAGCCCAATGCAACATCGGCATTCCAACGTTCCCATGAAGACGGGATGGTATTGCCATCGCCGTCTTGATAACTATTCGATTCAGAGCGGTTGGCATTTAAGCGGATATATTTTTTCTCGTCTCCAATCGCCGCTTCAACATTCTGATCTAAGCGCCCAAATGAACCCCACAATACACTCGCCTGTCCACGATAGGGTTTGTCTTGGGTGAGTTTTTCAGGTTCACGTTCAAAGATCACCGTTGCTGCTGAACCAGTATTGGCATATTGAACCGTTTGTGGCCCTTTGATCACTGAAATACGATCATAGCTTTCAGGAGAGATATAAGAGGTCGGTGCATCCATACGAGCAGGACATGCACCAAGGTTCTCCGTACCATCGGTTAAAATCTTGATGCGGGAACCAAACATACCACGAAAGGTCACATCTCCATTGGTGCCACCACTTTGTATTGAGTTAAAACCCATAATACTTTGTAGATAGTCGGCACCATCTGTCGCAGGGATGGGTTGAATCGGTTTCTTAGGATCAGCTTGTACCACCAAACCATTGCTCTCATTCGGTTGTTGTGCAGTGACCACAATCGGTGCCATTGAGACATGTGCCTGCTCATGCTGAACAGGTTCTGCCCACGCCATTGCGGTATTTGAAGCAGCCAAGATCGCAACCGTCAGCGGTTGTAATAAAAATTTAGGTTGAGCCATCATCGGTCTCTCTTAAAACATAGATAAAACAGAGTCAGAGTTCCAAAAAACCCTAACGAAAAGAAAGTTTTAATTTATGCAAAGAGTGGCGGAGCCCGCCCTTGAGGCAACAAGAATAACCGTTGCAGTGCAAAATAAACATGCTTAAAGGCTTGTTGATACGCAACTAAACGGATTTGGATACGGACCAGAACCTCTTTCACCCCCAATTCAGGCGGCAAGACCAGATTGGCATAGACCGTACAGTACTGACATTGGTGGTTAGGATCGTGATGATCATGTTGTGGCATCGATACTTGAACATGTTCAAGCTGATGCTCGTGATGCTGAGATGCATGGACCGAATGGCTATGCGAAGCTTGTAGCTTAGGCAACAGCAACGCCTGAGTAATAGTTTCACAGACAGGCGCGATTTGATATTGCTTCGGAAGTAGCGGCTGCAAGAAAACCGCAATCTGCAAACAGACCGCGGTTAAAGCCAGCAGCAAGCCACAACGAAACAAAGAGAGCATCTTTAAAAAGTGTCTATCGCTTAACGTTTGACGCTTACTTTTTCTTTTTCACGTTGGCGAACCACTTTTTCCACTTTCTCACGTGCACGTTGACGCTTTAATGGCGATAAATAGTCGACAAAAAGTTTGCCATTTAAGTGATCCATTTCATGTTGGATACAAACAGCGAGAAGTTCGTCAGCTTCTAACTCAAATGCTTGACCTTCAAGGTTAATTGCCTCGATTTTTACGCGTGACGGACGCTCAACTTTGTCGTATATTTGAGGCACAGAGAGACAGCCTTCTTCATAAGGCTGCGTATCTTCGGTCAGTGGAATGACTTTGGGGTTAATGAACACCATCGGTTGGTTTTTCTCTTCAGAGATGTCCATAACAATAAGCTGAATATGATGATCAACCTGAGTTGCCGCTAAGCCTATACCCGGTGCCTCGTACATGGTTTCAAACATATCTGCTGCAAGCTGACGAATATCATCAGTGACTTCTTCGACTGGCTTGGCAATGGTACGAAGGCGGGGATCAGGAAAACTTAAAATAGGTAATAAGGCCATACTGTCGTCCTCACTTATGCCATTGATCAAAAAACCAACTGAAGGGAATGCTTGATCAAAAAATTGTGTGTAAAGTCGTTATTATAGCGCAACTACACACATAATTTTTAGGAATTATGATAATGAAAAAGGTTTTAAACGGCATACACTCATTTCATGCCTTGGGGTTAAAAAAACAACTGATTGCTGCAGCAATTTGTGCAGGTTTGGGGATGAGCGTGAATTTCGCCCATGCAGCAAGCCCAAATGTCAGTCCTCCTTCAGTGAAAGTCGGTGCGCCACATGTTTATGTGGTGAAAAAAGGCGATACGCTTTGGGATATCTCAGGGAAGTTTTTAAGTAAGCCTTGGCGCTGGCCAGAAATTTGGGCAAGCAATAAACATGTGAAAAATCCGCACTGGATTTATCCTGGAGATCGCTTACTACTTTGTAGTTTGAACGGTAAACCTTTAATCGGTAAAGATGAAGGTGATGGTTGTGACGGTATCATTCGCCGCTATACAGGCAATACTTCTAATTTACGTCCTCAAGTACGTGTTGAGGCCTTGAATAATAGCGTTCCTGTGATTCCCTTGGCTCATATTCAGCAATGGCTAGAACGTACTTCAGTTCTACCCGCAGATGCGATTGCCAATACCCCTTATATCTTGGGTACAACAGACAACCGCGTACTTGCAGGTAAAGGCCAAAGTGTTTACGTACGTGGTAAAGGCCTTGAAAACGGTCAACGTTATGGCGTATTCCGTGAAGGTGAACCGTACATCGTATTGGATCAAAATGGCAAGAAACAGAATCTTGGGGTTGAGCTGACGCAAGTGGCTTCGGCTGTTGCCATTCGCAATGAAAATGACATCACTACAGTTGAACTCACCGATAGTTACAACGGTGAAGTTCGTCGTGGCGATCGGGTTATGGCTGAACAGGATGCCATGCTACCAACCTTATTCTACCCAATTGATGCTAATCAGGTAAAAGACGGCGGTAAAATCATTCGTGTGATGGGTTCAATTGGCACAGCAGCCAAAAATGGCGTGGTCACCGTTGATCGTGGCACCGCAGACGGCGTTGAAATTGGTCAAGTGTTCAGTGTCTATCAAGATGGTGAAGTGGTCCGAGATCCGAAGACCAAAGAGAAAGTGAAACTCCCTGGACAATATCTAGGTAGCGCCATGATCTTTAAGAGCTTTGATCGTATCAGCTATGCCTATATCCTTGAAAGCGAGCTACCGATCAAGCTTGGTTCGGATATTAAGCCACCTCGTTTAGATGATTAAGTAAATGCCTATGTTGAATCAATTATCACCTCATCACTATCACACTGTGTTGGTGTGGTACTTGGTTCAGCATTCGTTGTCGAGTTTCAGCAAAATTCAGCAGCACTTTGGTGGCTGTGAACAAGCAATACAACCACATCGTTTCCCAGAATGGTCACAATTGGGCTTACACGCCAATCACTTAAAACGTTTAGCCGAATTTCAAAGCCCTCAGGGTCAACACCAATTCCAACAATTGCTTGATCTAGTCTGTAAATATAGTGATTTTATTTTAACGCCAGAAGATCTGGGTTATCCCACTCAGCTCTTGCCATATGCAGATCGTCCACCCATTTTATTTGGACAAGGTCAGGCACAGGCCTTATTACAACCACAGATTGCTATGGTCGGCAGCCGTAAACCGAGTCCACATGGACGCCAAGTCGCTTATGATTTTGCCTATTATTTAAGTGAAAAAGGCTTTTATATCAGCAGTGGTTTGGCACATGGGATTGATCAAGCCGCACATCAAGGTGGATTGGCACATCAACGAACCATTGCAGTGACAGGTACAGGTCTAGATAGCGTCTACCCTGCTCAGCACAAACAACTGGCACAGCAAATTACCCAATCTGGGGCCATCGTGACTGAGTTTCTACCAACCACGATGCCCCTACAACAACACTTCCCCAGACGCAATCGAATTGTCAGTGGTCTGAGTCTGGGTGTATTGGTGGTTGAGGCAGCACTGAAAAGTGGTTCTCTCATCACCGCGAATGAAGCAGCCAATCAAGGTAAAATGGTCTTTGCGATTCCAGGGCATATTTATAGTGAACACCATCAAGGCTGTCATCAACTGATTCGTGAAGGTGCGATTCTGGTCGATCATCCCGAACAGGTCATCGAAGATTTAGCGCTACCGACGCAATGGCAAGCCCAACAACACCCAACGGATGAAGCCAGTACTGCTCCTCCACCAAGCCTGCCCGCACATTTGATTGCGTTGTATCAGAGTCTGGACTGGATTGGACAAGATTTGGATCAACTGGCGCTGCGCCATCCAATCACGATTGCAGAGCTAACCGCCCAATTAATGGAATTGGAATTACTGGGTTTATGTCTACAACAAGCAGGACGCTATTTACGTTGTCGCCCAATGCATTAAACTAGTCATACTCTCTCCTGTTTTCACATACATCCCATGATTACTTCCTCTATTTCTGAAGCAGCTCAACTTTTAAAACAAGGACAAGTTCTAGCTTATCCGACAGAAGCAGTTTGGGGATTGGGTTGTGATCCCTTCAATGAGCAGGCATTTCAGGAAATTCTGGAACTGAAACATCGCCCAGTTGAAAAAGGGGTGATTTTATTGGCTGGCCATATACAACAAGTACAACATTTATTGCAGGACTTAGACACAACAATCCGTCAGCAAGTGATTGCGACGTGGTCGAATCGCCTTGAAACAGAACGTGCCACAACGTGGCTACTTCCCGCTGATCAAAGTATTCCAACATGGATCAAAGGCCAACATCCCTTGGTCGCAGTTCGAGTCACCACGCATCCACTATGCATGGCATTATGTCAGCACTTTGGCGGCTTTATTGTTTCGACCAGCGCCAACCCAGCAGGTCTTGCACCCGCGCAACGATTGCAAGATGCTCAGGCTTATTTTGGTAATAACTTAAATTACCTACAAGGAGATTTAGGGTTGAGTAGCGAACCAAGTCGCATTTTAAATGCCTTCACGGGTGAAGTGGTTCGCGCCTAATTAGGTGAATAGCGGACAAAAAAAAGCTCAGTTATATAGGGATAACTGAGCATAAAAAGGATGTGTATAATCACATCCAGAGGGTTCGCAAATTTGATAAGCAACTTATTCATTCTCAAATGAATCATCTCGCTATGTTTGCTATTATGAGGGAATAATCACATTTATACAAATATAATATTTATCTAACAAAAAGTGTGAAAAGCGTACCAATTTTGTCAGTTCTGCATTTTCAATAAAATTATATTTATATTTTTATTCAGCTTTTTTTTGATCATAAATTTAATAAATCTTAAAAATATATTTGCAAATCATATAGAAGACACGGCAAAAAAAATTAAAATCTTAATTTTAGATGCTTAAACTCTGATGATAAATAGATGATCCAACCTGATTCATCTATTCATCATCATAAAAACATTAAGGAATAAAGGATTTCCCCAATGATGCAGGTAAGTTCATTTGCAATAGTTTTTTATCACGTGAAATCAAGACCAGAACTAAAATCGTAGCCACATACGGCAACGCAGCCTGTAATTCAACAGGCAGATCAAGACCCAACGCTTGCGCATGGAATTGTAAAATGGTGACACCACCAAATAAATACGCGCCGACCATCAATCGTGCAGGTTTCCAGACTGCAAATACCACTAGTGCAATGGCAATCCAACCACGGCCTGCGACCATATTTTCAACCCATAATGGCGTATATATCGTAGATAAAAATGCCCCACCTATTCCAGCCATTGCTCCACCGAACAACACGGCACCGTAACGAATCAACAATACTGGATAACCCATGGCATGTGCTGACTCTGGTGACTCGCCCACCGCTTTAAGCAATAAACCCAGCTTGGTTTGTGCCAAAATCCACCAAATGACAAAAAAAGATAAAATCGATAAATACACCACATAATTTTGGTGAAATAAAATCGGTCCAATAAAAGGGATCTCCGACAGGACGGGAATATCCAGTGCCTTTAAACCCTCCAAACTGTTACTGACAAAATGTTGCCCCACGAAAGCGGATAACCCCACACCGAAAATGGTTAACGCAAGCCCACAAGCGGCCTGATTAGCTGCGAGCGAAAGTGCCAAAATTGCAAAAATGAGTGCAGCACCCGCACCAGCAATGGCCCCTGCCAAAAGTCCTGCCGCAGGCCCTAGACCTGTGCTTGCACAAAAAGCAAAACCCGCAACGGCACCAATCAACATCATGCCTTCAACACCCAGATTAATCACCCCTGTTCGCTCTGCAACCAACTCACCCATTCCTGCAAAAATCAGGGGTGTGCCCGCGGCCAGAGTACCCGCCAAAATTGGAACTAAATCAATCATGTCTAACTCCTAAGCTGTTTCAGTGGATACAATGGGAAAGGTATGCTTTTTCATTGTTTTAGACCGACCAAACCGATAGCGATTTTCGATGAAAGCATCCGCAGCCAATAAGAAAAACAACAACATTCCCTGAAATAATCCTGTAATTGCCGCAGGAAGTTGTAGATTTAGCTGTGCGGTTTCTCCGCCAATGTAGAGCAAGGCCATCAAAAATCCTGACAAAACAATCCCGATCGGGTTTAATCGTCCCAAATACGCCACAATAATTGCGGCATAACCATAACCTGGAGAAATATTTGGATTGAGTTGTCCAACCGGACCTGCAACCTCACCAATGCCTGCAATACCTGCCATAAAACCTGAGATCATAAGACTAAACCAGATAGCCTGCTTTGCAGAAAACCCCGCGTAACGTGCAGCATCAGGTGCTTGACCACCGACTTCGAGCTTATATGCAAGAAAACTGCGTTTACTAAACAGCCAGAATGCCAACACTGCAAAAATGGTCACCCCAATCACAGTATTGATTCGTGTGCCTTCAAATAAAATAGGAAATAAAGTTCCATCGTCGAACATAACCGATTGTGGAAAATTCATGCCTTCGGGATCTTTCCACGGCCCGTTAATCAAATACAGTAAAATAAATGTCGCAATATAATTCAGCATTAATGTGGTTAGAGTTTCTTGCGCATTAAAATGGGTTTTTAGTAATGCAGGAATAGCCCCCCATAAGGCTCCGCCAATTGCACCAGCAATCACCATAGAAGGTAATATCCAAAATGCGGAGATTCCCTGACAGGCAATGGCTAAACCACCCCCAAAAATTGCCCCCATAATAAGCTGACCTTCAGCACCGATATTAAAAATACGGGCTTTAAATCCAATAGATAGTCCTAATGCAATTAAAATTAAGGGGCTAGCTTTAATAATCAACTCACTCCAGCCATACCAACTGGATAAGGGTTCAATAAAAAACACCTGAAAAGCTTCAAGCGGATTTTTCCCTAAAATCATAAATAATAGGCCGCCAATAGAGAACGTTGCCACCAAAGCAATTAAGGGAGAGATCCACTTCATTAAAATCGATGGATGATCACGCGGTTCGAGTAAATGCATATGTAACCCCAGTTCAAATGATATAGACCTAAGCAGATGCGTCTAAAACGCATGGGCTTTGCGATTGCCGATACAATCCGGACATCATCAAACCAATTGTTTCAGCATTGGTTTCATTCACAGATTGAGCTTCACTTAGGCGACCTGCGGCCAGAACAGCAATTCGATCACTGATCTCAAATAATTCTTCCAATTCTTCAGAAATTACAATAATGGCGGCACCCTGACGCGACAGATCAATTAGTGTTTGACGAATAAAGGCGGCTGCACCGACATCGACCCCCCAAGTGGGTTGGGCCACCACCATAACTTTAGGCTGTTGCAGGATTTCACGGCCTACGATGAATTTTTGTAGGTTGCCACCCGACAAAGAACGCGCGACAGTCGCCGTTCCAGAGGCTTTTACCGCAAATTTCTGAATACAGTCTTGTGCAAAATGACGCGCTTTTTCGTAATTGACCAATCCATAACGCACAAAACCTTGCCGAAATGCGGTCAGTAAAGCATTTTGAGTTAAACTCATCGCGGGAATAGCACCACGTCCCAAACGCTCTTCAGGCACAAAACCAAAACCCAGTGCGCGGCGCTGCCCCGCATTTAAATGGCCGATCGCCCGTCCCTCTAACATTACGCAGCCTTTTGCAGTCGTAATTTCACCAGATAAGGCCATCAACAGTTCGGCTTGACCATTTCCAGAAATACCTGCAATACCCAGAATCTCTCCTGTTTTCACACTAAGCTGAATATGTTCGAGCGAGGTTCCAAAAAGATCAGGTGCCTGAACATTGAGCTGTTTCACTTCAAATATAGGCTTACTCTCGCCCACATAAACAGGATGTTGATAAGCAGGAAGATCACGCCCAATCATCATCTTAGCCAGACTTGCGGTACTTTCCTGTTTAGGAATGGCAGTTCCTGTCACGGTTCCACCCCGTAAAATAGTAGCGCAATCGCATAAGCTCTGTATCTCATTGAGTTTATGGCTGATATATAAAATTGATACCCCTTCACTGGCTAAACGGCGTAACGTTTCAAACAAGATTAATACTGCTTGAGGTGTGAGTACCGAAGTGGGTTCATCTAAAATTAACAATGATGGGTTTTGCAATAAACAACGTACAATTTCAACACGTTGTCGCTCTCCAACCGATAAACTATAAACGGTTCTTTTCGGATCAATGGGTAATCCATACTTTTCAGAGACTTCAATGACGCGTTTGGATAATACGTTTAAATCAAATTTTTCATCCAAGCCCAGTGCAATATTTTCCACTACCGTCAATGTTTCAAATAAAGAAAAATGTTGATACACCATACCGATTCCCAAATGTCGGGCCGCAGCAGGACTTTCAATAGCGACAGAGCGACCATTCCAAACAATTTCTCCTTCATCGGCCTTGACTGCCCCATAAATAATTTTCATCAGAGTACTTTTGCCTGCGCCGTTTTCACCCAATACTGCATGGATTTCACCGGGTGCGACCTGTAAATTAATATGGTCATTGGCCACTAAACTGCCATACTGTTTCGTTATATTGATCAACTCCAGACGATTTTTCTGCAAGATAGGTGCAGGTCTGCTGGTGCTCATATTCAAGTCTGGATCAACAGAGATTTTATCGGTAGGTAAAGCCATCAGGTCATCTCTTTAGCTCATGTGATTAGAGAGAAGCAAGGGACATGCCATGCTGCAATCACTTTATTTTGTGAATAATATTTAAATAAAAAATCTGTTTAGTGACTTAATTAAGTCCAAAACGCTTGATGTGCTTGCGCTGCTTCTTCACTCAAACACGGCCCAATGACCCTTATTTCTCGTTGTCCACTAGCAAATACCTGACGACAAGGTAAAGATAACGTCGGGTTTTCTGGGTGATTCCCTGTAATTTCTAGGAGTTGTGTTTCACTCATGCCATAGACGACCCGACCAATGCCAGTCCAATAAATCGCACCAGAACACATCGCACAGGGTTCAGCATTGGTATATAAAGTACAATTACGCAACTGTTCCAATGACAAAAGTCGTGCGGCCTGCCCTGCTGCAACAGTTTCAGCATGACGGGTGGGATCACCTGTCGGAGGTAATGAATTATTGCCTGCCTGAGTGACAATCTCGCCTTGTGCATTCACCACAATTGCAGCAAAGGGATGTCGGCCTTGCAATTTAGTTTGTTCTGCCAATTCAAACGTTCTTCTTAGGAAAAACAGATCTTGTGCTGTTGCCTGATCATTTAATGTCATTTTTGATGTCTCTTTTAATTTAATAACGATTGATCATAAAGACGGAGCGTAAGTAAAATTTTCTATTTATGCTCTATCTGCATCATTCACGATATTTTTAAAAATGATAGTCAACCCGAACCATTGGTGTGCTGGCCGTGGCACCTTTTCCTGCAAAACCATCGGTGTCATTGCCAAATTTATTTTTCCAATACTCATAGCCTGCACCTGCGCGTAACTTGCTGCCTTTTAACCCAATAACTGGGCTCAAGTCATACATCACACGTGCATCAATATGGGTTTCAGCTTTTGTATCACCACCAGACTCATTTTTTCCTTTTGAATCAATCCAAAGTGCATATCCCTCAAAAGATAGCGGTGTTTTTCCAATTGGAATGCCCCATGTAAACTGTGCAGCAGCATGAGTGTCATAGGTGTAACGCCCCGAAGAATACCCAAATCGCGGGGTATCTGATGAAGGATCATTACTTTCAAATAATGCCAATACGCTAAAATCTAGAAAACCCGGCACATCAAATTGAATAGTTGGCCCTACTACCCACATACGTTTTTTTGAACCATAACTATCATTTTTAGTGTTCCAGTCCAGCCCCAACGTTAAACCTGCACCACGAATGTAGCCCGGTACAGATAAATTTGTCTTAGTAATGGCGCCAGCATCCAGATAACGACGAATGACCACATAAGCTTCCTGAGTCCCTTTATCATTGGATTGAGTGCTATTCGGTTCATCATCTGACTGAAGTAAATCGACATTAAAGAAGTTTGAACCGTACTTATCACCACTAGCATAGGTCAGGTTAAAAATTTGTTTGGTGATATCCGTACGACTGTCATCTGAATCGTTTTTATACGGTTCTGCAAATTGTGATCCGTAACGCCACCCAATAGACGTATCGCTCCATGTGGCAGCCTGTGCAGATTGCATGACTCCAATTCCCCCCAGAATAGTCGCCATAGCAGTC
This sequence comes from Acinetobacter proteolyticus, assembly GCF_000367945.1. Taxonomy (GTDB): domain Bacteria; phylum Pseudomonadota; class Gammaproteobacteria; order Pseudomonadales; family Moraxellaceae; genus Acinetobacter; species Acinetobacter proteolyticus. The sequence continues at coordinate 2,848,698 of NZ_KB849179.1, forward strand.
ATTAGCGTTTTTAATGCATTACCTTGTTGTAATACGTTCATTGCACATTTCCCCTTATCATTTTCTCAAGATCAAAGCTCACAATATTCATCTCAAGACTCATAATGATGGCTTTTCAAAAATCACGTTTGCCCCAATGCAAAACGATCTGACCCTGTGATAAAGGCAAATTTCCTACCAAAGATTGGCATATTAAAAAAGTGCAATGTTGCTTATGTTAAAACAGATATAAACAATAAAATGATTGTTTTTGAACCGATGTCATGAAATCACAGACAGAATTCAGCGCAGGAAAATGAATGTTATCTTCCTATGCTTAAGCTTAAGTGATTGAGAGAATGAGGTTAGATATTCGTTAATTGACCACATGACTATCGTTTCTCAGAACAGAAATCACCAGTTCTCTGAACCAGCGAAACTCCGGAGAACGATGCTGACGTTCATGCCAAAGTAGATAATAAGAAATTTTGGGAAACTGGATTGGCACATCGGAAATAGTCAAAGGCAATAATGCACTATAATGGCGAGAAAATGAGCGCGGAGCAGAAAAAATCGCGTCAAGTTGTAGCAGCATATAAGGAATCATTCCAAAGTACGGAATAAATGCCACAATATTACGTTTTAAGCGCTCTTTGGATAAATGTAAATCGATGACTCCACGTTGTCCTACGGTATAAGGTGTTGGAGCAATATGATCAGCATTAAGATAATCATCCACCGACAGAGTCTTATGCGCCAGAGGATGCGACTTACGCAGCAAACAGACCACTTCATCCTCGAACAATGGAGCAAGACGTAAGTATTCAGGAGGCTGTGGCCAGTTCCCAATCACCGCATCGTACATACCACTTTCCAATGCGTGTGCATAATCTACATTATGTCCCATGGAATGCATAATAACCGTGCAATGGGGTGCTTCTACATGAATCCTACGAAGAATTTCACCAATCGCGATGGGGTTTAAATAATCTGATGCTGCTAGATTAAATACCTGACGCGATTGTGCTGGGTCAAAATTAACTTGTTGGGTGGCAATTAATTCAAGCTGACTTAATACCTGACTCACTGGCTCGAGTAAGGATAAACCACGTTCAGTAGGGGTCATGCCGTTGCGGCTACGTACCAAAAGCTGATCACCTGTGATTTCCCTTAATTTTTTTAAAGCGGTACTAATGGCAGGTTGTGATTGATTCAGTCGTTTGGCTGCATTAGAGACACTTTTTTCTGTTAAAAGCACATATAAAACTTGCAGCAAATGTGCGTCTAATGCTTCCCATTTATTTGTTGGATGAATCACCAATTCGTCCTTATCTAAGATGACCCGAGTCTATACGCAAAATTTATACCGTCTCTGACCTACAATAAGACATAACAATTCACAATGATTAAAATAAAAACAGTTTTACGATTTATCTCAGTTGATAGCCAATAAACCAGCCATCGGAATAAATTTTGGTTGATGGCGAATATGATTGATCCAACGACGGATGTGTAAAAAAGGCAGCAAACTTACACCCGCATCCCAAGCCAATGCAACTTGAGGAAATACAATCAAGTCAGCCGCCGTCAGTTGCCCACCCAATAAATAACGGTGTCCGCAAATGGTTTGCTCACATAAATGATCATCCAGCTCACGGAGCTGCTGCGCTGCCTGCTTAAATAATCTTTTTTCATCTGTCAAAAATTGATCCATTGTCAGACTGGCCTGACGTAATTGTGCCAAACTCAGTTTGAGTTTCTCATTAAAATCATGCCAATCCTGTATTTGCGATGACAAATAAACTGGTATCCATTGGGATTGTGTTCCTGTTAATTCAATTAAATATTGAAAGATGAACATCAGCCCAGATATGTTTGAAGAAGAATCTAATAAAACTGGCGATTCAAATTTATTATCGAATTGCTCAACATCTGCATATACAGACTGGTAAGGAAGTTGTAAAAACTCAAGTAACAAACGTACACTATAGCAATCTGTCGATAATGGATCATCGGCAAGATTTAGAGGCAATGTTGATAGATTCACATTCATACCACTTGCTCCGTTTGCATGCTTTTATGTACTCCATAGCTCCAATTCTTGGTGATCAGCCATTTGCGATATGCGGTCGCTAGTGCATCAGCTTTTGTCGGAATTTCCAGTTTTTCCAAAGGAAGTTTTAAAGGCAGATGATTTTCCAGAATCGGTTTGTCCTGAGTAAAAATTTTCTGTTGAAATAAAACCATATCGGTCATGCTGCTCGTCTGATCATCCAAAATCATCAGTAAATGCGCCCGAATATGAGTTTCACTCAGGGGTTGAATGAAAAGACACACTACATCAGCAGGAATAATCCCCTTAGCCGCAGTATTCACTTTATATAAAATTGCGTTTAAGGGGGAAGCAACGCGATAGATATATTCAGTTTCCTGCGGCTGAGGTGAACTCGGTGCGGCAAGTGGTTGAGTAAAAAAACATTCCGTTGCCCAGATTTCATCGACATCTTCACGCCATTCAACGTGATAGGGTTTGACTGCAGTTTCTGGTTCAGCTCCCAAAATACCTGTATGCACATACGGGAAATGTGCCATATCCAGAAAATTTTCTATGCCACGTAATGGTGATGTGCGTACCCCGTAAGCACCACATGGCACACGGCGTGCTTCTACAATTTCATATTCATCAAGCTGAAATAATGGTTTTTTCTCAGTTCCGACACATAACCATACAAAACCAAAAGCCACTTGCACAGCCAAATTCAACATATCTGCCTCGAGTGAATCGAACTTCACCTGATAAACATGGACACCATCGATGATATCTCGATGGATATTTAAAGTTTGTCCATCCAGACATGTTTTTATCTGCTGGCACTGAAGGAATTCCTGCTCTGAAGCAACCACGATCCATTCACCCATCAAACTAGATGAAATCATCTGAGAATACTGCTGTGTATTAGGCATGGCTGAGTTTCTCCGACTCCAGATTTTCTCGCATCTGTTTTAATAAAGGATGACATTGAGTAGGCTTTGCGCTTTGCAATAGCATGGCATGTACCGTCACAACATTGGTCTGTGTCGGCGTGAGATAAATACGCAATGTACGATCTGCATCATCTCGCCAACTCAATCCATTGTGCATAGCGCATTCAGTCAAACCCGCTGCCAATAAGTAATCTTGTACTTGAGACAGTGTGACCGAGATAGTGACAGACCCTGCATAGACTAATTGTATTTCCTCAAATAAAGGATCAATGTCAGGTAAAGCATCTTCGCCATACCAAATCAGGCCTGAATTTTCCATGACTGCATAAGATCTTGCACATACACTTTTCGGTGCGCGCTGTTCAGGCTGAGCAGGAATACGCTGACAATGCCCATCTTCTGCGGCAAACTGCCAACCGTGATAGGCACAGACCAGACTTTCACCCTGTACCTGCCCCAAACTTAAACGCACACTACGATGTGGACAACGGTTTTCCCAGATTTGAACATGACCCTGCATGGAACGCCAGACAGCAACATCTTTATCCCTCACCAGAACCTGCTCTACCTCACCTGTTTCGATCAGTATAGAAGGCACTAACGGAATCCATTGACCTGTAATCATGCCCATTTTCCTCAATATAACTTAAACCACTTTAGCCAATTTTTATTTTGGCAATACACCTTGCACACCTTGTACATAGAAGTTCATTTTGTCGAGTTGCGCTTCGGTATAAACACTGCCCGCCTTGACAAATTCTTTACCTACCTGTGTATATAAAGGGCCTGCAAATGGATTCAATTTGCCTGCTTTAATCGCATCACGACGAGCTAATACCATCTTTTTGGCATCCGCAGAGACCGCTGTTCCAATATTTTCAACATTGATCGTACCTTCTTTAACACCATAGTAGATCGGTGCATTTCTCCATTTTTTCGCAGCAACATCTTTTAGCACTTTGTCGTAAATCGGATCCCAATGTAGTACCGCAGCACCCAATTGTGCATCGCCACCAAATTTACCCATATCTGAGTTCCAACCTAATCCCCAAACACCTTTTTGTTTGGCTGCCTGAACAACTGCTGGCGAATCAGTATTTTGTAATAACACATCACAGCCTTGTGAAATCAAAGCCAATGCGGCATCACGTTCTTTACCCGGATCAAACCATGAACTAACCCAAACCACCTGTGTCGTGATTTTTGGATTAACACTACGCGCGCCAATGGTAAATGCATTGATATTACGCACTACTTCTGGAATGGGATAAGAACCAACAAAGCCAATTTTATTGGTCTTACTTTTGCTTCCCGCCAATACACCCATTAAATACGCCCCTTGATAGGTACGGATATTGTAGTTACCCATATTCTTACCAGACTTATAGCCCGTCGCATGCATAAATACGGTATTCGGATAAGTACGTGAAACTTTTTCCATCGCATTCATATAGCCAAATGACGTTCCGAAGATCACTTTATTGCCTTGCTGTGCTAGATTACGAAATACTCGCTCCGCATCTCCTGTTTCAGGCACATTGGCAACAAAGGTCGTTTTTACTGCTCCTTTCAGATCTTTTTCGGTGCGAATGCGAGATTGGTCATGTGCATATGTCCAGCCATGATCACCTGGCGGACCAATATAAACAAAAGCTGCTTTGAGTGGATCAGCCGCATAAGCTGCAGTCACCATTGTTGCTGTTGTCGATAGAGCCCCTACGGTGAGTAAACCACTACTAGCCGCACAAAATGCGGTCTTTTTAAATTTTGAGAATAATTTTGAAAATAAACCCTGCGGGCTTTGATCGTGTAACGTATTTGGATTTTTGTTCATTTCAATAGGCATCGCATTACCCCAATTTTGTTATGGTATAAACGCCAGAAAATAAAATTGCTCGAATCACAATGATCTATTTTCCAGAATACATAGAGGTAAAATGCAACGTTTGCGCCAACATTCAGTTTAATATTTTTAATTGATCATTTTTAAATAAAGGTTATACAAAAATTAAAATAGATCATTCTTTAAATTAAAAATAAAATTCATAATAATCAAATTGTTAAAATAAAATTTTTTAGCAACCGCTACTTTCTCTTACGGCGCAATAATCGCTCCAAAAAGTAATTTCTTGATCGTGATAATTATTTTGCACAAGTGTGGAACATCTAGGACCCACACCTGCTTCAAAATCGTATTTCTAATTCCGAAGTAACTGCGCTACCTTTGCAGGAGTTTTCTTCTGTGCCATGACAATACCGATCAGAATCATGATCCCACCAATGCTGTGATAAACAGTCCAATGTTCCGACAACCACAGGCTGGCAATAATTGCGGTAAATACAGGCATTAAATTCATAAAAATACTGGTACGGTTTGGGCCAATCGCCTGTACCGCCACCATCCATAATAAAGGTGCAATCAGCGATGGAAACACCCCTGCATAGAAAACACTGGCTGCATTTTCAGCATTAATCCCATCTAGGCCAAACCAGAGCAAGAATGGGAGGTGATACAACAATGCAAACGCAATTTGTACATATAGACTGGTCAGCAATGGCAATTGCAGCTGCCATTTTTTTAGAAAAACCCCATAAAAGGCATAGAACCCGACAGCGAGTACCATCACCGCATCGCCCCAATGTCCGCCCTGTGCAAACAAACTGGAAATATGCCCTTGGCTCATGACATAGATCAAGCCAGCAAAGGACAACAGACTGCCAAAAATCGCAAAACGGTTTGGTGCATCTTTTAAAATGAAATAAGAGATAAAAATGGTAAATATCGGGACAAAGGCATTCACAATGCCCATATTGGTTGCGGTGGTATAATGCGCTGCGGTATAAGAAAGACCTTGATACAACACCATCCCAAAAGCACTCAACACCGCTAATTTAGGCAGGTATGGCACAATTAAACTGCGCTGTTTCCATACTTTCGGTAGCATAAACGGGGTTAAAATAAGAAAGGCAACAAACCAGCGATAAAAACTGATACTAACAGGTGAAATATAGTCCGCCACATAGCGGGTCACGGCAATATTCAGCGACCAAATCAATACCGCAATCAAGGGCAAAACAAAAGCCCATTTCTGGTATTTACTTAACTGACCCATCATTTCCTCACCATATCTCAGCAATGGGAGTATTGTGGTAGATGTCCAAAATAATTGAAATATCGTATTTCAGACATTTATATCGCAGTCACGACATCACTGCTTAGAATAGCTCCCAAGCACGCATCGCATGTTCAACCACTTTATGCAATTGTTCAACCGTTGCCCCATCTCGTGCCTGAATAGTCAAACCTTGCACAACCGTTGCATAGAAGTCTGTCATTTCTTGTAAAGGCGCTGTTGCTGGCAAATCCCCGTTGGCAACCCCCTGCTCTAAACGCTCAAACAGTTTTTTCTTGGTCTGCAAACGCTTTTCCAGAATGTTGTGTTGCACCGCCTGTGCATTGTCCGAGCAGTTCATGGTGGCAACCACCAACATACAGCCTGCTGGTTTATTGGGTTGCGCTAAACGTTTGACGTTGTCATATAAATAAAGCTCAAATGCAACTTTGGCGGTTTTGGCTTCTAAAAAAATAGGCACAATCGGACAAGCTTCATGCGCCAAATAATAATCGATGCATTTATAAAACAGCCCCGCTTTATCACCAAAGCTACTATATAAGCTTGGCGCAGTCAGCTCTAACGCTTGTGTTAAATCACTGATCGACGTGGCTTCATAACCATGCTCCCAAAATAACAACATGGCTTTTTCCAAAGCCTGCTGCTCGTCAAAACACTTCGGACGACCACGCTTCTTTTTCAAGCTGTCATCACAGGGTGTTGGCAGAGGATCAGGTGCATTTGTCATAATAGTCACAGGTATTTTCATAACGATCACTATCAAATTAATTGACGCAGCAACATTAATCAACTATTTTATTTTATATCGATCGTTATAAAAAATTAATATTTTTCAATTTTATTGTTATCTAACTAACAATAAAGGGAATTTTTATGGAAAATCCATCTGCAACTGACATCAGCTCACTGGAGTCAAACCGTTCGCAAGGAAACTGGCTCGCATTGCTCTCTGTTACCTTCAGCGCCTTTGCCTTGGTCACAGGTGAGTTTCTTGCGATTGGTGTACTCAATGACATCGCACGGGACTTTCAAGTCTCTGTAGGAACAGCAGGTCTAACCGTTTCATTGACCGCAATCGTCGGCATGTTTGCTGCAGTGCTGATTCCAATTTCGGCAAAGACACTGGATCGGCGTACTCTATTACTGATGCTCACGCTGCTGATGATTGTTGCCAATCTGCTTACAGCATTTGCGCCTAACTTTATCCTGCTGTTAGTCGGACGTATCATTTTGGGCGTTGCCGTTGGCGGATTCTGGGCCACTGCGGTTGCCTTAAGCGGTCGTCTTGCGCCACCTCATTTACCGATTGCCAAGGCAACGGCTTGGGTGGCCTTCGGCGTCACCTTGGCCAGTGTATTGGGTGTTCCGATGGGCACATGGTTGGCTCAGTATAATGGTTGGCAAACCTCTTTCACGGCGATTTCATTGATGGGGATAGTTCTGTTTATCTTCCAGTATCTATATCTGCCTCAGCTCAAGCCAGCTTCTTCGCTACGCTGGAAAGAACTCCCGATCCTATTGCAACATCCTGCTGCACGTAAAGGCTTGATCATCTTTATTTTTATGGGTTTTGCACATTTTGCGGCGTATAGTTATTTTTCTGCCTTTTTTAAGCATCAATTGGACTTCTCTGACGGTTTGATTAGTCGCTTACTGCTGGTCTATGGGATTGCAGGGATTTTTGGCAATATTTTTGCAGGCTATCTGGGTCAGAAGAATATTCGTTATACCTTCGCAGTCAGTGGTATTACCTTCTTCTTTGCTTTTTTGTTCCTGCCGCTGTCTGGAGCACAGGTCAGCTCTGCAATCATATTGACGGCTTTATGGGGCTTCGCTTATGGCATTATCCCAACCGCAGTCAACATCTGGATGTTTACCCATGCCCCTGAAGCTGTTGAAAAAGGTATGCCAATGGTGACATTGACCTTTTTAATCCTGATTGCGTTGGGCAGTATGTTTGGCGGCATTATCGTGGATTATTTTAATGGTACGGTGTTATTTTTCGCCATGCTGCCATTGGTCCTCTGTTCTCTGGTGTTGATCTTTACACTGGCACGCGGTCTGAACAATCCCAAAAGCCATGATCAAAAGCAATGATACAAGTCGAGATGACCGACACAGCTATTTTAGGTTGAGATGGGCTTCATCTGTGATCAATGGTCGCTGCTATACAACAACAAGTTAAGGCGACCGTATGGATCGCTTTCTGTTCCAGTACCAATGATCCCAACCATACAAATTTATAATAAGCCTTACAGATATTTTCATAATGATCACTATAAAAATATTTGACGGCGTTATATTTATCTACTATTTTATTTTATAGCGATCGTTATAAAAATTTAATTTATTCTCCACCCTTTTGTCATCCAACTGACAAATAAGGAAATTCTTATGGAACAATCCACCTCTTCAGACACACGACCCACTGAAACCACACAAGGAAGCTGGTATGCAATTTTAGCTGTCGCTGTTGCTGCCTTTGCATTAGTTACCAGTGAATTCTTACCTGTGGGCGTCCTCAATAGTGTCGCGGCGGACTTAAATATTTCCGTCGGGACTGCAGGCTTAATCATTACCCTACCTGGGGTGATGGCTGCGATTGCCGCACCCTTACTACCAATTTCCGTGAAACAGCTGGATCGTCGCTATGTGTTGATCCTGTTGACTGCAATTATGGTGATTGCCAATACCATTACCGCTTTTGCAGATAGCTTCAATGTATTATTGCTCAGCCGTTTGGTACTCGGGATTTCAATTGGTGGTTTCTGGGCCACCGCCATCGCGCTCAGTGGCAAACTTGCACCAGCACATTTACCCATTGCCAAAGCGACCGCCATTGTGATGGCTGGGGTGACCTTTGCCACTGTTTTAGGGGTTCCAATCGGCACTTGGCTCAGTGAATTCTATGGTTGGCGCAGTGCCTTTGGAATTACCGCTGCAATCGGTTTGGTCGTGTTGGTGCTGCAACTGATTTTCTTACCTGCGCTGAAACCTGAGTCAGCCATTCATTTACGTGACCTACCGGCCTTACTCCGTACCCCCAAAGCACGTAGTGGGATGCTGATTGTTCTGTTAATTGGTCTTGCTCACTTCTGTGCCTATAGCTATTTAGCACCGTTCTTTAAGAATATTGCTGGCTTTGATGGCACCACCATTGGTTCATTACTGTTACTGTATGGTATTGCAGGTATTTTTGGTAATGCCTTTGCTGGCTATAGCGGCAATTTAAATGTGCGCTATACCCTCGCCTTTGTTGGGATCTGTTTTGCCATCGTATTCTTCGGCTTCCCAATTTTCGCGACTCACCAGTTTGGGGCAATTGTATTGACTGCTTTATGGGGCTTCGCTTTTGGTGCTTTCCCGACCTCAGCCAATATTTGGATGTTTGTGCATGCACCTCACGCGGTGGAAAAAGGCATGCCTCTATTCGTGGGGATGTTCCAAGTGATGATTGCCACAGGTTCACTACTCGGTGGTTATGTGGTTGATCATTTCAATGAAAATATCTTAATTTATGGTGTAATCAGTTTTGTTGCCTTGGCATTGATTAGTATCTTTACTTTGGCCAAAGGCCTAAACAATCCTAAAGTGACCTACGAAAACTAAAATGGGCCCCTCAAATGAAGCATGATGTTGCTGAACAATTTCCCTTTTTACACGGTATAGAAGTCCATGAATTTCTATATCAAAAGGATGATATTGTCACACCGCATTCTTCACTTTGGGGTGATTTCAATTTTAGTTTGAATGGGACTTTAGAATTTGATATTGAAGGTCAATACTACCTCTCACCACCGAGTTATGGGTTGTGGTTACCGCCACGAACCGAACATCAATCATTGCCCGTTGAGCACGAAATTCACTATATCTGTATTCGTCTGCATCCTAAGTTTGGTGATTTTTTAGGGGATAGTTGTCGCTGTTTTAGTATTGAACCGTTTTTTCGGGTCTTAGTGCTGCAAATCTTAGAGCAGCAAAAACAGGTTACTGCACCTGAATACCTTGAACACCTGCTTCAAGTTTTATTCGATCAACTCAAGCAGGCACCTGCCTATTCACATTATTTGCCCCAAAGCAGCCACCCGATTTTAGCGCCAATCTTAGAAAAGCTGTCTGATCCTGAATTATTTAATAGCAGTTTACAGCAGGTATTACAGAATTTTACGGTGAGCGAGCGGCACGTTCTACGTCTGAGTCAACAAGAGTTACAACTGTCGCTGTCAGAATGGCGTAATCGCGCCAAGATTATTTTTGCCATCAACCAAATCCGCCAAGGGATGACCATTAAACAGTTGTCTTTTGCTTTGGGCTATCACCACAGCTCCAGCTTTATTGAGTTTTTTAAACGCTATACGGGACAAACCCCCATTCAACTTAAAAATGCTTCTCTCTGAAATAAAGGCTTGGTTTTTCTGATTATTTGTATGGATTCATATCAAGAGCATTGCACTCTACCGCAATAGCAGTTAAAACAAACAGGTCTTGTCACAACAACAAATTAGGACATATCTTATGAGCCAATCGGTTTATCACATTCCCGTTAAGGACATTCAAGGTCAAGAAGTCGATCTCGATCAATATCAAGGCAAAGTTTTGCTTATCGTTAACGTGGCATCAAAGTGTGGTTTAACACCACAATATGAAGGTTTAGAAAAACTGTATCAAGCCAAGAAAGACCAAGGCTTAGAAATTCTGGGCTTCCCAGCGAATAACTTCTTAGAACAAGAACCAGGAACCAATGACGAGATTCAACAGTTCTGTTCACTGAATTATGATGTGCACTTCCCTCTTTTCGCCAAAATCTCGGTTGCAGGCGACGACAAACATGCCTTGTATCAAACCCTGACGCAGGCTATTCCAGAGCGTATTGGTGAAGGTCCATGGTGGAAAGACTTGGTTGATTATGGTTTAACCCCAAATAACCCACCAGAAGTGTTATGGAATTTTGAAAAATTCTTGGTGAATAAGAATGGTGAAATTGTTGCTCGTTTTGCACCGGATATCACTGCCGATGACGCACGTATCATCGATGCGATTGAAGCTGAATTAGCGAAATAATTTTGCTAAACAAATAGAAAAGAGCAGTTGATCTGTTCTTTTCTATGTAAAGTAAAAAATGCTTTCAATTCCAGTACCTCATCCAAACTGTTGCTAATTTGCAAAAATCAGTTTTTTCTCCATAGTTTCTCATTATAGTGACCCTCTTCTTGTAATCTGGTGTCGTTCAGCCATGGTGGAAAAATTCTCTATCAAAGCCATTCTTTCCGTATCCACACTTGCCACAGCTTTAATACTGGCCGGTTGTGATCAAACACCTCAGGACAATGAAGGAGCAGAATCAACGGCTGAGGTCGAACAAAACCTGACCCAGACCGAAGATGAGCAATTAGAAGCCGCAGCGCCTCCAGACACTCAAACCCTAAGCCGTGGCAATGTGTTGAATATCGCCCGTGATATTGCCAAATTACAGATTGAAACCGATGACTATGTCACCTTGCTCAAGCAATCACAAAGTAATTTGGAACAGGCGATCCAAGATAAAAATGTGCAACAACTACAAAGCACCACGGGTGAGTTGAATCAAGAACTGCATAAGCTGCACGATGCTTTATTGTCCTTGAATTTAAAAAGTGATGAAGTCGATCAAATTCGTCAAAACTTATTGGCTGCCAATCAACAGCTGTTAAATATGCCCTTATTACACGGTCAAACTGATCTTTCAAAAATTGATTTTGCCAAGATCGAGAAACAGTTTAATAGCATTCAAATGGATATGGTCAAGCTGGCGACCTTGGTATTGGGTGATAAAACGGATTCAAATGCTTAAAGATCATTTATTCTAATTTTCGATTCATCATAAAAAAAGCCACCTGACGGTGGCTTTTTTCAATCTCGAACCTGCAATAATTAAAGTGCGCGGTTTTTGATTTTACGAATCGTTTCAAGCTGAGCTGCAGTTTCTGCAAGCGAAGCAAGCGCAGCAGCAGAATCCAGATCACTCTTTTGATTTGCGAGCAATTGTTCAGCTTGTTTACGAGCTTCCATAATTGCCACTTCATCTAAGTTGTCAGCACGGATTGCAGTATCTGCAAGCACGGTCACAACATGAGGCTGAACTTCTAACACACCGCCAGATACATACACGATTTCTTCTGTACCATTTTCCAACTGAACACGGATCGGACCCGGTTGGAGTAAAGTTACGAGTGGCGCATGTCCTGGTAAAATACCAAGCTCACCGCCCGCACCTTTTGCGATTAACATCGTAACTTGTCCAGAGTAAATCGACTCTTTCACACTTACAACGTCACATTGCATCGTCGCCATGAGAATCTCCTTAAATTAGAGTTGCTAATTAAAGTTTCTCGGCTTTAGCAATCACTTCGTCAATACCACCAACCATATAGAACGCTTGTTCTGGAATGTGGTCGTATTCACCAGCTAATAGACCTTTAAAGCCACGAATCGTTTCTTTAAGTGGTACTAATTTACCAGGCGCACCCGTAAATACTTCAGCGACGTGGAACGGTTGAGAGAAGAAACGTTGGATTTTACGCGCACGGTAAACAACCAATTTATCTTCTTCAGCTAACTCGTCCATACCCAAGATTGCGATGATGTCTTTAAGCTCTTTATAACGTTGCAATACGTTCTGTACAGAACGTGCAATTTCATAATGCTCAGCACCAACAACCAATGGATCTAACTGACGTGAAGTTGAGTCAAGTGGATCGATCGCTGGATAAATACCAGAAGATGCGATGTCACGGCTCAATACAACAGTAGCATCTAAGTGAGCAAACGTTGTTGCAGGCGATGGATCTGTTAAGTCATCGGCAGGTACGTATACTGCTTGGATCGATGTGATCGAACCAGATTTAGTCGACGTAATACGCTCTTGAAGAACACCCATTTCCTCTGCAAGTGTCGGTTGGTAACCTACTGCAGATGGCATACGACCTAACAATGCTGATACTTCAGTACCTGCAAGTGTATAACGGTAGATGTTGTCGACGAATAATAATACGTCACGACCTTTACCATTTTCGTCTTTTTGATCACGGAAGTATTCAGCCATGGTCAAACCAGTCAACGCTACGCGTAAACGGTTACCTGGTGGCTCGTTCATCTGACCGTAGACCATTGCTACTTTGTCAAGAACGTTAGAATCTTTCATTTCGTGATAGAAGTCGTTACCTTCACGAGTACGCTCACCAACACCAGCAAACACAGATAAACCTGAGTGAGCTTTCGCGATGTTGTTGATCAACTCCATCATGTTAACGGTTTTACCAACACCGGCACCACCGAACAGACCAACTTTACCACCTTTCGCGAACGGGCAAAGTAAGTCGATGACTTTAATACCAGTTTCTAAAAGATCAGTCGAAGCTGCTTGTTCAGCATAAGAAGGTGCTTGACGGTGAATCGGCAAACGCTCTTCAGTCGCTACAGGACCCGCTTCATCAATTGGGCGACCCAAAACGTCCATGATACGACCAAGCGTAGCAGGACCTACTGGAACAGAAATCGGTGCATTTGTGCTGGTTACATTTAGGCCACGTTTAAGACCTTCTGTAGAACCCATTGCGATGGTACGAACAACACCATCGCCAAGCTGTTGCTGAACTTCTAATGTAGTTTCAGTACCGTCAACTTGGAGAGCGTCATAGATCTTAGGAACGCTATTGCGCTCAAACTCGACGTCGATAACCGCGCCGATGATCTGAATGATACGACCGCTACTCATTGCTGTCTCCTCAATTCAAACTTAATAATGTTAAACGGCAGCGGCACCGCCAACGATCTCGGAAATTTCCTGAGTAATCGCGGCTTGACGCAGCTTGTTGTAAATGAGCTGTAGGTCTTTAATCAATTGTCCTGCGTTGTCTGTCGCTGCTTTCATCGCGACCATACGAGCTGACTGCTCACATGCAACGTTTTCAATCACACCTTGATAAACCATAGACTCGATATAGCGAACCAACAAACCATTTAACAATTCTTCTGCTTCTGGTTCGTAGAGATAGTCCCAACCATAAGTACGGTTGAGGTCATCGCCTTCTTCTGCCGATGCTAAAGGAACAAGTTGTTCAACTTTAGGCTGCTGAGTCATTGCATTGACGAAGCCATTTGACACGAGGTAGATACGATCTAATTCGCCCTTATCAAATGCATCAAGCATAACCTGTACTGAGCCTGTTAACTGTTCCAAACTCGGCGCATCGCCAAGTTGGGTCGTTGCACCAAGCACTTTACCGCCGTAATTCTTAAAAAACGAAACCGCTTTTTGACCAATCAAAGCAAATTCAACTTCAATTGACTGCTGTTGTTGTGCTTTGACATGCTGCACAACTTTCTTGAACAAGTTAATGTTCAAGCCACCTGCCAAACCACGATCTGAAGACACTACGATATAGCCAACGCGCTTAACTGGGCGTTCAACCATATAACGGTGTTTATATTCAGGGTTTGCTTGGACCAAGTGAGCAATTACACGGCGCATATTATCGGCATACGGACGGCCCTGAGCCATGCGCTCTTGCGCACGACGCATTTTCGAAGCAGCTACCATTTGCATCGCGCGAGTAATCTTTTGCGTGCTCTTGATACTAGCTACTTTGGCGCGAATTTCTTTTAAATTTGCCATACGCTTAACCTAGTATTCGAAAGCTCTTTCGAGCTTCCGAAGGTTGATCCGTGAACCAAACTTAACTAAAGATAAACTTAGTAAGTTTGAGTCGCTTTGAAGCTCTCAATACCTGCTTTGAACGCTGCTTCGATGTCTTTGTTGTAATCACCAGTTTCATCGATCTGTTGCATTAACGCAGCATGTTCAGAACGGAAGTAAGAGATTAACGCAGCATCAAAGTCTACGATTTTCTTCACTTCTACGTCAGCCATGTAGCCTTCGTTAGATGCATATACAGAAACAGCTTGGTCAGCAATTGAGTATGGAGCATATTGTTTTTGCTTCATTAACTCAGTTACACGTTGACCATGCTCAAGTTGCTTACGCGTTGCTTCATCAAGATCAGAAGCGAACTGAGCAAACGCAGCCAATTCACGGTATTGCGCTAGAGCGGTACGGATACCACCAGACAATTTTTTGATGATCTTCGTTTGAGCTGAACCACCAACACGTGATACCGAGATACCCGCGTTCACAGCAGGACGAATACCTGCGTTGAATAATGATGTTTCTAAGAAGATCTGACCGTCAGTAATCGAAATTACGTTGGTTGGTACGAATGCAGATACGTCACCAGCTTGAGTTTCAATGATCGGTAATGCAGTTAAAGAACCAGTTTGACCAGTTACTGCACCGTTCGTGAACTTCTCAACATAATCAGCTGAAACGCGCGAAGCACGTTCAAGAAGACGCGAGTGAAGATAGAATACGTCACCTGGATACGCTTCACGACCTGGTGGACGACGTAACAATAATGAAATTTGACGGTAAGCAACAGCTTGCTTAGACAAATCATCATAAATGATTAACGCATCTTCACCGCGGTCACGGAAGTATTCACCCATTGTACAGCCAGAGTACGGAGCTAAATACTGCATTGCTGCAGGATCAGCGGCCGCAGCTGCGACAACAGTGGTATACGCCATAGCACCAGTTTCTTCTAGCTTACGTACAACGTTTGCAATTGTTGATTGTTTTTGACCAATCGCAACATATACACATTTAATGCCAGAGTTTTTCTGAGCGATGATCGCATCGATCGCCATTGCTGTTTTACCAGTTTGACGGTCACCAATAATCAACTCACGCTGACCACGACCTACAGGGATCATGGTATCAACTGATTTATAACCAGTTTGAACAGGTTCGTCGACAGACTGACGCCAAATTACACCTGGTGCTACTTTTTCAACAGCATCAGTTAGTTTTGCATCAATCGGGCCTTTACCATCAATTGGGTTACCCAAAGCATCTACGACACGGCCAAGAAGTTCAGGACCAACCGGAACTTCTAATACACGACCTGTACAACGAGCTTTTTGACCTTCTTGCAGGCTTAGGTAGTTACCTAAAACAACGGCACCCACTGAATCCTGTTCTAGGTTCAGTGCCATACCAAATAAGCCGCCGTCGAATTCGATCATTTCACCGTACATTGCATCTGCAAGACCGTGAATACGCACGATACCGTCAGATACCATGACGATGGTACCTTCATTCTTCGCGGTCGCGCTGGTGTCCAGATCGCCGATACGCTGTTTAATGAGCGCACTGATCTCGGATGGATTCAGTTGTTGCATTGCGCTATTCCTCAATCTTTTTTAAGTTCAGTCTTATTGCTGTTAGGCAAGAAGACGAGTCCGCATTTTTTCAAGCTTGTTAAGCGCAGAGTCATCTATCACTTGGTCGCCTGCACGAATCACAACACCTGCGATTAACGCTGGATTAACGTTAACAGAGACATGAACTGTTCTGTTAAAACGCTTTTCAAGCGCGTGAGCTAAAATATGCTCTTGTGTCGCATCCATTGGGAAAGCAGATTCAATCTCTACTTCCAATGTGTTGTTGTTCTGCGATTTAAGTAATTCGTATTCTGCTGCGATTTCAGGCAATAAAACCAAACGATCGTTGTCTGCAAGCAAAGTCAAGAAATTTGACACTGATTGAGACTGATCTTCACCTAAAACCTTGGCAAAAAGACCTACTTGTTCCGCAGGAGTCAGCTCAGGGCGATTTAAATAAGCGGAAAATGCTTCGTCTTGCACCGCAGCACTGAGCAGTTGTAACGCATTTGACCAAGCGTCAGTTGCATTCTGCTCAGATGCATAAGCAAATGCTGCTTTGGCGTACGGGCGTGCTAACGTCAAGAGTTCAGCCATATTCGCCTCGCTTAAAGTTTAGCAGCCAGCTGATTCAGCATGGCATTATGAGCTTCTGCGTCAACTTGTTGGTTCAGAATTTTTTCTGCGCCAGCAACTGCCAAAGCAGCAACTTGTTGACGTAATTCTTCGCGAGCAGAATTGATGTCTTGATCAACAGTTTCTTTCGCCTGTTGACGAATACGCTCACCTTCAGCAGATGCTTGGGTACGCGCTTCTTCGATCAATTGTGCTGCACGACGGTTCGCTTGTTCGATCAATTGAGCCGCTTGTGCTTTTGCTGCATCTAATTCTGCCTTAACTTGTGCTTGCGCATCAGCAAGGTCAGCTTTTGCTTTTTCAGCAGCATTTAAGCCATCAGCGATTTTACGCTGACGCTCACTAATCGCATTGATTAGTGGAGGCCATACAAACTTCATGCAGAATGCGACAAAGATCGCAAATGCAATTGCTTGGCCAATCAATGTGAGGTTGATATTCATTTCGCTATTCCTCAATATGTGGATTTAGGAATTAAGCTATTAACCTACAAATGGATTAGCGAAGATGAAGAACAAGCCAATACCAACACCGATCATAGGCACAGCATCAAGAAGACCCGCGATTAAGAACATACGAGTTTGAAGTTGTGGAGCCAATTCTGGTTGACGAGCAACAGCTTCTAAGAAGCGACCGCCTAAAAGACCGAAACCAATCGCAGTACCTAAAGCACCGAAAGCGATCAAGATAGCAGATGCAATTGCAACTAGACCTAAAGTGAGTTCCATGAAAAATTCCTCAGAGGTTAGGTTATTACCAAATTAAACTAAAATTTAAGCCCAACTGTCAGGTGACAATCAGGCAATACCATTAATGCTTTTCGCTTGCCATGCTCAAGTAAACGATGGTCAGCATCATAAAGATAAATGCTTGCAGCGTGATTACGAGAATGTGGAAGATAGCCCAAGGCACAGATAACGCCCACTGGATCCAGAACGGCAATAATGCGATCAAGATGAAGATCAACTCACCCGCATACATGTTACCGAACAGTCGTAGAGCTAACGAAACTGGACGAGCAAGGAAAGTTACTAATTCCAAAATTAAGTTCACTGGAATCAATAACGCTTTTGCAACTGGGTTACTTGGGTTGAATGGGTTAAGTGCCAATTCACCGACGAAACCGCCGATCCCTTTCTCGCGAATACTATAGAACAAGATGAGAACAAATACAGACAACGACATACCAAGGGTAATGTTCGGGTCAGTAGAAGGAACAACCTTGAAGTAAACGTGGTGAGGGTCCATGCCAAATACGTTTGCACCAATCAATTGAGCTGTATACGGAATCCAGTCAACTGGGATTAAGTCCATTGCGTTCATGAGGAAAATCCACACGAAAATGGTTAATGCCAAGGGTGCAATTAAGCGTGATTTGCCGTGGAAAGTATCACGAACACTTGAGTCAACAAACTCGATAATCATTTCAATTGCTGATTGGAATTTAGTTGGAACACCTGCATTCGCAGCTTTCGCAACTGTCCAAAACAACAAACAGAAAATCACACCAAGTCCGATAGACCAACCCATTGAATCCAAGTGAATTGCAGTGAACCCCATCGAATGAGCTTCTTCAGCAGTCTCAGCCAATTTCCATGTACCGTCAGGCATTTTGCCATAGGTCATATTGGTCAAGTGATGCTTGATATACTCGGTCGAAGTCAGGGCATGTTCTTCAGCAGCCATAAATCACACCTGGTCAATGTCAATCATTAAAAAGAAGTAGAAACGAATCAAGCGGATGGCAAAGATCCCGCCTCTACTTCCAAAAATCTCAAAATGTGCCTTATTCTCGTTTTTGTAGACGCGCCACCCAAAATGGTGCGACCCACGACATCGCTTGTACGAGAATAAATCCACAAAACAATGCAACCGGTGACAACGGTTTAACATTGCTCAAAATTAATATAAAACCCACGATCACAATCGCAAACTTACCGAGCATTCCTCGGTACATATTCAGCATGACTTGTTTTGATGCTCTTGCGCCTGCCGTTCTAAACGACTGCCAAGCAAAATAACAATGTGCCAACCAACATACCAAAGCCCCAAGCGCAGCACTCAAAGCAGCAGTTGTATCTTTCATTGCCCATGCCAGCAAAGCGGCAACAGGAATCATACATGCTTGTAAGAAGACCAAAGCTTTTGCTAATCGTCGGTCAATCATGCGACTAGTTTGGCTCATTTTTTACCCACTTACAGCAGAACTGCTTGACAAGTTTTAATCATGATCGTTTCGAATCGCAGGCATTATAGAGTTACACCCCTGAACATGCAATCTTTTCTCGACTTAAGTCTGCTTTTTTCGTTACCATATTTTTTGACGATAGAGTCAATTGATTTTTATTTTTTTGATCAATTTTGTGCACTTATTACGCATTTATCGGTTTTTGAAGCCAATTTTTGCCACGCTGTTACAAAATTGTCTTCGCCACGCATACTTTCATCGACCGACTGGAAAACTACTGGGTTCATTTTTTGGTACTGACTGGCACTTGCTGTCGTTTCGGCCAATAGACACATTTTATTTTGCGGACGATTGTCTCTTAAGTACTTAATTTGAGCTGCTGTTGGGGCAATATGTGGATCATCCGTCAATGCGCCCGAAAATTTCAAGTTTAAGGCACGTTCTAGATACTGATAAGCATCATGATAAGACCAATAGTTTTTAGCTTTATTCGAGCTTTCATATTGTTGTGAAGCTTGCAACATTTGCTGTGAGAATTCTTTCGCGTTGGCCATATATTTGGCTTTATTTTCTGGATATTGCTGTGAACGCAAAGTTGCAATAAAGAAAGCAATCCGAACCGCATTATTCGGATCTAACCACACATGACTATCTACGGTGTTGGCCATAGATACACCACGTAAATTACGTAGTGGCAAAGCGGTTAAAATGCCTGAATCCAATAAAGCAATCGCTTTACGGTTTTGGCTCAGCATTTTTTCTAAGGGTGCTTCATGTGCTTTACCCAGCCAAATCACCAAGGAAGCCTCTTGAATCGCTTTACGATGAGCGGGTGTGAGTTGCACATCATGCCCACTTTGATCTTTCAATAACAAAACAGGCTGTTCCACCCCGTCTGTCACTTGTTTGGCAATCAAATAAATTGGATGTGTTGAAACCACCAAGCTTTGTGTCCAGCCCCATGTGCTTAACATCGAAAACAAGACAAAAACAATTAGGCGAGACATCACAGCATTACTCAAAAAGCGAAGCATGTTATAATATAACAAAAGTTAAAAAATGCCTATGTCTATTTTTTGAGATTCGTCGCCTGAACAGATGTGGCTTTAACTATATATAGATAGTTATCCTGAATTGCGTGTTATGATAGCGAGTCTATTGGAAGGTCATAAGCCTTTATGACGCGGTAAAAGATCAATAGGTTCTACAAAAACAATGAGGTCAATCTATGAGTTCTTGTTCACATGAACATGACAATGCTTTACATGGTGTTCACGGTCATCACGATATTAAAGCGCGACTTGCTGAAGCAGAACTATTATGTACTGCGACTGGCGCTCGTCTGACACCTTTGCGTAAAGAAGTGCTTGAACTCATTTTAAATGCCTCTGGCCCGATGGGTGCTTATGATTTATTGGCGAAAATCAAAGGTCAAGCAGACCGCCCTGCTGCCCCACCGACGGTATACCGCAGTTTAGACTTTTTATTAGAAAAAGGCCTCATTCACAGACTAACCTCGATCAATGCCTATATTCCTTGTTGTCATCCACGTGAAGGACATCAAGCTGCTTTTCTGATCTGTACGGAATGTCATTCTGTCAAAGAGGCTTCTGCGCAAGGCTTGATTCAACAACTCGACCAACTTGCCGCCTCAGACCAGTTTTTAGCGCAACACAGCATTATTGAAATTTCTGGAAAATGTCATCAGTGCAGCACCCGCCAGTAAACACTCCGCTTATACAGTTGGAGAAAATCTCGGTTCGACGTGACGAACGGGATATTTTGAGAAATGTAGATTTTGCTTTGCAGGCAAAAGAGATTGTGACGCTGATTGGTCCCAATGGTGCAGGCAAATCAACCTTAATTAAAGTATTACTTGGCATCATGTCACCGAATAAAGGCAAGGTGCATTTTTCAAAAAAATTAAAACTGGCCTATGTGCCGCAGAAATTTAATCCTTCTGCCAGTCTGCCTCTACGAGTACAAGATTTACTGGATCTTGAAATCTGCAGCGCCGATTTACGTGCAGAGATTATCAGCGACACGGGCATCCAAAAATTACAGGCATCCAAAGTACAGCAGCTCTCAGGTGGTGAACGGCAACGGGTTTTACTGGCACGTGCTTTATTACGTCAGCCTGACATTTTAGTCTTGGATGAACCGATGCAAGGTCTGGACATCCAATCCGAAGCTGAGCTGTATGAATATGTACGCAGCTTACCTGAACGCTATGGATGTGCCGTCCTGATGGTATCTCATGATTTACAATGGGTCATGCAAGGTACGCATCGTGTGGTTTGCCTCAACAAACATATCTGTTGCAGCGGTTTGCCTGAAAGTATTCAACAACATCCCGAATACCAAGCCATTTTTGGCACCCAACGGATGTTCTATCAACACCATCACAACCACTGTGGGCATAGTGATCATGCCGAACCATGTTCGCACGATCCTCGTCCACACATTCACCCAGAGCCAAAGGTCTAAGCCATGATGGAATGGTTACAACTCCTCCTACCTGCTTGGATCATGGGGTCATTGCTGGTTTTCCTGACCGCTCCACTCGGTTGCCTGATGTTGTGGCGCAGAATGTCTTTTTTTGCCGATACCATGGCACACGGCACCTTACTCGGTGTCGCGGTTGCAGGTATTCTGAATTTGCCATTCTGGTTGGGTGTTGCCTGTCTGGCCCTGTTATTGGTGGCGCTGCTGTGGGTACTGCATGATTCAAGGCTACCCAATGATGCGCTGCTCGCGTTAAGCTCAGCGACCTTACTCTGCTCAGGCTTGCTGTTAATTCAACAAGTGCCAAGTTTGCGTCCAGAATTGCTCAGCTATTTATTCGGTGATTTACTCAGTATCGAATGGTCTGATTTACCGATGTTTGCCGTGGTCATCATTGCAGCCTTGATCGTATTGTATCGCTCTTGGTCAGCACAGATTCAAATTGCGATTGATCCAGATATCGCCATGAGTGAGGGTGTCAGTGCCAATTGGCAACGCCTGATCTTTATGTTGTTGTTGGCATTGTTTACGGTACTGGCTTTACGTGCGGTGGGTTCATTATTGATGGGCGCTTTACTGGTGATTCCAGCACTCAGCGCACGCTTATTGGCGCACTCTCCCAAACAGATGGTGGTTTGGGCATTTGTGTTGGCACAATTCGGCGTTACGGTTGGTTTATGGTCAAGTGCTGCGTTGAATATTTCAACTGGCTTAAGCATTGTGTTATGCATGGCACTGTGTTTTGCTGCCATTTTTATCGTACAGAAACTCAAAAGCCAGTCACAATCTGCCTAACGAGGTTTAGGCCGATTGCTGAATCGCACTCAATAATAAGGCTGCACAACTAAACATCACCGCAAAACCACGATTTAGGTATTTTTGCTGTGTCGGCGAGCGAAGCAGCCTCAATACTTTCGATGCCAGTCCGGTATAGCCCGCCATGACAATCAGATCAATCGTCACCATCGTCATCGCCATGATGAAGTATTGCAGCCATTGCGGTCGATTCAAGTCCAAAAACTGTGGCAAAACAGCCAATAAAAACACGATTGCTTTGGGGTTGCTCATATTCACCACAAAGCCTTTAAACACCAAAGCCAAGGCAGATTTATCATTCTGCTCCTGTTGAAGCTCAATGTGCTGAATCGGTGCTTTCCACTGTGTATAAGCCAAGTACAGTAAATAGATCACCCCAAACCATTTTACCACCTGAAAAGCCCAAGGGGTGGTCGCAAACAGGACGCCAACACCCGCTGCAACAATCATGATTTGAATGATCAACGCGACTTGCAAACCAATCGCATTCCAATAACCATGTCGAAAACCATAGTTCAGCCCACTCGACATTGAGGCAATTGCGCCAGCTCCTGGTGAGACACTAATCACCCAGCACGCCAACATAAAAGCAAACCAAACCTGCACAGCCATAGCAACAACGTCGAACCATAAAAGGTGAATTATACCGTTTTATCAATGCCTCGCGATGATATTTTAGGCAAGAAAATTTAACAAATAAGCTACTCAGCCCTCATAACATCAGGCACAATTATTCTTTTTGCCCCTTAAAAATAACTAAGGAGATTTTAATGACTGCGCAATCTGTCATTCTTCCATTACCTTCCGACCATGCTCGCTTTATTGTTTTACGTTTAAAAGATTTAAGCATTGCTGAATTAAAACAACAGATTGAATCACTACTTTCGACGCGTGACCGCTTGATCACGCAACACCCGAATGACCAAATCAAAACAGCGATCGCATTTGGTCCTGAACTGTGGGCACAACTTTATACCCAAACCCCTGAGGGCTTTAAGCAACTCGACCCACAACAGGGTGCGTTTCAGATGCCCGTGGTACCCGCTGATGTATTTATTCATATTGCCAGTGCCCGCGCTGATATCTGCTTTGCCATGAGCCAAGCCTTCTTTAGTGGTATCCAGAATAAAGTAGAGGTCTTGGACGAACGCGCATGTTTCCGTTTCTTTGACGGCCGTGATATGACTGGCTTCATTGATGGCACTGAAAACCCACAGTTCCCTGACGACCGTGCTGAAACCGCTCTACTCCCCGAAGAGGCAGAGGCGTTTGCTGATGGCAGCTTTATCTTTGCCCAACGCTATATCCATGATCTAGCAAAATGGCAGCAACTCAAAGTTGATGCGCAAGAGCATGTGTTTGGTCGGACCAAACTGGAATCGATTGAACTGGATGATGACATCAAACCAAAGAACTCGCATGTTGCCCGTACCGTCGTGGAAGATGATGAAGGTGAGGAAATGGAAATCTTGCGCCACAGCTTGCCTTATGGCGATGGTAAAGGCGAGCAAGGCTTATTCTTTGTTGCCTACACCAACAATTTAAGCATTATCGATGAAATGCTGAAACGCATGTTTGGCACCACAGGTGATGGTATTCATGACCGTTTATTGCACTTTACCACTGCAATTGATGGTGCTTATTATTTTGCACCAAGTGATGAATTATTAGAACAGATTTTAGAAGACTGAAACAACAAGATGCTATATCTATCAAAGGTATAGCATCTTCAATACACAACTCCAAAGCGTGAACTTAAAAAGTTTTATAGGAATATGTTAATTCCAGATCAATCCCACTCCCCCTAAGCCGATAAAGTTTGCTATATTGTTCGTTTTTCCGCGACATTTATTTTCGGTAACTATGAATACGGCAATACAAGCAGCTCTCGATCATGCGGTACAAACCCTGCAACAGCAAGATGTACTTCCTTCCGATTGGACCAACACGAGCCATTTAACCCGTACCAAAGACCGAAGTCACGGAGACTTTGCTTCAAATATTGCCATGATCGGCTCAAAAGCGGCTGGCATGAAACCACGCGATCTTGCTGAAAAAATCTTGGCAGCCCTCCCAGAAGTGGCTGACATTACCAAAGCAGAAATTGCAGGTCCAGGTTTTATTAACTTCTTTTTAAATGCAGACCAACGCTTTGCAGTGCTTGATCAAATCCAAGCACAAAAAAATGACTATGGTCGTAGCCAAGCCAATGCAGCTAAGAAAATCCAAGTCGAGTTTGTCTCTGCCAACCCAACCTCAAGTCTGCATGTCGGACATGGGCGTGGCGCAGCGTATGGCATGACGGTTGCGAATCTATTAGAAGCAACAGGTGCAACAGTTGATCGCGAATACTATGTCAATGACGCAGGCCGTCAAATGGACATTTTGGCGACTTCAACCTACTTACGTTATTTAGAATTGACGGGACAAACTTTAGTTTTCCCTAAAAATGCGTACCAAGGCGACTACGTTAAAGAAATCGCACAAGAAATTATTGATAAAGATGGCAATGCACATGTTCGTGCTGTTGCTGACATTTATAAAGATGTACCAGAAGATGTTCAATATGCTGAAGAACTCGATGCAGAAGGTAACAAAGTTGTCCTTTCTGGCGACAAAGAAAAGCACATTGATGGTTTGATCGCAAACTCACAACAACACTTGGGTGCTGACTACCGTGTTTTCCATCAAGCAGCGTTACATGCCATCTTGGATGATATCAAAGATGACTTGGCTGACTTTGGCGTGACCTTTGACAAATGGTTTAGTGAAGACTCCTTGACCGACAAAATTGACGAAGCACTTGAGACTCTGGACCAACGTGGCTACCTCTATGAAAAGGACGGTAACATCTGGTTTAAATCAACTGAATTTGGTGACGAAAAAGACCGTGTGGTGAAACGTCGTAATGGTCAAACCACTTACTTTGCTTCTGACATTGCTTATCACTTGAATAAACTACAACGCGGCTATACCGACCTGATTGATATTTGGGGTTCAGACCACCACGGTTATATTTCACGTGTCAAAGCAGCGATTGATGCTATGGGTTACGACTCGAAGAAACTGACCGTGCTTTTGGTTCAGTTCGTGAGCTTGTGGCGTGGTGGCGAGATGGTACAAATGTCATCTCGTTCAGGTCAATTCGTGACTTTACGTGATCTACGTAAAGAAGTAGGTAATGATGCTGCACGTTTCTACTATGTCATGCGTAAGTCTGAACAGCACATCGACTTTGACCTTGATCTTGCCGTTTCACAAAGCAAAGACAATGCGGTGTACTACATTCAATATGCCCATGCACGTATTTGCCGTATGTTAGAAAAAGCAGCTTCTACGGGGATCAATTTTGATGCAGTTGCGGCGCGTAAACAAGCTAATCGTTTAGAACTTGATGCTGAAACCGAGATCTTATCTAAGCTTGCTGCTTATCCAGATATTTTAGTCCGTGCAGCCAATGCCTATGAACCACACCAAATTGGTAACTATCTGAAAGAGTTGGCTGCCCTATTCCACGCTTGGTACAACGAACATAAAGTATTGGGTGATGATGTAGCACTGACACAAGCACGTTTATTACTTTCAATCAACGTACAGCAAGTTTTGCGTAATGGTTTAGAATTACTCGGTGTATCCGCTCCTGAGACCATGTAAAAAAAGTGAAGCGAAAGCTTCACACATGGCTGCAAGACCGAAAGCTATGCTTGAGGTGGGCTATAAAACAGCAAAGTAACGCTTTGCACATCGTCGCAAGACCGAAGGCTATGCCTGAGGTAAAACGGCAACCAGTAAATCAGAGCTTAAACACATGTAAACTTAAGCCATCATTGTTAAACAATATGGTAAACAAAGCATTATTTTTAAACATAATGCTTTGTTTTTAAGCAGATTCAAGTTACAAATAACCTAATAGGATCAAGAGGAATTTTCCGGTGTTTGGAAAAACGCAACGTGGTGTATCTGAACGACCAAACAAGCCTAAAAAACCGCTTATTCCAAAGTGGTTAGGAATGCTTGTCGCAATTCTCGCGATCCTATGTGCTGCCGTGATGCTCATGCTTTGGCAACCTTGGCAGCCTGTGCCTGCGAAAAATCAGGTCACCTCTGAACATTATGAAGAAGAAAACACCAATAAAGACTATCGTTTTTATGACTTACTTCCTCAGCAACAAGTGACCCCTATTCCGGAGCAAGCCGTGCCTGAGGCCAAACCTCAAGGCAATGTGGTCATTATTGAGTCACCAAAACCTGAGACCACCACAACAGAAGATCCAAGTGACATCACCCCAAGTGAACAAGCTGCCGCACCTGCACATGCAACTTATATTCTACAAGTACGCAGCTACCCTGACCCAGACAGTGCCGACGCACGTCGTGCAGAAATCATCCTGAATGGTTTATCTGCAGATGTGGTGAAAAGTGTTGAAAATGGTCAAACGTGGTATCGTGTATTCTCTGGCCCTTATGACAGCCAAGAGTCAGCATTGGCAGCACAACAAACCCTGCAACACAGTGGTATTGATTCAATTGTGATTAAGCGCTAAATCAATTCAGCATAAAAAAGGGAACTGATTGTTCCCTTTTTTATGCTCAAAAATTTATGCGCATTGAGAATGCAAAGTTCTTTGCTCGGCACGTTGGAAGGCTGGGCGTTGCTGAATCCGTTGGACAAAGGCTTGAATGTTTGGATATTTACCATGTAAACGATTTTGGATGGCAATAAGTGGAAAAGCCATTTGAATATCGGCAAATGAAAAATCACCTGCAAAATAATCATGTTTTGCCAGATAATCTTCAAGATACAAAATATGTTCTTTCACCCGTGGACGTACAAAACCCGCTTTGACACCATCACTAATTTTTTCAGCAATGGGGCGAATGACCCATGGAACGTGTTTGCTGACATTATTCATCACCAAGGTCATGACCAATAAAGGCATCAATGAGCCCTCGGCATAATGCATCCAATACGAATATTGACGCTGCTCAGCAGGTTGTTGCGGTTTAAACTGGTGTTGAAGATCATACTGTTGTTGCAAGTAATCAAGGATGACAGCAGATTCAACAATGACATCTTCACCATCCACCAAAATCGGCGCTTTACCGAGCGGGTGAATCTGTTTGAGGCTGTCTGGTGCTGAGAAATTGGCTAACCTTTGATAATACTCAACTTGGCAATCCACACCAAGTTCTTCTAATGCCCACAAGATACGGAAAGAACGTGAACATTGTAGGTAATGTAAGGTAATCATTTTTGTGCCTGCTTTTTAGCTGCGTAACTATGGTTTTAGTCCCTCTCATAGTTACGCTTAGAATTATGTTTTGCCCAAGCACAATAGCACTTTAGTCTTAAAGAATCATGGTCTGAATGTCTAAACTACGTAACAAAGTTTTAGTAACAGGGGTTTTGCTACAGACATTAAGAAGCTTTTCTTTTAAATCTTGTGAAACAGGTTGTTTAAATATTACACGGCGCTCGATCCGTTCCTGCTGTTCACGATTGGTATGAAAATCTACTTCAACTGTAAATTCACCTAAATCCATTTCCTTATGCTGTGCGTACATACGTAAGGTAATCATAGTACAGGATGCCAAACTCGCAGTGAGGAAATCATAAGGTGCAGGACCCGTATCGTGTCCACCAAACTGCTCTGGCTTATCGGTGAGGAATTGATGTGTACCGCTCTTCACCTCACCCTTCCAAGGTTCTGGCAAAGTCTGGACAGTTGCGCTGGCTATAATACTCATTTTGATGCCCTCATTTGATCAGGTAACACGGGTGCTTCTAAACGTTTGCCTTGGTAATCTGGAATTTCCCCAAAACGAGCATCGTGATTAATCCAGTCTTCACGCGCTTGCTTTAGCTCTTCCATGGTGCGCCCTACAAAATTCCACCACAGTAAAATCGGCGATTCAAACGGTTCGCCCCCAATCAATAACAGACGATGACCTTGGGTTAACTCAACTTCAATTTCAGTTAAACCAGTTTCTAAAACAACCATATTATCGGCAGTCAATTCATGCCCATTAACGCGAGCGGTACCTTCAAGTGCCATGAAAGCATATTCAAACTTTGGATTGAGTGGAATACGGGTTTTGGTATCAGCTTGTGCCGTGAGATCTACCCCTACCAAAGGCGTATGCACTTGCACAGGTGAAGTTGTGTCAAGGAAAT
The DNA here is from genome assembly GCF_000367945.1 of Acinetobacter proteolyticus. Classification (GTDB taxonomy): domain Bacteria; phylum Pseudomonadota; class Gammaproteobacteria; order Pseudomonadales; family Moraxellaceae; genus Acinetobacter; species Acinetobacter proteolyticus. The sequence continues at coordinate 2,877,373 of NZ_KB849179.1, forward strand.
CTCCAACCAGCACCGTAAATTCAACTTGATCCTTATTCACGATTGGTAATTCTGGATAGTGCTCAAACTTAGGCGACATATTCAGTTTGTCATCTGGTAAAGCAATCCAAAGCTGTGCAGCATGCATTTTGGTTTCGGTATCGGGTGCAACTTCGGTATGTGAAATCCCGTGACCTGCGGTCATCAAATTGACCTGCTTCGGACGGATTAATTGTTTTGAACCCAAACTATCGGTATGCATCATGGTGCCTTCAATCATCCAGGTAAATGTCTGCAAACCAATATGCGGATGCGGTCCTACATCCAGACCATCGCCCGCTGGAAAACTCACAGGCCCAGCATGATCGAGAAAACACCATGCCCCAACCAAGCGTTTTTGTCGACTTGGCAAGGCACGTTTAATCACAGTTCCCTTGCCAATTTCAGCAGAACGAATGGTAAATTCTTGAATAAATTGATTGATATACGTTTCGCAGTCTTTTGAATCAGAAATATCGTATTCGTTATTATTGCTCATGATATTGCTCTCTTTTACCTATGCTATTGCAATGAGTTGATAGTTTGATCTTAACAATACAATCATTCAGCAATATAGTCTTTTAGTAATACACAGAGTGTTATTCATGAGACAATCTTGATACAACACAACTTAGAAGCATTATCCTCCGATAAAATATGATGCTATCAAGCCTAGGGCTGAGCTTGCATATCCACAATCAAGCCTGTTAAACGCCGTACCACAGGCAATAGCATCAAGACCAATGGATAAGCAATCAACCAAGAAAACATCCATGTTTCCAACCAGATCATGGTAAATCCTGAAATAAAGCCTGTTCTCATCCATAGATTAACCAGTGATAAAGTCCCACTCATAAAAAAAGATAAAATTAAGGGCAATATCCACGCCGCATATTTTGCAGGTAGTTTTTTCACCGACCACTTTTTAGCTGCCAACTCCATTTCGTTGAAGTTTTTCACTATTTCTTTACCTGTTGTTTTAAATTTTTCATAAATTGACCAAATTGCGGAAGAAACTCCTCAAATAAAGGATGATCTTTATTTTCCAACATCACTTCACTAAACAGCTTTAAACCTACTGCAAAGGACTTGGTGGTTTGATCGTCAAAAAAATCGGCCTTCTTCAACCGTTCAACAATCTCGAAAATATCGTCATGGTTGCCCGTATAAAACTCTAAACGCTCGGTATAGGTTGAAACCTGCCCTTTCGCATCCTTTAAATGCTGTACCGTGACATGATATTGATGTTGTTTCATGATTCTGCTCCAAGAGGCTTTTAAGCACTCTCTTTAATTTCAACCTGCATCAGGTCGACTTGAAATTGATGAAATACTGCAGCCAACGACTGTAAAAATGCGGTCTGTTTAGCCTTGGTTAAATCGGCGCAACGAATATGCAGCATTTGATTGTTAGGGATTGACGGCAAATTAAACTTGGTCTCTGCCCGATGAAACTGGTAACTGGCAATTAAGCCAACCTGCACCAGATCACTGACCACTCGATACACCGTGGCCAAACTCAGCTGTTGTTTCTGTTGATTCAGCCGTTGATAAATCTGCTTTACCGTAAGATCATCTGTCTGTTGTTCCAACACAGACAGCACCGCCATACGCGGATGCGTCACCCTTAGACCCGCCTGCTTGATTTTCTGTTGTAGCTCTAACATGTTTCGCTCCCAACTTATAAACGTCCGATGGCGATGGCGGCCTGATCAATTTGTTCCGCAATTTGATGGATCTGCTCTTGTTGCAAATCTGCAATATTCAGCTTTAAACGCAATGCGGTTTTCAGATTTTCCATCGCGCGATGGATATCAATCAGCTGATCATTATTATGAATTTCACGTCTTAGTCGCAGCTTTTGTAGAAGCGCCAACAGCATATCTTGCTGCTCTTTTAAATAGCTGTCGCCATAGTCGGTAATCTGGTATTGCTTACGTTCGGCATCCAGCACGCGGATCAAATTCATTTCTTCCAACGCAGTGAGTGTTGGATAAATCGTTCCTGCACTTGGGGTATAGCCATCCCCTACCAGATCACTAATTTCTTTAATAATTTCATAGCCATGTTTGGGGCTTTTCTGAATCAAATGCAGCACCAACAGTTTCATGCGACCTGATTCAAATAAGCGACCACGACGGCCTGAACGGTGATGTTCTCGATGTAATAAAGCCGCCTCGGCTTCATCATGGGGATGCTCGGATTGATGTTTCATCTGTTATTTTTCTCTATATTTGCTTAATTTACGCTTATTAAGATATATCTTAATATATCTTTTATCAAGTTAAGTTATATCTTAAAATTTTAGTGTTCTGATATTGAAAGAATTATTTTTCCAAGGAAGGACTTTAAAAAAGTTAAGTAATAAAAAAGAGCACCTAGGCGCTCTTTTTTTAACAACATTGATCTCAATTAAAACCGCTTCGTATAGTTCACAAATAGACGGTCTTCACCAAAGTCATTGCCATGTTTGACCTTGTAATCAACACGTAGATATTGAACAGCAAAACCCTTTAAATAAGGCTGCTGAAAGGCATAATTGATCAAGACATTGGATTCAGTTTCATGATTTTTCTCACCATTGGCGGTTTTAAAATCATGACCATAAACATACTTCAGCATGGCATTTAGCCCAGGTACATAATCTTTAAAATCATAGCCATACATCACATGGTAGGACTTTTCATTCTGCTTAAAGAAGCCTGTGGCATTCCAGTTAATAAAATACAACTCAGGCAAAAAACCATCAGGTAAAGGATAGGCCGATTCACCAACAATCTGTTGATAGCCCAAGCCAAAGCTGTGATTGTTTACTTTCAGCATTTCCAATACACCAATATTTTGCGCATCGATCTTAAAATTATTGCCATCATTCTTGGCATTAAAATATTTCAACTTGGAATTGAGTGAAAAAGTTGGCTGTTTCCAAGTATGCTCTAAACCGAGATAGTGCTTGTTATATAAATCTTCCAAAGTACCAAAGTAATATTCAGCTTTCAGCGCGGGTGTCAGTTGGTAACGTAGGTCAAGATAATTCAAGCCATCGGAATAGACCGTTTTGCCATTGGCAGTAAAGGAAAAGCGATGAAAATCCTCCTCATTGCGTGGAGATACTTTTTCAACCCGACCAATTTCAGCATAAAGCTGATCCGAAATCTGTGACTTTAAATTCGTTCCCCAGTACGAGGTAATCAGCTGCCGACTCGCATCTGAAGTGGTGACGGGTAAATCCAGCCATAACTCCCCGATACTCAGCAAGGTTTTGTCATAAGCCAGTTTTAAGGTTGCCCCATATTTGGAATAATCAGCAGCTTGGGATTGAGTTTGTGAGTCAAAGGGTAACACCATATCACTGACATGCCGATCTGCACTTAAACGTACGGCATATTGCAGCGAAGCATCCGCCCCAATCCGAAGTGGTTTGTCTGCGATCACTAAAGGGGTGTCATGTAAATTCGAGGTATAAAATAAGGATAACCCTTGCGACCAACTGCCAAAGTTTTTGGCATTCGGATTGTCATAATCCCGATATAGATAGGCATTCTTTAGGTTAAATTTCCATTCATCTTGAATGGCTTGGGTTGGATCTGCTGCCCACAATATCGAACTACTTCCAAACATCAATAACAGTGTAGTAAGCGTTAAAGTTTGTGTATTTAAATGGTTCATAGAAGGAATCATCCATTGCTGGGTGCTGTGCCATCCATTGGCACAGCCATCTATTTTTATGCGGAATATCTTTAATTTCAGCCTAGCGTTGTCACAACGACAGGCTGTTCTTTTTTAAGGCGTTTAATCAGCAATAATGAAATGGCTGCACAGAAAGCAGGAATGGCAAGAATGCTGAGAATGGCAAAACTAGAAAGATGCAATGACATCAACCAGCCGCCCATGATAGAGCCGACAACCGAACCTACACGTCCAATCGCATTGGCCCAACTCACACCAGTTGCACGGCAATGCGTTGGATAAAAACTGGATGAAAAGGCATTTGCGCCAACTTGTGAGCCACTAATCCCCACACCCACACCAAACATGGCGAACATCAGCAATACGGTATTAGACTGTTCGATCCCGAGACCTAGACAGATCAGGAACAAACCACCAAAGACATAGGCTGCACTTAGAATTTTAGTTGCATCCATTTTATCCATCAGCAAACCTAAGACGATGGCACCGATCGTTCCGCCAATCTGAAAGATCGAGGTGAGCCAAGAGGCATTGGATAAGTTAAAACCCGCATTGGTGAGTAAGGTCGGCATCCAGCTCGAGATCATATAAATGATCAGCAGACTCATAAAAAATGTAAACCAAATCAAAAAAGTACCCAAAGCAAGTCCCTTGCTAAATAGGTCTTTGAGTCTAGATTTTGCCACTTCATTGGCAGGTGGGACTAAGCTTGGAATCTGCGTGATATGCGGTGCCATACGACGAATGATGCTTTCAATGTGTTCAGCACTTTTTTGTTTCAAAACCAGAAAACGCAGCGATTCAGGCAAGAGATAATATAACAAAGGCACTGTACATAAAGGTGCAATTCCCCCGATCAATAAAATGCCATGCCAACCGATATGCGGTAGCAGTTGTGCCGACAGAACCCCACCCAGCGCAGAGCCAATGGTAAAACCACAAAACATCATGGTGACCAAATTGGAACGGCGGGACGTCGGTGCATATTCTGACGTTAAGGTAATGGCATTCGGTAAAGCACCACCTAAACCCAGCCCAGTGAGAAAACGCCAAATAATCAGCGTTTGCAAGTCCGATGAAAAGGCGGCAAATAGGCTGGCACAGCCAAACATGATCACCGAGCCGATCAGAATCGGCTTACGCCCAAGTTTATCGGACAACGGGCCAAAAATCAGAGCACCTGCCATCAAGCCAAATAAGCCTGCGCCAAATAACGGTGCCAGATCAGTGGGTTGTAAGCCCCACTCGGCTTTCAATGCAGGAGCAATAAAACCCACTGCTGCGGTATCAAAACCATCAATTGCAACAATCAAAAAGCACAACCACATGATTAGCTTTTGCAAAGCCGACAGTGGTATTTCATCAATGAAACTTTGTACGTCTATGGTTTTCTGAGACATAACGACTCCTTTTGCCAATACTTTGGCCAGTGCAATCCTTAGCAAAGGTGCTCAACTCTATTTATTGTTCAGTTTGAGCACCTGTTTAAACCACTCAGATCAAGTGAGTTATTTCACATTCACGGTGATGCCTGTTAAGCCTGCAATCTCGGCACGCATGACATCACCTCGTACCACAGCACCGACTCCTTCAGGCGTACCGGTAAAGATCAAGTCGCCCGCTTTAAGTTCAAATAAGGTCGACAGATTGGCAATGGTTTCAGCAACGGACCAGATCAAATGAGTGATATCACTACGCTGTACAGTTTCACCATTCACGGTCAAATGAATCTCGGCCTGATTGATTTCACCAGTTTCAGTCATTGGATGAATAGGGCCAATCGGCGCAGAAAAATCGAATGCTTTGCCAATTTCCCATGGACGACCTTTTTCACGCATACTCATTTGCAAGTCACGGCGAGTCATGTCCAAACCAACGGCATAGCCATAAATGTAATTTGCGGCATCTTCGACCGAAACATTTTTAGCATCGCGCCCTATTGCCACCACCAACTCAATTTCATAGTGATAGTTTGAGGTTTCAGTTGGATAAGGAATCTCTACTGCATCCTGATTAACCGGTACGATCGACTCAAGATCGTTAGGTTTACAAAAGAAAAATGGCGGCTCGCGATCGGGATCAAAGCCCATTTCACGTGCGTGGGCAGCGTAGTTACGCCCGACACAATAGACACGGCGTACTGGAAATTGCTGATCTGAGCCATGAATAAACAGGCCCGCGGGTGTCATTGGCTGGAAAATAAAAGTCATGGCATATTCCTTGTTGATATAGGTTAAATCAGAGTCTTAAAACGCATCGGCCTGCTGTTCAGGGGCAGCTTTCTGGAACGCGTCGAGGGTCATACAATGCTGATAAATTTCATTAATTTGAGGATACGCCGACAGGTCGACCTGAAAGCGTTGTGCCGATACCACTTGCGGAATCAAATACGCATCGGCAATGCTGACTTGCTTGCCATAGCAGAACTTTTCCCGAGTTGAATCTTCAGCCAATAGGTGCTCTAAGGCTGAAAAACCATCCTGAATCCACTTAGCACACCACGCATTGATCTGGTTCTGATCCAGCCCAAGCTGGCGTAAGTATTCCAGTACCCGCTTATTGTTTAAGGGATGAATATCACAACCGATCAAGGCCGCAATGGCGCGTACCCTCTCTTTACCCAACGCATCTGCTGGCAACAGGGCTGGTTCAGGGTATTGCTGTTCTAACCATTCGATTATGGCGGGGCTTTGTAATAACCTGCCTGCTTCCGTTTCCAACACTGGAACAAAACCTTGTGGACTAAGCCTTTGAAAAGCCGCTTGATGATGCTCATTTTTCGCCAACGATACATAGCTCGCCTCATAATCCAAACCTTTGAGATTTAGGACAATGCGGGTACGGTGCGATGTGCCACTACGGAAAAAACCATACAGTTTCATGGGCTCACTCCTTCAGCATGGCGGTCACGTATCGAATACAGGCCTAATTTGCGTTGCAAAGGTGCCTCATCGGCAACAAAAACATAGCATGGCTGCGCAGATGTATTGATTAAATCAATAGCAGCAAAACACGGTGCACATGCGGTATCCGCTTGGGTTAAATGGAAGTCCTGTTGATCAATCTGGATGGTCAGAGCTCCTTCAATCACATGAAAGACCTGTGCAGTGGAACGCAAAGGTAAAGACAGCGTTTCATTCGGACGCAGGAGTAAAGCTGAATAACCCAGAATGTTCTGACAATCTTGACCCGTTTCAGGATTGACATATGCCACTTGTAACGGGTCCTGATAGCCAGCTTTTTCGGCCAAAGCATCCAGTACTTTTTTGGTGTCTTTCCAGGCATAACGCATCATCGGATAAGGGGCATCTTCACGACTAAAATGTGGTGTTGGCACAATACCCGCCGCATACTGAAGGGTAGTCCCCTGATTAATTCGTTCGACTTCCTGACGACGCCCCTCTTCAACAAAAGAGGCTTCCATGTAATAAACCAATGGTAAATCAAGGATATCCATCCAGATCACAGGTTGATCGCCATCATGTCCATGCTCATGCCACAACCCAGATGGCGTCAGGATCATGTCACCATGTTCCATCAAACATTTTTGCCCTTCGACCGTGGTATAGGCCCCCTGTCCTTCAACAATGAGCCGTACCGCATTCGGTGCATGTCGATGTGCAGGCGCCCACTCTTGCGGAAGCAGTAATTGCATGCCGAGATACATGGCTGGGCTGACTTTCATATTCTCCAAACCATGCCCAGGGTTGACGAGTGCCAACACACGACGCTCGGCCTTTTCAATCGGTGTTAACTCCCCAGCTTCAAGCAACAGAGGCTTAATCTGCTGAAAATACCAAGCAGTGGCAACCGTTTGCGGTCTTGGTTTATGAGGTGGAATAAAGCTTCTTAAATTGGGCCACAATGGCACCAGATTGGATGCATTCAGTTCTTCACGATAACGCTCTGGTAGCTCTTCGAGCGTGCCTAGCTGTTCCATATGTCATTCCTTTTACTGCCCATGGAGCACAATACTAATGACGATAATTTCATCAATATTCGGTATTGACTCAATGTAGCAATCAGGATGTGTTGAATCTATGCACAAAAAACAATAGGCTGTATTGATAAAATCAATACGGTGGTTGATGTTAATGTTTGATCTGGATACACGGCTGCTGAAAATTTTCTTTGAAATTTATCAACACAAAAGTATTTCTAAAGCTGCAGAACAGTTGGGTATCGGTCAACCCACTTTGAGTATTGCACTAAATAAACTCAGGGCCCATTTTGGAGACCCGCTGTTTGTACGTATTGAAAATAAAATGCAGCCCACCGAGCTCGCCCAACAGATCTATCCGATGGTGGTGGAAATCTTAAACCGCTTGAAATTGGTCCAGAATTACAATATTGACTTTGATCCACAGACTTCGACTTATCAATTCCGTATCAGCATGACCGACATCAGTCATTTGGTGTTTTTACCACGTCTGATGAATTACATGCGTCAGCATGCCCCCTCAATTCGACTGGAAATTTTACCGATTGACAGCCAAACCGCACCGATGATGTCAAATGGAGATATTGATCTCGCCATTGGATTTCTCCCTCAGTTGGAAGCTGGTTTTTATCAACAAACCCTGTTTCAGCAACATTACACCTGTATTGCCAGTCAACAGCATCCAAGACTGACCGGAACCAGCCTGTCTGCTTTGGAGTTCGCTCAAGAATTACATGTCGATATCTTGGCAACGGGGGGACATTATGTGGTGGAGCATGAACTGCAAAAACACGGCGTCAGCCGAAATATTCTGGTGCGTTTACCCAGCTATTTAGGGGTCGGCCTGATTGTCCGTGATACCGATGTCATTGCCACTATTCCAAATTATCTGGCGCAGGTGTTAATGACACAGGGCGGACTGAAAAGCTTCGACCCACCTTATAAATTCCCTCAATTCAGCGTCAAGCAACACTGGCATTCACGTATGCATCAGAACCCAAGTAATCAGTGGTTAAGGCAGATCTGCTTTAAACTGTTCTCGGCTTAATGCTGAGCAAGGTTAAAATAAAATAGCGCATCGAAATTGATGCGCTATTTGATATCTCATTCCATGGCTGACAAAACATCTAGTCCGTTCTAGAAACACCGGTTGAAATGCTAATGTGCTTATATTCAATAAAGTCATCCATGGCCGCCATACCATTCATTCGGCCGAGTCCAGAATTTTTGAACCCACCTTCTTCAAACTCGTCATACACCACGGCCCAATCATTGATCCAAACCGTACCCGCTTCCATTTCTGTCGCCACACGCAATGGTAAATCCACATCACGACTCCAGATTGAAGCCGCTAAACCATATTGGTTGTCATTGGCGAGTGCAATCGCTTCCGCTTCAGTATCAAATACTTGCAAGGTCAGCACTGGTCCAAACGTTTCTTCCTGAATGATTTCCATCGCATTATCATTCACTTCGAGCAAGGTTGGGCGATAGAAAGCGCCTTTCGCCAACTCACCCTCAGTGATCGGCCCACCACGAACAATAACCTTGGCTCCTTCGGCAATCGCTTTTTCAACCACCGCATCAACACGTGCCACATTATCCTTATCGATCAAGGGTCCCATATCACTGCTTGGATCAGCAGCAGGACCAACTTTAACCGCTTCCAAACGCTGAGCCAGTTTCTGTTTTAGTTCATCTGCCAACTCACGCTGCACCAACAAACGTGAACCAGTCATACAGAACTGGCCCGCGAAGATGGTCAAGGCTTTTTCCAGTTTAGGTAATACCAGATCAAGATCCGCATCTTTAAACACGATCATCGGGGTTTTACCCCCTAGCTCTAAGCCAAATCGTTTCAGATGTTGTGCACCTGTTGCCGAAATGGCCTTCCCAGTTGCCGTGCTGCCGGTAAAGCTAATCACAGGGACATCTGGAGATTCAACCAGTAAACGCGATCCACCTCCAGTCGACTCACTAAAGAGATTGATCACTCCTTGTGGTAATGAAGGAAGCTCAGAAAAAATTCGGGAGATCACGGCATTGGTTTGTGCGGTTTGACCCGGCATCTTAATGACTGTTGTGGTGCCCGCGGCTAATGCAGGTGCCAGTGAACGAATCATTAAAACTACTGGAGAATTCCACGGTACGATAATTCCAGATACCCCCATCGGTTCACGCAAAACCATCGAGTAACTACCTGGCTTTGGTTCCAATGCTCGGCCGTACTCGGTTAACGTCAATGCTGCGTAATAACGTAATTTGGCGGGAACCATCGTCACTTCAAAGCTGGCTTCTGCTTTAATTTTTCCATTTTCAGTGGCCAGAATCTCAATCAATTCATCTGCATGGCGTTCAAAAGCATCGGCCATTTCATTGAGTACTTTTGCGCGTAAACGACGGTCGCGCTTCCAATCGGTTTTTTTAAATGCAGTCTTTGCGGCCCATATGGCACTCTGCGCCTGCTCTACCGTCGCATTGGCATATTGCCCAATCACTTCATATGTTGCTGGATTAATCGATTGTATATGCTGATGAGAGTCCACCCACTCACCATTAATCCAGTTTTTAGCTAATCTATTCATCTGCACATCCTAAAAATGAAAATAAGCGAAGATCGGTTGAGTCCTCAATCAAATACCTATTTACCACCCTATTCACTGTCATATTTCATCATCAAGATTGACGATCTAAGCAATTGCCAGACTGCAACCCAAGCTATTTCTAAACCACACTTGCAAGTAACTTTGGATTCATGGGTTCGACTGATTAAGACAATACATCGGTAACATAAATACGGATTGAACATGCGATCTCCTGAGATCACCCGATTCAACAGGGGTTAAAGTGAGGCAAACACCCTACCAAATGAAGTTTTTTGTTCACTAGACCACAAAATGCAAAACCATGATTCGATTTTTCCGAACAGCATTTTATGATGACTGCTGCAAAATGCGCTGAATCTGGCTATCCCAAGGCGTAGGATGGCCTATTTTTCTGGATAGAAAATCGACCAAAGCTTGAATTTTAGGAGAGGCTCGATTCGACATACGGTAAACCACTGAAATATTGCCTCCCGAAGGCGAAAACTCAGGCAAGATCACTTTAAGTTGCTGCTGGCAAATGGCTTCTGCGGCGAGAAAGCCAGGTAAAATCGCAATCCCTAAGCCAAGCCTGGCAGCTTCCAACAATTGGTGACCACTATCTGTACGTAGATAAGGTAAAATGCGAAAAAATGCCTTCTTACCATCGACAGGGAGTTGCCACATAGCATGTGGTTCTCGGGACAAATACAACAGACCACGGTGTCGCAACAGTTCATTGGGATGTGTTGGTCTTCCATATACTTGTAAGTAGTCTGGACTTGCACAAATATAATGATGATTCGGTGCTATGGTTTGACTGATTAGATTGGAATCGGGTAACTCCCCCATCCGAATCGCCGCATCATAATGACCATTATTCAGATTGACGAAATGATCACTCGACTCAATATCTAGCTTGAGTTCAGGATACAGTTGCATAAATTCGGCTAAATAAGGCGCAAGATATTGAATATTAAACGCCTGCGGTACCGACAAACGAAAACTGCCACTTAAATGCTCATGCCGAGCGCTGATGGATTCTTCCAAGTCACTTAATTCAGCCAGAATCTTGCTGGACTGCTGATAAAATTCCTGCCCAACCTCGGTGAGCAACATGCTTCGACCACGATGAATCAGTGCGGCAGATAAACGCTGTTCCAATTGCTGAATCCGTTGACTCACCACCGATTTAGTAATGCCCAAACGTTTCGCAGCGTGAGTAATACTACCGGCCTCAACCACTGCAATGAATGTCTGCATTTCAACAATCTGATTCAAAAGGCACTCCCTATCTGGGTTTGATCATAGACGAATGTTAGGTCTAATCACGCCGACTTGAATAGTCTGTTCTTGCAATACTCGGTCTCATCTATGCAACAATTCAAGTACCGTCCCTTAATGTTTATTATTTATGTCTTTTTTGTTCTAAAAGCACTTTTATATTCATACTGAGGAAGTCAACAACAGGGCCTAAAGCCTGATGCTGTTGTTGCCAGTTTTGCTTGCCTATCTCACCTTTATATTCTTGGATCATGCGCTGCAAAACGGGTTGATGCTGCGGCGGTAACTGAGTCATTATCCAGTGTGCGGCTTGATCTTTAGGCACAATCTCATTCGTCATCAAGCTAAAATAAATACGGCATAAGGCTAAAATCTGATTACGTTCATCAGCATCCTCATCCCAATGCGCCACAATTGAGGGATAGGTGTCTGCCATTGCCTGCCAGAGTTGCTGTTCAGGAATTGCCGTTGACCACTGTGTCAAACTTGGCCCCAACAAACAACGATGATGTAGTTGTGCTTTCTTCAGCAAAATACTCAGATCGGGGTCTGTATGGCCGCGAAGCAAGGCACCTTGGTTTAATTCCTCCCGTAACCACTCCCCAAATTGCAGTTCGTAGCTGAGTGGGTAACTTCCCGAAAGAATTTGTGCTTTCAGTACAATGGTGACTTCAAGTGCACGCTGTGTAGCCCCAATTGGATACGAAATTTTTAATAAGGTTTCTGCCAGTTGCTGTCGTTGCTGGAGTGTCAGTGCTTGACTCACCACAACCAAAACATCCAGATCACTTTCTGGACCTAGCCCGCCATCAACGGCTGATCCATACAAATAAATGGCAAAGAGCGATTCACCCAAAAGCTGCTGTAAAGACCCTGTTAATTGTTCGAGTTGCAAGGTTTCGGACATGCTGGACCTCTTTTTCAATCGCATAAAAAAAGGCAGGATTTTCATCCTGCCCTTCATCTTATTCCCACTCAATCGTTGCTGGTGGTTTAGATGACACGTCGTAGACAACGCGAGAAACATCTTTAATTTCGTTCATGATACGGGTTGAAATTTTATCAACCAATTCATATGGTAAATGTGCAAAGCGTGCTGTCATAAAGTCAACGGTTTCTACGGCACGAAGTGCAATCACCCATGCATAACGGCGACCATCACCCACCACACCCACTGATTTTACAGGTTGGAATACCGCAAATGCTTGTGCAGTTTTGTCGTACCAACCACTGTCACGCAGTTCTTGCATAAAGATGTCGTCAGCAAGACGAAGAATATCTGCATATTCTTTTTTCACTTCACCCAAAATACGCACCCCCAAACCTGGACCTGGGAACGGATGACGGTAAATCATGCTATGCGGTAAACCAATGGTTGTACCTAATTTACGTACTTCGTCTTTGAACAAGTCACGTAATGGTTCAACCAATTCAAATTCTAGGTCATCAGGCAAACCACCCACGTTGTGGTGTGATTTAATCACGTGTGCTTTACCTTGTTTGCTTGCTGCAGATTCGATCACGTCTGGATAAATCGTACCTTGCGCCAAGAATTTCACGCCATCAAGTTTACGCGCTTCTTCTGCAAAAACTTCAATAAACTCACGACCAATGATTTTACGTTTTTTCTCAGGATCAACTTCGCCTGCCAATGCGGTCAAGAAGCGTTGTTCAGCATCAGCACGGATGACACGAATCCCCATGTTTTCTGCGAACATTTGCATCACTTGATCACCTTCGTTTAAACGAAGTAAACCATTGTCTACAAATACGCAGGTTAACTGGTCGCCAATGGCTTTATGCAATAGCGCAGCAACTACAGATGAATCCACACCACCAGATAAACCTAAAAGAACTTTTTCATCACCAATTTGTTCGCGTAACTGTTCTACACGTAAGTCGATAATGTGTTCAGGCGTCCACAAACCGCGGCAACCACAAATCTGATGTACGAAGTTAGACAGTAATTCAGCACCCTTTGCTGTGTGCGTTACTTCTGGATGGAACTGAACGCCATAGAAACGACGTGTTTCATCACTCACCGCAGCAAATGGGCAGCTTGGTGTGCTTGCTGTGACTTGAAAACCTTCTGGAATCGCACTTACTTTATCGCCATGACTCATCCAAACATGCAATTGGTTTTCACGGTCTTGCAAGTTGCCAATCAAATGATCACGAACAAGGATATCAACTTCCGCATAACCAAATTCATGCACTGTACCTGGCTCTACTTTACCGCCAAGTTGTTCAGACATGGTTTGTAAACCATAGCAAATACCCAATACTGGTACGCCTAATTCAAATACAACTTGTGGCGCGCGTGGGCTTCCTTCTTCATGTACGCTCTCAGGGCCACCTGATAAAATAATCCCGTTTGGATTAAACGCACGAATGTCTTCTTCCGACATATCGAATGCATACATTTCAGAATAGACACCCGCTTCACGTACACGACGTGCAATGAGCTGGCTATATTGAGAGCCGAAATCCAAAATAAGGATACGATCTTCAGTAATTTGAGTATTGGTCGTCATGGTTCATCATAAAGGCAAATGAATTAAGCGCCATATTCTAACATTTTTCACGCTTTGACGCATCGCAATTCATCATCTATCTTGTTTTTTCATTGGATTGAGCAATCGACACTGATATTTAAACTAAAATTTCATCGCAAAGCACAAAATAAGGAGAGTTAAATCAACAATTCTTGCCCATTCTGCTCAACACAAAGCAAAAATTGGTGCTAAGATGGCAAGTCAAGATCTGCATTACCATGGAAAGGTATTCAATCGACAGCATCGTTGCCTTTTTATACGATTGTGATGTCCTGATTCAAAGGAAAATAAAAGGGTAACTCAAAAAATTAAGGGTCTTGGTGCTTCACCAATGACCGAAAATATTTCACTATCATCTAGCGCTTGCCCGACCACGAGCAACAATTAGGACTTGAAGGACCAATAAAATAATGTTTCAAGAAATGATTGCGGATTTTCAACAGAATTTCTGGTTATATATTTCAATCCCCTTTATCAGTGGCTTTATTGGCTATGTGACCAAAGTCATTGCCATTCAAATGATGTTTTCACCACTTGAGTTTAAAGGATTGCGATTATTTGGTCTTCCACTCGGATGGCAAGGGATTGTTCCCCGTAAAGCAGAGAAGATGGCCACCACAGCAGTGGAGTTGATGACCTCCAAGCTGATTAAACCCGAAGAAATTTTTGCCCGACTTGATCCCAAACGGATTGCCCAAGAAATTGAAAAACCATTGATGGCAGCGGCTGAGGACATTACCCGAGAAGTGGCACAACAATACCAACCTGGCCTATGGGAAGGCATGCCTGAGTTTGCACGACAAAAACTGATTAAGCGTGTCCAAGCCAAAGCACCAGAGATTGTTGAACATATTATGAGTGAAGTACAAAAGGATGTTGCCAAGTACTTCGACATCAAACATATGGTGGTCAACAACCTGCTCAAAGACAAACGCCTGCTCAATGAAATCTTTAAGAAAGTGGGTAAACAGGAATTCAAATTCTTTAGTAATGTCGGTTTCGTGTTTGGTTTTGCGATTGGTGTGGTACAAATGCTGTGCTGGATCGTGACCCAAGGTAAATACCCATGGATGTTGCCGATGTTTGGTGGCTTTGTCGGCTTCTTCAGCGACTGGATGGCCTTGCAAATGATGTTCCGACCGCTGTACCCAAAAAAGATCATGGGCTATACCTGGCAAGGGTTGTTTATTAAACGTCAAAATGAAGTTGCTGCGGATTATGCCGCACTCATTTCCAAACAGTTACTGACTTCACGCAACATGATGGAAGAGCTTTTTTCAGGGACACATTCAGACAAAGTCATTGAATTGGTCAGCCGCCAAGTCAAACAGGAAATTGATTTACAAGCGGGTATTGTGCGTCCATTGGTGGTCTATGCGATTGGCGGAGAGAAATACCAAAACCTGAAAGCCGAAGTCGCAGAACGTATTCTCAAGCAACTTCCAGACACCATGCGCTATGTGGAATCCTATGCTGAAGATGCCATGAATGTGCGTAACACCTTGGTTGAACGTATGCAGAAACTGAGTCCAGAAGAGTTTGAAGGCATGCTCCGTCCCGCCTTCAAAGAAGATGAATGGTCATTGATTATTGTCGGTGCTGTATTGGGTTTCCTCGTCGGGGAAATGCAGATTCATTTCATGCTCTAAGCTACTCATCTAGAAAAGAAAAAAGGAAGCAGATGCTTCCTTTTTTATGCACTTATCGATGCACATATTTTTCAATTTTGATCACTTCGATATCGGTTGGTTTATAGCGATGGGTATCCACCTCGCCCACCAAACGCACATGATCACCCACTTTTAGTCCTGCTTGACGCCAAAGATCATCATCAATTTCGACGCTGATCGTACCACTCGAATCTTTAAACTCATAATGGTCGCTTTGCAAGTGTTTGCTAATCTGGCCAGTCAGAGTAACACCAGTTTCATCGGCCAATTTCGCGACTTGGCTTACGGTCACCACATTCTTTGCCGCTTCCTGTACCAATACATGATCATCCTTACCTGCCCATGCTAGGCTCGATAAACCTGTAACGACCACCAAGCCACAACCGATCAACATTTTTTTCATTTTCATGTCCTATTTGTTTTAACCCATTATGATCTAAACAGAAATAAGCACGGCTGTCGGCTTCCGTTTGTAAGTAAGCGAGTGAGGCATACGAATTCCCCGCGACTGGGCGCGGGGCAAGCTCTGATGAGCTTATTGTTTTTCAATCAGATGATCGAGGCTAATACGACCTGCACCATAGAGCATCAACATAAAGAAACCGCCCGCCATCGCAAAGTTCTTCATAAAGTTAATCGCATCATCTGGCCCACCATGGAAGATGAATGCAGTGAGAATGCTAAAGATACCTAAGCCCAATGATGCAAAGCGGGTCTGGAAGCCAAACAGTAATGCCAGACCGCCACCAAACTCAACCAGAATCACTAAGGGTAACAGAGCACCCGGAACACCCATGGATTCCATATAACCCACCGTACCTGCATAGCCGACAATCTTGCCCCAACCTGCAACAAGAAAAATATAAGCCAATAACAAACGAGCAATCAAAGTGACAACATTCGCCACGCCAGACTGTGTTACGATATTTTTTACAACAACATTCGGATTAAACATAATCAATTTCCACACTGTTTGTTTTTTAACATGCTAGCAGTTTATGTATGTTTAATTTTGCAATAAACACCAATTTAGTTAACATATCGTTCCTTATTTGCAACAATAACAGTATTTTTCTGGCTTAATTCCCCTGCTCATCTGTCCTTAAAAGTTACCAATTAATTTGCTTTTTATACTGACTTTCTAAAGAGGCACTGCTAGGATTTAGTCCACATTCATAGTGTTAATCCCTCCATGGAACTCATTGATTTTATTCTGCACGTTGACGAACACCTTTTAGAATTTATTACCAATTATGGCGTATGGATTTATGCCATTTTATTCCTGATTATTTTTGTTGAAACTGGTTTGGTGGTAATGCCATTTCTTCCAGGTGACAGCTTATTATTTGCTGCAGGTGCTTTGGCTGCGTCTACAGGTGCAATGGATCCATGGATACTGGGTGTTTTGTTGTTTATCGCGGCCGTACTTGGTGATACCTTGAATTATCATATTGGTCGTTATGTAGGTCCGCGTGTATTTGAAACCAATTCACGCTTCATCAATAAACAGCACTTGCTTAAAACCCAAGAATTCTTTCAACGTCACGGCGGTAAAACCATTATTTTCGCCCGCTTTGTTCCTTTTGCGCGGACCTTCGCTCCCTTTGTAGCCGGTGCTGGCAGTATGAACTATAAGTACTTCTTGACCTATAACGTGGTGGGTGCATTTTGCTGGATCGCATCGTTCATCACCCTTGGCTACTTATTCGGTAATATGCCAATCGTGAAAGATAATTTTACCCATCTCATTTTCGGTATTATTATTATCAGTGTGTTACCGGGTATCATTGGCTTTATTCGTCAGAAAATGAAAGGTGCCAAAGCTCAGTAAATCGAAAGTTCTGTTAAAAGAAACGTAACAGCATTGGCAGCATACACATTAGCAATAACATGGCCGACCCTTTGTATAAATGGTCGGCTTTAATTCCAACCAGACTTCCTGCCAATAATGCCCGTCCAAACAACATCCAGAAAATACTGACGGGAATCAGAATAAGACTAAAAATCGCAAATACCAGCGCGGCTTGTTCAATCGAATTCCAGGTTTCAGCTGGAAAAATTCCAGAAGCCAACAACACCGTTTTGGGATTTTTGAGTGTGGAGAGAAATAACTGTCTTTTACGAATATGTTGGTGATGCTGATCTAGTTTTTGTAGATGGGAGCCTTTCCACAGATGGAATGCCATCCACAACACATAGAGTAAACTGAGCGTATGTAGAATCGCCCCAATTGCAGGCCAAATCGGATCAAATAAATGAATGAAGAGCGCCCATAAACTAATCCCGTAAAGATAACCCAACCACTCAATTGGAATAAACGTGATGGTTTTAGGAACACCGTGTTGGTGTGTTGCACTGGCAAGCAAAGCATTGGTCGGACCTGGTATCAATAATACCGCCAACATCGCCAAAACAAAAAACCAACTCTCAATCATACACATACCGAACGGCTAGACATGGGCGCCACCTTAAACGAATTTAGGGCAAAAACACAAATTTTCAGGGCATCCTCGAATAAAACAAATCAATGAATTAGCTGAGTTATAAATTTTAATTATTTGATTTTTAACATTATATTTTGAAACATTTTGCTATAATTTAGTTGCTGACCGCCATCTTGAGCGATGACGATCAGTTCTCAAAATTTACGATTTTGGGCGTTGTTTTACAATGATTGGGCAACCTTTAAACTTTGCTGCCTGTACAATTGCATCTTGCTGACCCATGACATTGGCAAGTTCGGTATTTTTGGTATTCATCGACTGACCCATATTCACCGAGATTGATGGACCAAAGCCCCAACCACCTCTGCCCCAGCCACCACCAAGACCAAGACCCACACCCATCCCTGTACGTTTTGGCGTTTGCACACCATTTTCGATATAGAGCTGAATACGGTTGTACTCGGCTTGCAACTGTTGGCAATTCAGTGCTTGATATTGTGTCGGCGATACATAAGCTGGCTTAACCGTTGATGCACACGCACCCAATAACAAACTTGCTGCCAAAACAGGCATCCAATATAAGCGTTTCATAAGATTCTCTTATTTCTTTGATTCAATCTCATTGAACAGGGTCACATAGGCGACGGTCAATTTGTGGTCAGATGCCAAATGAATCAAGGGTAAATTCTTTTGATGTGATTCTTTCATCAAGATTGATGGCGGCAACATGCTCTCTAGCACAGGCAAACCTTCATCTTTGAGTTGTTGAACCACTTCTCGGGGTAATTTTGCCTGAGATTGGAACTGATTGACCACAATTCCCTCAATCTCCAAGCGATCATTATGATCATCTTGGGTTTCGAGGACATTTTCAATCAAAGTTTGTAACGCACGTTTCGAGAACACATCGCAATCGAATGGAATCAGCACGCGATCTGCAGAAATCAGCGCCGATAGCGTAAAGAAGTTAAATGCAGGCGGGGTATCAATAAAGATACGGTCATAACGTGCACTGAGGGATTGAATCGAATCGCGTAACTTATAGATTTTGTGCTTACTTTCCAGTGCATGCTCCAATGCACCGAGGCTTGGGCTGGCAGGAATCACATCCAGATTGTCAAAAGTAGTGCGATGTACATAACTGTCCAGTCCTTTGCCACGCGGTGCTTTCAGGATTGAACCAATGGCATTGCCAATTAAACCTTTTTGCTGTGTGTTACCTAAAACATCTTCGAAGAAATTTTCAATGTTTGGCTCTAATGCGGCTTTATCCGCAGAATAGGTTGCATCTTCACCCAAAAGGTATTGGCTTGAGTTTGCTTGTGGATCAAGGTCTATCACCAAGGTTCTGAGACCTTGTTTAGCGCTAATGGCAGCTAAATTCACCGTGATACTTGATTTCCCCACACCACCTTTTTGGTTAAACACCACACGCGTTAACATTGATTTCCCTCTAACATATTTTTTGTAAACTGCACGCAGTTTAACCTAGTGCAAAAACAATTACTCAAACAATGTGTCGAACAATCAGGCAAAAACTGGCTTAATCATGACAAGGCCTAAAATTCCCACCATCGCCACCGTTCCGATCAATAACCCAGCACGACGTTGTTGCAGCAAAATATGACTGTCCTTTTTATAAGTTTTGATCAAAGATGACCACAATACAAAAAATAAAATCACTTTGGCATAGAACCAAGGCTGCACCTCAAAGTTATTAATGAACAGTAAAACCGCACCCGTCACAATAATTAAAGTCAAAGACAGATGCTGCAGACCCACCAGGCCTTTACGGGCTTTGGGATTGGGTTGTTGATCTTGTATACCAACAAAAAGTGTTGAACCACGTAATACAAAAGCAATGATCAATAAGCTCACTGCAGACATATGCACAATTTTAGTGAATAAATGGATATCCATCATTGATCCTTAGCTTTTTGGGGCATGTGCACATTCAGGACTGGCAGGCGCCTCACCTTGCCATTCACTCGATACATAGGCATGAATCGCCAGCGCGTGGATGCGACCTGGGCTCATTAACTCAGCAGCAACCGCATAAATTTTTTGATGACGTTGTACCAAACGCAGGCCTTGGAATTCATCACTCACCACAATCACTTTAAAGTGTGACTCTTTGCCTGGGAAATAACCACCATGTCCTGCCGACTCATTGATTACTTCAAGATGGCTAGGTGCGAGCGTATTTAAACGTTCAATCAACTGTTGTTCTAAGTTCATCAGTCACTCTGTAAGGTCAGATTGAGATAGTTCATTAGTATACATGAGCGGAATCTGAGGGAAACTTTTGTACGAAAATTTGCTTTACCCTGCTTTTTTTTCATGAAAGTGCTTTAATTTTATGCAAATAATCAATTTCTTTGCATAAAATTATTGACCCTATTTTTGCTTAATGTATTATACACGGCATGCGGGAATAGCTCAGTTGGTAGAGCATAACCTTGCCAAGGTTGGGGTCGGGAGTTCGAGTCTCCTTTCCCGCTC
>NZ_KB849179.1:2898066-3074194 GCF_000367945.1 Acinetobacter proteolyticus
GCGGGAATAGCTCAGTTGGTAGAGCATAACCTTGCCAAGGTTGGGGTCGGGAGTTCGAGTCTCCTTTCCCGCTCCAGATTCAAAAAAGCCCTAGTCGAAAGATTAGGGCTTTTTTTCTTGTGCTTTAGTTAAGATGCACGATTAAACCACTGGTTTATTCGCATCGACCCATGCTTTAAAGCCACCCTCTAAATGCGCCACATTGTGATAACCCAAAGCCTGCAAAGTCTTCACTGCCAAGGCCGAACGTCCACCTCCTGCACAATGTAGAATGGTTCTAGTATTCGGTTGTAATTCAGACTTATACATCGGACTACTCGGATCAGCAGCAAACTCTAAAGTACCACGGGAGATATGCAATGCACTTGGAATTGTTCCTGCAACGCGCTCTTCTGCATCTCGTACATCAATCAGAACTGCCTGTCCTGAGGCTAATTCTTGTTCAACCTGATCTGGGCTCAGATTTTCAATCTCAGATTTTGCCTGTTTAACCCATTCAGCAACTGTGTTCATTCTAATTATCCTTCCTTTATATGGATCCACTCAAAATACTAACGCATTTCAATTTAAATAAGCCTGAATAAACACACTTTGCAACAAAGCTTAAAAATAGCTCCATGCCTAAATATTTGATGCTCCACGTGGAACCTTTTAAAGCCGTCAAAGAAAAAGGCGCTTCCAATTATTTGGAAACACCTTTTTAGATTAATGTCTTTTCACTAAGATGATTCTGTGACCTTGGTTTGCACATTCACAGTTTTTTTGCGCTCGGTTTGCATCCCCGCCAGTATTCGATCCCGTGGCATAAAGGTGGTCGAGATAATCGCAATCACCGCCATACTGCCAATATACATCATGATCAGATAAGGGCTGCCATTACCGACACTGAGCAGTTTCGTGGCAATCAACGGCGCCAACCCGCCACCCAATACCCCAGCCAACTGCACCGAAATCGAGATACCGCTATAGCGAATTTCTGCCGGAAACTGCCGCGCAAACAGTTGCGCTTGCGGTGCGTACATAATCGGAAACACCACACCAATTGCCAACACGATTGCAGTCCAGACCAACACAGGGTCTTTGGTATTGAGCATGCTAAAAAATGGATAGCTATACAACGCCAGTACACATAGGCCAAACATAAACATATTACGCTGACCGACTTTATCGGACAAATGTCCACATAATGGGGTCATAAATATAATCACAATGGCGCCACAAATGGTGGCAAATAGGATCTCTTGTCTGGCAATCCCCAACTGTGTGGTGGTATAGGCCAAAGTAAAGGTCGAGGCAATATAAAACCATGCATTTTCAGCCGCACGTGCCACAATAATGGTGATCAGTTGCTTCGGATGGTTTTTAAAGACCTGTAAAGCAGGGACTTTAACTTCTTCCGCCTGCTGCTTCACTTTTTCAAAGTCGGGCGACTCGGGCACTTTGACTCGGATGTACCAACCGACTGCCAGTAATACGATGCTGGCAAGAAACGGAATCCGCCAGCCCCAACTAAATAGGGCCTGTTCGGGGAGTAAAGACACCAATCCTAATGCAATCGAGGCCAGCATTAAGCCACCGCCAGTACTGGCTTGAGGCAGACTGCCCCAAAAGCCCTTTTTACCTTCTGGCGCATGTTCAACCGCCATTAACACGGCACCGCCCCACTCGCCGCCCATGGCCATACCTTGGATAAATCTCAGGATCACCAAGCAGATGGCAGCCCAATAGCCAATCGACTCATAAGTGGGTAACAGACCAATCAGGACCGTTGGAATCCCCATCAACATCAAGGTGAGCAATAACATCGATTTTCGCCCGATCTTGTCACCAAAATGCCCAAATACCAGACCACCCAACGGTCGCCCAATGAATCCCACCGCATAGGTAGCGAATGCGGCAAGCACACCCGTCAACGGATCAAGGTTAGGGAAAAACAATTTATTAAAAATTAAAGCTGCTGCCGCACCGTAGATAAAAAAGTCATACCACTCAATGGTGGTGCCTACCATACTTGAGATACCCGCCAAGCGATGAGAGGACTTTTTAGCAGATGAACCGTTTCCATGTATTGTTTGCATCATCATGTTCCTTTCTTGGATCTTCTTGTTTTATATTTTTTGCTGATCATCAATCCTGACCATCAGCATGTCAGACGTTTTACTACTCCTTCGATGAGTCAATATGCATGATTGGATTTAGCTGAGTTTTTCCAGAATCTGTTCCAGCTCTGGGTTACGTTGTTGCCATTGCGGCTGTTTGTCTTTGTCCACAATCAGAGCACGTACCCCTTCAATAAAATCACCGTGTTCAAACCAGATATCTTGTAGGTCTCGCTCTAGTTGCATGCATTGTGGCAAGGAAAGACCACGGCCTAAATGTTGTAGTTTCAAACTAGTTTGTTTGGCAATGAATGACCGCTGTTGCAAGATGTTGAGCATTTTTTCTGCCCAAGGCTGCAATTGCTCCTCCTGCTCATTCGCAAGGCTTTGCTCAATTTCGTCCAAATGCTGAAAACCAAAATGTCTGCGAATGCCATCTGCCAACTGTTTCAGTTCACTTTCAGCAGGTCGAGTAATAAAGCACGCAACAATATGCTCAATATTTTGTTTGCTTAGATTCGGTTCATTGATCAACGTGTCTTGCAGGGCTTGTAGCTTGTCACTCGGTACATGGTAGTCGATCAAATCCAAATAAAGCGCGTCACTGCTGCTGATCTGCTCCCCCGTAATGGCCAGATAAACCCCAATATCATCCAGTCGAGACAGGAAATGGGTCGCACCGACATCAGGGAAAAAGCCAATCGCAGTTTCAGGCATTGCAAATCTGGATTTTTCACTGCTCACCACAATATGACAGGCTTGTGCTAAGCCAAAACCACCGCCCAGCACATAACCATCGAGCACTACGACCACAGGCTTTGCATAGTCACGCAGCAGGTTCAGCATCTTATATTCGGCGCTAAAATAGCCCTTATAATCAGCCGTATCATTTTTATAGCTATCATATAGATAGCGAATATCCCCACCGGCACAGAAGGCTTTGGGGCTATTCGATTTGATCAAGACCGCCTGAATTGCTGCATCATAACGCCACAACTCCAGTTGACTACAGATACCCTCAATCATCTCCAGTGACAAGGCATTTAAATGTTTGACCCGATCTAAGCTCATCAGGCCAAGACCACCCTTTTGCTCAATCATTAACTGATTTTCGATATTCATTGTTGTTGATCTCTTATCGATTTTTAAATTTGGCCTGACGTTTTTCCACAAAAGCCTGCATACCTTCTTTCTGATCCGATGTGGCAAAAATAGAGTGGAACATCCGTCTTTCAAAACGTAAGCCTTCGGACAGATTGACTTCAAAGGCTCGATTAATGCTTTCTTTCAGCATCATGTTGGCCGTTAAAGAGCGTGCAGCAATGTTCTCTGCGGCTTGCAGGGTTTGTTCCAGTAATTGTTCTTTACCAAACACACGTGCTACCAGCCCGCTTTGTTCAGCTTCGACTGCGCCCATCTGCCGCGCGGTAAAGCACATTTCCATGGCTTTGGCTTTACCAATTGCATGGGTTAGACGTTGCGTGCCGCCAATCCCTGGAATCACACCCAAAGTCACTTCAGGTAAACCAAACTTGGCATTGTCGGCACAATAGATAAAGTCACACATCAGGGCCAACTCACAACCGCCGCCAAGCGCATAGCCACTAACTGCTGCAATCAACGGTTTACGGCGTTGCGCGATACGATCGGCAAGATGGAAAAAATCATCAAAATAAATATCGGGAAAATTCAGCTCGGCCATTTCCTTAATGTCTGCACCTGCGGCAAAGGCCTTTTCCGAGCCTGCCAACACCATACAGCCAATCTCGCGATCTTTTTCCAATTCATCTAAAGCCTGATTCACTTCGCTAATCAATTCACTATTCAGCGCATTCAGGGCTTGCGGACGATTCAGCGTAATCAGCCCCACACCATTGCGTTTTTCTAATAAAATGGTTTGCCACTGCATCATCGATTCCTTGTTCTCTGGTTATAAGCTACGTGCGATCACTAAGCGTTGAATATCGCTAGTGCCTTCATAAATCTGACAAATTCGAGCATCACGATAGATGCGTTCAATCGGAAAATCTTTCAGATAGCCATAGCCGCCAAACACCTGTAACGCGGCTGAACAGACGCGTTCGGTCATTTCCGAGGCAAACAACTTGGCCATGGAAGCTTCATTGAGACAGGGTTGCCCTGCTTCTTTGAGACGTGCAGCATAATGCACCAGTTGTCGAGCCGCTTCGATTTCGGTGGCCATACTGGCAAGGCGAAAAGCCAGTGCTTGATGCTCAAAAATTGGCTTGCCAAAGGTCAAACGCTCTTTGGCATAACGCGTGGCTTCTTCCAATGCTGCACGTGCCAACCCGACCGCCTGTGCCGCAATACCAATACGACCACCTTCCAGATTGGCAAGCGCAATTTTCAGCCCCTCACCTTCAGCACCCAACATCAGGCTCTTATGAATACGCACATCAGTCAGGGCAATCTGACAGGTATCGGAGGCATGTAAACCGAGTTTTTCTTCGACGCGAATCACCTCATAACCGGGTGTCTCGCGTGGCACGAGGAAGGCACTGATGCCCTTTTTACCTGCATTGGGATCAGTCACGGCAAATACGATAATCACGCCCGCATTGTCACCCGAAGTAATAAATTGTTTGGCACCATTGAGAATATAATCATCGCCATCTTTCACGGCACGGGTTTTAATCGCTGCCGCATCCGAACCGGTATGCGGTTCAGTCAGGGCAAAAGCACCGATCATTTCACCTTGTGCCAAGGGTTTTAAAAAGCGTTGTTTTTGCTCATCGCTACCAAATTTTAAAATCGGCACACAGCCCACCGAGTTATGCACGCTCATGATGGTTGAGGTAGCACCATCGGCTGCGGCCACTTCCTCAAGCGCCAAGACATAAGCGAGATTACCTGTGTCAGAACCACCCCATTGCTCAGGAATCAACATGCCCATAAAGCCGAGTTGGCCCATTTGTGCCAATGCGGCTTTGGGAAAAGTGCCATGTCGATCCCAATCACTGGCATTCGGTTTAATTTGCTCTTGGGCGAAGCTTTTCGCCATATCACGAATTAAGTTTTGTTCTTCAGTTAATTGCATCTTATCTTCCTTAACCTGCTTTCGCTTGCTGTTTGGCAATTTCCTGATGACGTAATAAAAAGCGCTGAATTTTGCCACTTGGCGTTTTTGGCAGTTCAGTGACGAACTCAACCAAGCGTGGATAAGCATGTGCAGACAGACGTTTTTTCACAAACTGACTCAATTCCTCAGCCAATTGCTCTAAAGGCTGAATGCCTGCCGATAAAATCACAAAGGCTTTCACCACCTCGGTCCGCTCTGGATCAGGTACCCCGATGACCGCTGCTTCAACCACCGCATCATGTTCGAGTAAGGCACTTTCCACATCAAAGGGGCCAATCCGATAGCCCGAAGTGGTGATCACATCATCACTGCGTCCGACAAAACTCATGCTGCCGTCGGCATGCAACTCGGCAGTATCACCCGTCAAATAGTACTGACCAATAAAAGGCGATTTACGGGTTTCATGATAGCCACCAAACCACATCATCGGGGATTGGCTGATATCGACCGCTAAAATTCCCGGCGTATCTGCAGGCAATTCTTCGCCTTGCTCATTCACCACGGCAACACGATAGCCTGCACTGGCAAAACCCGCTGAACCAGCACGAACCTCATGGCTTAAACCATGGTGATTGCACACCACCATGCCCACTTCAGTTTGCCCATAATGATCATAGATCGGCGCATCCAACACCTGTTTAAACCAACGGATCACTTCTGGATTTAGCGGTTCACCTGCACTACTCACTACTCGGAACTGGCCTTTTAACGCGGCCATCTGAGCAGGATCAGCCGCCATCATCATGCGGTAAGCTGTAGGTGCCCCCGCCAGATTGGTAATCTGATAATCCTTCACAATTTGACACAGGCTGTCCGTGCTAAAACCACCGTCATAGAACAAGATGGCATGCCCTAAAAATAAGGGACCAGTAATACCGAAGTACAGGCCATATGCCCATCCTGGATCGGCAATATTCCAGAATGAATCCTCTTCCCTTAAACCAACCGCATCTTGCATATAGCGAGCAAAGGCCAGTAAGGCTTTTAACGGCACTTCTAAAGGTTTGGCGGGTCCTGTGGTTCCTGACGTAAACATCAATAAAAATGGATCTTGCAGGGTTCGCATGACCAAGTCACAGTGCTCAGGTTGCTGCTGTACTTCATTCCAGAAATTAAAGTCCTCTGGATTTAACTGGGTCGCTTGCTGATCTGCAACTGTGACAATTGCGGGACAACGCTCAACTTCATCTAGTTTGCTGCGGTTACCTGTATCTGTCACCACCAACTTACTTTGTGCCAGTTGCAGACGATGCTCGATTGCCTTTGGCCCAAATGCAGTAAACAACGGTTGATATACCGCACCAATTCGCCAAGCGGCGAAAATCGTCACCAGCAACTCTGGTGTTCTCGGCAGTAATCCTGAAATACGATCACCTGCTTTTACACCCTGCGATTTTAAGAAATTGGCAAATTGACTCGACCATTGCTGTAACTGGCGAAAAGTGTATTGTTCTTTTCGACCATCTTTGCCTTGCCAATACAACGCGATCTTGTCGTCATGCGCATGGCGATCACA
Organism: Acinetobacter proteolyticus; assembly: GCF_000367945.1. Lineage (GTDB taxonomy): Bacteria > Pseudomonadota > Gammaproteobacteria > Pseudomonadales > Moraxellaceae > Acinetobacter > Acinetobacter proteolyticus. The sequence continues at coordinate 2,904,782 of NZ_KB849179.1, forward strand.
ACATTCATAACAGGCATTCAATGCATCGACTGAACCTGACAGCATCTGTGTTGCTGTACTGTGCAGATCAAAAGCCTGTACCGTCTCTTTATAATTCAACATCTGTGTTCCCTCAGTCTGGTTTGATTGTTCTTCATGACAGGGTTTAATTTTTTGATAAAAGCCATCCTTTGGCTGTAGCTGTTATGCCTCTGGCGGCAGGTATTGTTGAATAATGCTGGAAAAATCAAGATGCGCATTACCGCGCATACACATTTGCTGATACAGCTGCTGCACCATCCCACCCAATACAATCGGTTGTTGAACTTGCCCAGCCGCTTCTACCGCAAGCCCCAAGTCTTTCAACATCAACTGCGTGGCAAAACCATCTTGATAGCCACGCGAAGCGGGTGCATTTTCATTAATCTGTGGCCATGGATTACACACTTCAGAACTCCAGCAACGACCACTTGAGGTGTTAATCACCCCAGCCAAGGCTTTTGGATCAATGCCCAGTTTGGCACCGAGTGCCATGCCTTCTGCCACGGCAGCCATAGAAATTCCCAGAATCAAGTTATTGCAGATTTTGGCAATTTGACCTGCACCCACCTCCCCGCAATGCACCACGTTTTTGCCCATGTGACTGAGTACGGGTTTGACTTCATCAAAAGTCTGATCATTGGCACCGACCATAAAGGTCAGCGTGCCCGCTTGTGCACCAATGGTGCCGCCTGAAACAGGTGCATCGCAAATATGGATATTTTTACTTTGGGCAACCGCAGCAATGTCCTTGATGGTTTGTGGGTCAATGGTACTGCTATCAATACATAAGCTGCCTGCTTTCAGTACTTCAAGTACTCCATTTTCACCGAGATAGACTTCTTTGACATGTTTGGCCGCAGGTAACATGCTGATCAGCACATCAGCTTGTTTCGCTGCTGCTTGCGGGCTGTCACACACCACACCACCTGCCTCAGCAAAGTGCTGAATGGCCACTTCGCTAAGATCATAACCATAGACTGTCAATCCAGCTTTGAGCAGGTTTTGGGCCATTCTGCCGCCCATATTGCCTAGACCGATAAAGGCGATATTCATCCATGATCCCCTTATTAACGTAAACTGATGGTGGTGTTGACACTGCCCACTTCGTGACTGTCTTCAAACCAGCGACTGGTAATGGTTTTGGTTTGAGTATAGAACTGCACCGCCTGTTTACCATAAGGGCCCAAATCACCCAGTTTAGAACCACGTGAACCGGTAAAGCTAAAGAACGGTACAGGCACAGGAATTGGGATATTGATACCGACTTGACCGATATCAATCAGGTTCTGGAAAGTCCGTGCAGTTGCACCACTTTGGGTGAATAGACCGACACCATTACCAAATGGATTGGCATTGATCAACGCAATTGCCTGTTCAAGCGTATCGACACAAATAATCGCCAACACAGGGCCAAAGATTTCTTCTTTATAAATGCGCATGTCAGTATTTACACCACTGAAAATGGTCGCACCGACAAAATTACCGTCCTCATAACCCAGCACCTGAACATCACGACCATCCAGTAACAGTTCTGCGCCTTGCTCGACACCACTATTGATCAAATCCAGTACACGGGCTTTGGCACGTTGTGAAATCACAGGACCAATATCGGTATTCGGTTCATGTCCTGCATTGACCTTTAAAGTCTTGGCCTTTTCGACCAGTTCTGGTACCCAATGCTTGCTGTCACCAACCATCACTGCCACTGACAATGCCATACAACGTTGCCCGGCTGCACCAAAAGCTGCACCGACTAAAGCATTCAGCGTTTGTTCTTTATTGGCATCTGGCATTACCGCGACATGGTTTTTCGCCCCCATCATCGACTGCACACGTTTGCCATGTTGTCCTGCAAGGTTATACACATGGGTTCCGACCGCGGTCGAACCGACAAAGGAAATCGCTTTAATATCAGAATGCGTACACAGGCGATCAACCACCTCTTTACCACCATGTACCACATTCAGTACCCCTGCTGGAATACCTGCCTGAATCGCCAGTTCCACCAACATCATGGTCGAAAGAGGATCTTGTTCAGAAGGCTTCAACACAAAGGTATTGCCACAGACAATTGCCATCGGGAACATCCACAATGGAATCATGGCCGGGAAGTTAAATGGGGTAATGCCTGCGCACACACCCAAAGGCTGCTGCACAGTATAGGTATCTACGCCACGTGCCACGCCTTCAACGTATTCACCCATCTGCAAAGTACCGACTGAACAGGCATGCTCAACCACTTCCAGACCACGTTGAATATCACCTTCCGCATCGGCCAAAGTCTTGCCTTGTTCAGCCGTCAGCACCTGTGCAATTGCTTTCATATTGGCACGAATCAAGTCTTGCAGCTTCAGCATGATACGCATACGTGCCTGAATCGGGGTTTGACGCCAAGAAGCAAATGCTGCTTGTGCAGACTGAATTGCCGCATCGACTTCCTGCACCGTCGCAAATGGCACACGACCAATCACCTCCTGTGTAGCAGGATTAATAATGTCTTGCCATTGTTGGGTTTCAGATTCGATAAAACTGCCATTAATGAGTAACTTGGCTGTTTCCAATTGAATATTTTGGATTGTGTTCATAACCTCTCCATAGGCCGTATTTTTATTGTGTTCAGTGTTCAGAAAATATCGATCGTCGTATTTTCTTTATTCAGGTTTTATTCGAGACTAGCAAAGAAAGCTTTGACCACCAACGCAAATTAATGCACGATCGTTGTGCAAATATGCACAAGGAAGACCATAATAATGAAAGTGGATTGGGATCATCTACAGTTTTTTTTAGTACTGGCACGTACCAAAACCTTGACCAATGCGGCACGGATCATCGGCGTGGAACACAGTACTGTGGCACGGCGGATTCAAGCCTTAGAACAAACTTTAGGAGTGACCTTATTTAAACGTGAAGCCTCGGGCTATGAGCTGACGCTGGAAGGCATGGCGTTAGTGCCACGGGTTGAGCAAATGGAATATGCCTTTCTGCAAATTGAAAAGCCCGATCAGCCATTGCAAGGTCGTGTGCGAATTGGCACACCTGAAGGCTTCGGCACCGCCTTTCTGGCACGCTTACTGGCCGAGTTTTCCATGCAATACCCATTGCTGACCATCGACCTTATTCCCGTGCCGAAAATGATCAAACTGTCGCATCGTGAAGCAGATATTGTGGTTTCAATTGAGCGCCCAACTTCAGGGCCCTATATCATCACGCGCTTGTCCGACTATTGTTTAAAAATTTACGGCAGCAAAAGCTATCTGACGCAGCATCCACCAATTCGGCATTTGCAGGATTTAACCCCACATCGTTTTGTTAATTATATTGATGATCTGGTCTATAGCCCTGAGCTATATTGTCTGGAACGTTTACCTTTGAAACTGAATGCCAACTTCCGCAGCAGTAGTATTTTAGCCCAACAAATTGCCGTAAGTGCAGGTGCAGGATTGGCCATTTTGCCCAAGTTTTTGGCCGATGATAAACCCGAGCTTGAAGCTGTATTAGAGCAACAGGTGCGCTATACCCATACCTTTTGGATGCTGACCTTTGTCGATTTGCAACATGAACCCCGTATTAAACTGGTCTGGGATTATCTACGTAAACAGGCCGATCAATATCAGCATTTATTGGTGGATTAAACACAATCGCTAGACCATAAAAAACCGATCAATGGAGATCGGTTTTTTACTCCTATCAGCATAGGCTATTGGGTCAATTCACGCCCCAATTTTTTCATGCGGGGTTTATACATCAGCTGGTAGGTCACTGCCAAAATAACCACCCACAATGGGCTAACATACAGGGCTTTTAAGGTATCTGGCTCAAGTGCCAAAATCACCAAAGCAAATAACAAGAAGGCAATCACCATATAAGACATGAATACACCACCCGGCATTTTAAACTTTGATTGTGCATGCAGTTCTGGACGTAATTTACGGTAGCGCAGATAACACACCATGATCAGACTCCAGACACTAATGAATAGAATCACACACAGTGAACTGGCTAAAGTGAAGGCTTCAAGAGTATTCGGCACAAAGTATTGCAACACCGCCCCGCCCATGATGAACACACACGAGAAGATCAGACCATTGGCAGGCACGGCACTTTTGGATAAACGCCCAAAGGCATTTGGTGCCTGACCATCTTTAGATAAACCAAACAGCATCCGACTGGTCGAGAACACCCCACTGTTCATGGAAGACATCACCGAAGACAGGACGACCAAATTCATGATGATGGCCGATGTCACAATCCCTGCATTCAGGAACAACTCGACAAATGGACTCTTATCGGCACGGATAATGTTCCAAGGTGTCACTGACATCACCACCAACAAGGCCAATACATAAAATAGAATAATCCGAATCGGAATCGCATTAATGGCCTTGGGTAAATTCTTATGCGGATCTTTGGTTTCAGCAGCGGTAGTTCCTATCAATTCCACACCGACAAAGGCAAAGACTGCGATCTGAAAACCAGCCAAGAAGCCATCCAAACCTTTTGGAAACATACCACCATGCGACCAAACATTACTGAGCGAAGCGACAGCACCATGCGGTGCCTGAAAATGACTAAAAATCATATAGCCACCAACACCAATCAAGCCAATAATCGCCAAAATCTTGATCAGGGCAAACCAGAACTCAATTTCACCAAATAGGCGCACAGTGAGCAGGTTTAAGAACAGCACAAACAGCACGCAGCCTGCACTAATGGCAGCCTGACCAATTGGGGTAAACATGGTGCCTTCGGGCAGCCAGAAGGTGAGATAATTGATCACGGCGGCTAGATCGGCAATACCAACCAGCACAACCCAACCAATAGGTCCAGCCCATGTAATAGCCAGCCCATGGTCCAATCAGATCATGCGCCATATCGACAAAGGATTTGTAATGCAGGTTGGCAAGTAACAATTCACCGAGCGCCCGCATTAAGAAGAAGAACATGCCACCAATAATCATGTAAATAAACAGAATTGATGGGCCTGCCAAAGAGATGGTTTTGCCTGAGCCCATAAAGAGCCCTGTACCAATGGCACCGCCGATGGCGATCAACTGCAAATGGCGATTGGAGAGTTTACGTTGTAAGTCTTGGGGCGACTGTTCGCCTTCTGACTGATGAGATGTAACCGTCATATAAAGTTCCTTTTACTTTTTTCCTAAATGAGTCAGCACTTGATTTATACGCCATACCCTAGCTGTCTTTTAAAGACGGCTGACTCATTTCGATTGCAAGAAAATACGTATCTGACTACGTTTTATCTACTGCAAATACGTTACTTTTCTTCTTTTTTTATATTTTTTAAACAAAAATAAAGCGGATCGCTTTATTTTTGTGCTGCAACGACTGCAATTTCAATCAACCACTTCGGATTGACCAAGTCTGCCTGAATGGTGGCACGCGAAGGTGCAACATGACCTTTTAACCAGTCAATCCAGATGGTATTCACCACAGGGAAATCGGACAAGTCTTTAAGAAATAATTGCGCAGACAATAAACGTGATTTATCGGTTCCTGCTGAAGCCAAAAGTTGTTCAATGGTTGCCAACACTTCACGGGTTTGCCCTTCAATATCTAAGTCCGCATTTTTAGGCACTTGTCCTGATAAATACACCACTTGATTGAAGACCGTCACTGCGCTCATGACTTCATTGGTATTGAGCTTTTGAATATCTGAATGAAACATAAGAAATCCTTATTCCTGAGTAATAAATGAAACACGTGCAGTCACGCCACACATCAGTTCATAACCGATGGTGCCTGAACCTGCTGCCACTTCATCAATGGCTAAAACTGTGCCTGAACTGGACTGACCCCAAAGCACCACTTCACTACCAACATCGGCATCGTTGATTGGGCTAAGGTCTACCGCCAGCATATCCATGCTGACCCGTCCAATGATTTGGGTCCGAATCCCATTGACCAGAACAGGGGTTCCTGTTGCTGAAATACGTTGATAACCATCGGCATAGCCACAGGCCACGATGCCAATTCGGATCGGTTGCTCGGCCACATAGCTAGAACCATAACCGACACTTTCATTGGCATTGAGCTGTTGCACGGCAATAATCTCGCTGCGCAAGCTCATGCTCGGCGCAAGGCCCCAGTCCTGAATGGTATGTTTGGGATAATCGGGCGAACTGCCGTACAGCATGATGCCGCCACGCACATAATCCGACTGTAGTTGAGTTTGATATCTTAAGATTGCAGCACTGTTACTGACCGATCTTTCTCCAGGCAAACCTGCAATTGCGGCGTCGAACTGCTGCAGTTGATAGTCAATGCCTGTTTCACCAAAACGGTCACCATCGGCATCGGAGAAATGCATCATATGGGTGATGCTGGCAATGTTGTCTGACTGGCTCAACTGCTGCCAAATGTCACGATATTGTTGTGGTTTAAACCCTAAACGGTTCATGCCACTATTCATCTTGAGGAAAATATCGAATTGAGCAGGATAGGCATGCTGCTGTATCCAAGCCACCTGTTGGGTATTATGTACAGTAAAACTGAGTTGGTATTGAGCACAATCAAACAGGTCTTGGGCAGAGAAAACCCCTTCCAGCAATAAAATCGGACCGGTCCAGCCCAAAGCCCGCAGACGTTTTGCTTCGTCCAAATCGAGCAAGGCAAAACCATCCGCACTTTTAAAAGATGCATAAACACGTTCAATCCCATGCCCATAAGCATTGGCTTTGACCACCGCAAACACTTTGCTGTTGGGAACCGATTGCCTTACCACCGCAAGGTTTTGGCGTAAGGCTTGGGCATGGATCACCGCAGTAATTGGACGAGGCATAATTAACTTCCCTGTCTGTGCAATTAAGCGGCGTGCGAATAACGTTGAATCGACAAACCATCGGTACTGATGTCAGGGCGATGGTTCATGACCAGATCACTGATCAATTTGCCTGAACCACAGGCCATGGTCCAACCTAAAGTGCCGTGCCCTGTATTCAGGAACAGATTCTTGTACTGGGTCGCACCAATAATCGGGGTGCTGTCTGGGGTCATCGGACGTAAACCTGTCCAGAATGAGGCCTGAGCGAGGTCACCACCCGGGAATAGATCTTGAGTCACCATTTCCAAGGTGGCACGACGATCTTGATTCAATCCAAGATTGAAGCCGCTCAGTTCAGCCATACCACCGACACGGATACGTTGATCAAAACGGGTAATCGCAACTTTATAAGTCTCATCCAAGACCGTTGATTGTGGCGCAAGTTTTGGCTCTACAATCGGAATTGTCAGTGAATAACCTTTGACTGGATAAACCGGTAAATTCAGTTCCAATGGTTTCAGGAAGTCACGAGAGTAACTACCAAAGGCCAAGACATAACGATCCGCGGTGAGGACCTCACCATTGACCTTGACGCCTTTGATTTCATCGCCTTCAACAATCAGATTTTCGACATTTTGATCGAACTTGAATTCCACACCTAGCTCTTGTGCCAGTTTTGCCAAGGCATTGGTAAATAAATAACAATCGCCGGTTTCATCATTCGGTAAATGTAAGCCACCGACCAATTTATCGGTATGGGCTAAAGCCGGCTCTACACTCGCCAGTTCTTGGGCATTGAGTAAAGCGAAATCAACACCGCATTCTTGCAACACTTGAATATCGCGTTGTACCGCTTCAAGTTGCGCGTCATTACGGAACACTTGTAAAGTGCCCTTCGAACGGTTTTCGTAGTTGATGCCAGTTTGTGCTCTTAAATCACGTAAGCAGTCACGGCTGTATTCGGCCACACGCATCATGCGTTCTTTGTTGACCGCATAGCTTTGTGGATTACAGTTTTTCAGCATCTGTGCCATCCACTGCAGCTGCCACATACTGCCATCAATATTAATCGCTAATGGCGCATGATGTTGGAACATCCACTTGACGGCTTTAAAAGGAATACCCGGTGCTGCCCATGGGGTTGAGTATCCTGGGGAGATTTGACCTGCATTACCAAAACTGGTTTCTTTAGCAGGTCCTGATTGACGGTCAAGTACCGTCACTTGCGCACCTTGTTGTGCAAGATAATAAGCACTTGCCACACCAATGACGCCACTTCCTAAAACGATTACGCGCATAATAGATCCCTCGAGCACACACTAGGTTATTTAACTAGTATATTTTTGGATCAATAGTTTTTTTGACTGATTTTATGGGTATAATCTAGGTAATTTCATATTTTCGTCACGAAAAAATGAAAATAAAAGGGAATAAATGATGCGTAAATTAGACCGTATTGATCGCCTGATTTTAGACATTTTGCAGCGTGAGGGCCGGATTGCCATCAGCGAGCTGGCATCTCGGGTCAACCTGTCTACCACGCCTTGCTCGGAACGGGTCAAGCGTTTGGAGCGCGAAGGTATCATCATGGGCTATTACGCCCGTCTCAATCCTGAATATGTCGATCGCAACTTGTTGGTGTTTTTGGAGATCAAGCTTTCAGCCAAATCGGGTGATGTATTTGATCAGGTGGCGCGGGACTTGGTCGATATTCCAGAAGTGCTGGAATGCCATCTGATTTCAGGTGAATTTGATTATCTGGTTAAAGCACGCTTAAAGGAAATGAGTGCCTATCGCCGCCTGTTAGGTGATTTATTGAAAAAACTGCCTGCCTCTGCCTCTTCACATAGTTATGTGGTGATGGAAGAAGTAAAAGAGTCTTTGTATTTGGATGTGGGCGTGTAGTACGGCATTCAAAGCTATAAAAAAGCCCTTGATGAAAGGGCTTTCTATTATTTCATCCAGAAATTTTTACCGTAATAGGCACCATTTAACTGGGTAATTTCAATTAGTTTTTCTCTGAATAGATGAAAATAGGCTTCATCAGGTGGAATCGGATTACACCAGAACGCATCCAGATCACCTTGTACGGTTAACCCAGGCAGATCATAGAGAGAACGCCCTAACGTTTTCACAGGAATGTGGTGATACAGTGCCTGAATCCCTGTCGTACTGTTAATCGTGACCAAACCGAGGCTATGTTTTAATAAAGTCGGCAAATGGATATCACAGAAATAATGAACACGATCCTCTACCCCCAGTTTTGCTGAAACGTCTTGAATCAACTGAGCATATTGGCGATAACCACGGTCCATCGGATGATGCTTGAGGACTAAATGATGCGCTGGGTTGGCATGCTGCGCAAAAGAGTGAAGAATCTCGACAATACAATCGCGAATATCGGTGTAATCACTATGCACACGGACCTGTGAATCATTATGTACTTGCAGGGTATAGATAAAATAATTCTTACTGTGTTGCTGAATAAAGGCATCAAATCGCTTCGGCTCAACTAAGGAATTTTTAAAGCGACGCAACATCGCCATAAACCAGTAGCCAAACTCTTGCACAGGGTTATAACCGCGATGATGTCGATAAAAAGGATAAAGCCAGAACAGCAAAGCCCAACATAGATAATATTGGAAGCCGCTCCACAGCATCAGGTGATAATGGTTATCACTGGATTCGCGATGCAACTCTACCGCATCCTGATTATTTTCAGCTAAAAAAAGTTGTTTAAAATTCGAAAAGTCATTAACCCCATCTGCCTCGAAGGTGAGGTAATCTGGACGAATATAGCCTTCCTCAAACACATAGAATTTGATCTGCAACTGTTGCGCAACTGCATGTGCCTGTTGATGGTAAAAACGGCAATCTCCGAAACAAACAATGGCATCAATTTGATTTTGCTGAATGTGTTCAGACAACCAAGCGCCAAAATCGGTTGATTTTTTCCGGTAATGCCAAATATTCGGGCGAGAATGGTAGTAACGCCAGTCTCCCGCATTAAAATTGACTTTAAAACACTCAATTTGTTTGGTTGTAAGCCAGTCTGACAAATCTGTGAAGAATGAGCCTATTGGACCTTGTAATAACACAACTTTTTTGGCTGACAATAGCTCATCTAGATATATAGACAATCTCTAATCCTAAAACTTTATTTTCAATTCACGCAAGCGTGTAAACATCCATGACCAAACGCTTGATGGAGATTTCTCGGCCGTTTGCTGTAATTTGCATATCTGTTGCATCACATGTTCTGGTGTGACCAACGGAATCTGTAATATACGCGTCTGAGGTAAATTATAAACAGGATATTCTACCAAAACACTAAACGCTAACTCATCCACCGAGAGCTTACGTTGTCTCCGTTCACATGTGTGTCGATCAACTGTAACTCCCCAACCTGCATAAAACGGCATACCATAACAGTATACTTTAATGTTTCTTAACAGAGCTTCAAATCCAGATAAAGAGGTGATTGTGTGCAGTTCATCAATATATTCGAATAGTGTGATAATTGATACGTTTTTTTCAACCTGATCGACCAGATGCTTCATCTCATCCCATGCAATTTTACCCTTTCTGAGACCTTCTTCTACGTCAGGATGCGGTTTATAAATAATATATGCATCGGGATGGTTTTTTCGCACTTCTTCGATCAAAGCCAGATTGGTTTTAATATCGATTCCGCCCAGTTGGATCGACAAATCATCTTCCACCTGTCCCACCACTAAAATTATTTTTTTCTCAATATTATTAAGTGCTTGAATGCCTTCTGATAACTGCTGACCGACGTTATATTTGGTCAGTTTATTTTGAATGATCTGCTGTACCAACAACTGAATACGCTGCTGTTGTTCTGGAATAAGTTTGACCTGATTGAGTAGCTGTTCCAAACGTGATGGACGCGTGGCATCGTAGTAGATTCCAACATCATCAAAGACCAATGAAAAAGGCCTAATAAGTTTAGCACCGAGTCCCAAAGAGCGAAGAAAGCCATCTTCAACCGTCCATACCTGTTGGTAGCCTTGTTGCTTGAGTAATGCCGCCTTCTTCCCCCATGCCACAATGGCTTGATCTTTAGCTGGTTTACGCCAGTGTTTAAAGCGTAGCTCAACCTGAGGAAAGGCCAGAAAATCTTTAATAAAGCTCTTCTTCCATCGACTAAAACCATAAGCCACCACAGTTGTAGCGGGGATTTGTTTTTGAAATTCAATGTTAGGAATCAGAGTATCGACAATTTCCTGCAATTCACAGATCTGCTGAGAAACAGGCGAAACATATTTGGCATAGCGTAAATAAGCGGCGACGAAGAGTTGTTCAATGCTACGCGAGACCTGCCTACGGTTTTGAATGGCTTCAGGTAATTGCACGCGATCTTGCGTTAATCCCCAACCTGCATACCATGGTATGCCAAAGCAATGCACAGGCTTGCCGCACAATAATGCTTCAAAGCCCAATTGAGAACTCACCACATAGACTTCAGACATCTGTTTACACAACTCAATCGGATTATAATTCTCTGTCAGTAGCTTGATATTGGGTGCTTTGAGGTGCTCAAGCGAAAAGTGGCTCTTGGCTTTTCCAGCCAACACATCGGGATGTATTTTGACCCAGATCTGAGCGTCAGGATGGTCACTTTGCGCTTGTTGCAGCATGCGATTAAAACTTTCTGCCGAAGCCATGGCACAGCGAATCGATTGATCCCCCACAGTCTGATCAACCACAAGGATATTTTTTTGCTGCTGAAACTGGTTTGATTTAAGTGATTGGTAATGTAAATTGTATTTACTGATACCTGCATTCAAAATCTTCTGAATGAGTGTTTGTGCTTGTAATACTTGATCTTTAGAAAGTGATAACCCAGAGATTATTTTTTCCAAATCTGAGGATTGTGTCGCATCAAAATAGATGCCTGACTGGTCTAAAACGACAGAAAGGGGTTGATAGCCCGCTTTACCTAGACCTAAAGAACGAATAAAGCCATCTTCTGCACACATGGCAACACCATGCTGCTCAGCAGCCAATATTTGGGCTTTTTTAAAACTGTTTTTACGCCCCCACCCCCAAAATATTTTATTATTTTTCGTGTTTGTGCGTTTTTTGACCTCTTGAGTCAATGAGCAGTATAAATCATTGTTTTTAAAAAAATATATTTTCTTAATCCCAAAAGGAATGTAATCTAACATATGAACATTTACAATGTTGGTGCAGTTCATTTACCATTATATCACATATTCTTTTCAAAAATTTTTCTAACCTATGGCAGGGGAAATTTGAAACTAAACCACTAATTCAAATTAAGTTTTTTTAATGGAAAAATCAATTAATATCTTGGCTGTCTTGGATGATTTTACTTTTACTGCGCTTGAGCTAGAGGCAAATGTAAATTTAATTTCATACCAGCATTGGTTTTATCATTTTTTCCCAGGAAAAATTGATTTTGTTTTAGTTGAATCTGCATGGTTAGGTCAGAACCGAAAATGGCAATACCATATTGCAGACTATCCAGAACATCCAAACCGTAATAATGATAAAGTCAAAGCACTGATTCAATGGGCTAAAAAACATCAAATTCCAACGATTTTCTGGAATAAGGAAGACCCGTACCATTTTGATCAATTTATTGATTCTGCACGCTTATTTGATTTTATTTTTACTACTGATCGTGCATCTATCCCGAATTATCAAAACTTGTGCCCAGACTCAAAAATTAATTATTTAAATTTTCCGTTTCAGCCCAAAATTCACTACCCTGCGCCGATCAGCCAAGCGGTGTCTCGCTCCAGCTTGTTTATGGGTAGCTATATGCATCATATGTTCCCGGAACGTCGTGAATGGCAAGATATTTTATTTCAAGCTGCAGCCCCACATGGCTTATGCATTATCAATCGACACGATGACAAAAAAGACAAGAATTATAAGTTCCCCGAAACACTGAAAGCAGAATATTTACACTCTGTTCCCTATCGTGAGACGGGACATATTATGCGTAAATTTCAACAAATTATTAATGTTAACTCAGTCACCACCTCGCCCACCATGCTCTCCAGAAGAGTGGTTGAAGGGATGGCCTGTGGTCGTTTGGTGATCAGCAATCCAAGCCTTGCACTCCAGAATTTATTTCCAGACCTGTGTGAAGTGGTTGAAACACAGGAACAGGCAGATGAATTATTTACTCAACTCAGCTTTGGATTAAGTCAGCAACAACATGAAAAAATACGTTATGCTTGTGATCATGTATTCACCCACTATACGGTGAAACAGTGGTTAAAAGACATCCTAAACAGCTGCCAAATCGATCACCCTTATTTATATGCTTAAATTTTTTTTCTCGAAAAAGAAAACACCTGATCATGACTGGGTTGATTTATCCATCGTCATTCCGATCGACTTAAGCTATCGTAGTAGTGATATTTTGCAAAGAATCAAGTGTCTGGTTTCGGCAGTACAAGACCAGCCCATTCGTTTTATTTTAGGTTGTAATGCACAACCAGAACGCCAAGTGCAACAACTCAAAAAGCTGATTGCAGGCTGCCCACAAATCACGTTGGTGATTGATCCAAGTGCCAGTGGACATCTTTCTCGTCTAAGAAATATTGCATTGGCACAAGTACAAACACACTATGTCATGTTTCTTGATATCGATATTCATATCAATCTTGAGCAAATCCACAATGCATTTGCTCAGGTACAACAGCATCCTGCACAGTTATGCATGTATCCATGTTTGTATTTGAGTAAAAAGGGCAGTAAACAAGTTAAGCGACTGACTTTAACAGCGTTTAAACAGGCCTATTATGACTTTAGGCGAGACCTGATTTTGCACTTGGCCTTTCCATCATCCATCATCATTACTGACTTAAAGTCTGTACAAACAATCGAAGGTTTTGATGAGCAATTTATTGGACATGGTTATGAAGATTTTGACTTCATGCTACGCTTATTTCAGCATAAAGGTTTAATTACATATCAACCTGCTTTGTTGCTTGATGAAACCTATCTAGCACCGATGATGGCCACAGGTTTCCGAGCCATTTTGGCGGAGAGCCAGCTAGAGCAACTCTTTCAAAAAGAATATTTCCTGCATATTCATCATGAAAAAGATAAAAAAAGCCTTTACCACCAACAACGGCAAGCGAATCAGCAGCGCTTTGAACTGAAACTTAAACAACAAATTGAAGATGGAACGCTAATTGATACAGCCCCACCCTATCTATTGAAAGCATTCTGTCAGTTGTTAACACAGTACTCTCTCAACCGCCCTGAATACTCAGCACTTTGGGCTGAGATCCAAGGGCATAAATTGAGAAAATAGCAATCTCCCAAATAATTAGGTTATTTAACTACGATATTGTCATAAAACAATTGCCAAATCTGCGACCCATTATCTTTATAAGCACTCGATGTCCAATATACATTAAATGAAATACTACCATTTGCATTATACACTGGACTAAAACTGGCTTTATAAGGAGCCAAACATTTACCTATTAACAATGGCTTCTCAGAAACTTTGAAATTTTCACCATCTTGACTTAAAGCAAAATATAAGTTTCTACTGAAGAAATTATCGTTAATTAATAGAACAGTTTGTTGTCCAACAAATCGGGCTTCCAAGTGCCATGGTTCAATATTTTTTGGACTATCAATGAAATGCACATCACTCCACATACCACCTAAATTCGATGCAGTTCTGTATGCAAGCGTTGTTTTATTCTTTCGATACCCAACATAGTATAAATACCATAAATTGTTTTCAGTATTATATAAAATTGAAGGGGATAAAATTGGGTCCTTATAGCTATTTGAAAATAGTACCTTTTCCTCAGACCACTTAAGCCCATCTCTGGATGTAACATAGCGTAAGTCAAATAGTCTATTACTAGCATTACCATGTAGAGAGGTGACAGTTCTCCACATCATAATTAACTCACCCTTGAATGGATCATAACCAAAATCAATATCCGAGTTATATGTTTTATCATCAGTGTTTATTTTTTTTGGCGCATCAGACAAGGGTTGTTTAAACCTTGCAATAAGATTGAACTTTTCTAAATTATTACTCTCATAGACTGTCGGATTTTCATACGCATCCTGTGTATTATGATAAGGCGTAATACCTAGCCAATACCTATTCTTTTCTACAAGTTTGCTCTGAAAGTCTAAAATAATTGGATGAACAACATGATCGTTTACAAAGTATGGCGTATCAAGACGAATTTTATCTCTCTGGTTGAGAGTATTTCTTTCTAGATCATTAATTGAAATATCATTACCAACTTTGCTAGGTAATAAACCACTAGGTATTGGAAAATATTGACCACACTCATCTAAGGAGTGCATAATTTTTGCGCCATTATCAGTCAGATTTGAAAGATCTAAAGCTTTCTTACATGGAACAGGATCTATTGGTTTAGAAGGTTCAACTACCTTGGGTACTTCAGGCTTATTTACAGTTGTTTCACTCCCACCCCCACTTCCACACCCAATGAGGCATATCGATAAAAATAAAGTTAAGTTTTTGAAATTCATAGCTTATTTAATCATTTATGGTTTAAGTTGATAAAAAAATTAATGCTATAAAAGGCAGAATTAATTTTTTGCGCCAACTGTATCATTTATGTATTAAAATTATATTAATTTTTAAAAATAAAATTCATAATGCTAATTATCGAATATACAATTTTCTAAAAAATACCCCAATATCTAGCTTATCAAAAAATCAAGTTATTTAAAGTAACATAAATCATAAAACAATTAAATTTAAAAAGTATTCATATTGAAAACACATGGGCTAAAAATAAAAAGCGGGCGAGAACATTATTTTCAAATTCTTAGAATTTTTATATCTACAGAAAAGTCTAACCTTATATTCGCCCTGTCCCCTATACCCAAACTTAAATGAGCTTTCCTTACGATAAAGTAATTGATCTACTTTTCTGCCGTCTTTAAACAAATATGCAGCAAAATCTATACTCTTATTTTCATTATGTACCACATGTGCATTAAAAATAAGCTCATTATTTATTAGATTAATTTTCATCTCATTAATAAAAATATCACTCAAATATATTTGATTTAGCTTTTCCAAAGTTTCAACATAAAACTTATCAACATAATGAAAGGCGGCAACTCCCCATTTGTGATCAGATTTTGCAACAAGTGAACTTTTTTCATATTCAATAAATTTTAAGCTAGGAAAATTTAATGCTAAATAATCATAAATTTTGGTTAAAAAAGCGTTTGCCTCTTTAATATAATTAATTGTTGGAGAAACGGTTTCACCATTATCTTTATGAGTAGACCAAAAAACCTTATTAATTAATATCTTATCTTCTTTTTTTAATAAAAGAAGTTTTTGATACAAAATATTAAATCCATCTAAAAATTTTTGTAAATGAATTTCAGATCCCGAAATGATCCTATTAAAAGAACCTTTTTCTTCATACCCTGTAGATTTGAGCTCTGCAGAATTTGTAAGCCATCCTTTGTTTTCAATATTTACTAGTCCATCCCTCTCATCAATAAAATCCATTAGTAAAAAATCAAAATCTTTATCTCCGATATATTTTAAAATATTTCTATGAATATCATCATTAACCATTCTCTTTTGAAAAGGCGATGAAATATTATCCAAATTAATATTTTCAATAACATCTGGAAAAGCAAGAGTCGCTAAAGAGCATCTGGCACCATAATGAACTAATTCAAAATTATCATTACCTTCAACCTCTAATGCATCTCTAGATACACAACTTCCACAAATAAAGACCTTGATCATAACTCATCCACTAATAATGCATTGCTTCACAGCCAGAGGATGAATAATAATTAAACAACCTCTAATTGAACGAAAAAATGTATAATCTATTATAACACGATCCGCCTTTCTATCTGCTAAAGTTAAATAGATATTTAAGTTCAATATTAAGAGGATATTAATTAAAAACACCCTTTACAATCAGTTGTATCAAATAATTTCAACTCTATTTATTTTGAAATTTGATATCTCATTATTCCAAATAAAAAATTTCAAACAATTAATCATTCCTTTTTCTTCAAGAACAATATTAAAGCTACCTTTAGCTTTTCCATCAAAAAAACTAATATATCTAAACCAACCAATATCATTATTTGTTGATCTGTTCAAACCATGAATTTTTCTTGCATCGAAATCAAAACCAAAAGAAAAAACTAAAGAGTTTGGCATATTCTTTTTTGTTACTGGAATCTCAAAGTCATAAACAATTTCATAAGATAATTTCTGATTTTTCATCGAAATTGGTAGTAAAGTTTTTCTATCTGCAATAAAAGAATCAACTAACGTAAATTGCTTTTCATTAATAGAAAAATTCTCTAAATCATATTTGAGAGACGGAAAATCTTCTTCTAAATTTATAGAAGAATCAATTTTTCTATATTCCATTAATTGTATATCAATATTATTATCAACACCTGATCTATGATTAGAATCTTGTTCAGAATGTAAAGTCCAGAAAAAAACAAAATTTCTAGAATCCAAAACCACAGGTAACTGAGAGTCAACATTATGATGACTAACTCCCCAAGGAATGTCTAACTTTCCATCAACAAAAACCCCAATATAAGCTTGGCCAATGGCTAAAAACCTTCTATTACAAATTCTAAAATCTACAAATCTACCATTTTCATAATGAGCAACTATTCCTTTCCCAAATGAAATACACATATTTTTAAATGATAGATTATTGTAACTATCAAGATAATCTAAATAGTTGATTGATAAAAGATCATCATCATCAAGTCTAAAATATGCAACTGAGCCATTACTTCTTCCTTGCAAAATATTATTTACAGGATTGCCAACATTGCTATCAACCTCATCAAGATATAAAAAATCATATTTTCTTGCAGCTGAATATAGGTGTTTTTTCCATTTTTCAGGCAAATTAGACGAGTAAGATACGATATGTTTATAAAAATAATCTTTACGCATTAGGTCTAAAAGAGGCAAAGACTTTTCGATAAATATCTCCATTCTAATAGACAAACGCTCATCAGAATAAAGGTTTTTTATATAATCCTCTTCTGTGAAACCAGAAATATTCCATGCTTTACTATCTGGAGAATAAACACTAAATCGAGTTTGACCAATAAAATACTGCATAACCAATCCAAAATTATCTTACTACTTTTAAAATATTTTCACAAAAAAGATCAATAGAGTAGTTATTTCTAACAAACTCATTGCCTATTACTGCTCTCTCTGTAAATAAATTGTAATCTTGATTAGTAGAAACAATATAATCGACTAAATCACCCACATTATTTAAAATATATTCATTTGGATATATGTACTCTACCCCTCTCCATGGCAAAAATAAACCTATGCCACCAGCTACAAAACCTTCTGCAGGTGCTAAATGAAAACTTTCAAACAATTCATCATTTTTACTAAGCGATAAAATATAACCATTTTTACCTACTTCTGTGTACATATCACACCAACCATGATATACAACATTATCTGAAAGATTATTATCACGAATATAACTGGTGCATTTATCAAAATATTCCATTTCTTCTTTATTGTTTTTAATCCATGGTAAATCATCAACAGTTTTACCATAAACATTAAGTTTATACTTTGAGTTATTTTTCACTAAACCAGAAAGTACCTTAAGACCTTCATAAAAACCTTTACCAGAAGGTAAAATACCAATCATACCAAGGTTATATAACTTATCTTCATTATCATATGAAATATATTTATCTACTAATAAGTAATTCGGTACTACAGTAACTTGACTACGTTTAATTTTAATTTTTTCAATGATTTTTTCATAAAAATATGGAGAGACTGCAATAATTTTATCAATTTTAGATTTCTCTATCAGGTTGATATATTTTGTAGTCAACTCAAAACGATGTAATCTTATTATTAGTTTTTGGTGAGCCTTCTTATTATTCGCATACCAAACTGCATTTCCGAGCAGCCATTCGCAGAATATAACATCTGCCCATTCTAACAATTTTTTGCTTTGCTCTATATTATGAGATTCATGTCCGGACCATTCATCTATTTCTATTGCATAATATTTTTCCAAAAATGGAATTGAGGGTTTTATAAATTTAAGATCATAACCTGCAACAACCATTTTAGGCTTTATTAAATTCAAGCATTTTTCATACTGATTTTCTTTAATTGCTTCAATAATATCAATAAATTTTTGACTAAATTTATTAAGTTGCATATGCTGGATATTATCAGAAATCAACTTAGATAATTGACTAAATAACTCTTTATCAATATCATGCGTATAAAATTTTAAAAGTGAAAATATTACACTCTGAATGGCTATACGTAGACGTAATTCATAGAAACTAAGACCAATTTTTGATAATATATTTTCAGCACCCTTCCATACAACCAAATGGTTTTCTAACTCACGCTTGCCGTAGGTTTGAGTACTGGAAAGTCTTTTTTGATTTACTTGCTGGTTATATATAAATGTGGGATGGTCAATATAATATATTTTCTCGGTTTTTGAGAAAATCTCTAAAGTAAAGAGTATATCCTCTCCCATCCGAATATTTTCTTTCCATCTGATATTTTTAAGCAGACTTTTCCTAACCAACTGAATAGCTGTTAAAGATTGCTTACTCACAATTGTTCTAATTTTCTCTAAATATTCTAATTCATTAAAATTTAAATTTAATCTATTAAATTCTTTTTTTTCCTTACCATTATCAGTAAGAAAATATCCTCTTACAACATCAACATCATTTGACAAAGTAAATTTATATAAAGATTCTAATGTATCCTCAATTAATGCATCATCTGAGTCTAGATAGAAAATAAACTCACCTTTTGCTTTTGTTACTCCAAAATTCCTTGGTTTTGATGGAGATCCAGAGTTTTTATTAAGTTTAAAAACGTGGAAATTAGACTTTGATTTTACATAGTTGCGAAGAAACTGGTACGTTCCGTCATTTGAACAATCATCAACAAAAATTACTTCAAAAAAATGCTTTGCGAGAGTTTGACTCTCTAATGACTTCAAACAGTTATCAATCTTAGAAATTGCATTATAACAAGGTACAATTACTGAAATTTTCATTAGATTCTCCCCCATATATTACTATCTAAACAATATACAGTTTCATTTACATGATTATTTAATGAATTGAATAATTTCATAAAATTATTTTTTCTTGAAAATACATTTTTCACGACAAAACCCTTCTTAAATTTGTATTTATATTCATCATCAATAATTACATGAGAGTCTTCTAGATAATAACTATGTGCTAAAAATTTTTCAGCAGCCTTATAAAACCCATCAAAATTATGATCAAGCAACAAAAAGTGTGTTGTTTCAATTAAATCATGAGGTATACCATATTTATTTAAATAATCTTTAGATACCACATTAATTAAATTAGAATTATACTTAAATATATAATCCTTAATCTTAAGCTTTTCAATTGAATCACCTAAAACAATTAATAATTTAATATCTTTATTATCCTCTTCAAAATCATCAATAATTTTATTAATTTCTTCTTCGTTATTTAAAAGAACAACAATTGTGACAGCATTACAATCAGGCAAAGTTTTATAATCTATTTTATTTAAAATATAATTCCATCTATGTCTATATGTATGATTCAATAAAACATAATCAAGAGCCTTAGATCGTATAATATCCATATCTTTAACTGATAAATCCTCCAATACACTTGGATTTTTTTCCAAATCTAAATATAGGCCTTTTAATAAAGAATCCATTCCATTAGAACTATTGCTTAAGACTAAAGTATTACTAGACATCAATTCAAATGCTCTACGTGCAAACATAGTTTTTGAATCTTTAACAGTATTAAAAGTAAGTGCCGATTTACTTTCTTTATAAAGCTCAGGCATTTGAGTAAAAGGAACTCCTGGATAAATATATGAATTATATTTTTCTGGGTACTTATGTAACTCATCATCTGAGCCATAGTAGCGATCAACAATTTTTAAGTCATGGCTTTTTAAAATTGCATCAAGAATATTTTCCATATCTTTTGAACGTTGAGTATGATTTGCATACCAACTTCCAGCAAATATTATACTATTACTACGTTCATTTCCTTCAATTGGATTAAACATTTTTGGTGTTGTTGCAAATGGCAATGCATAAACATTTTTCAAACCATAATCTTTTTTATATTGTTCAATACACTCTTCTGCAGTTGTAAATACAAAATCAAATAATGCAGCTGTTTTAACAAAATCATGAACTCGGTCTGAATAATGTGTAGGATCTTCCTTATTCCAGAAAACTGTCGGTATATTGCTTTTTTTACAAAAATCTAAAATCTCCAACAATTCTTTTCTGTTTTCATTTTTAAAATTTGTACTTGTATATACTCTACCCTTCCATGGTCTAGTATTAGAGTCACTTCCTGACCAAGCAGATTCACAAAAGAATATATCTGGTAACTCTTTGGCAAATGTTTCTTTCCAATTTTGTGGTGTAATTACTATTGCATTAAACTCATCTTTAAAACAATTAAATGAGAATTCATCAAGAATAACAGCAACCTTTAATTCAGTTGTTGGCTTTAAAACAAACTGTTTTTTTTCAACAGTTTCTACTTTTTGATTTTTCTCCTTTTCTGCCATATATAACTTATATGCTAAGCTATCAATTTCATCAAAAAACTTCTTTCTTCTTGAGATACTTTCTCTTTCTTCTTCTATAAATTTCTTAAAATTTTGAATTTGGTTAATATGCTTTTCTTGTCTTTTCTTTAAAAAATTATTTTTTAAAATAGTAGATAAAACTTTTCTCTGAACCTTTTGTTCAGAAATTTTAGTTGATATTAACTTTATTATTTCATCTTCAGTATGTAATTTATATTTATTCCCTATAAAATCAGAATATAGATTTAGAAAAAGCAAAAAAGTTTCTTCTATACCTAATTTATTCTTTGAATTATATTTTAGAAGACATTGAACTATAAAGTTAACACTATTACTAAAATTTTGCTCACTTTCTACTTGTTCTTTAGCAAATTTTCTTAAAATTCTTTCAGTTGTCTGGCTTAGCTGAAGTTTATTCCAATGTTGATTTCTTTTTGTTTGTGCTTCATCTAACTCTTTAACCAGTTGCTCTAATTTAGTACTCATTTGCTTATCCCTATTAACCCACAAAACTCATAACAGTATCAGCTGAAAGTTGAATGAACTCCGTATGTTTAACTAATACCGCACGTACATCTGCTTGCTCTAAAGCTTCATCTAAGTCCACTAAACGACCATTGGTGATTTCAGCAGGTAATTTATGAATATTCGGTTCAACCAAAAATAGCTCTACATCATGATTCAAGCCAAATTCTTTCGCAATTTCAACCGCTGGACTTTCTCGTAAATCGTCAATATCAGGTTTAAATGCTAAACCGAGTAAAGCTACTTTTGGTTTACGTCCTAAAGCACCTAGTTTTTCAATTTCATTTTCAATTTGCTGAATAACCCATTTTGGCTTGTAATCATTTACTTCACGCGCTGAACGTACCATTTTTGCCAGTTCAGGAGTTTTGTTGACAATAAACCATGGGTCTACAGCGATACAATGTCCACCAACACCAGCACCAGGTCTTAAGATATTCACACGTGGATGATGGTTCGCCAGTTTAATTAACTCCCATACATCAATATCTAAACGGTCACAAATCAAAGAAAGCTCGTTGGCAAACGCAATATTGACATCACGAAAGGCATTTTCGGTCAGCTTGGTCATTTCTGCAGTACGCGCATTGGTTTCTAACAACTCACCTTTAACAAAGATGCGATAAACTTCTTTTGCTTTTTGGGTACATTCTGCAGTCATCCCCCCAATAGTACGGTTGTTTTCAACCAATTCACGAATCACATGACCTGGTAAAACACGTTCAGGACAGTAAGCAATATGGACATCTATTTCAGTGTCCGTTTCATGCTTCGCAAATTTTAGATCAGAACGTAGAGTCGATAGCCACTCAACCATCTGTTCCGTCGCTCCAACGGGAGAAGTTGACTCTAAAATGACAATATTGCCTTTCTCTAGTACAGGTGCAATGGTATTTACTGCCGCTTCAATATAAGAAAGGTCTGGTGTGTAATCTTCGCCTTTAAAAGGCGTTGGTACTGCAATCAAAAACGCATCGGCTTTTTCTGCTTGTAGAGATGCTCTTAAATGGCCTGAAGACACCACTTTTTTTACAATTTCTTCTAAACCTGGCTCAACAATATGGATCTTACCTTCATTAATGGTATCAATCGCATACTGATTCACATCAAGCCCGATCACTTGTGCGCCAGCATTGGCAAACATGGTTGCTGTTGGTAATCCAATATAACCTAGGCCACTGACTGAAATTTTTAACTCTGACATGAATATTCTCTACAATATTTAAAATATGGTTCTATTTTTCATTAACAATTTACACTTAAGCAAATTGCTTTAGATGTTCAATAATTCGTTGACACGCCAAGCCATCACCATAAGGATTGTGTGCAAGACTCATTTGCTGATGTAGGGTTTGGTCATCTAACAAAGCAGAGGTCTGCTGAATAATTAATTCTTTTGAGGTACCCACTAGCTTTACCGTTCCTGCTTCTACAGCTTCTTGGCGTTCTGTGGTATCACGCATGACCAACACTGGAATACCTAAAGAAGGTGCTTCTTCTTGAATACCACCCGAGTCGGTTAAAATAATATGACTATGTTGCATCAACCAAATAAACTGGACGTACTCTTGTGGCTCAATCAATTTAATATTATCTACGCCATCAAGATACTGATAAACAGGCTGCATCACATTTGGGTTCATATGTACAGGATAGACAAATTCGACCTCAGGGTAGCTTTCCGCTAGTGCTTTAATCGCTTTACAGATATTCTCAAAACCTTCACCAAAGTTTTCACGACGGTGGCCAGTAATCAGAACACGCTTTTTGTCGAGGTCCAACATATGAAAATGCGCACGCATTTCTTGCTGTAAAGCCTCATTATTATTCAGTTGGTCTTTTACATAAAATAATGCATCAATTACGGTATTGCCAGTAATACAGATTTTGCTTTTATTGATATGTTCTTGAAGTAAATGGTTGGCAGAGGTTTCGGTTGGGCAGAAATGCCATTTGGCAATCACACTGGTCAACTGACGATTGGCTTCTTCTGGCCATGGTGAATAAATATCGTAAGTACGTAAACCCGCCTCGACATGGCCGACATCAATTTTTTGATAGAAAGCCGCCATTGCTGTACTGAGTGTTGTTGATGTATCCCCATGTACCAGTACCAGATCTGGTTTGCAATCCACCAAAACCTCCTCAAGTGCCAGCATCATTCTGGCATTCAGTTCCGTCAGGCTTTGTCCTGCTTTCATAATATTGAGATCATAGTCGGGTTGAATATCAAATACAGATAAAACAGAATCCAGCATTTGTCGATGCTGAGCTGTGATACACACCTTTGTTTCAAAAAATGGATCTGCACTTAATAGTTTTACCAAAGGCGCCATTTTAATCGCTTCAGGTCTGGTTCCAAACACAACTAACACTTTCATACTTTCACCAAATTATTCAATAATTTATTCAAAAATTATTGTTTCAACACCTTATACCATATATTTTTTTACCTTGATCCAAGTACCCATCAAGGCGCTATAAGCAATCCATGCAAAAAAACAAGTTATCCCTATAAATCCAATGCCACTTTGGCTGCAATCGCAATCTGATACAGTACTTGGGTAATGCCCCGCGTTAATTCCACCACTTTGGTTTGCGCCTTAGGAAGAACTAAAATCTCATCCCCCTGTTGAATCTTATAGCGTTTACTGACCAGTTCAGACTCACCATTCTGATGAATCACCACCAGTTTCGATTTATTCGACTTTTGGGTAAAACCACCAACCTGATCAATATATGATGCCGCAGTCATATTGGGTTGCCATACTACGCCATTCGGGAAGGTGACTTCACCATGCACCATAATGACCGAAGTTTTTTCAGGAATATTTAATATATCCCCGTTTTCTAAAATCACATCATCAAAGTCTTTGGCATTTAAAACCACTTGACCTTTTGGCTCTACCGTTCGTGCCTTAGCAATAAACTGTTTAACCAGTTCAGCATCTTTTACCCGTAGGTTGGCTTCTTCCTGTGTGGTTGAGCGTACAGAAAATGTTGCTTCTTCAAGTTTATCTAAAGAAACGTTTAACATTTCCTTTTGTCGCTTGGCAACCGATGGACGGAAAAGCTGTAATGCATTGACCTCTGACAAGGTATTCGGCTGAATCTGTTTCATCACTTCTGACAGTTTGGAACCATATGGCAATACCACAGCATGTGCACCATTATGTGCACCCTCAACCCTCACCTGAATCGTGCCGGCATAACGGTCAGCCGTCACTGTTAAGATATCACCATCTTCAATCACCACATTATTGGCAGCAGAGAGCGGATAATATTCACTGCGGTACTCTGTACCCTGACGACGCATAATGCTGACATTGGTCGCCCCGGGTTTCAGTTTTGCTACCGATAACGCCTGTGCAACAGTGACTTCAGGCACATTAAATTCAAAGTCATAGGCATTAAACACCTCACCCGAGACCGAGAAGGTATGACTTCGTGGCGCAACCACAATGACATCACCATCACGGAAACTATAAGGCTGTAGTTTGCCTGCAATTAAAAAGTCATACAGATTGACATATTGCTTGAGCTGCCCATTACGCATGATACGGATATCGACATAACTTCCGCGTTGTGCATCGACCCCACCGGCACGATCCAAATATGCCAGTACGCTGTCATTGGCGACACCACCATAAGAACCAGGCTGATTCACAAAACCTGTAACCATCACTTTAACCGGTTGAGACTGCACCAGAGCTGCATAGACACCAACATTGGCGACATAGGTTTTACGGACATAGCCTTCAATTAACGACTGTAGTCGACCATTGGTGGTACCTGCCACTTTGACAGGACCTACATTGGGAATAAAAATATTGCCTTGCGGGTCTACGGTTAAAGTACCCGCAAACTGGTAAGCACCCCAAAGGCGTAAATTAATATTATCACCAGGATTCAAGACATAGCTGTCATTAAAAGTTGAGCCTGCGGTACTGGCAAAAGCACCTTTAAACAGCTGTTCACCAAACATTTTGGTTGTCGTTGAGTACTTTTGTGTGCTGCTTGGAGACAAACCAACCACGGATTGACTTGGTAAAATTGTATTATCTGGAGGATTAATATTCGCTTGTAATAGATCTTTTGTTAATTCTTGAGGTAAAAGAGTCGTAGTATCAGCACCATAACAATGAAATGAGCTAACTGCAAGCATACTGGTGATTAATAATTTTTTCATTGTGCTTACTCCTTATGCTCACGGATAATCGAGTAAATCAACATCGTGATACCAAATAAAATATTTAAAATCAGAAAATAAGTCGCAATCAAATAAAGAATACGTGGATAGATTGCATCTTGTGCTAGTTCAGGGGTAGATATCACAACTAGTTTTTTCAGTTTACGAGAGGCTTCCAAACGGGCTTTTTCAAGTGATGCAAGTGACAGCTTATAAATATCTGTTGAAAACTCAACGTTAGCTTTTAAGGCTTCAAAATCCGCTACACTCTTATTCAATTTACTGGTATTTGGTGAAGTCAATTTAGCCTTTTCATCGGCAATTTGTTTCTGCACCGATTCAATCTGACTACGGATCGCCACCACCTGTGGAGCGGTTTCATTTAAATAGCTTAATAAAGTTCTTTCTTCTGTACTTAACTTTGACAAATTCGCCTCGAGAGTTGCAACAATAGTAGCAATTGCTTGAGCCTGTGCCTGTGGATCAAACATTTGATTCTTATTTTGATACTCCAACAAAATATCGCGCGAATTATCCAATTGCGTTTTAGCTTCGTTTAATTGCTTTTCGGCAAACTTAAGTTGCTCTGTTGCAATCTGTTTAGACAAATCATTA
Source organism: Acinetobacter proteolyticus (assembly GCF_000367945.1). GTDB lineage: Bacteria > Pseudomonadota > Gammaproteobacteria > Pseudomonadales > Moraxellaceae > Acinetobacter > Acinetobacter proteolyticus. The sequence goes on from NZ_KB849179.1 coordinate 2,931,587, forward strand.
ATAAAACTTTCACTATTTTTTATTATTTCTTGGTTTAATCGTAAAGCAAATTCTGAACTAAAGCCCTGTGATGAAATTGTTAACATCATGGTTTTTTCATCTAAGTCTACATTAACTCGATGATTAAAATATTTTACTAAATCTTCGACTGATGCATCTGGACTAAGTCCAAAAACTGGATCATTTTGTGCAATAAAGGCTTTACGCAAGTTGAGCTTTTTTTCGAGGCTTTCAACCATATTACGCGAACTAATATAAGCCGTTAAAATATGCGCATCTTCACTATTGGTATTACTCACACCCAGTAATGTACTTAATCCACCTGCTGCAGAGGCACTAGATACTTCGCCAACCTGTTTTACTAATAAAGTCGATTGAGAAACAAAACGATGCTGAGCAAAAATCATTAGATACGCAATAATCAGCAATAATGGCAACATCACAATGGCGATGTAACTAATCACTAAACCTTTATTTGTTATTGACCGCATATGCTTTATAGACCTCTATTGCCTCTGCAATATCTTCAAAAAATTCCGCTTGACCATTCCGCATCAAAAATGCCACATCACAATTGCGGGTTAGATCATTTAGATCGTGGGAAACCATAATAATATTGGACTTCTGCTTTAAATCATCAAGTAAAGCTTGGCTTTTCTTCCTAAAATTGGCATCACCGACTGCTCCTGCTTCATCGAGCAGATAATAATCGAAGTTAAAGGCCATACTCAGGCCAAAACCAATACGACCACGCATACCCGATGAATAGCTTTTAATCGGCATATCAAAATACTTGCCGATATCAGCAAAAGACTCAACAAAATCAACAACTTGATCTACTTCCTCTTCATGACTTAGGTAAAGTCGAGCGACAAACCGAACATTTTGTCGGGCTGTCATACTGCCCTGAAAACCACCTGACAACGCTACAGGCCAAGAAATAGTTTTATTGGTCACCACTTTGCCACTGTCGGCAAAATCAATCCCACCTATAATTCTTAATAAGGTACTTTTACCTGCACCATTTTTACCTAAAATCGCTACACTTTTATTTTCAGGTAAAGTGACATTTAAATCTTTAAAAACATAGTGCCGCCCTTTGGGAGTCACATAGGATTTGGTTAAATTACGAAGTTCAATCATTTGGACTTAACCATTTGCTGTTCAAAGCGTTTATATAGTAACAGACCAAAAAATAAAGAACCAATAATCCACTCACCCACATAAGTCAATGAAATACCTTGTGTTAATGGATAATTCGGAGCGACCGCATGTCGCATTGACTCTAATATATGAATTACAGGATTCCATAATAAATATTGCTGATATTCATAAGGTATTAAATGAATGGTATAAACTACAGCAGATAAAAAATAGAGAATAAAAAACAACATTGGTAAAAACTTGTTCAACTCATGTGAAATATCACCAATCACCATAAATACTAGTGCTAGGCTAAAACTCAAAAGAAACAATAAAAACCAATACCCTAATAGAGCAGGAATTGCCTCAAAACTAATATGAAAGCCCAACCAAAGTAATACTGCACTAAAAAATAGATAAGAAACAAAATGTAAAAAAAGCTCTAAAAAACTACGTGCGATTAGCGTATCAATCGGTTTTACTGGTCGATAACTAAATAAACCTTGGTTAGCCTGAACGGCACCCAAAGACTGACTAACAGTCGTTCTAAATAGAAAAAATGGAATAATCCCATTGACCAGAAAAACTTCAAAATCAATACCCGGTATGGTATGGCTTACCGCACCAAATAGAATAAGCATAAAACCGATATGCAGCGCTGGCTCAAGTAAAATCCAGACATAACCAAGACGGTACTGACCAAAACGGGTTTGCAACTCGCGTAAAAAAAGTGCACGAACTGCTGCATACATAACCTGCAGTCCGCCACGGGGTTTTAACCGTGGTAATCCTTTTAAACTGGATGTTTGCTCATCCATCCGACCCCCTGTAAGTGCTTAATCTTTGCACTAGCCTTATTTTCCAGCGAAGCTTAAATTATTTTTTCGAAAAGTTAAAGTTTCAAAATGTTCCATAATTTCAAATTACGAGAAAGTTCTTCCATTCAAAAACGATAAATTAGGACACAAATTAATTTAAAACATGTAAACAGATCACATAGAAAATTAAAACAAATAAATTTCAGTTACTTATTTCACAACAAATCAATTCACTCTCGGTAAAAACAGATCAAAATAATGTAGTGAATTGTTATTTCGATAACAATTCACATAATTAAGTTATTCATCTTCGTCGTAAATATAGCTCATACAACCCCAACCATCATATTCGCCATTGAACTCTTTGGCGATCTTGATCATCCATTCTTCCAAATCTGCAATGTCTTCGTATTCCAAAATCATATTCACATGGATATTCAGCACCCACAGATCCGAACCATCAGAATGCACTTCTTCCTGAAAGAAAGAAATTTTCTGTTCTTGGTGTAACAAATGCAGGGCACATTTTTCTACCTGTTCCTGCTTCTCAAAAACAATCGAAAATTCGACTTCATGCGGCTCGCTCAGGTCATTACCATCCTCAACCATCTGCCACAGCACATTGCCATTATCATTATCTGGGAATTGGTCATAGTCGCGTGTCATAGAAATATCCTTTGTTGTGTTTTGGGCTTGATATTTGGCTATAGATTAACCGATTTTCATGTCAGTTTTTAGACGCATTAATATAAATATTGTAGTCAAAAATTGATCAAAATGAGAATCACAGGCTGAGCTAGAACTCATTCAAACTTTAAGCAAAGCACCACTTGGTCAAGGCAGCGAATGCCATTTTCATAAATGGCTTCTGGATAATCTATAAATACATCTGGCTCGATATGCGACAAACGAAAGCCGCATTTCTGATAAAGCGCTAATTGATCCAGACTGGAATTGCCTGTTTTGACCCATAATGTTTGAATACTGTGATCTTTGCTCTTTTCAATGGCAAATTGAACCAAAGCCTTGGCAAGACCCTGTTTTTGATAACGTGAATCTACGGCTAGATTTTTAATTTCAGCTTGATCATCTGCTCTGAATACACACAGTTGCGCAATGATCTGCGCCTGATCATTCAGCATGAAGAATAGACTCGACTGCAATAAATAGGTTGAGATCTGCTGCCAACTTGGATCAGCCTCTAATAAGAGTGCTTTTAATTGCAGTTGCTGTATCTCTGAGAGTGCTGTCCATTCAGCGTGTTGAATCGAATACATGCGCTTGCCTATTGGTGGTTGTGCTTAGAACTTTAGCTCAGAATGAATTTCAACTGCATGCATTTTTAAAGGATGCTGAAAAGCAAGATAAGCCGCATGTAGCGCCATGCGTTTTAAATGGAACTTGGCAGGTTCAGGATGATAAAGCTTATCCCCCATAATCGGATGGCCGATATGCATCATATGCACCCGCAACTGATGGGAACGTCCTGTGACCGGCTCTAAACGCACACGACTTTGGTCCGTTGCAGCATCATATTGCATCAGTTGAAATAAGGTTTTGGCAGACTTACCCAATTCAAAATGCACCATCTGACGCGGACGGTTTTCCCAATCGGTAATAAGCGGCACTTCCACACTACCCTCGCTCTGAATCTGCCCCTGTACCAAAGCCACATAGTATTTTTTGACGGTACGCGCCTGAAACATTTTACTGATTGCCACTTCTGCATCACGATGTTTAGCAAACATGAGTAAGCCCGAAGTTGCCATATCCAGACGATGCGTGACTTTAGCCGCGGGATATTTTTCCAAAACCCGTAAATAAGCACTGTCCTGATGTTCAGGTAACCGTCCCATCACCGACAATAGCCCAGCAGGCTTATTAATCACCAGCAAATCTTCATCTTCATAGACGATCTCTAAAGGATCTTGTGGCGGTGTATAAATAAAATTGTCGTTTAGAGCCATGGCAACAGAACAAATTGAATCGGGTACAGGATGGAGAGTGATTATAGTTGCGCCAACGGCTTTCGCAACCACTGATTTTCCTCATCGCAAGCACAATTAAGACACAGTTTTTAGCCCCTTGCCCAAGCTTTGTTTATAGAGCTCTTCTAATGTAGCAATGTCCCGATTTAAAAATGCAATCAGATAATCTTTGGCACGCGCCAAGCTCAATTGTTTAAATGAAATGCTGTCTTTGCTTTTACGCGTGACCAAGCCAAATAGATCTTTTTTAGGAATAATGACTGGGATATCACTGTCCAGCTTAAACTCTAGTTGTTGTGATTTAGCATAGGCATCAAGGGTAATGGAAATAGTCTGTTCTGTCCGATGATCACTAACAATAAAGCTGGTATCTGCACCATTGAGTTGTAATTGACGAACCAACTGCTGACGCCAAGTCATCTCGTCAAACTTGGTTAAAATCGTTGCCAAATCAAAGCGACCAACATGATCGATGTCATTGTGATTCATTTGATGTGGATAGCGGATTTTAAGCTCGAACTCATTCATAATGGTGCTGACCTATTGCTGTGATTTTTTTGATTTATTAATATAAAAATAATTATATCACTTTGTTTTTTAATATAAAAATATCGATTTATATTCACAATGACAGGATTTCAGGATTTACTTCACATTCAATTTTGGTTTTATTGATCTAGTTTTTATTATTTAAGCCTGATGGCTGATTTTATATTTACTAAAATTTTTTAGGGTATCAAGGGAAAACAGAGGTTGTTTACTTCAACACCTATGACTTTGTAAGCCATAACCTTTGCCTATAAACTTTTGATCTATAGCGTCCTAAGCCGAATCGAGACCTTTTGGGTTCGTACACACTTGCTTTATAAGCATCGGTGCATGCTACTCTTTTCGATCCCTTTCACACCCTTGAGACATAGTTTAGGCAGATCACGGTGGGATTGTTTTCCTAAAAACAGCTATTTTCGATGATCAATGAAATAATTTTGCATGTTAAACAATATAAGTTAAAATATTTTCCACATGAAATAAAAAACTAAGATTTTTATTCCGATAAATTCAAATTTACAGGTGTATTTTTTCTAAAACCCCTTCTCATCTAAGCCCAAATCACCATAATCGCGGCAACAATCACCAGCCACAGACCCAAATGATCGGTTTTGGCGAGTTTCTCTTTAAAAAAGAAGGCTGAGATCAGCAAACTAAATAGAATTTCGACCTGACCCAGCGTTTTCACAATCGCAACGGTCTGCATACTCATGGCACTAAACCAACCCACCGAGGCCAAGAAACTACAAATACTTACTCTTAAAGTTAAGCCAACACGTTGCCACATTTTATAGAGCGTCGGGCGACTGAAAAATCCAAGATAGATCAGCAATACAATGCATTGGAAGCTGATCAAACTGCACAACACCCAAGCCGCGCGATGTAAGAATGGCAACATGCTCAGTTCTAAACTGGCTTCACGCACCAACAAAGAAGTGATGGCAAAACAAAGCCCACTCCCGAGTCCAATCAGCAAGGTTTTCAAGGACAGATCGGATTGTTGCTTGCCTTTACTCAGTAAAAATACCGCAACTCCCCCAATCACCACACCAATCCAGCCCCACGTGCTGAGATGTTCTTGTAGGAACAACACACCGACCAAGGCTGCCAAGATCGCTTCACTTTTGGCAAGTCCGACACCAATGGCGTAGTTCTTTTGTTGAAATAGTTTCACCATCAAGGCAGTGGCATAGATCTGGCTAATACCCGCAATCACAATATACAGCCAGAATTTATCGGAAAAATGTACCGATGCTGTAACCGGCTGATGCCAATAGAGAAAGGCCAAATAGCTAAAGGCAAAGATCGGTGAAAAGATAAAGCGCGCCAGTGTGGTGCCATAAACATCCACGCTCGTACTGAGTTGTTTTTGAAAAGCATTGCGCCAAGCCTGCATAAATGCAGCCATGAGCGTGAACAGAATCCAAGTCATCATCATAAGCTTGAGCGCAATATTATAAGTGCCGCTAATTTACGCTGTTCTGCTTATTTTTTCGATGGTCATCTTCAAATCTTAAGTTCTAGTGCATATTTTTCACAAGCAATGCAACACTAGCCTGTGTTGATTCAATCCATCATCTATTGTTTCTTCTTGCTCATTTCAGTCAGTAGGTCGAGCTGTATTTCCTGAATTTTTGCCAGTCTATCCCATTGATGCATCAGCAGATGATCCATTTTTTCATGTAAATTATGGATTTCCAGCTCTGCTTTGAGATTCACCTTATAGTCATTTTCTGAGCGTAAACGGTCTTTAGCTTCCTGACGGTTTTGGCTCATCATAATAATCGGGGCCTGTACTGCAGCCAAACAGGACAAAATCAGGTTCAACAGAATAAAGGGATAAGGGTCCGCAGGATGTTTCACCATGACCACGGTATTGACCAAGATCCAAATCGCCAGAAAAGCGGCAAAACAAATCAGAAATGTCCAACTCCCACCAAATGATGCGATTTTATCTGCCAGTCGCTCTCCCAAGGTCCAGTCTTGGTCAAATTTAGTTTCTATATTCTTATTAATTAAATCATGATGTTGCATGCTCTGTAATACATCATTTTCTAGATTTGAAACTTCACCTTGTTCTGAGTTTAATAGTGAATGTACATATTGCATTCGATACTTGGTCAAATCTGGCAGGCAAATATAATCCTGTGCCCCACATTCTGGAAAATCTTGTTCAATTTCTTCTGTAATGACCCGACGTAGCGTTCCAAGTGGAATCAAGCTTTTAATAGAAAAGCTTTTTTTACAAACAATACAGTTTTGACACTCTGTTTTCCCATTCATGCTCTATCCTCTCTTTGTGAGATTTATTCATTTATCTGGTTATTGTTATTCAATTTTATCCTGCGGCATCGAGTTGCCCGTGATGCTTTTGTAAGCTTAAACCGAAAAAAGATCGTCTGTTAGAGCAGCTTTAAAGCAAGATAAGGCACGAGACCGAATAATAAAATAGCAATTTTATAGATCGCCATCCCACCATAGTGAATTGCATCAAACTGCTGCTCAGATAAGCTGAACCAGTGTCTATGTAGGCGTTTAATCGAATCTTTTGCAAAGACAAAGGCCAATAACCAAAGGATTAAAACGATATAATTCAAGATCGTCATGTAAAGAAAAAATTGTGTGAGTTGGAAAGTATTCATGACTGTTTCCCTCCATTTTATCGTTATTATTTTAAGCGCCTTTTATGATGCAAAACTTAAAAATACTCCCCACAACGCTCGGTGCTTTGTACGAATCCAACAGGACTAACAATCATAAAATAATCGCCAGTCTTTAAAAACTTAAATCATCAAAGTCCTTCACTGTGGATAGATAGATGGGTGCCTGATTGATTTTGCTCCATGTTTCTTTAAACCTTGGATCTTCTTCTGGGTCTTGGCTTAAATTGTCACGAATCACTTTTTTACCCGTTAAAAAATTAATACTGGTTTGACTTTGAATGAGGGGGCCGTGATTGCTTGAATCATCATAACCAATCAGGCGTAGATCATTGCCGTCCAAGCGAAATAAATAACTCCAGTAACCATAACGTCCATGTGAATAATAAATCCTCAGTAGGTTATTTTTAATTTCCATCCATAGTTCAGGTGGGAAATAGACACCGCCATCTTCATTTTCAGAGCTAAAACAATTGAGATTGCTGACAATAGGTTTGTATTTGCCTTTTTGATTCAGTAATACAATCACACCGCGACGGTTACGATCTAAATGTCCATAATATTCATGATGGAAAAAGGCTTTGGGATCCGTCGCTTTGACCATCAACACTACATCCCTCAAACCATCTTTATTCAGATCGCCTTCAATGGCTTTAAAGAGTTGGTATTTTGCAGGGATATAGGCTTGATAGGTGAGTTTATCTTGACCTAATTTAATTTCTTCCTCTGTCGGCTGCTCTTGGGCAAAGCTGACTTGCGACAGTGCAGATAGGCTTGAGAATGCTAATAATGCGGTAATAAGTTGAGTCTTTATCATCTTTTTTTCTTTCATCATTCAGGTTGTTATCGGAATTATTGCATTGATATGGAATGGCTCGGTTTCTGTTGGCATTTTGCACGAATCCAGCGAGCAGCAACAATCTTAAAAATGATCACCAGTCCTTAAAAGCTTAAATAATCAAACTCTTTAATTTTCGATAAATAGATTGGGGCTTGATTAATTTTACTCCAATTCTCTTTAAATTTTGGATCACCTTCAAAGTCTTGACTTAAATTGTCACGAATAACTTTCTTCGCTGTTAAAAAGTTAATACTGGTTTGGCTTTCAATATAAGGTCCATGATTGCTTGAATCATCATAACCAATCAGGCGTAGATCATTGCCTTCCAAACGAAATAGATAACGCCAATAGCCATAGCGTCCATGGGCAAAGTGCACATTCAGCACATTATTGTTAATTTCTAAGCGTATATCAGGGGCGAAATAAACACCACCGTCTTCATTGTCCGAGTAAAAACAATTTAAGTTACTGACAATCGACTTGTATGTGCCTTTTTCATTGAGCAAGACAACCACACCACGGCGGTTAGTATCGATACGGCCACGATACTCATGTTCAACAAAAGCTTCGGGATCGGTTGCTTTCACCATCAACACGACATCTTTTATGCCATCGTTATTCAAGTCACCCTCTATGGCTTTAAATAAGCGATATTTCGCAGGGATATAGGTTTGATAAGTGACTTGGTCTTGGCTTAATTTAAGCTCTTCCTCTGTCGGTTGTTCTTGAGCAAAGCTGAGTTGTGGCAGTATTGCTAAGCCTGATAATACGAATGATGCGGCAAGGAGTTGAGTTTTCATAAGTCCATCATTTTTTTAATATTGAAAAACATTCACATCAAGCATTTATATGCTCAGCACTAACTCAGATTTTTTCTATTGCTTTATTTAAGACATACCTTTGAAGCACTTGATCTAGCATAAGTTCAGAATCAAGACAGCCATTGTTTGCTTGAATGACTTTTGCCGAAGCCAAATTGGATTTATAGCAATGTATATGCAATTGCGTTAAGCCCAATTCCCACGCTTCCTGAATGGTAAGTTCCAGCAACTTAGTACCAAAATTTTGTCTGCGTCTAGAAGGACGAATCCCTAAACCAATATGCCCACCACAATGTTGAGTTTGAGCATTAAGTTGCGGTCTTAAGTTAGATACACCGATAATTTCATGATCATCGACTAACCAATAGGTAATATTGGCAACATGTCCTTCTTGTAAAAACTGCCCTTTTTCATATTGTTCTAATTTATTCAAAAACTTGTCAAAATCTGTGTGATCGAAGTCCAGTGTTAGTGGGTAACGTTCTTCATCAGCCAGTTCATTCATATAGTCGTTATAACTCTGCTTAAACCTTACGTGAGGTTTGATCAAACGAAGTGACATCTAGCCATTACTCCTAAAGAAGTATTTTATTATCCATATTCACAATATGAAGATTTATAGATTTGAAAAAATATAAGCTTATCGTACAGGATTGGCTTGCTGTTGGCGTTTTGCACGAATCCAGCGTGCAGCAACAACAATAAAAACAATCACCAAGACGGTAATCAGCACAGGCATGATAAAAGCCAGAATGGATAATAAGATCGAGCCAATCAACTCACCTGTAGCAACCACAAAATTACCCAATCCCCCTGTGGTTGCAGTCGAGACACCCCGTGCTGCTACGGTACTCATTTGCACCACGCCTGCGGTTCCGCCACCAACAATTAATGCCGCTGCCCAAGTGGCAAACTGCGACATTTCGCCACTGCTGACCGCCATCGTGGTCAGTGTTCCTGCCACCACAGCCGCAGGTGTGGCAATGGTATCTAATAGGTTATCTACCCACGGCACATAATAAGCTGCGATTTCACAAATCGTGGCGAAACCCAATGCCATACATACTGATGGGATGGCTAACCATTCAAAGCCTTGGGCAGGTTGATACCACCCCATTAAGGTGGCAATACTCATGGCCAATAACGGCACAAAGACGCGAAAGCCACAGGCTGCGCTGAGTCCAACGCCAATACAGAGTCCTAAAATTGTTTCCATCATGGATTACCTTTCTATGCCTATGACAGGTCTTGTTATTTAAATCTTATTTTTAAGGTAACAAAAAGCCCTATCAAGGGATAGGGCTTTTATTCAAACAGTGGGTAACTGTTTGGTATTTTGCGGCTTAGGCATTCTTACTGTTGAATTGATTGCCAAGGCATTTGGTACACGGAGGTAAACGATCAGTACCAATTTCTAAATAGGTGCGGTGTCCGCATTGAACACAAAAATAGAAGCCTGTTCCAGGTTTTTCGCCAGCAGTTACCATCTTTGTTCTCCATAGATTTTAGAAATGGTACATATACTATAGCGTGATAGTTTTGATTATTTATTGACCTTTCCGACGAGTGGTGATGGCGGAAAGGTGAAGAATGAAATTTAAGAACATTTTCAAAATTCTATTTGGCCTGATTCTCCCCAAGCCAAGAATCAAACCTATCTCTTTGATTTTTATATAATATATTTTTATATTTTTCTTTGTCACTTTTATAAAGAATATGACGAATTTCGGTAAAGGGATTAATCACATGAGGATCATTTTCTTCTTTACCTAAATATTCTTTATATTGTTCAACCTCATCAAATTCTTTTTCAAAAATTTCTTTAAAATCTTTAATCTTCAGAGTTCCATTAGAATATTCAACAATTTCGGCTACAAATCCATCAATTTTATAAGGCTGAAATTTAAAATCATCAAACTTATCTTCAACAATAGCTAAGAATGTAAAAGCATCTAACTTTTCAGTGATAGAGGTAGTTTGGTCTACTTTTACTTTTGCTTCAGCTTGTTGATCATCTGTCTGACTTTTAATATTATAAAACTCTCTATCTGCTAACTCAAATAATGCTGCCAAGGTGTTAATTCTTCTTTTCATTGATGTTGGAATTGATTTTTTATATTTTATTTTATGGTCTAAAACACTCCAAGCATCTTGAATTATTGTACGAATCTGCACTTCAAATCTTAAATCAGAATATCTTTTATATTCTTTCATTCCAGTCCGTGGACTTTTTAACTTCAAATCTACATGTAACCCTTTATACCCAAATGAGTCGTCTTTAGCTTCCATAGCCGAAATTTTATCAGTCACTTCTATGACATCAAATTCTTCTGCTAAAGCATCTTTAATTTTGGAAACATCTGTTTCATATAGTGAAACTATCCTTAAACCGATGAGATCCGTAATATGATCTTTGATTTCATAAGGTGTATTGTCTTGTTCTAAAACAGATTGATATTTTAATGAAAATTTCTTTACACATTCTTCTCGTAACTTAACCCTTCCACTTACGGCAGCTATAGGAAATTCATCCATTAATAAGGCATTAATAATAGCTATAAAAGCCGTTTTAGCTTGATTCAATAAATTAGAGTTTTCATTCCAATAATCCCTAAAAATTACTTTTTCTTTTTCAAAATCCAATGAAGCCATTAATATTTCCCCATAAAAAACCCCACATAAATGTAGGGCTTTTATTAAACAGAATCAATCACTTTCAGATCAAAGTATTACGCCACTTGACCTTCTAAAAAGTCTTGCGCAAAACGTTGTAATACCCCACCCGCTTCATACACAGACACTTCTTCTTCTGTATCTAAACGGCAAGTCACAGGCACTTCAACAATTTCTTCCTTACCATCAGCTGTAGCACGCTCAATCACTAAAGTTAAAGTCGAACGCGGTGCAATATTACCAATCACGCTATATAGCTCAGTACCATCTAGCTTCAAAGTTTTGCGGTTAACACCCGGCTTAAACTCAAGCGGTAACACGCCCATACCGACTAAGTTAGTACGGTGAATACGCTCAAAGCCTTCGGCAACAATGGCTTCCACACCTGCAAGACGAACACCTTTGGCTGCCCAGTCACGACTTGAGCCCTGACCATAATCCGCACCCGCCACAATGATCAACGGTTGCTTACGGTTCATGTAGGTTTCAATCGCTTCCCACATCCGCATCACTTCGCCTTCTGGCTCGACACGCGCTTTTGAACCCTGCTTAATGGTGCCGTCTGAACGAACCACCATTTCATTGAACAGTTTCGGGTTGGCAAAGGTCGCACGTTGGGTGGTTAAGTGATCCCCACGATGGGTTGCATAAGAGTTAAAGTCTTCCTCAGGCACACCCATTTTCGCCAAATATTCACCAGAAGCACTGTCTAGCACAATCGCATTCGATGGAGACAAGTGATCGGTGGTGATGTTGTCACCCAAGATCGCAAGCGGACGCATATTGGCTAAAGTACGTGGTGCAGCCAATGCCCCTTCCCAATACGGTGGACGGCGGATATAAGTACTCATTGGACGCCAATCATACAGTGGGCTTGCTGCTTCTTCATTGACACCCAAATCGAACATTGGAATGTAGATTTTACGGAACTGTTCAGGCTTTACTGCTTCTTTCACAAGCGCATCAATTTCAGCATCCGAAGGCCAGATATCTTTCAGATAAATTGGATTACCGTCTTTGTCATTTCCAAGCGAATCTGTTTCGATGTCAAAACGAATGGTTCCCGCAATCGCATACGCTACTACCAGTGGCGGAGATGCCAAGAACGCTTGTTTTGCATAGGGATGGATACGGCCATCGAAGTTACGGTTACCCGAAAGCACGGCAGTGGCATACAGGTCACGCTCAATGATTTCTTGCTGAATCACAGGATCAAGTGCGCCTGACATGCCATTACACGTAGTACATGCATAGGCGACGATACCAAAACCAAGTTTCTCAAGATCTCCCAATACACCTGCTTCTTCTAAATACAGCGCAGCTGCCTTAGAACCTGGTGCAAATGATGATTTCACCCAAGGTTTACGTACCAAGCCCAATTCATTGGCTTTACGTGCCAGTAAGCCTGCAGCAACGGTATTACGTGGGTTAGAAGTATTGGTACAAGAGGTAATTGCAGCAATAATCACGGCACCATCAGGAATTAAACCTTCAGCTTCTTGTGCCTTGGCAAGCTCTAAATTGCCTGCAATGCCTTTTGCTTTCAAATCAGCCGTAGAGACACGTGCATGTGGGTTTGATGGGCCTGCAATGTTACGGGTCACTGTTGAAAGATCAAAACGAAGTACACGTGGGTACTCAGCTTGGGTCATATCCGATGCCCAAAGACCGATCTCTTTGGCATATTGCTCAACCAACGCCACTTGCGCATCTTCACGACCGGTCAGGCGTAAATAATCAATCGTGTTCTGATCGATATAGAACATTGCCGCAGTTGCGCCATATTCAGGCGTCATATTTGAGATGGTGGCACGGTCGCCCACAGACATGCTGTCAGCACCTTCACCGAAGAACTCAAGGTAAGCACCAACGACACGTTCTTTACGCAAGAACTCAGTCAATGCCAACACGATATCCGTTGCAGTAATGCCTGCCTGACGCTGACCAACAAACTCAACCCCGATGATGTCAGGTAAACGCATCCAAGACGCACGGCCGAGCATGACGTTTTCAGCTTCCAAACCACCGACACCCACTGAAATCACACCAAGCGCATCAGTATGTGGGGTATGTGAATCGGTACCGACACAAGTATCAGGGAAAGCTAAGCCATCACGATTTTGAATCACTGGAGACATTTTCTCCAAGTTGATCTGATGCATGATGCCGTTGCCCGCAGGAATCACGTCAACATTTTTAAAGGCTGTTTTAGTCCACTCAATAAAGTGGAAACGGTCTTCGTTACGACGATCTTCAATTGCACGGTTTTTCTCAAATGCATCAGGATCAAAGCCACCGAATTCCACAGCCAAAGAGTGATCCACGATCAACTGGGTTGGCACCACAGGATTGACCTTGGAAGGATCACCGCCTTTGTCTGCAATCGCATCACGCAGACCTGCAAGATCCACCAATGCGGTTTGACCCAAAATGTCATGACAGACTACACGTGCTGGATACCAAGGAAAATCCAGATCCTGACGGCGTTCGATCAACTGGGTTAAATAGGCCGTTAAATTCTCGGCATCCGCTTTACGCACCAGCTGTTCAGCGAGCACTTTCGAAGTGTATGGCAGCTTTTCATATGCGCCTGGCTGAATATCTTCAACGGCTTGACGCACGTCATAGTATTCAAGCTGGGTACCTGCCAGCGGTTTACGATATTTTGTGTTCATTAACCACGCTCCGCCAATGGTTTGAATTCAAGATTTTCAGGGCCAGTATAGTTCGCGCTTGGACGAATGATCTTGCCATCTTGACGTTGTTCGATCACATGTGCAGACCAACCTGCAGTACGTGCAATTACGAATAATGGCGTGAACATTGCCGTTGGCACACCCATCAAGTGATAGCTCACCGCACTGAACCAGTCGAGGTTCGGGAACATGTTCTTCACTTCTTTCATCACGGCTTCTAAACGTTCAGCAATTACATACATCTTGGTATTTTCTTGCGCTTCAGCAAGTTCACGCGCCACTTGCTTGATCACTTCGTTACGTGGATCAGAAACGGTATAGACTGGGTGACCAAAACCGATCACCACTTCTTTTTTCTCAACACGGCTACGGATGTCGGCTTCTGCTTCATCGGCATTGTCATAACGTTGCTGAATCACAAACGCTACTTCGTTCGCACCACCATGTTTAGGTCCACGTAGCGCACCGATACCGCCTGTGATTGCCGAGTACATGTCTGAGCCTGTCCCTGCAACAACACGTGACGTAAAGGTTGATGCATTGAACTCATGCTCTGCATACAGAATCAAAGAGGTATGCATGGCTTGAATCCACTCTTCCGATGGCGCTTCACCATGCAGGAGATGCAAGAAATGTGCAGCAATCGAATCATCATTGGTTTCCACTTCGATACGACGACCGTTGTTGCTGAAGTGATACCAGTACAACAACATTGAGCCTAGGCTTGCCATCAATTTATCCGCGATGTCTTTTGCGCCCGCTTCGTTGTGGTCTTCATGTTCTGGGGTTAAGCAACCCAATACAGATACGCCAGTACGCATCACATCCATTGGGTGTGCAGATGGTGGTAATTGCTCAAGTGCGGTTTTCAATGCAGCAGGCAAGCCACGGAGTGCTTTTAATTTTGCTTTATAGGCTTTGAGTTCTGCTTTGTTTGGAAGTTTGCCGTGTACCAAGAGGTGTGCCACTTCTTCGAATTGACTGCCGACGGCAAGGTCAAGAATGTCATAGCCACGGTAGTGTAAGTCGTTGCCGCTGCGGCCTACGGTGCAGAGTGCGGTGTTGCCTGCCACTTGTCCGCTGAGTGCAACTGATTTTTTTGGTTTGAAGCCTGTTGGTGTTTCATTACTGCTCATAAGATTGTCCTTTTTATATCCTTTGGTGAATTTCGTAGCGGTGTCTTACCGAACTCTCATCTTATTTGAGGATAAGCCTTCGGCTGGACTTACTTTTGAGGGATCAAAAGTAAGCAAAAATCCTTTGTTGGCCTGACGGTACTTCCCTGCTACCGCAGCCCAACGTGGCGGCATCCATGCCGCCTTCACGATTACTAAGACTTTCATGAAAGAAGGGCTTAAATTCGTGAAATCCCTCTCCCTCTGGGGGAGGTTAGGAGGGGGTAAAATTATTTACTCTTCGCAAAAGTTCCATCAAGATATTGTTCAAACGCATGGTAGTTAATGCGTTCATACAGTTCTTGACGGGTTTGCATGGTATCCACCACATTCTTTTGTGTGCCTTCTTTACGCAAAGTCTCATAAACATTTTCTGCGGCCTTGTTCATGGCACGGAATGCAGAAAGTGGATAGAGCGCGATGCTGACATCGGCAGAAGCCAATTCTTCAGTGGTAAATAATGGCGTTGAACCAAACTCAGTGATATTCGCTAAAACAGGCACTTTGATTAGATCAGCAAATTGCTTATACATCGCCAATTCAGTGATCGCTTCTGGGAACAGCATGTCTGCACCCGCTTCGATATATGCCCCTGCACGGTCAATCGCTGCCTGCAAGCCTTCAACCGCAAGCGCATCGGTACGTGCCATGATCACAAAGCTGTCATCGGTACGAGCATCGACTGCGGCTTTAATACGATCGACCATTTCTTGCTGAGTCACGATGGCTTTATTCGGGCGATGACCACAACGCTTAGCACCGACTTGATCTTCAATATGCATCGCAGCAGCACCAAACTTGATCATCGACTTGGTGGTACGTGCGATATTAAAGGCAGAAGCGCCAAAACCCGTGTCGACATCAACCAATAACGGCAGGTCACAGACATCGGTAATACGGCGTACGTCGGTCAAGACATCATCAAGGTTACTGATGCCTAAATCTGGTAAACCCAAAGAGCCTGCGGCTACACCACCACCAGACAAGTAGATCGCTTTATAACCTGCGCGTTTTGCCAATAACGCATGGTTGGCATTGATCGCACCGACCACTTGTAATGGTTTTTCATTTGCGACCGCGTCGCGGAATAGCTGACCAGCTGACTGTTTAGCCATGTTGTTGTTCTCCTTGATTTTGCAGCAATGTTTGCTCAACAATTTTGTAGGATGCATTGATGTGACGGTACATCAGCATTTCGGCAAGCTCACCGTCACCTTCAGCAATCGCATCTAATATGCGGATATGTTCGTCCCAAGCTTTGCTTGGTCGATCTGGGGTATTTGAAAACTGGATTCGGTACATACGGATGAGGTGATACAGCTCATCGCATAACATTTTTTCTAAGGTTTTATTGCCACTGCTTTTGATAATGCAGTAATGGAAATCATCCTGGCCTTCTTGCAGATAGTAGCCCTTGCCTGCTTTAAAGTTTTCATCTTCGGCATGCATCCGCAATACATCACGTAAGGCCAGAATCTGTTTTTTATCAATATGCTGTGCTGCAAGTCTACAAGCCAAGCCTTCTAAAGAGGCACGGATTTGATAGAGTTCCTGAAACTGTTGCAGTGAAAGCGAGACTACCCGCGCACCGACATGTGCAGTTCGCTCCACCAATTTTTGCCCTTCCAGACGATGAATCGCTTCACGTAAAGGCCCGCGACTAATGCCATAAATACGCGCCAGTTCAGGTTCTGAAATCTTGCTGCCCGCAGGAATATGTCCCAATACAATCGCCGACTGAATTTGCTTGAATACGTGTTCCGTCAGGGTCATTCCCTGACTGGTGCTGAGGGCTTGAGGAACAAGGGTATCTTGCATATTGTCGACAATCTCTACAATTTTTATGATTTTATAACCAGATAAAAGAAAAAATGCAATAGGATTGTCGACAATAAATTAGACTGGTGCTTTCAATCCGACGTGATTGTGATCACTCAGTGGCTGATCAACACACTGCCAAAAATCTTATATAATAATAGATAAAACAACAGGTTAATGATAATCCAATTCATCACTCAACCCTGAGCTTTGATCGACTGAGCGGCCTTAGACTGTTCATGCTACGACCATGGTATGACAGCTTGATTGTAGACAATCTTTATAATCAGCTTGTAGCGACAAATTTTGTAAGTAAATACTGCACCAAAATGTAAATAACAGCGTGCTTCATGCAGTCTTTATTGATACATTATTGGGCATCGAAGGTTCCGCTTCTAAAGCGCCGACCTCCCCAGACATCTATGTATGCACTTTGTTGAAGAAAAGGACATTGTTAATGTTTCAACATATCCCACCTTATGCAGGCGATCCAATCCTTTCATTGATGGAACAGTTCAATGCTGATCCACGTGCTGAAAAGGTAAACCTCAGTATTGGTTTGTACTATAACGAAGACAGTATCGTTCCTCAGCTTGATACCATTATCGAAGCGCAAAAACGTATTGCACCTAAAAATACGCAAACCAAGCTTTATTTACCAATGGAAGGTTTCAAACCTTACCGTGATGCGATTCAAGCCTTATTGTTTGGTGCAAACAGCCCTGCAATTCAACAAGGTCGTGTTGCAACGATTCAAACGCTTGGTGGTTCTGGCGCATTAAAAGTCGGTGCAGACTTCTTAAAAACTTACTTCCCAAATTCAGAAGTTTGGGTGAGTCAGCCAACTTGGGATAACCACGTTGCGATCTTCAACGGTGCAGGTATCAAGAGCAACTTCTACCCGTACTTCGATGCTGAAACACGTGGCGTTGATTTTGATGGGATGTTGTCTACGCTGAAAACATTGCCAGAACAAAGCATTGTGTTATTGCACCCATGCTGCCATAACCCAACAGGTGCAGACTTGAACCCTGCACAATGGGATCAAGTGATTGTGGTATTAAAAGAACGTAACCTGATTCCGTTCCTCGACATCGCGTATCAAGGTTTTGGTGATGGTATGGAACAAGATGCCTACGCTATTCGTGCCTTAGACCAAGCAGGTCTAAACTTTATTGTCAGCAATTCATTCTCAAAAATCTTCTCACTTTACGGCGAGCGTGTTGGTGGTTTGACTTTCGTGTGTGACGATGCTGAAGCAGCAAAATGCACATTCGGTCAGTTGAAAGCAACGGTACGTCGTATCTATTCTAGCCCACCAACAACAGGTGCATGGTTGGTTGATCAAGTGTTAAATGACGCTGATCTCAACCAACAATGGCAAAGCGAAGTCAAAGAGATGCGTGAGCGTATTATCAAAATGCGTAGCATCTTAAAAGATGAGCTAACTAAAGCCCTTCCTGAACGTGACTTTAGCTACCTTGTGAATCAAAAAGGCATGTTCAGCTACACTGGTTTAACCGCTGAGCAAGTGGACATTCTTCGTGAAGAATATGCAATCTACTTGGTACGCAGTGGCCGTATCTGTGTTGCAGGTCTGAACATGAACAACGTATACAAAGTTGCCAAAGCAGTGGCTGAAGTTTTAGCAAAATCTGCTGCAACCGCTTAAGTTATCACGCATAAAAAAGGCGCTTGAAGCGCCTTTTTTATTGCCTGTTTTATTTAAAGTCAGGACTTGGACTTGCCCCAATACTTCAATTTAGAAGTCTGTCCGATCCCGACATTAAAACAATTATTCGGATCAAGTTTCTGGTAGAAATTGGCCAGTGCAGGCTTGGCAATATACAGATGCCCAACATTATGCTCGGCAGGATATTCAGCACGGCGCGCATCCAGCAACTGCCACATCTGATGTTCCATCGCTAAAGGATTGTTGCCCTTTTTAAGAATGTAATCCTGATGAAACACATGACAGAAAAAGTGCCCATAATAAAGCTTATGAATGATCTGCTGTTCCATTTCCACAGGCAATTGTTCAACCCATTCACGGTCATTGCGACGTAATGCAATATCGAGAGCCACAATATCTTCTACCTCATCCCGATGGGTATCACGATAACGAATTGCTGCACCTGCCACTGCAAAACGATGCAAAAAGGCTTTACGTCCTTCCTCCGCATCACAAAGAAAAAAATTGCCCGAAGCATGTACCGCAAAATAATCTTGTAAAAATTGCTCGGTCTGGGCTTTGCAATTGTTTTCAACGCGTAACATCAAATGATGTTCATAACGATCACGATATTCGGTCATCCGTTTCGGTAAATGACTCGGCAACAAGGCCGTGATCGCTTGTAAAAGATGATCAGTCAGCCCTTTGATTTTAAATTTTTCTAAAAAACCATCGACCTTATCCTTGAGTGCAAAGGCCTTAGGTACATTGGCTGTGCCAAATTTTTCAATAAACAGGAAGGTATCTTTGCCGTATTTTTCACCAATATGATACGCATCACGATGGATGTATTCCCCTGCAATCGGCAGGCTTGGCAATGACGTGAGTAAATAACGACGAATCGCGGTCAAGTCGTCGGCATCATTGCTGCCAATATAAAAGACACTGCTCTCCACCTTCTCATAGGTATCGAGACGTACTGCAAATACGCAAACTTTCCCTGCCGAACCCGAGGCTTCATACAGACGTGATGGATCAGCATTAAAACGTGCAGGACTATCAGCATCGACTTGCGTGACATCTTGCGCATAATGTTGATCGGATGCTTGCTTTTCAGCATCATCTAAAATATCTGCCGCTTGGTATCGCTGCTGCTCTAAACGGGTCAGGATTTCTTCTGGGCTTGAGCCTAAGTTCACACCCAGATGATTGACCAATTCCAACTGACCTTGGGCATTCACCTGCGCGTATAGTGCCAGTTCAGTATAGGCAGGGCCACGACGTACCAAAGCACCGCCTGAATTGTTACAGACCCCGCCCAATACCGAAGCACCAATACAGGAAGAACCAATCACCGAATGTGGCTCACGATCATAGCCTTTCAGTATCTGCTCCAGATTGTCCAAGGTCGCCCCCGGTAAACAAATCACCTGCTTACCCTCATGAATCACCTGAATCCCTTTTAAACGGCGTGTACTCATCACCAACACAGGACGGTCATAATCATCGCCATAGGGGGTTGAGCCACCCGTCAGCCCCGTATTAGCCGCTTGCATGATGACGATACAGTCTGCTTCAATCGCCGCTTGCAGCACCTGCCACTGTTCCAGCAAGGTCCCAGGGATCACCACCGCAAAGACTTTGCCTTCACCAAAACGACGACCTTGACGATACTGCCGTGTACTTTGATCATCACTCAGTACATGCTGACGTCCAACAATCTGCTGTAAACGATCAATCACCACTTGGGGAGAAAATGTTTGCATGATGGCTCCTTTGAATTATCAATTTATAAAACTAGACCAACACGACGGAGTCTTACTGTTTGTCATTTATCATTTGAGTAGCTCATTCTTCAATTTGAATCAGCCTTTTATTTGCTATCGCGGTTGGCGGCAAGGATGCCGCCTGTTGAGCAACCGTACAGGGAGGTACGGTTTGCTCAACAAAAGGTTTTTGGTTACTTTTGACCTTTCAAAAGTGACAAACGCCTCTACACTAGAAACACGCAAGTCACCCAATGATGAGGCAGTGCCTACTGCATCACTGAGCAAATTATTCTTAAAAACCTTGTTTAATGGCTTGTACCAAACAATCTGCATTAATCTCCTGAATCGACTTGGCACCCGTCAACGTCATTGCCACCCGCATTTCCTTCTCAATCAAATCCAGCAAGTTTGATACCCCTTGCCCGCCTGCTGCTGCCAAGGCATACACAAAGGCACGGCCCAATAACACCGTATCCGCACCCAAGGCCAACATGCGCACCACATCCAGACCATTACGAATGCCAGAGTCTGCCAAAATCGCCAGATCACCCTTCACCGCATCGGCAATCGCAGGCAAAGCTCGCGCAGAAGACATCACCCCATCCAACTGACGACCACCATGATTTGACACCACGATGCCATCGGCACCAAAACGTACTGCATCTTTGGCATCTTCAGGATCAAGAATGCCCTTGATCACCATCGGGCCATCCCAAAACTCACGAATCCACTCCAGATCTTTCCATGAAATCGATGGATCGAAATTAGAACCTAACCAGCCGATATAGTCTTCAAGCCCAGTCGGTTTACCCAGATATTTTGAGATATTGCCCAAGTCATGCGGACGGCCACACATCCCAACATTCCATGCCCAATGCGGATGCAACATCGATTGCAGATAACGACGCATCGCCGCATTGGGGCCACTCATGCCTGAATGTGCATCACGATAGCGTGCACCCGGTACCGGCATATCCACAGTAAACACCAGTGTTGAACACCCTGCTGCCTTGGCACGTTCCAAGGCATTGCGCATAAAGCCACGATCACGCAACACATAGAGCTGGAACCACATTGGGCGATTGATTGCAGGTGCCACTTCTTCGATCGGACAAACCGAAACCGTCGACAAGGTAAATGGAATACCTTTTTTATCCGCTGCCACCGCCGCTTGCACTTCACCACGACGTGCATACATACCGGTTAAACCGACAGGGGCCAAAGCCACTGGCATGGACAAGGTTTCGTTAAACAGTCTGGTTTCCAGACTCAATGCCGACATGTCGTTCAGCACCCGCTGGCGTAAGGCAATTTCAGACAGGTCCTGTACATTGCGTTTTAAGGTGTATTCCGAGTAGGCGCCCCCATCAATATAGTGAAATAAAAATGGCGGTAAACGACGTTGTGCCGCAGCACGATAATCATTGCCAGAAGAAATAATCATTTTGAGTCAACTCTACTTAAACGTGTTGCACGTTTCTGGCGAGCTTCATCATCATCCAGAGCACGTACATGATTAATCACAAATTCAATATGACCACACACCGCCTGGCGTGCAGCTTCGGGATCTTTACGATCAATCGCATCCATTACCTGAAAATGCTGCTCACTGAGCAAGTCACCATTGACAGGATCGTTATAAACTTTCTTGCGTCCCAGTAAGACGTTGTATTGCAACAGGTCAAACAAGCCACGCATCATCTGGATCAGCACAATATTGTGTGAGGCCTCAGCAATCGCTAAGTGGAATTCAGCATCCGCCACTGCCGCCTGAGCCGAATCCCCAGCATTCTGATGGCGGCTAATCTCATCAAAATAATGATGGATTTTGGCGCGATCTTCAGCGGTTGAGCGTAATGCCGCATACCATGCGGTGCCGCCTTCCAGCAACAAACGGGCTTCTTGCACATCAAAACGGTACAATGGATCTTCTTCAATCAGGTTACTGATCGGATTCACAATCAACTGTTGTGACCATTGAGCAGGTAGTTGTTGAATGTAAGTCCCGTCACCACGGCGGCTACTGAGCACGCCCTGACTATTCAATTGCTGGATCGCTTCACGTAAGGATGGACGAGAGACCCCCAAACTGGTCGCAA
Source organism: Acinetobacter proteolyticus (assembly GCF_000367945.1). Lineage (GTDB taxonomy): Bacteria > Pseudomonadota > Gammaproteobacteria > Pseudomonadales > Moraxellaceae > Acinetobacter > Acinetobacter proteolyticus. Next base: position 2,954,309 of record NZ_KB849179.1, read on the forward strand.
GCTGACGCTCGGCGGGCAAACGATCGCCTTGTTTCATCTGGCGTTGCTCAATGAGTGCCTGTAATTTCATGACCACTTGATCGGAGATTCTCATCACATTTCCTTGAGTAGCGTTATGGAATCATCCACGGCAGCAGATAAGCCTGAACCGTGACGATGATGCCAACAAAGACTGTAAATATGATGCTATGTTTTACCGTGAAACGGAACAGGTCTGATTCTTTCCCCACCAGGCCCACCGCGGCACAGGCAATCGCAATCGACTGTGGTGAAATCATCTTGCCCGTTACCCCACCACTGGTATTGGCCGCCACCAGCAATACTTCTGGAATCCCGATTTGCTGGGCTGTGGTCGCTTGTAAAGCCGAAAACAAGGCATTGGATGAGGTATCCGAACCCGTCAGGAAGACACCAAGCCAGCCTAGGAATGGTGAGAAGAAGGTAAAGGCATGATCGGTATGCGATAATGCCAAAGCCAGGGTCGCAGATAGACCGGAGTAATTGGCAATAAAGGCAAATGCCAACACCATACCAATCGAATAAATCGGGGTTTTTAATTCATTCAGTGTTTCGCCAAAGGTACTAACCGCGTCACGGGTTTTCATTTTCAGGAAAATGATGGTGATGAGGGCGGCAATGAAAATCGCGGTCCCTGTAGCAGAGAACCAGTCAAATTTATAGATCGCTTCATAAGCCGTGGTTTCAGGCACAATCGGCGCCATTTTTTCCACCAGCTTATGCAGATACGGCACTTCAATTTTAACCATCCAGTCCGCTAAGGCACCGTCTTTGCTAAACAAGGCTTTAAACGGTTGAACACTCCAGATGGTCACCATCACGGTTAAAATCATAAACGGCGACCATGCTTTGGCAATCTGTGCGATGCTATAGCGTTGTGGCGTATGCGCTGCTGAGCTTGTATTTTGTGGCTCTACCCCCTCAAAACGGAAAATATGCTTTGGTTTCCAGACGCGGAACAGTAAGGTCAGGCTGACCAGTGAAGCAATTGATGCCGTAATATCCGGTAGCTCGGGCCCCAGAAAATTAGAGGTTAGATATTGCGCGATTGCAAAAGCACTACCACCGACCAGTACCGCCGGCCAGGTCTCTTTTACCCCGCGCCAGCCATCCATAATCGCCATGATCCAGAACAGCACAATAAGGGTTAAGAAAGGTAACTGGCGACCCACCATCTGGCTGATTTCCATAGTCTCGACACCCGAAACCTGCCCCGCCACAATAATCGGAATCCCCATTGCACCAAAAGCCACAGGCGCAGTATTGACGATCAAGCAGAGTCCCGCAGCATAAAGCGGCTTAAAGCCCAATCCCACCAACAGGGCTGCGGTAATCGCAACAGGCGCACCAAAACCTGCGGCACCTTCCAGAAAGGTCCCAAAGGCAAAACCAACCAAGAGCATCTGTAATCGCTGGTCTTCGGTAATCGATAAAATACTGGAACGAATGACATCAAACTGCCCGGTTTTCACGGAAATTTTATACAGAAACACCGCACCGATAATAATCCAGGAAATCGGCCATAAGCCGTAAAAAAAGCCATAAATCACCGAAGCAAATGCCATTTCAGCTGGCATCTGATAAAAGAATAAAGCAATCAGTAAGGCAATAATGACGGTACAGGTCCCTGCCACACTGCCTTTTAAACGAAATACCGCCAACGCCAAAAAGAAGAAAATAATCGGGATCAGCGCCACCGCACTGGATAGCCAGATATTATTGAAAGGATCATAAATTTGTTGCCACACATTTAGCATTCTCATCTCCTTGAAATGCTGGGCGTCATTTTGTTTTCACTTCGATCTTGAACGAATCTTTTTATATTGGTATGACCAATATTCACCAAACCAGCAAATATTATCCATTTGCAATCTTTATGCATCTTAATTATATGAATTCCAAGGAGCAACCCCACCATCATCGTTATAATTGGTATGACCAATAATAATTAAAATAAATCAATCCTTTTCTGTTTATGTGCGCTTTTAGCATTCGACTAAAGTCTGATGAAAAATTTCAGGCCAATATTCAATTTGCGTGGTTTAGGTCACCAATCGCTGAAGATAAAACTATAAATATGACTTTTTATCTATATCTGTATAATCTGTTCACAACTCAAATCACATCACTATGAATTGAACAATATGACTCAACTGACTTGCTTTAAAGCCTACGATATTCGCGGCAAACTCGGCACAGAACTCAATGAAGAGATTGCCTATAACATTGGTCGTGCCTATGGACAAATCTATCAACCAAAAACTGTGGTGATCGGTTGTGATATCCGTTTAAGCAGCGAAGGCTTAAAACAGGCGACGATTCGAGGCTTGAATGATGCAGGTGTCAATGTACTTGATTTGGGTATGACTGGGACAGAAGAAGTCTATTTCGCTGCCTTCCATCTGGATGTACAAGGCGGAATCGAAGTGACTGCCAGCCACAACCCAATGGATTACAACGGGATGAAATTGGTGCGTGAAAATGCACGTCCCATCAGTGCGGAAACCGGCTTAAAAGAAATTCAGGCGCTGGCTGAATCAGGACAATTCAATGAGGTAGCGAATAAAGGCACCACCCAAAACTACAATATTTTGCCTGAATTCGTGGATCACCTGCTCACTTATATTGACCCACAAAAAATTAAACCACTCAAATTGGTGGTCAATGCAGGGAACGGCGCAGCAGGTCATGTGATTGATGCCATCGAACAAAAATTCCAACAACTCAACATCCCTGTGGAATTTATTAAAATTCACCATGAAGCAGATGGCAGCTTCCCGAATGGTATTCCGAATCCAATCCTGATTGAAAACCGTGACAGCACCCGTGATGCTGTACTGCAGCATCACGCTGATATGGGCATTGCCTGGGATGGCGACTTTGACCGTTGCTTCCTGTTTGATGAAAAAGGCCAGTTTATCGAAGGTTATTACATCGTTGGCTTATTGGCACAGGCCTTCCTGATCAAACAATCAGGTGAAAAGATTGTGCATGACCCACGTCTGGTCTGGAATACCTTTGATATCGTCGATCAATATCAAGGCGTCGCGGTGCAGTCAAAATCAGGCCATGCCTTTATTAAAGACGTGATGCGTGAACACAATGCGGTGTACGGCGGCGAAATGAGCGCCCATCATTATTTCCGTGATTTTGCCTATTGTGACAGCGGGATGATTCCGTGGTTACTGACCATTGCGCTACTGTCAGAAACAGGTCAATCGCTTTCAACACTGGTTGAAAACATGATTGCCAAATTCCCATGTAGTGGTGAAATCAACTTTAAAGTCGCAGACACCCAAGCGACGGTACAAAAAATCTTTGAGCATTATGCCGATCAAAATCCGCAAGTGGACCGTACCGATGGTGTCAGCCTTGATTTTGGCGCATGGCGTTTAAATGTTCGTGCTTCGAATACAGAGCCTTTACTGCGTTTAAATATTGAAAGCCGTGCCGATCAAAACCCGCAACCGATGCAACATTATGTCGATGAATTAACGGCTTTGATTCAGGATTAATTCAGTCCAATAAAAAAGGAGCGTATCGCTCCTTTTTTTATTGCTGTTCTATTCAGTTAAAGCCGTTGGGATTCTGCTTCTGCCAATTCCAACTGTCTGCCAACATATCTTCCAAAGTATATTGGGGTTGCCACCCCAACTCATTTTTTGCACGGGAAGCATCTGCATAAAAAGCTGCTAAATCGCCTGCTCTTCGGTCTACAAACTCTGTAGGAATTGAAATGCCATTTATACTCTCAAAAGTTTCTTTAATCTGTAAAACTGAAATTGGAGAACCAGTCCCAATATTCCAAGCCCGACACCCTCGATTATTTAAACGATTGGTGACCGCAAGCACATGAGCTTTAGCTAAATCCACTACATGGATAAAGTCCCGCTCGCAAGTGCCATCTTTGGTTGGATAGTCATTGCCAAAAATAGATAGTTTTTCACGCCGTCCTACAGCCACTTGAGTGACATAAGGCATTAAGTTATTAGGAATCCCCTGCGGGTCTTCACCTATTTGTCCGCTTTTATGTGCACCGACAGGATTAAAATAGCGCAGTAAAGCAATTGACCAGCGTGTATCTGCTTGTGCCAATTTTTGTAGCATTTGCTCAACAATCAGTTTGGTATAACCATAATTATTATTTGGCAAACTCAATGGCATCTCTTCCTGATAAGGAGATGGATTCAACTCCCCATACACAGTAGCAGAGGAGCTAAAGGCCAAGGTAAATACACCCACTTTCTCCATTGACTTGAGCAACTGAACACTGCCAGCAATGTTATGATCAAAATAAGCCAAAGGAACTTGCTGACTCTCACCTACCGCTTTTAAACCTGCGAAATGAATTACCGCATCAATCTGATGATCTTGAAAGGCTTGGTCTAACTCGACTTGATTACGGATATCCCCTTGCACAAAAACTAGCGATTTATTTGTCAGCTTTTGTACCCGATACAAAGCCTCTTCAGAACTATTAGAAAGGTTATCAAATACAATAACTTCATGGCCTGCATTGAGCAATTCTAAACAGGTATGCGAACCGATATAACCCGCACCACCTGTGACTAAAATTTTAGCCATCTATTTTTCCTAACAATATTTTCAACAAACCTTGCGTCGATGTATCAAAACTTGATAGATCCTCTTGCTCACGATTTAAAATCGGTAACAGTTGATTGGCAATCTCTTTGCCTTTTTCAACCCCCCATTGATCAAAGGGGTTAATATTCCATAACACAGACTGCACAAATACCTTATGCTCATACATCGCAATCAACATCCCTAAGCTATAAGGATTCAGCTCTTTGAGTAAAATCGTCGAACTCGGTTGATTACCTTCGTATTGTTTATAGGCAGGTAAATCTTCAAGTTCATCTGCTGTCAATGCTTGATTACCAAAAGCCAATAGACGCGACTGCGCCAAACAGTTGGATAAAGCCAAATGATGCTGTTCCGCCAAGGCTTCCGCACTTTCAGCATAGGTAAATTGATTGGCATTATAACGTTTCACAGGGGCAATAAAATCACAGCTGACCGAATGTGTGCCTTGATGTAGCAATTGATAAAAGGCATGCTGCGCGTTAGGTCCAACCTCACCCCACACAATTGGACAAGTCGCGGAACCAACCTTTTCCCCGTTGCGTTGAATTGATTTACCATTGGATTCCATTTCAAGCTGCTGCAAATAAGCTGCAAAATATTTGAGACGGCCATCATAGGGCAAGACTGCATGGGTCTGGATATCCAGAAAATTATTATTCCAAGCGCCTAAAAGCCCCATCAAAACAGGAATATTCTGCTGAAATGGTGCGGATTGAAAATGCTGGTCAATCGCATAAGCACCTGCTAACAGTTGCTTAAATGCCTCAACCCCAATGGTTAGTGCGATTGGTAACCCTATACAAGACCACAGCGAATAACGACCACCGACCCAATCCCACAGCAACAGCTGTTTATCAGCGGCAATGCCCCACTCTGTCATTTTTTCCGGCTTGGTCGAGACCCCGATAAAATGATTTTGCAGAATCTTGTCATTATTCCCCAATGCCTTTTCTAACCATTGACGCACGGTTTGTGCATTGGAAAGTGTATCAATGGTACCAAATGATTTTGACGAGATAATAAATAAAGTTGTTTCAGGACGGAGTTGATGCAATAGCTCAGATAACTGGCTGCCATCCATCGTCGAAACAAAATGTACATCTAAAGGTTTTGTAGTCGCGATCTTAAAGTCGGATAGTGCATGTGTCACCATGAGGGGACCGAGATCAGAGCCTCCCACACCAATATTCACCACATCCTGAATCACCTCACCTGTCGCACCACGATACTGCCCTGCATGGATTTTATCCACTAAGGCATACATACGTTCCAACTGTTGCTGTACCAGCTGATTGATATCAGTAAAGTCTGGACTCGATTGTGGCAAACGTAGAGCCCAATGCATTGCTGCACGATGTTCAGTATAGTTAATCTGTTCAGATGAAAATAAGGTTTTAATCCATTGTTTTAAATTTTGTGCCTGTGCTAAGTCCACTAAGCCATTTAAAATTTTTTGATCAATACGATGCTTACTGAAGTCCAAAACAATTTGGTCATACTCAACCGAAAAACGTTTAAAGCGTGCAGGATCTGCTGCAAATAATGTATTTAGATGAGTATCTTTAAATTGCTGTTGTAAAGATGACAGATGCTCCACGACGGAAGCCTGTTCTTTTACTGCAAAAGGCTGAATCTGCTTGATCATCTTTAACGCCCCACCCCCATATATGCAAAGCCTTGTGCTTTGACATAGTCTGGATCATAAATATTGCGGCCGTCCAGAATTAAAGGGTGTGCCATCAATTGTTCGAGCTGTTTAAATTCTGGACTCCAATATTGTTTCCATGCCGTCAGTACGCACAAACCATGGACATTTTTAACCGCATCGTACTGATCTTCACAAAGAATTAAGTCGTCACGTTGCCCATACATCAGTTTGATTTCATCTAAGGCTTGCGGATCATGTAGATGAACCGTTACACCTTGAGCCCAAAGTGCTGCGAGCATTTGGTGAATCGGTGATTGCTGAATACTTGAGGTATTCTCTTTAAAAGAAGCTCCCCAAATTGCAACAGATTTACCCTGTAAGTCACCATGGTAATAATTCCAGAATTTACGAAACAGGATTTCTTTCTGTTGTTCATTAATTTCCCAAACCTGACTCAGCAATTGGCTTTTCACCCCAGTATTTGCAACCGTATTGGAAAGCGTCAAAATATCATGAGAAAAATTTTCACCACCAAAACCAGCGCCAGGTGCCAAGTAGGCTGAACCAATGCGGTTATCCGCTGCCATGCCTTGACGCACCGAAGCAATATCAATCCCAAGTTTCTCAGCGACCACAGCCAAATCATTGATATAGCTAATCCGTGTCGCCAACATGCCTGAAATACTGAGTTTAGTAAACTCAGCATCTAAAATCGGCATAAATAGATATTGCTGTGCCAAAGGGAAAAAAGGTCGCAGCAATTCTTTTATTTTGAGCTGAACATCAGTTTGAGTACATCCTACGATCAGCTGCTTAGCTTGGGTCAAACTATGTAGGGCATTCCCCTCTTGAATGGTATCTGGTAAATAAACCCAGTCATCTTCAGAAAGAATTTGTTGAAAATGCTCAGTCCCATGTAAACCAAAGGTGGATGCATTGATCATCAGTTTAGGATGAATAATCGGACGCTGTTTTAGCGACGCTAACAGTTGAAAAACTTGTTGTTCTTGGGTTTGATTAAAACTAAATAGGTAGGCATCAATATCTAAAGGAATAGCATCTAATTCACGATAAATCAAAAATCCACTACTGAGTTGTTTTTCAAGTAAATGACTGACATTTTCATCATGAAAATAATATTGCTGACCATCTGCACTTGGGGTGAGATGTGAACACCAATATACAAAATGCCCAGATTCAGACAATAATGCAGACATCACGCCTGCATATAAAGTATTGCCAAAGATTGCGACTTTCATAACCACATGCCCTAAATTAGAGGGCTAATTCTCGAATTAAACCCTTAAAATCTGCGCCCAATTTTGGATGCTCAATACCATAGTGTAATACGGCTTTCAGATAACCTAACTTACTGCCGCAATCAAAGGTTTGCCCATTCATACGATATGCTTCAACAGCTTCAGTTTGTTGCAATGCTGAAATCGCATCGGTCAGCTGAATTTCGTTGCCAGCTCCACGTGGGGTATTTTCTAAAAGCGCCATGATATGAGCTGGTAAAATATAACGACCCACCACAGATAAGTTTGAAGGTGCTGTACCCACCGCAGGTTTTTCAACGATTCCCTGCATCAAAACGCTTTCACCTTCATTCGGTGAAACTGCGACATCTACAATACCATATTGATCGACCAGATTCTCAGGAACTGCTTCTACCATGATCTGCGCTGCTTGCGATTGTTCAAAACGTTGAATCATCAGAGATAAATCATTCTCATCGGTCCGGTTTTTAACTAAAACATCTGGCAATAACACCGCAAAAGCTTCATCACCGACAATATCCTTCGCACACAACACCGCATGACCAAGTCCAAGTGGTTGTGGTTGGCGCACACTGATCACACTGACATGCTTAGGTAAAATATCGGTAATTTCTTTAAGTAAATCAAATTTCTTTTTTTGTTCTAAAGTTGTTTCAAGTTCAAAATTACGATCAAAATAGTTCTCAATCGAGGCTTTAGAGGAATGTGTAACCAAAATAATTTGCTCAATACCCGCCTCAACCGCCTCACGCACTACATATTCAATCGCTGGACGGTCTACAACGGTCACCATTTCCTTCGGAATAGATTTACTCGCTGGTAAAAAACGTGTACCTAAACCTGCGACAGGTAAAATTGCTTTTTTGATCATATTTTTAAATCTTTACTTTACAATAGAACTAGATTGAGACTCTGAACCAGTGAAACGACTTGCCCCGACTTGTTGGTCTGGCGCATTAATCCCTTCTCTTTTCATCATAACATCAACGGTCTTCAGCATGATCTTAAAATCTAATATCATGTTATGTTTTTCAACATATTGAACATCTAAATCGAACTTTTCTTCCCAGGATAAATTATTTCGTCCATTCACCTGTGCAAGCCCAGTCATACCAGGCTTGACTTCATGTCTACGCATTTGATCGACTGTATAATATTCAAGAAATTCAGGCAATTGTGGGCGAGGACCAACAATACTCATGTCACCCTTTAATACATTGAATAATTGAGGCATCTCATCTAGTGTCGTTGCTCGCAATTTTTGACCGAATGGCGTAATACGGTGTTCATCAGGTAAAAAATTGCCTTGCGAGTCTAATGCGTTTTTCATTGACCTAAATTTGATCATTTTAAAAATTTTGCCATTTTTTCCAGGTCGTTCTTGGCAAAAAAAGATAGGTGAACCTAAATGCTTACGAACTTTGTAAGCAACAAAAATAAAAACAGGACTAAGAAGCAGAATTGCTATTGATGCAACAACAATATCAACAAGTCTTTTCATTTTCAGCATTTAAACCCATTATTTCAAATAATTTTTCATTTACTTTATTTACATCGAACCTTTCTTTTCTCAGGTAATCCTGTAACTTGGCCACCCCGTGATATTGACTGATCCAAGACACCCAATGAAATAGCAGATTTTATCAGCTAACACTTGAATATTCCACTTTGAAATTACAAAACTATGAGCAGTCTATTTATAGATAAAACTCCGAATTAGTTAATCTAGCTAAATCTGCACGTCGTAAAAGTTATTTTCTAATTATCTTTAATATTTTAGTCATAGCCACTTTTTCAGAATAATACTCATCTAATATATCTCGCGGGGAACTTAAATTATAGTGACATTTGGCTAATACAATTTCATCTAAAGTCTTTGATAGCTCATCTACACAATTCGGGGGTACAACCCAACCAATATGATGTGTCTGAATCATATCAGAAACTTCTGAAGCTGGTTCCATAATCGCAAGAATAGGCTTATTTGCAGCCATAGAAAAATACGTTTTACTCGGCACACCTAATCCCAGCATTCCTTCAGCTAGGGTAACCAATGCAATATCACAAGCATTCAAGCCAGACGTTTTATCTTTTTGATCTAGAGCACCATAATAAATAATATTGGGTAAGTTCAGTTTTTCTATTTGTTCTTTTAATTGATTTACATAGGCACCATCTCCTATAAAAAGAAATCTCGCCAAATGTAGATAATCCATTTTTTGAATCGCTTTTAAAATAATGTCAACACCTTGGACACGACCAATATTTCCAAAAAACTGGAAAACTGTGCTTTCATTATTTAGCCAATTCAGCTCTTTTAAAATTTTATTATTTTTCTTATCTTCTACTCCTATATCGGATGAATCGATCCAGTTTTGAACAATTGTAATATTATCTTTACAGGTTTTCCGAGACACCAGATCCTGCATATCTTTTCCAATTACAATTATTTCATCTGCATCTGCATAGATTCTGTCAAAAACTTTTTTTGAAAACTTAAATAGTATTTGATCTTTTCTTAAAATATTAGCAGCTACTAAATTTTCAGGAAAAACATCATGGACTAACAATATCCATCTGAAATTAAATAGTTTTTTTACAAAAAACAAGACGAAAAGCAAGAATATTGGTGTAGTCCCAGTAAATACTGTACTATCTTTTTTTACTGTTTTTAAGATTTGAATTAAAAAACTGAAAGAAATAGATAGCTCATAAAAAAACCTTTTTAGTAGGTTGTTCTTATTTGGCTCCTTAGCATTTAAATAATAAGCATTCCTATATTCAGGACAATTTACATCCTTTTTAGCTATCAACGTAAGGTCTATATCACCTTGCTCATTCAAAGCTTCATATAATTTACCGAAGAGATACCCTGTTGTATTTTGATTTGAATGATAATATTCAGTGATTAGATAGACCTTTTGTTTCATCTTAAAAATCTCAGTATTTTTTCCAAACAATACGATTTACATAATCTGTATAACTCATAATGATACGGACAATCTTTTCACTGACATTGGGCATACTATAATCTTCGACTAAACGTAAAAGCCGATCTTTTCCACGGGGTTGATCTTCTAAAATATTTAAGCTTTGTAAAATACGTTCAGGTGTCAATCCAACCATCATCACTGCAGCTTCTTCCATTCCCTCAGGACGTTCATGTGCCTGTCGTAGATTTAAAGCAGGGAAATTCAAAATCGATGATTCTTCGCTGATCGTTCCACTATCAGATAAAGCAGCCTTAGCTGATAGCTGCAATTTGTTATAATCACTAAAGCCAAGTGGTTTTAACAACTGAATTAATGGATGAAATTCTACATTAAGCTGTTCAATACGCTTTCGTGTTCTTGGATGTGTTGAAACAATAACGGGATATTGATATTTTTCTGCCACAGCATTCAATGTGTTGACCAAATCAATGAAATTTTGATCAGAGTTAATATTCTCTTCACGATGTGCACTTACGATAAAGTATTGATGTTCTTTTAAATTCAAATGCTCAAGAATATCTGATGCTTCAATTTTGTCTTTATAATGGTTTAGCACCTCAAACATGGGACTGCCTGTTTTAATGACCAAGTCTGCAGGCAAGCCTTCCGCTAACAAATAATCACGGGCAATTGTACTATACGTTAGATTTATATCAGCAGTATGATCAACTATTCTACGGTTAATCTCCTCTGGCACACGCATATCAAAGCATCGATTACCAGCCTCCATATGGAAAGTAGGTATTTTACGACGTTTTGCTGGCAAAACAGCCATACAACTGTTCGTATCTCCTAATACCAATAAGGCTTCAGGTTGCACTTCCTCTAAAATCTTATCGACTGCAATAATCACGTTGCCAATCGTTTCCGCACCAGATCCACCAGCAGCATTTAAAAAGTGATCGGGCTTTCGAATACCTAAATCATTAAAAAATATTTCATTTAATTCATAATCATAGTTTTGTCCAGTATGGACAATAATGTGATCAAAATACTGATCACATACTGCCATTACTCGAGATAAACGAATAATCTCTGGGCGAGTTCCTACGACTGTCATTAATTTTAATTTCTTCACAACTATAACTCTTTAATTTGAAAGTGGCATCGCATAAGTATCTGGTTTTGAACGATCAAATATTTCATTCGCCCATAGCATAACGACCATTTCATCATCACCAATATTAGTAATGTCATGAGTCCAACCGGGTACTGTTTCAACTATTCTTGGTTCATCACCTGAGGTTTCTAGTTCGTAAAATTCACCAGTAACGACATGTTTAAACTTAAATAAAGCCTTTCCTTTAATTACCAAAAATTTTTCGGTTTTGGTATGGTGATAATGCCCACCTCGCGTAATGCCTGGATGTGCTGTGAAATAAGAGAATTGCCCTGCATCTGGCGTTTTTAACATTTCTACAAAAACCCCACGATCATCTCCGTACTTAGGCACGAAATAATCAAATTGCTTAGGGTTTAAAAAGCTCAAATAAGTAGAATATAGTGCACGTACCAAGCCGGTTCCAACAGGTTCTGTAATTAAGGTTTCTCTCGAAGCTTTAAATTTACGAAGTGTCTCAGCAAGTTGTCCAACCGTAATTTGATATTCTGGCTGAACCTTAAAAGGCTCATTTTTAGGGTATTTATTATTTAAAATATCCCAAATAGTTTCAACAACATCATCAATATAAACTAAACGAATAATCGCATTCTCGTCATTGATTTGAATTGGCAACTCATTCGCAATGTTATAGCAAAAAGTTGCCACAGCAGAATTATAATTCGGTTTAGACCACTTACCAAAAATGTTTACCATCCGTGAGATATAAATTGGATTGGCATTCTCTTGGCTTAATTTTATAAGGGCTTGCTCTCCCCCAAGCTTACTTTTCCCATAACTATTATCTAACTCGGCCTGAATTGAAGAAGATAAAATTATGGGTGTTTTTTTCTTATTTAAAGATAAAATATTACAAATTTTTTGTGTTAACGATACATTACCTTCAATGAAATCCGAGTCATCTAGAGGTCGATTCACCCCTGCTAAATGCACAATCCACTCAGCAGCTAAAACTAATTTTTCTAATTCTTGTTCTGTAGTGCCACGGTAACACTTCAACACTTCAATATTTTCTTTTTCAGATAAATATTGAATTAAATTTTTCGCAACAAAACCATTTGCCCCAGTAATTAAAACTTTCATCTTAAACCTCTGGAGATTTGTAAATGCCATGAGTTAAATCACGAATAAACTCTAACTTAAGCAGTAGCTTTTTCATACCCTCGACATCAAGTCGTGTAGTATTATGAGAGTTATAATCTTCATACTCTACAACCTCAATATTTCCATTCTCAATGTACTTTTCATAGTTTAAATCACGCTGGTCGGCAGGGACTCGGAAATAATCACCTAAATCTTCAGCACAAGCTTTTTCCTCACGGCTTAAAAGCGCTTCAAAAGCTTTCTCACCATGTCTAGTACCAATCACATTAATAACATGATCAGGTTTTTCAAGCATTTGTGTAATAGCTTTAGCTAAGGTATCGATGCTTGCTGCTGGAGCTTTCTGTACAAAAATATCGCCATTTTGCCCATGCTCAAATGCGTATAAAACTAAATCAACAGCATCTTCAAGCGTCATCATAAAACGAGTCATATTCGGATCAGTAATTGTAATTGCTTTATCTGCTCTAATCTGATCAACAAATAATGGTATGACTGAACCACGAGATGCCATGACATTCCCATAACGCGTACCACAAATTACAGTATTTGTATTTTCAAGATTACGCGATTTAGCGACCATAACCTTCTCCATCATCGCTTTGGAAATTCCCATTGCATTGATAGGGTATACGGCTTTGTCCGTGCTTAAACATACTACACGTGTAACTTTATTTTGAATTGACGCTTCTAATAAGTTTTCTGTCCCTAATACATTAGTTTTTACAGCTTCCAAAGGATAGAATTCACAAGAAGGAACTTGTTTTAAAGCCGCTGCATGAAAAATATAATCAACTCCGCGAGTTACATTCAGTACCGAATTAAAATCACGAACATCACCAATATAGAATTTAAGCTTACTAGATTGATATTTTTTTCGCATATCATCTTGTTTTTTTTCATCGCGACTAAAAATACGGATTTCCTTAAAATCACTGTCTAAAAATCGCTTAAGTACAGCATTACCAAATGAACCTGTACCACCTGTAATTAATAACGTTTTCTCAGCGAATCGCATATTTAGCCCGACAAAATAGAAATGAGTTGTTCAATATCATTTGAGATATTTTTTTGGGAAGATGGTAGATCTTCCGTAACCGCCGTTATTATAGCAGCTTCCATATCCTGAATAATATAAGGATTAAAGGTTAAAGATGGATTGCACACTTGGTAGGTATAAGCTAAATCTGATGCAATAACTTTACAGCCCGCATCAATTGCTTCGGCCAAACCTAAACCAAAGCTTTCCGCCAAAGAAGGAAAAATCAGATACTCCGAAGAAAGGTAAAGATCCACCAAAGCTTTTCTATCAATAAAACCTATATTTTCAATAGGGTAACCCTGATCAATTTTTTCATCTATCAATTTACAAACTTCAACGGCTGTTGATGGGACAGTGACTGTTAAAGTACCCTTACCAATTTTGTCATAGGCAGCACAAAAAGCCAGAATTAGATTTCTATGATTTTTATGAGGGGCCGCATTACTTACATAAATAAAATTTGCTTTTTCCCTGATAATTTCCTTTTCGGAACAATCTATTGGTGGATAAAATGGCATTACTTTTATTTTTTCAACACTCCCTGAAAAATATTTTCTTGCCAAGTTTTCCTGAATATATTTACTTTGTGTCAACCAAATTGTCGCATTATTTTTATAATAATTTAAGACAAGCTGCTTTACACCATAAATCACCTTATTTTTCAAAGAAAATTCTGATGGTATTTTCAAGAAGAGCGGTTGATGAAAGTATACCATTACTGGAATTTCAAGCTTGATAGGGGGCGGAACATTACCAAAGCATAATACTGAAGAAAATTTATTTTTATTTAAATCATAAAATTTTTTTCTTTTTGAAATTTTATTTTCAACAAAAAGTTTACTAGAGTTTACATCCTTAAAAATATCTTTTGTTCGTTCATCAAAAAGATAAAAAATTGACAGCTCAGTTTTCCCCAACACATCAACCAGATACTTTAATAGTACCAGACCACCACCATCATTTATATAAACACTATCAATTAAAATCATTTAAATTCTCTGACACCTTAAATCAATCACAAAGATAACCATAACCTAATCGAGTTAAAGCCAAGCACTTTTCTCTTGCTGCAATTCTTAATGAAGCATCATCCAAGTTATTAATATTCTGTATAATTGTTTCTTGATTCATAATACCAAAATTATTATAATCATATGTAAACGGTCGAATTGTTTGCAGTAAAAAATACATACAAACTAAAGTTACTCTTAAATCATATTTAAAACCTACTCTACTTTTTCTATAAAACATTGAATTACCAATATTTGTATATAATAAAATTATAATTAGTGGGTAGCCATACCACCCTATACGGGTAAAAACAGGCATCATTTTCCCAATAAAAACCCCAAATGCTAAATAAAGTGCGACTCCTAAATAAACAACATGATGAAATCTAATATCATTATAAAGTTTATAAAGTCTTACTCTTCTAAAGCTAACAATGATTAACCCAATCAATAGCACATCTAGGATTGTCCCAATTCCTATTGAAAGTTGAGGCTTATAAGCATCAGAAGATAGATAAAAATTAAGCTTAGCTCCTGCCATTGAATCTAAGGGCAGTACGAGTAAAAGTAGTTGTAAAAATTGAGTGGGCATAGAAACAAAAATAAAACTAATGCCAACAATCCCCCAAGCTACCAATTTACTTAGCCTTTTAGAGAAATAAGGAAGAGCAAATAACAGAGTGATTAGTGCGGTAATATGAAATAAAGAGGATAGAAAAACAATTAATATAAATTCCTTTAACTTACCCAAATATAATACATAAATCCCCCATAAAACCAATGAAATTGCTATAGACTGCCTAATAGCCTCCATATATAAAGACCACAGGAATACACACATAATAAACAACACTATCAAAGCGCTATTTTCAAATTTTTTTGCAAAAGAAGAGATAAATATTAAATTAAGGAATGCTATAAATATAAGAAGAGGTTGAAACCCTAATTGCCCAATTGTTTTGACTAAAAATTCATAACCAACTTCAAATTCGACAAATCCAGAATAGCATTTGTTATTTACTAGGCAATCATAATTACCAAAATAACCCACCCAGTCTCCACCTGCTGGATAGCTAAATGCTAGAAAAGAGAATGTTAAAAATACAACAAATGATAGTGCTTGCTTTCTGGAAGAAACAAAAAAGCTTATTATAGTTGCCAATAAGAAATAAGTAATATAAATCATTTTTTAAAAACAAATCCTAAAAAAATAAATAGATTTTGTATTTTTTTCGAACCTGTAAATATCTTAGGAAATATTTCTCTAATAGCAAAACTCCTAAAACTGCTTAAATGATTCAAGCCATTCTGATCTGCATATAGGTTAGGATGATTTTTTAATATCAACTTAATCTTCGCAACACTTTTCTTTATGTTATTTAAGTTCCGTTTGAAATTATAAAATTTCCCAAAAAAACCATGATTTGCTCCTCCTACAACATTTTCACTATGCTGTCTATACCGAATTGACTTAATATCATGATAATAAAGGCTATCATTTTGGACTGCATTCAAAGCCAACCATTGGTCATGCATAAGTGCATATTCAGGTATAGGTAAGCTAATGTTTAGCAGATTTCTATTCATGATCGTTGTACAACCATAAACGGTTGATTGCCAGAGAAGATTATGATCTATCATATTCTCCGCTGGACTTAAACTATTTGCCTCATAAAAACTTTGCGCAAGTCTATTGCCTTGATCATCAATTAATTCAAGATCAGTAAAAACCAAGATTGCTTTTGACGGATCTTTACATTCAATATTTTCTATCTTAAGGACTAAAGTAGCCAATCTTTCCTTGGGCCAAATGTCATCTTGATCACACAGCAGAATATAATCTGCTGTTGTTTGACTCAACGCTGCATTAAAGTTTTGTATGACTCCTCCTTGTCTATTTGTATTGACAAGTTTTATACGTGAATCACTTTCCATGATTTGTTTAATCAAACTTACAGTCTGATCACTTGATCCATCATCACTGATACATAGAGTCCAATTCGTATATGTCTGCTGCTGTATTGATCTAATTTGCTCTTCTATATACTTTTCGCCATTATAAGTTGCCATGGCAATATCAACTTGCTTCATCTTTTTCTCGACAAAATAAATAAGATAATTAAATCAATAAAGGTTCTCACAGACCATGCAATGGCTGTACCAATAACACCATAATGGAACGTCAAAAAGAACAATAACAATAAATAAGGCAACACCTCTGAAAGGTGCACTAATGCCGTAGTTTTTGCTTTACCCTGTGATTGAAGCAATGCATAAGGAATCTGGGCCAACGCATTAAATAAAAAACCGATTAACAATATTTTAAAAACGTTTGCTGAAGTACCAGCATATTCCGCTCCCATCCATATCGCCATGATAAAATCTGATAGTAGAATACCTAAAATAACGATCGGTAAACATACAAGACTAACTAAAAAATAGCTTTGTTGCTCTAACCGTTTCTTTTCGACCGGGTCTTGGCTATTACTTAATTTCGGGAAAAGCGCTCTTGCTAAAGCAAAGGGAATATTCCCAAGCCTCGCAACACCCTCTGCTGGTGCCGTATAGAAGGCTATTTTTGACGCCCCCATTATGTTTGAAATAACAAATCGGTCAAAATACACCATAATTGGGCTAATAATATTACTTAGAGTTAGCCATCCACCAAATGCAACTAGCCTTTTAAAAACAGGTTTATAAAAACCTAAACCACTGTTTATAATAATTTTTTTACACACAAAAAATGTTAATAAAAGCGAGAATATTCGTCCAATTACTAAGCCCCAAATCGCATTTACAAGGGTTGCATCAATCAAGCAGAAGATTAAAGGTAATAAAGCCAGCACTGAACTACTTATTGTCCTTTGAATATTTATATTGCCAAATTTTTCCAAACCTTCTAAATAAGCTAACCAAATTTGATTTAGTAGGTAAATAGGCATAATAAAAGCAAGCAACTGAAAAGCTACTTTTGCATCAATCAAATTTCCGTCTGATACTTTTAATAGCTCAATTAATGATGTAGCACCAAAATACAAAATACATGATGCTATTAGCCCGAGTATTAATACAACTATGCTTGCAGTGGAAAATATTTGTTTCTGTTTTTCCAAGTCATCTCTAAAAATTGCTATTTCTCGAATAACAGCCCTAGTTAAACCTCCATCAAAAATACTCGCATAACCAACGACAGCAAAAGCCAGAGTGAAAAGTCCAAAATTTTCAAGCCCTAACTGACGTGCTAAAACGCCCAATGCAGGAATTGCAATTATTGTGGGAATTGCAAAACCTGCAATATTATAAATACTATTTTTGATCAAGCTCATTGGTTAAAGCTTTAAACAGGTTGATAGTCAATAAATAATGTAGCTTCACTATCTTTTTCTGATAATGAAATTTCATTAAGATTAATCGGCCATTCAATCGCTAAAGTTGGATCATTCCAGATGATTGACTCCTCACTTTGCTTGTTATAGTAATTTGTTGCCTTATATAGGAATTGAGTATTGTCCTCTAAAGCAACAAAGCCATGAGCAAAGCCTTCAGGTATCCAAAACATTTTTTTATTCTGTGCTGACAACTCAATTCCAACCCATTCACCATAACTTTTAGAGTGAGGTCTTAAATCAACAGCTACGTCCCATGCTTTTCCTTGAACAACTCTGACTAATTTTCCTTGTGCAAAAGGTTGCTTTTGAAAATGTAATCCTCTTAATACGCCTCTTTGGGAGAACGAATGGTTATCTTGTACAAAAGTCGGTACTGGTAAAGACAGTCTCTCTAACTCTTGGGCAAATTTTAGATGGTTATAACTTTCCATAAACCAACCTCGATCATCCCCAAATACAGTCGGTTCAATAATCAATAGCCCATCTATTTTCGTCTTTTCTACTTTCACTTAATTTTCATCCAGCAACTTGAAGAGATATTGACCATATTCTGTTTTTTTAAGCTTATCTGCTGAAATTTTTAACTGCTGGGGAGTAATCCACCCTTGATGGAAGCCAATTTCCTCAAGACAAGCCACTTTTAAAGACTGTCGTTTTTCTAATGTATATACAAACTGACCTGCTTCTAGCAAAGATTCATGTGTTCCCGTATCTAACCATGCGAAACCTCGACCCAGCAGCTCAACATTTAAAGAGCCATCTTCAAGATAGGCATTGTTAATATCTGTTATTTCAAGCTCTCCTCGAGCTGAAGGTTTAACTTGCTTCGCAAACTCAACCACCCGATTATCGTAGAAATACAGTCCAGTAACAGCATATTGTGATTTCGGCTTTTGAGGTTTCTCTTCGATACTTAGTACTTTTCCTTGTGAATCGAATTCGACAACACCAAAGCGTTCTGGATCGGTTACATGGTAACCAAAAACAGTTGCTCCTACCTCTCGACTATTCGCTAATTCGAGCTGCTTACTAAAACTTTGACCATAATAAATATTATCTCCAAGAATTAAGCACACATCAGAATTACCAATAAACTCAGCACCGATCAAAAAAGCTTGAGCTAAGCCATCTGGAGAAGGTTGAACTTTATATTGTAGGTCAATACCAAATTGCGAGCCATCCCCCAACAACTTCTCAAAGTTTGGTAAATCTTCAGGAGTAGAAATAATTAGAATCTCCCGAATGCCAGCTAACATAAGGACTGACAATGGGTAATATATCATTGGCTTATCATAAATGGGTAAAAGCTGCTTCGATACGCCTTTAGTGATAGGATGCAACCGAGTTCCTGAACCGCCCGCAAGAATAATACCTTTACGTTGTTGCTTTTGACTCATGAAAACAGCTCCTTCAATACCTGTCTGACACCTTGTTGCCAATGGGGTAAATGTATTTTAAAATTTTGTTTCAGCTTTTCAGTATTTAATCTTGAGTTTAATGGTCGCTTAGCAGGTGTTGGATAGTCTTTAGTTTCTATAGGATAGACTTTTTTTAATGCAAGCTCATATCCATGTTCAGTTGCTAAAGTAAAAATAAATTGAGCATAATCAAACCAAGTCGTTTCTCCATCTGAGGCTAAATGGTAATGACCTTCGAGTAACTTTTTTTGCTCACGGGACTGAAATAAATAATAACGAATGGCTTGAGCTGTAACATCTGCAATTAAAGCAGCTCCTGTTGGAGTACCAATTTGATCATTAATGACATTTAATTCATCTTTTATTTGACCAAGTTTGAGCATCGTTTTAATAAAATTTTGACCATGTGTAGCATAAACCCAACAGGTACGAAAATTAATAAATCTAGCTCCGCTCTGTTCTAGGGCAATTTCACCATCACGTTTTGTTTTACCATAAGAGTTAACAGGAGACGTCTGATCGTTTTCTTTCCACGCCTGAACTCCTTCTCCATTAAAAACATAATCTGTAGAATAATGTATTAAAAGTGATTGATATTTCCTACATTCTTCAGCTAAATGCTTCACAGCCAAATAATTAATCAAGCTCGCTTGGGCTAGCTCTGATTCTGCCTTATCAACTGCCGTATAAGCGGTTGCATTCACTACAATGTCTGGACGAATTTGTTCAAAAAGTTGTGATATTGCCGCAAAATCTGAAACATCACCTTTCCATCCATCCACGTTGTGCTGCCGATCTAAAGCAATTACTTCACCAAGGGGTTGAAGAGAACGCTGTAGTTCCCATCCAACTTGGCCATTTTTTCCTAGCAACAAGATTTTCATGATATTAACAACTTAATTGATTTTTTCTGCAGTCTGATACTGTTGTTTTATCCAGTTTTGATACTCACCACTTTGAATATGCTGCACCCATTCTTGATTATTTAAATACCACTCTACTGTTTTTCTTAAGCCAGTTTCAAAAGTCTCCTCAGGACTCCAGCCTAAATCTTTTTGAATCTTAGTTGCATCAATCGCATATCTTAGATCATGGCCAGGGCGATCTGTAACATAGGTAATAAGATCTTGGTAACGTGTTACATTTTCTGGCTTATTTGGGGCCATCTCTTCTAATAGCTCACAAATTGCTTTAACAACATCTATATTCTTTTGTTCGTTATGCCCACCAATATTATAAGTTTCACCTATAGAAGCTTCAGTAACAACCTTATAAAGTGCACGAGCGTGATCTTCAACATATAACCAGTCGCGAATTTGATGCCCATTCCCATAAACGGGTAGAGCTTTACCATTCAAGGCATTTAAAATAATTAGTGGAATCAATTTTTCAGGAAAATGAAACGGGCCATAGTTATTAGAACAATTGGTTAAAATAACAGGCAATCCATAAGTTCGGTGCCAAGCACGTACCAGATGGTCTGAACTTGCCTTACTTGCAGAGTAAGGAGAGCTTGGGGCATAAGGTGTTGTTTCTGTAAATAGATCAGTTGTACCTTCTAAATCACCATATACTTCATCAGTAGAAATATGATGAAAGCGGAAAGTTCGTTTTTTAGGCTCCTCTAATGCCTGCCAATATTTTCGCGCCACTTCTAGTAATGAGTATGTTCCCACAATATTGGTTTGAATGAAGGTACTTGGCCCATCAATAGAACGATCGACATGAGATTCTGCCGCAAGGTGCATCACAACATCAGGTTGGAACTGTGTAAAGACTTCTTCTAATTTTAAAACATCACATATATCAACTTGCTGAAATTGATAACGAGAGTTCCCATCAACTTCTTTTAATGACTCTAAATTACCAGCATAGGTTAATTTATCTATATTTAAAACTGTATCATCTGTTGTTTTTATAATATGGCGTACTACAGCAGAACCAATAAATCCAGCACCACCAGTTAATAATATTTTCATATTTTTCCACTAAACTACATTGAGTAGACTCTATCTAACTTAAAATATCCACATCAAACTTAAAGTATCATTGAACAACTCAACAGAATTGTTTGCAAAATACCCACCAGAGTCTTTTGCAACCCTATTCTTTCATAGCTTATTGAAAAAAAGGGAATAAAATAAAATCTTCAAACTTAACAATAGAATATTATGCGGCATAATATAACAATTTTCATGAATTTGTTAGCTCTTTGCCATATTTTATTTAAATGATTTTATTGTAAATTTTGGTCTTCTCTCAGCAACGCTGACTTCTTAAAAAAATCATTAAAAATTGTTTTAGAAATAAGTTCATAGTGCTCTTCGAATACTAATTTTCGCCCAAAAAGATTATTATGTTTTTTTAAACTTTTGGGATAAAATCTTTCCAACTTAGCGTCCTTTGTCCATTGATGTATTAACATCAGACAATAGATATTGATTAAAAATAAGATTATCCAAGGGTTTGATGTGAAGTATTACCAACTATTTTCTATTCTTACAATTAGTATTAGTACTGTAAGTTGTGCAATTACTTCTGGTCTTCAGACCTATGATTTACCGGAGGAAGGAAATTTTAGAACTGAACAGGGCGCGGACATTACCGTTATACAGTTGACACAAGACACCCTACCAACACTTCATCAACAGTCTTTTATCAAATCCCATAATAATTTTACAGCTCTATTTAGTACACCACACTATCAATATCGCTTAAACGCGGGAGATGTACTCTCCATTCAATTATGGGCTTATCCTGAAATCACACCACCAATCAATAATACCGTTAATAATAATCAATCAGCATTAGCGATTGGATATCCAATTGATAGCAATGGAAATATACAGCTACCGTTGGTTGGACAAGTGCATATTTCAGGAAAAACTCTAGCAGAAACAAATCGTTATATAAGAACTCAATTTGCAAAATATTTAAAAACACCCGATGTTATCGTTAGGGTTTTATCCTATGAAGGTAACCGCTATTTCGTCAATGGACAAGTGATGAAAAGTGGACAATATACTCTGAATGATCAACCAATTAGCTTATACACGGCCCTTGGTATGGCTGGAGGTGTCAATCCTGAAACAGGTGATAATACCTCGATACAACTCATTCGACAGGGTATCACGTATAACTTGAATCTCGTTGACTTAGAAAAAAATGGCTTATCACTGCACAAATTGTTAATCCAACCAAATGATACAATCTTTGTTAACACCAAACAAAACCAGAAACTTTATGTCATGGGTGAATCTAGCCGTAGTCAAGCTTTGACTATACGAGATCAGGGTATGACTTTAAGTGATGTTTTAGGTGAAAGTGAGGGAATTAATCCTTATACCGCAAGCGCTGCTCGCATCTACGTCATGCGAACTAATTTAACAGATCGCCATTCAACCATTTATCAACTGAATTTAAGCAGTCTCGGTAATCTTGCTTTAGCTAACCAATTTGCAATGCAAAAAAATGATATTGTCTATATAGATGCAACTGGTTTAACTCGTTGGCAACGTATGGTCAACCAAGTTATACCATTTTCAAATGCGCTTTACAGTTTTGATCAACTGGGTAAATAAACATGAACCCATAAAATTAATGATTTAGATATTAAAGACTTTGCAAATTGCTCTTCCAAAATTTTAAATAGTTGTTTACTTATGAACCCAAATACACAACTGACTGATGACACGATTGATCTCAGAGAACTATTTTTCACTATTATTTTACAATGGAAACTTATCGCCTTTTGTATAGTACTTGCCTTAATTTGTGCTGGTATTTATTTAAGTGTTGTAGAAAAGGTTTACTCTGTTGATGCAAAAATTCAAGTAATTGATAGTAAACAAAATGGTCTAGCTGGCTTAAGTTCTCAACTTGCTTCTTTGGGTAGTTTAGCAGGAGTCAATCTGGGCGGTCTTGCGAATGGCCAGCAATCTACTCAAACGGAAATTGAGATTTTGCAGTCTCGTTCTGTATTAGCGAAAACAATTCAGGATTTAAATTTAAATATTCACATTGCACCGAAACAGTCTTTCTTGCAAGAAGCTTTTACAACAGATAAATTTCACACCTATTATAAAAAAAATGAAATTCAGATTTCAGATAGAAACAAATCTTTTTCAATACAACAATTCGATATTCCTAAGAAGTTCCTAGATAAAGATCTTATTTTAACGTTCAATGGTCAAATATTTACACTTACTTCAAAGCAAACAGATGTAGAGGTTTTTAAAGGTCAATTGAATCAAAAAACAAATCCAAATAGCGAATTATGGAAAGTCAATATTTCAAGTAAACAAGCTCTTGATGGACAATATATTGTTCAGAAACAATCTATTCTTACTGCTCTTAAATATTTTTTATTAGACTTCAAAGTCATTGAACTTGCAAAGCAAACAGGAATTATCTCTGTTAGTTATGATGGTACGGATAGAGCCCATCTAATCAATGTATTAAATTATATTTTACAGACCTATTTAGATCAAAACTTAGCTGTTAAATCGGCAGAAAAAGCAAAAACATTAGATTTTTTAAACCAGCAACTGCCACAATTAAAACATAATTTGGAAGAAACTGAACAAAAATTCAATGCCTTTCGAGAAACTCACGGTACGATTGATATTCAGCAAGAAGCAGGACTTTATTTAAAGCAAAGCGTAGAACTTGAAACACAAAAAATTCAGTTAGAACAGAAAAAGGCAGAGTTGGCAGCACAATACACACAACAACATCCAATGATGCAAGAGATTAATGCTCAAATTGGTGTATTTGATAAAAAAATTAATGAGTTAAATAGTGCATTAAAGAAATTGCCCAATACACAAAGCCAATATTTGCAATATTACCGAGATGTACAGGTACAAACTCAGCTATATACTAATTTGTTAGGTACATACCAATCTTTAAGCTTAGCCAAAGCGGGTGAAACAGGGAATTTACGTGTTTTAGATTATCCCGTTGAACCGACTAAACCCATCAAACCACGTAAATTGATTATTTTAATCCTCTCCATTTTTGTCGGCGGTTTCGTGGGCATCTTGATTGCCTTGATTCGTAACATGCTACAAACAGGTGTGCGTCATCGCGATGAAATTGAACAAGCTGTTGGAATCAACACTTACGTTGAATTACCTAAAGCAAAAAAGAAAGCTGTTGCTGAGTTACAAGCACTCAAGACATTTATCCCAACTTTGCGTTTTAAGTTACAGCAAAAACAACATAACGTTGCACTCATAACAAGTGTTACACCTGATCAAAACCAAGATATCATCGCGCAACATTTAGCACTTTACCTCAGCCAAGCTGGGCAAAAAGTCTTAGTGATTGATAGTGACCTTTATCGTGGTGAACTTGATCAGCTTTTCAAGAGCACGTCAAAAGTGGGCTTATCTGAATACTTACGTGGCCAAGCCAATTTAGATCAGATCATTGTAAATACGACTTATCCAAATTTAAGTCTGATTGGCCGTGGGCAAAGCAGCGATGAGGCTTCTATTACTTCGCATCAATCAATTTTTGAACAACTGATGCAACAGATTAGTAGCCAATATGATTACATACTGATCAGCTCTGCACCCGTACTTGCAACATCTGATAGTTTGAACCTTGCTCAATTTACTGGTTTTAATCTCTGTTTAGTGCAATATGGTCAGACGCAACTTAAAGATATTGAGCTCGCAAAATCTTATTTTGTGAATGCGGGGCTTGAAATTGATGGTCTTATTCTAGATCAGATCCCAAGCTATCAAATTACCCAGTATCAATATCAGACCAGCAAATAATTACTCTGCTATTGAGTAAAAGAAACCAGAGGGCGATAAATTCTCTGGTTTTTTTATTTCAACAAGAACACTTATGGATTTAACAAATAACTCAATCCTCATACAAAAAATCCATGCATTTTTGCTGTTAATTATTCAATGCCTGAGCCTATACATGCTAAGATCAATGCCATATTTTTTATTAAAATCTCACTTTGGGACATCTCATGAGTAAAGCTTTACCTTTCGTTGTCGCAGCCGTTTTAGGCGGTGCAGCGCTAGTTCCTGTTTACTATGCTACTAAAAACCCAACAACTGAATTTGGTGCCAAAGCTGACAAAAATGCTGCACCTGTTGCAAAAATCAGTTATGCATTAGGCTATGAAGTTGCAAAACAAACGCCTCCTGAATTAGAAACCAGTGCATTTATTACTGGTTTCCGTGATGCGCATGCACAAAAACCAGCAGCGTACACCGAAGAAGAGTTACAAGCTGCTTATGTTGAGTTCCAAAAAGAACTACAACAAAAACAAGTCAATGAGACTAAAAAAGCTGAAGCAACAAGCAATAGTTTCTTAGCAGAAAATGCCAAGAAAGAAGGCGTGAAAACCACGACTTCAGGCTTACAATATAAAATCATCAAAGAAGGTACAGGTAAGCAACCTGCTGCAACCTCTGTTGTGAAAGTCCACTACAAAGGCCAACTGACTGACGGTAAAGTGTTTGACAGCTCTTATGACCGCGGTGAGCCAATTGAGTTCCCATTGAATCAAGTAATTCCTGGTTGGACTGAAGGTTTACAGTTGATGAAAGAAGGTGGTAAGGCAACACTTTATATTCCAGCGAACTTAGGTTACGGTGAACAAGGTGTTCCTGGGTCGATCCCACCGAATAGTACATTAATTTTTGATGTAGAATTAATTGCTGTTAAGTAAGTGATCTAAGGAGAGCTTGTGCTCTCCTTTATTTTTGGAAGAAATAATGAAAAGATTAGGTCTTATTTTAATTGCCGCCACCATCGGAACGGTCCAGGCTGCACCCATTACACAAAAGAGTTCACAAAAAGATCAATTGGGCTATAGCTACGGTTATCTCATGGGTCGAGGCAATGCCGAAACCTTAAAAGATTTAAATATCGAAACCTTTGTACAAGGTTTGCAAGAAGCAGTTCAAGGGAAGGCAGCCTCATTAACTGATGAAGAAATGGCCGCTGTTCTGAATCAATATAAAAAGCGCCTAGAGGCCAAACAACTGGTTGAGTTTCAAGAACAAGCACAAAAAAATGATCAAGCTGGCAAAGCCTTTTTAGCTGAAAATGCCAAGAAAACAGATATCGTGACCACGAAGTCAGGCCTACAGTATCAAGTGTTACAGCAAGGTCAAGGTAAATCGCCAAAAGCGACATCAACGGTTAAAGTAAACTATGAAGGCCGTTTGCTCGATGGTACCGTGTTCGACAGTTCGATTGCACGTAATCATCCTCTTGAGTTCAAACTCAGCCAAGTGATTGCCGGTTGGACCGAAGGTGTACAAACCATGAAAGTAGGTGGCAAAAGCCGTTTCTTTATTCCCGCAAATCTCGCCTATGGGGATGTCGGTTCTGGCGATGCGATCGGTCCCAATAGCACGTTAATATTTGATATTGAATTACTTGAAGTTCAATAATAAAAACCCTCCATTCGGAGGGTTTTTATTATTGATGATTTTAAGCTCTTAAATGTCGAGGACTGAAACCTGTCAGCAATAAACCAAGCACATAGGCAACCACACCAAGCACACATAAGCCAGCTACTTCGGCAATGCGTAGCCATTGAGAAATATCGCCTTGATACCAGGTTAAACCGTACCAAAGTGCAGCAATCATGGCGATATTGGCAACCGCATATTGAAATGCCAGTTTCTTCCAGTGTGCACCAAAACGATAAATATCACGTTTATGTAAATAGAAATACAGCATTCCTGCATTCACCAGAGCAGAACCTGAAGATGCTAAGGCGAGTGCCATATGTTCGGCATGCCAATCAATCAATTTAAACAAACCAATAAACACCACGTTTAAAATAGCATTGGCTGCAACCGCCATTAAGCCGACACGAACTGGGGTCTTGGTATCTTGCTGCGCATAGAAGCCTGGTGCGAAGACTTTAATCAACATAAAGGAGATCACTCCTGCACTCATACATTGCAGCGCCAAGGCTGTCATTCGCGTATCTTCCACGGTAAATTCACCGCGCTGAAACAAGGCCTGAATAATCGGTGTCGATAACATAAATAACGCAATACTGGCAGGAATACCAACCAGCATAATAATCTTCGCAGCCCAATCAATCATGCCTCTAAATTTGGCTTGATCTTGCTCGGCATGACGCGCAGACAGCGAAGGTAAAATCACCGTACCAATCGCAACACCAATAAGGCCCAATGGCAGCTCGGTCATACGCTCAGCACTGTATAACCATGACACCGAACCATCTTGCATAAATGATGCCCAAATGGTGTTGAGCAATAAGTTAATCTGCGTGACCGATACCCCAAACAAAGCGGGTAACATCAGTTTTAAAATACGGTCCACACCTTCATGTTTGAAGTCGACCTTAGGTGGAATTAGTAAATTCTTTTTCCATAATTCAGGAATTTGAATCGCTAACTGTAAAACACCTGCCGCAACCACCGCCCAGCCCAGCGCCATAATCGGTTCCGCCATATACGGCGTTAACCACCATGCTCCTGCAATCATCGCCACATTGAGCAATACTGGAGAAAACGCAGGTGAAGCAAAAGAACCATAACTGTTTAAGATGCTGCTGGCAAAAGCCGTCAATGACATAAACATTAAGTAGGGAATGGTCAGGCGGAACATATCAACCGCGAGCTCAAATTTCTCTGGATCGTTATGGAAACCCGGCGCATATAAATAAATAATCGCCGGCGCAGCCACCATCGCCACAAAGGTCAATAAGGACATCGCGGTAAGCAAACAGCCAAACACCCGACTAATGAGAATCTGGACTTCGGCATGGGCACGGCTGGTCTTATATTCGGTCAGAACAGGAATAAAGGCTTGGGAAAAAGCCCCTTCCGCAAATAAGCGTCGGAAAAAGTTGGGAATACGAAAGGCAACAACGAAGGTGTCGAAGTCCTTGCCTGCACCAAATACATTGAGTAGCACCACATCACGGACTAAACCCAATACTCGAGATAACATCGTCATTGCACTGACAATTACAGTCGATCGCCACAATGCCATCGCATTCACCTACGGCTTATCTTTTAAAAAGCGTTATTGTAATGAAAGTCCGAATAGATTGCGTTATGAAATTATAAATCCGACGCTGTTTTTTTGGCTAATTTTTGTTGAGCAAGCAAATTTCGGAACAATTGCCAATCAAAGTGTTCACCGGGATCGGTTTTACGTTTTGGGGCAATGTCGGAATGACCTGCAATATGGTTTTGAATCTTTGGATAAGCCTGTTGCAAGGTACTGACCACTTCAACTAAAGCCTGATATTGTTCAGGCTCAAAAGATAAATCATCACTCCCTTCCAGCTCAATCCCAATCGAATAATCATTACATTCTTTTTGTGCAAGATAACTGGAACGACCAGCATGCCACGAACGATCATTAAAATTCACAAACTGAATCACTTCGCCTGTGCGTAAAATTAACAGATGTGCAGACACCTGCATTCCTTCAATGGTTTGGAAATAAGGATGTACAGACCAATCCAGTTGATTCTGAAAGAATTGCTGAATATAGCCGCCGCCAAACTGTGAAGGCGGCAAACTGATATTGTGAATAACGATCAATTGGATCTCGGTATCGGCAGGGCGCGCATTAAAATTTGGCGATACAATTTGGCTTGCACCCTCTAAGATTCCATCTTGTACTTGAGCAAATCTAGCGTGTTGCATGAGGACTCGAATCAGCAATTTAATATTTATCTAGCCCATTTTGACATGCTTTATCACGAATAATCGAGATGAAATACTTATTTTTTATGGGGAGGGTGTTAATATATGACACACGTTTTTTAGTCAAACATACACTGGAACTGGTATGAGTATTCCTCAATCTTTGCTTGAACAATCTATTCAAATCAATATTCAACAAGCATTACAGGAAGATATTGGGGATGGCGATATCACCGCCCTGCTCACACCAGCCGATGAACAAGCCACAGCGACCATTATTAGTCGTGAAGAGATGGTATTGGCGGGTCAACCTTGGGTTAATGCCTTAATCCAAGCCTACGACAGCTCCGTTCAAGTGACTTGGTTAAAACAGGAAGGTGATGTTGTTGCAGCAAATGAAACCTTTTTAAAACTGGCGGGTTCAGCGCGTAGTTTGCTCACTGTAGAACGTCCTGCTTTAAACTTTATTCAAACGCTGTCTGCGGTTGCGACGAAAACAGCCAGCTATGTTCACCAACTGGAAGGTTTGCATACCAAATTGCTTGATACTCGCAAGACCTTGCCAGGCCTGCGCATTGCACAAAAATATGCTGTTGCGATTGGCGGTGGACAAAATCACCGTTTAGGTTTGTTTGATGCCTTTTTAATTAAAGAAAATCACATCATGGCCGCAGGTGGCATTGCACAAGCGATTCGCAAAGCACATGAGATTGCACCCGGTAAACCGGTCGAAGTAGAAGTCGAAACTTGGGATGAACTCAATCAAGCGCTTGAAGCCAGCGCTGATATTGTGATGCTGGATAATTTTAGCCAACAGCAGATGATTGATGCGGTCAAGCATGTTGCGGGTCGTTGTAAATTAGAAGCTTCTGGCAACATCACCATCGACAATTTACGCGAAGTGGCAACGACTGGCGTGGACTACATTTCAATGGGCGTATTGACCAAAGACGTACGTGCAGTTGATTTATCCATGCGTTTTAATGCTTAAGCCTGATCAAGGTCTTTTTCTTGCTTCACTGGCTTTTGTTCTACTAAAACCTCTGTTTTAGCAAATTGCGTCGTTTCAACTCGCTCACTCCACGCTGATTTGGCTTCGGTCGAATCAGTTGGACGAGGGTCAGCCGCCATGAGTACAAAAGTCACTGCGGTGAGTAAAACCAGAAATACTTGTAACATTGTTATCCCCTAAAAATACTTCATTTCAATTTGTGTTCAATCTATCAAAGCAACATGAGTCAAATCAGTGGGCTGTGTTACAGGCATGTAAACTCTCAGTAATGTTGTGTTGACGATGATGGCTTTATGTCTACTTTCATTTCGCTCTGTGTAAGCTTAAAATGCTAAGCAGCTCAATTTATTAAAATAATAAGTATGGACACCGTATTCGAAGCCGTATTTCATGTGCTGTTTAAGCTGTTCCGTTTTCTATTCGTTGACCTGATCTTTGAGATTATTTTTGAAGGCTTGATCCGCAGCATCGGTTATGCGGTGGTTCGCTGTTATCGTCTGAGGCAACGGGTGGATTTTGATAGTACCGAAGTATTTGTCGTCGGTTTTATCACGCTGCTCATATTGATATTTCTATGTATCTACTGGTTTGTACTAAGATAATTTTCAACCTATAAAAAGCAGCCTAAGATTTACTTAAACTGCCTTAGTCTCACATCAAACAACCTTAATTTACTGAAAAGCCCATATACGGATCAGAAATCGAGTCTTCATGGGTTTCAATACGTCCAGCAAAGCGACGGCTATAGCTTAGATCATTTTCAATCGTGACGGTAAAATCGTACCAACCCCCAAACTCAGTCATATCCCAACTCAGTTCTTGTTCAGTCGCGGCCGTTTCAATTTGCCAAGTCTTGTTCGGTAAGTAGGCATTGGCTTTGACCAGCAGTTTTACAGGCTGGGCTGCATCATTCCGTACTTTTAAAAACAGTTTAGGGTCACACTCTTCCATACAAACGCGAATTTCAGGGAGTGCCTGAATTTGAGCCGTCTGCGTCAGATTACCCTTAAAGCTACGGTGAAAACCATTTGGCCCCAACACCCATAAATCATATTGATTGTCCTTAGTCTGCCAAACATCATCCAGTTGCTTGCCCGCTTCCACCATATAACGGCGTGGAACGGCATCCAGATTCAATTTGTCATAGACATGGAAGACGGCCGCATGTGTGCCCGTATTTGAGAACATCAATTTCACGGTTTTAGCCACAGCATCGACTTTGGCACTGCTATGCAGTACATAAGGCAGTGCACGCGATGGACGAATCCCCATCTCCTGAACTGGATCGGTCTGACTGAGCGGACGGCTGACCTGAGATAAACGTTCCTGTGCTTTACGAATCGCATCGGCCTCAGCTTTGCTCTTCTTACCAGATAGGTCTGGTACAGGCAGTAAATTAGGCGTTTTAAAGTTAAATGCCGAAGTTAAATCTCCACAGACGGCACGACGATAAGGACTGATATTCGGCTCTTTCACATCAAAACATTGTTCCAAGAATCGAATCACCGAGGAGTGATCAAACACTTGCGAATTGACCCAACCACCCCGACTCCACGGAGAAATGATATACATCGGCACACGAATCCCCGGTCCATAGACCCCAACGCCATTACTCACTTTAGGATCGGTAAAATTCGGTTGTCCATTCGAAGCCTTAGCATGTGTCGCATATTCATAGGACATCTGTTCTTTACTGAGCGTCGATTTGCCATAGACCGTGCCTGATGCATCCATTGAAGGGGCGCTTGGTGAAGGCACATGGTCAAAGAAACCATCATTTTCATCAAAGTTAATCAAGAAAACGGTCTGA
Organism: Acinetobacter proteolyticus; assembly: GCF_000367945.1. Classification (GTDB taxonomy): domain Bacteria; phylum Pseudomonadota; class Gammaproteobacteria; order Pseudomonadales; family Moraxellaceae; genus Acinetobacter; species Acinetobacter proteolyticus. The sequence goes on from NZ_KB849179.1 coordinate 2,986,435, forward strand.
CTCCACAGCTCAGGACGCTCGGTGAGTGCATTCAGCACTTCTTGGATATACCATGCCCCTTGCACTGGGCTTGATGGCCCTGGATGTTCACTATAGGTTGCAGGTGCCACCAACCAACTCACTTGCGGTAATTGTCCCTTGGCAATGTCTTCTTTAAATGTCCCTAAGAAACCGCCATCGGGCATGGTATTGGCAATGCCTTTATACAAAGGTTGACTGGCATCAATTGCTGGATCATAGGCAGGGCAAATGCTGCTGTTATTGACCGGTTTGCCTGATAATTCATTGGCACGGCGATACTGTTTAAACCCAGCTAAAGGGTTATCTGTAAAGTTGTCAGGCATGTTTTGATACACTTTCCAGCTGACCCCTGCTTGTTGCAAACGCTCAGGATAAGTGGTCCAGTCATAACCTGTGGTCGATGGGCCAATCGCATCCAGATCATTCACCACACTGGCAACATTGGCACCTGTTGGACCATTGGTTCCCGTCCAGATAAACATACGGTTAGAGTTGGTGCCCGTATGCATGGCGCAGTGGTAAGCATCACACAGCGTAAAGGCATTGGCTAAGGCAAACTGAAATTCGACTTCTTGTTGCTTATAATAGCCCATCGATTGCGGTTGTTTGTATTGGACCCAACTGCCCATACGACCATGATCCCAAGCATATTGGCCATCGGTCCATGAGTGCGGTGTACCGCTGACACGCTGAGCATTGCCACGGCTGCTGTCTAAGTGATATGGATAGACGGTATTCTTATTGGCGTCATACTGCGCCCAGACTTTACGACCTTCACTCAACGGGATGGTAAAACGATCGCCAAAACCACGCACCCCTTTCAAGGTCCCAAAATAATTATCAAAAGATCGGTTTTCTTGAGTCAAGATCACCACATGTTTAACGTCTTTGATGGTGCCTGTCTCGACTTTGGCATCAATCGCAAGGGCTTTTTGAATACTCATCGGGAAGCTGGTCAAGGCAGCCGTACCAAACAAAGCTTTGGTTGAATTTAATAAAAAGTCACGACGATTCATTTATCGATTTCCTTATTGTTCTTATTTAGGGTGCACAATGCATTTTGCAGCTTGGCGTTGGCGGCTGCGGATTTGACGTTGAGTTATTATTGTCGTCACCGTCGTTACAGGCACTGAGTAATACACAGCTCCCAGCAAGTAACGCTAAAAAGAAATTTCGCATTTGACTATCCATTCAATATCAGTGCAGATAGTCAATACAATCTAAATGACAGTTCGATGATGATTTGATCGCAATTCGATGACAAAAAATAGATAAAAAAAAGGCGGTCTAAAAAAACCAGACCGCCCGCACTATCAACTGGAACTTACCAACCGAGTGCCTGCTGTTGCTTCTGAATCAATTCCGCGATTCCTTTTTCTGCAAGCTCTAACATGGCATTGCACTGCTGGCGCGTAAACGGTTTGTCTTCTGCCGTTCCTTGAATTTCAATAAATTCGCCAGCCTGTGTCATCACCACATTTAGATCGGTTTGGCAATTTGAATCTTCTTCGTAGCATAGATCGAGTAGCACTTCGTCTTTATACATCCCGACTGAAATTGCTGCGACTAAACTCTTTAATGGATCCTGTTTAATTTTTTTGTTGCTGAGCAATACATTCATGGCATCAACCAAAGCCACGGCTGCGCCAGTAATGGCTGCAGTACGTGTGCCACCATCCGCTTGGATCACATCACAGTCGATGGTAATGGTGTTCTCACCCAACTTCTTCAAATCCACCATGGCACGTAAGCTACGACCAATCAGACGTTGAATTTCTTGGGTGCGACCGGTTTGCTTACCACGCGCCGCTTCACGATCGCTACGGGTATGGGTTGAACGCGGTAACATACCGTATTCCGCAGTAACCCAACCTTGACCCTGACCTTTGAGGAAACGAGGGACTGAGTTCTCAATGCTTGCGGTACACAACACCTTGGTATGACCAAACTCAACCAAAACTGAGCCTTCTGCGTAACGAGTATAGTTACGGGTAATTTTGACCTCACGTAATTGGTCTAGTGTTCTTTGGTCAATACGCATAACGATTCCTTAAAACTATGGCTCAAATATCATTGCGCCATAGTATAGCTCAATTACACGCGCTTTCAGTTTTACTTATTGGTTACAATTCACCGAATTAAGCAAACTTAAACTTTGACTTAAGGTTGCTCCACCCTTGTGCCAACTGTGCTGAGAGATCATTTGGCAATGAACATTTGGCTAAGCGTACCCATACCGTCCAGAACTGTTTCATGAAGTTAGCTTCGTTATAGTTCACCCCATATTCAGCACATAAAGCTCTGATTTGTGGTGCAACTTGCTCATAACGATTGGCTGGCATATCTGGGAACAAATGATGCTCGATCTGATGACTCAAGTTTCCACTCATAAAGTGCATCCATTTGCCACCCGTGAAATTACTTGAACCACGAATCTGGCGAAGGTACCACTGCGCCTTGGTTTCGTTCTCGGTATTATCTGCTTCAAAGGTTTCAGCATCTTCAGTAAAGTGACCATTAAAAATCACTGCAGATGACCATAAATTACGTATGATATTGGCTACAGCATTGCCTGCTAATACCGGAATAAAGTTAATGGTCGCAATCGCTGGGAAGAACACGTAGTCTTTCAACACTTGGCGTTTGGCTTTTTTACGGAACTCGGCCGCATCTGCCCAGACCTGTTTCCAAGTTTTGGTTTTATAGACCAATGCATCTTCTAAATGCAGGTTTTGCACACCGACATACCACTGGAAAAAGAACATCAGCTGTAAGGCCAATGGAATATTGGCTAAATGACGTACTTCCCACTTCTGATCTTCTGTCACACGTAAAATGCCATAACCGACATCATGATCTTTACCGACAATATTGGTATAGGTATGGTGCATGTAGTTATGCGTGTAGCGCCAGTCATTGCCTGAACAGGTGTTATCCCAGTCGTAATCTTCGCCACGCAAGCTTGGGTCATTCAACCAGTCAAACTGACCGTGCATCACATTATGGCCTAACTCCATATTCTCGACGATTTTAGAGACACCCAGCATCGCGGTTCCCAACAACCATACGGGTGGAATCCAGCCACCGAACATCAACATGCCACGCGACGCGATTTCGGTATAACGTACAAAATTACGGACTTTATAGATATATTTTGAATCCTGCTCGCCAAGATTCTGCATCACTTCTAAACGTATTTGCTCGACACGGCGACCAAACTCTTCAACTTGTTCAGGGGTTAAATGCGCTGACTTTGATACGCTTTTAAATTCTAATGCCATATTCATACTGTTCATCCTCAAATATCTTTGTTTTTATAGATCAATGGTGACTGGGCTAAGCGCCTGGCTTACACATAACTTGATCGGACGATTCGGTTGATCATCAATTTCACCCGTGATGACGTTCTGGGTAACGCCACTGACTTTGGTACAGCTACAGCGGTTACAGACACCCATGCGGCAACCATGTTGTGGGCGTAAACCTGCTTGCTCTGCACTACTCAGCAGATTGGTCGTTGCAATAAAATTCTGCTGCGCACGACGGAAACTAATCGGTTGAGCCTCACTTGAATGCTCGATTTGTATAGGTTGGAAAAATTCTTGATGGAAATTTTCAGCTACACCCTGTTGTGTATAAATATCTTGTGCTTGGCGCATCATGCTGTGATGACCACAGGCATACGCTTTTACATCTTTAAAATTCGGGACTAACTTTTCTAACAATGCAGCATCTAAATGTTGTTTCTGTGCCGATGTATTAAAGAAGTGATAGTGCAACTGTGGATATTGCTCAGCCAAGGCCAAGATGTCCTGATGAAACACTTCAGCACGGTTAAAATACAGCACATGAATTTGCTCTAATTGCTGTTGTAATGCTTGTTGCAATAAAGAATAAATCGCAGTAATGCCTGAACCCGATGCAATCAGCACGGCGGGTTGCTGACCTTGGTGCAAGATAAAATCACCTTGTGCCTGCGAAATCTCAAAGTGATCCCCAACCCGAAGTTGCTGAGCAGCTTTAGACACTACCCCTTGGACTTTGATGCCTAGACGGATTTCACCCTGTGCAGTCACATCAATAATCGAATAACTACGTTGTTGGTACACCCCATTAATCATCAGGGTAATCAATACACTTTGACCTGCTTGAACTTGGCGAATATCAAAATTATGATTTGGCTTTAAGGTCAATAACACCATGTCCGCACTGAGTGGCTCGACGGCGGTAACTTCGCTCAAAATACGTTTCCAAGCAAAGGTTGGCTTTATCTTTTGCAAAATAAAATCAACAAAATCTTCTCGAATCCAATGTGGCTGATAACTTAACTCTGCGTTCATACGTTCCTCGTTTTGTATCTGGCTATTTATATTGAGTGAACAAATGTTCATGTAGTGAACATGTGTACACTATATTTATTTGTGTTCACTGAGTCAACACTTGTTCACTAATTTTTTGGATATTTTTTATACTTTTTGATAAGCCGTTTAAAATAAGGAAAAAATTAAAAAAAATACGCATGCCATGAGCGCATATCTAGCAGGCCCTGATCAGGGAAAGATCAAAAACATTGGCATTTAGCAATGGACAAGGACTAAAAAGTTTCTGTTTTTTTTGCTAGACTCTGTTGTACGGTTTCAATGAGTCTTATTCATGTCGATTAGAGATGAACGAAAACAACAGAGTCGGCAGGCTTTACTGGATGCGGCACTTCACCTCAGCACTGCTGGGCGCTCATTCAGTAGCATTAGTTTGCGCGAAGTTGCTCGCGAAGTGGGTTTAGTCCCAACAGCGTTTTATCGTCATTTCCAAGATATGGACGCGCTTGGGCAAGAGCTGGTTGATCAGGTCTCTTTGCATTTAAAAAGCCTGATTCACCAATTGGGACAGAGCTATTTACAACATAGTGGTTCGGCCAAAACCAGAACCAGTATTGAATTATTTGTACAGGCCGTGAATCACAGCCCACAACAATGGCAATTTATGATTGCAGAACGTTGGGGCGGTTCAGAGACGGTGCGTATTGCCATTGCCCGTGAAATTGAGTTTTTGATTGAAGATCTGGCCATCGATCTGTGCAAACTGGAAACCTTCAAACATATTAAAGAAGCCAAGGACTTACAGGTACTGTCGACCATTTTGATCAATATGTCGTTTACATGGGCCATGACCTGGATCAATCTGCCGAAGCAATTCAGCATTGATCATTTACTCGAACAACAAAACCTGTTTATTGACAATGCAGCGACGCAAGTCCGTTTACTCTTCAGTGGCATCTCCAACTGGGAACCCCAAAACGCTTGACCTGATCCAAACCAAAGTTTGATATATAAAAGCATTGCTTAGCGTTATGATGCATTAGACACTAATGCAAACGCCGTGTAGAACACTATGAGGAGCTTATAAGCATCATGAATCCTGATCGTCATACTCAGTTCTTAATTCGTAAAGAAAAAATTTTGCAGGTCGCGGAAAAGCTGTTATTAGAAAACAACCAAGAAATGACCCTAGATGAACTGGTTGCTGAACTGGATATTGCCAAGGGCACCTTATATAAACATTTCCGTAGCAAAAATGAATTGCTGCTGGAACTCATTATTCAAAATGAAAAAGAAATTTTAAAGATTTCAGACAAATACAATACCGATGTCAAAGAATATGCGCCACGCTATATGCTTTATCATTTGACCTCGCCGAGTCGTACCATTCTGCTACATCAGTTAGAAGAACATCTGACCATGACTGAGTCAAAGTTAAAGCACCTGTTTGACGAGCTATATGCCATTCGCCAACAGCGCATTGTGTCGTTGAAAGACATGACGGAAAAATATTTAAAATCACAAAATTATGATATGTCGATTCGTGATTACCTGTCTTATATCTGGTCACTGACCTACGGTGCAGCCTTATTGTTGAACTCAAGCTATTATCAGCGTTCAATCGGTTCACGTGAGAAATTGATTAATCTGTACGTCAATCAGGCCTTGTCACTGCCAACTCAGAAAGTTCAGATCGACTTAAAAGATCTGCAAATGGATCAAAACTAAATAAAAAAAAGGACTGTCACAACAGTCCTTTTTTGATTGAAGATGGGCGTAAATTATTTGGCTTTACGCTCTTTTTCCAACAAGTAATCCACCACCTGTGTTACTTTTGCATCTTCACCCTGCACCACATATTTACCATTCACCACAACCGCTGGTACACCCGTCAACTGGTACTGCTGCGCCAACTTATTCGACTCAGCAATTTTTGCCGTGATTGGGAAGGAATTAAACATGCTGTTAAATTTCTGCTCAGGTACGCCATAACGTGCAAAGAATTTTGCTTGAGAGGCTTGGTCAAAGATTTGCTGACCGCCTTCATGAATGGCATGGAACAATGGAATATGGGTTTTCTTGCGTACACCCAGTGCTTCCGAAACGTAGTAACCACGTGCACCTTGTTCCCAGACTTTATTCATCGCCGCAGGCGTACGTAAGAAATAAACGTCTTTTGGAATTTGCTTTAACCATGCTTGCATATGTGGTTCAAGCTTGAAGCAGTGCGGGCAGCCATACCAGAAGAACTCACGTACTTCGAGTTGTCCAGCAGGTGCTGAGGTTTTGCCTGGATTGGCAATCACGGTATAGTCTTTACCAGCCACAAAATCTGCTGCCATTGCATTCATTGAGAATGCCAACGCAACTGCACTTAAACCACCTAATACTAACTTTTTCATTGGCTTTGCTTTTCCTCTAAGCATTTTTCGTAAGTTTATATGCTAAATATAAAACAAACACGAGCAATTCGTTTTGCTTGTGTGAAGTTTTTTATTGGATTTATCGCTTTTTTTACCAGAATCGCTACACTACCAACAGATTAAACCGAAATAATCATCCTAATATAGAGGTGACACCATGTCGCAATTGAATGTTGACCCGCAAGAAATCGCAAAATTTGAAGCATTGGCTGCCAAATGGTGGGATCAACATTCTGAATTCCGCCCGCTGCATCAAATCAATCCCTTACGTTTAAACTGGGTGGATGAACGTGTCGGTGGCTTGGCGGGTAAAAAAGTACTTGATGTTGGTTGCGGTGGCGGTATTTTAGCTGAAAGCATGGCACGTCGTGGTGCAGATGTACTTGGCATCGATATGGGTGAAGCCCCCCTCGCTGTGGGTCGTTTGCATGCACAACAAGACAATGTGCAAAACATCGAATATCGTCAAATCCCAGTTGAGCAACTGGCACAAGAGCAAGCAGGTCAATATGATGTGGTGACTTGTATGGAAATGATGGAACACGTGCCAGATCCAGCCTCAATCGTGAAAGCCTGCCAAACGCTGGTCAAGCCAGGCGGTCATGTGTTCTTCTCGACCATTAACCGTAACCCTAAATCGTATTTATTTGCGATTATTGGCGCGGAATATGTGCTGCGTTTATTGCCTAAAGGCACGCATGATTATCATAAATTCATCCGCCCTTCTGAAATGGCGCATGATATTCGCAATGCGGGGCTTAGCCTGAAAGAAATGACGGGGTTGCATTACAACCCAATTACCAAACACTATTGGTTAGCGCCGAATGTTGATGTGAATTACATGGTGCATACCACCAATACAGGTGCTGAATGAAAGCTGTTTTATTTGACCTCGATGGTACCCTGATCGACACCGCTGCGGACTTTATTCGTATCATTCAGCAAATGTGCCGTGATGAACAACGCCCTGTGGTGGATGCCGATACTATCCGCACTCAGGTGTCGGAAGGCGCACGTGCCATGGTGAAACTGGTCTATCCAGAATTAGAGGTCACAGACCCGATATTTTTAGCGCATCGACAACGTTTTTTAGATGTGTATGGTGACAATATTGTGGTCGATACCGACCTGTTTTCAGGTATGTATCCGTTGCTTGAAGAACTTGAAGCGCACCAAATTCCGTGGGGCATTGTCACCAATAAACCTCGTGGTCTAAGTGAGTCATTATTGGCCAAACTGGGTCTGACTGAACGCTGTGCAGTCTTGGTGTGCCCAGAAGATGTCAGCAAGACCAAACCTGATCCTGAGCCAATGTATTTGGCTGCCAAACAGCTCGAGATCGATGCCCAAGATATTATCTATGTCGGTGATCACCCGCGCGATATTGACGCAGGTCGCCATGCCGATATGTATACCATCTTGGCAGCCTATGGCTATTTACCCGTAGAATCCCGCGATGATCTTGCCGCTTGGCAGGCTGATGCGATCATTCATACCATTGCTGAACTCCACCAACTGCTTAAACAGAAAATCACGGTGTTGTCAGAAAATCAGGGTATGATGGGTTAAATTTAAATTTTTGCAGATAAGAACAGGAGGCATAACAATGAAATATTCAGAATATCAACCTCGTCCAGATTTACTGAAAGATCGTATTATCCTGATCACCGGTGCGGGTGATGGTATTGGTCGCGCTGCGGCGATGAGTTATGCCCTGCACGGTGCAACGGTGGTCTTGCACGGCCGCACGTTAAATAAACTTGAAGTGATCTATGATGAAATTGAAGGCTTAGGTGCGCCACAGCCTGCGATTTTACCCTTACAGCTTTCAACAGCCTCAACCCATGATTATGAGCTGTTGGTAAGCACGCTAGAGCAACAATTCGGTCGTCTGGATGGTATCTTGCATAATGCAGGGATGCTTGGTGATCGGGTGGAACTGGCTCATTATCCTGTCGATGTTTGGGATGATGTACTGGCTGTGAATTTACGTGCCCCTTTTGCTCTGACTCAGGCTTTGTTGCCTTTGCTGGAAAAGTCTGAGCATGCTTCTGTGGTATTTACCAGTTCAAGTGTCGGTCGTGAAGCGCGTGCCTTGTGGGGTGCCTATTCAGTGTCTAAAGTGGCCACTGAAGCCATGAGCAAAATCTTTGCCGCAGAAAATACCTATCCAAATATTCGTTTTAACTGCATCAATCCAGGCGGGACCCGTACCGCCATGCGTGCCAAAGCCTATCCAGAGGAAGATCCCAAAGTACTCCCGACTCCAGATAGCATTATGCCCGCCTATCTGTATCTCATGGGCGATGACAGTTTAGATATGAATGGCCAAAGTATTGACGCTCAAGCTTAATTTCATCCTGACAATAATTCTAAATAACATTGGACACTGACGTTAAAAACTGCTTTTTTCAGAGAAATGGGTGAAAAATCTTCATTGTTTTAAAGTAATAATGAATCGATCTTCACAGTTTCTCTGCATTTTTAACGTACAGTAGTTCACATGAGAGACATCCGAAGTCCATAAGGTGCATCATGAAAAAAATTTTCATTATCTTGGTTTTAGGTTCGACAACCCTGTTCAGTAGTTTGGGGACTTTTGCAGGTCCGCATGATCGCGATGATGATTCGCGCGGTGGTGGCTGGCAAAATGGTCGTGGCTTTGATCGTCCAGATGGTGAAAATCGTCAACGTGAACGTCGCATGCGTGAAGAGCGCGGTGTTGAGCGTTTAAAACAGCATCGTTGGCAGGAAGGCTATGTGATGCCACAGCACTATCGTGGTAACGGTTATAAAGTCGACTATAAAGACAACAATCTGCCTCGCCCAGGTCGTAATGAACAGTGGTACAAGATCAACAACGACTATATTTTAGTCAATTCCGATGATAACAGCATTATTCGAATTATGGGTTTCTAAGCCCACTTTTGCTCATTTGACTGAATAAAGTTGAATGCTAGATTTAGGAATAGATTTATCTTTTGATTTTTTTCGTTAAAATCAGATCTAGTGCTGCATATCTGAGATCGACATGGCGAACCAAATGACTGAAAATTCACATAGTACCCCCCAAGATTATGTGCATTGGTTTCGCCATTCCGCCCCTTATATCAACGCGCATCGCGATAAAACCTTTGTATTGATGTTTGCCGGCGAAGCGGTTCAGCACGAAAATTTCCAACATATCATCCATGATATTGCGCTGCTACATTCTTTGGGCATCCGTCTCATCTTGGTCTATGGCGCACGTCCACAGATCAATCAAAATCTCCTAGACCGTCATATTGAAACCCCTTTTCATCAAAATCGCCGCGTCACCACCCGTGAATCCTTACGCGGTGTGATGAATGCGGTCGGCTCGATCCGCCTCGAAATTGAAGCATTGCTTTCGATGGGATTGGCCAACTCGCCGATGTATGGCGCTCGCATTGATGTTGTTTCTGGTAATTTCGTGACCGCCAAACCGTACGGGATTCGGGACGGTATTGATTTCCAGCTTACTGGAGAAGTCCGTTCAGTTGATACCGATGCGATTCAACGTCATTTAGACAATCACAATATTGTTTTGCTTGGTCCAACAGGTTATTCAACCACAGGTGAAGTGTTTAATTTACTGGCAGAAGAAGTCGCCACCAAAACTGCGACGGCGCTCAAAGCCGATAAATTGATTTTCTTGGGTGAAAAACAAGGGCTGTTGAATGAACAACAACAGTTACTGCGAGAATTAAGTCCGCGTCAGCTTGAACCCTATATTCAAAAAAATCAGCAGCAATATCCAGAATTTGCATTACACCTAAAGCAAGCACAACAAGCCTCCTTATCTGGTGTGCATCGTGTGCATTTGATTTCGTATGCCTATGACGGCGCGTTGATTGAAGAATTATTTACCCGAGATGGTGTCGGGACATTGATCACCGATGCGCACTATGAAGAAGTGCGTATTGCCAATATTCAGGATGTTGGCGGTTTAATCAATCTGCTGCGCCCATTAGAACAAGAAGGCATTCTGGTTTATCGCTCACGCGAGCGTCTTGAAAGTGAAATCGAACACTTTGCGGTGATTGAACGCGACGGCATGATTTTGGCCTGCGCCGCACTGTACCCAATTCCGGCAGGATCAGATGAAATTCGTTCTGCTGAAATTGCCTGTGTTGCAGTCGATTCAAGCTACCGTAAATCCAATCGCGGTAGCCAGATTTTGCAATTTCTGGAAAGTAAGGCCAAACAACTGGGTATTCAGCAACTGTTTGTACTCACTACCCGAACTGCACACTGGTTCCTAGAACAGGGCTTTGTCCCTGCCAGCGTGGATGATTTACCCAATGCACGTCAGGCCCTATATAACTATCAACGTAACTCTTTGGTGTTTAAAAAGAGACTGCGCTAAGCATTCAACAGGATGAAGAGATATGTTTATTTTTGATAAAGATCTCTCTTCATCATCATTATCTTTGCTTAAGTCTGAATGAAGAATAAATTCACCATTCAGTTAAATAATAAAAAACAAATAAAAACAATGTCTTAATAATTTTGTTTTTTAAACACTTATTCCATTTATCGATAAGATTATGCAATCTTCTATTTTGCACTTTTCATCATAAGCAAAGCCCGATTATTTATTTTTTATGCAATAAAAAAAGTTTTAGCTTAGTTGCTCATCTTATTTAAATCTTTTGATTTTCCGGGGAGCACAACCAACATGGCTATTACAATCCATCGCTCATGGGCAACATCGACCCTCATTGCCGCAAGCCTTGCCAGTATGATGGGTGTTGCAGGTTGTGCAAAAAAACCAGAGCAGCAAGAGACCACAAAACAAGAAACCACAACATTAAATATCGGCTTTCAAAAGTATGGCATCCTGCCGATTCTCAAAGCAAAAGGTGAATTAGAAAAAAATCTTGCTGCTCAAGGTGTCACGGTGAAATGGGTTGAATTCCCTGCGGGACCACAACTATTGGAAGGACTAAATGTGGGTAGTGTAGTGTTTGGCGAAGCAGGTGAAGCACCACCAATCTTTGCTCAAGCCGCCAATCCCAATCTGGTCTATGTGGCCAACCAACCACCTGCACCTAAGGCCGAAGCATTGATTGTGCAGAAAGACTCGCCGATTCAGTCGATACAGGATCTGAAAGGAAAGCGTATCGCACTGAACAAAGGCTCCAATGTGCACTATCTCTTACTCAAATTATTGGAAGCCAATAACCTCAGCCTCAATGATATCCAAGCCGTTTACCTGCCGCCATCCGATGCCCGTGCGGCATTTGAAAAAGGTGCAGTCGATGCTTGGGTGATCTGGGACCCATTTTTTGCCGCAGCAGAACATCAGATTCATGCCCGTGTGATCGCTACAGGCGAGCATTTGGTCAGCAATCACCAATTTTATCTGGCAGATCGTCAATTTGCCGAAAGCCATCCTGAAGCACTGAAAACGCTGGTGAATACGCTAAACCAGACCACAGATTGGGTACAAACCCATCCAGATGATGCAGCAAAATTACTGGAAAAACCGACGGGGCTTGAGTTGGATGTTTTAAAAAGCTCAATTTCACGCATGGGCTTCGGAGTTCAACCGATCTCTGACAAAGTCGCCAAAGAACAGCAATATGTGGCCGATGCCTTCTTTGCACAAAAACTGATTCCGAAGCAACTTGTGATTCAAGATGCCGTATTAAAGAACGAGATTAAATAATAGGGGATGATGATGAAGTTGTTATCTAAGGTTTCTGTTTTCGGCTTGCTGATTTCTGCATTTTCACTCAGCGGCTGCCAAAAGACCGAATCCCCAAATACTGAAAAAACAGCTTCCAGCACTGAAGATACAGCAGTCAAAACCCTATCGATTGGCTTCCAGAAATCATCGCTAAATTTATTGGTGGCCAGACAACAACAGTTGTTTGAGCAAGCATTCCCGAATGCAAAAATTGAATGGCGTGAGTTCCCAGCTGGTCCGCAAATGTTAGAAGCACTTGCCGTTGGTGCAGTCGATTTTGGTTATGTGGGCAATACCCCGCCAATCTTTGCTCAAGCCGCAGCAAAACCGTTGAGCTATGTCGCTTATGAAGTCGTTGCACCGACAGGCCAAGCCATATTGGTGCATGCCGACGACAAGATCAACACGCTGCAAGATTTAAAAGGTAAGCGTGTTGCGGTACAGAAAGGCTCAAGTGCACACGAACTACTCGCCAAAACCCTGCAAAAAGCAGGGCTATCTTGGCAAGACATTCAACCGATCTGGTTACCACCTGCCGATGCTCGTGCAGCCTTTGATAAAAAGGCTGTAGATGCTTGGGCGATTTGGGAACCCTATCTGGGGACTGCTGAGTTACAGGGCCATACCAAAACCTTGGTCGATGGTTCAGCATTTCCAACCACCTATTCTTTTTATATCGGCAATCCTGACTTCATTCAAAAGCATCCCGATTCAGCACAGAAATTCATTCATAGTGTGAACAGCGCAGATCAATGGATTGTGAAACATCAAGATCAAGCACTACAGATTTATGCACAAAGTACCGGACTCAGTACGCCTGTCGCTCAACAGGTTCTGAACAAACGACCAAAACCTTCACCGGTATATGCGCTCAACCCTGAAGTGATCAAAAGTCAGCAACAAATCGCCGATTTATTTAAACAAGAGCAACTGATTCCTGTGCAGATTGATATTCAGCACAGTGTCTGGTCTGCCCAATAAACATACCTTTCATTTTCATAAGGAACATCGACATGAATATTTTCTGGTTTATCCCCACTCATGGTGACAGTCGTTATTTAGGCACCAGCAAGGGTGCTCGTCAGGTCGATCATGCTTATATGAAACAGATTGCCGTTGCGGTGGATAATCTCGGTTATGCAGGCGTACTGATTCCAACTGGCCGTTCTTGTGAAGACCCATGGATTACCGCAGCCAGTCTGATTGATGCCACCAAACAACTCAAATTTTTAGTCGCGCTGCGTCCAGGCATTACCACGCCAGCGCTTGCAGCACGTATGGCAGCGACCTTTGACCGCCTCTCCAATGGCCGTATTTTATTGAATCTGGTCACAGGGGGAGACGAGCAAGAGCTAAAAGGTGATGGTCTCTATGAAGATCACAGCACCCGTTATCAGACCGCATCCGAATATGTCAAAATCTGGCGTGAAATCTTGACCCGTTCACATACAGGTGAATCTTTTACTTTTCATGGTGAGCGCCTGAGTGTCGATGATGCCAAGTTGCTCTACCCGCCGGTACAGCAGCCTTACCCACCGCTTTGGTTTGGGGGCTCTTCAGAAGCAGCAACAGAGTTGGCAGCGGAACAAGTTGATACCTATTTGACTTGGGGTGAACCGCCGGCTGCGGTCAAAGAGAAAATTGAATATCTCCGCGCCAAAGCAGCTGCCAAAGGTCGCACACTCACTTATGGCATTCGCTTACATGTGATTGTACGCGAGACCAATGAACAAGCATGGGCCGCCGCTGATGAACTGATCCAATATCTGGATGATGCAACCATTGCCGCAGCACAGAAAAAATTTGCGCAAATGGATTCAGTCGGTCAGCAACGTATGGCTGCATTACACGGCGGACGTAAAGATCAATTGGAAGTTTCTCCAAACTTATGGGCCGGCATTGGCCTAGTCCGTGGCGGTGCGGGCACTGCATTAGTTGGCGATCCTGAGACTGTCGCCGCACGTATTCAAGAATATGCTGACTTGGGGATTGATACCTTTATTTTCTCAGGTTACCCACATTTGGAAGAATCGATCCGTTTTGCCGAACTGGTGTTCCCATTACTGCCACTTAAAACCCGTGAAAAACTGGCGCAACCACATCTAACGGGGCCTTTCGGAGAAATCATTGCCAATAACTATGTCCCTGAGACCAAGCAAGCAAAAGCCTTGATCAAGGAGGACGCATGAGTGCAAAACCATTTTTGAATGATGTTTCACGTGGAACACAAAAAATAGGCAAAGGTCTTCTGCCTTGGCTGTTTCCGATTTTACTGATCCTGATTTGGCAAGCGGCTTCTAGTTCAGGCCTATTGCAAAGTCGGGTATTACCTGCCCCAACCGCTGTGGTGAGTGCCTTCTGGCACTTACTGCTCAGTGGTGAACTTTGGCAGCATGTCAAAGTCAGTGCGGGTCGTGCCTTACTCGGTTTGTTGATTGGTGGCGGGCTTGGTCTGGTTTTAGGACTACTCAATGGCTCATCTCGTATTGCCTCGACCTTGCTGGATACCACCCTGCAAATGATTCGTAACATCCCTGCGTTAGCCTTGATTCCACTGGTGATTTTATGGTTCGGCATTGATGAAACGGCCAAGTTGTTCTTGGTTGCTGTCGGCGTATTTTTCCCAATCTATATCAATACCTATCACGGAATCCGCTCTGTCGATCCGCAGCTGATCGAAATGGGCAAAAGCTACGGTCTCAATCGCTGGCAGCTCTATAGAGACATTATCTTACCCGGTGCGATGCCCTCAATTTTAGTTGGACTACGCTTTTCTTTAGGTCTGGTTTGGGTGCTTCTGATCGTTGCTGAAACCATTTCCGCCCAGTCTGGCATTGGTTATATGACCATGAATGCGCGCGAGTTTTTACAAACTGATATCGTCTTGGTCGGTATTTTACTGTATGCCCTGCTGGGTAAATTAGCCGACGTACTGGCACAAGGTTTGGAACGTTATCTATTACGTTGGCATGCAGGCTATCAAAAATAAAAGGGACAGAAAAATGAGTAACCTAAATTTAAATTTCTACGATAACACGCTCATTCAACCGATTGCCGAGCCAGAAACCACCACCGCACCCGCCAATGGGGCTGATATTCTGATTGAGCAACTGTATAAATTCTATGGTGAGGTTAAAGTCCTTGAGGATTTAGACCTCAACATCCAAGCGGGTGAGTTTGTTGCCATCGTTGGCCGCAGTGGTTGTGGTAAAAGTACCCTACTCCGTTTGATTGCCCAACTCGAAAAAGCCAGTTATGGCGAAATCAAGTTCCTATCCGCTCGCAATTTCCGTGAAGGCATTACCAACGATGATATTCGGGTCATGTTTCAAGACCCACGTTTGTTGCCCTGGAAAAGTGTCTTGCATAATGTACAGTTGGGCTTAACCAAAGATCAGCACCTGCTCGCACAACAACTCTTGGAAAAAGTGGGCTTAAAAGACAAAGCCAGCCAATGGCCAGCACAGCTTTCAGGTGGACAACGTCAACGGGCTGCCCTTGCCCGCGCACTTTCACATACACCCCGTATTCTATTGCTGGATGAACCACTCGGCGCTTTAGATGCGCTCACTCGTCTGGAAATGCAGAACCTGATTGAACGTCTGTGGAAAGAACAAGGGTTTACCGCCATCTTGGTTACACATGATGTCAGTGAGGCAGTGCAATTGGCAGATCGAATTATTCTGCTGGATCAAGGGCATATCGCGCAGAGTTTTCAAGTCAATCTGCCACGCCCACGAAAAAAGAGTATTGCTTTCGCTCAGCTCGAACAACAAGTCCTTGATGCGGTTTTAGCCACCTAAAACCGCTTGAATAGGCACTGGAAAACAGAAAAATAATCAAAAAATGCCAGTCAAACTTGATGAACGAAAAATGAATTATTTACAAAATATGTATACGCTTTTTTAGATTTCAATAATTATCAAATACATCCTCAACACTGACCCAAAAAGTCTATTTTTTTCGATAAAAAAAATTCGTTATTGTGCACAAATCCGACAATTTATCTTACAATGTCAATGACATTTTTTGAATCAAGCTCGCAGATGGAACAGAAAAAAAGTACACAAAAGCGCAATCAACTGCTGAATGCTGCCCTCGATGTTTTTTCCGTCTATGGGTTTAGTGGTGCCAGTCTGGATGAGATTGCGCAACTGGCAAATATGCATAAATCGAATATTTTCTATTACTATGAAAATAAAGAGTCGCTTTATGTCGAGGTGCTCACCACGGTATTACAAAAGTGGCTTGCACCCTTGCAAACCTTAGAGTCTGAGCTTGAGCCTACTGAAGCCCTGACTCACTATTTAATTCAAAAAATTGAAAGCTCACGTGATCAGCCTAAAGCCTCACGTTTATTTGCTCTTGAGATTATTCAAGGTGCGCCGCATATTTTACCGATCTTAAAAGGGCCGTTAAAAAAGCTGTTTAAGCGTAAAACCAAGGTGATTCAAACTTGGCAAGAGCAAGGTAAATTGTCGGCAGAGATTGACCCTGAATTATTGATTCTCAATATTTGGGCGATCACCCAGAATTACGCTGATTTTTCAACACAAATGGAAATGGTCACAGGTAAAACTTTGCGTAACCGTAGCATGTTTCAACGCACTATCGAACATACCGTACATTTGATGTTATACGGTGTATTACCCCGTTAAATTTTCTTCTAAAAGCCTAAATTTTAGCGATTGAAATATATTAAAAAAGCGACTTTGTGAGTCGCTTTTTTTATCATCCAAAGTATGATGAAAAACCACTCATCTGCGCTAAACCGCAGAATGGCTTAGATTAAGAGGGTCATAGTTTGATGTATTAAGCCTTTCATGTAAGGCATATTCTGTTGGTTTTAGAGTTTCTTAACAATTTTCTCTTTAGGTTTTTCCTTAGTTAATATAAATAAATCATCATTTAAGTAGGAGAATCTCTCCGCTAACCATTCATGAGTATCTGTTAAAGCCTGATTGTAGAAATGATGTCCAAACTCTTCAACAATAAAATCAAATAAAAATTGAGCGGGAAAATTTCCGAGATCTAAATCAAGCTCTTTAAGAGTATATTTTTTCAATGAAAAGATCATTTGTTCACGTGTAAATTCATCAAATTTAATAATTTTGTCTTCAGTCATGTATTTAATCTCAAATATAGTATTCGCTAATTACAATTTTTATAAATTATTTATGCAATAACAGAACGTCTTATAATGACGTTCTTCCTCAACTTGAGTCTGATTTGTTCATAAAACAGACTCTTATATCTTTTTATTTTACATAATGACCGTTATGTGGAAACCCAACAATTATTTATTTTCAACAACTTACTGATCAGAAAGAGTTTACCTGCATATAATACAACGCTAAACCTTTGCATTTAAAAATGCGCCTGATACAGCGCCAATAATTTTTGTGCACCAAGCAGCAGATTCTCTTCCCAATCTAAATGGGCCGTATCATTGGCGCCATCAGTAATATATTTGACCGAAATCAAACGCACTCCCAGTTTTTGGCACACTTTGGCCAAAGCATAAGCCTCCATATCGACGAGGTTACAACTGACCTTTGGAACGCCTGTTTCAAAAGAATCACCCGTTCCACAAATCCCTTTGGGTAAAAGCTCAAAATGGGCTTGAGTATGGATTTCAGCTGGAATCTCATCATCCATCGGAGTCACTCCCACGGCAAAACCCAGTGGAGACACATCCATATCACGCTGCACAAAAGTAATCACCTCAACCAGACTGTGCGCATCAAAGTGTGAACTGCCAGCACTGCCTAAATTGATCAGCGTTTTGCATCCCGTCTTTTGAATCACCTCAAATGCCTTGAATGCTGCGTTAATTTTGCCGATTCCACTGTAATGAACTTCAATACCTGCTTGTTCAAACAGCCCTTTGGATTCATTCGGCAAAGCCATAATCAGAGCAATATCAGCATTCATAAAGGACTCTTTTCAATCAAAATAAACAAACATAGCCTGAATTTAACAAAAAACATGATACTCGGAAATGTCGTCCGCAACTGTTCGAGACAGGGCTCCATTTATAAGGAGTTGTTTCTGCGACTCTTTCAACTAGTTGATGGTAGTCAACGAGTTTTGCGGATGACAATGGTTTTGCTTACTTTTGCCGAAACAAAAGTAAGTCGAACCGAAGGTTTATCCTGAAATTGGATGAGAACAAATAAGATTCCATCAAGATAATTGTTTTTAAAAACTAAAGATATAGACCGAACTCAGGTTACATAAAAAGGTGTGCTTTAGCACACCTCGATATTATTGCATCTTCTGCTGTAAGGCGACCAAACAGGGAGAGAAAAATAATTGACCGCTATACGCCCCTGCCAACGTTTTCTTCATCACCAATGCCCATAGGCCAACCAACAACAGACTTAAAACCACAGCCGCGTACTGTAAGAAGTCGATATGTAATTGATGCGCTAAATTAAAGATCGCCAAAATAAACACACCGAATGGGAAAGTCAGTCCCCACCAACCCAAGTTAAATGGAATGCCAGTACGCATATGGCGCAGTGTGGTCAAGATCGCAATCCCGAACCACCATAAGCCAAAACCTAATAGCACCAAACTTGCCACAATACCCAAGGCTGGAAGTAAGGTCGCTAAGCCTTCAAAGTCCATCGCCTGCATAATACGTGGCGCTTGCTCACCCAGTAATAATAACGCTAATGCCCCTGTTCCAATCGGCCCTAAACATAACCAGCTAGAAATCGCGACTTCTTTTTCAGGTAACTGGTGTAAAGCTAAACGTAACATCAAAATGGTTAAGATCGCAAAAGCAGGTAGTACAGAAATACCCCACAACACATAGCCTGTGATCAAGATAGTTAACGCATGTTGATTGGCTGCTAAATGTTGCAACAACAGCCCCGCAGAGCTGGCCGCAACTTCACAGGCCACGATCGGGAGTAACCATACCGCGGTCATCCGTTGTAATTGATGATCTTGGCAGCTAAACATACAAAATGGCACCACCCACGCGATTACCACCGCAAGAAACACATCCAGATACCAAAGATAAGTGGCAATTTGAACGGCAATATCACCATATAAATCGATACCGAAGCTCAGAAAACCATTGGCAATCGTGGCTAAGCCCATCGGGATCGCGCCGAGGAATAAGCTCATATTGGGATGAGTAAAAATCTGTTTTGCTTCGGTTGGAAATAAAATCCAGCGTAAAATATACAGCACGCTAAAGGTACTAAATAAAAGAATATTAAATTGCCATAATTTGGTCGCTAGCATAAACAAAACAGATGAGGCGAAAGGCAGTTGTGCTAAAATCATCGCCACCACACCCGTTCCCATGGTTGCAGTAAACCAGTTCGGGGTAAAATGGCGAATCACATCGGTGCTCTGCTCTAGCTGATAAAACGGCTTTTTCATCTCTTTCTCAATATCAAGCGACTATGCAGCTATTTTAGGTCAATCATTAAATAAGAAAAATTGATTTATTTTTATTTAATGAATCAATTTAATTGATATAAAGACTTTAAATAATGAAATTTTTCTGTGTAAAAACACAACAACAAGACGAAACGCTGAGAATATGGCAATATATAGCCTTTGCAAAAATCACTGTATTTAACGCTCATGAAGTTGCTTCGTCTTAATGCATTATCGCCAGATTTTCAGTTACCGCCGACTGCGGTAACGATTGGCAATTTTGATGGTGTCCATCTCGGCCATCAAGCGATGATTGCTCAACTCAAAAGCTTGGCTGACGCGCAAGGCTTAAAGACCTTGGTAATGATTTTTGAGCCACAACCACTTGAATTTTTTAAAGGTTATGAGGCACCACCTCGAATCAGCTCACTCAGAGAAAAAGTAGAATATTTGACTGAGCTCGGTGTGGACTATATTGCTGTAGCGAAATTTGACCATTATTTTAGAAGCTTAAATGCCACTGAATTTGCTGAACTACTTAAATTAAAACTCAATGCACAAAGCCTAGTGTTGGGTGATGACTTCCATTTTGGTAAAGACCGCCAAGGTAACAGTGAATTTTTACGCGATTACGGCTTTGACGTCACCAATTTAAATACCGTCGCTTTAAATGGTGAACGTGTTAGTTCGACCCGTATTCGTCAAGTTCTGCAACAAGGTGATCTGGCATTAGCAGCCAAACTCTTGGGGCGCCCTTATAGCATCACAGGCCGAGTACAATATGGTGATCAGATTGGTCGCACCCTTGATTTTCCAACCATTAATGTGCGTTTAAACCGTCATAAACCCTGTTTAAACGGCATTTATGCAGTGGACGTGATGTGTGAAAATGCATCATTGAGCGCAAAAGTAAAACATTCAGATCCTGCCCTCAACGGGATTGCAGGCTATCAAGCTGACAGTTTGTTTGGTGCAGGTCATGTGGGGACACGCCCAGCCATCAAACAAGACCAGCCAGAATGGCGATTAGAGGTACATTTCCCTGATGTTTCTGCTAATCTGTATGGCTTATTGATGCGGGTAACCTTCCTTCACTATTTACATGGTGAGCTGAATTACCCTTCGCTTGAAGCCCTCAAAGCCGGAATTGATGATGATGTGCAAAAGTTACGAGACTATCGTACTAACACAGCTGAATTTCCTTTTTAAATTTAATTAGTAGGGTTTGTTTACACTTCACAATGCTTGCGACAGAGGAGTTTTTTTAGACGATACAAGGCATGACTTGCGAAATTTAGTCATTCTAAATGAGCCAAGTTATAACGCAGTAGCGGCAAAAAATATCCCTGTCCCGAAGGGTTATAGCTAAAACTGCCCCAAACATCGTTATGAAACTTGACAAGGGGATCGCCATTGCCTACGTTTCATGCCTTGTTTGTGTGGTTTTAGCCAATAACGCAAGGCATGGCTGAAGTGTTAACAGACCCTAAAGTAATACATGTCAGTTTACAAACTGATCAAACTGGAAGAAAACTTGCATGAGCGATAAGCAAACTCCTGAAAATGCAGTGGATTATAAAGCCACACTCAATTTGCCAGATACTGAATTTGCCATGAAAGCAAATTTGGCTGTGCGTGAAGCCAAATGGTTAGAAGAGTGGTATGCCGACAACATTTATCAGCAGATTCGTGAATCGCGTATTGGCAAGAAAAAATATGTTCTTCATGACGGCCCTCCATATGCCAATGGTCAAATCCATTTAGGTCATGCCGTCAATAAAGTCTTAAAAGACATCATTATTAAAAGTCGCGTTTTAGATGGCTTCGATGCACCGTATGTACCGGGTTGGGACTGTCACGGCCTACCAATCGAACTAAAAGTAGAAGAAAAAGTCGGTAAAGTCGGCGTTAAAGTGGATGCCTCAACTTTCCGTAAAGCTTGCCGTGAATATGCCTACACCCAAGTCGAATTACAGAAGAAAGACTTTGTGCGTATGGGCGTTTTTGGTGATTGGGACAATCCATACCTGACCATGAACTTCAAGCAAGAAGCGGATATCGTGCGTGCATTGGGTGCCATTGCCAAAGCAGGTCATATCGAACCGGGTTTAAAACCAGTGAACTGGTGTATGGACTGTGGTTCATCATTGGCTGAAGCTGAAGTTGAATACGAAGATAAAAAATCAGATGCGATTGATGTTGGCTTCACGGTTGTTGATCTTAAAGATCTCAGCGCACGTTTGAATGTTGATGTTCAAGATGCCACGGATATCGTGATCTGGACCACTACACCATGGACCTTACCTGCCAACCAAGCAGTCGCGCTACACGCTGACATCGACTATCAATTGGTTCAAGTGACCACTGACCGTGGTACGCAAAACTTTATTCTAGCCAAAGACTTGGTTGAATCAGCGATCGAACGTTACAAACTGGAAAACCCAGTGGTACTTGCTGATTTCAAAGGTTCTGCAATCGAAAACCTTCTTTTACAACATCCACTGTTGGCAGATCGTCAAGTCCCTGTCATTTTAGGCGAGCACGTGATTGCAACCAGTGGTACAGGTGCCGTTCATACTGCACCTGGCCATGGTGTGGACGATTATAAAGTCGGTTTGCTGTATCAATTAAAAGTTGAAAACCCTGTCGGTGGTAATGGTGTTTATTTACCAACATCGCCAATTTTTGCAGGGGAACACATCTATAAAGCCAATCCTCAAATCATTGAGGCATTGGGTGCAGTTGGTCGTCTATGGGCACATCAGCCAATCAAACATAGCTATCCACACTGCTGGCGCCATAAAACTCCAATTATCTTCCGTGCGACGCCACAATGGTTTATCAGTATGGATGCCAATGGTCTGCGCCAAAATGCATTAAATGCAATTGAAAATGAGATCGAATTTGTGCCTGATTGGGGACAAAGCCGTATTCAATCCATGATTGAAGGTCGTCCAGACTGGTGTATCTCACGTCAACGTACTTGGGGTGTGCCAATTCCATTTTTCGTGCACAAAGATACCAATGCATTACACCCACGTACGCCTGAATTGATCGAAGAAGTGGCTAAACTGATCGAACAAGAAGGTATCGATGGTTGGTATAACCGTGAAGCGAGTGAGTTTATCGGTGCTGATGCTGAACAATATAATGCAGTCCGCGATACCCTAGACGTTTGGTTTGACTCTGGGACAACCCACTACGCTGTGCTGCGTGAACGTGATGACCTACAAGATCCAGCAGACCTCTATCTTGAAGGCTCAGATCAACATCGTGGCTGGTTCCAATCGTCGTTGTTAACCTCGATCGCGATCAATGAACGCGCACCATATAAAGGTCTACTCACCCACGGTTTCGTGGTCGATGAGAAAGGCCGTAAGATGTCCAAATCATTGGGCAACATCATTACCCCACAAGACATTATCAAAGATATGGGTGCTGATGGTTTACGTTTCTGGATCGCATCTGCCGACTATCGTTACGAGATGACAGCTGGTAAAGAAATCTTTAGCCGCGCATCAGATGGTTATCGTCGTATTCGTAATACCTTACGTTTCTTGTTGGCAAACTTGAATGGCTTCAAACCATCAACAGATGCGTTACCAGTCGACCAGTTGATTGCATTGGATCAATACATCTTGCAACGCGCTGCTGAGGTTCAAAAAACCATCCAGCAAGCCTATGAAGAGATGAACTTCCATATTGTGACCAATGCGCTAACAAGCTTCTGTATCAATGACTTAGGTGGTTTCTACCTCGACATCATCAAAGATCGTCAGTACACCACCAAAGCAGATTCACAGGCACGTCATTCTGCGCAAACTGCGCTATATCATATCGTGCAAGCTTTTGTACGCTGGATGTCACCAATCTTGAGCTTTACCGCACAAGAAGCTTGGCCATTGATTCCAGAACAAACTGGAAAATATGTATTTACCGCTGAATGGTATGACATCCCAACTGCATCAACAGCAAACTTACTGTCTGAAGCAGATTGGCAAACATTGATTAGCGTAAAATCAGCAGTAAATAAACAGATTGAAGCAGCTCGTAACGCTAAACTCATCGGTAGTAACCTATCTGCTAAAGTTGAACTTTGGGCAGATGAAGCATTACAAACATTGTTAAACCAATTGGCTGATGAATTACGTTTTGTCTTGATTACCTCTCAAGTCATCGTTCACCCTTATGCTGAACAAGGCGAAAGCACAGACCTCGAAGGTCTACGTGTGCAAGTTTCGGCGGCAGATGGTGAAAAATGTGTACGTTGCTGGCATGTATTGCCTGATGTAAATACACACGTTGGTCATGCTGGTTTATGCGCTCGTTGTATTATCAACGTCACTGGCAGTGGCGAAGTGAGAAAATATGCATAATTCTGTGCAAACAAGCCCAACGAAAAAAGGCTTATTCCAATTTTACCCGCACAACGTACTATGGCTTGGACTTTCAGTCCTTGCCATTGTGTTGGATCAATGGACCAAATGGATTGCCAGTTCGCATTTAAACTATGCGGACCCTGTTCCCGTCCTGCCTTTTTTAAATTGGACACTGCTGCATAATTATGGCGCAGCATTCAGCTTTTTGTCTGATGCAGGTGGCTGGCAACGCTACTTCTTTACCTCTCTAGCAGGTGTGGTATCGCTCATTTTCATTTTCTGGCTAATGCGTATGCCAAAGAAAATGATCGTGTTACCGATGGCAATTGCGTTGATTCTCGGTGGTGCAATTGGCAATTTGATTGATCGTGTCAGCTTAGGCTATGTGGTCGATTTTATTCATGTTTATTATCAAAATAGCCATTTCCCAGCCTTCAACCTTGCGGATAGCTCAATTACCCTAGGCACGATTTTGCTGCTGATTGATACTTTCTTCTTAGAGAAGAAACGCAACCAAAATGCGGATGCATAAGATGAACGAAATTATCCAACCAAACGAAGAAATTCGTATTCAAGAAGGCTCAAAAGTCGACTTACACTTTTCAGTCTCTATTGAAAATGGTGTCGAAATTGATAACACCCGTGGTCGTGAAGAACCTGTCAGCCTCGTAATTGGCGATGGTAACTTACTGCCAGGATTCGAAAAGGCATTATTTGGTTTACGTGCAGGCGACCGTCGTACTGTACATTTACCACCTGAAGACTCCTTTGGTCCTTGGAATCCTGAAAATATTCAGACTTTCGATACCGTCAAATTTGAGCAACGCCCAATTGTAGGTCATATGATTGAATTTGAAGATAAAGCCAAAGCAACCTTGTTTGGCATCGTAAAATCAGTCAATGATGACATTACCGAGATTGATTTTAATCATCCACTGGCAGGCAAAAATATCACCTTTGAAGTGGAAATCTTCAAAGTCACTCCTGCGGGTCAGCAAGGCATCAAATTGATGTAACAAAAAAGCTCTCAAATGAGAGCTTTTTTTATCGCTTAAAAAAAGTATAAGATCATAAACAACGATTCATTTTTAAAAATCAAAGTAATAACAGAGGAATTTAAACATGCTGATTTATATTATTGTTGGTAGTGTTCGGGAAGGTCGCACAGCGATCAAAGTCGCCAATTGGGTAGAGCAAGCGACAGCAGAACTTGCATTAGAAGATGTTCAAACCGAAGTTGTTGATCTTAAGAAATGGGACTTACCGCTATTTGCAGGTTCCCATCCCCCTGCGACAGGCATTTATGATCAGCCGAAACAACAGCAATGGGCAGATAAAATTGCGCAGGCGCAGGCGTTTATCTTCATTAGCCCTGAATATAACCATGGCTATAGTCCAGCACTGAAGAATGCCTTGGATTATGTGGGTAAAGAATGGCAAGGTAAACCTGCAGCCTTTATCGGCTATGGTTCAACCAATGGCTCACGTTCAATCAGTCAAATTCGCCAAGTGACCTCAAGCTTAGGTCTAGTTGACCCCAATGCAGTGATTGAAATTCGCGACATCTTTAAACGCAATAAAGATGAGAACTTTGATGCCAATGAGTTTGAAGTGAAAGGCTTAGCAGCACTGATTGCTAAATTACAGAAATATAATATCGTCTAGTTGTAAGCCTAAGCGTACGTTGATTAGATCGATTTACGTCTGTTCAGCTTTCGGCTTGATCGCTAATATATAAAGCATAGAGAGACAGGAAGTCTCATTGAGAATAATAAAACACACAGGACGTGGTCGTTAATAGGATATCAACGACATAAACTGAATATGAAGAAGCCCCGTCAGGATGATGGGGCTTCTTTTTATCTATTTGAAGCATGTAACAGAAATTGACATCGTATCCCGCAAGATACAATCTGCCCCAGAAAGCCCTACATTTTCCATGTTTTTAGCTTGTTACCCTAAAATAAAAATGATTTTGAGGTCGTAACCATGGGTAAAAAAGCATTAATCATCACATCTAACGCAGGCGTTGAACATGATGAGCTGATTCAACCACTCGAATTTCTAAAAGGCAAAGGTATTGAAGTCATCCATGCAGCAGAAAGCTTTGATGCTGTACAGACGGTAAAAGGTGATAAAGCACTTGGCCCAAGTTATACACCACAAGCCTCATTGGATCAGGTTTCTGTAGAAGATTACGACATTTTGATTATTCCTGGTGGAACAGTGAATGCGGATACCTTACGTCTAAATGAAAAAGCCCATGCCATCATTCAATATTTCACTGATCAAAACAAGCCGATTGCTGCAATCTGTCATGCGCCTTGGACACTAATCAATGCAGAACGAATTAAGGATAAAAATCTGACCTCCTATAAAAGTATTCGTCTAGACCTAGAAAATGCAGGTGCACACTGGGTTGATGAAGCAGTACATCGTTGTAATACCAATAACTGGCTGTTAATCACCTCTCGTTGCCCTGATGATCTTCCAGAATTTAGCCAGGCAATTCTCGATGAACTGAATCAAAGCTGAAGCTTGGAAATGAATTATATTTTTTCGCGGCATAAAAAACACCCCCAACGGTTAGGTTGGGGGTGTTCGTATTTAAAAGCTGGCGATGACTTACTCTCACATGGCAAGTGCCACACTACCATCAGCGCTAAGAGGTTTCACTTCTGAGTTCGGGAAGGGATCAGGTGGTTCACTCTTGCTATTGTCGCCAGCAAACTGTTTTGGTTTTGGGTGGTCTTACGTTTTTTGCCACTTAGTACCGAAAGAGTTATTAACGGATTAGTTTAATCGAGTCGTATTGTAACTAGTTTTGACACTAAATCAAGTTATGTATTGAATTTATCTTGAATACAACAACTGTTTGGGTGTTGTATAGTCAAGCCTCACGAGCAATTAGTATTGGTCAGCTTCACACGTCACCGTGCTTCCACACCCAACCTATCAACGTCCTAGTCTCGAACGGCTCTTTAGAGGAATAAATTCCTAGGGAAATCTTATCTTGAGGTAGGCTTCCCGCTTAGATGCTTTCAGCGGTTATCCCTTCCGAACATAGCTACCCGGCGATGCGACTGGCGTCACAACCGGTACACCAGAGGTTCGTCCACTCTGGTCCTCTCGTACTAGGAGCAGATCCTCTCAAATTTCCAGCGCCCACGGTAGATAGGGACCGAACTGTCTCACGACGTTCTAAACCCAGCTCGCGTACCTCTTTAAATGGCGAACAGCCATACCCTTGGGACCTGCTTCAGCCCCAGGATGAGATGAGCCGACATCGAGGTGCCAAACACCGCCGTCGATATGAACTCTTGGGCGGTATCAGCCTGTTATCCCCAGAGTACCTTTTATCCGTTGAGCGATGGCCCTTCCATACAGAACCACCGGATCACTAAGACCTACTTTCGTACCTGCTCGACTTGTGGGTCTCGCAGTTAAGCGCGCTTTTGCCTTTATACTCTACGCGTGATTTCCGACCACGCTGAGCGCACCTTCGTACTCCTCCGTTACTCTTTAGGAGGAGACCGCCCCAGTCAAACTACCCACCAGACATGGTCCTCGCCCCGGATTACGGGGCAGAGTTAGAACCTCAACATTACCAGGGTGGTATTTCAAGGACGGCTCCATACAAACTAGCGTTCGTACTTCAAAGCCTCCCACCTATCCTACACAAGTAAGGTCAAAGTTCAATGTCAAGCTGCAGTAAAGGTTCACGGGGTCTTTCCGTCTAGCCGCGGGTACACTGCATCTTCACAGCGATTTCGATTTCACTGAGCCTCTGCTGGAGACAGCGCCGCCATCATTATGCCATTCGTGCAGGTCGGAACTTACCCGACAAGGAATTTCGCTACCTTAGGACCGTTATAGTTACGGCCGCCGTTTACTGGGGCTTCGATCAAGAGCTTCGCTTACGCTAACCCCATCAATTAACCTTCCAGCACCGGGCAGGCATCACACCCTATACGTCCACTTTCGTGTTTGCAGAGTGCTATGTTTTTAATAAACAGTTGCAGCGGCCTGGTTTCTGTGGCTGCCAATAGCTCAGGGAGCAAGTCCCATCACCGTCAGCAGCGTACCTTCTCCCGAAGTTACGGTACCATTTTGCCTAGTTCCTTCAGCAGAGTTCTCTCAAGCGCTTTGGTCTACTCGACCTGACCACCTGTGTCGGTTTCGGGTACGATTCCTGTGTAACTGAAGCTTAGAGACTTTTCCTGGAAGCATGGTATCAGCCACTTCACTGTACAAGTACAGCTTGCTATCAGTTCTCAGCATAGAGTACCCCGGATTTGCCTAAGATACATGCCTACAACCTTCCACCTGGACAACCAACGCCAGGCTGACTTAACCTTCTCCGTCCTCTCATCGCATTACACAGAAGTATTGGAATATTAACCAATTTCCCATCGACTACGCCTCTCGGCCTCGCCTTAGGGGTCGACTCACCCAGCCCCGATTAACGTTGGACTGGAACCCTTGGTCTTTCAGCGAACGGGTTTTTCACCCGTTTTGTCGTTACTCACGTCAGCATTCGCACTTCTGATACCTCCAGCATACTTCTCAATACACCTTCATCGGCTTACAGAACGCTCCCCTACCACTTGACTTAAAGTCAAATCCGCAGCTTCGGCACATAGTTTTAGCCCCGTTACATCTTCCGCGCAGGCCGACTCGACTAGTGAGCTATTACGCTTTCTTTAAAGGGTGGCTGCTTCTAAGCCAACCTCCTAGCTGTCTATGCCTTCCCACATCGTTTCCCACTTAACTATGATTTTGGGGCCTTAGCTGGCGGTCTGGATTGTTTTCCTCTTGACTACGGACGTTAGCACCCGCAGTCTGTCTCCCGGATAGTACTCATTGGTATTCGGAGTTTGCATCGGTTTGGTAAGTCGGGATGACCCCCTAGCCGAAACAGTGCTCTACCCCCAATGGTATTCGTCCGAGGCGCTACCTAAATAGCTTTCGGGGAGAACCAGCTATCACCAGGCTTGATTAGCCTTTCACCCCTATCCACAAGTCATCCCCTGGCTTTTCAACGACAGTGGGTTCGGTCCTCCAGTTAGTGTTACCCAACCTTCAACCTGCTCATGGATAGATCGCCTGGTTTCGGGTCTATACCCAGCAACTAAACGCCCTATTAAGACTCGATTTCTCTACGGCTCCCCTATGCGGTTAACCTTGCTACTGAATATAAGTCGCTGACCCATTATACAAAAGGTACGCAGTCACCGAACAAGTCGGCTCCCACTGCTTGTATGCATGCGGTTTCAGGATCTATTTCACTCCCCTCACAGGGGTTCTTTTCGCCTTTCCCTCACGGTACTGGTTCACTATCGGTCAGTCAGGAGTATTTAGCCTTGGAGGATGGTCCCCCCATATTCAGACAAGGTTTCACGTGCCTCGCCCTACTCGTCATCATTGTGTGTGCCCTTTCGTGTACGGGAATATCACCCTCTACGTTCGCACTTCCCAGAGCGTTCCACTAGAACACACATAACTTAATGGGCTGATCCCCGTTCGCTCGCCGCTACTAAGGGAATCTCAATTGATTTCTTTTCCTAAGGGTACTGAGATGTTTCACTTCCCCTCGTTCGCTTCATAAGCCTATGTATTCAGCTTATGATACCCGCCTTATAGCGGGTGGGTTCCCCCATTCAGAAATCTCCGGATCAAAGGATATTTGCCGCCTCCCCGGAGCTTTTCGCAGGCTATCACGTCTTTCATCGCCTCTGACTGCCAAGGCATCCACCACATGCACTTAATTACTTGACTATACAACCCCAAACAGTCGTTACACCTACAAGTGGGTGTAGCAACAGAATCAATGTAAACATTAATTCATACAGCTTGTTGTTTCGTGAACTTAATCACCGTACAGCTTCAATCTAAATTCATATACCAAAACGCTTGATTCAGTGTTTTTGCTAGTTCTCATTTCATTCAACTTAAACATCGAAACGTTTAAATCAAAGAATGAGTGAACAATTTATTTCAGACTCAATTCTACTAATCTGTTAATGATTAACTACCACCTCGTCGGTGCGTAGTAAACTGTGATAAATCACAGAACTTAATAAGCTATCTACTTACTAAATTCTATAAGCTATCTTGGAATTTAACTTTCGTTTTTTACATTACTTCGTAATGTATGGTGGAGACTAGGAGAGTCGAACTCCTGACCTCCTGCGTGCAAAGCAGGCGCTCTACCAACTAAGCTAAGTCCCCAGCTTATCACTTAATGAACGACATATCTTTCAATCCAAGCTACTGCAATCAGATTTGGTGGGTCTGACAAGACTTGAACTTGTGACCCCACGCTTATCAAGCGTGTGCTCTAACCAACTGAGCTACAGACCCTCAGATACATCTTCGAAGAACAACTTGTTGTGGATTCTTACCAGTCACCAATCTTTCGTTAAGGAGGTGATCCAGCCGCAGGTTCCCCTACGGCTACCTTGTTACGACTTCACCCCAGTCATCGGCCACACCGTGGTAAGCGTCCTCCTTACGGTTAGACTACCTACTTCTGGTGCAACAAACTCCCATGGTGTGACGGGCGGTGTGTACAAGGCCCGGGAACGTATTCACCGCGGCATTCTGATCCGCGATTACTAGCGATTCCGACTTCATGGAGTCGAGTTGCAGACTCCAATCCGGACTACGATCGGCTTTTTGAGATTAGCATCCTATCGCTAGGTAGCAACCCTTTGTACCGACCATTGTAGCACGTGTGTAGCCCTGGTCGTAAGGGCCATGATGACTTGACGTCGTCCCCGCCTTCCTCCAGTTTGTCACTGGCAGTATCCTTAAAGTTCCCGGCTTAACCCGCTGGCAAATAAGGAAAAGGGTTGCGCTCGTTGCGGGACTTAACCCAACATCTCACGACACGAGCTGACGACAGCCATGCAGCACCTGTATGTAAGTTCCCGAAGGCACCAATCCATCTCTGGAAAGTTCTTACTATGTCAAGACCAGGTAAGGTTCTTCGCGTTGCATCGAATTAAACCACATGCTCCACCGCTTGTGCGGGCCCCCGTCAATTCATTTGAGTTTTAGTCTTGCGACCGTACTCCCCAGGCGGTCTACTTATCGCGTTAGCTGCGCCACTAAAGCCTCAAAGGCCCCAACGGCTAGTAGACATCGTTTACGGCATGGACTACCAGGGTATCTAATCCTGTTTGCTCCCCATGCTTTCGTACCTCAGCGTCAGTATTAGGCCAGATGGCTGCCTTCGCCATCGGTATTCCTCCAGATCTCTACGCATTTCACCGCTACACCTGGAATTCTACCATCCTCTCCCATACTCTAGCTTCCCAGTATCGAATGCAATTCCCAAGTTAAGCTCGGGGATTTCACATCCGACTTAAAAAGCCGCCTACGCACGCTTTACGCCCAGTAAATCCGATTAACGCTCGCACCCTCTGTATTACCGCGGCTGCTGGCACAGAGTTAGCCGGTGCTTATTCTGCGAGTAACGTCCACTATCCTAGAGTATTAATCCAGGTAGCCTCCTCCTCGCTTAAAGTGCTTTACAACCAAAAGGCCTTCTTCACACACGCGGCATGGCTGGATCAGGCTTCCGCCCATTGTCCAATATTCCCCACTGCTGCCTCCCGTAGGAGTCTGGGCCGTGTCTCAGTCCCAGTGTGGCGGATCATCCTCTCAGACCCGCTACAGATCGTCGCCTTGGTAGGCCTTTACCCCACCAACTAGCTAATCCGACTTAGGCTCATCATTTAGCGCAAGGTCCGAAGATCCCCTGCTTTCTCCCGTAGGACGTATGCGGTATTAGCATTCCTTTCGGAATGTTGTCCCCCACTAAATGGCAGATTCCTAAGCATTACTCACCCGTCCGCCGCTAAGTGATAGTGCAAGCACCATCACTCCGCTCGACTTGCATGTGTTAAGCCTGCCGCCAGCGTTCAATCTGAGCCATGATCAAACTCTTCAGTTTAAAATCATTAGTAGCTTATGGCTACAAATCTTGGCTCATCAATTTTCTGACTAAAAATTCGCTCAAATAAACTTCGAGAAATTTCTACTCTTCAATCAATGAAATATTTTCGATTGATTAACTAGTAAAAATCCACACAAGTTGTTCTTCTATTCTCTTAATGATCTTTTTACCACCTCGTCAGCGGTAAATAACGCAATAAATATTTAACAACTTAACCAGTTAAAGCTAAGTTATTTTTGCTTCATCGCGTCGGGATGAGTGCATTATAGGAGATTTTTTTTAGGGTGCAAGCTTTTTTAAACCCTTGTTTTATCGAGTGTTCTTTTTTTACACACCAATCTGTTTAACAAAGCAGCATAATTCTCGTAAGCACATAAAATTAAAGCAGAAATATTTTATAGATATTTCTGCTTTGTTTTTTACTTACTGTTCTTTATCTGTACACTGATAATTTTAATGGGCTGTTTCGGTACATTTTGATGCATACCATAGTTGGCCGTTGGTACATTCACGATCTTATCAACAATATCCATCCCTTTGGTTACTTTCCCAAATACGGCATAACCTGCGTCCATCGGTGACTTATTTAAGAAGTTATTATCTGCGACATTAATAAAGAATTGGCTACTTGCAGAATTCGGGTTACTGGTACGTGCCATGGCCAAAGTACCACGTGTGTTCTTCAAACCATTGCTCGACTCATTCACAATTGGGGCTTTGGTTGTCTTCTCAATCATGTTGGCATCTAAACCACCACCCTGCACCATAAAGCCAGGAATCACGCGATGGAAGATCGTGCCTGTATAGAAGTTGCTTTTTACATAGCTTTCAAAGTTTTTTGCAGACACAGGTGCTTTATCATCAAAAAGTTCGATTTCGATGTTGCCCATACTGGTTTTCATATCAACCATAGTATTTGCAAATAAATGGCTATTTGCCAAAATTAAACCTGTTGTCATAAACAACTTTTTCATCATTGCTTTTCTCGGCTTGATCATTGATTTGTTGTGAATGCTCATCTTAGTTTTGCTGATGCTATTTTGCTATTTCTATTTGTTATCTTTAAAACAAAAAACCGATGTTTCACGTGAAACATCGGCTCGAACGTTATTAACTATGTTTATCCCAAAATTTTCTAAAGTTTTTGGCAACTTCAATGGTATTGCGTTTGGCCTTACTCGATACAGGTGTCAGGTTAATAAAGCCATGCGTCTGATCGGGGTAATCCACGTATTGGACTTTTACCCCGTTTTGTCTGAGCTTATGACTATAGATTGCACCTTCATCATGCAATAGATCATGCCCTGCTGTAATCACATAGGCAGGCGCCAACTTTCTAAGGCTGCCATAGGTTGGTGAGATCAACGGATCATCTAATGCAACATTATGTTGTGTCGCATAATAGTCAGTGACATAGTCTACATCTTTGCTAGTCAACACCAAACCATCCCCATAAGCATAGAAAGATGGATGGCGACTTTTGAAATCTACCACTGGATAAATCAATAGCTGTGCTTGGGGTGCATAAGCTTTACCTACGGAATGTTGCGCAACAGCAGTACTGATATTACCCCCTGCACTGTCCCCAGCAACCGCAATCCGGTTTTTATAGATTTTCAATTGACGGCGATTTTGATACACCCATGCCAAGGCATCTTCACATGATTTGATCAATAGTTGCGGCGATGCTTCTGGTGC
Organism: Acinetobacter proteolyticus; assembly: GCF_000367945.1. Taxonomy (GTDB): domain Bacteria; phylum Pseudomonadota; class Gammaproteobacteria; order Pseudomonadales; family Moraxellaceae; genus Acinetobacter; species Acinetobacter proteolyticus. The sequence goes on from NZ_KB849179.1 coordinate 3,020,352, forward strand.
GAGTGGATAATCAATACTTAAGACCTGTACTTTTGCATACTTGGCAATTAGACGACAGGCTTCGTCATGCGTATCCAAACCGCCCACCACAAAACCACCACCATGATAGAACACAATCATCGGCAATTTTTTATGAGGTGCAGGGTGATAATGTCTGGCAAAGACGGTACCGCTTTGTAGCGGAAGACGAATATCCTCAACCGATTCAATTGAGGTCGGCCGATTAATGATTGCCAACATTTGTGCATCAAACTGACGGCGGGATTCAATGGGATCATCGCCAATAAAGCCAATGCGCCCTTGTTTAATTTGGACAGCCATCAGACATTTGGTAAAAGAATCTAAATCTGGATATTGGTGCGGATAAACGAGAAGCTTGGCAAGAGACTCTTGTACAATTTTGGGGAGCTTATCAAGCGCTCGTGCAGCGGGGCCTTGCCCTTTGTCTAGAATAGTTTGAATTTTTTGAGGTAATGCTGTCACTTCTGTCCCCTTCTTCGCTCTGTCCATAATTCTTGTTGTCTTTGACTATATGCTTTTCTAAAGTCTTAGATCAAGTTCAAGATTTGAAAAATATGTCGTACGCTAAAGGGCTATTATCAAAAAGTCATTAACCATAGTGCTTATTCACAACTACATTTTATGTCAATTAAATGCTGTTTTAACATGAGATTGTCAAAACGATAAAACTAGAACCAATGAATTCGTTCTAGTTTTATAGCACTAAAAGAGTGTCAGTTTTATGAATGAAGTTAACTTCGCGCAATGTATAGCAGTACATTTGTAAGATTGCATGCGGCATCGTGTGTTCAATCTCATGCGAAGCCAACTTTATTCTAAAAAATTATTGAGCAGTGGTACCCGCTGAACCAGAAACTGAACCTGATACATCAGCAGAAGCGCCACCAGGTTGAACATCAACTGACGAACCACCTTGTACACCAACACCACCTTGTACGCCTGCTGGGTTTGCACCTGTGGTTTGAGCTGAACCAGACGCGTCTAAACCACCTTGAGTTGAGCAACCTACAGCTGTTAACGCAACACCAGCTACAACCGCAGAAATCAATGCTAACTTTTTCATTTCGTATTTCCTTTCATTATGACAAAAAGCAAAGTTGTCTTTGCGATGCCTATGATTCACAATTTTTTTCTTGGACGTGATGCGGATTAGTTGCAGTTTGTTATGTAAGCCGCTCTATTTTGCAATTTTTCTTAAATCAACTTTCTTCATGTTTCACATATTTAGAAAAACCTTCAAAACCGCTAAAGCATTAGAGTTAAAGTAATTTAACGGTTTTTAGCTTTATTTTTTTAGTTAAAAGGTGATTATCTTATTTTTTTATAATTCATAGAAACACCGTACAATCTGCTTAAAAGATTACAATTGCGTAATTTTGATTAAAATTAAATGTAGCAGTCATAAAAAACCGTGACTTCTGATCACGGTTCTTCAGTTTATTTAGCTTGGTTTAAGGCCATTGCATCTCACCTTTCACCACTTTGGCGCCCAACTCTAAACTGCTTGACTCGCCTAACGTTGGATACTGTTTTTGCATAATTCCAATTAATTCAGCTGAATTTTTGCTGGCTTTTACCGCTTTCTCATATTGCTTTAAATAGTCAATCGAGAAGTTCACCGCATCAAGACCTTCGGCCGCACCCGCTTTCATATGTGCGGGCACCACCACTTGTGGATTTAAGGCTTTAATATTTTCCAAAGTCTGTACCACTTCTGCACGATCTTTGGCTGTTGCGGTATCCGCAGTCCACAGATGGATCCCCGAAGACACTGGAATACCACCGACTACAGCTTTGGCACTCGGAATCCACAAATAGGTCAGTTCTTTCTTACCTTTAATTTCGATATTTTCATTTTCTAATGTTAAGGTTTTAGCCGTATATGCTTGTGGAACAATAATCTTGCTCGGTGCATTGGCACCCATTTTTGGACCCCAATACTGTACTTTCAGCGCTTGCGTATCCTGAATATGCTTCACCGTTTCAGGCGTCGCAATCACCTGCACGTTCGGGAAGTATTGCTTAAACACATCTAAACCAAAATAGAAGTCTGGATCGCCATAGCTGACAAAAATGGTTTTTAAGGTTTTACCACTATCTAAAATATCCGCAGCGATACGCAATGCTTCTGATTTAGAGAATTGTGCATTCACCAATAAAACTTCTTTATCACCTTCAATTAGGGTCGAAGTCACACCAAAGTGTTCAGGTTGAGCCAAAAAGTTCTGGATTTTTAAGTCTTGTGCAAAAGCAGCAGAGCTTGCCGCTAAAGTAGATAAAGCAATGAGGTAGGGTTTGGTATTCATCTTATCGTCTCCAATCTGATAAGGAACACTTTAAATTGCAATTATTGCTGAATAAACACCCTGAATTAAGATAAAATGTTGCATATCTTGCAACAATGATAATAAACATGGATACCTTAAAAGCCATTCAAGTCTTTGTCTGTATTGCACATCAAGGCAATCTCAGTAAAGCGGCCGAACATCTGGATTATTCTAAGGCGATGGTGTCACGTTATTTAGAACATCTCGAACAAACTTTTTCGACGCGGTTGTTTCAACGTAATACCCGTAAAGTTTCGCTCACCCCTGCGGGTGAAAAAGCCTTGGTCTATTGTGAAAATATTTTACAGCAGCAACAGTTACTTGAAGGTTTGGCTGCACCTGAGCAGCACAGTGGTACGATTCGGTTTACCTGTGGCCTATTTCTGTTTCAACTGGGTGTGAATGAATGTATTAAACAGTTTAAGAAACGCTACCCACAGATTCATTTTGATGTCTATTTAACAGAAAATACCGTGGACTTAATGGATGCTCATGTTGATCTTGCTTTGAGGATTACCCAGAAAGTTGCAGATGGGCTGATTGCCCGACCTGTCTGTCAAATTGAATCCACCTTTTGCGCACATCCCCATTATTTACAAGACCACACGCCCCTGTCACATCCCAGTCAGTTGATTCAACATGAATGCATTGCCCATCATACCCATAACCAGTACTGGACCTTGTTTGATACAGATCAGCAACCGCAAAACTATCCATTAAATGTTACGTTTAAAAGCAACGATGTGATTGCGCTTTATCAAATGTGTCTTAAAGCCCAAGGGATTGCCATGTTGCCAACGTTGCTGGTGCGCAAGGATATTGCGCAGCAACGTTTGCAACAGGTATTTACAGATTTTGCTGCACCCGATCTGACCTTGTCCTTAGTCTATGCATCGAGACAACATTTACCGAAAATTACTCAAGAATTTATTGCTTTTGTCATCGAAAACTTAAATTTTTACTTAAATCAGCAAAATTAAAAGATTTAAATCGACCTGAACGCTTGAATTTTGTCGGCTTGCCCATACTTCATCCCTATCTATGAATGACCAAGATGTGGCAGTTCGGGTTTAACCCTATGAGCATTCACGCCAAAAAGGACTGTACATGTTTAAGAACCTTTTTCAACGGAGATCATCAATGGCTAATGAGCACAATGAGCAAGCTCAAGACATTCAAAATGAGCAACAGACTGAACAAACTCAAGCTGAAGGTATAGAGCAAGCAAACGAGCTTAGCGTTGAAGATTTACAAGCGCAAATCACCAAACTCGAAGAAAGCTTGAAACTAGAAAAAGCACGTACTGCCAATGCTGTTTATGAAGCGCAGAAGAGTGTCGAGCGTATTCAACGCGAATCTGAAAAGCACAAAGACACTGTGCTAGAAAAATTTGCAAAAGAATTACTGGATTCCGTCGATAACCTTGAACGTGCAATTCAAGCTGCTGGCGAAGAAGAAACGCCTGTACTTGAAGGCGTCAAGCTGACCCTGAAATCATTACTCACCACGCTTGAGAAGTTTGGTGTGCTTGAAGCGGATACACAAAATGGCTTCAATGCAGATTTACACCAAGCAGTTGGGATCGATCCAAATGCCAAAGCCAACCAAATTGGCACTGTTTTACAGAAGGGCTATACCTTAAATGGTCGCCTACTTCGCCCAGCGATGGTGATGGTTGGTCAATAATCTAAGCAGCAAAGCGTTTATTTGCTCAAAAATGCAGAAATTTGAGAGTTTTTTGATTTTTTTTCATAAAAATGCTTGAAAAATACCAATTGACTCTCATATCGAATAACAAGCAAATCCCCTTTACCAAAAGTGAAATTAGGGGATTCAAAAAATTTTAGAGGAACACAATCAATGGCAAAAATTATTGGTATTGACTTAGGTACTACCAACTCATGTGTTGCTGTACTTGAAGGCGATAAAGTAAAAGTAATTGAAAACGCTGAAGGCGCACGTACAACTCCATCGATCATTGCATATAAAGATGGCGAGATCCTTGTGGGTCAAAGCGCGAAACGTCAAGCGGTAACCAACCCGAAAAATACATTATTCGCAATCAAGCGTTTAATTGGTCGTCGTTATGAAGATCAAGCGGTACAAAAAGATATCGGTCTTGTGCCTTACAAAATCATCAAGGCAGACAATGGCGATGCTTGGGTTGAAGTAAACGATAAGAAATTAGCGCCTCAACAGATCTCTGCTGAAATCTTGAAAAAGATGAAAAAAACGGCAGAAGACTACTTAGGTGAAACTGTAACTGAAGCAGTGATTACTGTTCCTGCTTACTTTAACGATGCGCAACGTCAAGCAACTAAAGATGCAGGTAAAATCGCTGGTTTAGACGTTAAACGTATCATTAACGAACCAACTGCTGCGGCACTTGCGTTCGGTATGGATAAAAAAGAAGGCGACCGTAAAGTTGCAGTTTACGACTTAGGTGGTGGTACATTCGACGTATCAATCATTGAAATCGCTGATCTTGATGGCGACCAGCAAATCGAAGTGTTATCAACCAATGGTGATACTTTCCTTGGTGGTGAAGACTTTGATAACGCATTAATTGAATTCTTGGTTGAAGAATTCAAGAAAGAACAAAGTGTGAACTTGAAAAATGATCCACTTGCGTTACAACGTTTGAAAGAAGCTGCTGAAAAAGCAAAAATCGAACTTTCTTCATCGAATGCAACGGAAATCAACCTTCCATACATCACTGCTGATGCGACTGGTCCTAAACACTTAGTGATCAACGTAACACGTGCAAAACTTGAAGGTTTGGTTGCTGACTTAGTTGCTCGTACGATTGAGCCTTGCCGTATTGCACTTAAAGATGCGGGTCTTTCGACGTCTGACATCTCTGACGTGATCTTGGTTGGTGGTCAGTCTCGTATGCCACTTGTACAACAAAAAGTACAAGAATTCTTCGGTAAAGAGCCACGTAAAGACGTGAACCCTGACGAAGCAGTTGCGATTGGTGCAGCAATTCAAGGTGCAGTATTGTCTGGTGACAAAACTGACGTGCTTTTATTAGACGTAACACCGTTAACTTTAGGTATCGAAACGATGGGCGGCGTATTGACTCCGATCATTGAGAAAAACACCACGATTCCTGCGAAGAAATCACAAGTGTTCTCTACCGCTGCTGACAACCAGCCTGCAGTAGACATTTCGGTTTACCAAGGTGAGCGTAAAATGGCTCAACAAAACAAATTGTTGGGTAACTTCCAGTTAGGCGATATCCCACCTGCTCCACGTGGCGTACCGCAAATTGAAGTATCGTTCGACATCAACGCTGACGGTATCTTAAAAGTATCAGCGAAAGATAAGAGCACGGGTAAAGAGCAATCGATCCAGATTAAAGCAAACTCAGGCTTGTCTGATGCTGAAATCGAAGCAATGATCAAAGATGCTGAAGCGAATGCTGAAGAAGATCGTAAGTTTGAAGAGTTAGCAAAAGCACGTAACGAAGCAGATGCGCTTGTTTCTAGCTCGACGAAAGCAGTTAAAGATCTTGGTGATAAAGTCACTGAAGATGAAAAAACTGCCATCACAACTGCGGTTTCTGAGCTTGAAGCAGCAACGAAAGAAAATGATGTTGAAGACATCAAAGCGAAAACTGAAGCTTTACAAAACATCTTGATGCCAATTACACAACGTGCTTATGAACAAGCACAAGGTGCAGCTGGCGGCGCAGAAGGTTTTGATCCAAATGCATTCCAAGGTGGTGATGCTGGTCAACAACAGAAAGCGGACGATGGCGTTGTAGATGCTGAGTTCACAGAAGTAAAAGATGACAAAAAATAATTTGTCTCTTTAGAAAAGACCGCGCGCAAGCGCGGTTTTTTTATATTTTAAGATGAATCATTTTTGTTCAAAATAAAGTTCACCCAAAATTGGCATAAACAAAGGTACAACACCGCAGGCTTTTATTTCTTCAATAAACTTAGGAATATTCACACCAGGCAATAGCTGTGACGGTGCATCAATCGGTGTCACCATGCTATCCCAATGGCATGGAATAATGTATTTCGGTTTCAGTAGTCGCACCACATCTTTGACATAGTTTGGACGATATTTGCGCCCGATTGCACATAAACAGACAATATCGGCTTGTTTGCCCTGCAACTCTTGCTCGATAAAATCGGCGGAATCAATGTGAACAACGCGCAGTTGTCCTGTATCAATCCACCAATTCAAGACCAAACCATGTCGCAACTGATGAAACTTCGGTGGATATGGTGGCGGTGCAGTCATATCTCCTGGCAATGGAACACGACCAAACAGCGCCTTACCATGGATTGAAGGTAAACCGACCACTTGCCACGCACCGCAGTGAATCACTTCCCTTCCCTGTGTGGCTTGCATCTGTTGCTCAGGCAAACCCGCAGAACGCCCGTACATCACACTGGCTTGTGAACCAATCAAGCGAGCGCCTGTTTGTTTACACACTTCTGCGGCATCCAGAATATGGTCATAATGCGCATGTCCAATCAGTACCTCATCCGCATCAGGGATATAGTGTTTAACCAATGCTGGATCACTAGATAAAGGTTGAGTAAAGGTCAGCCAAAGACTGGGACGGCTAATAAAAGGATCAAGCACTAAGCTTCGATTGGCATCAGACAGGATAAACCCTGCGGTCCCCAGATATTTAATTTTTAGATTTTCTGCCTTTGCTGGTGCGGGCGAAGTCGCAGCCCAGACAGCCTCAGGTGCTTTGAGTAGATATTTCAGCATGCATATTCCTTTGCATTTTGTTTTAATTGTCAGTCAGAATGAATTGCCTCATCCACAATATGACTCGTGTATGAGTGGAGTCCCATCTAAAATACTAAACCTAAACCTTAAGCAAATCGAGTTGAATACCGCACGATTGGCTTGATACACATGAAATTATTTTTCGGTATAATCCCAAGTATTAAAAAATGATCGCTAGTTGAAAAATGAAAATAGATCCTGTCATTAGTAAAACCCAATTTAGATTAATATTTATTTTTTCGCTGCTTAGTATTTTTATAGGTGCAATCTTTGATGCATACGATGAAACGTCGATTGCAATTAATGAACTATTAGCAACAGAACCACAGAAATGGGAACTTGTCATCTCAAGCATATTGACCGTTGGTTTTGTTATTGTATTTATCGGCTTGCTGCTATTTAAACAATGGGCAAGAAAGCTTTACGTCTATAGTTTTTTCCCCCTGTTACTTATTTATCTGTTACCCAGCTATTCTTCAACATTCATATCTGGGTTTGGTGCTATCTTTTATGAGTTAGGCAATATTCTCTCTACTCTGATCTGGGGAATTTTAGTGCTACCCAGCCTATATCAACCTCTATTTTCCAAAAATAACGAATGAAATTCATCTTCCTTGTTGTATTGGTGCTATTTCTGCTTTGGTCAGGCTATCAAACGCGTCAACATCCTCAACTTAAATTTAACTCGCTGACAGATCGTATTGCCAATCCACTGGATACACGTCTGCGTTATCGGATTGCTGAAGTTGACCCTCGCTTTAAGCTCAGCATTGAACAAGTCAAAAGCATCAGCCAGCAAGCCACCCAAATCTGGCAAGATGGTACTGGGCAGGATTATTTTGTCTATGATCCGAATGCCCAACTCGCCATTCACCTGATTTATGATGAACGTCAAATCGAAAGTGAGCAACGCCGAGAACATTTAAGCCAACTCGCGTCGAATCAACAACATTGGCAAGAGAAAAAACAACAACTGGACCAGATCGAACAGGAAATCATGCGCAGTAAGCAATTTCTGGATTTAAAACAACAACAACTGAATCAGCAAATCCAGCACTATAATCAAGAACAACAAAATGCACGACAGCATCCAAGCTCATTTGCCAATTCGGACTATTTTCAGCAACGCCAGCGGGATCTAGAGCAGAATGTGCAAACCTTGCAGCAGGAAATTAACCAATATAATCAGAAGATTGCTCAATTAAATCAGCAAGTCGATGAACTCAATACTTTAGACCAACAACTCAATGCCTCGGTGAGCCAATATAAACAGCGCTTTAAACCCCATTTATTTCACAAAGGCTTATTTAATGGCAAACAGATCTTTATTTATGAATTCGAATCTGAGGATGATCTACGTTTAACACTGGCTCACGAGTTCGGACACGCATTGGGCTTAGCCCACGCTGAGGATGCTCAAGCCCTGATGTATCCAATCATGAAAGAACAAAATGCTGCTCATTTTCGCCTGACCCAAGCTGATCGTGCGCTATTACAGACAAGATAGTCATCGTCCCTGCTGAGGTTGAATATCTCCAAAATAACTCAAAATTGGATGGACTATAAATGTCACAAACAAACAATTATTCACTGAAAAGTTAAAAACTTGCCGCTTTCAGAAAAATTTTACAAAAGTTAACAATAGGTCAATTTTTTGCGTTTATGCATAAACCTTTTTACGACTGTTAATTTAATTCGTTGATATTTTTTGACTTATGATTAAAAAAACAACAAAAATCATATTTTTTTATTGTGTAAATCATTCGATTTATTTTTTTATTTATTAGAAAAAAATCACACTTTTTCATTTTATTTATTAACTACATAGCATTTTGACGCTCGCAAAATAATGATCAAAAATAAGTTTTTATTTGGGGAAGTTTCAGCATGCGAGTTCATTCTCTAGCCTGTTTGATTGCTTGTTTGAGCATGGGCATATCTCAATTCAGCAATGCGCAAAGCAATAGCCATTCAGTGGATACATACCAACACAAAAGCCCCAAAAAAACCGTGCATTATCGTATCGCAGAGATTGATCCACGCTTTAATTTAAGCCAGCAACAAGTACTTGAGCTGACTCAACAAGCCGCCAAACTGTGGGAACAAGAAACTGGCCAACAAAATTTTATTTATGATCCACAAGCCGAATTTAGCATTAATCTAGTCTTTGATGAGCGTCAACAACGCAGTGCTGAGCGATTACAGGGCTTAGATCAACTGAAGCAACAGCAAAAACAATGGGAAACTCAAAATCAACAATTAAAGCAAGCTAAAGATGAACTGCAAAAAACGACCGCGTTAATTGCCACTAAGCAAGCGCAACTCGCTACCCAATTCCAACAATATAATGCAGAAGTACAGCGTTTCAATCAAAGCCGTTCAAGTTCTCAGGATTTGGCACAACAATTTTCACAAAGACAGAAAGCATTACAACAACAGTCTTTGGCACTACAACATGAAGTTCAAGAACATAATCAACGCACACAACAACTCAATCAACACATCCAGAACTTAAATCAGAACAACCAACAATTGGTTGCTTCAGCAAGCCAATTTAATCAAGTGTTTCAACCCCACTTATTCCATAAAGGTCATTTCAACGGTAAACAGATTCTGATCTATGAGTTTTCCTCGATCAATGACCTCCGTTTCACACTGGCACATGAATTTGGGCATGCACTTGGTTTAGAACATACCAATGATCCAAGTTCATTGATGTACCCTGTCATCCAAAAACAAAACCTTCAACAATTTGCACTCACAGATTCGGATAAAGACCTTGTGAAAGCCATCTATTAAACTGATTTTAGGTCAAAATGCTTTACAAGAATTAACAAAGACTAGACTTTAAGTATAGTTTTTGTACAAATAGATAAATATTTTATGTGAAATAGAATGTATTTTTTGAGCTGAAAAAAAATATCTTTTCTAAATGTTTCGAGCAATTTTTATAGATCAAGCCGATTTAAAATAAAAAATAAACAATTGTTCTGATGTCGGTTTTAGATCATTTAATAAACAAATATTGTTTTTTATCACGATTTTTTAGTTATATGTCTACAAATGTATTTTTATTCATTTTACGGAAATATCCTTAAAACTCATAAGCTCAACATGCTTCTATCAATTTGACTACTGTTTTTTTTCGATTAAAATGTGACCTCTTTCATGTTTTATCTCCTATTATGCGTCTTTTATCTCTCCTTTTGGCTACCTGCTTTAGCGTGCTAGTCCCCGTCTCGGCTTTTGCTCAAATTTCCTCAACTACCTCAGCGCAGTCACAAGTGCGCTATAGCACAGCGCAACCTTTACGTTATCGTATCGCTGAACTTGACCCACGTTTGAATATTGATCAACAGCAAATGATTGACTTAAGTCAGCAAGCAGCAGCAATTTGGGAAAAAAACACAGGGCAAACATATTTTGTGTATGATCCTGAAGCTGAATTTGCCATTAATCTGGTGTTTGATCAGCGTCAAATTCGCAGCATGAAACGTGCTGAAAGCTTAGGTCAACTTGAGCAGGAACAACAGAATTGGGTAAACCGAAATGAACAGTTGCAAAAAATCAACGCAGATTTGGCCGAGAGCAATGCCCAGCTTGAGCGCCAAAAGCAAGCTTATGAAACCCAAGCTCAGCAATACCAACAAGGCTTAGCTCAATATAAGGCAGACAGCAGCAATAAAGCACTGTTCATTGCCTTACAAAAACAGCAGCAGCAATTACAGCAACAAGCTCAGAAGTTGCAAGCCAAGATCACTGAATACAATCATAAAGTTCAGCAAAATCAGCAACAGGCTGAAAAATCAAAGCAGATTCATCAGCAATTAAGTGCTTCTGTGAATGAATTTAATGAAACCTTTAAGCCTGAAGTACTACACAAAGGCCAATTTGATGGCAAACAGATTTTTATTTATGAGTTTTCTTCAATCGATGATCTACGTTTAACTTTAGCGCATGAATTCGGTCATGCTTTGGGTCTCAAGCACACCCGTGATCCAAAGTCTTTAATGTATCCACGGATTAAAGATCAAGATGCCAAAGATTTCCAGTTAACGGATACAGATCTCAAGTTACTCGGTTTGGCTGATTAAAAGCAGATCATAACGCATGCTAGATGAATATAAGATGATGTGCTAAGCAATAACAAGAATGGGTCGATTGTTTTGATTTATTCATGTTATTGTGGTGTTAAAACATCATCTTAGCCTTAATGGAGATCTGCATGAGTTATTATCATATCTTAATTGAAGTGAACGACCACATCAGTACGATTGAACAAACTCGTGATGTCGAACTTTTGGATATTCAAGATATTAGCCCATATCTGCACTCTATTTTAATTCCTTATTTCAATGAGCAAGAAATCGAGCTTGAAGATGAAAATGTGGCGTATGACGAGATTCTGCATTTAGAAGTTAAACAGACGCTTTTGCCGATTGAACACTTGATTGAAGAAGAACAAAAACAGCTACCAAGTGATACTGATGTCACCATCACCGCTTTTGAGATCTTCAATGATCGTGATTTAAGCCAAGATGTGACTGCGGTGATTTTTGATATTTTAGAGGCCGTGAAACTAGACGCAGCGCCATAAAACAGAAAGATAAAAAAGGTCTGCATTAGCAGACCTTTTTGTTTTATTAAACCGCTTTACTGCATCATTTGCTTGGCCTGTTCCTGACGGAAGGCACGTAAAATCTGTTGCCCTGCACGCCCGGTCTGATTTAAACCAAGACGGCTCTGTTCTTGACGGATCGCCTGACGGCTTTTATCGCCAATCAAACCATCAACAGCACCAATATCATAACCACGCTGTACTAAAAACTGTTGAATTTCACGACGTTCTGCACGAGATGTCCCTGCATCATCAGTTGGCCAAGCGGTTAAAAATGGCGTGCCACCACGTAAACGATCAGATAAATGGGCAATGGCTAAACCATAACTTTCAGCCGCGTTATAACTATAAATTGCATCAAAGTTTTTAAACACCAAGAACACAGGACCATTTGCGCCCGCGGGTGACATGAGTCCTGCTGGGGTACTGCCCGATAAATTACCTTGAATTAATGCCGTCCCATCCGCACGGGTCACCCCTTGCGCAATCCAGCTATTCAGTGGTTTTTTATTGCGACGGCCTTCACCAGAAATCGACATACCTTGTGGAATTTTGACCTCAAAGCCCCATGGCATACCTGTTTGCCAGCCTGCTCGCTTTAAGAAATTTGCAGTCGAAGCCAAGGCATCGGTGGTGCTTGAAACCAAATCACGGCGGCCATCGCCATCAAAATCAACCGCTAAACGTTCATAGGTCGATGGCATAAATTGAGTATGACCAAAAGCCCCTGCCCATGAACCATAAAGTTGATCTTGGGTTAAATCACCACGTTGCAAAATACGCATAGTGGCAAAAAACTCACCACGGAAATAACTTTGACGACGACCTTCACAACTTAAAGTGCCGAGTGCTTGTAATAAGGGATATTTACCCGAAATATCGCCATAATTACTTTCGACACCCCAAACGGCAACTACTGTTTCTGCAGGTACACCATAAGCCTGCTCAACGCGGTTTAAGACTGCACGGTGTTGAGTCAGTTTTTGTTGTCCTGCCTGTACGCGTTCGTTATCCACAAGGCCGGACAAATAATCCCAGATTGGGGTCGAAAATTCAGGTTGATAGTTTAATTTATCAATCACTGAATAATCTGGGGTTAAATTTTGGGTATAGCGATCATAGGTTGTGCCCGATACACCCGATGCAATCGCCTGTGAACGTAAATTGGCAATACAGCCTTGGAAATTCGAATTTGGCGTATAATTACTACCAGCGACAGTTGCTGTTGTGGTCGGTGCCGAAACCGTTGCACCATTAATCACAAGCTCAGCATGCGCGTGATTAAAAAAAGTAAATAAGGCAGTGCCTAGAAAAAAAGAAAAATAACGTTTCATGACTGAACCAAAACTTTTGAATTTAAATTTCTTCTCCACCTTAACACGCTCGATCAAGATGTACAGTTTGGAAACGTAACTTTGAATTTATTTCTAGGTTTTAAATTTAAAAACACGCTTTTTAAATTCATAATTCCAACCTCGTTTTAAATTTAAAACTTATCAACACCCCTCATTTAAATTCAAAAGCACATCCCACCCCAATCAATCATTTTAAATTTAAAAAGTTATCCACTTTTAAATTCATTTCAGCCCTAGCAATCAACCAAATACAGGATAGAACATCGATTGATCATAGCTTTAAGTACTTAAATCATGAAAATAGATATCCACAAGCCGCTTATTTAAATTCATATCTCAACAGATCTGCTTCTTTTAAATTTAAAAATCGAGATTATTTTTGAATTTAAAAATACACAACCACAATCAGACTAGTTTTAAATTCAAATTGACCGCTTTATTTTAAATTCAAAAGCCACAATCAAGTTATCCACACCCCTTGTTTCTCTGTTTTCAAATTTAAAAGTTTAAATTTAAAATCAATCTGCAATAAAAAAAGCGATCCGAGGACCGCTTTTTAGCAATTGTGGATAAGTTTAGAGCGTCATTTCTGCGGTTAATGCCAATGGTACAGGTAGAATTTTCGCCAATTGACGGCACAAACCTGTTAAATCATCAGCATTATTTGGCATCAAGGTAATATGACCCAACTTACGGCCAGTACGTTCAGACTTATTATAAAGATGTAAATGTGCGCCATTCAGTGCCAAAACCTGTTCAGATTTTGGATGTTGACCAATAATATTGATCATCACGGTTGGACGAATCACTTCCGTAGAACCCAATGGCAACCCTGCAACCGCACGAATATGGTTTTCAAATTGCGAGCAAATTGCACCTTCAATCGACCAATGACCCGAGTTATGTACACGGCACGCCATTTCATTGGCATATAAACCTTGTTCGGTCACAAACAGCTCAAGCGTGAGCACACCCACATAATTTAAATGGTTCAACAAACGGGTAATATAGTCCTGTGCCACCGGCTGTAAATCAACGCTATTCGGTGCAGGTACAATCGAATGTGACAGAATACCATTATGGTGATGGTTTTCTGCTAAAGCCCAAGTTTTCACATCGCCATTTTGACCACGCACCGCAATGATTGAAACTTCACGGCTGAATTTGACAAAACTTTCCGCGATCAAGCTTTTCGCAGGGCCGAGTTCAGCCCAAGCTGTCTCGATTTGATCTTCTGTACGGAGTACGAATTGACCTTTACCATCATAGCCACCGGTTACGGTTTTTAATACGATAGGTAAGCCTAACTCCGCCACCGCTTGTTTTAAGCTGTCCAAGCTATCCACAGCACGATATGGTGCAACTGGGATACCGAGTTCGTCAAACAAACTTTTTTCTGCCAAGCGATTTTGTGCCGTCGCCAAAGCAAGGCGAGGAGGGTGCAGTGTTTTGCTTTGCGTCAATACATCTACATCTGCAACAGGCGTATTTTCAAATTCAAGGCTAAATACATCCGCACTGGCAATAAAATCGTGCAAGCCTTGCGGGTTTTGGCTAGAAAATACAGGACCTAAAATTGCAGCAGGGCAATCCGTTTCTGCTTCAAAAAAAGTACATTGAATATTCAGTGGTAAAGCGGCTTGCGCCATCATGCGGCCAAGCTGCCCGCCACCAAAAATACCGATGGTTTTATTCATATCTATAACTCTTTTGCTCAGACAAAGTCTTCGCCTTACATTCGGGCAAAGCGTTGCTTTGCTTATCCTCATTCATGACCAGGGATATTATTATTCGACACTTTTTCGGTTTGTGCTGTACGGAAGTCCGCTACGTTTTTTGCAATGTCTGGGCGGGTTAAGCCAAGGATTTGCGCCGCCATAATTGCCGCATTGGTTGCACCAGCCTGACCAATGGCCAAAGTACCGACTGCGATACCTGCTGGCATTTGTACAATCGAAAGCAATGAATCTACGCCATTTAAAATCGAAGACTTCACAGGTACGCCAAGCACAGGTAAATCAGTTTTCGCTGCACACATACCCGGTAAATGTGCTGCACCGCCAGCACCTGCAATAATCACTTGAATACCACGATCACGTGCAGTTTCCGCATATTCAAACAAACGGTCTGGGGTACGGTGTGCAGAAACAACTTCCGCTTCAAATGGGACACCAAGCTGTTTAAGCATATTGGCAGTATGTTCGAGAGTTGCCCAATCTGATTGAGAACCCATGATAATTCCAACAAGTGGTTGAGCGTCTTGTGCTGCGGCCGCATTCATTGCTAATGTTCCAGAGACAAAAATTAAAGAAGATAAATCTCGACGAGAGCCAAGCTTTAGAGGATTCAGAACCCGATTATTATAGACTGATTTTTCATCTCACGAAAATTTAACTGAACCACGATCAACAGATTTTTTAACAAATAAGGAAAATTGATCGTATGAACAATGACATAGCGTTGAATTTCTACAATAATAGGGCACAACCACCTCAATCAGAGCCTTCATCATGAAAAAACGGCTAAGCCTGTTGCTCATGGCACTTTTTACGGCGCACAGCAATGCCGCTTTGGTGAATTTAAATCTCGATGAATTTCAAAAAACCTTTCAGTCTTTAAATAAAGCGCCGGGCTATAACGGCGAAATTAAAAGTGATGCACTGACTGGAGCAACGCACGAGAAGTTTATTGTCACAGGTTCATCGCATAGCGATGAAAAAGAACCTGTATTAATGACGGGTTATTATGTCAATCCAACAAAGATCGGGAGGCTTTACGCCATTACCCAATATCGTGTGTACTGTGATGATGAGACTTATAGCTATGCCTTGTCGAATTTTGAGCCCAATGGTGCCTTATCCAGTACCAACATGGACACAGACTATGCCTTTGAATATGAAAATCAATCAGCAAGAGATCAACAGTTCGCCAAAATTTTAAAAAATGCCTGTCTGCATCCTGCCAAATAAATCCGAAGCATAAGATCACAAGGGCTAAGCCCTCAAGACTCTATTTGATCTTTCGTCATTATGATTTATTGATTTCTAAATACAAAATAGACGCAGCCCATTAAACACAGCATCGCCCAGATGTAATCGAGTTTAAACGGTTGTTTAAATAGAAAAATCATAAACGGTACAAATACCAATAAAGTCACCACTTCTTGGGTAATCTTCATTTCGCCCAAACTCCAGCCATGCTGGTTGAGCAATTTGGTGGCAGGAATCATAAAACTGTATTCCAGTAGTGCAATACACCAGCTAAATAAGATCGCCTGCCAAATGGGCGCATCATGCAGAATTTTCAGATGCCCATACCATGCTAAGGTCATAAAACAGTTGGAAATAATCAACAAACATAGCGCTAAAAGTGTCGGGCTCAACATCGTGTTCTTTTATCCAAATCAGGGTTGAACAATAGGGAATAGCATGCCAGTAAAACCGTTGAAATATTAGCATCTATCTGCATCATTTTAAGTAAACAACAACAACGAATTTTGACTATCTTTTCCATGCAAGCCTTGCTATCGTTGCGTTTGATTTTTATTGATAACGACAATCATACATACGATATCAGTGCTGTATGAAAAGCAGTGGAGAAGGCGCGTTATGCATCTGCATATTTTGGGTATTTGTGGCACATTTATGGGGTCTTTGGCTCTACTCGCACGAGATTTAGGACATAAAGTCACAGGTTCAGATGCCAATGTTTATCCACCAATGTCGACTCAACTTGAAAATGCAGGTATTGAATTGATGCAGGGCTATGACCGTAGCCACTTGCAACCGCATCCTGATCTTGTGATTGTCGGCAATGCCATGAAACGTGGTATTGATGCGATTGAATACATGCTGAATCAAGGCCTACCTTATATTTCTGGCCCGCAATTCTTGGCCGATCACGTGCTACAAGGCAAACATGTACTTGGTGTCGCGGGTACACACGGTAAAACCACCACCACCACCATGCTGGCTTGGGTGCTTGATCAAGCGGGTTTAAATCCGGGTTTCTTGATTGGCGGCGTACCACTGGGTTTTAGTGAAAGCGCACGTTTAGGTGGTGGTAAATATTTCTGTGTAGAAGCAGATGAATATGATTCTGCCTTCTTCGATAAACGTTCTAAGTTCGTTCACTACCACCCAAAAACGGCGATTCTTAATAACCTTGAATTTGACCACGCCGATATTTTTGATGATCTGGCTGCGATTCAAAAACAGTTTCACCATTTAGTGCGTACCATTCCAAGTGAAGGTCGTATTATTGCACCAATCACTGAAACCAATATTGATGAAGTCTTGCAGCAAGGTTGCTGGACCCCTGTGGTTCGTACCAGTCTAGAACCAAATGACCAAGCCGCTTTATCTGCTGAGTTGATCAGTGCCGATGGCAGTCACTTTAAAGTACTGGAACACGGCCAAGTGGTTGGTGAAGTGAAGTGGAACATGACAGGACAACACAGTGTTGCCAATGCTTTAGCAACGATTGCTGCGGCACAACACGTGGGTGTCAGCCTTAAACAGGCATGTGAAGCCTTATCCAACTTTGGTGGCGTTAAACGCCGTATGGAGCTGTTAGGCACGGTGCGTGGCATCGAAGTCTATGATGACTTTGCCCACCACCCAACGGCGATTGAAACCACACTTGACGGCGCACGTAAACGCCTAGGCGAACGTAAGCTGTGGGCGATCATTGAACCACGTTCTAACACCATGCGTATGGGCAGCCATAAAGATGGTTTGGCACATTCGGCACGTTTAGCGGATGAAGTGATCTGGTATCAGCCAGAGGGCTTGGATTGGGATTTACAACCTGTGATCTCAGCTTCAGCAAACAAGGCTGAAGTCAGCCGTTCTCTAGATGACATCATTGCCCGTGTGGTCAATGAAGCAGGTGAGGGCGATGCTGTGGTGATCATGTCCAATGGTGGTTTTGGTGGTTTACACCAAAAGTTGATTAGGGCTTTGTCTTAGTAAATACAGGTATTGCACGGCTTCATTTATTAGGAAAAAACCTATATCTTTTGTATAGGCATATCTCACTTTTCAGGGATGAAAAGTAAGCAAAAATCCTTTGTTTGGCAGAGGGTACATCCATGTGACCCCTGCCAAACAGGCGGCATCCATGCCGCCGTCACAATAGTAAATATCAGCAAGAAATTAATTTAATCTGAGTTCGACAAGAAAGATGATACGCGTAAACGTCATCCACAACCTGAGCTAACCAAAGCGCTTAAAGCTTTGGGCTAGCGCAAGACAAACAAAGTGCGTAGTTTATTGCTCAAGCAGAGCTTTTACCTTGCGGTACGGCAAAGATTATTAATCTTTACTATTCGTACCTCAGGTTTTGCCTACTTTTCCCCGAAAGAAAAGTAGGTCGAGCCTGAACGAAGTTGAAATATATTTCAACTGAAGTGCAAGACGTAGTGGCTTAGTCTAAAATTAAAATGAGACCACAGTAAGACTCCGCAATAACCATCCAAATCAACTCAGTTTATTCACCAATTTTAACGGCAAAATCTTCATTGCTATGCCCATTGGCAACCATGGCCACTGTGGCACATACGCCTTCACTGGTTCCTTCTCAATCGCTTTCACCAAAGCCTTACTTCCAGTTTTCTCATCCACTTCAAACGGTAATTTCTTGGCACCTTCATTCAATTCAGTGCGAATATAACCTGGGAAAATCGTTGAGACTTTAATTGGGGTATGCAGTAACTCGGCACGAATCCCTTCGGCCAAATGCGCTACAGCAGCTTTACTGGCGGCATAAGTTGATAAATGCTTGGGTAAACCACGCATCGCACTCATCGAAGAAATCACCACCAGATGACCTTTATTTTGTGCTCTAAAGATTTCAACCGCGGCTTCACACTGTGCCAGTGCCGAAATAAAATTGGTTTCAGCGGTCGCACGATTCACATCAAAATGCCCCTTACCGATACGGCGACCATCACCAACGCCTGCATTGACAATAATTCGGTCAATCGTTCCAAATTCTTGCTGAAAAGCTTTAAACACCGTAAACACATCATCGTAATGGGTCACATCCAGGGTTTTAATCTTGACCTGAATCGAAAACTGGCTTTGCAACTGTTGTTGTAAGGCTTCTAAACGCTCTAAACGTCGTGCACAAAGCGCTAGATTGTAGCCTTTGGCAGCAAATTCACGCGCCATACCTGCGCCCAAGCCCGAACTTGCCCCTGTAATTAAAATCGTCTTTGCCATGCCTGCCACCTATTTTTTAAATCCATGTTAAAAGTTCAGCATCACGCGCTTTCAAATAATGATGCTCATTAAAACTGAGTAATTGCAAACGATCATTTGACCAGCGCAGTGTGGTTATACTGGCATTGGCAATCGACCAATTCAGCGCAAAAATCTGTTTGGCATTCAGTCCCAACACCTGACCGACCGCCACAGAAATCACACCGCCAGAACTAAACACCACGGCCTGACGGGGTTGCGTGGCATCAATGTGCTGACACAAACTGTGCAAAGCACTTTCTACACGCGATTGAAAGCCTAACCAGGTCTCATGATATTCATGGTCATATTGCTCGCCAATCCAGCGATCAATCGCGCCATCAAAAATTTTGGCCAGATAAGCACGTGGATTGGCCATCAATTCAACATCCTGTTTCAGCAATTCAGGTTGATTAAAACGCGGTTCGTATTGAGCAAACACCTGTTGATGATCAAACTCATTCCAAGCCGACTCTGTTTGAATCGCTGCATCCTGAAAACTTTGGGCTAAGGCCAATTGCGCTGTTTGCTGATGACGTTGCATCGAACCTGCCACAATCAGCGGTGTTTGCTTCAGAGTCTGTTTAAAAAAATCACCGACGACCTGTGCCTGTTGTTCACCTTTGGCTGAAAGCTGATCATAACTTGCCGCACCAAATGATGCCTGCCCATGTCGTACCAAATAAATTGTGGTCATCGTTTTAAAATATCCTGTAGTTTTGCACCATATTCAGCAATCAATGCTCGTGCTTGCGGATGGTTTTGCGCAATCAATTTTAAAGCTCGAAGATGTAAGGCATGAATCATGATCCAGAAATCCTTAAAGGCAGGATTATCGGTTTGCTGATGGTAATAGCGATAATAAATCTGTTGGGCAATCACCGCCAAACGAAACAAACCAAACACTTCATAAAATGCCCAGTTGTCAGGCCGTAAACCTGTTTTTTCCAGATAATAATCCACCACCTGTTGCCGTGTCAGCATGCCTTTTAAATTGGTGGGCTGCCGGCGGCTGGATTTCATCAAAGCATCATCGTCCTCTTGGATCCAGTAGGCGAGGGCACTGCCTAAATCCATCAACGGATCACCCAGTGTTGCCATTTCCCAGTCCAGTACCCCAATCACTTGAGTTGGTTGTTGTGGATCTAAAATGACATTATCAAAACGCCAGTCATTATGAATCACGCAGGTTTTAGCATCGGCAGGGATATGTTGCAGCAACCATTCACGGACAAAGGCAAAATCAGGCACATTTGGTGTCAGTGCTTTACTAAAACGCGCATCCCAACCTTCGACCTGACGGCGGCAATAGCCTTCGCCTTTGCCCAATTTTTCTAACTCTGTGCCTTGATAAGGCACTTGATGTAGTTCAATCAATTTATCCAGAACATTCAAACACAACTGCCGTACTTGCGGCTCATCCAACTGTAAATCTTTAGGTAAATTGGCACGTGGAATAATGCCCTCGATCCGTTGCATGACATAGAAGTCACAGCCAATAATGCCCTCATCCTGACACAGTGCAATCATTTCAGGCAGGACAGGGTAAAACGGCGCAAGATGCTTCTGCACATTGTATTCACGCGCCATATCATGCGCTGATTTGGCTTTGGTCCCTTTAGGTGGACGACGCAAGATCAGGTCTGCATTGTCATACTGCAGCCGATAGGTCCAATTCGATGCGCCACCTGAATATTGGGTCACTTGTGCCTGTCCTTGCAGATCTACACCTTGTTTTTTTAACCAGCTTTCAACCGCTGCAATATCCAGTTCTTCACCGTGACGAATCTGTCCACCGATATCAATCATTGTCATTGTTGTATTTTCCTTATCAACGAGCATAGCCACGTTTTTTCAGTTCTAATTTGGCAATCATGCCTTTATGGACTTCATCAGGTCCATCGGCCAAACGTAAACTCCGCGCTTGATTAAAAAATGCAGTCAGTGGGGTATCGCGTGAAACACCTTCGCCACCATGGATTTGAATTGCCATATCGACTACATGTTGCAATACGCTTGGTGCCACCACTTTAATCGCAGAAATCTCGGTTAATGCCGCCATATTGCCCAGCGTATCCATCTTATAAGCGGCGTACAGCGTTAATAAGCGCGCTTGATCGATTTGCACACGCGCATCTGCAACGCGTTCTAAATTACCGCCCAGTTTCAGAATTTCTTTGCCAAAAGCTTTGCGTGACATGCCTCGATCAATCATCAACTCCAAGGCTTTTTCAGCAGCACCAATACAACGCATACAATGATGAATCCGCCCTGGCCCTAAACGACCTTGGGCAATTTCAAAACCTTGGCCTGCGCCACCAATAAAGCTGCTGACGGGTACACGCACATTGTCAAAACTAACCTGTCCATGCCCATGCGGCGCATCATAATCCCCAAATACAGGCAACATCCGTTCAATCGTCACGCCTTGCGTATCAATCGGCACCAATACCATTGAATGTTGATGATGACGGTCTTTGTTTGGGTCAGGGGTATAAGCCATGAAAATAATCACTTTGGCATTCGGATCTCCCAAACCCGATGACCACCATTTACGGCCATTCAAGACGATCTCATCACCCTCAATCACTGCCGTGGCTTGCATATTAGTTGCATCACTGGATGCCACCGCCGGTTCAGTCATACAGAATACGGAACGGATTTCGCCAGCGAGCAGGGGGTGCAGCCATTGTTGTTTTTGCTGGTCACTGCCATAACGCCATAACACTTCCATATTGCCGCTATCAGGCGCGTTACAGTTGAACACTGTCGGTGCAAGTAAGCTACGTCCTGTGAGTTCCGCAATATGTGCATATTCCTGTACTGATAGACCTGCACCCAGTTCAGCATCAGGTAAGAACATATTCCATAAGCCCGCCGCTTTTGCCTTATCTTTCAATTGTTGTAATTGTTCAGGCCACTGCCACTTAGTCCAGTCACCATCAACATTGCGATGATGGACTTCATCCCAGAATGTCTTTTCGATCGGTTCAATTTCTTGTTGGATAAAGGCTTTAGTTCGTGCAATAAAATCCTGTGCGCGTTCAGACAATGCAAACATCATCATTTCCCTCAAGGTAAAAATATGGCGAATATTGATTCGCTGCTTTACATCACCATAAGCGAAAATTTATTATGAATGAAATGATTTTATTTTATGCAAAACTATGAATCAAATTCATAATACTAGCCCACTGGAAGTGGCGCACTTTCATCGCATCGATATCAATCTATATCCACTTTTTATTGCCATTTTTGAGCAAAAAAGCATTTCCAAAGCCGCACAACTGCTCTGTATCAGCCAATCTGCGGTCAGCCATGCCTTACAACGCTTACGCACACAACTCGGAGATGATCTATTTGTGCGTAGCGGGCAAAAGATGCTGCCCACGCCCTATGCCGAGCAAATTTATCAGCCGATTCAAACGGCATTACTGGCGATTCAACAGATAGCTGTGCCTCAGCAGGACTTTATGCCGAGCATGCTGCAAAGCCTGAAAATTGCCATTCACGATGAAATCGAACCGATTATTTTCCCGCAACTGGTCCATCATTTTGCCCAATTGAATCTGGATATTCAGTTTCTGAGTTCCAAACTGGATCGTAAAAACATGCTGGCGGATCTCTCCGCCCAACAAATTGATTTTGTGATTGATCTGGTACAACCGCAGCAGGCACATGTGCAATTTGAAAACCTGATCGAAGACCATTTTGTGGTGTGTACCCAACAGCAGCACATGGATTTATCCCTGTATTTATCCTCACCACACATTGGGGTATCGTCACGGCGCACAGGCTTACTACTAGAAGATATTTATCTCAATCGGCAGCAACTGTCGCGGCAGATTTTTCTGCGTTGCCAACACTATGCAACGGCGCTGCAAGTCTTGGCTCAATATCCGAAAGCGATCTTGACCATTCCGCAAAGTATTCTCAAACATCTGCATTATTCAGATAATTTACACATTCATGCACTGCCGATTGAACTTCCTAGAATCAATATGGGGATGTATTGGCATGAGCAGGTGAAACATAATTCACGCCATCAATTCTTACGCACAGAAATTCTAAAAATCTTTGCTTAAAACAAGCGCGTGTATCTCGTTTCGCGCTTGTTCCAGCTCTATAAAGATAAGTGCTGCAAGACTTGCATTATTTGCTTGCAGCCGCCTGCTCATCATTACAATTCATCAAATACATTTTGGAAATGACAAGACGCAGAATATAAACCACGGCCATCGCAAAAACGATATAACCAATATCGGCAAAAAACATAGGAATCGTGAAAAGGATCAAAATGGTGATTGGATAAAGCCAGCGTCGCCAGCCCGATAAATCAAAGGCCTCGTAAAACAACCAGATGTACGTGCTATAGATCGCCAGACAGGCAGCGATCAGCCATCCCATCATTTGACTGGAAATATGGGCATGTTGAGTTGAAACATCAACCGCCGCCGCTAAAGCAGCGCCTAAGATTGCGATACTAATAAAGATAAAAAAATGACCATAGCCCCATAAAAAAGGCTGTACTCCACGACGTTGATGGTGATGATGACTGCGATCAAAGTAGATCCACCACATGGCAAACATTATCAATAGTCCGCCAATCACTAAAAAGATTTCTTTAAAATTGACATCATGATTAGAAAAAGCTTCTTGCGTTGCAGCAAAACTGCCAATGATGGATTCACCTAGTACAATGATGGTGAGCAAACTGTAGCGCTCTATAATATGATGTGGATGCCATGGCGTTATCGCATGCTTTTCCGCATATAGCGGTACGGCGAGTTCAGCCAAAACCAGAATAAGGAACAGCAAAGGCGTCATATGAATGGCGCTAAAATTGCCAATCAACCATCCCAACTGCACCAAGACGATGCCAACAGCGTAGCGATAAGCCGTTACCCTTCGTTCAGGATCATGCTTGGCAACACGGATCCATTGGGTCACTAAAGCCAAACGCATAATCACATAACCAATGATAATGACATCGAAATTATGTTCTTGAAACACTGCGGGGATACCCGCCGCCATCACCAATGAGCCAACAATTTGCACAAAGGTCAAACAGCGATACAGCGAGTCATCATTGTCATAGGCTGAGGCAAACCATGTGAAATTCATCCATGCCCACCACAAGGCGAAAAACACCATGAAATAGGTCGGTAAAGCATGCCATAGATGAGCTTCAATGATCGCATGATGGAGTTGCTGTCCTGCGGTTGCAATCGCGACCACAAAAATCAGGTCAAATAACAGTTCTAAGGGTGTCGCGGCTCGGTGGGCTTCGGTTGGATCACGCGGTGCAAGTCGCTTTCGTAATCTATCTTGAATTTTTGCAGGACTCATCTTTTTTTATTCTCATCACGTTACAAAGCAGTTCGAGTTTAAATTAATCCAAGTTGAGGAATTTTCCTATCTCACCCAGATAAAAATAATGTTTAAAATTTATGCATTCAAAGTTTGCTTATATCGATTATTTATGTAATTCTATGCCTATCTTTGGATGTCATCATCCATAACAGAATTTGACAAGGGGAGTAGCCTCCTCCAAGCCTAGGTTGTGAAACTGAACAATTTAGGTGTCAGAGTTTCGTCATTACACTTTGCAAAAAGTCGGACTCTGAGCATCACAAACGATCGTGATGTAGGCAAGACCTTGATCATGTTGAAACAGATGTTTTATTTAATTCATCTGGCAACTGGTCAAGGTTTTTTTATGTCCATTTGCCAGATAGGGAGTTGTGATGGAAACTATCGGTAATTTATGGCTGTACGTTGCGTTCTTTGGAATCGTAACGGTCATGCTACTGGTCGACTTTTTAGGCTTTAAACAAAAACAAAACCAAGATGTACCCATCAGGCAAGCGGCTTACTGGAGTATTGCTTGGGTCACCGTTGCCATGATCTTTGGTGGTGGTTTGTGGTTGTATCTACAACAAACCGTTGGCGCAACCATCGCCAACCAAAAAACCATGGAATACTTTGCGGGTTATTTACTGGAAAAATCGCTGGCAATTGATAACGTCTTTGTCTGGCTGATGATTTTTGCGGCTTTTGCAATTCCTCCAGCATTCCAGCGTAAAATCCTGCTTTACGGCGTACTTGGTGCAATCATTTTAAGAACCATCTTTATCTTTATTGGTGCTTGGTTCGTACAAGAGTTCTCTTGGGTGCTGTATATCTTCGGTGCGTTCCTCGTCTACACAGGCTTTAAGTTCCTGAAAGGACAGGATGAAGAAGACACCAATATTGAAGATATCAAAATCCTGAAATGGTTACGCAAACACATGCGGATTACCCCACAGTTAGAAGGCAATAAGTTCTTCGTTCGTCAGAACGGTATATTATGGGCAACGCCTTTGTTCTTGGTGTTAATCTTGGTAGAAGCGTCTGATGTAATTTTTGCGGTGGATTCTATTCCGGCGATTTTCGCTGTGACCAGTGACCCGTTCATTGTGTTAACCGCAAACTTAATGGCAATTTTGGGCTTACGCGCGATGTTCTTCTTATTGGCAGGTGCGGCAAGCAAAATGCATTACTTACCGTATGGTTTGGGCATTATCTTATTGTTCATTGGTGCAAAAATGTTATTGCTCGATGTATTCCACATGCCAATCTGGATCTCATTAGGCTTTATCGTCCTGGTGTTGAGCATCACCGCTTATCTCTCGTTACGTCATAACAAACGCCAAGAACAATAAACACAAAACATTTCCAAAGGGTCTTCAATGAAGGCCCTTTTTTATTTGAGCATCATCCACTAATTGCAATTTAGGCCATTGCTGTAACCACTGTTTGGATTCAACCCGTTGTTTAAATGTGTCATAGCTGACCAATGCCGGATTCCAACGCATTCTCAGTGCAAATAAATCATACAAGCCAAAGGGTGCGATCAGCTCCAGTTCTCCAGCGCAGTTTAACCTGACTGCAATCGCAGTTGCTGTGTCTGGCCATAGCGACAAAGCATGTTCAAGCGATAGTAGGGGTTGAATGTTTTCTGCCTTGTCCTGACCATACCAAGTATGCACCAAGGCCTGATTCACCACATCCCATTGCTGTTCAGGAAAGATACGCTCTAAATCTTGCTGCAACTGTTTTTGCAAACACTGATCTGTTTGCATTGCATCATGATAAATCACATCGATATCGCAATTGTTCAAGTCAAAGCTTTGACCATGTAAATGCGCCCACACGGTATTCCGAAGCACGCCTGCACCTAAATAAGCTGCAGGATGTAATTGAGCCAATTGCTGCAACATCCCATACAAAGCAGGGGACTGCATAATCAGATCAAACAATTTGCTTCGATTGCTTTGCTCTGTCTCTGTGTTTCCCCCAGATAAGACATACATTTCGATCTCCCCTAAACTGAGTTGATTTAAATTATGAGTCACATTTATATACCTTTTAAGCCTACGAATTAGACGAATAATCCAGTAACTTTGGCAAAATCAGGTACAATCAACCGAAAAAAGTAAAATTGTAGGTTGTTATGACTTTGGCTACTCCAATCACGGTGATTCGTGGTCGTTTCTTAGATATTCAAAAAACCGTTTCCCAAGCTGCTGAAATTGCCGATCAAGTGCGCTATCTCGAAGATGGTGTCATGATCACTGAACAGGGCAAAATTCGCTGGTTTGGCACGTGGAACGACGCTCAAACCCATCTTCCTGCAAACGTTAAAATTGAACATTATCCAGAACAGTTGATCATCCCGGGCATGATCGATACCCATATTCACTTTCCACAAACTGAAATGGTCGGGGCCTACGGCGAGCAACTTTTAAGCTGGTTAAATACCTATACCTTCCCAACCGAAATCCAGTTCAAAGACCAAGCCTATGCGAAAGAAATTGCGCAATTCTTTGTCAATGAACTACTCAAAAATGGCACCACCACAGCATTGGTGTTCTGTACGGTACATCCTGAATCGGTGGATGCCTTATTTGAGGCCGCAGAACAGCACCAGATGCGCTTAATCGCGGGTAAGGTGATGATGGATCGTCATGCACCCGAAGCCTTGTGCGACACTGCAGACAGCAGCTATGAGGATTCTAAGGCATTAATCGAGAAGTGGCATGGCCAAGGTCGTGCGCTGTATGCAATTACCCCACGTTTTGCGCCAACATCAACGCCTGAGCAACTCGAAAAAGCAGGCCAACTCAAAGCACAATTCCCAGATGTGTATGTACATACCCATTTGAGTGAAAATAAAGATGAGATTGCTTGGGTAAAAGAGTTGTTCCCTGAGCAAAAGGGCTATCTGGATGTCTATCATCACTATGGTTTAACTGGCCAGCGCTCGGTATTCGCACACTGTGTGCACTTAGAAGATGCTGAATGGAAATGCATGCATGAGACTGATTCTGCAATTGCCTTCTGTCCAACCTCAAACCTATTCTTGGGTAGCGGTTTATTCCCATTGAACAAAACTTGGCAACAACAGGTTAAAGTCGGCCTTGGCACCGACGTTGGGGCAGGGACCTCTTTTAGCTTATTGCAAACCGTCAATGAAGCGTACAAGGTTCAACAGCTACAAGGTGATAAACTGTCTGCGTTTGAGTCGCTCTATCATGCAACCTTAGGCGGAGCAAAAGCCTTGCATCTGGATGACAAGCTCGGTAACTTCAATCTCGGAAAAGAAGCCGATTTTGTGGTGCTGAACCTGAAACCGACCGCATTGCAGCAACTGCGTCAGTCCCGTTCAAAATCGGTTGATGACAGCCTATTCGCTTTATTCACCATGGGCGATGACCGAAATATTGAGGCAACCTATATCTATGGACAAAAAGCCTACAGCCAAAGCGAAACATTTAAATAAACAAAAACTTGGATGGGTCATATTGGCCGTCGGATGTGCTGTTCTGTTAAAACGTGACCGTGCATCTGCTCAAAATGAAACATATTCTTCATCATCAAAAGGTGCATGAAAGATGATTTTGTTTTAAAATTGGCGGATTAGCTCAAGATTTCGAGGTGTTGCAGGTCAACACCTTTTTTATTTTCCCGTTTTTAAGTTTTAGGAATCTACCGATGACCATTGCAATGCGCATTATGATTTCAAGTGAAGAGATTCAAGCCAAAGTGAAAGAACTGGGCGACAAAATCAATGCACACTATGCTCAAAGTGATAAAGAACTGGTACTGATCGGCTTATTACGTGGTTCAGTCATTTTTATGGCAGATTTATGCCGTGCCATCGACAAACCACATGAACTCGATTTTATGACCGTGTCTAGTTATGGTGGTGGAACCGTTTCCTCTCGTGATGTCAAAATTTTAAAAGATCTTGATGGCGAAATTCACGGTAAAGATGTGCTAGTGGTCGAAGATATTATCGACTCAGGTAATACCCTCAGCAAAGTGGTTGAAATGCTGAAAACACGTAACCCAAACTCGATTGAATTGTGTACGTTGGTCAGTAAGCCATCACGCCGTGAAATTCCGTTAGAAGTCAAATTCCTCGGTTTCGAAGTCGAAGATCGCTTTATTGTCGGTTATGGTTTAGATTTCGATCAAAAGTACCGTCATCTGCCATTTATTGGTGAAATCGGTCTTTAATGAGTAGACAGTTACTGGCATTTTATCAATGTTCATGAACTTTACTCAGGTGCCTTAGGGTGCCTTTTTTATGCTTTGTGATTAAACAAAGCCTGCTAAAGAATGCACAAAAATACGACATAAATAGGCAATCCACTACAGACAAAGTACGCTCGAATCAAGCAGGATAATAAGAAATACCGCTTTTAAAACAAGGAGAAAAGATAATGTGGTCTCTGATTGTAGCCATTGTTGTTGGTTTTTTTGCTGGTTTAATTGCACGTGCAATACATCCGGGTGATGACAAAGCTGGCTTTATTGTCACGACCTTATTAGGTATCGCAGGTTCATTACTCGCCACCTACGGTGGACGTTTACTTGGCTTATATGCTGAAAATTCGGCAGCAGGTTTTATTGCGTCCGTTCTGGGTGCTGTGATTATTTTATTCCTTTATAAACTCATCACCAAGAAAAGCTAAGCTCTTTCCAAAGGCTCCCCATTCATTTTAAACGATGATTGGGGAGCTTTTTGATTAAAGTCCGAGCTCTTTCCAAATCATCTGAATTTCTTCAGCACTGCGTCCACCCACCATTTTCAAACCATTTGAGAAAATCAAGGTTGGCGTGGCATCCACCGCAAGTTTACGGCCGAGTTCGAGGTTACGCTCAATCGGGTTGGCACAACTTTTTTCTTTCGGTTGCACATTCTTTTGGAGCAAGTTTTTCCATGCATAAGCTGGATTGGCATCACACCACACCGATTTTGACACCGCAATCGATTGGGGTTTTAAGGCATAGATAAAGGTATAAATTGTCACATCAGTCAGCTTGTCCAGTTCAGCTTCTAATTTTTTGCAATATGGACAATTTGGATCAGAAAACACCGCTAACTCACGCTTACCGTTGCCTTTAACCGTTTTAATGGCATCTTTAAAAGGCAGTTGTTTCCAGTCAATCGAATTTTGTTGGATAACTAAATCTTTGGTGAGGTTCTTTTGATCTTTTAGACGCACCATTGAACCCACAAACATATGTTGCGCACTTTCATCCAAATAAATAATCTGATTATCCAGACTGGCACTATATAAACCGGTCATTTCTGTGGGTTGGATATTGCTGACTTGGATATTGGGATATTGCTTATTTAAATTGCTTTTTAAGCTGTCTACGTTGGCAAAGCTCATCGCTGACATACAGCTCAATAATGAGAACATCCCAATTTTTTTTAACATGTCTGACACTCAATTCAAAAATCAGCAGCTATTGTAATCAGTTTGGATTTCTTCAACAGCACAGCTTACCGAGCAACAACCAAAACTCTACCCATTCTCGCGATGTTTCACGTGGAACGTCCCGTTATTTCGCTCATATCCACCAAAATCTCTGCTGCAAACGATGTATTCGGTAAAAAACTGACAATTTAGGTCCATCATATTGATAATTATTTAATGATTTTAAAAAGCACATAGATCAATACCTCGCTTTTTGGAATAATTCGCATCATTCAGTAACACCATGAAGATGATGGAATAAAATGCTCCATATCGAGTCGCATTAATCTATCATCCTTCATTTTCAAGAAACAAAAAAATGTTTCCCTATCGGGATGATTATCATCGTATTACAGCAATGAACTTCGCTTCATTGTTAAAATTTAGGTAGCTCAATGTATAACGCGGAACTATTAGAAGAAGCAAAAACCTTTATGTTTCACATGCTTAGTAAAGTAGTGGAATATGGGGGATCTGATTTATTTATTACCGCAGATTTTCCACCGAGCATTAAATTGCAAGGCCTAATGCGTCCATTGGGGCAACAGGCACTCACCGCGGATAAAACCAAACTATTTGCCTATAGTTTGATGAATGAAAAACAGCGCCAAGAGTTTGAAACCGAATGGGAATGTAATTTCGCAATCAATGTGCCCAATGTATCCCGTTTCCGTGTCAATGTGTTTAAACAGCAGCTACAAATCGGCATGGTGATTCGTACCATTACCTCAGAAATTCCAACCTTTCAGAAACTAAAACTGCCAGAATCGCTGAAAAATGTGATTATGGAAAAGCGTGGTCTGGTGTTGGTTGTTGGGGGTACAGGTTCAGGAAAATCAACCTCTTTGGCGGCCATGATTGACCATCGTAATGAAAACTCAGCGGGGCATATCATTACGGTTGAAGACCCAGTGGAATATGTGCATAAACATAAAAAATCGATGATTACCCATCGTGAAGTCGGTGTTGATTGTCATTCATGGCAACATGCCTTGAAAAACACGCTACGTCAGGCACCGGATGTGATTCTGATTGGTGAAATCCGTGACACAGAAACCATGGAACATGCGATTGCCTTTGCGGAAACAGGGCATTTGTGTCTAGGTACATTACATGCCAACAATGCCAACCAAGCATTGGATCGAATTATTAACTTTTTCCCAGAAGAGCGTCGTAATCAATTGCTGATGGATCTTTCATCCAATATGAAAGGGATTATTTCACAACGTCTGGTACGTACCCAAGATGGCAAAGGTCGTCGTGCTGCAATTGAAATTTTGTTGAATACGCCATTGATTGCGGACAATATCCTCAAAGGGCAGTTCCACGCACTGAAAGAGATTATGAGCAAATCGCGTGAGCTGGGTATGCAAACCTTCGACCAAGCCTTATTTGAGCTGTATAACGAAGGCGCGATTAGCTATGATGAAGCCTTACGCAATGCAGATTCAGTCAATGAATTGCGTTTACAGATCAAGCTGAAAAGTACTCGCCAAGAAGGCGCACCCGTTGCAATGATGACTGCGTTAAATGTGGTACAAGAACAAAAAACAGAGGAAGAACAAGAAGAAGGTTGATAAGCAATGGCTTGGATTGCAACACAAACCAAGCCATTAATAATTGATTTAACTGATTATTTACCAATACAGAACGAACCAAAAATCTTCCCGAGAAGATCATCCGCACTAAAATCACCCGTGATTTCACCTAGTGCATTTTGTGCTAGGCGCAATGATTCAGCTACCAGTTCACCTGCATTAAACACAACGAGTTGCTCACGTGCTTCTGCAAGATAGCGCTGAGTACGCTTCATTGCGTCTAAATGACGTGTTCGGGCGATAAAGGTGTCTTCCTCAGGTTGGAAGCCTGCATGCGCTGTAATCGCATCTATGAGCGCCTGAACCCCCATGTCCTGTTTGGCAGACACGCTGATATGACGGAAGCCTTGATAATCACTTAAAGTCGCATCCTGACCAGTTAAATCACATTTATTGCCGATCAACAGTAAACGTTTCGGCTCAAGATGATCGGCAAAATATTCACGCGCCAGCTGTAACGGTTCATCGCCCTGGTTTAAATCGTAGACCAGCAGTAATAAATCGGCCTGTTCAATTTCTTTAATCGCACGACGAATCCCTTCCTGCTCGACAATATCACCTGTTTCACGTAAACCAGCAGTATCGGTTAAGGTAATCGGCAAGCCATTTAAACTGATCTTTTCATGCAGCACATCACGCGTGGTTCCCGCAATATCGGTCACAATGGCCCGTTCATGGCCTGCGAGTGCATTTAACAGGCTCGATTTACCCGCATTTGGTTTACCTGCAATCACCACCTGTAACCCTTCACGAAGCAATTGACCTTGGCGCGCAGACTGCTGCACCGCTTTAACGGAATCTTGTACATCATCCAACAAGGCCAAAATCTTGCCATCAGCCAGGAAATCAATTTCTTCTTCTGGGAAATCAATCGCAGCTTCAACATGCAAACGCAAGTGAATCAGCTTTTCTAAAACCGTATTAATTTTGGTTGAAAATGCACCTTGTAAAGAGCGTACTGCTGAACGTGCTGCCGCTTGTGAAGTCGCATCAATCAAATCAGCAATCGCTTCGGCTTGTACTAAATCCATCTTGCCATTTTCAAAGGCACGCATGGAAAACTCACCCGCTTTTGCAGCAGTCGCCCCCAAATCCAGTAAACGTGCTAATAGCGCATTCTGAATGACTGGACCACCATGGCCTTGTAGTTCCACCACATCTTCCCCAGTAAAGGAATGTGGGTTTGGAAAGCACAATACAATGCCTTCGTCCATTACCGAGCCATCGGCATCACAAAACTGGCGGAAACCGGCCATGCGTGCTGCAGGCAGTTTTTTCTGAGTCAGTTGCTCTGCAATCGCATAAGCTTTCGGTCCAGAGAGTCGAATCACCCCCACACCACCACGACCTAATGGGGTAGCAATCGCAGCAATTGTGGTTTGATGTTGCATGTTAAATTCACCTAAAAAACGCAAGGGTTGTTGGGTTCAACCGCTAAATACAGACAAAGAAAAATCCGCCTAAGATTACCATCTTAAGCGGATTTATTCAGTAAAAGTTCGAACTTAAGCGCTCGGCTCAACCTTGTTGAGACGGTCTTTTTCGACACCTTTGTTAATAAACCATTGTTGCAAAATGGTAATACTGTTGTTGACGATCCAGTAAAGCACTAGGCCCGCAGGGAAGAACAACATGAATACCGTAAACATGATTGGCATGATACGGAACACTTTGGCCTGCATTGGATCAGTCGGTTGTGGGTTCAACATTTGCTGAACGAACATGGTCACACCCATGATCAACGGCAAGATAAACCATGGATCCATCGCAGATAAATCTTGAATCCAGCCTAACCACGGTGCATGACGGAGTTCAACTGATTCCATCAATACCCAATACAAGGCTAAGAAAATCGGCATTTGTAACAGCAATGGCAAGCAACCAGACAACGGGTTGACTTGTTCACGCTTGTATAACGCCATCATTTCTTGCGAGAAACGCATGCGGTCTTCACCAAATTCTTCTTTCATGCGTTGCATTTCTGGTGCAATCACACGCATTTTCGCCATCGAACGATAACTTTTTGAAGAAAGTGGCCATAAAATCAACTTCACCAAGATCGTCAATAAGATAATTGACCAGCCCCAGTTACCAATAATGTTATGGAAGAATTGCAAGCCCAAGAACAATAATTTCGCAATTGGCCATAACCAACCATAATCAACAGTTTGGTTTAAACCAGCAGCTAAGTCTTTGAGTTCAGATTGGATTTTTGGACCTGAATACAGTTTAGCATCCACTTCCATTGAAGTACCTGCAGGTACATTGATCACTGGAGAGGTGAAGCCCATGATATTCATGCCGTCCGTAGACTGACGTGACTCTAATTTTGCATTATATGGTTGACCATCGGCCTGAGTGAGTTTTAAATTCCCAGGAATCCATGCGCTCACAAAATAATGCTGAACCATGGCAACCCAGCCGCCTTTGGCTTCAACATTTAATTTTTCGTCATTAAAGTTGGTAAATTTTAACTTGTTATAATGCGCATCTGGTGTACCCCAAGCGCCACCAAGATAAGTACCCAAGGTGAAAATACCTTGTGAAGAC
The DNA here is from genome assembly GCF_000367945.1 of Acinetobacter proteolyticus. Taxonomy (GTDB): domain Bacteria; phylum Pseudomonadota; class Gammaproteobacteria; order Pseudomonadales; family Moraxellaceae; genus Acinetobacter; species Acinetobacter proteolyticus. The sequence continues at coordinate 3,054,638 of NZ_KB849179.1, forward strand.
TTACCTGGATCATCCGAATTGTCACGCTTTAACTGACCAAACATTTGACCTTGCCAGTTTTGCTGACTGCGGTTAATGACTTGATGTTTAACGGTAATTGGGTAATCGCCTTGCGTGAAGGTGAACGATTTGATCACTTCCACACCTTCAGGTGTTTTAAATACCAACGGCACAGTCAACACTTGCTGTGTTTTACCATCTTTCGACGCAACGCTTTTCGCATCAGCCAAGGTATATGCTGTTTTTTCAACATCATACATTGGACGACCGCCACGGCTGCTATCTGGTCCATTTAAACCAATTAAACCAGATTGAGCGACGTAAGTACGTTTCGCATCACTTTCCAGCATGACAAACGGTTTGTCGCTGTCTTTGCTTTCATCATGGCTTAACAATTCAATACGGACGATATCACCACCTTTGGGATTGATCCACAGGTGATAAAGATCAGTTTGTACTGAAATCAGTTGCTGACTCACAGATGTATTATGTTCTGTGGCTTGTGATGCAGTCACATTTGCTTGTGGCAAGTCTGAAGCCGCTGTTGCATTTTGAGCATTTGGCAAATCTGCAGATACTTCATGTGCAGTCACAGCAGCCGCTTGTTGTTGCGGTGCTGGTGCAGCATGACCATAATCTTTTTGCCAAGCCAAAATAAGCAAATATGCGGTAACAAACATGGCTCCAAGAATTGCAAATCTGGCCCATTGTTGCATATCTATAATCCCAAATGGTTAGAGAGATTTTGCTTGAATAAACGATCACGAAAGGGTACAGCAACGTGATGCATTTGAGAATCTATTTGATGAAACGAAATAAAACGAACTGCTTTACGAGGCACTGGATCATAGCCTGACCCACCCCAAGGATGACAACGGCAAATTCGCTTAGTCGATAGCCATACACCTTTGACCGCGCCATGTGTCTGCAACGCTTCGATTGCATATTGCGAACAAGTGGGAATATAGCGACAACGAGGACCCAATAATGGACTAATTGCGATTTGGTAACATCTTATCAACCAATGCAGTAAACGTACCATTGGAGATCTCTAATTTTGGAGGGATGTCACAACGACTTTGGAATGCTTCTTTGCTAAGCGTTGTAATTTTTGCCAAGCAAAATCTAATTGTTGATGTAATTCTTGATTTGCGATTGCTTCTATACCTACTTTAGGCATCACCACAATATCGATATCAGCATTAAATTGCGCTTGATGTAAACGAAAGCTCTCCCGAGCAAGACGTTTTATTCGATTTCGTTCATGTGCACGACGTACCTTTTTTTTAGCAACGACAATACCCAAACGGCTTTTCGGCTGTTCGGTTAATTTTGCTAAAAAAAGGAAATGGGGCTGATGCACTTTAAAAAGCGCACCATCAAATACACTTTTATAATCAGCGGCACAACGAATACGAGATTCAGTGCCGAAACTGTAAAGTGTCATCACCCAAGTCTGGTCAGCTTAACAGTATTAAACAGTTAAGCTATGACGACCTTTTGCACGACGACGAGCTAAAACTTGACGACCTGCTTTAGTAGCCATACGAGCGCGGAAACCATGAACGCGTTTACGCTTTAATTCAGATGGTTGGAAAGTACGTTTCATTTCGAAACTCCAAAATGATCTTTCTATAAAGGTCCGCGATTTTATTGCGCAATGTTTACGCTGTCAATGAAAAATCAAAAACTTTACATTTTGTTTGCTTTGTTTTGCAGCGATAAAGAAACACGCTAGCCAATGCTTTTATAGAAAACAAAAAATATACACAAGCTATCTCTTTAAATTATATCAGTATTCATCTATATTCACAGCTTACAAACAAGCTTATCAACATTTCATCTGCTTATTTAAATTTAATCCTTGGATTTTGAATTTAAATTTCGATATGCTCAGTTATCCACAATTCGGGTGAACCCTATAAGTAAATTCAAATTTTAAAATTTAAATTTATTCTTATTAGGGTGGATTTATTCTGTGGAAATCGATGTTTTTTTATGAATAAACATAAAGTTATGTTGTGGATAAGCATGTTTTTATCAATTTTATAGTTTGTGGATAACTTTGAGCTTAAAACTATCCACAGCTTGTGCAAAAAGTTATGCACATGTGGTTTTGAATTTAAATTTATAAACGAATGCTGTCTTTTTCAGCAAAAGTCCCATAAATTGTCCTGACAGATGTGGATAACTTGGTTAGAATGGCGACCCCTTTGAAAGATGAGGGGCGTGGTTTTTTATTTTTGAATTTAAAAAATGGATATATAGGGGATGCACATGCTCTGGACAGACTGCTTAACTCGCTTGCGACAAGAGCTATCTGATAACGTCTTTGCGATGTGGATTCGTCCTTTGGTTGCTGAAGAGGTTGATGGTGTGATGCGTTTATACGCACCAAACCCCTATTGGACGCGTTATATTCAAGATAACCATTTAGAACTAATCTCTATTCTTGCCGAACAATTGTCGGAAGGCCGAGTTCGTCAGGTTGAAATTCTGGTTGACTCACGTCCAGGGACAATTCTGTCTTCCAATGAGCAACCTGCAACCACAACAGCAGCATTAAGTAGTGCGCCTGTTGCTGTTCCAACAAAAGTAAAAAAAGAATCTGATCTGGTTCAACCCAGTCAAAATGCCACCAAAATCCCGAAAAAAAGGCAACTCAATCCGTTATTTACCTTTTCTTTGTTTGTTGAAGGCCGTTCTAACCAAATGGCTGCTGAAACCTGCCGTAAAGTTTTAACGCAGTTAGGCGCTTCTCAACACAACCCTTTATTTTTGTATGGTCCAACAGGTCTCGGTAAAACCCACTTAATGCAGGCAGTCGGCAATGCGTTATTACAAGCCAAGCCAAATGCCCGTGTGATGTATATGACTTCAGAAAGTTTTGTACAGGACTTTGTCAGTTCATTACAAAAAGGTAAGGTTGAAGAGTTTAAGAAAAATTGCCGTTCTTTAGACTTATTGTTGGTCGATGATATTCATTTACTCGCGGGTAAAGAAGCAAGCCTTGTTGAATTTTTCTATACATTCAATGCTTTACTGGATGAGTCTAAACAAATTATTTTAACCTCAGACCGCTATCCCAAAGAACTCACTGAACTTGATCCTCGTTTAGTCTCTCGTTTTTCTTGGGGTTTATCTGTGGGGGTTGAACCACCGGATATTGAAACCCGAATCGAGAACTTGCTGAAAAAAGCTGAAAATAGTGGTGTTGATTTACCACGAAATTGTGCTTTGTTTATTGCCCAACAAGTCGTTGCAAACGTGCGAGAACTTGAAGGTGCCCTGAATAAAGTGGTGGCGATTTCACGTTTTAAAGGCACCGCGATTGATTTGGATGTGGTCAGAGAATCTCTCAAAGATGTATTGGCGATTCGTGCACGTACCATTAGTGTGGAAAATATCCAACGAGTCGTGAGTGAATACTTCCGTATTCCATTAAAAGAGTTGATTGGGCCAAAACGGACCCGTATTTTTGCGCGTCCTCGTCAATTGGCCATGGGGTTGGCACGTGAATTAACTGGGGATAGTTTCCCAGAAATTGGCATGGCTTTTGGTGGTCGTGACCACAGTACCGTGATGCATGCCTGTGAAAAAGTGGTCAGCTTGCGTGAAGAAGACCCTATTTTTAATGAAGACTATAAAAATTTACTGCGCTTGTTACAAAGTTAATCTATTTTTCAGAGTTGCAAACTATTTTTAAGTGCAGCATAGTACACTGCTAACATTCATATCGGCTTCTGTTGTAAGAGGAATAAAATCGTGCGTTTGAAAATCGCTAAAGAAAGTTTAGTCAATGTTTTATCCCATGTGGTGGGGGCTGTTGAACGCCGTCATACTTTGAATATTCTTTCAAACGTTAAAATTCAAACTACACAACAGGCTTTAACCATTACAGGTTCTGACTTGGAAGTTGAATTGGTTGCCAGCACTACGTTAGCAGAAGGGGCTTGCCTGGAAGCGGGTGAAACCACGGTTCCTGCACGTAAATTGGTCGAAATTTGTAAGTCTCTTCCTACAGCAGCCTTGATTGATCTCCAAATCACCGAAGACCAACGTTGTATTTTAAAATCAGGCAACAGCCGTTTCGTCTTGGGCACACTTCCTGCGGAAGATTATCCATTATTGACCACTGAAAATAGCCAAGGGACACAAGTTCAGGTTACCCAACGTGAATTAAAGCGTTTATTTGAAAAAACGGCATTTGCCATGGCGGTTCAGGATGTACGTTTTTACCTAACTGGGACATTGCTGGAAATTGATCAAAATCAATTACGTACAGTAACTACAGATGGACATCGTTTAGCGTTGTGTGAAGTGTTGGCGTCATCAACAGCAGCAGCACCGATGCAGGCCATTGTTCCGCGTAAGGCGGTCGGTGAATTACAGCGCTTACTCAGTATTGAAGATGAACAATTGACGGTTTTGATTGGCCGTGAATTATTGAATGTCACTATCAATACGCCAAGCCGTGATAAAGAGCAGGGTGATATTACCGTTCGTTTTACCACGAAATTGATTGATGGAAAATTCCCTGATTATCGCCGTGTGATTCCAAAAAATGGCGATAAGCATGTCTTTATTGCGCATGATGTGTTTAAACAATCATTGCAGCGTGTGGCGATTTTAAGTAATGAAAAACTTCGTGGTGTGTTCTTGAATTTTAATCAGGATTCATTACAGTTGCGTGCCAATAACCCAGAACAAGATGAAGCGGTTGAAGATATTGCAATTCAATATCAAGATGCTCCCCTAGAAATGTCATTTAATGCGCAATATATCCTAGATGTTTTAAGCGTTTTAGACGGGGATGATGTAAAAATGAGCATGAGTGAGGCCAACCAGTCGGTGCTTGTTCAAGATCCTGCACATCCTGATCAAACTTATGTTGTCATGCCGATGCGTGTTTAATTGGCATTGATTATTTGAGTTTAAAATCATGCAAATCACGCGTTTAAATATCGAGCGTGTACGTAATTTAAAGGCGGTTGCGCTCAATGGGTTGCAACCGTTTAATATTTTTTACGGGGCCAATGGTTCCGGAAAAACCTCAATACTTGAATCCATTCATTTATTGGCCACAGGTCGCTCGTTTCGCACCCATATTCCGAAACATTACATCCAATATGAGGCAGGTGATGCGATTGTGTTTGCACAATCGGCCAGTGAACGTATTGGTATGCAAAAAATGGCTTCTGGCGAGCAACTGATTAAGGTCAATGGCGATACTATTGCGACCCAAGGTCAGCTGGCAAAACTATTACCTTTACAACATATCGATCCGCAAAGTACCGATATTATCGATCACGGCGCTAAACCCAGACGGCAATTGCTGGATTGGTTAATGTTCCACGTGGAACCTGAGTTTTATTTTGCTTGGCAGTATTATTCGCGTGCATTAAAACAGCGCAATAGTTTACTCAAAACACGGCTTAATCTCAGTCTGGCTGATTTAGAGCCGTGGAACAAAATGCTGAGTGATTATGGCGAAATTTTGCACTCACAACGGGTTGGAATCGTTGAGCAATGGAATCAGTTTTTTCATGAGGATTTGCAGCAGTTGTTGCCCAATCTGCAGATTGAACTGGAATACAGTGCTGGCTTTCATACCGAGCAGGGCTTGCTACAGGACTTGATTCAGCAGCATCAAAAAGACCTTGATCGCCGTTATACCGAGTATGGTCCACACCGTGCCGATTTACGCTTAAAAACGCCGTTTGGCAATGCCGATGACGTACTCTCTCGCGGGCAAAAAAAGTTGTTAATCATGGCATTAAAACTGTCACAAATTGCAATGCTGCATGCGAGTAACAAGGAAACTGTGGTATTATTAGATGATCTGACAGCAGAGTTAGATTTAGCTGCACAACAACGTTTAATTGAGCGACTGAGTCAGTTGGGAAGTCAGGTTTTTATGACCACCTTAGACCATGCGTCGGTATTAAAACACTTACATGATCTGTCGATTCCCTTTCAATTGTTCCATGTTGTTCACGGCCAAGTCAGTCTTGCTGCGCCATAATTTTATTTCCTCATCTTTGGATAGATTAGATATTTACTAGGGAGTAACCATGAGTTCAGAGTCTCAATCAGTCTCTCAAACAGAACAAACAAATGAAAAGGCTTATGATTCCTCTAGTATTAAAGTATTACGTGGATTAGACGCGGTTCGTAAACGCCCTGGCATGTATATCGGTGATACCGATGACGGTACAGGTTTGCACCATATGGTGTTTGAGGTGGTGGATAATGCCATCGATGAAGCTTTAGCAGGACACTGTGACGAGATTTTGGTGACCATTCATGAAGATGAATCGGTCAGCGTCTCGGATAATGGTCGTGGTATTCCAACCGATATTCACCCTGAAGAAGGGGTGTCTGCGGCAGAGGTGATTCTGACCATTCTGCACGCAGGTGGTAAGTTCGACGACAACAGCTATAAAGTGTCGGGTGGTTTACACGGTGTAGGTGTCTCAGTTGTTAATGCTTTATCTAAAAAATTGCATTTGACCATTCACCGTGCTGGCCAAATCCATGAGCAAGAATACGCACATGGCGATCCGCAATATCCATTAAAAGTCGTGGGTGAAACTGATACATCGGGGACAACCGTTCGTTTCTGGCCAAGTGAACTGACCTTTAGCCAAACCATTTTTAGTGTGGATATTTTGGCACGTCGTTTACGAGAGCTTTCGTTCCTGAACGCAGGAGTCCGTATCGTACTGCGTGATGAGCGTGTCAATCTCGAGCATGTTTATGACTATGAAGGTGGTTTATCTGAATTCGTTAAATATATTAACGAAGGTAAAACCCATCTCAACGAAATCTTCCATTTCACTACGGATGCCGATAATGGCATTGGTGTTGAAGTTGCATTGCAGTGGAATGACAGCTATCAAGAGAATGTCCGTTGCTTTACCAATAACATTCCACAGAAAGATGGTGGTACCCACCTTGCAGGCTTCCGAGCTGCATTAACCCGTGGCTTAAACAGCTACATGGAAAATGAAAGCTTACTGAAAAAAGAAAAAGTGGCTGTCACCGGTGACGATGCACGTGAAGGTTTAACTGCCATCATTTCGGTGAAAGTACCAGATCCAAAATTCTCTTCACAAACCAAAGAAAAACTGGTGTCGAGTGAAGTAAAACCTGCTGTTGAACAAGCCATGAACAAAGAGTTTTCAGCTTATTTGCTTGAAAACCCACAGGCTGCAAAATCGATTGCAGGCAAAATTATTGATGCGGCACGTGCGCGTGATGCGGCACGTAAAGCACGTGAAATGACTCGCCGTAAGAGTGCTTTGGACATTGCTGGTTTACCTGGTAAATTGGCCGACTGTCAGGAAAAAGATCCAGCATTGTCGGAACTGTATCTGGTCGAGGGTGACTCTGCGGGTGGTAGTGCCAAGCAAGGTCGTAACCGTAAGATGCAGGCGATTTTGCCACTTAAAGGTAAAATCCTGAACGTTGAACGTGCACGTTTTGACAAGATGATTTCAAGCCAAGAAGTCGGTACGCTGATTACCGCGCTTGGTTGTGGTATCGGGCGTGAAGAATATAATCCAGACAAATTGCGTTATCACAAAATCATTATCATGACCGATGCGGACGTGGATGGTTCACATATTCGGACCTTGTTATTGACCTTCTTCTTCCGTCAAATGCCGGAGTTGGTTGAGCGTGGTTATATCTATATCGCGCAACCACCATTGTACAAGTTGAAGAAAGGTAAGCACGAGCAGTACATCAAAGATAATGAAGCACTGGAAACTTTCCTGATTTCTAATGCGATTGATGAGCTTTCATTGCATATCAGTGCGGAAGCTCCTGCGATTACTGGTGAAGCCTTATCGAGAGTGATTGCGGATTATCAAGTCTCGCAAAAGAGCTTACAGCGCTTAACTCAACGTTATCCTGCAAGCTTGCTTGATGGCTTACTGGAGTTGGAGGCATTTAAAGCGGATCACAATCACGAACGCGATTATGTGGAAGCATGGGCAGAGCAATTACGTGTTGCAATTGAGAAATTACAACCAAGCTTGCGTCCAGAAATTAGTTTAGAAGCGTTTGAACGTGAAAATGCGCAAGGTGAGAAATCAGCACATTACTGGCCTCGTGTGACCGTGTATGTACATAACTTACCACATTCATATTTATTGGATGCAGGTCTGTTAAATTCTGCTGAATATGCACGTCTGTTGAAAAACTCGAAGAGCTGGTTCAAGTTGCTTGAGGAAGGGGCTTATCTGCAAAAAGGTGATCGCCGTATTCAAGTCAGCAGTTTCCATCAAGTGTGGCAACATATTTTACAAGACTCACGTCGTGGCATGATGATCCAACGCTATAAAGGTTTGGGTGAGATGAATGCTGAGCAACTTTGGGAAACCACGATGGATCCTGAAAACCGTAATATGTTGCAAGTGACCATTGATGATGCGATTGAAGCAGATCGTATGTTCTCATGCTTGATGGGGGATGACGTAGAACCGCGTCGTGCCTTCATTGAAGAAAATGCCTTAAATGCAGATATTGATGCTTAACTGCGTTAAGCATCTGTTTTAAATAAAAAAGCGATGATATTGATAATCATCGCTTTTTTATTATCTGCGTTCCACGTGAAACGTCTTGTTGTCTGGTTAATTCTCTACAAAGTCACTCACTTGAATCAATGCATGGCCGAACAAGTATCCAGCTGTGACTAAAACGCTGATCCACAGTAATGCACCCAAGATGTTATAAATCACAAAATGGCTATAGTTCATATTGCTTGAACCTGCCGCTAACGGTGCAAATGAACGGGCAAAAGGGATAAAACGAGCCAGCAAAATGGTTTTTCCGCCGTGTTTCAGAAAGAACACATTAGTTTTTTGTAGATATTCTTGCTTAATAAAGCGTGATTTCATATTGAAAATACGGTCGCCAAAATGACGACCAATATGGTAGTTCACCATATAGCCCAATGCCGCAGCAAAGAACAAAAGGCTGATCATATAGCCGAGATGCATGATTTCCACCACAGAGCATAATGCGCCTACGGTGAGTAATAGACTGTCGCCAGGTAGGAAGAACATAAAAACAAAGGCGGTTTCTGAAAAAATAATCAGAAAAAGAATGGCATAAATCCATAAACCGTACTCTTGAACCAAGACCGGTAGAATATGTTCAAAATTAAAAATAAAATCTAAAGAATTCATTCAGTTTGTATGATCCAAAATAGAGTACTCACCAAATTAAAGTACAAAAAATGTAAAATGAATTTAACCCTCAGGATTCATTCGTCAGTTATAAATTTACAACAGTGGGGGCTGAGTATATCGAGCCTGACACTAAAGCTCAATTTTCTGAGAAAATTCCAATTTTTACCTTATCTTAAATTCTCGACAAATTCATGACATTTTTCATGCTATTCATAGTGTTTTTAAGTATCCGAAGCATCTTTTGAAGCTGTAAAGGGAATAATTCTGTTTAAACAAATGACCTTAAACGTTGTAATTCATACACACTCAAAACAGCAATGTGTATGAATCACGTAGCGGCTTAATCTGCAAATGAGCTTTCCAATTCTTCCAGTTCCATCATCAGTTCTAAAAGCTGTTCTTCATGCTGTTCCAACTTGGCTTTAAGCTCATTTTGTTCATTCATCAGCTTGATCAAATCATTTTTGCGCTCAGCCTCATATAAGGCGCTATCCGCCAAAGCATGTTCAATGTCAGCTAAGCGTGGCTGAACCTTTTCAATCTGAGCTTCAACCTTTTCAATATTTTTACGAATTGGACGCGTCATTTCACGGCGACGAGCTGCTTCTTTACGTTGCGCTTCCTTATCTACTTTTGCGGCAGGGGCTTGGGTGGTTGTGCTTTGCTGCTGTGATGCATTTTGTGCATTGATCTGTTGCTGGCGCGCTTCACGTAACCACTTAGCGTAGTCTTGTAGATCACCTGCAAATTCTGTGCATTGACCTGCATGCACTAATAACAAGTCATCACAGACACTGGCAATCAATTGGCGTTCGTGTGATACCAGCACCACCGCACCATCAAAGTCCTGTAGCGCCATAGTCAGTGCCAGACGCATATCCAAGTCTAAATGGTTGGTTGGTTCGTCCAGAATCAAGACATTGGGACGTTGCCATACGATCAGTGCCAGCGCCAGACGTGCACGTTCACCACCAGAGAAGCTCTCACATGGCGTATCCATACGCTCGCCACTAAAGCCAAAACTACCTAAAAAGGCACGTAAAGCAGCTTCACTGATGTGTTTGTCGGCAATACGTGCCAATTGCAGCATTGGGCTGGCATGGGCATCCAAAGCATCCATTTGATGCTGAGCAAAATAACCAATATTGAGCAGTTCAGAGGCCTTACGTTCGCCTGCAAGTAGTGGTAAATCACCGACAAGGGTCTTGATCAAGGTTGATTTACCTGCACCATTCATCCCGAGTAAGCCAATACGTGAACTTGGGGTGATTTGCAGACGAATTTTTTCAGCAATGATTTTATCGCCGTAGCCAATCGTAGCAGCATCCAGACTCAGCAGAGGTGAACTCATTTTGGTCGGTTCACGGAAGCTGAAGGTAAATGGTGTATCAACATGTGCTGGTGCGAGTTGCTGCATGCGCTCTAATTGCTTAATTCGGCTTTGTGCTTGGCGGGCTTTGGTGGCCTTGGCTTTAAAGCGGTCAATAAACTTTTGTAGATGTGCGCGGGTTTCTTGCTGCTTCTCAAAAGCTTGCTGTTGCTGCGCTAAGCGTTCACTACGAGTGGTTTCAAAGGTGGAGTAATTGCCTGTGTATAAGGTCAGTTCTTGATTTTCGATATGCAAAATATGATCGGTAATCGCATCCAAGAAATCTCGGTCATGTGAAATCAGGACCAGCGTACCTTCATACGCTTTGAGCCAGTCTTCTAACCACAAGATCGCATCCAAGTCCAAATGGTTGGTCGGTTCATCCAGCAACAGCAGATCTGAACGGCTCATAAGGGTACGCGCCAAGTTCAAGCGCATACGCCAACCGCCCGAGAAGCTCGCGACATTTAATTTTAATTGGTGATCAAGAAAGCCGAGACCAGCCATCAATTGTGCTGCTTTGGCGGGTGCTGCATAACCATGAATTTCGTCAAAACGACCATGCAGTTGGGCTAACTCATCATTACTGAGTTGATCTGGATGCGCTAATTTTTCTTGAATATCCCAGTATTCTTCATCGCCTGACAGCACAAAATCAATCGCTGGCATTTCTAAGGCTTTAATTTCTTGCGCCATATGCGCCACAGTCCATACTGCGGGACGAGTCAGATTGCCCTCATCTGCGACCAAGTCTCCTAAGAATGCAGCGAATAGAGTCGATTTACCAGCACCATTCACCCCAGTAAGACCAATTTTCCAGCCCGGATGAAGCTGCATTGAAGCTTTTTGGAATAAAACTCGCCCACCACGGCGTAATGAAACTTGGTCAAATTGGATCATGAGCATGCAAAATAGCGAATAGATAGCTGCATTTTAAGGTGATCGCCCATGAATGCAAATTTTTATATTTAAGATCAAGTTGTTCGGATTGAGCTGAGCAATCAATGATAAAATAGAGTAAAAGCTCTATTTTTGTGACGCGAATCAGATTATTATTTAAATTATATGAAAAAATAAGCAACAAGACTAAAAGTAGCAGCATAGGATTTAAGGATGAACAAGGGAATTCTTGCATTGGGGGCAATGCTGGTGTTGGGGAGCTATACAGAAACACATGCAGCGAGCAAAATTTGTGTTTTTGATTTGTTGGGGAAATCAGGAGAAGCCTATAAGGCCATGGAAGAGTGGGCCTTGGCCGCTAAAGCATGGCGCGGCGATACTTTTTTGATCAGCTATCAGAATGAAGCGTTGGCGGAAAATGATTTTGAACAAGGCAAATGTGATGGCGTCTATATGACTTCAATGCGTGCGCGCCGTTATAACAAATTTGCAGGTTCGATTGATGCCATTGGGGCGGTACCAAGCTATGCGATTGCACAGAAAGCGATTAGCTTTGCTTTGGACAAGCGTAATCAACGCCGTTTGCTCAGCACCGTTGATAATGAAAACTATGAAGTTGCAGGGATTTCGCAAATTGGTTTGGCCTATATCTTTGTCAAAGACAAGAAGATGAATACTATTGAGCAAATCAAAGGGAAAAAATTTGCAGTGCTGGGCTATGACGAAGCACAAAAGATCGTGGTGAAAAGCCTAGGTGGACAAGCCGTACTTGCAGATATCTCTGATATCGCCAAAAAGTTTAATACAGGTCAGGCCGATATTATGGCGGCACCTGCCTATGCCTATAAACCTTTAGAGCTGTCGAAGGGACTGGGAAATGAGGGTGCAATTATGACTTTCCCAGCGGTGAATATGACCATGGACTTAATTATCCGTCCTGAAAAATTCTCCAGCAATTTTGGACAGAACTCTCGAGCGTGGTTTCTAAGCCGTCTGAATACCAATTTCGCACTGATCCAGCGTCTTGAATCAGAATTACCTGCCAAATATAAAATCAACCTCAGTAACGAGGATAAAACCCGTTATCAGCAAATCTTGCGTGAAGCACGTATGGGATTGACCAAACGTGGTATTTACGATGCCAGCATGATGAGTGTACTGAAACGCGCGCGTTGTACAGTAGACCGAACCAATTTTGAATGTACTTTAGGTGGTGAATAAACCAATACATCAGTGGATGGATGTCTCAACATCCTGCTTTTGAGTTGATATTGGCCTAAAACATTAAAACGTGATCAAGTCTGTTAAAACAGATGAAAACCCGACATATGTATATAAAAGTGCTATTCTTTTGGTCAAAATCTGACTATATTGAATAAGCACTGATGGAAAATTGTGCAAAATAGCAAAGTAAGGGAAAACAAGATGAAAAAAGGACTTTGGGCATTGAGTGCTACAGCTCTATTTGTCATGAGCACTCCTGTACAGGCAAAACAACAAATTTGCGTTTTTGATTTATTGGGTAAGGCAGGGGAGTCTTATAAACTGATTGAGGAATGGAAGCTGGCTTCTAAAACATGGCAGGGCGATGTTGAGCTAATTCCTTATCAAGACGAAGAAAAAGCGGAAAAAGATTTCGATGCGGGCAAATGTGATGGGGTCTATATGACCTCCATGCGTGCCCGAAAATATAATAAATTTGCAGGTTCGGTTGATGCGGTCGGGGCGGTTACCAGCAATGCTATTGCACAAAAGGCGATTAGCTATGTGCTGGATAAGCGCAATCAACATCGTTTAACAGCGACAGTGAATGGGGATAAATTCGAAGTTGCAGGTATTATCCAAGTCGGGCTGGCATATATTTTTGTACGTGACAAAAAAATCGACACCATTGAAAAAGCCAAAGGCAAAAAATTTGCTTATTTACATTATGACCAAGCACAAAAAGCCATTGTAGAAAGCATTGATTTGGTAGCGGTACCATCAGATATTTCTGATTTTGTGAAAAAATTTAATAGCGGACAGGTGGATGTAATTGCAGCGCCTGCCTATGCCTATAAGCCTTTAGAGATCAGTAAGGGCTTAGCCAATGGTGCATTATTTAATTTTCCCGTGGTCAATATTACCGGTGACTTGATTATTCGTCCTGCACAATTCCCAAGTGGATTCGGAACTCAGTCTCGACAGTGGTTCGTGAACAAATTGCCAAGTAACTTTGCCATGGTGCAGCGTTTAGAAGCGGGAATGAATGCCAAAAAGATTACCTTGACCAATGAAGATAAAACCCGTTATCAAAAAATGTTGCGTGATGGACGCATGAATTTAACCAAGCAAGGCGTGTATGATGCGAGTATGATGAATGTGTTGAAACGTGCCCGTTGTACGGTTGAACGGACGAACTTTGAGTGTACTTTGAGTGGTGAATAAAAAAGGAGAACAGTCGCCTAGATATAAATCTATACACAAAGTGAGGCAGATATAACAAAATTGCCTAAGAAAATAATAGAAATAGATAAAAGAGGGTAAAAAATAAACAATCTAGTCATAAAAATAGAGTAGAAGCTCTATTTTTTTTCAAAAAACATGATTAATATTTGCTTCGAACAAGGAGACAAACATAAAGTTTGTGAAAGGATGAAAAATATGAAAAAAATTGCACTTGCTCTTGCAGCAACTTCGATCTTTGGTGTATCTGCTTCTACTCAAGCAGCAATTGATGTGTGTGTATTCGACTTATTAGGAAAGTCAGGTGAATCATACAAAATGATGCAAGACTGGGCACTCGCAGCGAAAAGCTGGGGCGCTGATGTCAACTTACTTGCAATCACGGATGAACAGGTTGCAGACAATAACTTTAAAGCGGGTAAATGTGCTGCTGTTGCGATGACAGCAATGCGTGCTCGTCCATATAACAAATTTGCGGGTTCAGTTGATTCATTGGGCGGCGCACCAAGCAATGAAGTGGCACAGCGTGCGATTACTTATGTACTTGATGCACGTAATGCAGCAAAAATGACCACTAACTTAGGCGGTAATAAATACGAAATCGCGGGTATCGCGCCTTTAGGTGCTGCTTACATTTTCGTACGTGACAAGAGCATTAACTCAATTGAAAAAGCAGCGGGTAAAAAATTCGCCGTATTGGGTTATGATGATGCACAAAAAATCATGGTACAACGCGTAGGCGCGCAAGCGGTACTTTCTGATATTTCTAACTTTGCTGCGAAATTTAACAACGGTCAAGTGGACATGGTCGGTGCACCTGCTTATGCCTACAAACCATTAGAATTAAGCAAAGGCTTAGGTTCAAATGGTGCGATGTTTAACTTCCCTGTATTACAAGTGACTGCAGATCTTGTGATTCGTCCAGAGAAATTCCCTGCTGGCTTTGGTCAAAAATCTCGTGACTACTTTGTGAAACAACTTCCAAAAGCATTCTCAATGATCAAACGTTATGAAGCTGAAATTCCAGCCAAATACAAAATGAACTTGAGTGCTGAAGATAACTTGAAATATCAAAAATTATTACGTGATGGTCGTATGGATCTGACTAAGCGTGGTATTTACGATGCAGGCATGATGTCTGTATTGAAGAAAGCTCGTTGTTCAGTAGACAAAGCAAACTTTGAATGTGCATTACCGGGTGAATAATCCAGAATTGCCACAATCAACACTTAAAGCCTAGATTTATCTAGGCTTTTTGTTTTTTTTAAGATGTCATTTAAGCCATTGTGTTGATTTACAAAGCTCGTAATTATATAAAAATATAAAAACCAAATGGAATCTTGAAGATTTAAAAGATGTTTCAATCAGGACGATTAAACATGACTGTATTCAAACATTGATCCATTGGTGAAGCCTATTTAAAGATATACCGCCAGTCGTTTGATTTTGGATGGGATGCAACAACAATCAGCATAGATGCAAAGGAAAAATAAAATGCAATGGTTTAAAACTTTATTACTTGCGACTGGGATCGCCGCGGTCTCTGCGGGCACTCAGGCAAAACAAACGATTTGTGTATTTGATATCGTGGGAAAAAGTGGCGATGTTTATGCATTAATGAAGGATTATCAACTCGCTGCAAAAACTTGGGGCGCTGATATTGAGCTTAAAGTCGGAACGAATGAAGCTGTGATTGCTGAAGACTTTAAAGCGGGTAAATGTGATGGGGTCAGCATCACAGGGATGCGTGGTCGTCAGTTTAACCAGTTTACAGGTTCATTGGATGCAATCGGGGCGATTACTGACCTTAAATTGGCCGTTAAAGTGATGCAGGGTTTAGCCAGCCCGACCTTTGCTAAAGCAATGGTGAATGGTAAATATGAAGTGGTTGGGGTCATTCCTGTAGGTGATGCCTATTTATTGGTAAATGACCGTAATATCAATACGGTGGCTAAAGCTGCTGGCAAGAAAATTGCTGTCCTAGATTATGATGAAGCACAAAAAATTATGGCTTCTCAAGTCGGTGCACAAGCCGTCAGCTCAGATATCACCAACTTTGGTGCCAAGTTCAATAATGGTCAGGTGGATATTATTGGTGCACCAGCTGCTGCCTTTAAACCTTTGGAACTGTATAAGGGTTTAGGAACCAAAGGGGCGATTGTGAATTATCCAATTCTGCAAGTGACAGGCAACTTAATTATTCATCCAGAGAAATTCCCAACAGGTTTTGGCCAAAAGTCGCGAGAGTGGGTGAAGGCACAATTACCACGTGCATTTACCATTCTTGGAAAAATGAAAGCAGACATTCCACAAAAATATTGGATGGAAGTTCCAGCTTCTGACAAACCAGGCTATCAAAAATTAATGCGTGAAGCGCGTATTAATCTGACCGCGAAAGGAATCTATGACAAGCGCATGATGAAACTGTTATGGCAATTCCGTTGCCGTGAAGATGCCAAAAACTTTGAATGCGGCTTACAAGACGAGAACTACAAATAATCGTGTAAAAGTCTTTAACAGCACTTTAAAACTTCAAATACAGACCCGATATTGAGTATGCTATACTACATATCGGGTCTTTTATTTATGAAAGACGTATTGAAGTCTGAGGAATATCCATCATGAACGCCCAAGCTCTAGAATTGTCAGATAGTGCTGCTAACAAAGTTCGCCAACTACGCGAAAGTGAAGGCAATAACGATCTTATGTTACGTGTTTATGTAACAGGCGGTGGTTGTTCAGGCTTCTCTTATGGTTTTAACTTCGCGGAAAGCATCAATGAAGACGATGCTGAATTTATGAATGGCGATGTTAAAATGCTGGTTGATTCACTCAGTTACCAATATCTTGTTGGGTCAGTGGTCGATTATTTGGAAGGACTTGAAGGCTCTCGTTTTGTAGTTCAAAACCCGAATGCGACCACCACTTGCGGTTGTGGTTCATCGTTCTCGATCTAACGGATTTTTGATGTAAAAAAAGCTTCTCCAATTGAGAAGCTTTTTTGGTCTTAGACCGCTGTGATGGTGCCGAGAATACGGTCACCGGATGCACCCGTCACCGTAGGTAAATTGCCACTGAGCTGCTCTACAAAACGCATGGCTAACCAGGCAAACGCCGTCGCTTCTACCCATGTCGGAGCTAAATCAAGGGCATCCGTGGTTTGTACCGACCAATTGTGTTTACGTAAGCGCCAACGGAGTTGCTCAAGTAAATGAGAGTTATAGGCACCCCCGCCACAAACATAGATTTCACCCGTCGGCATCGTTTCTTTACTGCGGTAAATCGCTTTTTTAATCGCACGTGTAGTGAGTTTCATTAAAGTGGATTGAACATTTTCTGGGGTATCTTCCAGTTCGTCATATTCCAAATCATTGCGCCAATCGCTGAGCTGCTCATCCAGCCATTCTAAATTAAAGTCTTCACGACCTGTGCTCTTCGGTGGCTCTTTGGCAAAAAATTCATGATTCTGTAAACGATCTAATAAAGAACGAATAGGATTGCCATAGGCTGCCCAATCGCCATTTTCATCATAAGGATGCCCTGTGTGGCGATGACACCACGCATCCATCAAGATATTGGCAGGGCCGGTATCAAAACCATAAACGCCGTCTAGATTATTTGCAGGCAGCATACTGACATTGGCAATGCCACCTAAATTTAAAATCACGCGGTGAATGCTGTCATGTTGAAACAGAGCTTGATGGAAAGCAGGTACTAGAGGCGCACCTTGACCACCTGCGGCCATGTCACGACGACGGAAATCCGAGACTACAGGCAGTTGTGTGATTTCTGTGATGATATTGGGATCACCAATTTGTAAGGTGAAACCATGCTCTGGGCGGTGACGAATGGTCTGCCCATGTGATCCAATCGCTTTAATTTGGCTTCGGTCTAAATTATTTTGTTCAATCAGTTGATTGATACCGTGCCCAATCATTTGCGCCAAAGCGACATCCGCTTTGCCCATACGATCAATTTCATTGTCATCTGGTAGAGTTAATGCCATCAACTCATCACGTAGTTCAGGCTCAAAAGGCACGGTCAGCGTGGCATGCAGTGTTAATGGATCGAATGAAGTTGCAACAATATCAACACCATCCATGCTCGTGCCTGTCATTACACCAATATAGATCGCGCTCATATACAACTTATCCTGCAAGATGCTGAAAAAATGTTAGTATATCGCACAAATTGAATAACTGATGTGTTTAGGTTTTGTGATGTCAAATTTCTTGCCAGCCGAAGAACAGCTTGCTCTCATTCAACGAGGCACGCACGAGATTATCTCTGAAGAAGATTTATTGAAAAAACTGAAAGAGAATCGTCCACTCCGTGTAAAAGCAGGTTTTGACCCAACGGCTCCTGATTTACACTTAGGACATACGGTTCTAATTAATAAATTAAAAACTTTTCAAGATTTGGGACATGAAGTCACCTTCTTGATTGGTGACTATACGGCCATGATTGGTGACCCGTCTGGGAAAAGCGCAACACGTCCGCCGTTGTCTCGTGAGCAAGTTGAAGCCAACGCGAAAACCTATCAAGAACAAGTTTTTAAAATCTTAGATCCAAATAAAACCAAAGTTCGTTTTAACTCGGAATGGTTTAATCAAAGAACAGCAGCTGATTTAATTCAATTGGCGAGTCAACAAACCGTATCACGTATGTTAGAACGTGATGACTTTACTAAGCGCTATAACAACCATCAACCGATTGCAATTCATGAGTTCTTGTATCCATTGGTACAAGGCTATGATTCGATTGCACTTGAGGCTGATGTAGAGTTAGGTGGTACAGACCAGACTTTTAACTTGTTAATGGGGCGTACCCTACAAGGCCGTTATGGTCAAGAATCACAAGTGTGTATTACTGTGCCGATTCTTGAAGGTCTAGATGGCGTCAATAAGATGTCTAAATCTTTAGGCAACTATATTGGTGTATTTGATACCCCAGGGGCAATGTATCAAAAAATCCTGTCGATGCCGGATAGCTTGATTGAACGTTACTTTGATCTACTGAGCTTCAAGTCATTGGATGAAATCAAAGTTTTGCTTGATGAAATGGCTGCGGGTCGTAACCCACAGGAAATCAAACGTATCTTGGCGCTTGAATTGGTTGAACGTTTCCATGATGCAGAAGCGGCCGAAAATGCACATAAAAGTGCAGGTAACCGTGTAACTGAAGGCGAGGTACCAGAAGATACCCCAGAAGTGACCATTTCTCGTGGCGAGTTTGGTGGTGAGTTATTTATTGCAACCATTCTTCGTGTTGCGGGTTTAAACCCAAATGCCGCGGCAGCGAAAGACGCCGTGGGGCGTGGTGCAGTAAAAGTTGATTGGAATGTGGTGGATATGAGCTACTCTGTAAAAGAGAATGTCACTTTAATCATCCAATCAGGTAAAAAAGCCATTGCACGAGTGACTTTCACTGATTAATTCACAATGAAAAAAATAAAAAGCAGGTCATGAGCCTGCTTTTTATACGTAAATAGCTGATAAAAACAACGAAAACACTGAATTTGTAGAAAAAAGAAACATGCAAAAGAAAATAATAAAAAAGGGGGTTGTGTTGGGTCTGAAATGCTGTAGAATGCACATCCATCGGCGGTGATGCAGATAAAAACTTGTTGAGAAACAAGGATTT
>NZ_KB849179.1:3081469-3588480 GCF_000367945.1 Acinetobacter proteolyticus
CCTCTTAGCGCTGATGGTAGTGTGGCACTTGCCATGTGAGAGTAAGTCATCGCCAGCTTTTAAATCTAAACACCCCCTCCGCTTACGCTGAGGGGGTGTTTTTTTATTGGAAAGAGAAAAACGGGGAGAAGAAATTGGCTAAAATCGGTTAAATCATTCTCAAAACTAAAAATACAATGAAAATTTCTTTGCTCGTAGATCACCCAGAAGCGATTGGAAAAATTGCAAAGTGGTACTATAACGAATGGGCTTATCTCTCTTTACAGATTACCGAAGAAATGATGCATCAAAAGGTGCTGGAAAAAGCAGCTAATCGTGATGTTATTCCTTTAGCAATCGTAGCTCATCATGAAAATGAATTGATCGGTGCCTTAGAACTGAAGCTACGAGAGAATAAAAACTATCCAGAATATGAGCATTGGATCGGTGGGATTTTTGTTGATCCTTTATGGCGAGGACAAGGTGTTGCCAGCCGAATGATTACTATGGCAAAAGAAAAAGCCAGAGAATTAGGCGTAACCATGCTTTATTTACAATGTGAAAGCCATAATATTTCACTCTACCAACGACATGGTTTTAAAGTGCTACATCAAGCCAATCACCATACGGTAGAAGCAACTATTATGAGATATCAACAATAAGAATTGCGAAGTTATGACTTTGTTTGGAGATACGATGGAACAAAAGTTATTTCAAGCTGCGAAAGTTTTTATGGAGAGCCGTTATCCTAAAGGCTGGGGTGGTGTTGCTGCACTCGCCACTGAGAGTGGTAAAATTTTGATAAGTGTTGCTCCTGAAACACGAAATGATGCTTTATCACTTTGTATGGAAGTCGGGGCATGCTTGGAGGCACATAAAATCAATGAAAAAATTACACATTCCCTCTGTATATGTAGAGCGTCGGAACATTCAAATATTCTAATTTTAACACCTTGTGGAATCTGCCAAGAGCGTCTTTCCTATTGGGGAGGAGATGTTCTCGTGGCAGTGAGTACAGCTGAGAACAAATTATTATTTAAATCCTTAAGAGAATTGATGCCCTACCATTGGTCGATGGTGAATGGAGTACAGCTTTGATGCGATATAAGAAAAAGTTGCCCGTATTTAAAAAATCAGGATATTAAGTATATGCTGAGTTATCGTCTTCTCTGCTCTGATAGTGAAACTGATATAGCCAGTATCCAAGCTGTATTTGAGGCTACTCCAAATTACTTTAAACTTATTCAAGGATATAGCGCAGATAAAAATGCTGCTCGAAACGATCTAAAAGCTGTGCCTAGCGGACATCCATTTACTGCAAAGTTTTTTTACGCGATTTATCATAAAGAACAGATGATTGGTTGTATGGATATTCTGCAAGGTTATCCCGAGTCATCAATAGTATTTATTGGACTGTTATTGTTTATAGAGTCTCATCAAGGTTTAGGCTATGGCACGCAAGCAGTCCATTTTATTTCGGGTCTTGCTCATGTTTGGGGATGTGATCGCTTGAGAATTGCAGTGGTTCAATCAAATGAACCTGCATTTTCATTTTGGTCAAAGGAATGTTTTGTAGAACTTTATCGTAAAGAACTCAGTGAATATGTTGCTCCAGTGATTGTGATGGAGCGAAAACTAATTTTTAAATCCGAGGAAACACATGAAGCTTAACTCTTTTTCACCACTTCCTGAAGATGATGATGAACTACATCTTCCTGAGCTAGTGTATTGGGCATCCCTTGGTGATGTGGAACAAGTCGAACAGTTATTGGCAGAGGGGATAGACCCAAACCAGACCGATGAAGAAGGCTATAGTGCACTACAGGCTGCTGCTGAGAACGATCATTTGTCCGTAGTGAAGCTGTTGGTGAGTAAAGGTGCAAACGTGGCTTATAAAAGTGAATATACGGCATTACAGCTTGCAGAAATGGCAGAGCATAGCGAAGTGGTTGCGTATCTTAAAAGTCTTTAAATCACCTATAAAAATGATAGATAAAAAGAAGCCCCATCATCCTGACGGGGCTTCTTCATATTCAGTTTATGTCGTTGATATCCTATTAACGACCACGTCCTGTGTGTTTTATTATTCTCAATGAGACTTCCTGTCTCTCTATGATTTGTATGATAGGTGAAAAGTTTAGGTTAGGATATTCGTCAATCGCGGCGATTATTGTAGGTTTTAGCGTACATCGATGTGGCGGTCTTCAATGATTGCTCATAAAAAACGGAATCTACTGATTCCGTTTTTACTTAGCTCGAACCTTAGAAATGGATGTCTAAGCCGATATAAGGACCTTTGAAATTAAATTTAAGGTCATTTTTTTCGTAATCATCTAATTTGACATCCAAGATACGGTAGCCTGCTTTTAAGCCAACATCGACCAAGAGATTGTCAATAAAGTTGTATTGTAGTTCGGCTTGCGCATCGGTGATTTTAGCGTCGTTAAAGTTGCTATATAACAACTCAGCTTTAGCGCTTAAGCCTGTGAAAGGTAGTTTTACCCCAGCTGATCCATAAATCACAGGAACCGTTTTATCGATATCAGTTTTGCTTAAGCCAAGTGTTTTTACATCACCATTGAGGTTAGTGGCACCTAGACCAACATCTGCATTTACGATGGTGTCTAAGATTTCATAATACAAAATGAAGTCGGTATGATCGATATTTAAATCATAAACTGGCTGACCTGCAACTTCATTTTCAGTTTGTGATTTTAAATTTACATAGCGAATTTTTGCATTTGGAATCAGTGGAATCGGGTGTTCAAATGCAAGCGAAACTTGTGCAGAACCTTTACGATCAAGGTCTTGATCTGGTGCAGAAGTTTGCGCAGCCATATTGGCTTCGCCATCGTAATTCCAATAGCTAAGATCACCTTTTACACCAATCATATCTGCTTGTGCTAGACCACAAAAGCTTGTCCCTAAAGCAAGCATTGATATTTTTAATATTTTCATTGCATTGTCCTAATCAGTATCAAAAACCGTAATGAATTGTTGTGAATTCATCAGCGAATGGGCGAATCATATAGTGATCTTGGAAAATATGCAGTAGTCTAATTTTAAATTTTTATAATGGGATCAAGAATAATGACAGATACAACAAGCGTGCGGGATTATCCACTGTATGTCGCGGGAAAAGCGGTAAGCACGGGGCAATGGCTTGAAGTACATGATAAGTATCGAAATACCGTCTATGCTCGTGTTGCTCTGGCCGATGCCAAAGTACTTGAAAAAGCCATTTCTGCTTCAGTCAAAGCAGAACAGAAAATGGCAGCATTAAAGCCCTTTCAAAAACAACAGATCTTATTGCATTGTGTAAAGCGCTTTAATGAACTGCGTGAAGAATTGACGGACATCCTGATTGCCGAAGGTGGCAAGCCACGCGGGGCAGCGAGTGCCGAAGTTGAACGTTTGATTAATACCTTCCAATTGGCAGCAGATGCGGTGACGCAGCTCGATGATGGTCGCATGTTACCCTTGGCGGTGACACCTGCAGCAGCCCGCTTTCGTGGCATGGTCAAGCATGTGCCAATTGGCGCGATTTCCTTAATCAGTCCATTTAATTTCCCTTTAAATCTGGTGGCACATAAGATTGCGCCTGCGATTGCAGCAGGCTGTCCTTTTGTTTTAAAACCTGCCAGTTTGACTCCAATCAGTGCATTAATGATCGCCAAAGTGTTAGCTGAAACAGATCTACCTAAAGGTTCATGGTCGATCTTGCCGTGTGACCGTCAAGCAGCAGATATTTTGGTGACCGATGATCGCTTTAAATTACTGAGCTTTACAGGTTCAGATCAAGTCGGTTGGGATATGAAAGCGCGTGCAGGGCGCAAGAAAGTCACCTTAGAACTGGGTGGTAATGCTGCGGTTCTGATCGATGCAGATACCGTGATTGATGAGGCACTCATAGATCGTTTGATCAGTGCCGCTTATGGGCATGCGGGGCAGGTCTGTATCAGTGTACAGCGGATTTTAATTCATGCTGATATTTATGTGGAAGTAAAAAAGAAACTGGTCGCCAAATTGAAAAAAATCAAAGTGGATGATCCCGCTTTAGCAACCACATTGGTTGGGCCAATGATTAAGGAAGCTGAGGCGGTTCGCCTAAAAAAATGGCTGGATAAAGCCGAGAAAAAAGGAGCAAAAATACTGACAGGAGGAAGTTTACAAGGCATGTTGTTTGAACCTGCTTTGCTGGAAAATGTAGATGCCAAGCTGGAAATCTATAAAGATGAAGCTTTTGGTCCTGTGGCGATCCTCGAAAAATTTAAGGATTTTGAACAGGGTATTGCCACCATTAACCAGAGTCGTTTTGGTTTACAGGCAGGCGTCTATACGCAAAATCTGAATAAGATGCTATATGCATGGGATCATTTACATGTTGGAGGTGTGATTATTAACGATGTCCCAACGTTCCGTGTCGATAATATGCCTTATGGTGGGGTGAAGGATTCTGGCCTTGGTCGGGAAGGGATTCATTCTGCGATTCGGGATATGCAAGAGGAAAGATTATTAGCCATCAAACAATAAAAAAGATTGTGGCCCAAGCGGAGTTTTAGCTTCGCTTGATTGTTTTATGTACTTGATTTTTATAAGTTGACTGCAAGGTCAAAATTACAGTCTGTTGAAAAATAATCAGTTGTTTAGAAAACACGATTTTTTCTTGCAGAATTTACAGTAAAAAGAAATAAAAACAGGTATTGTTCGGCTATTAAAAGCAGAAAAACAAAGCCCAATCTTTAAGGAAGATGGTTTGGTTTTTGCTTTGTTTGTCCATGCAAACGGAGACCCACAAGGTTGAAATTTCATGCAAGCAAAACAAGATTTTTTATGGCACTTTTCATGTCTGTTGGATAATAAAAACCTAACACAGCATGGAATGGCCAGCAGGACAACTTAGGTGTTTTATGGCAGATTCTCGTGAAAACTGGACATCACGATCTGGTTTTATTATTGCAGCTGTTGGTTCAGCTGTAGGTTTAGGTAACATTTGGCGTTTCCCTTATGTTGCTTATGAAAATGGCGGCGGGGCGTTTCTTATCCCTTATTTACTGGCGTTGATTACCGCTGGTTTACCTCTTTTATTCTTGGATTATGCAACCGGCCATCGTGCGCGTAATTCACCACCAAAAGCCTATCGTGCGCTATTTAAAGGCGGTGAGACACTGGGTTGGTGGCAAGTCTGTGTCTGTATCATTATCGGCCTATACTACGCCAGTGTACTGACTTGGGCGGGGAGTTATGTCTACTTCTCGATTGGTCAGGCATGGGGCAGTGACCCAGAAAGCTTCTTCTTTAATACATATTTGCAGACCTCGAAAGCCACAGGCTTCGATCTACAATTCGTGAGCCATTTGTTCTGGCCGATTGTTGGGATTTGGGCACTGACCTTAATCATTTTGTATGGCGGTGTGAAGAAGGGCGTTGAATTATCCAATAAGATTTTCATGCCGTTGTTATTCGTGCTGTTTACGGTTCTTGTGATTCAATCCTTACGTTTACCAGGTGCGGTAGAAGGCTTAAATGCTTTCTTTACTCCGAACTGGTCAGCGATGATGAACTATAAAGTTTGGTTAGCTGCCTATGGTCATACTTTCTTCTCGTTGTCGGTTGGCTTCGGGATCATGGTGACCTATGCCTCTTACTTAAAACCTAAAACTAACTTAACTGGTTCAGGCTTGATCGTTGGTTTTGCCAATGCATCGACAGAGATTTTGGCGGGTATCGGTATTTTTGCTGCGTTGGGCTTTATGGCACATGCGGCAGGAAAAGAAGTACACGATGTTGTGAGTGGTGGTATTGGTCTAGCATTCATTGCATTCCCTAAAATCATTTCAAGTTTAGGGGCCGGTGCAGATTTATTTGGTTTCTTATTCTTCTCTTCGCTGTTTGTTGCGGGTATCTCTTCCATGGTCAGTATTTTGGAAGTGCCGATTGCGGCAATGCAGGATAAGTTGAAATGGGGCCGTACTAAAGCTGTAACGATTATTGGTGGTGGTAGTGCGCTGGTTTCAGTGATCTTATTCTCAAGTGTGAATGCGATTAAACTGGTGGATATCGTCGATCACTTCATCAATAACATCGGGATTATTGGTGGTGCATTGATTTCAATTATCAGTATTGCGTGGTTTAAGCGCTCAGCGTTGCGTGAATTGCGTGATCACGTCAACCGTATTTCGACGATTCAACTGGGCAAAGGTTGGGATTTCACCCTAACCGTAATCACTTCGTTGATTTTGTTAACCACCTTAAGCATGACCATATTTAATTTGGTGAAAAACGGTTACGATAGTTATAGCATGAGCTTACAAGGTGTATTTGGATGGGGCAGCGTGATTTTCTGTGCTGTCGTTGCACTTGTACTCAGCCGAATCAAAGATCGCTAGGAGAACAAATATGAATACTTCAGCAATCGTAATGATGGTGATTTCAATGGTGTTTTTATGGGGTGGATTGGCATTGTCTATTTTGCACTTAACCAAAAACCCAGAAGAACTGGATGAGGTTCTGGAAGAAGTCAAAGATCAGCATACGCTTTAAAACAGATTCAAAAAAAGCAGGCCTAAAGCCTGCTTTTTTATTTTTGATTTATGCCAATTTTTTGATTCGGCAATAATAGAAACCATCGCCAGCATGTGCAGAAGGAAACAACTGACGACCATGGATCTGTTCAATGCCCCAATCTGCATTGATTTTGATTTCTTCTGCATCCACATGTTCTGCAAAGAATGCCGCCATTTGCTGCTCATTTTCAGCTTTTAGAATCGAGCAGGTGATATATAGCAAAGTGCCGCCGACTTTAAGCTGTTGCCACATCTGCTGCAAAATCTGCTGTTGTAATGCAACGGTTTGCGCGATATCGGTCGACTGTCTGAGCAGACGAATATCGGGATGGCGGCGAATCACGCCTGTGGCAGAACAAGGTGCATCCAGCACGATACAATCGACGGGTTCTGGTGCCTGCCAAGTCGTCGCATCAGCGGTCACAATCTCAACATTGTCCTGATCTAGGGCAAGACGTTCTAAATTTTCAGACACACGTAATAAACGTTTGGCATCATGATCCAGCGCAATCAGTTTTTTCGGGTTAAAGCGCTCAAGGATGTGTGCAGCTTTACCCCCTGGTGCAGCACATGCGTCGACAACAACTTTGTTATCTAGGTTCGGTAAAAGCGTGGCGCACAATTGTGCATGTTCATCTTGAACAGAAAAACCGCCTTCTTCAAAACCGGGTAAATGGGTAATATTGCCTGTTTGTTCCAAAACAATACCCACATCTGAAAGCGTGCAAGGACGAGCATCAATCTGTTCTTCGTCCAAAATCTCTAAATATTCATTACGACTGACTTGGCGTTCGTTGACGCGTAGGGTCAGTGGCGCGACTTGTTTTAAGGCTTGGCATAGCAGTTCTACTTGCTCAGGCCAATCTTTTTTGAGTCGTTTGAATAACCAACTTGGTAAACCATGGGTATGATTCAACGCGGTTTGAAATTCATCTGTTTCACGTGAAACACGGCGCAGAATCGCATTGACCAAACCACTCATTGGCTCAAAACCGAGTTGCTTAGCCGCATTTACAGTTTCTGAAATCGCAGCATGTACCGGAATGCGCGTACATAAAATTTGATATAAACCCAGATATAAACAACTTTCTAGGGCTTCATTGTCTAATGGTTTTGTGAGCAAGGGTAAGGTAATGGCTTTTAACGAATACCATTGGCGCAAACAACCTAAAGTAAGTTCGTGATATAAACCACGGTCACGTTCAGAAACGATGTTGAGATGTTGATTCAAAACAGAAGACAAAGATTGCCCATTTTGAACCGCCAAAAGTGTTTTGATCACCTGCGCACGCAGATTTAAATTTTTTGCAGATGATTGATTCGATTGGCTCATGGGAGAATTTGTCCAAGATGTAATTTTTGGGTTTGAGCAATTTGCACTGGATTTAAGGCTTTAGCACCTGGCCATTGCAAACTGGTTAAGCACACCGCGCTATCGTCGCCACAGGCAACATGCACGCCTTGTTTATCAATGGCAAGGATTTCACCGACTTGTGCATCGGTTTTGCTGAGCTGAGAAAGCATCGAGCCCCAAACACGTAAGGCATTGTTTTCATCCAGTTGGATAAAAGCCACTGGCCAAGGATTAAAAGCACGAATATTACGGTCGATTTGAACTGCATTTACAGCCCAATCGATACGCGCTTCGGCTTTCACTAATTTGTGCGCATAAACGGTCAGCGCCTCATCTTGCACTTCACGTTTTTCAATGAAATCCTGCAAGCTTTGTTCTGATTCAAGTACCGTACAAATCGCTTCTGCACCTTGAAGCGCCAATTTATCATGCAAGCTGGCAGAGGTGTCTTCGGCGGTGATTGGGCAGTAGGTTTTATACATCATATCGCCTGTATCTAAACCTGCCGCCATTTGCATGATGGTGATGCCCGTTTCAGCATCCCCTGTCGCGATGGCACGTTGAATTGGTGCAGCGCCACGCCAGCGGGGTAACAATGATCCATGGATATTTAAACAACCGTATTTCGGTGTATCTAACACCGCTTGCGGTAAAATCAAGCCATAAGCCGCAACCACCATCACATCTGCGCCTAGTGCAGCAAGTTCTTGTCGAGCGGCCAAACCGTCTTCGGTAGACGCTTTAAAATTCAAAGGTTGATAAACGGGTAAACCGTGTTCAAGTGCCAATTGTTTAACAGGCGATGGCGTTAATTTTTGCCCACGTCCTGATTTACGGTCAGGTTGGGTATAAACCGCAATGATCTGGTGGGATGTTTTTAATAATGCCGCCAATGCGGTTGCCGCAAATTCAGGCGTACCAGCAAAAATGATTTTCACAAATGGAATCCAAATAAAACTTATCTCAAATTATAAGCGAAAACACGACGAGTCCCTAATTCACGGGCTGAATTGCTTTTGTGCAAAAAAAGATAGGCCTGTTGGTCATCTGTTAAACGATAACTTGTAGTATGATGCAAAGAGCTCAGTATCATTTCGCCAGAGAGAAAGTCTTATTTTTCTCGAGCACACACTTGTTGGGAATACAAAATGCCTGATTATCGTTCGAAAACATCAACACATGGAAGAAATATGGCGGGCGCGCGCGGTTTATGGCGTGCGACCGGTATGAAAGATGAAGATTTTGGCAAGCCAATTATTGCGGTGGTCAACTCATTTACCCAATTTGTTCCCGGTCACGTGCATCTTAAAGATTTAGGTCAACTTGTTGCGAGAGAAATTGAAGCTTCTGGTGGTGTGGCAAAAGAATTTAATACCATTGCCGTCGATGACGGAATTGCCATGGGTCATGACGGGATGCTGTATTCACTGCCATCACGTGATTTGATTGCCGATTCTGTGGAATACATGGTCAATGCCCATTGCGCCGATGCCATGGTCTGTATCTCGAACTGTGACAAGATCACTCCGGGAATGCTGATGGCGGCAATGCGCTTGAATATCCCAGTGGTGTTCGTGTCTGGTGGGCCAATGGAAGCGGGTAAAGTTAAATTCCGCGGTGATGAAAAGGCGATTGACCTGGTTGATGCCATGGTAGTTGCAGCAGACGAAAGCTATACCGATGAAGAAGTTGCGGCATTTGAACGCTCGGCATGTCCGACGTGTGGTTCATGTTCAGGGATGTTCACGGCTAACTCAATGAACTGCTTAACCGAAGCTTTAGGTTTGTCTCTACCGGGCAACGGTTCAATCGTGGCAACCCATGCCAACCGTGAAAAATTGTTCTTAAAAGCAGGTCGTTTAGTGGTTGAACTGGCGAAACGCTATTATGAACAGAATGATGACAGCATCTTGCCACGCTCAATTGCAACCAAAGCCGCATTTGAAAATGCTATGACTTTGGATATCGCAATGGGTGGTTCAACCAATACCGTATTGCATTTACTTGCTGCTGCACATGAAGCAGAAGTTGATTTCACGATGGATGATATCGACCGCCTGTCTCGTCAAGTACCAGTATTGTCAAAAGTTGCACCTGCAAAACAAGACGTGCATATGGAAGATGTACACCGTGCAGGTGGCATCATGGCGATCTTGGGCGAGCTAGATCGTGCCAACTTACTCAATACCTCATGCCCAACCGTGCACGAACCTACGTTGAAAGATGCCTTGGACAAGTGGGATATTATCCGCACTGAAGATGCAGACGTTTATGAGTTCTATCGTTCATCTCCGGGTGGTATTCCAACCCAAGTGGCATTCTCGCAGAACCGTTATTACTCAACTTTAGATGGTGACCGCGAAAAAGGCGTGATTCGTAATGCTGAACATGCGTTCTCTAAAGATGGCGGTTTGGCAGTCCTTTACGGCAACATCGCTCTAGATGGCTGTATCGTTAAAACCGCGGGTGTGGATGAGTCGATTCTTAAATTTACCGGTACAGCACGCGTTTTTGAAAGCCAAGATTCTGCGGTTGAAGCGATTCTGGATCATAAAATCGTAGCTGGCGACATCGTAGTGATTCGCTATGAAGGCCCACGTGGTGGACCGGGGATGCAGGAAATGTTGTATCCAACCAGTTACTTGAAGTCGAAAGGCTTAGGTAAGGATTGTGCTTTGATTACCGATGGTCGCTTCTCGGGTGGTTCATCAGGTTTGTCGATTGGTCACGTGTCTCCTGAAGCTGCTGAAGGTGGTGCAATTGGTTTGGTTGAAGATGGTGATACCATTCAAATCGATATTCCGAATCGTACCATTCATCTTGATATCGACGATGCAACTATGGCGCATCGCCGTACCGTGCAGGAAGCCAAGGGTTGGCATCCAGCAGAAGAACGTAAACGTAAAGTGTCTAAGTCATTGAAGATTTACGCAATGCATTCGACCAGTGCAGCCAAAGGCGCAGTACGAGTTTTGTAATCCCTTTCAGTCCCTCTTTCAATTAAGGGGGACTTTTTTGTTATTTTATAAGATACTGAACAGACTTATTGACTCACTTGTTCCAACCCAAGTTTGAGTATATCGATTCATATTTCACTTTATGACCATTAGAGGCGATCGACATGTCTTTGTTACGTCGTTGGTTTGATCCCATCCGATCGAGTTGGTTCTATCAGAAACCTTCACGTCAGGCGGTGTTACCCACGGAACAGGGTTTAAGCATTTACCTGCGTCTAGACGATGTTTATAGCTATCTTGCGGTACAACAACTGGATCAGCTCAATGAAATCCTGAGCGATGAGCTGAAACCGTTAAAAGTGATTATTTCGAGGCAGGACGCGGAGCCTCCGAATGGAATGTCCAAGCAGGAATGGCTCAGTTACTGTTTAAATGATGCCAAGATTCTGGCCAAGCAACATCGTTTTGGCTTTGATGACACTCCAGAAATTCCCAGCGCAGAAGCATTACAACAAGCTGAAACCATTCTTCGAAATACCCCCTTACGTGAACAGAACTTCTTACATTTACTGGAAGATGTGTTCCATATGCTGTGGCAGCAACAATACGGCAAATTACGTACCCTGTATGCCATGGCCAGTCGGCACCAAAGCCCTCAAGATTATCCTGAACGCATTTTTAAAGATGTGCCCGTTGCTGCCAGTTATTTCGAATTTGGTGAGCGTAAATACCAAGCGGTCGATGATTTATTGCGTTTGACCCGTCGTCTAAAACAGCAAAAACTGTTGACTGGAAATCCAATTTTCCTGATCAATCATATCGAATGGCGTGAGCATTTGATTAATGATGGTGAAGCGCTCAATGAAGTGCAGGCCATGCATCCCGAGTTAGATTTATATATCGCGCTTGAAGATCCAATGAGTTGGTTATTATTGGCTTATATTAAAGAAGAACTGGCCAATTATTATAATATTCAGCTAAAAGTCTATCCGTTGAGTTATCACGGACGGGATTGGTTTGACTGGAGTTTGGCAACCCGTGTTTCCAAGCGAACCCAAGTGGCATTTACGCCGTTCTGCCGTCCGACCAAGGACGCGACGTATGAGATGGCACGACTGTTTTATAGTGTCCCAGAAGAACAGCAAGTCGATTGCATCCACCAGATTTTTGAAGGCGTGTGGACACGGGGGAAAGACCTCTCATTTAAAGCCCATTTTCAACGCATGCAAAAACGTTTAGAGATCGAGCACATCACTGAACAGGATGTCGAAGCTTTACTACAGCAGAACGATGAACTGTGTCAGCAAAAGCATCAGCCTGATTTTCCAGTGTTAGAATTGCGGATTGACGGGCAAAGTTATGTGTTTAACAGCCTGTATCGGGTCTGGATGATTGAAAGCATTCTCAGCAATGTGTTGGAAGATAAATATAGAACCGCCTCAAGCTCTGCCTGAGGCCTACTCCCAAAAATAAGAATAGGGCAAGCTGCGCTTTTTTTCGTAGCATAACTCCGATGTGATATCGGAGATTCGGGCGTGACTTTTTTAGCAATTATTGTGATGGTATTTGTCTTTGCGGGCATGATTAAAGGCATGATCGGCTTAGGCTTACCTGCGGTCTCAATGGGACTGCTGACGATTGCCATGAGTCCGTTTCAGGCTGCCTCACTGCTGATTGTTCCGTCCATGATCACCAATATCTGGCAGCTGTTTGCTGAGGGGCGGGTCTGGACTTTTGTACGCCGTTTCTGGTCCTTACTGGTCGGTATAGTAGTTGGATCGATCTGGAGTTTTTTACCCACTTTAAGCCAAAGCCATGGCCAAAGCAGTGAAATTCTCTTGGGGACGATGCTGATACTGTACGGGCTTTATGGCCTATGCGTTAAGAATCTACCTCATTTGGGCAAATATGAGCGTTGGCTCTCACCCGTAGTTGGTTATATCGGTGGGGCGGTGACCGTAGCGACAGGTGTGGTGATTATTCCCGTGGTACCTTATTTACAGTCTTTGCATTTAAAACGGGATGAGCTGGTTCAGGCTTTGGGCTTGACCTTTACCGTGTCCACCATTTGCCTTGCCGTGTTTTTACAGCATAATCCAATGGCAGGCATCATCCTCGATTATCGCCTATCGGTTGTGGCGTTGGTCGCAGCTTTAATTGGCATGTGGTTGGGTAAAAAAATCCGCTATCAATTGAATGAGCAACGCTTCCGCCGCCTATTTTTTATGGGATTGGTCGCATTAGGTGCTTATATGCTATCGCATTAATTGGGGGCTGAACTAAGGGCGATGTTGCAATAAAAAATCTGCAAACTGTTGATAAGTTTCGGGTAGTTGACTGAAATTCTGTGTTGCCAACAAAAGTTTCCGATTGGCCCATGCACCCATGAGTTGTACGGTGTGGAAATGATAATCTGGTGCTAAACGCTGTGCAGCGCGGGCAGGCATAATGGCGATACCAACACCTTTTGCCACCACTTCAGCAATCGCAGCGAAATTGGGCAAACGTAAACGGTATTGGATATTAAAACCGAGCAACTTGGCTTGGGTTTCGATGGATTGCTGCAAAGAATGATGCGGCATCAACCCAATAAAACCATAGTTTAAGGCCTCGACCAAATTCAATTGTGTGTATTGAGCAAGGGCATGTGAGGCTGGGCAAATCAGCACCAAGGGATCACTGGCAAATTCTTGGGTCTGCAAAGGGCGAATATCAAAGAAACTGGAAACCAAGCCGAGCTTGGCCATGCCTTTGCCGAGAGCTGCAATAATCTCTGAACTTTCAGCTTCATGCAGATCGATATTGATGTCAGGATGGCGCATCAGGTATTGCGGTAACAGCGGTGGCAGATATTCACTTTGTGCAGAGGAGTTGCACCATAGGGTTATGGATTCGGGCTGTTGCTGCCGAAAGCGTTGCATCTCTTGTTCAAGTTGGTCTTTTTGTCGGAGCAAACGTCGTGCATGTTCGGCTAAGGCATGGCCTGCACTGGTAAGCTCAACGCCTGTGGTCTGTCGAATAAACAGAGGTGTATCGAAATATTGTTCAAGTTTTTTGATGCGCTCACTGGCCGCTTGCAAGGAAATCGCAGAACGTTCCGCCCCTTTGGTCAGACTGCCTGTAGTGACGATATGCAGAAATAGTTGTAAATCAAAAAAATCAAAACGCATGATGGCAACGTATTGAAATATAAAAAGCCATCATACTAAACATCCCTTCAATAAAGATAGTGGACTTAAGTGCAGCAAAAACCGTTTTTGATGATGAGCGAAACGTTTAACCCTGATCCAAAGGATGATCTTTAAACAACTGCACGATCCATTCAATAAATACCCGTTGTCGGGGTGAAACCCGTATTTTTGAGGGGTAAAGCAAAGAAACGGGTAAAGAAGGGACAGCGTATTGGGTTAACACAGGGCACAGCTGACCATTTTCGATTTGCTTTAAATGACCATAACGTGGCACCTGAATAATACCAAAGCCTTGTTCTGCCGCAGCAGAGTAGGTGTGCGCCCCATTGACCTGAATTAAGGAACTTAGGTCATAAAACTCAAGCTGATGATTGATGATGAATTCTAAGGGAAGCGCTTTTTGTCGTGCGCTGGAGTAAAACCCCACCATAAAATGCTGTTTTAAATCACTCAGTGCGTTCGGTGTGCCGTATTTGTTGAGGTATTCAGGACTCGCGAGGGTGACTTGCGGGATCTGCCCCAAGGGTCTGACCACCAGTTCACTATTATTTAAATGACCAATCCGAATCACACAGTCGATGCCTTCTTTAATCAGATCAACATAGCGATCACTTTCAGTCAGTTGTAATTGAATTTGTGGATATTCACCGAGAAACTGGTGTAGTTTGGGCAGAATAAAATGCGCAGCAAAGATACCGTGGACTTCGACCTTTAACGTGCCTTGCGGTTTAGCATGTAAAAAATCATGATCTGATTCATCAATATAAGCCAGAATATATTTACAGCGCTGATAATACAGATGGCCTTCGTCAGTTAGATTGACCTGTCGTGTGGTCCGAAACAGTAGGCGGGTATTCAACTGCGTTTCTAATTGTTTAATTGCATCTGTCAGGGTTGAGCGCGGTAAGTTCAGGATCTGTGCTGCTTTGGTAAAACTTCGCTGCTCAACCACATGTACGAATGCCGACATTGCATTTAACTTGTTCATAGGCTTGATTCTTTTGTTCGGTCTATCCGTATATAGAAGCCGAAATTTGATGGATTATCTTGTTCTGACTGAACAGTATCATAGATCGTATTCCTTGATAAGTTGAGTTGGATGAGGTTAAAAATGAATACGCCAGCAAATGATAAAAAAGTGATTTTGATTACAGGCGCATCCCGAGGCATTGGTGCTTTTAGTGCAGCCTTATTGGCACGGCAAGGTCATCAAATCGTGATTAATTACGCGCGCAATGATTTAGAAGCGAATCAGCTCGTTGAAAAAATTACAGCTGCAGGCGGGACCGCAAGCGCATTTAAAGCAGATATCAGCCAGTCGCATCAGGTTGAGCAGCTATTTGAATATGTCATCCAAAGCTATGGACGAGTAGACGTTCTGATTAATAATGCGGGCATTATGTGCTTTCAAAAAATTGAAGCTTTAGATGATGAAACCATTGAAAAGGTCTTAGCGATTAATTTAAAAGGTAACTTATATAGCATGCGAGAGGCGGCGAAACGACTGGAGCAAGGTGGAAAAATTATCAATCTGTCCAGTAGCGTGATCGGTATGAAGCTGGAAGGGTATGGTATTTATACCGCGTCTAAAGCAGCCATTGAAGCTTTGACGGCTATTCTTGCCAAAGAATTAAGAGGTAAAAATATTACGGTCAATGCAATTGCACCTGGTCCAACAGCGACGGAACTATTCTTTGAGGGCAAGAGTGAGGCATTGATTGCACAGTTGGCCAAAGCAGCCCCTTTAGAGCGTTTAGGCACTGTGGAAGATATTGCTGCGGTGCTTGATTTTGCGGTGAGTGATGCCAGTAACTGGATCAATGCACAGGTGATTAGAGCCAATGGTGGCATTATCTAGTAGAGGTATCATTCGCAAAATAAAAAAGGCAGCTTGCGCTGCCTTCAAGGTTTTAGTTTTTATCTTTTAAACTGAATAACAGGTTCAGGAAAATCGCAGCAAAAGTTGCGGTTCCAATGCCACCTAAATTAAAGCTACCAAATAACAATTCAAAGTTGCCGGCACCTAAAATAATAGTGACTGAGGCAATGATCAGGTTTTTATTGTTTGAGAAATCGACTTTGTTTTCGATCCAGATTTTCGCACCGGCAATGGTAATCAAGCCAAACACCACAATCGAAGCCCCTGTGAGGACTGCGGTTGGAATGGTGCTGATCACTGCACCAAACTTAGGCGAAAGACCCAAGAAAATTGCAAACACACCTGCGATCACAAACACAATGGTGGAGTACACACGGGTAACGGCCATCACACCAATGTTCTCACCATAAGTGGTCATACCCGGTGCACCAACACTGCCCGATAAGGTAGTGGCTAAACCGTCGGCAACAAAAGCTTTGCCCAATTGTGGGGTCAGGTTTTCGCCGGTCATTGCACCCACTGCTTTGATATGCCCCAGATTCTCTGCCACTAAAATCAGTGCGACTGGTGCAATAATCAGAATCGCATTTAAATCAAAAGTTGGATGTGAAAAGCTTGGAATACCAAACCATGGCGCTGCTGCGATTTGGGAGAAATCAATCGGTTTGCCATAGCCTAAAACATTGGTTGCAATGGCATAAATCGCATAGGCAATCAGTAAGCCAACGAGCAGTAATAAGCGTTGTAATAAGCCTTTGGTAAAGACCGCAATGATGCCCATGCTCAGTACAGTGATGAGCGCCATCCACATCTCAAATGGTTGACCCGCAACTCCTTTGATGGTGACAGGGGCAAGGTTGAGACCAATGATCATCACGATCGCACCAGTCACCACGGGTGGCATCAGTTTTTCAATCCAGCGCGTACCCGTCAGCATCACCGCAAAACCGATCAAGGCATAAAAAATACCACAGGCGACGATCCCGCCAAGTGCAACCGAAAGGTTAGGATTGGCCCCAGAGCCAGTGATGTGTCCTGTTGCAGCAGCAACCACACCAATAAAGGCAAAGCTTGAGCCTAAATAGCTCGGCACCCGTCCACCTGTGATCAGGAAGAAAATGATGGTACAAATCCCTGACATTAAAATGGCAAGGTTTGGGCTAAAACCCATTAATAAAGGTGCGAGAACTGTTGCACCAAACATAGCAAATGCGTGTTGAACCCCGAGCACCGCACTTTGTAAGGGCGGTAAATATTCATTTGTCGCAACAGGTCGATGATCGATCTTGCCCTGATACGGTTGCCATTTTGGAAACCAACTTGACATAAATTAGACTCATTATGTGATATCAGCGCGTATGATACCCTGTCTTAAAACGAGCTTTCACCTATAAGCCATTGAGAATATTGCCAGAACAGGCATTGCAAGTTTATGTTTTTACCTTTTGGTAAAATTTGTTTCAAAATAAGCTAGCGGTTTTATTATTTATTTTCGTGCTGATGCTTTGAAAAGTTAACGCTCTTATTTTCAAAATATTTTTTTGGATTTTTTCTCTTTTTTAAATATAGATGGCATATTTTGCCAGTCTTGCCATCAATAGGCAGAGTTCCTATTGATGGCAAAGCCAAGATTAGTGCTTAACCTGTGTTACGCAGACCTGCGGCAATCCCTGCAATACTGACCATCAAGGCGTGATCGACAGGGCTATGTTCGGTTTGATGTTCCGACAGATATAGGCGACGACGTTTCATCAATTCGGCCTGTAATAAATGTAGCGGCAGTAAATACGGTTTACGTACCTGCATGGATTGATCTAAAACCTCATTATTGCTGAGCAGTTTAGATTCACCCTTTAAGCGTAGCAGGGTATCCACTGCATTTTGCAGACGCTGGCGTAATTCCACGCCAAGCACCTTTAAGTCCTGATCCTGAGTCAGATGTGACTCATAATACAGGGCAATATCGGCATCAGATTTGGACAATACCATTTCCAGCATATCAATCAGGGTCTGGAAATAAGGCCACTGTGCCAGCATTTCATTCAGGGTGTTCTGATGCTGTTCATGTACTTGGTTAATCGCCGTACCTGTACCCAACCAAGCCGGCAGCATCAAACGGATTTGGGTCCATGCAAACACCCATGGAATGGCACGTAGTGATTCAATACCACCACTGACTTTACGTTTAGCTGGGCGTGAACCCAATGGTAACATTTGCAGTTCCAGTTCTGGCGTAACCGTCCGTAGATAGCTGACGAAGTTTGGATTTTCACGCACGGTTTGACGATAGACCTTGACCGATAAATCAGTCATTTGATTCATCAAGTCACGCCATTGTTGTTTCGGTTCTGGTGGTGGGAGTAGGGTCGCTTCTAAAGTTGCAGCGGTATAGATTTCCAGATTTTGCAGCGCAATACCTTCTAGACCGAATTTGAAGCGAATCATCTCACCTTGTTCAGTCACTCGAATCGCACCTGAAATTGAACCTGGGGGTTGCGAGAACAGAGCCTGTTGCGTTGGTGCACCACCGCGGCTGATTGAACCACCGCGACCATGGAACAAGGTCAATTGCACGCCATGTTGTTTGGCAATTGCAGTCAATTCCTCTTGAGCACGATATTGTGCCCAATTGGCTGACATAA
The DNA here is from genome assembly GCF_000367945.1 of Acinetobacter proteolyticus. Taxonomy (GTDB): domain Bacteria; phylum Pseudomonadota; class Gammaproteobacteria; order Pseudomonadales; family Moraxellaceae; genus Acinetobacter; species Acinetobacter proteolyticus. The sequence goes on from NZ_KB849179.1 coordinate 3,100,038, forward strand.
AGCCTGCATCTTTGGCTGAATCTGAATAGCCAATCATCACCTCATGTTTGCCTTGAATATGCTGTTTATACCAATGCATATTGAACAAGGTCGTCATGGTTTTGGCTGCGCCATCCAGATCTTTCAAGGTTTCAAATAAAGGCACGACGCGTAGCGGATGTTGAATCCCAGCTTCCTTTTGCAGCAATAAAACCGCGAGCACATCACTTGGATATTCTGCCATGGAAATAATATAGGCACCCAAGCTCTCGGTTGGCTGTTCTGCCAAGGTCCGCATGGTGGCAAATACTTCAAGTACGTCAGGATGCTGAATCAGGCTACCTTCTGGCTCATTAAAGAACTTTGGCAATAACGGGCGTTTGCTTTGTAGCTCTTGGATCAGGAAGTTTTGACGAGCTTGTTCGGTCCACGATTCAAAATTACCTAGACCTAGATATTCGGTAATCGCAGAAATGGCCTGACGGTGACGCCCCGATTCTTGACGAATATCCAGCTTGAGCAGTTCAATGCCGAAACAATTGACCCGATAAATGAAATCCAACAATTGTCCATTGGCGATCTCAGCCAAATTACTGTCGATTAATGAGCGATAGCAAAGCAGTAACGGCGCCAACAGTTCCTCTTTGTTTTTGATGATATTGCTGTCATCTGCTTCTGTGCCTTGTAAACGTTGTCCCAACCAGTGGCGGGTAGCTTTTAAACGCTCACGGGTGTCGCGCAGATATTCACGATACGGTTCTGGATGTTCATAACCTAATGCTTGAGTTAATTCCTCGGAGCAGCTTTGAATGGATAATTCCCAACGCAGATTTTCAATATCACGCAAATACAAATCAGCAGCTTGCCAACGTGATAGCCATAGCACTTCTTGGGTGACTTGATGCGTCACATTCGGGTTGCCATCGCGGTCACCGCCCATCCATGAGGCAAAACGAATCGGTGCGATGCTCAAAGGCAAGGCATGTTCACAATGTTGCTGGGTGAGTTCATTCAGTTCACGTATGAATTTCGGTACTGCATTCCAGAGCGACTGCTCGATGGTCGCAAAGCCCCACTTGGCTTCATCGACTGGGGTTGGGCGATGTTGACGAATCTCATCGGTTTGCCAGGCTGAACTGACCAATTGCTTCAGGGTAGCGATGGTCTGTTGGCGTTCTCTTGGTGTCAGTTTTTGTTGATCTAATTGTGAAAGGCAGTCGGTAATATCATCATATTTTTGAATTAGGGTACGGCGGCTGACCTCGGTTGGATGTGCAGTTAGCACCAATTCAATTTTTAAATCACAGATCTGTTGAAACAGTTGCTGTGCATTGATCTGTTGGGTTTTAAATTTTTCGAATAAATGTGGCAGTGGGTTTGGGCTAGGCGCGTGCTCATCGAACTCGGCCTGACGGCGACTACGTACCACATGATACTGTTCAGCAATATTGGCGAAGTTTAGAAAATGTGAGAATGCGCGGGTCAGCGGCAAAATCTCTTCATCTTTTAAACCGAGAAACAATTGTTCGAGCTGTTTTTCTGCTTCGATCTGGCCGTCACGTGCACCTTTGGCTAATGCGCGAATTTGCTCAATCTGATTAAACAAATCTTGCCCAGCATGTTGCTTTAAGGTCTCTCCAAGTAAATTGCCGAGTAAGCGGACATCTTCACGTAATGGAGCAGTGATTTGCTGAATCATTCTAATTCTCCTGTTGTTCTCACTCGACTATAGCGCGATTGGGAGACATTCCAAGAGCAGAACGTAAAAAAATGTGAATTTTCTCTAAATTGTCGGTTGATATTTAAGCAAAAAAATCTCGATGGCATGTTGAATGATCTGATCGATTTCATCCGCCGTGGGTACAGGAGCTAGACCCAGTAACACTTGTTGATGACGGATACCCAACATCAGCGAGATGATCAGCTCTGTTTGCTTGAGTGGCGCGTCTGCCTGAATAAATTTAAAGGCGATGGCTTGCTCAAAAAAATCACACCAGACATGACACATGCGAGTATGTGACGCATCAAAAAACTGTTGGGTTAATGGACTTTGTTCCGCTGCCAGTTCAAACAGCAGGCAATCCAGTTTCAGCGCTTCAGGCAGATAGATAATACTCAAAGCCCGTTGACACATCAGTTGCAAAGCCTGTTTGAAATCAGAATCTGCGGTCAGTTCAAACTGTTTGGTCCGAATCGATTCTTCACAGCTTTCTTCAATGGCGCAGATAAACAGATTGCCCTTGTCTTGGAAGTGGTTATACACCGTGAGTTTGGTGACCCCTGCTTCTTTGGCAATCTGATTCATATTGGTGGCGTGATAACCCAATTTTAAAAAAATAGATTTTGCAGCCTGTAAAATTTTGGCTCTTTTCTCTAAATCTTTAGGGCGACCACTGTTGATTTGCACGTTATCGTTCTCTTTTAATTGATCTAAAAAATCAAAATTCTAGCTTTAATTTTTAATTAGTGTACTCATGGGTATATTAATTAAAAAATAAACAATCTATGATAATGCTCATATCACGCCTTAAAAATCAATTTGAATAAGAGCGCAAAGAGATGAATCAGATCAATCGTATCATATTGGGGTTACTCATTGTCAGTAGTGTACTCCTCAGCGCCTGCCAAAAAGAGACACCGAAGACAGAGGAAATTCCGTATGTCATGGTGACTCAACCCAGTCGCAATCATGTCGATCAAAAAAGCTATGCCGGTGATGTACAGGCAAGACAGCAAACCGCTTTGGCCTTCCGTGTCGGCGGACAGATTACGGAACGTTATGTCGATGTCGGTGATCGGGTCAAAGTCGGACAAGTACTGGCAAAATTGGATGTCAAAGATGCGCAACTGCAAATGAATGCAGCCAAGGCCCAGCTACAGAGTGCAGAGGCTGCGGCAAAAATTGCGGCTGAAGAATATCAGCGTTATCAGCAATTACTCCCTGTCAATGCAGTAAGCCGCTCACAATTTGATGCGGTCAAGAATCAGTATGAATCGGCACAAGCCAGTTTGCAGCAGGCACGTTCTAATTATGAAGTGTCCTCTAACCAAACGGGTTATAACCAGCTGATCTCCAATAAAAATGGCGTGATTACCCAACGTCAGATTGAGATTGGGCAAGTGCTGGCCGCAGGACAAGCTGCTTATCAATTGGCGATTGATGGCGAGCGCGAAGTGGTGTTCGGTGTACCTGAGCAAGCGGTGAGTACCATCAAGGTCGGACAACCTGCATGGGTGACCTTATGGTCGCAACCTGATGCACGCTTTGCTGCCAAAGTTCGTGAAGTTTCACCCGCTGCTGATCAATCTCGAACCTTTACGGTAAAGGTCTCTTTACTGGAAGGGCAGTCCAGTATTCAACTCGGGCAAAGCGCACGGGTGTTCTTTGTGGCGCAGGACAGTAACGTTTTGAGCGTACCTTTATCCAGTGTCACGGCCAACGATCAACAAGCTTATGTGTGGGTGGTGAATGCCAATCAAAGTATACGCAAAGTGCCTGTGACTTTAGGCACTTATGGTCGAGATAGTGTGCCAGTTGTGTCAGGTTTAAAAGCAACAGATTGGGTTGTGGTTGGTGGTGTACATTTACTGCGTGACCAGCAAAAGATTCATCCTGTCGATCGTGAGAACCGCGATGTCACTGTCAAAACGGGAGGTTAGAGATGAAATTTAACCTTTCAGAATGGGCACTCAAAAATAAGGGCATTATCCTTTATTTTATGCTGTTGCTCGGCATCGTGGGCATCATGTCCTATTCTAAACTGTCACAGAGTGAAGATCCGCCTTTTACCTTTAAGGTGATGGTGGTGCAGACCTACTGGCCTGGCGCAACTGCCAAAGAAGTATCGACGCTGGTCACCGACCGCATTGAAAAAGAGTTAATGACCACCGGGCAGTATGATCGCATCATGGCCTATTCACGCCCAGGTGAGTCGCTGGTGACCTTTGTCGCGAAGGACAGCTTGCCGTCCAGTGCCATTCCAGATGTTTGGTATAACGTGCGTAAGAAGGTCAATGATATCCGCTCACAATTGCCGAGTGGTGTACAAGGTCCTTTTTTCAATGATGAGTTTGGCGACACCTTTGGCAATATCTATGTGCTGACAGGCAAAGACTTTGACTATGCGGTGATGAAAGAATATGCCGACCGTTTGCAACTGCAATTGCAACGGGTCAAAGATGTCAACAAGGTCAATCTGGTGGGTCTGCAAGATCAGAAAATCTGGATTGAACTGTCCAATACCAAGGCAGTTCAGTTAGGTGTGCCTGTCACTGCAATTCAGGAAGCGATTCAAAAGCAAAATGACATGGCGGGTGCGGGGTTCTTTGAAACGGGCACGGATCGTATTCAAATCCGTGTCAGTGGGCATTTGCATAGTGTCGAAGACCTGAAAAAAATGCCATTGTTGGTCGGTGATAAAACCATTCAACTGGGTGATGTTGCAGATGTTTATCGTGGTTTTAGCGAACCGGCGCAACCCCGTATGCGTTTTATGGGGGAGAACGGGATCGGGATTGCGGTCTCGATGCGCAAAGGTGGCGACATCATTGCGCTCGGTAAAAATCTGGAAACCGAATTTAACCGTCTACAGAAAACCCTGCCTTTGGGCATGAAATTGCAAAAAGTTTCGGATCAGCCGGTTGCGGTACAACGCAGTATTCAAGAGTTCTTAAAAGTCTTGGCCGAAGCGGTGATCATCGTGTTATTGGTCAGCTTCTTCTCGCTAGGTTTCCGTACCGGTTTGGTGGTGGCGCTGTCCATTCCACTGGTACTGGCGATGACTTTTGCAGGCATGAATCTGTTTGATGTCGGACTGCACAAGATTTCACTGGGGGCATTGATTTTGGCCCTCGGGTTACTGGTCGATGATGCGATTATCGCTGTTGAAATGATGGCGATTAAAATGGAGCAGGGCTATAGCCGATTAAAAGCTGCAGGCTTTGCTTGGCAAACCACCGCTTTCCCGATGTTAACGGGAACCCTGATTACCGCAGCAGGCTTTTTGCCGATTGCCACCGCTCAATCGGGGACAGGTGAATATACCCGTTCTATTTTCCAAGTGGTGACTATTGCGCTGATTGTGTCATGGATCGCAGCCGTGTTGTTTGTACCGTATTTGGGTGAAAAACTCCTGCCTGATTTCACTAAACAGCAGCAGCAAGCGGCATGGTATGTCCGTCTTTGGGCAAGATTGCGTAAGCAGCCTGCACCGGTGGTGGAAACGCATGGTCAGCATCATGACCCTTATCAATCTAAGTTTTATCAATCTTTCCGTCGTGTGGTGGAAGTCTGTATCACCTATCGCAAAACCGTGATTGCGGTAACGGTGGGCATCTTTGTATTGTCGGTGGCCATGTTTAAACTGGTACCGCAACAATTCTTCCCGCCATCGAATCGGGCTGAAATTTTGGTGGACTTAAAACTGGAAGAGGGCGCATCTCTGACCGCGACTGAACAAGCGGTGCATAAAGTAGAGCAGTTCCTGTCAAAACAACAAGGCATTGATAACTATGTGGCCTATGTCGGTACAGGCTCACCACGTTTTTATTTACCGCTCGATCAGCAATTACCACAAGCCAGCTTTGCTCAATTTGTGGTCTTGGCATCTTCTTTAGATGATCGTGATGAGATCCGCCGTTCTTTGGACAAGCAGATCAAGCAATTATTGCCGCAAGTGCGTACTCGGGTGTCGTTGTTGGAAAATGGTCCCCCAGTGGGTTATCCATTGCAGTATCGTGTCTCGGGTGAAGACCTGAGTACCGTACGTCAATGGGCACAGAAAGTGGCCAAAGTCCTGAGTGAAGACCCAAATACCACCAATGTACATTTGGATTGGGGCGAACCGAGCAAAATCATTGCGATTGAAATTGACCAAGACCGTGCACGTCAGATGGGCGTTTCCAGTGTCGATTTAGCCAATTTCTTGAATGCCTCAGTGACAGGGGCGGTGATGAATCAATACCGTGAAAAACGTGAATTGATCGAAATTCGGTTACGCGGTGATAAATCAGAACGGGTTGAAGTGGCTTCTTTGGCAAGCTTGGCCGTGCCGACCAGCAAAGGTACAACAGTACCCTTGGCGCAAATTGCCAATATTGAATCGCGCTTTGAAGAAGGTTTGATTTGGCATCGTAACCGTTTGCCGACCATTACCGTTCGTGCCGATATTCGTACCCATTTGCAGCCTGCCACCGTGGTTCAGCAGTTAGCAGATCAAATGCAGACGCTTCGTGCAGACCTGCCAAGTGGTTATCTGCTCGAAGTGGGGGGGACGGTCGAGGAATCAGCGAAAGGCCAAAACTCGGTCAATGCAGGCATGCCTTTATTCTTGGCCGTAGTGATGACTTTATTGATGATTCAGTTGCGCAGTATGTCGCGGGCAACCATCGTCTTGCTCACCGCACCCTTGGGTTTGATTGGGGTAGTGGCGTTCTTGTTACTGTTCAATAAACCCTTTGGCTTCGTCGCAATGCTTGGCACCATTGCCCTATCAGGGATGATCATGCGTAACTCACTGATCTTGATTGATCAGATTGAACAGGACATTCTGGCAGGACATGAACCGTGGGAGGCCGTGATTGGTGCAACCATGCGCCGTTTCCGTCCGATTGTGTTGACAGCACTGGCAGCAGTCCTGGCCATGATCCCCTTATCACGTAGTATTTTCTTTGGTCCGATGGCAGTTGCGATTATGGGTGGCTTGATTGTTGCCACCTTATTAACCTTATTTTTCCTGCCTGCACTGTATGCAGCATGGTTTAAGGTTAAAAAAACAACACAACTATCGTAATTATTTTGTGAATAAAGGTGCGAAAAATTGAAAATTTCAATATAGTAGCACCTATATTTTAAGACCAAAAAATAATTGAATTTCATTGCATGACAAATTTTGCACAATGCTGTGAATGAGGTGATATAGAGCATGGGGCAAGACAATATTGAGCAGCATCGCCGCTACGTGGCGATTTCTTACGTGTTCATGTTTCTTGCATTATTTACAATAGTGTTTGCGGTGTTTGCATACCTATTAGCAAAGAAAGTTGCGATTGTGGATAATGCCGAAGTATGGATACATGCGCATGCACTCTGGATTATGCGTAATGTGCTGTTATTTTTATTGATGGCTTTCTTCGCAGCACTATGGTTTATTCCCTTGTTCTTTTTTGCCTGGAACAGCGTACTTTGGGTGACCGCGATGACGGTCGCTGGTGTGGTGTTTAGTTCAATTGCTTGGTTATTTTTATTGAATGCTTGGCTGAAAGGGATTGCTAAGTACTTTAAGAATAAAGCTGTTTTCTAAATTTATGGCTTTTTTATTGCAATAGCCCTTGTAAATTTATCGTACAGCCCCTATTAAGGCTCTGTTGACTTTTTTATTACCGAAGTCAGCAGAGCCTATTTGTTTTTTAGATTTAAATAAATTCCGTGAGGAGCATCGCCAACCATGGCTAAACGTGATTATTATGAGGTTTTAGGCGTTTCGAAAACCGCAAGTGATGATGAGATCAAAAAAGCCTATCGTAAGTTGGCGATGAAGTATCATCCAGACCGTAACCCGGACAACGCTGAAGCTGAAGAAAAGTTCAAAGAAGCGGCAGAAGCATATGAAGTGCTTTCTGATGAAGAAAAGCGCAGCATGTATGACCGCGCTGGACATAGCGCCTTTGAAGGTGGCTTTGGTGGCGCAGGTGGTGGCTTCGGCGGTTTTAGCGCAGAAGACATTTTCAGTCAGTTTGGCGATATTTTTGGTGGTGCGTTTGGTGGCGGTGGCCGTCAGCAACAACGTCAACGCCGTGGTTCAGACCTCCGCTATGTGATGGAGCTGACGCTTGAAGAAGCGGTCAAAGGTGTGAAAAAAACCATTACCTTTACTGCACCAGCACCATGTGAAACCTGTGATGGTAAGGGATCTAAAAATCCGAATGATGTTGAAACCTGTCGTACCTGTCATGGTGCGGGTCAAGTGCGCATGCAACAAGGTTTCTTCTCGGTTCAGCAGACCTGTAGTACTTGTCGTGGTCAAGGCAAAATCATCAAGAACCCATGTAGCAGCTGTCATGGTTCAGGTGTAGCAGATCGTCAGCAAACCTTAGAAGTGACCATTCCTGCCGGTGTGGACAATGGTGACCGCGTACGCTTAACCGGTAAAGGTGAAGCGATTCGTGATGGTCAGGCGGGTGACTTATACGTTGAAGTGGTGGTTCGTGAACATGAAGTCTTCCAACGTGACGGTGCAGATCTGTATATGGATGTACCAGTCAGCATTGCCGATGCAGCTTTAGGGAAAGAAATTGAAATTCCGACGCTTGATGGTCGTGTCAGCTTAAAAATTCCAGAAGGAACGCAAACTGGTAAATTATTCCGCTTACGTGGCAAAGGCGTTCGTCCTGTACGTAGCAGCATGGTCGGCGATCTATTGTGCCGTATCGTGGTCGAAACCCCTGTGAATTTAAACAGTCGCCAACGTGAATTATTGAAAGAATTACAAGCCTCGTTTGATGGTGATGGCCATGCTGCATCGCCAAAGAAAAAATCATTCTTTGACCGCTTATTTGATTAATCGGTATTGATAAAAAAACCTGCTGCGGCAGGTTTTTTTATGGGAAATTTTTAGCGCAAGCACAGAGTTTTGCTATAGTAGCTCAATTGTTTAAATAAAAGACTGGGAAATATTATGTCAACTTCTCCACGCATTGGAATCTTGGGTGCAGGCGGACGCATGGGGCGTATTCTGATTCAAGCGGTACAACAAGCCGGCTACCAACTGGCAGCAGCTGTTGAGCGTCCTGAAAGCAGCTTGGTGGGTGCAGATGCTGGAGAACTTGCAGGCATTGGCAACATCGGTGTCAAGATCGTGGGAAGTTTGAGTGATGTATTAAAAGACTGTGATGTGGTGATTGATTTCACGGCACCAGTTGCAACGGAACAGCATTTAAAGCTGTGCCGTGAAGCGGGTGTGGCCATGGTAATCGGTACTACAGGAATGTCGGATGAACAAAAGGCATTTTTAGATGAGACGGCAACCCAGACCCCAGTCGTCTATGCAGCTAACTATTCAGTGGGTGTCAATGTTTCGATTAAATTATTGGAACTCGCAGCGAAAGTGTTTGGTGATACGGTGGATATCGAAATCATTGAAGCGCACCATCGTCATAAAGTCGATGCGCCTTCTGGTACGGCATTTATGATGGGTGAGGCGATTGCCGATACTTTAGGCCGTAATTTAAAAGAAGTGGCGGTGTATGGCCGTGAAGGCTATACCGGCCCGCGTGATCGTCAAACCATTGGTTTTGAAACCATTCGTGGTGGCGATATCGTCGGTGAACATACGGTGATGTTTATTGGTGAAGGTGAGCGTGTTGAAGTAACACACAAAGCCACCAACCGTATGAACTTTGCTTCAGGTGCCGTCCGTGCAGCGGCGTGGGTAGTTGGCCGTGAAGCACGTAAATATGATATGAAAGATGTTTTAGGCTTTAACGAGATTGACGTTTAAAACGTTCCTTTTTTGTACTATAAAAGAGCTTGTTGAGCTTTCTTTCCGAGAGGAGTGAAACAAGCTCTCGTCCTTATTACAACAATTGAGCATGACATGAATAAAAAACATATCGTTCTTGCCACATTGCTCAGTCTCAGCAGCTTTGCGGTGACTGCAGCAACAGATACAGCCAAACTCAGTTTGCATCGGAACAATATTAAGGTTTGGACCTATCAAACAGAAAACAATCCGATTATTCAGTATAAAGCTGAAACCACCTTTGATGTCCCTTTAGAACGTGCTGTAGCGGTGGTACTGGATGTAGAGCGCACACCGCAATGGGTACCCTATGTTGGTAAAGCGCAAATGTTATCTCGGGATGATAAAAAAGGTGAGTTTACCCTGTATATGGTGCTGGACTTCCCATTTCCTTTAAAAGACCGTGATGTGGTGATTAAAGGTAAAATGAGTAAAAATGCGGATGGCAGCATTAGTATTAAAAATAATGCCATTCAGAATAGTTACCCGGAACAACCAGATGTGGTGCGTTTAACCAAATACGCAGGGGATTGGACCTTCCAGAAATTAGGCAATAATAAAGTCAAAGTCACCACCAATGGGTATGCCGATCCTGCAGGTTCGATTCCATTAAGCTTTGTAAATATGTTTGTGCAGCAGCAACCCTATCAAATGCTGATGAAAATGAAAAAGGAAGTGAATAATCCTTTATACGCACAGCCGAAATTGCCGGATGTATTGAAATAATAAAAAAGCCTGATTTCAATCAGGCTTTTTTATTTGTGCTTAAGCTTGAGGACATTGTTTTAGCTGTGGATCTGCTTTTGATGCAAGTTTCATTTGAATGAATACTAGGATTAAGCCGATACCTGCCAATACTGCTCCAATCATGGAGACTGATGCATAATTTAAGCCGAGGCTTAAGACTGCACCACCTGCCGCCGCACCGACGGCATTGCCTAAGTTAAAGGCACCGATATTGACTGAGGAAGCAAGTCCCGAGGCTTCATGTGCAACCGACATCACGCGCATTTGTAAAGGTGGAACAATCGCAAATGCTGCTGCGCCCCAGATCACTAAACCAATGGCTGCGCCCAGTTGTGATTGAGCAAGAATTGGGAAAAACAGCATCAATGTAATCAGTAAGGCCAAGAAACCAATCAGGGTTTTGTCTACCGAGATATCGGCAAATTTACCACCAAAATGGTTACCAATGGAGAAACCAATCCCGATCAAGACCAACATCATGGTGATAAAGGTCGGAGAGGCATGGGTGAACTCAACCAAGCTTGGCGCGATGTAGGTGTATAGGGTAAACATCGCCGAAGCACCAAATACTGTGGTTAAGAGTGCCAACACCACAGGCAGGCGAGTCAGAACTTTGAGTTCCATTTTCACATTCGGTTTTTGACCGACCGATCCCGCAGGCAATGCTTTCCAGAGCGATAGCATGGTGACAACACCGAGTGCTGAAATCGCAAGGAAAGACATGCGCCAGCCAATATTTTGTCCCACCCATGTTGCGAGTGGTACACCACCAATATTGGCGATGGTGAGGCCCATAAACATGGTGGCCACCGCACTGGCCTGTTTATTTGCTGGAACAACACTGGCGGCCACCACAGAGCCAATTCCGAAGAAGGCACCGTGATTCAGACTGGTAATCAGGCGAGCGCCCATTAAACTCATATAGTTGGGTGCAAAGGCTGCGATCAGGTTACCAATGGTGAAGATCGCCATCAGTAAAATCAGGGCATTACGACGGGCAAAGCCACCAAACCATAAGGTCATGATTGGCGCACCGAGCATCACGCCCAATGCATACCCCGTAATCAGCATGCCTGCACTTGGGATCGACACCCCGAGATCATTGGCAATATTAGGCAACAGACCCATTGGAGAGAACTCTGTTGTTCCAATTGCAAATGCACCAATGGCCAGTGCCAGCAAAGGAAGGTTGATGCGGCTGCTCATTTTATTTGTCCCATTCAGGCGCAAATGGTTCAGGACTCACTTCTCGACCATTACGTTCAAGTTGAGCGATCAGCTGCATTTCCTCTGCACTTAAAGTTAAGTCTTGTGCTTTTAAGTTACTGATCAGGTTTTCACGTTTTGTTGACGATGGAATTACAGCAAAACCATTTTGTAAGGCCCAGGCCAATGCCACTTGTGCGGTGGTTGCCTGATGTTGTGCTGCAATTTCAAGTAAGGTTGGGTCACTCAGTACTTTGCCATATGCCAGTGTCATATATGAGGTCACGTCAATGTTTTGTTCACGTAAAAAATTGACCAAGGTGCGGTTCTGCAAATAAGGACTGAGTTCAATCTGGTTGGTGGCAATGTGTTCTACACCAATGCTATCAATCGCTTGTTGGGTCAAGGCGATATTAAAGTTTGAAATCCCGATTTGTTTAGTCAAACCCTGTTGTTTCGCTTCTAATAACAATTGCATCACGCTTGGGATGGAGACACCCAGTGCTGGAGCTGGCCAGTGGATCAAGGTGAGATCAACGGCATCGGTACGAAGTTTTTGTAAGCTGTCTTTTAAGCTGGGAATAAACTTATCTTCAGCAAAATTATCGACCCAGATTTTTGTGGTTAAGAATAAATCGTGACGAGCCACACCGCTTTCGGCAATGGCTTGGCCAACCGCAGCTTCGTTTTCATAAATTTGTGCAGTATCGATGGCACGGTAACCTACTTCTAGAGCGGTTTTAACTGAATCAATCACTGCTTGATCTTTAAGACGGAAAGTACCTAAACCAAATTGAGGGATATGCATATTTTTCACCTAATCTTTTTTCATGCTCTAAAGAGCTGTTTTGTGGATGGCTGTTATTTTGCGATGATTATTGTTGCTAAAAAATAGAGGAATTTGCAAAATACAGTTGACTAAATATCAATAATTGAGAGGGTGGTAATGAAGTCTACGGTAGAAGAACTGCTTGCTTTTATGACCATCGTCGATACAGGTTCATTTATTGCCGCTGCTGAACGACTGGGGCAGACGGCATCTGGACTGAGTCGCTCGTTGAGCCGTTTAGAATCCAAGCTCGAAGTGACCTTACTAGAACGGACCACGCGAAAATTAAAGCTCACTCAAGAAGGCCAGCAGTTTCTGCAACATGCCCGCAAAATCCTGAGTGATTTAAATGCCGCCGAAGAAGCATTACAGAAATCAGATCAGGATACTTCGGGGGTGATTCGGATTGACTCAGCCACACCTTTTATTTTGCATGTGATTACGCCATTGGTACACAAGTTTCGGCAGTGTTATCCCAATATTGAAATCGAGTTGAATAGTAATGATTTGGTGATTGATCTACTGGAACATAAAACCGATGTGGCGTTTCGTTTTGGTGAATTGCATGATTCCAGCTTACACGCCAAATTGGTGTGTAAAAGTCGTATCTATATTGTTGCCAGCCCTGAATATCTAAAACGCAAGGGCACACCTTTACAGCCGCAAGCATTGCCTGAACATGATGTGATTGGTTTTACCCGTCCAACCTATATCAACACTTGGCCGATTAAAATTGAGGGTGAATATTTTCAAGCACAACCTAAAGTCAGAGCGTCCAGTGGTGAAACGGTCCGACAACTCTGTTTGCGTGGGCAGGGGATTGCTCGACTGTCTGAATTTGAAATCTGGCAGGACATTCGAGAAGGTCGCCTTGAGGCCTTGTTTGAGGACCAGATCGAACATTCTTATCAAAGCATCCATGCGGTTTATTATCAACAAGAGCACTTGCCGAAACGGGTCCGTTTATTTATTGAGTTTTTGACTGAGCAACTAAGTCAAGGCTTCTCGGTTTGCCAATAGCTTGATTTTGAAGTTGTACATTCAGCACCGGAATTGACGGTCCTGTTTTTTGTATCACGGAAACAACAATATGTTGCTGCTGTAGCTTGCATTCAAGTTCGACTGTTGGCAGAAAGGTACTTGAGAGCATCACGCCATTTTCATTGGGCTTCTTATAGGTCAGTTTGATGATACGGGTCTGCTCAGGGGCTTCACTTTTCTCCATTTTCCATAATTCATAGGTCGATTGGTTTTGAATTTGCAGATATCCCTGTGAGAGTGATTTACACACTTGTTGTTGCTGATAAGTAGCTTGGTCAGACAGATTGCAGCCTGTAAATAAAATGGCGCTGAATATAAATAAAATATTATTTTTCATGGTTTTATCCTTTGGTTGTTGATTTTTATAGCTTAACGGTGTTGTATAAACCAATACAGATACAGAAATTTATAAAAAAGCAGTACAGAGATGAGCTTCCAATATCAACGTTTAGCAGAACAGCTGGCGCATAAAATCTACCAGCATGAGTTACAGCCACAACAGAAGTTAAGTTCTTTAAGGGAATTTGCACGTCAGCAAAGTGTCAGCCTGAGTACAGCGCAACAGTGTTACGAGCTACTGGAAGCCAAAGGGTTAATTTATGTCAAAGCCAAATCGGGCTATTTTGTCAATTCGAGACAATATCAAAGTGCCGTGCCTGACAGTCCTAATTTTGAATCTAAGGCGAGACAAGTTTCAAATTTAGATCTGCAAAACCAAATTCAGACCGCTTCAATTCAACACAATTTAACCCCTTTGGGGGCGATTCAATTGTCTCCGCATTTGATTCCTGTGGATGGGCTGCGTCGCTCTCTACAACGCGCGCTCAAGCATTGTCAGCCTGAAGATTTTTTATATTGTAATAAACAGGGTCATCAGCATTTACGCCAAGCGTTGTCAGACCATTGGCGTGAAGATGGAATTTATGTCGCCACCGAAGATATTTTTATTAGCAATGGCTGTATGCCAGCTTTATCACTGCTAATCCAACAGATTAGCAAAGAAGGTGATAGTATTTTAATTCCAACCCCGACCTTTAATGGTCAGCTGCAAATGTTGGCCAGCCTGAAGCGCAACATTATTGAAATTCCTGCCGATCATCGTGGGGTTGATCTGGAACGTTTAGAGTTTTTTATGCAACAGGGCAGTGCCAAACTGTGTTTGCTGACCGCCAATTTTCAGAATCCTTTGGGTTATTGTCTGAGCAATGAACAGAAACAGCAGATCGCGCAACTGGCACAAAAATATCAATGCTTTATCTTGGAAGATGATATTTATGGCGAATGCAGTTTCCAAAAAGAACGCCCTTTGCCAATTCGTTATTGGGATCAGGAAGGTTATGTGATCTGGTGTGGTTCGGTCTCTAAATCATTATCGACCGCCTATCGGGTCGGATGGTTCTGTTTAGGGCGGCAATTACAACATTTACGTCCGCAGTTGTTAGCCAATAACGTTGGGGTGAATACGCCATTACAGTTAGGTTTAGCAGACTTTATTTATAGCCGTGGTTATCGGGAGCATTTAGACCGACTGAGACCCAAGTTGATGCAGCAAGTGGAGCAGTACCGAGCGTATATTTTAGAGCGCTTTCACGGTATTCCGATTGCGCTGAGCCAGTCACAAGGTGGGTATGCATTATGGTTACAGCTTCCAGACAGCATTACGGGGTTGGAACTCTATTATTTGGCGCAAGCGCAGGGGATCAACATTGTGCCTGGCGAAGTGTTTGGTGAAGATCGCCGTTATCAG
Organism: Acinetobacter proteolyticus; assembly: GCF_000367945.1. Lineage (GTDB taxonomy): Bacteria > Pseudomonadota > Gammaproteobacteria > Pseudomonadales > Moraxellaceae > Acinetobacter > Acinetobacter proteolyticus. The sequence continues at coordinate 3,115,105 of NZ_KB849179.1, forward strand.
CATTTTATCCGCTTAAATGCCGGTCATGCGTTAACAGCAGAAATCCGCCAAGCGATTCAACAGTTGGCGGATTGGGTACGGCAGAGTATGAACTAGTCGAAGTCTGCTTTGAGTACGATGCGATAACGTGCTTGGCCTGAATGCAGACGTTCAATCGCTTCATTCAGTTGCGACATCGGAAATAGCTCAATCTGTGGCGCAATGTTTTTACGTGCGGCAAATTGCAGCAGTTGGCGTAGCGCCAAAGGTGAACCTGTAGGCGACGCAGTCACCGATTTGGCGCCACTCATGATTGCCCCGACGGCAACAGGGATGGGTTCTAAAGTAATCCCCAAGAAATGCAGGCTACCATTCGGTGCAAGGGTATTCAGATAGGCTTGCCAGTTCAACGTCACATTGACGGTACTGAGCAATAAATCGAACTTGCCTCGTTGTGTCTTGATCGCTTGAGCATCACGACTATTGACCACGTGGTCAGCCCCCATGGCTTTCAGTTCTTCAGTTTTATCTGGATTAGAACTAAAGGCGGTGATTTCACAGCCCCATGCTTTGAGTAGTTTAATCGCGATATGGCCTAAGCCACCAATACCAATCACACCCACATGATGTGTGGCTTGGATTTTGTGTTTCAGTAAGGGATCGAATACCGTGATGCCTCCACAAAGTAGCGGGCCAGCACTTTCAGGGTCTAAATCATCTGGAAGGGGAATGACCCATTGCCAACCTGCACGAACTTTGTCGGCAAAACCACCAGCATGCCCAACGATGGTAGCAGTTCTTTCGCCAGTACAGAGCACCTGATTACCCCCGATACAGGGATCACAGGCTTGGCAGGTTTCAGCGGTCCAACCAATCCCTACCCGTTGACCAATTCTCAACCCTTTGGCTTCTGATCCCAGTGCAACGATGGTACCAATGATTTCATGCCCAGCCACAGCAGGATAAACTGACGACTGCCATTCATTATTAATCACGGATAGATCGGAGTGGCACAGACCACAATATTCAACTTTGACTTCAACTTGATGGGCTTTTAAGTCTCCCGCATCAAATTGGTAGGGCACCACTTGCTCACCTGCTTGCATTGCAGCATAAGCGCGAATTTGATTATTGCTCATTGGAACTCCCATTCAAAGAAAATCGATGATGATTGGTTATTTAAATTGGCAATCATTTTCATGGTCATTGACCATACCCACCGCCTGCATAAAAGCGTAGCAGGTGGTTGGGCCCACAAATTTAAAGCCACGTTTTTTTAAGGTTTTGGAGAGTTTTTGACTCAGCTCAGTTTGTGCAGGTGCTTCGCGGTAATTCACGACATCATTATGTTCAGTTTGATGATCGACGAAATTCCACAGCCAAGCGGGCACATCTTCGACTTCATCTTTGAGTTTGAGCCAAGCAATGGCATTATCGCGGATGGCTTTGAGCTTACCAATATGACGAATTAAACCTGCATCGCTGAGTTTGAGTTCAAGTTGATCATCGGTGAGTGCTGCGACTTCTGCGATGGAATGCTGAAAGAAATGTGAGCGATAGTGCTCGCGTTTTTTCAGGACCGTGATCCATGATAAACCTGCTTGCTGTCCTTCCAGACAGAGCATTTCAAACAAGTGAGTTTCATCGTGTTGAGGCTTGCCCCATTCTTGATCATGGTAAGCCATATAGAGGGGATCATCGGAGCACCAGCCACAGCGTTGAATTGTCATATTAGATGCTCCTTGTTGTTATTTGAACAGTATAATTTAAAGTTGGAAGGCCACCCATTCATTTGGGCGGGTATCCCAATAATACAATTCTGCATCGGTTAAATCAGCAAATTTAAGCCAAAAGTCTTTACCTGATTTATCGGCAAAGCCAGTACTGATCAGCAAGGCATCTTCAGTAATTTCCATAATCCAACCCTGATAGCTGGTGCCATTCAGGATGATTTTTTGCTGATTTCCAGACTCAGCAAATTCAACCAGACGTTCAATCAATGCTTCTGACATTGTGTGTTCCTAACGTAAATATGGGTATGGGTTGACTGCACCACGCCCTTTGCCATTTAAATAAATTCCGTAGTGTAAATGCGGAGCGGTATAACGCGCATTGCCGGTATTGCCCACGTAACCGATCAGATCACCTTTACGAACATAATCTCCTATATTGAGACCACGTTTATGTCCATCCAGATGCGCATAATAGTGCCAAGAGCCTGCCGGACCCATGATCCAGATCACCTTGCCACCTAAATTATTATTACGTAAATCAGCAACTAAGCCTTCGGTCGCACTATACACTTTCGTACCGCGCTCCGCCATGATATCGATGCCTTCATGACTACGGCCCTGACTTCGTGCCGCGCCCCAAGTATCCCGTAATTCGTTTCGACTCACACCTTTGACAGGCACAGGGAGGCGGCTGTCTAAACGCATGCTCTTGAGCTTGTTCACCTGAGCATTGGGTAAGGGAGTAGGTTTCTTTGGGGTGGTGGCACATGCTGAGAGTAAAACCATCAGCACGCCAAGAACGGTATAGGAAATCGAATGACGCACACAAACTCCTTGCGTTTTGAGCTACAGCTTTGAAGGGGTTAAGCCTTTTGTTTTGCTGTGATCAATTTTTTCATGGCTGTTGGAATGCCTTTGGCAATCGCAGTTTCTGGACTGAGCCATATGCCATTTAATTCGATGCTGAGTTGTTCTTTTTGATCGTGTTCCACGTGGAACAACTTTTCATGCAGCAACCAAGTAAAGTGAGTAAAGCTATGGCTAATCTGCAAAGATGATACTTGAGCTTGTAGTTTAAAGTGCTGTTCAATCTGTTGTAATTCGGTTGCTTGCTCGATGATCGGGAGACAATACAGTCCCCCCCAAAGTCCATGTGCTTCACGTTGTTGCCACAGCCATTCATTACCGGACTGAATCAGGAGTACATTCGCCGTTCTGACGGGAACAGGTTTCTTGGCTTTTTTAAACGGCAGTTCCTGTTCTAAGCCTTGTTGATAGGCCTGACAGTGTTGCTGCATGGGACAGTATAAACATAATGGTTTTTTGGGAGTACACACGGTTGCACCCAAGTCCATAATCGCTTGGGTATAATCATGATTGCGCTCTTCTGGGCAGAGCTGTTCCGCAATTTGCCAGAGTGTTCGTTCATGTTGAGGTTTAGATAGATCATCTTCGATGGCGAGGAAACGCGCCAATACACGTTTCACGTTGCCATCCATAATTACGCCATATTGACGTAAGCCAAGTGACATGAGCGCACCAGCGGTGGAGCGGCCAATGCCTGGTAATTCGATCCACTGTTCTAAAGTTTCAGGGAAGTGACCCTGTAGACTGACGATACCTGCCGCTTTGTGCAGGTTACGGGCACGAGCATAGTAACCGAGGCCTGCCCAATAAGGTGCGACATCATCCCAACTGGCTTGACCAAGGCTGTCGACTGTTGGAAAACGTTGAATAAAACGGTCGAAATATTGCAGTACAGTTTTGACCTGCGTCTGTTGCAGCATGATTTCTGAGACCCAAACTTTGTAGGGATCATCGGCCACTTGCCACGGCAGGTCGTGACGACCGTGTTGGTCGAACCATGTAAGTAGTGCATCAGAAAATGAGAAATCAGACATCAATCAGAACAGTAACAAGCAGAGGCGTAGTATAGCGGAAATAGGTTTTTTAGGCGTTAAAATTCTGTTGGAACATAAACGAGGTGTAGGTCATCAAAGATATGGTTTGAAATTCGATGAGAACTTGGCAAGACTCCGTTAAGTTTGCACTGCTCCATTATTTGAAAGTTTATCTATTGACGTGCAGGTGATGCCTTACTTTTGATGGGGCATGAGTTGCGAATAAAGCAACGCAAGGCAAAACCCTTTCGCAGCTTTAGTCCCTGCTCATTGACTGACATTACATCCTTGTAATGCAGCCAAACAGACGACATCCATGTCGCCTTTATTCCAGTAAACGCTTAGGAGCGTCTAAATTTTGGATTTGCCCCAGCATTGTGATTAAGAGCTTAATGGACTTAATTATTTGATTTAAAAGTTCGCCTAGATGTCCTTTGATAAGCTTTCAAATCACTTTAAATGTTTATCTAACAGCTCATACATCGCCTCAAGACCTTGACGTTCTGCTTCTGCGTTATAGCCTAAGTCAACGTTGTTGGCTTTGGCACGTTCATCTGCAAGTGGGTTACTAAAACCATGTTTGGCATCTTCAAAAATAATCACCTCATGATCCACGCCAGCCTCATGCATTTCCTGACGGAAGCTTGCCACATTATCCAAGGTCACCATGCTATCCAATTCACCATGTAGGACTAAAATCTCGGCTTTAACTTTGCCTTTCTCTGCAGGAGCTTTCGGACTTAATATCGCATGAAACGTGACAACGGCTTTGATATCAGCACCTGAACGCGCCAAATCTAGCACCACTTTACCGCCATAGCAGAACCCAACCGCTGCCAATTTGTCGGCATTGACTTCTGCTTGAGCCGCTAAAGCATTTAAGCCTGCTTGAGCACGGTCAACAATGGTATCGGCATGCTCAAAAGTTTGGTTCATCCATTCAGAGGCTTGTGGAACAGCTGTGGTCACTTTTTTATCGCCATACATATCAATCGCAAGGGCAGCAAAACCATGTTCCGCAAGCTCACGGGCACGTTGCTCAGTATATGCATTGCGCCCCCACCATTCCGGTGCAACAATCACCCCAGCAACAGGCATATCAATTGCAGGTGCGGCGAAATAACCAATGAGGCGTTGACCATCGGGAGCGGTATATTCAATTTCACGTGTGTTAATCGGGAAGCTCATTCTATAATCCTGATCTGTATTTTTAGAATGCCTTGATTAAAACATAAAAAAGAAAATGGATGACATCGTAAAAACATAATAAATACGCTTGATTTAACGATGATCAAAAATGAAAAAAGAAGAATACTAAGATTCTTCTTTTTATGTTTTAGGTAGGTCGAAACAACTAGACTTTGCCTCTGGATAAGAAGCCGACAATTGCTAAGATGACGGCAACAACCAATAAGATTACCGCGAAATCTTTGGATAAACCTGCTACGCCACCAAAACCTAATAGACTGGCAATGAGTGCGATGACTGCAAAAATAATGGCCCAACGGAACATGTCGTGTTCTCCTAATTTTTCATTATGCGTTCACTATAGCGTGTGTTTTTTGCACAAAATGTGGTGTTTATGTGGTTTAAATGTTTAATACTTAAAGAAGTGTTAAATCAATTAAAAGAGATTGAAGTCAGCAAAGCAAAGATAAATGCTATAATAAGAAGCTTATTTTTTAGTATTGAAAGCTCTGTATGTCCGTTGAATTGCGCCCCAACTTTTGGGAACACTATCCGCTTGATCAGCTCAGCAATGCGGAGTGGGAGGCATTGTGCGACGGCTGCGGTTTATGTTGTTTGATCAAGTTAGAAGATGAAGAAAGCGCAGAGGTTGCGTATACCAAAGTGGCATGCAAATTACTGGACTGTAAAACCGCGCGTTGTTCCGATTATCCTAACCGCCAACAGCAAGTGCCTGATTGCATCCAATTAACCCCAGAGCGACTCAGCACCATTTCTTGGTTGCCGCCAAGTTGTGCCTACCGTCGATTAAGTGAGGGTAAGAATTTACCTTCTTGGCATTATCTGAATACAGGTTCACGTCAAAGTGTGATCAAGGCAAAGAAGTCAGCGGCAGGGCGTTGTATTTCAGAAACTGAAATCGATGAAGAACAGATTGAAGATTATATTGTGCGTTGGATTCGTTAATAGCGGTGCAACTCATCAATAAGACAGGGTGATCATAAAAACAACACTTTTGCAGTATTTTTATTGCTGATGTTCCCTAAGATGAAGAATAAAACAGGGAGATGAGCAATGAATAAACTGTGGATGACACCTTGGCTATATAGCGGCATTTTATTTCTGGCTGCATGTGGTGCCAATGAAAGTAACTCCAAAACACCAGAACAGAATACAGCACAACAGGCGTCAAGCCAGCGCACTGCACAAAAGTATCAGATTGAGACCGTCGCTGAATTTGATGAGCCATGGGCGATTGCGAGTTTGCCCGATCAGCGTTTGCTGATTACTGAGCGTAAAGGGCAATTAAAATTATTCGATCCTCAAACCAAGAGCAGTATCAATGTCGCTGGCGTTCCAACTGTCAGTTATGGCGGGCAAGGGGGCTTAGGTGATGTCATTTTGCATCCTGATTTTCAGCAGAATCACCAAATATATTTGAGTTATGCCAGCAAAGGTCAGGGTGGTTATGGTGCAGAGATTGCATATGCGAAACTGGATTTATCTGATCCCAAGCAACCCAAGCTTACGGATTTAAAAACCATCTGGCAACAAGTGCCGAAAGTCTCAGGGCAAGGTCATTATGGTCATCGTATGCAGTTTGGTCCCGATGACAAACTTTGGGTCAGTTCGGGTGAGCGCCAGAAGTTTGACCCTGCCCAAGATTTAAATAGTAATTTAGGCAAGATTTTGCGTTTAAATGCTGATGGTACGCCTGCTGAGGGCAACCCGTTTCACCAAAAAGGTGGTGTAACGGCTGAAATTTGGTCACTGGGGCATCGTAATCCATTGGGAATGGCCTTCGACCAGCAAGGGCAACTGTGGGTGGTTGAAATGGGCCCCAAAGGCGGTGATGAATTAAACCGTATTGTGAAAGGAACCAACTACGGCTACCCAACGGTATCGAATGGCGACCATTATTCAGGTTTGCCGATTCCTGATCATCATACCCGTCCAGAATTTAAAGCCCCTGAAATCGATTGGACGCCTGTGATCTCCCCATCCAGTATGATCATTTATTCAGGTTCGCAGTTTCCTTTGTGGCAACACAAAGCGTTGATTGGTGGCTTATCCTCTCAAGCCATTGTCGTGGTGGATTTAGCTGCAAAACCCGTCCAAGAAGTACAACGACTTGAGATGAAACAACGAATTCGCGGCCTACACCAAGCACAGGATGGCTCGATCTGGGTGATCGAAGATGGACCTAAAGCCAAGCTACTTAAACTGCATACCAATTAAATTTTAACTTCAAGTGATACACATCATGAATCAGCCGAAAGCCTTTTCTTTGACTTTAAAAAAACTATTTGTACTTACAGGACTGTTGTCCTGCAGTTCAGCGCTTTGGGCTGGAAATTTGACCGAGCAACAAGTTCAGACCATTGTAGATCAGCAATTTAAGCCTTTATTGGCGCAATATAAAATTCCAGGTATGGCCGTTGCTGTGACTCTGAATGGTCAACATTATTTTGTGAATTATGGGCTTGCTTCAAAGCAAAACCAACAAGCGGTCAGCAACAATACTTTATTTGAACTTGGCTCCGTCAGTAAGACTTTTAATGCGACTTTAGCGGCTTATGCACAGGCACAAGGACAACTGTCTTTGTCGGATCATCCTGCCAAATATTTTCCTGAACTGAAAAATACTGCGGTCAATCGTGCCACGATACTGAATCTAGGGACCTATAATGCAGGTGGCTTTCCGCTGCAATTTCCTGATGAGGTGGTGCATCAACAGGATATGGTGAAATATTTTCAGACTTGGCAAGCAAAAACCAAAGTTGGTGCTGCGCGTCAATATTCCAATCCAAGTATTGGTTTGATGGGCTATGTCACTGCCTTGGCAATGAAAAAACCGTATAGTGAACTGATTGAAACAACCTTGCTGCCGCAATTGGGAATGACACAAAGTTTTATTCGAGTACCTGAGCAGCACATGTCGCAATATGCATGGGGGTACAAAGCCGATCAAGCCATGCGTGTTTCAGCAGGTATGTTTGATGCAGAAGCTTATGGGCTGAAAAGTAGCAGTGCAGATATGCTGAAATTCCTCGATGCGCAAATCAATCCGCAGCAATTCAAACAACCGCTTCGCCAAGCGATTGAAAATACCCATGTGGGTTATTTTAAAGTGGGTGCAATGACCCAAGGTCTGGGCTGGGAACAGTATGCTTATCCAGTAGCACTTGAAACACTGTTGCAGGGTAACTCGAGCAAAATGGCTTTAGAAAGTCATGCGATCACAGCGATTAAACAACCAAAGCTTGCCACGCCTGCGACCTTCTTTAATAAAACAGGAGCGACCAATGGTTTTGGGGCCTATGTGGCCTTTATTCCGCAGCAAAAAATTGGAATCGTGATGTTAGCCAATACCAATTTTCCCAATGAAGAGCGGATCAAAGCCAGCTATCGGGTGATGCAACAGTTGGTTCAGAACAACAGCGCGCAATAGAATGTCGCGTGAGTGCAGATTCAAATTGTAGATTTGAGCCAGACACAATAGACTAGGGTAAAAGATCATAAAGCCAGTGATGATGTCAGATACGCATATTCCTTTACCTGAACGTTTACGCCCTCGTGACTTGTCCGAAATTATCGGACAAGATCATTTGTTGGGTGAAAATGCCCCTTTACGTCAGATGATTGATCAAGGGCATTTGCCTTCGATCATCTTCTGGGGGCCTCCAGGGGTCGGGAAAACCACGATTGCATTGTTATTGGCTCAGGCAGTAGATCGTCCTTTTATCAGCCTATCTGCACTTAATACCGGCGTGAAAGAACTCCGTGAGGTGATTGCGGAAAGTGGTGACTTGTTAACCCCTGTGGTATTTATTGATGAGATCCATCGTTTCAATAAATCGCAGCAAGACGCCTTACTCAATGCGGTTGAGAAAGGCAAAATCACCTTGATTGGGGCGACTACAGAGAATCCTTCTTTTGAAGTGAATAGTGCCTTACTGTCCCGCTGTCAGGTCTATACCCTGAATAATCTGAGTGCTGAGGCGATTCAAACCCTACTGAATAAAGCCATTCAAACGGATAAGTTCTTAAAAGAACGCTTTATCCAGATTGAAGAATATGATGCACTGATTCAGTTTGCGGCAGGTGATGCACGTAAGGCGCTTAATCTGATTGATTTGATTGCCAGTACCTTTGAGCCTGATGTTGAGAATATTGTAACCAATGCCATCGTCGTTAAAGTCGCGCAGCAGAATATTGCACGCTATGACAAATCGGGTGAGCAGCATTACGATCTGGTTTCGGCATTTATCAAATCGATTCGTGGTAGTGATCCAGATGCAACCCTGTACTGGATGGCACGCATGCTGAAAGGTGGTGAAGATCCAGTCTTTATTGCACGTCGAATGTTGATTGCCGCATCGGAAGATATCGGCAATTCCAATCCAAATGCCTTGTTATTGGCGGGAGAGTGTTTCCGTTCAGTCCAAGCGGTGGGGATGCCTGAAGCGCGTATTATTCTAGGCCAATGTGCCGTGTATCTGGCCACTAGCCCGAAAAGTAATAGTACTTATCTCGCGATTAACAAAGCCTTGGAGCTGGCAGAAAAAACCGCAAACCTACCTGTGCCTTTACACTTACGCAATGCGCCAACCAAGTTGATGAAGCAGCAAGGCTATGGCGTGGATTATCTATATCCGCATAACTATCCTGAACACTTCGTGTTACAGGACTATTTGCCTCCAGAATTACGCGGTACCAAACTGTATGAGCGAGCCTTAAATAAACGTGAAGTCGAAGGCGAACGTTTGCAGCAACGTCGTTGGCAACAAGAACAACAGCAGCAGTAATCAAAACTCGGTGAATACACCGATCATTTTAAAATTGTCCAAAGCAAGATTCTGAATCGCATCGATAGATTCTGCTTTGGCCTCAATATGCTATTTGTATAAAAATGAACGCAAAAAAAGCAACACTCATTGGATTGGTCGCGATCTTGCTCTGGAGTTTGATTGTTGCCTTGATTAAGGATGTCAGTAGTCATTTTGGCGCAGTGGGTGGTGCAGCACTAATTTATACACTGGCCTCAATTTTCCTGTTTTTCTCGGTCGGTTGGACCAGCCTCAAAAGCTTTCCCAAAAACTATTTGATCTGGGGCAGTATTCTATTTGTTGCCTATGAAATTTGTTTATCGCTTTCGATTGGCTATAGCAGTAATAATCGACAGGCGATTGAGGTGGGAATGGTCAACTATTTATGGCCGACCTTTACCATGGTCGCTGCCATTATTTTTAATCAGCAAAAAGCCAATTTTTTGATTATTCCTGGCTTTATCATTTCAATATTGGGGATCTGTTGGGTACTCGGTGGAGAGCAGGGCTTAGATTTGTCAGGGATGTTACATAACATTCAGAATAATCCATTCAGTTATGGGCTTGCCTTTATTGGAACATTGCTCTGGGCAGCCTACTGCACGCTCACAGCGAGAATTGCACAGGGAACTAATGGCATCACCTTATTTTTTATTCTGGTCTCGGTGGTGCTGTGGATTAAATATGCATTGATGGGGGGCGGCAGCTTTGATTTTGATGGGTCTTCTTCAATTTCATTGTTTTTTGCGGCAGCAGCGATGGGCTTTGGTTATGCCGCTTGGAATGTTGGGATTTTACATGGCAATGTGACGTTATTGGCAGGTGCATCCTATTTTATTCCAGTTTTATCTGCCTTTTTCTCGGCAATTCTACTCAGTACGCCGTTAGGCCTTTCTTTCTGGTATGGCGCATTTATGGTGTGTTTAGGCTCGATTCTATGCTGGCTAGCAACGCAGAAAAAACACTAAAACATTGTCTGGTTTAGCGTATTGTTGCTGATGCGCTGAACAGTCACTGTATTTTTGTAAGTGACCTCTAGACACTATAGATAAAAGGTCGCATCATCCCGCTTATCAAGGATGATCAAGCTCCACCATGACCACAAACAAAATTAATGCTGCGGAAAGTATCCGAGGCTTGGCATGTCTTGCCGTTGTGTTGTCACATTTATCACTGACCTTTTTTCCGCAACTGCATAATTTTGATGTCAGTGCTGTACCGCAATATGATTTTTTTGCGCAGTTACATCACTCACCCTTGGCCTTCTTTTATTCAGGTACAGGCGCGGTTTTTGTATTCTTTGTTTTAAGTGGCTTTGTACTGACATTATCCAGTTTTAAAAAGCACAATACCGCAACACAATTGAAAAATTCCTTGGTCAAGCGTTACCCACGTTTGGCCATTCCAGCTTTTGTCTCTTGTATTATCGCTTATCTGGTGTGTTTTGTGCCTGTGGATGTGTCGCATGTTTCCGAATGGGGAGCAGCTCTCGCCAACCCACATCCGCAACTGGGCACAGCCTTATATGAAGGCAGTATTGGTGCATTCTTATTTGGCGATTCCAGCTATAACTGGGTGCTGTGGACCATGCAAATTGAGTTGCTTGGGTCACTGGTGATTTATCTGGCCTGTTATTTCTATGGCAAGCTGCCGATTTTATGCGGTCTATTTCTCATCATCAGTATTGTGACTGCGTATACGATCTCGCAAACCGTGTTGTTGGGCCTTCTCAGCTTTGTTTTGGGCATGGGTTTATTTCTGTATGCTGCAGAATTGGGAACCGCTGTTTCCATCTCGCTTTTTTTACTCGGTCTATACTTTTGTGGTGCACATAACAGTAGCTCAAGCTATCAGCTTTTTAGCCAGTTCCTCGGTGAAAAAACATATGACTACCTCAACTTTATTGGTGGCTTTTGCATTGTTTATGCAGTACTCAAAGGCAAATGGCTAGCACAATTCTTTGACCAACCTGTGTTGGTCTTTTTAGGCAAGATTTCATTTTCAATTTATCTGATCCACTTGGCGGTGCTATACGCTTTGGGTATTCCCTTGTTTAATCTTTTATATGTACAAGGCGGCTTGTCTTATCTCAATGCGGGAGTGCTGGCAAGTTTACTGATTGTGTTGCTGAGCATTATGTTGGCACAACCCTATAGCCATTATGTCGATGATGCCGCGATTAAAATCTCCAATAAACTGGCAAAAATGTTTTAACCCCTGAGCTGTGTAGCACAGTAAAAATTGATCAAACATTACAAAAATAATCAGTGAATGCTTTCTATTGTGGGGAGAATCAGCTTTAATCAAAAAAGACATAATAAAAATATGGGTTTTAATGCATGAACCAGACTTATCTCAAACACTGCGCCTTATTTACTTCTATTTCACTGGCTGTTACGGGTTGTGCAACCAAGGCAGTGCCTGTCACTGCAACAGAACAACTGTTTTATGGTGGCCCGATTCTCACCATGTCAGGCAACAGTCCTGAATATGCAGAAGCCCTGTTGGTAAAGGATGGAAAAATTGTTTTTGTGGGCTCAAAGCAGCAGGCTGAACGCTTAGCGGATAAGAGCGTTCAGTTGATTGATCTAAAAAATAAAACCTTATTGCCCAGTTTTATTGACGCGCATAGTCATGTGAATATGGTTGGTTTTCATCAAATGGTGGCTAATCTCTACCCCATGCCTGATGGTCAGGTCTCAGATATCAACTCTTTGGTGAATGTGCTGAATAGTTGGAAAGTCCAAAATCCATCCGTGATTAAAACCATGGGCGGCTGGATTTTGGGGAATGGTTATGATGATGCACAACTGAATGAGCAGCGTCATCCGACGGCAACCGATTTAGATCGGGTCTCTCAAGACCAACCGGTGATGATTCTGCATCAATCAGGGCATTTAGCATCAGTCAATCACAAAGCACTGGAATTATTGAAGATCAATCAAAATACCCCGAATCCAGCGGGTGGTGTGATTCGCCGTGAAGCAGGCTCAAATGTGCCTAACGGTGTGCTAGAAGAGTCCGCTTTATTTACCGCAATTGGCTCAATTTTTAAAGATGTACCCCCTGCGGTGATGTTCCAAATTGCAGAAAAGGGCATTGATGCCTATGTAAAAAATGGTTTTACCACGGTACAAGAAGGGCGCGCTGATCAGGGCACCACTGAAATGTGGCACGCTTTAGCCAAGCAGAATCGATTGCCAATTGATGTGGTTTCTTATCCCGATATCACCACCAGCCAAGACTATATGCTCAAGCAAGGTAGCCAGCGACAGTATGATCATCATTTTCGAATTGGTGGAGTGAAAATCAGTTTAGATGGCTCACCCCAAGGCAAAACCGCTTGGCTGACCCAGCCTTATCTGGTACCACCGGAAGGTAAAGATAAGACATATAAGGGCTATCCTGCCATAAGTAATGATCAGCAGGTCAAGGACTATATCAATTTAGCCTTTAAGCAAGGTTGGCAGGTGCTTGCGCATGCCAATGGTGATGCTGCGATTGATCAGTTTATTGGGGCAGTGAAAGATGCCACAGCAAAACAAGGACTAGCAGATCGTCGTAGCGTATTGATTCATTCACAAACCATCCGTGATGATCAACTGGATCAGCTTAAGGCCTTAGATATTATTCCGTCCTTCTTCTCGTTGCATACCTTTTATTGGGGTGATTGGCATCGTCAGCAAACACTGGGTGAAACCCGAGCTGCCCATATTTCGCCAACTGCAACCGCTTTAAAAAAGCATCTGATCTTTACCGAACATCATGATGCACCTGTAGTACCCCCGAGTAGTATGATGATGCTCGATGCCACCGTGAACCGAGTAACGCGGAGCAATTATGTTTTGGGTGCAGATGAGCGCATTAGCCCATATCTGGCATTAAAGTCGATGACAGATTGGGCGGCGTATCAGTACTTTGAGGATCAGAGCAAGGGTACTTTAAGCCAAGGTAAATTGGCTGATTTGGTCATTCTGAATCAGAACCCGTTAACTGTACCCAGTCGTGAGATTAAAAACATTAAAGTATTGGCCACTTATAAAGAAGGCAAACTGATTTATCAGAACGCGCAGAATTAAACTGAAAACCGAGCCATCTGGCTCGGTTTTTTCTGCAAGGGTAATAAAGCTTATTCGTTGTTTTTAAATATATAGCAAATACTTCCAATTAAACCTATCAGTTGGCCGACCACCCACCCAAGTATAGAAAGATTTGAACATTTCGTAATTGAGTCGTAGAGGATTTCTGTATAGGAGGCTGTTTCTATCATATGCATTAATATGAATTCTAGGATGAATAGGATGATGATCACTGTTAAGTATAAATATTTGTTTTTTATTAAAATGAGAATGATTGAAAAGATAATAGAGAATATTCCGCATATGCTGAGCATGGACGGATCATTTGCAGAAACACCCTGCAACTCTTTAAAGTAGGTGATAGTACCAACCGCGATATAGTCAGAAAGACATAGATCCTGTCCAAATTTATCAATGGTATATCCAGCTATGCCTGACATCAATAAGAAAAAAATTGAAAGATATCTCATCATCATTTTATAAACTTAAGCCTAAAGATAGATCGAATTCCCATGCCTCTACAAAATATTCAGGATCGGCCTAGCGGCTTCATTAATATTGGAATGCCTATTTATGGATTTTAGAGTTAATTGAGCCAATATCATAATATAAAAAAACCGAGCCAGATGGCTCGGTTTTTTGATTATTACCAACGATAATTGATCTTGCCGTAATAGAACGCGCCATTAAAGCCAAAAGGCGAGAACTGGCTATAAGGTAAGCTGCCACCTGTGGGTTGGTTGATATCGTAGACATCTTTATCAGGATATACATCGGTAATATTGTCGCCACCAACCGTGAAGTTCCAGTTTTGATATTGGTAAGACAACGCTAAATCGAGTAACCATTTGGCTGAGAATTTTTGGTCTTTGGCTTCACCTGAATTACTAAAGGTTTTAAAGCTGCCATAACGGGTGAGATTGGTATTTACCGTGAAGTTTCCAAACTTATAGTCATTCGCCAAACTGAATTTATGTTCAGGGGTACTGCCAGCCAATAAACCGTACTGCTCTCGACGATCCAGACGCGTGAGGTTAATGCCCAGCGCATCTAAGATGGCTGGATTGCCATCCACATGGGTCACTTTATTTTTATTGTAGTTGTAGGCCAGTGAGGTATTCAATTCGCCATAAGGCAATGCAGCCCATTTATAGGTCGCAACTAAGTCAACACCACGCGTGCGGGTATCGCTGGCATTGTTGAAATAACGAATCGTGTTGAAGTTGGTGTCAGTGATCCCTTTTGAATTCAGGTATTGGCGAACGGTCGCACTGCTGGCATTGATATTGGAGGACAGGCTAATCCGGTTATCAATGTCGATTTGATAAGCATCCAACGTCACATATAGTTGATCTGTAGGTGTCAAGACTAAACCCACACTATAGTTTTTAGATTTCTCTGGTTTAAGTTGTTCGGCACCAAGCAGTTGAGCAACGTATGACGTGGTGGGAAAGGTACCTGCTTCAGCAAATTGACCATTGATCAGCTGTGAAGAGGTTTGGGTGAAATATTGTTGGGCAAGACTTGGGGCGCGGAAACCAGTAGAGGCGCTACCACGTACCGCAATCGCTGGATGAATCGCATAACGTAAAGACAATGACGCATTATCGGTATGACCAAAATCATTGTAATATTCATGGCGATAGGCTGTAGATGCTGAGAGTTTTTCAGTTAAATTGGCCTCTAAATCCAGATAAGCCGCATAACTGTCGCGTGACCATTCACCAGCATCGGCAGAGCGAAAGCCCGCTAATCCAGAAGAGCCACTTTTATAATAGGACGCTGGATCACCCGCTTGTATTTGATACTTCTGATTTAAATATTGCGTACCAAAGGCAACATTCAGTGGGCTGGCGAGTGCTGCAAGATTAAACTCTCGAGAAAGATCAAAGTTCACTACCGTTTGTGCATTTTTTAATGTGCCATTTTGGAATCCAAAAGGCGTGGTAGCGGTGTCTTTATAGAGATCGACATTAATGGTCTTGGTATCGACATCATAACGATTTAAACCATAATTGACTGAAGCATCATAATGCCACGCAGACCAATCGCCTTTGATCCCTGCAACTGCACCAAAATCATCGAGTTGGCCCTGAATGATCGGCAGATAGCCATTGGGAAACAGGGCAGGAATATTATTGGAGGCATTGCTTAAACGATAGAATCCAGCAGTTTCTGCATTACGATGGCTATAGGTCGCAAAAGAATACAGCTCAGCATGATCACTGAGGTCATAACCTACATTCAAGGCTGCTTTGACTTCATCGGAATCTGGATCACCAAAACGGAAAGTACGCTGCCCATAGGTACTTGATTTGGGATCACGCAGGTCAGCACCTGCGCGATTGGTGGCTTGACTATCCTGCCACTCTCCTGAAAAGATCGCATAGCCATAATTATTCAGTTGGGTCCCACCCGAAACAGAGGATTGTTTTTGTTCGCCATCACCCTTGTTATAAATCCCGTATTTAATCCCAGCTTCGCCATGTTTTGGATTGGATTTCAAAATAATATTAATCACGCCTGCAATCGCATCGGAACCATAGCGAGCTGATGCACCTTCACGCAGGACTTCGACACGGCTAATCGCTGAGATCGGAATGGCATTTAAATCGGTTGGGGCAGAACCACGACCAATGGTCCCGCCAAGGTTAATAAAGGCACCTGTGTGGCGACGCTTACCATTCACCAAAACCAGTACCTGATCAGGTGCTAGTCCTTTCAGTTGAGCAGGACGGACCAGTTCAGTTCCATCCACCACGGTTGGACGTGGAAAATTAATCGAAGGAATAATTCGAGAGAGCGCTGTGCCAAGTTCATTGGAGCCGGTGCGTTCAGTCAGCTCTTTGGCACTGATCACATCAATTGGCTGTAAGGACTCTGTTTGCGAACGATTGTTGGCACGGGTTCCGGTAACAACAATGGTGGCGAGCGTTTTGACTTGTTCGGGCTCTATTGGGCTGTTCTCAGCGGCATGTACATTGCTATACAGGGCAAGCAGAATCAGGCTACTACTTAGATTTAAAGGAAAAGTTTTTACAAGGGGAGCATTCATTTTGATCTTCTAACTCAAGTTTTGTAAACATTTGTGAACATGGTAGGAGCATCAAAATATTTTCAAAAACAATATAAAAACATAAGGTTAGAATTAAAGTTGCAAAGCTGATTGAATGCTTTTTAAGTAGATGATTTATATGGTATTGATATTTAAAGCGAAGCTAATGATTTTTGAATAAAGAATAAAAAAACCAGCCCGATTGGACTGGTTTTTTGTTTAGAAGTAACAGCTTAGCTAGGCTTAGATATCGTCTAAGTTAATGCCTAAACGTGCAGCAACTTCTTCATATGCTTCAACCACACCACCTAAACCTTGGCGGAAACGGTCTTTATCCAATTTTTTCTTGGTGTCTTTGTCCCATAAACGGCAACCGTCTGGAGAGAATTCATCACCCAATACGATGCGGTCGTGGAATACGCCGAATTCAAGTTTGAAATCAACCAGAATCATATTACCTGCATCGAATAATGCTTTAAGCACATCATTCACTTGGTAAGTCAATTCTTTCATTTTTTCAAGCTGTTCTGCAGTCGCCCAACCTAAAGCAATTGCTTGAGATTCGTTCACCATTGGATCGCCAAGCGCATCATCTTTAAAGAATAATTCAAATGTTGGTGGGGTGAGTTCCTTACCTTCTTCAACACCTAAACGACGGCACAATGAACCCGCTGCATAGTTGCGGATGACACATTCAACCGGAATCATCTGAAGTTTTTTAACTAGCACTTCAGTTGGAGAAAGCAATTTTTCAAAATGCGTTTCAATACCAGCTGCAGCTAATTTATCCATGATGAAGGCGTTAAAACGGTTGTTGACCTTGCCCTTACGATCGAGTTGCTCGATTTTTTCGCCATTGAATGCCGAGGCATCATCACGAAAGACCAAAATCAGGTGATCAGCGTTATCTGTCTCGTATACAGATTTAGCTTTACCAGTATAGAGCAAGGTTTGTTTTAACATGAGGGAACCTTTTGAAAAAAATGCCTAGTAAACGGCTAGGCTGGCCAATTTTGGTAAATCTGGGCTAACACTTCAGTTGCAACCGCTGGTTCTGCAAAAGTCGTGTCGAGTTTGAAGAGGGCAATAGTATTGCTTGAGCCAACCGCAGAAAGCTTCAATAGGTAGTTTTGTTCACCCACCTTAATCGTTGCTTCATAGCCATGATCTGCCTGAGAGATGACTTGGTAGTTGAGGCTGCTTACGGTTGCAAAGGCATATTGCCAAGCAGTTGCCGTTGGACCTTCCACTTTCAGTAATGGGTTTTTATTTCCATCCATCACCAATTGTGGACGACCTAATGTCGTTGCTGTCGCTTCAGTGGTAGTGCTTGCAGTTTGCATTGACTCTGGACGAGGTAATGCATAACGGTTGCCAGTTTTGTTTTCAAATGTTGGCGCATGTTGAATCGCAAGTGGATCAACCGTTGGTGCTGGATACAATGGCGTGAATGGTCTTACCGTTGCATTCTCAGGGAATTTGAGTGGTTCAAGCGCTTGCGCTTTTTTATAATCTAAAGAATGATTATTGAGGGCAAAACGACCACAACCAGCCAAACTTAAAGCTGAAATGACAAGGACAACACCAAGACGTAATTGCATCATAAATTGCTCGTATTAAATAATGCCCGCAGTTTTTAAATCTGTGCGGAGCGGTTCACGATATTGTTCTGCGAGAGCGGTTAAAGGCAGGCGTAGACCTGTACTAATGTATCCCATCTCATGCAATGCCCATTTCACAGGAATTGGGTTTGATTCGCAAAACAAAATATTGTGTAGATTTGCAATTTGTTGATTCAAACTTTGTGCTTTGGCTTGATCGCCAGCTAAAGCTGCTTCACAAACTTCGCTCATTTGTTTTGGTGCAACATTGGCGGTAACCGAGATATTGCCTTTCGCACCCAGCAAAATCAGTTCCCAAGCGGTTTCATCATCGCCTGAGTAAACTGCGATTTTACCTTTTAAACCTTCGATGAGGGCTTGACCACGGGGTACATCACCTGTTGCATCTTTAATCCCAACAATGTTTTTAACATCGGCAAGACGAATCACAGTTTCATTTTGCATGTCAACGCCAGTACGACCTGGAACATTATAAAGAATTTGTGGAATATCAACTGCTTCAGCAATCGCTTTATAGTGTTGATATAAGCCTTCTTGTGTGGGTTTATTATAATATGGCGTCACGAGCAATGCGGCATCGGCACCGAGTTCTTTCGCTGCTTTAGTGAGTTCGATTGCTTCGTGAGTTGAGTTTGCACCTGTGCCCGCGATAATTGGGATGCGTTTATTGGCTACACGAATCACTTCTTTGATGACTTGTGTGTGTTCTTCCATGCTTAATGTAGACGCTTCGCCCGTTGTGCCAACAGCAACAATACTATGTGTACCTTGTTGGATGTGCCACTCAACGAGCTTCTCAAGGCTCTTCCAATCTACGCGACCATCTTCAAACATAGGGGTGACGAGTGCGACAATTGAGCCTTGAATATTCTGTGCTAGCTGAGTCATTTTAAAAAACTATCCTATTTTCCCATCCGAGATTGAATTAGTTGAAACGAAATATTGGATGGTTGCAGTATTTTGATTCGTCGTTCAATAATGAATTCGATTGAATGACAATTATGCAAATTATGACTGATCGGCGGCATAAGAACAATATGCTTTAGTCAAACAGCCGAAAACTTTAATTCATCTTTTACTTGAATGATTTTCATCTTATGAAAAGTTTGTGTCTGTTTGGCTAGTCAGAAACAATGAGGCAGCGTATTGTACAAGGAGCGATCTAGGTTGAATAATGAGATGCAAAGCGATTCAAAACACAGTGCATTAATTGTTGTCGATGTGCAAAATGGGTTTACCCCGGGTGGGAACTTGGCAGTCACGGATGCTGATCAGATTATTCCTGTGATTAATCAATTGGCACATCAGTTTGAAACAGTGGTGCTGACCCAAGACTGGCATCCTGATCAACATATTTCTTTCGCTGACAATCATGCACATAAAGCGCCTTTTGAAACCATTGAGTTACCTTATGGTACGCAGGTATTGTGGCCAAAGCATTGTGTACAGGGGACGTCGGATGCCGAATTTCATCCTGCTTTAGATATTCCAACGGCACAATTGATTATTCGTAAAGGCTTTCACGTTAATATTGATAGCTATTCCGCCTTTATGGAAGCAGATCGTAAAACCCCGACGGGATTAAAGGGCTATCTTCAAGAACATCAAATTGATACGGTCTATATTGTGGGCATTGCCACTGATTTTTGTGTGGCATGGACAGCCTTGGATGCCGCACAGATGGGTTTTAAAACCTATGTGATTGAGGATGCCTGTAAAGCGATTGATCTGAATGGTTCATTACACAGTGCATGGCAAAGTATGTCAGCACATGGGATTCAGCGGATTCAGTCTGCTGCAATTTTGGCATAAGCTTGAGCTGTTTGATCTAAAGGCGTTACACTTCTCAGGTTGATGCACCAGCATCAGTTAAATTATGCCTTAAACCTAAACTGAGCATTTTATGACCATCGAACTTGATGATTTTGATCAAAAAATTATCCATCATTTACAAATGAATGGACGCTTAGCCAATCAGGAATTGGCTGAATTGGTCGGTTTATCGACCTCGCAATGTTCACGCCGTCGGGTTCAGCTTGAACAGAAGAAAATTATCACGGGTTATTATGCACAAATTGCATTGAGTGCTGATCCTGCGCCGATCATGGGTATTATTGAAGTGAAATTGCAGAACTATAGTGATGCAACCCATGATCGTTTTGTTGAATTCTTGATGCACGAACCTGCTGTGAAAGATATTCATAAACTGACAGGCAGTTATGATTTTGCCCTTAAAGTGGCAGTTAAAAATCTGGATGAGATGGTCAAACTCATCGGGATTTTGTCTTCCAAGAACTTTGGTGTCAGTAATCTCAATACTTCAATTGTGCTGGAAAAATTAAAAGAAAACGGAATTGCGATTAAATAAAAACAGGATTTTATTGTCGTTTGATCTAAGACAAAGTTAGAGCAAGGCTGATCGAAGCGCATAGACTATTCGAAATGGATTATTTTGAATATAAATTGCATTTATGGCAAAAATATAAGAATAAATTGCGAAATTTTAATAAAAATGATCAAATATGCCATGTCTTTCTTTGAAAGATCTCTCTCCCTTTAGCTGTTCTCCTATTTGAGTTGTACCGTTATGAATACCGAGCAAAATGTATCTCTGGTAAGTCCAGTCATGCCTGTGATTGAGCAGCACTCTAAAATTGAAGATGCATTGGCAATGTTGATCGGAACATTCATTCTGTCTTTTGCAATGACTTTATTGCAGCAGGCAGGCATTATGACGGGGGGGACAGCAGGTCTATCTTTGCTGATTCACTACATTACCGATCTGAAGTTCGGCGTGTTATTTTTCCTGATCAATATTCCATTTTATTATTTTGCCTATAAAAAGATGGGCATCGCACTGGTAGTGAAAACCTTTATTGCCGTTGCATTATTGGCGGGATTTACTGAAATTATTCCACAATTTTTTCACCTCTCCGATGTTAACCCAATCTACGCTACGATTTTTGCCAACGTCTTGATGGGGGTGAGTTTTTTGATTCTATTTAGACATCGTTCGAGTTTAGGTGGTATCAACCTACTGGCGTTGTATTTGCAGGAACGTTTTAAAATTCCAGCAGGAAAAGTGCAAATGGGCATTGATGTGGTGATCTTATTAACCTCATTGCTGTTTGTGGACTGGAAGCTGATTTTGATCTCGATTTTTGGTGTCATTATTTTGAATTCAATCATTTTATTGAATCATAAAACTACACGTTATGTGGCTTGATGCATTTGCCTTTCGGTTATTAACCTGACTGTTGCAGAACACAATCTATATTGATCATCAGATGCTAAATCTGATCTATTAAATGACTGAGATCATGACAAATCCAAAAAAAAGCGCCATAAAGAATTAGTTTATGGCGCTTTTTTTATGTATCAGCGTCGTACAAACGATGTAATTAGACAATAAAGTATCATACTAAAATCTTGGTAAGCGGTTGATTTTTCATATTAGGACAAACAATAAAGTTTCATACCAAGCTCATGCTTGAGGAGTTCAACTCAGAAAATATATACAATAAAGTTTCATACTAAGATGTGGAAATTAGCTGAGCTTTTTCCGCATCGTAGTAAACAGTCTCAATAGAGCCTTTTTTAATATGATTAATAATGTCATTAATGATGTTAAGAGAAACCAAGAACCATTCTTTTGGTTTTACAGGTTTCCCAAATCTATCTTCGATATTAATATCCAACTGAGCTGATTGTAGGACCTTATGAATCAACTTTTCTAATTTATGCGGCACAATATTTTCTGGTAACCCATAGCTAGCAACAAGCTCAACATCTGCGAGTAGATAAGTAGGATCATTCTTTGCATCAGTAATCCGCTGGTTGACCTTACTTGTGGTCACACCAATTTTGTGAATGACATCTTTATGCTCTTTAATGAATGAGTTATCTGACTTACTTCGCAAGACATAAATAGTGCCACTTTTAATTTCGATGGGCTTTGTTGCACAAAGATTTGAAATGCAAAGCGCCCCTAATTGTGCCAAATTTAAGGCGTAACTTGGGTAAGTGGTCGACCTAATTCCGTAAATCTGTTGAGAACTGCTACACGTGCATGAATTTCATTCACCTGACTAGGAAAGCTTCTTGCCATTAATTTATCGCCTAATAATTTGATGCAATGCATCTTGGTTTCCACCAAACTTTGGCGATGATAGCCTGACCATTTTTTCCATAATGTCCTGCCTAAACGTTTAACTGTTCGAAGTAATTTATTTCGCTCTAGCGATCTACTCTTTGTATCTTTCCATGGTTTCGCATTTTTTCTAGGTGGAATCACCGCATATGCTTGCCGATCTGCAATGACCTGACGGCATTGCTTGGTGTCATAAGCTCCATCGGTATAAACAGAGTCAATCTGCTCATCTTGTGGAATCTGATTAAGTAAATCACCAAGCACCTGTGAATCACTGACATTATTGGTTGTGAGCTGAATAGCGCGTATTTGTAGGGTTTTGGCATCTATACCAATATGTAGTTTACGCCATTGGCGACGATATTCAGCTCCATGTTTCTTGCGTTTCCATTCGCCCTCACCTAGAAACTTCATGCCTGTAGAGTCTACGAGTAGATGCAGCCCATCGCTACTTTTTTGGTAGCTGATTGCAATATCAATATGCTTTTGTCTTCTACAAATGGTGGAATAATCTGGTGCTGTCCAATTTAATCCGCAAAGTTTAATCAGACTTTGCACAAAGCCAGTAACCATACGTAAAGACAAACGGAATAGAGATTTAATCATTAAGCAGCATTGGATAGCTGCGTCGGAGTAGGTTTGATTTCGCCCTTGTTTGCCTTTTGATGGAGCATACCATTGCGTAGCAGGATCAAACCAAATGGCAATATTTCCGCGACTCATGAGTGCTCGGTTATATGCGGGCCAATTGGTTGTGCGGTAGATTTTGTGTGTAGGCTTCTTCATTTGAAAATTATATCGCTGAAAAAGCCTTTACAGATAGGTTTGTGCAACAAAGCCCTTTGGTAGCAATCGTTGTGGAGAGTATGGCCACGATCACCGACGAAATTATTGACCTGCATGATCGCATTATTGGAAAGCTATTTGCTATCGCAAAAAATAAACACCAGCAACAATTTCAATCATCAGGTAAAGCGATCAACGACAAAGTGCGTTTGTATGGGCTTATCGGGAAAGCCTTGCTAGATGCCAAGCAAAATGGCAGTGATCCGTTTGCCGCCATCGAAACTGTTATTTCATGGGATGCTTTTGCAGCAAGTATTACTGAGGCAGAAAAACTGGCGCAACCCGAAGACTTTGATTTTTTACCACGAATTGGCGAGAGCTATGCAACTTTACGCCGTTACGCGCCAGAACTTCTTGCCATACTTAAATTGCGTGCTGCCCCAGCAGCAAAAGATATGCTTGCCGCTGTAGAGTTGCTCCGCAGCATGAATGTTGATAATACACGAAAAATCCCCTCTAATGCTCCAATAGCGTTTATCAAAAAACGGTGGGCAAGACTAGTCTTTACCGATGATGGTATTGATCGCCGCTATTACGAAATATGTGTGTTATCTGAACTTAAAAACTCGCTACGGGCTGGGGATCTCTGGGTACAAGGCTCTCGCCAATTCAAAGACTTCGATGAGTATTTAGTGACTGCTGATAAATTTAATCAGCTAAAACAGTCCAATGAGTTACCTCTAACCATTACTACTGATTGTGATCTATATTTGCAAAGTCGCCTTTCACTATTGGAGCAGAAATTAGCAATCATTAATCGCATGGCAGCGACCAACGATTTGCCTGATGCGATGATCAATCAATCTGGTCTAAAAATAACACCTCTCGATGCCGTGGCTCCTGATACAGCCCAAACTTTAATTGACCAAACAGCAATGCTGTTACCACATATCAAGATCACCGAATTATTAATGGAGGTCGATGAATGGACAGGCTTTACTCGACACTTCACTCATTTGAAAACGGATGACACTGCGAAGGATAAAGCGTTATTGCTCACGACCATACTGGCTGATGCAATTAATTTAGGGCTGACGAAAATGGCCGAATCATGTCCTGGTACAACTTATGCCAAACTCTCATGGCTACAGGCTTGGCATATCCGTGATGAAACTTATTCAACGGCATTGGCCGAATTGGTGAATGCTCAATTGAAACAACCTTTCGCTGAAAACTGGGGAGATGGCACTACCTCCTCATCAGATGGCCAACGCTTCCGCGCAGGTGGCAGAGCTGAAAGTACAGGACATATCAATCCAAAATATGGCGCAGAGCCTGGAAGGTTATTTTATACACACATTTCTGATCAATACGCACCATTTAGCAGTAAGCTGATCAATGTGGGCGTTCGTGATTCAACCTATGTTCTTGATGGGCTGCTGTATCACGAGTCTGATTTACGCATCGAGGAACACTACACCGATACGGCTGGATTCACCGACCATGTTTTTGCACTCATGCACATGCTAGGGTTTCGATTTGCACCACGAATTCGTGATCTGGGCGATACGAAACTCTATATTCCAAAGTCAGACATAGACTATGCCGCACTTAAACCCATGATTGGCGGCACACTGAATATCAAACAGATTCGTACTCATTGGGACGATATTTTGCGTCTGGCCGCATCAATCAAGCAAGGGACTGTCACAGCGTCGCTAATGCTACGTAAACTCGGTAGTTATCCACGACAGAATGGTTTGGCATTGGCATTACGAGAGCTGGGGCGTATTGAGCGCACACTGTTTATCTTGGATTGGTTGCAAAGCGTAGAACTACGCCGTCGGGTTCAAGCTGGATTAAATAAAGGTGAAGCCCGTAATGCATTAGCGCGCGCCGTTTTCTTTTATCGATTGGGTGAGATTCGAGATCGAAGCTTTGAGCAACAGCGTTATCGAGCCAGTGGCTTGAATCTAGTGACCGCCGCCATTGTATTGTGGAACACGGTTTATTTAGAGAGAGCGACTAACGCCCTACGAGGGCATGGTCGCACAGTCGATGATACCTTGCTGCAATATCTGTCACCGCTGGGGTGGGAGCACATCAATTTAACTGGGGATTATCTATGGCGAAGCAAAGCCAAGATAGGTGGTGGAAAATTTAGGCCATTGCGCGCAATTGAAAAACCTTAGCGTGCTATATTTTCCGTTTCCTGAGACGACCCCTATCATTACGACGAACTTGAGCTTCTCGGAATGGAGCAATGTATTTGGTGATGCTAAGTTGACGACTGCACTGCTGGATCGACTGACTCATCATTGCCATATCATCGAAACGGGTAATGAATCCTATCGTTTTAAGCAAAGCACGGAGGAAGCCAAGCAGCGTATAAAGAAACGAGAAGCAGAGAAAGGAGAGTTATTTTAACCGTCGATCAGTGAAGAAAAAGCAACAGCAATTGATCGATTTATCCACAGCAGTGTAGTACGCTACATTGCTTAAATGCCTGGTCAATATTCAACGAGCATCGCTGGTCAATATTAAGTGAGCGTCAACAATCTTGGGCATTTCGGGGTATCTCTGGTGGCACAAACAGGTTTGCAGTTTGACCTTTCCACATCTCAGGGAAAGCTCATGGCTTCTGTGATGTCTGCATTAGCAGAGTTTGAGGGAGATTTACTACGTGAACGTGTGCGCTCTGGTGTAGCAGCGGCACAAGCGCGTGGCGTTGTGTTTGGTCGTCGTCCTGGTCAACGTACCAAGTCAGATCGTCTGGCACCTAAAGTGTTGGAGTTGGTGTCTGCTGGACACTCTTATCGACAAGTCGGTCGGCTGGTCAATCTAAGCAAAAATACCGTGTTGGATATCGTTAAAAGAAGTCGGAGTGAAAATCCTTAGCGTGCTATATTTTCCGTTTCCTGAGACGACCCCTAACTGAAGACATTGACGGTGGATGGGCTGCAATGGGAATTAAAACCTCTACAGAGTTCACAGCGGGTTGCAAGCGTTGGGTTGAGTTGAGGTTATCGGATTGGAAGTGGAGGGCTGCCATATGATTGCCATCTCTGACATAGCGTTTTAAGGTATTTTTCTAGGGCGTATTGATGTTTCAACGTATTAACAATCATACGAACAACCTCATTCTCTCAGGTCATTTTCTTCTTGCCGATGGGTGATTTTTCGCCGATAAGCACTTGGTGATACACCAAACCAGCGTTTAAACGCGCGCCGAAAATTAGCAGAGTCGTGGTAATTCAGTAAGCTGGCAATTGCCTCGACCGATATTTGAGGGTCATGTAAATAACTACTGGCTTTCTCAGATAAAATCCGATCTCGAATCAGCCGGTAACTCGTGTTCTCTTTGACCAGACGTCTGGCCAGCGTACGCTTATTCATAAACAAGGCTGCAGCCAGATCCTCTTCACTCAGTTGCCCGAGCGGATAGGACAGCATGGCTTTTTGCACTTGGTAGGTGGTGCTGTGTTGTTGGGTCTTGAGCCGGTTGAGGATCATTTCGCATTGTTGCATCGCCAGCAGATAGCTATCGTGCTGCGCGGATGCATTGGCAATCAAGCACAACTCGGTCGGCACTCGGATCGACAGTTGTGGCTGATCAAACTGATAGGTACCGGCAAGATAATCCGCGTAACAGGCATGATGATCGGGGGCGGGATGGCTAAACTGAATCACCGCCTCGGTCAGCGGTCGTCCAACAATAAATTCGGCACATTCCGAAAAAATCACCGCAACAGTTTCGGACAGTAGCCGATGTACTGCATGACTCAAGGTCTGCTCAAAGAAAATCAAGCAGGTCGTCCACTCAGCATTGGTGTGTGTTTCGAGCCTAATCAAACTCATACGGGTCGGCAAAAAAGTTTGAAACGCTTGTAACACGGCCAATAAGTTCGGGCTGCTATTGATTAAAAAGCCCATCGAGCCATGTGTTGACGGCGTGAGCCGCTGCCCTAAACGCAAGCCAAACTGATCGGATGCGGACAACTCCAAGCTATTTTGTAAGATTTGAATCTGTTGGCTGGCCGTGATCATGGTGTCATCACGCATCAGTTGCTCAGTGGTCAGCGCAGTGAATTTTAATAATTTCGGCAGATCGCGCGCTTGTAAGTCCAGTTCTCGACCGATCAAACGGGTATAGCTACACGGAATGATCGCGGGTTCTTTGCCTGAGTGAGTCTGATACATGGAATATGCTTTATTGGCTGACGAGGTAATATTGTCTTTTTATGACCTCTATTTGTCAAATAATAACCTCTACAGAACCGCAGAGAGTGCGTAATCTTGAGCTTGAACAGTGAAATTAAGCCAAATCGGAGTCGTAGCCATGAGCCAAATTACATTTATTGCCCACGATGGTGCACAAACCAGCGTTGCAATCGAAGCGGGTAAGTCACTAATGCAGTTGGCGGTTGAAAACGGTGTTGCCGGAATTGATGGGGATTGCGGTGGCGAATGCGCCTGTGGTACCTGCCACGTGATTGTCAGTGCTGAGTGGTCGGATGTTGCGGGTACGGCACAAGCGAATGAGCAGCAGATGTTGGAAATGACCCCAGAGCGTGCTGCCACCTCACGTTTGGCGTGTTGTATCCAAGTGACCGATGCAATGGATGGCATGACGGTACATCTGCCTGAGTTTCAGATGTAACACGTCAGCTGTAACCCAGCGGATCAACCGCCTTAACAAACACACCTCGTCAACGATGCTCAGTCAGGAGACCATCATGAACTCAGTCGCAGAAATTTTTGAGAAAATAACCCAAACTGTCACCAGCACCGCTGCAGACGTAGCAACCACGGTTACGGATAAAGTCAAGTCTAATGAGCAGTTTCAAACGGGCAAGCAGTTTTTGCATGGTCAAGTGACCCGTTTTGTCCCATTGCACACGCAGGTTCGCGGCATTCAGTGGATGCAAAAAGCCAAATTCCGTGTGTTTAACGTGCAAGAATTTCCTGCATTTATCGAGCAACCGATTCCAGAAGTTGCAACACTGGCACTTGCTGAGATTGATGTTAGCAACCCATTTTTATACAAGCAAAAAAAATGGCAGTCTTACTTTAAGCGGCTGCGTGATGAAGCACCGGTACATTATCAAGCCAACAGTCCGTTTGGGGCATTTTGGTCGGTCACGCGTTACGATGATATTGTCTATGTCGATAAAAATCATGAGATTTTTTCAGCTGAACCTGTGATCGCGATTGGCAACACCCCTCCTGGGTTAGATGCTGAAATGTTTATTGCAATGGACCCACCCAAGCACGATGTGCAGCGGCAGGCCGTACAGGATGTAGTCGCACCAAAAAATCTCAAAGAGCTAGAGGGTTTGATTCGGCTACGCGTGCAAGAGGTTTTGGATCAGTTGCCAACGGATCAGCCGTTTGATTGGGTGCAGAATGTTTCGATTGAGCTGACAGCCCGTATGTTGGCAACATTATTTGATTTCCCATACGAAAAGCGGCACAAATTGGTTGAATGGTCAGACTTGATGGCTGGCACTGCGGAGGCCACAGGTGGGACAGTGACAAATTTGGATGAGATTTTTGATGCAGCAGTCGATGCAGCAAAGCATTTTGCGGAGTTATGGCATAGAAAAGCCGCACAAAAATCTGCAGGCGCTGAAATGGGCTATGATTTGATCAGCTTGATGCAGTCAAACGAAGCGACTAAAGACCTGATTTATCGGCCGATGGAGTTTATGGGCAATTTGGTCTTGCTAATTGTCGGCGGCAACGATACCACACGCAACTCGATGACGGGTGGGGTATACGCACTTAACCTGTTTCCAAATGAGTTCGTCAAACTCAAAAACAATCCGAGCTTGATCCCGAACATGGTATCCGAAATTATTCGCTGGCAAACCCCGCTGGCCTATATGCGTCGGATTGCCAAGCAAGATGTAGAGCTTAACGGTCAGACCATCAAAAAAGGCGACAAGGTGGTGATGTGGTACGTTTCTGGCAACCGCGATGAGCGAGTGATTGAGCGACCTGATGAATTGATCATTGATCGTAAAGGTGCGCGTAATCATCTGTCATTTGGTTTTGGTGTGCATCGCTGTATGGGTAATCGCTTGGCCGAGATGCAGTTGCGAATCTTATGGGAAGAGCTGCTTCAGCGTTTTGAAAATATTGAGGTTTTGGGTGAGCCAGAAATTGTGCAATCTAACTTTGTGCGCGGCTATGCCAAGATGATGGTCAAACTGACTGCCAAAGCGTAGGTATCAAAATAGGCGACAGAGGCATTTTGCAACTGTCGTCGGCAACAATTGATGCTGTGCATCAACCATGAACTGAGTGAATTCATATGCAAACAATCGTCATCATTGGCGCAAGTCATGCTGCGGCGCAGTTGGCGGCAAGTCTGCGGCCAGATGGCTGGCAGGGCGAGATTGTGGTGATCGGCGATGAGCCGTATTTGCCGTATCATCGACCGCCGTTGTCCAAGACCTTTTTATGCGGTGCACAACTGGTCGATGAGTTATTGATTCGGCCAGCCGCTTTTTATCAAAAAAATCAGATCGAATTTCGGCACGGGCGGGTGGTTGCGATTGATCGGGCAGCGCGCAGCGTGACACTACAAGATGGCAGTACGCTTGCGTATGACCAGTTGGCGCTGTGTACCGGTGCACGAGTCAGGACGGTGTCGCTGGCTGGGTCTGATTTGGCAGGTGTGCATTATCTTAGAAATATCAGCGATGTACAGGCTATCCAGCCATTTGTACAACCCAACGGCAAAGCAGTGGTGATCGGTGGTGGCTATATCGGTCTTGAAACAGCCGCCGCATTGACCGAGCAGGGCATGCAGGTGGTGGTCTTGGAAGCCGCCGAGCGGATTTTGCAGCGGGTAACTGCACCGGAAGTGTCGGACTTTTATACGCGGATTCATCGCGAACAGGGTGTGACGATTCATACCGGTGTGTCGGTCACGGCGATCACGGGTGAGGGGCGGGCGCAAGCGGTGCTGTGTGCCGATGGTTCGATGTTCGATGCAGATCTGGTGATCATCGGGGTCGGGGTTGTACCGAATATCGAGTTGGCGCTGGACGCGGGCTTGCAGGTGGACAATGGTATTGTGATTGATGAGTATTGCCGTACCAGTGCGCCAGAGATTGTGGCCATCGGGGATTGTGCCAATGCGTTTAATCCGATTTATCAGCGGCGGATGCGCTTGGAGTCGGTACCAAACGCCAATGAACAGGCCAAAATTGCCTCGGCGACCTTGTGTGGCTTACAGCGGACCTCGAAGAGTTTGCCTTGGTTTTGGTCAGATCAGTATGATCTAAAGTTGCAGATTGCGGGACTCAGTCAGGGGTATGATCAGATCGTGATTCGGGGTGATGTGCAGCAAAGGCGTAGCTTTGCAGCGTTTTATTTGCAGGCGGGTCGCCTGATTGCGGCGGATTGTGTGAATCGTCCGCAGGAGTTTATGCTAAGCAAAAAGCTGATCACGGCTGGTACGGCGGTCGATCCACTGCGGTTGGCGGATGAGTCGATTGCGGTACAGGCGTTGATGGGGTAGCTTAAAACTACATCAGGCTAGATTTGCATTACGCTGATTCAGATGTTAATCAGAATGGCATCGATAGATACCTGTGAGAGCAAGTCAGGTGCAGCTTTGGCTTTGTGTAATTCACCACCCGTGATCGCAAACACGATGGGTAATCCATACCCATCTACGGCAAGATGGATCTTACTTGTCTTGCTACCTCGACTTAAGCCAATCGCCTCCTGATCGTGAGTTGCAGCACGTGCATTATGTTGATGTGCCTTGACGTAATTGCTATCCATAACCCCTACTCTATATCAGAGTCAGTAGATAAAACCCTGAGTATGCTTTGGAAAAAACCTTTTGCTGACCAGTCGTTGTATCTTTTGTAGAGATTAGGCTGCTGACCAAACTCAGTCAGGAGGTAGGTCTAGCCATGGACATTTCACCCACATTCTGTAGAGCATGGCTTCTACGGTGAGCCGTAAATTTGGTTTGTGATCAATGTCCTGTTGCTTGAGCATAGGAGAAATCTTTGCTCAATGTTGGTCGTTCAGCATAAAGCGTGGCATGGTGGACTCGGATGGGGAGAGCTTTAATTCTCTGAGTCTGCCTCCAATTTGCAATCAATATTTTCAAACGTCAACACACTCTAATGTAAAAAAACTAACATTAAAAAAACACCTCTGCCAAAAGGTCTGGTAGCTATATTCGATGTCAAAGATGATCTGGCTCACCTGCTGCGTTGTTAACTCATTCTATCAAATTTTGAGGACAGGCTTGACATTTGGTCAATCGACCAATATATATTCAAAATATGCATTTGGTCATTTGACCAATACCCGTTGAATTCTTGTGTGATATTTGCTGTGCCTGACCAAGGTGAAAAATATTGCTCAAGGTCAAATGTGATAGCAGGTTTACAGACATTCGATGCCTTTACAAGGAAACTCTCGCCATGACTCATATGATCAATATCCAGCCACGTAAGCCGCGGTTTGATTTAAGTGATGTTCCAGTTTTTTGGAACGACGGTGACCCGGTGTTAACACGCTTCTTTGATGCACTTTCTATTCACTTCCCCGATGGAGAGCGTTTTTTTATTCAGTCGGTGCGTAACTATCAGGATCTGGTCACAGATCCTAAACTGAGAGAAGATATCAAAAACTTTTTTCGCCAAGAAGCGCAACATGGCATTGTGCATGACCAGTATAATGCGGTGATGCAGTCGCAAGGCATTCATGTCGAAAAGGTCATCGCAAGATTCAAATTATTTATTCGGCTCTCCCAAAAACACCTGCCCGCCAAGTATCTGTTGGCCATGACAGCTGCCTTTGAACATATTACTGCTGTACTAGGCGAGGGTGCTATGGAGGGTGAGGGTGAGATGTTCAAGAATGCTCATCCCGCAATGCGTGCCATGTTCATGTGGCATGGGGTAGAAGAAGTCGAACACAAAACAGTAGCCTTTGATGTTTACGAAACAGCGGCAGGTGGGGGGTATTTCACCCGCGCATCTGCTTTGATTATCGGAACGCTACTGGTACATGCGGTGGTTGGCTCAGTTCTTTGGCATATGTTGAAAATTGACAAACTACAAGGTCAGCCATTGGTGCTTGCTAAGGGATTTTATCGCCTCTATGGACCACGTGGCCTGATTACCAGACTTATTCCACGCTATCTGGACTGGTTTAAGCCAGGTTTCCATCCTAGCGACACCGAAATCCCAGAAAAGGTTAATTCTTGGCTGGCTGAATATGATAAGCATCAAGACCCTATGGAAGCGTCACGAATTGTTTTTAATGTCCCCATTGCAAAAGCTGTATAGATCAGGAGAGACCGTGAAAGACTCGACTCGACTTGACCAAGTCGAGTAACCTGTCTTATTGATATAATGTTATGAGTCAAACTATGTTGAGTAGTGAATCTACGCGAGTCGAAGTTGCTGACCGCGAGAGAGTATTAGCCGCTTCTGCCAAGCTGTTTCGAGAAAAGGGTTTTGAGCGTACCAGTGTGCGAGAAATTGCCAGTGCTTGTGGTATTCTTCCAGGCAGTCTGCATTACCGCTATCGTAGTAAAGACGATATTTTGGTTGATATGATGCGGCTTGCTATTGAGAGAACTATTTACAGGATTGTTGAGGCGACTTCCGCGATTCAAGATCCACTCAAAAAAATGCAATCGGCACTGCAGACACATGTCGATATCCTTATGTCGGGTGACGATATGGTTTATGTGTTGTTGTTTGAGTGGCGCTCGGTACATGGAGTCGCACGTGAGCAGATTATTGCTGAGAGAGACAGATACGAGCGATATTGGCAGACAATTCTTGATGATCTGCAGTCTTATGGTTGTATCCGAAACGATGTGGATGCAGATCTGTTAAGACTGATTGGGCTAGGAGCAATAAACTGGGCTGCCACTTGGTATAAAGAAAATGGTAAGTACAATCTTGAACAGATCGCGGATGCGATATGGCAGATGATGACAAGAGGCATCCTTAATCCAGATTTTCACGAAGAGGCAAAAAACCTGTGACCAACTATAAGACTCCATCCCGTATCACGCACGCCATCGGGAGGCATTGTGGCAGCTCCGCAATTCGTGATTTGCTCGAGTTTAATGGGCTGAATATTTCCGAGGCCATGTGCTTTGGATTAGGCTCAGGGCTTGGCGTGACCTATTTGGAAATGGCTGACGCCCCTGTGCCATTTTTAGTGCATGTGCGGTCTTTGGGGTTTGAAGCGCGCGTATTTGAAAGTATCGGTATACCCTTTGAGTGGCAAACCTTCGAGTCACCCGAATCGGCAGCCACCGCGCTGGAGAAATGTTTGGATGCGGGTCACCCCACCCTGTTGCTGACGGATATTTTTTATTTACCTTACTTCAACAGCAGCACGCACTTTCCCGGTCACGCCATAGCCGCTTGGTCGAGAAATCCAGAGACAGGTGCGGTATTTGTCACCGATACCGAGCGTCCGAGTGTTTTGTCGGTGACGCGAGAGGCACTGACCCGCGCACGTTTTTCTACACAGCCCCCATTTATTCACTATGGCAATATGTTCACGCCCACCGCGTTTCAAGGCGAAATTACCCCCGAGATGATTACCGGTGTCATCCATGACAACGCCAAGTCATTAGCTGTGAGTGGCATATCGGCACTGGAAACATGGCTGGCCGAACTGAGTCGTTGGGGAGCCACAGGCGATTGGCACTGGACGACCCGATTTGCCTACCAAATTATTGAAAAGCGTGGCACAGGTGGCGGCGGCTTCCGCAAAATGTACGCTGAATTCCTTGATGAAGCGGTTCACTATGACGCAAGTGTACAGCAATATCGACTGCCCCTGTTAATGAGGGCTTGCGAAAAAGCATGGACGGCATTAGCCATGTGTTTGAAGTCTGCCTCGGAAAGCACAAACTTTCCATATGCCGCCATTGAAGAGGCCATTGTGGCGGTGATGCAGGCCGAACGTAATTATACAGATGCCGCCCTTGCACTTTGAGACGTGCCGCTAATTTTTTCGCAATAAAATCAGCCAGCAATGGCGGGAGTTCAAAAATGGACAGTAATAACACGGCACACCTGACCATGGCTAAGGCGTTTTTTGGTACTAATCACCCTTTATTCAATATGTTCAATATTAGTGTTGGTGCAGTGAGCGATGGTCATGCCGAGATGACGATGCCCTTCTCTGAGCAACTCTCTGACCGTAAAGGCTCACTGCATCGAGGGGCTTTGGTGACGCTGCTGGATACGACTTGCGGCTTATCTATTTTTTCGTCATTGCGGTCGTTAGAGCCGATTGCCACTATTGATTTGCGTGTCGATTTTTTGCGACGTATTCCCTCTGCGGTAGGTTTAAAGGCGATAGTGGATTGCATTGGTAGAACCGATACGGTGGCCTTTATCACGGGCCGAGCGGTTGCAGAAGACAGTGGTGAGCTACTGGCTACTGTCACTGGTTCTTTCGCAATCGGCACGATGGGACCCTCTTTTGACAGCAATGAAGCGCGAGGCGAGTGATATGAGTATAGTAAATCAGATGAGCGCGGAAACACCCCCACTAAAATTGTGTGACGAGCCTTTTGTCGATTTTCTAGGTTTTCGTGAGGAAATGCAACATGGAGAAATACAGTACTTTATGGACTTTCGTGATTCGCATATCGGCAACCCGATGATTGGCACGTTTCATGGCGGCATTCTCGCGAGTTTTGGTGAAGTGGCCGCCGCCGCCTATCTTGCCCGTCAGCGTGGTGATAATGAGCTGCCCTTATGCTCCACGATGACCTTTGATTACCTGCGGCCAGCATTTATAGGTACGTTACAGGCAGTCCCCAGTATTGTTCGTGCGGGTCGGCGCATTACGACAGTATCGGTTCAGTTACTACTTGATGGCAAGTTGGTTTGTATCGGTCGATTCCTGTTTACGGTTAGCAGCAAATAAAATTGGAGCAAGCTCAGTTCAGGATGCCGACCCTGTTTTACTCAGAAAAATTTTCAATAGATAGACAAATAATATCAAATAGCTGGAACTACTACTGATACCGATACAGCGTTGGCGCAGAAATCCCAAACTCCTTCGCCAATGCTCGCTTGGTTTTGTAGTCGCCAGATTCAAGACGTTGATGCAGCAGAGCCACTTGTTCAGGAGTCAGTGACGGCTTACGGCCCTTGTAGGGGTCGTCTCAGGAAACGGAAAATATAGCACGCTAAGGTTTTTCAATTGCGCGCAATGGCCTAAATTTTCCACCACCTATCTTGGCTTTGCTTCGCCATAGATAATCCCCAGTTAAATTGATGTGCTCCCACCCCAGCGGTGACAGATATTGCAGCAAGGTATCATCGACTGTGCGACCATGCCCTCGTAGGGCGTTAGTCGCTCTCTCTAAATAAACCGTGTTCCACAATACAATGGCGGCGGTCACTAGATTCAAGCCACTGGCTCGATAACGCTGTTGCTCAAAGCTTCGATCTCGAATCTCACCCAATCGATAAAAGAAAACGGCGCGCGCTAATGCATTACGGGCTTCACCTTTATTTAATCCAGCTTGAACCCGACG
Organism: Acinetobacter proteolyticus; assembly: GCF_000367945.1. Taxonomy (GTDB): domain Bacteria; phylum Pseudomonadota; class Gammaproteobacteria; order Pseudomonadales; family Moraxellaceae; genus Acinetobacter; species Acinetobacter proteolyticus. The sequence goes on from NZ_KB849179.1 coordinate 3,150,989, forward strand.
GCGTAGTTCTACGCTTTGCAACCAATCCAAGATAAACAGTGTGCGCTCAATACGCCCCAGCTCTCGTAATGCCAATGCCAAACCATTCTGTCGTGGATAACTACCGAGTTTACGTAGCATTAGCGACGCTGTGACAGTCCCTTGCTTGATTGATGCGGCCAGACGCAAAATATCGTCCCAATGAGTACGAATCTGTTTGATATTCAGTGTGCCGCCAATCATGGGTTTAAGTGCGGCATAGTCTATGTCTGACTTTGGAATATAGAGTTTCGTATCGCCCAGATCACGAATTCGTGGTGCAAATCGAAACCCTAGCATGTGCATGAGTGCAAAAACATGGTCGGTGAATCCAGCCGTATCGGTGTAGTGTTCCTCGATGCGTAAATCAGACTCGTGATACAGCAGCCCATCAAGAACATAGGTTGAATCACGAACGCCCACATTGATCAGCTTACTGCTAAATGGTGCGTATTGATCAGAAATGTGTGTATAAAATAACCTTCCAGGCTCTGCGCCATATTTTGGATTGATATGTCCTGTACTTTCAGCTCTGCCACCTGCGCGGAAGCGTTGGCCATCTGATGAGGAGGTAGTGCCATCTCCCCAGTTTTCAGCGAAAGGTTGTTTCAATTGAGCATTCACCAATTCGGCCAATGCCGTTGAATAAGTTTCATCACGGATATGCCAAGCCTGTAGCCATGAGAGTTTGGCATAAGTTGTACCAGGACATGATTCGGCCATTTTCGTCAGCCCTAAATTAATTGCATCAGCCAGTATGGTCGTGAGCAATAACGCTTTATCCTTCGCAGTGTCATCCGTTTTCAAATGAGTGAAGTGTCGAGTAAAGCCTGTCCATTCATCGACCTCCATTAATAATTCGGTGATCTTGATATGTGGTAACAGCATTGCTGTTTGGTCAATTAAAGTTTGGGCTGTATCAGGAGCCACGGCATCGAGAGGTGTTATTTTTAGACCAGATTGATTGATCATCGCATCAGGCAAATCGTTGGTCGCTGCCATGCGATTAATGATTGCTAATTTCTGCTCCAATAGGGCTTTGTTGCACAAAGATTTGAAATGCAAAGCGCCCCTAATTGTGCCAAATTTAAGGCGTAACTTGGGTAAGTGGTCGACCTAATTCCGTAAATCTGTTGAGAACTGCTACACGTGCATGAATTTCATTCACCTGACTAGGAAAGCTTCTTGCCATTAATTTATCGCCTAATAATTTGATGCAATGCATCTTGGTTTCCACCAAACTTTGGCGATGATAGCCTGACCATTTTTTCCATAATGTCCTGCCTAAACGTTTAACTGTTCGAAGTAATTTATTTCGCTCTAGCGATCTACTCTTTGTATCTTTCCATGGTTTCGCATTTTTTCTAGGTGGAATCACCGCATATGCTTGCCGATCTGCAATGACCTGACGGCATTGCTTGGTGTCATAAGCTCCATCGGTATAAACAGAGTCAATCTGCTCATCTTGTGGAATCTGATTAAGTAAATCACCAAGCACCTGTGAATCACTGACATTATTGGTTGTGAGCTGAATAGCGCGTATTTGTAGGGTTTTGGCATCTATACCAATATGTAGTTTACGCCATTGGCGACGATATTCAGCTCCATGTTTCTTGCGTTTCCATTCGCCCTCACCTAGAAACTTCATGCCTGTAGAGTCTACGAGTAGATGCAGCCCATCGCTACTTTTTTGGTAGCTGATTGCAATATCAATATGCTTTTGTCTTCTACAAATGGTGGAATAATCTGGTGCTGTCCAATTTAATCCGCAAAGTTTAATCAGACTTTGCACAAAGCCAGTAACCATACGTAAAGACAAACGGAATAGAGATTTAATCATTAAGCAGCATTGGATAGCTGCGTCGGAGTAGGTTTGATTTCGCCCTTGTTTGCCTTTTGATGGAGCATACCATTGCGTAGCAGGATCAAACCAAATGGCAATATTTCCGCGACTCATGAGTGCTCGGTTATATGCGGGCCAATTGGTTGTGCGGTAGATTTTGTGTGTAGGCTTCTTCATTTGAAAATTATATCGCTGAAAAAGCCTTTACAGATAGGTTTGTGCAACAAAGCCCGTCGGAACTAAATACATAAAAATCCGTACTCATTATCTGCTTAATGCCTCTAACGGCAGGGTGTGGAATACAAGTTAAATGGGCGATTTCTTCAGTTTGTTCTATCCGAAGAGGGAATTGTTCTCGTATATCTTGAATCAGAGGATTCCATTCTAAAATTAAGAAAATAGCGAGCTCTAAGTCAGAGAGTAGATGATGTGTCCGCTTCGTTTTATGGCCGTAAACTCGATGAGAGCGACCAAGTGATGATAGATCCCGAACAGTCAACCACGGTTTATATGATGATAACTCACCATCGCCTCGGCCATCTTTGATCCATTTTTGCTGTTGTTGGACTGATAGCATAAAAAACACCTGTTGTGTTCATTTGAAATGAGCATAACAGGTGTTCATAAAACAAACAATCTAGTATGATACTTTTTTGTTTAGTATGACACTTTATTGTTTGGTGTGAGACTTTATTGTCTGACTACAAACGACGCTGATACGCCGTATCGAATTACTCGACCGTAACACTCTTGGCGAGGTTACGTGGTTGATCGACATCAGTACCACGTAACACTGCAACATGATAAGACAGCAGTTGTACAGGCACGCTGTAAACGATCGGTGCCAGCCATTCATTTACTGCTGGCACATGAACCACGTGTTGACGGTCTTTACCGTGAATACCGCTATTTTCATCTGCAAAGACAAATAATTCACCACCACGGGCTTGTACTTCTTCCATGTTCGATTTGAGTTTATCGAGCATGTCATCCTGCGGCGCTAAAATCACCACAGGCATTTCATTATCCACTAATGCCAATGGCCCATGCTTCAATTCACCTGCAGCATAACCTTCAGCATGAATATATGAAATTTCTTTCAGTTTCAATGCACCTTCAAGTGCAATCGGGAAGTGTGTACCACGGCCCAAGAATAAGCAGTGATTTTTCTCAACGAACAATGCAGATAAACGCAGAATCTCTGTGTCACCCTGTAAGGTGTCCAAAATCACTTTTGGACAATGCCACAATGCTGTTGTGATCTCATTCAATTGAGTATCAGACAAGCGATTTTTGACTTGACCAATTTTTAAGATCAATAACATCAATGCTGCAAGTTGCGTGGTAAAGGCTTTGGTTGATGCCACCCCAATTTCAGGACCAGCAAGCGTCAGTAAATGATGATCTGTTTCACGTACCATTGATGAGGTTGCAACGTTACAAATCGTCATGGTATTGATGTCAATGCTATTGGCTTTGGCACGTTTCTGGGTTTCACGCAACGCGGCTAAAGTATCCGCAGTTTCACCTGATTGAGAAATACAGATATACAGTGTATTTGCCACAATCACTGGGCTGCGATAACGGAACTCACTCGCAATCTCAACTTGGCAAGGGACGCCAATCAGTTGTTCAAACCAATATTTGGCAATCATCCCCGCATGATAGCTGGTCCCACAGGCAATAATTTGAATTTGCTGAATCTTGTCAAAATCGGCATTGGCATGATTGAGGAAATCTTCACGTAAGCTATTGCCGTTCAATGCTTGAGAAATGGTTTGCTGAATCGCTTCAGGCTGCTCATAGATTTCTTTCAGCATGAAGTGCTTATATTCACCCTTAGATGCATTGCTGACCGTTGCATCTAACTCTTTGACTGGACGTTGTACAGGCTCGCCGTTGACAAAGACCTCAATGCTGCTACGGGTTAAGCGCGCAATATCACCTTCTTCTAAATAAACGAAGCGATTGGTCACAGGCAATAATGCCAATTGGTCTGAGCTAATGAAGTTCTCGCCAATACCGACACCAATCACCAGTGGCGAACCTTCACGAACTGTAATCAATTCGTCTGGATGTGCCGTATGCACAATCCCAAGTGCATAAGCACCTTTAAGGCGTGGTGTAATCTTTTGTACCGCTTCCAACAAGCTATCGGTTTGCTTTAACGCATCGTGCACAAGATGTGCAACCACTTCAGTATCGGTTTGCGAGGTAAATACATAGCCTAAAGCTTGCAATTCATCTTTGAGTTCTTGGTAGTTTTCAATGATCCCGTTATGAACCACTGCAACATCACCCGAAACGTGCGGGTGGGCATTATTTTCTGTCGGTTTACCGTGAGTTGCCCAACGCGTGTGTGCGATACCCACATTACCGGTTAAATGTTGTTCTGATACGGCTTCGGCCAAGTTGGCAACTTTACCAACACGACGTTCACGTAGGATTTTCTGATTATTGAGTAATGCCAAACCAGCAGAGTCATAGCCGCGATATTCCAGACGTTTTAGTCCTTCAATCAGAATATCGGTTACACAACGTTCAGCAACGCCACCAACAATACCACACATAATTTTATCCTCTTATTTTTTCAGTTTTTGGGGACGTTGATAATTTGCTTTTTCAAACTGTTTTGATCGTTCGACAGCCAAACTATGCTCAGCCACATCTCGAGTCAGGGTTGATCCTGCACCCGTTGTAGCACCTCGACCAATTTTGATTGGTGCAACCAAGGAGTTATTGGTTCCAATGAATACATTGTCCTCAATAATGGTACGGTGTTTGTTGGCACCATCATAATTACAGGTAATGGTACCCGCACCAATATTACAGCCCGCGCCAATATCGGCATCACCTAAGTAAGTAAAGTGATTGGCTTTTGAGCCTAGACCCATATTCGAGTTCTTCACTTCAACAAAGTTACCGATATGCACATCATTGGCAAGATTGGCACCTGGGCGTAAACGCGCGAAAGGCCCAATTTGGGTATTTTCACCGACAATTGCATTCTCAAAAATGCTATAAGCCTGAACCTTAGTACCTGCTGCAATGCGGGTATTCTTTAGAATACAGCCTGCACCGAGTTGGACGTTATCACCCAACTCGCAATCACCTTCGATGATGACATTGACATCAATCTGTACGTCTTGTCCACAGCTTAAGGTACCACGTAAATCAAAACGATTTGGGTCAATTAAGTGAACACCTTGTAGCATCAATTCTTTGGCTTGTTGCTGTTGGAACTGACGTTCCAAGGTCGCAAGTTGTAAGCGGTTATTCACACCGTCAACCTCAAATGCAAGCTCGGGTTCAACTGAGGCGACCTCTAAGCCATCTGCAATTGCCATCGCGACAATATCGGTGAGATAATATTCGCCTTGCGCATTTTCATTGGAAAGTTGAGGCAACCACTCATGCAGTTTTGCATTACTGACACAATAAATGCCGGTATTAAATTCTTTAATTTGGCGTTGCGCCTCATTGGCATCTTTATGTTCAACAATGGCTTGAATTTTGCCGTCTTGACGGACAATACGGCCATAACCTGTTGCATCATCGACTGTGAGCGTTACTAAGCCAATGCCTGTCTGAGTTGATGCATCCAATAATTTTTGTAACGTATTTGCATGAATACAAGGTACATCGCCTGATAAAATTAGCGACACACCCTCTTGCGGTAAAACAGGTAGGGTCATTTGTACGGCATGACCTGTGCCGAGTTGTTCTGCCTGCTCAACCCATTCGATCTGTTCTGCTGCAAAGCTTTGCTTAACCTGCTCACCGCCATGTCCATATATGGTAATAATGTTTTGGGCATTGAGTTTTTTTGCGGTTTGAATCACATGTCCAAGCAGAGGACGACCTGCAAGTGGTTGTAATACTTTTGGTAATTGTGAACGCATCCGCGTTCCTTTCCCAGCTGCAAGAATAATAACAGTTGTTGACATAACTAACTCTAATAGTGGCTTAAGTCAAAAGATAAAAATGAAAAATAAGAATACAGAGTGCTGCCCAAAGACCAGCAATGATATCATCCAGCATAATCCCTAAGCCGCCAGACACTTTTTGGTCAGCCCAGCTAATTGGGAATGGTTTCCAGACATCAAATATACGGAATAAGATGAAGCCGACAATGACCCATAGCCAATTCATTTGCTGTAAATAGAGCAAAGGCAGTAGGGTAATGGATTGTCCTGCAAACTCATCCCAGACAATGCGGCCATCATCATGCACATTGATGACTTTAGCGGTATGTCCACAGATATAAATGCCAATCAAAGACATTAAAACAACCACGACGATACTGGCCGATAGACCGAGATAGAGCCATAGCGGCGTAAATAACAGTGCAAAGGCAGAACCAAAGGTTCCAGGGGCTTTGGGTGCTAAACCAGAACCAAAACCGACACCGCAGAACACGATGAAGCGGTTGAACCAAGTCATTTGGTTAAAGTGAATGGGAGGCTTATGCAAAGTGTTGGTATCCATGAACATGTAATGGGTGTGCTTTGCCCATATACTTAAATAACAATCCAGTTTGTTGGGTAATTTCGCCGATTATTGTAAGCGGAACATCTAATTGTTGTTGCGACAGTTGTTTAAAGTTTTGCGGTGATATTGTAAAGCATAATTCGTAATCATCGCCACCTGCAAGCGCATAATGCCAAGCTTGTTGCAAATCTAGTTGTTTCAGTGATGGATCTAACGGAAGTTTCTCAAGCTGTAAGCTTGCACCCACCTGAGAGGCTTTCAGAATATGCCCAAGGTCTTGGGCAAGTCCATCAGACACATCAATCATACTACTAGCCAACCCCTTCAGCTGTTGGCCCAGTTGACAACGTGGGGTTGGATAATCAAGGCGCTGTTGCAAAGCATGGCCAAGATGTTGTAATCCAAACGCAGCATCGCCAATTTGGCCGCTGACACAGATATAGTCACCGACCTGAGCACCTGCACGGGTAATGGCCTGACCGTGTTCAATCCAACCTAAGGCGGTCACACTGATGGTCAATTGGGTACTTTGGGTGGTATCACCCCCAATCAGACTCACGCCAAATTGATCACAGCAATCAAAGATGCCCTGACTAAAGCCAGCCAGCCAGTCATGATCAACTGCAGGAAGACTCAAGGCGAGTAAAATGCTGTGGGGTTTTGCACCCATTGCCGCCAAATCCGATAAATTGACTGCAACACTTTTCCAGCCGATGGCATGGGCAGCGGTGTCTAAGGGGAAATGGCGACCAGCGACCAGTGTATCTGCACAGATCACCAGTTGCTGCGAAGGAGGGGGAGTAACGATAGCCGAGTCATCACCGATGCCTAAACTGACATCGGTATTGGATGTACGTTTAAAGTAATGCTCAATAATTGAAAACTCAGCCATCTAACACAAGCCTATTATTTTGCTTGCTGTTTTTCAGCTTCACGCAGCTTCGATGAAAGACGGTCTAATACACCATTGATGTATTTGTGGCTGTCTGCACCACCAAAGTGTTTAGCTAGCTCAATCGCTTCATCAAGTACAACGCGGTACGGCACTTCTAGGTGATCTCGGAGTTCATATGCACCCAGTCGTAAGGTTGCAAGTTCTACGCCATCCAGGGCATTTAACTCACGGTCAAGTACAGGGATGAGTAACTCATCTAAAGCTTCATGTTGAGCAACCACTTGAGTGAGCAATTCATGGTAATAGTTAAGGTCAACTTTGTGCATGGCATTTTCAACACGCGTGCGTGCTTCAATTTCATGAACTGGGTTATGACTCATTTGCCATTCATAAATCCCTTGTACAGCAAAACGACGTGCTTTGCGTTTCGCTGCATAAGCGGCCTGAAGTGTTTGCGACATGCTTTAAATTGCCTTTAATAAGTTAACCATTTCGATTGCAGTCAATGCAGCTTCGCTACCTTTGTTACCTGCTTTCGTACCAGAACGTTCAATTGCTTGTTCAATGCTGTCTGTGGTTAAGACACCATTGATCACAGGCATTGTGCTTTCAAGTGCAACTACACCTAAACCTTTTGCACATTCACCTGCAACAAAATCAAAATGTGGTGTGCTACCACGGATCACTGCACCTAATGCAATGATGGCATCAAATTGATTTGAAGCCGCTAATTTTTTTGCAACGATCGGCAGTTCCCAGGCACCTGGTGCATGGATCACAGTGATCGCTTCTTCTGCAACACCGTGGCGTTTCAATGTATCGATCGCACCTTCGAGTAAATGTTCAACCACGAAGCTGTTGAAACGACCCACTAAGATCGCATAACGACCTTCGCTTGCGAGATGTAATAAACCTTCAATTCGGCGAATTGCCATAGCAACCTCGATTATTTTGCTGTGATTTGATCGGCAGTGATGTATTCCACTACCTCTAAATTAAAACCAGATAAGGCATTGAAACGAAGTGGAGAACTCAACAACTTCATTTTCTCAACACCTAAATCGCGTAAAATCTGTGCACCGACACCAATGGTCTGATATTGATGAGAAAGTGCTGCATTGGATTTCAATGGTTTTGGTTGGTTTAAGCTGTTGAGTGCAGGGCCTAGGTCTTCTAGGTGATCCTGACCAATCCACACCAACACACCACGATCACTGGCAGCAATGGTTTTCATTGCAAGATCTAAATTCCAAGCAGACGAACCATCGGCTTTATTGAGTTTCAATAAGTCACGAATCGGGCTGAAACCATGTACACGAACAGTGGTCACGCCTTGTTTCGGATCACCTTTAACTAAGGCAATGTGAATATCTGGATTACCGATTTCACGGTACTTATACAGTTCAAATGCGCCGTATTCTGTCTCGATGCTTTCTTGAGACAAACGTTCAACGGTTTGCTCATTGGTCATGCGATAATGGATCAGATCTGCAATGGTTCCGATTTTTAAGCCGTGTTTTTCTGCAAACACTTCTAGATCGGGACGACGTGCCATTGTACCGTCATCATTAATAATTTCACAGATGACAGAGGCTGGCTCTAAACCTGCTAAACGGGTGAGATCACAACCTGCTTCGGTATGACCTGCACGGTGTAGTACACCACCCGGTTGTGCCATCAATGGGAAGATGTGACCCGGTTGAACGATATCACTTGGTTTGGCATGTGCCGCCACTGCGGTACGAATGGTATGTGCACGTTCAGCGGCTGAGATACCGGTACTGATGCCTTCTGCCGCTTCAATCGAAAGGGTGAAGTTGGTTGCGTGTTGCGCACCATTTTGATCAACCATTAAAGGAAGGTTGAGTTGCTTACAACGATCACGACTAAGCGTCAGGCAGACCAAACCACGTGCATGGGTAATCATGAAGTTAATATCTTCAGGACGAACATGCGTTGCGGCGATGACTAAGTCACCTTCATTTTCACGATCTTCGTCATCCATAAGGATAACCATTTTGCCTGCACGAATATCTGCGACAAGCTCTTCAACACGACTCAGCGGCATTCGCTTTCACCTTTGATGCTGCCTTTTCAGGCACTAGTATTCGATAAATCTGGCATAGTTTACCGCATTTTAAAAAATTTCGCCTGTGCTTCTTTATCAATAACATGACAGGTTAAAAAACTGATCAGGCCATACTTTATTGAGAGTCGTGTTTGCCATTTAATCAGAAAGCTTTGAGTCTTTATCCGGTTGAGATTGACTGGTCTAAATAAAAAAACAGAAGGCTTTATCCTGAGACAAAGCCTTCTGCTGAGGTAATTCGGTTCACTTGCGCGAACCGTGATTTATTCAAACTCTGTCGATGCCTTGGCTTTTTTACCCATTAAAATTTCGGTACGCAGCGTTTGGGCAAGGGTTGCACATTCCTCATTCATACCATTAATCATAAACGCGTGGCGCGTCATGATATTGCTTGGATTTGGCATCGCCACCAATTCATAACAGTTTTGAATGTTTTTAAGTTGCTCGTGATTTAAATGCAACGCTGCCTCTTTGGCATGTAAATGTTGCGCCAAGCGCTTTGCCGCTTCAACGGCATCCAGTTGCATGGCATCTACCGCACTTGCCACTGCACCACGAGTTTGTAGCGCAAAGCGTTTATCTTCACGATAACGTTTATACAGAACATCTGCTAATAATTGGAACACCGCACCGACCATCATCAGACACTCCAGTGCATGTGATTTTTCCGAGCTGGTTGCCAGAGTTGCGCCTTCCGCATTAAATTCCTGTACCACTTGAATTTGAGCAGGATCAATTTGGTAATGCTTGGCACAGAGCACAATACTTTTATCTAAGAACAATTGGCACAGCTTGAAATAGGGGACAGAAACAGATTGATTGACACTGCTTAGTAATTGCTTCGGATCATAAAACTGAATGTTGAGCGCTAGAGCTTGATCATCCAATTGTGCTGACTCGATTGGACTTTTTTCAACACGTGGCTTGCTTGGTTGGGCTTTTGCTTGTTGTTGTGCCTGAGCAACCAAGGTCACGGTATTTTGCTTTTCCAAGGCCAATGCTTGGGTTAAACGCTGAATCTCATGCTTGAGGTGATTTTCTTGATTGATGCGTGCCAAGTATTCACTGCGGGTTGGACGTGCAATCGCACGGTAAGCCAACCAGATTAAGCCATGAATAAATAAAGAAACTAAAATAGCCAACCATTGAGTCCGTAAAATCTCACCGATACTCGGCTGGATTAAGGTAATTTCAACAGTACCCACTTTCTTTTCATTTTGTAGCGCATCACGAACAAACACTTCACCTTGGCGAGTTTTGGCCATGCCGCTGGTTGCAAGCACTTGTTTATTGGCGTCCAAGATCCGAATAGAGGCAACACTTGGATTGGTGGCATAACGATTTGCCACCAAGGCCAGTGAAACGGTATTGGCTGGTTCCAACTCTGCAAGACTATCTGCCACTAACTGACTGGTCATCAGTTGTCCTTGGCTAGCGCGGTTTTCATTGAGTTGATGTGTCGTTGCAATCACCAATAAAAAGGTATGCAATGCAAAACTTACGATCAGTAGGCTAGCAAATAGCCCTTGGCGAGGCGCATTCAAGTTAAACTTCCAAGGCAAATAGATTCATGGGTTATGTTATGATTCTTACAATAGTTGTCGCTCAACCACGAGTCAATTCATGCGAGAAATCATTCTTATATCCTTTCTAGGACCAGATCAACCGAATCAGTTTACTCGATTAATGCAGGTACTATCCGTACATTCTTTGCAAATTCTCGATGTCGGTCAGGCGGTTATCCATAATCAACTGACCCTTGGGATCGTTGTTGCATCGGATAATGAGACCGCAACAGCATTAGCAATGAAAGAGATTCTGATTTTAGCACATGATATTGGCCTAACTGTGCGATTTAAACCAATCTCCAACGCAGAATATGATCAATGGGTGAGTGAAGGTGGTCGAACACGTTATATCGTGACTGCACTTGCACCAGAACTGACCGCTGCACATCTGCAAGCAGTGACAAAAATTGTGTCGAGTCAGGGCTTTAATATTGAAACAGTCACCCGTTTATCAGGGCGTTTAGAACTTGATGCGGAAAGCCCATTTCCACGCCGTGCCTGTGTTCAATTTGGTTTAAGTGGACAGATGCTGGATGCACAGGCAATGCGTGCAGCTTGTCTAAGTTTATCGGGTGAGTTGAATATTGATGTGGCAGTGCAGGAAGACAATGCGTATCGCCGTAATCGTCGCTTGGTATGCTTTGATATGGATTCGACCTTGATCGAGCAAGAAGTCATTGATGAGTTGGCGTTAGAAGCAGGTGTTGGTGCACAAGTAGCTGAAATTACTGAGCGTGCCATGCTGGGCGAGCTTGATTTCCAGCAAAGCTTCCGTGCCCGTGTGGCGTTATTAAAAGGCTTAGATGCTTCGGTGCTGCCAAAGATTGCGGAACGGTTGACGGTAACCGAAGGGGCAGAGCGCCTCATTTCAACGCTTAAAGCCTTAGGTTATAAAACCGTAATCCTTTCAGGAGGGTTTCAGTATTTTGCTGAATATCTTCAGGTAAAGCTGGGTATTGATGAAGTACATGCCAACATTTTAGATGTCGAAAATGGTGTGGTGACAGGTGAGGTGAAAGGTGCGATTGTTGATGGTGCTCGTAAAGCAGAGTTACTGCGTCAATTGGCTGAGAAAATGGGCATTTCGCTAGAGCAGGCGATGGCCGTGGGTGATGGGGCCAATGACTTACCGATGCTCTCGATCGCAGGTCTTGGTGTGGCGTTCCGTGCTAAACCTTTGGTTCGTCAAAATGCCAATCAAGCGATTTCCAGTGTTGGTTTGGATGGTGTTTTGTACTTGTTAGGTATGCATGACAAAGATTTAAATCGCGCCTAAGCCGATGCTAAAATGCTTCAACATAGGGCCGCTTTTTCAGCGGCCTTATTCATTTTTTGTACGTCATTTATCCGTCATAATTATGTCTAAATGTATAGAAAAACAACGATAAAAAAATTCCAAAAAAAGTTTTTTTGCAGCAAAAAAGAGGCATAGTTTTTTGTAATGACACGCGGCAATTGATGCTATATGGAGATTCAGGACTTTTCTATGTTTTAAAAATGTAATGACAAAAGCATATTGCGACAGCTTGTGTCGTAAGGTTAATTTCAGGCTCTTTTTTTCTAAAAAAAACGCTCCATAATGCATAAAGACGTTAATGCAACACGAAGTACTGTTAGAGATTACAGAACAAGATAGAGGTCTGAACACGATACAGATCACCCTTTTTAAGACGGAGGTTTCTATGGAAGCAGCGAATTTCACCATGTTGGTTGGATTTGGCTTAATCGCTGTCGCAGTTATTGCTGTTTTCTTTTCTCCTTATCGTCGTTGGTTAGGTTTTATGTTGGCAGGTATGCTGTGCTGGGGACTATTAGAAGTGGTGCGCTTTGGTGTGCAAACCATGTTCGAGATGTCCGTTGCTTATAGCTACCTAACCGCCTTGAGCCTCGCGATGATGACGGTTACATTTATTCTTTTACGTGAAGACAAACAAGCACAAAAACAGCTGGCAAATCGCCAGTATATTGAACATACACCTGTTTATAAGGACGATCAGCAACAATGTTCTAGCAGATAAATTATAATAATTCGAACAACATCAAAGGCATGCTCAGCATGCCTTTTTTGTACTAATTTTTTGCAACAAAGCTTTTACAGACCGCTCTACAACTGTGCTAGGATACGGTTGTCTTAATTTTCATCATAATACTGTAGGCATAATTGTCATGAAGCTTTCTTCTTTACCTGTGGTTAAGTTACCTATCGTTGATGTAAGCACTGATCCACTGGATTTATTAGTGGCAGGTTTGGCGTTACGTATGAAGCAATTGGCACGTACCAGCCCAAAGTTTATTGAATTGGTGCATGACCGTGAATTCCGTATTCAGATTGGTACAGATTTAGGTTTTGCCCGTCAGATTCTTGTGAATCGTGGCAAGATTGATACCGTTGCAGGTAGCCCAGAAAAAGCAGATTTTATTTTACAGTTTGCGTCAAGCGAGCAAGGTGTTAAAACTTTGTTGAAAGGTGATCCGACGGCATTTATGACGGGTATGCAAGATGGCAGCATTAAAATGGAAGGTGACTTTAGCTTATTGGTGTGGTTTAACCAGGCGGCAAAACTGATTCCACCTAAAGTGCCAAAACCAGTCAAAGAAAAAATTCGTCAAGCACGTGCCTTTATTAAAGAAAAAACAGGCAAGTAAATGAGCTGACATAAAAAAACTCCCATTGGGAGTTTTTTTATTGCCGTGATTTATTCGACTTCTAGGTTGAAAGTCACTGGACCATCATTGACCAGATGCACTTTCATATCTGCGGCAAAAATCCCAGTTTGCACGTGGTTAAACTGTTGTTGAGCATACTCGACCAATTGTTCATACAGCGCTTTTGCTTCTGAAGGCGGCATAGCAGGGCCAAAGTCAGGACGCAAGCCTTTTTGTGTTTGTGCCATCAGCGTAAATTGAGAGACCAATAGCAGTCCACCATTGGCTTGGCTGACATTCCAGCCCATTTTGCCTTGTTCATCATCAAAAATTCGATATTTCAGAATCTTATCAATCAGCTTTTGGCCTGTTTTAAAAGTATCTTCTTTGCCTAGACCTAAAAACACCAGTAAACCGTGTTGAATTTCACCTGTCGTCTGTCCTTCCACCACAACTTTGGCTTCAAGGACCCGTTGAATTAATGCACGCATAGAAAAGTAAGGATCCGTATGCTAGAGATGCCGCAGTCTAGCAGATTAGGCTGCTTTACATCGAGCTTGCAGAATCCGGGAATTTACTATGATCTTATTTTTCGATTTATTTTATTAAAATTATCTTTTTTATCTATTGTCTGAATCTTTGTATAGTCCCCGTGCAGGAAAGGTATTTAGATTTTGGATTTAATAGCATGTTTAAGCGAACTTTTTTATTTACAATTATTGCAGCAACGCTTGGCACAGCGTATGCAGCACCTTTAACAAAAGATAATGGTGCACCTGTAGGTGACAATCAAAACTCAATGACAGCAGGTGCGAATGGCGCAACGCTACTACAAGATGTGCAATTGATTCAAAAATTACAACGTTTTGGTCGTGAACGTATCCCTGAACGTGTGGTGCATGCCCGTGGTACAGGCGTGTATGGTGATTTCGTTGCAAGTAAGGATTTGTCTGATTTAACGGTCGCATCGATGTTTAAGGCAGGTACAACCACCCCTGTTTTTGTTCGCTTCTCAACAGTCATCCATCCTAAAGGCTCGCCTGAAACCGCACGTGACCCGCATGGTTTTGCCGTGAAGTTCTATACACAGCAGGGCAATTGGGATTTGGTCGGCAATAATCTACCCGTATTCTTTATCCGTGATGCAATCAAGTTCCCTGATTTTGTTCATGCCATGAAGCCTGATCCTGTGACCAATGTCCAAGATCCGAATCGTATTTTTGATTTCTTAAAAAGCCAGCCTTGGTCAATCAATATGTTGACCTATGTCTATTCAAATTTAGGTACACCAGAAAGCTACCGCACGCTAGATGGCTTTGGCGTGCATGCCTTTAAACTCTACAACGACAAAGGTGAATATAAGTACGTTAAGTTCAACTGGCGTTCTAAACAAGGTGTGAAAGGTCTGAATCTCGATCAGGTGCGTGAAGTCCAAGGTCGTGACTGGAATCATTTGACCAATGATATGTACAAAAATGTGTATGCAGGCAATTATCCGAAATGGGATTTGTATATTCAGGTACTTGATCCAAAAGATTTGGACAAATTTGATTTTAATCCATTAGATGCAACCAAAATATGGCCAAGCGATGTGGTGCCTGAAGTCAAAGTCGGAACCTTGACCCTGAATCGTATGCCGAAAAACTTCTTTCAGGAAACTGAACAATCGGCTTTTGCACCAGGCAACTTGATTCCGGGCATTGAACCGTCAGAAGACCGTTTGTTACAAGGTCGTATCTTCTCTTATTCGGATACCCAGTTATATCGTTTAGGCGCCAATCATCAGCAGATTCCAGTGAATCGCCCTCGGGTTGCGGTGAATAACAACAACCAAGAAGGTTTTATGAATATGGGGCAAACCGAGTCTCAAGTTAACTATGAACCAAGTACGATTGAGCCTAAACCAGCAACGGAGACTGCTAGAGCTGTACAAACGCCGTTGCAAGGTAAAGTGATGCAGCAGGCGATTCAGAAACAACAACCCTTCAAGCAAGCGGGAGAGTTATACCGCAGCTATTCAGCTGTTGAAAAAAATGATTTGATTCGTAATCTTGCGGCAGATCTTGGACAAGTCAAAGATATCGAGACCAAGACCATCATGGTGTCTTATTTCTATAAAGCCGATGCTGATTATGGGGCACGTCTTGCCAAGGCTGTGAGTGTGAATCTTAAAAATGCTCAAGCGAAAGCAGCGCAATTGAAAGACGAATAACTAGTTTTAGCATGTGGTAACAGGTGCCTGAATGTTACCCCCAGAAAGTCCTGTAACCTCAATCGCCTTTCCTGCACCTAGGGTGAGTGTTACAGGCACTCCTGATTCAATTTTAGGATATTGTGATGATTCACTTCAGAACTGCATTATTTGCAATTGGCGTAGCCTGCGGCAGTGTTTCGGCCTCAGCCTATGCGGATACCCCATCTGCCGCAATCAACGGATCAGAAGAGGTGGTTGAGCTATTTTTCTCTGCGGCCAAAATAGGCAATGTTGAAGTTTTACAAGAGTTTTTGAAGCATGGTTTTCCGATCGATGTGCAGGATCGCTCCGGTTATAGCGCATTGATGATGGCGAGTTATTACGGGCAAAAAGAAGCGGTCAATGTGTTGATCAAACAAGGTGCCAATCGCTGTCTTCGAGACAAGCGTGGACATACCGCCTTAATGGCGGCGATTGTTAAGGCCGAATGGAGCATTGCCAAACAATTGCGTCAGGTCGATTGTGATGTTAATGCCGCAAAAACAGGTCAACTCAGCGCTGAACAGTTTGCAATTCAATTCGGACAACAGCAACGCTTAAAACAGATTCAGGCTGAGCTCTCCAACTAAGCTTTGCTATTGTTCTAAGCTATTGAATTTAAAAAGACATTGAATGGCATGGTTTTGAGAAAAATATCCATCGTCGTAGACAGTCTCATTTCTGGATAAAAGTATGCTTTAATGCTTGAAATAGAATAGATCCTAATTCAGTCATGTCTACACCAATTATTCAATCTTTACTGGATACCGACTTATATAAATTCACCATGTTACAGGTGGTGTTGCATCAGTTTCCGCAAACGCATAGTGTGTATTTATTTCGTTGCCGTAATTTAGAAGATACGGTTTATCCCTTAGTTGATATTTTGGATGACTTGAATCAGCAGTTGGATTTGCTCTGTGAACTACGTTTTGCCGAAGATGAATTACAGTACCTGCGTTCATTACGTTTTATTAAAAGTGATTTTGTTGATTATCTGGAATTGTTCCAGCTCAAACGTCGTTTTATCCAAGCCAGTATTGATGAGGCTGGGCGCTTAGATATTCGCATTGAAGGCCCGATGGTTCAGGCGATGATGTTTGAGATTTTTGTCTTGGCCATCGTCAATGAATTGTATTTCCGTCGTATTCGTAGTGATGAGGTGTTGCTTGAGGGTGAACGCCGCCTGCAACAGAAATTGCTACAGTTACAGCACTATGCCCAAGAACAACAAGATAAAGAACCACCATTCCTTGTGTCTGATTTTGGCACACGCCGCCGTTATAGCTTTGAATGGCAAAAGCACGTGGTACAGGCCTTTCAGGCGGCAGCACCCAAAGTATTCCGAGGCACCAGTAATGTATTGTTGGCCAAGCAGTTGGGGATCAGCCCGATTGGGACCATGGCACATGAGTTCCTGCAGGCTTTTCAAGCACTTGATGTACGTTTGCGTAATTTCCAAAAAGCCGCATTGGAAGCGTGGGTGCAAGAGTATCGTGGCGATTTAGGTATTGCCCTGACCGATGTGGTGGGAATGGATGCCTTCCTGCGTGATTTTGATTTGTATTTTGCCAAGTTGTTTGATGGTCTGCGTCATGACAGTGGCGACCCGTATGAATGGGGGGATAAGGCATATGCGCATTATCGCAAACTCAAGATTGATACCAAAACCAAAATGTTAACCTTTAGTGACGGTTTGAATTTAGAAAAAGCATGGTTATTGCATCAGTATTTTAAAGATCGTTTCCAAGTAAGTTTTGGGATTGGCACCAATTTGACCAATGATATGGGGCAGAAGCCGTTGAATATTGTGTTGAAATTGGTGGAGTGTAATCGTCAGTCGGTGGCGAAGATTTCGGATAGTCCGGGTAAGACTATGACGGATAATGATACCTTCTTGGCGTATTTGCGTCAGGTATTTGATATTGAAGAAGCCTAGCTATTTTTCACACCCAAATCTGGTATGACCGTGGAATAACTCAAACGTTATGAGAGATCTGTATAGGCACTCTTTACTTTTGAAAGATCAAAAGTAACAAAAATCTTTTGTTGAACTGACGTCACATCCTTGATGCCGCAGTTCAACGGGCGGCATCCATGCCGCCTCCGCACCAGTAAATTTTCTCGATAGATTTATATGGCTTAACTTTCGCAATTGTGAGCAAATTTTATACTTTTAATCCATAATCGTTGGACTTTTTGCTATATCTACTTTTCTGCTAAATCAATGCAAAAAATCAGACAAAGATAAAAAGTCGGCTATGTTAATATCATCCCCAATGCGGATGATAAAACAGCATAACCATGACTGACGTAGATTTTAAACTGGGTTTACTGATTGAGCCTGAACAACTGGTGCCGTATTTGGGCAACGAGTTGATTCGTATTGTCGATTTAAGCCGAGCTTCGGTATATGAACAATTGCATATTCCTCATGCGATTCATTTACAACCTAAATACTTGGTTGCACAACAAGAACAAGCCAATGGGGTATTGCCTGATTTAGCTGGTTTACAAGCCTTAATCGAAAAATTAAATATTTCACCTCAGCATCATGTCGTGGTCTATGACGATGAAGGTGGGGCTTGGGCAGGACGTTTAATCTGGAATTTACATTGCCTTGGTTTTAACCGCACCAGTTTGATTAATGGTGGCATTCATGGCTGGTTGGGGGCAGGTTTGCCGACCACAGCTGAAGTTGATCCCGTAAAGCCCGTTCCGAATCTGTTCCAGATTGATTTAGATACCGTGCAGCAGCATCGAATTGAATATCACGAATTGTTACAACAGGTCGAACAAGACAATATTCAGCTCTGGGATTGCCGGACCAATGAGGAATATACGGGTTTACGCTTGGCTGCGCGACGCGGCGGTCACATCCCAAATGCACTGCATTTTGAATGGAGTACTGCCCTAAACCGTGAAAATCATCTAAAATTACACCCGCTTGAACGCACACAACAACGTTTAGAACAATTAGGCTTTAATTTACAACAACCTGTGGTGGTGTACTGTCAGTCTCATCACCGTTCTGGCTTGGCGTATATTTTGGCAAGATTGCTCAACTGGCAAGTGAGAGCCTACGATGGTGCGTGGAGTGAATGGGGCAATCGCCTCGATAGTCCTATTATTTCAGGGGAGTCACCGTCTTGAGTTTTGCAGCAGATTTAAAAAAACAACTCTTTATCAAAGCACAGAATCTTGTGCCGCAACATCAACTGAGTCGTGTTGTCGGTAAGGTTGCCGCAAGTGAAAATGTCTTGGTAAAAACTGCTGTGATTCAGGCATTCAAAGCAAAATATGGCATTGATATGAGTATTGCGGCGCAAAGCAATTCACTGCAATATAAGTCATTTAATGAATTTTTTACCCGTGCGTTAAAAGAGGGTGTCCGTGGAATTGACGAACAAGCGGATAGCATTGTTTGTCCTGCGGATGGTGCGATTTCACAGCTCGGTAAAATTGAAGCGGGTGATATTTTTCAAGCTAAGGGTCAAAGCTTTTCAGTCGAAAAATTGATTGGTGATCCACAGTTAGCGAAGCCTTTCCAAGAAGGTCAATTTGCAACCGTGTATTTATCACCAAAAGATTATCACCGCGTCCATATGCCTTTGGCGGGCACATTGACTGAAACTTTATATATTCCGGGTGAGTTGTTCTCAGTTAACCAAACCACGGCTGAAAACGTACCAGGTTTATTTGCACGCAATGAGCGTATGGTGTGTTTATTTGATACCGAACTGGGTCGTATGGCGGTGGTTTTAGTTGGCGCCATGATTGTGGCGGGTATTGAAACTGTTGCGACGGGTAAAGTAAAACCATCGGGCAAAGTTGAATTACAGCATCACCAAATGAAATTGGAGAAAGGTGCCGAGTTAGGTCGTTTCTACCTAGGTTCAACTGCTGTAGTTTTATTTGAAAAAGATAAAATGGTTTGGGAAGAGCAGTTTAAAGCCAATTCGACGGTGGTGATGGGTGAGCGTTTAGGTCATTCGGTTTAAGTTGTTTTGAACTAAAAATAAAAGCCTCTCAAAGCGTATATTTGAGAGGCTTTTATCTGCATTATGCTTTTTCTTAACAAATATAGCATGTGGGTGTCACGCCTGTATGTTGGCGGAAAAAAGCAATAAATGCACTGTCACTGATAAATTCTAGCGTCTGAGCAATCTTACTGATTGTTTCCTTTTCCGCTAACATTTCTATGGCTTTCAATAATCTCCATTGCTGACGCCAATTTTGATAATTCATCCCTGTTTCTTTTATAAATATTCGGCTAATGGTGCGTTCACAGGCACCAGCTTGTTGGGCGAATACATTTAACCGTAAGGGTAATTCACCTTGACGAATACGTTCTATCCAGACAGATAAACGGCGATCTTGGGGAAATGATAATCTCCAGTTTTCTTTTGGCGCTGTCTTTAATTCTTCCATAAATACGGTCAAAAGACTGTTTTGAGATTCCGCAGACATATCCCAAGGCCAAAATGCCATTCGTTCAATAACTGCAAATAAAAGCGGATTAACCGTAGAAATCTGAAGTGGGATTTGTCTCAGGGGTAAATCCGTTGAGAAGTATAAAGAGCGATAAGCGATGACTCCCCGCATTATTGCACGATGTAATACACCTGCTGGAATCCATGCCGCCCGGCCAGGGGGAAGTAAATAAACCTTTGTGTCCATTTCGATGCTAATACAGCCTGCTGCAGAAAACAGGAGTTGATGTCGCCCATGACTGTGTTGGCCCGAGTCATGTACAGGCATATCCGCAGCAATACCAATCACTGGAAGATGAAAATGATCGGCATTAAAACAGGTGGTTGGGCTGATTCTCGCCATCTTGTCCGTTTTTTTATAGTTTAAGTCTGAATCATTGTAATCAGACGAATTCATTTTCACAACAATAGATAGAACTCAGTCAATAGATAAAAATTGTGCAAATGAAGAAACAACCTCCGCTATGGTTATTAATTTTATTGATCATGTTTCCGCAACTGGTGGAAACGATTTATAGCCCTGCTTTACCGAGTATTGCCTCCTCATTTCATGTCAGTCATGAACAAAGTTCTCAAACGCTTTCAGTCTATTTTTTTGCTTTTGCCTTAGGAGTCGCCCTCTGGGGCTGGTTAAGCGATTGGATCGGCCGTCGTCCTACAATGCTGTTGGGATTAATGTGCTACGCATGCGGTGCTGTACTGGCAATGTTTAGCACTGATTTTAATATTCTGTTGCTTGCTCGAATGATTGCAGCCTTAGGCGCTGCTGCTGGATCAGTTGTGGTCCAAACGATCTTGCGCGATAGCTATGAGTCAAAAGCTTTGGCACGTGTATTTTCCGTATTGGGAGCTGCACTTGCAATCAGTCCGGTCTTTGGCTTAATGAGTGGCGGCTGGATCGTTTCTCTGTATGGGCATATGGGGATTTTTATTGGGTTGTCTATATTAGCCATAGGCTTATTTGTCGTTACCGTGGTTGCACTACCAGAAACTCGTCCGCAAAAAATGGTGAAGCCTAGGTTCTTTAGGCTGGGTTTTATTATGCTAAGAGATTCAAAGATATGGAAAGGTGTACTTTTAATTTCATTATTCAATACAATGATTTTCAGCTATTACGGTCTTGCTCCATTTCTGTTTCAGCGTTTGGGTTGGGGCGTACGAGAGTTTGGATGGACAGGAGGATTGTTGGCGATTTTCTCGCTATCGGGAAGTTTTTTCAATCGCAGGATGTTAATGAAAGGCTGGAAGATTGAATTATTGATTCGATATGCCTGTCTTTTCGCAATATTATCGAGTCTATTGGTTTTTGCTTTACAAGACGCTGCATGGTTTTTAGCACCGATGATGGGAATCGTGATGGCTTATAATATTGTTATTCCAAATATGCTCAGTACCGTATTAACTGATTATCGGCAGAATGCGGGAACCGCA
The DNA here is from genome assembly GCF_000367945.1 of Acinetobacter proteolyticus. GTDB lineage: Bacteria > Pseudomonadota > Gammaproteobacteria > Pseudomonadales > Moraxellaceae > Acinetobacter > Acinetobacter proteolyticus. The sequence continues at coordinate 3,172,696 of NZ_KB849179.1, forward strand.
GGCGCAATATTGGGACTGACTTACTATTTATTACTGAGTGTGATGTTGGCTATTGCAGGTTTTGTTCAGAACTTAGGTCTTGTTTTGGCTGTTTGTACATGTATTGCGGGTTTTTTAACATTGCGAAAAAGGTTATTTTGAAATCGTCAGAATGTATAGGTATATTTTAATCTTGAAGAATGACTCTATATTAAAATATGATTGAAGATATAAGATATTTAATTATTTTTGCGAAAATTGCTGAGTTTGGTTCAATTTCAAAAGGTGCTAAAGCATTAGGCCTATCTACCACGACAGTGAGTATGCATTTAGCCAAGTTAGAAAAGAATTTGGAATGTGCCTTATTTTATCGAAATACACGGAAAATGACCTTAACTCATGATGGGCAAAAACTTTTAGATACCGCCAAAATCATGTTGGAAACCTATGAATCTGGTCTTTCAGATTTTAAGCAACGTTCTATTATTAGAAAGACACAATTGCATATTTCTATTCCTGCGGTTTTTATTCACAGTGATTTGATGCGCTGTATCACGACATTTTGTGAGGCATATCAGGGCTTAACTGTACACCTTACCTGTGATGATAGCCGAACAGATTTGATCGCTGAGAATGTGGATATTGCGATTCGAATTGGCGAGCTTCCTGATAGTTCATTTAAAGCTCGCTATCTATTTCCTTTAGCCCGAAGTATTGTTGCAACACCTGACTTTTTAAAACAGCAGCAACCCATTACTCATCCTAAAGATCTGATCAATATGAAATGGATTGGTTTGAGTATGAGAAAAAATAAGAGAATATTGCGGCATCAGCACACAGGAGAGGAAGTTGAAATCTCCTATCAACCTCATATTTATGTGAATAATGTTGAAGCCGCATATCATCTGGCAAAATTAAATGTAGGACTGGCAGCGCCTCCTGATGAGTTAATCCAAGCTGATCTTGCACAGCAAAATATTGTGAAAGTTCTACCGAATTGGACACTTGAGCCGTTGAGTGTGTATGCGGTTTGGCCGGCCAATATTCCAGTTAATAGTATTGCGCATGCCTTGATTGAGCGGTTATATCAATCATTTAACTCCAAAAGAGTTTGATCAACATATAAATCGATAAAATGATTAAAGACCCACCCATTAAAATATTCAGGATTTTGAGCTGGCGTGGATTAGTTAATATTTTTGCGAGTTTATGTCCAGAAATGCCCCAAAGCATTAAACAGATATAGCAAGTAATGAAATAGATTAGAATAAACAGAATCAAGGGATGATAACTCACGGGGGAGGAAAATAATGAGATACCTGAGAGGCATGCTATCCATGCTTTAGGGTTGAGCCACTGTAAGAGAAATCCATCTGCAAAACTAGCAATAGATATATTTTTTAAAAGTTCAATCTCTGGTTTAGAAAATATAATTTTCTGACCAATATAAAAAATAAATAAAGCGCCTATACATTCTAGTATTTTGAAAAAGATAGGATAATGGCTAATCGTTTGACTAAATCCAAAGCCTAAAAATATTAATAACAAGCTAAAGCCAAGAGTTGCTCCCGAGATGAAGGGAAGTGTTTTCTTAAAACCGTGAATCAAGCTGGTGGAAAGAATTGTAATATTGATTGGCCCTGGTGAGATGGACATTGTGAATGAGAAAATAAACATACTTATAAGTATAGAGATAGGCATTCTTTTGGACTTTTAAAATCAATTATTAGAATGAGATGATACAGTGATGAGTAAATAAGATTAGTCTGGTTTTATCAAAAGCAGATTTTGATTTTTCTCAGGTTTAGTTTTGATTTGGAACAAAATCATGTAAGTTTTTGCTTACACCAATTCAGGGCAATATCCCATTTTCAGCCTAAGCTGAATTGCCTAATATGAACTCATCAGGAACAGGAAGTTCCAAAACATAAAACAAGAATGATAAGTTTGCGCATCAGGATGTGAGATATGACAGGAGTTGTATCTAGTGAAAGGAATACGAAAAAGCCCGACAGGATGTCGGGCTTTTTTCATTTGAGCTAAAGCTCAGTCAATTTTTAGCTCACCTGCTTGGCACTATAATAAGTATGAATCGATGCTGCACAACGCTCAACGATCGAGTCTTCATCCTTTTTCCAGATGAGTTTCACTTCACTGAGGGTGTTCTCGTCTTGGATTGGAATCAGTCTGACATTGCTAGGCAAAATCACTTTAAATTCTTCGGGCACAATACACACGCCAAAACCATTGGCGACCAGTTCCAATTGAGACCTTTTCCTTGAATAGATTCTGGTTCTTTTCGGACTAAAACCATTCACCAAACATAAATTGGCGGCCAAATAGCTTAAGCCACCACGGGCTTTATGCGGTACAGAAACAAAATTTAATGGCGCCAATTCACGGATCGAGATACTTTCTTTTTCACCTAATAATGGGTCTGCAATATGGGCAGCAACATATAAAGGGGCCGTGTATAAACTGATCGAATTCACATCATTTAAATTGTGATAAATCGGGGGCCGAATAAAACCCAGATCAATAGTGCCATTCAACAAATATTCCAATTGTAATTCAGAGGATAGGGTATTCATTTCGATATCAATGTTATGGGTATCACAGAGCTGCTCAAAAATTTCCAGCTTGTTTTGATCCAACACAATACTACTCGAGTGCGCAATTTTAATGATTCGACCTTCACCGCGGCTGATACTTTGGGCGCTGACAATTGAACTTTTTAAATGATCGATATTGGTTTTTAAACTTTTATACAGTGCTTCACCTGCAGGTGTGAGTCTAATTTTCTTCTCAGATCGATCAAAAATCTCGAAACCTAATTCTTCTTCTAAATTTTTGATTTGTCGGCTTAGGGCCGATTGAGCAATAAATAGCTTTTCCGAGGCAGCAATAAAGCCCCCAGTTTCAACAATTGTGATTAGATAATTAAATTGTTTGAATGTCCACATATCTCAAAATTAGATCAGTGCTTGTTTTTTCTATATTAGATTAGATGGAAGAAATCTTATACCTTTTTTATAGATCCTTGATTCAGGTCGCTGACGATGACAATGAGAAATAAGATTTTGACCTTGATTGCTGCTGTAGTGATTTGTCTACTGGCACACAGCTATGATCAGTATATGGGGGTGATGACGACAGAGCAGCCGATTGATTTATTGGGAGATTGATACATTCTTGAGACTTATTGCGTTATGCTGAGTTACTTTTGTAAATGATGGACAGTTCAGCAGTGTACGCTTTTTCTTACACCAATTAGAGGCAATGTCCCATTTTCCGACTCAGTTGAATTGCCTAATATGAACTCATCAGGAACAGGAAGTTCCAAAACATAAAACAAGAATGATAAGTTTGCGCATCAGGACGTGAGATATGACAGGAGTTGTATCTAGTGAAAGGAATACGAAAAAGCCCGACTTGGATGTCGGGCTTTTTTATTTCATATTGATTTGTTTTTCCCACAATTCAATCAAGAGCTGCATGGATTTGCTCAGTGGTTTATAAGCAGGCCAAATCGCATGAATCGGCATATCCAGCCCATTGGTGGTATCGAGAAAGGCTAAGCGAACCAGACTGTGTTTGGCAAAATGTGTTTGCACTACAGAAAGGGGGAAATTACCCCAACCGAGACCTTGTTCCACCATATCAATGGCCATAGATAAATTATCGCTATACCAATAAGAATCTGAGACCAATACCCGACTATCAGGTAATGGATAATGCTTGCTCGCAACAATAATCTGTCTGAGTTCAGATAACATGGTGAGTTCATTTTTATTATGCGCTTTCAGCTGTTGTGCATCTTTCGGTGAAACCGCAGCAACAAATTGTTCCATACCCAGCAAGCGGAAGCGTTCATTGTTATCGAGTTGTGATGAGCTATAGGCGATATACAGATCAATTTCGTTATTGTGTAGCCGTGTTTTGAGCTCCTGTTGGGGTGCACTAACCAATTCAATATTGAGTAATGGATAGTGTTGAATCAGCTGTTCAATTCCTGCCAATAAAAATTTTTGATTCACATCTGCGGCGATGCCAATGCAGAGATTGGTCTCGAGTCCAGTTGAAAGTTCGGTCAGATGCAGGTCGAGCTGACCTAATTTGGTCACAATCAGTCGGGCGTGCGGTTCGATTGAAAGCGCGACTTCGGTGGGGGAGAGGTGATTTTTACTGCGTTCAAATAATTTTAAATTCAGCTCTGCTTCGAGATTGGCAATCGCCATGCTGACTGCTGAAGGGACACGATTTAAAGCACGTGCCGCTGCGGAAAAATTACCACGATCAATAATTTCCAGAATTAGTTCAAGCTGCTCACGACTGAGTTTCATGGCAATTTCCTTGTCAGTAAATCTGATGACGATTGACTTTTTTTATCAAATTTAAGGCGTAAAATCCACTCATTATTGATTTTAAGGTGTGGTCATGCAAGGAACCAAGAGAAGAGTCACTTATGTGTTTTTCTATGAAGTTTTTAGCTTTTTTATCTGTGCAATGGTGCTGGCAGTGCTTTCAGGTACCACCATCAGCCATACAGGGCCTTTGTCGATCTTGATTGCGGTAATTGCAGTGACGGTCAATTTCTTTTATAACGCTGTGTTTGAGATGTGGGAAAAGAAGCAGACATCAAAAAAAAGGACAGTACTCAGACGTCTGGCACATGCCATTGGCTTTCAAATTGTCTTGGTGATGATTTTGATTCCCTTGATTGCCTGGTGGATGCAGATCAGTTTAGTCAAAGCTTTCCTGCTCGATTTTAGTTTGATGGTGCTGATTCCATGCTATACCTTTGTTTATAATTACTTTTTTGATCATATTTTTGGTTTACCCAGCCATTTGCTTGAGCCAGCAGCGCTGAGTGCCAAAAGCAGCTCATAATTGACAGTTTTATGCTTAAATTTATAAAAAAGGGTGCATAAAATGCGCCCTTTTTTATGTGAAATATAAATAATTGTTGTGGCTGAATTTAAATCATTAAAGTCGAATCCAGGTCATATTACGGAAACTATTATTGTTTGGGTTTTTCGCATTGATACTCAACATTTTACCTGTTTTACTTAAACGGCCACTCAGGCTGTATTTTTGACCATCATAAGGATTGAGCCAAACACCTTGTCCAAATTCCTCATTTTGATTGAGCATTTTCAGTCCTGTTAATACTTCCATGCCGATCATCTGTTGATTCTTTAACGTGCCTGGACATGCTGTACATACAGTGGGTGCAGCCTCCTTGGCAGAAGGATACATTTTGACAATCACAGCACTGTACTGCTCGGTTGCAGAATGTCTGCGAATCACGATATCAGACAGGTACGAACCCGTACGTTCATCCACGACTTTCCACGTACCAATTAGTGGATCTGTCGGAGCAGCGTGAATCGCCAAAGGCGTATTGAGCCCAAGTAATAGAACACAAGTGCGAAGAAAAGAAGTATTTAGCATGAGGAATACATCAAAAAATAGAAATAATGAAATGAAACAACAATTTATTATATTATTTTAGTGGAATGATCACATCCTGTTTTAGGGAACTTGGCAGTTCCCTGACAGGTTTAAATCATGCGGTATAAGCGTTCTTTAGGGAACACCGCAGTAAAGGTCGAACCTTCATTTTCTTTAGAGCTAATTTCTAAGTATGCGCCGTGTTGCATCAACACGTGTTTCACAATTGCCAATCCAAGTCCAGTTCCACCTGTTTGACGGCTACGTGCGCTATCAACACGATAGAAACGTTCAGTTAAACGCGGCAAATGTTTTGGGTTAATCCCGATCCCATTATCCTGTACGGTAAAGTAAGCATGATCACCATCTTCATGCCAACCAATGGTGATAATACCGCCAGCAGGAGTATATTTAATCGCATTGGTAATTAAATTGCTAAAGGCGCTGGCAATTTCGATATCGGAACCAATCAGGTCACAATGACTATCAATATCCAGATTTAAGGTATGACCGTAATCGAGATTGTAGGCACGTGCATCATCAAAGATTTGGTTCATCAGATTAGCCATATCAATGATCTGATTCTTAGCAACTTTTTTATTATTTTCTAAGTTAGATAATAGTAGCAAGTCATTGACCAACGCATTCATGCGTTTGGTTTGAGACTGCATCTGGGTAAAAGCACGTTTCCAACGTGGGGTAATATCATCTTGATCAATAAAGGTTTCGATATAGCCACTGAGTACGGTAAGCGGTGTACGTAATTCATGTGAAATATTATCGACAAAGTCTTTACGCATCTGCTCCAGATTATGTACTCGTGTGGTGTCGTAAGCGACCAATAGACGACTTTCGCCACCGAAGCGGGTCAGTTTGACTTGCACATAACGATCTTCATCCATCTGCGCTTGCAGGCGGATGCCATCAGGAGATTGATCACTGTGGTTAAAATATTCAATAAAACTGGGTTGGCGCAATATCGACAATAAATTACGGCCACGATCTAAAGGACTAATCCCTAACAGTTTTTCAGCGGCAGGATTCCACCATTCAATTTGGTGTTGATCATCAATTAAAACCACGGCTTCGGCCAAGGCCACTAAAGAGGATTGCGCCCGATCAATCAAACCGACCATCTCAGCTTGAACAATCCGTTCTTGACGTTGTGCACGATAAACATTAAACAGTAATGCACCCCAAATCCCGTTTAGATTGGGTGGGACATCATAAGGACGATTGGAAATCCATTCATTGACCAGATAAAGCGAGCGGAGCTGTAGCATGAAGAACAGCACAAAGGCGACAAAAATACAGCTCCAGAAGTAACCGACCCCGAATCCGACTAAGCTTGCAATCAATAAGAAAAAAAGTAACAGTCTTAAATCTTGTTTTGCAAATGTCCATAAACTGCTGTAACGAAAACGTTGGTGTTCACGTGCCAGTTCAGGGACGGGGTAAGGCTCATACATAAAGGATTTTTAACCTACTGCTAAATCTGCTCGTGTCGAGAAACGGTAACCTGTGCCACGAACAGTTTGCACAAAACGATCAACACCAAAAGGCTCTAATACTTTGCGTAAACGACGGATATGCACATCAATGGTACGGTCTTCGATATAGACATTACCACCCCAGACTTGATCTAGGAGTTGAGCACGGGTGTAGGCGCGCTCAGGATGGGTCATGAAGAAGGCCAATAAACGATATTCGGTTGGACCCATATCTAAAATACTGTTGCCAAAACTGACGCGCTGGCTGACAGGATCTAGTAATAAGCCATTGGCATCAATGACTTTTTCACCGCTCAATGCATTGGCACGACGTAACACCGCTTTGATACGAGACACCAGTTCACGGGTTGAAAATGGCTTGGTCATGTAATCATCGGCACCTGCGTCCAGACCTTGTACTTTATGGTCTTCTTCGCCACGTGCAGTCAGCATGATTACAGGAATTTCGGCCAAGTTTTCATCGCGTTTGAGCCGGCGACATAAGTCTACGCCGCTCACGCCACCTGGTAGCATCCAATCCAGCAAAATAAGCGCAGGACGCTGATCAACGATAATCTGATGCGCTTGTTTGGCATCCTCAGCTTGTAAACATTGGAAGCCTGCCATATCTAAAGAGGTATGGATCATTTCGCGGATCGGTAGCTCATCATCGACAATTAAAATATAGTCATCTTTCACAGCGCAATACCCTTAAAATCTGTAACGGTTTAACCGTTTTGTTGTTATGACAGGCTTATTACAAAGATTAATTATGACAATATCATTGCAAAAGAATTAATAAAGTCGAATTTAGCAATAAATTGTGACAAGCATGGGGCAGAGTCATGACGGATTGATGACAATTTACCTCGCAAGAAAGCAAATGAATTCATCTGCTTAACTTAACTGTAGTTTAACAGCTTTGGGTGTCACAAAACTGTAAAACGATTTTAATTTTTTTGCGAGGTGGTTTCGATAAAAGACAAAAAGACAGCACAACAGGCGGACAGAACATCTTCCAGAGGCTGTTTGAAGCCTTCCGAGACCCAACGAATAATAATATGGGTAACATAACCATTTAAGCCAGTTGCCATCAACGAGACTTCTTCAGTGCTATGTGGGGCATTGGGCATAGTGATCATCACGAAGCCCTGAATAATGCGATCGAACTGGGTCAGCGTTTCTTGAATGGTGGCTTGATTATGTAAATCCTGCACCAACATCGCATCAATATAAATAATCCGTGCCATACGTGGATCATCTTTAATCGCACCCAATAAAGCCGACAAACCTGCGGTCACCATATTCTTGGGTTCAGGCGCAGCCATTAAAACGGCTTGGGTTAAACAAGTTTGCATTTTCTCAATCATTTTTAAGAATACAGTTTGAAACAGCTCTTCGCTTTTCTTAAATGATTCATAAAAATAGCGTTCAGTCAGCTTGGCTTCATTGCAGACATCTTTGACCGTGACCGAGAAAAAGCCTTGTGTACCGTAGGTTGCAATACCTGCTTCAATCAATTTTTCACGACGTGCTTCTTTGCGCTCAGTTAAAGACAGACCTTTGAATTGCCGTTCTTTCGCTTCGGTATTGTTTTTCTTGCGTGTCGCTTGATCTTGAGTTGCCATTGAGAAAACCGTTCCCTAAAAAGTCTTTAAATCGTGTGTCTAATAGTTGCATTTCAACCCTGTTATGCTGACTAGCATAACTAAATTTTGAAAATATGCCTTGTCTCTTTTAAACATCATCAGTCATGAAATGTAAATAGGCCTATTATGACATGTAGGATGTTGGTTATTGCCATTTGTCTTAAAGCTAGAGTGTACTATATTGACAACACGTATTGTCAAAATTATATTGGTTACAGGTTAAACAGCACATGGTCTGAGCGAATATGTGCGTATCATTCGTAGTACAAAGGATAGGCAATGAAAAATTTTAAAAATAAAGTCGCAGCGATTACCGGTGCAGGTTCTGGGATTGGACAACAATTGGCCGTTTTATTAGCGAAACAAGGCTGTCATTTGTCATTGAGTGATATCAATGAAAAAGGCTTGACCCAGACTGTTGAATTAGTGAAGCAGTACCCTGTAACAGTGACCACCAAAGTGCTTGATGTTTCAAACCGTGATGCGGTGAAACAGTGGGCACAAGAGACTGTACAGGATCATGGCTCAGTCAATTTGATCTTCAATAACGCAGGCGTAGCACTTGGCTCAACCGTCGAAGGTGCGAGCTATGAAGATTTAGAATGGATTGTTGGAATCAATTTCTGGGGTGTGGTTTATGGCACCAAAGAATTTCTGCCATTCATCAAACAAACCAAAGATGGTCATATCATCAACATCTCCAGTATCTTTGGTTTAACCTCGCAACCAACGCAATCGGCGTATAACGCAACTAAATTTGCGGTACGCGGTTTTACTGAATCACTGCGCCAAGAATTAGATATTGAGAAGGGCGGTGTCAGCTCCCTCTGCGTACACCCAGGCGGGATTCGTACCAACATCGCCAAAGCAGCGAAAATGAATGACAGTTTGAAGAGTTTGGGTATGGACCCGAACAAATCAATCAAGCAATTCGATAAGTTCCTGCGCACCCCACCAGAAGAAGCTGCACGTCAGATTTTAAATGCGGTATTGAAAGATAAACGCCGTTTATTGATTGGTACAGATGCGCGTATTGTGGATTCGTTCCAACGTTTATTCCCGACGGGTTATCAACGTATTGCAGCGCTTGCAACCAAGATGATGTAAGTTGTCAGCATGAAAAAAAGCCATTCTCCGTGAATGGCTTTTTTATATCTGTCAGAACAAGCAGATATTAAACAATCTGAGTTCGGTTGAATTCCTCTCTAACCTATTGAAAATGATTAGCTTGGTGGAATCTTGCCATGTTCTCACCCAATTTTAGGATCAGCCTACGGCTCGCCCTACTTTTGTTTTGGCAAAAGTAGGCAAAATCATGGTCATCTACAAAACCTGTTCTATTCTTGGATTTATTAAAATATATCGCAAAAACATTATTTTGTTTACACCACGCAGGTTGTAGATGACGTTTCCGAGTACCATATTCAGCCTCGCGCTCAGGTTAAATAAGGACTTTAATCTTGGTCTTTTTCCAAAAGAATTGATAATAAAAGGCTTGGAACAGGCATAGACAAACAAAGGACAGCGCATAGGCAATCCAGATGCCTGTTAAGCCCCACAATGAACTAAACCAATACGCACACGGCACTTCGATCAGAACAATCGTGAAAATATTGATGAGCATTGGGATATTGACGGCACCACTGGCACGCATAATCGATGCAAAAATAGCACTGGCACCAAAGAATAGAATCGACCACAGCACAATAAATAACAGTTGTTGACCCAGCTCAATTACGCTGTGATCGGTAATAAACAGTGCCATTAGATATTTTGAGAACAAATAAGCCAGAGCAATCAAACTACCGGTAAATAAGAAATTCATACCCAAAGCGGTACGGGTGACTTTGGCCAATAAATCAGGTTGACCTGCACCAATCGCTTGTGCAGCAAAAATCGAAGCGGCAATCGAAATCGACAAGGCTGGAAATTGAATGTAGTTCAGTACTTGATTGACTGCACCATAAGCTGCGGTGGCATGTGCACCATAATGGTTAATCAAGCCAATAATCACCAAACCCGCTAAGGAGGTGGTGACCATCTGAATCCCTGTTGGAATACCGAGTTTTAAAATTAATTTACTCAGTTCAACATCGTGGCGAATATGTTGCAGCAATAGACCATCAATTTTCAGTGGATGGTTTTTATAGTTTAGATAAATTGCTAAGAAAATCAGCACAGCGGCATAACCGATAATGGTTGCAATCGCAGGGGCAACAATACCTAACGCCGGAAAACCAAAATAACCTTTCAGCAAAACGGGGGTTACACCCAAACCAATCAAGCTAGTGAGGCTCAGTGCAATCAGTGGCGTCACACTATCACCGACACCACGCAAGATCGAAGTATAGATAATATAGACGAACAGTAAGGGGCTGCCCACCAACATCCATTGCACATAAGGCAAGGACAGGTGCATCACTGTGGGATCGGTGCCTAGTAACTCCAGAATATGTTTGGCGAAGATTAGTCCCAAGACCGCAATAATACTGCCGCCGATCAAGGTCATAAATATGGTGGAACCAATCACAGCACGGACTTTTTCCAGATTCTGTGCACCCCATGCCTGCCCAATCAGCACCGTGGAGCCTGCGGAAATCCCGATCACAAAAGCCAGTAAAAAGAACAGGATGGGGAAGAATACTGATACAGCGGCAATTGCATTCACCCCCATCATTTGACCGACGAAGATGGTATTAATGGTTCCAGACAGGTTTTGTAAAATATTGGTGGCAATCAACGGCACCAGAAACACAAAAAAGGTTTTCCAGAGATTCGGCTGCATGACCAAGGGTTGGCGTGGTGTCATTCAATTTCCTTCACGCTTCATCCTGAAACGATTGTATTTTTGTCAACATAACATTCTCAGTTGTGTTGAAGATGAGGGTTCAGTTTATTTTTGTTGATCAACATTGTACGAGGATTTGACCTGCGCGTTGTAATGTTTGATCGGTTTTGGCAAAACAGAAACGAATCAGGCGTAATGATGCTGGTGCTTGTTGATAGAACACCGAAATTGGAATGGCCACAATTTTATGTTGCTCCGCAAGAAATTGGCACATCTCGATATCATTAAGATCAGGACGAATGTTGCTGTAATCCAGATTTTGGAAATAGGTACCTTGAGATGGGATGAAGTCGAAACGTGAATTTTGAATTTGGGCATTGAACAGATCACGTTTCGCCTGATAAAAACTTGGCAATTCCTGAATATGTTCAGGGTGTTGTTGCATATAGTTGGCCAGTGCAATCTGGCATGGAGTGGTGCCACAGAAATTGGCAAATTGATAAATCTGGCGGAATAGACGCATGAGTTGTGGCGCAGCAACACAATAGCCGGTTTTCCAGCCTGTGACATGATAGGTTTTACCGAAAGAACCAATTACGAAGCTGCGTTCACGCAATTCTGGAAATTGCAGTGCACTATGGTGTTTCTGCCCATCAAAAATCAGATGTTCATAGACTTCATCGGAGAGCACCACGATATTTTTATCTTGAATCAACTCAATTAACTGACGCCAATCCTGTTCTGACCAAATTGCCCCTGTTGGATTGTGTGGGGTGTTGACAATGATCATGCGGGTGTTGGCATTGATACTGTCTTTGACCTTTTGCCAATTCACCTGAAAACTTGGTGCATCTAAATGAATATGCACTGATTTTCCACCTGCCAACTGAACCGCAGGGGCATAGCTGTCATAGCTTGGATCGAAAATAATCACTTCATCGCCTGCATGGATACAGGCTTGAATGGCACAGAAAATCGCAATGGTTGCACCAGGGGTGATGGTGATTTCAGTGACTGGGTCGAGTTGCAACTGATCGCGTGCCAAGAATTGTGTTGCCAGTTGTTGTCTTAAGGCCAATACACCGTCACCCGCAGGGTATTGGTTATAACCTGAGAGTGTCGCTTGGCTGAGGGCTTCGAGTAATGCAGGTGGCGCAGGGAAATCTGGGAAGCCTTGGGATAAGTTCAGGGCATTGAGTCGTTGTGCGAGTTCAGTCATGACACTAAAAATGGTGACGCCTTGGCTTGGGAGTTTTGACTGAAGTTGCAACATCGGATGTCCTTTTTAATATCTAATTTCTTTTTTACGATGACTCTGCACAGCCTCGTATGCTGTGAGAAATTATATGTAATTTGTATAGGCATGTTTTACTTTTCAAGGATGAAAAGTAACAAAAATCCTTTATAGTGCTGACGGCCCATCCTTGAGGCCGCAGCACTATGGGCGGCATCCGTGCCGCCGTCGCGATAGCTGATCCCAACTTAAATTGAGCTAGAGAACTTTAGGATTTGATTTATTTACAAAACATTTTCAACAATGGCACGAATCACGCCGAGTGCTAAACCAATAAATGCACCGACAATCACACCATTGACGCGGATCATATGCAAATCACCACCAACTTCACTTTCGATTTTGGCAATCATTTCACGAGAATCCCATTCATGAATGCGCTCACTGATATAACGAATGATCTTGTCGCTATATTGCTCACTGAAATTGGTGGCTAAGCCGATCATCTTTTCATTCAGTACCTGACGCACTTTTTCATTCTGAATTAGACTTTCACCGAGCTGCTGTATCGCCGCCTGTAAGTTGGTGGCAATGCCTGAATCTTCCTGCATTAAATCGGTTTTAATTGCATCACATAAAATTGCTACAGCGCCACTGATAAAGTTCAATACCTGTGGACTATCAAGCAGGGCATCTTTACCACGATTTAAACGTTGGCTAGCTTCACTGTCAGGCTCTGCCAGTTCTAACATCAAGTTATGCGTGGTAGCTTCAATATCTTGACGCCAAGGATGATCAGGATTGGCCAGCATCGATTCAACTTTTTCAATAAGTGAATCAATAGTGCGTTGCTGTACATCAATGCCGATCCAGCTTGCGCCTTTAGCCAGTTTCCAAACGCCTAATTCTTGGAATAATTTACGTGATAAATCACGTGCTTCTTCAGGATGAGACACCATCCATTCATGTGCCAGATCGAGTCCACGCTGTAACACATCTTGATGGAAATCATTTTCCAATACGGCACGCAGCATTTCACTGGCCAATTTATTGACCTTGGTGCTTCTGACCCATTGCACACTGTTATTTTGGACAAAATGTGCAATTTGATCTTGGCTGACAAATTCAAAAATTCTCGGCACAGTGTGCTGGATCATCTGCACCACATGCTGATTGTTCTTAGGATTAGCCAACCACTGACCTACTGCCAAACTGATATCGGCATTTTGTAGACTGCGTTCTACAATCTGTGGGGAGAGGAAGTTTTCCTGTACAAAGCGACCCATTGACTCGGCAATACGGGCCTTATTGCGCGGAATAATTTCGGTATGATCACGCAACAGTTTGGGTAATGGCATTCTGCCAAAAGGGTTGCGGAATAACACCGTAACCGCATACCAGTCTGCCAAGCCACCGACCACGCCTGCTTCTGCACCGAGCATGAAAATATGGATGAGCCATTTATATTCAGGCAGGAAATGTGCCGCGACCATTAAAGCGACCCATGACACCACTGCAATAATCAGTGCCATGGTGGCGAAGTATTTACTTCGTTGTAAGCTTGGGACGTGGATTTCTTCGACTGAACTCATTGAGTCATCCTTTTAATTTCATTTTTTGTTTTGAGGTGGTGCAGGTGGCTGCAACACGTCTCCTGTTGGACTCAAGCCATATTTAGGCCCTAAGGATTGCAAAATCAGTTGTGCATCAAAGGCATCTGGTGATTGCTGCTGTGTCTTAAAGCACTCGATAGTATACGACACCTGAATCGGATCAATATTGACCACTTGTGGGGTATCGTAGAATGGATCCGGCCAAAAGGCTGGATGACGACGATAATAACCATAAGGATAATACGACGGTGTCGGATAAATCACCGCCTGACGGGGTGTTTTATGGCGAGCGTTGCTTGGATCATCCACCACACTAAAATAGCGGAAACCATTTTTGACCGTGGTTTGCGCTGCTTTGAGCAAGGTAATTTCCTCAGCCGTACCATAACTCAAATTATTATCCGCTTGGAAACCAACGCGGTAAGTTTTGTTATTTAACGGATAAGCGGTGAATTGTCCGAGTTGGTCAAAGGTTCTGGGTTTGGAGGGAACCGTTGCACATCCTGCAAATGTCAGTGCGACAAGGAGCGGGGTGCATATTAATAAAGCTTTCATATGCCATTCCTGTGTACAGTGTCGAGGGAGATCGACTTAGAAACTACTATTCGGTTGAGTTAAAAATTCCAGTTCTTCAGCGCTTGAGTTACGGCCTAAAATTGCATTGCGATGTGGATAACGACCAAAACGATCAATGATCACTTTATGCTTTTTCTCAAAGTTTAAATTAATTTCATTGCCTAAGCGTTGAAACAATTTTAGGGCAAATTCATGTATGAGTTTGGATTCGCTATGCATAAACGGCATATAAAGAAAGGAACGTTGCTCGGGACTGAGTTGTGCATCCAGCTGCAAGCTAATCGCTTCTTGTGACAGGGTTAAAGCCAAGCTGTCGTAGGCAAAGGCCTGTGCCTGATCTCGATATAAATTTCGTGAGAACTGATCGAGGATAATAATTTCAGCCAAACGTCCTTCAGGTGTTTGGCGCCATGACCACAGCTCCGCCTGAGCAGCTTGCTGATGAATCTCTGCAAAGGACGCACGAATTTTTGCATCAAAATCATCACTTTTTGCAAACCAAAGTACACGATGATCAGGGTCAAACCAAAAATTAAGAATGTCTTGCGCTTGCATGGGTGAGTATCCATTGGAAGATTTATTTTTCAATAAAATCACAATTTCAGCGTGTCTTATGTAACAAGATTGTGATAAAAATTGCCAAACTAAACAGGGGTTTCTGTCGCAGCTATTTATGAAATGTGAACAGAGCCTAGATGACTAGATCGTAATTGTCGTTATAATTGGCTGAGTCGAAGGGATCGGCATGCACATCATGTCTGTAGAATCGACGAAGCCGCTACCATGTATGTGGTCGGCTGATCTTGAATAAGCGAGCATAGAATATGAATCAACCCAGCCTTACTTCCTCTGTGATACCAACTTGGGTAGATGCCTCGCTATTAAAGGGGATGTTACGTGGGATCGAGCGTGAAAGCCTACGCATGCAAAGTAATGGATTTTTATCACAAAAAAATCATCCAGAAGCACTCGGTTCAGCGTTAACACATCCACATATCACCACCGATTATTCAGAAGCGTTGATGGAGTTCATCACCACGCCACAAAGCACCATCGCTGCCGCTTTAAACGAATTAAGTGATATCCATAGCATCGTACATCAACAGCTTGAGGAGGGTGAGAAACTCTGGCCTTTGTCGATGCCCTGTATGCTGGATGATAACGAAGAAAATATTAAACTGGCACAATATGGCAGTTCCAATATCGGCCGCTTTAAAACGCTTTATCGCCGTGGTTTAGGCGTACGTTATGGTCGCCGTATGCAGACCATTTCAGGGGTTCATTATAATTTATCGTTTCCAGAACAACTATTTGCGGTTTTACAGCAGCATGAGAGCAACCCAAAATTAAAACAGCTCAGCCTGCAAGATTATCGTAGTCACCGTTATTTTGGTTTGATTCGCAATTTTATTCGCCTGATTCCTTTAGTGATGTATATGTTAGGCGCAAGTCCATCGGTGTGTCGTTGTTTCCTGACTGGTCGTCAGCATCATTTACAGCCTTTAGTCAAAGGCACACTTTATTTACCGGAAGCGACTGCATTGCGGATGGGGCGTTTGGGTTATCAAAACTCAGCACAAAAAGAACTTGGGATTCATTATAACGATCTGCACGATTACTTAGATGGCTTACAAAAAGCCGTGCATACCCCTTATCCAGAATTTACCCAGCTCGGTTTAAATGATGAACAGGGCGAGCCGATTCAGATCAACGATCATGTACTACAGATTGAAAATGAATACTACAGTCTGGTGCGTCCTAAACAGGTGCCGCAAGCAGGTGAAACACCTTCACAAGCCTTAAAAAATCGTGGCGTTGGCTATGTCGAATTACGTGCAGTGGATGTGAATCCGTATAGCGCGATTGGAATTGATGAAATTTCGGCAGGCTTCCTTGAAAGTTTAGCTTTGTATTGCTTGCTCAAAGACAGTCCGGATCTCTTTGCTGAAGAACAAGAACAGATTGATCGTAACCAAACTGAAGTGGTGAATCGTGGTCGTGCGGCAGATGCCAAGATCGAAGAAGGAGATCATTCGATCTCATTAAAAGACTGGGCACAAACTCACTTAAATGCGATTCAAGCCTGTGCCAAGATACTAGACCAAATGGATGGCACCCAGCTATATCAAGATGCCATTCAAGTGATGCAACAACGCCTAGACCATGTTGAAAACACACCTTCGGCGCACGTGATTGCAGATACCTTGCAACATGGTGGCACATGGAATTTTGGTAGTGTCATGGCGCAGCAACATGTCGATCATTATGACCAACATCCACTCAGTGAAGAACGCAAACACTATTTTGAACAATTGGCGCAAACTTCGTTGCAAAAACAGGCGCAACTTGAACAAGATAACGACATGAGTTTTGAACAATATCTTGCACAATATCGCTAATATTTTAGAGGACTTCCCATGCGATGGAATTATCGCTTAGTCAGTGCAGTACTGGTACTGACCAGCATTATTGGTATCTCATTTGCGTTGTATTTAGAACATGTGCAGGGCTTGGATCCTTGTCCACTCTGTATTTTCCAACGCCTTGGTTTAATTGGGATGGGCGTAATCGCGCTAGTCGCCTTTATCCATAATCCAGTTTCAAGTGGTTTCAAACGCTTTTATGCATTTTTAGCAACCTTATCAATTGGCTGGTCAGTTGGTGTTGCGGCACGTCATGTCTGGCTGCAAAGTTTACCACCTGATCAGGTTCCAAGTTGTGGGCCTGGCTTAAACTATCTGGTGGATGCCTTGCCAATGAAAACCGTATTACAGGAAGTACTTTCGGGTTCAGGGGAATGCGCCGCGATAGATTGGACTTTCCTCGGTCAATCGCTGCCCGTTTGGTCTCTGGTTTATTTTAGTTTGATTTTACTGATTTGCTTATGGCAATTATTTAGAAACTATCGCGTTACACAAAAATAAGCGAATCGTTGTTCTAAATCATTTAAACACCCGAAATATGAATGTCTATTTCGGGTTTTATTTTCTCAAAAACTAAACAAGTTGTGCCATTTTGTTGCTTAAAAGCTTTTTTTGTGGACAGATAGGTCTGTTTTTTGTAAAGTTCAGCCGATTCCCCGTACGATCTGATTATAAAAAATGCTTTTTAATATATTTAATGTATTAGAAAAAATAGGGCTAAATGCACAGAAACGTGCCATTCACGTACAATTTTCTAATAAATTACTGAATAACCAAGTTTTTTTACAACGTATACAAGGCCAGCATCAACTTAATGAGGGCTTGTCAGCCGAGCTGATTTGTCTTTCGACCAATGCCCAGATTCCCCTCAAACAATTTATTGGGGTTCAGGTTGCAGTTGATCAGGTTACCGATTCAGGGCAACTGTTTCGCACCACGGGGATTGTGACCGAGGCCAGTTATGGACAAAGTGATGGCGCATTAACGCTGTATAAGCTGACTGTACACGATGCGACCCATTTATGGCATAAGCGCCGTAATAGCCGTGTTTTTATGAATAAAACTATTGTGGAAATCACTGAAGTTTTGTTCAAAGAGTGGCAGCAAAGAAGTCCATTATTTGCAGCAAGTTTGAGTCTGGATCTGAGTGGCTTAAGCCAGAATTATGATATACGCCCATTTGTGATGGGCCATAATGAATCCGACTATTCTTTTCTTACACGCTTATGGCGCAGTGAAGGCATAAACTGGCTGATTGATGAAGCTGAGCTTTTTGTACCGCATTCAAGTACCCCTGTCAAAGCACAGAAGCTAAGATTGATTGATGATAATAGTCAATATCAAGCTTTGGCTCGACGGAGTATTCGTTATCACCGTAGCAGTGCCACAGAATTTCAGGACAGCATAACCGGTTTTGTGGCGGTGCGTAGCTTGCAGCCGACTGCGGTGCATCTGCAACGTTGGCAGCCTGATGCCTTGGCACAAGAAGAAGGTGCAGGTTCAGTGGTTACCAGCCATAACCATTCGGAAAGTTTTGATTCTGCCAGTTTAAGCCTTGAACAGGCATGGCATATCAGTCCAGCTTGGATGCAGGACTTAAAAGGTGAAGACCAAGCCACGGCTTCAGGTGGCAGTCAGCTAGAAAAACTGAATCAGCAATTCAATGACATGTACGCCAGTCAAGCCAAATATTTTAAGGCTTATAGTACCGTGCGCGATAGCCAAGTCGGGTATTGGTTTAATCTCAGGGAACATCCTGAAATTGATCAGCATGAAGGGGCTGATCAGGAGTTCCTGATTATTGCCAAGCATTTCTACAATCAAAATAATTTACCCAAAGATTTACAGCAACAGGTCAGTCAACTGCTCAGCCAGAGCCGCTGGGATCAACACGACTATGACGAGGCAGAGCGTCAGGGTAATGAACTGACCTTGATTCGCCGTCAGATCAAGATCACCCCTGAATATGATCCAGAGTTACATCGTCCGATTGCCTATCCGCAACGCGCCAAAGTAGTGGGGCCCGAAGGGGAAACTATTTATGTGGATGAGTGGGGACGGATCAAGGTTCGTTTTCTGTTTACCCGCAGTGAGGATCATGGCCATGACGGTGGAGCAGGTAGTAATGACAATGACACCGACTCCGCATGGGTCGATGTCCTCACCCCTTGGGCGGGGGAAGGCTATGGAGCACGCTTCTTGCCGCGTATTGGGGAGGTGGTGGTCATCGACTTTTTTGATGGCAACATCGATCGTCCTTTTGTGACTGGACGTATCCATGAAGCACAACGCTCCCCGACCAAGTTTGATGTCAAAGGGCAGCTTCCAGACACTAAAAAACTCAGTGGTATCCGCAGTCAGGAAGTCAATGGCAATGGTTTTAACCAGTTACGTTTTGATGATACGACAGGGCAAATCAGTACCCAATTACAAAGTAGCCATGCGGCAACACAGCTGAATTTAGGTAATTTAAGTCATCCTAAAGTGCAGGAAAGCAGCAACGGTCGTGGTGAGGGCTTCGAGCTTAGAACGGATGCTTGGGGTGCTGTACGGGCAGGCAAAGGCATGCTGATCAGTACCTATGCGCAAGAACAGGCGATTGCTGATCATTTGGAAGCTACCCAGGCACAATCTTTGCTGTCACAGGGTTATGACAGCATGAAAATGCTCAGTGAAGTGGCTGCGAAGCAACAGACCGATGCGCTGAATGTGATTAACCGTTTACCGAAGTTTATTCAGTCATTGGAACTTAAAACCACAGGTCAAGCACTGGATAGCACTTTAAATTTATTTAAAGAAGGGATGAGTAATGATCCGATCCATGCTTTAAAGGATTGTGGTGGTTTTATTGAGGATATTGGTGCCCTCGGCGGCAATGCCAAAGGTGCAGTAGATGAGTTTAATGCGTTCTTTAGTGATGCCAAAGATGCGGTTGAAAATCTGAAAGAGTTCATTGAAAACGTTGAAGAGCATGGCGCTGATATTGTCAAAGGCAAGCTTGCCAGCATTAAAGATCGAATTCAGCAAAACCCTTTTGAAAGTATTAAAGAAGTCGGAAAGGTTTTGGCCAATGTCGATATTAAAGATTTTGAGCTGATGAGTGCCTGTGGCACCTTTAGTAAAGGCAGCAAGTTAGACATCACTCCGTCCAAAGCATTGAGCTCCTTACAGGGCTTTATGGAAGGTTATACCCAAGGTTTGGAAAGCAGTTCGAATGCCAAGCAACAAGAACAAGGCAAGATTTTCAGACAGGCGCTGATGTTGTTGGCATCACCGAATGGAATTGCATTAACGACACCTGAAAATATTATTTTGCAGGCTTCTCAGGATATTGCCGAGAGTGCCAGTGGTTCAATTAACCTGAGTGCACAAAAGAATATTATTGGGCATGCACAGGACAAGATCAGCTTGTTTGCTGCACAAAAGGGCTTTAGAGCGTATGCAGCAAAAGGGAAATTGGAGTTGCAGGCGCAGGATGATGCGATTGAAGCGATTGCCAAGAAGGTGATTAAACTGATTTCTACTGAAGATAAGATTGAAATCACCAGTCCTAAAGAAATTGTACTAACAGCGGGCGGTTCTCAGCTGAAGATCAATGCCAACGGGGTGTTTTCAACCACGGGTGGTAAGTTTGAGAGTAAGGCTGGTCAGCATTTATTTGTGAGTGGCGCTAAGGTTTCATATGAGGTTCCTGAATTACCTAGCACACCGACTTTTAGCAATCGCTTAGATATTTATGACTTATTTTGGGAGAGCGATTTTAGCCAGCTCAGTTATAAAGCTTTTGTACCGGGAACGAATTCATTTACTTCGGGATCAATAGATGAGCATGGTCGTACAGGAAAAATTAGCACGCCAGATCCAACCAAAGTTCAGGTCCTTGTTGGCTCTAATGATGAATGGGGATTAGTCATTGATAGTTTTGATGAAGATGATTTTTTAGCAGATCAAAATGTGAATGACTCAGAAACAGAGAATAATGTAGAAGATAGGGATTGGAAATGAATAAAAAATCATTAGTTACGATACAACTCTTAGATTTATTTGGTAGCCCAATCTCAAAAGCACAATATGAAGTAAAAAATCAGAGGACTGGGCAAGTTATTGCTGCGGGATTTACGAACTCATCTGGATGTATCGTTGAGATTAGTCGAGATAAAGGTACGGCTTTAGATGTTTATATCAAAAGTATGTTTAATGGCTTGATGATCAAGGTACAAAGTTTTGTAATGTCTAGAGATCGCATGCTCGTAAAAATTACAAGCCCAAAAGTAATGTTGGATTTAAAAACATTAACAAATCAAGGTAATAATGGACAATATAAAAGAAAAACGCATGTTGTAAAAAAGGGTGAAACTTTATTTGAAATAGCTCAAAAAAATCATACTACTGTTCGAGCGTTGGAGCGTTTGAATAAAATAGATGACCCCAATAAGATTAGTATTGGGCAAGTGATTAAGTTGCCAGTGAATATTCCTGCTACAGGAAATAATTCACATCAAGAAAAAGCTAAACAGACCACTCAGCAGAGATCACAACCTTCGGCTAGCAGCACTAAAACAAAAGCACCACAGACTCCACCTGTAAGGCCATCGAGTACAACACCTCAGAAAAAGCAGGAAGAAGGAATTTTTGGAGCAAATTTTGGCAGTAAAATCCTCGACCAAGTGAATGAGCTTTATGAAGAAGGTAAAAAAACGCTGAATGAAGCTACAAACGCTGCTTCCAAGATACTGACAGTGGATGACCGTAGTCAGGATGGTGGTACACCTAAAGCAGATGCTCCAAATTTATGCAAAACCAATCCGCAATGTATTTCAAGTGGTAAGAGTGAGCTTATTCGAGAAGTAAATATTCGTTTGGCGGGCTTCGGTGGGGCTTTACCTACGGATGAGTTTACCGAACTAACTGCAAATTGTATTAAGCAATTCCAACGGGATTATATGGGGGTACCAGAGACGGGGAAAATTTGTGGCTCAGTATTGGTAGCGTTGGATAAATTTTATGAAGAATACCCTATTGCAGGTTTTATGGGGAAAGCTGCTTGTAATTGTGGAAAATGTTCGGGCTTTGGTAATGGTAATATGGGGGTTCAATCTGGTTCAAATAAAGCAAATGAATATCCAGGATTACACCGAAGTCTAATCTGGATATTAAAGGCTGTAAATTTTTATTTAAAAAATGAATTTAAGAAAAAGAAAATCGAAGTGGCTTATATAGAGTCTGGTTATAGATGTATTGAAAATAATAAAAAGCATGGAAGAGCAACAGTAAATCATATGGGGTTAGCTCTGGATATTCATTTTAATAAGAATGGAAGTAGGACTCGTGAAGTCAATGATATGGAATTTATTCGAAAAGAAATTATGATTAAAAAAATGCGAGCATCAGAAAATAGAGAGGTTGATAAAATTTATTTAGAACCAAAAGTTTTTAATAGTGGAACTTCAGGAGCAACTACATGGGTACATTTTGACGTTACTAAATTCTCAGCTGTATATTTTGGTGGAAATATTTTTCAAAAAACAATAGTTGAATTAAATGGCGTTAAAATGTTTACTCTAGTAAACAGTTTGAAAGTTCCTAGGATTTTAAGTTGTGGAGGGGGGGTGTCAACACCAAAACCACATGATAATATAGTGGGGGGTGAACTAGTACTAAGTAATGATGATATTATAGATATTATGAAAGTAACTGAGACTGAGGTAATAAAGTTTAAAACAGAGAAGTATTTTACTGATCAAGCTGCTGGTGTTGTAGATACTATTATGAATAGAGTCAAGTCTGGTGTATGGGGGAATAGTGTCAGAAGTGTAGTCAATGCTGATAGACAGTTTTCTAAAATTACAGGTCCTAAAAGTTTAGACCCTTATGGTAGTGTTGAAAAAATGCCAATATCGCATGTAAGTACAAGGGTTAGGAATTTTGTTAATAGCTATCTTATAGAAAGAGCAGATGGTAAACTTTCCATTATTGGAGAAAATCTAAACTATGCAAATAAATATTATTCAGATGCAAAAAATAGAAAGGCATGGGTAGATAAATTTCATGATGAAGCAGTAAAGAAAGGTATGATACTTGGCAATGGAACAGCTATACATGCTCATGGCACTACGACTGAACTAAGAAATAAAATGCCAAAACCTTTTAAAATAGTTCTCCCTAAAAACTTCAAAGGAATTTAATATGTTTAGTAAATATGTGGTTGGTACAGGATTAGTATTGTTAGCATTTGGTTCAACAATATCAGCATGTGCGGATAGTTCGTCAGTAAATTGTAATAAAAATAATGTTTATGAAAGTATACAATGTATAGAAAAGGAAAATAAAAAATTAATTATTAAACTTGATAATGAGAAAAATAGAGAAAAAAATGATTATGATAAATGGGTGAAAAAAATAAAAAGTAATTGTGAAGGGAAAATAAGTCATATAGCTGGGGAAGGTGCTGGTCTAGTTAGAAATCAATGTTATAGGGATGAATATTTATCTAGATTATCATTTTTAACAACTGGAAAATCTTCGAAAGAAGAAAAAAATATTCATGGTTTAGTATTAACACATTTACCTTACAATTCAGTTGATCATTTTAAATGTCTTTTAAAGAAAGATATAAATAGTTGTTCTAAAGTTAATTTGGTGAGCTCATCTAATTTGATAAAATTCTATCCATCTATTTCTCCTAGTTATGGGGATGGTATTGTTCTTCCAGAAACAGAAAGTGGTAAACAAATCATTATTTCTCCATTTGAAGATAATGAGGATGAGGGGCCACAACTTGCTATTTTAATCATTAATGCTTTTGGTGTGGAAGAAAAGAAATTTATACCAGCAACTAAAAACGTATTAATCGATAAGAATTATAATTTAACTTATATGGAAGGAAATAAAGAAAAACGAGTACAATTAAAATGATAATTTTATTTGTATTGTAGTAAATACGTGAAATCAGCCCGAATTTTGCTTAGTTCGGGCTTTTTTGTAAACAAACAGTAAGAGCAAGGCAAACTTTTCAGACAGGCGCTGATGTTGCTGGCATTGTCGAATGGGATTGCATTAGCCACGCCTGAAAATATTATCTTTCAGACCGCTCAGGATATTGCCGAGAGTGCTAGTGGTTCAATTAATTTGAGCGTACAGAAAAATATTATTGGCATGTACAGGACAAGATCAGTTTGTTTGCTGCGTAAAATGGCATTAGGGTTTATACAGCAAAAGGGAAATTGGAGTTGCAGGCGAGGTTCCGCAATTACCGAATAGATTTAATTATGGTAATGGGATTAATTTATATAAAATTTTTCAATGGAGTAATTTTGATAGTATTAAATATAAGGGTATTTTTGAGAATCAAAAAATTATCCAAGGAAGTTTAGAGTGGTTGAAGTGAACAGAACGATTTAAAAGTAGTACTCCTGATAAAATGAAAGCCAGGATTGTGTTAATATTTTAAGAGATAATGGCGGGTTGCTAATGAAATTTATATGTTTTTTATTTTCTGTTTTATTAACTAGTGGATGCAGTGCGAAGATAAATGTTAATAGTTTGGATCAAAATCAGCAATGTGAAAATGATCTTAATGCTATTGTTTATAAAAATTTTGACATGAAAGAAATTAAAAAGAAAGATATTACTTTCGATTTTTCAGAAAAGGATTACATACAAATATTTGTGAAAAGTAAAAGTGGGGTAAACAATGGAGCGACATTTGGGTGGATTAAAATTGATAAAAATAATAATAAATTATATGATGTTACTTATGATAATGAAAATAAAATTCCAATGAATACTTTAGGTAAAAATAATTATATCGATAGATGTCTGTAGTTTTAGTGCTGTTAAAAGTTTTGTGGTATAAAAATAAGGAGATAAGTTTGTGAAAGTTTTTAATCATATAAAAATGTATTTAGCTATATTAGTGCTAACCCCTATTTTTGCTTGCTCAAGCAGTTCGTCAGTCGCCAAAGAAATTAACAAAATAGAAGAAAATGTGAAATCGGTTAAATCTTCAGCATCTTTGAATTCATTTATGAATTTTAATGATACTTTTTATTCATTTAAAATTTGTAATATAACTGGTAAATGTCAATTGAATAAGGCGAGAAGTAATAAAGATCAATATTTTTTTGAAAGTTTTGCTCCTCCGAATGATGAATTTTATTTAAAAAAGAATAAGGAGGGGTATGTTCTCTATTATAAAAATATTTATAATGAAGATGTTTTAATGGGGTGGGCAAATTCTCATATTTTATCTGAGAATGATGAGAATTTAATTTTAGGTATAAATAAAGTGTTTTTGACTATGGGGGGAGTCGATTTTTTATTAATGGGTGATAATTCAAACCAAGTACAATCCAGAAACTATAAAAAAGGCATTTATTTTTTGAATGATAATTATGACAAAAATCCATACTATCAAAAACAAGAAATTAAATTTACGAAAAAAAAGGATGGTACGATATTTTTAGATTGTAAGGCTTATATGAAAAATGAAATGGTAAAAAAACAATTTTCTGGAATTTTTTATAATGAATGTTCAGATGAAAGTAAAATTTATTTTAAGAAAATATAATCTATAAATATAAAATGATAAAGAAGGTCATAAAAACCTTCTTTATTCTTGTTAAAATTAGAGTGCAGTTTGTTCGATATCTGGAGCAACAGTGCAGGAGTTGATTTAGGGCATCTAGTGGGGCAATAGAAATAGTAAGGATGAAATTATGTATCTATCGTATTTTTTTAAGTCAATTTTTGAAATGTGTATGATGAATAAATTATTATAACTATTTAATTTATCTTCAAGCCGAGACACCTGATGCTTACGTACCTAAGCAGGTGAATTGCTTAACCAAGAAAAAGATTAAATTTAGTGAATGTTATGGTCGTTGTGGTTGATTTTAGTGGAACTTATTATGAATTCATCCTATAGAAAATATACCTATATTCTAGGCTTAATCTGCTTAAGCATTATAACTGCTTCCTGTAGCACTGCCTCAGAAAAGAAACATAAAATTTCTCATCAAAACCAAATACATAAAGCTTCATCAAATCCTGTAAAGTTAAAAAATGATGATGGCTTCCTGATCACTTCTCTAACTCAAATGCCCATCTTAACTGTATTTTATCGGCACAAAGAATGAACTGCGGCTCAATCAATTTGATTGATAGCAGCCATCTGATTAAAGTTTATAACTTTATCAACCCACGTTATGGTGATTCAGTCATTTTCCCAGAAACAAGTACAGGCATTTTATTAATTGCATCTCCTTCTTCAAGTGAAGCTGGAAATCCAGAAATAAATCTGACAACGGTAAACAAGTTTGGCTTGGTTAAAAGCATTACCTTAGATGCATCTCAAAATATTGTGATTAATCAGAAGTATGAAATTTTATATAAAGAAGATGGAAAAGATCTAAAACTGAAATTAAATGACCAAGGTGAATTTGTGAAGTAAAGCTATTCCTAAGCTGATTGAGCCTGTTACAGCTTTTGACCGAAAAAAGCTCAGCTAGCTAGAATCTAACTGAGCTTTTATGGTTTAGGTCTCAACAATGCCTTCTAAATCATCAAAGGTATAGTTTTGAGGTACGTTGATCATATGGGTTTGTACACCGGCTTCAACTTTCTCTTTAGCATCTGGATATAACCAGCGTGTGATTTGTTCGGCCACACTGGAATGATACTGAATTTCAAAATGATTCAACCCATAGAAAACCGCTTTATGGGTGTCAGGTAATTTCAATTGGAAACGTGGATTTTGGTGTTCACCCAAAGCACTTTTCACACTGACCAGGTAATCCCCAATCACAGACAGCGCTTTATTACGTAACTTCTCAAATTCTAAAGTCCCTGCAATCAAGAAGGTATTGATATGCGATGGGAGAGGAGCAGGTTTACGGTTGTCGTCGGCAAAGCCAATACGTGCATCATTATGTTCCCAGTCATCATCACGGACACTGCCATAACGTAGATCAAGTATGCCGTTACTACGCACATTCACCAACTGACCTAGCAAGTTGATAAACGGGAAGCCACCGAGTTTGTCTTGTAAAACGAAACCAAAACGTTCAAGTACTGCACCATGATGTGGCGAACCGATACAAACCAGATTCTCGACCATATGCACCCATTGATACAGATTCTGTTTGCCATAAAACAGGGCACTACGCGAAACCAAGCCACCCATACTGTGACCGATCAGGTCAATACTGGTAATACGCGGATTACGTTGCACCAAATCCTCTAAGGTATTGGCAAAACTACGGCCATTCGCAGAAATTCGGCGTCCAGTGTTGTAATTCAAATACAACATGGTGTTGTTATCACGTTGCGCGAGCAAACGCTCACCAATCCCACCATAACGATGATTAGACCAAGTTAAATGGTTCATACACAAACCATGAGCCAGAATCACCACACGGCCTGTTAGCTCGCCTTGCTGTAATGAACCATAGTGATCATAAAGCACCATTGGTAACGCCATTGGATTGTGTTGCTTTAAAAAGAAATCACCAAAAACTCCATTCAGCGCACCCACTAAAAAATGCAAGGTTGGGGTTAAGGGCTTATCATGCAAGACTGGAAATTTTTCAATAATGCGACGTAAATTAGGTGCAAGAAAATGACTGCCATATTTCTGCAGTGCCACATAAGAAAACTGATAAAACTTTTGCAGTTGAGGGTGCTTTTGTAATTGTTTGGCTTTTTGTGCACTTAAACCGAGCGTTGTCCTTAATACCTCAGTTTGTACCACTTGGATCAGTTCGTGTACGCCACTGAGACTGGTACTGACCAGCTGTGCCAAACCTTCCAGAACATCTGCCTGACTTGGGGGCGTGCGATCCCACTTACAATAGGTTTCATGCAGAGGTGTTAAACTTGGCATATTGATTTCCCCATCCTTGATATATACCGAAGGTTTGAAGTGTTTTTTCTGAATATTGTTTAGATAAACTACAACAAACGCTTACATCTTATGTCTTTCATACGTAATTTTTTTAGAATACTGATGAACGGAGTACAGTATCGTTTTTTGTGTCAGACAATATCCAGCTTAAATGTAATTTATATTGTTATTTGTTTAACTATTAATCAAAATAATGTGATTTATTTCACTTTATGTCAACTCATTGCCTATTTTGGTGCGTATGCAAATTATCTATCTACATGGTTTCCGAAGCAGTCCGATGTCGATAAAAGGGCAGCAGTTGCAACAATATTGTGCACAGCATGAGGCGATACAGGTGCATTTACCTGATTTAAATCAGCCGCCCAACCAAGTGCTAGAACAACTCTCTCAGCTTATCGAAAATTTAGCACAGGATAAAGTTGTTTTAGTGGGAAGTAGCTTGGGGGGCTTTTATGCGACATATCTTGTCGCTAAATATGGCTGTGCTGCTGTACTGATTAATCCGGCTATGCAACCATGGCGTTTATTCGAAGATTTATTTGGGATTGAACAAATCCCGCTCAAAGTTACTGCATCATGGACCCTTGATGCCGATCAACTGCAGCAATTACAATCGATTGCTGACACGAAACTGGCGCATGCTGATAAAATTCTGGTGCTGTTGCAACAAGGCGACGAAGTCTTGGATTATCAGCAAGCTCAACGTTATTATAGTGCAGTTCATCCATCATCATTGATTTTAACCGACGCTAATGGTAATCATGCAATGGATGATTTTGAAGAAAAATTACCTTTAATTCTCGAATTTTTATCGGCAGCGATCCAATAAGGAAGTCAGACCAAGTGACACAATACACGGCCCAATCCCTTGAAGTTCTTTCTGGTT
Source organism: Acinetobacter proteolyticus (assembly GCF_000367945.1). Classification (GTDB taxonomy): domain Bacteria; phylum Pseudomonadota; class Gammaproteobacteria; order Pseudomonadales; family Moraxellaceae; genus Acinetobacter; species Acinetobacter proteolyticus. Next base: position 3,201,694 of record NZ_KB849179.1, read on the forward strand.
TAGATCCTGTTCGTCGTCGACCAGGCATGTATACCGATACCTCACGTCCAAACCATTTGGCGCAAGAGGTGATTGATAATGCAGTCGATGAAGCACTTGCGGGTCATGCCAATCAGATTTGTGTCACGGTCTATGAAGATGGCTCATTGTCAGTCGAAGATAATGGACGCGGAATGCCAGTCGATATTCATCCTGAATATGGGCAAAGTGGTATCGAGATTATTTTGACCAAGCTGCATGCAGGCGGTAAATTCAGTACCGATAACTATCAGTTCTCTGGTGGTCTGCATGGGGTCGGGATTTCGGTGGTGAATGCCTTATCGACCCGTGTTGAAGTGGCAGTACAGCGTCAAGGTAATCTCTATCAAATGGCCTTTGAACAAGGCGAGCCCGTTGCGCCTTTGTCGGTCTTAGAAGGTAAGGTCGCTAAGCGTGCCACAGGCACGACCGTGCGTTTCTGGCCTGAAACCAAATATTTTGATAGCCCTAAATTTGCACTTAAAGCACTGAAACATAATTTAAAAGCCAAGGCTGTTTTAGCGGCTGGCTTAAAGATTATTTATGACGATAAAATCAATAATGAAAAGATTGAATGGCAATTTGAAAATGGTCTGGTCGACTATTTGATGGATGAATTGCAAGATCGTGACATCTTGCCAGATCCTGCTTTTGTCAGTAGTGGTCAAGCCGACCGCGCTGCCTGTGAATTTGCGATTTGCTGGAATGTGGAAGGTGGCGAGCAGATTCAGGAAAGCTATGTCAACTTAATTCCAACCGCGCAAGGTGGTACCCATGTCAATGGTCTACGTTCAGGTGTGACCGAAGCCTTGCGTGAATTCTGTGAATTACGCAATTTGTTGCCACGTAATATGAAGCTGTCTGCGGAAGATGTCTGGGATGGCGTAAATTTTATTCTATCGCTGAAATTCCAAGAGCCCCAATTTTCTGGGCAAACCAAAGAACGTTTATCCAGTCGTGAAGCCTCTAATATTGTGCTGAACATCGCCAAAGATGCATTTGCCCTATGGCTGAATCAACACGCAGAGATTGCGACACAACTGGCTGAAATGGCGATTGCCAAAGCAGGGCGTCGTCTTAAAGCAGCGAAAAAAGTTGAACGTAAGAAGATTGTGGCAGGTCCAGCACTACCAGGAAAACTGGCGGACTGTGTCGGCTTAACCCGTGAGGACAGTGAATTATTTATTGTCGAAGGGGATTCCGCGGGCGGTAGTGCCAAACAAGCACGCGACAAGAACTTCCAAGCGATTATGCCAATTCGCGGAAAAATTCTGAATACATGGGAAGTCTCTTCGGATGAAGTGTTGGCTTCTCAAGAAGTGCATGATATTGCCATCGCGATCGGGGTCGATCCGGGCAGTGATGATCTGTCTGAATTACGTTATGGCAAGATCTGTATCCTTGCCGATGCGGACTCAGATGGTCTGCATATCGCAACTTTATTATGCGCTTTATTCGTAAAACATTTCCCGACCTTGGTTGAAGAGGGGCATCTGTTTGTGGCGATGCCTCCACTCTATCGTATTGATATTGGTAAAGATGTGTACTACGCCTTGGATGATGATGAGCTTGAAAGCATCCTGAAAAAAGTTAAAGGCAACAAGAATCCGCAGATCACTCGATTTAAAGGGTTGGGCGAGATGAATGCCAGTCAATTGCGTGAAACCACCATGGATCCGAATACGCGTCGATTGGTGCAGTTGGACTTGGACGATGCACATTTAACCGCAGGTTTATTGGATAAATTGCTGGCGAAAAAGCGTTCAGCCGACCGTAAGCACTGGTTAGAACAAAAGGGTAATTTAGCGGATATTACTGTTTAAGTGCTTTGTCTCATTGTTGGATTAAAGCCAAGCATTAGCTTGGCTTTTTCTTTGCTTGAGGTTTAGATATCTATGCTGAACAAATTTGCATCATTTTAGGTCAGCACGTATTTTTTGTATGCAATGTTGTATACAAGATGAAAGAATTAAAGCTTAAATTTTATTTAAATTAATCAAAAACAATATCTTATTGTGTTGGCACAGAAATTGAATAACTCCACCCAGTAAAAATCACAATTATTGATGGGTGGAGAGAAAGATGCAAAACAAATTGATGTCGATGTCTGTACTGATGGCAGCCATGATGGGGATCGGTCTGGTTGGCTGTTCAAAACCAGCAGAAAAAACAGAACAAACCAAAACAGAAGCCAAAACTGCACCCGCAGCCAGCGGCGATACCATTAAGGTCGGGATTCTACATTCACTTTCAGGCACCATGGCGATTTCAGAAACCTCGCTTAAAGATACCGCCTTGATGACTATTAATGAGATCAATGCCAATGGTGGGGTACTCGGAAAAAAATTAGAACCAGTGATTGTTGACCCTGCTTCGGATTGGCCATTATTTGCAGAAAAAGCCCGTCAGTTGATTACCCAAGATAAAGTGGCTGTTATTTTTGGCTGCTGGACATCTGTTTCGCGTAAATCAGTGTTGCCTGTGGTGGAAGAGCTGAATGGCTTATTGTTCTATCCAGTGCAGTATGAAGGTCAGGAACAATCTAAAAACATCTTCTATACCGGTGCAGCACCGAACCAACAAGCGATTCCTGCAGTTGAATACTTGATGGGAGATGAAGGCGGTAAAGCAGAACGTTTTGTGTTACTCGGTACAGACTATGTCTATCCACGGACCACCAATAAAATCTTGCGTGCATTCTTGAAGTCGAAAGGTGTGGCCGATGCCGACATCATGGAAGAGTACACCCCCTTTGGTCATAGTAATTATCAAACCATTGTCTCCAATATTAAGAAGTTCTCTGCGGGTAAAAAGACTGCGGTCATTTCGACCATCAATGGCGATTCTAATGTGCCGTTCTATCGTGAATTGGGCAACCAAGGCATTAAAGCGTCTGATATTCCCGTCATGGCGTTCTCGGTGGGTGAGGAAGAATTACGTGGTATCGATACCAAACCATTGGTCGGTCATTTAGCGTCATGGAACTATTTCATGTCGGTGAAAAATCCGAAGAACACTGAGTTTGTGAATAAATTCAAACAATATGCGGTGGAATACAAACTTCCAAATGCAGACAAAGTGGTGACCAACGATCCGATGGAAGCGACCTATGTCGGGATCAATATGTGGAAGCAAGCGGTTGAAAAAGCAGGCACGACTGAGGTGGACAAAGTTCGTGATGCGATGGCAGGTCAGACCTTTGCTGCACCATCGGGCTATACCTTAAAAATGGATGAAACTAATCACCATCTACATAAACCCGTGATGATTGGACAGATCCGCGGTGATGGTCAATTCGACGTGGTCTATAAAACACCACAAACCATAAAGGCAGAGCCTTGGAGTCCGTATATCCCGAAATAAGGGGCTTTTCGCCTGCTGTGCTGTATCGGCAGCAGGCATTTTTATTCTGTTTTTTGACCTATTTAAAACCGTTAATAATAAGGGGAGTTCTATGGCGAAACACTATGTTTTGGCACTGCTCTGCATCATGGCACAGATGATTTTTAGTCCAGCATGGGCAGAAGCCACATCCGCAACAACCGTGACGTCTACAGCTTCTCAAGATGCCATTCAGACCTTTGTGAAGTCCGATTTTGCCACGCGTCGCGCCATGCTCAATCAATGGCCTGCCAGTATTGAACAACTGGATCAACTGGTGGCCTATATTGATCAAAATGAGCTGTATACCGATAGCGCAGGGAATACTTATCTGTTAAAAAATGATGACAAGCTGTTCAGCTATCCTGAGCAACAGGCGCTGGAACAATGGCCTGCGGATTTATCTCAAGTGACTTTAGTCAATACCTTACGCAAGGCACTGAATTTTGGTCAAGCCAAGGCCAAACTCAATTCTACAGATGCTTCACAACGTTTAGCTGCGGTCGATATTTTAGAAAATAATTTGGCTGAACTCGATGTGGCGATGGTGAAGCAGCTTTATCTGAATGAAAAAAATGATCAGGTCAAAGCACGTTTAGCACAGCTCAAAGCCCGTTTGGATTTTAATAGCCCTGATGCGTTCACCAAGCTTGAAGCCGTGAAAGTCTTGGCCGATTCAAATCGTCCTGACGTATTCGCCTTGATCACTCAAACCTTAGAACAACCGCAAAGCAATCCTGCATTGAAGGCAGCGTTGTTGGATGCACACAATAAAATTAAAACCCGACTACAAATCAGTGAATGGTCAGGCCATGTCTTTTCAGGTCTGAGTACCGCCAGTATTTTACTGCTCGCAGCGCTTGGCTTAGCGATTACCTATGGTCTGCTTGGGGTGATTAACATGGCACATGGTGAGCTGATTATGATCGGTGCCTATACCACCTATGTGATTCAAAGCTTTTTTAAAACCCATTTTGCGGGATTGATGGATTGGTATCTATTGGCGGCAATTCCTGCGGCATTTCTGGTCAGTGCCTTGATGGGCATGTTGATTGAACGCACCGTGATTCGCCCGCTCTATGGTCGTCAACTGGAGACTTTACTTGCCACCTTTGGGGTGAGCCTGATCCTGATGCAATTGGTGCGCATGGTGTTTGGTGCGCAAAATGTAGAGGTTTCCAACGTAGCATGGTTGAGTGGCGGAATTGCGCTCACACCGAGCTTAATGTTGCCGTATAACCGTATCGCCATTATTGGCTTTACTGTTGCGGTGTTATTACTGTTGCTGTTTTTACTCAATAAAACCCGCTTTGGTTTATTTGTACGGGCGGTAACGCAAAACCGTCAAATGGCGCGTGCTGTCGGTATCCGTTCTGCACGGATTGACATGATGGCTTTTGGTCTGGGTTCAGGCTTGGCGGGTTTGGCAGGCTGTGCCTTGGCACAGGTGGGTAATGTTGGACCAGACCTTGGACAAAACTACATTATTGATGCCTTCCTCGTTGTCGTGGTCGGTGGTGTCGGTCAAGTTTGGGGGGCGGTATTGGCGGCACTCGGATTGGGGATTAGCGGTACAGTTTTAGAGATTGGTTTAGGCGCAGTGCTCGCAAAAATTATTCTCTTGGTTCTTGTGATTTTGTTTATCCAAAAGCGTCCACAAGGTTTGTTTGCCATCAAAGGCCGTTTTGTGGAGTAAGCCAATGAAAATCACTTCTTTATTTGCTGACAAGCCCTATAGCGCGGTGGCGATTGCAGTTTGTTTCGGCGTGCTCTTATTGTTGCCATGGCTACACCTGTTGTCTCCTGACTCGGCATTTTACCTATCCGCTTACTGGATCACCTTGATTGGCAAGATCATGTGTTTGGCTTTGGTGGCTCTTGCACTGGATCTGGTCTGGGGCTATGCCGGGATTCTAAGCTTGGGACATGGTTTGTATTTTGCTTTGGGGGGATATGCCTTTGGCATGTACCTGATGCGTCAATCTGCAGGTGATGGTCTGCCTGATTTTATGCGCTTCCTGAGTTGGACCGAGTTACCTTGGTATTGGATCGGGACCGAGCATATTGCGTGGGCTTTAGCACTGGTGGTGCTGGTACCCGGTTTGATCGCATTTATCTTTGGCTTTTTTGCATTTCGCTCCAAAATCAAAGGCGTATATTTCTCGATTATTACTCAAGCCATGACCTTTGCCGCCGCATTACTGTTTTTCCGTAATGAAACAGGCTTTGGGGGCAATAATGGTTTTACAGGCTTTAAAACAATTTTGGGTTTTGATATTACCTCTGCACCAATGCGCGCAACGCTGTGCTTTGTGACTGCGTTGATGTTGATGTTGTGCTTCCTTGGCCTACGTCAACTGATGAATCGTCCTTATGGGAGAGTATTGGGCGCGATTCGTGACAGTGAAAATCGTTTGCAATACCTCGGCTATCGTACGCTGTGGTACAAGTTATCCGCATGGGTATTGTCTGCAGTGATTGCGGGCATTGCAGGGGCCCTGTATGTGCCGCAGGCAGGCATCATTAACCCAAGTGAAATGAACCCAGTCAATTCAATTGAAATGGCGGTGTGGGTGGCTGCGGGTGGACGTGGCACTTTGATTGGCCCGATTTTAGGGGCAGGTTTAATCAATGCAGTGAAAACCTATTTCACGGTGGCTGCGCCAGAAGCATGGTTATTGATCTTGGGCGCGCTATTCATCGTGGTGACCTTGTTCTTACCAAAAGGTGTGATTGGTTTATTTGACCGTTTTAAAAAGGAGCGTGATTAAATGAGTGATGTATTAATAGACTCAGCTCAACATGGCGGTCAACTGGGTGAGGGCTATGGTCGTGCCAAGCCGCAAGGTGCGGATTTTAGCCATGGCATTGCCTTATATCTGGAAAAAGTCAGTGTCTGGTTTGACTCATTTCGAGCCTTAAATGATTTGTCGTTGTACATTGCCGAGGGTGAATTACGCTGCATCATCGGGCCGAATGGGGCGGGTAAAACCACCTTGATGGATGTGATTACAGGTAAAACCCGTCCAACCACAGGCACGGCATTTTTTGGACAAAACTATGATCTTGCCAAAATGAGTACCGAGCAAATTGCCGAAGCGGGTATCGGTCGAAAATTCCAAAAGCCAACGGTATTTGAAAATTTTACTGTCATGGAAAATCTACTATTGGCAGCACCACGAGATAAACGGGTGAAGAAAAGCTTCTTTTCTCGTTTAGACCCAGAAGCGCAATTGGCTTTGGATGAAAGTCTGGAACAGATTCGTTTAAAGGAGTTTGTACACAAGCCAGCGGGGCTGCTCTCGCATGGACAAAAACAGTGGTTGGAAATCGGCATGTTGCTGATGCAACGGCCGAAGTTGATTTTATTGGATGAGCCTGTTGCAGGAATGACCGATGCTGAAACCGAGCGTACGGCTGAACTGTGTCTGGAACTGAAAAAAAATCACACCCTTGTGGTGGTGGAACATGATATGAGTTTTATTGACACCATCAGTGAAAAAGTCACGGTACTGGCGCAAGGGGCGATCTTGGCCGAGGGTACATTGGCAGAGGTTCAGGCCAATGAAGATGTGATTGAAAAGTATTTAGGACGTTAGGAGAGGCACATGTTAGAAGTGAAACAAATTAATCAGTTCTATGGTGGCAGTCATATTCTACGTGATGTGTCTTTTAATGCGCCTGTGGGTGAATGCAGTGTGGTCTTAGGACGTAATGGTGTGGGCAAAACCACCTTATTGAAATGCTTGATGGGGATTCTGCCGATTAAGTCTGGACAAATCCTGTTAGATGGCAAAGATATTGCCAAAATGTCCCCTGAGCAACGGGTGCGTGCGGGTTTGGCCTATGTGCCGCAAGGTCGTGATATCTTTTCGACTTTAACGGTAGAAGAAAATATTTTAATTGGCATGGCTAAATTCTCAGGGGCCAAGACCCGTAAGGTGCCAAGCCATTTATATGAGATTTTCCCTGTGCTGGATGAAATGAAACACCGCCGTGGTGGTGATTTATCCGGTGGTCAGCAACAACAGCTTGCGATTGCTCGAGCGTTGGCTTCGGAGCCAAGTGTTTTGATTTTAGACGAACCCACCGAAGGGATTCAGCCCTCGATTATTAAGGATATTGGTCGGGTGATTCGTAAACTGGCTGATCAAGGCGAGATGGCGATTATTTTGGTGGAGCAGTTTTATGACTTTGCTGAAGAGTTGGCAGATGCGTATACCGTGATGGCGCGTGGGCAGGTGATTGCACAAGGGCGCGGAGAGGATATGCCTGAGAAGGGGATTCGGGAGCTGGTGGCGATTTAGTATTTCTTGGCGAACAGTTACTTTATCCTTGTTCTAAGGAATGTATCTTTATGATGGACCTTACTTTTGAGAGATCAAAAGTAAGTAAAAATCTTTTGTTCGACTGACGGGTCGTCCTGAGCAATTCCAAAGCATGGCTTTGGAATTAGCGCTAGGTAGTCGAACATGGCGACATCCATGTCGCCTATCACGATAGTGAATGTTGGGAAAATGCAATTTAGAACATTAAATGGTTAGCACTCGATTTATTTGTCTTCAACCTTATAAAACGTACCGCCAGCATAGACATTATGTCCAAAGCCACATGAGGACTCGCCATTGTGCTGTTCAACCTCAATTTTTTGTCCAAGCTTTACATCATTGGCGAATTGAAGTTTGATTTGGCAATCTTCATAGCGATAGTTGGCTTGTTTTGACTTGATTGGCATGCTGGTTTCAAACTGTCCCATATTGGGTCCATAGATCAGGCCACGTAGTCCAAAGTAATAACCATCAAAGGCAATCGCATATTTATTCTGTTTTTTGCTGACCTTGATGTAATCCCATTGCCCAAAACCATTGGCGCGGACATAAGTCCCTTGTAGATCAGAGGATAGTTTTGGCTTGGGCAATTGTTTTAAGTTGTATTGACTGGTTTTCGAGTCTTTATCTCGAAGAAACCAGACTCTTGCCCATTGCGGTTTGTCCAGTTTGGCATAACTCAAGCCGACGTTGTTGTTGGCGATTTCAATGTCTCGGTCACTAACCTGAATGCCACTTTCGTCAGCATTGGCCTGACAGAAATGTGCCCATGCGGCTTGATCTTCAAATTGTTTGGCGGCTTTGAGATATTGCTTTTGATCGTAAAACTTTTTACCTGCTTGTGCATATTGTTTTACTTTGGCACAGCCCTGTTGCAATTCTTGTTCAAAAGAAACTTCGGCAAAGCTCGCGCTTGAAGCGATTGCGATGGAAAGGCACAGACCGAGTTGAGATGTTTTAATCATTTTGGCTATTTTTGAAATCAAGTATTGCTTTCATTCTAAGCCACAATTCAGTCGTAAGACAGTAGGGTAAAAGTGAGCTTTTTATTGAGATTCTGTGAGTTGCAGTTGCATCCAGACCAAATCTCGCCATGTGCCAAACTTTTGACCAACCTGTGGCATATAACCTGTTTGAATAAAGCCAAGCTGTTCATGTAGCACTATTGAACCCTTATTTTCACTATCAATCGCAGCCACCATGATATGCATGTTTTGTTGTTTGGCCAGATGAATCAGTTGTTGCATCAGCGCTTTACCCAGACCTTGGCGTGCGTAGCTTGGGTCAACAAAAACAGAATGCTCAATGCTTTGACGATAACCGCTGATGGTCCGAAAAGCAGTGTAATAGGCATAACCCGCGACTTGATGGCTATTTAGGTCTTCGACCACGATCATGGGAAATTGTTGTTGCTGCATGCCGTGAAAACGTTGCTGGTAATTGTCGAGCGAAACAGCTTGATCATTCCAATTCGCCGTGCCATTCAGAATTTCAGCATTATAGATCGCGAGGATGTGTTCTAGGTCGTCGGTCGTGGCAAAACGCATGTGGAAATGTGTGGCTAAGGCAGAATCAGCAAGTGCAATATTTACAGACATGGACGAAGGTCATCAAATTGGACAAAATAAATAGATATGATGCTGATCGGACAAAAGATCAACTCGCATTTATATTCTGTGATGCAAACAAAAACAGCAAGGAAATCCTTGCTGTTTTTTAACATTCTAATCAGATTAGAAATGGTATTTGATCAAAGCGCTGACGTTGTTTTCGTCACGATTTTTCATACCAAATTTGTTATTCCAAACAGAATGCTCAACACCTAAATAGAGGCGAGTGTCTGGTGAAATGTGTTTACCCAAGTTCCACTTGTATTGTGTGGTCCAGTTCAGTTCACTGGCGTGATCTTTTTCACCTGTTGACCAGTCAAGGAAACCATCCACCAAGAAATCTTCGTTTGATACTTTAAATGGCAAAGCATAAGCAATGGTCATTTGGTAGTCATCAGCGGTATTTTCGTTGTTAGCACGGTAGAAGTTTACATTCGCATATTGGAAATATGGAATAGCAAGATCAAAACCGACACCATACAAGAAGTTATCAAAGCTAGAAAAGTCATCATTGTTGCTTTCCCAAGTGGTTGAGATCAGCACATCTTTGATTGGACCAAACGCAAGTTTTTGACCTGAAATTTCTCCTAAGCTTAAACGTGGAGAAAGCTCGAAATAAGTGCTTTTGTGGTCATCGCTGCCACGCATGCGGTCCATAAAGAAGAATACATCGGCATATTTTACTTTCGCCGCATATTCAACGGTGATGGTTGTTTGCTTTTCATCAACAACTTCGTAGTTTTCACCGTACAAACCGGTCAAGCTGAAATCTTGCCAAATCGGCTTCGCTTGAGTGAAAGCTGCTGTAGATACCAATAAACATGTTGCTGCAAGTTGCTTCAATTGCATTTAAAAAATCTCCCCCCAAAAGGCGTGTAAAGGATACAAGGTATTAAGCAAAAATAAAGCCAAATTTGACCAAATGAACAAAAGAATTGTATATGCTAGAACCCACCTAAAAGGGTGTTAAAGTCAGCCATCTTTTTGTTGAAGATTTCATCAAAATGTCAAAAATCAGCTTGCATATTTCAAAGGAAAGTCAGATATTGGAACTATAGAAGATCTTCTTACATACTGAAAAGCAACAGATGCAAAGCGAGGAGACAACAGGTATTTACATAATCAGAATATACAACTGCACTGAATGATTGCATGCTCAAAGTGTGCCAGATAAGAAAGTTTTGTAGCACCGTCTCACAGATAAGAGAGGAAGATATTTATGAATATTGAAATCCGTACAGATAAAAACATTCAAGGTAGTGAACGCTTAATCAGTTATGTTCGTGCAGAACTTACACAAGAATTTCAACGTTATAGCGAGCGTATTACACATTTTTCGGTTCATATTAGTGATGAGAACGGGGATAAAACGGGCGATCATGACAAACGTTGTATGATTGAGGCTCGTCCAGCAGGAATGAAACCTGTCGCAGTGACACACAAAGCAGCAAATATTGATAACTCGATTCATGGTGCAATTGATAAACTGAAACGTAGTTTGGAGCATCTGTATGAGAAAAAAGAACACCATCGTGGTGGCTTACCAGAATATGTTGATGTAGATGACGATGTAAAAGTGGATGATGAAGCGTAAAAATCGACGCATAAAAAAAGCCCTGTTTGGGGCTTTTTTTATGCGTGTATCAAATTTATACATGATTTTTTAGATGCTTTTATAAAATCCTGTCAGGATATTCGGCATAATAGACCCATTAAAAAATATTGTGAGAATTGGTCATGTTAAATAAGCAACAGCAGGCCTTGGTGCAAGCCATACAACAACTCGATTTTGGCCAAGTGCAAACTTTACTTGCTGAAGGACTCGACCCGAATTTTATTGATCCTGAACAAGGCCCGCCAGTTTCTTTGATTTGTGATGGTTTATTCGCGTGGTGGGAACAAATCTGCGAAGCTTATGAAGCGGGTAAACCGTTGAGCGAAGAACAAAAGCAACAACAACTTAAAGTCTATCTTGATATTTTAGACGCGCTTATTCAAGCCAAAGCCAATTTACATTTATGGGATGCAGAAGAATTCTACGGCCCGCTTTGGGATGCGGCAAGTTCTGCCTGTGTGCCTGTAGTACAACGTTTACTTGATGAAAAAGTAGATCCGAATACCCGTGACGAAGAAGGGCTCACCATTTTATCTTCGATCAGCCAGTTATTCTTTGATTGTGAATTTGATGAGATTGATTGGTCAGAATCATTGCCAGAAGAGCGAGCAACACTGGAATTGCTACGTCAGCATGGCGCAAAAATGTCAAAAGAGCTCAGCGCATAAGCCAAGCCATTAGAAATAGAATGAGGAATAGAATGAAAACATTGCAAACATTGAGCTTCATTGCCGCATCAATAATGACAAGTACCGCTTTTGCGGCTGACTTTTCTTTTGATCGCCCAGGTTCAGGTATCGGCACAGGGATTACTCCTGTAGGACAGTTGGCATGGGAACAAAGTCTACCCAGTGTCAGCTATCAAGAAGGCAAGGTCGATGGTATCAAAGACAAGACTTTAACCCTAAACGGTGACATGTTATTACGTACCGGTCTGGCGGATGGCTTGGAATTGCAATTGGGCTGGCAAGGTCCAGTGTGGCAGCAATACAAACGTGCAGGCAGCAAAAAAGAGACCAATGGTCTGGGCGATGTCAGCATTGGTTTGAAAAAAGCCATTGATCTAAAAGATGATCGTTTATCCATGGCCTTGTTGGCAGAAGCCATTATTGCAACGGGCAATGATGAATTCACCAATCATGACGATATCTATAGCCTCACTTCAGCTGTCGCGTATGAGTTTAGTGATCTGATCGGTACTTCGATCACCATGCGTTATGAAGCACAAAACAGTGATTGGGCCGTGACTGCGATTCCAACCATTGACTATAAAATTGCCGGTAAATTATCGGGTTATTCAGAGTTTGTTTACCGTAAAGCCGAAAGTCAAGATTATGAATATGGTCTAGGTACAGGTCTGATTTATGCTTTGAATAATCGCACGCAATTGGATGCCAGCATTGGTGTTGACCTCAATGGCGATCAAAAAAGTTATAACGGTGGCTTCGGCGTATCGGTTTTATTCTAAGAACAATCCGCCTGAATGCTCTTAAACTCACTTCTAATATGAATGGGAGAGCTTTGGGCTGGTCGTAGTGAGAGAATCATGAAAATGTCTGTTCAGGTGGGGGCGTCTTTCTCGCTGATGCGTTACTTTCTCGGGACTTTATTGTTGTTATGTGGGTCTTTGACTTACGCCCAAGAAAATTCATCCGCACCGTTGCTGAGCCCTGAACAGGCTTTTGCATTTACGGTTGAATCAACACAGCCCAATCAGGCACGTTTACATTGGTCGATTCAGCCGAATTATTATCTTTATCAGCATAAGTTTGAAGTGCAGCAGGGGAATCAGCCCGTTGCACTGACTTTACCAAAAGCAGTCGAGCAGTATGATGAGAACTATGGCCACAGCCAAGTTTATTATCAACAAGCCGAATTTAGTATTCCAACCCAAGCCTCGCAGCATTATCGTGTCACTTGGCAGGGTTGTGCCAAAGACCGTATTTGCTATCCGCCACAGAATATTGAATTCCAGACCGATGCGGATGGCTTGATCAGTGCTCAGAATATCAGTACAAATACCAAAAAAAGTTTTTTAGATGTCGCTCGTTCATCTCAAGCTTTAAATACCCAAACTGCAAGCAATGATGAAGGGCAAGCTGAGCCAGCTGCACAAAGCTCAAATTCAAATGATTCAGGCGTGATGGCACAAGACCAAAAATGGTCAAGTGCGCTTGAACAGCATTCCTTGGCTTATAGTCTTTTACTGTTCTTGGGTTTAGGGATTTTATTGGCATTTACGCCGTGTTCCTTGCCGATGTTACCGATTTTGACTTCCTTGATTGTACGAGACAATAAAGGTGTTAAAGCGTGGGCGATTGCACTCACTTTTGTCGTGAGTATGGCCTTGATCTATGCGGTACTCGGTCTAATTGCTTCTGCGGCAGGATTGAATTTCCAGCGTTGGTTACAACAGCCTGCCACCTTGATTGCATTTAGCATATTGTTCGTGGTATTTGCCCTCAATCTATTTGGTCTGTTCGAGTTGAAATTGCCGCAGAACTGGGTCAATCGACTGGACCAACTGCAGTCTAATCAAAAAGGCGGCACCTTGGTTGGTGCCAGTGTGATGGGGATGATCTCTGCACTGTTGGTCGGGCCATGTATGACCGCACCTTTGGCAGGGGTGTTACTGTTTATTTCGCAAACACAAAGTCAATGGCAAGGTGCGCTGTTGCTGTTTACACTGGGCTTTGGCATGGGGATTCCTTTGCTGCTCGCCAGTGTATTGGGCGCAAAAGCTTTACCTAAAGCTGGTGACTGGATGAATCAAATCAAGGTGATTTTTGCCTTTTTAATGCTGGCCTTGAGCATTTACTTTATTCGGCCTTTATTGCCAGAACTCGCGATTCAAATTCTTAGCCTAGTTCTCGGTTTGACCTTTATTATTTATGCGGCTTATCGTCTGTTTGCTCAGAAAAGTAAGCTGCAATGGCTCTATGCACTGTTACTGATTTTAGCCATTCCAGCACTGGCCTTTAATCAATATCAGCATTTTCAAAGTCTGAGTTCGGTTCAGGCAGATCAATTGGCTGAATGGCATGTGGCACAGACGGCAGATGAATTTCAGCAGATCTTAGCCAATGCACCTAAAGATCGTGGCATTGTGATTGATGTCTATGCGGACTGGTGTGTGGCCTGTCAGCCGATTGAGCATCGTATTTTAAAAGATGTAGAGGTACAGCATGCATTGTCGGGCTATTATCTGATTAAACTGGATTTAAGCCATTATGATGCCTCCCATCAAGTATTGTTGGCGGAGTGGGATATTTTAGGGCCACCGACTTACTTATTCTTAGATCAGCAACAACAAGAAATTCGCTCGCTACGCTTAACGGGTGCATTTCAGAAAGCTGAGCTATTACAGCAACTGGCTTTATTTAAAGGGAAACAATAACAATGTATCAACTCTTTATTGGCAATAAAAACTACTCCACTTGGTCGATGCGTCCATGGATTTTACTTACACAAGCGGGGATTTCCTTTCAGGAGCATGTGATTCAGTTTGATAGTTTTGAACCTGAAAGTGAATTTAAAACAAAGATTTTAAAGCTCAATCCAACCGGAAAAGTCCCTGCGTTAGTGAATGGTGATCTCATCATTTGGGATAGTCTGGCGATCTGTGAATATATTGCGGAACAGCATCCAGAACTTGAGTTATGGCCACAGGAGAAGACATGGCGTGCTCGAGCACGTTGTATCAGTGCTGAAATGCACAGTAGCTTTCAAAGCTTACGCAATCTTTGCCCCATGAATGTCGAAGCAGATCTAAGCCATATTGGCAAACAACTCTGGGCCGAACATGCACAGTTGCGTGCCGAGGTGGCTCGAATTGATCAAATCTGGTCACAACGTCCAAGCGAAGATAGTTTTTTATGTGGCGAGTTTAGTATTGCAGATGCATTCTATGCGCCTGTGGTGATGCGTTTTGAATGCTATCAACTGCCACTCTCCACATCCAGCCAAGCCTATGTGCAAAAAATCTTGTCTTTGGCATCGGTACAGCAATGGATTGACGAAGCTAAACAGGAACAGATGTTTGTGCCTTTTGATGAACCTTATCGTCAACATCGAGAAGAATTTTTGAAAGGCTAAACAGTAGTGTAATGAAGGCAGATCCATGCCTTCATTACATTAACTACTAATCAGATCTGTAAAGATTCTAACTTGATTACGTCCCCCAGCTTTGACTGCATATAGGGCTTGATCGGCTTGACTGATAATCAGATGAGGTTCGTCCGCACTGAGTGAGCTGCTAATCCCAAAGCTGGCACTGACGACGAACTCTTGTTTGTGCTCTGTGATAAATCGCAATTGCGAGACTGCCAAGCGGCAGCGTTCTGCCACGTTCTGTGCCTGTGCCGTGGTGGTGTTGGGCAGTAATAAAATAAACTCTTCGCCGCCAAAACGGCCGATGATGTCCTGATCACGCAAATTATTGGCCAAGCATTTTGCGACCTGTACCAAGACCTGATCTCCCATACTGTGTCCGAAATGATCATTAATACTTTTAAAATGATCCAGATCCAGCAGGATGATCGAATACAGTGGCTCAGGCTGTTGATGTAATTTTTCTAAATAGCTGCCGATACTGCGCCGATTCAGCACATTGGTCAGCGGATCCAGACGACTGAGGATTTGAATGGTCATCTCCCGAGTCCGCCATTGCGTCAGCAGAATTTCAAACAGAAATAAACAGGCCAACATGATTGGCAATAAGAAAAACATCATACTGCCGACCCAAAACGGGTGCATGGACACTTCATTCAGGCGCTGCATATTAAATAATGGTGCATAGGTCAGCACCCCAATCATACTGAGGTAGTTGCAGAGCAATAAGGCAAATGTTGCTGGAATGAGTGCGCAGTACACCATCCTACGGTCAAACAGCACCAAGCCTACACCGACCACACTGACATAACCGACCATGGTGGCAGGGCTAAAACTTCCTACCAAATAGCTGTTATGGCACAGCATTGCAGTAAAGACCTGTACGCTCAGAATAGGTAGAATACTTTGTGCCCAAAGTTGTTCTTTAAACAGATGACAAGGGATGATCAAGAGTAGCAGAACCACCAACATGAGCAGACTGGTCCATAATTGTGAACGTACCAGATTCAAATGCACCCATTCATAGTACTGCGTGTTAAGTAAGACAAAAATGTCCCAACTGATCCAAAACAGGTTCATAAATGCTGCAAGTATCAGCAATAAAATACTTTTTTTGAGTATAGTCCAATTGACTACAATATGATGTTCCCAAGAAAGCTTAAAGCCCCATCTTTTTGTGTCAGTTGACCTATTAAAACGAATCTTCACCATTGGCATGCATCCTTTTATGCAATGAGATTCCTAGGAACTGTAAAGTTGTCGTCAAAATACCGAAGAACGATTATTGAAATAACAATAACATCTTTAGAATGAGAAAAAAGTCGAACTCTGGGCTTTTTAATGCAAATCAGGACGGGAAAAATTCTTTGATAAATCGGCTGTTATCTGAATATCCAATCAATTTTATTTTATGATGACAAAAGGGAATTAAGAGTGACAATGGTCAGCCATAGCTGACCATTTTTTACACGATTTTATTTGGTTCAGTCACGATCAAGTACATGGGCAAATTCGGCAATATCAGCCAATGCTTGTTTGGCCTCAGGGAACCAAGCATTAAACATCTGAAAGTTATGCCACATGCCGGTATACAGCTTGAACTGAACTTTGACATCGGCTTTTTCCGCTTTTTCTCTAAAGCGTTTTGAATCATCCAATAGAATTTCTTTAGAACCGACTTGTACCAAGGTGGGTGGAAGCCCTTTTAAATCATCAAACAAGGGTGAAACACGTGGGTCATCGGCTTGAATGTTCTCTGTAAGATAATGATTGATACCGGCCTGTAAGGCCTCAATAGACAACAAGGCATCATGTTTCTGGTTAAAGCGTAGCGATTCACTGGTTAAGGTGAGATCGAGATAAGGCGACATCAGAATCAAGCCACTTGGCATCAACTCAGGTTGTTGTTTGAGACGTAAACACAGTGCCAAGGCAAGGTTAGCACCGCAAGAATCACCTGAAATAATAATATCTTTCGGTTTAATGCCTTGTACCAACAGCGCTTGATAAACATCGAAAATCGCATCAATGGCTTCTGGATAAGGATGTTCTGGTGCAAGTGGATAATCGACATGAATCACTTGCATTTGGGTGCGTGCGGCAATATCCGTCATCAAGGCACGATGCGTATTTAAACTACCGAGGAAAAACGCACCACCATGAATATGAAAGATCAGCTGTGTTGCCGCTGCTTGGGCTTTGATTTCTTCACCGCGCACGCCTGCCAGACGTATTGGGCGAACTTGTACTGTTGGATTTTGTGGAAATAGACGACACAATTGGTCGAGTAAAGGACGTAGCGCATTTGGGGCCAAATTAAATTGGCTTGGTGTCCGAATCGTCGCTTTGAGTAAGGATTCAGTAAAATAATATTTCCAAACAGTAGCAAATTTCATAATTTTTCCATATTGTTAGATCAGTATACCAATAAGAAAGTTCTTGAAAACAAGCGATGCCTACGCACGACGATAATATCTGAAAAAATGTGCGCTATGACACCCTTACTCAGGTTATACCAAATAGTCATAATCAAGAATTGCAATATTGATTGAAGTTCTCAATACTTTCAGTTTGAAAGACCCTTAAGGATATTACAAAAATGAAGAAAATTGCTTTAGCATTTGGATTGCTCGGTTTGACAACTTTTGCCAATGCAGCGGATGCGCTGAATGGCAGTGTTTGGCAGACCATCGATGATGAAACAAAACAGCCAAAGGCGATCGTGAAGTTCACGGAGCAAAAGGATGGAACTCTCACTGCGTCTATTCAAAAATATTTGGTAGCGGGTCAAGAAAATGCCTGTTCTAAATGTGAAGGAACCTATCACAACAAACCACTGAAAGGTGTGACCATTGTGCATGGCCTGAAAAATGTCGGTGGTGTGAATTACGATGGTGGTTCAATTATCGATCCTAAAAATGGAAAAACCTATAAATTGAAAGCTGAAATTATCGAAGGTGGTAAGAAGCTGAAATTACGTGGCTACATTGGTGTCGCTGCTTTAGGTCGTAACCAGACTTGGATTCGTACTAACTAAGCCAGATTTAAATAGCAAAAAACCGAGTCGTGAGACTCGGTTTTTTATTGCTGCTGATTGATCGAATTTAAGCAGATAAAGCTTGATACGCGGCCTCATCAAAGCCAATCACGAAACCTTGTGGCGTTTGCAGTACAGGACGCTTAATCAGGCTTGGCTGCGCGATCAGGGTGTCAATCAGGTTCTGTTCATTGCTGGTGGCGTGTGCTTGCTCATCGGCAGTGAGTTTGCGCCATGTGGTGCCTTTTTTATTCAGTACTTTGTCTGCGCCAATCTCTTTTAACCAGATCGCTAAAGTATCTGCATCAATGCCTTGTTTTTTATAATCATGAAACTCGTAATTGATGCCGTTGGCCTGTAATGCATCAAAGGCTTTTTTCATCGAATTACAATTTTTAATGCCGTAAATTTTAAACATAGCGAAAACCATAAAAACAATAAAGAGATGAGCCAAAGCCTAACGTAAAAGATAGGGGATATACCAGTTGAAATTTTTTATTCAGTTAATCGGTCGAGTATTTGAAGCGGAAACTCAGTGACAAAAATCATCATGTACTTTGAGCAGAATTGCTAAAGACCAATTAAAGCAAGAAAATCTAAGATTTAGAAAAGAGAAAACCCGCATATAATCTTCCTGATTATGCGGGTCTCATTTCAACGTCCAATGTCTCATCCATGCAAATAAACTTAATCTAAGTTTATTTTATCTTCCTACGGCGTCCTATCCCTTTTTGGTCATCCTGACCGCTTCCCTGTGCCGTGAAGCTATAATGCCGTTCTAGATGCGAAATAAAAATACACAAAAGCGACAAGTTATGTAAGCTAAAGAAGCGATCAAAGTGAACAAGTGTTCACTTATTCGTGTATTTTATAGTCGATAATCACCGGTGCATGGTCGCTAAACCATTGTTCTTTATAGACCCATGCATTTGTTGTACGTGCTTTCCAGTCTGGAGAGCAGGCATGGTAGTCGATACGCCACCCAACATTTTTCGCACGTGCTTGACCGCGATTTGACCACCATGAATACAATTCTGCTTCAGGGCGAACTTCGCGGAAAGTATCCACATAACCTAACTCATCATACATATGATCGAGCCAAGCACGTTCATGTGGCAGAACCCCAGAAGATTTCTGGTTGCCTGACCAGTTTTTAATATCGATGCGTTTATGCACGATATTGTAATCCCCACAGACAATGATTGATTTATTTTCATCTCGCCACTGTTTGAGTATTTTGGCGTATTCTTGTAAAAACACGTCTTTGCGTGCTTGCGCTTCGTCACCGCTTGATCCTGATGGCAAGTATAACGAGGCAATATGAACAGTTTGTGACAGTCCTAAATCAAATTCAGCGGTGATAAAACGGCCCTGAGAATCAGCCAATTCAAAGCCTAAACCATCTTTTACTGAAACGAATGGCAGACGGCTATAAATCGCCGTACCTGCATAGCCTGCACGTTCAGCAGGGAACAGATGGGTATACCAGCCTTCAGGTTTAAATTTATCGGTCCATTGTTCATGCGTGATGCGACTTTCCTGCATACACACCACATCGGCACCCGACTGTTCTAACCATTCGAGCAGGCCTTTGGTGACTGATGAGCGCAAGCCATTTACGTTAATTGAAACGACTCGAAGAATTTTTACATCACTTGGATAGCTATCCTTTGGTATCATACGTCTGTTTAACCTCAATTGAAGAATTTGGAGCACTTTATATGACAACGCCTGTGTCATTTCATCCGCAAGCTTTTATCGAACTCGCATTATCACGTGGAGTGCTTAAATTTGGTGAGTTTACCTTAAAATCAGGCCGTGTCAGTCCTTATTTCTTTAACGCAGGTTTGTTAAACGATGGTGAAGCACTGTCTTTGTTAGCGCAAGGCTATGCCGATAAGCTGGTACAGTGTGACAATGTTGGTGTGATTTTTGGCCCAGCGTATAAAGGGATTCCTTTTGTCGCAGCAACAGCTGTGGCATTGTCTCAAGTACATGGCAAAAGCGTACCGTGGGGCTTTAACCGTAAAGAAGCCAAAGATCATGGTGAAGGCGGTGTGTTGGTGGGTGCTTCGGTTGCAGGGCAAAAGGTCTGGATCATTGATGATGTGATCACGGCGGGGACGGCGATTCGCGAAGTAGTCACTATCTTAAAAAATGCAGGTGCTGAAATTGCAGGTGTATTGGTGGCGTTAGATCGTCAAGAACGTGGTCAAGGTCAGCTTTCTGCGATTCAGGAAGTACAAAAAGAACTCGAAATCCCTGTGCATGCATTGATCACCATGAAAGATTTGATGGATTATTTAGATGCGAAAGGCGAAAAAGACGCTTTGGCCAATATGCAGGCTTATCGTGAAAAATATGGTATCTAAGTTTTAGATGTAAACGAAAAGGAAGCTGAGGCTTCCTTTTTTATTCTTTGGTTTTGAGCGGGAAAATACGATTACTCTTTCTTGTTTAAAGAAACTGTATTTTGTAGCTGAGCGTTATTTTCATGATGTTCAATTGCTAATTCTATTAAACGGGTAATGAGGTCAGAATAACTTAGTCCACTCGCTTCCCATAGTTTTGGAAACATACTGATGTTGGTAAAACCGGGTAAAGTATTTATTTCATTAATAAAAACTTCTCCATTTTTTGTTAAAAAAACATCGACCCTTGCGAGTCCTGTACATTCCAAAATTTCATAAGCTTTGATCGAGATCTCTCTAATTTTTTCGCTGATTTCATCTGGTATGTTTGCGGGAATGGTTACTGTTGCACCTTTGTCATTAATATATTTTGTGTCATAGGAATAGAAACTATCTTCAAGTTCAATTTCTCCGCAAACACTCGCTAAAGGTTCACTGTTGCCGATAACTGCACACTCTATTTCCCTGCCATTAATTCCTTGCTCAATCAGCACTTTATTGTCGTAAATGAATGCTGTATCTAGAGCTGTTTCAAATTCATCTTGAGTGGTGACTTTACTCACACCTACTGATGAACCCTGATTAGCGGGTTTAACAAATAATGGGCAGCCTAATTGTGAACTTGCAATTTCGAAGCTGATATCTTTTCTATTTTTCTTAGTTAACTTTATGAATGGTGTAATGTTTAAGCCAGCATCTCTTAATAATCTTTTAGTTATATCTTTATCCATACACATGGCAGAACTGAGGACTTGAGAACCAACAAATGGAAGGTTCACCATTCTTAACAATCCTTGCAATGAGCCATCTTCTCCAAGTGTTCCGTGAACGATCGGAAAGATTACATCCAATTGCGATAGCGTTTTGTTTTGAAACTCGATGATTTGTTTTTCATTTTTGCCTGGAATGAACGCAATATTTCGCCCTGATTGATGCAGTGAAATGAGAGATGGATTGTCTGAATTTAATAAAAAATGAGTACTTTCATTCAGATGCCATATTCCATTTTTATCGATACCGATTAATGTCACATCAAATTTTTCTCGATCTATCGCATCAACAATATTTCTTGCAGACTGAAGTGATACTTCATGCTCGGTAGATTTTCCTCCAAATATAATGCCAATATTTTTCTTCTGCATTCCTATATTCCTTTAAATATTTACTAAATTTTCGACTAAAGACTAAACCTTAATGTACCTCTGAATGATGTAACATCATGATTAATATTTGTGACACTTAGCTAAAATCGAGAGTGGGCATACCGAACATTTGATAAGGGTTATTGAGCAGACTTATAAAAATCAAACATTCTGATCCAACATTGTAGGCATCAGGATTTCTTTAACACAGCTTGCCTTCGTGGTTGAAAGAATAAAATGAATTGCCTGAATCACATCGGATAATGGAATAAGAGAATATTCAGTTTGTTCTAAAACGTCTTGTGTTGGTTTATCTATTTCATATTCACTGGCCAGATAGCCCAAGTTCAGCACACTGACCCCAATCAAGTGCTCACGTAAGATTTCTCGAAGGGATTGCGCAATGCCCCTTAACGAAAATTTGGTTGCGAAGAAAACAAGCTCTTTACCGTTATGGTTATCAACACCCCACGTTGAGCCGATTAGAATGATTTTGGCATTATCGGAGAGTTTGAGATTTTCGATCAATGATTGAATTGCCAATACAACTTGAGTGATTGGCCAAAATAGAACAGGAATAAGAAAAAGCGCGTCTATAAATGTAAATCGAACCATTATTTTTAGTCGTCCCCAGTTGGTATTTTCACAAAAAATGTTCGACTCCTCCGCTGAGCAATTTTTATCTCGTCTATATTTTACAAACGAGTACTCATCCAAAGATGGGTGAGTTTCCAGTGCTGATCTTTAAATTTAAATTCATAGATAATGGCATCTGAAGGGGCCATTTTAAACATACCAAACCAAACACGTACATGTGTGGGTGAAACAACCTGCCAAAAAACCACTGAGCTTGAAACCTGCCTAGGGTTTAATCCAAACATATTGACTTCAACTTGTTTGGCTGGGGTATTGGAGAGAACGGTCGCATCTTCGAGGGACCAGTGTCCTAACTCTTGCATCCCCATATAAGAGGCCAAACTAAAGGGAAGTGAATCCTGAATCTGGTTTGAAAAAGCACTTAAGCTCACTTGCGAATCGGCATCTGCAGGTGCGCAGAACATATTTTGAAAAAGAGAAATTAAGGCCTGATCCTGTTTGATGGCCAGTTGCCCTTTTAATAGCGTTGTAAAAGGGGGCGTCTGTTTTCGACAAAATAGCGATTCAATATAAACACCATCGGGGGTTGACGTGACCTGAGTGTCTTTTGTCTGACCCAATAGTAATGCACCGATATCTCCATAAACGGCCTGTTCTTCTGTACTGATCTTTTTATCTGCAAAACTGTGACTCGATTGCAGTAGAACGATGCTGGCGAATACATATTTCAGTGTACTTTTCATTCAAAATTATCCAATTTAATTAATTTCTTAATGCTTTTAGTCTTGTAGAGGATGTTCATGTAGTTCGATGTAAATGATTTTTCCTGTTACTTGATCAATGGCAACACTGGCTTTTTCAGTTTCAAATTCTTTGACGTGCCGATGAGGATTGGTATTGGTGTCTTTATGGGTCTTCAGTTTTTCCGTCACTTGTTTTTCGGAGTCATCACTGAAAAGGCCGAGGGGTAATTTGTGTCCTTTATAGTTTGCAAATGAAACCTCTTGATCAGGGAGATATAACTTGATCGAGACAATTTTTTTATTTTTTAACAGCATTTCGATGCCATTTTGAGGAAACATTAAGCTTTGATCATAGAAATCAAGCTTAGGAAATTCGTCATTCCAGAATTGATTGCTGAGTTGGGGCATTTCTTTTGGTTCGAGTTGATGAACAAATAGCTCGAAGTTTTTACTTTCTGTTGTTTCACCCAAAAGATTAAAATATTGATCTGGATCATCAATATATTTTGCATTCATACAGGCGGTAGATAGCCCACATAAAAAGAGAATTAGAATTATTTTGTACATCTGCGTTGATCTAATCGTTTTGGAAAGTTGAGCTTTTAAGCGGTTATTTCAAGAGCATAGTATACAGAGGTGTCTTTATAAAAAATAGGAGATAAAGAAAAGTGAAAACCAAGATAGAGCAGGCAAATCCTGGTGTGAAAATTATAAGAGGATCTTTTACATCTCAAAGTGAGCGCCAATTCATTTTTCAATGGCTGGATGCTCGATTTTATTACTCTCTTGGGATCACCGTATTTCTTGATCAGACACAAGTGATTGATGCTCAGTGGCAACTACTAAGACTATATGATTCAAATCAGCCAAATGTCTTGTTGAGTGTTGCTGTGGTCTTGGCTGGTGGTGCTTGCTTTTGGTTACCAGAGACGAGTTCCTCCGCTGGATTACTTTGTTCAGCGCTTCTTAAGTTAAAACCCCGTCGTATTGTCACTACATCTTTTGGACGGGATATGTTGCGTTCTGTAGCAGGGCATCAAGTGAGCATATTACGAGAGTATGATCAATGGATTATGGTCTCTTCACGTCGTTTCCCACAGACAAGTGGTCGTTTAGCGATTACATCAGATATTCCTCGTCTGATTGAATATCAGCACTTATACAATCAAGAACGCTCGGTAGATGAACGATCGGATTGGAATGCGCTTATTCAGCAAGCGAAGGTTGTTGTGCATGAAGTTGATGGTCAGATTGTGTCTATCGTCCGATTCGGGAT
The DNA here is from genome assembly GCF_000367945.1 of Acinetobacter proteolyticus. Classification (GTDB taxonomy): domain Bacteria; phylum Pseudomonadota; class Gammaproteobacteria; order Pseudomonadales; family Moraxellaceae; genus Acinetobacter; species Acinetobacter proteolyticus. The sequence continues at coordinate 3,225,962 of NZ_KB849179.1, forward strand.
TGAAACTCATCGTTTAGTCAGTCTAGGCGGAACGTATACCTTTCCTGCCTATCGTCGGCAGGGTTATGCTGAGGGTGTGTTGGCGTTTGCAGTCAATCAAATCGTTGAGAGTGGGCGTACGGCACACCTCATTGTCGATATAGAGAACACCTCTGCAATAGAACTTTACCGACAAATGGGCTTTGAATGTGTTGGCTCATCTTATGTTGGCTATTTAGAGTATTTATAAACAGCTAAACATTCTGATCCAACATCGCAGGCATCAAGATTTCTTTAACACAGCTTGCCTTAGTGGTTGAAAGAATAAAATGAATCGCTTGAATCACATCGGCTAAAGGGATGAGAGAATATACAGTCTCTTCTAAAACATTTTGAGTTGGTTTATCTATTTCATATTCACTGGCCAGATAGCCCAAGTTCAGTACACTGACCCCAATCAAGTGTTCACGTAAGATTTCTCGAAGTGATTGTGCAATACCTCTCAGAGCAAATTTGGTAGCGGAGAAAACCAGCTCTTTGCCGTTATGATTATCAACACCCCAAGTGGAACCGATCAGAATGATTTTGGCGTTGTTGGAGAGTTTTAGATTTTCGATCAATGATTGAATCGACAGGATACAGGTGCTGATATTGGTATTGATAATTTGGTTGATTTCAGCAGCAGAAACGTTCTCAAAATTATAGTGTTCGCTAAATGCTTGTTGCTCCCAAATACCCACATTGTAAATCAGTACATCAATTTTTTGTTGCCTAATTGCTTTCTTTACATCGCTTACCGCTTGCTTTGGTTTGGATAGATCAGCACGAATCCAGTTTAAGTTTGGAACTTCTTGTGGTTGGGTGCGAGAGACACCGTAGATGGTATCTGTTGGCTTTGGTACAGCTTGAACAATGGCTTTGCCTAGACCTTTACTGACGCCGTATATGAGAAACGTTTTATTTGAGTTATCCATCCATCTATCCATATTTTTAGATTAATGGGTAACTATAAAAGCTCAAGTTGGCTTGAGGTCAATACAATCTGTAATTCTAGATATACACTTTGGCATATATAAACCTATCTTGAAAGGTATTGAATTTAAAGGTTAGACATGGGAAAGGAAGCAGATGGGGCTTTCTTCTTATTAAGTTTAGCTAATTGACTACTTGAAATAATGATTAAAAAATGAGTACTGAACTTGAAAAGTGACGAAAAATCCCGCTCTAATGAGCTGAACCTTAGAGTAAATTTTCATAATATATTGATATAAATGGGGAAAATTAAAAAATCTCATATAACGTGTATTATGTTAATTTTAGTTAATCTTAATAATATAAAAAAATTTATATATAAATTAATATCTTATATAATTAGATTGGTAAAATATTGAAATTGGTAAAAGATGAGTACATTAAACTTAAAAATTGAAAATTTAAGAGGAATTAATACATTTGAAATTAATGTACCTATAAAAAAGGGAATACATATTATATGTGGTTCTAATGGTATTGGAAAAAGTACCGTTATGACAACTTTATCTAAAATCGTTTATAGAAATGCTTTGAATAAGTATTTTAAACATTCAAATGATAATGCTGTCATTTCTTATACTTACGCAAATACGACTAATACATGGAAGCCAAATACTTGGTCCTCTTGGTCTATGTCTGAAAAAGCTGTAACTCAAATCAATTTCGATGGCATATTTGAGAGTAGTTTTATTTATGGTAATAGATTTACAGATGCACATAAATCTAAGATTGGAAAGATACTAAGCACCAAAAAAGAAGAATTTATTGATTCCGATCAATTTGTTTGTAATTGGCTAGGCTTTATATTAAAAGGTGATGAAAAATATTACAGTAACCTAAAAAAGACTAAACCAGAGTTTGATCTGAAAAAATTAGATTTAACTAGACCGATGTATGCCCTTATTACTGAAGATAGCATCATTCATCAATGTACTATGAGTTCTGGTGAATATCTAATTATCAGTTTACTAGATTACTTAAAGGAAAGACTTGATACAATTAAAAATGATAAAAAAAATGAACCAGCTATTGTTATTTTAGATGAAGCAGATCTAGCTTTACATCCAGCCTCACAAGAAAGACTTATTGAATTTTTTGAAGAAATATATGATCAATATAATCTATGTGTATATATTTCTACTCATAGTCCTGTAATCATCTCTAGAGTCAATAAAGAAGATATTTTTCTACTAGATAAAGACGAAAAAAATAATATTGAGGTTATTTATAATTGTTATCCAGGTTACGCAATGCGTGACGTTTCTCTTGGATATTTTTTTGATCGAATTATTCTCGTTGAAGATGTTTTAGCTAAAGCATATATCGAAAAAATTCTACGAGATAAGCTTTCTCATCTCAATGCATTATTCCAAGTTATATGTATTGGTGGTTATTCTGGTGTAATTAACTTTCATCGTGAAGCCATGCGTATTAGACTAGGTGGTGCTGGTTGCAAGATTATGTCAATACTTGATGGTGATGTCCAAACAGAAGTTGAGCAGAAATTTAAGGATGATATCCAAGCAATAAACTTATGCTTCTTACCTATTGATAGTCTAGAGAAATTTTTATACAAAAATATTATAGAGACAAAAAATCGTGAACTATTTCAGAGAATTGAGAATAGCTTTTTTAGACAAAAGAGTTTAAGAAAAGTCATAGACTCCTATACCAAAAATACCCAAAACACTCCACAGAAGGAGCTGAAAAAAGGGAAAAAATTATGGGAAGAGTTAAAAGCTGAAGCTTTGAAACAGGGGGCTACTGAATCTCGATTCATTGATTTTTTATGTGATCTTGCTTTAAAAGAAGTGAGTAATCAAAGCTTAGAAAATAGATTGCTAAGTTTTCTTCAAAAAAATACTTAAAATAAAATGAGCCTGTAAATCAATATACAGGCTCAATTAACTAAATATTTTTTATTTAACATAAAATCTCTTATGAGAATTATACATCCTCACACTTCTTACATTCCAACATCACACCTAATTTCTCACTGCGCCCTTGTTCGGTTAACACCCAAGGGCGATTTTGCCACGGTGGATCATGGCGCACATGCTGCCCATGCCCACAGGCGAGGTCTGCAACCCAATGTCCTTGCTCATCGAGATGAAAACCCACAATCGCTTGCTGCATTTAATTTTCCAGACCTTCGAGTTTCGATTGTTCCAAACCCTTTAAAAAACGATGGCACAGATTATGAATCGCTAGCAGATCATTCGGGTTCATACCTAGCGAACAGGCGAGCTTAAACGGAATCAGGGTAATTTCATCTTTTGCAGTCAGTGCTTTTTCCAGCAAGATCACTTTTTTCATTCGCTCATCTTCTTTGACTGCAACACGCTTTAAAAACTGCTTCTCTTCGAGTTTTTTAATAATCGGTGTTAGCGTTCCAGAATCAAAAAAAGTCTTCTGCCCAATCTCAGACAACATCACATTGTCCTGTTCATACAAAGCCAGCAATACAATAAATTGCGGATAGGTCAGATCATATTCCTTCAGCAAAGGGCGATACTGACGAATCATCGCATTGGTCGCGGAATACATGGCAAAACACACTTGGTTATCCAAAAATGAAACTTCAGCCATGATGATTTGTCCTCGACTTGGTTGTTGAACATTCAGTATAAATGGGATTGTGTAAAAAGTATATTGTGTATAATTAACTTGCACACAATATAATTGTGTGAAATATTAAATAGGCAAGCTGAATGATTCAGCAAATGATTTTGAGTACATCCACCATTGGATCGAAGAGAGAACACCTATGAGCAAGATTTATGATTTTCAGGCTGAACTGTTAGAAGGCGAACAAAAGAACCTCGCAGATTACCAAGGCAAAGTGTTATTGGTGGTGAATACGGCCAGTCAGTGTGGCCTCACGCCGCAATTTGAAGGTTTGGAAAAGTTATATCAGGACTATCAACAGCAAGGTCTGGTGATTCTTGGTTTTCCATGTAATCAATTTGCCAACCAAGATCCATCCAGTAATGAAGAAATCGGCAGCTTCTGTCAACGTAACTATGGGGTATCTTTTCCGATGTTTGCCAAGGTCGATGTGAATGGCCCAACCGCTCATCCTTTATATCAATATCTCACTTCTGAAGCCAAAGGTCTGTTAGGCAGCAGCATTAAATGGAACTTCACTAAATTCCTGATCAATCAAAAAGGGGAAGTGGTCAAACGCTATGCCCCAATCACCAAACCTGAAAAAATTGCCAAAGATATTCAAAAGCTTTTGCGATAAATAGCCTAGAAAATGAGGAAAATGGAAATGACTGGTCTACGATACATCTACTGGTGATTTCCTCATCCGAAACAAATTAAATCATAAAGCTGAATATTTTTAATATGTTGTAATTAGTTGAACAAAATAGATTTTTTAATCTTTAATATTTATACAACTTGTTTCACGATTGACCGCAAACTTCGCTATACTTTTTGCCAAGATTAAAAATACGAGCGTCAGATTATGCGTGTACTGGTGGTGATGGACCCGATTGAAACTGTGAATCTCAAAAAAGATTCAACTATGGCGATGTTATGGGCGGCCAACCGTCGTGGACATGAATTGGGTTATGCATTACAACACGATTTATATATCGACCAAGGCAAAGCCTTTGGCCTGATCTCACCACTGAAAGTATTTGAAGATTATAACCATTACTATGAATTGGGTGAGCAGCGCAAAGAATCGTTGGCGGATTACGATGTGGTGTTGATGCGTAAAGACCCACCATTCGACATGAACTTTGTCTATACCACCTATATTTTGGAACAGGCAGAGCGTGAAGGCGTGTGGATCATCAACAAACCACAATCGCTACGTGACTGTAATGAAAAATTGTTTGCCACGCAGTTCCCTGAATTACAAGTACCTACTTTGGTGACCTCACAACAAAGTCTGATTCGTGAATTTATCAAAGAACATGGCGATGTGATTGTGAAGCCTTTGGATGGCATGGGCGGTATGGGGATTTTCCGTTTATACCAAGATGGCGTGAACATTGGCTCGACCTTGGAAATGCTCACAGAAATGGGTACGCGTCCAATTATGGCGCAACGTTATATCCCTGAAATTGTCGAAGGCGATAAACGCATCTTGATGGTCAATGGCGAGCCGATTCCATATTGCTTGGCACGGATTCCGCAAAATGGCGAAGTGCGCGGTAATTTGGCCGCGGGTGGTCTAGGTCAAGCCCGCCCACTGACTGAAAATGATAAATTGATTGCGGCAAAAGTCGGTCCATTCCTGCGTGAAAAAGGTCTGGTCTTTGTTGGCTTGGATGTGATTGGTAACTATGTGACTGAAATTAACGTGACCAGTCCAACCTGTATCCGTGAGATTGATGCGCAATTTGGCACCTCGATTGCCGATGATCTTTTTGATGTTTTAGAAGCAGGTCGTAAAAACTAAAAAAGTTGCATTTTTGACCGAATTGCCCGTTTGAATGTCAGCGAAATTGGCAGTCAAACGGGCTTTTGTATATCGGCAGAACCTTGTTTTTAACAAAGAATCGAAAAAAGCCCAGCTTTCTGTTGTAAACAGGTGAAATTCGCTTTTCGTGAATGAAACTTTAGGATTAAAATAACTCCCGAAAACAATAGACGATAACCTTCTTTTTTGAGTTGAAGAATTAGACCGTGACCAATTCACCGCAGAACAAACCCAAACATGTCATGATGATGGCCGCAGGTACAGGTGGGCATGTGTTTCCCGCGCTTGCTGTTGCCAAACAGCTGCAACAGGAAGGCTGCCAAGTCTCTTGGTTAGCGACGCCTACGGGAATGGAAAATCGGTTGCTGAAAGATCAAAATATTCCGATTTATCAAATTGATATTCAAGGTGTGCGCGGCAATGGCCTTGTCCGTAAAATCAGTGCACCGTTTAAAATTTTAAAAGCCACGCTCAGCGCTATGCGCTATATGAAACAGCTCAAGATTGATGCTGTGGCTGGTTTTGGTGGTTATGTGGCAGGCCCAGGCGGCTTGGCTGCACGTTTGTTGGGTATTCCTGTGCTAATTCATGAGCAAAATGCCATTGCAGGTTTTACCAACACCCAATTGGCACGTATTGCCAAGACCGTGTGTCAGGCTTTTCCAAATACATTTGCAAACAGTGATAAAGTCGTGACCACAGGTAATCCTGTACGTGCAGAAATCACGGCGATTTTAAATCCTTCTTGGCGTTATCAAACCCGTGAACAAGAACAATTGCCGATCAATCTTCTGATTGTGGGCGGTTCATTGGGTGCTCAAGCGTTGAATGAGCGTTTGCCTGAAGCTTTGAAAAAGGTCAATGTTCCGCTCAAAGTATTCCATCAGTGTGGTCAAAACAAGCAAGATGCCACGCGGGCACTGTATCAAGGTGCACCTGCCAGTTTAGATATTCAAGTGGAGCCCTTTATTCACGATATGGCAAAAGCCTATAGTGAAGCAGACTTGATTATTTGCCGCGCCGGTGCTTTAACGGTGACCGAAGTGGCAACCGCAGGTTTGGCCGCGATTTTTGTGCCTTTACCGATTGCGGTGGATGATCACCAAACCGCAAATGCGAAATTCTTGGCTAATGCTGGCGCAGCCAAGATTTGCCAGCAAGCAGACATGACACCTGCTGTTTTAGACGAGTTATTAGCAACCTTATTAAATCGTCAGCTACTCTCTGAAATGGCTGTAAAAGCACGTCAACAAGCACAACCGAATGCAACACAGCATGTGGTTGATCTGATTAAAAAATTGTAATTCGAGTTTATTTATGTCTCCTACAAGTCCAAACCAAGCCAAAAAGCTGATTAAAGTGCCAGAAATGCGCCGTATTAAAAATATCCACTTTGTTGGTATTGGTGGTGCAGGGATGTGCGGTATTGCCGAAGTATTGAGTAACCAAGGTTATAAAATTTCAGGCTCAGACATTAAAGCGTCGAAAACCACAGCTCAACTCGAAGCGAACGGTATTAAAGTATTTATTGGTCACTCGGCTGACAATATTAAAAATGCCAATGTGTTGGTGGTATCGACTGCGATTGATCCTGAAAATCCAGAAATTAAAGCAGCCATCGAACAACGTACCCCAATCGTGCGTCGTGCGGAAATGTTGGGTGAGTTGATGCGTTACCGTCACGGGATTGCAGTTGCAGGAACACACGGTAAAACTACAACGACAAGCTTATTGACCACCATGTTGGCAGAAGAAAACCTTGATCCAACGTATGTGATTGGCGGTTTGCTGAATAGTACAGGTGTGAATGCAGCACTCGGTGAAAGCCGTTTTATCGTGGCGGAAGCAGATGAGTCAGATGCCTCTTTCTTGTATTTGCAACCGATGGCTGCGATCGTGACCAATATCGATGCAGATCATATGGACACCTATGAAGGCAGTTTTGATAAGTTAAAAGATACCTTTATTCAGTTCCTGCATAACCTGCCATTCTATGGCTTGGCTGTGGTTTGTGGTGATGACGCCAATATCCGTGAGATTTTACCGCGTGTCGGTCGTCCAGTCCTGACCTATGGTTTTGATGAAGACAACGATATTCGTGCGGTTGATGTTGAACAAGAAGGCATGCAATCGCACTTTACCGTATTGCGTAAAGACCGTGAGCCATTGCGTGTCACTATCAATCAACCTGGTTTGCATAATGTCTTGAATGCATTGGCTGCGATTGGTGTGGCAACCGATGAAGGTGTTTCTGATGGTGCGATTTGCCGTGCTTTAGAAGGCTTTAGTGGCGTGGGGCGTCGCTTCCAAGTTCAAGGTGAATATGAAGTGGGCGAAGGCCTGGTGAAGTTGGTGGATGACTATGGTCACCATCCAAAAGAAGTTGAAGCGACCATTAAAGCAGCACGTGCCAGCCACCCAGACCGCCGTTTGGTGATGTTGTTCCAGCCGCACCGTTTTAGCCGTACCCGTGATTGTTTTGATGACTTTGTCGATGTGTTATCGCAAGTCGATCAATTGTTATTACTGGAAGTTTATCCAGCGGGTGAAAAGCCGATTGTGGGTGCGGATAGTCGTGCTTTAGCTCGTAGTATTCGTTTACGTGGCGAAGTTGAACCGATCTTGGTCGATCCAGTGGAAGGCAATTTACCGAACGTTTTACAAAAAGTGTTACAAGCAAATGACCTGTTATTAACACAAGGCGCGGGTAACGTTGGCGCAATTTCGGTAGAATTGGCTCAGCATCGCTTGTATGCCAAATCCCCCTAACCCCCTTTGTTAAAGGGGGAACTCCTCCCTTTGAAAAGGGAGGTGGGGAGGGATTTAATAGAATATATGAAGTTTTTTTAAGGATATAAACGTGTCAAATGCTGCAAAATTCGGCAAAGTTGCTGTGTTGTTTGGTGGGAAGTCGGCTGAGCGTGCTGTGTCGTTGGACAGCGGCCAAGCTGTTTTAGAGGCATTGTTGCGTTCGGGCGTACAGGCAGAAGCATTTGACCCACAAGATCGTAGTGTGACGGAACTGGTGGGCTATGATCGTGCTTTTATCGTATTACATGGTCGTGGTGGTGAAGACGGTCAGATCCAAGGTGTATTGGAATGGTTAAACCTTCCATATACCGGCACGGGTGTACAAGGTTCTGCGATTGGTATGGACAAAGTCAAAACCAAGCAAATCTGGCAGGGCAGTGACCTGCCGACTGCGCCGTACCGTATTATCACCAAAGACACAGATCTTGAACCTGTGATTGCAGAATTGGGCTTGCCGGTGATTATCAAGCCTGTGCACGAAGGCTCAAGCGTTGGCATGAGTAAGGTTGAAAAAGCAGAAGACTTTGCTGCGGCGATTGAGAAAGCCACCCAGCACGATGCGGTGGTGATGGCAGAAAAATGGATCACAGGGCGTGAATTCACCATTTCATTCTTGAATGGTCAGCCATTACCAGTGATTCGGTTACAGCCACCCGCAGATGTGGCGTTCTACGACTATGAAGCGAAATATCAACGCAATGACGTGGAATATGGCATTCCTTGCGGTCTGAGTGAAGCGGAAGAAAAAAGCTTACAGGCGCTTTGTTTACGCGCTTTCCAAGCGGTCGGTGCAGAAGGTTGGGGTCGTATTGATGCGATGCAGGATGAGCAGGGCAACTTCTGGTTGCTGGAAGTAAATACCGTTCCGGGAATGACCAGTCACTCGTTGGTGCCAAAAGCGGCGCAAGCCGTGGGTTATAACTTTGATCAGCTCTGCGTTGCGATTTTAGAGCAAACCTTAGCAAAGTCGGCTTAACTTTATGGCTCAACTACCTGCTTCGATGCGCCGTAAAACACGGCCAGCCATCAGCTCGATTCACGAGAAACCTCCTTCACCTCGACAAAAGATGGTGAATGCGGGCGGTTGGATTTTGCTGGTGATTGCATTTGCGGTGTTAGCACTAGGTCTGTTTGCTTTGTATAAAGTCATGACTGATGCTCGAGTCGCGGAGTTGCAGGTGGTGGGAACCCATTCTGATGTTGAGAATCAACAGTTAGTTCAATATCTTAATCCAATTATTAAAGATAACTACTTCACTTCAGATTTAGAACAGATTCGAGATCAAGCATTAAAAGTGTCATGGGTTGATCGTGTGGTGGTGTCACGGGCTTGGCCAAATGCAATTCGGGTGCGGGTGATGCCGCGTCATGCGATTGCACGTTGGGGAACAGGGCGTTTGCTTAGTGACAATGGTGATGTATTTAGCGAGGCGGTGCCAACAGCACATCCAAACTTGCCGCTACTGCATGGGCCAGCCAGCCAATCCAAAATGATGATGCGTCGCTATAATGAAATTAATCAACTGTTTCATCCAGCGAATTTAAGATTAAAAGAATTGTATTTAACCGAGCGTATGACGTGGTTCATGCAGTTTGATTCAGGCCTGCGGATTATTGTAGATCAGGATCAGACCATGAATAAGCTTCAGCGTTTAAGCCATTTGGCACAAACGGACTTAAAACCTGTATGGTCAAAAATCACGGCAATTGATCTGCGTTATCGGAATGGCCTAGCTATTCAGTGGAAGAACGCAGCTCCGCCAAAGATTGTCAACGGTCAGTTAGTTGTAACGATTGATGACACAAGCCTTGCAGGGGCAATTCAGGCAAAGCCATAATACGTGGCTTAAAATAAAGGGCAGTGGTCCTAAACAACACTAAAGATATGGTATTGAAGTAATGAGTGAAGCTGTTCCCTCAGTTGTTGCGATTGATATTGGGACTCATAAAGTCACAGTTTTGATTGGTAAGATCCATGCGCCGGATAAGATCCAGGTCATTGGCATGGCAACTGCTCGCAACCGAGGTATGGTTAAAGGCAAGATTGTTAGCCTAGACAAGGTGATTGCGGCGATTAAAAATGCGGTATCCGAAGCAGAGGATATGGCTGAATGCCGTATTCATAGTGCATGGGTGTCGATTCCAAGTACTGAATTACAAAGTTTTTATGCCTCAGGCCGTACGCCAGTCGCCAACCACGATCATATTATTACGACAAATGAAGTGGTACGCGCCTTAGAGTTGGCCAAAGCCAGTCATGTATCGCCAGATTATTATCTGGCCAGTGCGGTGCCATTGGGCTTTGAGCTGGGTGATTCGGCTGAATGGGTACAAAACCCAGTCAATATGTCGGCGCATAGTATGACGGGGCATTATCAGTTGATGATGATGCCCATCAGCACCATGCAAAACCTTGATCGGGCCATGAAAGGCGCCAATATCGGGGTGGAGAAAATGGTGGTGTCTTGCTTGGCAACCGCTGAAGCCAGTCTGCTGAAAGACGAAAAAGAATATGGTGTTTGCTTGGTGGATATTGGTGCGGGTATTACCAATATTGCCGTGTATCTGGATGGTCGTTTGGCGCTTGCACGGACCTTGCCACGTGGTGGTGAGAATGTTACCCGTGATATTGCCGCTGTTTTGCAGACCACCACGGAAGAAGCGGAACGCATCAAGATTTTGCATGGCTGCGTGGATATGAGCGTAGTTAAGCCTGATCACATGATTCAAGTACAAGGCATTGATGGCACACAAACCATCAGTCGTATTGAGCTTGCAGAAATCATCATTGCACGTTATGAAGAAATCTTTAGCCTGATTCGTGAAGAATTAGAGCATAGCGGTGCCATTCATGGTCTCTATCATGGCGTGGTACTCACTGGGGATGCCTGTCAAATTGAAGGCATGGTGAATCTGGCACGTCGTATGTTGGGTGTCTCGGCACACTTGGGTAATCCGCCGTTACAGGTCTATGCGGATGATCAGCATTTACCAGCCTTGCGTCGTTCTATGTACGCAACCGCAGCGGGTTTGTTGATGTTTAGCCAGAGTGATTTGCAAGATACGGTGGAAGAACCAGAAGAGGCAAGTGATCGTAGTTTTGTTGATCGCGTTGCCAATGGTTGGAATGCATTAAATAGCAAATTAAAGGCCATCTTTTAAGTTGTAGTTATTTTTGGGAAAATTTGTTAGGAAGTTGTTCTAAATCTGCCACTGTACTTGACAAGCTAGCGATTATTGAACAGCATCCTAAACATCAGTTGTTTAAAAATCAGGGCAGTAACGGGCTGAAGTAACTGCCATTAATATTAGGAAATCTAAAGGTCATGGCCTCATTTGAATTTATAGAAGATGAACTAGACAATGGCAACGGTCAAGCCCGTTTCACAGTATTTGGCGTTGGTGGTGGCGGTGGTAATGCCGTGCAGCATATGGCGCAATCTGACATTCAAGGTGTAAAGTTCGTTTGTGCAAATACTGACAAACAAGCCCTGGATAGCATGAATGCCCCGTTTAAAATTCAATTGGGTGAACAAAGTACACGTGGTTTGGGTGCAGGTGCGAATCCTGAGGTGGGTCAAATTGCGGCAGAAGAAAGCCGTGAAGTGATTCGTCAGCATCTTGAAGGTACCGACATGGTCTTTGTCACTGCCGGTATGGGCGGTGGTACAGGTACTGGTGCTGCGCCAGTGGTTGCCGAAGTTGCCAAAGAAATGGGTATCTTGACCGTAGGTGTGGTGACTACGCCATTCAACTTTGAAGGCCGTCGTCGTCAAAAGTCTGCGGAAAAAGGCATTGATGCTTTAGAGGCACATGTTGATTCATTGATCATCATTCCCAACCAGCGCTTATTGAGCGTATATGGCGATATCTCAATGAAAGATGCCTATAAAAAGGCAGATGATGTATTGTTGAATGCGGTCCGCAGTATCTTTGATCTTGTGGTGAATCGTGGTCATATTAACCTTGACTTTGCTGACTTGAAAACAGCCATGAGTACTCGTGGTTATGCCATGATGGGTGCTGGTTTAGGCCGTGGTGAAGACCGTGCGCGCCAAGCAGCTGAACAGGCGATTCGTAGCCCATTGCTTGATAATGTGAATATTATCAATGCGAAAGGTGTATTGATTAACATCACGGGTGGGGATGATATTACCCTACGTGAAACTGAAATCATTACCGATGTGGTCAACCAGATTGTTGACTTAGATGAAGGTGAAATTTTCTACGGTACGGTATTTGATCCAGATGCACGTGATGAATTACGTGTCACAGTTATTGCAACAGGTTTAACCCGTAATGCGAGTGAAGTTGATCAAAAGCGTCGTGCGGTGACTTCACATGCACCAGTTTCTCAATCTGCTCAACAATCGGTGGATGAGGATGATGTTCCTGCGATCAGCAAACGTACAAATACCGAGGCGCCAGTGAGCGCTGCGGCAAGTTCTACGCCAAGATCATCGCCAATGAGCATTCAAGACTATCTGAAAAATCAACAGCGTAAATAATAAAATCATATATTTAGCGAAAGGGGGCAAGTAATTGCCCCCTTTTTTATTTTTTTAAAATGGCAAAATATGCTAAGTTATATCGGTTTTTGCAAATGAAGTTGGTATGGCATGTTGAAACAACGTACTCTCAAGCGTGTGGTGAAAGCGAGCGGTATTGGTCTGCACAGTGGTCAAAAGGTGCTGATTAATTTTGTTCCGCATCATATTGATGGGGGTATTGTCTTTCGCCGTATCGACTTAAATCCTCCGGTGGATATTACCGCCAATGCGCTGTTAATCCAAGAAGCCTTTATGTGTTCGAATCTGGTGCGTGACGACATTAAAGTCGGTACCATTGAACATGTGATGAGTGCGATTGCTGGCTTGGGAATTGATAACCTGATTGTTGAAGTGTCTGCATCCGAAGTGCCAATCATGGATGGGAGTGCAGGGCCTTTTATCTATTTGCTGATGCAAGGTGAACTGGCGGAGCAAGATGCGCCAAAGAAGTTCATTCGTATTTTAAAGCCAGTAGAGGCTTTAATCGACGACAAAAAAGCCATTTTCTCACCGCATTCAGGCTTCCAGCTGAACTTTACCATCGACTTTGACCATCCTGCCTTTGCCAAAGAATACCAGTCAGCGACTATCGATTTTTCGACAGAAACCTTTGTTTATGAAGTGAGTGAAGCACGAACATTCGGCTTTATGAAAGATTTAGACTATTTAAAAGCCAATAATTTGGCTTTGGGTGCAAGTCTTGAAAATGCGATTGGTGTGGATGATACCGGTGTGGTCAATGAGGAAGGTTTGCGCTTTGCCGATGAGTTTGTACGCCATAAAATTTTAGATGCTGTCGGTGACTTATATTTGCTTGGACATCAAATTATTGCCAAGTTTGATGGGTATAAATCGGGGCATGCGTTGAACAACCAGCTATTACGCAATGTTCAAAACGATCCAAGCAGTTATGAAATTGTAACATTTAATAACGAGAGTGATTGTCCAATTCCTTATGTGAGTGTGACATAAGTCATTGTCTTTTATTGCCTATGTTATATTATAACAATTGAATCTGAGATTTTCATCACACAAAACTAGTGTGTATTCCAATACTTAATCTATGCAGTTTACTTTTTATTGCTTGCCAAACGTAGTAAAGCTTGGCTAAGCTTAGGGTCGCTCACATATTCAGCGGCGCTGCGCAATTGCTCTTGGGTCTCTGATGTTAGTGTTTTTGTTGGGGGAGAGGGTTCACGAGAAACAACTGTTTTGTTTCTTAACCGAACTTGAATTTTTCGTAATTCCTTGAGTCCTTCGAGCTGAGCTAACTGCGCAACATAGTGGCTTTGTAAATAGCTGAGTTGACTAATCATTGCTTGATTTTCACCCGTTATGATCAAAACGCCATGTTGATAACAAACAACCTGCCATTGCTCTGGTTGGGGCAGTAAGGGTTGAATAATTTTCGTAAGTTGTTTCCATTGTGTGACTTGCGTCGTCAGAAACGTTAAGTTTCCAGTTTTTATGTGTTGTCCTTTCTGTTGGAAAACGTTGTTAGGCTCAGACATAGAACTTCCTCGGAGGTGATGTGTCCATCTTAAGCGTTTGCTTCAACTGTTATCAAGGAACAGATGATAAAGGAACGTTTGAAGGACGGTTTCAAGAGGTTTTTATGCATCATACGCGTCGTATTTTACTCGCATTTTCATTGGCTGCTTCAGCTGCTTCGGTTGCTTTCGCAGATTATCAGAACATTGGTCAAGCCACAGGTGATGACCGTTTAGAGCAATTATCAAAAACCTTAGCTCAAGGTTCTTATACTCATTCTGCTGATATGGATCTGCCAGCCGTATCGAATGTGTCAGTTAAATTACGTGAAAAAACCATTGAATTGAACAATGCAACGATCGAGAAGAAATATGGTCGTTCAGCGATTTCATCTCAAGACAATACAGCTTCTTCGTTCTCTGCAAATACAGGTTATTCTTGGTTGGTGAGTCATCCATTGCAAGAAGGCCGTGTCAGCTCTTCTTGGGGTAACCGCACCCTATTAGGTTCAACCCGTCACCATTCAGGTGTTGATCTTGCTGCACCATCAGGTACGCCAATCTATGCGACTGGCCCGGGTGTCGTGACCAAATCAGGTTGGGGTACAGGTTATGGTCAGTATGTTGAAATTGATCATGGCAACGGTTACATCACTCGTTATGCACATGCATCGCGTTTAATGGTCAATGCGGGTGACCGTGTTGGTGCAGGCGAGCATATTGCCAATGTCGGTTGTACAGGTCGTTGTACCGGACCACATTTACATTTTGAAGTTGTGAAAGATGGTCAACGGAAAAATCCATCAACTTATTTAGCAATGTTGCCTTAATGTAATTTGTTAACAGTTGTATATAAATATCCGAAAAAATCGCCTTTATTGGCGATTTTTTATGTTTTTTGTTTCATTTCGGTCAATGACTATTTTGTCAGAAAATAATAAGGCATTTTGCATTCATTTAGGGCAATACCTCTATCACCGCAAAACATGATAAAAATAGGGTTGACAAATAACTTAAGGGAAAAGGTGAATTGTATGGCGTTTTATGGCGACTCTGACGCGCAAGAAACCCAGGAATGGCAAGAAGCATTTGATTCAGTATTACAACATATGGGCACAGAGCGTGCTGCTTTCTTACTAGAAAAACTTTATCAACGGGCTATTGCAAAACATGTTCCAATCCAACGCCTAAATACGCCTTACCTCAATACCATTTCAGTTGAAGAACAACCAGCCATGCCTGGTGATCAGGATATGGAACGTCGAATTCGTGCCTTGATTCGCTGGAATGCATTGGCAATGGTGTTGCGTGCCAATAAAACGGGCGACGATTTGGGTGGTCACCTTGCAAGTTTCGCATCATCTGCAACTTTGTATGATGTGGGCTTTAACCATTTCTTCCGTGCTGCCTCAAATAATTTCGGCGGCGACATGATTTATTACCAAGGCCACTGTGCACCTGGTATCTATGCACGTTCTTTCCTCGAAGGACGTTTAAATGAAGAACAGTTAAGTAATTTCCGCCGCGAAGTGGGCGGTAATGGTTTACCAAGCTATCCACATCCGTATTTGATGCCTGACTATTGGCAGTTCCCGACCGTATCAATGGGTCTGGGGCCGATCATGTCGATTTATCAAGCACACATTCAAAAATATTTGATGAATCGTGGTTTGATTAAAGAAGAAGACCGTAAAGTCTGGGCCTATCTTGGCGATGGTGAAATGGATGAGCCAGAAAGTACGGGTGCAATTTCACTGGCAGGTCGTGAAAAGCTTGATAATCTGATTTGGGTGGTGAACTGTAACTTACAGCGCCTCGATGGTCCTGTACGTGGTAACGGTAAAATTATTCAAGAATTAGAATCTTTATTCCGTGGTGCGGGCTGGCGTGTCATTAAAGTAGTGTGGGGCCGTCATTGGGATCCATTACTTGCGCAGGACAGTTCTGGTGCTTTAAAAGCGGTGATGGAAGAAACAGTTGATGGTGAGTACCAGCGCTATCAAGTGAAAGGTGGTGCATATACCCGTGAGAAATTCTTTGGCAAGTATCCAGAAGCTGCAGAATTGGTCAAAGATTTAAGCGATGAAGACATCGATAATCTTAACCGTGGTGGTCATGACCCGTACAAAGTGTTTGCTGCCTATGCAGAAGCAATGAAAGCCAAAGGTCAGCCTACCGTTATTCTTGCGAAAACGGTTAAAGGTTACGGTTTGTCTGAAGAAATTGAAGCGGTGAACAAAACCCACCAAATCAAAAAAATGCAGATCGATTCTTTGAAATATGTACGTGATCGTTTTAATCTGCCATTTACAGATGACAAGTTAGAAGAGCTTCCATTCTATCGCCCAAGTGAAAACTCTCCAGAAATGAAGTATATGAAGGCGCGTCGTGAAGCATTAGGCGGTTACCTACCTGCACGCCGTCGTGAGAGTGAAACTCTAGCGATTCCTGAACTCTCTGTATTTGATGCGGTATTAAATGGTTCAGGTGGTAAAGAACAATCGACCACGATGCTGATGGTTCGTTTAATTGCGGCTTTACTGAAAGAAAAAGCAATTAAAGACCGCGTCGTGCCAATCGTTCCAGATGAAGCGCGTACTTTTGGTTTAGAAGGGATGTTCCGTCAGCTTGGTATTTATGCTGCACACGGTCAAAAATATACCCCAGAAGACCAAGAACAGTTAATGCATTACCGTGAAGCAAGTGACGGCCACATGTTGCAAGAAGGGATTAACGAAGCGGGTGCGATGAGTGCATGGGCTGCGTTGGCAACCAGTTATTCAACTAATAACTTGCCAATGATTCCAATGTACATGTACTACTCAATGTTTGGTTTCCAACGTATTGGTGACATTGCGTGGGCTGCTGGTGATGCGCAGGCACAAGGCTTCTTACTTGGTGCGACTGCTGGCCGTACCACATTGAACGGTGAAGGTTTACAGCACCAAGATGGTCATTCACATATCTTGGCGAACACCATTCCAAACTGTGTATCTTATGATCCATGTTTTGGTTATGAATTGGCGGTGATTGTCCACGACGGTTTACAACGTATGTATGTCAACCAAGAGCGAGTGTTCTATTACTTAACCGTAATGAATGAAAACTACGAGCATCCTGCAATGCCAGAAGGCGCTGAGGAAGGCATTAAACGTGGTATGTACTTGTTCGAAAAAGATGAAAAAGCCACTGTGCAATTATTGGGTTCAGGTGTCATTCTTCGTGAAGTGATTAAAGCTGCGAAAATTTTGCGTGATGAATACCAGATCCACTCTAATGTGTGGAGTGTCACCAGCTTCAATGAGTTGTCGCGTGACGGTATGGTATGTGAAGAATACAACCGTTTACACCCACTGACTGAAGACGTGAAAGAATCTTGGGTATCACAACAGTTACGTGGTACCGAAGGTATTGTTGTTTCTGCGACAGATCATATGCGTGCGTATAGCGAACAAATCCGTGCCTATCTTCCAGATGGTCGTCCATTTGTTGCATTAGGTACAGATGGTTACGGTCGTTCAGATACACGTGCGAACTTACGTAGTTTCTTTGGTGTTGACGCTGCGCATATCGTTGTTGCGACATTGAAAAAACTTGCTGATGAAGGCGAAGTTGATGCGCGTTTAGTGAAAGATGCCATTTCTAACTTTGAGTTAGATACGGATCGTCCAGTAGCATGGGCGCCACAAGCGCATCCAGAAGTTCAGGCCGTTGCTGAATACAATGAACATCAAACAGGTGAGGGGAAATAATCATGCAAATCCAAGCACCTGATATTGGCGTAGATAAAGCCGTCGTTGCAGAAATCTTGGTCAAAGTGGGCGACCATGTTGCAGTTGATGATAGCCTCTTGGTTTTAGAATCAGATAAAGCCACGGTTGAAGTGCCAAGCACGGCAGCGGGTATCGTGAAAAGTATTCTGGTTCAACAGGGTGATGAGGTCACTGAAGGTGTGGCCTTGATCGAACTTGAGTCTGAGACTGCTGCTGAAGCGCCTGCGAATGAAGCACCGAAAGCGGAAGCGCCAAAAGCAGAAGCAAAACCTGTCGAAGCTGAAACAAAAGCACAACCCGCTGCCGCTCCAACAGCGACAGCTAGTCAGGTTGTGGATGTCAAAGTTCCAGATATTGGTGTTGAAAAAGCTTTGGTTGCAGAAGTACTGGTGAAAGTCGGTGATCAGATTGAACCTGAACAAAGTATTGTGGTGGTTGAATCGGACAAGGCGACAGTAGAAGTACCAAGTTCGGTTGCGGGGATTGTGGAAGCGATCCAGATTAAAGAAGGCGACAGCATCAAAGAAGGCGTGGTCTTAATTCAGGTCAAGACTGCGAGCGCTGCAACGTCATCTGAGCCTCAAGCAGCCCCAGCTCAAACAGAAGCGCCAGCCGGAATTACAGAAGCACCAGCTGCAAGCAATACCTCAACAGGTAATGTTGAAATAGAAGTGCCTGATCTGGGTGTAGAAAAAGCACTGGTTTCAGAAATTCTGGTCAATGTGGGTGATCGCGTTGAAGCTCAACAAAGCTTATGCGTGGTTGAGTCGGACAAAGCTTCGGTTGAAGTGCCAAGTTCAGTAGCAGGCATTGTAAAAGCAATTCATGTTTCCGCCAATCAAGAAGTGCGTCAAGGCGTGGCTTTGGCAACGATTGAAGTGAGTGGCTCGGCCGCTGCATCAGCAGCGCCAAAAGCTCAAGCAGCCGCTGCACCTGCGACTCAAGCTGTAGCAGCAAAACCACAGGCGGCAGCGACAGCAGCACCGAGTGCGCCAGCGCAAGCTGAGAAGCTGACCAAAGCGCAAGAAGCTGACAATGCCAAAGTTTATGCTGGACCGGCGGTACGTAAACTGGCTCGCGAGTTAGGTGTAGTTCTTGGACAGGTGAAAGCATCTGGTGAACATGGCCGTGTGATGAAGGACGATGTCTTTGCTTATGTGAAAACACGTCTGACCGCACCACAACCCGCTGCTGCAACGCAAGCCGCTCCAGTGGCTTCAGGCTTGCCGAAGTTGCCAGACTTTAGTGCATTTGGTGGTGGTGAAGTGAAAACAATGACGCGTTTACAGCAAGTGTCTGTACCGCAATTGTCATTGAATAACTTTATTCCGCAAGTGACACAGTTTGACTTGGCGGATATTACCGAGCTTGAAGCATGGCGTGGCGAACTGAAAGATGGCTTTAAAAAGCAAGGTTTGAGCTTAACCATCTTGGCCTTTATTGCGAAGGCGGTTGCGCACTTGTTAAAAGAAGAGCCATATTTTGCGGGGCATTTGGCCGATGATCAAAAGTCAGTATTGCTGCGTAACGAAATCCATATGGGGATTGCGGTTGCAACACCAGATGGCTTGACGGTTCCTGTACTGCGTAATCCTGATCAAAAATCAATTAAGCAAATCGCGACGGAATTGGCCGAACTCAGCCAAAAAGCCCGTGATCGTAAATTGTCACCGAAAGATTTACAAGGTGCTAACTTTACCATTACCAGCTTGGGTAGTATTGGTGGTACCGCATTTACGCCGTTGGTCAATTGGCCGCAAGTTGCGATTTTGGGTATCTCACCGGCGACCATGCAACCGGTATGGAATGGTAAAGACTTTGATCCACGCTTAATGCTGCCATTGTCGTTATCGTATGACCACCGTGTGATTAATGGTGCTGATGCGGCACGTTTTACCAATAAGCTGACTAAATTGTTGAAAGATATTCGTAGCTTATTGCTCTAATCGCTTTTTGAATTCTGAAAACCTCGCTTTGGCGGGGTTTTCTGTTTTAGGCTGGAAAAAAATACGGCTTTATTTATGTTATGTTGAACTGAGAATAAATTTTCATTGCTTGAAGGAGCAGGGATGTTGGTGATTTATCGGATGATGCTGCCTTTATTACTCATTGTTTTTGTGGCGATGGGACTATGGGTCAGCTTTTTACATTTCCCCTGGGATTGGGTGATGTATGTGGTGATGGGGTTTGAAGTGTTGCTTGCGACTGTCGTGATGGCAATGGAATATCAAGCCCAAAATGTAGGCGGGGCAAGCGGTTGGGGTGGTTTTGGCTTTTTGGGGCTTAGTGCCTATTTGGCTTTTTTTCTCGGTTTATTACGTGTGCTCATTTGGAGTTACCAAAAATTTTGGGTTTAACCATTCAAAACCATTTTATTGTTTGCTAAAATAGCTTCACTTCATTGGGGAGTAGCCGCTCTTTACGCAAAGTAAAGAGGTGATGATCAACATAATTGTTCAACTGAACATGGTCATCATAGCAAAGAACCAAGAACAGCTTCTCAGCTGTGCTTTTGTTGGCAAGACCTTTGATTTACCACTCTGCATCAATCTATTTGATTTTGGCTAGCAGGAGCGGTAGGTCATCGGTATATTTTGCTAGCCAGAGCATTCAATTATGTATGAATTCCTCATCTCCACCTCAATTGTTGCCCTTGCTGAAATGGGTGATAAAACACAATTGCTCGCACTCTTGCTTGCAGCACGTTTCCGTAAACCAATTCCGATTTTAATTGCCATTCTATTAGCCACCACGATCAACCATGGTATTTCTGCTGTCTTGGGACAATGGATTACCACCGTACTCAGCCCTGAAATTCTATTATGGATTTTGGCACTTGGTTTTATCGGAATGGCGATCTGGATGCTGATTCCAGATGAACTGGGTGATGAAACTGAAAACATCAATAAATGGCAGAAATTCGGGGTATTTGGTGCTACCTTCATTTTGTTCTTCTTGGCTGAAATTGGTGATAAAACCCAGATTGCAACTGTCGCTTTAGCGGCACGTTTTGACAGTGTGTTCTGGGTGATGCTGGGCACAACATTTGGAATGATGCTTGCCAATGCACCTGCGGTATTTATTGGTAATAAGCTGGCAGATAAATTGCCAATTTCATTGATCCATAAAATTGGTGCTGCAATTTTCTTGATTGTCGGTGTCTCTACTTTAGTGCAGCATTACTTTTTCTAAGTGGTTTGAATTTTAAATCAGCGATGGCCCATCCAAATGTGATGGGCTTTTTCTTATCAATTATGATAAAAATCCAATATCTGATTGAAACATGAGCTAAATCCCATTATTTTATTATGGAATTAAAAATATTTCATATTTAAAGAATTTTTCTGGGGTGGTTATGAGTTTTGAGCGGACAACATCGCAAATATTGTTTGATAATGGTACACATAAATGCATTAGTTTTACCAGTTTGGTTAAAGGGGAAGGCATTCAGGCTAATCAATTCTTAATTATTGATCATGAACGTGCCGCTGTCTTAGATCCTGGTGGTGATCTCACTTATGTTCCCTTAACCATGGAACTCAATCGTTATACCAAACTGAAAAATCTTGACTATGTAATGGCCTCGCATCAAGACCCTGACATTATTACCTCAATGCCGCGTTGGTTGGTGTATACCGATGCCAAAGTCGTGGCCTCTAAGCTGTGGGCGCGCTTTTTACCACATTTGAATTCAGCTTTTATGAGTGATCGAATGAAAGGCAATTGGGAAGAACGTCTGATTGAACTGTCCGATACAGGGCAAATTATTCCTTTGGGTGAATCTTTTATTGTTGCAGTGCCTGCACATTTCCTACATTCGGTGGGGAATTTCCAGTTTTATGATCCAACCGCAAAAATTCTATTTTCTGGGGATATGGGCGCTTCCATTGTCGACGATGCCAGTCTGCCGATTACTGATTTTGACGCACACATCAAAAAAATGAAGGGTTTTCACCAGCGTTATATGTGTTCCAATAAAGTCATTCGTTTGTGGGTGAATATGGTACGGCAAATGGATTTAGAGATGATTGTGCCGCAACACGGTACGGCCTTTGTCGGCAAGACCATGATCACTCAGTTTTTGGACTGGATTGAAACTTTAGAGTGTGGCGTAGACTTGATGAATGAATATGTCTTTAGTCTGCCCGCTGAAATGAGCTAAGTCTTTTCCTTTTTCTCTTTCGGTAGCGACTAAGCAAACATCATGGCTTCTAGATGGGATAGGGCAACAGTTGGGTTGCTCTATTTATATATAAAGTCATTTAAGTTGAAGCAAGGTGTAGTCTTCGCTTGCAGCAAGACACGATCCTAGATTCTTTAATCTCGTGGTTAGGTATTGGACACAGCTATTTGAAAAACATGATCATTATGATCAGGTATGCTGACCAGCTTGATGTCATCTGTGTCAATAAATGGCTGAGCAAATTCTGTGCTCAGCACAGATTCAAATTATTTTCATCATAGAAAATGAAAATCACATCGAAATTTGTTTATAATAGCTCACGGAAATTACCAGTGAGATTGTTATGCTGACCATCGTTCAAGAAGCGTTAACCTTCGATGATGTCTTATTACTTCCTGCCTACTCAACTGTTCTCCCAAAAGATGTCTCCCTAAAGACACGTTTAACTCGCGGAATTCAACTTAATATCCCTCTCGTTTCTGCTGCAATGGATACGGTGACTGAGTCACGTATGGCGATTGCGATGGCGCAAAACGGCGGTATTGGTATTTTGCACAAAAACATGGATATCGCAGCGCAAGCCGCTGAAGTCCGTCGTGTGAAAAAATTTGAAGCAGGTATGGTGAAAGATCCAATTACGGTCACCCCTGAAACAACAGTTCGTGAATTGATTGCAATCACTCAGGCCAATAATATTAGTGGCGTACCTGTTGTGAAAGACGGCAAAGTGGTTGGAATCGTGACGGGTCGTGATACCCGCTTTGAAACCAATCTTGAGCAGCCTGTTAGCAATATCATGACAGGTCAAGATCGCCTTGTGACTGTACGTGAAGGCGAGTCGAAAGAAAATATCCAAGCATTATTGCAAAAACACCGCATTGAAAAAGTTTTGGTGGTGGGTGAGCAGAATGAGCTGAAAGGCTTAATTACGGTGACTGATTTCCGTAAAGCCGAGAGCTATCCAAATAGTTGTAAAGATGATTTGGGTCGTTTACGTGTAGGTGCTGCGGTAGGTACAGGTGCTGAAACACCAAGCCGTGTTGAAGCTTTGGTTGATGCTGGTGTTGATGCGATTGTGGTGGATACCGCACATGGTCATTCCGCTGGCGTAATCGAACGTGTACGTTGGGTTAAAGCTAATTACCCACAAGTGCAAGTGATTGGCGGCAACATTGCGACTGGTGATGCAGCGTTGGCATTGCTTGATGCAGGCGCAGATGCCGTAAAAGTCGGTATCGGCCCTGGTTCGATTTGTACCACACGTATTGTGGCGGGTATTGGTATGCCACAGATTTCTGCAATTGATAGCGTTGCGAATGCATTGAAAGATCAAATTCCTTTGATTGCAGATGGCGGTATTCGTTTCTCTGGCGATATGGCGAAAGCGATTGGCGCAGGTGCAAGCACGATTATGGTGGGATCACTCCTCGCTGGAACTGAAGAAGCGCCAGGTGAAGTTGAATTCTTCCAAGGCCGTTACTACAAAGCCTATCGTGGCATGGGTTCATTGGGTGCAATGGCGGGTGTATCTGGTTCTGCTGACCGTTATTTCCAAGATGCTAAAGCGGGTGCTGAAAAGTTAGTCCCAGAAGGCATTGAAGGTCGAGTTCCATATAAAGGGCCAATGGGTAACATCGTCCATCAAATGATGGGTGGTCTACGTTCCTCGATGGGTTATACCGGTTCATCTGTGATTGAAGATCTTCGTCAAAATGCAAAATTCGTTAAAATTACGTCAGCAGGCATGTCTGAATCGCACGTTCATGACGTGACCATTACCAAGGAAGCACCAAACTATCGAGTTGGTTGATTTTTGGTAATTTTGCTGATTGAAAAACCGTCAGGCCACTGACGGTTTTTTTTGTTTTGGTGTAAAGTGAACAAGATGAAGAAAGATATGGTTACAGACCAGATCAAGATAAGAAAGTGAGTAGAAGATGAGTTATTTTGGTACTGATGGAATTCGCGGCAAATTTGGACAACTGCCAATTACGCCAGAATTTGCATTAAAGTTAGGCTTTGCCGCAGGAAAAGTATTAAAAAGAAATAGCCCTAAAAATAAACCAATTGTGGTGCTGGGGAAAGACACGCGCTTATCGGGTTATATTTTAGAAGCTGCTTTACAAGCAGGCCTGAATGCCGCAGGGGTATATGTACATTTATTGGGGCCATTACCCACCCCAGCGATTGCGCACCTTACCCGTGCACTGCATGCACATGCTGGGATTGTAATTTCTGCATCGCATAACCCTTATTTTGATAATGGCATTAAATTCTTTTCCAGCGAAGGTAAAAAATTACCAGATGCTCTACAAGACCAAATCAATCAGGAACTGGAAAAAGAGTTGTTGATTGAGGACACCGCAAATTTAGGTAAGAGTGTCCGTGTTAAAGATGCCAATGGTCGCTACATCGAATTTTGTAAATCGACTTTCCCGTACCATTTCGACTTACGTAATTTAAAAATCGTGGTGGATTGTGCTAATGGTGCAGCCTATAGCGTAGGTCCATCGGTGTTCCGTGAGCTTGGCGCCAAAGTCATTCCATTATTTAATGAGCCTGATGGTTTGAACATCAATGAAAACTGTGGTTCAACCCATCCAGAACAGTTGCAGAAAGCAGTTTTGGAACATCAAGCCGATGTGGGGATTGCTTTCGATGGTGATGCAGATCGTGTGGTGATGGTGGATAAAAATGGTCAATTGATTGATGGTGACCATATCCTGTATATCCTGGCAACACAGGCGAAGAATAAGCCCCAAGGTGTTGTAGGCACGGTCATGAGTAATATGGCACTGGAGTTGGCTTTGCAACAAGCGGAGGTTGGCTTTGTTCGTGCCAAAGTCGGTGACCGTTATGTATTACAAGCCCTAGAAGAAAAGAATTGGGTCACAGGTGGTGAACCATCAGGCCATATTCTAACTTTGGATAAGAGCACCACAGGGGATGCGATTATTGCAGCGTTACAAGTGCTTACGGTGATGGTTGAACAAGGTAAAGCCTTACATGAGTTGGTGGATGGCTTTGTGTTATTCCCACAGGTGTTGGTCAATGTTCGCTTACAACATATGATCGACCCTTATTCGATTCCTGCGTTGGTTGCAGAATTTGAAAAAGCCGAGCAGCAACTCAAAGGTCGAGGTCGTTTGTTGATCCGTAAATCAGGTACAGAACCTGTGATTCGTGTCATGGTGGAAGGTGATCAGCAGCAAGAAGTTGAGGCTTTGGCGAATCATTTAGCAGATGCAGTACGCGCTCAAGCCCAAGCTGCTTAAGGGAGAGCTAGCATGAGTGATGTGATTAAAGACCTCAGTGAGTTGCGTTTGAGCTATGAGCAGGGTGAATTACATGAAGCCCAGATCAGTGCTGAGCCACATGCGCAATTCCTGAACTGGTTCAATCATGCCCTTGCAGCACATTTGCATGAGCCTTATGCCATGTCATTAGCGACTGCAAATACTCAAGGTCGCCCGCATGTGCGTACCGTATTGTTACGCGGTGCTACCGTAGCGGGGTATGATTTTTATACCAATTATGACAGCCAAAAAGGATTGGATTTAGCAGAAAATCCCTATGCCGAATTGCTGTTTTACTGGCCGAGTCTAGAGCGTCAGATCCGTATTGGTGGCAAGGTCATCAAGATTTCTGAACAGGAATCAACGGATTACTACCATAAACGTCCACGTGACAGCCAGATCGCAGCACATATCAGTACCCCGCAGAGTGGGGTGATTGAAAGCCGTGAGTTATTGCAACAACGCTTTCAGGCGCTGCAAAGCCAAGCTCAAGCTGAACTGGATAAGCCTGAATTTTGGGGCGGATATCGTCTGGAAGCAGATTATTATGAGTTTTGGCAAGGGCGACCAAATCGCTTACATGACCGTTTAAGTTATGAAAAGCAAAATGGTCTTTGGACTATCCAGCGTTTGATGCCATAAATGACCCAGATTCAAATTCAAAAAAGACCGTTGCTGACACGCCCTGAACAGTTTCAGGGCGTGCCTCCGTTTATTGCCGAGATTTTGGCAAGACGTGGCGTGCAGTCTGAGCAAGAGTTGGAGCTGAAACTTAAGCACTTGCTATCTCCAGAACTTAAGGGGTTGGAGCAGGCGGTGGCCTTGATTGATCAAGCCATTGATCAGCAAAAACAGATTGTGATTGTTGGTGACTACGATGCCGATGGGGCGACCAGTACCGCTCTAATGGTTCTTGTTCTACAAGACATGGGAGCCAGAGTTGAGTATCTGGTGCCTGATCGTTTTAAGTATGGTTATGGGCTCACTCCGGCAATTGCTGAATTGGCTCAGCAAAGCTATCAGCCAGATCTTTTGATTACAGTCGATAACGGGATTTCCAGCCATGCCGGTGTAGACACGGCTCAAGCATTAGGGATGCAGGTGATCATTACAGATCATCACTTAACTACTAAGCCGACACCAAGTGCTGAAGCTGTGGTCAATCCGAACCAACTGGGTTGTGCGTTTTCAAGTAAGGCTTTGGCTGGGGTAGGCGTGGCTTTCTATGTGCTGGCTCGACTGGCAAGTTTACGAACTCAGCAAGGTAAAACGACTAGCAAGGTAACGCAGTATTTGGATCTAGTGGCATTGGGAACCTACGCCGATGTTGCGACACTGGACTATAACAATCGTATCCTGATTGATGCTGGATTAAAGCGAATTCAGCAACATCAATGTCGTGCAGGTATTTTAGCCTTATTGGATATTGCCGGTCGTGATGCTGCTAGCCTTCGCGCACAGGATTTAGGCTTTGTCGTGGGTCCACGTATTAATGCGGCAGGCCGCATGGAAAGTATGCGTATTGGGATTGAGTGTCTGCTCGCTGCTGATATGCAAACAGCCTATCCTTTAGCACAACAATTGAATCAGCTCAATATCGAACGCCGTCAGGTTGAAACTGAAATGAAGCAGCAAGCGTTAAATGCGTTGCAACATATTCAGCTGGAAAAAGAGCATTTACCTGCAGCACTGGTAATGTTTGATGAACAATGGCACCAAGGCGTGATTGGTATTGTGGCTGGGCGCTTAAAAGAGCAATTCCATCGTCCAAGTTTAGTGTTTGCGCCCGATGAAGATGGCATGCATATTAAAGGTTCAGCACGGTCGATTGATGGCATTCATATTCGCGATACCATTGAGCAAGTTGCAGAACATTATCCGCACTTGGTCAGTCATTTTGGCGGGCATGCTGCTGCCGCAGGTTTAACCCTCAAAAAAGAAAATTTTGAGGCATTTAAAAGCGTATTTACCCAGTCGATTGCCGAGATGGATGAGGATCTATTTCAAGCGACTTTGTGGACGGATGGTGAATTGACCGATGCCGATCTGCATTTGGGAACCCTGGACTGGATCGAACAACTGGGCCCGTGGGGACAAAAATTTCCATTACCTCAATTCGAGGGACGCTTCAAAGTCATTGATTATCGCTGGTTGAAAGAACAGCATCTGAAGTTGAAACTGGCGGTCGGACCACATTCGGTCGATGCCATTGCCTTTAATGCCAAAGATCGTTTTGAATTTGATCCCATGCTGGGCCATGTCGATCTGGTCTATACACTGGAACGTAATGTCTTTAATGGCAATACCAGTCTGCAACTGCAAATCGCTTATTTAAAACAATAAAAAATCCGCTCATTAGAGCGGATTTTTTAATCGTTTACGCTATTGATTAGAAGCGGACAGTACCGTTAAGACCATAAGAATCAACACCATCTGTTGTGGTATAACCAATGCCTACAGCAAATCGAGGAGTAAAGAATTTCTGAGCGTGAACATTGAAAACACTGTCTGAATCATCAGCGGTAGAATCTGCAAATGAGAGACCAACACTAAGTGTTGAATCAAGATAAAGATCAGCGCCTAGGCGATACGTCGTTTCGTCGCCAATATAGCTGAGTGCTTCGAAATTGGTATAGTAACCACCAATTTGAGAAACATATTTCGCGCGTAAAGAAACCGCGGTATCGTCATTTTCGCCAGACACAATTGCAGCGTTTGAAAGTGTATTGGTAAAGCCGTATTGAGCAATCTGAACTGGATTTAGGCTATCAGATAAATCTGCAACACCCACTGCAAGAAGTAATCCATTGATTGGTAAGAAACCTGCTTCTAGACTATAGCCATCGCCATTTTCAGAATTAGAGCCTAAACCATTCATTGTTGCTTTGACATTGGTACGATGT
Organism: Acinetobacter proteolyticus; assembly: GCF_000367945.1. Lineage (GTDB taxonomy): Bacteria > Pseudomonadota > Gammaproteobacteria > Pseudomonadales > Moraxellaceae > Acinetobacter > Acinetobacter proteolyticus. Next base: position 3,254,417 of record NZ_KB849179.1, read on the forward strand.
AAGGCACCAGAAAGATAGAATTGTGAGTTAGGGATATAAAACTCACCTTGAAGGCCGATAATATTGAATTGTAAGTCACTAGAATCTTCGTCATCTTCCAGTTTGCTATAGGCATAACCGCCACCGATATTTGATGCCTTATCTAAGAAAGCAGCTTCTGCCAAAGGCGCATTACGGGTTTGTACAGGGTTAAAATAATATTTACCCGTGATTACCGCGCTGTTGCCTTTCCCCTCATCCATATCGATATGTTCATAGGCAGCATCGACTTCACTTTGATAAGCATGGGCATTAATTGCAAAACAAGCACTTAACAGTGCTGCAACAAGACTTAATTTTTTCATTAGAAAATTCCCCCGATTAAAAATAATACATATTTTGTTACACGGAGTAGTGTATTCAAAAATAGACAAGCGTCAATTTTTAAATAAAGGATTCAGCTAAAAAAGATCTGTAAGGAGGAGGATTGAAAATGATAAGAAAACGAGATTGGCAATAAAAAACGCCCCGAATGATTCAGGGCGTTTCCGATGTTACAAACTTCTGTTCAAGTCTTAGAAGCGATATGCACCACGAAGACCGAATGAAGTATAGTCATTATCAATATATGATTTATCGTTACCGAAACCTACACGACCTTCCAAGCTCACTTGTTGATTGAAGAATTTCTTCGCAGAAATACCCCATTCATTTGAATTGATGAAAGTGTTGTCATAATCAAGTTTTTGATAATCCACACCAACGCTTAAAGTTTTATCAATGAAGTAATCACCTTTTAATTTCACTTCTTTGTTGTCACCAAAAGCAGTGTATGCTTCTAAGTTCACGTCGTTTTGACCAACTTGAGTCACATACTTGGCACGAAGGGTCGGGCTAGTTTCACGGTCGCCATCTTTCACGTCAACAGTTTTTGCACCCGCAGCAACCAATAAACCTGGTGCTGGTAAGTAGCCCACTTCAGCTGAGTAATGGTTGATTTTTAATTTGTCTTCATCAGTTGCATATTTAGAATTTGGTTTGATTTCTTCACGACCAATATTACCGCTTAAATAAAAATCACTGTTTGGAATAAAGTATTCAATACCTGCGCCATATTGATTGTTTTTGAATGCATCATCTTTTTCATAAGCGTATTGTGCTTTTACATTGCTCGCACGGTCAAGGAACGCTGCTTCTGCAAGTGGGGCATTACGTGTTTGTACTGGGTTAAAGTAATATTTACCGTCTATGCTGAAACGATCACTGTCACCAAAACGATCTTGGTCTTTATAGGTATAAGAACCACCTACCTCAGCTTGATAAGCATGAGCAGTTCCTGTTACTGCGATTGCAGATAAAAGTGCTGATGCAATTGCTAATTTTTTCATGGTTGTTTCCTCATTAAGATTTAAACCAAGTGTTAAACACTGATACATGTTTTGTTACAACTTGAGTCTAGAGCAATTTTCATGATCGTCAATCTTGATAAGGTAATCAAACTGTACAAATGTAATTAACTTGTAATTTTGACATTTTATATTGTTGATATTTATTGATAAAAAACCAATGTTTTGATTTATTAAAACTTAGGAGGAATTATGTGTTTTAGTGTTTTTAGTCTAATTTTTACACGATGGGACGAGTAAGATCAGGATTCAGAAATATTTTAAAGATCAAATGAATTTATAAATAAAGCCAATTTTAATAAACCTATGTATTCAAAATGACATGGCTGTGTCGACTAAAACAGTTATGTTAAAATAGCGGATTAAGTGAAAAAATAGTGTGAGAACAGACGCGTGGAAATTAATCCGTATTTAATTCAATTGAAAGACTTATCTGATCGTAGCCAAACACTACGGGGGTATCTTTGACTACGATCTAAAGGTTGAGCGTTTAGAAGAAGTTTTAAGAGAACTAGAAGACCCTGCGATTTGGAATGATCAGAACCGTGCTCAAACCATCGCCAAAGAAAAGGGCAGTTTAGAAAATACCATTGGTGTGTTTGATCGTCTTGCTGAACAGTTAGATGATGCCAAGGCCATGCTTGACCTTGCGGTTGAAGCAGATGATGAAAGTTTATTGGCTGATGTGCAAGCAGAATTAGACAGTGCTGAAGAAGCATTGGGCAATCTTGAATTCCGCCGTATGTTTAGCAATCCAATGGATCCAAATCCATGCTTCCTTGAAATTCAATCAGGTTCAGGTGGTACAGAAGCACAGGATTGGGCATCGATGTTATTGCGTATGTATTTGCGCTGGATCGAACGTCATGGCTTTAAAGCTGAATTGATGGAAGTGTCAGACGGTGATGTTGCTGGAATTAAATCAGCAACGATCCGTGTGGATGGTGAATTTGCTTATGGTTGGTTACGTACTGAAAGTGGCGTACATCGTTTAGTCCGTAAGTCACCATTTGACAGTAACAACAACCGTCATACTTCATTCTCTGCGGTATTTATCTCACCTGAGATTGATGACAATATCGAAATTGATATCAATCCATCCGATGTTCGTACCGATACTTACCGTGCTTCGGGTGCGGGTGGTCAGCACATTAACAAAACCGATTCTGCGGTTCGTTTAACTCACGCGCCGACAGGGATTGTGGTGGCTTGTCAGAACCAACGCTCACAACATGCCAACCGCGACCATGCGTGGAAGCAATTACGTGCCAAGCTCTATGAACTCGAGATGAGCAAACGTAATGAAGCTGCTCAAGCCTTAGAAGACTCGAAGTCAGATATCGGTTGGGGAAGTCAAATTCGTTCGTATGTCCTAGATGATTCACGTATTAAAGACTTGCGTACAGGTGTGGAAAATTCTAATACCAAAGCAGTGTTAGATGGTGACTTAGATAAGTTCATCGAAGCAAGTTTGAAACAAGGTTTATAAGTTTTAATCCAATTAAAACGGCAATCTCGTTCAGCATCGGCAGGTCAATCGAAAAAATATGATATTAATATCGAAAAAAATGGATATTAATATTTAAAAAGTTCGATATACTGGTTTCAGGTGCTGAACAAAGCGTTGCCGCTTGAGAAACGTGGTGAGTCTATGGATATTGATGTTATAAGCAAAGCCTTAGCCAATCCATTACGTCGACAGATTTTGCAATGGCTAAAAGAGCCTGAGCAATTTCTACCCGTTGAGCAATGTGGTGGTAGTTTTGAACGGGGAGTATGTGCAGGGCACATCGAACGTTTAGGAAAAGTTGCGCAATCGACCATGTCGAATCATTTGTCTGTATTGCAACAGGCGGGTTTGATTAAGGTTGAGAAATATGGGCAGTGGTCTTATTTTACGCGTAATGAAGCTTTGATTCAGCAATATATCGAACATTTAAAACAAGCACTTTAAATCGAAGAAGTGTAAGTTGAGGCGATCATGGCTGAACTAAATTCTACTTTGCAAGTAGGTGATTTCACGATTAAAAACCGCTTGGTTTTAGCTCCTTTAACTAGAGCGCGTAGTGGTGCACAGCGTATTCCAAACGATTTGATGGTGGAATATTATCAACAACGTGCCAATGCTGGTCTTATTATTACCGAAGCAACGGTGATTAGCCCAAAAGCAGCGGGATATGCCAATACGCCAGGTTTGTGGTCACAAGAACAAGCGCAGGCATGGCATAAAATTGTTGAAGCCGTACACGCACAAGGTTCAAAAATTGTGGTTCAGCTGTGGCATGTTGGTCGTATTTCACATCCAGACTTATTGGATGGTGATACACCAGTGGCCCCAAGTGCGATTCAACCTGCAGGTGAAGTGAGTTTACTTCGTCCAAAGCGTCCTTTTGTGACACCGCGTGCTTTGTCGCATGAAGAAATTCAAGAAATCGTTGCGCAATATAGAAATGCCGCGGAACAGGCTAAAGCTGCTGGTTTTGATGGTGTGGAATTGCATGCGGCGAATGGCTATCTGATCGATCAATTCTTACAAAGTAGTACCAATCATCGTGATGATGAATACGGCGGTTCAATTGAAAATCGTGCGCGTTTATTACTCCAAGTCGTAGATACCTTTATCGAGGTATGGGGTGCTGGTCGAGTGGGTGTACATCTTGCACCACGCGGTGATTCGCACGATATGGGTGATGAAAATCCATTGGCAACTTTTGGCTATGTGGTTGAGCAACTAGATCAGCGTAATGTGGGCTTTATTTTCACGCGTGAGTATGAGGCTGCAGATAGTTTATTGCCACAACTCCGTCCTAAATTTAAAGGTGTGTGGATTGCCAATGAAGGTTTAACTGCGGATTCTGCGAAACGCATTTTGGCGACAGGTCAAGCGGATGCCGTCTCATTTGGTAAACAATATATTGCCAATCCAGATTTATTTGAACGTTTACAACATGATTTACCTTTAAACCCACTTCAGCCACAAACCTTATATGGTGAAGGGGCTGAGGGTTATACCGATTATCCTGCCTTTGAACAGTTAGAAGCTTAATCTGTTTTAAAACTTTAAAAAATGACTCATGTGATTTACCAAAATTGCATGAGTTTTTGTTTTAATTTCCGCATAATGAGCAGCAATCACCTTGTAAATTATGGTCTCGGATGGCGCAGAATACAGCAGCACAGCAAACACCGTTTTGGTATAACGTTCTATTGGCTTGTCTCAAGCCCTTATACCGCTGGAAAATCAAACAACGGGCAGAAAGTGACGTGCTGTTTCAACAGGAATGTATTGAGCGGTTTGGGCCGTTTCAGCCTCCTAAAAATTTAGCAACGATTTGGTTTCATGCGGTATCAGTCGGTGAAACCAACGCTGCACAGCCATTAATTGAACATTATTTAAAATTAGGTCATCCGGTTTTAGTGACCAATACCACCAAGACCGGTCAAGCACGGGCGAAATCCCTATTTTTAAAAGCCCCTTATCTCGATTTATTTCAGGCAGTCTATTTGCCTGTCGATCAAAAAGCATTATTAAAGCGATTTTTTAATCTGTATCAACCACGACTATTGGCATTGGTTGAAACAGAGATCTGGCCCAATTTAATTGCCGAAGCACAACAACAACAACAGATTCCCTGTATTTTATTGAACGCACGTCTTTCTGAAAAATCAGCCAAAGGTTATGGCAAGGTTCGTCGTTTAACGCAACCGATGCTACAACAACTCACTTGGCTACTGGCACAAGATGTCGCAACCCAACAGCGTTATGTCAATTTAGGTCTTGACCCTGCCAAAAGTCAGGTGGTTGGCAATATTAAATTTGATATTGCTGCACCAGAGCATTTTGTACTACAAGCACAGCAACTCAAACAAGAGTGGCAATTGGCGAATCGTCAGATTATGACCTTAGCCAGTACCCATGCACCTGAAGAACAAAGTTTACTGAAACAATTACAGCCGCATTTAAATTCAAATCCGAATTTACTTTGTATCGTGGTACCTCGTCATCCGGAACGGTTTGATGAGGTGTACCAAGTCTGCCAAAGTTTAAATTTAAAAACCCAACGCCGGAGTCTGCAACAATCGATTCAAGCGGATACCCAAGTCTTCCTTGCCGATAGTATGGGTGAGATGTGGCTGTGGTATGTCTTGAGTCAAGCCTGTTTTGTCGGTGGTTCATTGAATGAGCCTGGCGGTGGACACAATATTCTGGAACCGATGGTCCTGAATGTGCCCACAGTGATTGGTCCGCGCTATTTCAATTTTCAAACCATTGTGGATGAGTTTGTGGCACAACAAGGGATTTTAATTGGAGAAAATGCTGAGCAAGTCGGGCAACAGCTATTGGCTTGTCTTGCGGATACTGCACATGCTCAGCAATTGGTTAGACAGGCTAAGCAGGTTTTACAGGCGAATAAAGGTTCATTACAACAGCATATTCAGTGCCTTGATCATTACTTACAACAAATAGCTGCATCATGAATATCGTTTTACTTGAAACTGAACAATGTCACTCAGTGGATGTGTGGCAGATTAACCAACCTAGGCAATTACAGCATTTACGCCAACACTTACAGCTCAATGTTGGTGATACCTTGAAAGTGGGCATTCGAGCCGGCCAGCGCTACTTAACTGAAGTGGTCAGTATCAGCGAACAAGGTATTACCGTTCGCCCAATTCAAACAGAAGTTGTTCCTGCAAAGCTTCCCGTGCATCTAATTCTGGCCTTGCCACGTCCTAAAGTATTACGTCGTATCATTATGGATGCGGTGACTTTGGGCGTGGAACGGATTAGCCTGATTCATAGTTATCGCGTGGATAAGAGCTATTGGCAAACACCGTTTTTACAGCAACTGAATGATTATGTGACTTTGGGCTTGGAGCAGGCGGGCGATACCCTAGCACCCGAAATCCAGCTGTATAAACGCTTTAAACCTTTTGTTGAAGATGTTTTACCGACATTGATTGTTGCGGAACAGCCTGCTTATGTGGCGCATCCCTATGCTGAGCAGCCAATGCCGTATGCGATTCGACATCGCTGTAGTGTGGTGATTGGTCCAGAAGGGGGATTTATTCCTTATGAGATCGATCTGCTTATCAAAAACGGCTGCCAAGCGATGAGCTTAGGCAACCGAATTTTAAGAACCGAAACAGCGGTGTCGAATATTTTAGGGCGCTTATTTGTCTGAATTATCCGCCTGCTCAGATTGATCACCCCGATAAACTTTGACTTCTTGTACTGGGTAAGGAATTGAGATGCCTTTCTCATCAAAAGCAGTCACCACCAATTCTTGGATTTCACTGATAGAGGCTGAGGTACTGGTTTCTGTGGTATTGACCCACCAGCGTACCGTTAAATTAATTGAGAAATCTGCCAGCGCAGTGACATTGACCGAGAAGCCTGGTTGACTCAGCACATTCAGATTACGATCCAGGATATCTAGAATAATCTTCTTGGCTTTTTGCATGTCATCTTCATAGCCAATACCGACTACAAATTCACAGCGACGACGTTGATAGGCATTATTGACGGTGACGGCACTGGTGTACACCGTGGCATTGGGAATTACGATACGACGGCCATCAGGCGAACGTAGGAAAGTCGCACGGATTTGAATATCCTCCACATTGCCTTCTAAACCATTTACCACAATATCATCGCCGATGCGGAACGGTTCGCTGATCAGAATCAAAATCCCTGACAATAAGTTCTGGAAGATATCTTTGAAGGCAAAACCAATTGCAACCGAACCAATTCCCAAAGCACCAATCAATTGACTTGGGGTAAAACCCGGAATGGCAATCACCAACGCAATCAAGAAGCCAAAGAAGATAATAAAAGTACTACCGACACGATTGAGTACTAGGACTAAATTTTGGCGGGTATAGCTGCGATTTTCTAACGTCTTACGAATAAAGAGTTTAAACAACTTGGTGAGCAGCCAAAAGATAATGAAAACAGTAATCGCAATCCCGATATAGGGAATGCGCTCCCAAAAGCTGTCCATGATTTTATCAATGGTGGTATAGGCATCATGATATTTTTCGGTATGCGCCAATACTGTTTCAGTGGTCTTGGCGCTTGCTTGATGAATCAGCGCACCCGTATCTTTCGCCACTTCAGTCAATGTTGTTTGTTCGTTTGCCACAGCAAGATCTCTATTTCGCAAAGGAGGAGTAAATGAGGGGAGCAATCATAATGAATTTATGCCTAATACGCATGTGAAATTCAATATTTGCTTCCGCTCATGATCAAATCATTCGACAGAGGCGATTGGATTAGAAATAACCGGTGGTATTTTCAATCAGTTGTGTTGGGGCTTCCCAAAGGTCTGGGCTCGCAAAATAATAAGCAAAAATGAAGATCCCTGACATCATCAGTAAGGTGATCAAAATCATCAGCCACGCCAGTAATTTTTCCCATGCCCGTGAAGGGCGAAGATCGCCATAATCATTGCGATGAGGGGTACCTGGTGCCAATAAAACATATAGTGTAAATAGCAACTGAATCACAGGTACCAATAACAGCAAACAGAGCCAGCCGGTTTTATTTAAGTCATGTAGACGACGAATCAAAAACACGATTTGTAAATAAAAGGCACCCAACCATACTGCAATCATGGCAAAGACTGACATGCCTGAAAAGGCGCTGAATATGGCATCATCAATATTGCTGCTTGCAAAAATACCCGCGAAGGCAAAGATCAAGATAAATGCAGCCAGACAGGCCAAGCTGAGTAAACCATACCAACCTAAATAACTGAGGCGATTGAAACGACCGCTTGGAGAGAGCGGATGGTCACTACGGGGCTGTACTTGCACAGTTGTTGCAGGATCAAACATAGAGCATTCCTATTTTTTTGATTATTAAATCTTTTAAGCTTTTAGCAATGATCAAAATAATCACTTATTTTAAGAACAAAAAGCATAGACAAGCAGTTCAAATTTAAATTATTTTGAGTAAATTTTTGAAAGTAAGTGCGTGGTAAAACAACAGGCTTTGTTATTTTAGTTGAGCATGTCAGCTAAAAAGTTGCAATAGCATCGTCCTGACATTTCTACGACCAAAGCCGCATTGTTTGCGCTTGTAAATGGTGCCCATACTGCGAGAGAGAACAAAACATACCCGAGCAATAGATGAGAACATCTAAGGTATGAGATAAAAAACCAAGGAAGTGAGCTATGAAAGAAATCTACCCAGTGCCTGATAAATTCAAAGAAACGGCCAGAATCTCTGAAGCAGACTATTTCAAACGTTACCAGCATTCGATTGAGCAACCTGAAGCATTTTGGGCAGAGGAAGCCGGCAAGATTGAATGGATCAAACCATTCACACAGGTCAAGAATACCAGTTTCCAGCAAGATAATTTCAAAATTGAATGGTTTGCAGATGGTGAGCTGAATGTTTCTGCCAACTGCTTAGATCGTCATCTTAAAGATAATCCTTTAAAGCCTGCGATTATCTGGGAAGGTGATCATCCATCACGACATAAGATCATTTCTTTTGTCGAACTGCATGATGAAGTATGCCGCTTTGCCAACGTACTTAAAAAACAGGGTATTCGCAAAGGGGATCGAGTGGTGCTGTATATGCCAATGGTGCCTGAAGCCGCAATAGCGATGCTGGCCTGCGCACGCATCGGTGCAGTGCATTGTGTGGTGTTTGGTGGCTTCTCGCCAGACTCATTGGCCAGTCGTATTGAAGACAGTCAAGCAAAATTGGTCATTACCGCGGATGCGGGCATGCGTGGCGGCAAGCTGCTTCCATTAAAAGAAAATGTAGATGCTGCTTTAGCAATTAATGGGACGGATAGTGTCCAAAATGTCATTGTGGTACATCGTACTGGCAATCCGATTCAGTTCAATGCTGACCGTGATATTTGGTATCACCTTGCCATCATGGAAGTGGATGAGCATTGCCCACCAGAACCGATGAAAGCAGAAGATCCACTCTTCATTCTGTACACCTCGGGTTCAACAGGGAAACCGAAAGGTGTGTTACATACCACCGGTGGTTATCTGGTCTATGTGAATACCACCTTTAGAGAAGTCTTTGATCTAAAAGAAGATGATGTGTATTGGTGTACCGCCGATGTAGGTTGGATTACAGGACATAGTTATTTGCTTTACGGTCCATTGAGTAATGCCACCACCACGGTGATGTTTGAAGGGATTCCACAATACCCAACTTGGGCACGTATCGGGCATGTGATTGATAAGCATAACGTCACCATTCTGTATACAGCCCCGACTGCGATTCGTGCCATGATGCGTGAAGGCGATGCCTATGTGCGTGAAAGTGATCGGAGTAGTTTACGTTTGCTTGGTTCGGTCGGTGAGCCAATCAATCCAGAAGCATGGAACTGGTATCATGAAGTGGTGGGTGAAGGCCGTTGTCCAATTGTCGATACATGGTGGCAAACTGAGACTGGCGGCATTTTAATTTCACCTTTGCCGGGTGCAACGGCCTTAAAACCTGGTTCAGCAACACGTCCATTCTTTGGGGTACAACCCGCCTTGGTTGATGCTGATGGCAATGAACTGGAAGGCGCAACTGAAGGCAATCTGGTAATCAAAGATTCATGGCCGGGTCAAATGCGAACCATTTGGGGCGATCCAGAGCGTTTTATTGAAGCCTATTTCTCGACCTTTAAAGGCTGTTATTTCACTGGTGATGGTGCACGCCGAGATGCAGATGGCTATTACTGGATTACTGGACGTGTCGATGATGTACTCAACGTCTCAGGGCATCGCCTAGGTACAGCCGAGATTGAAAGTGCTTTGGTGGCACATGAGGCCGTGGCTGAGGCTGCTGTGGTGGGTATGCCGCATGAGATTAAGGGTCAGGGCATTTGTACGTTTGTCACCTTACAAGCCGATGTAGCTGAGTCTGAGGAGCTACGGAAGGAGTTGGTGAATTGGGTGCGTAAAGTGCTTGGGCCTGTGGCAACCCCAGATGCCCTGCATTGGGCGCCTGCCTTACCTAAAACCCGTTCCGGTAAAATCATGCGCCGTATCCTGAGAAAGATCGCGGCAAATGAATTGGATAGCTTAGGCGATACCTCAACACTGGCTGAACCGGCTGTGGTTGATCATTTGATTGCGACAGTTTATCCAAACCGATAAACCTGATTCAAATGTGAAAAGAGCGTTCGATGGAGCGCTCTTTTTTTATCTGCATTAGATTTCTTGCATAAGTCATTTTTTAAGCTGTGTTGAATTGGCAATGAAAGTTCCCTCTCCTTTTTAAAGGAGAGGGCTAGGGAGAGGATTTATATGAAGAATTCCTCTCATTCTTTTGCGGACTCACAGCCCTCATCTCAAAGGGAGAAGGGACTTTCAATACTAATTATTTACCAATGATTGATCCTTTTTCGGCTTTTGAAAGAGCTCTATTATTTAATGGTGCGCTAAAAAATCTGCTGTGTTCTGTACGGTGGCAAAGAAACCCAGTGCCGCTAAAAAAGCATCTTGTACATCTGCGGCTTTGACGATCTTACCTGCATATTCGAGATCACGAGTTGCCGTAGCGTCTGCAATCACAATCGGCTGATAGCCGAGTTCTTTGGCTGCACGTGTCCCTGAATCAATACAGACATGGGTCATCATTCCTGTGATCACTAACTGTTCAACTTGATGCTGTTCAAGGATGGCTTGAAGATTGGTTTCTAGAAAGCTGTTCGGGAAATGCTTTTCGATAATCAGTGATGTTTCTGTGACTTTCAGTTGTGGATGTAATTCAACACCGATGGTATTTTCCTGAAAGAAACTGGCTGAAGCTGGATTAATATGTTGGATATAAATAATCGGTAAATTGTTTTGGATAAAATGATCTTCTAATTGGTTGGTTTTCGCCAGAGCGAGGTCTGGATTGACCAATTCCATTTTGCCATTTTTAAAATAATCATTTTGCACATCAATAATCAGTAGGGCCTGTTTCATGGTTTTTACTTCCAGTGTTAAGTTAAAACAAGAGTAGGGCAAGCGTGAAAAATCGGCTATATTCAGGTGAAAGCATTGTTGCTGGTTTTCTTTCGTAATGAAAAATGAATATTGAACTTGATCCCATCGACTTAAAAATTATTGAACTGCTGAAACAGGATTCACGTCTAAGCCATAAAGAAATTGGACAGCGCGTACATCGTACCGGACAAGCTGTGGGGGCTCGTATTGTCCAGTTGATGGATGCGGGTATTATCAAAAATTACACCATCGCGATAAAGTATGAACATAAACAATTCATTCAACTGTTTATGAATGATCAGCAAGCGTTTATTGAAGTTGAGCACTTGGTCAAACAATATGAGCAAGTGGATGAATGTTTTAAAATTCTTGGCAACGCCTGCTATATGATCGTTAGCCACTTTAATCCGCCACAATTAAATGAATTTATTGAACAGCTGTCACAGTGGTGCCGTTATTCGGTTGAAACCGTAATGCGAGAAATTGAGACCAGTTAAAATAAAAAAGCCCCAAGCCGAGTCTTGGGGAGTATTTGCCATTTCTTTTGTTTTTCTTCTTATTTAATGTTGAAAACTATGCTGATTTTGCTGCGAGATGATGCTCCTGTTGTTGTTCAAGTTGACGGACCAGCGGTAGAACTTTTTCTCCGAAATATTCAACTTCCTCAATGAAATGCAGAAAACCTGAAAGCACCAGATCAACCCCCACATTTTTTAGGGCCACAATGCGTTCTGCAATTTGCTGTGGTGTGCCTATCAGATTGGTTTTAAAGCCATCGTTATATTGCACCAAATCATCAAAGGTTGATTTTGCCCAATTTCCCTCACGCTCAGGGGCTGCTGCACCAGCTTCACGAGTCGCATCACCGAAGGCATTCACCGCTTCAACGTTGGCTTGTGCAATGATTTCATTCAGTACGGCTTTGGCTTCTTCTTCGGTATCACGGGCAATGATAAAGGCATTGACCCCAATCTTGACTTGTCGATTGGCCAACTTGGCTTTGCTGCGCACATCATCGACCTGTTTCTTAATTTCTTCGACACTATTGCCATTGGTAAAATACCAATCGGACACCCGTGCTGCCATATCACGTGCGGCACGGGAACTACCACCCTGAAACACTTCGATATAAGGTTTTTGCAAAGGTTTGGGTTTAAGCGTGTAATTCTGGAATTGGTAATATTTGCCGTCAAAGCTATAATTGTCAGTTGTCCAAACCCCTTTCAGAGTACGAATAAACTCTTCTGAGCGTACATAACGCTCATCATGTTCAGGCCAAGGTTCACCAATCGCATCAAATTCACCACGGAACCAGCCGCTGACCACATTAATCGCAATACGCCCTTGGGTGAGATAGTCGATCGTGGCCAATTGTTTGGCGGCCAACGCAGGCTTCCAAGGGCCGGGCAGAATGGCGGCAATCACACGCAATTTTTCAGTTTTTGCCAATAGGGCATGACTGAAACTGACTGATTCATGTTGGTTTTCTGCGCCATAGCCTGCGGTAAAACGGATTTGGGTGAGAGCATATTCAAAGCCGCTGCGTTCCGCTGCCTGTGCGAGACGCACGTTATAGTCATAGCTCCAGTCGGTACGTTGTTCAATGTTGCTTACAACGAGACCGCCACTCACATTGGGAACCCAGTAGGCAAATTTAATTGCGGATGCTGTTGTTGTCATCGTTGTATCCTCCATTTAATATGCTTATGCCACGTGGGTAAGATTCTTGGCTGACTTAGGATGTAAGCGAGATTCAGCTGCATCCAGATTAGGTACAGCCGCAGATGGGAGTACCTCTGCCTGTTCAATCTGTTTATTGATGCCGAGATTTTGATTGGCTTGTTCAGTTTTGGTTTTGATGGCCGCAGCACGTTGCCCTTTGGCTGGCGCCCATTCCAAAATTGGTAAGGCACGCGCCACAGCGAGGGTCACGCGATCCGATAATTGTTCGCTTTTTACTGTATATTCAGGTGTAAAGTCACGATCAGTGGCATACACGCCAATCGGTAAGGTTTGTGCTTGGAAAAAGCTAAATAAAGGGCGTAATTGATGTTCTAAGACCAGCGCATGACGGTCACTGCCACCTGAGGCCGCCAATAAAACAGGGACATCGACCAAAGCCGTCTGTTCAACAAAGTCGAAGAAGTGTTTAAATAAACCTGTAAATGAAGCACGATAAACTGGGGTGCCAACAATCAGTGCATCTGCTGCTTCTACTGCTGCGAGATCATCTTGTACGCGTTGTGGCAATTGATTGCGGTAAATGGCTCCACCCAATAATGGCCCGATTTCACTGAGTTTGACAAAATGGACTTTGATATTGATCGCTTCTGAAAGCTCATCCAGAATCGCCTGAACCAGACCTTCAGTTTTTGACGGACTGTTTAAACCACCTGATACAGCGACAATATTGAGGGGAGTCGAGAGGGTATTGCGATTGGACATAATAACAGCCTAAAAGATCATTTCGAATTGCTATTTATTTATCTATAGCTCGACCTCGGCTGTAAAATAAGGAAATGCTGCAAGCTTATCTTTTTTATCGATATGTCGATAAATCAGCAGAGTCTTTAAATTCTATGCAGGTAATTTGATGTTTCTACTTAAGTTTTTTTTAACTGTCTTTGCTAAAGCGTGAGCTGTGATGGGTTATATCAATATTTGATTTATTTTGCGGGAAAAAGAAATAAATCCATGCTTGCGCTTGACCTAGCCTTGAATTGAAAATAGGCTTAGGCAGATTGAATTTAAATAAACAACGTACAGTGACGTACTTGCAGATAGCTTAAGCGCTTATGAATATTTTAATTGTAGACGACCATCCTTTATTTAGACATGCTTTGATTCAAGCGGTTCGTTATAGTTTGCCACAAGCGCAAATTCAGGAAACAGCCGATGTTGATGAGTTTTATGCACGTTTAGAGCATGGCGCAGAGCCTGATCTAGTGTTGCTGGACCTAAATCTTCCAGGCGCATCAGGTTTCTCTGCCTTGGTATATGTGCGCGCACAATATCCTGCAATTCCAATTATTGTGGTCTCGGCACATGAAGAAGTTTCAATTATTCAACGTGCGATTGCGCATGGTGCAATGGGCTATATTCCAAAATCTTCACATCCAAGCCATATTGGGGAAGCGATTAAGCATGTTTTGGAAGGTGAGATTTGGTTACCACCGAACTTACCGACCCATGCAGGCTTTGATCCGCGTGCAGCAGATGAAACCGCTTTAGCCGAACGTTTACAATCACTCACGCCACAGCAGTTCCGTGTATTGATGATGGTGGCAGAAGGTTTATTGAATAAACAAATTGCGTATGAATTAGAAGTTTCAGAAGCCACAATCAAAGCACATGTCACCGCAATTTTTCGCAAGTTAGGGGTGCAAAATCGGACCCAAGCGGTCTTGGCAATTAGTGCTTTAAATATTGAAGATAAGAAGATGTAAGAGATTGAATGACAAATTCGATTTTTAATTTTAATGAAGATCAGAAAACAAAAAACCAGTTCATCAGAACTGGTTTTTTGTTTTGAATTAGATGTTCTGTATAGAACCTAAATCCAATATTAGAAACGGAACTTCGCGTTTAAGCCAACAGTTTGCGTATCTACGTTTGCATGTACTGCATTCGCGTTTACATATGTTGCACCTACAGCAATTGCTGGAGTGATGAAGTAGTTGACATTCGCGCCCCAAGCAGATTTGATTGGAGAGAAGTTGTCTTCATTTAATGGGTTTGAGCTGAAGTTAGCTTCTGCATATGAAGCACCAACGCTTAATTTAGGAGTTACATATACGTCAGTTTTCAATTCGTATGCTTGGAAGTCACCGTAAACAAGACCAGCTTCAAAACCTACAGCCATGTTTGTACCATCGATGTTACCTACGTATTTAGTACGCGCAGTGATCGCATCTTGGTCTTCACCAATAACTAATGGTTGAGCTACTGATTTAGCAATACCATTTGAAAGAACGCTGTTTGCGTCTAAAGCAAATTGGTCAGCGATGTTCGTATAACCAACAGCAACCAAGAAGTTAGGAGTAAGCATAGTACCGACTTCTAATGCGAAACGGTCACCATTGTCTTTTTCGCCTTCAGACTTAGTTTGTGAATGGCTGTATGCAGCACTTGTATACACAGGTAAGTAAGGAGTTGGAAGGTAAGCTTCACCTTTTGCACCGAAAGAGTTGTTCTTCACAGTTGCAACTTCATCACCGCTTAATTCTGCAAAGCTATAAGCTACAGAAACATTAGATGCTTGGTTTAAGAATGCAGCTTCAGCTAAAGGACCTTTAGAAGCATCTACATTTTTGAAGTAGTAAGTACCTTGAGCCGCACCAGTGAAGTCTTTGTCATTGTTGCTTTTTGCATCGATGAATTCAGATTGACCTTGAACTTCGAATTGGTATGCATGAGCGCCGGTCATGGCTAAAACTAAAGCAGTGGCTAAACCGAGTTTTTTCATAATGATTTCCAGCTTTAAAACAAGAAAGAGAAAAGTTGGAGCCATTGTATTGTAACAAAGTATGAAGTCAATGTAATAAATTTGAGCTTCCGATAAACGAACAAATGCTGATCAAGTGGTGTATGAAAAATGAACAACTAAGAAAAACATTGTCAACCTTTTATAAAATATATATCTAACAAATAGATAAGTTTATTTTTTAACAAGATAAGCGATGTCATAATAATGTCATCCACAGA
The DNA here is from genome assembly GCF_000367945.1 of Acinetobacter proteolyticus. Classification (GTDB taxonomy): domain Bacteria; phylum Pseudomonadota; class Gammaproteobacteria; order Pseudomonadales; family Moraxellaceae; genus Acinetobacter; species Acinetobacter proteolyticus. The sequence continues at coordinate 3,270,466 of NZ_KB849179.1, forward strand.
TATTTTAATTGGTTTATCCAATCATTGTGATCGATTTTTTCATTTAAGTTGTTCTTGTTATTGTCATAATTTTGACAATAAAAGTGTGCATTAAAATATTATTCTACTATTTTTTTGCGACTTACTTTGCATAATTTCATGTTATGGGCTGCGAAATAATATAAACCAAAAACGTCGAATAAATCTGATTTTTAATGATCAATCAACAAAATCGATTGTAACAATAAACCCGATCTATTTAATCAACTTTACTTTATGAGAGCTAATTCACATAATACAAAGCAAGGGATATCTAATTTGCATTTAAATATCTCATAACATTTTCTTTTGAGTTTTTTGATGTTTTTACATCATTGTTTTACTAGCTCGGCTTTCCCCAAGGCTGAGCTTTTTTTTGTCTGTTTTTTACAAAGCATTGATGAAAATAACACTACAGAAGAGCCGTGATAAAACAATTATAGTAGTCGATTATTCTACTTTTCCAGCTTTATGATCATGTCGAAAAAATTAACATGTCTGGCCCTGTTTACAGCCATCTTTTTTGCGATTCCCATGGCCGCTTGTCAAAGTTTTAGTCAACAAAAGCAACAGCTTTCGACACAGAAAAATGAACAGCAACAGATTTCAAGCTTATTTCAGAGTGCCCAAACCAGTGGTGTTTTGGTGATTTATGATGGCAAGAAAATTCAAAGCTATGGCAATGATCTTGATCGTGCAGAACAGCGCTATATTCCTGCCTCAACCTTTAAAATGCTAAATGCCTTGATTGGTATACAACATCATAAGACCACACCAGATGAAGTGTTTAAATGGGATGGCAAAAAGCGGGCATTCAGCAGTTGGGAAAAAGATTTAACCTTAGCTGAAGCGATGCAGGCATCGGCGGTACCTGTGTATCAGGAACTAGCAAGACGTATTGGCTTGGAGTTAATGACCCGTGAAGTGAAGCGTGTGGGTTATGGCAATAAAAATATTGGGACACAAGTTGATAATTTCTGGTTAGTTGGCCCATTAAAAATCACCCCCGTAGAAGAAGTTCGCTTTGCCTATGCGTTGGCAAAACAGAAATTGCCATTTGACCAGCCAACACAGCAACAAGTCAAAGCGATGTTATTGGTGGATCAGATTCAGGGAACTAAAATCTATGCAAAAAGTGGTTGGGGCATGGATGTTAGCCCGCAAGTGGGATGGTGGACAGGCTGGATTGAACAGCCAAATGGTAAGATCACAGCCTTCTCACTGAATATGCAAATGAGCCAGCCTGAGCATGCAGATGCACGTAAAGCGATTGTGTATCAAGCCTTGCAACAGTTGGGATTGTTAGCCCATTAAATACGCAAAAAAAGACCCAGCTTTTGGGGAAAGCTGGGCTGAGAAAGGATGTTTAGCTTAGGGGAGAAAACATCCTAGAGGGTTAGCGGTTTAAATTCTGCAAATCTCTGTATGCTTAAATTATCTCCTTTGAAAATTAATTTGTAAAATTGATAATTTTTATACTTTGAATAGTTTTTTTCGATTTTTAAATGCATTCAAGCATGGAAAAGCAAGCGCTGAACCCAAGTGAAATATGATTGATATTATTTAAACTAGAAGTTTAGTGGCAAAGCGTTTAGATCCCTTGGCGCGTGTACTTGAGACTCAAAACGTTTTGCCCATATGAGTGCATTAAATTTCGGAATTACCACTCGTAGCGTAAGCGAAATAAATGCATGTCAGGGGTATGGTTGCTGTCTTGGGTATACAGGCGTTCATAATCAAAGCCAAAACCGCGATTGAAACGGATTGCCACGCCAATGCCATGGTCGCGTCGAGAGAAATCATAGCCGCTCCGATATGTTAAATAATTCCCCATCAGATAAGGTTGGAGGTATTTCATACCATGATGGTCAAGCTCGACATGATAGCCTGCATAATATTCAAGCCCATACGCTTCAGTGTCTAACAGGTTTTCAACTGATTGGGTGGAGGCTTGATTGAATGCATCAAAATTAGGCAATAGATTTTTATACCAGCCTGCACCTGTACTGAGCATCCATGTCCCATCAAAATAGAATAGGGCTGTCGCAAGCATGTCTTGTGAGAGCTTAGATGTTGCATGATCAGATTGCAGCTGAGCTTTGTTGTGTTTCCATGAAATTGCCCAGTTTAAGTTTTTATTTAAGTGAATATCGACAGCGGCTTCTTGCCCCGCTTTACGTTGATAACGGAGCTGATTCAGGCTGATGCGATCCTCAAATAAATAAGCTGCATAAAAATCAATATTTTTCGTTTTCTTCTCATATCTTAAAGTATTACTGGCTGCTTGAGTCCCATCGAAATAAGCAAAAGGGCTCCATGTTTGAGGTTGTGCCAGTGTACTGTAGTCCCAAAGATCGGTTTTACTCCCGACCACATCGTAATACAGACTATAAATTTTTCCATATTTTAAAGTGCCATAGCGATGGCTCGAGATTCCCGCATAGGCTTGCTCTGTGGTCAGACGCTCATCATTGTTTTGATAATGCCCATCCCAATCTAAAATTTTGGCTGGATTAATAAAATTCTGATAACCCGTAACCAAATGCAGATCATCATTGATTTTATAGTCGGTATTGAGATAGATCCTGCTGGTTGAGCTATAGCCATTACGACGATATTTCTGTGCTGCATTGGATGGCTGATACTGATCGAAATTCAGGGCTTGCAATCTGAGACTACCAGCACTGGTCAGTTTAAAGTTGTCCTGTGCAGTGAAAATCTGATCTTGATTGATCAATTCAATCTGTGCAAATGCCGAAGAACAGAGTGCAAAACTCAGGGCAATAAAAACCCGATGGTATTGAAGTTTGAACTTAACCATTTTTAAATACGTCCATGTATAGATTTAAGTGTGAGTGGTTAATCTCCGATGAAAATATTCATCTAAGATGTTGTAATGATGCGTGTTATCCATTAGCTGGAAGGAGACAAAGTCTGGGTCGATGGCTTTCCTTCGATGAAAGTACGACTGACTTTGCCCGATCAACTCATCGAGCTCTTGTGCGCCACAGAAAATGGCATAGGGCTTTTGGACAGTGGCCTCGATCAGGAGGGGACTATATTGTCGAATCTCGTGTTCCGAGAGATTCAAGGCTGTATTTAAATGGGTCTGCTGAATGGGCGCGAGATCATAAATACCACTCAATAAAACGGCTTCACTTACAGCAGGATGCTTGAGCATTAGTGCAGATAAATGAGCCCCCGCAGAATGCCCAACCAACATAATCTCTTGAGTGCTCCATGCTTGTTGTTGGATAAAATCAAGTGCTTTTTGGATTTGCTGGACGATTTCACCCATGCTGCGTTGCGGGGCCAAGTCATATTCAAGTAAGACACATTGCATATTGTTGGCAACAACATCCGTGGCGATAAAGGCAAAATCGGATTTATTACACCATTGCCAATAGCCACCATGCACAAACACGACAGTTTTGCGCGCCTGTGCTAAAGGAAAGAGATCTAAGCACGATCGAGCTGTCGCCGCATAGGCAATATTCTGAATACAGGAATGTTGCTGATAACTCAATAGGCTACGCTGTTGAAACGCCATCAGAATATCCTGCTCATTTGCAACTGTTCGAGAATTATCATAAAGCTTCATAGCGTATTTACTCAGAAGCTTCTGTGTTTGTGCTTAAATCGAGCTTTGCCGAGCTGCGTTTTAGCATATAAAAAACGATTAACAGCACAATAAAGGGAATGCCAAACTGTAGGGTGGATTTAAATTCGGCAGTGAACCAGGTGGTGAGGGTAATGCTCAGAATACTGAATAAACCAAACAGTGAAATGAACTGACTTGCTGGGATTCTGTATTTTAATCCAATACCATTTTTCGCAATATGCCGTCTAAAACAGATATGGGTCACAAAGATGCTGCCCCAAGTAAATAGTGCGCCGAACATGGATAAGGCAATCATGATGGGAAAGGCCGATTCAGGATTGATGGTATAGACCACGCTTGCAACAGCAATCCCCATCGCAGATAAAAACAGCGCATTGATGGGCACGCCATTGGGGCGGATTTTACCGAAGATCTGAGGAGCATCACCTGCCCGTGACAAGCTAAATAGCATTCGGGTTGAAATATACAACATGCTATTCATGGCAGAGAGGGCCGCGACAATCACGATGAAATTGAGAATACTATCTGCATATGGAATACCGACAATTTTCATCACGGTCACAAAGGGGCTGCTGGCATCTTTGCCAATCAGTTCTGTCCATGGAACCAGTGCTACAATTAAGGACAAGGACAGTAAATAGAATAAAATCAGACGTATTGCGGTACTCTTAAAGGCGTATTTGACCGCTTTTTCTGGATTCGATGCTTCACCTGCAGCAACGGCAATCATTTCAATACTTAAATAACTGAAAATCGAAATAATCACCCCAATCCAGACGCCACTGAATCCATTGGGAAAGAAGCCACCGTGTCCAATTAGATTAGTCAGCACATGATGACTTTGCTGATTGTTTTGAGTCAGAATACCGATTGCCAACAGAATAAACACGATAATCGCAAAGATTTTAATGGTGGAGAACCAGTATTCCACCAGTCCAAATGCTTTGACGCTATAGGCATTCACTGCAAGCAAAGTACCTGAAAAAAACACGATCCAGATCCATGCGGGCAGATCGGGAAACCACATTTTCATATAGTCTGCGACGGCAGTGATTTCGGTTCCAACCGCCAGCACGATACAGGCCCAATAACTGTAGCGTACCAAGAAACCCGCCAAGGGGCTGATATAATGTTCAGCATAGGCGCCAAATGAGCCTGAAGTCGGGTGTTGTACGGTCATTTCGGCGAGACATGTCATCAGCGCAAAGGCAATTAGCCCGCCAATGGCATAACTCAAAATGACCGCAGGGCCAGCAAAGCTCATCGCAAATTTGCTCCCCATAAACAGCCCTGTTCCAATTGCGCCACCAATCGCAATCATTGCCATTTGTTTGGCGGATAATTTCTTATGTAGCCCTGCTTCACGTGCTTGAATCTTGTCAAAATTATTCATCGGCCTCTCCTAGCCATAAGCTCAATCTGAACGTGACAACTTAGGTCACTTCACCCCGTACCAGATAGCTTTGATTGTTCCATTCTTGATGCTGCATGATGGCTTTGAGATGTTGCACCGCATTCCAGATATCTTCAAATCCAAGATACAACGGGGTAATGCCAAAGCGTAAGACCTCAGGTTCACGATAGTCTCCGATCACCCCACGAGCGATCAGTGCCTGAATAATTTCATAGCCATGCGGATGTTGATAGCTGACATGGCTGCCGCGATATTGATGCTCTTTTGGTGTGATTAGCTCAAAACCATATTCGGCACATTCCTGATCAACCAGTGCAATAAATAGATCGGTTAATTTAAGCGATTTTTCACGAATTTTCTGCATGTTGGCTTTCAGGAAAATATCCACCCCACATTCGATCAGACTCATGGAAATAATTGGCTGAGTACCACACAGATAACGGCGAATATTGTTGGCTGGTTGATAATGCTGAGCCATGGCAAAGGGTTTTTGATGTCCCCACCAGCCAGAAAGTGGTTGCCAGAACTGATCTCGATGTTTGGGATTGACCCAGAGCAGCGCAGGCGAGCCAGGACCACCATTGAGATATTTATAGGTACAACCAATGGCAAAATCACTGTTCGTTTGATTGAGATCCATTGGCACAGCGCCAACAGAGTGGCATAAATCCCAGATGATTAAGGCATTACTGGCATGGATTTGCTGGTTAATCGCGTTCATATCATAGAAATAACCAGTGCGATAATTGACATGCGACAGCACCACAACGGCGACCTCAGTCGTTAAAATTTCGCTTAAACCTGCGACACCCTCAATCAATTCGACCTGATAGCCTTGATTGATCAAGTCAATGAAGCCTTCGATAATATAAATATCGGTGGGGAAAGCGTCTTTTTCCGCGACAATGATTTTACGTTGCGGATGCTTCTCGGCTTGAATTTTGACTGCAGCGGATAGCACTTTAAATAAATTTAAGGTGGTTGAATCAGAAATTACGGTTTCGCCAGTATTGGCGCCGATCAGTTGTCCGACTTTATCACCTAGACGGGTCGGTAAGCCCCACCAATCTGCTTTATTCCAACTGTTAATGAGATCTTCACCCCATTCTTGTTGGATAATATGCTGTGCATAATTTAAAGATTTCTTCGGTCTTGCGCCTAAAGAGTTACCGTCTAGATAAATCAGATTATTAGGCAAGGCAAATTCATTTTTAAATGTGCTGAGCTCGTCTTGTTTATCCCAATAAAGGCATTGTTCTTGTGTCACCATATTGAATTGCATCCCTATATTTATTGAATTCCACTGTTAAATTTTATCACTGCATTTTTTGTTTTTTATCCGATAAAATCGGTAGATAAAGTTGAAAATTAGGATATGATTTCAATAATATTTAAATTATTAGAATAATTTCCGAATATGAATATTGATGCGATTGATCTTAAAATCCTAAATTTCTTGCAGAACGATGCACGCCTGAGTAATCAGGAATTGGCCGATCTGGTGAATCTTTCCCCCTCTGCCTGTCATCGACGGGTCAAGCTTTTGGAAAGCAATGGCATTATTGAGAAATACCAAGCTCGGCTCAATTATGAAAAATTAGGCATTAAAATTGAGGCAATAGTTGAAATAAAATTAATTCAACTCACTGAAAGTGATCATAATTTTTTCTTAAAGCAGATTGAGGACTTTGAAGAAGTTGTGAACGCCTATGTGATTACAGGTGAATCGAATTATGTGCTGCATGTGGCGACCAAAGACCTGAATGCGTTTTCACAATTCATTATTAATAAATTGAATAAGATTAAGGGCATTATGAGTATTAATTCTAAGATCATTTTGGATAAGGTGATTCAGAAAAAACTGCTTTGATTGTCTATGCGCTATTGAAGCTTGGTCTAAATTTATAATACTTTATTTTAATAATATAAAACACTTAGCCTGTTTTAATTAAATAAAAATCATTCTCAAATTTGATTTTTTGAAAATAATCTCAATATGACAACCACGATTGAATTCAAGCTGCCGCGATTAATGTAACCAAAAACCTTGGTTTAAGCGTGGTAGTACGATTTAGAATTCAGGTAAAATTAAGTTCTATTTAAAAATCAATTGAGATCGTTTTTGAAAAGTGCAAGGTGTGTGAATGGGGCGTAAATTAAAAAGCTCGAAATTACGATCTGAGCAAATTAGCCGTCGCCTCTTTTTCTGCATGATTGTCATTATCTTTTCGATTTTTTATCTTTCCATTCCTTTAATTATCAATAGTTACCAAGAATATATCAAATCTGATCAGACCTTGACAGAAATTACCTGTCTGCGCGCCTTAGTCAAAACATCCAATAAAATTTCCAGAGAACGGGCACCTTCCAATAAAGTGATGTCGAGCCAGCCTGAGGTGCTGTTAGAAAATCAAAAGGAATTATTCGAATATCGTAAAATTGTCGATGCGCAGATTGATGAGACCATTGAGGTATTAACACAACATGGCTTTAGGTTAATTGCTTATGAACTGGAAACAGGTCTAAAAGTTAAATTATCCAAAGCACGCGGTATTGTCGATGCCTATGCCAATACACCGCATGCAGAGCGAACCTCGAAGCAATACGATCATGCGATTTTATCGATGTTTAGTGTTTGGGATGAAAGCCGTGAGTTTTTAACTTGGTTATTGGTACGTTCTAATAGTAAAAATAGCAAGATGTCGAATTACTTTACCTCGATTCTGGTGCTCACGGATATGCGTGATCAGGCAGGACGGGTGGCATCTAATATTATGGCGCCTGTGACCTTTGATGAGAAAATTTCAGATGAAAACCGAGCGCGCTCGTTACAGACTCAACATCAAGCAATTTATCTCTGGGAATTAATTGATACGATTCAGCCGGAACAGTCAAAGACGCTTGAATATGTACGCTTGTATCGCCGTGTCAAAACTGAATTTCTAGATAAAGGCTTGCCGATCGTGGCCAAGTTGCTTGATGAAAGCAAGAATAATCAGGCCTATTTCCTGTCGGGTACAGAACTGACAGAACGAATGGTGGGGAAATTCACCACGGTGATGGATTTGCAAAACTATATTCTGGATTACAGTATTCGGGTGGCTGATGAACAGAATAAGTTGGCTAAGCGGCAATTCATATTCACCTTGTGTATTTCAAGTCTGTCTTTGCTGATCGCCATTTTTACCATGATCTATGCCAAGAGAAGGGTATTTAGTCCATTAATTCATGCCCGTAATATGATTTTACGACTCTCGGGGACCTCCGATGAACTTCCTACTGAAAATAAACGCAAAAGCGAATTTTTTTCTTTGTTTGAGGCGATTGATAAACTCAAAGTCATGTTGACGCAACGTGATCAAATGGAACTGCAACTTAAGCAAATTGCGAATACGGATGTGTTAACTGGAGTCGCTAATCGATTAGCTTTGGATGAATATATTCAAATGTTGGAATCCAAACCTGAGTCTTTGTCACAGACCTGCGTGATTGCGATTGACATTGATAATTTTAAGTTCGTGAATGATCAGTATGGTCATATTGTTGGGGATCAGGTGATTAGTATGATTGCCGATCAACTGAAACATAATGTTCGGGCATCAGATTTAATTGTGCGTTATGGTGGTGATGAGTTTTTGGTGGTGATTGAAAATATTCAAATGGGTGCCGCCAAAGTTGTCGCAGAAAGTATTCGTTCTGGGATTTTAAAAGAAAAAATTGTGATTCCGAATGTGGCGGAGTCGATTCATGTGTCGGTCAGTATCGGTGTCGCAATTGGCGCCAAGAGTTGGTTAGAGCTGTTAGAAAAAGCCGATCAGTCGTTGCTTAAAGCGAAGGCGAAAGGGAAGAATATTGTAGAGACTTGATGGGTTATAGGAAAAGAAGCTGGAATTATTCTAGAGTGTTTAATCTAGAAGCAAAACAGGATTAAGTGGCTGTGCTTAATCCTGCTTGAGAGCGTTAAAATTTATTGAATGGGAGTATTATTTCAACATCGGTTTTAAGAAACGACCGGTATGTGAAATTTCAACTTGCGCCACTTGTTCTGGTGTTCCTTCAGCAATAATCTGACCACCACCCGAACCACCTTCAGGGCCAAGATCAATCACCCAGTCCGCAGTCTTGATCACATCCAGATTATGCTCAATCACCACAATGGTATTGCCCTTATTGCGTAGCTCATACAAAATGTCGAGTAACTTGGCAATATCATGGAAATGCAGACCTGTGGTCGGTTCATCCAGAATATATAAGGTTCGACCTGTATCGCGTTTTGCCAATTCACGTGCCAGTTTGACCCGTTGTGCTTCACCACCTGAAAGCGTGGTTGCTGCTTGTCCTAAACGAATATAGCCGAGCCCGACTTGGGTTAAGGTATCTAAACGGCGATGAATCACCGGAATCGCACTAAAGAATTCAGCGGCATCTTCAACTGTCATTTCCAAGACATCAGAAATATTTTTGCCTTTATAGCCGACTTCTAAAGTTTCACGGTTATAACGTTTGCCATGGCAGGCATCACATGGCACATACATATCCGGCAGGAAGTGCATCGCCACTTTGATCATGCCATCGCCTTCACAGGCTTCACAACGGCCACCTTTTACGTTAAACGAGAAACGACCTGCACTATAACCACGCGCTTTGGCTTCTGGGGTTTGCGCGAATAACTCACGAATTGGTGTGAATAAACCCGTATAGGTTGCAGGGTTGGAACGAGGGGTACGCCCAATTGGACTTTGGTCAATATCGACCACTTTATCCAAATGCTGTAAGCCATCAATCGAGTCAAACTTTTCCGCAGTCAGGGTCGTCGCACCATTCAGTTGAGTCGCAGCCAAAGGCAATAAGGTACGGTTAATCAGCGTTGATTTACCTGAACCTGAAACCCCTGTGACACAGGTCATGATGCCCAATGGGATAGTCAAATCCACATTCTGTAAGTTATGTCCGCTGGCACCAGAGAGCTTGATGACTTCATCTGGGCGCGGTGAGATGGTACGTTGTTTCGGTACTTCAATTTTGCGCTTGCCTGATAGATATTGACCTGTGAGTGAGTCTGCATGATTGGCCAACTCATCATAAGTGCCTTCAGCAATCACCGCACCGCCATGAATCCCCGCACCTGGTCCGATATCAATAATATGGTCAGCGGCACGAATCGCATCTTCATCGTGCTCAACCACCAGTACGGTATTACCTAAATCGCGTAGGCGAATGAGGGTTTGTAGCAAGCGATCATTATCACGTTGATGTAGACCAATCGAAGGTTCATCCAGCACATACATCACGCCCATCAAGCCCGCACCAATTTGTGAGGCCAGACGGATACGTTGTGCTTCACCCCCTGAAAGGGTTTCAGCTGAACGTGCCAAGCTGAGATAATTCAGGCCAACGCTGACCAAGAAGTGTAAGCGTTCACGAATCTCTTTAAAGATTTTATCGGCGATTTCGCCTTTAGCCCCTTCAAGGTTCAGGTCTTGATAATAATTTTCCGCATCACCAATCGACATTTTAGTGATCTGTGCAATGGTCTTGTCTTTGACCCGCACATGGCGAGAAATTTCATTGAGACGTGAACCACCGCAAGCATCACAGGCTGCATTCGACAGATATTGCGCCAGATCATCACGTACATAATTCGATTCCGTCTCACGGTAACGGCGTTCCAAATGCGGCAAAATCCCTTCAAAGGCTTGCACACGGCTGTGCTTACGGCCGCGTTCATCGATATAACTCAGATCGATTTTCTCTTTACCTGAGCCTTGTAAGAATTTCTTTTGTGTATCTTTATCCAGTGTGTTCCATGGTTGATCGAGGTCAATATTGAAATGATCAGCCACTTTTTGCAGCATGGTGTAGTAATACGGACGCTGTCTATCCCAGCCACGAATCGCCCCTTGGCTGATGGACACCTCTGGATTCGGAATCAGTTTATCAGCACTGAAATGGCTACGCGTTCCCAAGCCATCGCAGACAGGGCAGGCGCCGAATGGGTTGTTGAATGAGAACAGGCGTGGTTCAAGTTCAGCCACGGCACGATCACATTCAGGGCAGGAGTGTTTAGCTGAAAACACACGTTCAGGATGTTCGCCATTCATCCATGATAAAACTGCAATATCGCCGCCTAGACGCAATGCAGTTTCAAAGGATTCTGCAATACGGTTCCCCAGATCATCACGCACTTTAAAACGATCGACCACCACTTCAATGGTGTGTTTTTTCTTTTTGTCCAGTTCAGGCGGGGTATCAATATCAATAATTTCACCATCGACACGGGCACGCACAAAACCTTGACCTTGTAGCTGTTCAAACAGTTGGGTGTATTCACCTTTACGCTCACGGACTACAGGGGCGAGCAACATCAGTGCAGTGCCTTCTTCAAGGCTTTTGACTGCATCGACCATTTCTGAAATGGTTTGTGCCACCATCGGCAAATCATGTTCAGGGCAGTAGGGTGTACCTACGCGCGCATAGAGCAAACGTAAATAGTCATAAATTTCGGTAATGGTACCCACGGTTGAACGTGGGTTATGGCTGGTCGACTTTTGCTCAATCGCAATTGCAGGGGATAAACCTTCAATCGAATCGACTTCTGGTTTTTCCATTTGCGAAAGGAATTGACGCGCATAAGCGGAAAGTGATTCGACATAACGACGTTGACCTTCGGCATACAAGGTATCAAAGGCCAAGGATGATTTACCTGAGCCAGAAAGTCCCGTAATCACCACAAACTTGTCACGTGGAATATCGAGTGACACATTTTTTAAATTATGGGTACGTGCGCCTCGAATACGGATATGACTTTGACTCATAAATACATCTCAATAAGCTGAATATGAAAACGTGTATATGATAGCGATTTAAAATCGTTCAAGTGGTATAAAAATAATTAAAACGACAAATTGTGACGGTTAATGAACTGGTTCACATTTATCGCACGCTAAGCGCCTAGTATTTTTAGCATTCAATGCCTCAGATTACCATGTAAAAATTGATCACTTATTAAAATAGATATTTTACTATACGACTGGTCTAATATTAATTTATAGTATGCCTATGAAACGATCAAATAAAAGTGAAGCTACGCGACAACATATTCTCGATACCAGTTTTGAATTGGTATTACGTAAAGGTTTTGTCGGTGTTGGCTTGCAAGAGATTCTCAAGGCCTGTGATGTCCCGAAAGGGTCGTTCTACCATTATTTTGCTTCTAAAGAGGCATTTGGCTGTGCCTTGCTGGAACAATATATGGCGGATTATAAAGTCCGTGTCGAGCAGCTTTGGCAACAGACTGAACAAAGTGCTTATGCGCGTTTGATGGCGTTATGGCAGGCGTGGATCGATGATCCTGTGTATGGCAGTTGGGCAGAGAATTGTCTGATTGTGAAATTGGCCGCAGAGGTTGCGGATTTATCTGAAGACATGCGCCAAATTCTCAACCTTGGTGTGCATCGATTGACACAACGCGTGGCGTTGTTACTGCAAGAAGGGCAACAACAAGGCTCAATTCCTACCCATCTTGACCCACTCAAAACCGCCCAAGTGATGTATCAACTGTGGTTAGGAGCTGCCTTGATGACCAAGTTGGCCCAAGACAAAGCACCCTTACATTTAGCCTTAGAAACCACTCAACAACTGCTCCAACCGATTAAGGAATAAAACATGCAAAGTATTATCCATCACAGTTTTGGTGAACCCGTCGATGTGTTGCAGTTGGGTGATATGCCTCAGCCTGAGCCGAAAGCAGGTGAAGTTCGTATCAAGATGATTATGTCTCCAATCCATAATCACGATGTTTGGACTGTACGTGGTAGCTATGGTTATAAGCCAACCTTGCCTGCGATTGGGGGCAGCGAAGCGGTGGGTATCGTCGATGCAGTGGGTGAAGGTGTTGATGCAAATAAATTAGGACAGCGTGTTGCGGTCGCGGGGGTACATGGCAGTTGGGCGGAATATTTTATCGCGCCGGCAGCCAGTATTATTGCTTTAAATGACGCAATTGATGACCAGACCGCCGCACAACTAATCGGGATGCCGATCAGTGCGCTGATGCTCCTCGATTTTGTCAACGTACAAGCAGGTCAATGGTTGATTCAAAATACCGCAAATGGTGCGGTAGGGAAAACCGTCGCCATGATTGCTCAAGCGCGTGGACTGCAAGTGATTCATCTGGTTCGTCGTACTGATGCAATTGCAGAAATGCAGGCCTTAGGGATTCAGCACGTGGTGGCGACAAATCAGTCAGATTGGAAGCAACAAGTCAAAGCGCTTCATGCAGATCAGCCATTAATCGCTGGGGTGGATTCAATTGGCGGCAGTGCCAGCGGGGAAATGTTGAATTTACTCAGTGAAAATAGCCTATTGGTGTCATTTGGCAGTATGACTGGCGAGACCATGCAGATCTCATCGGGTGATCTGATTTTTAAACAAGCCACGGTTAAGGGATTCTGGGCTAGTGTGGTCAATAAAGAAATGTCAGTGGAACGTAAAAAGGCTTTGTTTGTAGAACTGATTACATTAGCAACACAGAAAAAACTGATTTTGCCAGTTGAAGGAGTATTCAGTTTTGACCAGATTAATACTGCTGCGTTGAAAGCAACTCAAGGCGCGCGTCAAGGTAAAGTGTTGTTAACACCATCAGTCTAAACATATTGGGTCAGTTTTGTGACTGAACCAATTAAATTCAAACACAATAAAAAGGAAAAAATCGCATGTTGGGACAAGTATTGATCGGGTTAATTGCAGTATTGCACGTTTATATCTTGGTGCTGGAAATGTTTTTGTGGGACAAGCCCTATGGTTTAAAAGCCTTTGGCAATAGTCTGGAAAAAGCACAACTGACCAAAGTGTTGGCACAAAATCAGGGACTGTATAATGGTTTCCTTGCCGCAGGTTTATTTTGGTCATTACTGGCACCAGCGACTTATGCCATTGCGATTGCCAATTTCTTTTTAGCTTGTGTGCTGATTGCAGGGATTTATGGCGGTCTGACCGCGAGTAAAAAGATTATTTATATTCAGGCAATTCCAGCATTGATTGCTTTAATTGTGGTGAATGTTTTTTAATCGAAAAATTGATATAGGCATTTGAGCCTATTTATGTTTTAATGCGCTCAGTTTGAGATGAGCCTCATACAGTATATCGGACGATACGATATACGACTAAGCCCCTTAATTGGGGCTTTTTTATGTCTGGAGAAAATACGACGCAGGGTTGGGCGCTTAGGCTTGATCGAGTCCTAACCATTGGCGTTGCTGATAAGCACTGTCCCAGAATAACCACTCCAGTTTTGCCCCCATGCTATAGGCTGCATGCATTTTGGCTAAGGTATCTTCATCACAACGGGCTGCCACTTTATCAACCGTCGCAATCACATTACGTACCGCGGTATTAAATTCCTCTCCTGCATAGGTATCGATCCATGCTTGGTAAGGATTGTTGGCAACCGATTGGCTGACGATATCTTTACCCACTTCGGCATAAATCCAGAAACAGGGCAGTAAGGCCGCCAAAATCACAGGATAGCTTTCTGACCATGCGGTTGCCGTCAAGAATGAGGTGTAATGATGACAGGCCAAAGTCAGCGGTGTGCTTTCAAACTCGGTTTTGCTGATCTCAAATTCCTGCATAAAGTCACTGTGCAAGCTGCGTTCCACAATAATGGCGATTTTTGCTGCTTCAGAAAATTGAATCACATCATCAGCTTCATAAGCCTTTGCGGCAGCAACCGCTAAGGCACGACCATAGGCCAATAAGTAATGCGCATCTTGAATCACATAATGACAAAAAGCTGTACGGTCGAGTGTGCCTGCTGCAAGTTCCTGATTAAACGGAAGCGCTAATATTTTTTGATATAAATCTTGATTACGTTGCCAAACATCTTGAGAAAACGTCATGGAATGAACCTATTAAAGTACATATAAAAGAAATCTTTCAGCACTATAGCAGAGTCTGGTTGGGATGGTTTTCTTTGCCAAACAAGTGCAACAATCTTTTCTGTTTTTGGGTCAAAACTCGCCTACAATAAGCACATTTTTATCACTCTACATTTGGATAAAAGGCTGCTCATGAAGCATTTCCGTTTCTCAATATTTTTTACGATTGTGTGTTTAGCACTTTCGGCCTACTGGGGCTATACGCACGGCCCTGAAGCGGGTGTTGCCACCATGCTAAAAGCACTGACCATTACTGCCATTCTAGCGGTGATGGAAGTATCTCTTTCTTTCGACAATGCGGTGGTGAATGCCTCAGTACTGCGTGGTTGGGATCATTTCTGGAAAATGATCTTCTTGACCGTCGGTATCCTGATTGCCGTATTTGGGATGCGTTTAATCTTCCCTGTGGTGATTGTCGCGGTAACCGCGGACATGGGTATGGTTGAAGTCGCCAAAATGGCCCTGAATGATCCAAAAACCTATTCAGAACGCTTAATGGCCCATCATGCTGAAATTTCAGCCTTTGGGGGTACCTTCTTATTGATGGTGTTCCTCAACTTCTTCTTTGACGATGGTAAAGAAACCCATTGGTTTAAATGGTTGGAAGCGAAATTAGCCCATTTGGCCAACGTGCCTGCCATGTCGGTGTTCTTGGCTTTGATCGCGATGATTATTATGGCGGCGAATGTCGATGAGTCTGCTCGTTTGGCTGTGACCATGGCAGGAATCTGGGGCATCGTGGTGTATATCGGGGTACAGGTCTTGAGTCATTTACTGGGTGGTGAGCCTGAGATTGATGAAAATGGCAATGCCATAGGCCATGACTCAAGTGGCGCAGCTTCGGGTGTGGTAAAAGCCGGTTTTGGTGGTTTCCTCTACCTTGAAGTACTTGATGCATCCTTCAGCTTTGACGGTGTGATTGGTGCATTTGCGATTACCAGTGATGTGGTAATCATCATGCTGGGTCTAGCGATCGGTGCAATCTTTGTCCGTTCAATGACTATTTACTTGGTCGAAAAGGGCACTTTGGATGCATATATTTATTTAGAGCATGGCGCACACTATGCGATTGGTGCACTGGCATTCATCATGATTGCCAGCGGTACTGGCTTACATGTGCCTGAAGTGGTCACAGGTTTGATCGGCGTGGCCTTTATTGTGTGGGCGGTGTTGGCCTCGATTCAATATAGCAAGCGAGAACAGCAAGCTTCTTAAGCTTGTTTTCAGCTTGATCAGCTAGTGTAAATAAAGGAGCGAACATCGCTCCTTTATTTTTCCTTGAAGAAAGATTGTGATTTTCATGATCTAACTTACAACCTTTGTAGGCGAATGGCTTATAATTCGCTGAGCCAGTTATAGTGTCTTATCAATAATGAATGCTTTAGAACGCCGTTCAACCTTTGCCTTAAGTAGCATTTTTGCCTTACGCATGTTGGGCTTGTTCATGATTATTCCTGTATTTTCGGTCGCAGGACAATCCTATCAATATGCCACACCTGCCTTAATCGGTCTCGCGGTGGGGGTCTATGGCTTAACCCAAGCAATTTTACAGATTCCATTTAGCCTATTGGCCGATCGCTTTAGCCGTAAGCCTTTGGTGGTGCTTGGCTTATTGTTATTTGCCATTGGTGGTGCCATTGCTGGTCTATCCGACAGCATTTACGGGGTGATTATTGGACGTGCCATCGCAGGTGCAGGTGCTGTTTCAGCAGTGGTGATGGCATTACTGGCCGATGTCACCCGTGAAGAACAACGCACCAAGGCTATGGCCGCAATGGGCATGAGTATTGGTCTGTCTTTTGTGGTGGCCTTTAGCTTAGGACCGTGGCTGACCAGTCTGGTGGGCATTTCAGGTCTGTTCTTTGTCACCACCATTATGGGTTTGGCTGCGATTGCAATGCTCTTGCTGGTCCCTAAAGTCACGCGACACCATCGCAACTATCAGCAAGGCTATCTGAATCAGCTCAAACAAGTCATCCAAATGGGTGAGTTGAATCGTCTGCATGTCTCAGTCTTTGCACTGCATTTATTGCTGACTGCGATGTTTATTTATGTGCCTTCACAGTTGATTGAATATGCTGGAATTCCTTTAGCAAAGCATGGTTTAGTCTATTTACCATTGTTGGTCATCAGCCTGTTCTTTGCCTTCCCAAGCATTATTATCGCGGAAAAATATCGCAAAATGCGCGGCATTTTTCTCACTGCGATTGCAGGGCTTATCGGCGGTTTGCTGATTCTAATCTTTGGCTATGAGTCTAAATATGTATTGCTGGCAGGGTTGGGATTATTCTTTATCGCCTTCAATGTCATGGAAGCATTATTACCCTCTTGGTTATCCAAAGCAGCACCGATCCAATCCAAAGCCACTGCCATGGGCGTCAATGCTAGTAGCCAGTTCTTGGGTGCATTCTTTGGCGGAACCTTGGGTGGGCAGCTTTTGATGTTACAGAATACTGCGCTCGGGTGGAGTGTGCTGACGGGGATTGCTATAATATGGCTGCTAATTAGTTTTGGTCTGGCTCAGCCGAGATATTTGTCTTCTATTGTGTTGCCTTTACCTCAAGCAATACAAACAGATGAATGGACTTCAAAACTTTTGGCAATTCGTGGTATTGAAGAAGTCGTGGTGATGCCAGAACAGCAAGTTGCGTATATTAAAGTCGATAAACAGTGCATTGATGATGCTGGGCGACAAGATTTAACGCACTTGATTGGCAAAGAGGTAGCCATTTAATCATAACTCTTATAAAGTAAAACATAGAAATATATAGGATGAAGACAGCTAATGCGTGGTGTGAATAAAGTTATTTTAGTAGGTACTTTAGGTAAAGATCCAGAAACTAAAACCTTTCCAAATGGTGGATCATTAACTCAATTCTCGATTGCAACCAGTGAATCGTGGATGGACAAAAGTACGGGTGAGCGTAAAGAGCAAACAGAATGGCACCGTATCGTGTTGCATAACCGTTTAGGTGAAATTGCACAACAGTATCTACGTAAAGGTTCAAAAGTGTATATCGAAGGTTCATTGCGTACCCGTCAATGGACCGACCAAAATGGTCAAGAGCGTTACAGCACTGAAATTCGTGGCGATCAAATGCAGATGCTGGATAGCCGTCAACAAGGCGAGCAGAGCGGTGGCGACTTTAACCAACCCCGTTTTAACAATAATAACCAAAGTGGCGGTTACCAAAATACAGGCTATAACAATAACAACAACCAAGGTGGTTATGGTCAAGCTGGCGGCAATCAAGGCAATTATGCGGGTAGTCCTCAAGCAGGTAATGGTTTTAATACACCAAAAGCAGCACCGCAACCCGCTGCGGCAGCACCTGCTGATTTAGACGATGATTTACCGTTCTAACTCCGCATAGTCGGCACAAAAAAGGCATAAAACTGGGTTTTATGCCTTTTTTGTTGCTGTTGATTTTATCGCGCAGAGTCCAAGGTTTCGTGGTTGGTCACCACTTCTTGGGCTTTGCTGTAACTTTCAATCAGAAGCTGATAAGCAGGGAAAATCTGAGTATAGACCTGTGCCCATTCCAATGCATCGTCACGGTTCCAAGTACGCTGAATTTCTGATGCCACAGCCGCGGTATCCATCGGCACCACACCAGCTTGCACCACACGAGCTAGGGTAATTTCTTCTGCCATTTTGCTATAGGTTCCAGAAGCATCAATCACGGCAAAGACTTTGTAACCTTCGGCAACAGCACTGATCGCAGGGAAGGCCATACATACACTGGTAATCGTGCCTGCAATAATTAGGGTATTACGGCCTGTCGCTTTAACGGCATTGACAAAGTCTTGGTTATGCCATGCATTGATCTCACCTTTACGTGCCACATATTGGGCATGCGGGGCATTGGCATGGATTTCTGGAATTAATGGGCCATTGGGACCTTGTGGTACAGAAGCGGTGGTGATCACTGGAATGTTGGCCAAACTGGCAATCTTGGCCAAGGCTGCTGCACGTTGACGTAATTCAGGCATTGGCATATCGCCGACGGTTTGGAATAAACCACTTTGGTGGTCAATCAAGAGCATCACGGCATCATTGACATCGATAACAGGTGCTTGACCATTGAAGTTTGCTGGCATTGTCATTGTTGTATCCTCATCTTGTCTTAGGGGGTATAATTAATAATATAGACAGGACGATTGGTGAGAAATATATAAAATAGGATATATTGTCATGTCAAAAGAACAATTATTGCCATTATTGGTGGGTTGAGCAAATAACATGAAAGATTTAAATGACTTATATTTCTTTGTGAAAGTGATCGATTGTGGTGGCTTTTCAGCAGCCAGCCAAGAATTGATGGTGACCAAGTCTTTACTCAGCCGTCGTATTGCTGAATTGGAAGATCGACTGGGGGTGAAGCTGATCAATCGAACCACTCGACAGGTCTCGATTACCGAGGTGGGTAAAATCTATTATCAGCATTGCAAGGCCATGTTGATTGAAGCTGAAGCTGCCGAAGAGGCAATCGAATTTTTAACGGCCGAGCCGCGTGGATTGATCAAGCTGTCTTGCCCGACCAATTTATTGCATATCAATATCAGTCAAATGTTGAATGAGTTTTTACGGCTGTATCCGAAAATCAGTCTGCATGTCGAAGCCACCAACCGCCGTGTGGATTTAATCAATGAACGGTTTGATTTGGCCGTGCGGATTCGTCCTTTACCTTTGCCAGACAGTGATTTAATTGTGCGCGAGTTGGCCTTGGCACGGCAGTTTATTGTTGCGAGTCCAGATCTGTTACATCAGTTTTATTCAATTAATGAGCCGCAACAACTAACCCAATTTCCCGTGCTCATGATGGAATCCTTTGCCCCTGAATATTATTGGCAATTATTTTCAAAGGATCAGCAAGAACAAAAAGTGCAGTGCCACCCACGTTTGACCACCACGGATTTGACTGCGCTTAGAGAAGCCACGCTGCAAGGCTTGGGCGTGGCAAAATTACCAGAATTGATGATAGCTGAAGACATTAAACAAGGGCGTTTGATTCATGTGTTGCCTGAATGGCAGCCTAAACCTGAGTTGATCCACTTGGTTTATACCTCTAGACGTGGATTGTTGCCGTCGATGAAATTATTGATCGATTTTCTGGTGCAAAAATTTGCGGAACTGAAACAGCACAATTCTGTGCTTTATTAATAATATTGCATTATAAAGAATAGCCACTGTCAGTTTTTGCCAATTCTCTCAGACCTTCCATCAGGGTCTCGATCAGCTTTTCCACCACTAAGCGCTGGCCTTTGCGCGAGGCATACACCAATTGTACGGTGCCCCGATTGGATTTCCATTCGGGTAATAGGTGAATCAGTTTACCTTTTTGGATATCCGCTTGCACCGTGAGATAAGGCAGATCGGCAATGCCCAAACCATCATGGACCGCATAATAGACGCCAGCCAAATCATTGCTTTTGACCCGCGGTTGATAAGGCACATCTACAGTTTCATCACTGTTGACATGACATAAATGCCAATAATATTGATGTTTTTGAATGCCTAAGGCTACGCTCGGATAGTGCTGTAGTTCTGAATAATGCTGAATAGTTCTGTCTTGCAGTAATTCGGGCGCTGCGACTAGACAATGCTCGGTTCGAATCACATCGCGGACAATTAAACTGGAATCTTGATTGGGTTCAAAACTGGTACGGATCGCGATATCAATATCATCATGTAGCACATCGACACGGCGGCTGGTCAGTTCTAAAGAGATTTCAACTTTGGGATAGGCTTTTAAAAACTGATTGAGTAATTTCCGAATCTGGAAATGCATCATTAATGGTGGGCAACTGATTTTGACCATGCCTTGTGGTTCATTTTTTTGCTTGAGCAAGACATTTTCGGCACATTCGACTTGTGCAATCACTTTGCAGCATTCTTCATAAAACTCTTGACCTAAATCCGTGACTTTAAAATGACGGGTAGTGCGTTGGATCAGGCTGACATTAAATTTATGTTCAAGTTCAATGATGTGACGGCTAAGCTTGGATTTGCTGATATTTTCAGCCTCGCTGGCCGCACTAAATCCGCCGTGTTTTACCACCAAATAGAAATAATGAAAGTCATCAAATGAGTTGATCAAGGCAAAGCGAATCCGATAAATATGACAAGATTAGGATAGCATTAACTAGGGGCTGTTGACATTTCACAGATGCTTGCGACAGAAGACATTTTTTAGACGATACAAGGCATGCCTTATGAGATTTAGTTATTCTAAATGAATAAGGCATAACACAGTAGCGGCAAAAAGTGTCTCTGTCCCGTAGGGTTATAGCTAAAACTTCCCTAAACTGCGTTATGAAACTTGGTAAGGGGAAGACCATTACCTGCATTTCATGCCTTGTTTATGTCGTTTTAGCTGATAACGCAAGACATGGCGGAAATATCAACAGACCCCTTCTAATCTTGATATGACGGTTTATTTTTCTGCAGTATTGGTGAAATAGCTGGTCATCAAGTTGCGATAATCTGGAATATGATTCGAGAATAAAGCGCCTAAGCCTTCGATATCATTGCGCCAGTCACGATGCAGTTCACAAGCCATCCCAAACCATGTCATGAGCTGTGCGCCTGCTTGTGACATACGATCCCACGCCGCATCGCGAGTGAGCGCATTAAAGGTACCTGACGCATCGGTAATCACAAATACTTCAAAGTCTTCTGCCAGTGCAGACAGGGCTGGGAATGCCACGCAGACTTCCGTGACCACACCGGCAATAATCAATTGTTTTTTACCTGTAGCTTTGACGGCTTTAACAAAGTCTTCATTGTCCCACGCATTGATTTGGCCTGGACGAGCGATATAAGGGGCATCGGGGAACAGTTCTTTCAGTTCAGGGACCAGTGGACCATTTGGGCCATTTTCAAAGCTGGTGGTGAGAATTGTCGGTAAGTTAAAGTATTTTGCGGCATCTGCCAATGCCAAAACATTGTTTTTAAATTTGTCTGGATCAATATCCCGAACCAATGAAAGGAGGCCTGCTTGGTGGTCGACCAAAAGTACAGCTGCATTGTCTTTGTCTAGGCGAATATAGTCTTTAGCCATTGTTGTATCCTCATGTTTTTGTAAAAAGAATACGGAAAAGAAAGTGAATTTCCGTAGTGCTTGAAATTATGCTAGTTAAATTTTTCATGTAGATGAAGCGCAAAAAATGAGATAAACAATATCAAAAATAGGATGATTGATAATGTTTAGAGATTATTTGTGTTTCTAACTTTTAATTGTCCTATATGTAGAATAATGTGTTGCCATTCTGAGCCTATAAGCATGCCTGTTTGAGGCGTAAAATAGAGCCCAAGAACAGAACTTCTACTCTATAGGAGAAACCAAATGAAAAGAATTCTGGGTGTGTATCAAAACAAACACATGCACTGGGTCGGTGATGGTTTCCCAGTGTATAACTTATTTTCCTACGACCGTTTAGGCCAAAGTATCAGTCCATTCCTTCTCTTGGACTATGCTGCACCCTATCAATTTGACCCAACCACAGCTCAACATGGCGTGGGTTCGCATCCACATCGTGGCTTTGAGACTGTGACCATTGCCTATCAAGGTGAAGTGACGCATAAAGACTCAAGTGGCGGTGGTGGAACCATTAAAGCTGGTGATGTGCAATGGATGACTGCAGGTGGTGGTATCTTGCATCAAGAGTTCCATTCGCCTGAGTTTGCCCATCAAGGTGGTTTGTTTGAAATGGTTCAGTTGTGGGTTAATTTGCCAGCGCATTCCAAAATGACGCCAGCAAAATACCAAGCCATTGAAGCAGATCAAATTCAGCACATTACACTGGATGATGCGGGTAGTGAGATGCGAGTGATTGCAGGTCAATACCAAGATACTGCAGGTGCAGCAACCACCTTTAGTCCAGTCAATGTCTGGGATGGTACGATTGTAAAAGATCAGGAACATACCTTTTATGCGACCGAAGGCCATACCGCATTGTTGGTATTGCTCTCTGGTCAGGTGGTCTTAAATGAGAACCAAAGCATAGAAGCACCGAGTTTGGTGGTACTCAGCCGTGAAGAAATTGACTTTAGTATCAAGGCTGAACAAGACAGTAAATTCCTGATCTTAACGGGTCAGCCGCTGAATGAACCGATTGAAGGTTATGGACCATTTGTCATGAACAGCAAAACGGAAATCGTTGAGGCAGTTCGTGATTTCAATAGCGGTAAATTTGGTTCAATGCAAGCTTAATTGCAAATTAAATCAGTTGCTTATATAAGAAAGCCTATCACTCCGTTAGAGTGATAGGCTTTCGCTGTAAGGGTCCTCTATTGATTTTTTTAATATTATGTCACTTATAATTATTCAGCTTGTTATGTGACTTTGTTCTCGTTATTGTTCAATAAAAATAGCACTAATATTGGGCTTTGCAAAGGCTGTAAAGTGCTGAAAATGAAAAAATATAGAATGTTCTGTATATTTTTATGTCCCAAAATGTAATAATTTTAATTCTTTCATGATGTTACGATTGAAATGCAATTTGTGATAAAATGTAACAAGAATCCAACAACGATATTACGACAAAAGTCTGGCAGAAGCCGTCAATCTGGTATTTTTTAATACCGTATTTCGCTTAACTATCGGTCATAATCAAGAAAAATCATCAACTGATGGGACATAATTTTGGATATTGCAATTATTGGCAGTGGAATGGCAGGACTTGCCTCAGCCAGAATCCTACATGATGCAGGGCATAAGGTCACGATATTCGAAGCACTCGCAGGTCGAGGCATGGATAGTCATAGTATTGATTTTGATGGTGGCATCATTGATGCCCCGCTCAGAGTCATGAATCCCAAGCTTTGGAAAAATACTTTAAGTTTGGCCAGTTACCTTGGGATTGAAACCTTTCCAGTCCGTACCTTTATGGCTTGCAGTTGGTTGTTTGAAGATAAAACAGATACATGGTTGACGACATCACGCAGCCGAATTGGCAATTTCCCAATTATTAATAACCGAAAAGGGATTCAGCAATATGGTTGGCGCTTAGTCAAAGGCATGTTGCAACTGAAAACAGCGGTACATCAATTCTTTAAATCGGATAATCAAGACATCACCTTAGCTGAGTTCATGAATCAATATCATATTGAGGAAGTGTTCTGGCATGGCACAGTGATGCCAGTGCTGTATACCATTTGTACTTGCCATCCTAAAACCATTGGTGAATGGCCAGCTAAACCTTTATTGGAATTTATTCGTCAGTTGACGGAAGGTGAAGCCTTATTGCGGATGAAAGGCGGAACGCCTGCATTAGTCAATCGCTTGATTGAAGGCATTGAAATTCATAGTGGTTCGCCTGTTCAAAAAGTTGAAGAGCAGGGCGAAAAAGTTTTGGTGGAAAATGCACAGGGTGAAAGCCAATTATTTGACCGTGTGGTGATTGCGACACCAACCCCAGTGATTGAAGATTTTCTCAAGCAGCCGCAATTTGCCGATGATATTGCCTTACTGAAAAAATTCCGCTTTGAACAGGGCGATTTGGTGATTCATACCGATCCAATTGTGATGCCACAACGCCGTAAAGATTGGGCGGTATTAAGCTATATGATGGATCGTAAATTTACCCGTCAGCAATTTACCGTATGGATCAATGCGATTGAGCCAAGCTTGGTGGGTAAAAATGCAGTATTCCAGACCTGGTGTCCGGTGATTGATATCGATCCGAAGAAAATCATTTCCAAGGTCAAACTCACCCGCGCAGTGGTCGATTCAGAAACCGTGGCTTTGAATAAACAAATTCAACAACGTCATTTGGATCTAAACCGTAAAGTGTTTTATTGCGGTTCATGGTCTTGCGATGGCTTACCAATTTTGGAATCTGCTGTGACTTCTGCGATGCATATTTCTGAAATCTTAGGTGCAGCCGTTCCATTTGTTGGATTAAAACCAAAAGTCAAAGTTGCGCCTGAACTCGGTTATTAAGTATGGCCACCTTCAAGCAAGCGCTGATCGAAAAAGTCATAGGGCATAAATATGCGATTGATGCCAAACGACTCGGTGATGATGCATTGCTTGCTTGGAGTAATTTAGGTTTTTGGCAAGACCAACATGATCATTATCCACAAGCTTGCCAAAGTCTGGCCGATCAAATTGCGCAATCGATTCAACTGAAATCCACAGATCATGTTTTAGATTTAGGCTGTGGACAAGGTGCCAGTTTGTTGCACTGGACCCAGCATTATCAGATTCAACAACTCAGTGCAGTTGAGTTGCAGCCTGATTGTGTCAAACGAATTCAAAAACAATTACCGCAGATTCAAATTCATTGTGGATCTTTTTTGAATTTAAAAGCACGGCAACTTTTGAATTCATTTGATGTAGTGCTGTGTATAGATGCGGCTTATCACAGTGATTTGAATTCATTTCTTGAATCTGCAGCTCCAGTTTTGAATTCAAAAGGTCGGATCGCGTTTCACACATTAATGTGGTCTGAAAATTGGCAGCAGTGTTCTGCTCTACAAAAACAGAAATATCGCTATCTATTAAAAAGTGCCGATGTGAATTGGCAGCATGTGATGGATCAGCAGCAGCTTGCACAGACTTTAGCACAGCATGGTTTTACTGATATTCAAATTCAGGATTTTTCTGAGCCAGTATTGAATGGTTTTGCGGAATATATCGAAACACGGGAAATTGAAAAATCAGCGTTTGATTTGGCCCAACTCAAAATAAACATGACTGCCAAGTTGTGCCGAAAACTCTATCAAGATGGATTAGTGCGTTATATTCAAATCAGTGCAATAAAAAAGTGAGAACAAGATGCCAAATGAATATAAAGGTTCATGCCTGTGTGGGGCAGTGAGCTATCAGGCGCAGGTTGCGCCACGTTATCGTTTTAATTGTCATTGTCGTGATTGTCAGAAAGCCACAGGTAGTGCTTATGCACCGATTGCCTTCTTTCATCAATCAGAACTGAAGATTAATGGTGAATTAAAATATTTTGAGTCTTTGGGATTATCTGGGAAGCCGATCCGCCGTGCATTTTGCCCCAATTGTGGTTCACAAATGTTTGGCCTACC
Source organism: Acinetobacter proteolyticus (assembly GCF_000367945.1). Lineage (GTDB taxonomy): Bacteria > Pseudomonadota > Gammaproteobacteria > Pseudomonadales > Moraxellaceae > Acinetobacter > Acinetobacter proteolyticus. Next base: position 3,296,502 of record NZ_KB849179.1, read on the forward strand.
AGAACTTGTACCAGAGATGATTTCGATCCGTGCAGGAACATTGGATGAGCCAAATTTGTATCAACCACAAGCAGAATGTTTTGTGAGTCATGCAAATGAATGGGATCTATTAAATCCGAATATTTCGCATTTTGAGAAAATGATGGGGAAGAAACGAGAGTAAAGCGAGAAATGGTGCCGGCACACGGATTCGAACTGTGGACCTACTGATTACAAGTCAGTTGCTCTACCAACTGAGCTATGCCGGCAACGTGGCGAGAATTCTACAGAATCTAATTAAAAAAACAAGCGAAAAAATGAGCAATCAGATAAATTTAATTTGGTTGTCGAATTTTCGCCAATTTCAGCTTAACTATTGAGTGCATAGACAAAGGAATCAATCACTTCACCTGTGCTTAAATGCGCTTTAACAGGGACACGTTGATAGCCTGCACCTTCGAATTCATCCAGTGCTTGCCAGTGCTGTTCTAGGTTATCTGAGAAAAATACAAAGCCAGATACCTTTTGATCTGTTTGATCTAAAACAATACCCGGAAAGCCCAATTCAGCGCCCCAGCCTTGTTGTTTGAGTCTACCAAATACATGTGCTTCTACCCACGTACCACCAATATTTTCCATGATATGGGCATTGGGACGGTTGGGCCCTAGAGTCCCGTAAACAAATAAACTGAGCATAGTGAAAGGTAGAAAGGTAAAAGAAAGAGAGTAGCAGAGATGGGGCAGGATCGGGTATGAGCATGGATAAAAGAATTTTATTTTTTGAGAAATTATTATCTTTTGATATTTATGTAAGTGTTTAATTTTTTCCTTCTAACTCAATAAATATACCTCATATTCTAACTTAAAATTTTATACCTAATAGGTCAGTTTAATATACATATCAGGTGGAGTGTTGATTTCTAAAATAAAGATTAGTTAGTATTAAAATCGCTAAAAATGTTGGTGGATGCGATTTTATAATTGATTGCGAGCAGTGAAATAAAATAATGGGAAAATATAAATATTTTAAAATTAAAACGGTCAAGGATTGGGAGGGTGAGTATTGGGATGCCTAAGAGGAGCGAAAAACACATACAGGTATTATCGTCTATCGTGGCTGGCCTTATGGGTTTACCGCTAAAGATGAGGGCGTTAGTCCAAGTTTTTCAGTGATCTTAACCCCAGAGATGGCCGATTTTGTAAAAGAATACAAAGTCTTTGAAGTTGCGAAACAACTTGAACTCTCTTTAAGTATGGTCGGTAAATTCAGACGGCTATTGGGTATTCAAAGAAATTTTATCTATCGAAATAATTCATGGATTCTGGCACATCAAGATGAACTGTTGTACGACAGTTCAGAGACATTAAAAGCGAAGTATGGATTAACACGACCTCAAGTTTATCAACATAAAATCTGGTTGGCTGAACTTGTCGACATTCCTGTGCGGAAGAAACTTAGAAAAAAACAAGCTGAGGTGATTCAAGAGCAGTGGTTTCAAGCCAATAAACAACAGCTGAACGGCTTAACTGTTCAGGAAATCATAGAAAAATTTGATGTCAGTGTATTTATTGCTAAAAAATTTTATAACCGTATTCGGCAAGAGCTAGATGAATTCAGTTTTTCTGAAAAATTTCAAAATGATAAGCAAGAAAAGCGGCAATGGTTATTGGATCATCAAGAGGAATTATTAAACTCAGGAAAAACGGTTGCCGTCTTAGCTGATCAATTCCAAAAAATGCCAGAAGAAATTTTAAGAGCAAAAGCAAGATTAAGAGAAATACTGAATATCCCCAAAATGAAAGCACAAAAAGAGGCTTGGTTTGCGCTACATCAAGAAGACCTCCTCAATCCTGAGTTAAGTAATGAGGACTTAGCCAAAAAGCTTGGTTTGAGCCTTGAACAGATTTTTCGGAAGAAAGATGAATTAAGACAGCGTTTAGGTCTGGCAAAGCATAAGGATCGAGTTCAAGCATGGCGTTTAGAAAATCAGGAGATTTTACTGGACTTGCATTTAAGTTTGACTGAAGTTGCGAAAAGATTAAAACGGAGTGAAAAATATATTATTAAAAATCGTATGGTTTTAAGAAAATTTTTAAATATTAGCATTGAGGATCAAAAGAGGGCTTGGGTAAAACAACACCAACAGGATTTGGAGCAACTCAGTATTCCGAAAATACAAGAAAAATATCAGTTGGGCCGTTATGTTGTTCAAGGCTATCGAAGACTTTTTAGTTACAATGACACAAAACGAAACCTGTTCATAATTGAATCAGACAAATCATTCTGGTAATTTTTTTTGATCAAGAATAAGGCAATAATAATGTTGAATAATATCTTTAACGTCTTAGATAAATTAGGCGTTGGCACTCAAAAGCGTGCGATGAGTATTCAGTTTTCAAATACAGCACTTAATACTCAAGTCATGCTGCAACGCCTAGAGGGTTATCATGGTATTAATGATGGATTATCCTTAGAACTGATTTGTTTATCTACCAATCCTTATATCGAACTCAAACAATTTATTGGCTGTCAAGTTGCTGTTGATCAAGTGACAGATGCTGGTCAACTGTTTAGAACCACAGGAATTATTACAGGCGCAAGTCAGGGGCAAAGTGATGGTGCTTTAAGCCTTTATCGACTGACGATGCAGGATGCTACCAGCTTATGGCATAAGCGACGCAATAGCCGCGTGTTTATGAATAAAAGTGCGGTGGAGATTTGTGAAATTATTTTTAAGGAATGGCAAAGTAAAAGCCCTTTATTTGCAGCTAGTCTTAAATTAGATAGCAGTGGTTTGAGCAAGGACTACGATGTTCGTCCTTTCTCAATGCAGTCGAATGAAAGTGATTATGCCTATTTAACGCGGTTGTTACGTGAAGAGTCGATTAACTTTTTAATTGATGAATCCAGCTATATTGTCTCTAGTAATAGCCAGAGTATTGAGCCACAAAAATTACGTTTAATTGATGATAATGCACAATTTAAGGCACTTGAACGTCGAAACATTCGCTATCATCGCTCTCATGCGACAGAACAGTCGGATAGTATTACCAGCTTTATTGCACAACGCCAATTGCAACCCACTGCTATTCATGTGCAGCGCTGGCAGGCGGATAGTTTAAGCCAAGAAGATGCCAGTGGTTCCGTGATCAGTTCACATCAGCACAGTGCTCAGCGAGATAATGAAAGTTTAAGTCTGGAACAAGCATGGAATATTTCACCTGCTTGGATTCGTGATCTCAATGGAGAGGATCAAGCTACAGTCTCAGGAAATAGCCAGTTAGATAAACTCAATAAACAGCTAAATCAATATCAGGCTTTACAAGCAAAATATTTTACTGCGCATAGTAGTGTGCGGGATACACAGGTTGGTTATTGGTTTCAGTTGAACGATCATCCTGAGTTAGAAAAAAATCATAGCCAAAATGATAAACAGTTTTTGATTCTGACCAAGCATTTTTATAACCAGAATAACCTTCCTAAAGAGATTAAAGACCAAGTTGAGAAATTATTGAGTCTCAGCCATTGGACGATCAGTAAAGACAGTGAACAGGAACGCCAAGCCAATGAATTGATGGTTGTGCGCCGAACGATTGATATTGTGCCTGAATATGATCCATTGCTGCACCGTCCCATAGCACATGTACAGCGTGCCAAAGTGGTGAGTGATGGTGAAGAAATCCATGTCGATGAATGGGGGCGGATTAAAGTTCGCTTCCTGTTCACCCGTACAGTAGATCATGCGCATGATGGCGGTGCTGGCGCTAATGACAGTGATACCGATTCGGCATGGGTGGATGTGCTGACCCCTTGGGCAGGTGAAGGTTATGGTGCACGCTTTTTACCGCGTAAAGATGAATTAGTTGTGATTGACTTCTTTGATGGCAACATTGACCGCCCATTTGTGACAGGTCGCATCCATGAAGCACAACGTTCACCAACTAAATTTGATCTTAAAGGCCAACTTCCCGATACCAAAAAGCTGAGCGGGATTCGTTCTAAAGAAGTCGGTGGTGAAGGTTATAACCAACTGCGTTTTGATGATACTACAGGACAAATCAGTGCCCAGTTACACAGCAGTCATGGTACAACCCAACTGAATTTAGGCAATTTAAGTCATCCGAAAGAGACAGCTGAAAGCGAAGGTCGTGGTGAGGGTTTTGAGTTAAGAACGGATGAGTGGGGCGGAATTCGTGCCCCCAAAGGGATTTTGATTACAACGGAGGTCTCTGGTAATGCGGTTGGTAAGCAGCTTGACCGTGGAAACCTACAAAAGAATATTGAAAAGTTCTTAGGCACTAATACTGCAATTCGAGATGCGGCAAAAGGACATCAAACCACGGAACCTGACCTAGAACTTCAAGAGTCCCTAAAAACTGAACTTCCTCACTGGAATGAGTCAGATTCTACGCCATATATTGCGATTGATGCCAAAGATTCAATCATTCTAGATACGGATAAAGGGATTGTTGCCCAAGCCAAAGAAAATATCGATTTAAGTTCTGAACGGAATGTACAGATTTTTTCAGGGCGAGGCTTTTTGGCGAATGTCTTAGATAAGATTTCCCTTTTTGCGAAAGCTGCGGGCATTAAAATTAAAGCTGGGCAGGGTCCCATAGAAATAGAAGCTCAGGCTGATACGATGAAAATAGCCTCACAAGAACTGATGCACGTTTATGCGATTAATGACTTTGTCAAAATAGAAAGCGGTAAGGGAATATTATTAGCCGCGGGGGGCGGTTATATCAAAATTGAAGGTGGAAATATTGATGTTGTTTGTCCTGGTACCATGTCGCTAAAAGCAGGGCAGATTAAAACAATGGCGGGGAGTAATTTAAGTACTGACTTGGCGGCAATGCCTAAATTACAAATGGATTATGACGAGCAATTTATTGTTCGCAATCGTGCTGGTGTGGCGCAACCAAATACCAAATATAAGATTACGACAGAAGATGGGAAAGTTATTGAAGGTGTAACTGATGCTGAAGGAAAAACTCAAAAGGTTACGATGCTCTCTATGGGTAAAGCCGTATTGGAAATACTTGAACAGGCTAAAAACTAATGGTTTTTTTACTCAAGCTTTAGTTTAGATAAATAGGTGTAATTATGAGAATCCCATTAGCCTCAATAAATCTAGTTATTTTATTTTTATTCTCAGGCTGCTCTTACGCAGATAATGATAACACGAATGGTAGTCAAACAATGATTAAGTTAGATAAGATGCAAAATTGGTGCATTGGAAGGTATTCTTTCCAACTGCCTGTTAGCGCTGAGTTAATAGGTGGTTCAGATCGTTATAATTCTTTTTATATTAAAAATAAAAAAAATGCTTCCCATGATGATCTTAAAAAGGCCTATGAAGATAAACTGTTGGAATACTCTAAAAATAATATGCTTATCATTGAAGATAGAGCTGAACAGGTTAATGATGGAAAAACTGTTAAAGTGTTTAAAGGAAAAGTAGGTAAAGATCAAAGAGGAGCAAATGATGTTTATGCTTGGGTTTTAATGAATAAAACACTTTTTTTGATTAATGGAACTTATTCAACAAAATTTAAAACTGAAAGTGATGAAGCACTTAATCACTTGCTTAATAATTTAGTTGCACGGAAAAATAATGAAATTCCAACACAGGCTGGAGTTTGTATAGATAATGGCTTTATAAGAAATGAGGGGAAAGTATATAGACATAGTTACAATAGTATTGGATTTAGGCTAAAAGATGCGCCTTCCGTTAGGGTTGCACTCGAAGCTGAGGCACTTTCAAAACCAACCCCCGATTTAATAGAACGAACAAATTATAATTTAAAAAAAGAAGGACTGCTTGCTAAAGCAGAGGCAGAGACGAAAACAATTCGAAAAGGGGCTAAAGCTCAAAATCTAGGAGGGAAGTTAGAGGGAGTTGAGTGGTTAGTTAAAACTCCAATGAAAGGGAAAGATGGTGTTTTGGCAACTTGGGAACATCTTGGTACTCCAGGTTTGGCAACAGATCCTCTTGTGCAGTTAGAAGTTGATACTGGTTATGAAAATAATAATATAAAAACTGCAAGTATTAATGAAAAAGAATCCATTCATTTGTATGAAGTAATACTAAATACAATTAAAAGATTTTAGGAATTTTTTCAATGCCAATTCAAAATGATGCCACAAAAAAAAATGAAGATCACTTTACTTCAATAACAACACCGAGCACTAACCCTACATTAGCTAATGCTATTCTAGGCCCTAAGTTTGTGATACCCATAATATTTATCCCTGGAATCATGGGCTCTAATATTATGAGTAATGATGGAGATCAAGTCTGGTTTCCGCCGAATGGTAAAATGAGTGGTGCTTGGGCTGCAGTAGATGGCAAATTTTTTAGAACTGCTAAAAAAAGACAACGACAATTAAATCCTGAAACAACTCAGGTTAGTAATGCGGGCGAAATCAATTTAAAGAAGAAAGATATTGCTAATTTTGATGAAGATAAAGCGCGAAGTCGTGGATGGGGAACCGTTTGGTGGGATGGATATGGTGCAGCTTTAATTCATTTGGAAAGATTTTTAAATCGAGAGCTAACTAAATTCGATTTAAGCTTTTTAGGAATTCAAAATGAAGATGATTTTAGAGGGTCAGATGTCTGGAGAGTGCTAACAAATATCACTGGTAGCGACATGATCAAAGAAAACGCGATCAGGAGTGTTTGGAACCCTACAAAAGATTTTAAATTGATTACAAAAAATGAATTTGGAAAATTAGCCGACTACGCTTTCCCTGTGTTTGCATTAGGTTATAACTGGCTACAATCCAATGATGTATCAGCTAAGAATGTAGCAGAAAGACTAAATTCAGAAGTTAAGGCTCAAGTAAAAAAAGAGTATCCAAAGGCTACCTTTAAGAAATTTATTATTGTTACCCATTCAATGGGAGGACTCGTAACTCGTTCTTTAATTCAAGATGATTCTATTAAAAATGATATCTTGGGGGTTGTTCATGGTGTAATGCCAGCCAGTGGGGCCCCTACTGTATATAAAAGATTTGCAAATGGTTGGGATGGATCAGAGGTAACGGGTAGTGCAGTTGATAGTATAGCGAAACATGTTTTTGGTGCGACTTGTGAAAAACTTACTCCTGTTTTAGGGAATTCACCAGGAGGTTTACAGTTACTTCCTTTTGCAAACTTCGTAAATACAGGAAAGTCTAAAACCTGGTTAAAGCTTATTGCAAGAAAACTCAATGGAGAGATCATCACCGCAACTTTACCCAAATCAGATCCCTACGACGAAATTTATAAAGATACAAATGCATGGTGGCGTATGGTCAATATGGATTATTTAGATCCAGCTAGTATTTTAACAAATAAAATTAAAGAAAATGAAAACTCAAGAAAATCTTGGCAAGGCGGAGCTTTAGGACTTGGTGGCTTGGGTGGGTTGGGGAAATCTTTGGGAACTGACGTTGGTCAATTTGGTGATAAAAACGCACAATGGAAAAATCTTGGGGGAGGTGGTAAAGATGCCCAATGGCAAATGAATGATGGAAGAAATGATCAGCAAGATGGAGGATTAGAGCAGGCAGAGTTTACTGAAACATCTGATTTTTTTATAAAAAATGTAAGCTTGGTGCAAAATTTTCATGAGAGTATAAAGGATAGTTATCACACCAATACGTATGCTCATTATGGTAATGATCCACAGCATCTCGCTTTTAATGAGGTTGTGTGGGAAACGGAACAAAGGATTGATGTTGAAACAGAAGACGAACTTATAAATTATAACGGTATTCCATTTGATAGAAATGCAAAAGTTATAACAGATCCTTTTACTGGTGAAAAAATATTACCCACTGTAGAAGTTTATACTTGGGATAGAAATTTATTTGCAGAGGATGGTGAGCGCAAGATAAAAAGAAGACAGGGGGAGGATGTCATTTTTAAGCTGCATGTTGCACCAAATCCCAAGACTGGAGCGGGAGATGGAACTGTTTGTCACCAATCAGGGGCCGATGTTCAAAGAGATATAACAAAGCAAGTTTTTGTAATAAATGGCTATGATCACGCTAGTAGTTATAAAGATCAACAAGTATTGGCTAATACTTTATATTCAATAGCTAAAATAGTGTCTTTAGAAGCAAAATGACTTAACTCGTAGCCTATTCCGCAAAATTTATCTTTTATAACAAATGCTTAAATATTGCGATATCGCAAGTATAGAAGCTAAACCTGAAACTGAAGCTGCATAAGGAATTTTAAATAATGAAAAAGACAGATTTTATGAAAATGGCTTGTGTATTGGCTATCGTTTTTCTTGGTGGATGCCAAACTTTAATTCGAGATATCTGGGGAGTTTAATAACGTATAGTAATTTTCAAAAAGGCAATTTATCAGTTCTAGGTGGATGCCCTGATAAATATTGAAAGAACATAGAGTGTTGTAAACTGGGTATATTGCTAAATAAAAGAGAATGGATATCTTTTATGAGAGCAGTGATATAGGTTATTTTTGAATTTACCTAAATTTTTTGAGGTAAAGCATCTAAAAAATCTAAATTGGGAATCAATAAGTATTTCATGATAGGTCTACATGATTTGGGGAAGCTCATTTAAAGGGCGTTATAGAAATTGGTTTAATAAGAAATGAATGATTTAACAACAAGATTTTTAAATAATTTTAGTCAGTGGCATGAAGTAGGGCTAACAACTATAAAAGCAATTATTTCGATTGGAATATTATGCTTAGTTGCCTATCTGTTCACAATCGGTTATATCCCTTCAGAAATTAGCTTTGGCGATACACTTATTTTTCTATTGATTTTTGTTGCCTGTTCAATTGTCTATGCTGGATTAAGCATGGTACTGTTTTTCTTTGGAATTTCCTTAATGCCTATGGTCTATCTAATTCTTAGTACTGTAGATAAGTATTTGCCACAGCATACACGAATAGGTAAAAAACTTCCCTTTCCAAAGATAAGTATTCTTACATTGATTGCCTCCCTATATCTCTTATATACCATTCGTGGTTTGTTGTTATTACATTGGAAAATCAGCTTTTATGTAGCTCTTACTTCGGCCTTTATTTCGCTGTTCTATTATGCTTTTTATATTAATAGACAGAAGATCAAAGAGTTTGGTAATAAGTTTGAAAATTTAAAGGATATTATTGATGATCCTGATGCCAGTGAAAATCTTAAAACATTTGCCAGAGCTAAATTAAAGAGATTAGAAACACATATCAAAGACAGTATACAAATATCGTTCTTTCTTATCCTAATTCCTCTTGTACCTATGTTTTTTATTGGAGATATTGGCAAAGTATTCTTAGATTTCACGATGCAAAAAACAGGTGTCAGTATAGAAAAAGCGACACTGTATATTAAAGCCCCTTATGCCAACTTAATTGATTTACCCAAAACAACAACTCCTGAGCTAAGTGAACATCAAACCTTTATTTTTAAGGATGTAAAAGTTTTATTCCAAGGTATTGGTAAAAATACTCTGATTGCTTACAAAGTTAAAAAGGTTGAGAAACAGATCGTTATTCCAAATGAGTACATTACGATTGAGAGAGTTCGGAAAGTTGATGAAAACTAGATTTAAATTATTAGATGATTTAATTTTATATGATTGTTTTTCATCATAATATTTAATATTTATTAAGGTTAATTGGAAAATATAAAGCAATAAAAAAAGCCTAAACCCTTTAGGTTTAAGCTTTTAGGATTCTATGAGATGTCATAGAAAGTAAACTTGGCGAGAGAGGGAGCCATATTTGAATATTAAGTTGTTGATAAAATTGGAATAAAAAAGTATAAATTTTATTTAATCCCCCAATCGTCCCCCATGAAGGTTTTTTAAGTAAATTTGTAGTTTCAAATAAAATAAATCTTTGTAAATATATGAATTTCTTGTTAAGAATATACTATTTAAAAATAAAGTGAGAGAACTTTATGGCTGACAGTTACTCATCTGACTCTCCAGTAACAAAGCATAGGGAAGATAAATTTAATCGGTGGTTGTTTTCGAAGAGAATAGCAGATGTTATTGCAAACAGAATTGACTCTTCTAGTATAGTAATAGGACTATATGGAGCTTGGGGGAATGGTAAAACGTCTGTTCTAAACTTTATTGAAGAATCTTTGAATGATAATCAAGATGTTATATGTATAAAGTTTAATCCATGGCGATTTGGAGCAGAGGAAGAACTACTAAAGGCTTTTTTTCAAGACATTGCCCATGCAATTGAGGCTAAGCTTATTACTAGGACTGATAAAGCCAAAGATGCTGTTAAATCTTTCGCACCTGCTATTACTAGTATATTTGGTGCAGCTGAAGTGGGGCAGGCAATCAGCAGTTTTATACCAAGTATAGAATTACAAAAATTAAAAGAACGAATTGAAGGTGAATTAGAGAGAGCTCAGAAAAGAGTCTTAATTTTGATTGATGATGTTGATAGGTTAGAAAAAACTGAAATTCATGCTCTTTTTAGATTAGTGAAGCTTACCGCTGATTTTAAGTATACAGCATATATTCTTGCTTTTGATAAGGATATAGTTGCTGCTTCATTGCAAGATCGTTATGCAAATTCTTCTCATAATGCAGGAGAGGCTTTTTTAGAAAAAATTATACAAGTGCCTTTACACTTACCTCTTATTGATCAATCAGTATTAATTAAATTTTGCTTCCAAGGGATAGATGAGGCACTTACAGTTGCAGGCATAGAACTTACACAAGATCAAGCAAGTGATTATGCCAGTAAATTCACAAGATATTTTAGTTCAGTTGTAACTACGCCAAGAAAAGCAAAGCTTTATGGAAATATTCTATTGTTCTCTTTACCTATTTTGAAAGGTGAGGTTGATACAGTTGAACTAATGTTAGTTGAAGCAATTAGAGTATTTTATCAGCCAATCTACGATATGTTGAGAATAAACAAAGAACTTTTTTCAGGTACCTTTACAGAGGTAAGATATACAAATAACAATTCTGATAAAGAGAAAATTAAGCAATTGATCGATCAGGCGATAGGATTATGCAAACATGTAGATAAAGAGAAAATTATAGAATTATTGAAAGACTTATTTCCTAAAATCAACTCATCTTACCATAATACCTTTTATGGTTCAGAGTGGTATACAGTCTGGGATGAAAAACAGAGAGTTTGTGCCCCAAATTATTATTCTAGATATTTTACTTATTCCATCCTAGAAGAAGATATTTCTGATGTCACAATCAAAGAAATTCTTCAGCAATGCGAGCTTTGGCAAGACGAATTCGAACCCGATAAGAATCCATTAAATGAGTTTTTAAATCATGAAAATGCAGAGAAAGTAATTTCTAAATTGAGGGTAAGGGCTAGTAATTTATCTGAGAAAATATCACTCTCGTTGAGTGTTGCAATAGCTCAAAAAAGTGACCAACTTCCATATACATTAAAATTATTCGACTGGTACACCCCCGTCATTCAAGGAGCAATGCTAATTTCTGATTTACTTCAGAATATAGATAAAAGAGATCGCTTAGAATATGTCAAATTCGTCATGGATCATGTCACTAATTTAGATTTTATGTTTGATCTCCTACAATGGGTCAAAAAATATGATGAGGAAAGACCTGAAGAAACGGATGTATTTTTAAGTGTTGATATGGATGAATTAAGTAAATATTTAGTTTCTTTCATAGAGTCGAAACTTTCTTGTAATATTAATTTTGTTGAAGCTGTTCCAAGAAATTTGCCTATTTTATTCAGAATACTTAATGAATATATACAACCTAACTTTGTAAATGAATATCTCAGTAAAATTTTGCCCAATAAACCTGAGCTTATAATTAAAATTTTTTCTGCATATTTAGGGATAGCTGAAGGCGGTAATCGATCTAGACCTCATAGGAGCGATTTGAAATTTGAACAATACAAACAAATTATAAAACAAATAAATATTGAGATATTGATAGAGGTTATTGAACAGAACTTTGAGCAAAAATTTCTGTTTTCCAAGGATTTTCCTGAGCAATATGATCATCTTGAAGAGGGAGAGCTTATATTTATTAAGCAATTCTATTGGTTCTATAAAAACCAAAATGAAGAAAATGATACAAGTGAAAATTCTGAATAATTAAATCTAGTTTAAGTAAGGAGTAGTAATAATGGGGCAAGCAAAACAAAGAGGTTCATTAGACGATCGTGTAGCTCAAGCCAAGCAAGAGAAGTTAGTGGGGGAACGTATTACCATTGATGAGGCTAAGCGTCGGCTAGGGTTGCCTGATAGTGCTGAATTTCAAGGTTATGTGATTCATCTTTATGATGAGGATGAGTTTGTTGGTCTTGTAGAGGAATCTGATTTAATTGTTAATAGAGTATATGTCAAAATTCCTGACCTAGCACATAAATATGATAGTGCAGAAGATGCAGTAAAAGAAGCTTTAAAAATTGATAAATATCGTTTAATGGTTTGTGTATTATTTGAAGTTGATAACAAGCATAGGATTCATGATATTTGGGCTAATTTTGAAGATTGAACAAATATAAACTCCTTTTATTATCTAGGTAACTATAAAACAGCATGGGTTAACCCATGCTGTTTTATCAATCAATCAGAGTTACCGCTCATAATGTGTTTGCCCTCGTTCAACAATTAGGCTACAAGAATCATCTCTGATTCTGAACCAATAGTCAGGAACAATGAGTTGAGCTTTAAGTATATTTAAACGAGTACCGGCATGAATTTGTGTGAGGTCATAATAATTCTGTTCTTGGCCTTGAAAATGCGGGGCTATACCAGAATTCATGGTTTGAACAGTACCCAAACTAATGCAATCTAGATTGTGATCAATTAAATAGGGAGTAAGTACATCGGAAAGTGATGTTTCAGAAAATGGAATGAGGTCAGAAAAATCTTTTCGAACAAAGAAAATGAGTCTGATGGAGCTGGTTTGTTCTATATCCATTTCCTCACGTGAAAGAATGCCTAAAACACCATTTTGTTGACGCATACGCCACACAGCCTGAATAATCTCATTACTTTTCTCTCGTACAATTTCATAAGCAGACTTATCAAGAAACTCGGTTGTATCAGAAACGCTGACCAGACTATTCCTTAGTTTACGTTGTACCAGTAAGGAATGGACCTCAAACTTATTTGTTTCAGCACAAATAAACTTTATGAATCGATCATAAGAATTATTGCAATAACGCAATTTAGTGTTCCATGAGTTAATTTGTGTCATAAAAGCTCTGGTGGAGGTATGTACTTTGAAATCTGCGAAACAAATTTCACAAACATGTTCTATTCGCTGATATTCCATTAATGGAATATGAATGATGCCATGTCTCAGCATAAGTTGGCTGAGTAAATAGATTTCTGGATGAATCAACGTATTTTTAAATTTGCCTGTCGTATAGGGATTTTGTGTATTGTCTAGTACGATCTGAAAGACCTGACTCCCTAGATTTGTAAAGTACAAATTGGGGATATTGGGGTGAGGAAATGCTGTTGGGTTATGGGTAAACATCCTAAAACCTTTCTTATTTTTTATACTCTGGATCAGTTCACAGTACTTAAATAATGGTAGTGGCAAAACAGGTGTGTAAGCTGCTCGGAAAGGATAGGCATAGGTAATATGATTGAGGTGGTTGTTCCCTTCAACTTTTTCTAAAGCGCTGAGCGTAGTCATATCGTTGTTCCTGAATTAATTATTGAGATTCTGTTGAGATTAAGATGCGAGAACGGCCTGACTTAGCTTTAGGTTCAGGTAATGCACTACGTTGAAATCGTTTGAAGTTCTTTAGAGCAGAAAAAATAAAGAACTGATCAGCCTTGCAGATGTAATCAAAGGTTTTGATTAAGAAGGATTGCTTTTCCATATCTGAATAATGAATTAATCCAATGCCGCAGTATTTATATTGGTCTTTATTCATGTTGCAGATATAAGTGCTTCCTTGATTGCGGGTGATCTTCTTCCAGTAATCAGATATATATTGCGCAATGCTGATATCTTCCTGATGTTTATTGCCATCAAAGAATAAATAACTGTGTATATGGAACCCAGTTGCAGCAGAGTATTCGTATTGGAAGACATAGCCTTCAATATCATTTAATAGCGTGTTATTGCGCCAGTTATTCTTAAATCTATGCATACATTCTTTTAGATAGTTCAGATCATTACGCGAATAAGGCATGCCCATTGCTGAGGCATGCTTCAGGATCGTTTTAAGGTCCCGCTTTAGTGAAAAGTCCATCCTAATAACCAGCAGCTTGGCAAACTTCGCGATAAGATGGTTGAGGAGCTCAACACAGGCTTTCTTATTTTCTTTTTTGGTAGAGTTCCGATCCCTGATTTTTTTCTTATAAGGGGCACTGTGAGTGTGCTGGGACAGGCGCTCAATGAATAGGTTAAGTGAGTCAATGTATTCTTGAACATTTTCCTTATTTGCAGGATCGAGCGATGATAAATGTGCTAGAAACTCAAGTTTACTCACTGAGAATTGATCGCGTACAAACATCCAAGCTGTGATTTCTTCACTATAGAAGTATTGATCAGTGAATTGATGATAGAAAGCAGGTAATACCTTCTTCACTAACACATCCCATCCTGAAGCGAAATCTACTCGGTAATGTTGAGTAGATTGGTAGAAGTGTGCATGGGCTATGTGTGCTATAGGCAATTGAGCATTTTCACATTTCGCAACCACGTTCAGAATATTTAAACAAATGTCTGCTTCATAATCGGACTGATGCCGTAGTAGATAAGGGGGCTCATCTTGGTTCGTTATAATCGCTGAACTCAGATCAGATTGGGCTAATGCAAGCTGTTCTTCTAATGTGAACGTACCTGCTGAATGGTCAAGTAATTGAAGTTGGTTCATAAATTTCTCGATGAATAAGTTTTCAAGAAATTTGAGCAATAGATGTCTGTAGACACTGGATCAAGCAGTGTCTAGGCTTTATGGTGAAATGATTAGGTTTGTGTCTCAGAGAGTCTCGTTTAAATACTATTCTGACATCTGGTGAATTAACGGTGATCTGACTTAGCTTGGTGCAGTCAGAGTCACGACAGATGATTATATTTAAGTAGGTGACACAACTTATAAGGTCATTAAGACGTATCTTTTACATAAATACTTAATAGGAATATCCATTAAGATATTGATACTTAATGTATATTAATATCTATAAGAATATGTATTTAAATGATTTAATACCTAAATTCAGCTTCACAACAAATAGACGAGCTATGCACAAATTCATATCGTATTTACGGGGATGTGCTGATGATGGCGATATACACAGTTAAGCCGTCTTTTGTAGAAGATTGCGTGCTTCGATTTTAGATTGAATCCATGCCTGAACTTCACTGAGTCTCCAGCGGGTGAGATGCCCAAACTTTACTGGTTTGGGGAAGTCGGGGTCATAGCGTTTAGATTTAGGGTTGATACGGTCATAAATTGTAGATCTAGATAAACCTGTCAGGTCTTCTAAATCTGTGCGTGAAATCATTTTGAATGAAAATGAATTAGTTGCCGAAACCATAATTTGTCCTTTGGGATGTAGTTGGATGGTTTCACTACTTTAAAAAATGATGATATTTAAAAATACCCTATTTGCACGGACATGCTATTTCCATAGTTTTTTGGGAAACAGAAAGTTGGTCATGCTGTAGAAGGGGGAATCGATGATAAATAGGGTATTGAAGAGTGCTGATCTATCTTTTATCAATAGATCAGCCTAGATAATCATGAATTGCTATTTTTTTATTTTGGGCATTCTTTATTTTTTTTGACTATATCTTTAATCATTTGATAGAGAGACTGCCCACAAACTTTGTGCTGTTTTAGCCAAATTTCACTATCCCCCGTATATTTTTTTCTCAGTAGATGTTGGGAATCTGTATCTCTAATGCCTTTTATTTCCTTGATTTTTCCACGATAGCTAGAAATCAGTTTTTTGTATTTTCTTCTCTTTGTTCTAAAATATTCATGTTCATTAAAGATATAGATTGCTTCTGATAAACCATCAGGATCAGCAGGGATAAGTAGGCTTTCTTTAGCATGATTCATACGGATGAGTTGTACGAGTAATAATTTAATATCAACTTTATGCTGTTGAATTGAAGCTTCTTTTACAAAAGGAATAGATTCAGACTCTAGTTGCTGAATGATTATATCCTTATTTATAAAGCGTATTTTATTAACTTCCTCTTCATCAAGTAGGACCTTTTCAGCGTATGCAAGAAAACTTCGCTTAATGATATCTATTGTTGATTGTTGTTTATGCCCATTATGAATTTTTTCGAAAACTCTATTAATCTCTGGAGGTACAACTTCTAAACTCTGACAGTCATTATGAAAGGCATAGGTATGAAAAGCCTTCTTACGTAATTTTTCTACTTGTTTTAAATTGATGGTCTCCTGAGACTTGATGTAAGAATTAAAATTTTTTATATCAGTGAGAATGTCATCGTAATACCGAGGAAGTCGATCGATAAGCGGAATTTCAATAGTATCACTAGGATCTTTGGAGAGCCGTATTTTTTGTACGGCGCTATTTCGATAGGTTTTTTGTTGCTCAGTTTCTTTATAGCGCCCTACAGAGTGGTAAGCGTAGATATTTTGTTTGTCTAACTCAGAGACTTTATTGCTGTATTCCAAGCGATTAGGTCCTAAATCTGCACCAAGTGATTTGTAATACTGAATTTGAGCTGTTTGGTCACCTAAAGGATATTTAATATTTTTTATTACAAAATCTTCTAAGACACTCATGAGTTTAATTTGATTATCAATTTTCAACTGGTCTGGCATTCTGCATCTCTAAAATATGAATTAGACATAAGTATTCTTTAAGATAAATGTAGATTTGTTTTAAATGCAATAATTTCTTTAACGCTTTTCTCCTTGGTATTTGCAATTTCTAGAGAGTGAAATGGAGTGAAAAAATAGTTAAACTTTAAATCTAGTCTTCAACATGCGCTTTGTCAAAAGTAGGGCCTATAAATGATGTGCAAAGTTAGCTGTTAAAATTCGTTTTTTTAAAGACTTAAAGCGGAACTTTCACCCTTAACGAGAACCTAACTTTTTACAAGCATTTAAGTCTATAGAGTACAGTTTTTTACTTCTTCTAATGGTTGAGTGGATTCATTTTTCTATAGAACATTGACACTCTAAACCTTGCCAATTATCCTTTGCCTGCTGACCTACATTGTCAGTCGGTTTTAGCAGACCGTTTACACACAAGCACACCAAAAAATTAATTTTTTGGTGGCGAACTCGTTCGTTCCTCCTCCGTTGCGGTAGGGCGAGGGAGGGACGCCTTGTGCGTGCTGATTCTTGTGTGTCAGTCTGCTAACCCTCTCTCGTTCTGCCACCATTATTTAGCAGTAAGTTGGTAGAGCTCTTTAATACACACAAGGAGTCCGCCATGCGTACTACATTCCGAAATTCTCATTCTCTTTTTTACCCCAGTAAGTTTTATGGCTTTATCGATGCCAGATAACACTACATTTTAAAAATCATGCGATTGGGGAACACTCAATGAAGGTGCTTATTCCTTTATTGGCCTGCTTATCTGAATTATTTAAAGACTAAAAAGTAGATATCACTCTACGGAATTGTCACGTCAGCAGAGAATGCAGAACTCCAAGTTAAACATCAAACCGCCATGAGCCTAGCTTCGCTATTGCTGAGAGGTGCTTATGGACAATAAAAGAGAATGATGCACGATGACAACAAAATTAAAGCGTCTGTCCTTATGTATTTTATTAATTGGACTGAATGCCTGTTCGAGTAAAGACAAACCAGAAAGTGATCCTGCTGTAAACGACCAAACCATTGAAACAATGTTAGAGTCTGAGCCTGTTGCTGAAATGCCAACCGTAATTGTTCCTAAAGATCAAATTAGTCCCGACCAAAATTTGCAAGAATTCGAGCTCTCGGATATTCAAGCACAATACCGAATCCGTTATCCGACAATGTGGGAGACGGAAAAGTTTAGACTCTCTGCATTCGTTGACAACTATGAACTTATTCATCCTCAGCTACATTTGGGATCAGATCAGATTTTTGTGATTGGTAATCGGGAACATAGTTCTAGAGATAATGATTTGTACATTGATCTGACCAGTGACGAATATTTTAAATATAGCAATAACTTGGCGATCAATTATATCCGCTACTTAAAAGCACCAAAGATTGAATCGAAGCAGGAATTTGAAAAAAGCCAAGCCTATGAGGAACGGGTGAAACAGGCAAATCAAAATGCTGAAACGACGGCGGTCGATTATGATCTGAAGTTATTAGAACAGGCTTTAAACCGTAGTGTGGGTGATATTTATTTTGCAGTTTCAGATGCTTCTTATGAATATGACGCAGATCAGGAACAGATGCATATTCATCTAGCAGTTGACGTTATGGAGTCGGATCTAGTCATCAAGGTCCAACCTGATTTAGCCAAACAAATTGCGGCAAACTTTAACCAGCTTAGATTAGGTTTTGTCTTTAATTTTAAAAATAATCAACTCAATCTTGATGGCATTTTTTTCTACTTTAAAAAGGTAGGGAATCCAGATCGGCATAGCAGTAATGTTGAAGAGGTGATGTATGTGTCACCTGTATTTAAACCGATTAGTTTTAAACAAAAATCGGCAATTGAGTTGAAACGACAGTTTGTTACTGATACGCATGAACAATTGAAAACAATGCCCTTTAAGGATGTCTCTCATTCTCCTGTGTGGCAATTTAAATTTGGTCTAGAGCAATATCAGTCTCCAGAAAGCTTAATGCAGAAATATCCCAAAAAAGAAATTCCCAAAGAACCTGAAGAGTTCAAGTATTTAGGTGAAGGATGAATATGACCAAACATGTGTTTCTATATTTTTAAAAATAAAGAAATTTCAAATACATATTACCTAGATGTAAGAGGTGTTCTCTGCTGAACACGGCAGAGAAAAATAACCTATCAACTCAACATCTGAATACAAAATTTAGGATTAATGAATGATGAACAACTTAATTAAAACAGTGGGATGGACTGCATTAATATCATTGTCGGTATTAGCTCTACAAGGATGTGGCGCGGGGCTTGAGCCTGATGCATTCTCAGTGGAATTAAATGAAATGGGAGGTATAGCTTACCATCCACCTGCAATCATCACGATTCGCTCGAATTCACCTAACCAAATAGATGTCACCAATGTCACTGTGAACAATGGGCAGTGCCAATATATTGGACATGACCGAAGATTCAATTTCCCACTGCATTTTCAAATGGGCCAAGTGTCTAGACTCAGACTGCAAGGTTGTAGCTTTGCAAATGTGGTACAGGTTGATATAGAAACCACACAGGGAACTGCAAGTTATAGCTTTAATTAAAACGATCTCTTAAAAAACTAGATCTAACTTAAATATACTCAACTAAATCAAAAAGCCATGCCCCTCAAAGGGCATGGCTTTTTTATATCTCAAATTTATGGTGCTTACGATGATCAGAATCAATTGTCCAATGTGTGGCAGTGATGAAACCGAAATAATTCCTCAACCTCTTCCTAATACAGCAACTTCCCAGCAGAAATCATTTAGCAAACCACCGATGCAGAACCTGATGCAGCATGTCGTTAACTATGCCGTGATGGGAGCTTCAAGCGCACGAATGATCAAAGGACAACGTCCTATTGTTTATGTCATTGGCAGCTTGATTGGCGGTGTAATCGGCTGTGCAGTTTGTTTTCTCAATCATGTTCATGAACATGCACCCGAACCCATGCTGAAACAAAGCCAAAAACCAGAAACGCTCTATCAATGTTTGGAATGTAATCATCATTTTGCACTGGCATTTGAACAAGGCGAATACAACAGCTCACAACATCCATATTTTTATCATTCAAACCGATAAGGAAAACATCATGGCACATCAACTTGAACAAATGGCATATGTCGGTCAAACCCCTTGGCATGGCTTAGGCAATCAATTAAGTCAAAACCAACCCATCGAAGTATGGGCACAACAGGCAGGTATGGACTGGCGAATAGAATCCTCCAATGTCAGCTATATGGCGCAAAACCATCGAGGGCAAAGCATCATCATGCCTTTTGAAGAACAGCGCGTGCTGTATCGATCAGATACCCATGCGCCGTTATCCGTGGTGAGCCAACGTTTTCAGGAGGTACAACCCCAAGAGATTTTAGAGTTCTATCGAGATCTCACTGAACAATCTGGTTTCGAACTAGAAACAGCAGGAGTACTCAAAGGCGGCAAGAAATTCTGGGCATTGGCTAAAACAGGACAGACCTCAGCACTCAGGGGTAAGGATATCAGCAACGGCTACATTTTATTGGCAACTGCCTGCGATGGAACATTGGCAACTACCGCCCAATTCACCAGTATCCGTGTGGTATGTAATAACACCTTGGCAATCGCTTTATGTGGTCAGCAAGGCAGTGCAGGCGTCGTCAAAGTTCCGCACAGCACTCGATTCGATGCAGAAAAAGTCAAACAGCGACTGGGTATCTCAGTTCGTGCATGGGATGAACACATGTATGAAATGAAACAACTGAGTCAGCGTAAAGTGACTCAACAAGAAGCGGCCGCCTACTTTGATGCAGTATTTAACAATACCAATCTCAGTGTGGCAGAACAGGATGAAAGCATTGTTCAGTTTTATCGAAATGCAGCGATGCCCAAGCAAATTCAGTCATCCAGATCAGACAATAAAACTGAACCGAATGGACGAGCCATGTCTAAAGTGATGACCATGTTTAACGGACATGGTCGAGGGGCAGAACTCAGCTCGGCTAAAGATACAGCCTATGGTTTGCTTTGCTCAATCACGGAATTCATTGACCATGAACGCCGAGCCATGAGTACGGATCATCGCTTGGATTCTGCTTGGTTTGGAGCAGGTGCAGCGATTAAACAACGTGGTTTAGAACAAGCCCTTAGAATGATTGCTTAAATTCAGTTTCAGTTAAGCCATCTCCATTAGCCTAAGCATACTGTACAACCATAGCAACACCTATAGCCACATCTTCTAGATGTGGCTTTTTTTATGCCGACTCATGACTTAACCAATGTTCAGGATATTTAGAAAGGATTGCAGCAGTAGGTGCAGGCTTTGAATTAACTAGGAGAAAACATCATGGATGTACTCAGATCTCAATCATTTCAGATGAATCAAATTATTACTGTTAAGGACGTTGTAAAGTTCACAAGCATTAGTCGGTCAAGAATCTACGAACTGATAAATAAAGAGTCAAAATATTATGATCCAACCTTTCCAAAACCGATTCGGTTGAGCGAATCACGTATTGGTTGGTCAGCTTTGGAAATACATCAGTGGATTGAAACTAAGTTAATAAGTAGAGAATACTAAAAGTAGTTTTCTTAAAACTAATTCTAAGCCAGTTATTGTAAATGATATTTGTTTTTCATTTATCTCTACTTTTAGAAAAGATAGTGCACATGAGCGATTGCCCATGTGCACTATTAAACTTTGAGTTGATTAAATTCTATTCTTTTAAGGTAATTCTGATAATCCTAGCTCCCTTAAAAATGCATTATGTTCATCTTTAGATTTTTTGATTTGCTCGACGAGCAATTGTAATTGTTCATTTGTTGCCTTTAGATCAATTTGCTCTTCTGGTTCGGAAGTACTTATATATCTAGAAATATTCAGGTTGTAATCATTGTTTTTGATATCATCTAAACTCACTCGTTTAGAATAGCGTTCTTCTTCTTGGCGGTATTGATAAGAATGTACAATTTTCTCAATATCTTTATCACGCAAGCGATTTTGTTTTTTACTTGGTTCAAAATAATCCGCAGCATTGATGAATAAAACATCATCAAATTTTTTACAACGTTTTAAGACTAGAATACATACAGGAATACCCGTAGAAAAAAATAGATTGGCTGGTAGTCCAATTACAGTATCAATATGTCCATCATCGAGCAATTTCTGCCTAATTTGCTTTTCGGCACCACCACGAAATAATAC
The DNA here is from genome assembly GCF_000367945.1 of Acinetobacter proteolyticus. Lineage (GTDB taxonomy): Bacteria > Pseudomonadota > Gammaproteobacteria > Pseudomonadales > Moraxellaceae > Acinetobacter > Acinetobacter proteolyticus. Next base: position 3,318,442 of record NZ_KB849179.1, read on the forward strand.
ACCATGTGGCAAGATGATTGCCATTACGCCATCTTCTGCTAAAAAGTGAAATCCATGGAGTAAAAATGCGAAATCAGCAGCAGATTTTGGAGCTAGGCCATAATCTTTAAAACGAAAGTCTTTCGCAAGAGCTTCAGTTGTATCCCACTTTAAGCTGAATGGTGGATTTGCCACAATCGCATTAAAAGTAATTTTTTTAGAAGGGTTAAGCTCACTCAAAATATCCCAGTCATTGGTTAAAGTATCACCATGGAAAATTTCAAATTCAGTATCTTTTACACCATGTAATAGCATGTTCATACGCGCTAAGTTATAAGTTGTAATATTTTTTTCTTGGCCATAAATTTTACCGATTTTGCCATCATGCTCTTTTGCATGTTGACGGACATTAAGCAATAAAGATCCTGAACCACATGTGAAGTCCATAATTCGCTCTAAGGTCTGTTTATAGCCTGTACTTGGGTCTTGGCTATCTAATGTCACTATACGAGACAAAATCGTTGAAATAGGCTGTGGCGTATAAAATTCACCAGCTTTTTTCCCTGAACCTGATGCGAATTGTGCAATGAGGTATTCATAAGCATCGCCTAAAGTGTCATTATTAGTCGAAAATCCAACAAGCTTTTCTTCAATACTACTAATAATTGAACACAGTTTATTATTTCTAATTTTGTTATCTTTACCTAATTTCTCAGAGTTAAGGTTAATTTCAGAAAATAGACCATTGAAACTACGAGCGAAAGAATGTTCTTCTATATACTTAAAGCCTGCATTTAACGTTTTAAGTAGATCTTCATGCTGTGTACGAGCAAGCTCAGCGATGTTACTCCAAAGATATTCTGGCTTAATTACATAGTGAATTAGACTTCTCATACTGTCTTCGAAGTCTGTTACGTCTGTAGGATTATTAGCGTACCAAACACTTAAAGATGTTTGCTTAATTGTACCATTATCATTTTTGATAGGTTTTGGATAGTCTGAACCAAGCTCTTTGGCTACTGCTCCTTCATAATTGGAAGACAAATAGCGTAAAAATAGGAAAGATAACATGTAATCCCGAAAATCATCGGCATTCATTGAGCCACGCAGTTGGTTCGCAATATCCCAAAGTAAGGCACCAAGTTTTTGCTGTTCCTGTTCGGTCATGATTGAGTTTCCTGTGGCATATCTATTTGAGGAGATGTAGAGGCTGTTGGTTGAGCAACTTCACCAATATTAGGTAATTGAAATGGATAGCGTTCTAAAAATGCATTGAGAATATCTTTAAACAATTTTTGATTATCGGGAAGCATTTTCCGTGGATCATAAATTGAGTATTGACCATGGCTCATTAAATTTAATGCTCTAGAAAAAAGAGCCGCGTTATCAATATTTTTGATACAAAATGAAAAATCTTCAGCGCCAAAAAAAGAAGCTGTTTTTTCCATAACGCTGCGCAAAATATTAAAATGATAAGTATAGAGTCTAGACGGGTTAGAATTTGCAGCATCATGTAGTTCTTTAAGCATAGCAACATGATAGAAAAAGGGTGTATCACTTGTAGTTTGTAATTGATACTCATTGGTATGCTTGTTCTTGTATAAAAAATAGCATTTATGATTGTGTTTTTTTAACTCATTGTTCATGATATTAAAAAATAAACCGTGGTGTGTAGAAATGACTACTTTTACTGCCTCTTTCGCCATACAAATTAACTTAGCTAAATCACTTGATAACGCAATTACATTATTATCATCTAATGATGAAATAGGATCATCAATATAAATATATTTTACCCAATCGTAAGCTTCTTGTTTATCAATCGCTAATTCACTGATTGCTAAGAATGTACACCAAATAAATAAATTTTCTTCACCTCTAGATACTTTGATATTGTCTATTATTTTTGTGGTAAATTTATCTTGACCTTTAAGTTTAAAGGTCTCTTGACGAGAAAATGAAACCGTCCATGATTCATAATCTATTCGGAAATCAAAATCTGCATATTTTTCAAGATGATTAAATATTTTTTCTTCAAGTGCAAGCTCTTTAAAACCTAAAAAAAATCTAGAATCTTTGTTTAAATACAATTTACGATTTTTATCACCAACTAAGTCATTATCCCAACGGAATAAGTCTTCCGTAAAAGCATTAAAATATAAGGTGTCACGATTATTGATGGTCTTATTCTTTTTAGTACCTTTTTTTCCTTTTTCTTTAAACTCCATTGATAAACGAGTTTTTCCTGTTCCATTGTAGGCATAAACTAAAACGAAATCTTTACCATCATTGAGATCACCTCTTAGACGTTCAACAACTCTATTTAAGCTTTTATATGGGTAAATTTTCCTATTACCAGCCATTTTATATTTCCTCAATTACTGGAAATAATTGTTGCAGTAAGCCTTTTTTATGTCTTCTAAGCTGTTCAATATAATTTGTTTGATTCTTAATTAAGCTATCTAGTGAAATTAGACAGGAAGCAATTTTTTCTTGTTCTAATGGAGATGGTTGCATTACATTGATACATAAAAACTTATCTATGGAAATATTATAACGACCAGCTCTTGCTCCTTCATTTACAATTTGTTTGATTTCACTTTCGTGGCTCTTAGATTCAAAAAAATACTCCCAGAAAGAAGGGCTTTGATTTTTTTCAAAGCGGAAGCATTTATAAATTGGTGAAACAATTCCATTGTCATGAAGGGAAAGTCTTTTAATTGTTCCGTAAGTAGAGTTTTTGGTAATTCTATCGTTGTATACAAAGTCATTTTTCTGTAAAACAATATATCTATTAGTGTTATCACCAGCTACTTTTTTTAGGAAATAATCCGATTGAGAAATTAAACCATACTCATTGGAAAGAGACAAAACTTGAATAGCATCTTTAGCTGTATTTTTTTTCTTAACTGGTTTGGCAATTGTAGATAGCACTAAGTTTTTCCAATCATCCTTGAATTTATCAAACCTTAGTTTTGGCAAATTTTCTCCATTCTGTGGGAATAGTTGTTGTAATAAGCCTTTTTTATTTTGTTTAAATGCTATTAGTCTTGTCTCCTCATTTTCTATTAATTTATCGAGTGATGATAGGCAATCTATAACTTTTTTCTGTTCAGCTGGTGATGGTATTGCTAATTCTAATTTTTTTAATTGATCTGAATAAAGATGTACAACAGCATTACCCTGAGCAATTTTAGAAATTTTAGATTTTAAAGAGCCATTTAAATAGTAACTTATAAATATACCATTATGCTTACTGCGAATAATATTTAAGTCACCACCTAGCGCAATGTTATCAAGCATTACACAAGACGCTTTTGCGATATCTATATGGGTTTCTCCTGATGAAGGAATAATGACATCATTGACTTTACTGTAAATGAGATTATTAATTGGGATATTAGTTCTAGATAAAACTTTATCGATTACTTCATTGTAAGTTGTGTAAAGTTCGCCATATCTAATACAAGGAGTGATACCGTTCTCATCAATATCTGCCTTTGAAATCCCTTTACCTTTTAGGAAGTTCGCTATATTACCTAGTTTCTTTAATTTCCACCCGGCCTCTGCTTGAAACTCAGTGAAGCGTAATTGGGGTAAATAAGATTTTTCATAAGAATCTACAAGTTGTTTATCTAACATGTGCATCCCACCCTGAAATTTCACGCCCATTAGTACGTTTTTGCATCGGTTCGGTTAAATCCTGTATTAAAGCTTTACGTGTTTTACTGCGTTCTTTCCAACCTAAGTCTAGCGGAGCGAGTAATTCATGCAATAAATCATTGTCAACAATCATGCGAGCAAGTGTAGCATCTACAAACAGTTTTAATGCCTCAATCTCTAAGCCATACTTTTCAGCAATCTTATCAATTTCATCATCAATTTTTTCACGTTTGAATTGTTCATAACCCTGTTTTATATCAGTTTCGTTTAAACCTCTACCTATTTTCAAACTATAAACATAGGCGGCAATGTCATCAGCGTCATTAACAAACTTAGCATCACTTCTAATTAGATTAATAAGTTCTTCACGGGTCATATTTTGCTGTTCAGGTGTTGCCTGACTGTAATCACTGATGAGTTTCATGATGTAGTCATAATCAATCATTGCAGAGTTGAACAAGACAAATTCAAAATCGACTTGTTGAATTTCATCATTTTGCTGATTATCGGGCTTTTCTTGTTTTGCTTTAAAGCGCTTAGCAGTCTCCAGGTAAATAGATTGAAAACTACGTAGTTCGTCTTTAGATATAATTGCAGAAATAGATTTTAACTGTTTCTCGCTTAAATCAGTATATTGGCTCAATTGGGTTTGTAAGCGCTGAATTTCTTTAAATTTATTTATAAATTCAACTTTTGCTGTATCTCCCTGAAGATTGATAACTTCCTCTGGAAGAGACTCTAAGCCTTTAGATTGCATAAAACTATCTAATTGCTGTTTAGCTACAGCTAATTTTGCAATAACTTGTGCAGCAGATTCAACAAGCCAAATTTCTTTGGCATCACTCTCATCCTCTAAGTCTGAAAATAACTTTACCGACTCCTCAACGGCGGATTCTAAGCCACGGAAATCAATAATAGTTCCATAAGGTTTTGAATCATTTAATACCCGATTAGTACGAGAGAAAGCTTGAATCAGACCGTGATATTTTAGATTTTTATCAACATAAAGAGTGTTTAAATATTTGGAATCGAAGCCAGTTAAAAGCATATCGACTACAATAGTTATGTCGATTTTTTGGGATTGGGGAGTTTTATCACTGTTTTGATACTTCTGATCTTTGATCCGTTGTTGGACATCCTGATAGTAATTATCAAATTGTGCCAAACTATGGTTTGCACCAAACTGAGCATTGTAATCACTGATGATGGCCGTTAATGCTTGCTTTTTCTCATTAGGTTTATCTTTATTATCCCATTGTTCATTCGGTAAATCCTCTGAAAGTTGTTTTACATCGGCATCACCATCAGCAGGTGGTGAAAATACACAGGCAATATTTAGTACAGAGTAGGTTGGATTGGTTTCTAGCCGCTCAGCTTGCTTTGCTTTAAATAAATGGTAGTAACTAATAGCATCATTAATTGAACTTGTAGCAAAAATCGCATTAAATTTGCGCTCATGAGTTGCATGATGATGTTTATTTAGAATTGCATCAACAATTTTTGCTTGTGTAGTTGGATCACCAACACGAGCGGTGAAAGGCTTATCTTGATCTACTTGAGTTGCTCTAAAATATTCGATATTAAACTTTAAAACATTGTCATCCGCAATTGCATGAGTAATAGTGTAGGCATGTAATCTGTGCTGAAAAATGTCTTTTGTTTCTGCATAACTTGCTTCTTTTCCATCTATACGTTGGACAGTAGCATTTGCTTTAAAGATAGGTGTTCCAGTAAAGCCAAATAGTTGAGAGTTTGGGAAAAAGTTTTTGATTGCCTGATGGTTCTCGCCAAACTGTGATCGATGGCATTCATCAAAAATAATTGCAATTCGTTTATTTTGTAATGGCTTTAACTGTTCTTTAAAACTTAGATATTTTGAACGTGATGAATTTTTAGTAGATTTCTGTTTATCATTTGATGGTGAGTCACTTAAAGCTAGTGCAAGTTTCTGAATGGTAGTAACAATAACTTTATCACTATGATTTGTGGAGAGTAAGCGGCGTACTAGAGTAGCCGTATTAGTATTTTCTTCGACACATCCATCTTGAAACTTATTAAACTCTTCACGGGTTTGGCGGTCTAAATCTTTACGATCGACCACAAATAAGCATTTTTCAATATCTGGGTTATCTTTTAGTAAAGTCGATGCTTTAAATGAGGTTAAGGTTTTACCACTACCTGTGGTATGCCAAATATAACCATTTCCACGATTCTGTTTGATACTTTCAACAATCGCTTCAACTGCATAGATTTGGTAAGGTCTCATTATCAAAATTTTTTGTTCAGTTGTAATGAGAACCATGTAACGACTAATCATCTTCCCAAGTTTGCACTTGTTTAAAAATTTATCAGCAAATTCATGCAAGCCATTGACTTTACGATTATCTGGGTCTGCCCAATGGTAAATAGGTAAAAACTGTTCATCAGCACTGAAATTAAAGTGCTGAGATTGATTGTTACTGAAATACATTGTTTGGGATTGATTTGTAACAATAAATAATTGCATGAATGCAAATAAAGTATTGGTATAACCATTACCGACATCATTCTTATAATCAACAATTTGCTGCATAGCTCGACGTGGAGAAATATCGAGAGTTTTTAATTCAATCTGAATTAGAGGTAGACCATTTATTAAAATAATTACATCGTAACGATGATAACTATTATGGGTATTAAGACGAAATTGTCGGATAACCTCAAACTCATTTTTGCACCAATCTTTGGTGTTAACTAAAGTATAGTAAAGTGGAGTACCATCTTCACGGTCGAAGACATGTTGTTCACGTAAGCGCTGTGAACAAGCAAATACATCGGAACTGATATTTTCTTGTAATAAACGTTCGAACTCATCATCAGTAAGTTGGACTTGATTCAATTCATTAAATTTTTCTCGAAAATTTGCAGTAAGTGAATCCAAATCAGAAATTTTTTTGATGGTATATTTTAACTCGTGCAACTTTTCTATTAGTGCGTTTTCGAGGTCGTTTTCTGAGCTTGACATATCACTCCATCATAAAAGGATAAGGACGACTTTTACTGATAGCTTATCTAAAATAGTTATCATACGATAAATTAGTTGATTAAAGTTATATAAAAGTTGGTAGCTGCTTGAATAAAATACATTCCAGCAAATTACTGAGAATATGTTTTTTAAACAGCTATAAGCTAAGTATACGATGCAACCTTACATCTCAAACCATCAATAAAATTTGACCACTCCTGCATCATCTTAATCCGATAGTCCAAATGTTGTGCATGGTTATAGGCTTGGGATACAGCATTACCTACTCTATGGGCAAGTTGAATCTCTATTGCGTCATGCATATAACCTTGTTCATGTAAGGTTGTAGAAGCAAGCCCACGGAAGCCATGTCCTGTCATCTTTCCGTTATAACCCATTGTACGAATTACACATAAAAGAGCATTACTGCTCATAGGTTTAGCTGTACTGTGATTATAGAACACGTATTGCTTGTTTCCTGTAAGGGGGCGTAATCGTTCAATTAACTCGATTGCTTGTTTAGATAAAGGAACAATATGCGGTTGTGCCATTTTCATTTTATCAGCAGGTATACGCCACAATTTAGTTTGAAAATCAATTTCTTCCCATTCCATCATTCTAAGTTCAGCAGTACGTACGAAAGTTAAGGTCATCAACTGAATCGCAGTTTTAATCATTGGGCTGCCATGATAACGATCCATACGTTCAAGGAATGGTGGAAATTCTGAAATATCCAAACGGGCCATATGTTTCACTTTACGAGGCTTTAAAGCCTCTTGTAAGTGGGGGGTTGGATCATTTTCAATAATGCCTTTACGGATTGCAAAACGGAAAATACGACCAGTTAAAGGAATCGAGCGTTTTGCCATTTCCAAAGCACCACGTGCTTCAATTTTTTTTGCGCAAGCAAGTACATCTTTACCTTTAATTTGATCAATAGGCATATCACCTAATACAGGAAAAAGGTCTTTTTCGAATACTGATAGATCACGTAGATAAGTCGTTTCTTTAATGACGGCTTTACGGTCCTCCATCCACTCCATCGCAAGTGATTTGAAAAGGATGCTTTTATCTATTTGCTGTAAGCGTTGATTTTTCACAGCATTGGGATCGATATTATTGTAAAGCTGAATACGTGCTTCATCACGAGCTCGACGAGCTTGTGCAAGTGAAATCTCTGGATAGCTGCCAATAGTGAGAGTACTTTCACGACCATTAAACCGATATTTTAACCGCCAGAAGCGACCACCTGATGGCGTGACTTCTAAATACAGTCCTTTTTCATCGGCATAACGCTTTTTCTTTTCAAGTGGTTTAATCTTTCTAACTTGAGCATCGCTAAGCATTCTGAATGGTATCCATACAAATTGGGGGACGATTATTCGATTTTTATAATCATCCCCCAATTATCCCCCACAACATGGGGGATTGCAATGGAAAGGGTAGGAACCTGTAAGCAATAAAAAAAGCCTAAATCCTTTAGATTTAAGCTTTTTAGATCATTTTTAGATGGTTTTGGAAATAATCTTGGCGGTGAGAGAGGGATTCGAACCCTCGATACGCGCAAACGTATACACACTTTCCAGGCGTGCTCCTTCAGCCACTCGGACACCTCACCAAGGTGTGCGATAGTACCCAAAAAAATGCACGCTGCCAAGTTGTAGTCGAACAGATTTGCAGAAAAACTTTTTGGCTAATGATAATATTGCGCCATATAACGTTCTATTTTGAAGACAACATCATATGCAAAGTACTGCAAAAAAAGCCGCATTGCCCGCGATGACGCTGGCAGCATTAGGGGTGGTATTTGGAGACATTGGAACCAGTCCGCTCTATGCAATACGGCAATGCTTTGTCACAGGACATGTTGATATCAGCGAAGGATCGATCCTAGGTATTCTTTCGCTGATCTTCTGGTGTATGAACCTAACGATTAGTTTTAAGTACGTCTCAATGATCATGCGTGCGGACAACAATGGTGAAGGCGGGATCATGTCACTGCTCGCACTGAATCTGCGTTCCTCGGTTTTTAGCAATAAAAATAAAATCTTTCTGATTGCATTGGGCTTTATCGGCGCATCACTGTTTTTTGGTGACGGGATCATTACCCCTGCAATTTCAGTACTGTCTGCGATTGAAGGTTTGAGTCTGGTGACGCCTGCTTTAGATCGTTGGTTGGTGCCGATTGCTTTGGGTATCCTCACGGCATTATTTATGGTGCAGCGGCATGGTACCGCCACCATGGGGAAATTCTTTGGCCCAATTACACTGCTATGGTTTGCGTCTATTGGTTTGATTGGTCTCTGGAGTATCATCCAGACCCCGTATGTCTTGATGATGGTCAATCCGTATTGGGCATTCCATTTTGTCTTTGATCAACCGACAGTTGCCTTTATCACCATGGGTGCAGTGATTCTGACCATGACTGGTGGTGAGGCGTTGTATGCCGACATGGGACATTTTGGACGCGTGCCGATTAAATTGGCATGGTTCTTGGTGGTACTGCCTTGCTTGCTTTTAAACTATGCAGGTCAAGGTGCGCTACTGTTACGCGACGCTAAAGCCATTGAAAACCCGTTCTATTTATTAGTGCCAGATTGGGCTTTATTCCCAATGATTGGCTTAGCAACAGCCGCAGCCGTGATCGCTTCTCAAGCAGTGATTACTGGCGTATTTTCGATGGCGAATCAAGCCATTCAATTACGCTATTTACCACGCTTAACCGTGCACCATACTTCGGATGTGGAGCAAGGTCAGATTTATTTGCCTTTTATTAACTGGGTGCTGTTTATCTCGGTGGTGATCCTGATTCTATTGTTTGAAAGCAGTGCCGAGTTGGCCAGTGCTTATGGTGTAGCCGTGACCATGACCATGCTGTGCGGAACGATTTTGATCTCGACTTTGGCCTATGGCGTATGGCGTTGGCCGTTATGGAAAGTGGCCTTATTTGCGGTGCCATTCCTGATTATTGATTTAATTTTTGTTGGTTCCACCTCATTAAAAATCCTCTCAGGTGGTTGGGTGCCGATTCTGATTGGTGTGGTGGTCTATACCATTTTGATGACGTGGAAACGTGGTCGTGAAATTGTCTATAACCGTATGGAAACCAATGCTTTGCCAATTGAATTGTTTATCAAGAGTATTGGCATGAGCAAAGAAACTCATTTTGTGCCAGGTGAAGCGATTTTCTTAACTGGTACACCGAACATTGTGCCGCATGCGATGTTACACAACATCAAGCACAATAAAGTGCTGCATGAACGTAATGTGATGGTCACGGTATATACCCAAGATATTCCGTATGTGGCTGAAGCAGATCGCTTAAAAGTTGAAAAATTGGATGAGCATTTTTATCGAATCTATATGTACTACGGATTTAAAGATCAGCCGAATGTACCGAATGCATTAGAACAAGCTTATAAGGAGCTTGGTTTTGAATTCGATATGATGCAAATGAGTTTCTTCATTTCACGTGACCGTATTGTGCATACCGTGGGGGATGGCATGTCGCCGTGGCGTGAAAAGTTATTCATCTCGATGCAGCGCAATACCAGCCCTGTCAGTGACTTCTATCAGATTCCAACCAACCGTGTAGTGGAGTTGGGTAGTCAGATCGAAATTTAAGAAAAACGCATAAAAGAGGCACCTGAGCGTGCCTTTTTTATTGTCTGTAGATCAAGTGTACAGATTTGCGACATAAAGTGTCGCTCTGGGCTGAAACTCAATATACACAGTGCTTTTGAGTTGTTAAGCTGCGCGTTCGTATTGATTTTGATGTAGTTATGGCAAAGAGACCAACCCGAAAGAGTAAAAGCCCATTTGCTTTTTTGAGCCAAAATGTTGGAAAAATGATGTTGGCACTGGTCGCAACAGGGAGTTTTGCGATCGCATTTGGCAGTGAAAAAATTTCCAAGTTCATCCCATTTCAATCCAGTAATACGGGTTGTCTAAAACAGTTTTATCGTGATGTTCCACCCTTACTCAGTAAAGATAGCTTAAAAAAAGACAGCTATGCCTTGTGTTTTAATGATTTTAATGTGATGTATTCAGGTGTATCTAAGACCCCATTGTGGACAGCAGAATATCTAACACCAGAACGCTTAAGTATCAAAATTAAACGGGAAGATAATTTCCATGAAGAAACACGGCTAAAGCCTGCACATCGTGCTTTATTGTCCGACTATCGTGGTTCAGGCTATGACCGTGGTCATATGGCGCCGAATGGTGATATGAATAATACTGCGGCGCAATATGACAGCTTCTCACTGGCCAATATGGTGCCGCAAGCGCCGAAGAATAATCAGGAAGTGTGGCGTAAATTAGAAGAAGCGGTACGTTCAGTTGTGACCAAACAACATAAAGATGCCTATGTACTGACAGGGCCAGTATTTGAAGGTAAACGCCTGAAAACTATTGGTAAGGGCGTGATTGTCCCGACTGCAGTGTACAAAGCGGTGTATTTACCTAAGCAGGGGATTATTGGGGCCTACTATGCGCCAAATAATAATTCTCAGCAGGTCAAAGTGGTCAGTGTTTGCTATTTGGAAGAGAAACTGGGAATTAATTTATTTCCACAGTTGACCGAGCAGCAGAAGCGCAATGTTTATCAACTGCCTGTGTCCGCGCAGCAAGTGAAGCCGAATAAAGACATTAGCTATTTGCATTGGGATGGTCAGAGTCAATGTGCTGAAGATGCTAAAACCGATGCCATTCAAGCACAGCAGCGTGAGTTTAGTTCACAACCGACCAATGCCACTGAAAGTAAATTCCCGCAGATTGATGAAGAAACCAAGCAAGCCTTGATCAATCAATTGGTGAATGCTTTGGTGCAGTATTTCTTACAAATCTTGCGATAAGTACCGCTTGCAAAGTCAGCCTGCTTGGCTCATGTTGTGGGATAGACAACAACAATGAGAGGGAAACGATGTTTAAACCTTTTGAACAGGGTGATGAGTCTTCGGCAATTTATGATCTGACTTTGGAAAATCAGGTCGATTGCGTGAGTTTATATGGCAATTTGCAGATTACCAAAGATCAGGCAGGCCTTAAAACAGCCAAGGCATTGCAAAGCTTTATCAATGACGTGGTTGCTGCATTGGAGAAGGATGATTTACCTGAGCAGATTGAGGGAAAACCTGAGCAGGATATTGAAAATCCATTCTTATAAAAAAACAGCCCTGTACCGCAATTGAGCACAGGGCTGTTTTTTTATGGGATATATCGCGCTTAGTCTTTTTCGCTGCCCACGACTTTGTAGATCACTGCACCAATGATGGCACCGATGATTGGTGCAACCCAGAACAACCAAAGTTGGCTGATTGCTGCTGTTTCAGCAAATAACGCAACCGCAGTACTACGTGCAGGGTTTACTGATGTGTTGGTGACTGGAATACTGATCAAGTGGATCAAGGTTAAAGCTAAACCAATTGCAATTGGCGCAAAACCAGCAGGTGCACGACGATCCGTTGCTCCCATAATCACGATCAAGAAGAACGCAGTTAAAACAACCTCAATCAAGAATGCTGACGCAACAGAGAAATGGTTTGGAGAGAGTTCACCATAGCCATTGGTTGCGAAACCACCTGTACCTGCAAAGCCTGCTTGACCTTGTACGATGATATACAGCACGAATGCTGCAAGCGCACCACCAATCACTTGAGACACGATATAAGGAACTAAGTCTTTTGAGTTAAAACGTCCACCGACCCATAAACCTACACTGACCGCAGGGTTAAAGTGACCACCCGAAATATGACCGAAAGCGTAAGCACCTGTTAAAACAGTTAAACCAAATGCTAATGCAACACCTAAGAAACCAATGCCAAGTTCAGGGTATGCAGCTGCAAGCACAGCACTACCACAACCACCAAAAACAAGCCAAAAGGTCCCGAGAAATTCTGCTAAATATTTGTTCATTGTTATCACCACATCAGTTATAAAAAATAAAAAAGCAAGCATCCAAAATTTATTATGGATATGTTTAACCCTCGTGAAAAAATTGTGAACCAATTCACATAGGTATATAGGCTCTTGTATAAAACGTGCAATGAAAACGATCAGTTGCGAAACCGTTAGTTCATGAGTGTTTTTATTACGAATTGTAAGTTATGTTGTTGTTTCGCCACTGTTGCGGGGTTTGCCCCGTCCAAATCTTAAAAGCACGTTGAAAAGCACTTTGTTCAGAATAACAGAGCAGTAGCGCAATTTCTTGCAAACTCAGATGAGGGTCTTTTAAATATTCGGTCGCCAGCATAAAGCGGACCTGCTGTACCCGCTCTTGAAAGGTAGTGTTTTGTTGTTGTAAATGGCGCTGTAATTGACGCACCGACAGGCCCAGTTTTTCGGCGATAAAATCGATTTGATATTGATTCTTTTGTAGCCCTGTCAAAATGGCATGTTGAAGGCGTTGATCCAGTTGGGTCGAATTCGGCAGTTTATCGAGCAAGGCTTGGGCTTGCTGCAACAACAGTTGCTGTAAGGTGTGATCACTTGTTTTGAGCGGCTTAAAGGCTTCGCTGACTGGCAATAATAATTGTGTTTTGGGCTGTTCAAAACGGACTTTACAGTGGAAATACTGCTCATAAATGCTGATATTTTTTGGCGCGGCATTGACGAAATGCACTTCATGCAGATGAATGGTGTCACCCGACATAAACAGTTTAAGGAACTGCACCATCAAGGCAATCGCGATTTCATCAGTCAACTGAGTCGGATGTGGTTCAGGAGCTTCCCAACGGATTGAGGCATAAGGGTGATTAAATTCAACCACCAAAGGGCTACCATCATAAATCAGGCGATGGAAGTCATGATAACGAGACAGTGCTTCACCTAGGTTTTCACAGGACAGGGCCAAATAGGCAATGATGCCTAAGTGTTTAGGCTGCACGTATTCTGCGATCTCCAAGCCTAAACCACTCTTCGGATGCAGTCGATTCAGGTCTTCTAGCAGGTCTCGCCAAATCACATAATCAAAGCGCTCTAGGTTCTGAACCTGTTGTAATTGTTCAGGAATGCTGATGTTTTCTGCTTCACAATAGGCTTTTAATAAATGCCCCAAACCACCAAAAACAGAGCCTGTATAGTTCTTGAGTTGAGACATCCTGTCTACCTCTTAGCTTGTCGTGTTTTGTCAATATAAATATATCGTATCGTCAATACTTCGCCTACAAAAATTTATATCTTGAATAAAAATAAGGAAACATTTGGAGAAAACCATGATCAAAGGTTTTATTGCAGGCTTGGCAGTTGCCAATGCATTTGAATGGTTTGCACATAAATATATTTTGCATGGGGTACACCGTCCAGGTCAGCCACGTTATAGCCCTGTGCCAAAAAGCATGGAGTCGCACTGGGCACATCATCGTGAAGTACGTAAACAGCAGTTTTCGGATGATTGCTATGTGGAAGGTGTCGAGCATTGGCGTACCCGGAATGAAATCATGTCATTGGCAGTGGTGGCAGGGGTTGCCAGTGTGGCGTTTTATCCAATTTCAAAGGGCATGTCTTTGGCGGCACTGTATAGTGCGGGCAATTATTATTATGTGCATCGCCGTGCGCACTTAGAACCCGATTGGGCAAAACGCACCATTCCTTGGCATTATGATCATCATATGAATTCCAACCAAGATGCCAACTGGTGTGTAACGCGTCCATGGTTTGATTATGTAATGGGAACCCGTGTGGTGTCTTCTGCGGATTTAAAAGAGACCAATCCATTGGGTCTTCCTTTACCTGCAACTTTGTCTAAAGCATTGACCCAAGCGGTAGAGTCTATTTTTCCTGTTAAATGGGTGGAGCAGAAACCAAAATTGGTGGAAGCGCCTGTCGCTGAGCAACCGCAAAAACAATCGCAAGAATCGGTGGCTTAAATTGGATTGATCTAGCGGGCTGAGCAGGCTTTTATTGACAAATCATGACGATAAAAATAGGGGGATGTCGTGAATTGTCAATAAAATTGGTTTTTAATGTCAATATCTTTGTGCATTTTCTCGCTAATTTAGCTCAAGCATTTTAATTGCTCAGAATTTGTTCAAAATAATGATATTGTGCTTACCCTCTAGCGTTGTATAACGCAGTTTCCATACCTTGCTCAGCAAGGTATTTTTTTTATCTGTATACAGCGATTTTTAAATAAAAAAACCTCTCCATTGAGAGGTTTTTTATGGTTTATCTCATTAAAGACGCATCTCAATGCCTTGTGCGGCAAGATATTGTTTTGCTTCTGGAATGGTGTGTTGACCAAAGTGGAAAATAGAAGCAGCCAGTACCGCATCTGCACCACCTTTTAAGATGCCATCGGCCAAATGCTGTAAGTTGCCTACACCACCCGAAGCGATGGTCGGGATATTGACGCGATCATTGATCTGACGCATCAAGGCAATGTCATAACCTGCTTTGGTACCATCAGCATCCATACTGGTAATCAGCAGTTCGCCTGCACCGAAGTCAGCCATTTTCACCGCCCATTCAATCGCATCGATGCCTGTTGGCTTACGGCCACCGTGGGTAAAAATTTCCCACTTGTTCTCGCCAGTTTTTTTCGCATCAATCGCGACCACGATGCATTGCGCACCAAAGCGTTGCGAGGCTTCTTGGACAAACTCAGGAGTAAACACGGCAGCCGAGTTGATACTGACTTTATCAGCACCTGCATTCAACAATAAACGGATATCTTCAACTTTACGGACACCACCACCCACAGTTAAGGGTACAAAAACGCTTTCTGCCATGCGTTCTACGGTACGGTAAGTGGTGTCGCGTCCATGATGGGTAGCAGTAATATCTAAAAAGGTAATTTCATCGGCGCCTTGTTCGTTATAACGACGGGCGACTTCAACAGGGTCACCTGCGTCACGAATATCAAGGAATTGAACGCCTTTGACGACTCGACCATTATCAACATCTAAGCAAGGGATAATACGTTTTGCGAGCATAAAATTTTCCAAAAAATCGCCAATAAAGAAAGGGGTGCTACACCTTCATGGAGGGAACAGGTATTCTATCAAACTTCACAGCTATTTTTTGCAGGTTTTCCATGTCGGTTTATACCCCGTTGAGTTTAGAAGAAGTTCAAGCCTTTGCTGAGCCTTATGGTTTAGCGGTGATTGACCTGATTCCAATCCAAGGCGGTATTCAAAACACCAATTATTTTTTGGTGGATCAATCACAGAAACACTATGTTTTAACGGTGTTTGAAGAATTAGATGCTGAAGGGGCAGGTGAGTTGGTGCCTGTACTGGATTGTTTGGGTGAGGCAGGTGTGCCTGTGGCGGTGCCTTTAAAGCATAGTGGTCAGGCCATTCATAGTATTGCAGATAAACCTGCACAAATTGCGCCACGCTTGATGGGTGAGCACCCTGAAGATGCCAGCATTATCCAAATTCAGGCGATTGCACAAGCACAGGCAAAATTGCATTTGGCCTTACAAGGCTTTCCTTTAGAACGTGATTTTAATCGTAATCATCAATATTGGTCTGATGTCGCTGAGCAACTTAAGCCACAAATGAATGCGCAAGATCAGGAATTATTAGCTCTGGTGTTCCAGCAGTTTGCGGCAATTACCCAGCAGCATCCTGACCGCCCGATGGGTTTTATTCATTCAGATTTATTCAGAGATAACACCTTGTTTGAAGGCGATCAACTACAGGGTATTCTGGATTTTTATGAATTGAATCAAGATGAATGGTTATTTGATATTGCGATTAGTATCAATGATTTCTGTACTGCCTATCCACAAGCGCATTTAGATCAAGCCAAGGCCAATGCCTTTCTTGCAGCTTATCAAAGCATTCGTCAGCTGACCGTTGATGAGCTGGCCTGTTTAAATATCTTCTTGGCAATGGCGGCGTGCCGTTTCTGGAGTATGCGCTTACAAGTAGCACAGAAAAATGCCGAGCAAGGGCGTACCGGCGATGATATTTTGCAAAAAGATCCGCTGGAAATGCGCATGATGTTACAAGACCGTTTACAACGAATCACAGCTTAGGGAATAGACATGCGAGATCAAGGTCGTTTAGTTGAGTGGTTTGATGATAAAGGCTATGGCTTTATCCAACCCAATGACACAGCAAAAGATCGTGTCTTTATCCATATCAAAGACTTTGCTCGCACAGGGCCGCGACCCTTGGTCGGTTGTGCCTTGGAATATGTGGTAATTCTGGATGAGCGCGGTCGTTATCGCGCTCAACAGGCGACCTATTTGAAAGCATCGCAGGTGATTGAGCATCGTGCCCGTCCGAGTCAGCCTACAGCGTCGAAACGCTGGTCTGCGATGCAGATTGGCATTGTGATTTATATTGTTTTCATGTTGATCGCAAGCTTTAGTAAATTGCTGCCGCCTTATACTTTATTGTTCGTGAGTTTGATGAATGTGTTGAGTTATTGGTTGTATGCACAAGATAAAGAAGCAGCTCAATTAGGCAATCGACGTATTCCAGAGCAGACCTTGCATATCGTGGATTCTTTGGGGGGATGGTGCGGTGGTTGGCTTGCTCAGCAAAAACTGAGACATAAAACACAAAAACAACCGTTTCGTAAGATTTATTTCTGTACCATAGTCTTCCATATACTATTGATATGTTGGCTAATTTCTCCGCTCAATGTGTTCTATTGATTGAGGGAGTTTGTTTCTGGAGATAAATAAAAATGAATTATTCCGTTGATCAAGATCCAAACCGTACTTTGACTTTGGTGCTGTATGTGCTTTATATCATTGCGATTTTTACTGGTGGTTTGTTGGCAATCATCGCCTTGATCATCAACTATGTAAAACGTAGTGATGTCCAAGGCTCGATCTTTGAAAGTCACTTTACGTGGCAAATCCGCACCTTCTGGTGGTATTTGGCTTGGAATATTATTGCCTTTATTCCGTTTTCGTTCCTGTTCTTTACTGGTGATAACGGAACGGCCTTTGCAGGTGTTGCGGTTTCTGCAACCACCTTTGCCTTTGCGGTGATTTTTGGGGCATGGGTGTGGATCGTCTATCGTGCCATCCGTGGTTTGATTGCCTTGAATGACAATAAACCGATGTATCAAGACTAAGATCGACCAGAACTCGCTGGGTGTATCAACCTAAGCGAGTTCTCTATTGTTGTTGGTTTTCGCTTTTGCATGATAGCGATAGCTTGCCCCTCGATGCTGTTCTGTCAGCAATGGACCTTGTCCAAATAGTTTCTCACGCAACGTCCCTTCGGTATATTCCGTTGCATACACGCCACGTTGCTGTAGTTCCGGCACCAGATATTCCACCACATCTTCAAAGCTTTGATGCGCCAAAATATAGGCCAAGTTAAAGCCGTCAATATCGGTTTCTTCGGTCCATGCCTGTAGTTGGTCGGCCACAGTTGCAGCTGAGCCCACCAAGATTGGGCCATTGCCACCGATACTAATAAATTTGGCAATTTCTTCAATGGTCCAAATTCGATTCGGGTCGGCTTTTACATAAGAATCCAGCATTGATTGAATCGCATCGGTATGAATATATTCAACTTTGTCTGCTGCATGAAATTGTGAAAAATCAACGCCAGACCAACCTGATGCCAAAGTGAGTCCGCCGTGATAGCTGGCGTAGCTTTGATAGTCTTTAAATTTTGCTTGGGCTTTCGCGTCAGTTTCATCCACTACGATGGATAGCATGGTGTAGATCAAAATTGAATGAGGGTCTTTGCCTTGTTCAACTAGGTTGGAGCGAATGCCTTGTACCAGTTTTTTCACGGCTGCTTTGGTCGGCGCAGAAATAAACACACATTCAGCATTTTGGCTTGCAAATAACTGCCCACGACTAGATGCGCCTGCTTGATAAAGTACAGGGGTACGTTGTGGGGAAGGTTCGCAAATATGAATGCCAGGAACGCTAAAATATTGACCTTGATGATTGATGGGATGGACTTTGCGATGGTCTGCAAAAATGCCTTTTTCTTTATCACGCAATACAGCATCTTGTTCCCAAGAGCCCTCCCAAAGTTTATAGAGAACTTCTAAATATTCATCAGCGATGTCATAACGTTGATCATGACTGACTTGCGTTTTAAGCCCCAAATTTTTTGAGCCACTTTCCAAGTATGAGGTGACGATGTTCCAACCAATGCGGCCTTTGGTCAGATGATCCAAGGTGCTCATACGCCGTGCAAAGGGATAAGGATGTTCAAAAGAAATCGAGGTGGTCAGACCGAAGCCTAGGTGTTTGGTGACGGCCGCCATAGCAGGTACGATTTGCAAAGGATCATTCACGGGAACTTGTACGGCACCTGTGAGCGCATGTTGTGTTGATTGATGATAAACATCATAAATACCTAACACATCGGCAATAAAAACCCCATCAAACTTGCCACGCTCTAATATTTTGGCCAAATCGGTCCAATATTCGAGGTCTTTATATTCAGTCGAGCGATCCTGAGGGTGACGCCACAATCCCGGAGACTGATGCGCAATACAGTTCATTTCAAAGGCATTAAATCTAATTTGCTTGCTCATTGTTCTTTACTAAATTAAAGATTTTTATTGATCTTAATTAAAAAAGATTGAATTGATTAATCATAAAAAAATCAATGTTTATCATGAATCTATTTAACGTGACTTTGGGTTGTCAATTTAATGGTTGTTTTTTATTAAATTCAAAACGTTATTTTGTTTTACTTGGGCAAATGGTATTGACGCGCTTGTCCGTCTTGTTGAGTTGTTTATTATTGATTTTAAGTTGTTTTTTTAATCAATAAGTAATGGTGTGAGTTTATTTTAAATAAAAAGATTAGGTTCTAAATTTAACTTATAAATATGCAATAAAAATAGTGCTAGTTTATTTTTATAACTGGAAAAATGAGTATTTATAATGACCTCAAAAATAGAAATAAAACTGGAAGATGCACAGAGTATTCCGCAAGATTTTTACTTGAATAATACGCCAGCACATGTGATTGCTTCAGATCAAGAAGCGATTGCTGTGGCCCATCGCGTAGCGGCTGCTTTTGCCAAAGAGGCAGCAAAGCGTGATCATGAACGCAAGCTGCCACTGCAGGAAATCCAGCAATATTCGGCATCGGGTCTATGGGGAATTAATATTCCAAAACAGTTCGGTGGTGCAGGGGTGAGTTATAAAACCCTTGCTGAGGTGGTGACGATTATTTCCAGCGCAGATTCATCTTTAGGGCAGATTGCACAAAATCATTGGGCCTTTTTAGAACATATCCGTTTGGATGCGTCATTGGAACAGCAGCAGTTCTTCTTCGAACAAGTGCTGCAAGGCAAGCGTTTAGGCAATGCATTCTCAGAAAAAAACTCGAAAACCGTCGCGGATTTGACCACCAAAATTGAATTTAAAGAGGATTATGCGCTGATCAGTGGTCAGAAATTCTTTGCCACAGGTGCTTTATTGGCACATTGGATTCCTGTGGTTGCCGTCAGTGATGATGGCAAAGTATTTGCAGCATTGGTACCACAACATAGTCCAGGTTTGACCATTGTGAATGACTGGAGCAGTTTTGGTCAGCGCACTACAGCCAGTGGCAGCGTACAGCTGGATCATGTGCGAGTCGATTTAAAATATGTAGTGCCGATTCATCAGGCTTTTGAACGCCCAACAGCAGCAGGTGCAATTTCGCAAATTATTCAGTCCGCTGTCGATGCGGGGATTGCGCGTGGGGCTATTGAGGAAACCATTCGCTATGTGCGTGAGTATGCTCGACCTTGGATTGATTCAGGTGTGGAACATGCCAGTGAAGATCCCTATACCATTAGCAATATTGGCGAGCTAAAAATTAAACTCCGTGCCGCAGAGGCGGTTTTAGCTTTGGCAGGAGAAGCAATTGATCGTGCTTTGGCCAATCCAAGCGAAGAAACCGTAACAGAAGCAACTTTACTCACGGCTGAATCGAAAGTATTAACCACTGAAATCGCACTCTTGGCAGCCAATAAATTATTTGAGTTATCCGGTACCCGTTCCACCTTATCCGAGTTGAATCTGGATCGACACTGGCGCAATGCACGCACGCATACCCTGCATGATCCGGTACGTTGGAAATACAATCTGGTGGGTAATTATTATTTGAATGGTGTGGCACTGCCACGTCATGCGTGGAGCTAGGAGGGTACTGTTATGACCAGTCAAAGCAATCAAAATCTCTCTTTGGGTGCACATTATGAACAGGTGGCGGGCAAGTTCCGTCCGATCTTCGAACGAATTGCGGAAGGTGCTTTAGCACGGGAAAAAAACCGAAGCTTGCCCTATGAACCGATTCAGTGGTTAAAACAGGCAGGCTTTGGCGCGGTACGCGTGCCTGTGGCTTTTGGTGGTGATGGGGTTTCGCAAAAGCAGCTATTTCAGTTATTAATTGAACTTGCTCAGGCCGACTCCAACGTGGTTCAGGCCCTACGCGGTCATTTTGCCTTTGTCGAAGACCGTTTAAATGCCCAAAAAACTGAACCCCAGACCTTATGGTTTGAACGCTTTGTCCGTGGTGAGATTGTGGGGAATGCGTGGACAGAAATTGGTAAAGTTGAAATCGGAGATGTAGCGACTCGTGTCACGGCAGCGCAGGATGGAAAACTCCGTATCAATGGTCAGAAGTATTATTCTACAGGTACGATATTCGCTGACTGGATTGATCTCTTTGCCTTAGATGAAACTACCCATCAGCATGTGATTGCTGCGGTGTCCACCCAAGCAGAAGGCATAGATATTGTGGATGACTGGGATGGCTTTGGGCAAAAAACCACAGGCAGCGGAACCCTAACCTTAAACAATGTGGAGATAGAGCGAGATCATATTTTGGTGTTTGAAAACCGATTTAAATATCAAACCGCATTTTATCAGGTAGTACATCTCGCGACTTTGGCGGGGATTGCACAAAGTGCAGTGGAGACCTTTAAGCAGGAAGTGCGTCAGCGGACGCGGATTTATAGTCATGGCAATGCCAATCTGGTACGTGAAGATGCACAAATTCTACAAGTGATTGGCAAAGCGTCTGCACAAGCTTATGCGGCGCAAAGTATTGCATTAACTACTGCTGAAGCTTTGGATGCTGCGTATTTACAACATTTTCAAAATGATGAACAAGCCGAGTTAGAAGCCAATGAGCGTGCTGAATTGGTGTCGGCACAAGGACAGGTGGTGATTGCGGAGTTGGTCTTGAGTCTGAGTACCGAGCTGTTTAATGCCTTGGGTGCATCGGCCAGTAGCACCGACAAGCAATTAGACCGTTTTTGGCGCAATGCCCGTGTGGTCTCATCACATAATCCATTGGTCTATAAACAGAAAGTGATTGGCGATTGGGAAGTGAATCAAACGCCATTGCCTTATGTGTGGCAGATTGGCAATAGTCCTGTTGCTGCGAATCAAAAACAAATCCCAGCTTAGCGGTTTCAGCGCACCACAGCTTTTATTGAAAGAAAAAACTGTGGTGTGCTTTCCTATATTTATTTATTTTCTGGCAGTTGTTGCTTCGCAAAGAATTTAAATTTTAATTCGCTGACTAAAACCCCAAGCACCACTAATAATCCTCCAAATAAGGCCAATAATGGTAAACGTTCTCCCGCAATACGCCCGATTACACCTGCCCAAACCGGTTCACCCGCATAAATAATTGCAGCGCGCGTCGGATCGACCATACGTTGTGCCCAGTTCATCACAAACTGAATTAACGCACTGGCTAAGCCGAGCGCCACTGCGATAATCACTAACCCCCATGAAAAATCAGGAATACTGTGTTCACCCACCAAGGGCATACTGGCAAATGATAAGCATGAAGCGACCGCCAGTTGAATCACCGTGACCCGTCTTAGATTCACTTTCCCCGCGAAATAACCAATCAGGATAATTTCGAGCGCAATCACAAAAGCACAAATCAGGGTGAGTACTTGACCATAACTAAAGTTAATACTGGAAAAGCCATTGCCTGTTAACAAGATTAAACCCGTAAAGGCCAGTGCTGTACCGACCCAAGTCATCATAGAAGGCATCTTTTGAAAGATCACCCACATTAAAATGGGGACGAGAGGCACATACAGCGCAGTGAGAAACGCGGATTCGCTACTCAGAATCGTTTGAAGACCAATGGTCTGTGTGCCATAGCCAATTGCAATCACAATGCCGATGGCTGTACCTGCCAAGCTCTCTTTTAGGGTTAGGCCACGCATCGATTTAATCGAGATTAAAAAGATTGCCAAAGCCGCGACTGCAAAACGACAGCCGACAAAAAACATCGGACTACTAAAATTCAGGGCATGTTGCACCGCTAAAAAAGTGCCACCCCAAATCATGGTAATAAAAATAAGCGCAAATTGTGCGGCTTTAGGAGATTGAGACAAAGCGGTCAACGCAGCCATCCTTGTTAGTAAAGTGCAATATACTGCACATATTGCATTGCTTGTTGGTATTGTGCAATATATTGCGCATATTTTTATTTTCATTGTAGGAATGAATGAGCCATTCAGAGACGGTATTGCAAGATGTGGGACAGAATATTCGTCTGTTTCGTACCGAACGTCAGCTCAGCCAGCAAGACTTGGCAGATCGAGCAGGCGTCAGTCGCCGTACCATTGCTGCTTTGGAAACAGGCCAAGTCAATATCAGTCTGGCCAAGCTTGATGCAATTGCAATTGCATTAGCCGTCGATTTTAAAAAGCTGGTTAGCCCATCTGAACTGAGTGAATCTGCCATTGTGAATACCTTGGCTTGGCAGGGCCAACAGGCTGAAAGTCAGGCCACGCTGTTGGCTGCAGTACCGACCCAAACACAAGTCGAATTATGGGCATGGTCTTTGGCCGTGGGTGAGGTGTATCAGGCCGAACCAGATCAAAAAGGTTGGCAAGAGTTAATTTATGTGGTGGAGGGAGAGTTGACGATTTCGTTTGAACATGAAAATCGTGTGCTTCAGGCAGGTGAGTCGATTTTATTTGAGAGCTCTATTTATTATTGTTATGCCAACCGTTCGAAACAGCCTTTAAAATTTATTCGCAATGTACTGTATTGAGGTAAAGAAGTTACCAACGTAGGTAACTTCTAGGCCAGACAGCTTAAAGGCGGTCTTCATCCAACAATAATTGTGCTTCACGTAGGTTTAAGGTGCCTTCATAGATGGCACGACCAGTAATGGCACCTAAAATACCTTTTTGGCCTTTTAAATTACGAACATCATCCAGATTGGTGACACCGCCAGAAGCAATCACAGGCAGACCTGAATAGTTTGCTAAGTTTACGGTTTGTTCAACGTTCACACCTTGCATCATGCCATCACGTGCAATATCGGTATACACAATACTCGATACGCCAGCATCGGCAAAACGTTTAGCAAGATCAGTTGCTTTTACATCAGTGACATTAGCCCAACCATCAGTTGCCACCATGCCATTGATTGCATCAATCCCTACAATAATATGACCTGCGAAGCGTTTACATGCTTCGTTAACAAACTCAGGTTCTTTCACGGCTTTGGTGCCGATGATCACGAAAGAAACGCCAGCTTCCAAATAGTGTTCAATCGTTTCCAGTGAGCGGATACCACCGCCAATCTGAATTGGAAGCTCAGGTTGTGCACGTGCAATCGCTTCAACCACTGGTTTATGAATTGGCGTACCTGCGAAAGCACCATTTAAATCGACTAAATGTAAACGACGTGCGCCTTCATCCACCCAATGTTGTGCAGTTGCCACAGGATCTTCAGAGAAAACGGTATCGTCTTCCATACGTCCTTGTTTCAAACGGACACATTTACCATCTTTCAGGTCAATTGCTGGGATGATTAGCATGCTTTCGCTCCTTGCATCATCATAGAGTTTAAATTGGCTCCATATTAGCAAAATATTGATCAATCGCTAAGCCTTGTCTGCTAAACTTTCCAGTATTCTCCTGATTTGTTGCAATAATTGTGTTGTGAGTAGTTGTTGCTGATACAGTTGCTCGAAGCAGAGCAGTGCGGCATAGGCATCTGCGGCGGCATAATTGATTTGTTGCGGACTGAGATTTTTAACGGACCAGTTTGAAGTGCTGACTTTTTTACTTTTGGCAAAATAACGCTGGAATAGGAGCGCGATTGCCGTTTGAGTACCAACTTGGCTGCGATAACCAAAACTTGCAAAGCTCTTGGATAGATCAATCATTGCATTGGGCTGAATACCTTTACTACGAAAGATATGCGCATCATTTTTCAGTCCAAAACCCACTTTGAGTTGCTGTTCATTTTCGAGAATTGGCTTAAGGAAGGCTAAAATCTCAGCACTAACTTGGAACAGATAAGCTTGCTTTGGTGTTGCCAGCTGGATTAGGTGAGGCCCCGTCGATTTTTCACCGACTTTGAAGGTTGGTTTAGATTCGGTGTCGAAACCGAAGATCTGAATAGAAGCGAGTTCCGCTTGAATGGCCTTGCATTGTTCAAGCGTTTGGATCACCAAGATACGATCTGGGCTTAGATTTTGAAATACAGGCAATGCGCGAATGTGTTCTTTGCTTAAAGGGGAAGGGTATTGAGGCGTATCCATCTGCATTAAAACTCAAAGCGTTTGATTGAGCTTAAAGGGTTTTAGTGAAATAAAAAAGCCAAGTCGGAACTTGGCTGTTGTTGATCTCTTTTAAGTGGGCTATTGTTGCTGTATGAATTGACTTCGTTGCACATAGTCTTGATATGCAGGAACTGCGCTGCCTACTAAAGCAAAAATAATGACAAGTGGAATGATGACAATATAAATCCAGCCCAAGACTTTTTCCCAGCCTGATGTCTCACGTTCAGCACCAAACTTATTTTGACCTGCTGTTCCTTTAGCACAGAACAGATAAATAATGAAAACGAAATTTACAAAGGGGACAAGGGCTAATAATGACAACCAACCCGTTTGATTCCGGTCATGTAGACGACGAATGGTAAAGACAAAAGAAAAATAGACGAGGGCGATATAGAGAATGATAAACAGGACAATTGCGAGGACTGGATAATCTTGCCCTTGTTCGAGACTGCCTCCAGTCACGAGCACCGCGCCAAATGCCAAGATAAAAATGAGAATCACTGCGATGATTGAACTTAAAAATGTCCAAGCGGCATAGGAAAGTCGACCAAAACGGCCTTTGGGACTCAGTGGATGATCCACGTTTTGAGTAGATAAATTCATTGTTATTCCTATCTAAGTGTTTTTATGGGATTGTAAGAGTTGAAAAATGTATCATTTAGAATAATAAAGAAAAAATTGCAAAATTAAAGCTTAAATTATTTTATGAGTTGCAGATCAAGTAATAACGAAAAACTTGATCTGCATTAAGTAAGTTTAGATCTTCCATTCCACAAAGTTCTTTAACAGCTGTAGGCCAGCGGTATGACTTTTTTCAGGATGGAATTGCGTGGCAAACAAATTGTCTTTGTGAATCGCGGTACAGAAATTCACGCCATAATCACAGGTTGCCGCAGTGACGGATGAATCTTTTGGCTCGACATAATAGCTGTGCACAAAATAGAAGCGTGCATCTTGCTCAATGTTGTTCCACATGGGATGACTTGGATCAAGTTGATGTACTTGGTTCCAGCCCATATGCGGCACTTTTAAATTGGGAATTTCAGGGAAGTGTTTCACTACACCATCAAAAATACCCAATGCAGCCACACCGCCATTTTCTTCCGAACTTTGCAACAGGGCTTGCATACCGACACAAATCGCAAGCACAGGTTTATTAAAAGCAGCCTGACGTACCACTTCATCAATCCCTGCTTCATGCATACCTTGCATACAGTCACGCATTGCACCGACGCCAGGGAAGACAATTTTATCCGCTTTAGCAATCAGTTTCGGATCGTTGGTGACATCAACCGTCGCACCGACATGCTCTAGGGCTTTTGCCGCAGAGTGTAGGTTGCCCATGCCATAATCAAGTAAAGCAATACGGGTCATTACAAACTACCTTTGGTGGAAGCGATGGTGTTTTCTGCACGTGGATCAATTTCACAAGCCATACGTAAGGCACGCGCGAGCGCTTTAAACACACTTTCAATCTGGTGGTGACTATTTTTGCCTTTCAGGTTATCAATATGCAATGTCATCAGTGCATGATTGACAAAACCTTGGAAGAACTCTGAAAATAAATCGACATCAAATGTTCCGATACGGGCACGCGTAAATGGAATATCCATGAATAAGCCTGGACGACCAGACAGATCAACCACAACACGAGATAGCGCTTCATCTAAAGGCGCATAAAAATGCCCATAACGACGTAAGCCTTTTTTATCGCCGAGTGCTTGCGCAAACGCTTGCCCCAAGGTGATTCCACAGTCTTCGACGGTGTGATGGTCGTCAATTTCTAGATCACCATCGCAATGAATGTCGATATCAAATAGACCATGACGCTTGATTTGATCAATCATATGGTCTAAAAATGGAACTCCAGTGTTGAGTGTGCCTTGACCAGTACCATCGAGATTGAGACGAACTCGAATTTTTGTTTCGTTGGTATTTCTTACCACTTCACTGATACGTTGCGTCATGGACACGTTCCTCAAAAAACGTCAAAAATGATTGAATTAAAAACCAATAGTTTCGCTGTGACGAAAAAGTGACAGCATCATAGTTTGCTCAGGAGGGTTAATCAATGCCTATTACCGTACATGCTTACAGTTCTCTGGATAATCTAGGAATTCGTACTCAGCTCGAGCGACTTTACGATACCAGCCCAGAGTTTGGCGATGGGCAAGATGCAATGGAACAACTTGAACAAAATCTCCAGCAATATACCACAGTTTACACTGCTGAATTTAACACCAAAATTATAGGTGCAATTTGGGCGACAGGACAAGGTGAAAGCCGTGTTTTGGAATATATTGTGGTGCATCCAGCCAATCGTGGCCGCGGTGTGGCAGAACGCTTGGTTGAAGAGGTGTGCCGTATGGAAGAAGAGCAAGGGGTCAAACAGTTTGAACCGGGCTGTGGGGCAATCCATCGCTGTTTATCACATCTTGGCAAAATCTAAGCTTTAGCTTACTGCTTTGCAGCAAAATTAAGCGCTTAAGAGAAAAATCCACAAATTTGCTTGACGGGCTTAGACAAACATTGTTTAATACGCCCACTTTGGCGTGATAGCTCAGTAGGTAGAGCAACGGATTGAAAATCCGTGTGTCCCCAGTTCGATCCTGGGTCTCGCCACCATAAATTTGTATTTTCAATCCCTGATCCCATCAGGGATTTTTTTTACCCCAAAAAATGATTGCGTGAAAAATGTGCATTCAAATCAAAAGCTCATGATAATTATTGACTATTGGTCTGAGATACGGCTTAATACACCCCATTGGCGTGATAGCTCAGTAGGTAGAGCAACGGATTGAAAATCCGTGTGTCCCCAGTTCGATCCTGGGTCTCGCCACCATATTCAAAAAGCCTCAAACGAAAGTTTGGGGCTTTTTTTATTGCTTCAATATTTTGTTATATTGATGACAAGTAGAAAAATTGAAGAATAAACTCGCATGAAAGACTTATTCTCTGAACACAGTGAACTTTATCAACAGGCACGGCCGACCTATCCACAATCATTGGTTAATAGCTTAATCAAGCAACTGAATGGCTTTGCCTGTGCATGGGACTGTGGGGCAGGTTCTGGGCAGTTAACCCAGCTGATCGCTCCCTATTTTAAGCAAGTGGTTGCAACTGATCTCAGTCAAAATCAATTAGATCAGGCCCCAGTATTACCCAATGTGCAGTATTTACAGCAAGCCGCCGAGCAGCCTGTATTTGCAGATCAGTCTTTTGATTTAATTACTGTCGCCCAAGCGATTCACTGGTTTGATTTTGAAAAATTCTATGCAGAAGTAAAACGAACATTGAAGCCAGATGGTCTTTTTGCCGTAATTGGTTATGGCTTAATTCAGTTGGATGATACAGATCTAAATCAGCGAATCGATCAACTCTATCACTATACTTTAAAGGGTTTTTGGGATGCAGAGCGACGTTATATTGATGAGCTTTATCAAAGCATTCCCTTTCCCTTTGAGGAAATCAGCATGCCGCAGTTTCAGATTGAGTTGAGTTGGACAGGGCCGCAATTGTGGGATTATTTAAACACTTGGTCTGCGGTAAAGCATTATCAAGATCAACAGCATGTTAGCCCTTTAGCGAGCTTGCAAGACATTTTACAGATACAGCAGCCGATTGCAGTCCGTTTTCCAATTTTGCTCAGAGTCGGGCGCTTAGCTACTTCTGGATAGAAAAATAAAAAAGCATGTCGGAACATGCTTTTTTATTTGGCTTGACGCGATGCGTTAAGCAGACTTTGCGATAGCTGCAGGCGCTAACATATGACCTGTTTCTTCAAAATTGGCATGCCAAGATAAGGCTTCACGAAGAATGTGGGGGGTATGTCCACCGCGTGCGCAAGCACGGTCAAAGTAATCGTTAAGCGCACCTTGATACAGTGGATGTACACAGTTATCAATAATCACACGGGCTCGTTCACGTGGCGCTAAACCACGTAGGTCAGCAAGACCCACTTCAGTTACTAAAATATCAACATCATGTTCATTGTGGTCGACATGGCTGACCATTGGCACGATTGATGAAATATCCCCGCCTTTGGCAATAGATTTGGTCACGAAGATCGCAAGGTGCGCGTTACGAGCAAAGTCACCTGAACCCCCAATACCATTCATCATCTTGGTACCACAGACATGGGTTGAGTTCACGTTGCCGTAGATATCAAACTCAAGAGCGGTGTTAATGCCAATAATACCCAAACGACGCACAAGCTCTGGATGATTAGAGATTTCTTGTGGGCGTAATACCAATTTGTCTTTGTAGTGTTCAAGGTTACCGAAAACCCGCTCGCCACATTGTGCCGATAAAGTGATTGAGCTGCCCGAAGCAAACTTCATCTTGCCGGCATCAATTAACTCAAACGTACAGTCTTGCAATACTTCTGAATACATGACCAAGTCTTCAAAATTCGAGTCTTTCAGACCAGTAAGCACCGCATTGGCAATTGAACCAATCCCCGCCTGTAATGGGCCTAAGTTTTTCGCTAAACGACCTGCAGCCACTTCCTGTTCAAAGAATTTGATCAAGTGGTTGGCAATGCCTTGAGTCTCAGCATCAGGTGCAGTCACCGTTGATGGTGAATCTGCGGTGTCATTAAAGACAATCCCCACGATTTTTGCAGGATCGATTGGAATCGCAGTCGAACCAATACGGTCATCCACTTGAGTTAATGGGAGTGGTGTACGGGTTGGACGATAAGTCGGGATATAAATATCGTGTAAACCTTCAAAGTTCTCACTCAAAGATGTATTGATTTCGACAATGACTTTTTCTGCAAAAATGGCAAAACTCGCTGAGTTACCGACAGAAGTGGTTGGAACAATATGACCATCCTCAGTAATGGCAACGGCTTCAATCACCGCAACATCTGGGCGTTTAAGCTGCTGATTACGCATCTGTTCAACAGTTTCAGACAAATGTTGGTCGATAAACATCACTTCGCCGTTATTAATGGCACGACGCAAAGTATTATCGACTTGGAATGGCATACGACGTGCAAGAACACCGGCTTCCGTCAATTGTTTGTCTAAGTCGTTGCCGAGGCTTGCACCGGTAATTAATGTGATTTTTAACGGATTTTTTTTAGCTTGTTCAACCAATGCTTGTGGTACAGCTTTCGCTTCACCGGCACGGGTAAAACCGCTCATACCCACCGTCATATCATTTTTAATAAACTGAGCTGCCTGCTCTGCACTCATCACTTTGTCATGCAGTGCTGCAAGACGAATACGACTTAAAGACATCATCCATTCTCAATATTGCTTTTCATTGGATATGGATTTTAGCGCTAAAACATGAAAAGTGAATTGAAATAAGGCTAAGGTCTAATACAGCTGCATACGCTTTATTCATCTGCTTTTCAGTTGCTTATTTTCTGTGTGATATTTGATTGAATTTATACAGGAAAGAAATTTTAGAGCAGGAGGTTTGTTTGGTTTGGACCAGTATAAAACTGAACCAAAGCCAACCCTCCTGCAGCAATTGGACTGAAGACTTTAGTCGAAGAGGCATGACAGACGATGCAGATCAGGTCACGTTAAAAATGCCCTGTTAGCGTCTGTTTTATTTTGTCGATGGCATTGTTCTGTGGCTCGTCACTTGGTGCTATAGGAATCGGGAGGGAAATCACCACTTCCAAACCGCCTTGCTCGCGGTTGCGGATGCTGATCTGTCCTTGGTGAATATCGACAATCCGTTTTACGATCGCCAAACCTAAACCACTGCCTTGAATTGTCCGTGCTGAATTACCACGTACGAAAGGTTGCATTAACTCTTCGACTTGATCGGGTGGAATGCCTTCACCATGATCGGTCACCGTAATTAAGATGTGCTCATCGACATGACTGGCGGATAATTCAATCGGCTCCGCGCCATAGCGTTTGGCATTGTTAATTAAATTGGCAATCAGGCGTTTTAAAGACAAGCTTCGCGCAGGAATGATCGGCAACTCTTGTGCTTCAAAACGGATGTCCAGTGGTTTGAATTGCACCACCAGTTCTTGCAGTAGAGTATTCAGGTTGGTCTCTGTCAGTTCTTCGTCCGAACCATCCCGCATATAGGAAATGAACTGATTGAGAATCGCGTCCATGTCGTCGACATCGTAGATCAGGCCTTCACGGAAAAACTCATCAGGCAGCATTTCTGCGGTCAAACGAATACGCGTCAATGGTGTGCGCAAGTCGTGTGAAATCCCTGCCAACATAATCTGACGATCACGTTCGGTTTGTTCAAGCGTATACACCATATGGTTAAAAGCTTGGTTAACTTGACGGATTTCGAGTGGCCCATGATTGGTGTCGAGATAAGGTGCTTTGCCGGTTTTACTGTAATTGTTGGCTGTATTTTGTAAGCGACGCAAAGGTCGGTTCATTTGCCGAACCAAAATTAAAATAATAATGGACGATACAATGGGAACACCAAATAACCAACCAGCAATCAGTTCAACACTATAATTGGTATAGGTTTTTAAAGGTTCTCTCACCCAGTTCCCGTTCATTTCTGGTGTTTGAATCCAGATGCGTGGAATCGGTTTAAATTTAAAATAAACCGTAACGTTTTCTACACCCAGCTCTTTGGCTAGTTTGGACTCAATTTGATTGGTAAATAGTTCCGCTAAGAATTTATCTTCAACTCTGGGAAATTCTTTGGGATCAGTCACATATTCAATGCCAATACGATTTTTTAACCATGTATCGACATCCACTTCACTATCGCGATGCAGAATTCGAATATCTGGATTATTGACCAGTTCCAATTCAATCGCGAGGTAGCGGGCATGTTGTTGTAACTCTGGAAGATAAAGTGTTCGCCAAAAGAACCACAAAGACATAAACAGGCTAAAGAACACCATGAATAAGACCAGAATGGTGGTGCGCATAGCAGCGGAACGCGGTTTAATTTTATCTAAAAAACGTTCCCATTTGGTTCGTGGCCTTTCTGAATAAGCCGAAAAATCCGTAAATTCTTGTGGATCAATTGGTTCAAGTTTCAACGTTTATTTCCCAAAACTTATTCAGCGCCATCTGGAACAAAAACGTAGCCTACGCCCCAAACGGTTTGGATATAGCGAGCACGCGCAGGGTTATCTTCAATTAAACGGCGTAGACGAGAGACTTGCACATCAATCGAACGCTCCATTGCGCCCCATTCACGGCCACGTGCCAAATTCATTAGCTTGTCACGCGTTAATGGTTCACGTGGATGCTGTACCAATGCTTTCAATACCGCAAACTCGCCCGTGGTGAGGGTAACGACCTGACCTTCACGGGTCAGTGTACGAGTGGATAAATCTAAAGACCATGGGCCAAAGCTGACCACTTCCACTTGTTGGCTCGGTGCACCCGGTACTTCACGCACTTGACGACGTAACACGGCACGGATACGTGCCAATAACTCATTCGGGTTAAACGGTTTTGGCAAATAGTCATCTGCGCCTGCTTCCAGACCGGCAATACGGTCAGAGTCACTACCACGCGCAGTGAGCATGATAATCGGGGTATCGATATTGGATTGGCGTAAACGACGGCAAATGCTTAAACCGTCTTCGACAGGAAGCATAAAATCAAGCACGATAAGCGAGAACAGTTCACGTTGCAGTAAACGGTCCATTTGTGTTGCATCATGGGCAGTTTTTACCACAAAGCCTTTATCTTCCAAAAAGCGTTGTAACAGCGTACGCAAGCGCACATCGTCATCGACCACTAAGATGCGTTCGACCCGGTCTGTCTCATGGTGCACAGTTTCCGTCGATTCGGCAGGTACAACTAAACTCATGATGTGCTCCTTTATCGTTTATTGTCATCGTCTTTATGCAATGCGATTGTGAAATATCAATACAACTTTGAGTATACGATTCATTGCACAGTTTTGGCTATGTTATAAAGCAACAAATATTGCCAATAAAATCAAGAGATAGATACCAAATATATACAGGCAAAATGATGACAATCAATCTATTTTTCAATATTTAGGCGAAAAAATCTTGGTATTTTAGAAACATTCCGAGATTTGCATAAACTACTCTCACAATATTCAAAAAAACAATGGTGGATTTTATAGCCATGAACTTTATAATCAGTGCTTTTAGACTTAACCCTTGTGGAATCAATCACGATGACTGACTTAGTTCAGCAGTTGGCAAATGAACTTGCCGTACGTCCAAACCAAGTAGAAGCTGCTATTCGTTTAATTGATGAAGGTGCTAGCGTTCCTTTTATTGCACGTTACCGTAAAGAAGTCACGCAAGGCTTAGACGATACGCAATTACGTCAACTCGATACACGTTTAACTTATTTACGTGATTTATACGAGCGTCGTGAGAAGGTGATCCAATCTTTACAAGAACAAGATAAATTAAGCGATGATTTATTAGCACGCGTCAATGCAGCAGACACCAAGAATGCATTAGAAGAAATTTACGCGCCATACCGTCCGAAACGGACCAGCAAATCATTTAAAGCAAAAGAGGCTGGCCTCGGGGTGATTGCTGAAAAAATTATTGCTGATCAAGTTGATCCCACTGAAGCTTTAGCGGGCTTTAGCCATGAAGACTACCCAGACGTAGAAAGCCAGCTGGATGCAATTCAGCATATCTTGATTGATGATTGGGCACAAAATATTGCTTTAACCACTGAATTAAAACAAACTTTTGCTAAAACTGCAGTCTTGAAAAGTGCAGTGGCTTCTGATGAGAAAAAAGAAGTTGGTAAAAAGTTCCGTGATTATTTTGAGTTTTCTGAGAACCTCAATAAAGTGCCATCGCATCGTTTATTGGCAATGTTACGTGGTCGCCAAGAAAATGTATTGGGCTTGAAAGTAGATGGCGAAGATGATGCGCCATTGGCTCGTATTGAAACAGAATATAATCTTGAGCAAATTCAACCACAAAGCCGTCAGGATTATTTAAAGCAAACGGCTAAACTGTTCTGGTTAGGCAAAATTCGTCCACAAATCGAACATTCCTTATTAACAGATAAACGTTTGGCTGCCGAAGCTGAAGCAATGGATGTATTTGCTGAAAACTTACGCCATTTATTACTCTCCGCACCTGCAGGCAGTCGCACTACATTAGGGGTAGACCCTGGTATCCGTACTGGGGTGAAGCTTGCTGTGGTCAGTGATGCAGGCGATGTATTGGCGCATAGCACCATCTACCCATTTGCCCCGAAAGAAGATAAAGCAGGCTCGATTGCTGAACTTGCACGTTTATGTCGAGAGTTCCACGTGGAACTTATTGCGATTGGTAATGGTACCGCAAGCCGTGAAACAGAAGCGGTTGTTGCTGAAATGATGGCAGAAAATACCGATTTAAAACTGACACGTATCACTGTAAGTGAAGCGGGTGCATCGGTTTATTCGGCAAGTGAATTGGCATCACAAGAGCTACCTGAGCTTGATGTTTCGATTCGTGGCGCAGTGTCAATTGCACGCCGTTTACAAGATCCATTGGCTGAGTTGGTAAAAATCGATCCAAAATCGATTGGTGTAGGTCAATATCAACATGACGTCAACCAAACCGGTCTCGCAAAAACACTGGATGCTGTGGTTGAAGACTGTGTGAATGCGGTGGGTGTAGACGTGAATACAGCGTCACCCGCGATCTTGGCCTATATTGCGGGTCTAAATAAGTCGATTGCGCAACAAATTGTTGAATACCGTAAAGAAAACGGTCGTTTTGACAACCGTCAGGCATTGAAGAAAGTACCACGTTTAGGTGAGCGTACTTTTGAACAATCTGCGGGCTTCTTGCGTGTGCAAAATGGTTCAGAGCCATTAGATGCCTCAGCCGTTCACCCTGAAAGTTATGGTCTGGTGGAAAAAATTGTTGCAGCAAAAGCGACAACAGTAAAAGACATTATCGGGAATACTGAAATTATTCGCCAAGTCAAAGCCGATGAATTTGTGGATGACAAATTTGGTCTACCGACCATTCAAGACGTTTTGGCTGAATTGGAAAAACCGGGTCGTGATCCACGCCCAGAATTCCGTACTGCAAAATTCCGTGAAGACATTACTGAAGTTGCACAATTGACTGAAGGCTTACAACTTGAAGGTGTTGTGACCAATGTGACCAACTTTGGTGCCTTCGTCGATGTGGGTGTACATCAAGATGGTCTCGTGCATATTTCTGAACTTGCCAATGAATTTGTGTCTGATCCACATAAAGTGGTGAAACCAGGCCAAATCGTGCAAGTACGTGTGATGCAAGTCGACGTGGAACGTAATCGCGTGAACTTGAGTATGCGTGCGGAAGGTTCTGCTCCAGCCAAAGCGGCACGGTCTCAACAGCGTCCTCAACAAGACCGTGCTGAACGTTCAGAACGTAAGCCACAAGGTCAACGTCCACCACGTAAAGAGGGTGATGCTAAGCGTCCACAACATCACAAGCCAAAATCTGAAAAACCACAAGAGCAAAAAATTGGTGGTTT
Organism: Acinetobacter proteolyticus; assembly: GCF_000367945.1. Taxonomy (GTDB): domain Bacteria; phylum Pseudomonadota; class Gammaproteobacteria; order Pseudomonadales; family Moraxellaceae; genus Acinetobacter; species Acinetobacter proteolyticus. Next base: position 3,354,007 of record NZ_KB849179.1, read on the forward strand.
AGGTGCGCTGTTATTGCAAGCTGGGATTAAAGGTTCTAAATAATTGAGCAATTAAATAAAAGCCTCCGAAGGAGGCTTTTATTTTGAGTGAGAGGGTTCTAATTTTTGCATGTCTGTGACGGCAATAAACATAAAAAACGAAGGGTTAAATAATGAAAAAAATATTGTTTGTATTGGCGATTGCAGCTTGGAGCTTTGCTGCGCTGGCAAAAGTCCCTTATAACGCAACCGCTGACTGTCGCTTTGATTATGATGATTTTGATTTTTGCTCCAAACGCAGCATTGCTCAATATAAAGCTGCATTGGCAAAACAGTTGCCAAACTTTGATGCAACAAAAATTTTGCTTAATGTCGGATCAACTCAAGAGATTCGTTATGTGGTAATAGATACGCAAACAGGTGTGGTGTTTCCGTTACGTGATGCAGTCTTAGGCTTTAAAGATGAAAAAGGCGAATTAAACGGTCAGCCTGCATTGATTCAATTTTCGCTTAAACAACCACAACTGTGCATTCAAGGCAGTGTTGATGCCTATCGAGATGCCTATGATAATGTCAAAGTATGCTATCACATGAAAAAAGATTCGATGCTCAAATATGGTCAAGAGATGAGACGGGTTGATCTTCCGGTAATATTAAACTAATTCTTATTTGAATGACCTGCTACGGGCGATTTTATGGATGCTCAAGTGGCGCTTTTAATTGGAGCAGTTGTTGTTCTCTTAATTCGAGCTGAGCAATATTTTTTTCATTTGATGCGATTTTTAATGCTTGGATATCCAGCAGAATCTCATCAAGTAACTGTTGATATTGTTGTGGATTGAGGATTTGAGCAGCGAGCAATATACCATCTGTTTTTGCATGATAATTTAAACTAATTTTTCGTAATAGATTTAATGCAAAAGGAGGGCAGAGTAAGGCATCTAATAATAGTTGCATGATTTTAAGCCAGGAAAGCTGGAGTTTTTTCCTTTTTACAATCACAAACAAAATAGAAATGAGATTTAAACTATAAATAATGACTAAGATGATCGCAACGGCAAGATAGCCTGCTTTAAATAAAATTAAAAAGGGTAAAACCGCTAAGGTCAGCACAAAGATGAAAATATTGATCCATTGCAGCGGCTTTAAGGTTTGGCTGATATTTTTGAGGTGGACAATATCGTGGGTATGAACAACGGGCTCAGGATCTTTGATCTTCCAGGCACATTTAAAAAGGAGTTGATGCGATAAAAGTAGGTTTGGGATGAATAAATATTTACGGAAGACGTTCAGTTGCCGTGAAATCAATTGTGATTTAAAGGGGGATCCCAGCCCCTTTTGAAGATTAAACTCATTATAAAAATAGAGATGAGCCGAGTCATAAATATAGAACCCGAGTATCCCAAGTATAATCAATATGTCGAAGGATAACGACATTTATGATTTCTTTTTATTAAACAAGGAGCGCAGCCATCCACCTACGGCAATTGCCCCTACAGCAATGAATTTCCATGCTGCTGCGAAGAATGCGGCAATCGCAGCCCAGAAACCCTTTTTGGTTGCAACGACCGCTGCACCCCCTGCAATTAAGGCAGCTAGGCCATATTCAGCGACTTTATCACCTTCACGGTATTCTGCGTATTTCTCACCAAAATTATAATCAAAACCCTTTAAGCTGGTTTTAAACGCATTAATATTCTGTGTTAAATGTTCTTCGTCAGATACTAGGGTTGCACTGGTGACGCCAGTACGCCCTAAAATACGAATGGTATAGTTAATGGCTTCATTATTCTCTTCATCACGGATTTTAAGTGCCCACTCTAAACGTTTGGTTTGATTGTCATAATGCGGCGGAACAGCCCAGCCAACGGTATACAATTTTGGATAACCTAAACGTGCACGTTCTTCATTAGATGGTTCATCAGACTCTTTGAGTTGTTTTAATAGGGCATCAGCATCGATTTTCTCATCATCTTTAACATAGCCCGAGGGATCAAAATCAAAGGTCGCCCACCATGAATCATCTGGAGCAACTAAAATATTGGTCGTGCCTGTGGTTAAATTTCCCGTGAGTTCTAGGAATTTATCAGCATTCTTTGGGTCTAAAAATCCTTCATCTTTGAGGGTATTCAACGTTGCGACATTGGCGACATTTTCTTTTTTCGGTCCTAAATGCCAATCTAAGGTTGCCATCGGGTTTTCTGCAGCATTTTGAGTCGTGGTGGTATTGGTTGCAGTTTCTTCTGTTGAAGCCGATGCGTGCACATAACTTGGAATTGTGGTGGTTCCTAATACAGAAAGACTCAGTGCGATTGCATAACTTAAAGGGATTAATTTTTTAGGGTGCAGGGGATTTAACATCGTGTTCTCTCAATTTTTTTGCTTTTGGTTTTATTACAATTTATTGCATAAATTATGTGCGGAGTTTAAAAGATTTTAAATAAAAATTAAATATGTTGAGATGATTATCTTTTTTACTTTCTTTGTATCGGATTATATAAAATAGATTTTTTATTTTAATTCACAATTTAAATGGTTGAATAAAAGCTTATTCATCTGTTTTTATTGAACCGCCAAAATTTATCTTTGTTTTGAACAAATAGCAATTTTGTTCTATACATCTATCTAAATCGCGCTAACCTGACATGATGCAAAGAATTCAAAGGAGGTCTTGATGTCGCGAAGACCTCGTGAGCAAGTCGATTATTTACACCTAGCAGAACTAGGTGGTTTGGAAATGCTGAAAGCAAGTTATTATCAGCAGGAATTTTCACGACATGTTCATGAAGGATTTTGCATTGGTGTGATTGAAGAAGGGGCGCAACGCTTCTATCGCACTGGCGGTAACCATGTTGCACCGCAAGGCGATATTATTCTGGTCAATGCCGATGAAGTACATACGGGTTCTGCTGCGGTTGAAACGGGATGGCGTTATCGTGCCATCTATCCAACCCCAGAAGTATTTTATGAGTTGACACGTGATTTGACCACAATACATGGTACAGCACCTTGGTTCAGAGAAGCCGTATTGCATGATGAAGGGTTGGCACAGCAATTGCGCCTGTTATTCGATTTATTGGAACAACCAAATAATACCTTGCTCAAACAAACCCTATTTTTATCCACCATTGCCTGGTTGGTATCGAAATACAGTCAGGTCAAACCGCACATAACAGACCTGAGTAATGCCAAACAGCGTATCCTTAATATCAAAGAGCTGATGGCGAGTATGCCTGAGCAAGAATTTTCTCTAGCTGAACTTGCAGCAATGGCCAATTTCAGCCAATGGCATTTTTTACGTCAATTTAAAAAACATGTCGGACTATCACCGCATGCGTGGTTGGTGCAAGCACGGTTGCAAAAATCTCAAAAACTGTTAAGACAGGGGCTGCTGTTATCTGAGGTTTCACAGCAATGTGGTTTTTCGGATCAGAGTCATTTTAGTCGGCATTTTCGTCAAACTTTTGGGATTACCCCTGGTGGTTATGTGGCTTATCTCAAATAAAATAGCAATTTTATACAATTCTCATTGATCTATTTTTGGCATAGTCATCAGGTCTTTTATGAGCAATTGTGATGTTGATGTTAAGTGAAAGCATAATCGATGATACGCCGATGAGCATATCGCGGGCATTTCTCAATGGGGTAGTTAAAATACTGCCGCTCTGTTTCGCGGTATTACCGTGGGGACTATTGGCCGGTTCTATGGCAGTGCAAGCAGGTTTGAGCACTGGGCAAGCGATTGGCATGTCAGCCTTGGTGTTTGCCGGCGCCGCACAGTTGATGACCTTGGGTTTGGTGATGGCAGGCACACCAGCAATTACCATTATTATTTCAGTCTTTTTGATTACCACACAGCATTATCTATATGCACTGTATCTGCGTGAAGACATTTCCAAACAGCCTTTAAAACATCGCTTGCTATTGGGCTTTTTGCTGACTGATGAATTATTTGCGGTGAGTATTAAAAAGCAGCAACACTATATTTACTATTTATTGGGTGCTGGAAGCTGTTTTTATCTGTGCTGGGTCCTGTTTAGCATTTGTGGGGTGCTGCTTGCCTCATCAGTGCCGAATCTTGATCAATATCATTTGGACTTTTCTATTGTTGCGACTTTTATCGCCATCGTGATTCCGTTTATTAAAAATATAAATACCTTGGTCGGTGTGTTGGTATCTGTGCTGTTAACCTTGGTTTTTCTGAGTTTAGGGATTAAAAGTGCCGCCATTTTGGCAGGTGTGATCGGCATGTTGACCGCCACTTGTTTACAGAATCTACGGGAGCGTGTGGCATGACTTGGTTTCTCTTAGTTATTCTCGCTTTGGTGGTATTTATGAATCGCTATATTTTGCTAGAACCGAATATTCCGTTGCGATTACCGAAATGGTTTCAACAATCCTTACAGTATTCTGCACCGTGTTTATTGACTGCGATTGCAACGCCGATTGTGTTTATGGATGAACATGGCGCATTTCGTTCGACTTTATTGAATCCATATTTTTTGGCCACGATTTTAACCGTCATCATTGCGTATAAGGTGAAACATACCTTATTGACCATTATCCTGAGTTTGTCCTGTTTCTATGCTTTGGTGTTTTTCTTACCTTAGTCGGTTTGGGCATTGCGCTTGAATGCCCAAACCTTTGTCAATATTCGACTTAACGGGTGGTATAACCACCATTGGCAAAAATGGTTTGTCCAGTGATCCACCAGCCATCCGTCACCAAAAAGCGAACCAAAGGTTCAATATCTTCGATTTTGGTTAAACCACCTAAAGCCGATGCTGATTTATGATAGGCCACGGCTTCAGGTGCTTCCTGACCGTAGAAAAATGGCGTATCCATTGGGCCTGGTGCAACAGCAGTAACGGAGATGCCCCGTTCACCAAATTCTTTGGATGCAGCACGGGTATAATGCTCGACAGGGGCTTTTAAGCCTTCATAGGTTGAATAAAGTCCCGTATACGCTGCAAGTAAACTGGTCACGATGGTGCAGATCTTGCCATTATCATTCAGATGACGACCTGCCGATTGAATAAAGAAATAGGCAATTTTATTGTTGATGTCATTCATGCCATCAAACTCTTGCTCGGTGGTGTCTAAATAGGGTTTTTTTAGCACACGGCCTACCGTATTAATCGCAATATCGACGCCACCAAAGTTTTCTTTCGCGGTGAGAAACAATTGCTCAATATTTTGAATATCGGATAAATCGGCTTGTACCAAGATCGCTTTTGCTCCAAGAGCCTGTACGTCTTTTAAGGTTTGTTCTGCATCGGCTTGCGTGGCAGCGCTGTTGTAATGAATCAATAAATTTGCACCTTGTTCAGCAAACTTACGTGAAATTAAACCGCCTAAGTTTTTTGCGCCGCCTGTGATCAGTACGGTTTTCCCATTTAGATGATGCTGTGACATGTATTTGTCCTGATGTTGTTATGCATAAAAAACATGCTAATTGAATTTATTTGTTTGAAATAGTTGTTAGTATTGAACTGATTGTGCAAAAAAGTTGAACAATAAACATGGATAAGATTGATCGTTTAAAAATCTTTTGCTTAGTGGCAGAGAAACAGTCTTTTGCACAAGCCGCGCTGCAATTGGGATTACCACGTTCCAATGTGACTTATGCGATTCAAACACTGGAAAAAGAATATGAGGTACTACTGTTTTATCGCACTACGCGTAAAGTGGCATTAACCCATGAAGGCAGTTTGTTTTACGATGAAGCCATGCGCTTGGTAACACAGTTAAAAGAGCTGAATCGTTTTAAAACCCATGTGCGTAGTCAGGAAGGTAAGATCAGTATTGGTATGCCGAAACGCTTAGCCACACAAGTTTTGATTCCTCATCTATCTGAATTTTATCAACGTTATCCCAAAGTAAAAGTATTGATGAATGGCAGTGATGATTTTTCTAATTTGATTGAGCAGCAGCTGGATTGTGTGGTACGCGTTGGACAAGTTCAGGATGAATATCTGCTAATTCGTCCCATTACCCAGACCGAAATATGGACTGTGGCAGCACCCCATTATTTGGCAGAGTTTGGTGAACCAAGGGATTTTGATGAGCTGCAACAACACTTCGCTGTGGATTATCATGTTGCCAAACATTATCAGGAATGGAGTGAACTGGAATTTCAAGCGCATCGAGTCAAAATGCCATATCGCTTATTGGTTGAGAATACTGAGGCCTATATTCAGGCAGGCTTAGCCGGTATTGGCATGATTCAGATTCCTGAATTTGATGCAGCGCCTTATGTTGAGCAAGGACAATTACAACGTTTGTTCATCGACATTCCTTGTTTGCAGTTACCTGTTAGTCTTTTGCTGACGGACCGTCAATATCGTCCCAAGTATTTTCAGGACTTTGTCGACTGGTTAGATCCGCTATTAAAAACCAAGTTGTAATGGAAGGGGAAATATCCAATGCATCTGGGCAAAGCAAATAGACAATAAAAAAAGCATACCTGAGTATGCTTTTCCTGTTCGTTAAAGATCAATAGAGGCCCAGTAAGAAACCCACACCTAAGGTAAAGAAGCTAAATAGCCAAATCCAGCCAAATGAATAGCGTAGATGGCGTCCCATATCGGTGCCTGTCAGTCCGACTGCAAGCCAAGTGGCAGGTGAGAAGGGGCTGACAAAGGTCCCTGCATTGTTGCCAATCGCCATGGCATATACCACGGAATCTGCATTCACCCCAGCTGTGGCAGTGACTTCCTGCACAATAGGCAATAAAGCAAAGTAATAGGCATCGGTACTGGTAAAGATGTCCATCGGGACACCCAAAATTCCTACCAGAATGTGCAGACTGGCAATCCATGTGCTTGGCAGGATTTTAATGAGGTCCAAAGCAATCGATTGCAGCATGCCTGATTCAGACAGAATCCCAAGGAAGGCACCTGCCGCAAAAATAATGGCAACCATGCTCAATGCTTGTGGTGCATGACGGCCAATCACTTCAATTTGTGTTTTTGGCTGCGGGAAATTGACAATCAGGACCAATGCAAGGGCAATCATAAATACATAAGGTGCAGAGAACAGACCAAATGCCAAACACACGATGGCAGCAACGATCAGTCCAAGGTTAAACCATAGATTCTTTGGTTTAGCGTCTTCTTGCAGATCTTCAGCCAGATCCTTGGCCATGCAATCTTGTTCAAATGGGGTGGTGCCAAGGGCTTGGGCTGCGAGAATACGCTTTTTCTCACGTAAACCCATGAATACGGCAAACACCATCATCCCTGCTACACCCGCAATCTGAACTGGGATCAAGCTATGCCAGAGTGTGGCAGCATCTAAACCTGTCGCGGCTGAAGCACGTCCCAAAGGTCCGCCCCATGGCACCATATTCATCACGCCCATACTGCCTGCCATCAGTAATAGCATCAGATAGGGACTCATGCCCAGCTTACGATAAAGTGGTAATAAGGCCGGAATAATAATCAAAAAAGTGGCAGCGCCTGAACCATCCAAATGTACAATCGCAGCAATCAGAGTGGTCATCACGGCAACGATGACAACATTGCCACGGGTCATTTGCACCATGCGTTTAATCATCGGGTCAAAGACATGTAATTCTTTTAAAATGCTAAAAAACAAAATGGCGAATAAAAACATGGTCGCCACTTTGGTCACTTTGGCTAGACCGGCTTCAAAGAAACCAGAAATCTCGCTAATCGAAAAACCAGCAATGAGCGCGCCAATAAGAGGAACAATTGACATCGCAACAATTGGACTGGTTTTACCAGACATCAGTAGCGCAACAATTGTCACAATAATTAGAATACCTATCAGCGTCAGCATTATTTACTCCCTAAAGTTGTAACCTCTTGCCATAAAAAAGTGTTAAAAATACACCAAAAATAAAAAATAAAGCGCCGACCATTATGCATAAAAACTTAATTTGTTCTTAAATTTAAGCAGACAAACTAAACGAAAAGGCCAATAAATGAACATTCTGTTTAATTTTTTTGAAATATAAGTTTGAATTCGAGATTGTTTTTTATGAAAAGTGGATCAGTTTTCAGGACAGTTCAAGCTTTTAAAGCTGCAGATTAAATTGTCAAGCACACGTCAAAATAAGAGAGTTGAGTTGAGAGGACACTAGAAACTGTTATATCCAAGCCATAACTAAAAAATCTGCATAATTTTGACTTCTTCAAATTTTTACAGTAAAACATAAATTAGAGTAATTACTCTAATTTTGAGGTTGAATAAAAATGCAGATCGGTCGACAAGCTTGGATGGCACAGAATTTGGGGGATTTATCCTTAAAAGATCGTATGGCACTTTTGAGCTATAGTATTTTACCTGTGCTTAAGCAAAGCATCAAAATGTACAGTTTGGCTTATCGGGATAAACCTGCTACGCAGCATGAATTGGAGGTGGATGATCTGAGATTGCCAGACAGTTCAGATGTGCGACAGGCCTTGGAGAAAATGCAGGATTGCAGTTCGCAAGACTTACAGAACCATTGTCTCAGAACATGGTGTTATGCCACGGCATTTGGCCAAATGCAGCATTTAAAATCTGATGATGAACTACTCGCTGTTTCGTGTTTATTGCATGATTTGGGTATGACAGAACAACATTATCAGCATCATGCGCAGTGTCGTTGCTTTGCAGGTCAAGGCGCTTATGCGGCAAGAGATTGGTCGCTTGAACAGGGGTGGCAATTGCCTCGTGCAGACCAACTGTTTGATGTGATCAGTCTGCATATGAATCCTTATGTTGGGCTCGATGAGGGAGTAGAAGCACATTTGCTGCAACAAGCGGCCAGTTGTGACGTCATCGGTAGTCGCGGTTATGAGTTTTCCAAACAGTTTAGACAGCAATTACAGCTAAGATACCCTCGTCTTGATTTTAATCGGATCATGATTGAATTTACCCTACAAGAAGCACAGCAACGTCCTCGCTCCCGTACTGCCATGCTGGTACAGAGTGGGTTTAAGCAGTTGGTGAACTTCAATCCTTATTTGCAATAACGCTGAAAATAAAAAAACCACCTTTGCTTTTACAAAAGTGGTTTAGATTTAGGACACAATTTATTTAGTGATCATGTTCCAGATATTCAGGCTTTTTCGGTAAGGCCCAACTACACATGAAACAGATTAACAGCATGATAATGACATAGACAAAGAAGGTGTTTTCAATGCCTGCATCTTTAAATAATAACGCCACTGAAGGTGCAGAACCCCCAAATAAGGCATTACCCACTGCATATGAGAAACCGACACCTAAGGCACGGACATGTGGTGGGAACATTTCAGCTTTGACCAGACCACTGATTGAGGTATAGAAGCTCAGCAACATCATCAAGAAAATGAGTAACAGGGTGATAATCACAGGAGAGTCAGCAAAGCTGCGCATACCTGTAACCATCACTGGATAAATAAAGATAGCGCTGAGTAAACTGAATGCCAACATGGACGCACGACGCCCGATACGATCTGACAGCATACCAAACAGCGGTTGAGCCAACATAAACACAAACAATGCCGTAGTCATGATAAAACCGACGGTTTTGCCATCCATACCAATATTGGTGAGATAGGTTTTTGAATAAACCGTGACTACATAGAAGGTTAGTGAACCCGCAGAGGTATAGCCGACAACCAATAGGAAAGTTTTCCAATGCTGTTTAAGCAAGGCGACTAAGCTACCCGATTCTTCACGTTCGGCATCTTCATGTGACAAGGTTTCTTCTAAACGACTACGGGCAAACAAAGACAATAATGCAGCAACACCACCGATGACGAAAGGAATACGCCAGCCACCATCATTCAGCTGTTGTTCGGTCATGAAACCAAGCAAAATCACCCCCAGCAAACTGGCAAGTAACTGACCACCTGAAAGCGTGACATATTGGAATGATGCAAAGAAGCCACGTTGTCCTTTTAGACCAAGTTCACTCATATAGGTGGCAACAGCGCCGTATTCCCCACCCACAGAGAGGCCTTGTAGTAAACGCACCATGAGCAGTAAAAAGGGTGCCCACATTCCGACTTGATCATAAGTCGGTAAGGCTGCAAACAGGAATGAACTGAGTGCCATTAAGCAAATCGAAATGACCATTGATTGCTTACGGCCTTGACGGTCAGCAATACGTCCGAACAGCCAACTGCCGATTGGGCGCATGAAAAAGCTGGCACCAAACACCCCCCATACATAAATGGCTTTGGTGGTAGGTTCCATATCTGGTGCAGTCAATGCATGCGTAAAATAAGCAGCAAATACGGCATAAATATAGAAATCAAACCATTCAACTAAATTCCCTGATGCCGCACCCACAATACCTTTGATACGACTTCTTCTTTCTTCCTTGCTATATGTCTGACTCATATACGTTCCTTTTCAACCAAGCAAGATTCTGTAACTGAATCTTTACAGAATGTTATATACCGCTAAAAAAGCATGAAAATGGCATTATTTTGTATGCTTTTTATGAATATATTTTTAGATAGGGAGAATAATGCTGGTTTAGAGCTAAATCATTGACAGATAAAGAATGTCAGAATGGTCAATATTAAGAATTTAATGTTTTTAAAAGCAATTAATTGAGTTCTATTCGGGGACAATTTTATTGAGTAAGTCATCAACTGTTGTGTAAATTGATTGTAATGAAGGTATTTTGCCAGTTGCATTGTTTTATTCCAGTTAAAGCCGTGACATGAGTGTGCCGCTAGGTGAATAGGGCAATGACACTAAAAATAGGTGATCCAGAAAATATGCTAGAGGGTAAATCAACTGACATTACTGATGATTAATGCAGCAAAGCTGTGGATAAGTTTTAGTTTATGCACATGGGCCGTTGCTGCCATTACAAAAAGTTTTTAAAGCAATTGGTTGAGGTCTGGAATCGGACAATCTTTTCTCAATGGACACGCTTCACCTTGAGTAAATCGGCTTAACATCGTTCTGATTTGATGAAGCTGTGCAATCTTCTCATCTATCAAATCTAACTTGTCTTGGAAAATGCTTTGTACTTGTGGGGCAGGGATTTCCTCTTGGGCTGTCATTGCCAAGATCTGTTTAATTTCATTGAGCGCAAAACCTAGATTTTTAGCAGTACGAATCAATTGTAGTTGTTGTAGGGTTTGTTCAGGGTAATCTTTATAGCCATTATTACAGGTCATCGACTGGATCAACTGCATTTTTTCATAAAAGCGAATGGTGTCTCGACTCAGATCTGCCTGTTTTGCCAATTGTCCAATCAACATAGTAACTATCCTTTATTATTTTATAAAAAAGTGGTGCATAAACCACTTGACCATTGAGTGTACTCCATCCTTTAGCCTATGCCTACATTCAATCAAAAGGGCGTAGCAGATGGTGCATAACAACTTAAAAACACAGCAAGATAAACAAGTCGCTTTGGTCGCAGGTGCAACAGGATTTATTGGCCGCTATTTAATTTTAGAGCTACTGAAGCAAGGACACACGGTTTTTGCCTTGCTTCGGAATCAAGTGAAACAACAAGCCGTGCTCACAAATTGGCTCAGTCAAACAGGTGTTTCCTTGAATCAACTGAGCTTTATCCAAGGTGATGTGACACAGGCTAAGCTTGCCATCAGCGAACAAGGGTGGCAAAAATTAAGCGCAGTGGATACTTTATATAATAGTAGTGCGTTGTTTGCGTGGAACCTGAGTATGCAACAAGCAAGGGCCGTCAATGTTGAAGGTGCGTTGAATTTATTCACTTGTGTGCATCAGCATTGTGATTTAAAACGCGCTGTGCACGTTTCGGGCTATATGTTGACGATTACGAGTCATTTACAGCAGGCAGGGGTCTGTTTTGAACAACCTGAACGTACCCAATGGCAAGCTGTGTATCAGCATCTGGGGGCTTATGAAGCATCGAAGATTGAAGCTCATTTTGCATGGATACGACGTGCACAACAGCTATCCGTAGATTGGACGATTATTCATCCTGCAACAGTGGTTGGCGATGATATGGTTGGTGAAATACCCACGAATCAGCCGATCGCGCAAATGATTGATTTGCTCAAACGGGGAAAAATGAGTGCCATCCCGGCAACGGCTCAGCATTATCTACCTTTAGTACGTGTCGATGACCTATGTCGGATAATGGTCGGTGCTTCTGTGGATGCGGCTTTGTCGAATCAAGCAATGTTGGCTGTGAGTGAGAACAATCTGGCTTTGCATCAACTCACTCAAATGATTGCGGATCAATTGCAGGTGAGTGCACCAACTCGACATGTACCGATCGGACTGTTGAGGTTTATTTTAAAGTGGCAATGGTTGGCGAGAAAACTAGAAATGTCTACAGAAATGCTGAGTTTTCTAAGAACAGAACAGTTAGATCGAGAACGATTGACACAGTTTCAACAGCGTTGGCAGATTTCGATGGGAAATCTAGAAGCTGCGATTCGAAAAACCACGGACTGGATCAATCAAAGCAACTAGAACTTATTTCTAATAAAAAAATAGCCAATCAAAAGATTGGCTATTTTTCTGAATCTAGCTAAAAAGATTACCAGTGTTCGCCAGGGAACAAACGTGCATAGGCACGTTGAATTAAATTCAACTTCTCTTGCTCACCGACAGAAGCAGTAGAACTTGGGAATAAGTTGAAACCAATCGACATTAAAATGTTGTTGATGTCTGGTGCAATGGCATAAGTAATCGATGCAAGTCGACCTAAATTGGTTGCGATCTTTTTCGGACGCTTCACGATCGCATAGGCAATTAAATCGGCTGCTTCTTCAGGTGAAAGCGTTGGTACATATTTATAAATTTTGGTTGGTGCAATCATTGGTGTGCGCACCAAAGGCATATAAATAGAGGTAATCGCAATTTTATGTGAGTGAACTTCTGCAGATAAACAACGACTAAATGCATCCAATGCAGCTTTAGACGCTACATAAGCAGAAAAGCGCGTTGCGTTGGCAAGAACACCAATCGAGCTGATGTTAATAATCTGGCCGTCTTTACGCTGCATCATGTGCGGTAAAACATTTAAGACTAAACGTACGGCACCAAAGTAGTTGAGCTGCATGGTACGTTCGAAGTCATGGAAACGATCAACCGACTCATGTACTGCGCGACGGATTGAACGTCCTGCATTGTTAACAAGAATATCAATGTGATCAACTGCCGCTAAGATTTCTTTTGAAACTGCATCGATTGATTCCATGTCGTTTAGATCACATGGGAAAACAGAGGCTGTTCCACCTTCCGCTTCAATCTCTGCTTTTACCTCATCTAACTTCTCCTTGGTACGAGCAAGCAAGAGTACATGAGCACCTGCTTGTGCAAGGTATTTAGAAACCGTTAAACCAATACCACTCGATGCACCAGTGACAATGATCGTTTTACCGTCGACTTTTTGCTGAAAAAGTTTTTTGAGTTTTGCATTCATGTAAGTGTCCTACATTAATCACACTGTTGTTGCAATGCTTGCTTATCCCGATTAAACACTGCACTTTATTTTGGTCTAATATTAACCGATTTTTTTTGTTTGTCTAGTGTAAATCTTTGAAAAATAATGGCTTTTTTAGAGTAAAAGCTCTAAAACAAGATGTTGTAATAGTTGAAAAAGCAATAAAAAATTTGTGATTTTGCATAAAAAATAAGCCCCTATTCAGGGGCTTGTTGATTTCATTTAAATTAAACTTGGGCAAGGGCCTGTTCAAGGTCAGCAATCAGGTCATCAACATGCTCAATCCCAATAGACAAACGCACTAAATCTTCACTGACTCCTGCTGATTTCAGCTCTTCCCCATTGAGTTGGCGATGTGTGGTTGTGGCTGGGTGACAAGCCAAGCTTTTGGCATCCCCAATATTCACTAAGCGTGTAAATAGCTGTAATGCATCAATAAACCGTGTTCCACCCGCTAAACCGTCCTGAACACCGAAAGAAAGGATAGCAGAAGGTTTACCTTTCACATACTTTTGTGCCAAATGGTGCTGTGGATGATCAGATAGACCTGCGTAATTGACCCATTTTACTTTTGCATGTTGTTTTAAGTATTCGGCAACCTTGATGGCATTTTCTGTGTGGCGTTCCATTCTCAGGTTTAAAGTTTCCAGACCTTGTAAGATCAGAAATACGCTGAGTGGACTAATGGCTGCGCCGGTGTTACGTAATGGCACCACGCGCGCACGTGCAATAAAAGCAGCTTCACCCAACACTTCGACATAATTCACGCCGTGATAGCTTGGGTCAGGAGTATTTAAGGCTTTAAAGCGTTCAGGATATTTGCCCCAAGGAAACTTGCCGCTATCGACAATCACGCCACCGATGCTATTGCCATGTCCGCCGATATACTTGGTTAGAGAATGCACAACAATATCAGCACCAAATTCAAACGGCTTCAATAGGGCAGGTGTTGCTACGGTATTATCCACGATCACAGGTACACCATACTCATGCGCAATCTTGGCAATCACTTCCAGATCGATGATATTGCCGAGCGGATTACCAATGGATTCAACAAACACCAATTTGGTTTTGTCATCAATAATTTGACGCAATGCTTCAGGATTTTGATAATCGAAGAAACGGACTTCAATACCTTGCTTTGGCAAGGTGTGAGCAAACAGGTTATACGTTCCACCATATAAGGTCGATACTGAGGCAATATTGTCTCCCGCTTCAGCAATGGTTTGAATCGCGTAGGTAATTGCAGCCATGCCGGAGGCTAAGGCCAATGCACCAATCCCACCTTCAAGTGCCGCAATACGTTGTTCAAGTACGGCTGTGGTTGGGTTCATGATCCGTGTATAGATATTGCCCTGTACTTTGAGATCAAATAGATCTGCACCATGTTGCGTATTATCAAAGGCATAAGAGGTGGTTTGATAAATCGGTACCGCCACGGCTTTGGTAGTTGCTTCTGGTGAATATCCCGCATGAATGGCTAAAGTTTCATCTTTATAGGTCATGATTACATCATCTACGTGAGTTAAATACTGACCGAGTCTAGCGTATATTTTATCCAAAATGGTGCATATTTTTTGCGCTGTATAGCGTTTTTGGTGATATAGCCAGTTCTTTGACTCCAGTAATTGTTTTGAGAAAACTGAAATCATTCAAGCCTGTAATGTCTTGCAAAAGAAAAACCAGTGTAGGAGGCAAACAAATCCCAACTTAACTTCAAGTCAATAGGGTTTTCAGCGTATAATACGCCCGATTATTGATTCGCTTTATTTGCGATGTATTGGTTTTTCAATTGAGGAGTCCTGCGTGGCCCAATATATTTATACGATGAACCGAGTGTCAAAAATGGTTCCGCCGAAGCGCGAAATCTTAAAAGACATCTCTTTATCATTTTTCCCGGGCGCAAAAATTGGTGTGCTTGGTTTGAACGGTGCAGGTAAGTCAACCTTACTCCGTATTATGGCTGGCGTAGATAAAGATTTCTCAGGTGAAGCTCGTGCACAACCAGGAATCAAAATCGGCTATTTAGAACAAGAGCCGCCACTTGATCCAAGCAAAGATGTTCGTGGTAACGTTGAAGATGGCGTACGCGAAGCACTGGATGCTTTAGAACGTCTTGATCAGGTTTTTGCTGAATATGCTGAACCAGATGCGGATTTTGATGCACTTGCGAAAGAGCAAGAAAAATTGGAATCTATCATCCATGCATGGGATGCGCATAACCTCAATAACCAGCTTGAAATTGCTGCTGATGCATTGAACCTTCCAGCATGGGATGCCGATGTATCCTTGCTTTCAGGTGGTGAGCGTCGTCGTGTTGCATTGTGCCGTTTATTGCTTTCTAAGCCTGATATGCTACTTCTTGACGAACCGACCAACCATTTAGATGCTGAGTCAGTGTCTTGGTTAGAACGTTTCTTGAAAGACTTCCCAGGCACAATCGTTGCGATTACGCATGACCGTTATTTCTTGGATAACGTGGCTGAGTGGATTCTTGAACTTGACCGTGGACATGGTATTCCTTACCAAGGTAACTATTCTTCTTGGTTGGAACAAAAGAATGCCCGTCTAGAGCAGGAACAGAAACAAGAAGAATCTTTTGCTAAAGCATTGAAAAAAGAACTTGAATGGGTTCGCTCAAATGCCAAAGGCCAGCAAAAGAAAAACAAAGCGCGTATGGAACGTTTTGAAGAGCTTAACTCTAAAGAATTCCAACAACGTAATGAAACCTCTGAAATCTATATTCCACCTGGCCCACGTCTGGGTAACAAAGTGGTGGAAGTGGAAGGAATCAGTAAATCATTCGATGGTCGCTTACTCTATGAAAACCTGACGTTCACTGTACCGCCTACAGCAATCGTGGGTATTGTTGGTCCAAATGGTGCGGGTAAAACCACCTTATTCCGTATGATGACTGGCGAACAGCAACCGGATACCGGTACTGTAACGTTAGGTGAGTCAGTTAAAGTGGCTTACGTGGGTCAGATTCGTGACACTTTGGATAACAACAAAACCGTTTGGGAGGAAGTTTCTGGCGGTTTAGATATCCTGAAAATTGGTGATTACGAAATCGCATCACGTGCTTATATCGGCCGCTTTAACTTTAAAGGCCAAGATCAGCAAAAACGTGTAGGTGAATTGTCGGGTGGTGAGCGTAACCGTTTACAACTTGCCAAGATCTTGCAGATGGGTGCAAACGTGATCTTGCTGGATGAACCGTCGAACGACTTGGATATCGAGACTTTACGTGCACTTGAGGATGCCATTCTGGTATTCCCAGGTACGGTTATGGTGGTATCGCATGACCGTTGGTTCCTCGACCGTATTGCAACACACATCTTGTCGTTTGAGAACGAACAGCCAGAATTCTACACAGGTAACTATGCAGAATACGAAGCTTATCGCCAATCGCGTCTCGGTGATGATGCGGCTCAAAAACGTACGAAATACAAAAAAATTACAGGTTAAGTCCTGATATAAAAACCAGCTTTCGAGCTGGTTTTTTTCTACTTATGAAAATGCTAATTCACTAAAAGCACTATATAAATAAGCTTTGGCTTCAGGATGTCCTAAATGGGCCGCGCGTTCCAGCCAATATTGTGCTTTGCCATAATTTTTATCTAAACCCAACTCGCCATGTAAATAGCTCTCACCCAGTTTAAAGGCTGCATCTGCATTACCACGTAGCGCTGCACGTAGAAAATACCAAACGGCATTGCGATCATTGGCAGAAATAAAGGGATGAGCATCTTGCTCATGTTCGTGATGTGCCAATGTTTTAAAAAATTCGGCTTTGTGAATTTCCTGTTCAGAGTCGGACAGGATGCTCTGTTGAACCAAACCAGAACAATAGGAATGCAACCGCTGTTTGATATTTGCAATATTCATCATGCAACTCCTTAAGCTAAGTTTTTCATTATTATGTTTTTAATATATGTTTTTTCTTTGCAGCTATTGTTCTATTTGTGTATTTCAGAAGATTGAGAAATGTCATAAAAAATAAGCCAATACCTAATTGCTCTGGTGATTAGCTTATATGCAATGCCAATTTATTTGTGTCTATTTATTAAAATCGCCGTGCAGATCAGACCACATTAACAGGGGTGTCACTGTGACAACATCAAAGACCATTGCCAAAGGATAGAGCACCATACGGGTTGCTCGTTTGATTGGATGTTTGGTGGTAATGATGGTCTCTTGTTGTAAAGTGATTGGATAGGGTTGCGTCAATTTCTGTTGGATTTTTTGTTGATCGAGTGCTTGATAGAGCTGCCCTTTAAAAAATACATTGATATAAGGATAAGGCGCGGTTTCTTGATTTTGAATCAAGTCAAAATTTTGTCTAAAACCTAGGGATTTTAATAGATCTTTTTGCTTCTGATTCAGATCAATCATACGGGTATTATATTGAATCTGTAAGACGCCCCGAAAATGAGTTGGATCATCCATGGTGAGGACCAAAGGTGATGCGCTGGTGAAAGATCGCTGTTCTGCTGGAATGGCATGTAAAAGTTTCAGTAGTTCAGCATTACCATCGGTCATTAAGTAATTGAAATCCTGACCAATAAACACCAGGCCTTGGCTTTTTTCATTTTGAATAGCTTGTCCCAGTGCAATTATTTGGTCGCTTTTTAAGGTGTCGGTTTGAACGTGTTGGGTCTCATTGGGGAGCGCAGTCGAAAGAATAGTGGTGGCACATCCACTGAGGCTGAGCATCATCGCGAAGAGCAAAATAGAGAAAGATTTATACATAACGTATCCGTAAAAGTGAAATCATTGTTATCAATGTCGAAGAAAAAATGTTTTAAATCAGGAAGAAGTTGACTAAAAAGTATTTTGTAATTTTATTACATCGGCGTAGCCTGCTATAGTGCCTTTGTGCAATTTACTGTAAGGGTGTGCTGTTGCAACGCTCAACTGTTTTCGTGACCGTCTTGCTGAGTTTGTTCATGTTCCAAAGTTTCTGGAATGTGGCGGCCGCTTTTTGTGCGCATGAAACGGTGCGCGAATATAGTATGTTGAATCATTTTGGACATCATGTCGCTGAAAAGGCACACAGTTCTGAACAAGGTACTGTCTTCGATAACGTCGCAGCAGATTTACCGATGCCTTTAAGCTTGCAAGATCATCATGATCATCTACCTTCTTGTTTTCATGTGGTGGTTGCTGAAGTTCAGCAACGTGTAAATGAACCCATGTTGCACAGTCAGGACGTAGAACAAAAATATTACTGGTCCAATTCTTACCAGTCACCACACCTCACAGGATTAAATCCGCCCCCTGTATTGACCCCGCTATAGGTGGGGTAGCCGAAAAATAGCCCACCGCAATCTTATTACTTTGCGGGGCTTTATATGTCTTCTAGTTTAAATCAGCGTATCCATGCTATTGATCAGCATACGCGAAAAAATCGTACTCAATTGTCATTGAAGTGGTCAGTGTTGGCACTTGCCTTAACTACTGCCATTTTGAGTCCATCCATTGCCGCAGAATCTTTACTGGATGCGAATCAGCAGCCTATAAGTAATGCTGCACAACGCAATCTGAATTTTGAACAAATTTTGCAGGATGTGAAACGATATCAGGCTGGCACGGGGGTGTGGCAAACACAGCAAGGAATTGCTGAGGCCAATGTAAAACAAGCAGGTTTATGGTCGAATCCAAGTATCTCAATTCAGCAAACCGACTTTAGATCAGGTAAAGATAAAGAGTTAGAGTTTGGTGTTTCACAGAAATTGGATATTTTTGGTCAACGGCGGGCTGCCGTCAAACTTGCGGATGTACAGGCATCTCAAGTGGGCCTTAACCAAGAGCTATATAATGCGCAACTTGAGTTAGCAGTCAAATATCTGTGGTCGCAAGTGGTGGTGTTAGAGTTGGAACATGATGTGGTTCAGGCACAGTTAAAAACCAGCCAGGACACTTTGGATGCAACGCGCTTAAGACTTAAAGCCGGCAGCATTGCGCAGGTCGATTTAGATCGTACCTTGATGGCGCATATTGAAAATCAACGGTTATTTCAACAAACCGAACTCTCTTTAGCCACTGCAAAGCGTCAATTGGCGAATCTGTGGGGCAGTACCGATAACCGCTTCTCTACTCAGGCAAGCAATGTCTGGCCACAACAAAATGATTTGCAAGATTATTTGCAGAACAATTTATTTGAGCGTGCTATTCAACTCGATATAGTGCGTCAAAAAGCCAATATCGATTATTTAAAAGTATCCAACCGACCAAATCCAACCGTCAATTTAGGCATGGTGCAAAGTAAAAGCGCAGAAACCAATTCGACTGATAACAAGTTCCGAGTGGGCATCGATATCCCTTTGAATATTTTCAATCGTCAACAGTATTCATTGCGAATTGCCAATGCCAAACAAGATTTACTGGTCAAACAGCAACAGTTTTACAAGCAGCAGAACTTGAATGCGATTCAGACCTTAACAGCAGAGTTGGCGGGGTTGAAACAACAGTTCGATCTCGTCAATCAGCGACAAATTCCATTGTCTGAAACGGTGCAAGAGAAAATGCTGCTCGGCTTCAAAGTCGGTAAATATGCCATTACTGATGTGCAGCAAGCCACCATGCAATTGCAAGATCAACGTTTAAATAAAGTGCAGTTACTCAAGAGTGCATGGCAAAAGCAAATTGATGCAGAAAGTTTAGCACTGGGCATTGAGCCGAGTATGGTGAGTTCAAGTGATGCCTTAAATCAGATTAATCAAACCCTTTGGAAAGATACCAATAACCTTCCCGCTGTAGTAGGAGCAGAATAATGTCGACAAATAAATCTAAAAAGCAGTGGTTTTGGGTCATTCTGGTTGTTGCCATTGGCTTAGTCCTGAGCGCGTTATTATTTTTTACGGGCAAGAATAAAGCCAGTGGTGATACAGCAGCTGCGGCTGATAGTCATGGCGAAGGTGAGGAAGGACATACAGAAGGTGAAGCTGGGCAGGCTCAGGAAAGTGAGGAAGGTAGCTTAAATCTAAGCCCAAAACAGATGACTGAATACGGGGTCAAACTGGCTCAGGTTGGTGTGGGCGAAGTCGGACAGCAATTCGCGTATCCTGCCAAGTTGGTCACCAATACCGATCAGCAAGCGCATGTTTCCGCGACCTTTGCTGGACGTGTGGAAAGTGTCAATGCGGTACTCGGTCAACAAGTCAAGAAAGGGCAAGTGTTAGCCACTCTATTTATTCCTGACTTGGTGGATCAACAAGCCAATTTAAGTATTGCTCAAGAAGCTTTAACGCTTGCCCAACAAGATTATCAACGTGAAAAACAACTTTGGGAACAAGGGGTTTCTGCACGTCAGGATTATCAACGTGCCTACAATGCCTATCGTCAGGCACAGATTCAGGTACAAGCTGCGCGTAGCCGTTTATCTGCCTTGGGCGCATCCAATGGCAGTCAAGGGCGCTATGTCTTGACCGCACCGTTAAGCGGTGTGGTGAGTCTGAAAGATATTGTAGTGGGTGAGCAAATTACCGCCGATAAGCAGTTATTTGTGATTGATCAGCTGGATCAACTCTGGATTGAGTTTATTTTACCAAGCGTCAATAACATCAATGTCCAACCAGAGCAGCAGATCGAGTTTAAGTCGCTGCAAACCAATAATAGCTTTAAAGCACAAATCCAGACTTTGACCACCGCAGCAGATACCCAGACAGGTCGTTTGCAGGTGCGTGCCAAAGTGTTAACCCCAGCCAAAGAATTACGACCGAATTTGATGGTAAATGTGTTGTTAGATGGCACCGATAAGAAGCCTGTACTTCGTGTTGCCAAAGCGGCGATTCAGCAGATCGAGGGTAAAGCCACGGTTTTTGTCGCTAAGCAAGAAAAAGATCAAATGCATTTCACCCCAACACCTGTACAACTGGGTAATTACTCAAGTGATGGGCAGTGGGTGGAAATCCAATCGGGTCTGACTGAAAAGCAACAATATGTCAGTCAAGGCAGTTTCCTTTTGAAATCTGAGATTGAAAAGGGAGAGGCTGCGCATGGACACTAAAGATAAGTTGCAGCTTCCTCCTGCGGAAGGTCTGTTTGATCGGATTATTCAGTTTTCAATCCGCAATGCGATTTGGGTCATGCTGTTTGTGGTGGCATGGATCGGGGTCGGCATTTATAGCTACCAAAAACTGTCGATTGATGCCGTACCTGATATTACTAACGTACAGGTACAGATTAATAGTCAGGCAGGTGGATTCACTGCACCTGAAGTTGAACAACGGATTACTTATCCGATTGAAAATGCCATGTCGGGTATTCCCAACTTGGAACAAACCCGTTCGATCTCTCGTTATGGCTTGTCCCAAGTCACGGTGATTTTTAAAGATGGTACCGATATCTACTGGGCGCGCCAGCTGATTAACCAGCGCTTACAGGAAGCCAAGAGTGCGTTGCCTGATGAGATTGATCCGCAAATGTCACCGATTTCAACGGGTCTGGGTGAGATCTATCAATGGGTGATCAAGGCTGAACCGAATGCCAAAAAGGCCGATGGTACGCCTTATCAGGCCATGGACCTACGTGAAATTCAGGACTGGATCGTTCGTCCTCAATTACAGCGTGTGCCGGGTGTTGCAGAAATCAATACCATTGGGGGATATAACAAGACCTATGTGGTTTCTCCTGATCTGAAACGTTTACAGCAATTGCAAATTCCCTTAACCGACTTACAAACCGTGTTAACCGAAAATAATGAAAACCGTGGTGCGGGTTTTATTGAAGAAAATGGTCAGCAGCTTACGGTACGTATTCCGGGAATGTTGAAAACCGTACAAGATATTGAGAATGTCACGGTTAGTACCAAGAATGGTTTGCCGATCCGTGTTGCTGATGTTGCAACGGTTTCGATTGGACATGATCTGAGAACCGGTGGTGCTACCTATAACGGTGAAGAAACCGTACTGGGTATCGCGATGATGATGATGGGTGAGAACAGTAAATCCATCGCTCAAGCACTCGACAGCAAAATGCAGGAAATCAAACGTTCATTGCCTGAAGGGGTGGTGGTCGAAACCGTCTATAACCGCAGTAATTTGGTTGATAAAGCCATTAAGACGGTGGCGAAGAACCTGATTGAAGGTGCAATCTTGGTGATTGTAATCCTGTTTGTATTCTTGGGTAACTTCCGTGCAGCATTGATTACCGCCTGTATTATTCCCTTATCCATGCTGTTTACCCTGACAGGGATGGCGGAGCAGAAAATCAGTGCCAACTTGATGAGTTTAGGCGCATTGGACTTCGGGATTATCGTCGATGGTGCAGTGGTGATTGTCGAAAACTGTATCCGACGGCTGGCAGAAGCACAACACCATAAAGGCCGACTCCTGACCCGTTCAGAACGCTTTACCGAAGTCTTCTTGGCGGCAAAGCAAGCACGACGTCCGCTGATCTTTGGACAAATCATCATCATGGTGGTGTATTTGCCTATTTTTGCACTGGCCGGTGTGGAAGCGAAAATGTTCCATCCAATGGCGATGACGGTGGTCTTGGCCTTGATCGGTGCCATTATTTTATCGGTGACTTTCGTTCCAGCAGCAGTAGCGCTATTTGTTACTGGCGAGGTCAAAGAGAAAGAAAGTCGCTGGATGGCGACGTTAAAAAGCAGTTATGAAAGCCTACTGGATAAAGCTTATGCACTACGTTATGTGGTGGTGGCCGGCGCAGTTACCATTCTGGTCTTAACCGCTGCGATTGGCTCGCGTGTCGGTAGTGAGTTTGCGCCACAACTGAGTGAAGGAGATTTTGCTTTACAGTTAATGCGTGCACCAAGTACTGGAATTGAAGAGTCACTGAAAATTCAGGAAAGTGTTGAGAAGCAATTACTCGCAGAGTTTCCAGAAATCAAAGCAATCTTTGCTCGAACCGGTACAGCTGAAGTGGCAACGGATGTGATGCCACCGAATATTTCGGATGCCGTGGTGCTATTAAAACCGCGTGATCAATGGTCTGATAAATCGGAAACCATTGACGAGCTTCGAAGCAAAATGTTGGCCTACGTTGAGAAAATCCCAGGCAACAACAGTGAGTTTTCACAACCGATTGAACTACGTTTTAACGAATTGATTTCAGGGGTACGTAGTGATATTGGGGTCAAAATCTTTGGTGATGATATGCAGGTTCTGAACCAAGAGGCTGAAAAAGTTGCTCAAACCCTGAGAACCATTACGGGCGCAAGTGAGGTCAAAGTCGAGCAGACCGATGGCTTACCCTTACTCAATGTCGATATCGATCATGCACTGGCTGCACAATATGGTTTATCGGTTAAATCCATTCAGGATTTAGTCGCTGCCAGTATTGGTGGACAAAGTGTTGGACAGATTTTGCAAGGCGACCGTCGTTTTGATTTTGTGGTGCGTTTGGATGATGTGATGCGTACGCCGCAGCAATTGTCCATGCTGCCGATTCAACTGCCGAATGGTGGCTTGATCAAACTGCAAGACGTGGCAAAGGTAGAGAATATTCTAGGCTTGGCACAAGTCAGCCGTGAAAATGGCAAGCGCCGTGTTGTAGTCACCACCAACGTTCGCGACCGTGATTTGGGCTCATTTGTAGGTGAGATGCAACAGAAACTATCACAGCAAAAATTACCAAGTGGTTATTGGCTCGGTTATGGCGGTCAGTTTGAAAATCTGGCCTCGGCAAAAGCTAGAATGCAGATTGTGGTGCCATTGGCATTGCTGATGATCTTCGTTCTGTTGATGGCGGTATTTAATAACTTTAAAGAAAGCTTGCTGGTGTTTAGTGGCGTGCCATTTGCCCTGTCGGGCGGTTTGGTGGCGCTGTGGCTACGCGATATTCCCTTGTCGATGTCTGCAGGTGTCGGTTTTATTGCACTCTCGGGTGTCGCAGTGCTGAATGGTCTGGTGATGCTCAGCTTTATTAAAGAGTTGCGAGAGAAATATGATATTCATTATGCCACATGGCATGGTGCGGTATTACGTTTACGCCCTGTTTTAATGACCGCTTTTGTTGCATCGCTTGGCTTTATTCCAATGGCGATTGCCACGGGCACAGGTGCAGAAGTTCAGCGTCCACTGGCGACTGTGGTGATTGGTGGGATTATTTCATCGACTTTACTGACCTTGCTGATTTTGCCAGTGGTATATCGTTGGATGAATGAAGCCAAACAGGACAAACGTCAGGAAAGTGCAATTTAATCTGTTTATGCTATCTTCTTAATGAAGCACTTTATTAAGAAGAATCTGAACCAGCCAAAGCGATTTTCGCCTTGGCTGACTTTAAGACTGCAATAGGTCTTATTCAATTATGATAAGGAGTCCAACATGGGTGGACATCAAGGGCATGACCATAGTCATGCAGCGGTCACTGAAGGTAATATCAAAAAACTCACCATTGCGCTGATACTAACTTCAACCTTCTTAGTGGTCGAAGTGGTTGCGGGTTTAATCACCCAGAGTTTGGCGTTACTGTCTGATGCAGCACATATGTTTACCGATGCGGCTGCATTAGCGATTGCTTTAGTGGCGATTAAAATTGCCAAACGTCCTGCAGATAACAAGCGTACTTTTGGCTATCAGCGTTTTGAGATTCTGGCAGCCTTATTTAATGCCTCGATGCTGTTTTTTGTGGCCATGTACATTCTGTACGAAGCTTACCAACGCTTTACGCAACCGCCTGAAATTCAAAGTGTGGGTATGTTGATTGTGGCGAGTTTGGGCCTAGTTATTAACTTAATTTCCATGAAACTGTTAATGTCCAGTGCTGCCGAAAGCCTGAATATGAAGGGTGCATACTTGGAAGTGTTGAGTGATGCATTGGGTTCGGTGGCTGTCATTGTCGGTGCCGTGGTGATCTATTTCACCAATTGGTATTGGGTTGATACCATTCTTGCAGTTGCGATTGGTTTCTGGGTATTGCCGAGAACGTGGATTCTGCTCAAGCAGAGTATCAATATCTTGTTGGAAGGTGTGCCAGAAGAGGTCGATATTGAAAAGTTACGCAATGATCTACTGGGATTGGATGGCGTTGAGAGTATCCATCAGTTAAAGGTCTGGGCGATTACCTCAAAGAATATTCATTTGACCGTGCATCTGTTTGCGCCGAGAGCTGATCGTAATCAATTGCACCGTGCTGCGATTGAGATGTTATCGCATGAGCATGGCATTGCTGAAGTGACCTTGCAAATTGAAGATGACGAAGAAATGAATTGCCAGCATACCCATCAACACGATGAGAAAGCTGAACAAGATCCTTCACATCAGCATTAAGCTGATGTGAATATTTTTTGGATAATAATTAATTCTGCCATTCGTTGTTGCAGTCACGGCATTTCCAATGTTTTTGTGCCTGCATAAACGCTTGCATTGAAATTTTAAAATCAGGTAGATCACGCCAGAATAAAACCCCTGCAATCACACAGATTACAAAAACCACGACGGTCGCAATTTGCAGACCTTGGCCGGCACCATTGCCAAAAATCCACATCGCAACGCTAATCAAGACCAAAATTAATAAAATAAAAATGGCAGGAACCAGAAGCACCAAACTTTTTGGTACATTCGGACGAGGGCTGTTAGCACCCTGACTGACAGGCATAATTTTCACGCTTTGACATTTAGGGCAACGGTATTGCATATAGGATTCCTATTCTGTTTTGTCCATTTTAGCGAAAATTATGCAAAAGCAAAAATCTTGAGCCTTTCAAATACATAAATTTACTTATTTGATTGTTTATCCTGTCCCTAAGCCGATGTTTAGATTTGCCTAAAAACCTTGCGACAGCTCGTCTAAAGCCATTCGCAAAAGTCAGGGCAGTCTGCTAAGTTGCAAGATGAGTGGGTTGAATAATGCGAAAGGAAACGCATGTTAAGCACCAAGATTCTAAAGTTGCGTTTATCCCGCATTCAGAAGGGAAAAGAGCATCTCTCTAGCCAAGATAAGTTGATGTTGGTGACGATGCAAAGCCCTGATCTCAGTGCGCATTTTCTGCTGCGTTTATTTAAGGTGACTTTACCCAAGCAATGGCAATTCAGGCATGAGAATGATGAAGATATTGTCTATGCCAGCCAATTGATCCAGTTAATTGAAGATGAGCTGCTGAGCGCTTATGAGACGCATGCGCGTAAATATGCATGGTATGAGCAGTGTTTGGTTTATCGTCTGAAGTTCATTGTGAAACAGCCAAATCAACAACACATCAATGGCTATCTACGTCAGTTGGATCGCTGTCTAGATCAACAACCGAAAATTGATCTTTTGCATTATTTCCAACAACATTATCCAAGTGCGCAACATGCGATTGCACTGGCCAAAGCCTACGCAGGGGCAGCACAATACAGTCAAGCAATTGAATACTATGAATGGGCGGCACAACAATCGCAGCAGCGTAATGAAACTGCCTTTTATGCTTATATTGACTGTCTGTTGAGTCGCAATCATCCTGAATATCAGCCACGGCTGAGTGATGTTGAATATGCGCTGTATCTGTTGCTCCATCATCTGAAACCGATTGACCAGAAAAATCAGAGCCAGCGATTACAGCGTGCGGTCAGTTTGTTGTTACCCGAGTCGATACTGCGGACACGAGCTGCAAATACCAATTTATTGGCAGATATGGGGCGTGGCCTAAATTCGCTGGGGAAATCCTTAAATGGTATTTTTGGCGCTAAGCCATCGCATATTCCTTTTAGTCAGGACGTGATTGCAACCGCACCACAGCTTTTAACAGCGCAGCGTGTGCTCACAAGTTTGGATCAGCAGAACACGATGCAAGCCGCATGGCAGCATCTTTTGGAGCAAGGTTCGACCCGAACAGCGCGAGCCGATCCACCGCTGACTTGTTTATGGCAAGCTATCCAACAGAATGCAGAGATTTTGGGCTTATTACAGCAACCTGTTCAGTATGAGGTATTGTTTGATCAACTGACTGCAGTGGAATTAAAGTCAAACTGCGATTTTGATCTGGGCCATATTCAGATCATCTTGCAACAAGGCTTGATGGTGTATTTAGGAGCTCTCCGTTTGAATAAACAACATCCTGAACGGAATGCACTGTATATACAGCGTGATGTGGTTGTTCAGGATATGATTGCTTTTGCAGTCTGGTTCAATCAGGAGGTTTTAACGGTATATCTGCAACAACAAAGCCAGCAGTTTGAGCAAGTACGGAACAGATTAAGATTATTGGATGCATCGGCCTTAAGCAGTGGACTATTTGCCTTGCAGTTTGAAATGCAAAAACGTGTGCAGGATCTCGCTGATTGGATGACGCTAAAACTGGTGAAAGGCAATGAGTTTGAGCAGATGCAAGCCGCATGGGTAGCATTACGTGAACTATCAAATTTTGGCATTGGGCAGGAGAAGGTGCAGCAGCTTGAATTGGTATTGGCAAAATATAAAGCACTGCGTTTGAGTCAGATGCAGACGCTGAGCGTCGAAGATGGGCAGGCACCTATTCAAGCTGATGAGTCATAGAATTTTATGTAAAAGCGATGTTGGTCTGAAGCAGCAAATAATTTGAAGCGATGCAACAAAAAGACGCAAATCGCAGCGCAGAGCATGCTAATCTACAGAAAAACATCTAATAAGTTCAGAAAGCAGATTGATGCTCATAAGAAATGAGCCTGTAAGAAAGGGAAGAGGGAGAGCATCTTGAATCGACAAGATGATAAAAAGGCGATGTTCGATATTATGCCAGCGGATGCGGAAGTCTCAGCTGAGAAACCATCATTATCACGTCGACTGATCAATAAAACATTACAGCATGCACAGGATGCAGTGGAATTTGCCAGCGATACTTCACGCAATATTGCGGGTGTGGCAGATGCAGCACTAGATGCCTTGGATCATGTCACCCATCACACCAAACGTGGGGTCGAAGGGGTGCGCAATACTGTTCGTGATATGGTCTCGGAGACCAGCGAGGCGGCACGTCAGGTTGCTTTAGCCATGGCGAGAGCTTCTTTGGGAAAAAGCAGTCTGACCCTATATTTACCCGAGATGTTGCTGAATAATCAGATTCGTAAACGAATGGATCGTAGCGAAATTGATGATATTAAAATTGAGTGTGGTAATGACCGCTTTCATATCGAACTGGATGGGCACTATCGTCGTTTTTTGTATCGACTTTCACTCGAATTTAACGTCTTAGAGTGTCGTATTGGGCAGGAAAAGTATTTGCGTCTGCGCCAAGTCGATGAGCATCTTGATCTACAAATTCGCCATGGTGGTACCCTGACCAATTGGGCGGCACGTCGTGTTGGTAATGTGAGCTTTGAGTTAATTAATTCTTTGCCAATTCCATTCTTAATCAATCATCTGATTCGTGATGTGCCAGGTATTCAAAAAGAAGGGCATCGCTTATGGTATATCGATTTGGAAGAAGCGGGCTTTATTGATTTCATTAATAACCGTTCGTGGATGGTAGATAAGTTATTAAACCTGACTGATTTTAGTATTTTGCCAGGTTTAAATATTTTGCAGGAAAGCCGTGAGTTGGTACAACAACTGGTTGATCAATTCGAGATCCGTGGTTTGCGTGTGCAATCTGGACGTCTAGAAGTTCAGGTCGGGATTGGAACTGAATAGGCAATAAAAAAGCCACTGTCAATGCAGTGGCTTTTTCAGAATTTGGCGTCCCTACGGGGATTCGAACCCCGGTTACCGCCGTGAAAGGGCGATGTCCTAGGCCTCTAGACGATAGGGACATATCTGAGGAAATTTACCTGAGCATCGTATGTCAAACATATTGATTGCTAGGCCTAAATTCTCGGCAAAGATCTTGTCTTTGCTTTTCCTCGAATTTAGTGGCGTCCCTACGGGGATTCGAACCCCGGTTACCGCCGTGAAAGGGCGATGTCCTAGGCCTCTAGACGATAGGGACGTTTCAGAGGTGGGCGTATATTAGGGTGAATTAGATAGGGTGTCAAACACTTTTCTGAATAAAATCTAAAAAAAGTGGGTAAGTGTCTAAAAATAAAACATGTTGCGGAATAAATAATCAAAAATAAGCAGTTAAGCAAAAAATACCGAGAAAATACTGTTTTTAACAGATATAAAAAAATGCAGTCTGAGCTGCATTTTTTTTGGCGCTTTACTTATTTACGATGACGATAAAAAACGTAATGACTTAAATAGCAGGCTGCAATAAACAATAAGCAGCCAATAAAGCCCGCTTGCATTTCAGGATCTGCGGCCATACTCAAACCGGTAATAAAACAGAAGATAAAGCCTAAGATCGGTACAATCGGATAAAACGGAGCAGCAAATTTCAAATCCTTTGCTGTATGACCTGCTTTATACCATTGGCGTCTGAAATTAAATTGACTCCAGCAAATACTCATCCATACGATGACCATGGTAAATGCGGCAACACCCAGTAAATTCTTGAAAATCGTTTCAGGTGCAAAATGTTCTGATAACAAACCGGGAATCGCGCCAAACATGGTGACTACAAGTGCAATAATCGGGGTACCACTTTTTGATAAGCGTGAGAATACACTCGGAAGTTGGCGTTGATCAGACAAAGACCACATCATGCGTGATGCAGCATAGAGACCTGAGTTGGCAGCAGAAAGGAGTGCGGTAATAATCACGAAACGGATAATGTCATCGGCATAAGGAATACCAATGTAGTTAAATACCGTCACGAAAGGACTGCTACTTACCCCTTCACCCCCTAAGCCCGCGACTTGGAATGGCAGTAGGGCACTGATCACAATGATGGTACCCACAAAGAAAATCAATAAACGCCAGATCGCGGCATTGATTGCCTTGGGTACATTTTCAGCTGGATCTTTGGTTTCACCTGCGGCAACACCAATTAATTCGGTACCTGAAAAGGCAAAATTCACAATCAGCATGGTGGTAAAGATCGGAATCAGGCCTTGCGGGAACCAGCCGTGTGCGGTCAAGTTATGGAATAAAGGTGCTGACTCATAACCATTGAACGAAATCAAACCGAAAATTGCCAATAAACCTAAAATGATAAAGGCAATCACGGTCACAACTTTAACCAGTGCAAGCCAGAATTCAGATTCGGCGAACATTCGGGTTGAGGTGAGGTTGAGCCCTAAAATGGTGACTGCAAAGATAATGGTCCAAATCCACATGGAAATATGCGGAAACCATTCCTGCATCAGCAATGCCGCAGCGGTAAATTCTGTACCGAGGGTTGCGGTCCACGTGAGCCAATAGACCCAAGAAATCATATAACCTGTGCCTGGACCAATATATTTTTGAGCGTATGCACCAAAAGATCCAGCAACAGGCATGTGTACAGCAAGCTCACCTAAGCAGAGCATGACCATATAGGCAATTAAACCACCTAATACATAGGCAATAATTGCGCCCACAGGGCCGGTTTGAGCGATAACTTCACCAGAACCTAAAAATAAACCTGTACCGATTGCACCGCCTAAAGAAAGCATAACTAAATGGCGAGTGCTCATGGCACGTTTTAATGTTTTTGATTCTGAATGCGTATTCGAGTTGGAAGATTGCATACGACAATTTGTCCAAGCATAGAGAAGCGGCTATTTTATGGAAAATTCGAAAATGTGCAATCTGATTGAGAAAGATTGTGAGAAAAATATAATTATTAGATAAGAATATGGCGTCCCTACGGGGATTCGAACCCCGGTTACCGCCGTGAAAGGGCGATGTCCTAGGCCTCTAGACGATAGGGACAGATGAGGCAACACATAAAACACTAAAATCTAGCTTTCATCTCGGTCACGTGTTGTGATTTCGAGAATCTGGTGGAGCCAAGCAGGATCGAACTGCTGACCTCTACAATGCCATTGTAGCGCTCTACCAACTGAGCTATGACCCCAGAATGTGTGAGCGCAATATTAGGGGGAATGCGCTCACACGTCAATCATTAAACTGAATTAAGTCTCACTATTTGCATCATTTTTCGGCAATTTTAGTGATTCATTGAGCTTTTCCCAGACTTTCAGCTCTTTCTTGCTTGGTGCACCCACCAACTCTAACGCATGGCGGAGACGTGCAAAGGTTAAATCAGGACCCAGCGTGACCATCGCTTGCATCACAGGGGTTGAGCTGGTCGAACCCGCAATCGCGATAAAGAAAGCAGGCATGAAGTCACGTAGTTTGATTTCCATCTGGCTGGCCAAATCCATTAGGGTTTGGCTAACCGTGTCATTGTTCCAAGTAAACTGACTTTCTAAACGCCAAATCGCAAACTGCAAGCTTTGACGAACTTGTTCTTCGGTCAATTTTTTGCTTTCAAACTGTTCTTTGCTGATTTGTGGCATATGGTTGAAGTAAAAACCTGCCCAATTCACGGCTTCAGAGAGTAAATTAATACGCGGTTGAATCGCAGCAGCAATATCTTCAAGGGTTTGGCGATCACTTTTCCAGGCCAACAAACGGTCTAGAAGTTGTCCAGGTGTCAATCCTTTGATCCACTGACCATTAAGCCAGTTGAGTTTTTCAACATCAAAGATTGGGCCGCCCAACGAAACACGTTGTACATCAAAATTTTGGATCATGTCTTCTAGGGTGAATACTTCACGTTCATCCGGCATTGACCAGCCCATACGACCAAGATAGTTCAACAAGGCTTCTGGCAGAACACCGATATCGCGGTAATAGTTGATTGAGGTCGGATTCTTACGTTTCGACAGTTTTGATTTATCAGGGTTACGCAATAGCGGCATGTGGCACAGCGTTGGCATGTCCCAACCAAAATATTGATACAGTAGTTGGTGCTTCGGTGCAGACGGCAACCACTCTTCGCCACGCAACACATGGGTGATTTCCATTAAATGGTCATCGACCACATTGGCTAGGTGGTAGGTTGGTAAACCATCTGTTTTGAGCAGCACTTGCATATCGACTTGTGCCCATGGAATTTCCACTTCACCACGGAGTAAGTCATTAATTTTACAAATGCCTTCCTCAGGTACTTTCATACGAATTACATGTGGCTCATCCGCAGCGAGACGGCGTTGAACTTCTTCTTGTGAGAGTTTTAAACCACGACCGTCATATTTCGGTGTTTCGCCACGCGCTTGTTGCTCAGCACGCATTTGATCAAGTTCTTCTGCGGTTGCAAAACAATAGAAAGCATGACCTTTTTCAACCAGTTCCAAAGCGTATTGCTTATAAATCCCCATACGTTCTGATTGGCGATAAGGGGCATGTGGGCCACCCACATCTGGACCTTCTGACCAGTTCAAACCTAACCAGCGTAAAGAATCTAAAATCATTTTTTCAGATTCAGGTGTTGAGCGAAGTTGATCCGTATCTTCAATACGTAAAATAAACTCACCGCCGTGCTGTTTGGCAAAACATAGATTAAATAACGCAATATAAGCTGTGCCTACGTGTGGAAAACCAGTAGGAGACGGCGCAATACGGGTACGAACTTTCATAAATGATCGGAGCTTAAATTTAAATTGAAATGATTATAACGAAAAAGCCTAGTCACGGCATGACTAGGCTTGATTTAAATATGTGAAGGGGCACAAATTTAAAATTTAAGAGGTATGCGGTTGGAATATGGTTTGAACGAAACGTGAAAAGCGCTCATGCTGGCTAGCAAAGAACGTTTGTGTTGGGGTGGTACGAATCGTATTCAGCATTTTTAATTCATCATCTGTCGATGGCAACATGCTGGTATTGCGTTTTTGCTGATCAAGCGCTTTAACAATCAGGCTCGCAGAAGATTTATCAATGCTTTTTATGTTATTGCTTTCTTTAATTGCCGCTGCATGTCCCATCTGAACAGAAGCCGCCAAAAATAAGCTTAAGCCTAGTGCTTTTTTCAATTTTAATGCTCGCATTGCTCACATCCCCTTCATGATTTTGAGTCTACAAGACTAACCAAACAACTATAGTATTGCTTTAATAATACGATTTAAACATAAATCTTAATAAAAAAGTATAACTACGTCACACTTTTTACAAAAATATTAAAATTTGACACATGCTGCCATGTATTTATAGCAAAACGGCTACTTTGTATACAAGTGAAATTTAGCAAGCAAATGTGTAGAAAAAGTGGAGAATGATAATTTTTCTCATTTTAACTGCAAAATACAAGAGATTACAGTGAAATTATCATCATAAGTGTTTTCAGGCATATCTAAAAAACAGAATAGTAACTCATATATTGATATAACTGTATGATTGTAAAATATTTTCAAGTAAATATAGTGAACACAAACGGGGTGAAATGAGAAAGAATAAATGAAAACAGTCATCGCAGCAGCGTTACTGGCTTTGGGTCTGAATAGTGTGGCACAAGCAGCAACCACTTTTTTAAATGTGTCCTACGATCCGACGCGTGAGTTTTATCAAGAATATAATCAGGCATTTGGCCAGTATTGGAAAAAGCGAACAGGTCAAGATATTGACTTTAAACAATCACATGGCGGTTCTGGTAAACAGGCGCGTTCAGTCATCGATGGTCTACAAGCAGATGTGGTGACTTTGGCTTTGGCCAATGATATTGATGAAATTGCTAATGCGGGTTTAATTCGTAAAGACTGGCAAAAACAATTTAAAGACAATTCAGCTCCGTATACTTCAACAGTGGTGTTCTTGGTGCGCAAAGGCAACCCAAAAAATATCCGTGACTGGAATGATTTGACCAAGCCTGGTGTAGAAATCATTACCCCGAATCCGAAAACAGGAGGGGCGCCGCGCTGGATCTATTTGGCAGCATGGGGGTATGCGCTCAAACAACCTGGGGGTAACGACGCTAAGGCTCGTGAATTGGTGAAAAAACTCTATCAAAATGTCAAAGTCTTAGACTCAGGTGCACGTGGCTCTTTAACCACTTTTGCTGAGCGAGGCATTGGTGATGTGCTGCTATCATGGGAAAATGAGGCATTATTGGCAACTCAAGGTTTAGGTAAAGATAAATTTGAAATTGTGTATCCATCAATTTCGATTTTGGCAGAACCTTCGGTGGCTATTGTTGATAAAACGGTCGATAAAAATGGCAATCGTCAGTTAGCGCGTGGCTATTTAAACTTCCTTTACTCTCCGTTGGGACAGGATTTGGCCGCGAAATATTATTTCCGTCCGCGTAATCCTCAAGTCGCTGCAAAATATGCGCAGCAATTTCCAAAGATTAAACTCTTCAAGATTAATGATGTATTTGGGGGGTGGGCAAAAGCGCAAAAAACCCATTTCGTGAATGGGGCGATTTTTGATCAAATCTATGCGGAAAAACCATAAATCAGGTGTGTACTCAGTACACTGCTAAAATTGAAAAAGCAAATACTTACTGTATTTGCTTTTTTATTGACTGAAAAATGATAAGAAAACGGTTTTATCTATGAAAAGTTAAGAATTCTCTACAAAAAGTCGTTTGGTACTGGCATAAAACAAGGTGATAATGTGCAGTTACATTTTTAGCTGTTGATTCATTTCTTATGTCGCATATTTCTGTCTTACTTCATGAAACCGTTGATGGCGTATTGGCAGGCCGCGATACTGGTATTTTCGTTGATGCTACCTTTGGTCGAGGGGGACATACCAAACTATTACTGTCCAAATTAGATGCCAATGCGCGTGTCTATGCCTTTGATAAAGATCCACAAGCCCTTGAGGTTGCAGCACAATTAGAACAAGAAGATCCGCGCTTTAAAATCATTCACGCCAGTTTTGCTGACATTCAAGCCGAACTTGCCAATATTGGCATTACCGAAGTAGATGGGATCATGGCTGATCTCGGTGTTTCATCGCCACAGCTTGATCAAGCAGAACGTGGTTTTAGCTTCATGCAAAACGGGCCCCTAGATATGCGGATGGACAATTCGCAAGGGCCAACAGCTGCGCAATGGTTACTTGAAATCGAAGAAGAAAAACTGGCAAACATTATTTACCAATATGGTGAAGAACGTTATAGCCGTCGTATTGCTAAAGCGATTAAACTGGCAGGTGAAATGACCACAACAGCACAACTGGCAGAAGTGGTCAAAACAGCACATCCAAAGTGGGAAAAGCATAAACATCCTGCCACACGGACCTTCCAAGCGATTCGCATTGCCATTAACAAAGAGCTTGATGATATCGAGAGCTTTTTACCGCAAGCTGTCAGCTTGTTAAAAGCAACGGGGCAGTTGGCCGTGATTAGCTTTCATTCTTTGGAAGATCGTTTAATCAAACAGTTTATCCAAAAAGAATCGAGCTTACCTGAAGATTCGGGTTGGGGTATGCCTCAAGCACAGGTAGATACTCGACGTTTAAAGAAAGTCTCTCGTATTCGTGCGAGTGAAGCAGAAGTAAAAGCAAATCCTCGTTCACGTAGTGCATGGCTACGTGTGGCAGAGCGTCTAGAGCAAAAAGGCTGAGAATGAACAACAACAATGATGACGACGTGATATCAAGCAGCAGAAAGGGACTGAAAAAGGTTGCTGTTTATGCTGTGCTCGTTGCGCTGGTGTTCACCAGTGCAATGATGGTGGTATTTCAGGTGTTCGAATATCGTCATGATTATCGGGACTTGAGTGCATATATGCGTGAACGAGATGATCTAAACGCGGAATGGGGGCGTTTACTGATTGAGCAGCAAACCTTTGGGGCAACCGCCCAGATTGGTTCGCGTGCAGTGACGCAACTTCGTATGTTCTCACCACCTGCGACGCAGACGGTTGTGATTTCTTTACCTATGACTTCAAAGCAAGATAAATAAGGCATGCTGTATGGCAGATAAGCGAAGCAAACCAATACGAAAAAAACAGCAGTCCATTTCTGAAAGACCAACGCTTGCTTTGGATATGTGGCGATTTTACTTGCTTTGGGGCACCGTGCTGCTGTGCTTTGTGGTGCTGATTGCGCGTGCGTTCTATGTGCAGGTGGTCAATAAAGACTTTCTGCAAAATAAAGCCAATGCCAATATTTTGCGAACGGAGCGACTAGAGGCAATGCGTGGCGTGATCAGCGATCGCCACGGTGTGCCTTTAGCGATTAGTACGCCAATCATGAAAATCGTAATTGATCCGAGAGATTATTGGGAGACTAAGCAGCAATTTGATGAAATTACGGCTGAGCTTAAAAAAGATCCGAATAATCGAAAATTAAAACGTCAATTACCCGATAAAAATTTAAACCTTGATGAATTGGCCGATGCTGTTGGGGTTGATCGTGCAGATTTGAAAAAGCAAATGCAGGCACGCCCACGTTCACGCTATTTGGTCTTACAAAAAGAAATTCCACCACAACAAGCGGATTTGATTACCAAACGCAATTTCCAAGGCGTTTATGCTGAGAAAAGTTATAAGCGCTACTATCCGCAACCGCAACCGAATGCCCAGATTATTGGTTTGACCAATAGTGAGGGAGTGGGAATTGAAGGTTTGGAAATGCAACTGAATAAACAGTTGTCAGGGGTTGATGGCGAGCAAAAAATTATTCGGGATAAAAAAGGTAACCGTCTTAAAGTTTCAGAAGTCATTAAAGAAGTCGAGTCGGGTGAAAATGTCACCCTGAGTATCGACTCGCGTTTGCAATATATTATGTATCGTGAATTAACTGCTGCGGGCGTAGCCAATAATGCTCGCTCTGCAACGGCAATAGCGGTAGATGTCAAAACGGGTGAAATTTTGGCGATGACCAGTTGGCCATCGTATAACCCGAACGATAAAAATGGTCTCAGCAACAAAGATGCCATGCGTAACCGTGGTGCGATTGATATGTTTGAGCCTGGTTCAACCATGAAGCCATTCACCGTAGCTGCGGCTTTGGAAAGTGGTAAATATACGCCGAATAGCATTGTGAATACTTCACCAGGTTCGATGCGTTTAGGCTGGCATACCATTCGTGATACACATAACTATGGTGCTTTAACAGTCTCAGGCGTGATTATTAAATCTTCGAACGTGGGTTCAGCTAAAATTGCCCTGTCTCTACCCAAAGATACGGTACCTTCGTTCTTTAGACGTGCAGGCTTTGGTCATCGTTCGGCGGTGAAATTCCCAGGTGAAAGTGCTGGCCTACTCTATTCAGGCGATAAGCTGAATCCTTCCCAATTGGGAACCATGGCTTATGGTTATGGTTTGAATGCAACGATTTTGCAGGTTGCACAAGGCTACGCCATGTTGGCCAATCATGGTGTGCAAATGCCATTGAGCTTACGTAAGTTAGACAAAGCCCCTGAAGGTACGCAGGTCTTGGCACCGAAAATTGCGGATCAAGTCCTCACCATGCTTGAACAAGTGACTATGCCAGGCGGAACCGCGAAACAGGCGGTAATTCCAGGTTATCGTGTCGGTGGTAAAACCGGGACAGCGCATAAGTTGCGTGCCGACCGTAAAGGCTATTCAAACAGCGAATATCGTGCACTGTTTGCAGGGGTTGCGCCGATTAGTGATCCACGTTTAGCCATGATTGTGGTGGTGGAAAATCCACAAGGCCGTTATTACGGTGGTTTGGTGGCAGCACCCGTATTTGCGCGCATTATGCAGGAATCATTGCGTTTGCTTAATGTGCCTTTAGATAAGCCTCTTGATACTTCTATAAAATCCAATCCGTAGGTAGATTATGTCGATTCGTTTTCAACAGATACATCCGATCAACATCGATGCGGCTTGGTATACACAGCCTTTTCAGGGCTTTTGCCTAGACAGTAGAAAGGTTAAAGCGGGGCAAATTTTTATTGCCTTGAGTAGTTATAGTCAACCTGAAAAAACACGCCAATTTGCCCAGAATGCCATAGATGCTGGAGCATTGGCGATCATTAGCGAGACTGCTTTAGGTTTTGCGAATGAATGGGTGTGTCCAGATGTACGTTATTTGATGGGTGCATGGCAAAAACAATATTTGCAAGCCATTGATCCTGTACAACCCTTACGTGGTATCGCGGTCACTGGAACCAATGGTAAAACTACGATTTCACGTCTGATTGCAGAGTTGGTGAGTTCACAAGGCAAGGGTTGTGCCGTGATGGGCACCACGGGCAATGGAATTTTGCCAAATTTAACGGCATCGACACATACCACCTTGGATGCTTTGCAATTACAACAAGCCCTGCATGATTATGCTAAACAGGGGGCAAGCTTTGTGGCGCTGGAAGCCAGTTCACATGGTTTAGAGCAAGGTCGTTTGAACGGCTGTGAGCTTGAAATTGCGGTGTATAGTAATTTAAGTCGTGATCATCTGGATTATCACGGAACTTTAGAGGCATATGCTGAAGCCAAAGCCTTATTATTCAAGTTTACGAGCTTAAAAGCCGTAGTGATTAACTTGGATGATGCACATGCACATCTGATGCTGAATGCTGCGAAGGCTAATCCAGCACAACCTAAAATTTTGACTTATTCCTTAACCCAAGCGACTGCGGATTATCATATTGCGGATTTACAGTATCGCCTGAGTGGGGCAAGTTTTAACCTGATCAGCCCGACAGGTTCATATTCAGTACAAAGTCCATTGCTCGGTCATTTCAATGTTGAGAATTTATTGGCCAGCTTGATTGCGGCTGAGTATGCGGGTTTTGCCTTGGCTGATTTAGTCCCGTTTGTACCGCAACTGCAAGGTGCACCAGGTCGTATGCAAGTGATTCAGGATGCAGAACGTCTATTTGTGGTGGATTATGCACATACACCTGATGCATTGATTCAGGTGTTGACCACATTAAAGCGTCATGTCACGGGGCAGCTTTGGGCGGTATTTGGTTGTGGTGGAGATCGTGATCGTGGCAAGCGTCCATTGATGACGCAGGCGGCACTTGATCATGCTAATCCTGTGATTCTCACATCGGACAATCCACGCACTGAAAATCCTGAACAGATTTTTGCCGATATGAAGCAAGGAATTCACTTTGCAGAACATGCGATGCATGAAATTCATGACCGTCGTGAAGCGATTAAATTTGTGGTCGCACAAGCTCAAGCGGGTGATATTGTAGTGATTGCAGGTAAGGGACATGAAAACTATCAAGAAATTGATGGGATTCGTCACTGGTTTGATGATGTGGTTGAGGTGCAGTCTGCGATTGCGGCACAGCCACATTCTGTCGATTCAGCATATTCTGCGCAATAAGCTTAAAAGGTAAATAAAGCATATGCATACTTCAACGACCAGTACCGTTCCATTACAACCTTGGACCGCAGAACAATTACAACAAGCGACCCAAGGCGAGTGGTTTCAGCACAATATTCCACAAGGTGAAATTAAACGTATTTTAACCGACTCACGTCATGCCGAAGCTGGTGATGCTTTTCTTGCCTTAAAAGGCGAACGTTTTGATGCGCATAATTTTGTGGCTCAAGTTGCTAATCAAGGCTGTCAAATTGCCATTGTGGAACATCCAATTGATGCGGATATTGCACAACTCATTGTAAAAGATACCCGTCTGGCTTTAGGTCAGCTTGGTGCTTATCGCCGTCAACAGAACTCACAACTCAAAGTGATTGCTTTGACAGGCAGTAGTGGTAAAACCACCACCAAAGAAATGTTGGGTAGTATTTTATCTGGTTTGGCACCAACCTTAATTACCCGTGGCAATTTAAATAATGATCTCGGTGTACCGATGATGTTATTGGAATTACGCCCAGAGCATCAATATGCCGTGATGGAGTTAGGGGCAAGTCATCAGGGTGAAATTGATTATACCTCGAATCTGGTACAGCCGCATGTGGCCGGTATTTTGAATATCGGCACTGCACATCTGGGTGAGTTTGGTGGGCGCGAAGGTATCTGCCGTGCTAAGTCTGAAATTTATGCGCATATCTTGCCTGAAGGGATTGCGATTGTCCCTGCGCAGGATGATTTTAGTGAAAGCATCCGTCAAAATGCACAAGCACATTCAATCTTGAGTTTTGGTGATGGCGGTGATGTATTTGCAACCGAAGTTCAGTTGCATCCTCAATCGGCACAATTTAATTTGCATACACCACAAGGTGTGCGTACGGTGAATTTGCCGTTTGCAGGAGCACATAATGTCCAGAATGCCGCTGCAGCCACTGCATTTGCGCTCGCACTTGGTGTTGCGCTGGACGATATTGTGCAAGGTCTGGAACAGGCACAAGGAGCCAAAGGTCGTTTGAACTTCATTCAACACCAAAATCACCTGTTCATTGATGATACCTATAATGCCAATCCAACCTCAATGCGCGCAGCAGCACAGGTTTTGCTACAACAACAAGGCTTAAAAGTCATGGTGATGGGGGATATTGGAGAATTAGGTGATAGTAGTTGGCAGGAACATCATGATCTTGGAAAAGATTTGGCGACTTTGCCGCTTGATCAGTTGATCGTGGTCGGTGAATTTGCTGCCGCTGCACAACAAGGCTCAGCCAATGCAGCAAAATTACATGCCTTTGCCTCTCAAAAAGAAGCCTTACCGTTTTTAATTAATTTAGTCCAAACACATCAACCCCAGTCAATGAGTTTCCTGTTTAAAGGGTCTCGTTATACCCATATGGAAACGTTGATGGCTGACTTGATGGAGAAAATTTAAATGTTGTTATGGTTATTTGAGCAATTGGCGGACTATAACAGTTCGTTCCAGGTTGTTCGTTATTTAACATTGCGCTCTTTGTTGAGTTTGCTGACTGCCCTGACGATCGGATTGGCTTTAGGTCCAGTCATGATTCGTAAATTACAAGCATTAAAATATGGTCAGGCGGTGAGCTCTTTTGCACCTGAAAACCATGCCAAGAAAATGGGTACCCCAACCATGGGCGGGATTTTAATCCTGCTTTCGATCGGAATTAGTACCTTGTTGTGGGCAGACTTGTCCAATCCTTATGTCTGGATTGTGCTCGGTGTGATGGTGGTTTTTGGTGCAGTAGGTTGGGCCGATGACTGGATTAAAGTCCGTTATAAAGACAATGCAGGTTTACCAGCACGGAAGAAGTTCTTTTGGACTTCGGTGGCGTCGTTAGGCGCAGGTATTGCCTTATATGTGATTGCAAAACAACAAGACAGTGTAGAACATACGGCGAATATGCTGGATTTGTTGATTCCATTCTTTAAAAATCTCTCCATTCCGCTTTCAGCTATACCCTTGGGTTTGGCATTTATTGGGTTCACCTATCTAGTCATCAATGGGGCGTCGAATGCAGTCAATTTGACCGATGGTCTGGATGGCTTGGCGATTATGCCGATTGTAATGGTGGCGGCCGGTTTAGGGGTATTTGCATATTTGTCTGGTGATATTCGTTTTGCCAATTATTTGCATATTCCTTATGTTAAATATACCTCGGAACTGGTGGTGATCTGTTCAGCTATGGTCGGTGCGGGTTTGGCCTTCCTTTGGTACAATGCACATCCAGCACAAGTCTTTATGGGTGATGTCGGTGCATTGGCACTTGGTGCAATGCTCGGTACGATTGCGGTGATGGTTCGTCAGGAAATCGTATTTGCCATTATGGGTGGTGTGTTTGTGATGGAGGCGATTTCGGTATTTTTGCAAATCGGTTCATTGCGGATGCGGAATAAGCGTGTGTTCTTGATGGCCCCGTTACATCACCATTATGAAAAGCAAGGTTGGAAAGAAACCCAAGTGGTGATCCGTTTTTGGATTATTACCATTTTCCTCGTGGTATTGGGCTTAATGACGCTAAAATTACGTTAAACCAAGATTCAAAAAGAAGCTGGTGATCACCAGCTTTTTTTATGTTTGGAGAAAATAGATGAGTTTGTTGATGTGTCCTGTTTGTCGCCAATCATTGAGTTTGGTCGCGAATTCTTGGCAATGTGAAAATGGACATCATTACGATATAGCCAAACAAGGCTATGTCAATTTGCATGTGGTGCAACACAAGCACAGTAAAAGCCCAGGGGATACACCCGAATCAGTATTGGCACGCCGTGAGTTTTTGCAGGCCGGTTTTTATCAACCTTTAAAACACGCAGTGGTCGCAATGTTACAGCAACTGCAACCTAAGGCCCTCTTGGACATTGGATGTGGTGAGGGATATTATACCAGTGCCATGCAAGCATACACCCAGCAATGTATTGGTGTGGATATTGCTAAAACAGCGGTACAACGTGCGGCAAAGTTAAATAACAAGGTAACTTGGGTGGTGGGCACAGGGGCGACATTGCCAGTTCAGGATCATGTACTGGATATTTGTACCAGTTTGTTTAGTCCAATACCGCAAGATGAAATCGTAAGAGTATTGCGTGATGATGGCTATTTAATTGTGGTGACCCCTGCACCAAAACATCTCTATGATTTGCGTGAAGCCCTATTTGAGCAAGTCAATTTACATGAGCCAGAGAAGTTTGTGCAGCAGTTGAATGCCCAGTTTGAGTTAAAGCAAGCACAGATCGTTGAAGCACCCATGCAATTGGATCAGAAAGCATTAAAGAACTTAATTGCAATGACGCCATATGCCTACAAAGCCAATCCTGAACGGCGTAAACTGTTGGAGCAAGCCCAGACCTTTGCGGCGACTGCCGCCTTTCAAATTTATCTGTTTCAGAAAAAAAAGAAGCCATCACATTGATGGCTTCTTTTTTATTTACTGTATTTGATTGATCAAATGCTCAATGCCATCCTTTTCCTTCGGTGGAGGTGCTGGGTTTGATGAGTTCGAGCCCATTGCTGGTGGTTGCTTTTTAGCAGGCACAATTGGTTGTTCATCAGTTGATGATGTTGTTCCAGGTAAGTCTGAAAAATCATTTTGTACTGAACGTGTTGGCGCTGGTGGTGCTGGACGATACAGTGGACGCGCCAGTGGTGGAGAGGCACGATATTCTTTTTTATCTTCGCTTTGCTGGATTTGTAACTTATCACGAGAGATCGGATCTTTTGCTTCTTTATCCAAACGTACCCATGCCGATGGGGTATCTTTTAAAGAGTTCCCCATAAAGTTGGTCCAGATCGGAAGCGCAGCAACGCCACCGTATTCGCGGCGACCGAGTGTGCGCGGTTGGTCAAAACCAACCCAAGCAATTGCAACTAATTTGCCATTAAAACCAGCGAACCATGCATCTTTGGCATCATTGGTGGTACCCGTTTTACCACCCAAATCATCACGGCCAATTTTCAAGGCTGCTCGACCTGTACCGTGCTGAATCACATCACGTAAGATGTTGGCCATATCATAGGCTGAGCTTGATTTTAAGATACGTTGTGCTTGACGGTAATCGCTGTTGGTTTTTGCAGTTTGTGCTGCATCGGCTGTGAGGAGTGGTGCTTCAGATGCTGCAGTTGCCTCATCTAAACTTTGGTTGGTGATCTCTGTGACTTGCTGTTTAGCTTGATCTTTGTCTGTGTCAGTCGCTTGCTGCTCCGTGCTTGCATTGGGACTGCTAATACATGGGATACATGCATATTCAGGTTTTGCTTCGTAAATAACTTTGCCAGATGCATCTTCAATGCGTTTAATAAAGTGTGGCTGAATGCGGTAACCACCATTGGCAAAGGTGGCGTAGCCTGTTGCCATTTGAATTGGCAATACCTGAGGAGTCCCTAACGCAATAGTAAAGTTACGTGGAATTTGATCTTCTTGTAGACCGAAATCCATAAATAGTTGGCGAGTACGCTCAATGCCGACATTTTGTAATAAGCGTACTGAAACGGTATTTCGAGATAAATAAAGCGCACGACGTAAAGGAATCATGCCCAAATAGCGACCATCCGAGTTTCTTGGTGACCATTTACCAATGGTGATTGGACTGTCATTGACCATGCTAT
Source organism: Acinetobacter proteolyticus (assembly GCF_000367945.1). Taxonomy (GTDB): domain Bacteria; phylum Pseudomonadota; class Gammaproteobacteria; order Pseudomonadales; family Moraxellaceae; genus Acinetobacter; species Acinetobacter proteolyticus. Next base: position 3,397,986 of record NZ_KB849179.1, read on the forward strand.
AAGGCGTCATGCCGCGTTCTAAAGCCAGTGCATAAACAAAGGGTTTAATGGTGGAACCTGGTTGTCTCCAACCTTGTATTGCACGGTTAAATTTCGATTGATAAAAGTTATAGCCACCAACAACGGCTTCGATTGCACCGTCATTCGGATTGATGGCAATCAGTTGACCTTGAACTTTTGGCACTTGCACCAAAGACCAAACGGTTTTACCTTCATTCGGACGTAAGCGAATAATATCTTTAACTTTGACAATCTGTGAGGCATTTGAAGGTGCGCCGCCAACGCTATTGGCATTGCGATAAGGACGAACCCATGACATCCCAGACCAGTTTACAGTCACTGTTGAGCCATCTTGCATCAAGGCATCAAAAGAGTTGTTATTGACTTTGATCACTTGTGCAGGGTAAGTGTTGGCATAAGCCATAAATTGCTTCAAAGGTTTGTCGTGTGCTTCAGGGCCGCGCCAGCCATGACGACGGTCGTAAGCTTCTAAACCATCCTGAATTGCTTGTTCAGCATAGCGCTGGCGTTTGCTATCAATGGTTGTGTAAACCTTATAGCCTGAGTCAACGGCTTGTTCGCCAAAATGTTCAACCAATTCGGAACGCACCATTTCACCGACATAAGGGAAAACATTGCTGACGGAACGATCGACCATGTTCAGATTGATCGGTTCTGCAACTGCTTGTTGATATTGATTTTGGTTGATATAGCCGAGTTGTAGCATACGACCTAAAATCCAGTTACGACGCTCAAGCGCACGTTCCGGATTGACTACAGGATTATACTTCGATGGTGCTTTGGGTAGACCTGCGATCATGGCCATTTGTGCAGTGCTGAGCTCATTAATATTTTTGTTGTAATAGACACGTGCGGCAGCCGCAATCCCATAAGCATTTTTACCCAAGAAAATTTTATTGACGTAAGCGGTCAGAATTTCCTGTTTTGTTAAGTTTTGCTCAATTTTACGTGCCAGAAACACTTCTGTTAGTTTACGTCGAAGCGTTCGGTCTGGACTTAAATAATAGTTTTTTGCCACCTGCATGGTAATGGTTGAGCCCCCAGTTTGGACATCAGACCCTGTAACAGATTCAGTCAGTGCTCGCCCAAGCCCTTTGAAACTAATCCCATTGTGCTCAAAAAAGGATGAGTCTTCTGCTGCCAAAAAGGCGTGGATAAAAGAAGGAGGAATCTGTTCGTATTTAACAGGAATGGATAATTTTCCGCCGTATTCCGCAATTAACTGATTATCTGTCGTGTAGACTTGCAACGGTTTTAGTAAAGGCGCTTTTTTGAGTGAACTCATATCTGGCAGTGAAGGCGCAAGATAGAGATACATGCCATAAAATCCCATTGGAAGTGAGACTAAGATAATAATAACGATCAAAAAAAATGGGCGAACAATACCAGAACTGGATAGCTTTTTCATAATAAGTAAGTTTTAATAAGAGCGAATGGCAAACTAATTGTGGTCAGTATATCCTTTAGACATGCGGATTGTTAGATGAGTTATTGTATCCGTAGCAATTAAAGACCAAAACAAAATTAGTGTGTTGTATTTTTGGGGATAAAAAAATAAATAGGAAAGTACTGTGCTCAGGTTATATCGTAAACCAAATAAGGGGTTAGTGGGTGTCGATATTAGTTCGACAACTGTTAAGTTATTGGAGCTCTCTGTAAAGAACGGTAGATATTGGGTTGAAAGTTATGCAGTGATGCCATTGCCTGAAAGCAGTGTCGTGGAAAAAAGCATACTGAATCCAGAGGCGGTAGGTGATGCGCTTGAGAGAGTGGTCAACCTTGCCAATCCTCACACCACCAATGTCGCGATTGCAGTGCCAACATCGATGGTCATTAACAAGATCATTGAGATGGATGCTGACATGACGGATGAAGAGCGTGAAGTTCAAATCCGTATGGACGCTGAGCAATACATTCCGTTCCCATTAGATGAAGTCAGTCTTGATTTTGAAGTTTTGCCTGATCGCTTAGCGAATCCAAATCGGGTCAATGTACTCTTGGTTGCAACACGTACCGAGAATGTCGATACGCGTGTTGAAGTTTTGGAACTGGCGGGCTTAACAGCAAAAATTGCAGAAGTTGAAAGCTATGCCATGGAGCGTGCATTCAGTGTATTTGCTGATACCTTGCCAATGGGTGCCAATACGGTGGGGATCTTAGATATTGGTCATACCATGACCACCTTGTCGGTAATGCAAAAAGGCAAGATCATTTATACGCGTGAGCAAGTGTTTGGTGGTCGTCAACTGACTCAAGATGTACAGAGTCGTTATGGTCTTTCTTTTGAAGAAGCGGGGCGTGCCAAGAAAGAACGCACCTTACCAGATGATTACGACACCGAAGTCCTCGAGCCTTTCTTGGATGCAGTGGTTCAACAGGCGGCACGTTCGCTCCAGTTCTTCTTTTCATCTTCACAATTCAATGAAATTGACCATATTTTGTTGGCGGGCGGGAATGCCAATATTCCAGGTCTAGCCAAGTTATTACAACAAAAGCTCGGTTATCGGGTCACCATTGCCAATCCATTTCTGCAAATGGGTTTTTCTTCTCAAATTGATATTAAAAAAATTGAAAACGATGCTTCCTCTTTGATGGTGGCATGTGGTTTGGCATTGAGGAGTTTTGATTAATGGCAAAGATTAACTTACTCCCTTGGCGTGATGAGCTAAGAGAACAAAGAAAGAAGCAGTTTGTCGCATTTTGTGTTGGGGTTGCTGCATTAGGGGTTGCATCGGTATTTTCGGGGTGGATGTATTTTGATCATAAACTTAATGATCAGGAACAAGCCAATCAATTGATTGTCAGTACCAACCAAAACTTAGATACGCAACTCAAAGCGCTGGACGGTTTACAAGAACGTCGTAACGCCATTATTGAACGTATGAAACTAATTCAGGGCTTACAGGGGCAACGTCCTGTTACAGTACGTCTGGTGGATGAACTCGTTCGAGTGACACCACCCACAATGTACTTAACTAAGTTTAGCCGTATTGGGGACAAGTTCACGATTGAAGGTAAGGCAGAAAGTCCGAATACCGTGGCTGAACTGTTGCGTAATCTAGAGGCTTCACCTTGGTACCGTAATGCCTTTATGAATTCTTTCCTTGCTGTGGATGAAAACAAAAATAAAGACAAAACAGCAACCTCCTTGGTACCTCGTGTAGAGGAAAATTATGGCAGTTTTGTGGTCACTGTAGATCTGGGTGAGATCGGGACAACTGCGGAAGCTACAGCAATGTCAGAAGCAGCCGCATCAGGGGTAGTCGGGGTGGCAAAATGAAGTTAGATAAAGCTGATGATTTAAATCAAGACACTGTTGCGATCAAGAAAAAGAAGATGACGGTCGACCAATTCTTCCAACAGTTTAATACCTTGGATATGAATAACTATGGTAGTTGGCCGCTATCGGTTAAAATTACCTGCTGGATTTTCGTATTCTTGGCGGTTATTGCATTGGGATATTTTGTGGTGATCAAGTCGCAACTTGAATCGATCGCAAATGCAGAAGCTCAAGAACAAAGTTTGCTGAATGAGTTTAAAGAAAAAGATTCAAAACTGCGTAATTTGCAACAATATCAAGCACAACTGCAAGAAATGGAAGCCAACTTTAACCAACAGTTAGAGCAGTTGCCGAAAGAGACTGAAATTCCGAGTTTGGTTGAGGATATCAACTTAACAGGTGTCAATTCAGGGCTGAAATTTAAAAACATCCGTCTAGAAAGTGAAGTAAAGCAAGAGTTCTTTATTGAACAGCCAATCAGTATTGATGCGACAGGGGATTATCATGCCTTTGGTGCATTTGTCACTGGTATTGCGGCTTTGCCACGTATTGTCACCCTACACGATTTCACAGTTGAAGCAAAAGAAGACACTCAGAAAAAATCTGATATTCCTGTAGTGAACTATACCGTTAACGCAAAAACCTATCGTTATGTTGGAACGGATGAACAAACAAATAATGCTGCGAGTACACCAGCAGCAACTACTCCACCTGCACAAGGAGGGAAATAGTAGTGAATAATTATAAATTATTACTTGGTTTCTTGATTGGGGCGAGTTTGGTGGGGTGCGATTCTCGTATTGATGCGGTGAATCAAAAAATGGCTGACATTCGTAATCAGCCACCTTTGCCGATTGAACCAGCACCAATTTTTACTCCAGTCCCATTGTTTAACTATGCAGCACATCAGCTTAAAAGCCCGTTTATGCCAAGCTCATTGGCTGCTGAGTTAAAGATTATGGCGGGGAAACGGGTTTATCCGAATTTTAATCGTCAGCCACAGCCTTTAGAAAGTTATGCACTGGAATCGTTGAACATGAAGGGCAGCATGCGCGGTAAAACCAGCGATACGATTGCCCTGATTCAAACACCAGATGGTCAAATTGAGCGGGTGCAAGTGGGGAGTTATTTGGGGATGAACCAAGGGCGTATTATTAAAATTAGCCCGACTCAAATTGATTTGGTTGAAATCGTACCTGATGGTCGTGAAGGTTATGTCGAGAGACCTCGTACACTCGTTTTAATTGGACCAGCACCGTAAGATTAAGGGAATAACAATGAAAAAACAGTTTAAAGATTCTTTATTTGGGGAAGCGAAGACCATGAATCATGCATTCCGTCAATTTTCTATGGGTGCTGTTGCGATTGCGGTGATGCAAGTGGCATCAGCGCAAGTTAATATGACCAATATTGTACCAATGAGTTTGGGTGATCAGGGCACGGAAATTCGTGTGATGTTTAATGGCCTTCCCCCACAACCACAAGCTTATCAACTTGAACAACCTGCTCGTTTGATTTTGGATTTTGATAAGGCACAACAGGGTCTAAAGCAAAATTCAATTCCAGTCTCAACTGCTGAAGCAAGTTCAATTGAGGTTGCATCTGATGATCAGCGTTCTCGTGTCATTGTAAATTTAAAAGATGCGGGTGCGTTTACCACACGGGTTGAAGGTAATACCTTTGTGCTGAAAATTAATTCAGCTAAACCCGCTGCAGCGAATGCACCGTCAGTTGCTGCACGTCAAGCACAGCAAGGTGTTTCTAATATTGGTTTCCAACGAGGCAACCAAGGCGAAGGTCTAGTTGTTATTGATTTGCTGGGGAATAATACCCCTGTGGATGTACAACAACAAGGCAGTAAAATTGTCGTGCGTACAGCAGGGAATAAAATTCCAACGCATTTAGCCCGTCGTTTAAATACCAATGATTTTGCAACTCCTGTTGCCAGCATTGATGCCTATAATGATAAAGGCAATGGCGTGATTACCATTCAATCTGCAGGCAGCTATGAATATATGGCCTATCAGGCCGAAAATAAGCTGACCATTAGCTTAAAGCGTCCTGTCGATAATTCCCCAACCAAACCCAAGTCACAAGCTTATACTGGCAATAAAATCTCTCTAGATTTCCAAGATATTGAAGTGCGCCGTGTCTTACAGTTATTGGCAGATTTTACCGGCATTAATATGGTCGCAGCGGATACCGTACAAGGTAATATTACCCTGCGCCTTAAAGATGTGCCTTGGGATCAGGCCCTCGATATTGTACTCAAGACCAAAAATCTGGATAAACGCCGTAATGGCAATGTGATCTGGATTGCACCAGTGACTGAATTGATTAAGGCGGAAGAAGAAGAAGCCAAAGCGATGGCGCAAAGTGTAAAATTGGCGCCTCTACAAACTGAATATATTACATTGAGCTATGCAAAAGCAGTTGATATTGAGAAGTTGATTACGCAAGGTAAGAATGCTAATACAAATAGTAATGGTAATTCTGGCTCAGTAAGCAATGATACTTTGTCTGGCGGGTTACTCAGCCCACGAGGCACAGTTTCGGTTGATCCACGCACTAATACTTTAATTGTGAATGATACTTCACAGAAAATTGATCAGATTCGCAAGATGGTCGATTTATTGGATGTATCAGTAAAACAAGTTATGATTGAAGCGCGGATTGTTAGTGCCAGTACTGACTTTACCAAAGAAATGGGGGTCAAGTGGGGTATTTTATCCCAAGGAATCACCAATAATAATGACCTTCTGGTCGGCGGTAGTAATACGACTTTATGGAATTTACGTGACCCACAAAAAAATAGTGATACGGGTGGCTGGAAATATGATATTGAACGTCCTGATAACCTGAATGTCGATTTAGGCGCTGTTACCCCAGGCGCAAGTCGTATTGCTTTTGGTTTAATTAGTTTATCTGACTTTATGTTGGACCTAGAGCTATCAGCGGTACAAGCAGATGGTTACGGTGAAGTGATTTCAACGCCAAAAGTGATGACTGCAGATAAACAACCTGCAAAAATTGAATCAGGGACTAAAATTCCATATGCATCTTCTTCAGGTGGTGGGGCAAATGCGGTGCCGAAGACTGAGTTTATTGATGCGACTTTGAGCCTGGATGTCACTCCAAGTATTACCCCTGAGGGTAAAGTTATGATGAAGTTGAACATTACCAAAGACTCACCAAGTAACCCAACACCAACAGGTCAATTGACGATTAATAAAAACTCGATTGATACCAATGTATTGGTCGATAATGGTGAAACAGTAGTGCTTGGTGGTATTTTCGAACAAGAGAATATTAATTCACAAACAAAGGTACCTTTCTTAGGTGATATTCCTTATTTAGGTAAATTATTCCGTAGAGAGCGCAAAACCGATAATAAACGTGAACTGCTTATTTTTGTGACGCCGAGAATTGTTAATGACACTTTGACTAGAAATCATTAATATATTTTCAATAATTGCAATGAATATAGGTGGCGCGTTGCCAAGCAAAGCGTTTGAAACCCTACCAAATGTTTATTTGGTAGGGCCAATGGGGGCAGGAAAAACAACAGTTGGCCGACATTTAGCAGAATTGTTAGGTCGGGATTTTATTGATAGTGATCATGAAATCGAACGTAAAACAGGTGCCACCATTCCATGGATCTTTGAAAAAGAAGGAGAGGTCGGATTTCGGTTACGCGAGACCAATGTTTTAAATGACTTAACCTCACGTCCATTATTGGTATTGGCAACGGGTGGAGGCGCTGTTACCCAACCCAAAAACCGAGAATTTCTAAAACAACGTGGCATCGTTGTTTATCTGTATACCCCTGTAGAACTGCAACTACAGCGAACCTATCGGGATAAAAATCGCCCCTTATTGCAAGTCGAAAATCCAGAGCAAAAATTACGTGATCTCTTGGCGATCCGCGATCCTTTGTATCGTGAGGTTGCGCACTATATTATTGAAACAAATCAAGGTGCGGCACGGGATTTAGCACAACGTATTTTGCACGTTATTTTATCTAAACAAGTTTAAGTCGTTTCTGGTTGGTCTAAGTTTATGCAAACGTTACATGTTGAGTTAGGTGATCGTCGTTATCCAATCTATATTGGCAGTCATTTAGATCCTAAAAGCTTACTTGAGCCGTATCTTCATGGCCGCCAAGTCATGTTGGTATCCAATACCACGGTTGCACCACTCTATCTACAACATTATCTCGATGCTTTAACCCAACTGGATAAACAAGTTGCACAGTGCATCTTGCCCGATGGTGAAAAATATAAAGATATTCAGCACCTGAATTTAATCTTTGATGCTCTGCTGGAAGCGGGTTTTAACCGTGATTGCACCGTGCTTGCTCTGGGTGGTGGTGTAATTGGGGATATGGCGGGTTTTGCCTCGGCTTGTTTCCAGCGTGGCGTGAACTTTGTGCAGGTACCGACTACTTTATTGTCGCAAGTGGATTCCAGTGTCGGTGGTAAGACGGGGATTAATCATCCTTTAGGTAAAAATATGTTGGGCGCTTTCCAGCAACCACAAGTGGTACTTGCAGATATGGCACAACTGGATACCTTGCCTGATCGTGAATTGTCTGCAGGTTTGGCTGAAGTAATTAAATATGCCTTGCTTGGCGATGTTGATTTCTTGGTTTGGTTGGAACAAAACATAGATGCCTTAGTTGGCCGTGATGCAAATCTATTGGCTGAAGCAGTTTTTCGCTCCTGTGCGCATAAAGCACGTATCGTGGCCAATGATGAAAAAGAACAGGGTGAGCGTGCGTTGCTCAATCTCGGTCATACTTTCGGTCATGCAATTGAATCCTATCTAGGTTATGGCACATGGTTACATGGTGAGGCGGTAGCAACAGGAATGGTGATGGCGGCAGATTTGTCGCAGCGTTTAGGCTGGATCTCTGCGGAAGATCTGCAACGTACAAAAAATATCATTCAACGTGCTCATTTACCGATATCATGTCCGAAAATTCCATTAGATGAATTCTTGGCTTATATGTCACACGATAAAAAAGTCTTAAATGGTCAATTACGCTTGGTTTTATTGAAAAAATTAGGGCAAGCTGTGATTACCAAAGATTTTGATGTTGAGCTGATGAAACAATCTATTCTTGCAAATCAATCTGCATAATTACTCATTTGGGAAAAGCATGGCTGTATCACGATCAATTTGGCAAAATATTCAACAATATAGCTGGCTCATTTTTGCTGTGGCGTGTTTAATTGCTGCATTGATATTCTGGGGTGTGACAGATAGTAAAGCCTTGATCAAAGAAGAGCAGCCAACCGAAAAGGAAACTCAGGCCCAGATTCAGATCCAACCTGAAAAAGTTGCGGCCACGGCGCATTTAGGCGCACTCTCGGATGAGGTCAAACCTTTGGATTTGACCACGCGTGTCGTGGTGTCCAATGATCATGCACCTGAATTCCGTGGAACCAAATTTATCAAAGAAAATCAACGCCAATGGACCATGGAAGTTTTCCGTAGTTCAGATGAGGCGATTATTAAAAACTTTTTACTTAATCGTGAAGACCGCAGAAAGTTTGTATATTTTCGCTTGAGTGGTGAAGATCAGGTTGAGCAATATGTGCTTGCTTATGGTGTGTTTGGCAGTGCCGAAGATGCAAGTCGCCAATTTGCGCAATTAAATTTGGCCTTACCAGAATCTATTCAGCCCACGGCTCATCAGTTATCAAGCTACGCTGCTTTAGTGAATGACTTAGGCTCTGATGAAATGAAGTCAGCAAACAATCAGCTCTATGCTGTGCAGTTAAGGCCTGCGGCATTGCCGCGTGTGGATGAAAGTTTGCTGATTGGAACCCAAACTGCAAGCAATGCGCGTAGTACAGATGCATCGAGCACGGTAAAAACCACGGTGACGCAACGAGATGCACAGGGCAATGTCGTCAATGTAAAACAAACTCAATCGGCACCAAAACCACCTGCAACTGCTGAAAAAATAAAAGAAAATTCAGATGCTTCAAAGCGTGAAGTGAGTGATCCTTTTAATTAAAATTGCACCATAATTGTGCATTGATGGTTCTTTTTATAGCAGAACGGTATTTTTTGGTGCATTTTTGTGCGCAAAAATGAGCGCATTCTTGCGTGTATCTTGATGTTATTTTAACTTTTTTAATGATTTAGTAAAAACATGCATATATGGCATGTTTTTTGCTTTTTTGTGGTGCTAATTTGTCTGCTCATTGCCCTGTTTTGTGCTAAACAGTTCATTAATTGGGTGAAATGGAAAGTTTTTGTGCTTTACAAACCTAGGTGAAGGTGTAATAACTGAAAACACTTTATAGGGTGCAATCTCATAAAGGAAAGACGTATATTGCAAATTCGCCATGAAAAATGTTTTCGCGAAGCATTGAACTTTGTATGAGTTAATCGGCAATATCGCAGAAAATGAATTGATTGTTTGTTGCTCGAAAGAGCCATGTTGAAAGAAGGGTACGCTATGCACATGCCATCGCCTAATACTGTAGCTCCCGCTCAAGGTTTATATCAGCCTGACGAGTTTAAGGATAACTGTGGTTTTGGTCTGATTGCCCATATGAAGGGTGACTCAAGCCATCATCTGGTCGAAACTGCGATTCACAGTTTAAGTTGCATGACGCACCGTGGTGGTATTGCCGCGGATGGTAAGACAGGAGATGGTTGCGGATTGTTATTGGCGATGCCGAAACAATTTTTCCGTGAAGAAGCACAAAAATTAGGCAGTAACCTGACTGAGATTTTTGCTGCAGGGACTGTATTCCTAAACATCGATCCTGCTTTAGCGCAAAATGCCAAAAATATTTTAAATAAAGAAATTGCTGCTGAAGGTTTAACTGTTGCAGCATGGCGTGTTGTACCTACAAATAATGATGCCTTGGGTGAGATTGCACTACAATCCTTACCTGCATTCGAACAAATTCTCGTGAACTGCCCGATGGGTTTAACTGAAGTTGAGTTTAACCGTAAGCTCTTCTTGGCTCGTCGTCGTGCAGAACAACAATTACAAAATGATCCGCTTTTCTATGTGACTACGTTGGCGACAACGGTGATCAGCTATAAAGGTTTGATGATGCCAGCTGCGATTGCTGACTTCTATACCGATTTGGCGGATGCACGTTTAACCTCACATATTGTGGTATTCCACCAACGTTTCTCGACCAATACCTTACCACGTTGGCCGTTGGCGCAGCCGTTCCGTTATTTAGCGCACAATGGTGAAATCAACACCATTACTGCAAACCGTAACTGGGCATTGGCACGTACGCCAAAATTTGAAAACCCATTACTTCCAGGTTTAACTGAGTTAAATCCAATTGTGAACCGTACTGGCTCGGATTCTTCAAGCTTAGATAACATGCTTGAAATCTTGGTTGGTGGTGGTATGGATCTGTTCCGTGCACTCCGTATGCTGGTTCCGCCAGCATGGCAAAACGTTGAAACTTTAGACGCTGACTTACGTGCTTTCTATGAGTTTAACTCGAAGCATATGGAAGCATGGGATGGTCCAGCAGGTCTGGTGATTCAAGATGGTCGTCATGCAATTTGTATGCTTGACCGTAATGGCTTACGTCCAGCGCGTTGGGTGATCACCAAGAATGATTACATCACACTTGCATCAGAAATTGGTGTATGGGGTTATGAACCTGAAGATGTGGTGTCTAAAGGCCGTGTGGGGCCTGGTCAAATTTTAGTGATTGATACTTTGACTGGCAAAGTGTTGGATACCAAAGATGTTAGCAATCATCTTAAAAATATGCGTCCATACCGTGAATGGTTGCGTGACCACGCCATCCGTTTACAAGCCAATCCACAGCTTGAAGAGCAGTTGCTTGACCAAGGCTTAACGGGTGATGCATTAAAAGCAGCTCAAAAAATGTTTATGGTGACATTTGAAGAGCGCGACCAGTTATTGCGTCCAATTGCAGAAAGCGGTCAGGAAGCAGTAGGCTCGATGGGTGATGATACGCCAATGGCAGTATTGTCTCGCCAAGTTCGCCATGTGTCTGATTATTTCCGTCAACAGTTTGCGCAAGTGACCAACCCTCCGATTGATCCATTACGTGAATCAATCGTAATGTCGTTGGAAACCTGTTTGGGTCGTGAACAGAACGTGTTTGAGCAAGGCCCAGAACATGCGGACCGTATCATCATTTCAAGCCCTGTATTGTCAAATTCGAAAATGCAGCAGCTTCGTGATGTTGAAAAAGAACGTGAAGGTTACGGCGTTGTTGATATCGATCTGAACTATGCAGAAGCTGAAGGTCTGCAAGCGGCAATTGCACGCATCTGTGAAGAAGCGGCACAAGCCGTTCGTGATGGTAAGACATTGATTGTGCTTACCGATAAGAACTTGTGTGAAGGTTTCTTGCCTGCAAATTCTGCATTGGCAACAGGCGCTGTGCACCATCATTTAATTAAAACCGGTTTGCGTACTGATGCAAACATTCTAGTTGAAACTGGTTTTGCTCGTGATCCACACCAATTTGCGGTATTGCTAGGCTTCGGTGCGACTGCTGTTTATCCATATCTGGCTTATGATGTGATCAATGATTTGGTTGCGAAAGGTGAGTTATTGGGTGATCCAATCCATGCTCAAGCCAACTTCCGGAAAGGGATTGAGAAAGGCTTATTGAAAGTTCTTTCTAAAATGGGAATCTCGACAGTTGCTTCTTATCGTGGCGGTCAATTGTTTGAAGCGGTGGGTCTATCATCTGAAGTGGTCGATAAATGCTTCCTTGGTGTACCGAGCCGTATCCAAGGTGCGACTTTTGCTGACCTTGAAAATGACCAGAAAAAATTGGCGACTACAGCTTGGCAAAATCGTAAGCCGATTGATCAAGGTGGTTTGCTTAAATTCGTATTTGGTAAAGAGTATCACGCGTTCAACCCAGACGTGATTAACTCACTGCATAAAGCGGTGCGTTCAGGTCAATATCAAGACTTTAAAGAATATGCAGAATTGGTGAATAACCGTCCTGTTGCAACGATTCGTGATTTATTTAAATTAAAAACCACGAATTCGATTGCGATTGATCAAGTTGAAACAATTGAAGAAATTCTGCCACGTTTCGATTCAGCGGGTATGTCACTGGGTGCCTTATCACCAGAAGCACATGAAGCCATTGCCATTGCCATGAACACCATTGGAGGTCGTTCAAACTCAGGTGAAGGTGGTGAAGATCCTGCGCGTTATGGCACGATTCGTAACTCGAAAATCAAACAGATTGCATCGGGTCGTTTCGGTGTTACTCCTGCGTATTTAACCTCTGCTGAAGTGTTGCAGATTAAAGTGGCGCAAGGTGCAAAACCTGGTGAGGGTGGTCAGTTACCAGGTGGTAAAGTGAATGGCTTAATTGCACGTTTACGTTACTCAGTGCCGGGTGTCACGCTGATTTCTCCGCCACCGCACCACGATATTTATTCGATTGAAGATTTATCGCAATTGATTTTCGACTTAAAACAAGTCAACCCACAAGCGATGGTTTCAGTAAAACTGGTGTCTGAGCCGGGTGTTGGTACCATTGCTGCGGGTGTGGCAAAAGCCTATGCCGATTTCATTACCATTTCAGGTTATGACGGTGGTACGGCTGCATCACCATTATCATCGATTCACCATGCGGGTTCACCATGGGAGTTAGGTCTTAGCGAAGCGCATCAAGCGCTACGTGTGAATGACTTACGTGGCAAGGTGCGTGTACAAACCGATGGTGGTTTGAAAACCGGCCTAGATGTGATCAAAGCTGCGATTTTAGGTGCTGAAAGCTTTGGTTTCGGTTCAACACCGATGATTGCTTTAGGCTGTAAATACCTGCGTATTTGTCACTTAAACAACTGTGCGACGGGTGTTGCAACGCAACAAGATCATTTACGTCAAGAGCATTATATTGGCGAGCCACAAATGCTAATCAACTTCTTCAAGTTTATTGCAGAAGAAACCCGTGAATGGTTAGCCGCATTGGGTGTTGCATCACTGAAAGATTTGATTGGTCGTGTGGATTTACTCGAAGTTTTACCGGGTGAAACAGAGAAACATGCGCATCTTGATCTCAGTGCGTTATTGACGTCGCATCCTTCTGCTGAAGGTAAGGCACAATATTGCCAAGTTCAAGGTAATGCGCCATTTGATAAAGGTGTCTTGGCTGAAAAAATGGTGGCAGAGATGTTACCAGCAATTGAAGCGGGTTCAGGTGGTTCATTCAACTTCACTGTGGGTAACTGTGACCGCTCGATTGGTGCACGTATCTCTGGTGAGATTGCGCGTCGCTATGGCAACTTGGGTATGGAAGGCAGCCCAGTGGTGATGAACCTTGTCGGTACGGCTGGTCAGTCACTTGGTGTCTGGAATGCGGGTGGTTTGCATATCAAACTGGAAGGTGATGCCAACGACTATGTCGGTAAAGGGATGGCGGGCGGTCGCGTATCGATCTTCCCACCAAAAGGCTCACCATTCCAAACCCAAAACACAGCAATCATTGGTAACACCTGTTTATATGGTGCAACGGGTGGTAAAGTCTTTGCTGCTGGTACTGCAGGCGAGCGTTTCGCAGTTCGTAACTCAGGTGCATTTGCGGTGATTGAAGGTGCTGGCGACCACTGTTGTGAATATATGACAGGTGGTGTGGTGACGGTATTGGGTAAAGTCGGTCATAACTTCGGTGCAGGGATGACAGGTGGTTTCGCCTATGTTCTCGACCTTGATAATGACTTTGTAGATTATTACAACCATGAACTGATTGATCTGAATCGTATTTCTACTGAGGCGATGGAAGATCATAAAGAGAATTTATTACGTATTCTGGATGAGCATATCCAAGAGACAGGTAGTGCTTGGGCCTACAAAATCCGTAATGAGTTCGACTTCTATAGTCGTAAGTTCTGGCTTGTAAAACCGAAAGCTGCTAATTTGCAAACGCTTTTAAAAACAACCCAAGCTGATCCACAATAATTCCACGACTGCAAAGACATAGGCAGGTGCAGCGGTGAAGGACATCACTGCGCCTACCCACGGAGAGAGACATGGCAGAGCGCCTTAATAATGACTTTCAATTTCTGGATGTAGCACGCCAAGATCCAGAGAAAAAAGATATTACTGTCCGCAAGGCAGAGTTTGTGGAAATTTATAAACCTTTTACCGCGGAAGTGGCTGCTAATCAGACCCACCGTTGTTTAGGCTGTGGTAACCCATATTGTGAATGGAAATGTCCAGTCCATAACTACATTCCAAACTGGTTAAAGCTGATTGCAGAAGGTCAGATTTTCCAAGCGGCTGAACTGTGCCATCAAACCAATACCTTGCCAGAAGTTTGTGGCCGTGTTTGCCCACAAGACCGTCTTTGTGAAGGTGCATGTACCTTAAATGATGGTTTTGGTGCAGTCACGATTGGTAATGCAGAAAAATATATCAATGATACCGCGTTTGCTTTGGGCTGGCGTCCAGATATGTCAGGTGTCAAATGGACCAATAAGAAAGTAGCCATCATTGGTGCAGGTCCTGCAGGTTTAGGCTGTGCGGATATTTTGGCACGTGGTGGGGTTAAACCAGTTGTATTTGACAAGCGTCCTGAAATTGGTGGTCTACTGACTTTTGGTATTCCAGAATTTAAAATGGAAAAAGACGTCATGAAACGTCGCCGTGAGATTTTCACGGGGATGGGCATTGAATTCCGTTTAAATACTGAAATTGGTGTGGATGTGACCATTGAGCAATTGCTTGCGGAATACGATGCCGTGTTTATGGGCATGGGCACTTATACCTATATGAAAGGTGGTTTCCCTGGTGAAGATCTTGACGGTGTTTACGATGCCTTAGATTTCTTAATTGCCAATGTGAACCGTTGCCAAGGTTGGGAAAAAGATCCAAGCGAATACATCAGTGTCGATGGTAAAAAGGTGATCGTTCTAGGTGGTGGTGATACTGCGATGGACTGTAACCGTACTTCATTACGTCAAGGTGCGCATGATGTGACCTGTGCTTATCGCCGTGATGAAAGCAATATGCCAGGTTCTGCACGTGAAGTGAAGAATGCCTATGAAGAGGGTGTAAAATTCCTGTTCAACCGTCAGCCAATCGAGATTGTGGGCGAGAATGGCAAAGTGACTGGCGTTAAGGTGGTCACTACACAAATGGGTGAAGCAGACAGCCGTGGTCGTCGTAGTCCTGAACCGATTCCGAGTTCTGAAGAAATTCTACCAGCGGATGCCGTATTATTGGCATTTGGTTTCCGTCCAAGTCCAGCAGACTGGTTCGGTGGTGCGAATGTGAGTTTAGATGGTTCAGGTCGTGTGGTTGCGGCAGAACAGCAAGAATTCAAATTCCAAACTTCGAATCCAAAAATCTTCGCAGGTGGAGATATGGTTCGTGGTTCTGACTTGGTGGTTACCGCGATCTGGGAAGGCCGTCAAGCTGCTGAAGGTATCTTGGATTATCTTGGTGTATAAACCTATTCGACATATTTAAGTTGTTCAAAAGCCCAAGCCTCGTGCTTGGGCTTTTTTACATGGTCTTAATCTGTGCTGCTTAGTTTGTTGGTTAAAATAAATAAAAACTTTAACAAGTGTTTAATAAATTGCTATGCTATTAATGATAATAATTCTCATTTTTGATTTTTACTGAGTGGATAAAATAATGACATCGAAACTCAATGATCGGCTGTTAATTGCGGCACTATATACCAGTACCTTTCTCTGCTTGGTGGATTTGAGCAGTGTCAATCTAGCTTTAACTGCAATTCAGACACAGTTCAATAGTCATCTCGCCGATTTACAGTGGGTGATTGATAGCTATGCGTTGAGTATGTCGAGTTTGATGTTGGCAGTGGGGGCTTTAAGCCAATGGTTGGGGCGTAAACGCTTGTGGTTGGTCGGTGTCGGGATCTTTATTTTAGGCTCTGTGATTTGTGCCGCAGCACCGGATTTTGGCATCTTGATTATTGGGCGAGTGATTCAGGGCATCGCAGGTGCGATGCTGATTCCATTGACTTTGGCGATCATCGTACATCATTTTACCCAAGCCAATCGCAAAGCACGGGAAATTGGCAACTGGAGTTCATTCAGTGCCTTTGCCTTGATTGTTGGGCCCTTGATGGGAGGCCTCATGGTGCATTATTTAGGCTGGCAGAGTATTTTCTGGTTGAATCTCCCTGTTGGATTATTGGCCTTATTTTTGGGCTGGAAAGGTATTGCCGTCGATCAATATCAGCAAAAAATCAGTTTTGATTATTTGGGGCTGATCTATAGCGTGATTGCGATTGCCACCTTGACCTATAGTATTATCATGGTTCAGCAAGCGCATATAGGGTATTTGATTGTTTTTAGTTTCTTGCTTTCGGTGGTGTTTGCACTGATTTTTATTCGACATCAAAAACACGCTTTGCATCCGCTGATTCCACGTCATTTATTCCATAACCGCATTTTTTTACGTTTTAATCTGATCTCTTTTCTATTGGGGTTTGCAGGCTATAGTTCCTTATTTGTCTTTGCCTTGTTTTATCAGGAACAGGTTCATTTAAGTGCTGCCCAAGCGGGTTGGTTGATCGCCCCGCAATTTCTGATGCAGGCGCTGGTTTCTATTTGCTTTGGTCGTTTACAGCAAAGTTATGGTGCATTGCCCTTACTCAGAATAGGGTTATTCATTTCTGGAATCGCCTTGATCGCAATGATCAGTTTCCAGAGTAATTCTTCTTATCTGTTGTTTATGGGTTTAAGTGGCCTGATGGGAGCGGGCATTGGATTGATTGTACCCAGTTCCAGTACTTTGAGCTTGCATGCGGTATCGCAGGCCGATGCCAGTTTTGCTGCGGCAATTTTAAATATGCTCAGACAGCTTGGGCTGACTTTTGGCATTGCGGTATTGGGCACACTAACTGCGTTTATGATCAAATGGGCGGTGACAGGCTTGCATTATTCTATGGCTCAAGCCCAATTATTGGCCTTTCATAGTGTGGTTGCGATTATGGGCGGACTGTTTCTTGTAGCCATGTTGAGCCTGAGAAAAATTAAACCAGAAGAATGTGTCGCACCAATTTCATCGGCCTAGACCAGTCATCATTTTGGTAGTTTTGGCAAACTTTATAAGCTTTTTGGCCCTGTCTTTGCCATTTTTCCAGCGTAATACTCGAACTCAGTCTAGGAAATGCTGCAGGCAATTGAGATGGCTCTTGCGAATGTGAAGGTCGAGAAAACTTATTTAAACCGCCCCAAAGCCTTGGGAATTACAGTACGACGTTTGCAATTTAATCCGAACAAAATCAAACGTCATTATTTTGCCAATTCTCCAGTAATGTCACATTTACTCACGGCACTGTCTTCAACTTTCCCGATTGGAGAGCAGTATTTTGTCAATAGTGTGCGTAATGTCCGAGATAAAGTGCAAGATCCACAATTACAGGCGCAGATTGCGGCCTTTATTGGGCAAGAGGCGATGCATTCCAAAGCGCATACTGAGTTTAATGATGCATGGCGACGTGAGGATTATAATCTCGATCGGTTTCAGGCATGGTTGGCGAAACGGGATGATATGCTGCGAAATATCCACCCGAAACTACAATTGGCTTTGACCTGTGCCTTTGAGCATTTTACCGCAATGTTAGGGGGGTATATTCTTAAACATCCTGAAATCCTCAGTACTTTAGATGAGGATGCGATGAAGTTGTGGGTCTGGCATGCGATTGAAGAAATTGAACATCGTTCGGTGGCCTTTGATGTTTATCAAGAAGTCTATGGTGATGATCGTATTCGTCGTTTACTAATGCGCAGTGTGACCACAGGCTTTGCCAGCCTAACTTTTTATGCCACTACACGTTTAATCTGGCAAGATAAGTGGAAAAGTTTACCGAAACTCGGTGGCAATCTATTTGGTATGTACTTGCTCGGAAAAATGTTATTGCAGCTTATTCCGGAATATTTATCCTATTATCAAGCTGATTTTCATCCTGCCAAACATGACTACACCAGCTTGGTCAATTACTGGAAAGCACGTATGGCTGATGAATATGGGATGGCAAGTTTTCAAGAACAAACAGCATCTAAAATCTATAGTTAATTCCAATTCAAATCACAAAGTTTGTGCTTAGCGCGGCATTACTTCAAGCTTGCTTGGGTAATGCCTTTTTTATTTAAATATCAATAAATCAACTTTAATAAATGTTACACAGCTGACAAAAAATCCCATTACAATGAATTATCGCAAAAATATAAAGAAAAA
This sequence comes from Acinetobacter proteolyticus, assembly GCF_000367945.1. Lineage (GTDB taxonomy): Bacteria > Pseudomonadota > Gammaproteobacteria > Pseudomonadales > Moraxellaceae > Acinetobacter > Acinetobacter proteolyticus. The sequence continues at coordinate 3,416,501 of NZ_KB849179.1, forward strand.
TTTGAGGATAAATTTTTATGAAAATCATCAAACAAACGGCATTGGCAACCGTATTGGCAAGCACCTTGTTATTTACGGGTTGTGGTTATAATACCTTGCAAGTTAAAGATGAAGCGGTGAATGCATCTTGGTCTGAAGTGCAGAACCAATATCAACGCCGTGCCGATCTGGTGCCGAATTTAGTCAATGTGGTGAAAGGCTATGCCAAACATGAAGAACAGGTGCTGACTGAGGTGACTCAGGCACGTTCGAATGTAGCAGGTCTGAAAGTCGATAAAGAAGTGCTGGAAGATCCCGCATTATTTGAGAAATACCAACAAGCGCAAAGCCAGTTGACAGGTGCGTTATCGCGCTTGATTGCGGTGTCAGAAAACTATCCTGACTTGAAAGCCAATGAGCAGTTCCGTGATTTACAGGCACAACTTGAAGGTACTGAAAACCGTATCGCGGTTGCGCGTAACCGCTATATCACCACGGTTCAAGACTATAACGCTTATGTACGTCAATTCCCGCAAGTGATGACGGCTAAAGTGATTGGCATGAAAACCAAAGAAAACTTCAAGGCGGAACAAGCTGCACAGCAAGCACCGACAGTTTCATTTAATTAATCTGTGAAATTGTTCTGAACTGTGAGGAGTTGCCGTATGTTGAACCTGTTTAAGCAGAACTTAAAGCAGCGAATTTTACCTGTTTTAAGCATCGTTTTTGCGACACTGCTTTTCCAGCATACGGTTTGGGCTGAAGTCGCGACCACAACCGATCAAAGCGATGTGATTGTTGCGGGTAAGATTATTCAACAACAGCAAAAAGCAAATACCTCATCTACAACGCCTCAGCAGCCAGAAACACCAGCTTTACCGCAAGTGGCCAATGATATGGCCGAAGGTGAATCGATTCGTGGTTTGCCGACTTTAAATCAACCTGTGATTGATCAGGCCAAAGTCTTGAGTGCTGCTGAGATGCAGCAGCTCAACCAGAAGATTTTGAGTCTATATCAGCAAGGCAAAGCCCAAATCGGGGTGATTATTGTACCGACCACTGGGCAGGAAGCCATTTTTGATTTTGCCTTGCGTGCAGGTGAGAAATGGCAATTAGGCTCAGCCAAACGCGATAATGGTTTATTGATGGCAATTGCAGTCAATGATCGTAATATCCAAATCTTGACCGGTTATGGTCTGGAAGGCGTATTGCCTGATGTGGTACTGAGTCGAATTATCCGCAATCAAATCACCCCTTACTTTAAACAGGGGCAATATGCTCAAGGGATTGCAGCAGGTTTGGATGAAATTAGCCGTATCGTCAATTTAGACCCTGAAATTGCGCAGCAAGCCGCACAAGAGTTGAAAGATCGACATGAACAAGCAATCCAAGCACAGCAGGCTAAAGACAATACGTTGACTATGGCACTGTTTATCTTGATTGCGGGTGTGGTTGGTTCGTTTATTGTCGGTAATCGTTTGAGTGCTTCCACCGCTGCCGTGGCTGCAACCGTTGCTGGTCTAGTCAACGGTGCAGGTCTAGTGATGAGCTTATTGCTCGGTGTCGGAATCTTCTTTTTACTGATTACCTCATTGGCACAACTGATTTTTCAAGCCTTCCTATCTGGTGGTGGTCGTGGCGGCGGAGGTGGAGGATTCGGTGGTGGCAGCGGCGGTGGTTATAGTGGCGGTGGCGGCAGCTTTGGCGGGGGAGGAGCATCAGGCTCATGGTAAGCAAGACAGATACAACACAGATTATTACCCAACCTAAATTGGATGATCAGGTGCAACCGAGTTTAAAGCGCTGGTTTAAGCACTTTCTCTACGTCTCCTCCGCACATCGTTATTTTAGTAAGCAAGATCGAGCCGAGATAGCCAAAGCGGTCCAGCAGGCAGAAAAGGATCATGTGGGGGAGATTCAGGTGGTGATCGAAGGACATATCCCCTGTTCGCAAGCCTACCATCAAAATACCCGTTTACGCGCTCAACAACTGTTTGCTGAATTGGGTGTTTGGGATACTGAACTGAATAGTGGTGTATTGCTGTATTTAAATTTGTGCGAGCGTAAAGTTGAAATTGTGATTGATCGCGGTTTAAAAAACGCCATACCGGCTGAAACTTGGAATGAAATTTGTCAAAGTATCGTGCTGCTCTTGGCTCAAAAGCAATATCTACAGGCCGTAAATAATGGTGTTGCGGAGGTTGGACTGGTCTTAGATCAGTATTATGTAAAAACAGATCTCAACGATCAAAATGAATTACCGAATGAACCAATTATCCTAAATTAAAAGAGAGTTTAATTTTTCTTTAATCATTGGCACTTGAGATTTTTAAAGAAATCAATTAATGTGCAGAATGTTCTGTACATTAAATCTATTATCGGTCGATTATGCCAAATATCTTCTGATAAGCGGTAAAAAAAATATCAATAAATTTTCTGTGAATTGGGTCGCTCAATTTACATACAAGTAGAAAATAGTCAAATTCGTTAGCGAAAAAAATGAATAATTAAGCAGTAAAGATGACGTTATTTGTCATTTTTTTTCTTAAAATGTCTGAATTGCGCTGATTTTATCCAACATGAATTTTTTTTAAGTCCCTGTTTTTTTAGGTTAAAATTAGCTAAGCTAAGGACTGGCATAAAACATGCTAATTACTAAATAGCTGAAAAAAGCTTATAAAAAAATACTCATTGGAGAAATGTTATGAAATCAATGCAAAAGGGTTTTACTCTTATCGAATTGATGATCGTTGTCGCGATTATCGGTATCTTGGCTGCGATTGCGATTCCTGCATATCAGGATTATGTTATTCGCACACAAGTGGGTGAAGGCGTAAACTTAATGGCTGGAGCGAAAGCAGGTGTTGCTGATTTCTGGGCGGATAAAGGACGTTTCCCTGCTTCTAATGCTTCGGCAGGCGTACCAGCTGCGGCATCTATTGTTGGTACATATGTCACTCAGGTTGTAGTCGGAACTGGCGGTGCAATCACAGCAACTTATGGTCGTAATGTAAACTCAAAAATTAATAACGGAACTTGTACTGTTACTCCACGTGATGCTGGTGGTAGCGTTGTGTGGAAAGGCGTTTGTAGTTTTGATGCTAAATGGGCACCTAAAGCATTCCGTTAATTTATGGGATACTAAAAAATCCAGCTATATGCTGGATTTTTTATGCTAAGGTAATTTTCTTGGAGAACGTGTTTGGAATTCCAACCTAGAGCGATACAAAAAAAACAACTAGGATATTTATTGTTCTTTTTTTCTATTCTGATTACTTGTCTGTATTTTATTTATGCCCAAGCAAAAGGATTGACTTGGCAATTTGATGACCTCGCAAATTTAAAAGGCTTAGCAAGTGCCAATACTTATCAAGGGATTATCAATTTTGCCTTTGGTGGTGGAGCGGGGCCAACAGGCCGTCCAATTTCCTTATTGAGCTTTATTCCAAATTTTAGTGATTGGCCTAATAATCCATGGGGTTTTGTCCAGACTTCATTGATCTGGCATGTACTGAATAGTCTTTTGGTCTATTTTATTGCCTATCATCTTTTTAAAATTCAGGAAAAATATCGAAGTAATGCTTGGTGGATGGCCTGTTTTGCGACATGTTTTTGGGTTTTTTCGCCGATTCAAGTAAGTGCGATTCTTATGCCCGTGCAAAGAATGACTCTTGTTTCTGCATTTTTTAGTTTAGTAACTTTGGCATATTTTATTTGGTGGCGGATAAAATATACGGGGACACATCGTATTTCCCAACTTTTTATTATGAGTTCCATTGTATCTTTAGGGGTTTTGCTTAGTGTATATGCTAAAGAAAATGGGGTGCTAACGGTAATATATATTGCATTATGTGAGTTATTTCTATTTAGAAGCTTAGAAAAACCAGCATATAAAAAAATATGGTTCATTTGGTCCAAGCTAAGTTTGCTGGTTATACCTATATTTTTATTGATCTATGGCATTATAGCTTGGAATGGAATGATCAATAATTATAATTATTACAGAGAATTTAGTTTGTTAGAAAGGCTTGCAACAGAGTTAATTATTTTGCTTGATTATATAAAGCAAACTATTTTACCAAGAGCAATAGACTTTGGGCCTTTTCATGATGGTTATCCAATCTATTCTTGGGAAATGTATCAACCCTGGCTAGCTTTACTTTTCTGGATAGGGGTGATTGTATTTTTAAGTTATTTATTTATAAAAAATAATATGGCGTGGGTAGCATTTCTAACCTTTTCTGTTTTTTTCTTTTTATCTGCACATTTAATTGAGTCAACATTCATTCCATTAGAGTTATACTTTGAACATCGAAATTATCTTGCAATTCTAGGTATTTCATTTTTCTTACCCGTCTTAATTGCTGAAGCTTTATATGTAACAACTACTCGATTTATGGTCTGGTTTTTGGCAATAATTTATAGTGGCATCCCTATTTATTCAACACAACAAGTCACTTATATCTGGGGACAGCCTTTAATTGCAGCTGAGCTATGGGCTATGAGAAATCCTGAATCTACAAGAGCAATTCAAACTTTATCTTGGCAATACGATTTATATGGTTTTAAGGAGGCTTCGACTAAAATTTTAACTGATTTCTATCAAAAGCATCCTGAGCATATTAGTGTTGGGATTGGAATCATGACAAAAATGTGTTCCACAAAAGTTAATCTTTTTGAAAACAAACAACAATTCTTAAAGTTGATTGAAAATGCTCCAAAAGTAAAAGCTACGTTAGAGTTCACTACGGGGTTAGCTCAGCTTGGTAGTTTAATCAGAGAAGGGCACTGTGTAGGTGTATCTATACAAGATTATCAGTCTTTTCTTGAAGGACTTTTGAAATTAGCAAGAGTTGAAAGAAATCCCAAAGTTAGACATCATATACACTATGAAATTGCTTTAAATTTCAAGTCATTAGGTGTTATTGACTCATATGTCGAATTTGCAAAAAAGGCATTTTATGATTATCCAAGTCTATCTATCGCACAACTTGTCGCTGTAAATTTATTTCAAATACATGACAATGATGAGGCAATAAAATGGATTAATGAATCCCTAACTTATGCGCCAAATAATGCAGCAAAAGAGTCTTGGATGATTAGTCTAAATAGTTTGAAAAAATCAATTGAGGATATGAATACATCTTCAAAAATTTTTGGTAAAAGTTATGAATAAAATTACAGTCGTTTTACCTGCTAAAAATGAGTCTGGGGCTATTGGGCAAACAGTTGATAAAATAAAACAACTTAATATTGTTCATGAAATTATTGTTGTTAATGATGGTTCAACAGATGACACAGCAGAGATTGCAGCTGGGGCCGGAGCCAAAGTAGTTTCGCATCCATACTCTAAAGGGAATGGTGCAGCAATTAAAACTGGGGCAAGAACAGCAACAGGTGATGTGCTTGTCTTTATGGATGCTGATGGGCAACACAATCCTGATGATATCTTTTTGTTATTGGGTAAAATCGAACAGGGTTATGATCTTGTTGTTGGTGCCAGACAGAGGGGATCTCAAGCTAGTATTGGACGGGGCGTGGCAAATGCTTTGTATAATAATCTTGCTACATATATGACTGAGCATGAAGTGGAGGACTTAACTTCAGGCTTTAGAGCTGTGCAGGCAAATAAATTTAGAGAATTTCTGTATTTATTGCCTAATGGGTTTTCCTACCCAACAACCAGTACCATGGCATTCTTTAGAGCTGGCTACTCGGTGACTTATGTACCTATTCATGCAGCTAAGCGAATTGGTAAAAGTCATATTAACCCAATTAAAGATGGGGTTCGTTTTTTTCTGATTATTTTTAAAATTGCGACTTTGTTCTCACCCTTAAAAATGTTTTTACCCATTGCTGTTGTATTATTTTTCATGGCTACAAGCTGGTATGGTTATACACTTTATGAGTATCATCGCTTTACCAATATGAGTGCACTGTTATATACAGGAAGTGTCATGATTTTTTTAATGGGTCTAATTTCAGAGCAAATTACTGCGCTCATGTATAAAGAAAAGTAGGTTAATTGTGTTAAAAAGCTTGAAGCAACTTTGGCAGATTTTATCTCCGCTTGATAAACGTAAAGTAGTTTATGTTTTAATTTTAGTCATAGGTATGGCTTTTATTGAATCTGCTGGTGTTCTTTCAATTATGCCATTTTTAGCTGTTTTATCTAATCCAGATATTGTAGATTCAAATTACTATTTGAAAATGTTTTATGGATTCTCAAATTCTGTAAATAAACAGGATTTTATTATTTATCTTGGGTGTTTATCATTAATTATTGTTGTTTCCTCAACTTTTTTTAAAATTGTTACTCAATATGCAGTGAATCGTTTCTCAAGTTTGCAGCGACATTATTTTTCTACTCGATTACTTAAAATATATTTACAACAAAATTATGAGTTTTTTATTCAGAGAAACAGTGCAACGCTTATAAAAAATATTTTATCTGAAGTAGATCAACTAATTTGGACTATGATTTTACCTGCTTTAACGCTGATGTCATATGGTATGGTTTTATTTGCAATGATTGGGATTCTATTGTTATATGATCCAGTTATGGCTGTTTCAACTGCAATTGTACTCATACTGTTTTATTCAGTTATTTATACTTTAGTGAAAAATAAACTTACACAAATTGGTGGTGAATTTACGCAGGCAAATACAGAACGATACCAAGCATGTCAAGAGGCATTGGCAGGCATAAAGGATGTAATTATTAATAATGCAAAAAAAGGATATATTGAAAAATTCGAGCAGTCATCCCGTATTTTTGCCAGGCATATAGCAACACGTGATACTTTAGGGCAAATCCCACTCAATATTATTGAAACCGTAGGGTATGGATGTTTAATTAGTTTAGCTATGATACTTGTTATATCTGGTAAAGAAGTTTCTCATATTTTACCAATATTAGGTTTATATGGTTTTGCTGCTTATCGTATGTTGCCAGCAGCACAAAATATGTATAGATCTATTTCCCAAATTAGATTTTCAGAGCAAATTTTATCTATATTAATGCCAGAGTTTCTTTTAGAAAAAAAATATTTAGAAAATAGTCCAGCGGCGTTAGATCAGAACCTGGAGTTCAAACAATCAATTATTTTAGAAAATATTTGTTTTTCATATCCAAATAGGCCTGAGCATATAATAATTAATAATTTTAGTCTGAAAGTTAAAAAAAATACTAGTTTGGGTATTATAGGAAGAAGCGGGAGTGGAAAAAGTACATTAATGGATATCATGTTAGGAATCCTTCAACCTCAACATGGAACGATATCAGTTGATGGAGTTAAGTTAACAAATGAAAATATTCAAATATGGCATAAAATTGTTGGGTATGTACCTCAAAGTATTTATCTAGCAGATAAGAGTATTGCTGAGAATATCGCATTCGGTATAGAAAAAGATAAAATTAATTGGGATCAAGTTGAATCGTCTGCAAAACAAGCACAGTTACATGAATTTATAATTAAGCACTTAGTAGATGGTTATAATACTATGATTGGTGAGAGAGGAATAATGTTATCTGGTGGGCAAAAACAACGTTTAGGCATAGCTCGAGCTTTATATAAAAAACCGAAGATATTATTTATGGACGAAGCCACAAGTGCTTTAGATGTGGAAACTGAAAAAGCAGTTAATGAAGCAATTCAATCTCTAAGTGGGAAAAAAACGATAGTTATTATCGCACATAGAGAAACTGCCGTAGCGAAATGTGATCAGATTATTAATTTATAGGTTGAATTTTGAGAGGGGATATCAAATGTTAAATATTGTAATACCTATGGCTGGTGCGGGCAGTAGATTTAAGGTAGAGGGTTATGAAAATCCTAAGCCTTTAATAAGTATTCATAATATTCCAATGATTAAATTGGTTGTTAAGAATATAAAGCCAAGTCAGCCACATCGATTTATTTTTATTTGCCAGGAAAAACATATTCTGCAGTATGATTTAAAAGAAAAATTAAATCAATGGTCGAAAAACTCTATTGTTATTGGGGTTGATGGAGTGACTGATGGTGCTGCTTGTACAGTTTTATATGCAAAAGACTATATTAATAATGATGATGCATTAATGATCGCAAATAGTGATCAATATGTTGATATTTCTATTAATGATTATCTTTCAAAAATTAATGTAGAAAAATTAGATGGTCTTATTATGACAATGAATGCTAATGATCCAAAGTGGTCATTCGTTTCATTAAATCATGAGGGTCTTGTAGATAAAGTTGTCGAAAAACAGGTTATTTCTAATGAAGCAACTGTTGGGATTTATAATTTTTCTCATGGAAGAGATTTTGTTGAAGCAGCAGAAATTATGATTAAAAATCAAGAAAAAACTAATAATGAGTATTATGTTGCGCCTGTTTATAATAAGTTAATATCAAAAAATAAAAAAATAGGTATATATAATATTGGTTCTGAAGCAGAAGGAATGTATGGATTGGGTACTCCTACAGATTTGGAAGTCTTTTTAAAACTTCCGCTTTCAAAGAGTGTGGTAGAAGAATGATGGAAATTTTAAGTCATCGTGGATACTGGCAAGCAGAACATGAAAAAAATACGTTAGTTGCATTTCAAAGATCATTTGATCTGGATTTTGGTACTGAAACAGATATTCGTGATCAAATGGGTAGGCTTGTGATTTCACATGATATTCCTATAAGTCAATCCATGTATCTTAGTGATTTTCTGAATCTTCTAGGAAGTAAGTCGCTATATTTAGCTCTAAATATAAAAGCTGATGGTTTAGCTAAACCATTACTTCAAACTATGAATGAATATCCTAGTTTGAATTGGTTTGTTTTTGATATGTCTATACCTGATATGAAAGTATATTTAGATCTGAACATTCCTGTTTTTACTCGGATTAGTGAAGTTGAGCGGCACCCGATTTGGTTAGAGCAATCTAGTGGTATTTGGTTAGATGCTTTTTATACTGATTGGTATAGTGTAGAGCTAATAGAGTCGTTCTTAAGCCAAGGAAAAAAGGTATGTATTGTTTCTTCTGAATTACATGGACGTAGTCAAAAGGATTTGTGGGAAAAGATTTATTCTTTAAAAAAATCACCTAATTTAATTTTATGTACAGATTACCCCGAATTAGCTCGAAATTTTTTTTTCGGAGATACACATAATGAAAAAAATTAAAGCCATTATTTTTGATATGGATGGAGTTTTAATTGAGGCAAAGGAGTGGCACTACGAAGCTTTAAACAAAGCACTTCAGCTATTTGGTTTCGCTATTAGTCGGTATGATCATTTAACAACTTATGATGGGCTTCCAACAAAAAAAAAATTAGAAATGTTATCTTTAGAATCAGACTTACCTAAAGAGTTACATTTATTCATTAATGAAATGAAGCAACTATATACTATGGAAATGGTCTATACTCAATGTAAACCAAAATTTATCCATGAATATGCTCTCTCATCATTAAAGACTAGTGGTTATCGACTTGCTGTAGCTTCTAATTCTGTACGAGATACAGTAGAGGTAATGATGGAAAAAGCTTGTTTAGCACAATATTTGTCTGTCATAGTTTCTGCTTCTGATGTAATTAAACCAAAACCAGATGCTGAAATTTACTTGAAAACCATGTCGAAATTGCAACTACATCCTCATGAATGTCTAATCATTGAGGATAATGAAAATGGTATTAAAGCGGCAAGATTATCAGGTGCGCATGTATTAGAAGTAAGAGATGTTTATGATGTTAATCTGACTAAAATTGAGAATTATCTTGCAGTAATTGAAGAGCGATTATGAATATTTTATTGTTAGCAGCTGGACAAAATATAGTAGATGAGCAGAATGAGGCCTATCCTTTACCCTTGGTTGAATTTGATGGTACACCATTAATTCAACATTTAATTAATGCTTGTCAATTAACTATGGGTAAGGATATTCAGCTTATTATTGCATTAAGAAGTAGTGATGTGCGTTATTATTACTTGGATAATATTATTCATTTATTAGCTCCAGATGCAAAGATACTGCAGGTTGGTAATAATACTAAAGGTGCAGCATGCACAGCATTACTTGCTGTGCCTTATATTGATAATACTGATGAGTTATTGATTTTAAATATCAATGAATTATTGGACATTGATTTATCATTACCTATAAAGAGTTTTAAGGAAAGATCATTAGATGCTGGAGTTGTAAGCTTCAACTCGATTCATCCAAGATACTCCTATGTCAGTTTGAAAGATAATTTGGTAGTAGAAGCTGCTGAAAAACGGCCAATTAGTCAATATGCAACAGTTGGTTATTATTGGTTTAAGAACGGGAAAGACTTTGTTGATGCTACAAAAAAGATGATTCGGAAAGATGCCTCATTGAATGGATTGTTTTATATTTGCCCAGTTTTAAATGAGTTAGTTCTAGCCCATAAAGAAATAGGAATATATCAAATAGATAAAAATTTATACCATCCAATTAAGAGTGAGAAACAATTAGAGCAATTAGAAGCATTTATTGAGAGGAAGAATAGTTAATATTATTTCAACTTAAGGAGGTTTTGTAATGGATAGTTTTAAATATGAAAATATGGTAAAGGGTTGGTTTGTTGGGGGATTTTCTCCAAGTGCATTAAAAACAGACATCTGTGAAGTCGCTGTGAAGAAATATAAGGCTGGCGAATTTGAAGAGGCTCATTATCATAAAGTTGCTACTGAAGTTACAATGATTTTAAGTGGTAAAGTAAGAATGGTTAATAGGGAGTGGTGTGAAGGGGATATTATAGTTCTTGAGCCTGGAGAGATCACAGCATTTGAAGCTTTAACTGATACTGTTAATGTTGTAGTTAAAATACCTGGTGCTTTAAATGATAAGTTTATGGTGAATGAGTAAATGAAAGTAATTGATGATGGTGAAACAATTGATTCATCTAATATCTCTGTCGTTATCCAAGGATTAACTCATTATGTAGAAGGTGATGAAAATTGTTTATTCTATCGTTGTGTAAACTCTATTAAAAAATATTTGCCAAATGCTGAAATTGTGGTATCAACTTGGGTCGGCCAAAAGTGTGATGAATCAATTGTAAATCATGTTTTATATAATAAAGAGCCGCCTTCATTTCTTACACTTCATGATAAAACCTGGAATTATAATAAAATGGTGGTGTCTACATTTCAAGGTATTTGTTTGTGTACTAAAAAATATGTTCTTAAGTTTAGAGCTGACTTGTTTTTAAAGGGGGTAAGTTTTTTTAAAATTTATAAAAATCAAAATAATGATGATAATGAATTAGAAAAATATATATTAAATGAAAGATCTATTAATGTAACTAATCTATATATGAGAAAGCCAACTTCTTATGCTTGTTTGTTATTTCATATAAGTGACGTAGTTCAATTTGGTAGTAAAGAGGATATGACTAGGCTTTGGGATAGAAAAATTTTAAAGTATGAAGATGCTATGTTTTCTAAGAAGAAAATTTGGATGTGTTTTTTTTATCCTTATATGTCAAATGAAAAACTTGTTCCTGAACAAACTCTTATGGTGGGTTGGTTAAATCGAAATAATTTTTCAATTAAAATGAAGTTCCCTGGATTTATTAACTTTTATTATTTTAAAATTTCTGAATTGTTGATTTCTTTAAATTTTCATACTTATGATTGGCAGGACTCTGATATTGTCTTCCCAAATAGGTTTGTTGATAATGTTAAGGATTTAAATAGCACTTTATATACGTCACATTATATAAATGATGTTTTTAGTAGGAGTAAAGAAGATAAATATTTTGAAAGAAAATATATTTCAGTATTATGGGTTAGATATTTTTCGAGGTTTTTTTCAATTAGTATATGGATTGGTTTTCTAGCATCTTTACTTTTATGTATATCTCCTAGATTATTTTTCAAGTTAAAAGAGAATTTAAAAAATTAAATAGTAGGAGAGTAAATTGTTCTTTTTAATTTTAGGAGCGGGCTTTGCTGGGTCTGTTGTTGCACGTGAACTGGCTGAGGCAGGGCATCAAATACTCGTTGTTGATCGTCGAGATCATATTGCAGGAAATGCTTATGATGTGATAGATAAACATGGGATTTTGATACACCAATATGGTCCACATATATTTCATACCAATAGTGAACGAATTTTTAATTATCTTTCGAAATTTACTGAGTGGAGAAATTATGAGCATCGGGTTCGTGGTGTTGTTAATGGACAAGAATATCCATTTCCTATAAATCGGGATACCTTAAACAAGCTCTATAATTTAGAGCTCACAGAAGCACAAGCTACTGAATATTTCGATAAAGTACGAGAAGTCCGCCCTCTTATACAAACGAGTGAAGACGTTGTTCTTAACTCGGTAGGACGAGATCTTTATGAAAAATTCTTTTTAAATTATACAAGGAAGCAGTGGGGTTTAGAGCCATCACAATTAAAAGCTGGGGTTGCGGCGCGTATTCCAACACGCACGAATACAGATGATCGCTACTTTACTGATACTTATCAAGCGATGCCACTATATGGTTACACGAGAATGTTTGAGAACATGTTGGATCATCCAAATATTCAATTGAAGCTTGCAACTGAGTTCAAAGATGTATTAATGCAATATGAATTTGATCATATCGTATATACAGGACCGATAGATGCATTCTATGATTTTAAATTTGGAAAGTTGCCATATCGATCATTGCGCTTTGAGCATGAGCATTTAGAAAAAGTAGAGTGGAGTCAAAGTGTAGGTACGGTGAATTATCCAAATGATTTTGATTTTACTCGTATCACTGAATTTAAGCATTTAACCGGACAAAATCATTCTTCAACTTCAATTGTTAAAGAATACCCGATGGCTGATGGCGATCCGTATTATCCAATTCCACGTACTGAAAATGAGACATTATTTAAAAAATATCAGGAGCTTGCAAATTTAGAGGGAAATGTCACTTTTGTAGGACGTTTAGCTGAATATCGTTATTACAACATGGATCAAGTTGTAGGTGCTGCTCTAAATGCAGCATATAAAATTCTGGAGAAAAATAATTGAAAATTGCATTCTTATGTAAACGACAATACATGTCTAAAGATGTCATTTTGGACAGATATGCTCGTTTATATGAGATACCAAATCAACTTGCTTTATTGGGGCATCAGGTTGAATGCTTCTGTCTAAGCTATCAATCTCATATTGATGGTGTTTGGAATGAATCTGATGAAAATAAGTATCTGATTTGGACATCTAAAAGTTATTCAGCCTATCAGAAATTAAAAATATTGAGTTATCCCATCTATCTATTAAAAAAAATAGAACAATCTCAACCAGATATTGTTATTGCGGCATCCGATATCCCTCATATTGTTTTAGGAGCATGGTGCGCAAAAAAGTTGAATAAACCATTTGTAGCAGACTTATATGATAATTTTGAATCCTATGGTCAAGCCAAAATTCCGTTTATTAAGACTTTGTTTCAGCATGCATTAGATTCTGCGCAATTAATTAGTACCACAAGCCATAGTCTAGCTGAAAAAATAAAACAAGATCATCCTGATGTGCCATTCATCTTGACAATGCCTAGTGTTATAGATAAAGAATTATTCTTTCAAGGAAATAAAATTGAGGCGCGGAAAAAATTAAAATTACCTATTCAGGCACAATTAATAGGAACTGCTGGAAGTCTAACAAAAGCTAAAGGAATTAATGACTTGTTAAGTGCATGGAGAATTGTTCGTCAACAAAATCCTGATGCTTATCTTGTATTGGCTGGTCCTGTTGGAGAGTGTACGGTCTTACCAGATGATAATAGAGTAATTTACCTTGGTCTGCTTCCTCATTCAGATGTTAATTATCTATTTCAAGCTTTAGATGTCGGGATTTTATGTATCCCTGATGATAACTTTGGACGATATTGTTTTCCTCAAAAAGCATATGAAATGCTAGCAACAAATTTGACAATTATATCGACAAATGTTGGTGATATGAAAAAGTTGTTAGAACAAGACTTACTATATGATGCTAATGATTTTGAATCATTAGCATTTAAAATAAATGACCAACTTACTTATTTAACCAAAGTAAATATAGAAATTCCTGATTGGAAAAATAATTTAGAATGCTTTAATTCTTTGATTAGACAAATTTAGTTTAATTAATCTTATTAAGCTCCTTAAAGTATTTACCAATCATAGCACTTGGGGACTTTTCTAGCTTACTTTTATTCCTTTGTAGGGATAGGTAACCTTTTGATTGAATATAGCTCACTATTTCGTGAGTATCATTTATTAGAATTGCATTTTCTCCAATACCATCTTGCCGCTCTGTAGTATCTCTTAAAATAATTGTTGGATGTCCAAAGAACGAAAGCTCTTCTTGATTGGAACCACCATCAGTAATCACGAGATCACTTGAAAGTGAAAGATTCAAGAAGTTCTGATAAGTCATTCTTGGTAATAATTCTATATTTGCTTGTCCTTGTAAACGAGTAAGTAAATTATGAGAGTTTAGCTTTTTTTCTGTGGCTGGATGTAAGACGAAAAATATTCTATTTTGAGTACTTAAGCGAATTAACATTTCTGTAATTTCTGCAAGTTTTTCTTTATTATAAATATTTTGGAATCTATGTAGAGATACTAAAATAGTATTAGGCTTCTTTGTAATATGCTCGCCAATCTTTAAACATTGAATACTATCTAATATTGTATTTCCATGAGTATTAAGTATATGAAGTCTGCTATATTTTTTCATGTTTTGAGTGTCTTGTAAGCTTGGGCAACATGCAATATCTGTATATCTAAAGACAATACGTCTAATAATTTCTTCTGGAAATGGATTAAAAAGCTTATTTGAAGTTAAACCACTCTCTAAATGTACAACCGTATGTCCAGTGAGCTTTGCTGTTATAGTGCTAAATAGGGTAGTAAGGGTATCACCATGCACAAAAATATATGATTTTTTCTCTTTTTTTAAAGTATTTATTAAAATAAAGAAAATCATAGGCATCCATAATAACAAGTTTATAATTGAAGAGTGCTCTTTATCTTTAATAAGTTGGATTGGAGGAGTATTGATATCAAATTCTTGAATAAGATCACCCATAGTGTCTTTATGTTGTCCAGTCAGAATAAATTTTGTAGATAATTGATTATCCTCAAAAAATTTAAGAGTTGGTGCAACTTTTATGAGTTGTGCTCTCGTCCCGACTATAAAAATATGATTTTTACTCACAATTATTCTCTTTATTGACACTTTGGGTAAACAATTTAGAAATATATCAGGATATTCGGTCAAATGTATCTAAGATATTTCATAAAATTAAATAACTTAGTATTTCAAGTTAGATGCTATAGGTAAACTAAATTTAATTTGCGCAGGGAGAATAAATCTTTAGAGTGTAGTGGGAAATTAATTCTGAAGATAGCTCTTGAAACTTGTAAGCCTTTGTTGTGTGAGAGTTTAACTTCTATTAAATAAATGAATCGAGTAAGTCATCATTTGACAAAATATGTCATTTACTTTTTTGATGGGGTTTGGTTTAAATATTTGAATTTAAACACTTTATTTATTTGGCACGATTTTTGTTTATAAGCTCCTATATTGTATTGGGAGTGGAGTAATGACTAGTGTCAAGGGATTTACACTAATTGAGCTTATGATTGTTATGGCCATAATTAGTATTTTGGCAAGTATAGCTATTCCCGCGTACCAGAATTTTGTGGCTAGAGCGCAAGTGGCAGAAGCTTTAGCAATAACAGGCTATTTTAAAAATGAATTAATTGCAAAATATGGTGAACTCGGCACATGTCCAACAAGTATTGTTGACTTAGGTGTTCCAGTATCAGGATTGATTGATACAGAGTATGTGAATCGAATTAGTCTTAGCACTGCTTATACGGGAGCAATATGTGCATTCGAATTTACTCTTAATTCAGTAAATACCAATCAAAATATTGCGGGTAAGCAGATCACAATTGCTATGATGGCATATAGAGATAATGGTGCAACACGTTGGGAGTGTGCTTCCTCTAATATTCAGCAAACATACTTACCTTCTAGTTGCCGTGGTATTTAAATTATAATCTGAGATTGGACTGGTGAGGAGGGAGGATATATTTGAGATCATAAAGAACAAAGTTCTCCTTACCTAAAGCCTGAAGTTCCTCAAAACTCATGCTCTTGAATTGTTGATGCCCAATAGCCAGTACAATCGCATCGTAATGAGCTGGTTGAAGGGTTTGAACAGGTTCCAAACCATATTCTTTAATGACTTCTGATGGATCAACCCAAGGATCATAGACATCAAGGTTCAAATCATACTCTTTGAGTGATTGAATCAGGTCAATGATTTTAGTATTGCGAATATCTGGGCAGTTCTCTTTAAATGACAGTCCCATCACCAGAATATTTGCCCCGACAACTTGGATCTTTTGTTTAACCATTTCTTTGATGAGTTGCGTCGCAACATACTCACCCATACGGTCATTTAATCGACGCGCCGCTAAGATAATCTCTGGGTGTAGACCTATAGATTGAGCCTTATGTGTCAGATAGTATGGATCTACGCTGATACAATGCCCACCAACGAGCCCTGGACGAAAAGGTAGAAAGTTCCATTTGGTCGCTGCAGCTTGTAACACCTCTTCAGTATCAATGCCGAGCTTATTAAAAATAAGAGCAAGCTCATTGATGAGGGCGATATTAACATCACGTTGAGTGTTTTCGATTACTTTTGCTGCTTCGGCTACTTTGATTGAAGTAGCTTTATGTGTGCCTGCGGTAATAATAGTTAAATAAATTTGGTCAATTAAATCGGCAATTTCTGGTGTTGAACCTGAAGTAACTTTTTTAATGGTTGTAACACTTTTGCTCTTATCGCCAGGATTGATACGCTCGGGACTATAACCTACAAAAAAATCTTGATTAAACTTGAGTTGTGAATATTTTTCTAATATTGGAACACAAACCTCTTCGGTCGCACCGGGGTAGACTGTAGATTCATAAATCACAATATCGCCAGCCTTTAAATGTCTTGCAATTGTGGTTGATGCTTGAATTAAGGGATTTAAATCGGGTTGTTTAAAATGATCGATTGGTGTCGGTACTGTGACGATAAAAACATCACATTCCGTGAGTTTGTCTGGATCAGAACTCAGATGAAGATTAGATAAATCACCAAGTTCTGTGCGGCTGATCTCTAACGTAGAGTCTTGTTGATTTGTAAGTTCACTTACTCTTTTTTGATTAGTGTCATAGCCAATGACTTTAAATTGTTTGCTAAAGGCCAAGGCGAGCGGTAAACCGACATAACCCAAGCCAACCACAGCAATCGTTAATTGCTGAGTTGTGATCTTGTTGTTAATCAGGGTGTAAAGATGTGACATGTTTTTGTTTTTAGGCTCGGTTTTCATTTTGATAAAGCATTGATAATATGTATGTATTCTAATATGTATGGCTATACAAAAATACTCAATCTTATAAATATCTTTAATTTTTTTAAATAGAAATATAATCGGGACACGACTTGATCAGTTGAGAAATGTAGTTTATCTGACTTGTTTAAGCTGTATAAAGTACTTTGCTGTATTATAAGAGATAAGTGCTTTTCTAAGATACCTTATGCAATTTTTATGCTTTTTTCTTGCCAGCGTTCTGATCAGCTTTGCTTGGCTTTCTCCATTTCATACTTACCCTTGGGTGACTTTTTCAGGTGAGCTCGCCAGCTTTTCAGCTGGCTTAGTCCTACTTGCTGTATTTCTCAATAAAAAAATAATTATTCCACGAGCCCAACTCTGGATCACGCCAATTATTGCTGTTCCATTGCTGCAATGGAGCTTTGGTCTGGTCAATGACTTTAGCACGGCACTATTAAGCTCTCTTTATGTATTGGCTTTTTGGCTGATGATTGTGCTTGGTTATAATCTTTCTTTGCAAGCTGATCAGCGTGAAGCGCTGATGCAGGAGATATCAAAGCTTCTATTCGGTATTGCGATGGTCTGTAGTGTCATGGCGATTGTGCAGTGGTGTGGGCTAGGTGGTGTCATTAATGGCATCATGCAGTTAAAAGGGGATCGACCTTATGCTAACTTTGGCCAGCCAAATCACTTAGCCACGTTTTTGATTATGGGGTTGATGGGCGCATTATATCTCTATGAAAAAAGAGCCATAGCGTCATATTGGTTACTGCTAGCGAGTTTATTGATTCTATTTACCGTTGCTTTAACTCAGTCTCGAACGTCATGGGTGGTGTGTTTGTTTATCTTCTTTTATTGGATGTATAAACAATATAAGCAGCAACCGCGTTTCAACTTTAGACTGCTCTGGGTATGGTGTATAGGTTTCTTTGTGATTGCGATTTGGGGGTTACCATTGCTAGGTAATCTCTTTAGTTCAGAAGTCATCCAAACAAGTAGTGTTGCTGAACGTGCCAGTTCTGGATATTTGCGTTTTGATATTTGGACGCAAATGCTGTTGGCGTTGAAACAACAGCCATGGTTAGGCTATGGCTGGAATCAGACCAGCGTTGCGCAAATCAGTATTTTCAATTTACATCCCTCACATGAGTGGGTGATCAGTGCACATAATGTATTACTTGATTTGTTGGTGTGGAATGGTTTGCCACTTGGATTGTTCATTATTGCTTATATGGGACTGTGGTTCTTTTGGTTAGATCGAAATGCCAAAGACAGCACTTCGGTGATTGCAATCATGATGGTCGCTGCAATCCTGATTCATGCCATGCTGGAGTTTCCACAACGCTATGCGTATTTCCTGCTGCCTATGGGCTTTTTATTAGGGCTAGTTCAAGCACAAACACCTCAGCTAAAAGCAGTGACTTTAAATAAACATGTCGTTCGCTTTATTTGGCTGATTGGTATCGTACTGTTGTTATTGATCTGGCGTGATTACAAGCTATTTCAGGAAAATAGCCGCTTGATTTTTAAAAAGCAGCAACCGACAGTAGAGATACTGGGAAGTTCTAAAATTCTACTGCTAACGCAATTTCAGCAGCGACTTGATTGGATCAGTCTAAAACCTCAAACACAAATGTCAGAGCGTGATTTGGAGTGGATTAATGCTTTAGTCAAAAATAAAGCAACCCCTTATAACCTGAAAAAGTACGCACAGGTATTGGTTTATAATCACAAGTTTGAAGAAGCAGAACAGCAACTGTTTATTTTACAGCAGTTGTATGGACAAACACTCAGCTTGCCAGAAGTGGTTGAGATGAATAAGCAAGCGAGATAAAAATAAAGCCCTAATTAGGGCTTTATTTTTGATTCAACTCAATAAATAGTTGGGGTTGAAGAGACGAATTAAATTTGGCTTTGAATATAATTCTCGATACCCACATTTTCAACCAGATCAAGTTGGGTGTCGAGCCAATCCCAATACTCTTCTTCTTTCTCTAGAATTTCTTGAACCAAATCACGGGTCACATAATCCTGTTCTGCTTCTGCAAGTTCAACAGCTTGTTTAATTGCTTCGATATTTTCTTTGACCTTGCGAATATCGCAGTTCAGGACTTCTTCAGTATGTTGACCGATATACAGCTTGCCTAAGTGTTGTAGATTCGGTAAACCTTCTAAGAATAAAATACGCTCAATCACTTTGTCTGCATGTTTCATTTGGCGGATAGATTCTTTGTATTCAGCTGAACCTAATTGTTCAATTCCCCAATCATTAAACATGCGAGAATGTAAGAAATATTGGTTGATCGCAGTTAAATGATGATACAGCACTTGATTGAGCTGATTGATAACTTCGCGATTGCCTTTCATTGCACTTACTCCAAAAACACCAAGTGATGCCCTAGTTGCTAAGGCAATTTATTTTATTTTAATCAACAACGAATCGACTGGCGAGTAATTTATTGAACGGCAAATGAAAATCACAATCAAAAACATCATGATATGGTTATGATTTTTATAAAAAAACCGCTTAAATGAGGAACTTTTTAGGTTCTGCAGGAAGCGGTGGAGTCGTAAAACACGAGTTGAATTGGATCGGTAATTTTGAAGATAAATCAGGCAGCTATAGAAATACGTGCGGCGATTTCAGCAAGCTCATCACTGATAATAGCGCGGGCTTCTGGAGCACAACGACCACAACATGTTCCTAGATCGAGTAGTTCACGGATTTCACGATAGCTCTCTGCGCCATTTGCAACGGCGTCTTTGATATCCTGATCTGTAATTCCACGACATAAACAAACATACATGGGAGTGAGCCACAAATATAAATGCGATAATTGATATTATTGATAATTGTTATCGTTTGTCAATGAATTTCATTCTAACAATGAGTATATTCTTATTGGGAATTTGAATAAAAAAATACCGCCTGATCGGCGATATTTTTGATGATTTATAACTTTTTGATAAATATAAATTTAAAAAAATGCTTAGGGAATGATCACAATTCCATCCATTTCAACCAAGGCACCTTTCGGCAGGCTAGCAACACCCAATGCTGCACGCGCAGGATAAGGCTGCGCAAAGTACTCGCCCATGATTTGATTCACCAATTGGAAGTGGGAGAGATCAGTCAGGAAAATATTCAGTTTCGCAATATCTGCTAGACTGCCACCTGCAGCAGTGCAGACCGCTTTTAAGTTATCAAATACGCGACGAATCTGGGCTTCAATGCCTTCTACAAGTTCCATACTGTACGGATCTAAACCAATCTGGCCAGAAAGATAGAGCGTGTTGCCAACGAGAATTGCTTGAGAATATGTTCCGATAGCAGCAGGGGCGTGTTCAGTATGAATAACTTGGCGTGACATTTAGCTCTCCTATGTCGTTTTTCTATCTTAAATCTCTGTGACTTTAACACAAAACCATAGCGACGAAAGAGCTGAATACTGCGTAGTCGCCCTAGCAGAAGTTTTTTATTCGCATATTTATGCCTGTAAGTAGCCTAAACGCTTGATTGGAACAGTATGTTTATATTGAGCTGGCGGTGGCTAATTTCGCAACTTCAGGCTGAACAATCGGCATATTCAAGCGTTCAATACGTGGGAAGCCAAAGTGCATACGCAAATCTCGAATGATTTGAGCAATTTGATTTCGGTTACTGACCACGATATTCACGTAGGTTTTTTGGTCTTGCGAGTGCACCATTTCCACGCCTGTTTTGGCTTTACGACATTGATAGATCAAATCAGAAATTTGTTCATCGTTCATGGCCATATGGATGCACAGATAGGCGCTGAAACGAACATCATCAATTTCTTCAGATTGCCAATGTAACGGCATGATGTTTTCAGGATGCAGATGCTGTTCGTGTAATAAGTTCCGACAACGGGAACGGTGTACGATAAGACCGCGTCGCGACAAATGTCCTTGAATTGGGTCACCCAATACTGGGTTACAGCAATGCGCATATTTGACATCGACGCCTTCTGTACCGACGATTAAGCGATCAGAAGCATCTTGATGCTGTGAGTGATAGTCTTGTGCAAATAAATGATTGGCAACCAACTGGGGTAATAGATCACCTACCGCAATCTGTTCAAATAGCGTGTCTTTACTACCTAAGTGTCGCCATTCAAGTACATTGATCCAGTCTGTTGGAGAAAGATCATTGATTGAACGCTGGAACAGTTTTAAGGCACGGTTTAAGGCCTGCTGTCCGACTAAGCGCTGCTCATCAATGTCTTGTTCTCTTAGAATATTCTGTAATGCACGACGTGCTTTTTGGGTATTGATGAAGCTGAGCCAATCAGGATTCGGTGTTGCCAACACATCGGTGATAATCTCAACTACTTGGCCGCTATGTAGTGGGGTGGATAATGGGCGAATTTCACCATCGACTTTGGCACCAACCGCGTGGTTGCCTAAGAACAAGCTGGCTGAATAGGCGAAATCAACCACGGTCGCACCTTGCGGTAATTCATGCAATTGTCCGTGTGGGGTATAGACCCAAATTTTTTCTTGGTGCAAATAATCGAGCAGATCACTAAAGGTGGTTTTCGCACAGCCACTATCAATTAAGGTATTCAAGTTCTGCATGGATGCCTGAATCGCTGAGCGACAGGCTTGCGGTGCATTTTCACCCAGTACCACACCAAAACGGGCTGCTTTACGCATCAGTTCAGTTTGGATGGTCAAGGAAAGTGTGGTTTTCTCACCTTTCAACTGGATCATGAGTGACTGATTACCACCAGGTAAAGGGCGGCGAATATGATCGCGGTATTGTAATACCTGAAAATTATCTTTTAGCGCATCAACCAGACGGTCGCAGTCAGCAATACTTTGTAAAATGATTTCAAAGGCATGACTGTGGCTGAGTTCATTTAAGTCGATTTCATTTTTTATAAAATGGCGCAGTAATTCGATATTGTTATTTTTCTTTTTAATTCGACCTTTGAGGTCATAGGCTTTTAGTAGTTCAGAAAGTTTTTGCTCCCAAACCGCTTGGTATTCACAACGCTTTGGCTTAGTTTCCAATAATGCGGTTTGCACATCATTAAACATGTCTAAATCAAGATTTTGATAACAGAGATGTTCAAGGTTATCCGCCATCTCGTTCATACCGACCAGACGCGCCATTGGAACAAAAATATCAAGTGTTTCTTGAGCAATACGCGCCCGTTTATCTGGACGCAGCGCGCCCAAGGTGGTCATATTGTGATAACGGTCAGCCAGTTTAATAATAATGACACGTGGATCTTGTAGAGTCGCTTGTAGAATTTTTCGGAATGATGCGGCTTTGTTATATTCTTTATCGCTAGAATGGCTCAGTTTGGTAACACCATCGACCAGTTCGGCGACGACGACCCCATATTTTTGCCCAATTTCATCTTTGGTAAATTCAGTATCTTCAATCACATCATGTAAAAGTGCAGCCATTAAGGTGTCTGCATCAAGACGCATATGCGCCAAAATGCAACTGACTGCAATCGGATGCAATACATAGGGTTCACCGCTTTTACGTGTAATACCGCTATGCGCTAGATCAGCAAAATCGCAGGCAGCAAGCACATGTTGAACGTCACTATCTTTGAGATAGGCTTCAATAATTACTTTGAGCTGCTGCTTCGCTTGGCTGACTTCTTCGCCTGGCATATAACACCTTTTATAACTTGAATTCAGTAATGATCTGTCTGTTGATACTTTAACGATGTATTACATGGATGATTTTGTGACTCAGTACAATCTACATGTACTCAATCATATTGAATACCATTGAAAACTCATTTCTAGCGCTAGTACTCAAAGACATTACGCTTATCTTCTAATGAAAAGCAAATTGAGAAACTTGTCAATTTGTTCATTATAAAAACTCGTAAATTTTTTCAATGACGGATATTGCTTTTATCAATATGCGCTGAATTTTGCAAGAAAGAAAAAAGCCCAGTGTATTCACAATGGGCTTTTCGCATAACAAATTCGATTTAGAAAGTGAAACCTTCTAAGTTTAATGAATTTGTAGACAATACCATATCAAGATTTGATGTTTGGTAGTCTTGATCGCGTTGTTTTAAAATTTCTTTAGTGACATGACCAACCGCAATTTCGCGTAATGCAACTACTGTTGGTTTGTCATTGTCCCATTCTACAGTTGGTTCCATGCCTTGACGTGCCAATTGACGTGCACGTTTACTCGCCACCAGTACTAACTCGAAGCGGTTATCTACATGGTCTAAACAATCTTCAACGGTTACACGTGCCATAAGTTGTCTCGTTTGAACATTACATTTGAAAAGACTGAGTAGTATAAAAGGCTTTTCTGCCAGACTCAAGTCATTCGCGATTAAGGGTAATCAAGTTTTCGATTAATTGTTGATGGCGAGCGCTTTGTTGCAAGGTCACCAAACGGTTTGCGGTAATAATTGCTTCCAAATCATGCACAGCTTTATTGAAATCATCATTAATAATGACATAGTCAAAACTGGCAAAATGACGCATATCTTCAACGGCACAACTAAGACGATGTTCAATCACATCGACCGCATCTGTACCACGATTAGACAAACGCTGTCTTAAGTCATACTGTGTTGGTGGGAGAATAAAGATTTGTTTTGATTCAGGAAAAAGTCGACGAACCTGTTCAGCACCTTGCCAGTCGATCTCAAGTAAAACATCATGGCCTTGTTGCAGTTGCTCTTTAACTTTGGCTTGAGAAGTGCCGTAGTAGTTACCAAAGACTTCCGCGTATTCGATAAAGCCGCCTTCATCCACTTGTGCTAAAAAGTTTTCTTTACTGGTAAAATGATAGTGAACACCATCGAGTTCACCAGGACGTTGACCGCGTGTGGTATGTGAGACAGAAACGTGTAGGTTGCTGACTCGATCGAGTAGGGCTTTGACCAAAGATGTTTTGCCCGTTCCTGAGGCTGCAGAAACGACAAACAAGAGACCCGACATGATATTTTTCCTGAATATGATAAAATATCTTGGCTATTGTAGTGTAGCGTGCCATTAAACGAAATAGTTTGGTGTAAAAATTCAGTTGATGAGAGAGGATGTTATGGAAATCGTGTTGGCCAATCCACGAGGCTTTTGTGCTGGTGTTGACCGTGCTATAGCAATCGTCAATCGGGCACTGGAATGTTTTAACCCACCGATTTATGTACGCCATGAAGTCGTACATAACAAGTTTGTAGTCGATGATTTACGTCAGCGTGGTGCTGTCTTTGTGGATGAGTTAGATCAAGTCCCAGATGATTCGATTGTGATCTTTAGTGCGCATGGCGTATCTAAAGCAGTACAGCAAGAAGCAGAACGCCGTGGTTTAAAAGTTTTTGATGCAACCTGCCCCTTAGTCACCAAGGTGCATATCGAAGTGACCAAATATGCACGCGAAGGGACTGAAGCAATTCTGATTGGACATGAAGGTCATCCAGAAGTTGAAGGCACCATGGGGCAATATGATAAGTCTCGAGGTGGTGAGATTTATCTGGTTGAAGATGAGCAAGATGTCGAAGCACTCATGGTTAAGCATCCTGAAAAAGTTGCATTTGTCACGCAAACCACACTTTCAATTGATGATACGGCTAAAGTCATTGATGCATTGCGGACCAAATTCCCTTTGATTCAAGGTCCGCGTAAAGATGATATCTGCTATGCCACTCAAAACCGTCAAGATGCAGTGCGTGATCTAGCGGAACAGTGTGATGTCGTGCTTGTGGTTGGTTCTCCGAATTCATCAAATTCGAATCGTTTGCGCGAATTGGCCGAGCGTATGGGTAAGTCTGCATATTTGGTCGATAATGCAGATCAACTTGAAAAAGCTTGGTTTAAACAGGACAGTAAAATCGGTGTCACGGCGGGTGCCTCAGCGCCTGAAATTTTAATTAAACAAGTGATTCAGCGTTTACAAGATTGGGGTGCAACACCACCCAAAGAGCTACAAGGACGAGAAGAAAACATTACCTTTAGTCTACCAAAAGAGTTGCGTATCCAAGTGATACAAGCCTAATTTTATTAGAAAAATGTGAACTGGAAACGGATGGATTGCACTCCATCCGTTTTTTTTTGGTGCTTATCTGCTTTGTATTGGTTATGTAAAAATAAAATTTAATATAGAGTAGTGAATTTTAATCATTGGGTGCTGGGGAAATGGGGAAAAGTCAGGGGTTCACCTTAATTGAATTGATGTTAGCAATTTCTGTGCTGGGGGTGATTGCGACCATGGCTGCGCCATCAATGTCGAACCTAATGGAAAAAAGACGTTATGAACGAAATGCAAGGGAGTTGCTAACTGCATTATCTCAAGCTAAAAGCCAAGCAATTTTAAATAGGACAAATATAGATGCTTATTTGGCTGCTTCTTCTGGAAGTACAAATAATGCAAGAACACTAAGCTGGGGTGTCGCAAACAGTAATACGTCATTGACGATTTCTCCTACCCCGACTTCAGTTAGTGTGATTACGACTCCGCCATCTACGACAACCACAACAACCTCTGCCTTAAGGTTTGATAGCAATGGCTTAGTCGCCAATATTACAGGCGACACCACGATTACATTGTGTAATTCCAAGTTATTGATTCAAAAGCCAATCGTTATCACTCGACTAGGAGCATACATTATTAAGCCAGATACGACAGTGAGTGCTTGCTGATGATCAAATATAAAGAACAAGCGGGCATTGGGTTAATGGAAGTTCTTGTTGCTCTACTATTACTGGCAATAGGCGTTTTGGGGTACGTGGCCTTGCAATTAAGAGCATATGATGCGTCTGCTGAAGCGATGCAGAAGTCTCAGGCGATGGTGATTATGCGTGGCCTTGCTGAAAATATGCGTATTAATAAAAGCCAAATGGGGAGTTACCCTGCATTTGTTCGTAGTTACACTGGTCTTACATCGGCAACAACAGCACCTACCAGTTGTTTTAATTCTGGATGTACAGCCATTCAAGTTGCCCAATTCGATGCGTATCAAGCAGCACGTAATGCTAATCAATTAGGAATGCAATTGACCATGGATAATTGTCCAGGTGTAACTTCTACAATGGCGATACGTCGCCAATGTTTATATGCATTCTGGGGTAAAACATCGCCTACGGTGCAAGAAGATACAGCTTCTGGCGTAACAACCAGCTCTGCAGATGTCTCTAGTTGTATGGGAAATAATGGTATCTATGTTGCTGGAGCCTCTTGTCTCATGATGGAGGTTTATTAATGAAAAAAAATAATGTCAAGTCGCAGTCAGGTTTTACCTTAATTGAGTTAATGGTTGCACTGGTTCTAGGCTTAATTGTCGTCGCTGCTGCAGTACAATTATTTACTGGTGGAATTCTTTCAAGCCGCTTACAGCAAGCCAATGCTGAAATTCAGGACAGTGGAATTTTTGGTTTAGATTATATTGTTCGAGATATTCGATTTGCGAACCAAGACAATTTAGCTAATTTAAAGCTGGATGATAAAACACCTTATGGTGGAATTATTTTAACGGGATCAACCGCAACAAGTTCAACCAATGTTAACTTTGTACCGAAAGTGAGTAGTTCGGCTTATATTGATTCTGCTTTATTAAGTCGTGGGCAGGATGATACTGTTTCAACCACATCAAACTATTGGAAAGGACTAACCCGAGTAACTTTAAAAGATTCAGCAGGCGCAGTTATTGCAAATCCTGTAAGTGATCAATTGACGATTCAATTTTTTGCACCAACGCAGATGACTAACTGTGAAGGTGCAACCGTTTTATCTGGCGATTTGGTTGTTCAGCGTTATTTTGTACGTCCCGATAGTAATGGTTCCTCTACAGACTTTGCTTTAGCTTGTGATGCAAATACACCATCAGCAACAGCTGCTGGTGTTATAGCAGCTACTACAGCACGAACAACGGTGAATTCAACAACAAATACAATTTCTCCTTTACCAATTACTGGTTTAGGAGATGCGGGGCAAATTATTATTCCTCGTGTTGATCACTTTCATGTCTTATTGGGTGCAATGGTAACAACGGAAACTACAAAGACCATTACAAATAGAACAGCTACCCCTTCAACCTCGACAACTACAAAAACTGTTTCGAATCAATTCGCTTATTACACAATTCCACAGTACCGTACAGTAGCTCAGACTGCAGCAACAGATAATACAACAGGTGCTGGAAGTGCAACAGAAACAAATACAAAAGTCACGGTGAGTTCACGAATTTTATCAACACAGATTTCAGTATTAGTGCGTTCGGCAAATAATGCACAAAATAATGCGATTGATCCAACTCAGCCTGTCTTAATGTTGGATCAAACAGCTACGCCATCAGATACAACGACACGTTTTCAACGCAGAGTATATAGCACCACTGTTGCACTACGTAATGCAATGGGAGATTCACTATGAACCATCCAAAACGTACATATATAAAACATCAGCGTGGTGCAACCTTAATAGTGGTCATGATTATATTGTTGATTATTATTGTGGTGGGAATCCTTGCTGTTCGTGTTGCTATAGTTTCATTAGGTGTGGCAACAAATAGTCAAGTTGGACAGTTAAATTTTCAATCCTCTGATACGCCGCTTGCATGGTTTAATAATTTTGATCCAACTACGGTAACAAGCGTTGGTAATGTAATTGGGGCGGCTTTAAAAGAAAATGAAAGTAATCCAGGTGGAGAATATATTTTTTGTTATAAACCAACATCAACAACAAGTCGTTTTGCACAAACAAAGAATGCAAGCTTACTTCGTAAAGGCACAACAGAGAATGCCAGTGTTGATGATGGTGGTGTGGCTGGTTTTTGTAGTTTGACGTCTGACTTTGGTAGTAATAGGCCTGCTGTGGTGACTCAAGTTGCTGTTAGTGTTCCAACTAATGCTAATAATGATGCTCCAGGTTCGAACTTACCTCGAGGAATTAATGTTTCAGAAGGTACTCAATTACCAAAGAGTATGACATCAGCACAGCGAATACGGGTAACTACAACAGCGATGTTACCTGCCTATGCTGTGGATATCTCATCTGTTCAAACAGACTGCTTAAGCTCAGCCAACGCCAAAGTTAGTGATGATCTTACAGCGACATTAGCCACGGGAAGCGAGTATACGCTTGCAAAATGTCTTGCAGACAAAGGAGTGCCATTTAGTACTCAAGTTCAAGAATTTAACTATGTGAATCAGTTAACTGAAGTCTCAGCTCCAGGAAGTTAAGGGGAATACCATGAATAAAAGATTAAAAGACTTTCAACATAACAAGCTATGGTATGCCATTTGTACGAGTTCTTTAGCGATGACTTGGCTGATGACTACATCTATAGTACAGGCAAGCGATTTACAGATTTATGCAGTGCCTAAAGCGGGTAAAAAAACCATTATTATGATGTTGGATACGTCTGGAAGTATGGGACCATATAGGGGCTCAGGTTATAGCTATGAGGATTATAATATAACTAGTGGGTGTAACTCTAATCCAGTTGCGTATCCGAACTCGCCATCAAGCGGTACTAATTATTATGTTGATTCTTCGACAACACCATCATATCAAAGAAATTTTTGTTACTTAACTCGGTCTAATGCCCCAAATGAAGCTAAAGCTGTAGGAGCATGTGAATCTTTTCCATTAGGAGCTACAGGAAATTCAATTACAGCTTACCGTTGTTATGATCGCTTAACTCGTCTTAAAGATGGAATGTTTGCGTTATTAAATAGTACTGATCAGGATGTTAATGTCACAGGAAGTAATACGAGGATTAAATTATCGGCGACTAATGTTGGTTTGGGTAATTTCTCTGCTGATGGTGATGGCCAAACTGCACAAATTTTGGTGGCGGCTAAACCGCTAGAAACAAGTACTACTAGTACACAAAGAACATTATTAAAAACAAAAATAGCAGGTCTTACTGCAGATGCAGGTACTCCTTCCGCTCATGCAATGGCGGAAGCCGCTTCCTATTTGTTGGGGACAACAACTTATTCAGAAAATAAATATACGATCCGTAAAGATAGTTATGTTAGAAGGGTTGATCGTTATAACGGAACGGTGAGATATCAACAATGTGAAAGATATCGAGATTCAGATATTAATACAGATAGACTTTGGCAAGATTGCCGTAGTTGGAGTTCTTGGTCATCTATTGATCCAGGTGTTGGAAATGCTCAAGTGTATGGTACAAATTCGGATAGCTCTTATAACTATACTTACTATTACACGACTTTTGAATATACAGTTGCCAATGCTGATAGTGGTACTCCAAAATCGAAACTAAATGATACTTCAGCGAATTCAGATATTGTTGAAAATAGAAATAGTTCTAACACAGATGTAAGATATAAATCTCCTTTACCAACCGCTTCTGACCGTGCCAGTTGTGATGGTCAGGGGGTTTATTTTTTATCTGATGGTTTTGCCAACGGTTCAAGTAATGATCGGTCCTTACAACTTATGCAAAAAGCATTGGGCTCATCAGGTAACTCTTTTAGTTGCTCAGGATCTTTGAGTAATTCAGCAAGTAATTCAGCTTGGGCTTGTATGGGGGATTTTGCAAAAGCAATATTTAATCCAGCAAGAAATCCGCAGCAGGTATCAATTAAAACTGCATTTGTCGGTTTCGGTAGTTTATTTAATGCCTCTAGAATTAATAGTTCAAGCGACGTCGATATTCAAAATGCATGTCAAATTAGTTCAAGGGCCTATCGCGATCCAATAACGGGTGCTTTACCCGCTGATAAATGTTCACCAGGTGGTGGGCGATCGCTCCCAGTTTCATCACCAACCGCTGCGACCTCAGCCTCAGGTTATAGAACACCAGATGGTTATAACTATGATGGTGGTTATGGTAATGGTGGTTTCTTTCAAGCATCTAGCCCCTCAGATGTAACGAATAGTGTAGTCGAGTTTATTAAAAACCTAGGTGGAGCAACACTTGATCCGTTGACGACAGGACAGATTTCGGTACCTTATGATGCATTAAACCCAAACAACTTATCCGAATATGGTTTCTTACGTGCGATTGAACCTGATCCTGCAAATAATTCTTTAACGTGGCGTGGTAATCTAAAAAAATACAGTGTTGCAACGTCAGGTGCAGCAAATCTAGGAGCCTTTCAGGGGAATTCTGGGGGATTAGTCTACTCTTCTGATGGTGCGTTTCGAACTGCGACTAAGGATTATTGGAATAGCTCAACCTATACAGATGGTGGAAAGGTCTTCTTGGGTGGTTCTTTTTCAAAAGTTCCATTACCTATTAATGGACAAGCAGAACTTAGTATTAATGGGGTGATTTCACAATATGCTTATTCTGCTGCCTATAAAATTCGTAATCTTTTTACCGATGTTGCTAGTTCTGATGGGACAAGCTTAACACCGTTAACGGGCTCAACTGCAGGAACTGCATTATTGCAAATTCCTGCGAAGCCGAGTGATAACTCAGATCCTTATACTAATATTGATTTATCTGCGGCTTATGTTTTAAATAAATTTAATACCACAACGGGGCAAACTACACTTAAAGACTTCCCTATAGGTATTAAGCTCAAATTATTAAATTATTTAGGCTATAGTACAGATATTACAGCTACAACATTGCCTTCGTCACTAACAACATCGGACGCACCTTATTTATCTATGGGAGGAAGTATTCATTCCTATCCGATGCAACTGACATATTCAGGAACTTTGGACACGAATGGTAATTTAACGAGTGCCCGAACTCAGTCCATATTATACGGTTCAATGGAGGGAGGTGTTCATATTGTTGATGCCTCGGATGGTAAAGAGCAAATGGTATTTGTGCCTGCCGAGATTCTTAACCATAGTGTGAAATCTAAAGCGCTTGTAGTAGGGCAAAGTGATTCTTCTTTAGCCCCAGCATATGGTATAGATGGTTCTTGGGTAGCAGATCCGACTTATAAAATCACAACAGATACAACAGCAACTCCTGCGACTAGTAGCGTGACTGCTCGACAAATGAATATTTACGGTGGGATGCGAATGGGGGGGAATAGTTATTATGGTCTTAATGTATTGGAGCCGACTCAACCTAAATTATTATTTAGAATTGACAGTTCAACCTCTGGTTTCGATCGTTTAGGGCAAACTTGGTCTAAACCTGTATTGGCAAATATTCGCAAAGATGGTGTGCTTACCCGAGTCATAATTGTCGGTGGTGGCTATGATGAATGTTATGAGGATCCTGAATTTACCTTAGCGGCATCAGGAAATGATAGTACCTGTGCGACTAGAACGAAAGCAAAAGGTAATGCAGTTTATATGATTAATGCTAAAACTGGAGAACTGGTTTGGTCCGCTACCTACGGGTCTACAACTGCTGATGGTGATAAGCAATATATGAAACATAGTATTGTAAGTCGTATTAGTACCTTGGATCGCGATGCTGATGGGCTAGTTGATCATTTATATTTTGGTGATTTGGGAGGGCAGGTATTTCGTGCTGACTTTAATAATAATCAGAAATTGACTGGTTCAACGTATAGCGATTTTGGTGTTCGTGTAGTCCGTTTAGCAAATCTTGCAACCAATGATACAACTAATGATGTTGGGAATGACTACACTGGAGCGAAAGCCCCGCGTTTTTATGAACCACCAACGGTCACCATTCATGATCAAGGTACAAGTACTTTTATTGTGGTTGGTATTGCATCAGGGAATCGAAGTACCCCGCTAGATGTTTTCCCATTGACAGGTCGAGATGGAATGACACCAACAACAGCCTTGACCTCTCAACCAGTAAATAATGTATACGGCATATTGGATAAAGATTTTGCTAAGCGAGATTTGATTACTGCTAGTCCAACTTTGAGTACGCAAAATAAGACACGAGCTGATTTTAAGAAGAATCCCCAAGTTTTAGGTACAGGTGAGACAGTTGTTGGATTCTTTTTCCCGAGTTCAACCACAGGGGCTGCTGGATGGTATCGATCATTATCGAGTAAAAGTACATCGACAACGGGTATTAATAGTATGGAAAGAGCGGATGGTACTTTCCGTATTAGAGGGGGGCAGAAAGCATTCGAAGAGCCGTTAGCCATTACAAATAATTTGTTAGTACCAGTCTATGATCCACAAGGTACTGGTATTGAGCAACAAGACCCTTGTAAACCTCGTGTTGTTGGTGAAACAGATTGGCAAAGGTACTGTTTACCGTTTGGAGCATGTATTAAAACAGATGGAACTTTAAATACTGCACTAGAAATTAAGAGTGGCTTCCAGACAAAGACAAACGGCTGTCCTGCGGGGGTAACTGAATGTAATGATAATGTGATCGGTGGTGGTATTCGCGGCATTACATTTGTACCAAAACCTGATAGTAGTGCAGGAAGTTGCGGTAAACTCACGATGGCAGGTAATACGCAAGGAACAGGTGAATGGCAATGTACCAGTCGTTTAATACAAACGCGCTGGTATGAACGTTACCGCCAATAAGAGATATGCTATGCAAAATTACCAATCTCAAGCTAAGTTCAAACTAGGATTTACCCTAGTTGAACTTATGTTAGTACTGATTATAATTGCTATCCTTACTGCAATTGCACTGCCTAGTTATCAAAATTATGCCCGCCGTGCAAACGCTGCTGCAGCACAACAAGAAATGCAGAAATTAGCTGAGCAACTTGAACGGCATAAATCAAGGAATTTTAGCTATAAAGGCTTTAATGCCCAATATTTGTATAACTCAACGGGGACAACGCCGTTTGATGCAAGTACTCAAACTTTGACAGTACCATTAAATGCGACTGATGCAGCTGTAAGATATACATTAACGATCGTTGATGGAATGACGACAAATCCACTTTTGTCTGCAGCATCGGCAACAGGACAGAGTTGGGCGATTAGAGCAACGAGTGCTGATGTGCAAAACTTTTCATTTTTAATGACCAGTTCTGGCTTACGTTGTCAAAATAAAACAAGTGCAAACATTACCTATGCTACATGTGGAACAGGTGGGGAAAATTGGTGATGAGGAATATTAGAAACGGTTTTACGCTAATCGAATTAATGATTGTAGTGGCCATTATTGGCATTATTGCGGCTGTCGCCTATCCATCATATCTACAATATGGACAAAGAGCTAAGCGTGCTGATGTGCAAGCAGAAATGATTAATATCGCTCAGATAATGCAGGCAAGGAAGTTAGCGTATAATAGTTATCTTAATACAGACACATCAAAGAATACCATAACTGCTATTTATGGTTCATCTGTTAGTCCGAAGCAAGGAACTCCACTCTATGATCTTGCTTTTAATACGCTTACAGCTTCAACATGGGTATTAACGGCAATACCTAAGACTGGTACACCACAAGCTGGCAATGGCGTGATTTGTCTAAACGATCAAGGTCAAAAAGACTGGAGTAAATCCTCATCCACTGCTGCTGCATGTATTGCTAGATTGTCAAATATTTCTACATGGGACGGACGCTAATTCTTTAAACCTTTATGCGTACTTTAAAAAGCAAACCTCAGTGTTTGCTTTTTTATGGCAGATGATTTTTTGAACTATTTAATATTTTTAATAACAATAATTAATGAATGTGACCCATTTATCATTTATCTGCTCTTACCTACCTTTTATCTCTTAAAGGTGGATTTAAGTGCATTTTAGACGGAAATTGATATTAAACATGAAAACAATCACGAAAATAACGTGCATCTTATTAATATAACGATTTGATTTTACTGATTTAAAATTAAAGACCTGTAAGGGTTTTATAAAAATAATTTGTAAAATCAATGCTTAATAAAAAATTAATCAAAATGCTCGTTAAAACAAAAAGATTTGTGCATATGGAGGACTGTATGCAACAAGCACATGATGACCTACAGTCTCGCGTTACAGCTTCTCGTCTTATGATAGGGTCGAGTGTTGTCCAACTTCATCCGTTCAACTTCGAGTGTAGCTCTCCATCTTGCGCTCAGACAAAGCAGAGCTTTGTTCATCTTCGTACTCGAAGTCTAGCTTCTCGTCTTGCGATAGGATCGAGTAATACTCGACTGTTTCCTATCTTAGGATTTACGTTGGTTGAGCTCATTATCACGATTACTATTCTAGCAATCATTGCGCTCATGGCAGCTCCTTCATTTACAACCATGTATAGCCGGCAAAAGCTTGAGTCTTCAGCACGTGAACTGGTGATGAAAATTTCAGAAGCTCGTAGTCAAGCTGTTTTGTTACGACAAAGTACGGGAGTCTGTTTAGCCTCTTTATCCGATGACGATTGTGCTACAGCCATCGCCATTCCAAAAGCAGAAACACAACGAATCTTTATTGCACGTTTAGATCATGGTGTGATCAGTGCCAATAGCTCCTCGACCAATCTTAGCTTTAGACGAAATGGCAGCCTTGCTGCACAAAAGAATTTTATTTTAGAGCGGCAAAATCTGTCTTATTGCATTCAGGTTGGGGTGATTGGCGATACCACAATCAAAGAAGGAGCTTGCACATGAATATTCAAAAACAGAAAGGTGTCGGGCTGGTGGAAGTATTGGTTGCTCTGGTTTTATTGGCAATCAGTGTGTTGGGCTTTGCTGCTTTACAGTTGCGGGCGATTGATGCCAGCTTTGAAGCGAATAAACAGGTATTGGCACTCACGATTGCACGTGACCTTGCAGAGCGGATGCGGGCTAATCCGCAAGCAACCCGTGCTGGAATATATAACGTGAAAGCGGTTGAAATCTCTAAAACTGAAGTTGTAAATGTAGCAGATAAGCCTGAAAAGATTGCATTACAAGACTTACAAAATGTGGCACTTGATGCCAAAAATAATGGCATGAACCTCGCTGTTGACCAATGTCCAACAGGAAGTAATCGACAATGTATATATGTGGCTTGGAATGAAACCAATCTAGCAGGTGATCAAGGCATCGCAGCATGTATTAAAGATGGTGTCTATGTTTCTGGATCACACTGCTTATTTTTGGAGGCCTATTAAAATGGAAACAGGCCTCTTCAATCTAAAATATAGTAAGGTTCAGGCAGGATTTACCCTGATCGAACTGATGATTTCACTGACATTGGGTTTGCTGATTGTCGCTGCTGCGATTCAATTATTTATCACAGGTATTACCAGTTATAAATTGCAAAAAGCAATGGCGCATATTCAAGACAATGCCAGCTTGGGTTTAAACTTTATTGTGGATGATATCCGTAAAGCTAATTTAAGCTCCCCAGTCCCAGCGATTAATGACCAAACCGCTTATGCAGGTATTTTACTGACTTCAAATAATGTGGGCGCGGCGGTTGATCTAAATTGCGCAGACTGTTTTGCCAATAACCAAATCACTAGTTTTGGGAATGCCAATGTAACGGGTTTAACCAATGATCAATTGTTGATTCGTTATCAAGCACCTCAAGGCGGTCTTGATTGTTCTGGTGCGGATGTTGCGAATGGGACTTTCGTGGTACAGCGTTATTATGTTGGTTCTACGTCAACAGACCCGCGGCAATCTTTACGTTGCCAAGCCGCACAATATACACAAGCGATGCTTGATACCAAGACATCAACTGATCGCTTAAAGCTGGCTTGGGGTACAAGTCAGGTCATTTTACCTAATGTGGATCTTTTTCAGATTCGTTTGGGGTATATGGATGGCGATCTTAATAGTACGAATAGTACCCTAGCTTATACAGATGTAAAGAACTATATGGCATTGACGCCAGCTAAAAAAAATATTGATGGTGTCACCTTGACTGTTCGTCCGCATGTGCATGCCATTCAAATTGGTGTCTTGGTTCGTTCTGATAATAAAACAGGCAATCCAGCTGTGATTAACCAAAGAAATAAAGAGCCATTTCAAGTCCTTGGCACCAAAGTCAGTCTCACGCCCGCTTCTCAGGATAATTATTTACGTCAGGCTGTGGATCAAACAATTTCTTTAAGAAATGCGATGGGGTGGGTTTCAGAGGGTTGCGATAGCAGTAAAACCACAACCTGTACAAATGGGGGGGCTGGAACATGAGATATGCTCAACGTGGCTCGACACTGATTGTTGTACTGATGATTGTATTGATGATCACGATCATAGGAACTCTCGCTATTCGACAAAGTGTGAGCTCATTAAAATTAGTGAGTAATAATCAAATACAAACGTTATTGGCACAAAATGCTGATGCAGCATTGATGTATTTTCAAAATCCGGATATTCAGCAGAATATGGCCTCTGCCAATGGGATTGTTGGTTTCTTTAAGAATGAGGATAACTGGAATAAAGAACTGGTTTTCTGTTTTAAGGGAACCCAGCCTTTTAACTTGTCAAATGCGAGTTGGTTGTATTGGGATGGTGCGACGAAACATAGTCAGTTGATGGCAACAGGTGGTGGAGCATGTCAGGCGCTTAGTAGTGAAGATAAACGTGATGTAACCCAGTTTTCTGGCGGACGTTCACAAGTGGTGACCCAGATTCATATTAAAAAAGCAGCCTCTACGGCTCAACCTTTTTCGGATTTAGCGCGTGGCACAGATGCTATTGGTGCAAAAACAGAAAATAGTATCCGTTTGCGTGTACAGGTGACCTCAGTAATGGAAGGGCTACTTTCAAACCCCAATAGTGATTTATTTGATACGAAAACAGGGTGTTTGAATAAAAGTATTGAGCTAACGCCAGAAGCGATTGAAAAAAAAGAAACAGGATTGGTTCAGTGCCTACAAGAGAAAAATATTTTATATAGCACACAAGTTGCAGAATATCGCTTCTTATCTGACTTTGAGCCATCAGGTTCATAAGGGAGAAATGATCATGAAAAATAATAAGATGAAACAACAAAAACCAATCAATGTGACTATTAACAACACGAAATGGATTGTATTGATCAGCTCTGCATTGTCGTGTTTCTTTGTTGTTTCACCCACTGTTCATGCAAGTGATGTTGAGATCTACCGACAAGGGAGTAGTGGGGGAAATAGCACGATTATGTTAATGGTAGATACCTCCCAAAGCATGGGATCTCCTGCATTGGACTTATTAAAAGACTATCCATTATGTATTAGCAGTAAAGTTTTTGCGGTTGTTGGGGCATTGCCAGTTGTGGATGTTAAGTTGACACCACCAGCTGGAACAGAGGTCTATTGTGATGTGGTGTTTCCAAAAGCAGTTTTAGACTTATTAGGTACGGTCGACACCATCACAGGAACCCAAAAAAATAGTTTATTAGGTCTGCAAAGTTCATTAGATTATATGCGTGCCAGTTGTACGCCATTTTCTAAGCTTGAAGCAAGTGAGCCTGTCCGAAGTAATAAAATCCTTTCCGTGAATATTAACTTAGGTGAAGGTTATCGTTGTTATAGTCGTCTATCCCGAATCAAAATGGCTGTACGTGATGTTTTAAATGGTAATGCAAAGAATGGGGTTACGGCATTATCTTCTAAAACAGCAATAGGTCTTTCGGTTGCTCCTGCTAAAAACGGTAGTGGTGTAAACCAAAAAGCAGGAATGATTGTCGTGCCTGCACTAGAGCTAGGTTATAAAAAGGGCGATAAAGATGAAAGTGGTACAGTTGTAGCCGATGATAGTAACCAACGAAAAGCACTTAAAGCCGCAATCGACGGTTTGGCACCAAGTTCTGATCCATTAGGAAATACGTTAGACAAAGTGGTGGGTATTCTTGGAAATGTACTTGATGGACTTAATATTCTTGGTTTAGTGACAGATGTACTTGGGCTTATTGGTAGTCTTCCTGCAACACTTATTGCTTTATTAAATAATCCAGAATCACCGTTGGTCACAGCCTATGCCGAAACTGGAGCTTATTTACTTGGACATAATACCAGAGCAACAGGCGAGGTTCTGTCTGAGTTTGAAGTGCCTGTAGCTAAGCCAAGTGTTGCATATAAATGTTTAACTCGACAAGCAGATAATGATTGTACCTCATATGAAAAAAAGGGTGGTTGGTCACAAGATTTAAAAGAATATACCATTCCAACGGGTTACATTCGTACGGAACAAGTAACACCAAGCAATGGGCTGCTAGGCGATTTGTTGGGAGCATTGCTTGGATGGTTGTCTGGCAATACCAATAAGAGCGTGGTTCGTTATTACTATGCTGCGGATGCGAGTTATTCAGGCTATAACTATCGTGTTACGACTATTCCAATGAAGGCAAATAGTGATGATTATGATAATCCAGCTTCGATCAAACAAAAAATAAGTGGAGCGACAACGTCACAATGCCAAGCGCAAGGGATTTTCGTTTTAACAGGCAATGCACCAAAACTTGTGCCAGCTGATGCGTTGGGAGTACAGCGCATTATGCAAAAATCACTTGGAAAAACTGCAACAACCAATATCAATGATTTTTGTAAGGCAACTCCGCCAAGTGGTTGGGAGTTGGGTAGCTCTACAGCGACTTGGGCATGCTTAGCGAATTATTCCAAAGCATTATTGGATAGCAATGCTGCTTATCGAACGCAGGTTGAGATTAAAACAGGTGTAGCAGGTATTGGTAAGGAGTTTAATTATGTACGGCTTAATGGCGACACTGTCATTGGTGCAGGTACAGGTGGCAGTATTGTCAATACTTTGTTGAGCAGTGTAAAAAATTTATTAAATGCTGCATTGAGTCTCTTGAGTATTATTGCTGATCTAAGACCACTTTTAAATGTGGTTGATATCATTTTGCCGACTCAGCCTACAACCGACGCAGAACTTGGAGATGTGAGGAATCTTGCATATTGGGGGAAAGAAGGTAAAGGTGGCTGGTATACAGAAGCAAGTACCGGGGGGATTGCACAGAGTATTGTCAATTTTAATCAGCATATTGTTGATGTGGAATCAGCACCATTTATGGGCTTACAAACCATACCAACTGATCCATTAACACCCTATCAATTGAGCAATGATGTATATAACAGTATGTTTGCACCAGCAGATCAACAAAATTGGTTTGGGAATCTTAAAAAATACTCCGTTACAGATATGACCAGTGGAAATAATGTTATCCGTATGGTGGATTGGAAAGACCAATGGAATAGTAATGAATTAGAAGACCAAAATAAAAATACTAAATTATTTACAGGGGGGGCATTAGGTCAACTTAAGACCTTACGTCCAACAAAGGCGGATGCATCAGTGCGTAAACTATGGATTAATCGAAATTGTAAAACTGATGGGACTTTTG
Organism: Acinetobacter proteolyticus; assembly: GCF_000367945.1. Lineage (GTDB taxonomy): Bacteria > Pseudomonadota > Gammaproteobacteria > Pseudomonadales > Moraxellaceae > Acinetobacter > Acinetobacter proteolyticus. The sequence continues at coordinate 3,455,965 of NZ_KB849179.1, forward strand.
CTGAAAGTTCAAGCCTGAAAAAAGTAACAACTGATTATTTGGCTGATTCAAGTGAGGCGCGCTGTGCAATCAATGCTTCTGCCAAAGATAGCTATGGTGGTTATTTAATGAGTCTTTTGGGCTATCAGTTAGATAATCCCGAAAGTGCAACAGGAAATAGCCTTACGCAAAGCGAACCACTTTGGCAAGTGGGTATGTCACTGCATTCTACGCCATTAAAACTGACTCAATATGCTAAGTTTGATACGAATAAAATTGATCGGGATGACTACATTGCTTTTGGTTCAACTCAAGGTTTATTACATGTCGTGGATGCTGACGATGGCACAGAGAAATTTGCTTTTGTACCAAATGAAATGCTGGAAAATGCTGAGCAAAGAAAAGCATTTTTAAAAGACCGTAAAGGTTATTGGCCTGATATGCCGTATGGAATAGACGGTGCGTGGACCGCTTATACCGAATATGCCTATGGTATGGGTAGTGATGGCAAAGTTTATGCAACTGTTCAGCAAGCAAAGAATAAAGATATTGTCATCGCAACAGGAAAACAAACTTTATATGGTGGTTTGCGTATGGGAGGGCGTAGTTATTATGCACTTAACCTTGCAGATCTAGACAAGCCCGAAATCAAATTCCATATCGATCCAAATACAGGCAAAGTTTATTCAGCAGCAAATCCGGCAGGGCAAGCATTCTCAGCAATCGAGAATATGGGGCAAAGTTGGTCTAAACCTACAATTGCTTATGTCAATTGGAAAGGACAACGTAAACAAGTGATGTTTGTAGGAGGTGGCTATGATGCCTCAGGGACGGTTGCTTGTGCTGAGTCGGAAACAGGTGTGAGTTTATCTGCTTATAGTAACAAGGGGTATGAGTGCCCAACATATAACCAAACCAATAAAAAAGGTGCAGGAGTTTATATGTTTGATGCTGATAATGGTGATTTATTGTGGTGGGCAAGTTCAAGTGCAACAACTAAAAATGATACTGCAAAAGAGAATGCTTTAAATGTAACGAATATGGATTATAGCGTTGTCAGTCGTATCAGTGTCGCTGATCGTGATGGCAATGGTTTAGTTGATCATTTGTATTTTGGTGACTTAGGGGGGCAGGTTTGGCGAGTGGATATCAATGCCAATACAACAACAGGTGATTTTGCACAACGCGCGACACGTATCTTAAATTTACATGTCGCTGGCGGTCTTAGCCCACGATTCTTTGATGCACCAAACTTTACGGTCTATGGCTATGAGCAACCATTAGCTGTCATTAGCATTGCCTCAGGCAATCGTAGTTTACCAGCCAGTGATTCTAGCTCGGGGGCTATTTATAATTTGTTTGATCGCGATGTAATCAAAACTAATTTATATACTTTGGCAGCAGATAAATTGGAGACAAAAGATATTGATTTAACCACAACAGGCAAAGCGCTACGTGGCATATTGGGTAAAGATGAAGCTAAAGATAAGAATATTGCAGAAGTAAAAGGATTGATGCCAAATGGTTGGGCTGTTTCTTTTTCCAATGCGAAAAAAGTTACAGATGAAATGGTTGTGATGAACAAGAATTTGTATGCCAGTGTTTATGATCGAGGCATAACACCAACCTGCCCTGTTCAGGTTCGTGGGAAAACTGAGGTGTATCGTTATTGTTTACCATTTGGTGTGTGTGAGCAAACGCAGCTTTCGGAATCCGTTGGATTGGTGGGTAAATCTGGTGATGGCATTGTGGCACTCAGTGTTGGCGCAGGTTCTACAAGCAAAAACAATTTACAATCACGTGGGTTAATTTCGGGGAATAGTAGCAATACGTTGAGTGGTTTACCTGTCAATCAAATGCGTCGCCAATTGGTGCCACTGACTTGGTATGAACGTAATGAATAAAAAGAAGTTAGGTCCGTGTATTGATTCAGATGAAGGGGAGGCTTTGCACGCTCGCCTCCTTAGGTGGAGTCGCGGGCCTACTGAGCAGGGAAACCATCGTCACAATTCAGGCTTTACCTTAATTGAACTGATGATTACGGTGGCAATTATTGCAATTATTGCAGCAATTGCTGTTCCCAGTTATGACACCTATATCCGCCGTGCAGATTTATCTACGGCGCAACAAGAAATGCTCAAAGTTGCCGAGCTATTGGAAAAACATCGAGCACGTAACTTTAGTTATGATGGTTTTGCCCTGAAAGGTACTGCGAGTAATCAAGGTGCCTATTATACCATTCCGAGTGCAACCAATAGCAGCTTGTTGCTCCCTTTAAATTCAAGTATTGGCAATCAGAAGTTTACGCTCACATTAACTGTGAATGCTCAGACATGGTCTTTAAAAGCTGTGAGTCAAAGCCCGAGGAATTATTCCTTACTGATGACCAGTGCGGGTTTTAAATGTAAGACCAAAACAGCAGCTAATATTACGGCATCAAGTTGTGGTAATGCTGCTGAGGACTGGTAAGACTGCAGATTTTATAAATTAAATTCAGATCTGTGGATAAGCTGAAATTTAATCTTTCTTTCAAGGCAAATATAACGTAGAATATCGCCCTCTATGAAAGGGGTTTGAAGTGTTGCCGATGGTCGGCGCAGGGATAATCCGTAAAAATTATAAGGTTGTTCTCATGGTTGTTATTCGTTTAGCGCGCGGTGGTGCAAAAAAACGTCCATTCTATCAAATCATTGTAACTGATAGCCGCAATGCACGTGATGGTCGTTTCATCGAGCGTATTGGTTTCTTTAACCCAACTGCACAAGGTAAAGCTGAAAAAATTCGTTTAGATGCTGACCGTTTTGCTCACTGGGTTGCTCAAGGCGCTCAACCTTCAGATCGCGTTGCTTCTTTAGCTGCTCAAGCTAAAAAAGCTGCAACTACTGCATAATAGTAGTAGGTAGCCCATGACATCAGTACAGAATGTGCCAGAAGATCGTATTCAGATTGGACAGTTGCGTTCAGCTTATGGATTGAATGGGTGGCTCTGGGTGTATTCAAATACTGAACCCATGAGCAATATGTTTGACTACCTTCCTTGGTACATCGAGACCAAGGCAGGTTGGCAAACCATAGATGTAAAACGTTGGAAACCACATGGCAAAGGCTTGGTTGTTGCATTAAAGGACGTGAATGATCGTACGGGTGCGGAAAATCTGGTTGGCGCGAATATTTGGATTGCCAAATCCCAGCTTCCTAAAGCAGATGTAGACGAGTACTACTGGTCTGATCTTAAAGGTCTAACGGTGTTAGGTCTTGATGATGAAGAGCAAGAAGTTAATCTTGGTCAAATCTACGAACTGTTTGAAACAGGTGCCAATGATGTCATGGTCGTCAAAGCGACCCCTGATAGCATTGATGCTGAAGAGCGAATGATTCCTTGGCATAAAGATGTGGTGCAACGCGTTGATCTTGAAGCTGGTCGTATTTACGTCAATTGGGGCGTAGACTACTAATCCTTTCGAGGAAGGTAGCGCAGCAGGAAAATAGAGGAGTCTGCGGTGTTTTTTGCAGTCATCACATTATTTCCTGAAATGTTTGAAGCGATTACAGCGTACGGGATTAGCGGACGTGCAGCAAAGCGTGACATCGTGCAAGTGACTTGCATTAACCCACGAGATTTTGCTGAGGGTAACTACAAACGAGTGGATGAACGTCCTTTCGGTGGTGGTCCGGGTATGGTGATGATGGCCGAGCCATTGGCAAAAGCAATTAACCATGCCAAACAACTTGCAACACAAGCAGGCTGTGTTCATGCCCCAGTGGTGTATATGTCACCGCAAGGCAAAACCTTAAATGAACAGGCAGTACAACAATTCGTTGATTACGATGGTTTGATTGTATTGTGTGGACGTTATGAAGGGGTCGATGAGCGTTTAATCCAGCATTATGTTGATCAAGAGTGGTCAATTGGGGATTACGTCTTATCGGGTGGTGAACTACCAGCGATGGTGTTGCTTGATAGTATTATTCGTCGATTGCCCAATGTCATGTCTGACGAGCAATCTGCGATACAAGATTCTTTTGTGGATGGTTTACTGGATTGTCCACAATATACCAAGCCTGACCATTTTGAAGGGCTGGATGTGCCTGAGGTACTTAAATCAGGACATCATGCCAATATTGAGAAATGGCGTTTTTTGCAGCGTTATCAACGAACTTTAGATCGCCGACCAGAATTGGTGGAAAAAGTAGCGTTGAGCAGACAGCAAATGAAATGGTTAAAAAATTCCAAAGGTTAAACTGGTATCAGTTTGTCTTTGTACCCGACGAGAAGCTTTGCTTCGAGTTCTACTTAAACTTAGTTTAAGTTAAAAATAGGCTCTTTAAGACGTTGGTCTTAAGGGGAAAGTTAAACGGGAGATATGCGCTTTAGCCTCTATTCCCAGCGGTGTCAGAGACCTCTTCTCTCCCGCACATATTGGAGATTCCACAATGAGTGGTAAACATCCTTTAGTTCAAGCTGTTGAAAATGCACAGTTAAAATCAGACATCCCTGCTTTTGCACCGGGCGATACAGTTATCGTTCAAGTTAAAGTAAAAGAGGGTGACCGTGAGCGTCTTCAAGCATTTGAAGGTGTTGTAATCGCGAAGAAAAACCGTGGTTTAAACTCTGCTTTCACAGTTCGTAAAATCTCTAGCGGTGTTGGTGTTGAGCGTGTTTTCCAAACTCACTCTCCAATCGTTGCTAAAATCGAAGTGAAACGTCGTGGTGACGTTCGTCGTGCTAAACTTTACTACCTACGCGAGTTGTCTGGTAAAGCTGCACGTATTCGTGAAAAGTTACCAGCTCGTAAACAAGGTTAATTTTAACTTTGTTGTAAAGCAAGAAAATGCGCCTTTGGCGCATTTTTTTATGTCTGTTTGTGGCTAAAAGCCAATCCTTTTTTAAATCCTAGGCCGAGTTTTGCTAAAATAGGTCTTTATGCTTTGATTTTTCTTTTATGAAAAAAAGTTCTTATCGTCATTTAAGCGGTGTTTTCCTATTAAATAAACCTTTAGGTTTAAGCTCTAACTCAGCATTGCAAAAGGTGCGTCGTCTTTTTAATGCACAAAAAGCAGGGCATACCGGTGCGCTCGATCCATTAGCGACAGGTTTATTGCCGATCTGTTTAGGCGAAGCGACCAAGTTTTCGCATTATTTACTCGATTCGACCAAACGTTATCAAACCACGGTCAAGTTAGGACAAACCACGGCGACCGGTGATGTTGAAGGTGAAATTCTCCAGCAGAGAGAAGTACCAACTTTAACGGCTGAAGGTATTGAACAGGTGTTGGCGCAATTCAGAGGCGATATTCAGCAAGTGCCACCGATGTATTCAGCCTTGAAGCGTGAAGGTCGTCCACTCTATGAATTAGCACGTAAAGGGATCGAAATTGAGCGTGAAGCGCGCCCAGTCACCATCTATGAATTAACACTGATTAGTTTTACTGAAGATAGCTTAACGCTGGATGTGACCTGTTCAAAGGGTACATATATCCGTGTCTTAGGTGAAGATATTGGTGAGGTTTTGGGCTGTGGTGGCCATTTAACCCAATTGCATCGTACTCAAACAGGCCATTTTGAGATTAATCCAAGTTATACCATTGAATATCTCGAAAGCCTTTCTTTGGAAGAACGGGATGCATTATTACTGTCAGTCTATGCACCTGTTGAGCATTTTCCTCGGGTGCAATTGCCTGAAGGCCGTGAAAAGTATTTTGGTAACGGTCAGGAAAGTAACATTGATCATGAAGCCGCAGCTGAAGTGTTGGTTTTTGATGGTGAACGTTGCCTAGGCTTGGCTGAAATCACCGATAAAAAACGTCTAGTACCAAAACGCTTGTTAAATTTATAAGAGTATCGTCAATGGAATGGGAACTGATTCTAACCTTAGTGTTCTTTGCTTTTTGTGCAGGAACCATTGATGCTGCCGTAGGTGGCGGCGGTTTGATTCAGATTCCTGCCCTGATGGGGGCTTTACCACAAACCGCACCTGCCACCTTATTTGGCACCAATAAACTGGCCTCGATTTGTGGCACAGGGTCGGCGGCTTTTTCATTTGTACGCCGTGTAAAATTGCAATGGTCGTTGCTCGGTGTGATTGCATTATTCGCCTTTATCAGCTCATTTATTGGGGCGGCGTGTGTATCGTTAGTACCCACACATATTTTAAGACCAATTGTTTTGGTCATGTTGATCGTGATTGCGATTTATACCTTTATGAAGAAGCAATTTGGGCAAGTGCATGTCGATCAACAAATCACGCCTAAGTTATTGGTACTGGCTGCAATTGGCAGTTTAGCGATTGGTTTCTATGATGGTATTTTTGGCCCAGGTACGGGCAGTTTCTTTATTTTCTTTTTTATTCGTTTTTTGCAAGTCGACTTTCTACATGCTTCGGCATTATCTAAAATCGGCAACTTCATGACTAATCTGGCAGCACTGAGTTTCTTTATTCCGACAGGACATGTGTTGTTTGCATTGGGGCTGATGATGGCGGTTGCCAATATTGCAGGCTCGTTATTGGGTGTACGTTTGGCTCTAAAATACGGCAGTGGCTTTATCCGTATTTTATTCTTGATTTTAGTGAGTATTTTAATCTGTCGCTTGGGTTATCAGATTTTGAGTGGAACATCGTAAATATTTTAATAAATAAGGGGTGATATCCTGCGATCACCGCTATTACTGAATAAACCATTAACTTCAGGTTAATAATCAGCACTGTAGGTTGATTGATCAAAATTCCATAAAGCGCTTTTATAGATTCAGAATAAAACTGTGATCTATAGGTAAGCACACATGGAAGGCTCAGTTCAGAATAAAGAACGGTTATGGACAAAGCGGCGTCATGCGAAACAGCTAAAGCTGGACATGGCAAACCAATATACCGATGGTGTGATCATTCCAACTCAAGACATTATTAAAGTCTTGGAAACATTGATTACACCGGGTGATAAAGTTGTCCTCGAAGGCAATAATCAAAAACAAGCAGATTTTTTATCACGTTCTTTGGCACAAACCAATCCAGATGTTTTGCATGATCTGCATATGATCATGCCGAGCGTAGGTCGTTCAGAACATCTCGACTTATTTGAGAAAGGTATTGCTCGCAAATTGGATTTTTCTTTTGCTGGTCCACAGAGTTTGCGTATTAGCCAGCTGATTGAAGATGGGTTATTAGAAGTTGGTGCGATTCATACCTATATCGAATTGTATTCACGCTTGGTGGTCGATCTCATTCCAAATGTGGTGTTATCGGCGGGCTTTATGGCAGACCGTCAAGGCAATATTTACACGGGTCCAAGTACGGAAGATTCTCCTGCACTCATTGAACCTGCGGCTTTTAGCGATGGGATTGTGATTGTACAAGTTAACGAACTGGTCGATGACGTTTCAGAGTTACCACGTGTCGATATTCCTGCTTCTTGGGTTGATTACGTGGTTGTGGCGGATCAGCCTTTTTATATCGAACCACTATTTACTCGTGATCCAAAACATATCAAACCCGTTCATGTACTTATGGCGATGATGGCCATTCGTGGGATTTATGAAAAGCATAATGTACAGTCTCTCAATCATGGCATTGGTTTTAATACTGCGGCAATTGAACTGATTTTACCGACCTATGGTGAGTCTTTAGGGTTAAAAGGAAAAATCTGTAGAAACTGGGCACTGAACCCTCATCCAACTTTAATTCCAGCGATTGAGACAGGTTGGGTAGAAAGCGTGCATTGCTTTGGTACCGAACTCGGTATGGAAAAATATGTTGCAGCTCGCTCCGATGTTTTCTTTACAGGTCGTGATGGTGCGTTGCGTTCCAACCGTATGATGTGTCAGCTGGCAGGTCAGTACGCAGTTGATTTATTTATTGGTGCAACGTTGCAAGTCGATGGTATGGGACATTCTTCGACTGTCACTAAGGGGCGTTTGGCTGGTTTTGGTGGTGCACCGAACATGGGGCATGATCCTCGCGGCCGTCGTCACGATACCCCTGCATGGTTAGATATGCGATTGCACGGTGCTAATGAAACAGAAACCTATTTGGCACGTGGAAAAAAACTGGTTGTGCAAATGGTCGAAACCTTCCAAGAAGGTGGAAAACCAACTTTTGTGAAACGCCTTGATGCGATTGATGTTGCTAAAACAGCAGGTCTACCTTTAGCACCGATCATGATTTATGGCGATGATGTCACGCATTTACTCACCGAAGAAGGTATTGCTTATTTATATAAAGCAAGTAGCCAAGAAGAGCGCCAAGCCATGATTGCTGCGGTGGCAGGCGTGACCAGTATTGGTTTAAGCCAAGACCCTAAAACGACAGCGCGTTTAAGAAGCGAAGGCTTGGTGGTGTTCCCTGAAGATTTAGGTATTCGCCGCACCGATGCAACACGTGAGCTGTTAGCTGCGAAAAATATTGCCGACTTGGTGACATGGTCAGATGGTCTATATCAACCCCCTGCAAAATTCAGGAGTTGGTAATGATGGCACAAGTTCAATATCAAACACTCAGCGATAGCCAGCTTCTGGCAGATATGGCGGTCGAGGCTTTGATTGATGAAGTGAATCTGACGCCTAAACCAGCCTTGGTTGATCGCCGTGGCAGTGGTGCCCATGATGACCTGACATTGGAATTAATGGAGCGCTCTGCAAAAAGCTTAAAGCCCATGTTCGAGACGATGGCTCAAGCCGCAGTGCATCACGGAAAAGTTTGTTTAGTTTTGCGTGAAGACATTGGTGAAATTGGTCGCCAAGGTGAAAAAGTCATGATGTTGGCGACAGATGGTGTCAATACACATCGCGGGGCAATTTGGGCCTTGGGGTTAATGGTGACGGCGGCAGCGTTGGCACGTACCAATCAACAATATTTATCGGCTGTTGAGCTATGTCAGTTAGCAGGTCAGCTTGCCCAGTTTGAAGATCGTTTTATTCCTGAGCAGGCTTTAAGTCATGGTCAGCAGGTACAGAAGAAATTAGGCATTTTAGGTGCCAAAGAACAGGCTCAACAAGGTTTTCCAACGATTGTGAATTTTGGTTTAAAGCAGCTTTATCAAAGTCGCAATAAACCTATGAAAGAAGCGTTTGCTCGTCTAGATGCCTTGCTTGCCATGATGACTGACCTGACCGATACCTGCGTGCTTTATCGCTCGGGAATATCGGGTTTAAAGCGTATGCAGCAAGGGGCACAGCACGTACTCGATTTGGGCGGAAGCTCCAGCTTGGAAGGCCGACGTGCTTTGCACCTTTTAGAGATTGATCTGCTTCGTATGAAGGCTTCTGCCGGCGGTGCTGCAGATCTGTTGGCAGCAACCTTGTTTATAGATCGTGTTGAGCAGTCAACTTTAAAAAATAAAGAGGGATTTTGATGATGGAAACACTTCATTTTGAGTTTGTTGCGACAGAGCCACCTGTAAAAAAAGCATTGGTAGGGTGTGTGGGCTCGGGTGATTTAGAAATTCTGATGGAACCTGGCGAGAAAGGGAAAGCTTCTATTCATGTCGTCACTTCGGCGGATGGTAGTGCTGCACGTTGGCACAATCTGTTTGAGCGAATTTTTACTGCACAGACACCGCCAGCGGTCAAAATTGATATTCATGATTTTGGTGCAACCCCCGGTGTGGTTCGCTTACGTCTGGAACAAGCATTAGAGGAGATTGCGCATGACTGATATCGAGAGTTTGTTAAATAAACAGGATTTTATTGAACTCAGCGCAAGGGAACGTGCCAAAGCATTGTTAGATGAGGGCACTTTTCGAGAGTTACTTGATCCGTTTGCACGCGTCATGTCACCTTGGCTGATTCGGCAGAATATTGTCCCGCAAGCGGATGATGGCGTGGTGATTGCAAAAGGTTCTATTCAAGAGCACCTCGTCGTTATAATTTCAATTGAGGGTTTATTCCAAGGTGGAAGCTTGGGTGAAGTCGGTGGTGCCAAAATTGCGGGTGCTTTAGAGCTTGCGGTTGAAGATAATCTTAAGGGTATTCCTACTGCTGCAATTTTACTGTTAGAGACGGGTGGCGTTCGCTTACAAGAGGCAAATCTAGGTTTGGCTGCAATTGCTGAAATTCAGGCCGCAATTGTGAATTTACGTCAGTATCAACCCGTGATTGCTGTGGTTGCTGGGAGTGTCGGGTGCTTTGGTGGTATGTCAATTGCTGCCGGATTATGCAGTTATATTGTGATGACGCAAGAAGGCAGATTGGGGTTGAATGGCCCACAAGTGATTGAGCAGGAAGCAGGCATACAAGAATATAACGCCAAAGATCGTCCATTTATTTGGAGTATTACAGGTGGTAATCAGCGCTTCGCCAGTGGTTTGGCCGATGCTTATGTGGATGATGACCGCAATATAATCCGTCAACAAGTGATTGATTATTTGAAACAAGGTTTGCCTTATCAACATCGCAGTTCAAATTACGCATTTTATTTAGCGCAGCTACAACAAGTCGATACTGCCGAGCAGATTACTCCAGCACAGGTTCAGGCTTTGTATCAAGGAGAGCAAGCATGAATATCGCCGTTGATACATTAAAAGCATCTACTCGAGGTGCAGATTGGTTTAAGGCTTTTACACGAGGTTTTAAGGTAGTTGAAGGCTTTCCTGCTTCTGTTTTGGTTGCGGATGGTCAGATCGGTCAACAAGCACTACGGGTAATTGCTGTTGTTCCAGATAGTAGTAATCTGTTCCCGCGTGCAAGACAAGGTGAAGTTGGATTGCTGGAAGGTTGGACTTTGGCAAAAGCTGTTGATGACGTGATTCAGGCCGATGCAAATGCTGAAACGAAACGTGGCATTTTATGTCTGGTGGATGTGCCTAGTCAGGCTTATGGACGCCGTGAAGAATTGCTGGGTATCCATCAAGCATTAGCAGGTGCCGTAGATAGCTATGCCAGAGCCAGATTGGCAGGTCATCCTATTGTCAGTTTATTGGTTGGTAAGTCAATGTCGGGTGCTTTCTTGGCGCATGGATACCAAGCCAATCGTATTATTGCCTTAAAAGATTCAGGTGTTATGGTGCATGCAATGGGTAAAGAATCTGCTGCACGCGTTACTCTGCGGTCTGTTGATGAGTTAGAGCAATTGGCTTCAAGCATTCCACCGATGGCCTATGACATTGAGAGTTATGCAACGCTTGGATTGTTATCTCAACTTTTATCGGTTGAGAATCCAGAGCAACCAACAGTGAATGATCTTTCATTGGCAAAGCAGGAAATTGCACAAGCGTTTAAAGAGATTCATGCTGAGCCGTCCAGAGGGCTGGAACAAAGACTTCACGGACAAAATCGTCAGATGTCTAAACAGGTGCGTGAATTATTGCGTGAGCAATGGTCATGAAACTTGAGCTGGAAGCCCATGATTTACTGTGGGGCATGACGGTCAGTTGTTTGGCTGATGATGCTCCGCTTTGGGTGAAAGAGGTTTTGCTACGAGGCGATCCTGTTGTCGTTCGACGGGCAATTACCTCTGTAGATCAGGTCGTGGTGGGTGTAAGAGGGCAATTTCGTCATCAACGATATGCAACGCAAATGCCACGATCGGCCATTACTAGACAGCTTAAACCCGAAGCATTGACCCAAGTAAATACCAGTCACTTTAAACACTTGGCAGAACGTTTACAGAGTATTTCCAACATCATGAAAAGTTTTTCAGGGTGTTGGGGATATACAGGAAGTTTTGGTTTTGAACTGGCAACAGGTATTGAAACCGTCACCCAGCACAGCGATATCGACTTGTTGATTCGAGCGGAACAGCCTTTTGCCAAAAAGCAGGCAACTGCGTTACTCGAAAATTTTCAGCAAGCAGGGCTGAATGTCGATATTCAGCTTCAACTGCCAAAAGGTGGTCTGGCGTTAAAAGAGTGGGCTGGGAATCGTGGAAAAGTTTTATTGAAGCGTCCTGATGGTGCTGTTTTAGTAGAAAACCCATGGAATTAGGGAGTAGATATCATGGCTTCGATTTGGGTGTATCCAGGACAGGGAGTGCAAAGAAGCAATATGCTGCACGACCTACCACAAACGGCTCTGGTTAAAGAATACCTTGAGCGTGCATCGGATGCACTTAAAGAAGATGTCTTGTTGTTGGACAGCTCGGCTGCATTGCAATCGACACGTTCAGTACAGCTATGTTTACTGATTTCAGGTGTGGTGAGTTCAGCCCTATTAACTGCTGAAAAATTAATGCCTGATTATGTAGCCGGTCTATCGATTGGTGCTTGGTCGGCAGCAGTTGTAGCAGGCGTTTTAGCCTATGAAGATGCTGTTCGTTTGGTTGCCTATCGTGGTGAACTTATGCAAAACGCTTATCCAACAGGATATGGCATGACCGCATTAATAGGTACAGATCGCACATCTGTTGAGAAGTGGGTGAAACAAGTTTATGAAATAATGCCACAGGTTTTTGTCGCCAATATTAATGCACATAACCAAATCGTTATTTCAGGTCGCTTTGAAGCCATGAACCAAGTTGCAGTTTTGGCGAAGCAACAAGGCGTAGTGGCAAAAAAATTAGATGTATCGGTGCCATCGCATTGTGAATTATTAAGTCCGCAAGCTGAGCAGCTTGCAGCGTCTATGAAGGGAGTGACTTTAAAGCAGCCTAAAATACGTTATTTAAGTGGTACAACGGCGCGTACACTTGGCAGGCCAGAACAGATTGGTGATGACTTGGCTTTTAATATGAGTCGTACTGTAGATTGGGAAAGCATGATTCAGGCGGCATGGGAACGAGGAGTCAGATTACAGATTGAAGCTTTACCGGGAATGGTACTGACGACACTTGCACGTCGACCATTTCAAGAAGGAACTGTATTGTCATTTCAAGGAACGCGCATAGACAGCATTGGAATGGCAATGCAAAAAGAACAGGAAAATCAGATTTCTATGGGAATATGATTTAAAAAATAGTAAGTAATCCAAGGATATGAGGGATTTACAATGATTATATATGGAACAGCAATTTTAGCGATTTGTCATTTACTCGGTGATTATCTTGGCAATACCTTAGGTGTCCTTATCGGAGTAAAAGCCAATGTGGGTGGTGTCGCCATCTCTATGATTCTTTTGATTCTCGCTAAAGAATTATTAGCAAAAAAAGGTTATTTACCACAGGTGACACAGTTTGGAATCTTATATTGGTCTGGTATGTATATTCCAATCGTGGTGGCGATGTCAGCAGGACAAAATGTGGTTGCAGCGTTATCTGGTGGTATGTTAGGGCTGATCGTTTCTATTACTTCTCTGATTGGGACGGTGCTGGTTATTCGCCATTTAAATCGATTAAGTGGTGATTATGAAACCTATGAATGGACAATAGAAGGCACTGAAAAAGCAGCATAAATAATTCTCACGATAATGAATAACAAAAGGATTTAAACAATGGACGAGTTAATGACGGTATTTACAAAAAATGCTTTGGTGACTGCACTTGCGGTCACAGGTTTGATGATGTTTGTATCCCATCTGCTGTCAAAATATTTAACCAAGGGAAAACTACAAAGCTCGGCAATCGCCATTACTTTAGGGCTTGTGGTGGCTTATTGTGCAGGCGTCTATACACAAGGTACAAAAGGAATTTCTGATATTGCTATTTTCTCTGGCTTTGCACTCTTGGGTGGTGCAATGATCCGTGATCTGGCAATTGCATCAACTGCATTTGAAGTGGATGTCAAAGAAGTGAAAAAAGCAGGAAAAATTGGCTTAATTGCACTCACGCTTGGCTGTATTGTTCCTTTTGTCATTGGTGCAATGGTGGCATGGGTTATGGGATATCGAGATCCGATTTCTATGACCACGATTGGCGCAGGTGCGATGACTTATATTGTGGGTCCAATTACAGGAACAGCCATTGGTGCAAGTTCCGATGTGATTGCGCTTTCTATCGCAATCGGGCTGATCAAATCGGTGTTCTTTATGGTCGGCACACCACTGCTTGCAAAATTCATGTATCTAAAAAGTCCACGTTCAGCCATGGTCTTTGGTGGGCTGGCTGGCACAACCAGTGGTACAGCCGCGGGATTGGCAGGTACAGATGTCCGATTAGTTCCTTATGGTGCATTGGTGGCAACCTTTTATACAGGTCTTGGCTGCTTACTTGGCCCCTCTGTATTTTTTCTGACGGTAAATGCGATTTTTGGATAACTAATCAAGCATGAATATTTGCAACTTATTCATTGCTATAAGTTGCTTATCATTCATTTCTGTACATGAGAGGCAAACATCCGACACTCTGCAATCAAGGCCAGCAAATTGGGGTCACGTTCCTTACTTTTCAGGAATACCAACCCAATGTCCTGTTGCAGATGATATTGCTGTTTCAAGGGGATAAGCTTAACCGAGCTTTCATATACCGCAGAAATACGGCCGGGCAAAAGTGCAAAACCAACACCTGAGCTGACCATACTGATTAAAGTAAAAATATCATTGAGCTGTAAGGCAACCTTAGGTGAAAAACCAGCCTTTTTAAAAATGAAATCACTGTCATTATGGGTGGCAAAGCCTTGAGTTAAAGTCAAAAAGGTTTCTTGTTTGAGTAGGCTGAGATCAATTTCCTCAAAATCAGCATATTTAGAGTCTTTATTTACCGCTAAAAAAATATCATCACAGAACATGGGCAAAATTTCAAAGTCATCATCTTGCGTTGTTTCATTGAGTGCCACAATAATGGCGTCAAGTTCCGTCGTTTTAAGCTTTTTAACCAGATCCTGATTGGAGCTAAGAAGTAATTGAATATCGAGTTCACTGCGTCTTAATTTGAGTCCGCTAATCACATTTGGAATCGTTTTTACGGTTAAAGAGTAAAGAGAACCTAAATGTAGAACTTTTGCTGCAAAGCCGGCAGCTTCTCTGGTTTTATTCACCGTAATAAAAATGTCCTGTACGATTTTTTGCGCACGTTCTTCGAATACATAAGCGCTTTTTAACGGAATTAAATTACGACCTTCATTTTTAAAAAGAGGGCAACGTAGGGCACTTTCCAAGGAGTGTAAGGCTTTATGAACACTGACATTACTCAGCTGCATTTCAGTTGCTGTTTTAGAAAGATTTCCACAGCGCATAAAAGCCAGAAAGATTTGTATTTTTTTTAGAGTGAGTTCTTCATCAATTTCCATATCAATCTCCCGTTACTAACGACTTTCCTTAAAAATTATGCTTTCCCTCCGCGTAAAGTAACACCAATCGAAGCCACCATAATACAAGCCAAAGCCACCCACTGAATTAAGCTAATTCGCTCATGCAGTAGCACCAGACCAGCTAAGGCCGCTAATGCAGGTGCAAGGCTAGAAAGCGTCCCATAACTGAGCTTAGTCAGACGTTTGAGTGCCATTAAATCCAAGGCATAAGGAATCGCAGTTGCCAGTAGGGCAATCACCAGTGCTTTGCCCCAATACTGGGTATCTAGCAGTACAGGCGCATTATTCCATAGCCCGAAGGGCAGTAAGGTTAGTGCGGATAAACCAATGGCAATGGTCAAGGCATGCATACCAATATTTTGCTGTACTACACGATGTCCGTAATATATATACAAGGCCCAAAAGAACCCTGCACCCAGCGCACATGCTGCACCGATATAGGAGAAATGCTGTGCTTGAGCATCGTGCCACGGTACCATCAAAGCAATGCCTAAAATTGCAAATGCCACCCAAATATAATCACTACGCTGTTTAATCGAGAGTAACGCCAAACCCAAAGGGCCAATAAACTCTAAGCCCACCGCAATGCCTTGAGGTAACTTACCCAAAGAGGTGTAGAACAGAATATTCATACACCCTAAGGCTGCGCTATAACAGAGTAAATCTCGCCATTTCAGTTCTTTCAATTTGGAAATGATTTTCCATGAACGGAACATGATCGCGACCAGAATGGTCGCAAAACACAGTCTTAAAATGGTCACCGTGAGTGGATCAAGTGTGGCAATCAATTGCTTGGCAAAGGATGCGCTGATTTGATAGGACAACATGGACAACACCATGTATAGCACGGCGATTAACTGGATATTTTTCATGTTGATAGCCATGTCATGTAGATGGAAGAGCTGGGATATTTATTCATGAACGTCTATCCGTAGTGCAAAGATTGAGCACCATTTGTTTTTAATCTCATCGTTGATTTCAAGCTTAAGCTCAAAAGCGATCTGATTTTCACGAATAATTGTAAAGCCTAAGCGTTTATGGAATTTTAAAGATGGGTCATTATTTTTTAAAGCATGGCTGGTCAGTGTTGCAACCTGATGATCTTCAATAAATTGAATGAACTGTGTCATCAGAGCAGCAAAAACTTCTTTGTTTCGATAATTAGGGTGGATCACGAACATAGGAACAAACCAGTGTTGTCCTTCTAATTTTTCAACAGTGAAATAGCCTAATAATTGCTGCTTTTTTCGATACTCAAATAGATAACCTTGATTTGAAGCGCTAATTAATGAGGTTAAATAGGAAGCGTGATCAATCGGCTTGCCTGCTTGTTCAGATAAGCCTTCTAAGGTGATTAAGGTGAGTTCTAAATATTCTTGCATATACAGAATACCCTGATTATCCAGCCTCTTTTTGCTGTCGAGCCTGTTGCGTGGTAAAGGTACAGCCAATCGAGGCAATGATAATGGTGCCCAATGCTAGCCATTGATTCCAAAGCAACACTTCACCAAGGAAGATAAAGCCTGAGAGTGCAGCAACCGCGGGTTCCAGACTCATCAAGGTACCAAAACTCAGCGGGGTTAAACTGCGCAGCGCAATCATTTCTAAGGTAAACGGTAAGGCACTGGCTAATATCGCAAGGCCAATAAAATAATATAAATTCGGCAGTTCAAACACCCGATCGACTGCTCCTGAGAAGAGCGCGAAAGGGAGTAGACAGAGCATACCAATTGACATACCTAAGCAAACAGTATGGTTGCCTGAGATGCCCGATGGTTTTTGTCCTGCAATAATATACAGTGCCCAACACGCACCTGCACTGATGGCAAAGAATACGCCAAGCATGTCGAGACCTTGTTGTGCCTGTTGCAAAGGAAAGAGCAACATTAAGCCCAGAATGGCACAGCCAACCCAGATGAAGTCATATTTCTGCCGAGCATGATACAGCGCGACGCTTAAAGGCCCAATAAATTCAAAGGCAACGGCAAGACCGAGCGGTAAGCGTTCTAGTGATAAATAGAACAGCGCATTCATGCCTGCAAGTGCCACCCCATAAGTGAGAATGGCTTTCCAGCGCACCACTTTAAAATTGATGGTCCAGATTTTAAAAATCACCGCCAATATGATCGCACCAAAAAATAGGCGCATAGCGGAAACGGTTAATACAGGAAAGCTTTGAAATAGAATTTTGGCCAAGGAACCACTGCCTTGCACACACAACATGGCAATCATCAACAGCAATAAAGCATGTAGTGGTGTTTTCAGCATTGGGGTAGACATTTTATTATTTAACAGTTGGTATAATATTCACATAATAAGTCAAACGCCCATAAAAAAGCCACAGCATCAACTGTGGCTTTTTCGACATTATTCTAAATATTGCTTAGAACAATACGCGAACGCGGATGGTGCCTTCAACGTGGTTCAAAGTATCAAGTGCTTCTTGAGATGCAGATGCATCAACATCCATCACCAAGTAACCGATATCACCTTTCGTCATTAACGACTGACCAGAGATGTTGATGCCTTGTTCAGCAAACAATGTGTTGATTTTCGATAACACACCCGGAACGTTTTTGTGGATATGAAGCAAACGGTGCTGACCATCAGAAAGTGGTAATGCGATTTCTGGGAAGTTCACCGCAGAAAGGGTCATCCCTTTGTCTGAATACGCAACGAATTTTTCAGCTACTTCTAAACCGATGTTTGCTTGCGCTTCCATGGTCGAACCACCCACGTGTGGGGTTAAGATCACGTTGTCTAAGCCACGGAGTGGAGATAGGAACTCTTCACCATTGGCTTTTGGTTCTTTCGGGAATACGTCAACCGCTGCACCCGCGATGTGACCTGATTTAATTGCATCTGCTAAATCCTCGATCACTACACATGTACCACGTGCAGCATTCAAGAAGATTGAGCCTTTTTTCATTTTCGCGAATTGTTCTTTCTTGAAGAAGTTACGCGTAGACGGAACATCTGGAACGTGTAGCGTTACCACATCCGCAGTTTCTAAAAGTTCATCTAAAGAGCCAACTTGACGTGCATTACCTAATGGTAATTTAGTCACAGCATCAAAATAGATGACTTTCATACCTAAGCTTTCTGCTAAAACAGAAAGTTGTGAACCGATCGAGCCGTAACCGACGATACCTAAAGTCTTACCACGAGTTTCAAATGAACCCACCGCAGCTTTATTCCAACCGCCCGCATGTGTATCTTTCGATTTTTCAGGTACACGACGAAGCAACAGAATTGTTTCAGCAAGAACTAATTCTGCAACCGAACGTGTATTTGAATACGGTGCGTTGAATACAGGGATACCACGAGACATCGCCGCTTTTAAATCGACTTGGTTGGTACCAATACAGAAGCAACCGACTGCGATCAGTTTGTTCGCAGCTTCAAAGATTTCTTCAGTTAATTGCGTACGGGAACGAATACCAATGAAGTGAGCATCTTTAACTGCTTCTTTTAAAGCATCGCCTTCAAGCGCAGTTTTGTGATAATCGATGTTGGTATAACCCGCTGCATTTAAAGTATCGATGGCGTTTTGATGCACACCTTCTAACAGAAGGAAACGGATTTTGTCTTTAGGTAGTGATAGATGTTGGCTCATTACGGCTCCGCTACAAAGGCCAAAATTTAGTTGCAGTACTATAGCATAGAGCTTTGAGATATAAATATTTGGTTTAAAATTAGCACAGCAGAATTATTGATAATTTTTCAGTTGAAGCTGAATTTTATTGGTTATACACATTTTGTTATTACAGTATCTTTATCCTAAGCTTTATCCCGTGCCTGCTTCTATGTAAAATGCAGAGATCTGATAGTCAAATCTGAAAACACCAGGTTTGCGCTGTTCTGCCGAGTTTCTATATGTTGAATACACCATTTTAAGATATTGAAAAATATTGTGTTGTTATTCAAATGCTCTATCTTTACTTCTTGCTAGGCCTGTAAACGATGAATGCTTCAGTCGCTTTAACACCTGAGTTATTGACCCAATTAACGGCAATTGTGGGTGAAAACCGAATTAAAACCGATGCCGACAGTTTGGAAAATTGGGGACGAGATCATACCAAACATTTTGATCCGAACCCATCAGTCATCGTTTTCCCTTCAAGCACTGAACAAGTTCAGGCCATTGTTAAACTTGCCAATCAATTTAATATCGCGATTACCCCATCGGGCGGTCGTACCGGCCTTTCTGCGGGCGCGGTCGCAACCAATGGCGAGATCGTGATTAGCTTTGACAAGATGAACCAGATTCTTGAGTTCTACCCAGCGGATCGTATGGTACGCGTACAAGCAGGTGTGGTGACTGAGCAATTACAGAATTATGCCGAAGAACAAGGCATGTACTATCCAGTCGATTTTGCTTCAGCGGGTTCAAGCCAGATTGGCGGTAACATCGGCACCAATGCCGGCGGTATTAAAGTCATCAAGTACGGCATGACTCGTAACTGGGTACTTGGCTTGACGGTGGTGACAGGTAAGGGTGATGTGCTGCGTTTAAACAAAGGCATGATTAAGAATGCGACAGGTTATTCGCTACAACACTTGTTTATTGGTGGTGAAGGTACGCTGGGCCTAGTGACAGAAGCTGAAATCAAACTTGAGCGTCAGCCACAGAATTTACAGGTATTGGTTCTCGGTGTGCCTGATTTTGATGCCGTGATGCCGGTACTCCATGCTTTCCAGAAAGATATCGACTTAACCGCATTTGAGTTCTTTGGTGAACTTGCGATGCAAAAAGTACTCGACCGTGGTCATGTACAACGTCCATTTGAAACACAGTGCCCGTTCTACGTATTGCTTGAGTTTGAAGCGCCGTATGAGCCGATTGTCGACAAGGCAATGCAGATTTTTGAGCATTGTATGGAACAAGGTTGGGTGCTGGATGGCGTGATGAGCCAGAGCCTTGATCAAGTCGAAAGCTTATGGCGTTTACGTGAAGATATTTCGGAATCAATTGCGCCGTTTATTCCATACAAAAATGACATTTCAGTATTAATTACCCACGTACCTGCATTTATTCGTGAGATTAATGCAATTGTTCAAGATAATTATCCTGACTTTGAAATCTGCTGGTTTGGTCATATTGGTGACGGCAACTTGCACTTAAATATTCTAAAACCTGAAAACTTGACCAAAGATGAGTTCTTTGCCAAGTGTCAGGTGGTGAATAAATACGTGTTTGAGACCGTGAAAAAATATGATGGTTCGATCTCTGCCGAGCACGGTGTGGGCATGACCAAGAAGCCATATTTGGAATATTCACGTTCACCTGAAGAAATTGAATATATGAAAGCATTGAAGTTGGCGTTTGACCCGAATGGGATTATGAACCCAGGAAAATTATTTGATCTTTAATGCTTGATTAAATAAAAGAAGCTCTGTTAAAAGCGTATCGAAAGATGCGCTTTTTTATTTTCTGTAAATCAAAAGTTAATGCCGTACTTTTTCTTATAATACAAAATGTAAACATATAAACTTAATTATCATTATTTGTTGACATTACATGCCAATTATAAGTGTTGTATATGGTTTTTATTGAATAAATAAAGAAAAATAATGTATTTAATATTAATTGTTCAATTAAATAAGAATGAGGATATATAAGTGAATCCTAAAAAACATTTATCTCAAGATGAAGTATCCAATTTATCTGTAGAGGAAATCCAAGAACGTATTGCTGCTGAACAAGAGTTTATGAATAAACAGAAGCATAAAAAGTTCTTTGCAGCGACACATGGTTCTAAAACAAAAAATGGTGGATTAATCAGAGCAATGATTAATCAAAAAATTAAAGTACAAGGTCATCTTATTGCTGTTGTTGGTGATGAAGCCATTTATGAGGATGGAACAACTTCTAAAATTATTTCGGGTGCTGGCGAGGCAGGGGCAATTGAAGGATATGACATTGCACTTGTTGGTAGCCGCTTAGAAAATGGTGATGAAATCATTGAAAGCCTACAATCAGTATTTGAGTATCGTTTGTATGCTGATCAAGAAATCCCTCAAGGTTTTCTCAGTCATGACTAAATTTCTTAGGAGACAATCATGGCTGTAGGCTTTGCAATTCATAACTCGATGACAAATCATGGTGGTATCATTCCTGCAACCCAAATGAGAACCTCTCAAATGGGTAACTTATTTTTGGTAGCAGGTGATGGCCATTTTTGCCCTAAATGTAAATGTTGGTCAAAGATTATTAAAAGTCATGATCATATTATTCTTGATGACAAAGCTGTTGCTTATGTCGGTGATCAGCTTACTTGTGGTGCTAAAATTTTACCGAAACAATCTCATGTTGTGGGAGAAAGCCAAGGAGCTAACTATTCTCCAATATCATCATCACCTCTAACACCTTTGCAAAATTCTCTTGTAGGGACCCCATCTAAAGAAATTCATAAGATTCAGTTTAAAATTGTAGATGAGGAAACAGAGGAAGGAATCTCTGAAATGCTATATGAAATTTATAGTAAAGAAACTGGTAGTTTGCTCGTAAAAGGATATACAAATAAACAGGGAATGACTGCTCTTTATGAAAGCGAATACTCTCCAGAATCAGTTCAGCTAATCACTGTAGATCTATCAAAACCATTAGACGAGCTATAAGGGTTATATATGGGAAGCAGTAATCGAGTTAGTAGTAATGAAGGTCGAATAATTTTTCATTCAAACTATGATAAAACACCTATAAATTCCGAAGCATCAAGTCGAATAAACCTAAAAGAAACTACCAATTTATGTAGAGCAGATGATGGATATTTGACAGCATGTAGTGGTTGGGAAAATCTAATAAAAGTAAGAAAAATAGTACCTTATACTTTTTGTATTCCGCAGCATCTTTGGGATCATATCAAGAATAGACAGCCTTTCGAGTATGATATGGCTTTACGTTTTGGTCTTGAGTTTGATCTAAAGGAAATAGAAAAAAGTAATCCTGGATTAATTTACACAGAATACTTTCACACATTGATGTATCTACGCTTTTCTACTTATCTATATAAAATTTCTAGAGATAAAGCACTTATTGCTGCGACAGAACTTTTAAAAGATAGTTTTGATATCCGAGTCACAGCACACTATAAGAATCTAGAAGATATTATAAAGCTAACTCCCGCAGGATATGGTATTTTTGATAAAGCAAGATACATCGCACTAGCTACGAACAATAGAAGTAATAGAGGTGCATTAATGATTGGGCATCGGCTCTATCAAATGATCTTCAATAAAAAATGGAATAGAAAAGCCTATGAACTGTGTCGAACAGAATATGGTTACCAAGTTCCAATCTCCGAAGAAAATGAAAGCATTGATACAAAGAATTGGTAGAATTAATGAATTATTCAGCAATCTTATTATTTAGTATAGCTTTAGTAGGGTGTAGTCATGCAAATGATATAAGCCAAAAAGAGCGTGAAAATGAAATTAGTGATGTACTTAAATCTAGAACTACTGCTATTTCAGATGATATAAGTCAATCACGAAGATTATATGTAACGGCATATAATACTATTGATAATAAATCAGAAATAAATAATGAATTATTTATATATACCATTCGTAAGGTGGATTCATTAATAGGTAATTATGAAATGGATCATGATAGCTTCAAGAATGATATTAGCGTTAATAAATACATATCATTAGAAGCAATAGATGGTCTATGTATTATGAATAAGTTTGTTAAAAAATATACAGGAATTATAGATTTGAAAAAAACTCCTCAGAGTATTCAAGAAGATACTGAGAAATCTTTAGAGTTCCAACCTCTCTACATTAAAAGACTTAATGAGGATAAAGACCATTTAAACCAGCTAAAATGCTTAACATTAAAGTAAACAATAATTTGTGATTATAACATCCCCAACTCATGCCTCAATCTTGCTTAGTTGGGGCTCTTTTAACTTCTTTTGTCTCTTTCATTCAGATAAATTTTCTCATATTTTAGAATTTTAGAGCACGTTCTGTTGTGTCCGAGAAACTCTAACAGTGATTCCTATTGATATTTTTAAAACTCTGAATACAACACGGGTAGCAACGTTAGCAAATCACTAACTGCCAAAGTAACAGCAGGCCATACTATTTTTTGGAAAGCAGCATGAAGTTTAAAGTATTCAGTTTAATATTTATGTTTTTTTCATACATAACTATAGGGCATACAAAAACAAATAATGAGCTAATTAGAAACCATATTATGCCAAGCCATAATCTTCAATTAAGTGGTTCATATCCATCAATAAAAGGAAAACAATTTAAAGAGATTAATAATTCTATTTCTAAATTTATTGCAACCAATTTTGATAGAGAAGATGAGCAGTACCCTACAGAAATTAGTTTTGAAAAACTATTTCAGAATGAGGATATATTAAGTTTTTCAATTAATTATAACATCAGCAACTCAACAGAAAGATACTTTAATAAATATTACACACTGAGTCTCTCCAATAAAAAGGAGCTAAGTCTTTCAGAATATCTTAAAGATAAAAAAATTTCTAAGTATGATGTATTGAAGAGTATAAATAGTTTTATTTCACCTTGCCTTTCCGTAAAAAAATCTCTACCTGATTACTGTGCTGATATGACACTACAAAGCCTAATTGAGAATAAAAAAAGGGTTGCTTATTCAGATTTATCTAGTTTTTTTATTAAGAATAATAGTGACATAGGAGTAGGTGTCGACTCCAATAAATTTACTACGACTTTTATCTATAATATAAAAAGTAAAAAGATTGTTTTAAATTAACCATTTATATTCTACAGCTCATAACCCACCTATGTTTAGGTTAGGAGTGATCCATTTCCTTTTTCATTCCTTTATTTGGACGATCTTCGCTTTTTTTTATTTCTTATACGCTTTCCAACCTGTCAAAATATGATAAATCAGTGGTAAAAGACAGAGTGAAAAGAAGCTGCAAATCGCAACAGCCCAGACAGGTATATTCTGTGGATTGCCCAAAAAGAAATAAGCAAAAACCGAATAAGACAGCATCCCAAACATCGCCATTGTGCCGAGTGGAAGGGTAATTCTAAAAATTAAGACGTTAGTAAAGGCTTTGTAAGCCTGCATATTCCGATTCAAAGCATAGGCAATAATCATGACCAAGATATAGCCCATAATAAACAGCATAAATAGGGTAGCGGCAAACAGTAAACCTGTGCGCCAACTCTTTTCTTGAGCAGACTGATCACCTGCCTCATAAACCACTTGAATATGGTCTCCGACCACAGGTACATCGCCAGAACGGACTGAATTGTCCAAGACCAATGTTCTGTTTTGATCATCTTTGAATTGCACCTGAGCCGTATGCATTAAGGTTTTGGTTTTGTATTTACGCCCGTTGGAATCTGTACGTTCGGTATCGACCCATTCAGAGCTATAGCTCACGATAGTTGCATCGTAGCTCGGTTTGGTTGCTAAACCATATACAGCTTGCGACACCCAATAAGTAAAAGGGAAAAATAGGGAGCTGATGCTAAACACCACAACAAATAAATAAGCAAATTCAAACTTACTGCTGTTGCGATTCTTAGCTAAACGTTTTAGCCAAAACTTTGTCAGCACAAAAGACCAGACACACAAGATCGCAACCACCACCAAGAAAACCTGTCCCGCATAAGTCAGTTGCATGCATGATCCTATTTGTTATATTGAATAGAGATTGATTTTATCAAACGATAATTTTTTTAAAATCAAATTAATGAGTACGGTAGAAAAGAGTATTGTCTCTCACAAGTATAAATTTTTAAATAATGAAGTCATCGCAATGAATATCCATCACGAAATCGAAAAATTATTCGAACAACGCCAAGACATCCCACTATTTTATATTGAAAGTGGTAGCCGTTTATGGGGCATGACCAGTCCTGACAGTGACTACGATGTACGCGGTTTTCATCTACCGAGTAAAGACCAATATTTTGATTATAAAAAACATCGTGACTTGATCGAGATCATGGATGGTGATTTTGATTTTGTCTCTTATGACCTCGATAAAATGTTTGGGTTACTGGCAAAAAGTAATCCTACTGTTTTGGAGTGGGTCAGAGCACATATTGTGTATTTTAATGCCTTTCCAGAATGGCAAATCTTTCGTGATGAATTGCTTGAGCGAATTGACTATAGTGCGCTGTATCACCACTATTTATCATTGGCGAATGGTGGCATGAAAGTGATGCAAACCGCAGATAACTTTACCTATAAAAAAGTATTTTATTCGATTCGCGGCTTGATGTCAGCAGAATTGGCAACCCAAGAGCAGATGCCTGAATTATTGATTACCGATCTGTTTGCGCAAGTGGATGTAAATGATCCATTACGGCATTGGGCAGAAGACTATCTGGAAATTAAAAAGCAGCAGCAAGAAAAAGCACAACTACCCCAAGCGGAACAAGCTGCGATTCTTCAACTGTTGCAAAGCAAGATAGAGCAACTGGCAGCAAAGTCGATGCCGAAGGCAGATCGTCGTGCCAGTTTGGAAGCCTATTTAACCGATTATAGCCGTCATTTAAAACAGCATTACTATCAGTAGAACAATGCGTTTACTCATCAGCTGAGTTCGACTTAAAGATACAATGATTTTATATTTTGTCGGACTCAGATGTATGGGGTTATCTGTTAAATCCCGCTGTTTAGAATACGGATTTTTACATCGGCTACATGGTCTTTGGTTGCTTCAAAATGCTGCTGCATATGGGTAGTTTGCATATGGGCTTCTAAATGAGCAGTACTTTGCCATTTCTCTAACATGACAATCGTATTTTCATTCGTTTCCTGCATCGCAATCGTAGGAAGATGATCAATCAAAGGCTCATAGCCATGACAACCATCTTCTGCCAGAACGGTTGGAATAATTTTTTCAAAGGCATCTAAAACTGCTTGGCGATGTTCAGTGCCTGCATGCGTATAAATTTCAGCAATAATGGTTAGCATCTTATTTTCTCACTTAATGGCTTGCTGCAAAAAGCTGGTCTAAATGTGTTTTGTACGCTTCGATATAACTTGGCACATTTGGCGCCTTGATGACATCATTCACGATAAATGTTGGCAGTGAGTCCATACCCAAGAATTGATTGGCTTTATGGAAAGGTAAATAAACGCCATCGACACCAACACCGTGGAAGAACTGGTCCGGATCGGTAAAGGCTTCCATCGGTGCATTCCATGTCAAAGACAACATGTATTTTTTACCTTGGATTAAACCACCCGAACCATATTTTTTAGAGGCATCCGAACGACTACGGCCATCACTGGCATAAAGCGAGCCATGTCCGATGGTAAAGATATCATCGATGTATTTTTTCATGGTCCACGGTGCGCCCATCCACCAACCTGGCATTTGGTAAATCACCACATCTGCCCATAGATATTTGGCAATTTCGGCTTGAATGTCATAGTCACTATCGGTACGCGTAACTTGTACCTGATGACCTAAGGTGCTTAGATGTGCTTGAGAAAACTCGGTTAAGGTGTCATTTAACTCACCATTCGAATGTTCAAACTGTTTGGCGCCATTAATAATTAAAATATTGCTCATGCGATTACTCAAAAATAAATCTCTAAAAACTGGAAAGCATTTTAGAAAATCTATTCATGAGTAAAAATGCATAAATGAGCAAAATACTCTTGATCAAAAATCAACAATTAAACTATTCAGCTTTTGATTTTTTAGCCTTATACCAACGACGAGCTCCCCATAAAATCGCAATCGCTACATACAACGGCCACAGCATCACCAGCCAAATGAGAGTTTCTCTAAAGCCATATAATCCCACTTTAATCGCTTCCCAAATTCGGCTGAATAACGGATCACTGTCTAAGGTGGCAATACGGTTGATATTGAGATCATGGCTTTTACGCACTTGTGATTGCTGGAAGAATTCCAGTCGAATGGTGCTATAGGCCAAGCGGTCTTTGACTTCTAAATTGGTCAGTTGTTGCAGCTGATTGTTCACTGCATTTGATCCACTGTTACTTTGATTGGCAGTATTCAGCTTTTCTTCGAGCAATTTTAATTCATAACGTTTGGCTTCATAGCTCTGGCTATTAAAGTTGAGCATGAGTGGCAATAAATTATTTAAAAAGCTAGTCACCTGTGCATTAGGGATACGTACCGTGAGTTGCACGGTGGGGGTGATCTTTTCATAAATATCGACACTGCCATCAATACGGTCACGTTCAGATCGGTCACTGACTTGATAATTAATCTGCTTTTCTTCGATATAACCATTGTATTGCAATAACTGCTGTTCCAGTGCTGATGTGGTTTTTAATACATCTTTCACTTCAAATTGTAATTGTGCGCTTTTCACCAATTGGCGATTTTGTTCCAAAGCACTTTGTTGATTGCTGAGCAATTGCTCTGGATTTTGAACGGCATTTTCTTGAACAGCAGTACTATCCATTGCCGCACTTTCAGTTGCAACTGCAGCATCGCTTGCTGCACTGTCAGGATGTTTGGAACAGGCAGCTAAAGTGCTGCCCAAGATTAAAATAATGCTTAAATTTTTTGCTAAATCTGACATATCGGCATGTCCAAACTAAGGTGATTTTGATGTTATAAACTGTGTTTTTTTAATCATTTGTTATGATCATCATCGAATAATGACAACAAATTTAATGTATGCCACATACATTTTGTTGCGTGGCCATTCAGTTTTGCATAGTAGCATAGATGAGTAAATGGATTGGATGGGTACAAAATGCATAAAATTGCGATGATCTTGGGATCTGCTTTATTCCTCACAGCATGTAATCAACCAACAGCACCCTCACAGCAGCAAGCTGAAGTGCAAAAGAGTACGGTAATGCATGCAATTTTATCGGATCAGCCCGATCTATTTCATGCAGACAGCAATTTAAAAATAGATCAACAATTTAACAGTGCCGAGAATCCAACCGATGCACAGGTCACGGTTGAGCAAGCACAATTAGATGACTCTGTGATCGCGGTACGGACAGAATATCAACTGAAACGAAATCAAGATGTTTGGAAAGTGGTCAATAAAAAGCAAAGCTATCAATGTGCCAGAGGCGAGAATACCGAGACTTTCCAATTTGATCTCTGCCCATAAGGACGGATTTTATTCAGAGCTGCGTCTAAAATATCAGCAAAGATGTGGATAACTTTTTGGTTATGCACATCTCAATATGATCGTTATCGGCTGTTTAAATTGCGGTCATTTTTAAAAAGTGCTACAGTTGCGCGTGGCAATTTAGCCAAACGGTAAAACATTTACCAATCTCACGTAAATAAATTGTTTTTCTTATATACACCCAGTGAATACGGTGTTTTCACATTTATCACATGCTGGCTCACAGCATGGAATCAAAATTTAATTTAAATCTAAGCCATAAAACCTTGTGGTGATGGGCCTATTTTTCTTGCTGAAAAATGGGACGAACACGAGTTGGTTATTTTTGTGAATAAAACATGATGACGAATAATCAGAACATGACGTTAAACCGTATAACGCTCATGTTTCCTTTAGCTTTAGTGCTATTTGAATTTTCAGTTTATATCGGTAATGACTTGATTCAACCTGCGATGTTGTCGATTACAGAACAATTTGCAGTTAGTGCAACGTGGGCACCGTCGTCAATGTCATTTTATTTGTTGGGTGGCGCTAGTGTTGCTTGGCTGTTGGGACCGCTTTCGGATCGTCTCGGGCGTAAAAAAGTGCTCTTGGCCGGTGTGGCATTTTTTACGCTATGCTGTTTGCTGATATTACTGACCCATAATATTGAACAGTTCCTGACACTGCGTTTTTTGCAGGGAATGGGGCTGAGCGTCATTTCTGCGGTCGGTTATGCAGCCATTCAAGAAACCTTTGAAGAGCGTGATGCGATCAAAGTTATGGCACTGATGGCAAATATTTCTCTATTGGCACCTTTACTAGGCCCTGTATTGGGGGCATTCCTGATTGATTATGTGTCATGGCATTGGGGCTTCGTCGCCATTGCCGCGGTGTCTTTTATCAGTTGGTTTGGCTTAAAGAAATTTATGCCTGCGACCCAAGAAAGCCGTAAACAACCGAAACAGCCTTTTAGTTATATCTTTGATGACTTTAAAAAGGTATTGAGTAACCGTCGCTTCTTGGGTTTAAGCATCGCCTTACCGATGGTGGGGATGCCGTTGATGCTATGGATTGCCTTATCACCGATTATTTTGGTTGATGAGCTGAAATTGAGCAGTGTGCAATATGGCTTGGCACAGTTCCCTGTGTTCTTTGGCTTAATTGCAGGCAATATCATTCTGATCAAGATTATTGATCGTTTCCCGCTAGGTCAAACCATTCTATTTGGTTTGCCGATCATGTTATTGGGTACAGCATTCTTGCTGCTCGGTGTCATTTGGCAAAGCTATTTGGTGCCTTGTTTATTGATTGGTATGACCTTAATCAGTTTGGGCGAGGGGATTAGCTTCTCGGTGATGTACCGTTTTGCACTGATGTCTTCGGAAGTCTCAAAAGGAACAGTCGCAGCGGCAGTCTCGATGTTGATGATGGTGAGTTATTTTGTCGTGATTGAATTGGTTCGGGTGCTATATACGCATTTCCATATTTGGGCCTTTGCTTTAGCCAGTTTGGTCTTGATTTTATTCTGGTTTAGTTCGCCACGTCATGCCTTGAAACAACATATGCTGGCACGTCAGCAAGACGGGTTGAATTAAGCTTAGGTTTATAGGGTTTATTTAGCTTGAATTTAATGAAATTCATTTCCAACATTTGCGATGTGAGTAATCCTAACGGTGTCGTCCCGAGCTCTCACCTTAGTTTAGGATAAACCACTGCGTCTTGCTCTTCAGTTGAAATATATTTCAACATCGTTCAGGTTCGACCTACTTTTCTTTCGGGAAAAGTAGGCAAAACCATTGTCATCTGCAAAACCTATTCACTTCTTTCATCTGAAGAATAGTATTGCAAAAACAGTATATTATAGATATTCCGCAGGTTGCAGATGACACTTCCGAGTATCATATTTTTAGCTGATTTCAGTTTTACTTGCACTCATTACGCTCACTTAATTTCTAAGGCAAGCAGTTTGTTTTTTAATAGGACTAACTCAGGCAAAGTTTCGAGTAACAGGCTCATTTGTTTTAACAGCAACGGGTGCTTTGCAGAGACCTGATGTTGTTGGTTTAAGATCTCAATCTCTTCGAGCAAGCGTTCTACTTGCTGTTGCGGAATAGCGGCTTGTTCGATCAGACTTTGCTTGAGCACATTCTCAATTTCATCTAGTAATTCCAATAACGCCTGATCTTCAATTTTCTCCCGTTGATGTCCCAAGGCCGAGACATAACTGAGTTGGCTATGGCTATAGACCAAATAGCGAAAGGCATATTGAATGAGTTCTTGGTTGGGCTGCGGTTCAGTACTCAGACTTGAGATCATATTCGACAGCTCGACCTGGGCATTGTGTGCGGCACGTCGAGTGGTTCGGTATTCCAGATCGAGTTCACGCCCTTGATGATATTGCTGTACCACCACATGAAAATAATCGAAGGTGGTTTGATTATTTTTCTTGATGTTGCTGGAGATATTGCGGAAATTCCAATCGGGCCAAATAAAATTGACCGCCAGCCATGCAATTGCACAACCAATAAAAGTGTCAATAATGCGTGGCAGGATAATACTAAAACCCGCTCCTTTTAAGTTAAAAATCAATAACACCATCAAAGTAGCCATGACCGTGGCAAGTGCATATTTCTTCTGTCTTAAATAGAAAAATGAGACCCCACAGATAACGGTTAATAGCAACTGGCCTTCAATACTTGGCACAAAATAAAGAATGGGGATACCTAATAACACCCCGAGTAAAGTGCCGATGGTTCTGAGTTTGAGACGACTTTTGGTGGCAAAGTAGGTGATTTGGCAAACAAATAAACTGGTGAGTAAAATCCAGTAGCCATTTTGAGCAAAGGGCAATAAGGAAATGGCATAACCCACTGCAAAGATCACAGCCAAACGCACCGCGTGACGGAACAGCGCCGATTGCGGACTGAGCTGCTGTTTGATTTTTAAAATTAAATCCTGCACACCCTGAATATCATCATCAAGTAAGTTCAAATGATCTTGATGTTGCTGAGGTGAAAGCTGTTCAATATTTTGATTAAGTTGCAGTTGAGCAAACTGCTCATGCACACTCTTTAAATTATTGAGGATCAATTCCAGATTTTTAACTTCAAGATTATGCGGATGTTGTTGCACCCAATCACGCATCGACAATTCTAGATTTTCTAATGCTTTACTGGCAGATTCACGGGGCTGATAGCTTTGATGATCTAAGATCGCTCGGCTTAAATCATGACATGCCAAGGCTTGAAGCTGCATATTTTTTTGAATACGAAAGATCAAATCACTGCGGCTAAAGTTCTGATGAATTTTTTCATAATGCAGATAACTGGACGTGACCTGTTCATGCATGTCTTGGGCAAAATAATATAAGTTCAGCCAATAAATACTGGTGTTGTTAACGCGAGATGCTTTTAAGCGGGTCAGTAAGGAGTTCTTGGCTTGATTCAGGCTACTGACCACTTGGCTATTTTTGTGAGAAAGTTCGAATAGCAGTGTTTCAACATTATCAATATTATCTGGGTCGAATAACCGTGATTTGGCTTGTAGTAATTCAGCAAGATCCTGAAAAATAGTGGAGACCTTTTCTTGTAAAGGCAAGGTTGGGCGAATAACAAAAAATAAGATCGAGGTCAGTCCGTACCACAAAGCACCCAATACAAAATAACTCGGTTGCTGATACCAATTTGAATATTCTCCTAAACCAAACATGGTATAGATCGAAAGTAAAATCGTACCGAAGGAAATGGTGGCATAGCGTTGCCCAAGCGCACCCATCATGACCAGTGCTGCACTGGAGAGACTGAGATAGACAATAAACCAAAACTTATAGGGGGCGAGAAACTCTAAAATGGTACTGACTATAAAGAACAGCACGCAGACATAGATCAGATTACGTAAACGGATACTGAGACGATCATCAAAGTCGGTCAGTGCGGTCGCAATTGCGCCTAAGGTGACAGGAACAATCAGTTGCCCGAG
Source organism: Acinetobacter proteolyticus (assembly GCF_000367945.1). GTDB lineage: Bacteria > Pseudomonadota > Gammaproteobacteria > Pseudomonadales > Moraxellaceae > Acinetobacter > Acinetobacter proteolyticus. The sequence goes on from NZ_KB849179.1 coordinate 3,488,116, forward strand.
ACCAAGTTGATATAAACCTAATGTTGTACCGCAAAGCACGATCAGGATTTGTAGGCAATAAAGAACAATTGAGTTGGAGCGAAAGCGATTGAACAGGCGGGATAAATTTTTCACGATTCTTATTCTTGAATATGTTCTGGATTCATCATACAAATAAATTTCCCAAAGGAAAGCACTGTTAACCAACAAGTAGTACTATTTTTTAGCATCAATATTTGCATGATTTTTCAAATAATAGATCAGATGCAAAAATCGTGCTCAGTTGGATTTTGTTATAATGAGATGAAAGAACATATAAAAAATGACTAAAAGCAAAGCAACTGTGGATAACTCGGAAGATACCCACAGTATTTAGATTACTTAATCACACCACATGCAATACGGTCACCACCACCGCCTAATGGCTTAGGTGTATCCGAATAATTGTCTCCACCGACATGGATCATAATCGCACGATTTTGAATATCAGCCAGTTTTAAACGTGGTGCAATTACGGGAGTAGTTGCAAAGCCTTTATCATTCACCACCAATACCGGTAAATCACCTAAGTGGCCCGTTTCAGGTGTACCATGATGCGCAACTTTTTCAGGGTTTAAATGACTGCCTGCGGCCAAGGCTGCGCCCATTTTTCCATCTTTTAGTGCCGCTTCACAGGATGGGTTTTCATGGATGTGGAAACCATGTTCACCAGGAGAAAGTTTCCAAAGTGCTGGCGTAATGAGTAAGCCTTTAGGGGTTTGTTGAAATGCGACGGTTCCGATGGAAGCACCCACACCATTGGCATCGACTTGATAAACTTGGATTAATTGCTTTTGATCCGTTGTGCTGGCCTGAGTCTGGATTTTAGATGCATTGTTATCGAGAGAAACCGAAGAACAGGCCACGATAGTTAAACTCAGACAGCTCAGTAGAGAAATTTTTTGAAGCATTGAAGTCATTGCGTAGATATCCTTATAAATTATCTTTATTTGACGATTCAAACAAAGTCAGGGATATCTCGCAAGCAACATTAATCAATTCATGACAAAAAATTAAACAAAACAAACCTATTTATTTTCGGGAGGAGCTTCCAAAGCCGCAACAGGCTCATCGACATTTTCATGCAGCCATTCACGCCAAATCGCTAACAGGATGGCTAAAATCACTGGGCCAATGAATAGGCCGACCAGACCAAAGCTGGCAATACCGCCTAATACCCCAAACATGATCAAGATGAATGGAATCTGGGTTGCACCTGAAATCACCAGTGGACGAATGACGTTATCCGAGCTACTCACAATCACCACACCCCAAACCACAACACCAATGGCCTCCATGGTTTGCCCTTGAGCAAATAACCATAGGCCTACCCCAAGATATGAAACAGGTGTTCCAAAAGGAATCAGCGCCAAGATAAAGGTGACCATGGTCAACAGCATTGGATTCGGGACGCCTGCAACAAAATAGCTGAGGCCAGCCAAAATTGCTTGTGCCACGGCTGTTAAGCCAACGCCGTATACAACAGCACGAGTCGTTTCCGAAATGGTATCTAAATAATGATGGACACGCGGGCCAATCACCATTTCCAAGGCACGACTCACTTGTGCCAAAATCATTTGCCCATCACGGTAGAAGAAGAATAAGGTCATCAGTGCAAATGTGAGTTTGACCAAGTTACGGCTAATCTCGCTCAACACAAAACGCCCATAGCTGAGATGGCTTTGAATCCATTCGGCAATATTCTTGGTAATACTGTTTGGATCACTACTCAGTTCATTGACAGTACGACTGATGTCTTTGCCAATAATCGGTAGATTTTTGATAAATTCAGGGACTTGAACATGGCCTGAAAACAGTTGTCGCTGTAAATTAAAATATAAATTACGACCTTCAAGTTGCAACATAAAGATGGCACAAATGAAAGGTACACCAATCACGATAATCACCAAGCTAATCATCAGGGTCGCATTCAGTGTAGGTCGGTTTTCACCAAAGAAACGACGCTGAACCCATAAATATACGGGCCAAGTCATATAGGCGATAATTGCAGCCCAAAGGACAGGGACAATAAAGTATTTGAGAATACTGAATCCCAAAAAGAGCAGGACAAAGAACAGTCCAAACAGCAAAACGCGTTGTAATATGGGAGCGTATTGTTGCACGATAGTATTTCTCAAGTGCTAGAAATTGAATAAAACCATCTTAACTGAAAAAGTAGGCGAGGGAAATTTTCATTTCCCCATTTTAAGATTTGAGATCAAAAGATTACGTTTCTTTGCAAAGCCTTAGAACCACTCGCTTGGATCATCAACCAACTGGTTTAAAACAGGTTGCCATTGGCTTTGGATACTGACAAAGTTTTTCTGGGTTTTATCAAACACACTCAGTCCTTGCATTGCCAATGTACCGTAGGCGCTACGCTCGGAAATCCAGGCCACAGGATCTTGCTCGATTTTGCTGAAGAAGTCTTGAATGTCTTTGGAGCTGGCGCTATTCGGTTTGACACGATTGGCAATCAATAGGATTTGCACTTTGCCTTTACGAATCCGTTTAATGTCTTGTAAATGTTTTAAGAAGCGACGGGTACTGTCGATATCAAAGAACGATGGTTGCAATGGTGTCACAATCGCATGCGCTTCGCTGACCAGTTGCTCTGCATGTTCACCTGAGAGCGCACCAGGGGCATCAATAATCAAATAATCTAAATTCTTGGGTGCTTCGCCAATGGATTTTTCATGTCGCCAATCCAGACTCTGAATACCTGTGACCGTTTCAGGACGTTGCTTGAGCCATTGCAAAGACGATTTTTGGTTGTCAGCATCTGCTAGCGCAACCTTATATCCTTTTTGAGATAATGCTGCAGCGAGTGTAATAGCTGTCATGGTCTTGCCACAGCCACCTTTTTGATTTGCGATTAATATGGTTTTCATGAAATTAGATTTATTAACTAGGCTCTCGTATTCGTTTATACCTTAGCATCTTTTTCGGTCAAGTGTGTTACACATGACAAAAGTTTCATGTTGCAGTTAAATAGCCACATTCAAGAAAAGGAAAGTTGCTATGTCGGTTTGGTTGGCGATGCTGATTGGTGGTTGTATTGGTGTCGTGATCACCACGATTATTTTATCCAGTACCCGTAATGGTCGGATTCAGGCTGAGTATGAAAAATATATCGCCGAACTAGAGTTAGAACATAAACAGGCTTTACTGGATGCACAGAAGCGCAGTGTCAACACCAGTCGCGCGGTGTTAAAAGGCAAAATGGCTGAGCAGTTTGCACCGATTCTGCCGGAATTTCGTTATTTACCCAGTGATGCTAAATTTTTAGGTGATCCTGTCGATTATGTGGTTTTTGATGGTTATACCGACTTTCGAGATGGCGATGGCACAGCCGAAGATATTGAGGTGATTTTACTGGATATTAAAAGTGGTGGTGCACGCTTGAGCAAAGGACAACAGGCGATTGCCCAAGCGGTCACAGAAGGTCGCATTCGTTTTGAAACCTTGCGAATTGATTTTGAAGATCAATGAGGCGTTTCTAATTTTTGTACACGCGCCAACAGCATTGTTTGTGCCACAGCAGGAATACCTTCTGCATCAAAATATTGTTTTTCGATGAATTTAAATTTGGCTTGTAAGAGCTGGCGTTCAACGTCTCGGTTTAGATGGCAGCCATCAGCAATACGCTTCTGAATTGGGGTCAGCAGTGTTTGCAAAGATTGTATTTTTGTCGAGTTCGGATGTTTGACATGCTCAACCAGATGGAAGGTACCTGTCGGTTTGAGTACTCGATGTATTTCAGCTAAGGCCTGTTCAAGATCAGCAATGCTACACAGTGTCCACGTCGACACAATATGATCTAAAGACGCATCTGCGAAAGGCAATTTCTCTGCACTGGATTGCACATGCTTAATAAAGAAAGGTGCATGTTGTACTCGTTCAACGGCCAATTGATAAATATCAGGATTTGGCTCTAATGCGTAGACTGAATCAACATTGCCATAAAACGGAATATTCAGCCCTGTACCAAAACCAATTTCGAGTACTTCACCTTCGAGTGGAAGCAATAATTCACGACGTCGGTCCATCAAGCTGGCAGTTTGCATGACTTGATTGAGCAAATGAGGAAAGATATGACGTTGGTAAAATTGGTAAATCATAGAGATCCATTCGTTGGTTTTAATTCAGAGGATACTTAAATAACAGCACAAAAATATGACTAAAGTGAGTTTGATTGTTACCAAAAAAAGCACTTTTTTTCACCATCTCAGCATACTATCAACAGAAAGGCTTTTCTAATATTTTCGAGGATAATCGAGCCATGAAAAAACGTCTATGGATGAGTTTATGCATGGTGGCTGCAATTGGGCAAACACATGCATCAACCGGTCAGGCAGAATATAATATTGCCAATGGCTTAGCGCCTGTTGTGGAATATCAATCGATTTCGGTATTAAAACCTTTTGATGGTAATTTCCGTATTCTCGGTTCGAAGGTCTATCATGACGATGAGCAAGCCAAATTTTCTCCGATTGACTATGCGGTGAGTTTGGGTCTGTTTACTGATCCTGCGATCGCGCGGACGATTGATGTACGTCAATATGACCGTTATTTGAATTGGAAAATGAACACCTTACCTGTGCCACCGGATCAAGCGATCAAACTGGTGTCCAATATGCATATTATTCCTGCCAATCCAGAGATTGCCAAACAAATCAAGCAAGTGAAACGCGGTGACTTGGTCCAACTCAAAGGTGAACTGGTCGAGGTCCGGGATAAGGACTTGGTGTGGAAATCTTCTTTAACCCCAGGTGGAGTGGGTGATGGCGCCTGTGAGTTATTTCGTGTGAGTTCCATTCACTGGATTGAGAAACAGAATATTTAACAATGAATTTACAATGAAAAAGGGGCAGTAGCCCCTTTTTATTTATTCAGTTACTCGGCTTGCATTTTGCTTTCCGCTGTTTGCGCATTTCTCCAATGATGTAGCTGGCTTTGCGCATGTAGATATTCATTCAGCTGATTGACCTGCTGATTTGCATCTGTCGTTTGAGCGGTATTGGCTTGTTTCAAGACTTGGGCTTGATGTTCCCAATAATCATAAAGTAAGCCTTGAATATAGCGACCCTGTTCAGTTTTGAGCTCCAGTTCTTTGAGCATTTTCAAGGCTGAGTTCACATTATCTTTTTGACGTTGCTGCTCGAATTCAGGCGTGAGACTATTGGCCTCTTTCATCTTGGCCAATTCCATTTCCATGCTATCGCTCATGTCGGTAAAGCGACGATCATAGTCGTCCAATATCGCAATATCATGTCCATCATCTGCTGTGGCAGGAAATTGCTTGATCGGTGTTTGATTCAGTTGACCAATCGCATCATTGCTTGGGCTGCTTTGCTGCTGTTGCTTTGCAGTTGGCTCTTTGTCCTTATTACAAGCACTGAGCATCAGCACTGAGCTGAGTACACAGGTGATGGCAAATGTGGTTTTTAAGTTAGGCATAGCAGAGCTCGTTCAAGAATTAGTTGGATATTTTCTGAAAATGGTAGGCGAAAGTGGTATAGGGGAAACTAATCTGATCTTGCGCAGTTAAGCCTGTAAAATCAAATACAATTTGTTCAAACTTTGCTTTTAACTGTTGTTGCTCTGTGGAGGGCATCGCGGCGATAAAACTGGTAGACAATAAGCGTTTACTCACCACCTGCTCGACAGTGCCCTGATGCGCTTGTTGAAAGGTGGTTAATCCATCCAGTTTAAATAAGGATTGTCCTTCGAAGACCTGTTTCCATAATTCACTATGATAACGGGGGGTATCACCTTCTAAAGGTGCAATTTCATCGGCCAAGGCTTTGACCCAATCGACAGCAGTATCGCGCTGATTCCAGATCAAACCAAGATGCCCTGTTGGACTGAGCACACGATGCATTTCTGTTAAGGTTTCAATATTGGCAAACCAATGGAACGATTGTGCACAGAGAATGGCATCAATTGAGGCATCCGCGAATGGCAGTTCGCTACTGAATGCTTGTAGACAATCGACGGTCGGATAGGTTTGTTGAAGCTGCTGTAACATTTCCGTGACAGGCTCGACCGCGATCACTTTTGCCTGGGTCTGAATCAAGTAGGGTAAGAATTTGCCAGTCCCAGCACCGAGGTCAACAACAGTGGAACTTTCATCTATTTGGAGCCGATCTTGCAGCCAAACCGCTATTTCTTGCGGGTAATTGGGGCGAACCTGTTGGTATAGTTCAGCCCCTAAACTAAAGCCTTTTTGAGCAGTAGGATGTAAGGATTGTGTCATTTTTTGCGCTTTTTAATCTGTCTTATCTCTATAAAATAAGATACTCCGCAATTATGGTTTGGCAAAGCCATCATTTGGTGACTTTTTGCTACAGACCTAGGATCAACTTTTCAGTGTGAGCATGGATAAGCAAATAATATTTGAAGATGAGCATATTCGCGTTATTTTTTTAAAAGGTTCAAGTGACACTTTAGTGATTTCGTTTGGCGATTTGATTAGTCGCGCTAAAGGCATGTCAATTAATGCTGAAAAATCCTTAATAAAATATCAATACAATGTGATCGGCATTATGCCGAAGCAGAAATCATGGTTTCCAAAAAGTAGCATGTTGCAGATGCAGCAGCAGATTCAACCGATTTTGCAGCAATTTAAAGGCATTGTCGGCTATGGCGGCTCAATGGGTGGCTATGCTGCAATCAAGTATTCAAATTTATTGAATATGCAAAAGATTGTGGCTTTTGTGCCGCAGTATTCTATTGACCCTGATGTGGTACAAGATCGCCGTTATGCTGAGTTTTTTGATGCGTCTATCCATCAAGATATGCAAATTCAGGCAGATGAAGTCGATTCATCGCGTGAATACATCATCGTCTATGATCCATATTATGCAGAAGACAAAGAGCATTTTTTAAAAATCCAACCTTTATTGCCTAAAATGCATGTGATTCATTTGCCATTTACAGGCCATGAAGCACTTTCAGTGTTGGCAAGTTCTCAGTTGCTGAATGATTTTGTGGTTAAACCATTTGAGATCACTTATTTCTATCAGCGGGTTCGAGAGGTTAAAAAACAAAGCAAGTTCTATTATCGACATGTGCTGGATGCTTTGTTGCCGCGCCATCACCAAGCTTTATTAAAAATACTGCAACAGAACGACATTGCCTTAGATGAGCGTTATTTTGATGCGGTACTTAAACAAAAACTGGTACAGCAGCTGTTTAATCTAAAACAAGGTACTGAACAGAATTTACATAAGCTGGGTGTACATCTGCATTTTGCGCAACATACCGAGACCCAAGCCGCCAATGTGGTGAATGTGCAGAATCAGTTTTTGGTCTTTAACTTGGCAAGCTTGAAATTAGAGTGCTATAGCGCTGAGATCATTGCGGCCAATCCAACCTATCTATTGCCATTAAACCTGACGGCCAATAGTTTGGTGAAACTCAGATTAAATGATGAATATTATCTGTTAAGCATGAATGATCGCGGGATTCACAAATTGGTCAAAGAGGGCGAACCTTTTGCACTGGATCAATCGCCACTGGTGTTTAAACACTATGCCGATTTTTATAGTCTGAGTTATAAACAACTGACCTTGAGTTGTGACCCACAAGGCTTGACTCAGTTTATTGAAAATAATGCAGATGAACAGACCAAACTGCAATTATGCTAAATGACCGCACTGCAATAAAAAAAGCCCTTTGAATATTCAAAGGGCTTTTTTTAGCTATGATTTAAATTAGTTGGCGCCAATTTTTGCATTGGTATTGACGTTCGCATTCACACCTAATACTTTCACACCCACATTCGCACCTGTTTGAAGGCTCTTTTTATCTGCATTTAAGCCAGTTTGTGCATTCACCGCTGAGGTTTTGCCATTTACTTGTGCTTGCGCATTGGTTTCAGCACCTAAATTTAAAGACTTAGATTGAGTTGCCGCTTTCTTGTCTGCAATTCGTTGTTTTACATTGGCTGTGGTATCCGCAGCCAATTCCTTACCATCAACGGCTTTGTCTACGGCATAGTTGGTTGTGGTTTTTACAGCTTCACCAGTTTTATTTGCGACTTGTGAACCCACTTGTGTTGCTGTGCTCACAGTTTTTTGAGTTGCTGCAACGCCCGTATTTACCGCAGCGTGACCGACATTATGTGCAGTATGACCAACACCTTGAGCCACTTGACCGACACCTTGTGCTGTACCTTTCACTGCACCTGTGACGCCTTTAAGCAGGCCGCCTGATTGTACATTAACTTGAGCTGAGCCACTGGCATTTGCCCCTACGTTCTGTGCAAAAACAGAAGCAGAAGCGAGGATAGAGGTTGTCACGATAGCTGTTTTGATCATTTTTTTCATTGCGATTTCCTTAAGCGATGTACCGTATTGGGGTACTTCATTAACGCAACTGCATCATAGCGAGCAAAAAATCAGAAATGTGTGATTTTCATCAAACGTTACAACCAGATTACAGCTTAAAAACAATCTGGAGAGAAATTGTGAAGATTAATTATTGCGTTAAGCACGTGAAAAATGTACTTTTTTAATGAGTGTAAATAACTGTAAAGAATCATTTTTTGAAAAATTGATGAATAAGAATGGCATTCTTCTTATGGTTATATTTTATCTAAATGAATATGAAAATTAAGAATATATAAATTGATTTAAACCGCTTTTAAAAAGATTAAAAAAATGGCATTTTTATTGCTTGGTATATCTATGTGAAATAAATATTGCACTTTTTTAAAGCAATTTGTTTATTTCACGGGATGTATTGTTTGTGCGTTAACTACATTTTTTGAAGCATCAGATTGAACGAGAAGATCACGATCTTTTTTTGATAATACAACGATTCAGATCGTATTTGATTTAAAAGAATATGTGAAATTTAAAGTGAATCTTAAATTGTATTCGCATTATTTATAGAAAAATAATTGAAAACCAAGTAATGGCCAGTAAATAAAGCGCTGGAGAATATGAATGAAACAGATTGCAGCATTCCTTCTGGTATTGATTGGATTGGGTGTGGTGGTTTTTTATTTTGAACCTGCCGAATCGAACAATTCAGTCAATGACACCGCTATCTATCAAATCCATCCTGAACAATCAGGGTTAACTTCAACCGTTTTACATCAACAGGAGACGAAGCCCGTAGAGCATACTACCTCAACTATGTTGAATAAATTGGATACAACGCAAAAAGAGGACCAATTTTATGACACCAAGAGTGATCCTTCGATACAACCGATCGATCCTGACACTGATCCAGCTAATGAAATTAAAAAACTTTAAAAACGTCTGGATTTCTTTACCCAAGAAAAACAGCCATTAAAACAGTTCTTTACCCAAGAACGATGGAGATCAACAGTGAACAATAAAACTTTATTACTATTAAGCCTATCCGCTTTTTTAACCACGACCACCTCAGCCGCGACACTCAATGCTGTCCAACTCAAACAACGACTCAGCTCGGCGGCCCTCAACAAAGTACAACAAGGTAAAATTAATATTGATGCCTTGGTCGACAATGATTCGAATGACCTACTGATTGAATATGAAAGTAATGCTGCTAGCACTACTTTTGGACTAGAAAAGCGAAGCTTAATTGCCGATGGTAAAAGTCAGTTTAAAAATAAATTTGCTAAAGCGACTGGTTTTCAAACCTTACGTGAGTTTAATGGTTTGCCTTTAGGCTTATATCGGATTCAAAACCGTGAAACCTTAGCGCAAGTTTTGAATGATCCGAATGTCAAAGGGGTCTATCCAAACCGTAAAAATGTAACCACCACCATGGAAAGTTTGCCTTTAATTAACCAACCGCAAGCGGTTACAAATGGTTTTACTGGAGAAGGTTCGAGCGTGGTGGTGATTGATACTGGGGTGAATTATAAACATGCTGACTTTGGTTGTACCGCAGTGAACACCCCCGCTTCGACTTGTCGCGTGGTTTATGCCTTTGATAGTGCACCTGATGACAATACTCTGGATGATGATGGGCACGGCAGTAATGTGTCTGGGATTGTTGCCAAAGTTGCCGCTAAAACTAAAATCATTGGGATTGATGCCTTTAGGAAAGTCAGATCGCAAGGGCAATGGGCCAGTACTGCCTATGACAGTGATATTCTAGCGGGGATTAACTGGGCGGTGAATAATGCGCAGACCTATAACATCAAAGCCATTAATTTAAGCTTAGGTGTGCCTGGAGTGAAATACACTTCAGAATGTAACAATAGTAGTTATAGTACGGCATTTGCCAATGCACGCGCTGCAGGCGTCGTCCCTGTAGTCGCTTCAGGTAATGATGCATTTGCTGATGGGATTTCTTCACCAGCCTGTGTGAAAGGTGCAATACGAGTAGGTGCGGTGTACGATAGTAATATTGGTGGGGTGTCTTGGGGCAATCCATTGAAATGCTCTGATCCAACCACCGCTGCCGATAAAGTGACCTGCTTTAGTAATGGTGGCTCATTGGTGACTTTATTGGCGCCAGGCGCAATGATTACCGCGGGTGGTGAGACTCAAGGTGGAACTTCACAGGCAGCACCTCATGTGGCAGGGGCAATTGCGTTATTACGCGCCAATGGCGTAACACCATCAGAGACTATCGATCAAACCGTAAATCGTTTAAGAGTGACAGGTAAACCGATTACCGATACGCGTACAGGTTTAGTGTTCCCTCGTATTGATTTACTGTCTGCAACCAGCGGACTCAGTTCAAATTAAGATGATTTTATAGTGTAAAGATCGATCCAAAATAGTTTAAAAAGCCATGACTCGTTGCAGCTAGAGATAGATGCAACGAGTTTTTTTATAGGCTTAATGACATTGTGCTAGCTTATCTGCACTAAAGTTACTTTGTAGTTTTTGAAAATTGGCTTGAACGGTCGCATCTTGCACATCAAAGGCGGTTGCGGTTGTTGGTTGAGTAAGCGCTTTATCTTGATAGTGTCGGGTGGTCGAGCTTGCTGAAATTAAACCGTGTTGATTAAACACCCAATGCTCAACGGCCTGACCGCCATCAAAGTAGCCCGTAAATTCAATGTTGCAGTGTTGGTCTTGCTTACTTAGTTTTGCAGTATTGCCTTCAGTTGAAGGCGTGGCGCCAATATTCTTCACTTGTTGTAATGTTTGTGTACCATTGTTTGGTGTGGATAATGTTGAGCAAGCAGTGAAGCTGATTGCACTGATGCAGGAAAATAGAATCGTTTTAAAAGCATGTTGCGTCATGTGCAAAATTCCAGTCCGATGAATTTATGCGATTGAGTTTGTCGGCAAAACCCGTGAAGTTCAATGAATGTTTTGAATAAGCACTGTAAATTTAAAGTTTATTTTTTTCAAAGTAATACCTCAGCCTATCTTAGATTAACTGTATTGCGTAGGGACCAAGTTCCCGTAGTTTGATTCAATTTTTAGTTATAAAAAACCTCTACTGAGTAGAGGTCGTGGACTTAGTTTTTTGAGGGCTGGCTGAGTTCGGCACGTTCAATTGGAACATTACCTTCATTGGTGCCCACCACCGCATCTTTGGTATCTTGCCATTTTTTGGCTGTATATTGCTTGGCTTTTTCAGTTTGCACTTGAACAACTTCAGATTGTTCTTCCGTATATTTCTTGGTGTCTTGCCATTTTTCACTGATCTTTTGTGAGGTGTTATCAGATGCACCTTGGATTGAATCACCGAGATTCTGCATGCCTTTACCTGTTTTATATAGCAGGATACGACCTAGGCTTGGATTGTCGCCGTAGGGCATGGCTTTTTCAGGGACAGCATTAGAAGCATTGCTTGTGGTGCTAGTTGTGTCTGCTGCCCAAAGCGAAGACGATGCAATCAGTGCCGTCGTAACACATAATATTTGTACTTTATTCATCATCTTTTCTGTCCTTTCAGCGATAGCGTCGCAATCGAGATTTTATATCTTATCGTTAGAGCGAAGAAAAGAGTGGGGATGGTATGAAATTGATACAGTGCGTAAACATTATGCCTGTTCAGTTCGATAGCACATATGTTTATAGCATATTCGCTGCTTCATCAAATCAAGAAGATAGAGGTAATCTAACATTTTATGATCGTTGACGCCTTATATTGCTCATGGTAATTTTAATTCCATACAAATCAATATTTTCACGGTTTATTTTAAGCAAAATAGTTATTTTATGAAGCCGAGGTTGGAATCTTATATGTCACTTCTGCCGCATAAGAGTAGTTAGGCGATATCAAGCGGGTCTCGGATTTCAAACTAAAGCTGATTTTAATGTATTGCTGTCAAATCTTATTCGCTTAATATCAGCTACTAGTCAAAAAGGAAAAGTAAAATTGTTTAAAACTGATTGGGAAATATTTAAAACAAAGTTCTCTGAAAATCCACAAGATGCGTTTGAGTGGATGTGTTATCTACTTTTCTGCAATGAATTTAAAGCTAAAACTGGAATTTTTCGCTACAAGAACCAGTCCGCAATAGAGACCAATCCAATTTCCTCAAATGGAGTTAATGTTGGCTGGCAGGCTAAATTTTATGAGACGGCATTATCTAGCCACAAAAATGACATACTAGAAACAATTACAAAGGCGAAACGTTATTACCCTGATTTAAATAAAATAATTTTCTATACAAATTCAGAGTGGGGTCAAAACAAAGGAAAGGAACCACAAGGTAAACTAGACGCAGAAAAAAAGGCAAAAGACAACAACTTAGTAATTGAGTGGAGATGCTGTAGTTATTTCGAGTCGCCGTTTGTTGTAGATGATTGTAGCCGGATCACTTCATATTTCTTCACCCAATCTGATAATTTATTTGGACTTTTAAAATCGTTTGAATCTCACACAGGCGCAATTCTAGATGATATTGAAACTGTAATTACTTTTGGCGACAAAGATGTTTCAATTAATCGCTTTGATTTAATATCTGAAGTTGAAGAGTCAGAAGCCAGCGCGTTAATTATAAGTGGAGAAGGCGGTATAGGAAAAACAGCATTAATAAAAGAGCTATATGGAAAAAAAGGTGCAAACGATGCTTTTTACGTCCATAAAGCTACGGAATTTTCTGTTTGTAGTCTGAACGAGTTTTTGTCAGGCATTTTTCTAAAAGATTTTATTGATGCACATGATGGGGCCGATAATAAAACCGTTGTTATTGACTCTGCGGAGCATTTACTTGCTCTAGAAAATACTGATCCAATTAAAGAGTATCTATCCAGCTTAATCAAAACTGGATGGAAGGTATGGTTCACTACGAGAAATACTTACTTAGATGATTTGATTTTTCAGCTATATGAAGTGTACAAAATTAGCTTTAAGTCGATATATATAGAAAAGCTGGATGAAGATGCATTATTCGAGCTTGCTAAAAAACATGATTTTATTATCCCAGACGACAAGAAATTTAAAACACTCATATTGACTCCATTTTATCTGAGAGAATATTTGAAGCATTATCAGGACAACAAAGGCGCTAGTTACTTTGAGTTCAAGGAGTCTCTGTGGCCGAGAGTCATTACGAAAAGATCTCCTCAAAGAGAGCAGTTTTTTATTAGCCTTGCTAAAGAAAGAGCCAATACAGGAAAATTTTTTGTCATTCCTGACATTAGTTACTCCAATGAAAAAGTAGAAAATGCTTTAGTTGTTGAAGGGATTATTAATTATGAGCCCAATAGAGGATATTTTATTACTCATGACATTTATGAAGAGTGGGCACTGGGAAAATTCGTCGAAGGTAGCTTTTTATCCTCAGAAAATACAGAAATATTTTTTGATAAAATACAGCAGTCTTTGCCCATCAGAAGAGCTTTTAGGCGGTGGCTATCAGAGAAGTTAAGTACCGAAAATGAAGAAGTTAGTCATCTTATCGTAGAAACCTTATCATCTCACAGTATAGCCAAGTTGTGGAAAGATGAAGCGTTAGTTTCTATGCTTTTGTCCGACTACTCGGAGTACTTTTTTAATATCAGCAAAAAATTACTATTGCAAGATGACTTCAGTCTTCTCAAGCGCATATGCTTGTTAATAAGAATAGGGTGCAAGGAAATAGATAATAGTCTTTTTTATAGGCTTGACGTGCGAACGCCTGACATATTGTCAATGGATTATGTAATAACTAGACCAAAAGGCACTGGATGGAACTCACTAATTAAGTTCATTAATAATAATATCGATAATATAGGTGTAGATAATCTCAGGTTTGTATTGCCCATCCTTTACGACTGGAACAGCCACAACAAGTCTGGAGACGCAACTAAATATTCCAGCTTAATTGCATTATCGTTTTACAAATCAGTAATCGAAAACAACGTCTATATTAGGGATGAAGGTTTTTCCAAGGAGTTGATCCTCACCATTCTGTATGGGGTAGGTGAAATCAAAAATGAACTTGAAGCCATCATTGATGAAATAATTCAAAAGAATTGGAGGCGACATAACGATCCATATCATCTTATGAGTGAATTCATTTTAACCAAAATGGAATGCTTCAACGTTGCTATGAAAATTCCGGAAAAAGTGATCGCTTTAGCCAAGTGCCTTTGGATGTATGAACCACCAGAAAATGACGATTATTTTTATGGATCAAGACTAGAGATTAATCATGAATTTGGCATTGAGAATGGGCATCAAGACTATTACCCTGCCAGTGCTTATCAAACACCCATATACGCCCTGCTGCAAACCAATTTAGAATTAACTCTAGACTTCATTGCCGACCTAATAAATTATTCTTCAAAAAAATATGCGGAATCCAGCCTTGATAACGGTCAGATTGAAACAGCAACATTGTTACTAGATGATGGAAAGAAAATTGACCTACCTATCTCAAATCGACTTTGGTGCATGTACCGAGGAACACAGGTAAACCCTGATTTGTTAGAATCAATATTAATGTCACTAGAACGCTTCTTTCTTGAGAGAGGCAAAAACACCAAAACTCAAACACTTGAATATTATCTAATTTATATCCTAAGCAGATCTGAATCTTCTGCGCTTGTGGCGGTTGTTGCAAGCATTGTATGTGCGTTTCATGAGAAAACATTCAATACGGCGAGAATTCTATTCAGGACAAAGGAATTTTTCTTCTATGACACATCTCGATTGATGCTGGATCAAACACATAAAACTCAGCTTACTTCGCTAAAAAATTTTAGTATTAATCGGATCAATGAGCATCACGAAAATGAAAGAATAAGCGCTTGCGACCAAAAACATCGGAAATTTTCATTAGAAGATATAGCGCTTCAATATCAGTTTTTTAGAACAGAGGAAATAAGTGAAGAGGAATCAGAGGAGAGGCTTCAGGAAATTTGGAAAACTTTAGATGCCCACTACAAAAATTTACCAGACAAGGGACACGAAAATCATCGAGATAAAACATGGCTTTTATATTTAGCCCGTATGGACAAAAGAAAAATGTCACCTGAAGCAAAAGAAGTAGAAAATGGTATAGCAATAGAATTCAATCCAGAGATTGATCCTGAGCTTAAGGAATATAGTGAAACGTCTCAGCGAGAGGCGAGCAAGCCATTTGCACATTCCGGTTTAAAAATATGGGCTGATAGCAGGCTCTATAATAAAGATAACTACATAAAATATGAATCATATGAAAATGATCCGCTGACTGCTTTGGGCGAGGCAAAAGAAATATGGGATCAGCTTTCAGAAGGCAACCTGGGTGAAGCGTTACTGTTTGATCGAGCCACACCATCGTATGTATGCGCTGTGTTATTGCGAGACTTTAAGGGAAAATTAGGAAAAACTGAGCTAGAATTTTGTAGGGAAGTCATATTTGAGTACGCAAATATTGTCAATAATGATGATTACATGCACCAGATCGGCGATGGCCTTGTTCCTGCGTTATTTGTACTCCCAAGATTGGTAGAAGATTTTCCGAACGAAAGACTAACTATCAAGTTGCTATTAATCAAAGCATTAATGAGGCATGATCCAATAACGATGATGGGAACGGATAGAATAAATTCAGTAGCTATTCAAGCCGTTCAGCACTTATGGAAGAGTGAACCTGAGTTCATGAAGTCTCTGTGCATTGGGTATTTGGTAATTGCTCAAAAATATAGGGATGTTCAGAATCGCTTAAGACAAGAAGCATATAAGCAGCACAAATATGATATTGACAAAAATAACTTTGAACAGGAATTGTTGAAAGAATTAGAGGGTTTAGCAGAGAGTATCGAAGACGAAACCATTACAGAAGCCGCCATAGACAATATTGAAAATATAGATAACGACATATTGATAACGGCTTTTCAGCTTGCACCATTGGAAAGCCAGCACAAGGAGCTAGCGCCGTTTACCGAGGAAATTGTTAGGATAATTTCACAACAATTACTCTCACATGATAGAGAAGACCGTCTTGACTATGCTTTCAGACATGAATTTTTGAAGCACTATACTCGTTTTATCCTTCATCTAGAGAATAGCGAGAAGGATAAATACCTTAAATATTTTACCGATAATTTCGCCTTGAGTGAAGGTATGGCAGATTTATTAAATGAATTTGTTAGCGCTGAAGACTCGCTGAATATGCCGGACTCATTCTGGTATGTATGGAACCGATTTAAGAGCCACATTGTTGATTCAATAAGTACGCAAGGTTGGCGGCATAATAGGGAGCGTATAATCGAATCTTTTTTATTTGCAAGAATTTATTGGAAGGATGAAGCAACGACATGGCATACATTTTCTCCTGAGAATAAAGAGTTTTTTAGTGATTTAAGCAGTAAAATAGGTGGTGAATCATCTTTTATATATAGCATCAGCAAACTTCTTTGCGGCATAGGGGGTGAATTTTTAGATGATGGTATTTACTGGATCAGTAACGCAATAAAGACATTTGATATTGATATATCAAAGGATAAATCAGGAAATACTCTATTTTACTTGGAAAGATATATGAGAAGGTATTTATTCAAAAATCATGACAAAGTGAGACGAACACCAAATTTAAGGACACAGTCAATGGTGGTTTTGGATTTTCTAGTTGAGCAATATTCCATTACTGGTTATTTATTGAGAGAAGATGTGGCCTAGCTAAAAACATTGTGGCATGAATTAATCAAATGCCGTATAACAAGTGGCTGCAATCTGACCTCCGGCAGTTGAGCCGGACGTTAGTACTCTCAGGAGAGATTAGATGAGCAATAAACCAAAATATGCTGTGTCCGCTACTTTTAGAAAAACCGTCAACTAAATTGCCGAAAATAAACCCCACCAATTTATAGCGGGGTTTATTTAAAAAAGATCAAGTATTATAAAGGCTTAACCCTGTAATACACTTACATCTGCAATCGCTGTGAATAAATCACGTAATTGAGCCAATAAACGTAAACGGTTAGCTTTTAATTCAGCATCATCTGCCATGACCATTACACCTTCAAAGAAGGCATCGATTGGTGCGCGAAGCGCAGCCAGCTTAGACAATGCTTCGGTATAGTTACGTGCAGCAAGCAATGGCTGAACCACAGGTGTGAGGGCAGACAATTCTGCATAAAGTGTTTTTTCAGCAGCTTCAACCAGATTCGCTTCAACCACAGCACCTTCTGGTGTCGCTTCTTTAGCAAGAATATTGGCAACACGTTTATTTGCCGCAGCCAGTGCAGCTGCTTCTGGCAAGGTACGGAAATGATTGACCGCAGTCACACGCTTGTCAAAATCAAGTGGCGATTTTGGTGCAAGTGCTTGAACCGCTTGAATTACATCAACCGCTACGCCTTGGTCTTCATACTTGGCACGGTAACGACCTTCAAGGAATGCAACCGCATCAGCACGGGTTTTATCGTGATCTTTAACAACGTCGCCATAACCTTGCAATGCAAAGTTAACGAGTTCTTCAATCGTCACATCAAGTTCATTTTCGATGATTAAACGCAAGATACCGATTGCAGAACGACGTAATGCAAATGGATCTTTAGAACCTGTTGGTGCTTGACCGATACCGAAAATACCGACCAATGTGTCTAAACGATCCGCAAGCGCAATGGTTGTACCTGTCTTGGTTTGTGGTAATACATCTCCAGCAAACTTAGGTAAATACTGTTCACCTAAGGCTTCGGCAACTTCGCTATTTTCACCTTCAAGGCGCGCATAGTAAGTGCCGGCAATCCCTTGAAGTTCTGGGAATTCACCTACAAGTTCAGAGGTTAAGTCACATTTCGCAAGTAACGCAGCTTTCTCAGCATCAGCAACATTTGCACCGGTAATTGGAGACAATGCCACTGCTAATTGAGCAATACGTTCTGATTTATCCCAAAGTGTACCTAATTGTGCTTGGAACACCATGTTGGCTAATTTTTCTTTACGAGACGCAAGCGGTTGCTTTTGGTCTTGTAAGAAGAAGAATTCCGCATCAGACAAACGTGGACGTACAACTTTCTCATTTCCTTCAATAATTTGAATCGGATCTTTCGACTCAATATTTGAAATGGTAATGAAGTAAGGCTGTAATTTACCTTCGGCATTGATTAAGCAGAAATACTTTTGGTTATCCTGCATGGTGGTGATCAACGCTTCTTGAGGAACCGCTAAATAACGCTCTTCAAAGGTCGCACGTAAAGCAACAGGCCATTCAACAAGACTTGTTACTTCATCAAGCAAGTCAGCTGGCACAATGGCAGTGGCATTGACTTCATCTGCCAATGTTTTGACTTGTGCTTGAATCGTCGCTTGACGCTTTTCGAAGTTCGCAACCACATAGGCTTGTTCTAAAGTCGCCAAATAGTCATTTGCATGTGCCAAAGTCACAGCTTCAGGTGCATGGAAACGATGACCATAAGTCACATTCCCTGCTTTATGATCTTGAATGGTTGCTTCAACCACTTGATCATCTTTCAGCAATACTACCCATTTTACTGGACGTACGAATTCAGTACGGCTTGCCGCTGAACGCATACGTTTTGCGATGGGTAAGTTATCCAATGCAGTCTGTAAAATTTGTGGCAGTAAAGCATCAAGGCTTTGACCTTTGACATCCTTCAAGAAGCAAACTTTTTCAACTTTACCTGCTTGGAACGTCGAAAGTTGGTCAGCCGTGATGCCTTGACCGCGCATAAAGCCTTCAAGTGCTTTGGTCGGTTTGCCTTCAGCATCATAAGCCGCTTGTACCGCAGGGCCATCAAAACGTTTTTGCGTGTCCGCTTGAGCAGCATCGATATCAACAATTTTCAATGCTAAACGACGTGGTGCAGCATAGGCTTCGACAGAGGCGAAATTTAAGCCCGCATCTTTTAGACCTTTTTCAGTTTCTGCTTTAAGTGCGTCACGCAAAGTCTTTAAGCTTTTGGGTGGAAGTTCTTCACAACCCAATTCAAATAGTACGGTATGTGTCATTTCCATGTATCCGAAAAAATATGGTGTGGCTGTACAAAGTTGGTCTGGGGTGGAAAATCTGTTTCATCTTTGGGTAGGTATCCCCAAATCCGAATGACATCTTCACGTTGTTCAAACTCTAAACCAATCTTTACCAATAAATTTTTAAATCGAGCCGAGTGGTCAATGATTTTTTTATGTCCCCAAGGCTTTTCAACCTGATGCTCTAATGTACTTAAGTCTAGCCATAACACCCCTGCGAATGGATAGGGTAAATGACCAAACCACTCAACATCCCAATTGCTGATAAATTTATTACTGATCCAGCAATAACGATAACTAGGACTCCAGTCGTCATTTTGCATAAATGTGATCAGCTCAGACCACTTGGTATTGTTGGCAGCACTCACCTATTGACCATTTTTAACGGCATTGGCAATACTTTGCTGCTGATCGTCAATACCATAATGGGCAATAGAGTGAGGATTTTGCATCAGAAAAACAACTTTAGTCTTTTGCTTTTAATGAAGCTTCTGCTTCAACTTGTGCTTTAAGTTGAGCCAATACTTCATCGCGCAAATGTGGTTCTGCCATTGGGAAACCAAGTTTCGCGCGGGCCGCCACATAACTTTGAGCAATTGAACGCGCCAAAGTACGGACACGTAAAATATAACGTTGACGTTCAGTTACCGAAATCGCACCACGTGCATCCAACAAGTTAAAGCAATGCGATGCTTTGATCACTTGCTCATAAGCAGGAAGTGGCAGTTCAGCTTCGATTAAACGAGATGCTTCTGCTTCATAGAAGTCAAACAATTCAAACATTTTGTCGACTGGTGCGTATTCAAAGTTATAGGTTGATTGCTCAACTTCGTTTTGATGGAATACATCACCATAGGTTACGGTACCGAATTGACCTTTGGTCCAAACCAGATCGTAAACTGAGTCCACACCTTGAAGGTACATCGCCAGACGTTCTAAGCCGTAAGTGATTTCACCTGTCACTGGGTAACATTCAATACCACCGACTTGCTGGAAGTAAGTGAACTGAGTCACTTCCATACCATTTAACCAAACTTCCCAACCTAAGCCCCAAGCACCAAGGGTTGGAGATTCCCAGTTGTCTTCTACAAAACGAATGTCGTGAGTGAGGGTATCAATACCGATGGCTTTTAATGAATCAAGATAAAGCTGTTGGATATTGTCTGGGTTTGGCTTAAGTACCACTTGGAACTGATAGTAGTGTTGTAAACGGTTCGGGTTCTCGCCATAACGACCGTCTTTCGGACGACGTGAAGGTTGAACATAAGCCGCGTTCCAAGTTTCTGGCCCCAATGCCCGTAAGAAGGTTGCAGTGTGGAAAGTACCTGCGCCCATTTCCATATCATATGGCTGTAATACGACGCAGCCTTGCTCCGCCCAATAGTTTTGTAGGGCAAGAATTAAGCCCTGAAAGGTATCAATATGCGATATAGCACGACTCATGGTGCATCCACTGGAATCAAACAAAAATTGTGCTTAAGTATAAGGATTTTGTAGGGGAGTGGCAAAGGCTTCTAGCACTTCGCCAGCAAGTTCTGATCAGAAATAAAAAATAGAGCGGCTCTTCTTAATTATATGTATAGATCGATTAAATAACGTTGAAATGAACCGTCTGGATTTAAAGTGAACAATCCTCACGTCAGCTCATGACGTATTGCATCTCACATGCTCTTAATTTCACAACTTTGAAATGCTAATTTTAAAACAATATTCTCTGTTTTCTTCAGGTCGTTTGAAATGTCTGATCGCATTCGTGAAAAGCTGCAAATTTTAGCGGACGCTGCCAAATATGATGTGTCCTGTTCATCCAGTGGCAGTGACCGTAAAAATAAAGACAAAGGTCTAGGTGATGCCAGTCGGGCAGGGATTTGTCATAGCTATACCGAAGATGGGCGCTGTGTTTCTTTGCTGAAAATCCTGTTCAGCAATGTCTGTATTTTTGATTGCGCCTATTGTGTGTCACGCCGTTCCAATGATGTGAAACGGGCTGCATTTACGGTACAAGAAGTGGTTGATCTGACCATTAATTTTTATCGTCGTAATTATATTGAAGGGCTGTTTCTGAGCTCAGGTATTTTTAAGTCAGCCGACTACACCATGGAACGTATGCTGCAAGTGGTGAAGAAACTGCGTTTGGAAGAGAATTTTAACGGCTATATTCATCTTAAAACCATTCCGGGGGCTTCACCTGAATTGATTCATGAAGCGGGTCTGTATGCCGATCGGATGAGCATCAATCTAGAAATGCCAACCGAGGTCGGTTTAAAAGCTTTTGCACCTGAAAAGTCGCATCAGGAAGTACAAAAAGATTTGGGGCTGGTTCGGGATCGCTTGATTCAACTTAAAGATGAACGCCAGATTATCAAGCATGTGCCGAAATATGTCCCCGCAGGACAGACCACACAGATGGTAGTCGGGGCACATCAGGAAACGGATCAAGATGTGCTGTTTATGGCAGATCGGCACTATAAAGAATTTAAATTAAAGCGAGTCTATTTCTCAGGCTATATCCCGATTAATACCGAGAATAATTATCTACCTGCAGTGGGTTCAGCACCGCCCTTGTTACGCGAAAATCGACTTTATCAGAGTGATTGGTTGATGCGTTTTTATGGTTTTCAGGTCAATGAAATCGTTAATGAACGCTTCCCGCATCTGGATCTGGATGTTGACCCGAAACTCAGTTGGGCATTGCGTCATCCTGAACAGTTTCCGGTGGATTTAAATCGTGCCGACTACCATATGATTTTACGCGTGCCGGGCATTGGGGTGAAATCAGCCAAGAAAATTGTACAGGCGCGTCGTTTTGGCAAAATTCATGTCGATTTATTAAAGCAATTGGGTGTGGCCTATTCACGTGCACAGTATTTTATTCGTTGTGAGGATAGTCCTCGCTTTCAGAAAGAACTTTCTTCAAGTTTTATCCGTCAGCAAATTTTGACCCAAGGCTCATCTAAATATATCAAGCCGCTTTCACCTCAGTTGAGTTTGGGATTTTAACCATGTCAAATGAGCAACTGAGCTATTATTTTGATGGTTCAATGGCAGGCTTACTGAGTTGCGTATTTCATGCCTTTCAGTTTAAAGAGTTTCAGGTTCAGCTTGGTTTATTGGATGGAGCACAACATGGCTTGTTTTCTGAAGTCATTGAGGTTCCGAGTCATGAGCAACACGCCCAACGGGTATGGTCTGCCTTACAACAAAAGCTTTCTCCAGCTGCATTAAAGCAGATTTATTTTGCGTCTTTGTCGGAGTCATTGGAGGCGTATCAGCATCTTTTTAATTACTGTATCTATGTCTTTCAACAGCCGCATTCTATAGAAAAAGATTATTTACATCCGAGTGTGTTGGCCATTTCTCAGTGGACCAAAAAAGTAGGGCGTGAAAAGCATCGGATGGAGGCTTTTGTGCGTTTTAAGAAAACTACAGATGGGTTGTTTTTGAGTTTGGTTCGTCCCGATTTTAATGTGCTGCCATTAATTCAGCCGCATTTTAAACGGCGCTATCAGGATCAGCGTTGGTTGATTTATGATGAACAGCGTAACTATGGTCTTTATTATGATCTGCAGCAAATCCACGAAGTGTTTATGGATGCGTATGAAATTGATTGCAATTTGCAAAAGGGGGGGAGTCAAAGTTTTCAATTAGAGCTTGATGAGCAGGAAGTATTATATGATCAGCTTTGGAAAGATTATTTTCAGAGTATTAATATTAAAGAACGACAGAATATTAAATTGCATGTGCAATATCTACCGAAGCGATATTGGCGTTATCTGAATGAAAAATTGATTTGAAGCTATTTCTGTTTTTTGAAAAAATATTCTTAGAACATATGAGAATAAAAAAATAAGTATGGGTGTGATTTTTGATTATGATTAAACAATATGAAAAGAACAAAAGAGCAGATCAATGACTAAATTAATGTTCACCGTTGTATTGCTTGCAATGACAGGTTTGAGTGCCGATGTTTTTGCCAAAGCACAGGATAAAACCATAGACCCTTATAGCCAATGTGTTGACGAAACCATTCAAGAATTAAAGTTGGGAAATATCAATAATGCAGTAGTAGAAATCTGTAGTACAAGGGCTAAAACGCTTTATACCAAACAGATCGTACAATTACTGGATCAAATTAAAACTCAGAGCAAGCAATATAAGCAGCCTGAACGATATAACGACATCATGAAATCGCAACAACTCTGGAAAAATTTTGTGGATCAAGAGTGCCGGAATGCAGGTGCTTATATCGGCTCACCGATGTATGAATTTTGTCCGATGCAAAAATATGCAGAACGATTGGAGCAATTGAGAGAATATTTAAATTGATCTTGAGCAGCTTTTATCATGATTTAAAACTGTAATTTAAATACACCTTAAACTTGAGTAGGCGTATACTTCTGCATCGAGTAGAACCACGCGAATCCAGCAAGGTGCATTGTGAGCTTGACCCAATCAGACTGGCTAAATTTTCTAAAACCAAATTATAAAGTCCTGCCTTTAAAAGAGAGGATGCTCTCTGGCCTCGGGGCTTTATGTGGTTTGGCGATTTCCTCCTTGATTAGCTGGTATGTCCTAGGGGGCATGAATGCGTGGTATATCGCCCCGATGGGCGCATCTTCTGTGCTGCTATTTGCAGTACCCAATAGCCCGTTGGCGCAGCCTTGGAATGTCATTGTCGGAAATACCTTGGCCGGATGTATTGGTGTTGCCTGTACACAATACCTACCCGATTTAACCAGCGCTTTTAGCATTGCTGTTGGGTTGGCGATTTTTGTGATGATGACCACAGACTCCTTGCATCCACCGAGTGGCGCAGTCGCGATTACTGCGGTATTGGGGGGAGAAGCTGTACACCGCTTAGGTTTTCATTTCATTTTGTATCCAGTCCTGCTTAATTCAATTTTATTACTTGTGTTTGCAGTGTTTTTTAATCGTTTGATTGGCCGTCATTATCCAATTACGGCACATGTGAATGAGCGATCGAAAGACCCGACACCCACTCAGAAAGTCTCAATTCAACCGAAAGATATTGAATATGCTTTAGAGCATCACACTGAGCTACTGGATATTAGTCAGTACGATTTAGAAAAAATCATTTTAGAGGCACAGTCACATGCCAATGAACGTTTGGCGAACTCCTTTGTCTGTCAGGACATTATGAGTCGTGATGTGATTAAGCTACATGAGCATGATGATATTCATCAGGCCTTAGATAAGTTTAAGGCAGTGAATTTAATGAGTTTGCCAGTGGTGAATGCCGATGATCATTTGGTCGGGACTTTGGCTTTATATGAAGTGGTGGAGTGGTTCAAGGGTGCAACAGATCCACGAAACTCTTGGCAACATTATGTTCGACAAATTATGAGCCACAAAGTCGTGACAGTCAGCCCTAAGCAGCCGATTCAGGATTTGGTGCCTTACTTTGTAGAAAAGTCGTTTAACTATATTCCCGTGGTTGAAGAACAGCGTTTGATTGGGATTATCAGCCGTGCGGATATGATTGCGGCCTTGCAAAAACTGCTCAATCGTCAAGGCTAAATTTTAGATAAAAAAAAGCTACGGTTGGATTAGGGGTAATTTCAACCGTAGCGACCAAAAGTTAAATTGAATTAACGTTTTATGCTCTGGTCTTCATAAACTGTTTTTACAGGTTGCTTATAACCTTGCACATGATCAACACGCGCTTGCTGCTGTTTTGGAATCACCAGCCATAAAATCAGATAGACCAAGATACCCGGAAAGGCTGCACTCATGAGTGAGATCACAACAAAGATCAGGCGTAATAAATTTGCGTTCCAACCAAATCGTTCCGCAATACCGCCCATCACACCAGCGATCATGCTTTGTTGGTTTGAGCGATATAAACCAGAGTTGGTCATCGAGTTTGTCTCCTTAAATTTATGAAACAGCAGTAAAAATTAAATTATTTCAGTTTGGAATGCTGTTAAATAAGAAATAGGGTCGAACTGAATTTTTTAAAGTTTAAACAGATGGGAAATTGGTTAAGTTGTGTAAATCCTTGATGGAAAAACCAACAGCATCGCCTAAAATGCACCGAATTAAAGCATACTGCTTTGTCAATTTGCTATTTCAGTCCTATCGCATTGGCTATTACCCATTTGGGGAATAGACGAACACGGCAATGATCCCTATATTTTCGGAAGTTCGGGGTCTGTTTGTGAAAAGCACGCGATAACGATATTGATGTTAGAGATTTATGAATATGCAGTTCAGGTTATTCTTACAGTATGTGAGTGTAGGAGTTCTATTGAGTCTTGGTTTGAGTGCTTGTGATAGCCATCATCCTGAGCCAATGAAGCAACAAGCCCAGATGCAATCGAGTCGTAATGCAAGCGAAGTACTAGTCGATGAACAGGAACTAGGTGCATCTGATACTCAAGGGGTCTCATTGACCCAAGTGGCTGGCCAAGCAACATTACCGTATTCTGCGGACCGTAAACATAATTTAAGTCAACCATCAGAAGCCGATTTGGTATATGCGGGCCGTTATCACGCACGTATTCCATGTAGTGATGCTTTTGCGGGCTGTGTCAATAACGAGAAAGAAGCAGAATATATTCTGAATTTAATGGATGATGGCTCTGTATTCTGGACCAATACCAGTTTTAGCCGGCTCGGTTCAGATCCGTCACGCAACATCGCCAAGATTGAGCAAACCTGTAAGCAGGTCCAGTGGCATGTGCATAAAGAACTCAACGAAATTATGATTCGTTGTGATGCTGCGGATGTTAACTTGTATTATCAAGTCAGTCCTAATCAGGACTTGGTGATGGATTTGGATAAAATCTGGAATGGGGATAATGGGCGTAACCGTAAATTCTTTAAAGAATATCCATTCCCAGAACAGGCTTATGTATTTAAAAAAGTTGAATAAATAATTTTTACTCAAAATAAAAAGAGCGCATTAAGCGCTCTTTTTTTATTGCAGTTTCGATTAGTAGTCGAAGCTGAAATGTTCAGGGGCAAGTGAAGTCAAGGTACGAGACGTGGTTACCATTGATTCTGCATGACCCTGTGCACGTGGCAATAAACGGTCGAAGTAGAAATCGGCAACTTTGATTTTCGCTTTATAGAATTCAGGTGTTTCGCTACCGTTACCCGCTTCTAATTTCTCAGAAGCGACCACTGCTTGTTGCGCCCAGAAATAAGCCATCATGACGTAGCCAGAGAACATCAAGAAATCAACTGAAGCTGAAGAAACGATGTCACGGTCTTTACGTGCAGCAAGCATGATACGAACAGTTAAGGTATTCCATTGTGCGCAAAGCTTAGTTAAGTCCCAAGCAAAACGACGAAGATACTTGTTACGTGCGTGAGTTGCGCAGAACTTCAAGATTTCAGCGGTATAGTCACGAACCACTTTACCTTTCGAGCTTAACAGGACTTTACGGCCAATTAAGTCAAGTGCTTGAATCCCTGTGGTACCTTCATACAAGGTTGAGATACGTGCATCACGTGCGATTTGTTCCATACCCCATTCACGGATATAGCCATGACCGCCGTATACCTGCATACCGTGGTTGGCTGCTTCTAAGCCAAGCTCAGTCAAGAAACCTTTTAAAATTGGTGTATAGAAACCGAGTTTGTCATCATAAGCTTCATACGCTGCTTGATCGCCATTGACCAATGCATCTGTCATTTTGTCTGCAAGTTTTGCAGCATGATAGATCATTGAACGGCCGCCTTCAGCAATTGCTTTTTGCGTCAATAACATACGACGAACGTCAGCATGGTGAATGATTGCATCACCGACACGCTCAGGTTCTTTCTTACCAGAAAGGGCACGCATAGACATACGATCTTTCGCATATGGTAAAGCGCCTTGGAACGAAAGCTCAGCATGTGCAATACCTTGAACTGCTGTACCGATACGCGCCGTATTCATAAAGGTAAACATTGCGTGTAAACCTTTGTTGATTTCACCGATCAGGTAACCAGTCGCATTGTCAAAGTTAAGCACTGCAGTTGCAGATGCTTTGATCCCCATCTTGTGCTCGATTGAACCACAAGAAACGGTATTACGCTCACCTACGCCGCCATCTGCAGTTGGGATAAACTTCGGTACGATGAATAAAGAAATACCACGTGTACCTGCTGGCGCATCTGGAAGACGAGCCAATACGATGTGAATAATGTTCTCGGTTAAATCATGCTCACCCGCAGAGATGAAGATTTTAGTCCCAGAGATTTTGTAGGTGCCATCAGCAGCAGGTTCTGCTTTGGTTTTAACTTGACCTAAGTCGGTACCACATTGCGGTTCAGTTAAGCACATGGTGCCTGACCAAGTCCCTTCAACCAATTTAGGCATATAGGTATTTTTTTGCTCGTCTGTACCGAACTGCATGATGGTATTCATACAGCCTGTGCTCAAGCCTGGGTACATGGTGAATGACCAGTTCGCCGTTCCCATCATTTCAGATTTGATCAGGTTTAAAGACATCGGCAAGCCTTGACCACCAAATTCTTCTGGATAAGAAAGACCTTGCCAGCCACCCATAACGAATTGGTCATATGCTTCTTTAAAGCCTTTTGGTGTAGTGACTTCGCCGTTGTTAAAGCTACAGCCTTCTTCGTCACCTGACTGATTGAGTGGAGAAAGTACGTTTTCGCAATAATCTGCCGCACCTTCAAGAATCATATCAACTGTTTCAGCATCCGCATTTTGACCACTTGTCAAAGTTTGGTAATGTGCTGGATAATCTAACATTTCGTTCATCAAGAAACGAATATCACGGAGCGGGGCTTTATAAGCTGGCATAATCTTAATCCTGTATTTGAATCATTTTGGATTATCTGTTTCGATACTTTGATTATTCACAATGGTGATAAAAATACATTGATAATCACTAGGGAAAAGAATGTCAGAAAAGCGAATTTCCTTGAAGATAAGTTCTTAGAAAAACCACATTTCTGTTGGTGTCAAAACGGATATGAAATGTGAAAATTACTCAATTTTAGAATTGAAAATATAATGATATAAAGGTGTTTGGTAAAGCTATGCGTTTAAAATATTTAACTTTATGCTTAATGGGTCTAAGTCTTTCGGCATGTTCACAACATGTCATTAAAACCAATACAGCTTCGACCAATCTGGAACAGAAAGCCATCAATAGTATCAACGCGATGTATGAATATCCGAGTTATGATTATCGCGGGAAATTTAATATTCATGTTGAACCGAGTCAACAGCATAGCAATGCAAAAGCAGAAAATGCTGTTCTAGATACGGCATTGAAACAAAAAGTCGATCAATATTTACGTGATCAGAAGGTCAATTTAAACTCAAAACAAAAACAAGCGTTGTATGTAGCCTTGGCACAAGAGCAAAAAAGTTCAGGACAAACGAAAGTAGATAAGTTTACCCAGATCATGGCCAATGTCCTCAATGACATGCAGTTTGAATATGATGGCTCAGTGCATTATCGTCAGAAAATGGGCTCATTTAACCTGACAGCACGTTATGAAAAGCCAACTTTGCTAGTACAAGCTAAAATACCGATGGTCGTTGATCTGAATAATTATAAGTTTTATATCAACTATTTTGCTTTGATGCCGTATTTAGTCAATAAAGACAGTCAGAATAATCTGGCTTATTTAGATTTTTCTAAATATCAGGATATGTTCAAGCAAGTCGATTACAAGAAATTTGCTGAATATGTGAAAGCTTCTGGCGCTGTCTATTATCGTCTTGCAGATCAAAATAATATCCAAGCCTTATCGGTTTCTTCTGCTGATCAAGCAGCTGGCGTGGTCGAGAAAATCCGTTTAAAAAGCTCAATTGAAGAACTGATTTTACAAGCCAATTTGTATAGCAAGGTCAATGAAAAATACTTCATGCAAAGTGTTCTCAATATTAAAGAAGAGAATCTTGAGAAACTGATTGCCAATGAGGTTGATGCTGCAAGTTCATCTAAATCAGAAAAAACCGCTTCATTGTTGGATAAGAAAAATTCAGCGGATGATGCCAGTGTGGTCAGCCAAGAATTGTATCGGTTGGTGAATAAACACTTTGGCGTGGAGGATGAGGAAACTGAATATGATGCTGAATCGGAAGATAGTGATCAAGCCGAAGAGGATACGGTAGAAGCAGCAGCGGCACGAGCAGTTGCAGCAGCGGCTGGCGATTCAGAAGCATCTGAATATCCAGAAGTATCCGATGATTCAGACGTATCCGAAGACGAACAGGCGGGTTTAACTGAGGAGCAATGTACAGCCCTGCAAAATACGCCAAAAACTACATATGGTGATGCACAGTATTGCCAAAGTATGTATGACATTGATGTCTTTGGTGAGCAGAAAGCTGAATCTGGTTTCTTGAGTTATATCAATAAATTACAAGCGGTCGAAAAACAGTTTGCGGCATATGATCAAAATCAATTTATTGATGATCAGGGATTTAAGGCACTTTGGATCAAGCACCAAGCGGATATTGCAAAAGCATTGCCACCAGTTGAGAAACGAAATCCATTTATTATGGATGTTGGTTTGGATGCCCAAGGTCGTGCGGTTAAATTAGACTATGATTTGAACTATGGCCTATCTGAATTGAAGTCACGTTTTAGTGTCAAAGCCGATATGCTGATTTCAAATTATGGCAAAGCCACACCTATTGATCAGGCACAGTTGAAACGCGCCAAGAGTTGGTCAGAAGCAAGCAAAGGCTCGATGCTGGAACAAGCAGTGAGCAGTTTCTCTGAGAAATTAGGTCAGGCAGGGGTTCAAGAACGTTCAGCAGAACCATATACCATGTCTTTGGAAGATCAACTCAAAGTCATTGCGGAACAACGCTATGATGCAACGCATGCTTATGATCAAACCTATAAAGCGGTATTTATTGCGAAACTAACAGAAAGCACACCACAGATTGTACAGCGTTATTCAAGCCCAGAGTTGCAGGAAATTGCCACTGTATATGCATATTGGTATGCCAATGAAGAGGTTTATAATCCAAAAGGGAAAGCCCTGCAAAGCATTGAAGCTTTACAGAAGAAACATCATCTTGAAAACGAAGACCAGTTTGATGATACATTGGGTCAAGCGGTGAATCGTATTGTGCTTGATGCCATGCGTGGCGATACAGATCGCCAAGCGTGGAAAAAGCTACAAGCGCAATATAAGCAACCACAGCAGTTATTTGCCAAACAATATCAAATTCAATTCGAACAAGAGAATGGTGCTTCAAGTGAGGAAAAAGCCTTACTTGGACAAACCGCAAATATCTTAGGACAAGTGTATGTAGATGCGCGTAAGAATAAATTGTCTGAAAAGTCGATTCAGTCTTTAAAAATCGAGCATAACGAATTTATTGATTATGAGATTTTCAAAGAGGTGTATCAGAAAATGCTGACCGTTAAATAATTTCTTTATCTTTGATAAAAAACCTGCAAAGTGCAGGTTTTTTATTTTGTGCTTTGATGTTTATAAAAAGTCTTTTAGTTCTGGTTTTACCCCGTTCCAGATCGAAAATGCTTCAATCGCTTGACCGACCAGCATACCGAAACCATCAGTAGACGGAATTTGACGTTGTTTGGCTTGATCGAGAAAGCTGGAGGGTTTGCCATAAGCCATTTCATAAGCATGATGGAACACTAAGCTTTCAGGCAGTTGTAGTGTATCCCCGGTTAAACTTGCGGATGTCGCATTAATCACAAGATCAAATTCACCTGTCAATTGATCTAAGCCAATGGCTTTTAGCTCAGCTTGCGGAACCGCATCTTCTAAATCTGCAAGTAACTGCTCAGCACGGGCGAGGGTACGATTAGCAATCATAATCTGCTTTGCGCCCGCCTGTACCAACGGATAGATCACACCACGGGTTGCGCCACCAGCCCCTAAAATTAAAATACGGCTATTTTCTAGGTTCCAACCCAATGCCTGAATTGCTGCAACTAAGCCTTGACCATCAGTATTATCACCATACAGTTTGCCGTCCTGCATCCACAGCGTATTGACGGCTTTGGCGATCTTGGCACGTTCAGTCAGTTGGTCGCAAAGGGCAAAGGCTTGTTCTTTAAACGGTACGGTGACATTCATGCCGATGCCGTTGTGTGCAAAGAAATCTTTTACGCCACTTTCGAAACCATCTAAGGGTGCAAGAATTTTTTTATAGTGTAGATCGACCCCAGTTTTTGCTGCAAACGCATGATGAAGCTCTGGTGAGCGGGATTGTTCAATCGGATTTCCAATAACAGCAAATTGTTTGGTCATGAGTGATTCACCAATATCATGAGAATGATCAAGGAATATGTTGAGTTATTTAGCGATCTATAGTGTCGGTAAACCAATTGATTTGCCGTAATCCTTCTATGGCTTGAAAATCTTTGGTATTCCGAGTGACTAGAATTAAGCCCTGAGCCATCGCAATAGCTGCAATCTGTCCATCAACAAAAGGAATATTATTTCCCATTTTCTGAGTTTGTATTCTAATTTCTGCATGGATTTTTGCAGCTTGCGCATCATAATCCAAAATCGGAATCAGACTCACCACATCATGTAAAAATTTTGTGATGAGCTGCTTGCGTTGTCCATCAGGCATTCTCAACCAGCCAAAGCGTAATTCATGCCAGACGATACTTGAAATCGAAATTTCATGTTGCGCGACATAAAATTGTTGTAAAACGGCTGAGTTCGGTTGAGGTTTGGCCAATTCAGAAATGATATTGGTATCAAGTAAATAACTGATTTGGCTTACCATGAAAACTCACGTCCTTGGCTAGTGTCTCGTTCAGTTTGAAAGTCAGTATTCTCAGTATTTAATTCTTGAAGTGCTTGTTGATGCCATTTTTCCCAAGCCTGCATGAAGTTTTCTGGCTCACCCTGTAATTTTTTATATTCAGAATAAGAAATAAGAACAGCCGAAGTATGCCCATGTTGGGCAATAAAGGTTCTTTGACCCTGTTGGCTTTGCTGAATTAATTTAGCGAGATTTGCTCGGGCATGTGTAAATGAGATATTAGACATTTTTAATCCTTTTTATTGTACATTTTTATTGTACATTTTTAAGGGTGGAAATGTCTATTTCAATAATCAAAAAAATCCCTAATAGAAATATTAGGGATTGCCGCTTTTTACTTCTGCAAACCCAACCAATCTCTTGGTTTTAGATAATAATCGGTAAGACGCTTTTCTGCCGAGTCTGCATCCCACTCCGGGCGATATGACCAACCTGCAAGATTAGGTAAGCTGACCAAGATCGATTCAATACGGCCACCCGTTTGTAAGCCAAACAAAGTACCGCGGTCATAAACCAAGTTATATTCGACATAACGACCACGACGATACAGTTGGAACTCACGCTGCGCTTCGGTATACGGCTGCTCACGGTGCTTTTCGAAAATCGGCAAGATCGCTGCTAAATAGCCATTACCTACGGCTTGAATGTATTTAAAGCAGGTTTCAAAATCCCATTGATTTAAATCATCAAAGAATAAACCACCCACGCCACGCTGCTCATCACGATGCTTTAAATAGAAATAATCATCACACCATTGCTTATGTTCCGCATAAACCGTGTCCCCGAAAGGCTGGCATAAGTCATACGCAGTTTGATGCCAGTTGAGAACATCTTGCTCATCAGGATAGAAAGGAGTTAAGTCAAAGCCACCCCCAAACCACCACACTGGATCTTGGCCTTCAGGCTCCGCAACAAATAAACGAACATTGGCATGCGAAGTTGGAATATTTGGGTTTTTCGGGTGAATCACCAATGATACACCCAACGCCTGTGCTTTTGCGCCTGCAATTTGTGGGTGACGTTCCGTCGCAGAAGCGGGCAGCTTACTGATATTGATGTGGGAGAACATGACCCCACCTTTTTCAATCACTTCACCATTTTGCAGAACTCGAGAGCGACCACCGCCACCTTCGGTGCGTTGCCAATCATCAATGATAAACTCAGCGGTGCCACCGCCTGCACGTTCCTGTTGCTCTAGTCCTGCACAAATCCGTGCCTGTAGATCGAGTAAAAACTCACGAACACGTTGAATATCAGCTGAAGTTGGGTGCTGCATGATGATCCTCGTAAAGTGATCTAGGGATAGTTATATCAAAACATAAATCCATAAGAAAAGTAAGGGATTTCTGAATCTATATTCAGATACATGAGTTGGGATAAAAAGTTTGGAGAGCCAATAATCCTTTTTATTTAGACTGCGCAGCGCGATTCTTTTCGATAAGTCTATTAATTTCTTCGTTATATAGCCAAGTATTTAAAATACCCTCAGAACTTTCCAAGCCAGTAATATCTAAAAAATGTTCAAATGTACCTGCAACTTGCTCTCTATCATCTGTACCAAGTGAGTCAGGATCAATTTGATGGATACCGTCAGAAAGTATTTTCAGTCGCTGTTGTTTACTTGGTTGAGCCGAGTGCTGATAAAGCTGGATGTACGCTTCAGCAGTCTGGGCTACTTTTTGATTTAATACTCTTTTCAATTGATTATCTTGAACGCCTGTATATAGATAGCCATCACTTAAAAAATGATCTTGCTGTTGAAATTTATGTAATTGATTGATAATTTTAGTATTTAACGTGGATGCTTTATGCTCATTCGCTTGAGTGTAGCCACTTAGTAACAGGAGACCTGTTACTAAGAAAATACTTAATAATTTCATATTAATGAATACTCTTTTAATGAGTGTGATGACTCTACACTTAGAAATCATCCTTTTTATAGAGATGATCCATACGCTCACGTTTGGTTTTTAAATATTGTTCATTGAATGGATTGCGGCCCACGGTTAAAGGAACTCGATCAACTACATTGATGCCTAAATCAGTCAGAGCCTTTAATTTCAAAGGATTATTGGTGATTAATTTCACTTCTTTGACTTGAAGATGATCAAGCATAATGCTGCACATATCATAACGACGCGCATCGGCAGGCAGGTTTAATAACAGGTTCGCATCAACCGTATCATGGCCTTGATCTTGTAAGGCATAAGCACGGATTTTGTTGGTTAAACCGATACCACGACCTTCTTGGCGTAAATATAAAATCACGCCTTGGCCTGCCTCATTAATTAAACGTTGCGTGGCTTGCAGTTGAGGTCCACAATCACATTTCAGTGAGGCAAAAGCATCACCTGTCAAGCATTCCGAGTGGATACGCACGAGTACAGGCTGATCTGGAGCCGTTTCTAAACCTTTGGAAAGCGCCACATGTTCTTCACCTGTTGCGGGGTCTTGAAACACGGAAATATTGAAGTCACCAAAAGCGGTGGGAAGCTTTGATGTTGCAATAAATTCAATCGGCACAGAGAGCTCACTATGATAATAAAAACAGTCTGAGTATAGCCTAATGTATGAAGATTGCGTGAATTGGAATTTCTGATTTTTCACATAAGTTTTTCTTTTTCATACAAAGCACACAATAATGGTTGATAAACAGTGACATAATTCAGGATAATCTGCGAGCCAGTCATTAAGATTGACATGCAAATGCTCAGCACTACATCATTTGCTCATGTGGCTGATTGAAGGCAGATCATATTTAATTGTATGATTGCCCCCATTTAACCCAGCTTCGGATTTGCCAGGCTTAAAAAGGCTTTGCCACATTATGTTGTATACCGAAATTCCAACTCAACGCCCTGTTACGCCATTGTTAGATGGAATTGATCATCCACAACAATTACGTCAGCTCGCGCAAAGCCAACTCGCACAATTGGCGGATGAGTTGCGTCAATATATTTTGTATGCAGCAGGACAGAGTGGTGGGCACTTTGGCGCAAATCTAGGTGTGATTGAACTGACAGTTGCCTTACATTATTGTTTTAACACACCAAACGACCGTTTGGTTTGGGATGTAGGTCATCAAGCTTACCCACATAAAGTTCTGACAGGCCGCCGTGATCGAATTACTACGATTCGTAGTAAAGACGGTTTGGCTGCATTTCCTGCACGTGACGAATCTGCGTTTGATACTTTTGGTGTAGGGCATTCCTCAACTGCAATTTCAGCAGGTTTAGGTATGGCTTTGGCACGTCGCTACCAAAAAGATCCGTGTGATGTTGTGGCGATTGTTGGTGACGGCGCAATGACTGCGGGGATGGCTTTTGAAGCCATGAATGACGCCGTTGCACATGATGCTGATTTAATCGTAGTTTTAAATGACAACGATATGTCCATTTCATGCAGTACGGGCGGTTTTGCGAAACACTTGGCTGCGATTTGGGAAACAGGTCAATTGGTGAATGTGAATGAACAAGGCGAAGCTTATGTTCAGCCACATCCAAAGTGGACCTATAATTCACGTTTACATCAATCCGCCACCGATGCCGCTGATAATTTATTTAAAGCAATTGGTTTTGATTATTTTGGGCCATTTGATGGCCATGACGTGGAACAACTAGCGCAAGTTTTTCATGCACTGAAAAAACGTAAAGGCCCACGTTTAGTTCATATTTATACCAAAAAAGGTAAAGGCTTTGCGCCTGCAGAAGCAGATCCGATTACCTATCATGCAATTACTAAGATTGCACCTACAACATCTACGCCTACAAAAGCATCGACTGTAAAAGCGCCACCTAAATATTCCGATGTGTTTGGACAATGGCTATGTGATGAAGCTGCGCAAGATCAACGCTTACTCGCGATTACCCCCGCGATGTGTGAAGGTTCGGGTATGGTGCAATTTGCACAGCAATACCCTGAACGGTTCTTCGATGTGGCCATTGCAGAACAGCATGCGGTGACTTTAGCCGCGGGTATGGCTTGTGAAGGTCTAAAACCTGTAGTTGCGATTTATTCGACTTTCCTGCAACGTGGTTATGACCAGTTGATCCACGATGTGGCACTGCAAAACCTTGATGTTACTTTTGGAATAGATCGTGCAGGTCTGGTCGGTGAAGATGGCCCGACGCATGCAGGTGCATATGATTATGCTTATATGCGTACTGTACCCAACATGGTGATCATGGCACCAAAAGACGAAAATGAATGTCGTCAGATGTTGCATACCGCTTACCTGTATGAAGGGCCAACTGCGGTACGTTATCCACGTGGTGTCGGTACAGGTGTTGAGATTCAACAGCAGATGACCACCATGGAAATTGGTAAAGCTGAAATCGTGGCTGAATTTAATTCGGATGCTGAACAGCAGATTAGTGTCCTTGCCTTTGGTAGCCGTGTTACAGCATCTATTGATGCTGCTGAACAGTTTGCACAGAAACATGCGGTTGGTGTACGTGTTGTAAATATGCGCTTTGTGAAGCCATTGGATGAACAGATACTGCGTGACTTAGCGCCACATACTCAACTTTTTGTGACTGTTGAAGAGCATGCGGTGATGGCAGGTGCGGGCAGTGCCGTCAATGAATTTTTGGCACAAGCACGTATTCTCAAACCGATTTTGAATCTGGGGTTACCAGATAGCTTCTTGCATCAAGCCACCCATCAGCAAATGTTGCAAGACTGTGGTCTAGATGCTCAAGGAATTCTCGCTTCAATTGAACACGCGTGGTTTGCTCATCAATAAGTTGATGTAAAAGTTAGAATAATTTTTCGCAACATTTTTCCCCTAAAAGCGCTTATATTTGATAGAATATAGGGGCTTTTATGCATTATTCTTTGTCAAAATCTTCAAATTTGTAGTGGGTGTTCAATGGAACCTATGGTGGTTATGGCTGCGCGTGCGGCTCAAACAGTTGGTCAAGAGCTTTTAAAGGCTCATCAGAATCGTCATAAACTCGATTTACAAGTTGAAGAAAAAGGCATTGATGGTCCAGTAACGCGTGTTGACCGTTACTTGGAAGAATTGACAATTGAAACGCTTCGTAAAAGTTATAAAAACCACAGCTTCCTTGGTGAAGAGTTTGGGTTACAAGAAGGTAAAGGTCACGATGCAGATTGGTGCTGGGTGATTGATCCTTTAGATGGTACGCAAAACTTTATCAACGGCTTTCCACATTTCTGTATTTCGATTGCTGTACAACATAAAGGCGTGACTCAACATGGTGTGATCTATGATCCAGTCCGTGATGAATTATTCTCTGCAAGTCGTGGTCGTGGCGCAGTGATGAATCAACGCCGTATTCGTGTCAATGTAAAAGATAACTTGGAAAATACTTTCCTTGCAGTAGGTCATCCATACCGTGCAAAGCGTAATGGTGAAATTGTTTCTTATGCAGAACAACATTTTGCTTCATTATTGGCTGTAACTAAAGCAGGCGCACAAATTCGTCGCGGTGGTTCAGCTGCATTAGATTTGGCTTATGTTGCTGCAGGTCGTTTTGATGGTTTCTTTGAGTTAGGCTTAAAACCGTGGGATATCGCTGCGGGTGAGTTGATTGTAAAGGAAGCAGGCGGTGTTGTGGTTGATGCACGTGGTGGTAGTGAATCATTTGACAATGGTCAAGTGCTTGCATGTTCGCTTAAAATGTTAAAACCATTGATGCAAGCGGTTGTTCCAGCTTGGGGCGATGCTGCAAAATAATTTGTAGATTTAAAAAAACCCTCAATATTTTGAGGGTTTTTTTATTTTGGGTTAGTGGAAGTAATGAAGATTATTTATGAGAATGAGCTTTTTTATATAGAAACCCATCATGAAATACGGGTGAATGTGGATAAAGTTGAAGAGCAAAATATTGATTTTTGGTTAACTGTGAATGGTAAGACGTTTTCTGGAAGTGCGTTTACACTCGCCAATATTCAATATTTAATGACTAAAGATAATAGAGCAGGTGAGTCTGCTTTTGGTTCCTATTTTTGGTGTGCCGATATGCTGGTTGTTAAAGAAATAACGATTGAGTGTTTAGTCAGCACGATTGAAAATATATTAAATGATGAATTTTTAAATATAGGAAAAATTTTTACTCAAGTACCTAATTATTCTTAATCTTTTGTTTTTACTGTGGCTTGGATACAAATATAAAGGGTGATGAAATTGAAAAAACCAATTAAAAAAGGTGACTTTTAAAATTATTCTGCTATAATCCGCCCACGCACTTAAATTCCAGTTCATTACCTGAACATTCAGTTCTATTCATATTAGCGCACGCTGTCCATAGAGAGGACCACATCTTGCGCCCAAATCGCTTAGCGATTCTTCAGGTTGAGGCAGTAATCAAGCGTGCGTTTAGTCCACATCGTCGTTATTCGGATTGCCGCTGAATTTCATCTATTTTCAGCTTGAGTCGCTTTGCCGCTTGTTGCCGATGTCTATTTTTTGTATTTATTAAAATGGAGCACCCACAAGGGTGAAACTCTCTATGAGCAAAACTTTTGCCGAATTTTCTTTGCACGAAACCTTACAACAAGCCCTAGAAGGTTTAGGTTTTACGACACCAACTCCTGTGCAAGAACAAGCGATTCCAGCTGCGTTAGAAGGAAAAGATTTATTGGTTTCAAGCCAGACTGGTTCTGGTAAAACAGCAGCATTCTTACTTCCTACATTAAACGCTTTAGCGGGTCAGGAAACTTTTGTGCCATTTAAAGATCGCATGAAAGCTGTGACTCAGCCAACAATTTTAGTTATTTCTCCTACACGTGAATTGGCTCAACAAGTAAGCCAAGACGCGATTGCATTTGTACGTCACATGAAAGGTGTTCGTATTGCTGCAATTATGGGTGGTATGCCTTTTGGCAAACAAATCCAACAGCTTAAAGGTGCACAAGTAGTTGTTGCGACTCCAGGTCGTTTACTTGACCTTGTTAACCGTCGTCAATTAAAGCTTGATAAAGTTGAGTCTTTAATTGTTGATGAAGCTGACCGTATGCTTGATCTTGGCTTTGCTGAAGATTTAGAAGCGATTGGTGAATTAGCTGCAAACCGTAACCAAACGTTGATGTTCTCTGCAACTTTTGCAGATCGTATTATCCGTCTTGCTGAACGCATGATGAATGATCCACAACGTATTGCGATTGAAACTGGTCACAGCACCAACACTGATGTAACTCAAACATTACATTGGACGGATGGTTTTGAACACAAGAAAAAATTACTTACGCATTGGTTATCTGACGAATCAGTAGATCAAGCTGTTGTATTCGCAAGCACGCAAGAAGATACCGATATGCTTGCTGAAGAATTAGCTGAAGCGGGCCACTCTGTTGTTGCATTGCATGGTGCGATGCCACAAACCGTTCGTAACCGTCGTTTACGCAGCATCCGTGAAGGTCGTGCAAAAATCTTGGTTGCAACTGACGTAGCAGCACGTGGTTTAGACGTACCAACAATTTCTCACGTAATTAACTTCGGTTTACCGATGAAAAACGAAGACTATGTACACCGTATTGGTCGTACAGGTCGTGCGGGTCGTACAGGTCAAGCGGTGACTTTAGCAACTTACCGTGAGCGTGGCAAAATTCGTGCGTTAGAAGATTATTTAGATGCACGTTTAAATGTATCTGAAATTGAAGGTCTTGAGCCATCTCCACCTCCTGCGCGTTCAGGTCGTGATGGCGGTGGTCGTGGTCGCGGTGGTCGTGATGGCGGCGGTCGTGGTCGTGGTGGTTTCGGCGGTGGTCGTCGTTTTGAAGGTGAAGGTAGCTTCAAGCGTCGTGAAGGTGGTGATGACCGTCCACGTCGTAGCTTCGATGACAAACCTCGTGGCGAACGTCCATCATTTGGTGGTGAAGATCGTCCACGTCGCGAATTTAATTCAGATCGTCCACGTCGTGAAGGTGGTTTTGAAGACCGTCCACGTCGCGAATTTAATTCAGATCGTCCACGCCGTGAAGGCGGTTTTGAAGACCGTCCACGTCGCGAATTTAATTCAGATCGTCCGCGCCGTGAAGGTGGTTTTGATGATCGTCCAAAGCGCAGCTTTGGTGGTGAAGACCGTCCACGTCGCGAATTCAATTCAGATCGCCCACGCCGTGAAGGTGGTTTCAACGATAAGCCGCGTTTTGATTCGAATGATGACAACCGTGGTAACCGTGTAGATTACAAACCACGTCGTGAAGGTAGCTTCGGTGACCGTCCAAAACGTGATTTTGGTGATCGTCCACAACGTGAAGGTGGTTTCGGCGATCGTCCAAAGCGTAGCTTCGGTGATGACCGTCCAAAACGCAGCTTCGGCGGTGAAGATCGTCCAAAGCGTAAGTTTGGTAGCGATGATCGTCCAGCGCGCGGTACACGTGAAGAAACTTTCGGTGGTGACCGTCGTCGCAAAAACGATTTTTAATCGTTAAAAACCGATAAAAACAAGAAGCCAGTTGAAAAACTGGCTTTTTTATTTTGTGCTAGTCATGTAAAATTATAAAAATGTGTACTAATTCAAATTTTAAATAAGAAATGAATAGGGTTAAGCAAAATAAAAGTCTTTTGAGTCAAACTTGGTCTTTCATGTGTAGTGAAGGGCTGCCGTGTCTATTTGTCATTTTGATGCTCTGTAATGGTTTGTTTTTTGCCTATGCATTATTTGATACCAATCACTCAGATTCTTTTAAGGTCAATTCCCAGCACACCACCAGCCAAACTGTTTCAAAGAACAACTACATAAATTAATAATCTTCATACATCGTTTATCAAAATAAAAACAAGTGTTTAATGTTTCAGTGTATAGTATGCGTGCATAAAAAGTGCAGGAATGATGCCATTATGAATAACAAAGCTCCTCTCGATGCTGAAGCCTTAATTGAAGTTAAAAACTTGAGCTTTAATCGAGGAGAACGCGTCATTTATGACGATATCAGCCTCACCATTCGACGTGGTCAAATTACTGCAATTATGGGCCCATCTGGTACAGGTAAAACAACCTTATTGCGTTTGATCGGTGGGCAATTGATCCCTGATCAGGGTGAAGTGCTGCTCGATGGCAAGAACATTGCGACCATGTCTCGCCAAGAATTATTTGCTGCACGTGCACGTATGGGGATGTTATTTCAGAGTGGCGCATTATTTACCGATATGTCGACCTACGAAAATGTCGCTTTCCCAATTCGTGCACATACCAAACTGCCTGAACATATCATTGCAGAATTGGTGGCTTTAAAACTGGAGTCGGTGGGTTTACGTGGCGCTGAACAGTTAATGCCGTCTGAACTGTCAGGTGGGATGAATCGTCGTGTTGCTTTGGCGCGTGCGATTGCACTTGATCCAGAATTAATTATGTATGATGAGCCTTTTGCGGGCCAAGATCCGATTGTAATGGGTGTCTTAACTCGTCTAATTCGTTCGTTAAGAGAAGCGCTCGATTTAACCACGATTATTGTCTCGCATGATGTTGATGAGACCCTGTCGATTGCTGATTATATTTATGTGGTTGCAGAAGGCAAAATTCAGGGTGAAGGTTCACCTGAACAATTAAAAAATCACGCTTCGCCATTTGTGCGCCAGTTTTTAACAGGTTCGGTTGAGGGACCTGTCGAATATCAATTTACTCACCAAGCATATTTAGATAACGAGGTTCGTCCATGAATACGATTGCCTGGTTAGGTAGACTCGTTATTGAGCGGATAAAGGGGATTGGTGCCGCGGCATTGATGCTCTTGCAAGTTTTGTTTTCCATGCCATCGAAAGGTGGGTTTCAGCGCTTTGTTTATCAGATGTATCGTGTCGGGGTAATGTCCCTGCTGATTATCGCTGTTTCAGGTTTGTTTATTGGTGCAGTGCTTGGCTTACAGATGTATAGCATTCTAGTCACTTTCGGTAGTGAGGCGATGCTGGGTACGGCGATTTCATTGACACTGCTGCGCGAACTGGCGTCAGTGGTGGCAGCATTACTCTTCGCAGGCCGTGCTGGTTCAGCATTAACCGCTGAAATTGGTTCCATGAAACAAAGTGAACAACTTGCCAGTATGGAAATGATTGGTGTTGATCCACTTAGACAAATCGTGTCTCCACGTTTGTGGGCGGGGATTGTTAGCTTGCCAATGCTTACTGTGATTTTTGCAACCATTGGTATTATTGGCGGCAAAATGGTGGGTGTTGATTTCTTGGGTGCAGATGAAGGTTCATTCTGGGGAGGTATGCAAAGCAGCGTACAATTCTGGCATGACGTTTTTAACGGCACCATTATCAAAAGCATTGTATTTGCTTTAATTTGTACATGGGTAGCGGTATACCAAGGTTATGCTTGTGATCCGACGCCAGAAGGTATCGCGACCGCAATGACGAGAACGGTCGTATATTCTTCACTTTGTGTATTAGGTTTTGATTTCGTGTTGACTGCGGTCATGTTCGGAGGGATTTAATGAAATCACGTACTAGTGAGCTGGCCGTAGGTATTTTTGTCATTATCTTCGGTATCGCTCTATTTTTTCTTGCGATGAAAGTCAGTGGTTTAGTCGGTACTAATTTACGTGATAGCTACAGCATGACAGCGCAGTTTGATAACGTAAACGGTTTAAAAGCACGTGCGAAAGTCACTATGAGTGGTGTGACCATTGGCCGTGTTGAATCGATTACCCTTGATCCTGTGACGCGTTTGGCAACAGTGAAATTTGATCTTGATGGTAAGTTGACGAGCTTTAGCCCAGAGCAATTGAAAGAAGTGCAAAAAAATGCACTTGAAGAATTACGCTATAGCGCTGATTATCAACAAGCAGATGCTGCGAAACAAAAAGAAATGGAACAGCAACTTATCAGTAACATGACATCCATCACCAGTTTGGATGAAGATGCTTATATTATGGTTGCAACCAATGGTCTTTTGGGGGAGAAATATTTGAAAGTTGTGCCAGGTGGTGGTGTGAACTACTTAAAACGTGGTGACGTAGTTTCAAATACCCAAGGAACCATGGATTTAGAAGATTTAATCAGTAAGTTTATTACTGGCGGTGCTGGCAAAGCCACATCAAGCTCAACTGCGACAGAAAGTTCAGCTTCGCAGCCTGCTGCTGAAGCAGAACCATCTTTTGTTGAGTAATTCAGGTTAGGAGATTGAAGTGAATACATTATTGAAACAAACTCTAACAGCAAGCGTTTTATCAACTATGCTTGCTAGTGCAGCATTTGCAGCACCAACAGAGACCCCACCTGATTTTGTGAAGCGTGTGGCTGATGGCTTGATTACACGTTTAAAAGCAGATAATGCAAAATTACAGAATAATCCTGCTTTGGTTCGTACGATTATTCGTCAAAACCTTGATCCTTATGTGGATTCTCAAGCGTTTACCCGTATTGTATTGGGGACATATGCGAATAACCAGTATACCAATGCTGCACAACGTGCACAGTTCGAGAAGAATTTCCGTGAAGTGATTATCGAGAACTATGGCGGTGCTTTCGCAAAATATACCAATGAAAGCTACACCATGCGTCCGTTCAAATCGACCAACAGCAAAAACCCTGTGGTCACTTTAGACTTCTTGCACAATGGCGAAAAGATTCCAGTATCGTTCCAGTTAACCGACAAAGGCGATCAATGGAAAGTACGTAATATCAATGTGTCTGGTATTGACCTTGGTTTGCAATTCCGTAACCAGTTTGCGGCAACGGTTCAGCGTAATGGTGGTGACATCAATAAAGCGATTGCAACCTTTAAACCAGATGCAGACGCTGCTGTAAGCAAAAAATAAGTAGGTGACGGGTGATTCAATATATTGATCAGCAATTAATTGTGTCGAAGACAATTAATTTTGAAAATGCAGAACAGATCTATCAGGCTGGTTTAAAGCATATTCAGCAACATCAGAATTTTCCTTTGGTTGTTGATTTGGCCCAGCTTGAACAAGGCAATACTTTATCTTTGGCGGTTTTGGTGCAATGGTTGCGTCAAACCCCTGAAAATAAAGGCCTGCACTTTAAAAATGTGTCTGAGAAGATGTTGAAAATCATCCAAGCTTGCCATTTACAAGACGATTTGAAATTGATTTGATTGATCTGGCAGAGTGGAAAAAGAGAGCTAAAAATAGCTCTCTTTTTTTATGCTTAGCTTTTGGGAAAAGCAGAAAATAGCGCCTCACAGCTTGGATATTTTTGATGTAACTTTGCTAAATAATAACTCTGATCATATTCTAAAAAAACATCCAATAATTTGATGTTGGATGGAGTATTACTACAGCTTTTAACTTGTCTATCCCATGCCGTAAAGGGAGCAATTGGATGATTGATCGATATGATATTTTTCTCACAACCTAATAATGCCATAGTGCTGATCTGATAGTTATTGGGAACAGCAGAATCTGCGGGATAGGCAAGACCAATCACTAAATCATTTGCTTTTATTGTTTTGGCTGGAAAATTACTGTGCCATTGGGTAGGTTTAGGTGTCAATAACTTGGTGAGAAAATGCTGAAATACAAAGCGAACATGCTGAAATTCAAATTGATTTTGAGTGTTAGAAGACTGCTTTGGTATAGATT
The DNA here is from genome assembly GCF_000367945.1 of Acinetobacter proteolyticus. Lineage (GTDB taxonomy): Bacteria > Pseudomonadota > Gammaproteobacteria > Pseudomonadales > Moraxellaceae > Acinetobacter > Acinetobacter proteolyticus. The sequence goes on from NZ_KB849179.1 coordinate 3,532,724, forward strand.
GGACACGTGCTATAAACACATCTTTGGGAGAGTGTGGTGCGCATGCAAAAGCTGTTGAGATTGAAAGGATTATGTTGAAAAAAAGACATAATCCTTTTCTGTTTAGATCCATTTTTTCCAACGGAAGTAAAACATTGGCAAGACGAGGAAGGCCATCAGAATACCAATCACAATCCAAAAACTGAGGCTGCCATGCGCAAAGGGCAGTACATCGGTGTTCATCCCATAAATACTCGCAATCAACATCGGTGGCGCAAGCATACTCGGTAAAATCGAGAATCGACGAATCGTGTCATTCTGTTCGGTATTAATGAATCCAGAGGTGGTATCCAGTAAGAATCGTACTTTTTGGAACAAGAATGCATCATGTTCGACCAGTGAGCGAACATCTTCACTCAACTCACGAATGTCGGCATCATAAATGTGACTACCTAATGCACGTGGACGCGCTAAAAAGGTCAATACACGGCGTAAATCAATTAAACACAGCTGTGCCTTTCCCAGCATATCTTCTTGCTGGGCTAAGCGGGTAATCATGTCATCAAGGTCTAAAATTTTCTCGCGATGATGGTTATTCAGGACTTCCGTGGAATATCGTTCCAAGTCCTTGTGGATATCTTCCAAGATATCCGCAAGTTCATCCAGTTTCGCTTCAAGTAAGCCGAGCAAGATCCATGTGGGATCTTTATAATCCATATCATAGTCATTACGACGTGCACGGGCACGAAAGGCACGAAAGGCGACCAACTTTTCACCACGCATGGTAAATAAGCGATCTTTATGCAAAATAAATGCAACCGTTTGTACCATGGCTAACATGGGCAAGGAGTCGTCAGTATCACCATCGACTTGAAAGTTTTTATTCTTTGTTAAAAAATAGGTACTGATATGCAAAATTCCATCATCATCACGGTAAAATCGTGCTGATGAGGAAATGTCTTCAAGCGATTTTAGGGTCGGTAAGTTTCGGTCATACGCATCCAGAACCCATTGTTGTTCTTCTTGGGACGGGGCGATGAGATCAATCCAGACCAGTTCGGGGTGGAGATCGAAACCTCCGTTGATGGTTGCATCTTCTAGACTACCGCGCTCTGTGGCATAAAAGGCTTCAAGCATGTCTTTTTTCCTCGCGCAGTCGATATCATGTTTTCGGTCATTTACCGAAAAGCAGCGTGTATTTTAGACAAGGATGAAACGAAAAACACTTGCCTAAACGTTATTTTCTCAAAAATCTTGTTACATAGCCTACTTTATCAGCATGACAGTTATATAAAACGGTTTTAATTGTATGAATTCTATATGTGTTTTCTGTGGTTCTTCTCTCGGCAATGACCCTATTTATCAGCAAATGGCAGAGGCTACAGGGCGGGCGATTGCAGCACAGGGTCAAAGCTTGATCTATGGTGGTGGCCGTTCCGGCTTAATGGGTGTTGTCGCCAATAGTGCGTTACAGGCGGGAGGCCGAGTGATTGGGGTAATTCCCCATGCTTTGGTTGATCGAGAGCTGGCGCATACAGGCCTGAGCGAATTGCATATTGTCAATAATATGCATGAACGTAAAACCAAAATGGCTGAGTTGTCCGATGCCTTTGTGGCCTTGCCTGGTGGTGCAGGCACACTGGAAGAAATTTTTGAGCAATGGACTTGGAGTCAGTTGGGAATTCATCAGAAACCATGTGCATTTTTAAATGTTGAAGGCTTTTACGATGATCTGCTTAAAATGCTGCAAGGCTCTGTTGAGCGTGGTTTTAGTCAGGAACGTTTTGTCGATAAATTAATTGTCGCAGAGCAGATTGAGGATATTTTAGCTGCGTTTTCGGTTTATCAACCTGTGACACCGAAATGGATGTCAACCGCCGAAATTCAAGCCTAAGGAGCGATTTTTGAAAACCATTACTGTGGCTGCTGCTGTGATTTTGAATGAACACAATCAATTGCTCTTAGTCCGTAAACAAAATACCCATGCTTTTATGCAAGTCGGTGGAAAGCTCGAAACAAATGAAGCACCTGAAATCACGATGCAACGCGAGATTTTAGAAGAAATTGGTTGTGAATGTGAATTGAAACAATTCATTGGTCGTTTTGAAACGGCCGCGGCCAATGAACCTGATCATGTGTTGGTGAGTTATGTGTATGCGGTTGAATTAAAACAGACACCCAAAATTGCCGCTGAAATTGCAGAAATGAAATGGATTGAGTTGAATGACCAATCTACCCTGTTGGCACCACTGACTAAAGAAGTTGTGATTCCGTGGTGCCAGCAAAATCAAGCGAGTTAGTCGGTTGTGTTTGTGCGGCTGCTACGCAGGCACTATAAATCTGTTGGCAGCCGAGTTGGGTCAGGACTTTGGATAATGCGCTGATCGAACTGCCTGTGGTCAGCACATCATCGACAATGAGGACTTTGCGATAACGAATTGAGTTGGGCGGTGCTGCCACAAATTGCTGTTCAATATCTTCGAGTCGTTCTAAACGTGACAGGCCTTTTTGTGAGTGTTGGGCCAAGCGTTGTACGGGTTGCCAAACGGGAATCTTCAAACTTTTGCTCAATACCTTGGCGAGAAGAAGGGTTTGATTAAAGCCGCGTTCTGCTAGACGATCAGCCGAAATCGGCATCGGTACAATCGCATGTACTTTAGGAAGTCTGAGTTGTAATAGTAGGCCATCTAATAGTCTTTGCTGGTGCAGTTTTTGCTCATATTTGAATTGTTGAATGATCCGATCAATTGGATATTGATAATGGCAAGCAACCAAGACGTGTTGCTGATTGCGCTCAATACTTTGTTTGAGCCAAGGCAATTGTTGCCAGCAACTGTGGCACACACCAAACTGGCGTTTCATGCCGATGTCGCAGAGACTGCATGGCGTAAAATAATCAAATAGCTGTTGTGCTGATTTTGCGAGCTGTCTAAACATAGGCATATCTTGGCGCTTCGGGTAGCCAGCGTTTGAGTAGACCATCTGCATGTTGTGGATAATCTTTCAGGATTTGCTCAGCCACATAATGCGCTTGGCTAAGCAGATGATCATCCCGTTCCAAACGTGCCACGCGGAAGCCCATATCCCCGGTTTGTTTGGTGCCGAGTAATTCTCCCGGACCTCGGATTTCCAAATCTTTTTCTGCAATCACAAAGCCATCATTACTTTCACGTAAAATCGAAAGCCGTTCCTGCCCATTTTGCGATAATGGGGTTTTATACAGTAGGGCACAGAAACTGGCAGTTGCCCCACGGCCTACTCGACCGCGCAATTGATGCAGTTGAGAGAGACCTAGGCGCTCGGCATTTTCAATCACCATGATCGACGCATTGGGGACATCGACCCCAACTTCAATGACTGTAGTGGCAATTAACAGTTGGGATTGATTGTCTTTAAAGGCTTGCATGACACTTTGCTTTTCATCAGCCTTCATCTTGCCGTGGACCAAACCAATATTAATGTCTGGAAAGCGCTCTTTAATTTCTTGATAGGTGGCTTCTGCCGCTTGTGCATCCAAGGTTTCAGATTGTTCCACCAAAGTACAGACCCAATAAGCTTGTTTACCTTCACGACAATTGGTTGCGATACGTTGCAGCACCTGCTCACGCCGTTCTAGGGGAATGGTTACGGTTTGAATCGGGGTACGTCCAGGCGGAAGTTCGTCAATAATCGAGGTATCTAAATCCCCATAAGCACTCATGGCTAAAGTACGAGGAATCGGTGTTGCCGTCATCACCAATTGATGTGGGGTAAATTGATCGGCACCTTTATTTCTTAAAGCGAGGCGTTGATCAACACCGAAGCGATGCTGTTCGTCAATAATCACCAAGCCAAGTTTAGAAAATCCAACGGTATCTTGAAACAGGGCATGCGTACCCACGATCAATTGCGCATGACCCTCTTTAATCTGTTGTTCGGCTTGGGTTCGGGCTTTACCTTTCTGCTTACCCGAGAGCCATGCTACTTGAATGCCTAGGGGTTCAAACCAGCGTTTAAAGTTTAAATAGTGTTGTTCAGCCAAAATCTCCGTCGGTGCCATTAACGCCACTTGCCAATCGGCTTCCAGCGCATGACAGGCAGCCACGGCAGCCACAAGGGTTTTACCTGCACCGACATCCCCTTGTACCAGACGTAACATGGGTTGATCTTGTTTAAGGTCCTGCAAAATTTCCTTGGAAACCCGCTTTTGCGCATTGGTCATCTGAAAGGGCAGGCCCTCTAACAGCTTCTTCGCAAGCACTTTGCTACTACTAAAGCGAGGTGCAGAAATTTGCCGAATATAGGCACGTCGGGTGAGTAAACTGATTTGATGGGCAACCAGTTCTTCAAAAATCAGGCGTTGTTGTGCAGGATGCGAACCTTGATTGAGTTGCAGCATATTGGCATCAATCGGGGGCTCGTGGATGTAATGGAGTGCTTGTTTCAGTTCATAGCCATTGCTGTATTTGCTTGGCAATAATTCAGGTAAGTCATCACTATGATGTTTGAGTGCTTGGCGTACGTATTCACGCAGTTTAGGTTGGGTTAAGCCTTCGGTGCTGGGGTAAATCGCGGTGAGCTGGGTTTTCGGTAAAGCAGTATGCTGTTGGATCACCTGAATTTCAGGGTGGTATAGCTCCAAACCCCGTGCGCCAACGCGAACTTCACCAAAAATCCGTAATCGTTGCCCCATTTGGATACGATCAGTCAGGCCTTTATAAATATGATAAAAGCGTAAAGTTACCTTGCCAAAATCATCTTGTAGCAGGGCTGCGAGCGATTTTTTTTTTCCTGGTGGAAAATCGACAGAACGGACTTCACCTTCAAGCAAGTAACTTCGTCCAACGATCAGCTGATTCATTGGAATAATAGTGCTACGATCTTCATAGTCACGGGGAAGATGGAATAACAAATCATCCGTGCTAAAAATATGAAGCTTTTCTAAGAGGGTCGCTGCGGCAGCACCAACGCCTTGTAATTGCTGAACTGATGTCATCTCTGGTCAAAGGTGTGTATGCATATTTTATTTATTGGTTATGGTAAAACATCTCAGCGTGTCGCTAAACACTTATTTGAGCAAGGACACCACATTAGCACAATAAGTCGCAGTGAAAAAACAGATTGTTACGCGACCCATTATATTCAGGATGTGCAGCAACTCGATTTGGCAGACTTAGCGCCGATTGAAATGGTCTATGTGATTCTGGCACCCTCAGAGAGTGGGGTTGATGCTTATCAAGCTACTTATGTTGACAGCATTGCAGCAATTGTTGCAGCACTCAAAGGGCATCCTGTACAGCGCATCGTGATTGTGTCTTCGACTCGGGTCTATGGCGAAAATGCAGGGCAAAGGATAGATGATGAATCGCTGATACAGCCTGCTGATGAGCAAGGGCGCATTCTTCGGGAGATGGAATTACTTTGGCAAGCGCATTATCCGCAACAAAGTATTATTGTTCGCCCAACTGGCATTTATGGAACTTCAATCACTCGGCTAAAAAAGTTGGCTGAGCAAACATCGACTTATCCTGCAGTGCATTTTAGTAATCGCATTCATATTGATGATTTGGCCAAGTTTCTAGCCAGATTGGCTGATGTCGCTCAAGTTGAGGCGAGTTATATCATCACCAATAATTTACCGATCCCGATGCATGAAATTCTATTGTGGTTTCAACAACAGTTAAACCTACCGGCCTTAACACTCTTGTCACAACAACAGACAGGTAAGCGAATCTATGCGACACGACTATCCAATACTGGGTTTCGATTTGACCATTTGATTTGCTTTAATGACTATGCAGCGGCGTTATTGGCACATAGTAATGAAAAATAATTCGATTAGACTGTAAAGAAAGTTTAAAGAGTTGGTATGTATTTTGAATTATAAATACCAATAGATTCCTGAAAGGAACCGCCTAAATTGAGCACGAGGTTTGCTGTACGGCGTAAAGGGTGATACATGAGAAAAATAATTTGCATGATCTTATTTGGATTGATCACAACTGCAAGTTGGGCTGCGGAGCAGTCTTGGTGCGTGTTTGATCCTTTAAGTACTCAGGGTGATATCAGCCGTCGTTTACAGGATATCCGTCTGTACGCACAACAAAATCAAGTTCAGCTAAGCTTTCAAACCTTTAAAAAAGAAAAAGATGCCATACAGGCTTTTGATCAGCGTAAATGTTCGGGTTTGGTCGCATCCAATTTTAATACCTATCGCTATAACCATTTTATGGGCACAAGCGGAGGGATTGGACTGATTCCGAATAATCGTGTGGCTCGGACATTTCTACAACTGTTGAATAATTCAAATATCGAAAAACGCATGCTGAGTGGGGATTATGAAGTGCTGGGTATGATTCCAATTGGGACCGCCTATATGATCATGAATACTCAACAGATTAATAAAGTATCTCAGTTAAAGAATAAAAGCATTGGGATTTTGCAGAATAATCCACCACAACAGGCGCTGGTACAAAGTGTGGGGGCTAAACCGATCTATGTTGATTTTTCCAATGCGGTGGAATCCTTTAAGCAGAAAAAAATTGATATTTTGGCAGCGCCAGCTTATGGAATATTACCGTATAACTTGAAAAAGGAATTTGGTGCTGAGACACAAGTGGTGAACTTCCCTATGGCGTATTTTGCGATGAATATCGTGATTCGGCCACAAGGTTACCCAGTAGGCTTCGGTCATCAAATACGATCTTGGTTTGTGCGCAACAGCAATGTACTTGCTGCCCAAGCCATTCAATGGGAAAACCATTTACCAGCGTATTATTGGGCAGATATCTCAGGTTATGAAAAGCAAGGTTATGATGCGATGGTGGTGAAGATTCGAAATCGTTATGTCGATTCCGGCTATTACGATGCCTATTTTGTCGAATTGATCAAACGACTGCGCTGTCTGGATGACCCTAAATACTTGGAGTGTCGCCGTTAAGTGATTAAAAGAAACGCCAATCTAAGTAGTAATATTGATCAGTAAATCATAATTTTGTGATGACTGATTTAAAATCTCTACTCACCCCTCTTTAACAAGAGGGGGATTATTGAGAATCTGAGAGGATTTTAGGTTTCTGAAACTCCCTCCTTTGAAAGGTGAACTGCGGTTATAGCAGCGCAAGAGGGAGGATTTATTTTCTATTTACGCTTTCTTACGTTTTAAGCGGCGTTTGGCTTGCTGTGATGCCATGGCCTCTAATGCCTCAGCCAACTCTTCATCGCTAAATGTAGTGATGTGCTGCAACATTTGTAAGGTGGTTTCATCTAACACCAGTTGAGCACCAGCGGCCATCTCACTGAAATTATCATCATATTCAATGAAACCCTGTTCATTGTTACGAATATAATTCTGTTGCGTCAGAACTTTAATAAAGCTTTGGAATAAGGCTTTATCGAAGAACTCAGGTGAGTTGAACTCATATAGTACAGAGAGACGTTGACCCAATAAATGACTGAGTTCTTCAACTTGTTTGGTTGAGATATTGCCTGAACCACGTTGGGTGATCAGTGCCAAAGTCATGTAGTAACGCTCTAAACTCTGTTTGACTGGCATCGCCAAAGTTACCAGTTTTTGATGTTCTTCACTGTTTGGTGTTGGGCTAAATAAATTACCATCATGATCTTGGAAGATTAAGCCGATCTGCACCAGCGCATTGATATAATTATCAATTTGCTTTTGTAGATCAGCAGTTTGCCATTTCATGAATAATTCAGCTTTTAAGAACGGATATAAGGTACGAATCACGTTACTTAAATCTGCCTTATTAATTTTACCATTATGTTCAACCAGCGAAGCCACCAAGGATGGCAATACAAAGGCATGCAAAATGTTATTGCGGAAGTAAGTCAGTAATACGGCTTGATTATCTTCAATCGCAATAATATCGCCTAAAACATGCTGCACGCGTTTAATCAGCTTGAGTTTTAGGCCGTAGGCAATAATTTCTTTACCCGATAATGACGTGACTTGTGTGCGTTCGTCATAAGGTTGTTGAGTCGCCAAATCACGGTAGATATCGAGTTGCTTAGCACAAATTTCTTCATCTAAGGTGTGTTTTGGTGTCGCCAATAAAATTAAAGAGAGTAGTGAAACAGGATTAATCACCACAGCACGGTTAATGTTTTCTAAAATCAAATTGGCTGAGCTTGCGACAACACCTGAAATCTCGGTGGTACTTGCGGTGTCTGGTTGAATGTTTTCAGCATCGTGTTGCTTCAGAATATCATTCAGGAACACAGGTTCACCAAAGTTGACGTGTACTTTACCGAAGATACGCTCAATTTTACGCAAGGTTTTCACGATGCCAAAAATCGATTCCGCTTCTTTCGGTTTGCCTTGCATTTCACCGACATAGGTCGAGCCTTCCATCAGGCGCTCATAACCAATATAGGTTGGGACAAACACGATCGGTTTGGCTGGACCACGTAAATGCCCTTGAATGGTCATCGCCAGCATGCCTGTTTTTGGCGGAAGCAAACGACCAGTACGAGAACGACCACCTTCAATAAAGTATTCGATTGGTGTATTGCGCGATAAAATGCTATGCAAATATTCTTTAAATACAGAGGTATAAAGTGCATTACCACGGAAAGAACGACGAATAAAGAAGGCACCGCCGCCACGTAATAACTGACCCACAAATGGTAGGTTGAGGTTATCACCCGCAGCGATATATGGAATCATCAAGCCACGTTTATAAATCACGTAGGATAATAATAAATAGTCGATATGACTACGATGACAAGGGGTATAAACAATTTCATAATCTTTGGCGAGTTCACGCACGGTACTGAAGTTGTGTACTTCAACACCGTCATAGAGTTGCGTCCAGAGACGGGTCAGGGCCATATCGGCAAAACGGACTGCTGATGCAGAATAGTCCGATACGATTTCATTGACATAACCAATGGCACGGCGTTCAGCTTCGAGCATACTAATTTTATGCTGAATGCTTTCACGACGAATGGCATCTTGTACCTCAGGAGACTTCACCACGGATTGCATCACATTGCGACGGTCTGACAAGTCTGGGCCAAGTACCACTTCACGTTGCTGATCCAAATAGGTGTCTAATGAACTTGCAATATAGGTTGCTGGTGAAACATTTGGGTGGTTGGTCTTGGCATAATCTACCAACTCACGCAAAGATTGCGGTTCGTGAAACTCTAAATAAGATTGGCGGCCATGTAAGCCAATATTCATCAGTTGTTTAACTGTACCTGGTGTTGCCCAAGTATCTGAGAATAATAATTTGAACCAAGAATCTTCTTTATCAGGCGAGCGTCCCCAAAGTACCGTCACTGGAACCAGTTGAATATCAACGTCTGGGTGTTGCTCAAGTGCCTCGACCAGCTGTAACAGGCGCGGTGGGAAAGTTTGGGTATTAAAAAAATTATTTTCGTTATGATGTAAAAACAGGATGGAGTTTTTTTCTTGATAAGTTCCAAAACTCAATGAATCCAAGGCTGGTTTTAAATTTAGGCGGCGGGTCTCACCATCGACCACCAATGCATTACTGCGTGAATAATTTTGTAATACATAGCAAACCAACTTATTTGATTCTGTTGCGTTTGGCACTGCTGTGGTGGATTCTGTAGGAACTTCACCAAGAACATGTGGGGTTACCACAAGGTCAAGTAACTTACTCGAAAGTTGGCGATACATTTGACCAAATCCAGTCTTGGACATTACAAACTCCTAAATAATAATCCTGACATCGAGTCATGATGAACACGACATTCTGCGATATTCTTACATGAAACGGTATGTTATTTTCTGACAAAATATAGCGTATTTGGTAGATTTTATCGTTAAAAATCGTATTTTTAGCGGTTATAAATACAATTAACGTGACGGATGAATCATTTTATCCTGACCATTGTCATTTGAATTTGTGGCACAATCAAAATTATCAACCCTGAATGGATTGGTTGATCTCTCCTCATTGATGTTGGAAGGCTATTACATGAATGCGTTAACTCAAGAATTGGTTGAACTGTTGAATCTGGAAAAGTTGGAAGAACATATTTTCCGAGGCAATAGCCGCAATTTGGTAGGCAAGCGAGTGTTCGGCGGACAAGTTCTTGGACAAGCATTAAGAGCTGCTTCATATACCACCGATCGTCCTGCACATTCTTTACATGCCTATTTCTTGTATGGGGGCGATGTGAATGCACCGATCATTTATGAAGTTGATCCGCTCAGAGATGGTAAAAGCTTTGCCAGCCGTCAAGTTCGAGCGATCCAGCATGGTCGTACCATTTTCTCTGCGATGGTCTCTTTTGCCAATCCAGAAGAAGGCTTGAACTATCAACATAAAGAGCCTGAGTACCCTGAACCAGACACATTAAAGTCTGAGAACGAACTGAAAGAAAGTCTGATTAATTTTGTCCCAGAAAATGTACGTGCCAGTTTTATGCGCGAACGTCATGTAGAAATCAGACCGACTCAGTTGATTAATCCGTTCCAGCCGCAGCCAGAAGCGCCGTTCTATGCGCATTACATTCGAACTCATGATGCGATTCCAGCAGATTTAGATGAAATCTCGCTGCATCAGGCGATTGTTGCTTTCTATTCAGATTTTACCTTGATGACCACGGCACTGCGCCCACATGGTTTGTCTTGGATTTCACCGAATTTACAGTGTGCCAGTATCGACCATACCATTTACTTCCATCGTCCACTACGTGCAGATGAATGGATGCTTTACGATATGGAAGCGACCATTAGTGCCAGTTCCCGTGGCTTGAACTTTGGGCGTATGTGGCAAAATGGACAACTGGTGTGTAGTACCGTGCAAGAAGGTTTGATTCGGCTCAGAGAAATCGAAACCCAGTGAAAAATGAATCAACACTAAAGCCATCATTCTGATGGCTTTTTTTATCATAAGGATGTGACAAAAAATTGCTCGATTCTTCAACATGAGCGTGCCATAGTACGGCTAAGTTAAAACCTTTTATCCATTTACAATGAATTTAAATACGCAAATTTTGATTGCAGCTGTGCTTGGCGTGGCCTTTGGTTTTTTATTGCTAGCCTATCCCCAGACTGCATTTGTTGATCACAGTTTATATGGCTTGGGTATTTTAAGTAGCATTTTCATTGGCTTGTTGAAAATGTTGCTGATTCCACTGATTTTTAGCTCGATTGTAGTTGGGGTTTCCAATTTGCAGGCGGGTGGTCAATTTGGTCGAGTCTGGAAAATTACTGCATTAAGCTGTTTGACCACCACCACCTTGGCTTTGATTCTGGGAATCAGCTGCGCACATCTGTTTGAAGTGGGCAAAGGGGTGGATATTCAATTATTCCAGGCCGCAATGGATAGCCATCAAACCCCTGATACCTTAACGCCATCTAGTTTCTTCACCACCTTTATCCAGAATACCTTGATCAATCCATTTAAGGCCTTTAGTGACGGTAATGTGCTGGCTGTGGTGGTATTTGCTTTATTTCTTGGTGTGGCTTTGGTCAAAGGTGGAGAGCGTTTCGCTTTGGTCCGCAACATCAGTCAGCAATTCTTTGACATTATGATGATGTTAGTGGGCTGGGTGATGAAACTGGCACCGATCGGGATTTTTGCACTTTTAGCAAAGTTGATTGCGACTGAAGATCTGTCGGTACTCAGCCGTTTGGTTGAGTTTGCTGCGGTGGTGACAGGCACGACCATTTTCCATGGGGTGGTGGTGTTACCGGCCTTGTTGTGGATTTTTGGACGGATGAATCCAATTACCTTTTTTAGAGGTGCCCGAACAGCTTTGGTCACAGCATTTGCCACCAGTTCCAGTTCAGCCACCATGCCATTGAGTATGAAGTGTGCGCAGGAAAATTTAGGAGTGCGACCGCAAACGGCTGGCTTTGTGATCCCATTGGGTACGCAGTTGAATATGGATGGTACCGCACTCTATGAAGCGGCAGCAGCTTTATTTATTGCCAACTTGATGGGTTTGGATTTGAGTCTGACTCAACAATTGATTGTCTGCTTAACTGCCATGATTGCATCCTTAGGTGCACCGGGAATTCCAAGTGCTGGGATGGTTACCATGATCATGGTGCTACAGTCGGTTGGTTTACCTGCCGAAGCGATTGCGATTTTATTGCCGATTGACCGTGTCTTAGATACCGTGCGTACGGTGGTCAATGTGCAAGGTGACATGATGATCAGTGTGGTGGTTGATCGTTATGCAAAACAGGCGGAAGCAGAGTCTAGTTAATTTTATACATATAAAAAAGCAGGAGAGAATTCCTGCTTTTTTATATTCAAAGCTTAAGCAGCTTGTTGTAAGGCACGCTTTGCGGCAGGAGAATTATTGAGATAATTCACAGCGTCTTGGGTATTGCCTTCTTTGACCGGGTCATACCACGGCATGAGGTAATCAATTTGTTGTGCAACCAGCCATGCTGGGCCTGGCAAAATTTTCGCGTCTTTTAATGCAATCTTCGACCATTCAATCCAGATCCATGGTTTAAACAGACTTGGTTTCTTGTCGGCAAAACGAGGATCTTGGCTCATGATATGTGCTGCACCATCGACCCAAAGGCCGAGTACACCAATAATCACAGCAACACTCATGTAGTAACGTGCGATATAACCACCGCCCAAATGACGGTAAAGATCAAATGCAACGGTACGATGTTCGATTTCTTCAGAACCATGCCATTTAATCAGATCGATCATTTCTGGATCTGCACCGAGTTCTTCCCAACGCTTGTTATACAGGGCATATTTGCCGAGTACGCAGGTCATGTGTTCAACAGTTGCAATCACACCTAGACGGAATAAATCCCACTGATGCTCGAGTGCTTTCGGAATTTCTTTATCGAAAGGCTTGTCTGCCAAGACCTTGGTAAATAAGAAATCCATGATGTCGAGATTACGCTGGATATCAATATTACGCTGCGTCAAATATTCTTTATTGGCAGAGGTATGCGCAACCGCATGCATTGCTTCTTGGCGAATAAAGGCTTGAACGTCTTGCTTTAATTTTTCATCGGTAATTTGAGGAAGGACTTTGTTATATAAACGGCAAAACCAAAACTCACCAGCAGGTAAAATATTGTTAATTTCATTAATAAAATAGCTGGCGAAAGGTTGGTTTGGAATCCAATCCACTGGTGTATTTTCCCAGTCAAATTTTACTTTGCGCGGGAGGATTTTATAGTCAATCGAAGAACCAAGAACTTTGTTCTTCACAAATGATAGTAATTTCATCGTTTAGTCCTAATCGATAGTGCAATGAACCAACACTAAGCAGTATATGAAAACTACCTAGTGTTTGTGTTTAGCAATTCGGGACAATTAAAAATTATTTTATGCATCAAGTTGCATAAAATGCACTTTTTATTCTTGGATGTCGGTTTCTGAGGCTTCTGGGATCTGACTCAGGTCAAATTCAACAGGTTGATCCAGTGTGAAATTCAGACGGCCTGCCATTACACTGGCAAGTTCCTCTAGGCCAATACGATTGAGTGAAGAGAATAATTGAATCGAGAAATCCAATTTCATCTTTTTCAATTGCTGTTTCACTTCTAACAACACTTTGTTGGCTGGGCCACGGTTCAGCTTATCCGCTTTAGTGAGTAGGATATGCACAAACAAATGACGTGAATGGGCCCATTCCAACATCATCAAGTCAAAGTGTTGTAAAGGATGGCGAATATCCATCAACAGTACCAAGCCTTGTAAGCTTTTACGATGGATTAAATAATTTTCCAATTCTTTCTGCCAGACAATTTTCATGGCTTCAGGAACCGCTGCATAACCATAACCAGGTAAATCAACTAAGCGCTGATCAGGATTACCCAAACTAAAAAAGTTGATCATTTGGGTACGACCAGGTTTTTTAGAGGCGCGTGCCAGTTGCTTTTGATTGGTTAAGGTATTAATTGCGCTTGATTTACCGGCATTGGAACGGCCTGCAAATGCGATTTCATAACCCGTATCTTCTACGCATAAAGCCAGTTTTGGCGCACTCATCAAAAATTCAGCTTGGCGTAACCAAGTTAAAGACTGTACTGCATATTCAGTGATTGCAGGATCAGTCTTTTTTTCATAACTGATTTTTTGTTTCGGTGCGAGTTTGGCTTTGGTGTCTTTCGATTTTTCACTGCGACGCATAGAAGCTTACTTTTGAATAGGAATAGCAACGACCATTATAAAGGATGTGAGGCGTTCGCGCGAATCCTTCATCTGTATGCGATGTTTAAGCTTTCTGAATCAGCTCTAAAAAGTCAATATTTGAGCGTGGGGAAGAAGGAATAATGCCCTGTTGCACGACTTCACCAAGCGTATATTGATCCAGACTTTGGTAAAAACATTCGAGTGCTTGATCCAAGATGCCCTTCAGTCCGCAATGTGAACGTAAAACGCAGGGTGGGGTATTACATTCAACAATTTGGTGATTGCCTTGCAGGATTCGAACAATCTCACCAAGTTTCAGCTTTTTCGCTTCTGGGTTTAAATACAGACCACCGCCTTTACCGCGAATGGTGACAATCCACTGCTGTTTTCCCATAAAGTGAACGACTTTGACCAAATGGTTTTGCGACACATGCAAGTCTTGGGCGATATCTGCAATGGTATACGGTACATCACTCGGGCGAGCGACATACATCAGAATTCTGAGTGCATAATCGGTAAATTTATTGAGTTGCATGTATTTTCACTCAATCGATTGCTTGAAATAGAAAGGGCCAGTCTAACATAGACTAGCCCTATGCAAAATGCAGTGTGGATTAGCTGAGTTTAACCCCACCTGTGCCAAAGGCTTCACTATGAATATTGGCTGCAGGAATACCACGAGCAAGCAGTGCCTGATGTTGTGCTGCCATAAATGGCATTGGTCCACATAGATAATAATCGGCATTGCTTGGTAATAGTGCAGCATCGATGCTATTTAAATCTAAACGTCCAGCAACATCATAGTCTTCACCGAGCTTATCATTTTCGTGTGGAAACTCATACGCCGTAAATGTGCTTAAGCGTGGATACTTGGTTTTAAGTTCCTGAATGTGTTGTTTCATGGCATGTACTTGGCTGCTACGACAGGCATGAATGAAATTCACGGGTTGCGGCAGATCCAAGGTCACCAATTGGTTTAACATCGCAATCATTGGGGTTAGACCAACACCACCACTGATAAAGACATTGCGCTTGCTACTATCGATCAGATAGAAATTACCTGTTGGTGCAGATACTTCAATTTCTGAACCTTCAGCTAAACCATGTAAGGTACTAGATACCCAGCCACCTGCGAGTTCACCTTTTTCATCTTCACGTTTCACTGAGATACGTAAATAGTCTGCTTGTGGGCTAGTTGAAAGTGTGTACTGACGCGGCTGTCTTAAGTTGAGTTCAGGTACAAACACGCGGACTGAAATATATTGGCCTGCTTCATAATGCGGTAATGCACCGCCATCTACAGGCGCGAGGTGGAATGAGGTAATTTCATCACTTTCCACCACTTTTTTGGCAATTTTAAAGTTGCGCCAGCCTAACCAACTGCCTTGTGTTTGTTGGTGTTGATCATAAATCGCTTTTTCGGTGCTAATAAATAAATCAGCCAATTGACCATAAGCCGCAGCCCATGCCGCAATTAATGGATCTTCCATTGAAATATTCAGTACTTCACTAATCGAATGTAAGAGGTTTTCACCGACAATGCCGTAATCTGGTGATTGAATATTCAAGCTCACGTGTTTATGCGCAATCATTTCGACCACAGGTAGAAGTACCGATGGATCTTCAATGTTTTCTGCATAAGCCAAAACTGCGCCTGCGAGTGCTTGGGCCTGTGCACCACTGCGTTGATGACCCATATTAAAGGTTTCTTTTAAATTAGGGTGATTACCCAACATGCGGTTATAAAAGTATCCAGTCAATGCGACACCATTTTCACGCAGAACAGGAACAGTGGCTTTTACTAGGTCAATTTGCTGCGGAGTCATGTTTGATCTCTCTTGGCTATCATTTATAAGATGTATTCAAAATACATCTTATAAGGTGTATTTGCAATGCATATTTAAATAAAAGCCATAAAAAAATTAAGGGATATTAAAATATCACTTAATTTTTAGAAAGATAAGGTTTTTATTTACCAAACAGTGAACCCAGTAAACCACGCACAATCTTTTGTCCTGTACTACCACCAAGGCTGCGTGCTGCACTTTTTGCAAAAGTACCGACGATATCTTGGGTGAGTTTTTCACGATCACGCTGTGATTTTTCTGCGGCTTTTTGCTGCTCACGGGCAAAGCGTTCTTGTTCTTTGGCCTGTTGCTTGGCCAAAGCATCTTGCTCTTTGCTTTGTTGTTTGGCTAATTCGTCAGCTTCTTTTTGTTGGGATTGTTGCAATACTTTTTTCTGCAGCATTTCATAGGCACTGTCGCGATCTACGGCTTGGTCGTAGACACCCGCCACAATACTTTGCCCAATAATCACTTGGCGTTCTTCAGGCGTGATCGGGATAAAGGAGGAGTAAGGAGGCATCACCCAGCCGCGTTCCACAATCTGTGGTGTTCCTTGTTCATCTAGGCAACTAATCAGTGCCTCACCAACAGCCAGTTCGGTAATGGCTTGGTCGACTTTAAACTCAGGGTTGGCACGGAAAGTATCCGCTGCAGTTTTGACCGCCTTTTGATCTTTCGGAGTAAATGCACGTAAAGCATGTTGCACACGGTTCCCCAATTGCCCTAATACGCTTTCGGGTAAATCCAGAGGGTTTTGGGTAATGAAATAAATCCCCACGCCTTTAGAACGAATCAAACGTACCACTTGCTCAATCTTTTGTTGCAAAGCAGGGCTGGCATTATCAAACAGTAAATGCGCTTCATCGAAAAAGAACACCAACTTTGGCTTGTCCATATCACCGACTTCAGGCAACTGTTCAAACAATTCAGACATCATCCAGAGCAGGAAGGTCGCATAAAGCTTTGGTGTGTTCATCAATTTATCAGCAGCTAGGATATTGATGTAGCCGTGACCATTGGTGTCAGTTTGGATGAAATCGAGAATATTCAGGCTTGGTTCGCCAAAAAACTGTTCGCCACCCTGATCACCTAATGCCAGCAAGTTGCGTTGGATTGCACCCAGACTGGCAGGAGAAAGATTGCCATATTCAGCCTTGAGGCTGGCTGCATTTTCACTGACATAGGTCAGCATGGCCTTTAGGTCTTTAAAGTCAATCAGTAATAGACCTTGATCATCGGCAACACGGAACACCGCCGAAAGCACACCTTCCTGTGTGTCATTCAGATTCAGCATTTGCGCCAATAATAGGGGGCCAATTTCTGAAATAGTGGTGCGAATCGGATGTCCTTGTTGCCCAAATAGATCCCAGAAAATAACAGGGGATGCGGCAAAAGGCACTGTATCCAATTGCAGGCTTTTCAGGCGTTCATCAAACTTGGGATTGCTGCTACCTGCTTTGGCCAGACTGGAAACATCACCTTTAGCATCGGCAAGAAACACGGGTACACCAATACGGGAAAAACTCTCGGCCATCACTTTGAGGGTGACGGTTTTACCTGTTCCTGTAGCGCCGGCAATCAGGCCGTGTCGGTTGGCAAATTTAGAATGTAAAACAATCTCTTGTGTTGTATCTGTGGTTTTTTTAGCAATAACGATTGGCGTACTCATTCTTCACCTGTTTTTAATCTCAATCGAGCTGTTTTAATGCGTTTTGGATATCTTGAATTAAATCTTCTGGATGTTCTAGTCCTATACAGAAGCGAACCAATAAACCTTGTTGTAAATGTGTATTTTCCAGCGTACGCATTTGTTTGAGGTCATATAGCATGGCCAGACTAACGGGGCCACCCCAACTAAATCCCAATTTAAACAGGCTGAAATTGTCACAGAACTTTCGAATCGCATTGAGATCATATTCAGGTTTGAAAATGACACTGACTAAGCCTGCGCTTTTTCCAGTACGACAAACTTCTGTCCAGAATTGATGGCCTGCTGCATCAGGATCGCTTGGATGCAGGACTTGATTAAATTGTGGTTGTTGTTTGAGCCAGTTGAGTAGGGTCAGGGCACTTTGTGATTGTTGTTCATAACGTAAGGACATATGCGCCAAACTACGTTGGATCTGTGCGGTATCATCACCTGAAACAGCAATCCCTTGAATGGCGTGCATCCGGTAGAGTTTATGATGGAGTGCTTGGTCACGGGTCACGACTGACCCCATTAGAATATCACCGCCGCCGCTTGGATATTTGGTCAGTGCATGTACGCTGATGTCCATGGCTAGATGTTCATCTGAAAAATCAAAGGCATTAAAAGCCAGCCCAGCGCCCCATGTATTATCCAGTGCGGTGAGCACGTTGGCTTGCTGCGCTTTTTTTACCAAATTTTTTAAATCTGGAAACTCTAGCGTGACTGAGCCAGCTGCTTCGAGCCAGATCAGTTTGGTTTTTTCAGTCGGTTGAAAACTATTGGCATCAATCGGATTATAAATTTTAACTGTGATGCCGTAACGATCTTGCAGATGGTTTAAATGTTCAAGGTTGGGGCCGTAAATATTATCGGCGACCCAGACCTCATCGCCTGTACTTAAAATGGCACTATTCACGAGATTAATCGCTGATAATCCACTTGGTGCAAGCAGACAATAGCGGCCGCCTTCAATTTGGGCAATGTTGTCCCCTAATGTAAACGTTGTTGGTGTACCGTGTGTGCCATAACTATAGTCATAAGCATCGGTCCAATGGCGGTCAAAAAGGTGCGCTGTGCTTTTAAAAATAATCGTGGATGCACGAAATAAGGGAGGCTGGATGGTTTCAATGTATTGAGCGGCTTTTCTTGGTGCGTGAATCAGTTGGGTCTGTGCTTTATTGTGTGTTGTCATGGGGCAAAATCAAATCAATATAATGAGTTAGGGTAAGAGAAAATCAGCAAAGTCGCCAGTGCTTTGCAGGTTTTGTACAGAATCCGTACAGATTTGGCTCATCATCTAAAACTGGCTTTATTTTTGCTAAGACTAAGTATCATTCTAACTACAATAGGTTTTAGCGCATGAAGTCGCATTTAAGAGTGCATTATTTTCAGCACATTGCTGGCGAGGGTTTTGGCAGTTGCTATGACTTTTTAAAAGCACACAAAGCAAAGATTACCGCCACTGAGTTTTTTGCTTTGCCAGTTGATCTACCTCTGGAATTGGAAGCTCTGCCACGTGTAGATGAGGTAGATCTACTGATCATTATGGGGGGCACTATGAGCGTGAATGATGAGGCAAACTATCCTTGGTTGAGACTAGAAAAAAGATGGTTACGCCGCTATCTCGCCGCAGGCAAACCAGCGATTGGTCTGTGTCTGGGTGGGCAATTGATTGCCAATGCTTTGGGTGCAGCTGTGAGTCGTAATCCGCATCAGGAATTGGGGTGGATGGATGTTGGGCGTGCTTCGCATGTCCCTGAAGACTATTTTCAAGTCCCAGAACAGTTAAATATTTTGCAATGGCATAGTGAGACCTTTGAGATTCCGAAAGGGGGGATTCGTCTGGCAGAGAATAAGGTGTGTCGGAACCAAATGTACCAAATTGGACGTAATGTTTTGGGGTTTCAGTTTCATCCTGAAATGACGCCACATGCGCTGGCACTGCTGATTGAAAATGAAGAGGACATGGCGGTATTCAATGGCGACTACGTCCAGCCGATGTCTGAATTAAAAAGAACTTTAAAAAGTAAATTTGAACAAGGGAATCGATTGCTCAATCAGGCAATTGATTATGTGGTGAGCGCCTAGCAATACGTAATTTGATTAAAAAAAGAAAAGAAGAATTGCATAAGACTTAAACAATCGTTATAATGGGCGACCCTCAAATGGAGGGCGTTCACTACGAAGAAAGTAGTTAACGCATTACAGTCGTGGCATCGATCACGACCATAGTGATTTTCACTGCCCTTGACACTTACCAAAAGGTGAGGTGCGTCATGGGTGATTCTTTATATATTTGGCTTGGAGTTTACTGGTATGTCTAACCAGAGAATTCGTATCCGTTTGAAGTCTTTTGATCATCGTCTGATTGATCAATCTGCTCAAGAGATCGTAGAAACCGCTAAGCGTACTGGCGCACAAGTGTGTGGTCCAATCCCGATGCCTACTCGCATCGAACGCTTCAACGTTCTTACTTCACCACACGTCAACAAAGACGCTCGTGACCAGTATGAAATCCGCACTTATAAACGTTTGATCGACATCGTTCAACCAACAGATAAAACTGTTGATGCATTGATGAAGTTGGATCTTGCTGCTGGTGTAGATGTTCAGATCGCTTTGGGTTAAGGCTTTCGGTTAATTAGCTTTATTTATAAGTTGATTAGGCCGCTTTATTAGAGGTTTATGCACATGGCTATTGGTTTAGTCGGTCGCAAATGTGGTATGACTCGCGTCTTTACGGATGCTGGTGTATCTGTACCTGTTACAGTTATCGAAGTCGATCCAAACCGCATTACGCAAATCAAAACACTTGAAACTGATGGTTATCAAGCAATTCAAGTAACTACTGGTGAACGTCGCGAATCGCGCGTAACTAACGCTCAGAAAGGTCACTTCGCGAAAGCGGGTGTTGCTGCTGGTCGTTTAGTTAAAGAGTTCCGTGTTACTGAAGCTGAGCTTGAAGGCCGTGAAGTTGGTGCTTCTATCGGTGTTGATTTGTTCACAGTTGGTCAAATTGTTGACGTAACTGGTCAATCAAAAGGTAAAGGCTTCCAAGGTGGTGTTAAGCGTTGGAATTTCCGTACGCAAGATGCTACTCATGGTAACTCTGTATCTCACCGTGTATTAGGTTCTACAGGTCAAAACCAGACACCTGGTCGCGTGTTCAAAGGCAAGAAAATGGCTGGTCACTTAGGTGACGAACGCGTAACAGTTCAAGGTCTTGAAATCGTATCTATTGACGCTGAACGTTCTGTTTTAGTTGTTAAGGGTGCTATTCCTGGTTCAACTGGCGGTGACGTTATCGTACGTCCTACCATCAAGGCCTGAGGGGAAATACTGTGAATTTAAAAACTGTTTCCGGCTCTGCTGTTGAATTGTCTGAAGTTGCTTTCGGACGTGAATTTAACGAAGCTCTTGTACACCAAGTTGTTACAGCTTACTTAGCTGGTGGTCGTCAAGGTACTCGTGCTCACAAATCACGTGCAGATGTTTCTGGCGGTGGTAAAAAGCCATTCCGTCAAAAAGGTACTGGTCGCGCTCGTGCGGGTTCTATTCGTAGCCCAATCTGGGTTGGTGGTGGTAAAACTTTTGCTGCTCGCCCACAAGATTGGTCTCAAAAAGTAAACCGTAAGATGTATCGCGGTGCAATGCAATGTATCTTAGCTGAACTTGTTCGCCAAGATCGTCTTGTATTAGTTGAAGAGTTTGCTGTTGCAGCTCCAAAAACTAAAGAATTGCTTGCAAAACTTACAGACTTGAATGCAACTCGCGCATTGATCATTACAGATGCTGTAGATGAGAACTTGTATCTTGCAGCTCGCAACCTTCCACACGTTGATGTGGTTGATGCTACTGCTATTGATCCTGTTAGCTTGATCGCATTTGATAAAGTTGTAATGTCTGTAGCTGCTGCTAAGAAAATTGAGGTAGAACTCGGATGAACAACGAACGTATCTATCAAGTCCTATTAGGACCAGTATTCTCAGAAAAAGCACAAGTTTTAGGTGATACTGCTGGTGTTCAAGTGTTCAAAGTTGCATTAAATGCAAACAAACTTGAAATCAAAAAAGCAGTTGAGCAGCTCTTTGGTGTTGAAGTTGTAAAAATCAATACAACGATCACTAAAGGTAAAACAAAACGCTTTGGTAAAACATTAGGACGTCGTTCTGATGTGAAAAAAGCATACGTCACCCTGAAAGCTGGCCAAGATGTAGAAATGGCTGACTTGGGCGATACCGCTGAAAACGCAGCGGAATAAGGACGAGAATTATGCCAATTCAAAAATGTAAGCCAACGTCTCCAGGACGTCGCTTTGTAGAGAAAGTGGTTCATGACCATCTTCACAAAGGCGCGCCTTATGCACCGTTGGTAGAAGCTAAAAAACGTACTGGTGGTCGTAATAACAATGGTCACATCACTACACGTCACGTGGGTGGTGGTCATAAGCAAAACTACCGTATTGTTGACTTTAAACGTAACAAAGATGGTATTCCGGCGACTGTAGAGCGCATTGAATACGATCCTAACCGTACAGCTCATATTGCTTTATTGAAATATGCTGACGGTGAACGTCGTTACATCATTGCACCTAAAGGCTTACGTGCTGGTGATAAAGTTCAATCTGGTAACGATGCTCCAATTCGTCCAGGTAACTGCTTGCCACTTCGCAACATGCCAATCGGTTCTACCCTGCATAACCTTGAACTTAAAATCGGTAAAGGTGCTCAATTAGCACGTTCTGCTGGTACTTCAGTTCAGTTGTTGGGTCGTGATGGTTCTTACGCTATCGTTCGTTTACGTTCTGGTGAAATGCGTAAAGTCCATGTTGAATGTCGCGCTGTAATTGGTGAAGTTTCTAACCAAGAAAGCAACCTTCGTTCATTGGGTAAAGCTGGTGCTGCGCGCTGGCGTGGTGTTCGTCCTACCGTTCGTGGTATGGCGATGAACCCAGTAGATCACCCGCATGGTGGTGGTGAAGGGCGTAGCAAAGGTATTCAACCTGTAAGCCCATGGGGTCAAAAAGCTAAAGGGTACAAGACACGTACCAATAAGCGTACGACTAAGATGATTATTCGCGACCGTCGCGTCAAGTAAGGGAATCTGAATAATGCCTCGTTCATTAAAAAAAGGTCCATTCGTCGACGCGCATTTGTTCGCTAAGGTTGAAGCTGCGATTGCTGCTAACAACCGTAAGCCGATCAAAACATGGTCACGTCGTTCAATGATCCTTCCAGACTTTGTTGGTTTAACAATTTCTGTTCACAATGGCCGTAACCACGTTCCAGTAATTGTTACTGAACACATGGTTGGTCATAAATTGGGTGAATTCGCGCCAACTCGTACCTATCGTGGTCACGGTGTTGATAAGAAGTCTAAACGTTAATAGGTGCTATGATGGAAGTAACTGCTAAATTACGCGGTGCCGCTATCTCGGCACAAAAAGCACGTTTAGTTGCTGATTTGATCCGTGGTAAGTCGGTTGCACGTGCGATAGACATTTTGAACTTCAGCAACAAGAAAGCAGCTGTGCTTGTTAAAAAAGCACTTGAATCTGCAATCGCGAATGCTGAACACAACAACAGCTTAGATGTTGATGACCTTAAAGTAACTACGATTTACGTTGATGAAGGCATGAGCCTTAAACGTATCATGCCACGTGCTAAAGGCCGTGCAGATCGTATTACTAAGCGTACTTGTCACATCACCGTTAAGGTAGGGGTTTGATATGGGTCAGAAGGTTCATCCAATCGGTATCCGCCTAGGTGTTGTGAAACGCCATAACGCTAACTGGTATGCGAATCCGAAACAATACGCTGAATACTTGCTTAAAGATCTTCAAGTTCGTGAGTTTTTAATCAAAAAACTTAAAAACGCGATGATCAGCAATATTCTTATCGAACGTCCTACTGGCGCTGCTAAGGTAACAATTAGCACTGCTCGTCCTGGTATCGTTATCGGTAAAAAAGGCGAAGATATTGAGAAATTACAGCGCGAACTCACCAACATTATGGGTGTTCCAGCTCAAGTTAGCATCAATGAAATTGATCGCCCTGACTTGGACGCACGTTTAGTTGCTGAAGCGATTGCTTCTCAATTAGAAAAGCGTGTTATGTTCCGTCGTGCTATGAAGCGTGCGGTTCAAAACACAATGCGTGCTGGCGCTAAAGGTATCAAAGTTGAAGTTTCTGGCCGTTTAGGTGGTGCAGAGATCGCTCGTACTGAGTGGTATCGTGAAGGTCGTGTACCTTTGCATACGCTTCGTGCTGACATCGACTATGCTACTATGCGTGCAGAAACAACATACGGTACGATCGGTGTTAAAGTTTGGATTTTCCGTGGTGAGATCTTAGGTGGCATGAAACAAGTCATGAACCCTGCTCCTGCTGAAGAGCGTCCAGCTAAACGCGGTCGTGGTCGTGGTGAAGGTCAAGAGCGTCGTGGTCGTCGCGGTGACCGTGCTGCTGACAAGGGAGAATAATCCATGTTGCAACCTAAACGTACCAAATTCCGTAAAGTGCACAAAGGCCGTAACACTGGTCTAGCGCATCGTGGTAGTACAGTATCATTTGGTTCGATTGCAATTAAAGCAACTGAACGTGGTCGTATGACTGCGCGTCAGATTGAAGCTGCACGTCGTACCATTAGCCGTCGTATCAAACGTGGTGGTAAAATCTTCATCCGCGTATTCCCAGACAAACCAATTACCGAAAAGCCATTAGAAGTTCGTATGGGTAAAGGTAAGGGTAGCGTGGAATACTGGGTTTGTCAGATCCAGCCAGGTAAGATCCTGTACGAAATTGAAGGTGTTAGCGATGAGTTAGCGCGTGAAGCTTTTGCTTTAGCTGCTGCTAAACTCCCGTTTAAAACCACTATCGTGACTCGGACGGTGATGTAATGAAAACTAAAGATCTACGTGAAAAGTCGGTAGAAGAGTTGAAAGCTTTGCTTGATGAGCAACAGCTTAACCAATTCCGTCTTCGTATGGCGAAAGCAACTGGTCAATTAGGCAAATCGCATGAAGTGCAAATTGCTCGTAAGACAATTGCTCGTATTAAGACACTCCTTACCGAAAAACAGGGGAACGGACAATGAGTGAAAAAACAGTCCGCACGTTAACCGGCAAAGTCGTAAGCGACAAAATGGACAAGTCTATTGTTGTGCTTATTGAACGCCGCGTTCAACACCCGTTGTATGGCAAATCAATCCGCCGTTCAACTAAATTACACGCTCATGATGAGAACAATGTTGCTAAATTAGGCGACTTGGTAACCATCAAAGAAAGCCGCCCAATTTCTAAAACTAAAGCTTGGACTTTAGTGGAAGTAGTTGAAGCTGCTGCTGAGTAATTAGACGTTCTTGTTGCATCATCGGACAATTTCGAGTACTCTTTGAGCCTTTCGAAATTGTGACCGGTGATGCTCGGTTTTGGAGTAGGGCAATGATTCAAACCGAAAGTATGCTCGACGTAGCAGACAATAGTGGTGCACGCCGCGTACAATGTATTAAAGTACTTGGTGGTTCACACCGTCGTTATGCTTCAGTTGGCGATATTATTAAAGTTACTGTAAAAGAAGCAATTCCACGCGCACGTGTTAAAAAAGGTGACGTGATGAATGCTGTAGTTGTTCGTACAAAATTCGGCATCCGTCGTCCAGACGGTTCAGTTATTCGTTTCGACGATAACGCAGCTGTTATTTTGAACAACAACAAAGCTCCGATTGCGACTCGTATCTTCGGACCAGTGACTCGTGAACTTCGTACTGAACAGTTCATGAAAATCATTTCATTGGCTCCTGAAGTTCTATAAGAGGCAATCATGGCTAAGATTAAAAAAGGCGATCAAGTAATTGTGATCGCAGGTAAAGAAAAAGGCAAACAAGGTATCGTTTTGTCTGTTTCTGAAGATCGAGTTAAGGTCGAAGGCCTTAACTTAGTGAAGAAGCATCAAAAGCCAAACCGTGTAACTGGCGCTGAAGGCGGCATCGTTACTCAAGAGGCTACGCTTCATATTTCAAACGTGGCAATTTTTAATGCTACAACCCAAAAGGCTGACCGTATTGGTTACCAAGTGATTGAAGGCGCGAAAACTCGTGTTTATAAATCAAATGGTGAATCAGTGGCGGTAGCGAAGTAATAGGTTGAATAGGCAATGGCCAGACTTAAAGCACGTTACAACGACGAACTTAAAGCAAAGTTACAAGAAGAACTTAGCGTTAAGAATGTGATGGATATTCCTCGCATCACAAAAATCACTCTTAACATGGGTGTAGGCGCAGCTGCAACTGATAAGAAATTATTAGATGGCGCTGTTGCTGATATGCAACTCATTGCTGGTCAAAAACCAGTTGTGACACTTGCTCGTAAATCAATCGCTGGTTTCAAAATCCGTGATGGTTGGCCGATCGGTTGTAAAGTTACTTTACGCGGCGACCAAATGTACGAATTCTTGGATCGTTTGATCTCGATCGCAATCCCTCGTATCCGTGACTTCCGTGGTTTCTCTGCGAAATCATTTGATGGTCGTGGTAACTACTCTATGGGTTTAAAAGAGCAAATCGTTTTCCCTGAAATCGATTTTGACAAGATTGATCGTATCCGTGGTTTAGACATCACTATTACGACAACTGCTCGTAGCGATGACGAAGGCCGTGCGCTTATGCGTGCATTCGGCTTCCCGTTCAAATAAGAGGTCGATATGGCTAAGAAAGGTATGATTAATCGCGAATTGAAACGCGAAAAGACAGTTGCTAAATACGCTGCAAAACGTGCTGAATTAAAAGCAACGATTGCAAATGTAAATGCAAGTGACGAAGAACGTTTCGAAGCGACATTAAAGTTACAGGCATTGCCACGTAACGCATCTCCAGTACGTCTTCGTAACCGTTGTGGTTTAACTGGTCGTCCTCATGGTTACTTCCGTAAGTTCGGTTTAAGCCGTAACAAATTACGTGACACAGTAATGCAGGGTGATGTACCAGGCGTTGTTAAGGCAAGCTGGTAAGGAGCGACTAAATGAGTATGCAAGATACCGTTGCCGACATGTTAACACGTGTTCGTAACGCACAAATGGCGAAGAAACAAACTGTTTCTATGCCTTCTTCTAAGTTGAAAGTTGCAATTGCAAACGTACTTCAACAAGAAGGTTATATTTCAGACGTAGCAGTTGCTCAAGAAGAGACAAAAGCTACTCTGACAATTACTTTAAAATATTTCGAAGGCAAGCCTGTTATCGAAACCGTTAAACGCGTAAGCCGTCCAGGTCTACGTCAATATCGCGGTAAAGATAAAATTCCTAGCGTTAAGCAAGGTTTAGGTATTGCAATTGTTTCTACAAGCAAAGGCATCATGACTGATCGCGCTGCACGTGCTGCGGGCGTCGGTGGTGAAGTTATTGCTTTTGTTTCTTAATAGGTGATTCCTCATGTCTCGTGTGGCTAAAGCCCCAGTAACTGTACCTAATGGTGTAACAGTTACTCAGAACGGCCGGCAGGTCGAAGTGAAAGGCAGCAAAGGTACATTGTCTTTCAACCTGCATGCGCTGGTCGAGCTAAAACAGGAAGAAGGTAAACTTCAACTTGCTCCAGCTAAAGAGTCGAAAGACGCTTGGATGCAAGCTGGTACTGCTCGCGCTGTATTGAACAACCTTGTAAAAGGTGTTAGCGAAGGCTTCGAACGTAAGTTACAGCTTGTTGGTGTTGGTTATAAAGCTGCGGTTAAGGGTACTTCTGTAAACCTTAACCTTGGTTACTCACACCCAATTGACTACGCTTTACCTGAAGGTGTAACAGCGGAAACTCCAACTGCGACTGAAATCATTTTGAAATCAGCAAACAAGCAGTTGTTAGGTCAAGTGGCAGCGGAAATCCGTGCATACCGTGCTCCTGAACCATATAAAGGTAAAGGTGTTCGTTATTCGGATGAAGTTATTCTTCGTAAAGAAGCTAAGAAGAAATAAGGCGCGAGGTTCTTATGAACGAAAAGAAACAAACCCGTTTGCGTCGTGCGAAAAGCACACGCTTGCACATTCGTGCATTGGGTGCGACTCGTTTGTGTGTAAACCGCACTCCGCGTCACATCTATGCGCAAGTTATTTCAGCAGATGGTGGCAAAGTTTTAGCGCAAGCTTCAACTTTAGATGCATCTTTGCGTAGTGGTACTACTGGTAACGTGGAAGCGGCTACGAAAGTTGGTGCTTTGATCGCAGAACGTGCTAAAGCAGCTGGTGTTACCAAAGTTGCATTTGACCGTTCTGGTTTTAAATATCATGGTCGTATCAAAGCCTTGGCTGATGCTGCTCGTGAAGGCGGCTTGGAGTTCTAATCATGGCGAAAGTTGAACAAAACGAAGGTCTCGTTGAAAAGCTGGTTGCCGTTGATCGTGTAGCCAAGGTTGTTAAAGGTGGTCGTATCTTCTCTTTCACAGCATTAACTGTTGTGGGCGATGGTAATGGTCGTGTAGGTTTTGGTCGTGGTAAAGCACGTGAAGTTCCAGCTGCTATTTCTAAAGCACTTGAAGCTGCTCGTCGTAACATGATCACTGTAGACCTTGCGGGTACTACTTTACAACACCCTGTGAATGCTCGTCATGGCGCAAGCCGTGTATACATGCAACCTGCTTCAGAAGGTACTGGCGTAATTGCTGGTGGCGCTATGCGTGCTGTTCTTGAGGCTGCAGGTGTACATAACGTACTTGCTAAATGTTATGGTTCTACAAATGCTGCTAACGTAGTAAACGCAACTTTCAAAGGTTTGCGTGATATGACTTCTCCTGAGAAAGTCGCTGCGAAACGTGGTCTTTCAGTAGAACAAATTCAAGGGTAATCAATCATGAAAACGATTAAAGTTACCCAGACTAAGTCTTCATCGCATCGTTTGAAAAATCACAAACTTTGCCTTCAAGGTTTAGGTCTGCGTCGTATTGGTCATACTGTAGAAGTGCAAGATACGCCTTCTAACCGTGGTATGGTCAACAAAGTTTACTATATGGTTAGTGTAGAGGAATAAGCCATGACTCTGCGTTTAAATGAACTTGCACCTGCAGAAGGTGCTAAGCGTGAACACCGTCGTCTAGGCCGTGGTATCGGTTCTGGCGTTGGTAAGACTGGTGGTCGTGGTATCAAAGGTCAAAACTCACGTAAAAGTGGTGGTACTCGTCCGGGCTTTGAAGGCGGTCAAACTGCGTTATATCGTCGTTTACCTAAATTCGGTTTCACTAGCCAAATCGCTTTGAAAACTGCTGAAGTACGTTTGTCTGAGCTCAATAAAGTTGAAGGTGATGTTGTTAGCCTTGAAACTTTAAAAGCTGCGAATGTTGTTCGTCGTGACCAAATTCGTGCTCGCATCGTTCTTTCTGGTGAAATCACTCGCGCATTCACTGTTAAAGGTGTTGTGTTGACTAAAGGCGCTAAAGCTGCTGTTGAAGCTGCTGGCGGTAAAGTCGAGGAGTAATCTCGAGTGTCTATGACTCCTAGTTCTTCAGGTCATGTCAACATGATGAAAGGCCAACCATTTCATGTGAAATACCGTGAAATTATTCGTCGATTAATGTTCTTGATTGGCGCGTTATTGGTCTTTCGACTAGGAGCGCATATTCCGTTGCCGGGGATTGATAACGTAGCGCTAGCACAGTTTTTTAAAGCTAATGAAGGTACCTTCTTAGGTTTATTTAACATGTTCTCTGGTGGTGCGTTAGAACGCATGTCGATTCTGGCATTGGGAATTATGCCGTACATTTCTGCATCGATTATCGTGCAGTTGATGTCGACTGTAATTCCTTCGCTAGAAGCTTTGAAAAAAGAAGGCGAGCAAGGCAAACGTAAGATCAATCAATATACACGTTATGGCACCTTATTTCTTGCACTCGTGCAAGGTATCGGGATGTGTGCTGGTTTGATTAGTCAAGGTATTACCTTAACGTCAGGCTTGGCATTCTACGTTCCAGCACTGACTTCGTTAGTTGCAGGAACGATGTTCTTGATGTGGTTGGGCGAGCAAATTACCGAACGTGGTGTTGGTAATGGTATCTCGATGATCATTTTCGCAGGAATCGTGGCAGGTTTGCCAAATCTTGTGATTCAGTCGTTTACGTCTGTACAGAATGGTCAGGGTAGTTTAATTGGTTTAGCTGTATTCGGTTTACTCTCATTAGCCGTTTTAGCTGCGATCGTGTTTATTGAAAAAGCACAACGTCGTATTCCAGTGAACTACGCACAAAAACAACAAGGTCGTCGTGTATTTACTGCACAGCAAACACATTTGCCGTTAAAAATTAACATGGCAGGTGTGATTCCAGCAATTTTTGCAAGCTCATTGTTATTATTTCCAGCGAGCTTGGGACAATGGTTAGGAAGTGCTGATCCAAATGCAGGGATTGTGAAGCGTAGCCTACAAGATCTGGCATTGGTGTTATCGCCTGGACAGCCGTTGTATCTAATGCTCTTTGGCGCGTTAATTATCTTCTTCTGTTATTTCTATACGGCGCTTGTATTTAGCCCGAAAGAAGTATCAGAGAATTTAAAGCGTAGCGGGGCATATGTGCCTGGTATCCGTCCAGGTGAGCAAACGGCTCGTTATTTAGATCATATCCTTAACCGTTTGACCTTCATCGGTGCAATCTACATTACCGTGGTATGTTTAATGCCAATGGTGCTACAAAGTTCGTTTGGTATTCCATTCCATTTGGGTGGAACATCTTTACTGATTGTAGTGGTAGTCGTAATGGACTTTATGGCGCAACTCCAAGCGCACCTTACTTCGCATCAATATGATAATCAAACGTTAATGAGAAAAACGACTGCTCATCCTAAGGGATAAGCGCACTTAGAAGGTTTCATCATGAAAGTACAAGCTTCTGTAAAGAAAATTTGTGGTAGCTGTAAAGTTATCCGTCGTAATGGGGTAATTCGCGTAATTTGTAGCGCAGAACCTCGTCATAAGCAGCGTCAAGGTTAATTTAATTAAGACCTGTTGATTTCAGTAGGCTAATTAGGTTATTATCCGCCCCTCAAGATTTTTGTGGGGCGGTTGATTATCTTGACTGCCTTTTTGGAGAAAATTGAATGGCTCGTATTGCCGGTGTAAACATTCCGGATAACAAGCATGCTGTTATCTCTCTCACGTATATTTTTGGTGTAGGTCGCCACACTGCTAAGAACATCTTGGCTGCTGTAGGTATCACTGAAACTACTAAAATCCGTGAATTAGATGATGCTCAGCTTGATGCGATTCGTGCAGAAGTTGCTAAGGTTCCGACCGAAGGTGATTTACGTCGCGAAATTTCCATGAACATTAAACGTTTAATGGATTTAGGCTGCTACCGCGGTCTTCGTCATCGTCGCAGCTTGCCTGTTCGCGGACAACGCACCAAAACTAACGCACGTACCCGTAAAGGTCCGCGCAAACCGATTAAGAAATAAGATTTCTGGAAGCTAAAAGATGGCTAAAGATACTCGCGCACGCAAGAAGGTCACTCGTACCGTCTCTGAAGGTGTCGCACACATTCACGCTTCTTTTAATAACACCATTGTTACGATTACCGATCGTCAAGGTAATGCATTGGCTTGGGCTACCTCAGGTGGACAAGGCTTCCGTGGATCACGTAAATCAACACCGTTTGCTGCTCAGGTAGCTGCTGAAGTTGCTGGTAAAGCTGCTTTAGACTACGGTTTGAAAAACTTGGACGTCCTTGTAAAAGGTCCTGGTCCTGGTCGTGAATCTGCGGTTCGTGCATTAGGTGCAGTGGGTTATAAAATTAACAGCATTACCGATGTGACTCCAATTCCGCACAACGGTTGCCGTCCACCTAAAAAACGTCGCGTGTAAGGAGAAACATTCATGGCTCGTTATATTGGTCCAAAATGCAAACTCTCTCGCCGCGAAGGGACAGACCTGCAATTAAAATCTGGCGTTAAACCGTTTGACGTTAAGACTAAAAAACATGCTAAAGCTCCTGGCCAACATGGCGGAGCTCGTGGTAGCAAACAATCAGAGTACTCACTACAATTACGTGAAAAACAAAAAGTACGTCGTATGTACGGTGTGTTAGAGCGTCAATTTAGTAACTACTACAAAGAAGCTGCTCGTGTGAAAGGCGCAACAGGTGAAAACTTGTTGAAATTGCTTGAAAGCCGTCTTGATAACGTTGTTTATCGCATGGGTTTTGGTTCTACACGTGCAGAAGCTCGTCAGTTAGTATCTCACCGTAGCATCACTTTGAACGGTCGTCGTGTTAACATTGCATCTATCCAAGTTAAAGCTGGTGATGTAATTGCAGTACACGAAGGCGCTAAACAACAATTACGTATTAAAAACGCAATTGAATTAGCTGCTCAACGTGGTATCCCTGCTTGGATGGAAATTGACCATTCTAAGTTAGAAGGTACGTTTAAAGCTGCACCAGATCGTTCTGATTTACCTGCTGAAATCAACGAAAGCTTGATTGTAGAATTGTATTCTAAATAATCCTTGAGGTAGCAATAAATGACGCGTACTGCAAACGAGTTTCTAACTCCGCAAGCGATCAAGGTCGAAGCGGTGAGCGGGACCTCGGCAAAAGTGATTCTGGAACCTTTAGAGCGTGGCTTTGGTCATACTCTAGGTAATGCTTTACGTCGCATTCTATTGTCTTCTTTACCTGGCGCTGCTGTGGTTGAAGTAGAAATAGAAGGTGTCGAGCACGAGTACAGTACTTTAGAAGGCTTGCAGCAGGACATCGTCGAGCTCTTGCTGAACCTAAAAGGATTGTCTATTAAGCTGTTCGATCAAAATGAAGCATATTTGACATTAGAGAAACAAGGAGCGGGTGACGTAACTGCAGCTGACCTTCGTTTACCTCATAATGTTGAAGTGGTTAACCCTGATCATTTAATCGGTACTTTGAGTTCTACAGGTTCATTAAAAATGCGCCTGAAAGTTGCTCAAGGTCGTGGTTATGAAACATCTGACTCACGTTTCCCTGAAGGCGAAACACGTCCTGTAGGTCGTTTACAGTTAGATGCTTCTTATAGCCCAATCAAGCGTGTTTCATACACAGTAGAAAATGCTCGTGTTGAACAACGTACCGATCTTGATAAGTTAGTGATCGATCTTGAGACTAACGGAACTGTTGATCCAGAAGAAGCAATCCGCAAAGCGGCAACAATCTTGCAACAACAAATTGCAATTTTTGTTGATCTTCAGAAAGATCAAACTCCAGTTGCTCAAGAACCTCGCGAAGAAGTTGACCCGATCTTGCTTCGTCCAGTAGATGATCTCGAGCTTACTGTTCGTTCTGCTAACTGTTTGAAGGCAGAAAATATTTACTACATTGGTGATCTTGTTCAACGTACTGAAGTTGAGTTGTTAAAAACTCCTAACTTAGGTAAAAAATCGTTAACAGAGATCAAAGATGTTTTGGCATCGAAAGGTTTACAACTCGGCATGCGTTTAGAGAACTGGCCACCAGCTAGTCTCCGTATGGATGACCGTTTTGCCTATCGTAGCCGTTAATTAAGTAGGACTATCACCATGCGTCATCGTAATAGTGGTGTGAAATTAGGCCGTACAAGCAGCCATCGTAAGGCGTTGTTCCAAAATTTAACGAATGCTTTAGTTGAGCACGAGTTAATTAAAACAACTTTACCTAAAGCGAAAGAACTTCGCCGCGTTGCTGAGCCTTTAATCACTTTAGCTAAAAACGATACAGTAGCAAACCGTCGTTTAGCGTTTGCTCGTACTCGTTCTGCAGCAACTGTTGGTAAATTATTTACCGTTCTTGGCCCTCGTTACAAAGAACGTAACGGCGGCTATCTTCGTGTTCTTAAAGCGGGCTTCCGTGCAGGTGATGCTGCACCGATGGCTTACGTTGAACTCGTTGACCGTGAAGTAAAATAATACTTCTACGTGTAGAACAGTCAGTTGTTCCAAAAAAGACCGGTGTAATAACCGGTCTTTTTTTATTGTTTATTTTTAATTACTTTTGCACATAATTTTAGATTGAGTATTCTGCTAAATTATTAGATCGCTCGATTATAAAAATTTAAATAGACAAATATGTTAAATATTGAGATTAAAATTCTTGGTGTTAACGTGCTGAATGATTTTAGAGCAATCAGACTTTCAGCATTAGCAAAAGCCCCGGAAATGTTTGGTTCTACTTATAGTATAGAAGTAGTGAATCCATTAAGTTTTTTTGAGCGTTGCTTATCTAGTTCTACGATCTTTGGTGTTTATCACAAAGACAGAATTATTGGTTTAGCGACTTTAACCCGAGAGACGGCAACAAAGCTTTCTCATAAGGCTTATTTATCAAGCGTATTTATCGAACCTGAATTTCAAGGGCTAGGAATTGCAAATAGATTGCTTACAACTGTTATTGAACATAGTAAACAATATCTAGAACAAATTTTACTTATTGTCGCTGATGATAATCAGCCAGCAATTAAGCTTTATAAAAAGTTTGGCTTTCAAACTTATGGGGTAGAGTCAAAAGCATTAAAAAATAACGCAGAATATACGGATGAGATTTTGATGAAACTTTTTTTACCCTAAAACACATGTCTATCTTCTGTCTGATATCAAGTTATTCCGTGAAGCTGTTTACAGGGATATTTTCAAGTAATAGAGCTATTGCTTAAATATTTTCATACTTGATTCTGAATGGGGTATCTCTTTAAGTATTTCATGACGATAGGTGACTTATCGTTTGAATAGCCCCCTGACAAAATAAATCCAAGCAAAAATCTCAGGTTTTTTTAGCCTTCAATTTCTTAAAGATGTCCCGAAGTGATATGAAAAAACCGATGAATGACC
Organism: Acinetobacter proteolyticus; assembly: GCF_000367945.1. Lineage (GTDB taxonomy): Bacteria > Pseudomonadota > Gammaproteobacteria > Pseudomonadales > Moraxellaceae > Acinetobacter > Acinetobacter proteolyticus. The sequence goes on from NZ_KB849179.1 coordinate 3,567,129, forward strand.
AAACTTGACATTGCGTATTGTCAAATTTGTGCTTTAATAAAGTCATGGTTTATACAGGGTATAAAAAAAATGGAAAAGCAAGTTGATGTATTAATTATTGGCGCAGGTATCTCTGGGATTGGGTTAGCTGTGCATCTCTCTAAGAACTGTCCACAACGTAAATTTGAAATCTTAGAACGTCGTGATAGTTTTGGCGGAACATGGGATTTATTCCGTTACCCTGGTATTCGTTCTGACTCAGATATGTCAACCTTTGGTTTTAATTTTAAACCATGGGCAAAAGACAAAGTATTGGCCAGTGGTGCTGAGATCAAAGGTTATTTGAGCGATGTCATCAGTGAAAATCAGTTAAAAGATAAAATTCATTTTGGTCATCGTGTTCTTTCTGCAAACTACGATTCGGCAAAGAAAAAATGGGCTGTTGAAATCGAAGACAGTAACAAGAAAAAGCAAACTTGGTCAGCAAACTTTGTGATGGGTTGTACCGGTTACTATAACTATGACCAAGGTTATGCACCGAAATTTCCAAAGCAAGAAGACTTTAAAGGTCAATTGATCCATCCACAACATTGGCCAGAGAACTTAGATTACACAGGCAAGAAAGTGGTGATTATTGGGAGTGGTGCCACTGCAATTACACTGGTTCCTTCAATGGTGAAAGGCGGTGCAGGGCATGTAACCATGTTACAGCGTTCTCCTTCTTATATTGCGACAATTCCCTCAATTGACTTTATTTATGAAAAAACCCGTAAATTTATGTCTGAAGAAACCGCATATAAATTTACCCGTGCACGTAACATCGGTATGCAACGTGGTATCTATGCATTGGCACAGAAATATCCAAAAACAGTGCGTCGCTTATTGTTGAAAGGCATTGAGTTACAGCTAAAAGGTAAAGTGGATATGAAACACTTTACGCCGAGCTATAATCCTTGGGATCAACGTCTGTGTGTCGTGCCAGATGGCGATTTATTCAAGGCATTACGTGAAGGTCATGCCAATGTTGAAACTGATCAAATTGAAAAATTCACAGCGAATGGCATTCAATTGAAATCAGGTAAACACCTTGAAGCAGACATCGTAATTTCAGCGACAGGTTTGGAAATCCAAATCTTGGGTGGTGTAAAAGGCACGATTGATGGTAAGCCAATGGATACTTCTCAGCACATGCTGTATCAAGGTGTGATGGTCAGTGATGTACCGAATATGGCGATGATCATTGGTTATATCAACGCGTCTTGGACCTTAAAGGTTGATATTGCAGCGGATTATATCTGTCGTTTGCTTAATCACATGGACAAAAATGGCTATGATGAAGTGATTGCACATGCTGATCCAGCATTACGCGAACACGATACCATTATGGGCAAAATGTCTTCAGGTTATATCGCACGTGCGGCCAATGTGATGCCGAAACAAGGTAAAAAAGCACCGTGGAAAATTACCAATAACTATCTTGCAGACCGTAAAGAATTGAAAGATGCATCATTCAGTGATGAGGTTTTACACTTCCATAAACGTGGTGAGCAAGTGAATCGTAAGCCAAAATTGGTATCGTAATTATCTCTTGAAATGATTTAAACCCTATGTTGATACATAGGGTTTTTTTATCTGTGCTAGGTTTTAATCAGATGAATATCGCGTATATTGAGCAGATTAGAAAATTTAGATTAGGGATAATTCGATGAAACAATTACTCATCTTGGGGACGTTATTTTTCACTACATTGGCCTTTGCTGATGAGGTCAAACAAAAACAAATCATTGCACAAAAACTGGTATCTGTTGATGGGACAGAGCAAGGTTTGCAAAACACCGATAAGATGATTTTAGAACAAATACGTATGCGTTTGCCCAAAGATCTGCCTGAAAGCTTTTATACTGATTTAAGCAAGAATTTGAATAGTGAACAGCGTAAGCAATTTATTGTGCAGCGCTATGCGGAGAGCTTTAGTGAAAAAGAATTACAGGCGGCGTTGAACTTCTATCAATCTGCCGAAGGCAAGGCATGGGCAAAGAAAGCCAGTGATGTGGGCAGTGAAGTCGCACATTTCACTACGCAAAATGCCCGTACCGCGTTGAATACCACCATGCAACAACATATTGATCATCCAACTGTTAAGCAACTGATGGCAAGGATGAATCCACAGCCTGTTCCAGCAGTTGAAAAGAAAGAGCAGAAATAAAAAAGATCGTGCATTCTGCACGATCTTTTTTATGGTTGGAGAGATTAGAGCGTACGTGAAATCAGTTCTTTCATGATTTCATTGGTGCCCGCATAGATACGATTGGCACGGTTATCGATATAAGCACGTGCAATTGGATATTCCAACATATAACCATAACCACCATGCAATTGTAGGCAATCATCAACCACTTTTGAGAACATGTCTGAAATCTTGTATTTGGCTGCGGCTGCGGCATCCACACCTAAACTTTCTTCGAGTTGGAGTTCCATACAACGATCGAGATAGGTGCGGCAAAAATCAATCTCAGTACGTAATTCTGCCAACTTAAAGCGGGTATTCTGGAAGGTACTAATGGCTTTGCCAAAGGCTTTACGATCTTTGGTGTATTGTACAGTATGAGCAAAGGCCGCTTCTGCGCCTGCTTGGCAGATAATTGCCACTAACATGCGCTCCCACGCCAATTCTTTCATCAGCATGATAAAGCCCATACCTTCCATGCCTAATAGGTTTTCTTTCGGGACACGGACATTATCAAAGAACAATTCGCAGGTATCTTGGCCTTTCATCCCAATTTTGTTCAGTGGTTTACCTTTGCTAAAACCTGCACGATCTGCTTCGACAATCAGTAAGGATAAATTGGCTGAACCTTTTTCATTGTTACCTGTCTTACACACCACAATGGCCATATCGCAGAGATAACCATTGGTAATGAAGATTTTTGAACCATTAATGACATATTCATCGCCATCCAGTACCGCAGTAGTACGAACAGCTTGTAAGTCAGAACCTGTACCTGGTTCAGTCATGGCAATCGCAGTGACTGCTTCGCCTGTGGCCATTTTCGGTAACCACTGTTGTTTCTGTGCTTCATTACCAAAGTTATTGATGTAATTGGCAACGATGTCTGAATGCAGAGAGAAACCCGTGCTTGAATCCATGGCATAAGCTTGCTCTTCGATCAGAATCATACTGTAAAGACGGTCCACGCCGGAACCACCGTATTGCTCTGGCATGGTGGTACACAGTAAGCCAAGTTCACCGGCTTTATTCCATAAGTCACGATCAACATGCTGTTGTTTCTCATATTTTTCAATATTCGGAACCACTTCTTTTTCATAGAATTTACGCACGGTTTCGCGGAATGCTTCGTGGTCTGAAGTAAACAGTTTGCGTGGCAGCATGTTTGGAACTGGACGAATAGCACCTGATTGCATTTGTTATTTTTCCCTAGTGTATTGAATTTAAATCATCTTGATCACCATACAAGAAATTGAAAATAGTGAACAATGTGATCAATGCTCAATTTGCTTGATGTATTTGGTCACTTGAGAAAAAACGCTGCGAACTTAGAGGGGGATCGGGTACACTAGCAATCAAATTGTTAGCCAGTATGGAACCAATGATGTCTGATGAAATGACACTGGAAGAGCGTAAGGTTGTATATCGTGCCCGTCGTGGTTTAAAAGAAATCGATGTGTATTTCGACCCGTACGTTAAAAACTACTATTTAACTGCTGATGCTGCTGAAAAAGCCTTATTTGCCGAGCTCGTCGATCAAGAAGACCCAGATTTATTGGATTGGTTTATGGAAGTGGGTGAGCCACCGCGTATTGAGTTAAAAGAGTTTATTCTCAAACTCAAACATTATGTGCATGGCTAATTCTGCTTTTGAGTTGCAATACAGTCGTTTTGCGCTTGTACTGCAACTCTTGTTGTTTCTCTTTATTGTGGGCTTAGTTTATTCATTAGTTACATTTTGGTGGTGGTTACTGAGCTTTGCGATGATGACCATCGCATGGTTATCGTTTTTGCGGCAACCCCAAATTAGGCGTTTTGAATACTTAGATCACCAAGACTGTTCATTCGAATTTTCTGATCCGACCTTGAAAATTCAGCGTAGACAGATTGTCAAAATATTGGATCACCAGCTCTATATTGCCCTCTATTTTTCTCATAAAAAGCATAAACCCTGCATTATTTGGTGGGATCAATTGTCACATTCGCAATGGAAAAAGCTAAAAGTACATGCAAAACTAAGCTGATTGTTTGACAATTCTACAACTGTATAAAATTAATAAAAATATAAATTTCAATATTTTAATGTTTTTTGGTTATCATTTTTCTTAAATTGTTAGATTAAATGCTCTAAAAAATCGTGAAAATTATGATTGTCAGACAATCTGGCGATCAAGTCAGATTTATTTTCGTTAAAGTACAAACACCAACGTAAAGGGTGGTGGAGGTCCTAAATGGAAATTCCAACATGGTCGTTTCTGGTGATCGCAATTATTTTTGCGATTGTAGTAGGAAGAGCAGGAACTTTACTCAGGGAATATCTTGAATCACGTCAACCCCAAGTTGCAGTGACCAAGAGAAAGAGATTGAAAGTGTCGTCAATATATCACTCTCCCGTGAATATCGATGATGAACGCCAATCTAGTATCTACCAAAAGTAGATACACAAGTGTAGGAGGTCTCTATGGAGATTTCAATGTGGATGTTTCTAGTAATTGCAATCGTTATGGCGATCGTAGTAGGAAGAGCTGGAACATTACTCAAGGATTATTTTCAACAAAACTAAAATATAAAGAGTTTCACGATTTTACCAGTTAATAAGTAGCATGTGCTGAACCGTCGCAATGCTACTTTTTTTTGCCTGAAATTTCTGTTACCCCGCCCAAGTGTCAATTCATTCCTTTGTGATTTGTGTCAAAATGTCCAGGTTAAAATTAGAGCAATTACTCTTTAATTCAGGTTTTGCATCTGATAATGTACAGCTAAAAGGAAAAAACAAATTATTAGAGGGACAGGAAGTATGTCTAAACTCCAGAAAATTGGACAAGGTGTGGCGGTTGCTGTATTGACAACATCGATGCTATCAGGATGTTCATATGTGATTAAAACAGGTGCCAATGTGGCACTTGGTTTTGGTGAAAACCATATTGTTCCACCAATTTTGGCGATGGATGATGCTGAAATGGTGTGTAACTCAGGCAATGCTTTAACCCCTGCTGTGATGTCCACCAAAGATATGGGGGCTGATCCGACCCGTATGGCTGTGTTACTTTATACTGCTGCCGGTGTTTGTGCTGAAAACCAAGCCTTGGAAGCCGAATTACGTTATCTACGTGCCTCTAAAGCCGGTCAGGTTTCAGAAGCACAAGATGCTCGTATTGAACAGAAACGTTGGGCAGGGATTGCAGCTGAGCGTCAATATGCAGGCTATCAACTTTTTGCCAATCGTTGGGAAACTAAATACAAATATAAGTTAGGCGACTCATGCCCAACCATGCGTAATGATCTAGACCAAACCGTTTATTTACTTGGTATGGTGAGTGGTTTACAAGCCATGACCAACGATATTAACTCGGGTGGTGCGATCAATGTACCTAAAGATATTGCAGGTATTGTTGAACGTGGTATGGCGTGTTTAGACAATGAAAAATTCTGGGGTGCGCCAATGGCAACCCGCGCGGTCATTTGGACCTTATTACCAGGCGCAGGTGACGGTAAACCTGAACCTTATGCCACCATGAAGCAATCTATGGCCATTGGTGAGAAGAAGGGTGTTCGTTTAGCACATGCACTCTATGCAGTTGCTGCACAAGCCAGTGGTGATGATGCCAAACTCCGTGATGCTTTCCGCTCATATGCTGCAGCAACAGGTGAAGATAAACCTGCAAATCCACAGTTCAGATTGATTGATAAAATGGCCGGTTTGATGGTTCGTGGTATCGCAGATCGTTATTGGACTGAAAATACCGGTGTTAGAGCGAGCGATGAAGGCTTAACCACATTCTGGGATGACAAACAAGAAAGCTCGGCAGAGTTAGACTCATTGTTTGATGGCGGTGGTGACGGAGCTCCTGCGCAGGATCAAGCTGCCCCAGCACAAGACCAAGCCGCCCCAGCACAGGAAGAAACTGCGCCAGCACAAGAAACACCAGCTGAGTAACCTGAATTAAACGACCTTTTACGGGTGAAACATCTAAACTTGTAAAAGGTCTGTTTTTTGAAGAGGTAAATGCTAGATGAAAGATCAAATATGGATAAGGAAAATCATTTTGATCGCGATATGTATTTCCATATCGGCTTGTCTACAGGTGTTTGCGGATCATTTTATTTATTGGCGGCCTATCTTACTCACTGAGTTCTGGCGTATCTGGACCGCACATTGGGTGCATGTGGGGTGGATTCATTTTCTACTGAATATGATGGCCTTTGCCTGTTTGCCTTTTATTTTTCCGCATGTGCGTAATTGGCATTTAGGCGCATTACTCTTAATTCTGCCCCCGTTTATTAGTTTTATTTTTTATTTTTATTTGCCTTATATTGATGCCTATGCTGGGCTATCTGGGGTTTTGCATGGTCTTTATACCGCAGTCGGCGTCGTGTATTTGCAATATAAGAACGAACGAAAATTTGCAATCTTGGTCTTAGCATTGATTGCGGTAAAACTGATTTGGGAAAATACCTTTGGGCAAACAGGAACAGCCCAGTTAATTGGAAGCCCAGTATTGACCGAGGCGCATTTGATTGGCGCTATCGGTGGTTTGCTCTGCGGTTTGAGTTACTTATTAATAAGAAAGATAAAAAATTAAAAAATAATGATCATTTGATGAATAAGCTTAACAATAATTCCATGGGTACAAAGAGGGATTGGTTATAGCGAGGATAATTGTATTCTCTATCAACCATGTACATTGCAAGATTCGACATCTTCGGAGGGGTGTTGATCACAATAAACTGGAATAGATATGCAACATGATCAACAGAAAAAAACTGGATTAGGTCTACTGAGTTATATTTGGACCGAGTGGATATCAACCTTTGTTATCCTTTTCTTATTACTCATGACATTGATTATTGGCACGGGAGAAATGATCCACGGCCAGTTATTACGCATGGGGGAACGTTTGTATGGTGACCCTGCGATTGGAATGCAGTATTCATTCCTTCGCGCCGAACCAGAAAAACCCACCTGTGACCGAAATCCCAATATCGATGCACAAGTTCAAGAGCAGATGCGGATGAATGCTGCCGATGAATTTGCCAGCATGTTTGGCGTGGCTTCTGAATCTGATGTACGCGCTTCTTTGATGGCGGCGCAGCAACAATGTGAAGAAAAATATCAATTTTATGATAAGGCAATGACGCATATCGAGGCACATCCAAGTGTGCGGACCTATCGTCAGATTGAAACCAGTTTCTTTGGTATCTTTAAATTTGGTACAGAAAACCGTGCTTTATTCTTAGTGATTATGGTGGTGTTTGCGGCAATCACTGCCACTTTAAAGACTCATCATATTGGCTTACGCAGTCCAGCCACGAAAATTGATTTCCGTATCTATAGCATTGCGATGCTGATCGGGAATAGTTTGTTGACTTCATCGGTGATGAGTCAATATCGATCTGTGATGAACTCTGGTGTTCCGATCAGTCTGGAAATGACGCTGATTTATTGGTTATGGATGATTTTATTTGCAGTACTGACCTTGATCAGTCTATATCAGTTGATTAAGTCACCTACGCCAACCCGAGAAGGGGGAAGTGTTGGTTTAGCCTTCCTTAGCGTACCACTTTATGCCTATATGGCGATTATTACAGGGGTTGCCTTTACCATCTTCATGGCCTATCCAATGGGGCAAGGGATTTATTTAGGGCAGTTGGTTGAGTTCTCGAGTATTTTCTTAAATCTGGCCCTGTTTATTTGGGCGGGCATGCTGTTAAAACAGACGCGCATTGTCGATTTATTCCTCAATATCTTGCGTCCGTGGAATCTGGCACCTGAAACATTAACTTGGTTAATCTTAATTGCTGCGGCTTTACCGACGGCCTACACCGGCGCTTCGGGTATTTTCGTTATTGCAGCGGGTGCAATTATTTATAAAGAAGTCTGGAATGCAGGTGGGCGTCGCCAATTTGCTTTGGCTGCAACTGCACTGTCAGGTTCGCTTGGGGTGGTGCTTCGTCCATGTCTATTGATCGTGGTTGTGGCGTCATTGAATAAAGAAGTGACCACTGACCTGCTGTATCAATATGGCATGTACACCTTCTTATTAACCTCAACCTTATTCTTGGTGATTGCGCTGTTTTTTGCCGAACAGAAATTTAGAATTGCACCGTTCAAAATTGCCTTGCCAAAGTCGTTACGTGCATTTGTGCCTGTATCACCTTATATCGTGATTTTCATTCTGATCTGGTTGTTCTATAAACATGCTTTGGCCACAGATCTGAATGAATTTACTGCACCTGTAATGATGCCAGTGATTTTATTACTGATGGTGTTGTTTGATAAATTACGTAAAGAACCTGCACCCTTAGCACCCGTTGGGCATTGGGACAGTACCTTGAATAGTTACACCATTCCGGCGGATGGTTCTCAACCTGCTGCGCCAATCAACCCCGCAGATGATCCGCGTAATCCTGTGCGCCGTGTTTCTTTTGGTAAAGCCTTGCATGTATCGACCAGTGAGACGGTTGGGCATATTGGGGCTTTGGTGATCCTCATGGCACTTTCGGTGAGTGTGGGTGGTTTCCTTGAACAGATCCATATCATGGAAACTTTCCCGCAAGATATTAACAGCACCTATGTGGTGATCACACTGATTGTGTTGTTGATGATTTTTGTGGGCATGATTATGGACCCATTTGGGGCGGTGATTTTAATTACTGCAACCGTTGCGCCAGTGGCTTATCAGTATGGCATTGATCCTGTGCATTTCTGGATGATTGCATTGATTGGTTTTGAATTGGGCTATGTCACGCCACCAGTTGCACTGAATCATTTATTGGCCAGACAGTCGATTGGTGATGCCGAAGTGGCAGAAGCGGATGCTGAAGTACGTCATTTGTCCTTCTTCTATCGCTATGAGCGCTGGATTTTACCGTTACTGGTGATGGTGCCTGCAATTCTGATCATTGCCTATGTTCCTTATACCTTTAAATTGTTTGGCTGGTATAGCTAGGTGTAAGACGTTAAAGATCAAAACAAGCACCTGAGGGTGCTTGTTTTTTGTAAGAGAAACAGGATTGACTGTTAGGGAGATAAAATTCGGGTGAAAAAAGTACAATAGATGAATTTAGACTAGTGATGATTATTATGTGATTAAAATAACATTTTGAGATCGAAGTAGTTATGCTATAAATAGACGAAAAAGATGGAGTAGCTTAGTTTAGGGCGAATTTATCTTATGATAGAGGGAACGGTAAAAAGACAATTTAGTGCGCTAAATTGTTAATTAAAATAAGGATGAAATTAGAGGGCAGTCGAGAGTACATATAAATTGATAAAAACAACCAACAAAAAAGTGATTGCAGTCATTCTTTTTTCTAAAAGTTTGCTGCAAATTTAAGCGGTTTAAAAAGGGATTGGTGATTCAAAGGGTAAATTCATTTATCTATCAACCATGGACATCGCATGATTCAACATCTTTGGATGGATGTTGATAACAATAAATTGGAATAGACATGCAAAATGATCAAGAGAATAAGACTGGATTAGCCCGGTTAGGCTATATCTGGAATGACTGGATATCAACCTTCATTATTCTTGCTTTGTTGCTAATGACTTTGCTTATTGGTACAGGCGAAATGATTCACGGTCAGATGCTTCGTATGGGGGAGCGTTTATACGGTGATCAAACAACAGGGATGCAATACTCGTTTTTACGTGCTGAACCTGAAAAACCATCTTGTGATCGACATCCAAACATTGATGCACAAGTTCAAGAGCAGATGAAAGCCAATGCTGCCGATGAATTTGCGAGTATGTTTGGTGCAGCTTCTGAAGCTGATGTGCGTGCGTCTTTATTGGCAGCACAACAACAGTGTGAAGAAAAATACCAATTCTACGATAAAGCAATGAAACATTTGGAAGCGCATCCAAGTATTCGTACCTATCGTAAAGTTGAAACTACCTTCTTCGGTATCTTTAAACTCGGTTCTGAAAACCAAACTGTTATTTTGTTGGTGATGGTACTGTTTGCTTCAATTACAGCGTCTTTACGTTACCATCACATTGGTTTGCGTGCACCAAAAACCAAAATTGACTTCCGTGTTTATTCGGCGTTAATGGTTGCGGGTAATGCTCTACTTAGCTACTCCGTCGTCAGTCAATATCATTCAGTCTTGAATTCTGGGGTTGAGGTTGCGGGTAAAACGGCTGTCTTATATTGGCTGTGGATTGCACTGTTTGTGTCTCTGACCATTATCAGTATTTTCCAGTTCATCTTTATTCCAAAAACAGCACAACCGAAAGGTAACTTTGGTTTAGCCTTACTCAGCGTGCCGTTGTATGCCTTCATGTCTTTGGTGACAGGGATTGTATTTACCTTCTTCATGGATTATCCAATGGGGCAAGGGATTTACTTGGGTATCTTGGTTGAATTCTCGGGTATTTTCTTAAATCTGGCATTGTTCATCTGGGCAGGTATGTTACTGACCCAGACCCGTGTCATGGATTTATTCTTAAATATCTTACGTCCATGGAACTTGGCACCTGAAACCTTAACCTGGTTAATCTTGATTGCAGCTGCGATTCCAACAGCCTATACGGGTGCTTCGGGGATTTTCGTTATTGCAGCGGGTGCGATCATCTATAAAGAAGTCTGGAACTCTGGTGCACGTCGTCAATACGCCTTAGCTGTATCGGCAATGTCAGGTTCTTTAGGTGTGGTGATTCGTCCATGTTTACTCGTCATCCTGATCTCGATGCTGGACAGCCGTCATGTAACATCGACGGAATTATTTGATCACGGTATCTATGTCTTCTGGTTAACAGCGTTCATCTTCTTGGGTGTTTCTCTGATTCTTGCTGAAGAAAAATTCCGTGTGAACTCGCCTAAAATCGCCGTGCCAGGCATGTTACGTGCCTGCGTACCTGTGATTCCTTATGTGATCATTGGTTTTGCTGTGGTGATGTTCTATAAGCTTGCTTTAGATACGTCAATCAATGAGTTTACTGCGCCAATGATTTTACCGTTGGTGTTGATTGCAATGATCTTGTTTGACAAATTATTTGCGTCAAAACTTGCACCTGCACCAGTAGTAGATCCTAAGCATGAAGCTTTGGTTCGTGAACATGAGAAAAAATCAGAATTCTTGAAATCACATGATCCTCATGGCAGCAAGAGCTTTGGTTTTGGTGGTGCACTTCGTTTTGCAACCTCGGAAACAGTGGGTCACATTGGTGCCTTAATCCTATTGATGGCCTTGTCTGCAAGCGTGGGTGGTCTAATCGAACGTGCTGAAGTGGTTGAGTTATTACCGACTCACTTGGGTAATATCTATATTTCACTTGCCTTCATTGCGTTATTACTTGCGATTATTGGGATGACAACTGATCCATTTGGAGCGGTGATTCTGGTTGCTGCAACGGTTGCGCCTGTCGCCTACGAGAATGGTATCCATCCGATCCACTTCTGGATGATCGTATTGGTGGCATTCGAATTTGGTTATGTAACGCCGCCGGTCGCTTTGAACCACTTGCTGACGCGACTCTCCGTCGGGGACGAGGAGGTCTCGGCTGCCGATAAGGAAGCGAAAGAGAAATACACCAGTTTCTACTTCCGCTATGAACGTTGGATCTTGCCAATTATCGTATTGTTCTCATCGTTGGTGTTGGTGACCTATGCACCGTATATCTTCCAGATGTTTGGCTGGTATAAGCACTAACAGTTGAAATAAAAAAGCACCTTCGGGTGCTTTTTTATTATTATTTTATTGAAGGAGTTAATCTATGAAAGCATTGAGTCAGACAGAGTACCAAGCAACTTTTTCCCCTGCTATGTTAGATGTCACGGAGAGTGCGGAGGAAATTGTAGATTTATGGGGCTATGCTGATCCTGTGATTGAACAGCTGTATCACTCCTGCACTGCATGGGAATGGTATGTAAAACATATTTATGAAAGCCGAGACGGGCAATTCCAGCATCTTAATATTCCAGTGCCCTTAGATAACACTTATCTTGTTATCGTTGTTGATAAGCCAAAACGGGAAATTCTAGGTCATTATGTACTAGATTTGCACCCTTACCCAAAGCATTGAGCTTACAGTACTAACCTTTTTGACTTTGATCCTTTTATCAATGGGCTACATAACAAAATCGCTGAGAGAATAATGCCAAAACCAATCACACTGTATAAATCAGGCACTTCATTCCACAGTAAAAAGCCCCAAAGCCCTGCGAAGATAATCGCGATATAGTTGACGGGTGCAATCTGTCCAGCAGGGGCAAGACGGTAGGCATGCGACATAAAAATCTGGCTGACATTGGCCAGTACACCCGCACCAATCAAAAACAATAATTCCTGTAAATGATAAGGTCGCCATACCCAAAACATTGGAATCACGGACAGCAAAGAACCAATCAAGCAGAAATAAAACACGATGCGTTCAGGAGGTTCGGTTTGGGTGAGGGCACGCACGGTGACAAAGGCCATTGAAGCCAACAGGCTGGAACTGATCCCGACAATAGAAATCCAGTTCAATAAACCTTGATCAGGCTTAGCCACACAGAACACCCCAATAAAGCCGAGTCCCGCGGCACAAAGCATCGCCGTCGTGACTTTTTCTTTGAGAAACAGCCAAGCAATCAAAGGAATAAAAATGGGAGAAGAATAGGTAAACACCATTGCATTGGAAAGTTTTAAATGTGCAATGGCATAGAAAAAACCATACATGGCAGCAAGCCCAACAATACTACGCCATGTATGCATCCACAGTTTTTCTGTTTTTACAAAACTGGTGCCTTGCTTGAAGATAAAAGGTAAAAACAGGATGAGTCCCACCACATTGCGGAAAAACACAATAGTGTAGTTATCTACAGTGTGTGACGCGTAACGGATACAAATGCCCATCACAGAAAAAAGCAGTGCAGAGAGGGTAAGGCAACCAATCGCCTTCATCAGGTTGCGATTGGTAGGTTGAGCATCCATAGCGATTCGGGTATTGGAAGATTGCGCTTATTTTATGCTTCTGTAGGGCTGAAAGGAATGCGATTTTCAACTCAATGCTATTTAGCTGCTTAGGCCGCTGTTTCAGCAAACTGTTTGAGATAATCACTCGGGGTCATGCTGGTTTCACGCTTAAACATAGCGCTAAAGGCACTGGGGCTGTCATAGCCCAAGTCTAAGGCCACGTTTAAAACCGGTTTGTTCAGAGCCAAATCAATCATGGCTTGCATCAGTTTGGCTTGACGAACCCAATGGGAGAAATGCAGTCCAGTCTCTTTTTGAAAATGTCGCGCCAAGGTTTTACTGCTGATATGCAGTTGTTCAGCTGTATCTTCCAGATTCCAGTTGAAACTAAGATTGTCTTTGATTTGCTGACAGAGCGATTGTAGGCGTGGGTTTTGAGGGTCTGGCAAATTAAAGGCAAGGGCAGGTAATACCCGAACTTCGTCCAAGATTAACTGCAATAGTCTTTCATCACGACTATTCGGTTGGATCGCTGTTTTGATCTGCATCGCACTACTCATCAGCTCCCGTAGTAAAGCAGGAATGGCAACAACACGGCATTCGGAACTCAGATGGGTTTGTGCTGAGGTTTCTATAAAAATCCCTCGGGCTTTGACATCACCACTACTGAGTAAGGCATGCGGTTTATGCGCAGGAATCCAAACACCCCGCCCAGGCGGCGTAATCCAGATCCCCTCATGGGTCTGTACCCGAATCACACCGGATAGGGTATGAATCAATTGGATTCGATCATGACTATGCCAGTCTTCGACATGTGCATGGGGATAGTTTTCTGAAAATGCATAGACTGGATAATCTACAAATCCATGTTCAAAGTTTTTCCCCATGTGTGCAATGTCCAAAAATAAGTTGTCTATTTCTCGATAGTAGTCGTCTTATTGTCGAGAAACAATAAGTTGATTATTTTTTAGCATGATCGATACCGCAATGTAGAGGTCTAGCCTATGTTTCAGAAAGCTTATTTTTATCCCTTATTCGCGATTTTATTTTGGGCGGGCAATGTGGTGGTGTCTAAAATGGCCAGTCATGCCATTTCGCCTGTCGCGATTACGTTTTATCGACTGGTGTTGGCGCTTGCTGTGATGAGTACCTTTGTGCTGATTCCAGTTTGGAATAATCGACATACCATCAAGCAGTATTGGAAACAGTTGGCATTGGGTGGTTTTCTGTCCGTGTCTCTATTCCAGTTCTTGTCTTATCAGGCGGCATCCACCACGACGGCCACCAATATGGCGATTGTCACCGCCTTAATTCCTTTACTGACCATGATCTTAAGCAGTGTGATGCTGAAAGATCGGCTGAGTTATGGCATGTTGTTCGGAGGTGCTTTGTCTTTCTATGGCATTTTGTATTTGCTGAGTCATGGTTCAATTACCAATATCTGGAAGCAAGGCGTGCATTTGGGCGATGGTTTAATGTTGATTGCGGCGGCAGGGTATGCCTTATATGGCGTGTTACTGAAACGTTGGAAAATGCCGATCCCTGCGTGGCAATCGAATTTTGTACAATCCTGTTTCGCCATTGTTTATGTACTGCCATTCTTTATATTTTTACCAGCATCGCAGATGCAACTGAACCAACAGACAATTCCACTGATCGTTTACGCTAGTATTTTTTCTTCAGTATTGTTGTCGTATTTATGGATAGAAGGGGTGAGACATTTAGGACCGAATCGCAACAGTATTTTTATGAATCTATTGCCCTTATTTACTGCGCTGATTGCGGTCGCTTTGCTGGGCGAGCATTTGCAGATGTTCCACTATATAGGCGGTGGTTTAACCTTGATTGGAATTCTGATAGCACAAACTATTCAGAAGCCGATTCAATTCAAACCAGCATCAAAGCAAATTTTAGATTAGAAAGGCCACTAACAAAAAAGCTTTAACCGAAGTTAAAGCTTTTCTTATTAAGATTTACTCTGGGCAGCAATCTGGGCTTCCAAGAGCTTAATTTGATCTTCTTTGAGCTTGAGCAACGTATCCACATCGCTATTTTGCTGTTTTAGATCATGTTGCTGGTCTTGCAGTTGTTGATGAATATCATCCAGTTTAGCAATTTCTTCTTTTGCCAAGCTGTCATTTGCTGGTAGTGGATCTTTTACAATCGATTCTTCAACCAATTGGATTGGCGCATCGATATCACTACTCGCCGCCGTCACTTCATCAACCTTAGCTGTTGCCTCAGTGGGTACTGGAGCAACGGTTTTTTCAGCAACGGGCTGAGCGGGTGTAGATGTTGTTGGTTGCTGATCTTTCTGGGATAAAAACCATTGGACAGCAAGGAACAGCACCACGGCAACACTTATTCCACCAATTATCATCCATAATAATTTGGAATTTTCTGTTTGGTATGTGGACATCATTTTTAACCTTCTAGTCAAAATGACGAGGTTTGAATTGTATTACCCCAATTTCATCTGGCTCAGCGGGTTGCGCCTGTTCCACGTGGGTCGGGCGTTTTTCGCTATAAGCACATTCGATACATTCAATCCACTCGTCATCCACAGTGATGATTTTAACGACACGATCTAAGGCCCCGCATTTCGGGCATTTTGCGCCCGCGATGAACTGTCTTTTCATGTCAGTTAATTACACCCTGTGAACAATAATGACGTAGTTTAAGCGGTTTTATCGGTGTTCGTCCAACCTTGATGACGTAATAATGCATCTATTTTTGGTTCTCTTTTTCGGAAATTGCGAAACGCATCAAGCGCTGTATCTTTTCCGCCAACTGCTAGAATAAACTTTCTAAACTCTTTTCCAGTCTCAGTATTAAAAATCCCTTCGCTTTCGAAACGATCAAATGCATCACTGGCTAAAACTTCTGCCCATTTATACGAGTAATAACCTGCAGCATAACCACCTGCAAAAATGTGGCTGAAGCTGTGTTGGAAACGGTTATAAGCTACAGCAGGAACCACGGCAAATTTATCGCGAATATCGTCCAGTGTAGCTTGGATTTGCTGACTGTTTAAAGCTGGTGCTTGACGGTGAATGCTCAGGTCAAATAACGCAAATTCAATCTGACGCAAGGTTTGCATGCCTGATTGGAAGAAACGTGCATTGAGTAACGCAGAGAGCAATTCTTGTGGTAAGGTCTGTTTGGTTTCAGTGTGCTCGCTGAGTACATCTAAACTTTCATTGTCCCATGCCCAGAACTCCATAAATTGACTTGGTAACTCTACTGCATCCCACGCCACGCCGTGAGTACCTGCAACCGAGATGTTATCCACTTCGGTAAGCATATGATGTAAACCATGACCAAACTCATGGAACAAAGTAATCACTTCATCATGAGTCAGCAGCGCAGGTTGATCGCCAATCGGTGGGGTAAAGTTACACACCATGTAGCAAATTGGTTTTTGTAGACCATTGACCGTTTGTACACGAGAACGGAAACCGCTCATCCATGCACCACCACGTTTGCCGTTACGTGCATATAAGTCGAAGTAGAAACCACCCACCACTTGGCCTTGGTCTTCAATTTCGAAATAGCGCACATCATTCTGCCACACAGGCGCTTGGCGTTCGATGATCTGGATACCGTAAAGGCGTTGTACGATTTGGAATAAACCTTGAACCACTTTCGGTGCAGGGAAATACGGTTTTAGTGCTTCTTGAGAAAGATTGAACTGTTGTTGTTTCAACTTTTCAGAATAGTAAGTTGCATCCCACGGTTTGAGTTCTTCAATACCCTCTTGTTGTGCAATCGCCTTGAGTTCTGCAATTTCAGCAAGTGCAGGCGTACGCGCATGTTCTGCCAGATCAACCAAGAATTTATCTACGGTTTCCACATCAGGCGCCATTTTGCTGGCCAGTGAATATTCCGCAAAGTTGTTAAAGCCGAGCAGTTGCGCCATTTCTTGACGTAAGCTCAGGATTTCCTCCATCACTGGGGTATTGTCAAATTCAGTTTTATCAGATTGTTCTGAGGCTCGAGTGACATAGGCTTTATACAGCTCTTCTCTCAACTCACGATCTTCAGCATAGGTCATAATCGCAAAATAAGCCGGGAAGTCGAGTGTGGCAACGGCTTGCTCAAGCTCACGCTGTTGACCATATTGTTTTAACAGTTCAACACTGCTTTGTGGAAGGCCTTTAAGTTGCGCTTCTGTTAGTGGCTTGAAATAAGCTTGGGTTGCATCGAGTACATGGTTAGAGAAGTCTGAAGACAGTTGTGATAAACGTGCCGAGATTTCTGCATAACGCTTTTTAGCTTCGCCTTCGAGAGCCACACCAGACAGTTTAAAATCACGTAGTGCGAGTTTAATGGCACTTTGTTGTGCTTCGCTCAGGGTTTGAAATACGGCACTGTCATGGATCTGTTGATAGGTTTGATACAGCGCCGTGTGTTGTCCAAGCTGCGTATAGTATTCACTTAAACTTGGTAACAGGGCTTGATAGACTTCACGGGTTTCGGCATTGTTCATGACCGCATTGAGGTGTGACAAAATACCCCAAGACTCACTCATATTATTTTCAAGCTGATCGACTTCACTCAAGGTCGCCAGTTGTGCTTCGGTGCCTTGCGGAACTTCATTGAGTTGATTTAAGAAATTTTGACCGTTTTGAATGGTTTGTTCGATCTGTTGTTTTAAATCGGCAAGTTGAATTTGATCAAATTGAGGAACGGGAAGTGTCGCTTGCTGGAGTGTCATTGTATTTTTGCCATATTCATCTTTAAACATAGTTATAGATGTAGGGGTTTGAGATGGGGAAATCAAGGTTTGTTTAATTGTTTGTATAATTTTCTAATGATAAAGAGCGATATTGTATGAATTAATCGAGGTGAGGGAAGGTCATGAGTTTATTGCTTAATACGTTTAAAAATATTTCTTTAAATTTGGAGTTACTTAAATCGTTCTATGATGAAAATCTGGGGCAAACAGTCATCCAGATTGATTTTAAAGTGACTACCCCTCATAGAACTTATTTTTATAGAAATCATATTGATCTAATCTTGTGGAAAATTGCATTAGAATCGTTACTGAATGAGCTAAAGCAATTACATTTAAAAGAAGTAAAAGAGGTTTCCTTTTATCCCGTAGATATGTATTTCATTTTTGAGATAGAGCGATTTGATGTTCCTGATGATATAGGCATACAGTGGTCGGTTAAATTTCCATCTGGAATATATTATGGTGCAGAAAGTGCAGGCTATGAAGAAGCAATAATTTTTGTAATCAATGATTCTTTATTGAATGACTTCATCGATGGTTTAGAAAAAGAATTGGCTAATATTTTAAAACTAGGTTGAATACATAGTTTTATTATAGGGCAAGTTCATGACTGAACTTGCCCTTACCTGAATTAGTCTTGTTTAGCTTTCGCATTCGACTTTTTCTTTTTCACTTTTTTCTTGGCTTTCTCTTTGCTTTCAGGCTTAGTCGAGGCTTTCTTCGCAGGCTTTTTGCTATAAGAACTTGGTTTGCTCTTATCCTTTTTCTTACGCACAGGTTTTTCGCCATCTTCACTGACTTTAGATTGAGTAGAGGGCTGTTTGCCAAATACTTCTTCAGTTGTTGAAGCACGATTCGAGCTAGAAGGATTCGCAGTACGTGGAGCTTTTTGACGAATCACACGGCCTAAATGCGTTAATTGCTGAACCAACTGAAAGTCAATCTTACGTTCTTCCAGATTTACGCCTGCTACTTGGATCTTCACTTCATCGCCAAGGCTGAATGACTGTCCACGATTCTGACCAATCAAACTTTGGCTGGCTTGATCATAAAGGAAAAAGTCTTCACCGAGCTGGCTGACATGAATCATGCCATCGACATACAGGTCTTTGAGCGTTACGAATAGACCAAATTCTGTCACCGCACTAATGATACCAACAAACTCATCACCTAAATGCTGTTGCATATAATGGCACTTCAACCAAGTCGTCACGCTGCGTGAAGCTTCATCGGCACGACGTTCAGTTTGTGAGAAATGCTCGCCCGCATCATCTAAAGCAGCACCAGACAATGGGTAAGGTTTCTTAGCGAGATAGGCTTTAATGGCACGGTGTAACAATAAATCTGGGTAACGACGAATTGGTGAAGTGAAATGCGTATAGGCTTCATAAGCAAGACCGTAATGTCCGGCATTGTTTGCACCATAATAGGCTTGCATCATTGAACGTAACAGCACCGCATGGATACTTGGCGCATCTAAACGATCTTTGGTCGCTTCAATCACCGCTTGATAATCGGCTTGAGTAGGTTGTTCTGGGAATGGCAAACCGAGCAATTTGACAAAATCACGTACTTTTTGAATACGTGAGAATTCAGGTGCCTCATGCACACGATATAACATTGGAATATCATGTTCTAACGAGTATTCAGCTGCGGCAACGTTGGCCAACAACATGCATTCTTCAATGAGTTTATGCGCATCATT
This sequence comes from Acinetobacter proteolyticus, assembly GCF_000367945.1. Classification (GTDB taxonomy): domain Bacteria; phylum Pseudomonadota; class Gammaproteobacteria; order Pseudomonadales; family Moraxellaceae; genus Acinetobacter; species Acinetobacter proteolyticus. Next base: position 3,586,680 of record NZ_KB849179.1, read on the forward strand.
ACGAGTACGTGGCAAGATTTCTTTGATGCCGCCTAACTCATCAAAGGTCATGTAGGTTTCAATGGTTTCAAATTCCATTGCATGACGTTTGGCGCGCAATTCTTTTAGCGTTTGATACAGTTGGAATAAGGTATTCAGTGATTTATGAATGGTCTTATCTTCAGGGATGGCATGGGTTGCCCCCTCAAAATATTGTCCTACTTGAGTATAGGTCAAACGTGCCTTTGAATGCATCACCGCAGGGTAGAACTCATAGCCTGTGACTTTACCTGCACGTGACAGTTTTAAATCGCAGACCATACACAAGCGATCAACATGTGGATTGAGAGAACACAACCCATTCGACAATGCTTCTGGCAGCATTGGCAAAACAAAGTGTGGGAAATAAACCGATGTACCACGTTCTTCAGCTTCCTCATTTAAAGGTGAGTCTAAACGAACATAATGGCTTACATCTGCAATCGCGACCACGACACGGTAACCACCGCCTGCGCGTTTCTCTGCGAATACGGCATCGTCAAAGTCTCGCGCATCTTCACCATCAATGGTGACCAATGGCAAGTCTCGTAAATCGACACGGCCTTTAAGATCTTTCGCCGAAGGTTCTTTAAAACTTTCAGCTTCTTTAATGACGGCCTCAGGGAATTCATAAGGTAGACCAAACTCTAAGATGGTCTGTGGAATAATAATCTCGGTATCGGCTTTGTCTGCCATCGATTGAACGATGTGACCTGTCGCCAGCTCTTCGCGGGTCGGATAGTCATCAATCGCAACACGCAGCATATCGCCCACTTTGGCATTGGCGTGTTGAATTAATTCTTTTTCGAGGGTAATCGGTTGATGCTGATTCGGATTGCTCGGCTGAATAAAGTATTCACCTTCATGTTCCGCAACTTTACCAATAATCTGTTTGACGCGACGTTGTACCACCTCAGTAATAAAGCCCCAAGCTTTACCTTTACGGTCTACAGAGGTTTGACGGACTTTAACGCGATCGCCATTAAACACCAGACGTAACTCACGTTCAGGTAACAAGATATCATCCTGACCTGAGATATTGGCTGTACCTAGACCTTTACTATTGATATAGACCGTTGCTTCATGGCTCGGTAAATCGGTTGCAGGCTGGTATTTAAAACCATCCTTCATCAATTGTCCGTCGCGAACCATGGCACTTAAGCGATGATTCAAGGCATCAATACTTTTTTGATCGGGGATATTAAAGTGGTCAACCAGCTCTGCATGTGATTGTGCAGTTTTTAATTGTTCTAGTGTAGTTAGAATAAGAGTTCGGCTAGGAATAGGATTATCGTAACGTTGCGCTTCTGCTTTTGCTTCGGGATCGGCCCAATTTTTAGTCATATCGTTTCATTTCACATCTGGCAGATCGGTTTAGCATAAGTCATCCAAACTCTAACTGCACGTCAAAGATTGCAAGATTCTGTTTATTGTGCCGATCTAAATAAAGGAGATAAGCCTATATTAACAAGCGTAGCGTTAAAAAATGCTGAAAATATGCGGAAATTGATTAAAAAGTATTTGATTGAACTGAAAAAGCAGAAAAAAACAGGAACATCCCTTGTGTAATGCGGTTTTAGTTTGTATTATTGCGCTCGTGTTACGGTGAGATGGGTGAGTGGCTGAAACCACATCCCTGCTAAGGATGCATACGGGTAACTGTATCGAGGGTTCGAATCCCTCTCTCACCGCCACTTTACTTAAAGCGCTCATAGCTCAGCTGGATAGAGCACTTGGCTACGAACTAAGGGGTCGGGAGTTCGAATCTCTCTGAGCGCACCAA
>NZ_KB849179.1:3588490-3595892 GCF_000367945.1 Acinetobacter proteolyticus
GCGCTCATAGCTCAGCTGGATAGAGCACTTGGCTACGAACTAAGGGGTCGGGAGTTCGAATCTCTCTGAGCGCACCAACTTAATAGAAGAAACCGCTTAATTGCGGTTTTTTTGTGCCTGAATTTTAGGAGATGTAAATCATTAAGCTTTGATAAAGGGTTGAAATAAAATACAGACCAAGTAAAGCAATCAGCGTAACTTTTATTTTCTTTGAAAATATCTTTAATAAAATAGAAATCATAAAAACAATCAACAAACATAGCCAAGCGCCAATGAATGTGATGATCCACAGTTTCCAGTTGTGTTTTTGCATTGTAATCGGATCATTGGGTGCTATTTTATTGTAATTTAGATGAATTGAATTTCCTTTTAGATCCAGATAGTCAATAGCTTTGAGTTGATATGCGGGCGGGTTGTTTTGCATCGGTATCGTTTGATAATAATAGATAGTTTGAATTGCCTGTGAGGGGTGTTTAAGCTCTTGTTGGCATAACTTCATTAATTTGACATCACACTGCATGACCAAAGTGTTATTGCTGCTCGTCGGAAGGATGAGTGATGCGCCCACTCGTTCACGACGGATGTAAGCTTCGTTGCTCGAATCGATATGTTGGCTTGAAATTTTCCATGTATGGTTTCTGGCAAGATCGGCTTGGTGTAACGCCGTTTGATGCGCGGAGCCAAAAATCAATAAAATGATGAAAGAAAAAAGAAAACAGAGGTAAGCATATTTAAAGTGATCTGTAATGCTGTCCTCTTCGGTATTGCTTTCGAAAATAATTCTTTGCATTTGTTTCCTTTTATTTGAGCTATTTTAGCTGGATTTTATGTTTATGTTTTTCTCAAATAACCGATAAAGATAACCTACGGTTCCGAGTACGCCGACCATACGGACTACATGAAATGCGGTTACTATTGGCACACCCAGCTGTAATACATTGGCGGTTAAGGTCATTTCGGCCACCCCTCCAGGGGAAAGGCCTAAACCGAGTGTGGGCAAAGGAATATCGGTCCAGAAGCTGATGCCATAGGTGAGTAAGCAGGTCAGTAATAGAACACCTAGATTACTTAAAGCCACAACAGTTAAATAATGAGGCGCAGTCTTGAAAAAGTCCGGCTTAAATTTATTTCCTAATGACCAACCCAGTAACACTTGGCCTAAATGCAAAATGGATGTCGGTATTGCCGAGAGGTGAATATCTTGCATTGTCAGTAAAATTGCAACCAATAATGCACCAAAGGTCCAGGGATTGGGGAGTTTGTAGTATTGAAAAATACGACTGGCTACATAAGCTAAAAAGGCTAACAGTACAAGGCCGTAACCATCGACATCGCTATGGCGACTCATGGTGCTATGATCAATACCGTGCCATCCCATAAATTGATAAAAAAAGGGAATGCTGACCACCACCATTAATACCCGTAAGGTATGAGCAGAGGCGACTTTATCGACACGCGCCTGATAGTGTTCGGCTAAATTCGACATCTCATTTGCGCCACCAATAGCCGAAGCAAACCAGGCTGTTTTAAAGTCTACCTTGCCCCAGCGATATAAGATGACAGAACCTACACCACCTAAACCGAGGGCAAACAGAAGACCCAACAATAAGATATGCCATTGGCTTGCAATGAGCTGGATCATTTGCGGGGTAAAGTAGAGGCCGAGGGTGAGCCCTAAAATGGACAGGCCAATATTGCGTGCGCTGTGATGACATTCAATAGGCGCATGATTAATTTTGAGTAAGGCCGTAATAAATAAAGGTCCGAGTAGCCAAGGCAGGGGGAGATGTAACCATTCGGCAAGATGTGCACCGATGAAGGCAATGGCTAGACTCGAAATATATTTGAGGTAGATCATGAGCACAGTCGCTGATAAAGGATGGATAGAACGTGGCTAGAAGCCAATAGCTACGTATGATCGCTATTGGCTGAATGCATGACTATGAGTTCACTTGCTTACGACTGCGTAACCAGCGGATGAGTGGTAAAACAATCATGATCCCCGCAAGAATCCAGAGCGTTTTAGTGATGTAACCGTCAAAGAGAATAGAGAGTTCGCCTTGGGAAATAGACAGCGCTCGACGCAAACTCGATTCCATGAGTTCGCCAAGCACAAACCCGAGAATAAGTGCTGAAAGTGGGAAATTGAGCTTACGTAAAATATAGCCAAACACACCGAGTGCGACCATCAGGATCAGATCGAACATGGTGCTATGAATGGCATAGACACCCACAAAACTCACTGCTGCGATGGCAGGAAGTAAAATAAAATTGGGGACACTGAGCAGCTTGGCAAAGTATCGAACCAGTGAAATATTCATCAATAGCAATAACACACTGGCAATGAAGAGCGAGGCAATCAAGCCCCACACAATCGTTGGCTGTTCGGTAAATAGTTGTGGCCCAGGCGTGATGTTGTATAAGGTTAAGGCCCCTAGCATTACCGCGGTTGTGCCAGAACCAGGTACTCCCAAGGTCAGCATTGGAATAAATGAACCACAGGCAGATGCATTGTTTGCAGCTTCAGGGGCGGCAATACCACGTAAGTCACCATCACCAAATTTACCGTCTTTGCCTGCAAGTTTACGTTCGCTGGTATATGCCATGGCACTGGCAATGGTTGCGCCAGCGCCAGGTAAAATGCCAACAATGAAGCCCAGAAATGAACTGCGAATGGTTGAGCCGAGGGTGAAACTAAACTCTTTGAGATTAAATAGACTACGCTTGCCTTGACCTAAGGCTTTCTGCCCAATACTGGTTTTTTCGAGCATGATCAGGATTTCGCTGATACTGAAAAAGCCGATCACGATCGTGGTAAATTGAATGCCATCACTGAGACTAACGGAATCAAAAGTAAAGCGGTACACGCCAGTAACAGCATCTACACCAACTGTAGCCAAGAGTAAGCCGATTAAGGTGGAAACAGCGGTTTTAATCGGTTGATCACTGACAAGGCCGCTTAAGCAAGTCAAGGCAAAAACCATGAGTACGAAATATTCGGCTGGACCAAACACGATGGCCCATTTGGCTAAAAGAGGAGCAAATAAAATAATACCGGAAATGGCAATCATGCTACCAATGAATGAACTCATGGCCGAAAGCGAAAGTGCAATCCCTGCTTTGCCTTGTTTGGCGAGTGGATAGCCATCAATGGTCGACATGATGGCCGCGGCATCTCCAGGCACATTAATCAGAATTGCAGAAATTCGTCCACCAAACTCACAACCTAAATACACGGCCGCAAGAAGAATCAGTGCACTTTCAGGTGGTAAGCCAAGCGCATAAGCAAAAGGGAGAAGCAAGGCTACGCCGTTAATTGGCCCCAGTCCTGGCAATAAACCCACAATGGTTCCAATAAATGCGCCGATCAGCGCGATCAATAGGTTTTGTGGTGTCAGTGCAACTTGGAAACCATAGATTAAATATTCAAAAACATCCATTTATTCTTCCTTGATTAACTCAAAAATCCGAGTGGTAATGGCACATCCAAGATGTAATCAAATAAACCGTAGAATAGGCCGCCAAAAACAAGGCCTGAGATGGCGGAGGCCTTTGGACTTCCTCCAAACAGCATGCCGACAGTGAAGAACATCAATGCAGTTGCAATTGGAAAGCCTAACCATTCAAAAGTCAGGGCATACATCAGCATCAATAACATCATGACCCCGATTTTCTTTAGTACAGCGACGGTATAGCCGAGATCGATCTGCTCAGTTAGTTTTTGAGGCCTAAAGGTTAGATAAAGACAAGATAAAATTAAAAGTATTAAGAGCAGGACAGGATAGGGTCTCGGACCTAGTGGGTCATAAGCGATTGGGGCAACATAGCTCCAAGCCAAATATAGAAGACCAAGGCTGACGAGGCCTAAAGTCCCTGCAAAAATCCTTTCCACGGACATAAAATATTCCTTTTTGCATTCAGATTTAGGCGTATTTCGATCCGATCTTGTTGCCATGGAAGATGCGTGATCAAAATACTTTTATTGTTTTCAGATTATTTGGTGATGAGATCGAATTCTTTAGATAAGACACGTAATTGATTGGTTTGCTGCATAACAAATTGATCGAGTTCTTCACCTGTCATGGAGAGCGGGAGTAAATCGAATTGCTCTCTGGATTTGGCAAATTTAGGGTCGGCCATCATTTTTTCAAAAGCGGTTTTCCACCATTGATAGGCTTCATCACTGACTTTAGGGCCGACATAGTAACCTCGTACCACTGGCCATTGGATGTCATAGCCTTGTTCTTTTGCGGTCGGGATATCAGCCAGTGCATTGGGTAAGCGTTCAGGTGCAAATACAGCCAGTGCGCGTAATTTTCCAGATTTGACATGTGGAATCACTTCTGCAATTCCAGCACTGACCACTTGGATATGATTACCTAAAACAGAGGTTACCGCTTCACCACCACCTTCTAGTGCAATATAGGTCATCTCTTTAGGGTTAACACCTGCTGCTTTGGCAAGCATCGCTGTCTGCATCCAGTCTTGACCACCGACACTACCGCCAGCACCAAAACTGACAGATTTTGGATCTTTTTTGAGGGATGCAACCAAGTCATTCAAATTCTGATACGGCGATTCTGCATTGACGGCAATGACCCCATAATCTGTTCCAACTACAGCTAACCAGCGAACATCTTTTTCGTTGTATTGTCCGAATTTTCCTTGGGCTAGATTTAGGAGTGAGCCAGTTGAAAAAGCGACAATGGCATTGTTATTGGCAGGATCATTGGCAACAATTTTATTGTATGCAACAGCCCCAACACCACCCGGCATATAAGTGACACGCATAGGAGAGCTTAAGAGCTCAGTTTCCTTAAATGCATTTTGAGTGAGTTTGCAGGTGAGATCAAAACCCCCACCAGGTTTCGCAGGCGCAATGCATTCAGGGCGTTTGGGTTCTCCAGTAACCGTTTTATTCTTTGTACATGCTGTAAGACTTAAGCCTAAAATGATTAAGGTGCTAGTAAAGGTAACGCTTCTTAACATGCTCAGTATGTCTCCATTCATCATTGTTTTAATATGCAAAATGCACATATTTTATCTAAGCGTCATTGCTTGATTATTGGGGTTGATATAAGAAGATTTAAAAATAGCTCTTCTCTATTTTTAATGCATTAAAAGGTGCGTAAAAAGGTTAGCATTATTGCTTGGGTTGTAGAGATTCTTTTTTTAAATATAATTTTTTGAATAATTTATTTTTGAAATAAATATTGTTTTTATTGGTTAAATTAAAATATTTTAATTTCTTATTTATCAATATAGGACGCTGTGTTTGATATTTTAGGTTATTCGTTCTTATTATATTACAAATAATTTTCTGTGGATGTAAAAAGCCTAAAGTTTATGGGCTTTAGACTTGTTGGAGGGATTATATTTTTGTTCTAAAATTTAAATTCTAAACCAGTCCCAATTACAGGTTGCTTATCTTCTAAATCTGCCTGTTTGAAGGTTGCATAAGCTGTGTAGCCATATGCCTTGACTTGTTTGTTAAACAGATAATCAACTCCTGCCATAATTTGTTTAGCATCATAGTTTGCATCGTCATTTTTAAAACGGGTTGAATTCTGGCTATATTGGGCTTTTACATTCCATTTCGAATCGTTTGACAAGCGATACTCAGCACCTAAGAGCCAACCTACCGATTGATCAATATTGGCTGCACCTGCTTGATTACCACTGGCTTCTTCAACTTCTGATGTTTGTATCAATGCTTTTAATGCCATTCCTTCGATGGGTTTAATTAGGCTTGTTAGACGAATCGTATTTGCTGCAGCAAATACACGATTAATATCAATATGAGGATCAGCAGCATTCAAGAAACCACGACCTAGGAAGTTGCTTGGAATCGCTTTGTCGTAGGCAATTCCAGCTAAAAACATTGGACTGGTATAGGTTAGGGAGGTTGACCATGCATCACCTAAACCATTGCCGTCTACAGTAACGCCTCCTTGACTACTGGCAATGCCTTGGGCCTCTCCTGTCGCAAGTAAAACACTGAACGCAAGATTGGCTTCATCACTGACTGTGATTTTGGGTGAATCATAAACCACGGAATTATTGATCCGATTTTCACCTGGCATAATACCTCTCACATCGGCAGTGTTGCGCATATAATTATTAAAACTATCTACTGCACTCGACATTTTTTTTAAAGGAGAATTATTTTTACCCACTTTCAACGTACCAAATTTTTCATCTTTTAAGCCAATATATCGATCTCGATGAGACCAGTCCGTTCCATCTCCATCGGCATTAAATGCCCATTCGATTAAATAGAGTGCACTTAAGCGATTGGTTAATTTTTCCTCACCTTTAATTCCGAGAAATGAACTATTGCTATTCATTTTCCAGGTATCACGGTCAGCAGAATTCGCATTTTTTTCGGGGATATAATCGATACTGGTATCAATCTCACCATAGAATTTAGGTGATGAAAATGCTGAGCTGGTTGCCATGCAAAGCATACTGGCGATAAAGAAATTAATTTTCATTGATGTCATCCTAACAAATTAAAAATTATGCCTAATTAATCCCTGTCTCTTTTTACTTGAGGTTTAAGGGGGATTAATCGAGCCTAATTTAAAAGGCTCTTGGGGGATTTTATTTAGTTTTTATAGTTTTTGGCATTTAATTGTCTTATGTTGTTTTGATTAGTATTTTTATAATTTTATAAGTATTTAAATCTATGACTTTGAGTGATTTTTATTTTTAAATTAATAAACCTTTTGTGCCGTAATTATAAACATAATGTGTTGGGTTGAAAAACAGAAGTACTAAATTTAACTGAAAAATAGAATTCATAAATGTTTTAAAAATAAAAAGCCGCTGATATCAGCGGCTTTTTGAATCGATCTATTTAGAAATGATTTACGGAACTGAATAGATGATCTGTAAGACTGTTGAGTGGGGATTGAAGAGATACAAGATCTGTTAAAGAACCACCATTTGGATTTGGTTCACCGACCGCAATACCTGAAGTGACTGTTCCTGTGAGCGCATCTAAAATTCCATCCACACTGCCATGAAGGCTGTAATCTCCGTTGCCAACACTGACGCTGATAAGGTTATTGATACTATCCAGTGAACTATCGCTGAATAGGGTCGTTACATGATCTTGTAAGGTATCTATTGCAATGTTGCCATTGCTGATAACGGTTTGAATCGGTTGAGCAATTCCTGCAATCACATCTCCACTATTTGCACCATTATTAATGGTTCCAAGAATATCTGTAATCACACTTAGACCACCTTCACCACCGCCAATTCCGCCAGTGATGCCACCAATAATGCCAGTAATTGCGCCCAGAGGACCGCCTTCACCACCGCCAATACCACCAAGCAGGCCGCCGACATCAGTCAGGTCACCGACTGCGTGTTGAACCAGACCAGAAGCAGTTGA
>NZ_KB849179.1:3597262-3670060 GCF_000367945.1 Acinetobacter proteolyticus
AGACTTTCAACACCTTGAAGCACATCAATACCAGACTGGATCACACCAGTAACAGGATTGTTGCCTAAGTCACCACCTGTAATACCGCCGATGATATCAGTGATCGCACCTAAAGGACCGCCTTCACCGCCACCAATACCGCCCGTAATGCCACCGATAATGCCCGTGATTGCGCCCAGAGGACCACCTTCACCGCCGCCAATTCCGCCAGTGATGCCACCAATAATGCCAGTAATTGTACCTAATGGACCTGTACTACCAATGTTGGTGATATCACCAATGATATGTTGCACTGTATTTGATGCAATTGAACTATTATTTACAAGCGTACCCACAACACCAGTCAATGAACCTGTCGCGCCACCAAGATCAGCACCAGCAAGATGAGATACTGCTTCGAGGGTACCATTAACTGTATCACGAGAAGTTTCAAAAGTGAGGGTACCTAGATTTGCTAAGTCTCCAATAGGATGTTCGGACTGGTGAACAGCGCTAATAATCGTACCTGCAACAGTATCAATGCCCGTATTGATGATGTCGGTTTTTAAACTCTCTAGCCCTTGAAGGACATCAATACCGCTTTGAATCACACCTGTTACTGGATTATTCGCTAAATCACCACCCGTGATGCCGCCAATGATTCCAGTGACAGCACCGAGAGGACCACCTTCAGCCCCACCTGTAATGCCACCAATGATTCCAGTGACAGCACCGAGAGGGCCACCTTCAGTTCCACCCGTAATGCCACCGATGATTCCAGTGACAGCACCTAGCGGGCCACCTTCAGCCCCACCTGTAATGCCACCAATGATTCCAGTGACAGCACCGAGAGGGCCACCTTCAGTTCCACCCGTAATGCCACCGATGATTCCAGTGACAGCACCTAGCGGGCCACCTTCAGCCCCACCTGTAATGCCACCAATGATTCCAGTGACAGCACCGAGAGGGCCACCTTCAGTTCCACCCGTAATGCCACCGATGATTCCAGTGACAGCACCTAGCGGGCCACCTTCAGCCCCACCTGTAATGCCACCAATAATTCCAGTGACAGCACCGAGAGGACCACCTTCAGTCCCACCCGTAATGCCGCCAATAATTCCTGTTACTGCACCAAGAGGATTCCCGCCTGCACCGCCAGTAACTCCACCAAGAATATTTGTCACTGTTGAAAGAGGGCTAGAACCGCCTGTTACACCTCCTAAAATACCTGTAATTGCGCTGACTGGATTGCTTGCTGCTCCGTCTGTAAGATTACTAACCGTATGCGTTACAGTATTTGTTGAAACGATATTTGTAATTGTAGATAGGGATAATGGAGCAAGGATTGAACCGCCAACGTGTGATGTCGAGATACTACTATCAACTAAACTTGAAGTAATACTTTTAATGGGTGATAAAAGACTTTTGAAAAGCATAACGATACCTATATTTTTAAAGTTGTGTTGTTTTGAGTAATTATTAAATGGTTTTGGTTTTGTGATTAAAGTCACATTAATCGTATTTAGTGTTATATGTGGCAATTATTTTGTCAATCTGTAACGGTTTAAAAATGGATTGTTAAATATGAGTTTAAGATACTGAATTTTAATATATTTATGGCTTGATAAATTTTATTAAATTTACATTTGTATTTTATTTAAAAAAGGATAGTGTTTTTTACTTAGTTCATTTAGTCTGTTTTATCAGATAATTAAAGTCATATTTAGGTTTGAAGTTGGTATCGAAATAAGAAATTTTTAAGATTTGTTACTGCTTTGCAAAAAAATATTTCTAATAAATTTTTAATGATATTTAATTAATAAAGATCAATATTTTAAATTTTTTCTTAATTCATTTTTTTTAAATTAACATAAATCTAAAGTCGTAGTATTTAGCATGTTTTGGGGATGTTGTTAAAAAAAACTTACCAATCAGAGGAATGTTATAAAGGGATAGCTTGAGTGATTTTAATGAAATGAGAGCGTACGGCAGAATTTTAAGGTGATTATGGGTGTATTTTGTTCAAACAACAACAGAGTGCCGAATCTATAGCCAGTTGAGTGCAATCTTGTGAAAAAAGGCTTATCATTTGGGGGGAAGTGCGTATAATGCGCTTCATCAAATATGCGCTCATAGCTCAGCTGGATAGAGCACTTGGCTACGAACTAAGGGGTCGGGAGTTCGAATCTCTCTGAGCGCACCAATTTGAATAAAGAAAACCGCTTAAATGCGGTTTTTTTACGTCTTATGTTTTTGCTTTAATTTTTTGTACAAACACGGCATTACCCCCAACGGCGGGAAGTACATCATGATAAGGCAGACTGCGCATGGCCCTTAACAAGAATGGGGCTTTTTCATCGATTTTCATCGCGCTGGTTATGCTGAATAAGCTGCCTTGATTAAGTGAACTCAACTGCATTTTTCCTTTAATAAAACGCAAATCTCCACCATTGGCATAAAAATTATTTTCAGCCGCTTGCGGATAGTTAAAGCGTAACTTAAAGGCAAAGGGAATATTGATGACACCTAGACCAACATTGACTTGAATATCCGCATCCTGTGCCTGATTTTGGATGGGAGTGGTCACCACTTTTTTAATTTGCCGAGGGAACAGTTCCTGATAGGCCGATGGGCTCAGCCATTTCTGCAAGGGTTGAGTCGGTTGTTTATAAAATTCATAGGTGGTGGTAAAACGCATGGATTCTCGGCCATGGGTATACAGCATACTGGTCGGTGCATGAATGACACTGACAGGTTGCTGAGCGGATTGAATCAATTGTGTGACTTTATTCAGTTGTGCTGCATTCAACTGCGGATTCGGCATTTGTCCTGCATTGAGTGGTTTAAGATTGGATTGAATAAAACGGGCTCTTAAGGATTCTAAAATAAAGGCATTACTACTACTTGGAATTCCGAGTTTGACCTCAGGAATGGCATTTAGAATTTTCTTAAAAATAAATCCTTTGGGTTGATTCAAATCACCCCATTGGGTCAAGGTGATTAAGGTGCGGTTCTCGTCCAGTGCAAACCATTCAAATTTACCGACGCCGTAGGGAATCGGCGCATCAATCACCAGACTGGCAATACTATTCGACTTAATCTGATGTTGTAGGGTGACGTCTTCATTAAAATTGAGTACAGGAATTGGGGTCGGAATCGAGACTCGATATTTCATTTGAACAATATTGCCAGACTGTTCTAATGTCTTCGCCGATTTGAGCGTTGGGAATAATCCGACATAATGGCTGAAATCGGTCAGTGTTTTGGCCACTTGTTGTGCATTAACGGGAACAATGATCGCGGCTGAGTTAAAACTGACATTGGGCTGAGGATTGCTTTTCAGTGTCGGAACCGCTGTTTTGGTTGCAGGATGACCGTAAATAAAAATATTGTTTTGGGTATAACTGGCCAACAGTTGCGGATTGTTTTGAAATGGTTGTAGGGCACTCGGAATATTGTCTGTCCAAGGCAAGATTTGTGCAAAACAGCTTTGTGTGAGCCCGAATAAAACACAGGGCAAGATTAGACGATTCAAATAAGCCATCACATTCCTTTGATTTTTATCCGTGATTTCATCCAATGACCAGATCCCTCTCACTAGAGCGATCAATACTGCTTATTAATAAAATTTTTTATGCATGAAAAATAGTCATGTTGTGTAAAACCCGCTCAAGTGGCTGTCTGGAGCGGGGCTGGGAAAAGTTTATTGTTCAGCCATTAAGCTTTTACGACGATAGACAAACAAGATGGCACCCAGTGGCAATGCAATTTGCAAGATAATTGGACTATAGACCGTTTGCTGGAAGTAACCTGCACCTAAGACTAAGAAGCTCAGCATTTGAAAAGCGTAACTGCCATCGGTCCAATTTAGTGAAAATTGCATAAAGCCAAAGCAAATAAAAATTAACCACGCCCATTTCCGTTTTTGCATGGGGGTTCTTATGCATAGGATAAAGGCATATATACAAAACAGCGGAATCGCAATGGCAAGGATGAACACGACATAATGCAGTAGACTTTTTCCTGCAAATGTAAAGCCATGCATGGCTTGGACTGAATGGTCAATCGGTTCAACATGAATGCCAATAATACGGATTTGATCTGCCTGTTTACTGAGTACGATTTTATTCATCAGCCAATGATCCGCAAATTCATATTCAAAGCTTAATTGATAAGTGACGACATCTTTAAATAAGCTTTTATTGGCTGCAATTAACTTGATATTTTTAACGGGTTCATCCGGAAATAAGCCCGCCATTTGGATCAAGGTGCTATGGGTGGATTCATCTTGCAGTTCTGGACTGAGATATTTCTCAACTGCGGCATAGTTTTTGTTGCTGAGTTGATTAAACATATCCTCGGCAAAAGCCTTTTCTTGGGGCGGTACAATCTTTTCGAGAAAGGATTGTTGGTTACAGGCGCTGAGTGTGATCAAAAGACCTAAAAGAAGCAGCAAAGATCTAAACTGTTGTGGCATCTTCATCATTTTCATACTGTTAAATTCATCGATAAAACTAAATTGATATAAAAGGGCGAGCCCAAAAGAGAGAAAACATCACACTTAAATTTTGTATTAAATCGCGATAAATGTGATTTCCCATTAAATCATTTATGTTCTAATAGATCAGTTTTTTTTCAAATGTTAGAAATCAAAAATGTCTGAACAACGTCCAAGTGTATCGGTGCGCTATTATTTGAATTTAGAAGAATCACAAGATGGTTTTGCTTTGGTCACTTTTGGCAAAAAAACCTTTAGCCGCTTTTTAACCCCAGTGATCAGTATTGCGATTATTTTGTGGGGAGTCTATTTAGGTTTTTCTGGCGTTGGGCGTTATTACGTTGCACTGGGTGCTTTTTTCCTGGTGATGCAAGCAGTCATGCGCTACTGGTTATTACCGATGTTGTTTAAGCGCCAATTTGTACGTTATCAGTTTGGTAAAAGCGAGCAGGGCATTGATCTTTATCAAGATCATTTTGAACTATATGCCGCAGGCAAAAAACAAAGTGCACAATATGCTGAAGTCCAATCATTTGCGGTGGGTAAGTTGACCTACATGTTGGAGCTGAAAAGTCATACTGTGGTGATCGTGCCTAAACGTGCATTTAGTGATTCAGCAGATCAAACAAAATTTGAAAATAGTTTTAAAAAGTAAATTTATCGACGGTTGAAAGAACAAGGAGTTTTCATGAGTACACGTCCTTCAAAAATTGTGTGTGTCGGTCGAAATTATGCGGAACATGCCAAGGAATTGGGCAATGCCATTCCTGACCGTGCCTTGCTATTTATTAAGCCACCAAGCAGTATTGGCTCTTTAGCTCAAGGTGTGAGCTGGAATCAGGCTTTGGGTGAATGTCATTATGAATGCGAAATTTGTTTGCAAATCGCACATCCATTATCGCAAGAAACCGATCCAGCCAAAGCCCTAGAAGCCATTGGTGCAATCACTTTAGGTCTGGATTTGACCCTGCGTGATTTACAGAGCGATTTAAAATCCAAGGGCGAACCGTGGGAACGTGCCAAAGCCTTTGATGGCGCCTGTATTTTGGCGGACTGGATTGAAGCAGATGAAATTGGTGACTTGCAAGAGCTAGAGCTAATTTTGAATATCAATGGGGTAGACCGTCAGCATGGTTTTACTAAAGATATGATCTTTGATATTGGGACTCTACTTGTTGAGATTAACAAATCATTTAGTCTGGAAGCAGGCGATGTGATTATGACAGGAACACCCGCAGGCGTGGGGGCATTACGTGCCAATGATCAATTGACCATGAAATTGATTACCCAGTCTGGCGAATATGACTGGGATACCTTTGTCAAAGCCTAAGTTGAAATAAAAGGATGGTGCTGTTCTGAAGAGCAGCGCCATTTTTTATATCTGAAAGTATGATTTTCCGTTGAGTCCAATCTTCGTTAAGGCGTTGATAGCAACTTAACTGCCTTGATACAGCTTACGAAACTGGTCTGGGGTGAAATGCATCCAGCGTTTAAACATATAAATAAAAGCTGATGAGCTGGCATAACCTAAATCTAGCGCAATATTTTCAATAGTCTTGCCCTGATTTAACATCGACATCGCTTTCATCACTTTTAAACGTTGCCGCCATTCATGCAATGACATTCCTAACTCTTTTTGGCTATAACGGGCAAGGGTGCGTTCAGTCATATTGATCATCTGTGCCAGCTGTTCCAGAGTGCTGTTATCAGCAGGAAATTCATGTAAGTGCATCAATATTTTCGCCAGCGCGGGATGCTCCGTGGTTGGCAGATAACTGCCCACCAACTCTGCATGAGTCAGTGAATCGAGCAAAACTTGCAGCAAGCGTAAATATTCTGGATCTTGTTCAGCAAAGGGGTGTTTACGAATATGTTCGAGCAGCGCAGAGACTAAAGGTGCAGACAATAAGATACCCGCCTGTTGAGGCATATTGCGGCAGAGGGATTCATGCACGTATAAGGTGCAATGCGTCACCTCGTTACGATTGATACCACTATGCTGTACATGCGGTGGCAACCAGATCCCGTAAGGTGGTGGGGTTAAATAATGAATTTGCTCAATATTGACTTCTAAAACGCCGTCGAAGGCATAGATAAACTCCCCCCAAGCATGGGCATGTTTGGGATAAAAAGTCTCCGCAGGTGCATCACGGATCTGTAGCCACAAGGGTGCTGGAATCTCATTGTAGGTCGGGATGGCCTGAAAATCTTGAATCCGTTGTGCTGATTTTTTCATAACATGAGAATTGCCTGAAAACACGCATCTATTGTCGTATTTTCACTATATCATGAAAATACGACAGTCTTATATTGAGGCTCAAGCCATAAAATCAGGAATGCGAAATGGATGAGCGCAAAGTATTAGATGCAACCGCATCAAGTCTGATGATCGTACTGTGTATGATTTGGGGACTACAACAAGTCATTTTAAAAATGGCAGCGCCTGATATTTCGCCCTTAATGCAAATCGCGCTACGTTCTGGCCTTGCCGCTATACTACTTTTACCCTTACTTTACCTCGATAAAACCAGTCAGCTTTTTAATCGCCAGAATTTGAAAGCGGGCGCATTGGTCGCCTTTTTATTTTCTTTAGAATTCTTTTTATTGGCACAAGCTCTACAATTAACCTCGGCTTCACATGCTGTGGTACTGCTGTATACCGCACCGATTTTTGTCGCCTTGGGACTACATTGGAAGCTTCCTTCCGAGCGCTTGAGTCTGTTGCAATGGACAGGCATCGGGATTGCTTTTTTAGGGATCGTGGTGACGTTCTTACGTACTAACTCAGGCGCATCAATTGCGGATCGTCAAATGTTGTGGGGGGACTTACTGGCTTTGGCTGGCAGTATTGCTTGGGCAGCAACCACCATTACCGTACGTTTATCCTCACTTGCACAAGCGGCGGTGACTCAAACGCTGTTTTATCAATTGGCCGGTAGTTTTGTATTATTGTTTGGCGCTGCGATTGTTTTGGGACAAGCGACGATTCACTTTACTCCATTGGTGATGGGCAGTCTGGCTTTCCATACTTTGGTGGTTTCTTTTGCCAGTTTCTTGGCATGGTTTTGGTTGCTACGAAATTATTTAGCTTCCCGCCTTGGCGTCTTTTCCTTCCTGACTCCCTTATTTGGGATGGCTTTTGGCGTCTGGTTATTGGGCGAAAAAATTGAGCTGAACTTTGTGATTGGTTCTGCGTTGGTCTTGGTTGGCATTGTGGTGGTGAGTTTACAGGGCTGGTTAAGGAAATAAAAAAGACCTCTTGCGAGGTCTTTTTACTTATTTCTGTTCAAATAGGGTGGACAGTGGAATGGACAGCTTGGCTGCTAAATAATCATTAGTTTCAACCAAGGAAGGGCCAAGTCGCTCCATCCATTCATCGTCCTGATGAATATGCTCAACATCGGGACGTAACGGTAGTGGATAAGGCAATGCGGTGAAGAAGCTCCAGAAATCCACCTGAGCCAGATTACGGACCAACACATATTCGTCTTTATCCGTGCGCATAATCAGGTTCTGGGCTTCCAGTTGCAAGATAAAAGATGGTAAGCGGCCGAGTTCACCCCGACCAATAATATTTAACAGCTCTTTTTCACTGACACTTTGTCCGATTTGCTGTTTTTTATAAAATAATTCCAGAATATCCAACATCATTAATATTGGATGACGCTTTTGTTCTTTACCTGAGTGAAAGGCGGTGAGCGCATAACTGATTTCCACGCCTAATAAGATAATGTTCCAAGATAAATAAATCCATAGCAGGAAAATCGGTACCGCTGCAAAAGCACCATACACGATTTCATAGCTGGTAAAGTTACTCATCACCCAACCAAAAAAGCGCTTCAAAATTTCGAAGATGGTCGCACTAAAGCAGGCTGCGATCAGTGCTGAAAGGGCAGGAACAATACGGTTGGGAATGGTCCAATATAAAATAAAGAAACCGATAATGGTTAATAAAAATGAAATCAACCACAGAATAAAAGCACCATCGAGTTGATAACCCGCAAAATTATTACTGAGTACATTGATTGATGCTACGGTCGAAGACAGCACAAAGGCACTGCCCAAAACAATGGGTCCTAATGAAATGATGGTCCAGTAACGCATAAAACCGACCAAACCCGTTCGAGTCTCCTTCACTCGCCAAATCCGGTTAAATACATTCTCAATCGAGGTCAGCATCAGCACGGTGGTGACAAACAGGAACAGCACACCAATGATGGTCAGGTTACTGGATTTTTCGGTAAAGGCATTGAGGGCCTTGTCAAAAGCAATGGTGCTTTTTGGTAGAAAGTTACTGTAGATCAACTGTTGTAGTTGCTGTCTGGCGGGTTCTAAAGCTTTAATCGAGGAGATAATCACTAAAAAAACCGTCAGCATCGGTACCACTGCAAACAGGGTGGTATAGGTTAAACCACCTGCCTGTTCCCGACAGCGATCTGCTTCAAAGCGTCGTAACACAAACACAATAAATTGAAACCATGTTTTTTCTAAAAAAGGCAGTTTTTTTAGATAACGATTTAAGATCATGGGTTCTATCCTAGTTATTTTTAATAAAAATCCTGTGTAATCACAGGATTTACTACAGCTCAAAAAGTAAAAAATGTCGTATAGTGTCCTTTTTAACAAAATTCTTGAAAGTGATGCAACCTTACGTTCTTGTTCTTTATTACAGTAAATATGGTTCAACCAAGCAAATGGCGCATCTGATTGCCGATGGAATTGAAGCTGCAGGGGTGACGGCGCGCATTCGTACCGTGCCGAATTTAGCCACCGTTGTGACTGAAGCGGCACCGAGTATTCCGGCAGATGGCGACATTTATTGCACTTTAGAAGATCTCAGCCATTGTTCGGGTTTGGCCTTGGGTTCGCCAACGCGTTTTGGCAATATGGCCAGTGAGATGAAGTACTTTTGGGATCAAACCACCAGCCTATGGCTGAATGGTGCTTTGCATAATAAGCCTGCTTGTGTGTTTACCTCATCAGGTTCAATGCATGGCGGTCAGGAAAGTACCTTGTTGAGCATGTTACCGCCGTTGTTTCATCATGGAATGATGATTATGGGACTACCCAATTCGATTCCAGCCTTGTCCAATACCAAAACTGGTGGAACACCGTATGGTGCCAGTCATGTTAGCGGGCCACGTCATGATCAGAGCTTAAGTCAAGATGAGAAAATCTTGTGTGAAGCGCAAGGTAAGCGTTTAGGTGAAGTAGTAAAAGCGTTGGCTGGAAAATTTTAACTCAGCGAAAGTCGATATTGCCGCCCAGTTGCGACCATTCTCCAGAAAGTAAGATTGTCAGTTGGGTAGGGAATCGGGGCTAAGGCAGGATTCTGTAGTTGTATTTTTTCTGCATGTTGCTGGTCTGAGATTAAACTTGCATAGAGATAATCGAGTAGATCAACTGCGCTAAACACCTGTTTATAGGCATCTTGTAATTCGGTGTTTTGGTTGGCGAAACATACCCGATGCGGCTCATTGTCGTTGATGAAACTGAGTTCAAGTGATTTTTCGATTTGGCAGACCAGCTGCGGATTGAACTGTAGGGGAGAGAGGCTAAGAACCAGCTCATGCACTTTAAAGTGGGCGAGATGCTGACGTTGTTGCTGCATCGACTCTCTCCTGAAAGGAATAGAATCAATATACGCTGTTTTTGAAAGATTGATAAAAAGATTGATAAATAGCTTAAATTATTGGGCTAAAAAAGGGAGCATTCGCTCCCATTTTTATTATTTCTTTAACTGCCAGTCATAGATGTTTTTACGGTAAGCGTACCAGATCATCCACAGACCAATAATAATCATTGGGAAGCTGAGAATCTGGCCTTTGGTCATCCAGCCAAATAAAATGTAGCCTTGGTCTGCATCGGGTTCGCGGAAGAATTCCATAAAGAAGCGAGCAATACCATAGCCGACAAGGAATAGAGCTGAAACGGCCATACGCGGACGAGGTTTAGAGCTAAACCACCACAATACGATAAAGAGGATCAAACCTTCACACAGTGCTTGATAGATTTGTGAGGGATGGCGCACCAAACCGAGTGGATCTGTTGGGAAAATCATTCCAAAGGGATAGCTTGGGTCTTGTACTGGGCGACCATACAGTTCACCGCCAATAAAGTTACCAAAACGCCCGAACATTAAGCCTGTTGGCACACATGGCGCAATAAAATCCAAGGTTTGGAACCATGTTTTTTGGTATTTTTTACACCAAAACAGCATCGCAATCATCACACCGAGGAAGCCGCCGTGGAAGCTCATGCCACCAGTCCAGACTTGGAATAACCACAATGGATTTTCTAAAAATTTACCAAATTCGTAGAACAGCACATAGCCGACACGGCCACCGAGCACAACACCTAATGCGCCGTAGAAGACCAGGTCTGACACCATGTCGCCTGTCCAGCCATCACGTTGTTTAGCGCGATACGATGCTAAACCCCATGCACATAGAAAAGCCAGAAGATACATCAGCCCGTACCAGTGCACTTTGACGGGTCCTAAGCTCAGCGCAACTGGATCAATATTTGGATAGGTCAGCATCGCTGCTCCTCAATTTTATATTTTGAGCAGATTGTAGCGGAATGATGTGAAAAATGTTGTACATTCAATGTGAAAGATCGATGTCCCAAAACGTGGGAGAAAAAGGAATTATGTGTATTGTCGCTTTTGCATGGCAGGTGCTAGATGAGATGCCGCTGTGTTTAATCTCAAATCGGGATGAATTTTATCATCGGCCCAGTGCTGCCTTGCATGCATGGCAAAATAGCAGCATTGTAGCCGGACAGGATTTACAATCAGGTGGAACCTGGATGGGGGTGACAGCATTGGGGCGTTGGGCGATTGTCACCAATTTCCGTAATGGTCGCGATCAAAAAAGTTATACGACTTCTCGCGGGCATCTGATTCAATCTTTTTTAGAAAGTAATTTAGCCCCGATCCGTTTTGCGCAGCAATTGGAACAACAGCAACAGGATTATGCAGGTTTTAATTTGTTTGTCGGAGATCAAACCCAAGCAGTATATATGAGTAACCGTGGTGAAGCCCCTCAAGTGCTCGCCAATGGGGTGTATGTGGTGTCCAATGGTCTCATGTCAGAAGATTGGGCCAAGACTCGACATTTGCGTAAACGCTTTACTCAAGAATTTTTACCGATGTTGCAGCAACCACAAATTGCTGAATCCGCAATTGATGCCGCCGCTTGGGATATTTTGGAAGATGAGCGTAAAGTTATCGCCAATCTGCTACCCGATACGGGAATTAATCCAGAGATGGAGGCCTTATTGTCGTCCACCTTTATTCAAAGTCCAATTTATGGGACACGATGTTCTAATTTTTTAAGATTGACGGACACTGAATGGCAATGGTTGGAGAAATCTCAACAAGGAGAACAGCAGGGGCAGGTGGTTGATCTGCACATCGATTTGAATCTTTAGGTTGATATGTTATAACATAATTGTCTATATAAAACAACAAGATGAAATAATACTGTCATCAAGGTGACATAAAAGGGTCACCCAGCATTGTTATGGTCTAGTCAATCAAGTTACGTCCAAACAATACATCTGGGGATATTCTATGTTCTTATCAAAGACGGGCTTTTCCAAAAAGCTATTGGCGGTCAGTTTAATGGCAGTTTTGTCAGCTGGAATGACTGCTTGTAACAATAGTGATAATAATGACGAAACAGAAGTACCAAAAACACCAACCGCAAAAAATGTAATTTTCTTCTTGGGCGATGGGATGGGGATTACCACCTTAACCGCATCGCGTATTTATTCCGTTGGGGAAGATGGAGATTTGACCATTGATACGCTCCCAGAAACTGCATTTGTGCGTACCTTTTCAGAAGATGGTCAGGTGACAGACAGTGCACCATCTATGGCAGCGTATATGACTGGTGTGAAAATGAACAATGAAGTCATTTCCATGCAGTCAGGTACCATCGCATCACCACCGAAAGCAGACGGTACCAGTACCTGTGACGATGTTGCAGCCAATAAAGGCAAGAAGCCAGCAGAAACATTGCTGGAACTTGCTAAGGCACAAGGCATGGGGACTGGGCTTGTCACCACAACCCGTGTGACGCATGCAACACCAGCCACCACTTATGCGCATGTGTGCCATCGTGATGCTGAAAATGATATCGCAGCACAATTGGTTCCTGCGGGTAAGGGAACAGGATGGGGCGCGTATAACACTAAATTAAACGATGGTGTGGATGTGGTCTTGGGTGGTGGCTTACGCCAGTTTAAACCAACGACAGTATCGGGCGGTAAACGGGCTGATGGCCGTGATCTGATCAAAGAAATGCAAGATCAGGGCTATAGCTTTGTTTCAAGCGGAAGTGATTTAACCAAAATTGATCCGAGTAAAACCAAGAAATTATTGGGCTTATTCAATGCCAGCCATATGAACTATGACTTGGATCGTACCAATAAGAAAATTGATGAGCCAAGTCTTGCTGATATGACCACCAAGGCCATTGATGTCCTCCAAGCAAAAAACAAAAGCTTCTTCTTGATGGTTGAGGGTGGACGTATTGACCATGCTCTGCATGACACCAATGCCAAGCGCGCCTTACAAGATACGGTTGCGTTTGATAATGCAATCAAAGCTGCGATTGATAAAGTTAAACAAACCGATCCTGAGCTCAAGAATACCTTGATCGTGGTCACGGCTGACCATGACCACACCATGGTCTTGAATGGTTATGCAAAACGTACCGGTAAATATGTGAAAGGAGCAGAGACTAGTGTGCTCGGTTTAGTCAAAAACTATAACAAAGCAGGTTTCTCAACCGATGTGAATGGTAACCCATATCCAATTATCGGCTTTGGTACAGGTAAAAAGCGTTTAGACAATGATCGTATCGAAGCGCGTGGGGCATTGGCCGATAACGACAGCTGTAATCCAGTGACGGGCCCAGCGGGTAAATTTACTGATAGTCGTGGTACGGATATCGACAAAGAAGGGTGGTGCACGGGTACTGCTGCAGATGACTTCCAGCAAGAGGCTGTGGTGCAAACTGGGTTTGCAGACAGTGAAACACATGGGGGTACCGATGTGTTCCTGGGTGCGATTGGTGTTGGTTCAGACAACTTCCACGGTAGCCTTGAAAACATCGAAGTCTTTAACTTAGTTCGCAAAGCCATTGGCCTAGATAAATAACAACAGACTGGAGAACGATGATGTTAAAACAATTTAAATTAGGTCAGTTCGGTATGAAAGCATCTGTTTTAACTGCTACATTAGTTGCTGCAAGCACTGGTGCACAAGCTGCGGGTGAAGCCAAGAATATCATTTTCTTCTTGGGTGATGGCATGGGCCCAACCACCGTCACAGCAAGCCGTATTTATGGTTATGGTGAATCTGGCAAATTAACCATGGACACCTTACGTCGTACTGTACGTATCAAGACCTATTCAGAAGATGGTCAAACCACCGACAGTGCACCATCAATGGCTGCTTATATGACGGGCAAGAAAACTCGTAATGAAGTGATTGGGATGACGCCTGGAACGATCGCGGTTGAACCAAGTGCGGGTACAGCACCAGATGGTACCAAAGTATCGAATGCCATTAATAATTGCCCAACCCCAGGTTCGAGTGTAGCGGCAGGAAGTCCTGCGGAAACGATTTTGGAATTGGCTAAAGCCAGTGGCAAGAAAGTCGGTGCCATTACCACCACAGAATTGACCCATGCAACTCCAGCGGCGACCTTTGCTCATGTGTGTAATCGTAATGCGCAGTTTGAGATTGCGCGTCAGGTGATTCCTGGTGGTGCAGGTTATAATACAAAACTGTTAGATGGCGTTGATGTATTGATGGGTGGAGGGCGCAATCATTTCACCCCTTATAATGCGACTGACAATAAAAAGGGTCGTGTTGATGGGCGTAACTTACTGAATGAATTAAAAGCTAAAAACTACACCGTAGGTGCAACCAAAGCAGAGATGGATGCAGCGCCACTGAATAAAAAATATATTGGTCTTTATTCTGCAACCTCACATCTGGAATACGATTTAGACCGAGCACGAACAGCGCCAAACCAACCAAGTTTGGCTGAAATGACCGCAAAATCGATTGATTTACTACAAGCTCAAGATACTGCAGGCAAAGGCTTTTTCTTGATGGTGGAAGGCGGGCGTATTGACCATGCCCTGCATGGAACCAATGCCAAACGCGCATTGCAAGACACCATTGCTTTTGATAATGCAATTAAGACGGCATTGGATAAAATCAAGAAAACTGACCCTGAATTAAAGAATACCCTGATCGTTGTGACCGCTGACCATGACCATACCATGACCTTTAACGGTTATACCGCGCGTACGGGGAAAACAACAACCACCAACCCGGGTATTTTGGGTTTGAGCTATAGCTATCAAGAAGCCAAAGCAACAGACGCCCGTACGCGTGTATTGGCTGACGGCAAGAAGCATGCACCGAATCTGGATGTCAATGGTAAAACCTCAACCACCTTGGTATTTGGTAATGGTGGTGGCCCGCGTCCAACATCGCGCATCGACATTACTGACAATGACGCAGCTGCAGATGATTATTTACAAGAAGTTGGTGTAAAACTCGGCAATCCTGGTTCCGAAACCCATGGGGGTGGTGATGTACTGTTATTTGCAGAAGGCGCGGGTTCACAAGTATTTAAAGGTACACGTGAAAATGCATGGGTATTCAGCAAGTTAAAAGAAGCCTTTGGTTTTAAATAGGGTCTGCTAACATTTCACTTTACGAGCGATAGCTCTCATTGCGACAGAGGATGTTTTTAGACGATACAAGGCAGGTTTTGTGAAACTTAGTCATTCTAAATAAGCAAGACCTAACAAAGTAGCGGCAAAAAACACCCCTGTCCCGTAGGGTTATGGCTAAAACTTCCATAAACTGCGTTATGAAACTTGACAAGGGGGATAGCCATTGTCTGCGTTTCATGCCTTGTTTCTGTTGTTTTAGCCAATAACGCAAGGCATGGTTGAAATGTTAACCGACCCTCAACACTTTATTGAAGATTTTCATCATATTGCAAACAACCTCAGTCACTATGACTGAGGTTTTTTTATGTAGGAAATAACATGCGTCTAGTGATGAGTGCAGTATTACTGAGCCTGGGAATGACATCTTTACATGCAGCTCCAGTATTAAGTGCCAATATTACCCGTGAGACCCAAACCATTGGCAATGATGGAGTGACACGTACCAGTGTGTTTCAGGAGCGCATGTATCGTAATACTCAGAATATCTGGATTGAACGTGTACTGCCTAAACATCATCAACATGGACATGAAAAGGGTGGGCATAAACATTTAGATTTAGCGGAAGCAGCCCAACATTATTTTATTGATCAGAAAAAACAGCCCAAACTCAATTTGGTGCTGATGGAAGATAAAACTGTGGTCCATTTGCAAGATGCGGATGTCGATATGTTAGGACTCAGCAACTGTTGGAACTGTGTGTATTTTTTGATTGACCCTAAAAGTTTAAAGGGAATGACCGTCAAGAAAAAAGACAGCAACAGCACTTGGTATGAAAGCCAGAATAAGAAAAATAAAATGAATATTGAATGGGATAATCGCAATAACATTGCCAAACGAGTTGAAGTGCGCAGTCTAGATGGTTTGCGCTATGACATTCTGAAAGCCAATATCCAACAGGTCAATATTGCAGAACCTTGGAAAAGCTACAGTAAATTTACCAGCAAAGATTATTCAGACTTTGGTGATTAATTGCATAAAGCTGGATTGACTGAATTGAGCTCCTTTTTAAAGGGGCTTTTTTTATCATAAAAATAGATTGGCTAAGCGAATACGCTCATTTGAATACTTGAATAAAATGAGCCTACTGTTCGATTCATTTTATATCAACACCAGCGCTAGCCGAATGGTTGGATTGTGATGGATTGAGATTAGTAAATGCCGACATGATGTCGGCATTTACTTTTTAAGATGAACGCTGAAATTTAAGCTTTCTTCTCAATCGATGGTCCGACTGGGTCAGCAGTGATATAGCCGACACTTGCACTATAACCACCATTGTAGTTGGCTAATACTTTTGCTTTTAATTCAGCAGGAAGGCTTGAGCTATCACCCGCATGTTGGAAGTTGCTCATGATATAGGTCCAGCCATTGACCGAATCAACTGCATGTAGACCAGTCGACTCTGCACCTGCTGGTGTAGACAGAATTCGGTCTAAAGACTTGGTCTCAACGTTATAAGCCCAAAGGAAGTTATTGGTATGGTTACCACTATCTTCACCGATGAACAAAGTACGTAAAGTTTCAGAGAATTTTAGGTTGTCTGGGCTTGCAATGTTATTGGGATCAGCCGTATTACCCAAGCTATCTACTGGAATATCTTTGCCCATCAGAACCATATGGCTTTGGTAAGGTGTCCATTCACTATTGATCACATTGTTTAGGTGGTCAACTTGGCTGCCTTTCAGGTCATGCGCAAGTACACCGCCTGCTTTCAATGTATTCTTGAATTTGACATTATGTGCAGCAACCCAGCTCGATTTACCCTCAATCATCGAGTCTTGAATATTGGCAAGTGCAGAATAAGCCACCTTGTCCTTGATATTCACGGTGGTTCCTTCCATCTTGGTAAATGCCATACTACCGCCTTTGAGGGCTGCATAACGGTGCGTTTCGAGGAAGGCAGCAGCTAATTCGATTTCTGCTTTGCTGAAACCGTTATTGGCTTCTTTTAACTTGATCCAAAGTGTCTTCTTATCTAGGACAATCTGCGTATAACCCGTTAAGTCTGCAGGTGCCGTGGTTAAGCTCTCCATAATGTGTTCAGCTTTAATGCCGCGAACATTGACCAAGTCTTCAATGGTTTTACTGTCAGTATGACCCAGTTTGATCCATTTAATTGGTGCTGTAGAGGTTTCATTCAGCTCAGCAGTGTATTTTGCAACGTATAGCGTCCCCGCAGATAAATCTTTTTCCTTATCTGCAACAAACATAAAGAAACCGCCGTTGGTATAGTCATCACCCATGATCACGGTACGGTTGTCTGGCATTACTTGAATCAATTCATGTGAAATACGGCCTAAACAATAGTGTTTAACCGCTGTACCACGTCCTTTACCATCCAGAATGATTTCTGGTAAATGACCATAGTTATAGGCATTAGCTGTATTTTCATTGCCATATAGATTTTTACTGTAGGCTCTTAATGTGGCTAAGGTACTACCGATTTGATCAAAAGCATCTGGTTCATATTCTTCACTTGAAAGGTGTGTATTCCAGGGTGAAAGGCTAGCGCCACAAGTAATCCATAGACCATGAACTTTAGACATATCGACATTGAAGTATTTTTTCAATGCAAGATGTCCGGTTTTTTGATCTTGATCTAAGGTCAATACGGCAATTGGCGACGGCAACTGACCATACATACTTTGTTTGGCCAAGTTTTGTGTGGTGTATTCAAACTGCACCACATGGAACACTGGATTGTTGACGCCGTCAACTTTTGCATCTTTGAGATGAATCATTGAAGAGCCATCTGGACAGTCAGAGAAGAATTGACGCTCTTGACCTACAACCGATGTATCTCGGATTGGTTGGTTATTAATGTCGTAATAGCTACCTGCGATAATTTTGCCGCCGTTGATATTGTCAACTTCCATACCGGTACGGAAAAATTCTTGATAACCTAATTTATATTCAGTGCTGGTATTGTCTTCCCAAGTCACTGTTAAACTTGATTTAACAGAAGTTGTTGCCATTTCTGCTGTGGTTGATGGTGCAGCCATTGGCGTAAATTTGGCATTTTTAAATTTAACCAACTTTGCTGGTGGTGTAACAACGTTATTATCGTTGTCATCATTACAACCCGTTAAAGCTGCTGCTGTGCCCATTGCCCCTAGTGGTAAAAACGGAACACCCGCGAACCATTTTAAAATATCACGACGACTTGGCTGATTGGTATTGGCTGTCATAGTAAATCCGTATCTGTAATATATGGTAAATAAATCCTGATCGATTCTATGAAGCGGAGATGACAGTTTTCTGACAGTTTGAAGGCAGTTTGAAGACAATTTTTATTTTGTAAATAATTAATAAATATGGAATTAGAAAAATAATCCCTGAACTATTTTCAGGGATTATTCACCTATTTGAATTAAGCAGCGGCTTTTCTTTTTTCCAGTATTTTTCCAAATAATAAACCCAATTCAAATAGCATCCACATCGGAACTGCCAGCATGATCATGGATAAGGCATCGGGTGGCGTCACAAACATTGCGACAAAAAAACACCCGACTACGATGAAGCGACGCTTTTCAATGAGCGTTTGGGTACTGACCACGCCAATTAAAATCAGTACTAAAGTAATAATTGGGATTTCAAAGGTAAAACCAAACACCAAGAATAATTTTAGACAGAAGCTGAGATAGCTGTTGATGTCTGTCATTGGTGCAACTGTTTCTGGGGAAACACTAATAAAGAAATGTAAAATCGCTGGTAAGGTAATGAAATAAGCAAATGCCACACCTAAATAGAACAGCACAATACTGCCTAATAAGAGTGGAATAGCCAAATGACGTTCTTTTTCATACAGTGCAGGTTTGATGAATGACCAGATCTGATAAATGATATACGGCATGGCCAACATGAATGCGACAAATAGATTCAGCTTAAACGGTGCCATAAATGTTGCAGTGACATCGGTTGCAATCATGGTGGAGGTTGCAGGCAGCTGTTGTCTCAAAGGCTCAGAAAGCCATTGATAGGTCGTATTTCTAAAGGGCAATAAGCAGAAGAAAAGAAAAATCGTGACCCCAACAATCTTAAATAGATATTGTCGCAGCACAATCAAATGCTGCATGACAGGCATTTGTTGTAAGGATTCCTCAGGACTGACTGAAGTCGATGGTAATTGGCTCATACGGCAATCTTTAATTCTGGATCAAACTGTTGAGTCGATAGATTCGGCGCTAGTTTGAAAGGTAACTTCTTTTGATATTCAAGACTGAAAGGGATGATCGCTTGCTGAGAAAAAAGCGTATAGATGATCGGGGCTTTCGTCTCAGTTTTTACTTCTTCAGCTTCAGAAGGCGTTTGTGTATTTTTAAGCGCGTCCAGCTGTTGTTGCATCCTGCGTTCAAGTTCAGTGATTTTATCAATTTCTTTTTGCATTTCTTCGCGGAACTCAGAAAGGCGTAATTCTCGATCAATTTCGTTCTGAATGTTGTTGATAAACTTTTTAATTTTTCCATACCATTTCGCTACGAACCGTGCAGCTTCTGGCAATTTATCAGGACCGAGCACTAGCAATGCAATCACGGCAAAGCAAAAGATTTCGGTCATTCCCAAATTCAGCATAATCGTGCTCGCTTAGCTTTTTACTGAGCTTTCAGTATTTTTAACTTGAGCATCAATGGTGCGAGGTTCATTTAAAGGTGTCGCAGCTTCTTCTTCTTTCATTGACTTTTTGAAATCTTTGACAGCGCCGCCAACGTCTTTACCGAGGTTTTTTAGCTTTGATGTACCGAACAGTAGAATCACTACAATTGCAAAAATCAGTACGTGCCAAATTGATAAACCAGCCATCATTCTATTCCTATAAAACTTTGGATATATCTCAACAGCTTGCCATGACAAAGATGTGACACTTATATTGCAGTTTTAAGACAACACATTTACCCAATGCTAAATAGTGCTAGCATAAGCAACATATCAAGACATGATAAAAACAGATCGACATGACCTTTATTCTCCCCATCAGTGCCTTTATTTTTGGGCTGTTGCTTGCTCAATTCAAAGTCGCGGAACAGGCGAAGAAAATCTTATCTTCCTTATTGGCACGCTTATTTATTCCTGTGGTAATCATCTACAACATGGTGTTTTATCAGGCAGGTAGCTTTGCACTGATGGGATTTAGTTTTATTACATCGATTCTTTTATTTTATGGTTTTTTCCATTTTTCAAAGGATCTCTTACAAGCGCTCTGTATGAGTTATAGCAATATTGGTTGGTTAGGTTTTCCATTTGCCATCGCCTTATTTGGAGAGCAGGTCAGTGGTGCCATGATCGCGCTGTATATTGGGGGTTCATTGTTTGGCAATATTTGGGCAGTTGCTGCGGTTTCAGAAGGGCCCACTGATTACCTTGCAACACTGCAAAAAGTTCTGAAGTCACCACCGGTATTGGCCTTGTTTGCAGCCTTAATTCTATGGCTCTTGGGGATTCATCGTTTACAGGGTAATTTTGTTCTAGAGGGACTGTATGATATTGCCAAATTTGGGATGAGCTTTGCGGGCATGTGTATTTTAGGCATGTGGCTGAGACATACCCGCGTACATATGGCTGATTTGTGGCTGAGTACTCGAACCTTAATGTTTAAGCTATTGTCTGGCGTCGTGATCTGTACGTTGACCTATTATTTTATTGCGATTCCGCAGATTGAATCATTGCTCCCAGTTTTGTTTTTCCTATTTTGTTTACCACCCGCCGCCAATATCGTTGCGTTGGAAACCCATTATCAAGGTACGGGCATCTCAGCCCGCTATATTGCTGCGGGAACCATCGTAAGCTGTGTGGTGATTGTGATCTATGGTCTATTGCTGCATATAAAAAGTGCCCTCATATAGGAGAGCACTTTAGGGTTTTAAACCAAACTGGCTTTAAACAGCTGCATGGCTTGACCACGATGGCTGATTTTATTTTTCTCAGCTTTGCTCAGTTCAGCACTGGAAATATTTAATTCTGGTAACCAGAATAAAGGGTCATAACCGAAACCGTTTTCACCACGTGCTGCTGCTAAAATCTCACCTTTCCAGATGCCTTGGAAAATTTGTGGAAGTGGGTCTTCTGCATGAGTGACCAGTGCCAATACGCAGACAAACATCCCTTCAATGGCTTCGCCGTCTTTACGCAAAGGCGCAAGATCCGCCAGTAATTTTTGGTTATTGGCAGCATCATTACCATGTTCGCCCGCATAGCGTGCCGAGTAAATCCCAGGCGCACCGCCTAAAATAGGCACACAAAGTCCTGAGTCATCTGCAAGCGCTGGTTTACCTGAAAGTTTAGACGCATGGCGTGCTTTGATAATGGCATTTTCAACAAAGCTGAGGCCGTCTTCAATCGCATCTTCAATATCAAGTTTACCTTGAGGAATAATCTCGACAGGAAGATCAAGTTGTTGAAAGAGATGTTCAAATTCGACTACTTTGCCTTTGTTATTACTTGCAAGGACAAGGCTGCCTTGGTTGAGCCATGGTTGGGTAGACATGCTGAAAAATCTCAATATTTTAAATCAGATGAATTGTACTCGATTTGGTGGTCTAAGTTGGTTGTATGTCTTTATGATTAAACGCCAAGAAGGGTAAGTCCATCAATACCTTGTTCTAATAGCTTGTTTAAGAAACGTATAAGATCATCCATCATTTTGATTACATCCGCTTTATATCTCGGATATTTTTTCTTAAAAAGTTTAGTTTCCTGTTTAAATAAAAGATGAACATTATCGTGATAGCGTAAATATTTTTTAGCCTCTAAGTAAATTTTATAGGTATTAAGTTTTGCAATAATTTGTACTATTTCTTCTGCATCAAGATACGTATTTTCCCAATGTGACCAAGGGCTTTCATTCCCTAAAAATAAGTGCTCGACTAATGAAAATGCGATTTCATCAATGACAATTGAATGATCACAATTTGGATTTCGTTGCAAATCATAAGGAATGATTTGCATGTTAAGACCTGTATAAATTCCATCTGAATAGGGCGTAACTGTAAAAGAAAATTTCATGCTAAATTTTTTTCAAGATCAGTGTATGGAAATTCCAGAATTTCATTTTTCCGTGAGCATTTGGATGTTCTGTTCTAGTTTCTTCATTCATTAAAATTTCATAATCATCAATGAACAGTTGTTCAATTTGCTTGCGATCAAATCCTTGCATAGTCTGAGGCTGTTGTAATAACCAAGGGTCATCTTGACCTAAAAGTTGTATTAATAAAATTCCGCCTTGGGGCAAGGCATGTTTCATCTTTGCGAGTACATGATCAATTTGGCTGGGGGCACAAAAGAACAGACTGAATAGAGCAACGATAATGCTGGCTGAAGGAAATGGATAGTCTTCAAAAATATGATTTGAGAAAAAGAATTTAGGATGATTTTTAAATCGATGCTGACACACCTGTTGTGCTGCTTCGGATGGATCAAAGGCGTGAACCTGATAATCATGTTTGAGTAAGAAGGCAGCCTCATTGCCCGCACCGCATCCACAATCGATCACAACACGAGGGAGAGTCTCGTCAACATACTGGAGTGCATATTCCAAGATCGGACGATGGGGCTGATCTTGGGTGAGTTCAGCAAATATCTGGGGCATGAGTGCTAAAGAATGAAGAATTTAATATAAATAGCAGTTTAAGTTCTTTTTGTAAAAGTAGAAATTAGACTACATTTAAATCAATTGAGAATAAAACCAATAAAAAACCGACTTGTGATAGTCGGTTTTTTATTACTCAATAGCTCTAAGCAAGATTATTGCGCTTGAATCCATTTATCAGCACGGTCACGTGCAGTACGAATCTGATCTTGAGTCAAGTTTGCAGCCAACGCGGTTTTCTTACCTTCAGAAAGACTGATTACTTTAGTGTCCAACATACCATCGCGGGTTGAAAGCTCATACCATTGATAAGCACCGACAAAGTTCTTTTTCTGCTCTTCCATCATAGCAAGATTGAAGCTGGCACGGTTGTCACCATTGCTTGCTGCTTTCTCGAAATATTTACGTGCTAAAGCTTCGTCTTTCTTTACACCAATGCCATCTGCATACATGCGGCCAACATTCAATTGTGCTGCAGATAAACCTTGATCTGCTGCTGCCTTGAATAAAGTGAAAGCTTGTTTTTCATCTTTAGCTACTTCTTTACCAAACTGGTAACGGGTTGCTAAGTAAAACTGTGCCCCAGCTTGACCAGATTTTGCTGCGCTTTGCAATTCATTGATACCCATCACTGAATATCGCGCTGCCTGTGTTGCAACCGATTGAGGTTGAGCAACATAGTCAGCGTGCGCTTGTATACTGATCAGACCAAATAAAAATGTGCTGATTAATGTCTTTTTCATAGAGCGCTCACTCGATAAATTGCGACTTCACCAAATAGGTTCGGCATATGCTTACTGAGCATACTACCTTGTTGGTCACCATTAACGGCAAGTCGATTAATAATTTTAATCCGATTCTCAGCACATAAGGCTTCAAAGTCACGGAAAGTACATAAATGAATATTCGGGGTGTTATACCACATATAGGGTAAAGCTTCCGAAACAGGCATTTTCCCTTTCAAGGCAAGAAAAGAACGTGTCTTCCAATGCGCAAAGTTTGGAAAAGTAATAATGGCCTGTTTGCCGACACGCACCATATCACGAAGTAATACATCGGGTGCATCTACAGCTTGCAAAGCTTGTGCCATGACCACAGAGTCAAAAGACTGGTCGGCAAAACGGCTTAAACCAAGGTTTAAGTCCTGTTGGATAATATTTAACCCCCGACTGATGGCAATTGCAATCTTTTCTTGATCAATTTCTAGCCCATAGGCACGAATATTGTGCTGTTTGCTCATATGAGCCAGCAATTCACCATCACCACAACCTAAGTCTAACACGCTAGAGTTCGGGTTAATCCATCTTTCGGCGAGTTGTTGATCTATACGCATTAGTACTGCTCCTGCGATGTCGATTGCAACTGTTGTTCTCCACCTAAAAATGCGCGTAGCGTTTTCACATACAGTGGAATAGGGAATAAGAACGAGTCATGGCCTTGTTCAGCATCAATATCTAAGTAGCTGACAGGCTTATGATTATCAATCAAAGCATCCACCAGTTCCTGAGAACGACTTGGACTAAAACGCCAGTCTGTGGTAAATGAAATCACCAAAAATTGGCACTTCGGTTGACTCATTGCCTTCGTCAAAGAATGTTCATATTCACGCGAAGGGTCAAAATAATCCAAGGCCTTGGTCATAATCAAGTAAGTATTTGCATCGAAATTGCGGCTAAATTGTTCGCCTTGGTAACGCAAATAGCTTTCCACTTGGAATTCGACATCAAAACCATACATAAATTTGCCTGATTTTAAATCGCGACCAAATTTCTGTTTCATGGCTTCTTCAGACAAGTAGGTGATATGGCCGACCATGCGTGCCAAAATCAAGCCACGTTTTGGATAACTGTCATTTTCCAGATAGCGACCATGATGGAAATCAGGATCAGATAGAATCGATTGGCGTGCAACTTCGTTGAAGGCAATATTCTGTGCCGATAATTTTGGTGCGCTGGCGATAATGGCACATTTTTTTAAGCGGTCAGGATAATCCAGTGACCATTGCAGGGCTTGCATGCCGCCCAGTGAGCCACCAATGACAGAATACCAAACTTTAACGCCTAAACGGTCAGACAACATGGCTTGGGTTTTGACCCAGTCACGCACCGTGACCAATGGAAAGTCAGGACCATAGGGGCGATTTTCATTTTCTGGATTCGGTGAAGTAGGGCCAGTTGAACCATTGCATCCACCGATATTATTTAAGGAAACAACAAAGAAGTGATTGGTATCAATGGCTTTTCCAGGACCAATACAGCTGTCCCACCAGCCTGCTTTTTTGTCATCTTCATGATGATAGCCTGCCGCATGGTGATGCCCTGATAGCGCATGGCAAATCAGAATGGCATTGGATTGGTCTGCATTGAGTGTTCCATAGGTTTCAACCATTAAATCGAAACGTGGCAATACGCGGCCACATTCAAGTTCTAACGGTTGTTCAAACTGAAACTTTTGTGGTGTGACTACGCCCACTGAATCCGATGGAAAAGACACTGGAATGATTCGCCCTATAATAAATCATTAATAATAAAAGGATACCAATTCAGGTATCCTTTCAAAAGTCATTTTTTCTGATATTACAACTCAGCTTTACTGACGATTATGTGATATTTCACCTTTCTAAACGGCTGCAGCAGCCACTTGATCGGTGGTTAATACCCCTTGTTCAATCAAACGGTTGGTACATGCAATGATGGCTTCGATTGATGAAGTCACGATGTTGTCATGGACACCCGCACCAAATGCGCTCTTACCTGTGCCTTTCACTTGAAGCTCAATCAAGGCAAGTGCTTTGGCATTGGCACCTGAACTGATACTGCGCTCTTCATAGTTCACAACATCAATTGGTAACTGTAAGGCATTCAACATGGCTGAGATCGGGCCATTACCTTCTCCACGGAGACGCTGAATTTCACCGTCAATTTCAACGTCTAATTCAATGATTTGTGTACCATTGATATCCGACAATTGATAATGTTTGGTTTGATAATGGCTATTCTTCACATCCACATAAGTATTTTCAAATAAGGTCCAGATTTCATGTGCACTGATTTCTGTACCATTTTCATCGGTATGCTGCTGTACGATCTGACTGAATTCGATTTGAACACGTCGTGGCAAGGCAACGTTGTAGTTCGATTCCAATAAGTAAGCGATACCGCCTTTACCTGATTGGCTGTTGACGCGAATCACTGCATCGTAGTCACGACCCAAGTCTTTTGGATCGATTGGCAAGTATGGCATATCCCAGATTTCTTCATTTTTCTGGAATTCGAAGCCTTTTTTAATCGCATCTTGGTGTGAACCAGAGAACGCGGTAAAGACTAAATCACCTGCATATGGATGACGAGGGTGCACAGGTAAACCTGTACATTCTTCAACTGTTGCAATGATTTCATTGATATTTGAGAAGTCTAAGTTTGGTGCAACACCTTGGGTATACATGTTCAAGGCGATCGCAGCAACGTCCACATTACCCGTACGTTCACCATTACCAAACACACAACCTTCTACACGGTCAGCACCTGCCATAATCGCCAATTCAGAGGCTGCGATACCACAACCACGGTCATTATGACAATGCACAGAGATAATCACGCCATCACGACGTGCCAAGTTACGGTGCATCCATTCGATTTGATCGGCATAGACATTTGGTGTAGACACTTCAACTGTTGCAGGCAAGTTCAAGATGACTTTATTGGTTGGTGAAGCTTCCCAAATTTCAGTCACAGCATCACAGACATCTTTGGCAACGTCTAATTCAGTTGCAGAGAAACATTCTGGGCTATACTGGAAAATCCAGTCTGTTGCAGGGTATTGCGCTGCATATTCTTTGACTTTGCTTGCCGCATTAATGGCAAGTTGTTTTGAGCCATTGGCATCGACATTTAAGACCTTCTGGCGGAAAGTCGGTGAGTTTGAATTATAGATATGCACAATGGCACGTTCTGCACCGATTAATGCTTCAAAAGTACGTTCAATCAAATGATCACGTGCTTGAACCAAAACCTCGATATAAACATCTTCAGGAATCAAATCTTCTTCGATCAACTTACGGGTAAAGTCGAAGTCAATTTGAGATGCAGAAGGGAAACCAATTTCAATATGTTTGAAGCCGATTTTAACCAACATGTGGAACATTTTTAATTTTTGATCCATATCCATCGGCTCAAAAATCGCTTGGTTACCGTCACGAAGGTCGGTACTCATCCAAATCGGCGCTTGATTGATTTCATTATTCGGCCATTGGCGATCTGGTAAATCCACTCGCTGGTACATACGGCGGTATTTTTTGCTTGGGTCAGCCAACATCATGAGAAAACTCCTTGTCGTAGCATGGTTGCTGAGTCAAATAAAAGGCAACGTGCTACAGATATATATGGTGTCTATAAGAATTAATTTAAAGCGAATTCGGGGATCGAGTGCCTAAAAAAGTAGGCGAAAAAATTTATACGCGCGCGAGGCGCAGCATCAGGAGAAGTGCAGCGAGATGTGTTGTATGAGACGGGTGGGTAAAGCCGCGATTTGTTTTCATCATCTACCATTCATATGGGGTATTTAATTTTGCAGTTATATTAATCATCTAACGATATTCAGTCTAGGCGAAAATACAGACGACTGCAAAGGTCTATAAAACATTTTAATTTGAATGAATGGAAAATATTTTCCTAATTTTTGCGCTATTTTGTGTTTGGTGAGAAAAAATTCCCATAATTTTGTCAATTAGAGATAAAAAAATTAATTTTATCTCTTTGATATGAAATGTGTACGAATTATAGCTCAGCCCACTTTCGCATGAGGTTGTGATAAAGATTGGTCATTTTAATCACTTCTTGATGAGTGTCACCAAGCTGTACACGCAAATTTTGGATCGTCTGATCCAGTGTAAATAACATATTACGTTCTGCATCATCACGGATCATGCTTTGTAACCAAAAGAATGAGGCCGTTCGACACCCGCTACTAATTGCAGTCACTTCATGCAGACTAGATGAAGGGTAGAGCACCATATCGCCCGCAGGTAATTTGGCTTCATGATAGCCGTAAGTATCTTCAATGACCAACTCACCGCCTTCATATTCATCAGGTTCTGATAAAAACAAAGTGCAAGATAAATCGGTACGTAAGCGTTCTTTCGTGCCACGAATTCGACGGATTGAATTATCAACATGAAATCCAAAAGATTCCTGATTTTCATAACGATTGAAAAGTGGGGGGATAATATCCAGCGGTAAAGCGGCTGAGAGAAACAGGGGATGCTTACCCAGTTCTTCTAAAATGATGTTACTGAGATGGTGGGTTAAAGGGTGATCTTCAGGCAGTTGCTGATTATTTTTCACTGTAGCGGAGAGGGTACCTGCCGTAACTTTGCCGTTGGTCCATTCGATTTTATCCATTTCTTCGCGAAAGTACTGAACTTGTTCTTTGCTTAATACATTTGGAATATGGTGGATCACGATAGCTACCTTTGTGGAAACAATGAATGATAAAAAATAGCCTCATTATGAGGCTATTTTTGCAATAAAATCCATAATTAAACTATGGGTTTTATTGAGGGTTAGTATTTGAAGTTGACAGACAATACTGCACTGCGTCCTTCCGCTTCAGTTGCATAGTGCGATGCATAGGCTTTCGTGAAATAACGTTTATCCGATAAATTATTAATGTTTAGTTGTAGGTCAACATTTTTATCAACGTTATAACGAGCCATTGCATCGTAACGAACATAGCCTGGAACCCATTTGGTATTCGCTGCATCACCATAGACTTTATCCATCGCTACTGCACCAGCGCCTAAAGTCAGCTGTGGTAAAACTTTATAGGTTGTCCAAAGCGTTGCTGAGTTTTTCGCAACGTTTTGAACTTGGTTACCATTATTTGGACTTGCTACATATTTACCACTGCTGTCCTTAACGAAGCCAGCATCTACGATTTCACTATCTAAATAGGTATAACCAGCCGATACCGCCCATTTATCTGTGATATAACCATTCGCACCAAGCTCAATACCATCAACACGTGTTTCACCAATGTTTCTGGTGAAACCATCCGTATCTAAGGCACGTGTATTCTCTTTTTCAGTACGGAAAATAGCAGCAGTTAAATTCAATTTATCATTCAATAAATCCCATTTAGTGCCGATTTCATATGTTTTAACTTCTTCAGGTTTTAGGTTGTTGATCGCACGAGACTGTTCATCCGTTGTGTTTCGGCCAGGTACGCTAATACCTTCTGAACCGTCACCCGCATCAACACCGACAGGGTTTGCAGAGGTTGCATAGCTGATATAAATCGCACCGTTTTCAGCTGGTTTGAATGTAAGGCCAGCTTGATAATTGAAGAAATCATGACTTGAATCGTACTTTGTTCCAGCTTTGATTGAACCTGAATCCTTGTTGTACTTCATATCAGTTTCAAATTTGTCCCAACGTACCCCAAGGTCAAGTAACCATTGTGGGGTAAGGGTGATATTGTCTAGAACATACACTGATTGCGTTTTTGAGGTGATATTTGTGACATTAGGATTTGCTTTGATATTA
Source organism: Acinetobacter proteolyticus (assembly GCF_000367945.1). Classification (GTDB taxonomy): domain Bacteria; phylum Pseudomonadota; class Gammaproteobacteria; order Pseudomonadales; family Moraxellaceae; genus Acinetobacter; species Acinetobacter proteolyticus. Next base: position 3,626,631 of record NZ_KB849179.1, read on the forward strand.
CCTAACCATGCATCACCTGCATGAGGGTTGTTTAGATCGGTACACCAACCATTGGAACTGCTTAACGAACAAGCATTATTTGCACCGCTTCCCCCAATTTTTGCAGTGTTTGGATCGGTAACAATGTTGGTTCCACGATCTGAATCTTGTTTAGAATATTCAACACCCGTATTAAAGCTGTGCTTAAGTGAACCTGTGTTGAACTTACCCGTTAATGCCAACTGATCTGTAAAGGTATCTGTATTGGTTAAATTGGTATTGACTCGGCGCCAAACTTGACCATTTACAATATTACCTTGACTATCATCTGGTTGAGTCCATAAATAATCATTTTTAGATTTGCTATAGACGGCTGTATTACTTAGGGTTAAATTTTCGGTTAAATCATGTTCTAACTTGATGGTACCGATCTGATTTTCTTGTTTTTGGAAGTCACGATCTTTCCAACCGTAATAGATACCTTGCTTAACATCTACAGGTTTACTAGCAGTTGCTTTTTTGGTCGTATCATATTGATATGGAACACCAGAATCTGGTTCATCATTAGTTTTTAAGTAGTAATAACTTAAGGTACCACGTGTCGCAGAATCTAGACCAAAGCTGATACTTGGAGCAATACCCGCACGCTTATACTCGGCACCCTCATGTTGCCCAGCTTTTTCATTTTGGTGGCCCATGACTACAACACGGCCTGCAACACCATTACCAAAATCTTTATTCCCGTCTAAAGTAATTCGGGCATAGTTGTCTGTACCACCAGAAATCGAACCTTCTAAAGCATCACCTTTTTTAGCGACTTTAGAAATCATGTTGATGCTACCGCCTGATGTACCTGCACCACCTAAGGCAGACGCAGAACCTTTGGTTACTTCTACTTGTTCAACTGCAAACATTTCGCGGTTTTGAGATGTTGAACTACGAACACCGTCAACATACATTGAGCTTTCAGAGTTATAACCACGAATAAATGGGCGGTCACCGTTTGGGTTACCGCCTTCACCTGCACCGAGTGTAATACCTGGAATGGTACGTAATGCATCACTTAAGGTCGTAACCTGAGTGTCTTCAATCAGTTGTTTAGAAATCACAGAAACTGATTTTGGAGTATCAAGTAGAGGAGCAACAAATTTAGTATTTGCAGATTTATCGACTTTCAAACTTTGTTCTTTTTCAGCTTGAGCATGAATTGTTGGAAGCTGAACTGCCTGATCTTGTGCAATCGCTGGTACTGCAATTACTGAGAGTGAAGATGCAATTGCAGAAGAAACGAGTTTCTTCCGTGATTTAATAAAAGACATGGGGCACGCCTAACAGTGTAAAAATTTATGCAAAGGATAATCATTGTCATTTCTATATTCATTTGTTTGGGATTGTTTTTTTCAATTGTTTCTAATTATTACAATGGAAACTTAAATAATTTTTCATCCTTAATTGTTCAATAATGTTGTTAATTTGTTGATTTTTTTATTTAATCTAAAAAAACGATTGTTTTTTAAGGTTTGACTTTTAATTTAGATGTTGCAGTTTCTTCATTTAACTTTTGAATATCAGTTCGTTATTTTGAATAGGTAAAGAGAAAAAAGTATTGCTAGAGAAAATAAGGAGAATATTACCCAAAATTTCTATTCTTGACGCTCGGATGCTTTGGAGAGCTAGATTAAATTTTTAGGGTACTAGATAATTACCAAAGTGTTTACTGCTAAGAATAGCGTGATTGGGGTGAATAAAAAACCTGCATTAAGGCAGGTTTTTTATACTTGTTAGGTTGGTTGTTGGTTAACACTTAGAAGTCATATGACACAGATAACCAGAAGTTACGACCTGCAAGGTAAGTGCCTGACATTCCAGAGCCAATCACCATATAGTCATAATAAGAAGCTGGGTTTCCATTGGCATCAATATAAGAACCATTGCTGGTGAAATCTTTGTCGAGTAGGTTATTCACTGCACCATTGAAGCGCAGTTGATCATTGACACTATAGCTTGCACCTAGGTTGAATAAGTTATAACCCTTTAATTTGTTGTTGGTCGCATTATAAATCAGCGCGGCATCACCTGTGGTTTGTTCTGTATCGTAGCGTTTACGCTCTGATTTATATTCATGTTGCAACCATAGATCAAAGGCATCATTGATATGCCAAGTTGAGGTCATATTAAAGGCATTTTTAGGGACATTACTTAGATATGAACCTTTATTCTTACCTTTGGTAATTTCGGTTTCCATATAAGTATATGCAGCTTTGATATCCCATTCAGGAAGAATGCTATATTTCAAACTGAGTTCAACACCTTTGGTTTCAGCTTCATCTGCATTGATACTTTGTGAAAAAGTATCTTGAGTAATATGTGAACCATAACTCACACAACCTGGCTGATTTGGATTAGTTGCTGAAGAACAGTTGGGTAATTCTGGTCCATCACTGATAATTAGGTTCTTAATTTTATTAAAAAATGCTGTGGTGGTCAGGTCTAAATTGCCATTGTTATAATTGAAGCCAAGTTCATAGTTGGTTGATTCTTCAGGTTTTAAGTCAGGAGAGCCAATACCAAAGGTGGTACCTTGTCCACTAATACTAACAATACCATTATGCAGTGCTTTGGCTGAAGGCGCTTTATAACCTGTGCTCACGCCACCTTTAAATGTAAGTTCGTCATTTGCATTCCAAACGAGGTATGCACGTGGGCTAAACTGACTACCGAAACCCGAGTGATCTTCATAGCGACCACCAAGGGTAAAGCCGAGGCTGTCGAGAATGCGCCATTCATCTTCCGCATAGATAGAAAAAGAATCTTTTTTGAATGTCGCGCCAATGCCTGCAATATCATCTGCAATTTTTGCTTCTTTATATTCAGCACCAACTGTGAGTTTATGATCTGCAATTGGCATCACCACATGTGAGTCGGCGACGAAATCCGTATTTTTTAAAGTACGATCCTGACCAGCTGAAGCATTACCCGGGAATGTATTACGCGGAATAGTACGCCCAACAGTCTCTGTTTTAGTTTGGCTGACATAAGAGTTCCATTGACCAAAGCTATAATCACCATTATGACCGACGGCGATTTGATCGCGTTTAAACTCTAATTCATCTTTATAGCCATTGGCACGTGCAGGCGTATCCAATGTTCCTAAGCGGTTATCGTCATTTTTATAGGTTTGGCTGGAGTGAAAACCATCCACCCAGAAATTATTTTGCTCATTTAATTTAAAGGATAGTTTTCCACCGACATCGTAGATATCAGCTTCGCTTGGGCGTGGATCACGACCAGAGGTACCGGGAATTCGTTCAGATTTTTGACGATCTAAGTAAGAACCACGTAGCTGTACGCCTAGCTTGTCTTGAATAATCGGACCATTGACCACGACACTGGTTTTCCATGAATCCGCTTCACCGCCATGTTCCATGACATTGCCACTGACGGTGACATTGCCATTCCATTCGTTGCTGATTTTCTTGGTAATAATGTTAATTACACCCCCCATCGCTTCTGAACCATAGCGCGTTGCCATTGGTCCACGAATCACTTCAATTCTTTCGATTGACGCGAGTGGAGGTAAGAAACCATTTGCAGATTCACCAAAACCATTTGGGGTGACATCTGAAGAGGTGGTTTGGCGACGGCCATCAATCAGAATCAGGCTATATTCACTGCCTAAGCCACGCATTTTAATATTCAAACCAGAGGTTTTCCCAATACCGTCTCGGATATCAATGCCTGGAACATCTGCAAGTAGATCAGCAATGCTGGTTGCATTTTTCTTTTCAATATCTTCTTTTGTCACCACGCTAATCGAAGCGGGTGCATTTTTAATGTCTTGCTCAAAGCCAGCAGCAGATACCACAATGGTAGCAAGTTGGTGGGTATTGGTATTTTCAGATGCTGCCGTTGTATCTGCGAAAGCGGATGTGGTCATTGCCCCAAGGAGTGCAAATGAGAGGGGATGCAAATTAAATTTACTCATAACTAGAGTTCCAAAGCTGGACGAGAAAAAACAATAAATGCGCAAAAACAGCGTAAAGTATAGTGATAATACTTATCATTAACAACAAAAGATAACATTTGATTTAAGGTTATTTTAAGAAATCTATGTTTTTGGCTAAAATGAGAAATATATTTGCTTTTTTAGCATCCGATTTTGTATATCCAGAAAGTTGTCATATAATGTGGCACTTTAAAAATTGTTATTACTAACTAATATCGAGGAAGCCATGCAAGTAACGACTGAAGCGGTTTCGGGCGTTGCCCGTCGTTTAAATGTTTCTGTACCGACGAGCCGTGTTAACGAGCAGTTTGAAGCTCGCTTACAACGCACTGCCAAAACTGTGAAGATCAACGGCTTCCGTCCAGGTAAAGTGCCTTTGAATGTTGTTCGCCGTGAATATGGTGCGGGCATTTATCAAGAAGTTGTGAATGACATCATTCGTGACAGCGTATTTGAAGCAATTCAACAAGAAAAAATCAATGCGGTCGGTATGCCGAACATTGAGAAAGTTGAAAACAAAGATGATGCTTTAGTTTTTGAAGCAACTGTAGAAGTTTATCCAGAAGTAGAAGTGAAAGCTTTTGCTGACTTGGAAGTTGAGCGTAAATCATCAGAAATCAACGACAAAGACGTTGATGTTATGATCGAAAACTTACAAAAACAACGTCAAACTTGGGCTGTGACCAAAGGCATGGCGAAGAAAGACATGCAAGTGACTTTCGACTTCGAAGGGACTGTTGATGGTGAGAAGTTTGAAGGCGGCGCTGCTGAAGACTTTAAACTCGTACTTGGTTCAGGTCGTATGATCCCAGGTTTTGAAGATGGTATCGTTGGTATGAAAGCTGGCGAAGAGAAAGTGATTGATGTGACTTTCCCTGAAGATTACCAAGCTGAAAACTTAGCGGGTAAAGCGGCTCAATTCAAAATCACTGTGAAGCAAGTTGAAAAAGCAAAACTCCCAGAAATCGATGCTGAATTCTTAAAAATCTTTGGTTTAACTGAAGAAGAAGGCTTAGATAAGTTAAAAGCTGACGTTCGTAAAAATATGGAACGTGAAGTTCGTAACGGTCTTCGTAACCAAGTTAAACAAGCTGCATTTGATGCACTTGTTGCTGCAAACGAAATCGAAGTTCCTGCTTCAATGGTTGCTCAAGAAATTGACCGTCAACGTCAACAAATGATCCAACAGTTCACTCAACAGTTTGGTGCTCAAGGTGCAGGCGCATTTGACAGCAGCATGCTTCCAGATGAATTGTTCAAAGAACAAGCTGAAAAATCAGTGAAGCTTGGCGTATTGGTAAGTAAAGTATTGGCTGATGCTAAACTTGAAGTTGACCAAGCACGTGTTGATGCTTACATCGATGACATGGCTTCTTCTTATGAAGATCCAACAGAAGTGGTTGAATACTTCAAAAATGACAAGCAGCAACGTGCTCAAATCGAAGCAGTTGTGTTGGAAGACCAAGTGGTTGATCACATCTTAGCTGCGGCTAAAGTAAGTGATGTAGCGATCAGCTATGAAGACTTATTAAAAGAACAACAAGCTCGTCGTGGCTAATCTTTTGAAAAGTTGATTCAAGAAAAAGGCGCTTAATGCGCCTTTTTCTTTTAGGCTTTGCTTTACTTTTATTGATGCATTTTGTGATAAGCCAAAACATCGCGGAAAGTGCTGCAAAGCCTCTGTTATGAAAGTGTTAATTTAATTCGAAATTGCCAGATTTTAGTCTAAATAATCGAATATTTCAGATTGAACCTTTTGCAATTTCATTGATTATCCCTCATATTGTTGGCATAGATCGAGTCACAATAATTTAGGAATAAGTAAACGTATGTATGTTCCAACAATTGAAAATGCTTTAGTTCCTGTTGTCGTTGAACAATCATCTCGTGGTGAGCGTTCATTCGATATTTATTCACGTCTATTACGTGAACGTGTTATTTTTTTAACGGGTGAAGTTGAAGATAACATGGCGAACTTAATCGTTGCGCAGATGTTATTCTTAGAAGCAGAAAATCCAGAAAAAGATATTCACCTTTATATTAACTCACCGGGTGGTTCAGTCACTGCAGGTATGGCGATTTATGACACCATGCAGTTTATTAAACCCGATGTTGTGACTTACTGTATGGGGCAAGCGGCATCAATGGGCGCGTTCCTATTGAATGCAGGTGCAAAAGGCAAACGTTACTGTCTTGAAAATGCACGTGTCATGATCCACCAACCTTTAGGCGGCTTCCGTGGTCAGGCCTCTGATATTGAAATTCACGCACGTGAAATTCTGTTCATTAAAGAGCGTTTAAATCGTTTAATGGCTGAACATAGTGGCCAAGATTACGAGACCGTTGCACGTGATACAGATCGTGATAATTTCATGACAGCACAAGCAGCCAAAGAATATGGTTTAGTCGATGAAGTGCTAAGCAAACGTCCCTGATTTTTTAGGACCTAAGTTTAAGATTTAAGTTGTGGAGTAAATATGTCCGAACATCCTCAAGGACAAAAACATTGTTCATTTTGTGGTAAAACGCAATCTGAAGTTGGAAAGCTGATTGCAGGTGAGGACGCATATATTTGTAATGAGTGTGTAGATGTCTGCTTGGACTTGGTTCAAACCAGTCAACAAGTTGAAGCAGGGGATTGGGCAACCAAAGCCTTGCCGAAACCACATGAAATACGTGCTGCCTTAGACCAATATGTGATTGGGCAAGATGTTGCAAAGAAAACCTTATCGGTTGCAGTATATAACCATTATAAACGTTTGAAAGTGGGTCAGTCGACTCATGGACATCAAGAGATTGAAATTGCGAAAAGTAATATTTTGCTGATTGGACCGACAGGTTCAGGTAAAACATTATTGGCGCAAACACTTGCGCGTTTGCTTGATGTGCCTTTTGCGATGGCAGATGCAACCACTTTAACCGAAGCAGGTTATGTGGGTGAAGATGTTGAAAACATCGTGCAAAAATTATTGCAAAAAGCGGATTATGATGTAGAGAAAGCACAAAAAGGCATTATCTACATTGATGAGATTGATAAGATTACGCGTAAATCTGAAAATCCATCGATTACCCGTGATGTGTCAGGCGAAGGCGTACAACAAGCATTATTGAAAATGATTGAAGGTACGGTTGCGTCTATCCCACCACAAGGTGGTCGTAAGCACCCGCAGCAAGAGTTCATCCAAATTGATACAGCCAATATCCTGTTCATTTGTGGTGGTGCATTCTCTGGTCTGGAAAAAATTGTCCAACAGCGTCAAGAGAAAGGCGGGATTGGTTTCACTGCAGATGTGAAAAATAAAGACGACAGTAAAAAAGTCTCTGAATTGTTCCGTCAGGTCGAAGCAACGGACTTGGTTAAATTCGGTTTAATTCCTGAATTTATCGGCCGTTTGCCGGTGATTGCAACTTTAGAAGAGCTGGATGAAGAAGCGTTGATGCAGATTCTGACAGAACCTAAAAATGCATTAACACGCCAATACCAATATCTCTTCACCATGGAAAATGTAGATCTGGTCTTTGATGAATCTGCATTACGTGCCGTGGCGAAGAAAGCACTTGAGCGTAATACCGGCGCGCGTGGTCTGCGTTCTATTCTGGAAAATGTGTTACTGGAAACCATGTATGACTTACCAAGTCGTACGGATGTGGGAACCGTGATTGTGGATGAAGCTGTCATTAATGGTACGGCTAAACCAACATTCAAAGCAGAGCGTTTACCGCAAGTGGGTACGCCAGAAGTAGCAGAAAAGAAGGATTTGAAGGTGATTGATTCTAAATCAGCCTAATTCTCATTCATCTAAAAAAGCATGAAAGGCTTGGCTTTTCATGCTTTTTTTATTTGCAATTAGGCGTTGAGGTGTTAATCTTAAAAAATTGAAAAAATGTGCATAGTTTTGCGCGGTTAAAAATAAATCCAAGAAAACGCCTTGAGGGATGTCATGCGTTATTTAATATTGTCATTATGTTGTGCAGGGGTGTTGGCTGGCTGTCAAAGTCATAAGACAGTTGAAGAAAAACCAACCGCACTGACTGCAACACTACCCCCAGTTGATACAGCAAAAGAACCAGGTCTATTAGATCAATATCACGTGGGTGGCTTTAGCGTAGGTGGTTGGGTTAATCAAAAATTAGGCCAATATTACGCACCTATTAAACCGCAAAATGAACAAGCTGCGGTGGTCTATTTATATCGTCCAGATACGCGTTGGAATCGTCAAGAAATTGCGGCGGCCAATTTATTTATCAATGGGCATCGTATTCCGAGTTTATTGCATAATCACTATTATTGGTTAGAGCTTCCTGCGGGTACCTATCGCCTGAGTGTGAGTCGTCCTTTGGCGGGATTACACTTCCAGAAACCTAAATATTTAGATTTTACCGTCGATGCTGCACAAACCTACTTTATTAAATATGATGAAGAAAATAAAATTTCACGTAGTGAGCATACAGGCCCATTTATGATTACGCCTGACAAGGTGGCGCATCAGGAAATCGCATTCACACGGCTAAAATCTTCCAGTTATAACTTTGTCGCTCAAGATGTATCGGGCAAGGTTCGTTCAAAACCTCAAGAATTAAAACCTGCCAAATATGATGAAAAGTCAGAAGTGCATTTGGTCAAGCCATTTAAACTCTGGAATCCTTTGACTTGGTAAGAAGGATAATCAAAAAAGAGCAGTTTATTCCTCTTGAATTAAAGGTTGAATGATGGTGAGGAACTGCTGTTGCAGTTTCGAACTTTGTTCAGGGTCATTTAAGGTTTTTTGACTGAGATTATTCATATATTGAAAAACATTGGTGCTAATCTGCATGGTTTTTTGATTGATGGATTGACCTTCAGGTGTTTTTAAAAACCTTAAATAAGCCTGTACTTCTTCTTCACTCAGTGCATCGGCATAAATTTTCTCAATCGTCTGTAACGTTTCAGGACGGGCAAATACTTTGGCGCTGGTTTCTTTGAGTAGTTGGCTCAGTTCTAAAACGGCGAGATGCTCTTGAGTCGTGGTTAATTTTTCTTTTCCGAGTACCCGCAATAGGATATTTTCGGCCTCAAGATCAAGTGTCGGTTGCATCTCATCAAGTGAGGTATTTAACACATGTTCAAGATCACTGAGTTTAATCAGCTCCTTGACCGATTGGCTCTGAGCAGGAGACGCACAAGTACTTTGTATGCTACCGAGAAGGCATAGTCCAATCACCATGTTGAACATGTATTTATTCATCTATAGACCGCCTTATTATTCTCATCTTTTTTCTAATTTAGCAGAAGCCACAGGCAAAAAAATAGCCGAATACGATGATTCGGCTATTTGAATTGTATGAATATTATGACGCAGCGGCATCTACCACTGGAATCTTACCGATTTTCGCTTGCCAGATTTTTGGTGCTGTTGCATGAATCGAAGTACCATTCACATCAACTGCAACAGAGACAGGCATATCTTCAACCACGAATTTGTAGATTGCTTCCATACCTAAGTCTGCAAAGGCAACGACTTCCGCTTCACGAACTGCTTTAGACACGAGGTAAGCAGCACCACCAACAGCCATTAAATAAGTTGCTTGATTGTCTTTGATCGCTTCAATTGCAGCAGGACCACGATCCGCTTTACCAATCATGCCGAATAAGCCAGTTGCTTCTAACACTTGACGAGTGAACTTATCCATACGGGTTGCTGTTGTTGGGCCAGCAGGACCAACCACTTCATCGCCAACTGGATCGACTGGACCCACGTAGTAAATAAATTTACCTTTTAGATCGACTGGAAGTTCTTCACCATTATTTAACATGTCGACCATGCGCTTATGTGCAGCATCACGACCTGTATAAATTGTACCGTTTAATAATAATGTATCGCCTGGCTTCCAAGCATTCATTTCTTCTTGAGTAATGGTATCAAGGTTGACACGCTTCGATTGAGACGAATCCCACGTTACAGCAGGGTAGTCTTCAAGTTTTGGTGCTTGAATATGTGCAACACCAGTACCATCTAATTGGAAGTGGGCGTGACGAGTCGCAGCGCAGTTTGGAATCATACCGACTGGCTTACCTGCCGCATGACATGGGTAATCCTTGATTTTAATATCAAGAACTGTGGTTAAACCACCAAGACCTTGTGCGCCAATACCCAATGCATTCACTTTCTCGAAGATCTCGATACGGAGTTCTTCCATTTTGCTTTGTGGGCCACGACGAAGTAATTCGTCCATGTTGATTTCTTCCATAAGTGCTTCTTTTGCAAGCATCATGGCTTTTTCAGCAGTACCACCGATACCAATACCGAGCATACCCGGTGGACACCAGCCTGCACCCATAGTTGGAACAGTTTTAAGTACCCAATCCACGATTGAATCAGATGGATTGAGCATCGCAAGTTTAGATTTATTTTCTGAACCGCCACCCTTCGCTGCAACGGTAATATCAACTTTATTACCCGGTACGAGTTTGTAGTGAATCACGGCAGGGGTATTGTCTTTGGTATTTTTACGACCAAAAGCTGGATCTGCTAAAACAGAAGCACGGAGTACGTTTGAGTTCTCTAGATAACCTTGGCGTACACCTTCGTTGACTGCATCATCCAAGCTCATGGTTAAATCAAATTTAACATCTAAGCCGACTTCAAGGAAAACGTTAACGATCCCTGTATCCTGACAGATTGGTCGGTGACCTTCAGCACACATACGTGAGTTGATCAGGATTTGGGCAATAGCATCTTTTGCAGCTTTGTTTTCTTCACGATCATAAGCACGGCTCATCGCTTGGATGAAGTCTTGTGGGTGATAGTAAGAAATAAACTGCAGGGCATCCTTGATTGATGTAATCAAGTCATCTTGTTTGATGATCGTTGTCATATCAAATTTCTCTTGAGCGGGCGATTAGCTGGCGGGCTAAATTATATGACAAAAAGCAATGAATGTGGGAGTTTTAGCTTAGATTTAGCGAAAGGTCTAAGCTGATCCTTCGATCCAAATTACAGCAACAAAAGATGCGCTGTGGATTTTAGTTTTTTCTCAGTTGAGATGGACTATAGCCAAACTGTTTCTTAAAGCGATGGCTAAAATGGCTGCTGGAGCTAAAACCATATTGCACAGCAATCTCTGTCAGATTCGCTGTGGTCTGTTCCAGTGCTTGATGAGCACGCTCAAGACGGCGTTGCATCACATATTGATGCGGTGGCATCTGCATCGATTGTTTAAACATATGCGCAAAATGATACTCGCTGAGTTGCGCTTGCTGAGCCAGATCGGACAAGGTCAAACTCAAATGGAGATTTTGATCAATCCATTCTAATAGCTGCTTAAGCAGATAAGGAGACAGCCCCCCTTTGACTTCAGGTGCTTGCCATTGTGCATGACTATAATTTTTGATCAGATGATTGAGTAACAGCGTTGTTGCGGTACTCATCTGCAAATGGTTTTCACGATCTTGCCATGCGCCATTGAGTAAAAAGTGCCGATAAATCATCGAAATTTGTGGGTCAGCCACAAAAATTTGTGGATTTAAAATGATCTGACTCGGTTCACGATCCCAGACTTGTTCTGCCACACGTTGTAAGTGCTGTTCAGTATAGTAAAGATGTACAAAGGTGAGTGGGTCACGTAGGTCCCAAGTCGACTCGAAATCTTGTGGCATCAGGCACATACGGTCAGGACCACCGCCATTGTGCCAGCCTTGTTGGGTTTTTTGATAGCTTTCATAACCGCCCTGAATATACATACTCAAAGTGTGGTGATTGCTACAGACACTGACACGGTCTTGGTTATTTTGCCACATGGCCAACTGCATACCCGAACCCAGTTCTACCGAGTCGAGCAATTGCGCTTTATATTGCTGTAATTGATCTAGAATCTGATATTTCATCTTCTATACGCAGTGCCAAATATGATCCCATTTAGTGTAGAACTTTCAGCCAGTTTTGTCATCTGGTCAAAAAATTTAGAAAAACGCAAATCCATGACAATCACCGCAAGATGGTGCAAGTAATCAACTGCCCCAACCCTGCAAAATATAACAGTTATTGTTGAGTTTGGTTCTAATGATATGAATGCGCTGTTATATGCTTTGGTTGTGGTGATCTGGGGCACCACATGGATTGCGATCAGTCTACAACAACAAAGTGGGATATCAGCCAGTGTTGCAGTGTTCTGGCGTTTTTTTATTTCTGCAATGGTGTTATTTGCTTTCGTTGCTTTGAGCCGAAAGTTGCAGAAACTGGCAGGCAAAGATCATCTGTTTTGTATGTTACAGGCCTGCTGTATTTTTGGCTTTAACTTTGTCTGTTTTTATTATGCGGTGCAATATATCAGTAGTGGTTTAGAGGCCGTGATTTTTTCCATGGCGGTGATTTTCAATACCATCAATGCCCGATTATTTTTCTCTCAGCAGGTTTCTTCACGGTTTTATCCTGCCGCTTTACTTGGTGTGCTGGGGATTATTGCCTTGTTCTGGCATGACGTGGTGGGCACCACTTTAAATCGCAATACATTGATTGGTATTGGACTCTGTATTTTAGGGACTTATGGTTTCTCTTTGGGCAATATGATCAGTACGCGCCATCAAAAACATGGCTTGGATATTTTTACCACCAATGCCTACGGGATGTTGTATGGCTCATTGCTAATGGCCTTGATCTCATGGTTTAGACAGGATCAGTTTTTCCCGAGTATGCAATTCAGTGCAATCAGTGCTTTACTGTATCTCGCGATCTTTGGTTCAGTGATTGGTTTCACTGCCTATTTCTATCTGGTCGGACGGATTGGTGCAGGTAAGGCAGCTTATAGTACCTTGTTATTTCCTTTGGTCGCATTGGTGATTTCGACTGTATGGGAAGGCTATCACTGGCAAATGAATGCGGTGATTGGGGTGATTTTGATCTTATGTGGTAATGCGATTTTCTTTGTAAAAGGGCCGCAAACCAAGAAAGTTCAGGCATTAAATAAGCCAGAATCCTGTTAAGATTTTGCTCAATGGCTTTAAAAAAGCAATGACGCATAATAGGCAATGACATGGTACAGGAACATCTAGCACTGCATATTATTGAACTCTATCAGCAGCATGCTGGTGAATGGATCGAACTACGAGGCAAGGTACTATCTGAGAAAGTTTGGCTCGATCGTTTTCTAGCCTTGCTCCCAAGCTCGGCAAGTATTTTGGATTTAGGTTGTGGCTCTGCTCAACCTATTGCTGCTTATTTTATTGCCCAAGGACATCATATAACAGGGGTAGATACTTCGGAATACATGATTGAAATGGCACGGCAGTCTTTCCCTGAACATGTTTGGGTACAGCAAGATTTTCGGGAGTACCTTCCTGAACAAAAGTTTCAAGGGATTATTGCGTGGGATAGTTTCTTCCACTTAACCCAAGATGATCAACGAAACATGTTTAAACGTTTTGCCGAATATGCACAATCAGGTACAGCTTTAATGTTTAGCAGTGGGCCTGAACAGGGCGAGGCGATTGGTTCGTTATGTGGAGAGCCACTGTACCATGCCAGTCTTTCAGCGGAGGAATATCAGACTTTGCTGCAAGATCATGGATTTACACTGATTAAAACGATTGCTGAAGATATTGAATGTACGGGACATACGGTCTGGTTAGCTCAATATCGCTAATAAAAAAGCCCTTTACATTGAAAGGGCTTTTTCAATTTCAATCGAATCGTGAATTTAATCTTGTTGTTTGGCCTGAATCGCAGTTAAAGCAATGGTAAACACAATATCATCAACCAATGCGCCACGAGACAAGTCATTCACAGGCTTGTTTAAACCTTGTAGCATTGGACCAACACTCACCACATTGGCAGCACGTTGTACCGCTTTATAGGTGGTATTACCTGTGTTCAGATCAGGGAAAATAAATACATTGGCACGTCCTGCCACTTGCGAGTCTGGTGCTTTTTGGCGACCAACACTTTCAACCGAAGCGGCGTCGTATTGCAATGGACCGTCAATCAATAAATCAGGACGGCGTTGCTGTGCAATTTTAGTTGCCTCAGCCACTTTCTCAACATCAGCGCCTGTGCCAGATGTGCCAGTAGAATAGCTGATCATGGCAATGCGTGGATCGAGACCAAAGGCCTTAGCTGAATCTGCTGATTGAATCGCAATCTCAGCAAGTTGTTCTGCATTCGGATCTGGGTTAATCGCACAGTCACCATAGACATAGACTTCATCAGGCAACAACATAAAGAAAATGGATGAGACCAGTGAGTAATTCGGTGCGGTCTTAATTAGCTGGAATGCAGGGCGTACGGTGTTGGCCGTGGTATGAATCGCGCCAGACACCAAACCATCGACTTGATCGAGTGCCAACATCATGGTGCCAAGCACCACGGTATCTTGCAGCTGTGCTTTGGCTTGTAGTGCGTCGAGCTTACCTTTACGCAGTTCTACCATCGGTTCGATGTATTGATCACGAATCGTATCTGGGTCAATGATCTGTAAATCTTCGGGTAACTGAATACCGCGTGCTTTAGCTACTTCGGCAACCGATTCAGGCTTTGCCAATAAAATACACTGCGCAATGCCACGGGTTTGACAGATGACAGCCGCTTGTACTGTGCGTGGCTCATCACCTTCAGGCAGGACAATGCATTTTTTCGCAGCAATGGATTTCTGTACCAGCTCGTAACGGAAAGCAGATGGTGACAGGCGAGGGTGTAAGTTGTTTTGAGTATGTTGATCCAGCCAATTACTATCTAGATGACTGGACACGAAACGGGTCACCTGTTCGGCACGCTCAGTATCATCAATGGGAATCTCATTACCAAAGCGATGCAGCAGTTGTGCCGTTTCTAAAGTATCAAGTGGGGTATGTAAAATTGGTAACCCCTGTTTGATCGCACTTTGGCAAAATTCGAGTACATTGCTTGCAGGCGCAGCTTGCTCGGTTAACACCAGACCCGCGAGTGGCGTACCATTGCTGCTGGCAAGACTGGCAGCCAAGATCGCATCAGTTCGTTGTGATGCGCTAATAATCAGTTCACCCGCAACAAATTTATGCAGTTCTGATTCGATATTGGAGGCAATTAAACTGGTATGTAGAATACGACGTTGTTTAGCCTCACCTTGATGCAACCATGTACCATTGATGATCGAAGCGATATCTAAACTACGAGGCACACTGAGGGTATTGCTGAATGGCACCAATCCAATAATCGGGAGTTCATCGGTGCCCATAAAGCGGTTATAACGTTGTAACTCTAAGGCAAAAGCATCGATGTGTTGATCTAGACGCAGACTTGGATCAAGTGTGACCGGAATTTCGGCCGTGCCCTCAGGTAAGCCTTTGGTCCGCATAAACAACACACCTGTCGTGCGTGCCGACGCTGCGCCACCGAATTGACGTAAGTGCGCATCGACTCTTTCCGCTGTTTTACGTGGATCAGCTAAATCTGCGGTGCTGACCAATACCACTTGCGCATCCAGTGCTTGTGCGAGTGCGGCATTGATTTCACTGACAAAATGATCTTGTCCATTCGGCACTAAACCTTCAACGATAATCACATCATGATCAGCTGAAATTTGACGGTGTAGCGCAACAGCTTCTTCAAGCAATTCATCTGTTTCACCCAAGGCAATCAGTTGAGTCAGTCTTTCATAGGTGATTGGCTCGGCAGATTTATGCTGAAATAAATGACGATAGAGTGTCGTGGTACGGTCAACCGTGGTGTCTGCTATTTGAGAATAAGGTTTTAAGAAACCCGCATTAATCCCTTTACAATCTAGTGCATAGATCATACCTAAGCAGGCTGAAGTTAAGCCAACACCTTCACCTGTGGGGATGAGTAAAATCGTATTCATAGTGACCTTAAAATTGTCTAATATTTTGATTAAATCGTGTGTTCAAGTACTTGGCGTGTTTCTTTGGCAATACGACCTTCTTCATCAGTCGGAATCACCCAAATTTGTGGACCTGTACCATTGTCGATACGACCTTCTGTGCCACGCGGTAATGCATTATTTTTCTCTTGACTAAACTGTAAACCAAAGTGGGCTAAATAGCCTAAAGTCTTTTCACGGACATAAGCTGAGTTTTCACCAATACCACCTGTAAAGACTAGACCATCTAGACGCGGCAGGCCGCAACTTAAAGCCGATAAAGATTTGGCTAAGCGATAGCAGAACACTTCAATGGCTAGGGTTGCGCCTTCGTGACCATTTTCAGAGGCTTCTACCAAGGTGCGCATATCATTGGATAAACCAGATAAGCCCAATAAGCCACTCTCTTTATTCAACATGCTGTCAATTTTTTGGATATCCCAGCCCAAATTGCTGGCAAGGAACAGATGTAAACTTGGATCAACATCGCCGCTACGTGTACCCATCACCACACCTTCAAGCGGGGTCATACCCATCGAGGTATCGACACTATGACCATTCCAGACAGCACAGGTCGAACTACCATTGCCTAAATGGGCACTGAGCCAGCCCCCTTCATTTTTATGGCCTGCCAGTTCGCTGGCGCGTTCAGTCACATAAGCATGGCTGGTGCCGTGGAAACCATAGCGACGCACTTGATGTTCGGTATACAAATATTGCGGTAGGGCATAGCGATAGGCGCGTTCAGGCATGGTTTGGTGGAAAGCGGTATCGAATACAGCCACTTGTGGCAACTGTGGGAATAAACGCATGGTGGCTTCAATTCCAATCAGATGTGCTGGATTGTGAAGCGGTGCAAGGGGGGTCGCTGCTTCAATGCGTTCAACCAGTTCAGGTGTAAGCAGTTCTGCTTTGGTGATGTTCCCGCCATGAACCACACGATGCCCAATCGCTTGCGGGTTATAGTTGGCTAAACGAGCCAATAAGGTTTCAAGCGCTTTGGCATGATCTGCATAAGGAATTGAAAGTTCCAGTGGTTCGCCCCCAAGCGTGACGCCTTTGATACGGGCATCTGCCGCGCCCAGATTTTCTGCCAAACCATAAATACGATCTTCACGACGTTCAGAAATGAGTGCGTATTTGATTGATGATGAACCACAGTTAATTACTAATACAGATATAGCCACGTTTGAACACCTAACAGATTTTAAATTTTATGATGAACATCTTGATTTTGCTGCAACGCATGAGGCAGTGGAATCAAGCGCAATGTTTTAACATGGGATGTCGTCTTGGCGAAGATAGACTTTAGCCTATACAACCCGTTTATAAATCAACCTATTGAGTATAGTTTGGAAATGCTCGGTTCTTTTGATTGATCTGTTGGTTTTATCATTATTTTTGTATGCAAATATATAAAAACACGATAAAGATCAATTGAATGGCCTTTATCGTGTTTCTGTGTACAAATACTCGATTTTGTTATTGGCGGATTTGACCGTCACCAAAAACGATCCATTTTTGTGAGGTTAAACCTTCGAGACCAACTGGACCACGGGCATGGATTTTATCGGTTGAAATGCCGATTTCTGCACCTAGACCATATTCAAAACCATCAGCGAAACGGGTTGAAGCATTGATTATGACTGAACTTGAATCCACACGTGCTAAGAATTCACGGGCTAGACTAAAGTTTTCAGTAATAATCGCATCGGTATGGTGTGAACCATACTTATTGATATGCTCAATCGCTTCATCCATACCAGTGACCACTTTGATTGCAAGAATAGGACCAAGATATTCGGTATACCAATCTTCCTCTGTGGCTGTTTTTACAGATACGCCTAAGATACGTTGAGTTTCAGCACAACCACGTAATTCAACCTGTTTTTCAGCATAAAGTTCAGCAATCCGTGGTAAGAACTCTTCTGCAATGGTTTCATCGACCAATAAGGTTTCCATGGCATTACAGACGCCATAACGATGCGTTTTGGCATTCAGGGCGATTGGTAAGGCTTTTTGTAAGTCCGCTTGTGCTTCAACAAACACATGGCAGTTGCCATCTAAGTGTTTAATCACCGGAATACGTGCTTCATTACTGATACGTTCAATCAGACTTTTACCACCACGCGGCACAATCACATCCACAAATTCAGTCATGGTGATCAGATGACCCACTGCGGCACGATCAGGGGTGTCAATCACTTGTACGGAATGTTCAGGTAAACCCGAGATTTGTAGGCCATGTTGAATTGCAGTTGCAATGGCTTTATTGGATTCAAGTGCTTCTGATCCACCACGTAAAATAATCGCGTTGCCAGATTTCAAAGCCAATGACGCTGCTTCAAGGGTCACATTGGGTCTTGATTCATAGATCATACCAATTACACCCAAAGGCACACGCATTTTTCCAAGCTGAATGCCTGAAGGGCGATAGGCTAAATCGGTAATTTCTCCAATAGGATCAATTAAGGCAATCACATCTTTTAAGCCTTGCAGCATGCCTTTGAAACGCGCAGGGGTAAGTTCTAAACGAT
Source organism: Acinetobacter proteolyticus (assembly GCF_000367945.1). Classification (GTDB taxonomy): domain Bacteria; phylum Pseudomonadota; class Gammaproteobacteria; order Pseudomonadales; family Moraxellaceae; genus Acinetobacter; species Acinetobacter proteolyticus. Next base: position 3,644,979 of record NZ_KB849179.1, read on the forward strand.
CAAGCAAAGCACTGTCGAGTTGACGCTGACGACCATTGTCCATATCAATTTGATTGGCTGCTAAAATTTGGGCTTGATTATTTTCTAAAGCCGTATAGATTGCAGATAAGGCATGGTTTTTCAAATGTGTCGACGCGCTCGTTAATATACGAGAGGCTTGACGTGCTTGAGCACCGACCTGTTGCATATAATTTTGAATAGAATCTTGCATAGCAGTTTGAGATTTGCATGTATTTATAAAGATAGTAACAGTCAACGGCTGAACAATGAATAGGCTGAACTGACAATTCAAAAAATTATGAAGCGTTAATTGGCGCAAAAGTTTTTATTTTAGTGCGACGAAGATATTGAATCTAAAGCTGAGATTACATATTTTGCAAAAGATTAATGTTCTAAACAAGATAAGTGGTTAAGGAAATGATTGCGTATAAAACGTGCATATGTATAGAATGAAAAAGTATAGGATAAATGTAATACAAATTTTATAAATTTGTTAACTTGCAAGTAGAAATCGCTGAAAATGAGATTCTTGCAACAAAAAAATAAACAAGGATGGAGGAAGGACATGAATTCCATTATCCAAATGGACTCGGATATAAATCATACCTACACAGGCTTTGGTTTTTTCGACATTTACAATAAAAACAGTTTTAAGCAGCCAGCACGTACTACGTGGATTGATGGTTGGAAAATTGAATATATGGCAATTGCAGATCCGAAAACGATCTACAACACGCCAATTGTAATTGTCGGGGGCGCATTTCAAAATTTTAACTCTTATAAGTATTGTGTTGAGCAACTCTTTGAGAGTGGACCCGTTATTTTAATCGATTTACCTTCAATGGGAGCGAATCAACAAATTCGCAATGTTGATACAGGTGAGTCTGCTGGAATTCTGGAACTACCTGATTTATCTAAAATGCTTGGTCAATGGCTGGATATTGTTGGCATTGATAAAGTTTCTGTGATGGGCATGTCATTGGGTTCTGTCGTGGCCTCGTCATTTGCAGATCAACGCCCTGAATTGATTGATCGTATGGTGTTGATGGGGGTGATGCAGAAGACCCGTAAAAGCTGGCGCATGCTGCTAGAAGAGTCGCTGCACTTAATGCGTGAAAACCGCATGGAAGAGTTTGGCCAAGCCGTGATTCTTTATTTGGTGAATCACGCTAAACTCGATAAAACCAGGATGTCGCCAACAGCAAAGCGTTTGTTTTTTAGACAGATGGCGGAGTTTAGTGCAACTGAACGTGAGCGTTATGAAATCAACTGCAATCGTTTATTACGTTTAAGTGATGTCCCTGTACCCCAATGTAAAACATTGGTTGCAGCAGGGCAGTATGACAGCTTTACTTTACCGCATGAAAATGCAGATTTTGCACTGCAGTGTCAGGATATGCAATTCGCTTTAATTGCCAACGCAGATCACGTGCCGCAACTCCAGCGCCGTAAAGAAACCATGAATTTGTTTACCACCTTCTTAAAAGGAGAATCCATCGACAATTTAGATGGCATTATCCCAATGAGCCGTGAACAAATGCAGCAGATTGAGCGCCGTGGTGAAGAACGTATTTCAGTATTACAGCCTGAAAGTAAATTGTCGCATCGCCATCTTGAGACAGAAGTGGATGTGAAGATTGTTGATATCACTTTCTTTGGCGTGTATTTAAAACTGCATAATCTTGAACAGCTTGATTTTATCAATCAACATCCGCGTGATTTAGCACTGCATTTAGCAGATGAAGAAGGTGAGTTTAAAATTGAATGTTTAATCTTTGATGCAACTGAGCAAGGACTGCGCATCTTATTTAAACATGGTAATTTTGATATCGCAGAGCGTTTGACTCGTTTTATTCAACGTCAACAGCCAACTGAATAACGGGTATTCAAGAATTAAAAAAAGTGGCAATTTGCCACTTTTCTTTTTGGTCGAGTTATTTATTGGTCGCTTGGATCATCCAGACCAAGTCACCTAAATGTTGCTGCGTATTTTCGAGGACTGCGTGTTCAAAAAATTGCTTTGGTTGCAGGACGTCAACTTGATTAAAGCCTGCTTCTTGGAAAAATTGTTCGATTTCGGCAGGGGTTTGAAAATGAAAGCTAAACGCACTGCGAGACATCCATTTGAGTAAACGGCTGCTGTTCCAGATAATCGTTGCTAATTTGTTTTGGGTTGGTTCCGGATAGATGTCAGTTAAATAGTGCAATGCTTTAAAACCCTGACCATAGTTGGCAATGGCTTGGATGAGCTGCTGTAACATTGGTTTTTCAAAGTAATTGATCAGCCCTTCACTGATAATCACCAATGGACGTTGAGGATCAAATACCTCAAATGCAGCAGCAAAGGCTTCGGTAAATAAGTCGACAGATAGAACTTCATCTACATTATTTTCAATTTGTTGTAGTGCTGCCTGTTTGGTGGCGGCCATGTCAGGTAAATCTAGTTCACGGTAAGTGATATTGGGATAATGTTGTCTAAACCACCAACCACGTGGCGATAGACCACAAGCAATTTCAAGCACTTGTAGCTCAGGATGCTGCTCAATCAATTCTTTTAACTGGTTGTCGAGCATGCTGTGACGTTGTTTGAGCGTGGTGCGCATGCTACCACCGACATATTTTTCAGCCCAACTTTCAATTGGATGAACTAAGGCGGCTAAAGTTTTTCCTTTGGCGGTTGCCAGTGCTGGATGTGAAATCCCCATTTGATACCAGATATAGCCAGTGTAGTGTGCGGTAAATGAAATGTGGCGGTGTTTCGAAAGTTGTTGTGTCATCTGTCCTAGACTCTATTTTTCCTAATTGAGATATATAAAATTAATCGCTTTTTTGAGTTGAGATTTTTCTACCAAATCCGATTTTAGGTTTGTTATTTACTATCGTGGGGCGGCATGGATGCCGCCGTTGGGCTGGGGTTACAAGGATGTACCCTCAGCCTAACAAAGGATTTTTGCTTACTTTTCATCCCTGAAAAGTAAGTCGAGCCGAAGGCAAAATCCTTCAATCAGATGAGCACTCGGCAAGATTCCATTATGTTAATAAAACGATGAAGAAATCTAAGTAAAGTTAGAATGAATTTTTAAACTCTTCAATGACTTTTCTGACGCTGTGCCAGTTTTCATCGTCTAAGGTCAATGTCGTACCGATTTGGATATTTGGAATTTTGCCGCGCATACGCTCTAAACGTTGCTGATTTGGTAACGCCAGCGTCTGGATTCCATCCAATGCAGTACATGCAGCCGCACGGTCATTACAAACTAAGCCCATATCACAACCCGCATTTAAAGCCGCTTGAATACGAGCATCGGCACCGCCAGCGACACAGGCCGCTTGCATACTCAAGTCATCTGAGAAGAGTACGCCGTCGAATTTAAGCTGTTGGCGTAAGATTTCTTGTAGCCAGAACGGAGAGAAGCCTGCTGGATTTGGATCAACTTGATCATAGATCACATGAGCAGGCATCAATGCATCTAGTTGAGGCATCAACTTGATAAAGCTCTGCATGTCTTTGTCGTAGATTTCTTGGTATGAGCGACTGTCAATTGCAGCGGCAACGTGCGAGTCAGCTTTGACTGAACCATGACCAGGGAAGTGTTTGCCCGTAGTGGCCATGCCTGCTTGTTTCATACCGCGCATAAAGGCATCAGCCAGCGGCACGATGTCTTGCATGTTTTTGGCAAAACCACGATCACCAATCACATCACTCACGTCATTCAGGTCCAAAACAGGGGCGAAGCTAAAATCAATACCGACCGCGAGGACTTCAGTCGCCATTAACCAGCCACATTGTTCAGCCAGTTCAATTGCTTGTTGTGGATTGCTGAGATAGCGCTCACCCAATCGGCCCATTGCTGGAAGTAGCGTAAAGCCTTGTCTTAAGCGTTGGACGCGACCACCTTCCTGATCAACGGCAATCAAAATCTCTGGACGGATTTGACGCATATGGTCGGTTAAGGCACGGACTTGTTGAGGGGATTCAATATTTCGTGCAAATAAAATCATGCCACCGACTTGCGGAGCTCGTAATAGTTCAATATCTTCTTGAGTAAGTTCTGTGCCAGCAATATCCAGCATCAACGCGCCGATCATAAGGATTCCGTTTGATTTTTGATAAAAAATTTGATGAAAAAAACGATAGCTAAATTGTGCAATGATTTGCTACATTTTGTCAGTACAGAATATGATAAAACTACATGATATTGATGATAAGTGCTTGTTGGTCATTTATTTAGGGTGACCGATGAGTTTTACATGTTGTGAAGTGCTTGGATGAAATATGTTCATTTTAATCACGTCCACATGTAATAATTGCCATATCCAAGGAAGTACCAAAATTTTATGAAACTTCAAATGATAGCGTGTGCAGTTGCAATCGCGACTGGTGGTTTATTTTTCTCTCATACCATGAATGAGGCATTTGCGGCGACTGAGGCACCTGTCGTTTCAACGGTAATCAAGCCATCACAAGAACAGGCCTTGGTTGCACGTCAGTTAGCCACATTGGTTGATCGTCAGCATTATTTAAATATGCGCCTCGACGCAACCACTTCAAACCGTATTTTGAATATGTATTTGGATAGTCTTGATCCAGATCATTCATTATTTTTAAGCAGCGAAGTAGAAGACTATCAAAAAAAATATGGGTCAACATTTGGTAGTTCATTAAAAGCGGGTAATTTAACGGGACCTTTTCTGATTCATGCGCAATATCGTGATCGTTTGAAACAATTCTATGAGTTTATGTTGGCTGAGTTGAAAAAGCCGCAGAACCTGAATCAAAAAGATGTCTATCTCGATACGGACCGTGAAAAAGCGCCGTATTTTAAAACTACAGCTGAGCAACAACAGCATTGGCAAAGAATGTTGGTGTCACAGCTGATCAATTTAACCATTAGTAAAGAAGAAGAGCAGGCCAAGCAAAAAGCGCTGAAAGCAGACCCATCACTGGCGAATGGTCAGGATTTAACTGGGCCTGAGGACTTAACCCCTGTTCAAACCTTGACGAAACGTTATACCCGTCAGTTAGAACGTATTGGCCGTGTTAAAAGCGATGATGTGCTGGATAAAACCTTAAATGCCATGTTAGCAACCTATGATCCACACAGTAACTACTATCCACCGATTGATGCGATGGAGCTGAACCGCCAGACCACTTTGCAATTGGAAGGAATTGGGGTTTCGATTCGTCCTGAACGTGGTAATGAAGATTACACCAAAATTGAAACCATCGTTGAGGGTGGTCCAGCCAGTAAATCGGGTCAGGTAAAATCAGGTGATCGCATTATTGGTGTGGCTCAAGATGGCGAGAAAATGGTCGATGTGATTGGCTGGCCAAGCTCAGAAATCGTGGGATTGATTCGTGGTAAGCGCGGTACCAAAGTGGTGGTACGTTTACTGGGTGCTGGTGCTTCGATGAGTCAAGCACGTAATGTGACCTTAACCCGTGACATTATTCAAGAAGAAGATGCGGGTGTGCGTTCACGTACCGTTGAAATTACCCGTGATGGTAAAAAGCATCTCTTTGGTGTGATTGAAATCCCATCGTTCTATTTTGACTATCGCTCTCGTCGTGCGGGTACTGAATATCGTTCAGTCTCTGAAGATACTGCGAAGGCTCTAGAGTCACTCAAAGCACAAAAAGTTGAAGGTATTCTTGTCGACTTACGTAATGATCCAGGTGGTTCTTTAGAAGAAGTGGCGCGTATGCTCGGTCAGGTGATTAAGTCTGGTCCTGTGGTGCAAATCCGTGATGGTAACGGTAACGTCAATGTATTTGAAGATACTGATGGGGGGGAGCAGATCTATGCAGGTCCAATGGCCGTTTTAGTGAATTTGGCCTCAGCATCTGCAAGTGAGATTTACTCTGCTGCGATTCAGGATTATGAGCGCGGGATTATCATTGGCAGTACTACGACTGGTAAAGGAACAGCACAGGTTCAATTAGACTCTTTGGCTTATGGTCAGGCGACGTTAACTCAGCGTAAGTTCTATCGTATTACCGGTGGCAGTACCCAAAATAAAGGTGTGATCCCAGATATCAAGTTGGTTGATATCTATAATGAAGAGTTTGGGGAGCGTAAAGCGAAGAATGCCTTGAAGTGGGATACCATTCCAACTGCACCATTTAAGCGAGAAGGCTCTGTTCAACCTTATGTGGCAAAATTGTCCCAGTTGTCTGAGCAACGTGTTGCAGCTGATTCTCAATTTAAATATTTAGAAGCACGTAAAGCAATTGCCAAGAAAACTTCAGATCAGAAGAAAGTGGTGCTCGATATTGATCAACGTCGTGCCGAGTTGATTGATCTTGAGAAACAAACCCTAAATGCCGAAAACCAGCGTCGTAGTGCGACAGGTTTAGCACCTTATGCAAATTGGGAAAGCTACCAAGCTTCGATCGATGCCTTGGTAGAGTCGCGTGCCAAAATGAAAGCACACTTACGTCCGCCATTGCCTGAAGAAGAGACCTTCATTAATGAAGCCGCAAATGTCTTGTTAGATTACTCGAAGTTGCAGTCTCGTTAACAGCTGCAGTGTTCTAGCCATAAAAAAGCCCTGTGTGATACAGGGCTTTTTTATGAGTATTTTTATTGTATTTAGTTGACCCGAATCCAGATTTGACTGCGGCCCAATACTGAGACACCAACATAACCACGTAAGTGCAAACGTTGTCCATTAGAACTCAGTTTTGCCGTCAGGCTATAGACACGGCCACTATTGGGATCAAGGATTTTCCCGCCCGTATAGGTAAGGTCTTTTTTATGTTTTAGCTTGGTGATGGCATTCAAACCTAAAATCGGTTTGTTGGTATAAGGTGCAGGGCAGCCTGTGCAAAGTTCTTTGGGTGTATAGCCAGTACGTGGGGTAATTTTGATAATTTTACCTGTATAGGAACCATCCGCTTCTTGTGTGATTTCAACTTGTCCTTTGGGTGCACCGGTTACATCGTCCACACTTTGCCAAATCCCGCTAATATCTTGAGCAAAAGCAAAATGACTTAAGGTAAAAAGAAAGAAAAAAGAAATCAGTTTTTGCAAATTGTTCATGTTCAAGCCCCCTTGTTGCCATGATGTCTTGCTATTATTTCGGATTTCTAATTACAGATTCAATCATTATTTTACAGTTGTAAATTTTTATAATTGAAGTTTCAATCAATTTTTTATGCTTCTGATCGATAAAAATCTAAGTCCTCAGAACCGAAAAATTTCGACTTTTACTGGTTTTAAGCGTTTCTGACTGTGGGCGATAACAGGCTGAACAGGTCTGTGAAATTCGCATGAAACGTTTATTTTAGTCAGGATGCCGCCTAGGTTGAAGTCCAATAATGCGGATCTGCAAAGCGCTCAACCAAGAGGTCGAGTAAGGCACGTAATGCGGCCGACATTTGGCGGCGTGTATTGTAGACACCATAAATCCCGAGTGTTTGTGGTTGCCATTCAGCTAAGAGTAGCACAAGACGTCCATCATCAATCCCGGGTCGAGCTGCATAAGCGGGTAACATCGCGATACCTGTGCCTTGTAAGGTGGCACTTAAGAGGACGTTAGATTCGTTGGCACTCAGATTGCCACCGACCAGAACTTCTGTAACACCTTCTGGACCATTGAATTGCCATAAGCTTTTGTTGAAATGTGTGTAGGGCATGCAATTGTGTAGCGCTAAATCCTCAGGTGTGCGTGGAATCCCATGCTTTGCTAAGTAAGCTGGGGCAGCGCATACCACTGAGGCACATTTTCCGAGTGGACGTGCAATGAGGTTAGGATCAAGCTCGTTGGTTACACGAATGGCAAGGTCGATGCGCTCTTGAACCAAATTAACGATGCGGTCATTGATATGTAGATCCACTGAGGTCTTCGGATAACGAAGCAAAAAGTCTGTAATCGCAGGAGTGAGCACATCTTGTGCCAAAGATTGGGAACAGCTTACTCGTAATAAACCGCTTGGCTGTTCATTTAAATCACCCACTGCTGAAGGGATTTCATTGGCAATGTCTAATAATTGACGACAGCGCAGCAGGGTTGCCTCGCCCGCAGGAGTAAGGCTCAAGCGTCTGGTTGTGCGATGGAGCAGACGCGCACCTGCCCATTGTTCCATTACGGAGAGATAACGGGTCACCATGGCACGTGAGAGATCTAATGATTCTGCTGCTGCAGTCATACTGCCACGTTCCACAATAGCAATAAATACGAAGCAGGCAGTAACACGATCCATTGAGTGATCCATGAGATAAGTCCTATTTGTTCATTTTATGCAACAAATAAGCTCATTTCAAACGGTTTTTAGCGCGATTAAATGAGCATATATTGGTTTTATTCCAATTTTACGTTTAAAAGGAGTAATTCATCATGACTCATTCTCTTTCTATCGATGTTTTTAATCCGGGCCCTGCATCTATTTTTCCAGTATCTTCAGTCCTCATTTCTGGTGAGCGCGAGGCTGTATTGATTGATGCTCAGTTCCAGCGAAATGATGCAGAAGCGTTGGTTGAAAAGATTAAAGCGGGTGGACGTAAATTAACGACCATCTATATTAGTCATAGCGATCCAGACTATTATTTCGGTCTAGATACACTGCATACAGCCTTTCCAGAGGCTAAAATTATTGCTTCTGCCCCTACAGTTGCTGCAATTGAGGCAACCAAAGAAATCAAACTTGCATACTGGGGACCACAACTTAAGGACAATGTACCGAAAGCGATTCTAGTACCTGAGGTGCTCGACGGTGATCGCTTTGAGCTAGAAGGTCATACATTACAAATTATTGGTTTAGATGGTGCAACCCCAGCGCGTAGTTTGGTATGGATCGATTCATTGAAAGCGGTTGTTGGGGGGATTCCTGTACAAGCGAATCAACATGTGTGGATGGCGGACACAGCAACATTAAGTTCTCGTCAAAACTGGTTGAAAACCTTAGAACATATTCAATCTTTAAACCCTGAGCTGGTTATACCAGGCCACTACCAACTGAGTAATGATGGTGAGCCACCTTATACGATTCAATCTGTGGCCTTTATGCAAGCGTATTTAGAGCTTTATGAAAAAGAAGTGAATACATCTGAGACGGCTGATGCACTGATTGCTGCCATGTTGAAGCATTATCCAGATCTGGCAGATCGTTCATATTTGGAGTTAGGCGCTAAAGTGGTGAAAGGGGAATTACAATGGCCTTAATCAATACCCAAACCAAAGCCAATGATGCTGTTGCGACATTACATTATATTTTCGACCCTTTATGTGGTTGGTGTTATGCCGTTGCACCTTTGGTCGAAGCGGCACGTCAAGTACCAGGTTTGAAAATTGAGTTACACGGTGGAGGCATGATGACCGCTGCCAATGGTCGTCGTAAAATGATCACACCAGCGTGGCGTGAATATGTTAAACCCAATGATCTCCGTATCGCACAACTCAGTGGACAAACTTTTGGTGATGCCTACCATGAAATTTTGTTGAATGATATGACTGCAATACTGGACTCAGAACCACCGACGATTGCGATACTCGCAGCTGAGTCGATTGCCGAGCGTGGTTTAGACATGTTGCATCGTTTGCAGCAAGCACATTATCTGGAAGGTCGACGTATTGCCGATTTCTCTGTGTTGGATGATATCGCCATAGAAATGGGTTTAGACATTCATCTGTTCAAGGCAGCAATGCAAGTGCAAGCTGGACTGGCAATCCAGCAGCACTTTGGCAAGAGTCATGCATTACTTAACCGTATCGGTGGCGGTGGTTTCCCGACATTTATATTGAGTCATGCAAATCGCCAAATCCAGCGTTTAGATAGCACGATTTGGTTAGGTCGACCTGAAGCTTGGCAAGTGCATCTAGAGCAAATGATCAAGCACGGTTCAGATTAATTTAATTTGGTTTATTTGGTTAAATAAAAAAGCTTCTTCATCTTATAAGGGTATGAAGAAGCTTTTTTTGTTGGAACCGATATCAATTTGATCAAAGAAAAGTGCGTATCATGGCTCAAAATTTTATTGATTTTACTCTGCACGAATCCAGATCTGGTTACGACCCAAAGCAGAAACACCGAGATAACCACGTAAATGCAAACGTTTGCCATTGGCGCTGAGTTTGGCCTTCATACTATAAATTTTGCCTGTATTAGGATCTAAAATACGCCCATTGGTATAGTTTAGGCCTTCGCTATATTTTAGCCCTGTCACTACATCTAAACCAACAATCGGTTTATTGGTATAGGGTGCAGGACAGTCCACACAGGTTTCTTTCGGTGTATAGCCTGTACGTGGAGTAATTTTGACTACTTTGCCTGCATAGGTGCCATTCGCTTCTTTGCGAATTTCAACCAATGCCTTAGGCGCCCCCGTTTTATCATCAATACTTTGCCAGAGCCCCGTAATATCCTCTGCAAAAGTAAAACTGCTCACCGCAGATAAAAGTAACGCACTTAATAATTGTTTGCCCATCATTAAAAATCCTTTTAACGTTTAAGCTTACATTATGGAGGATATCTGACAACTAGTTCAATCTTTATGTGATATTTGAGGCAAATTTTAAGATAAAGACAGGATAAATGTTGGCAGCCAAATGGCTGTAAATACACCATTTACTGCCATACCAAAGGCGGCATAGCGTCCTGTAACTGGACCACGTTGCCATGCTTGCGCAGTACCAATCGCATGCGCAGCTAAACCCAAGGCCAGACCTGAAGCGCGTTCATCATGAATATGTTTTAAGATCCACGGGGAGAATGCAGCCCCGATCACACCCGATAAAATCACAATCAATGTCACCATCATTAAAGGGGCATGCAGTAGTGTTGCAATGTTCAAGGCAATGGGGGTGGTCACAGCACGTGTCGCAAAAGCCATAATCGTTGGCTCAGACATGTGCAGTAAATAGGCCAAGCCCATCGGCAAAGCAACCGCACTGATACTGGCGAAACATAGGATGCCAATCATTGATTTCAGTGGTAGGTCATCATAACGCATGGCGGCTAATGGAATGGCCAAAGCAACCGTGACATAGCCAAGCAGGTGATTGAATACCCCATTCACGTTATCCATATATTGTTGGTAAGGAATACCGAAGATGGCTAAGAATGCAATCACGATAAACATGCCAAACACAATCAGCGGAACCTGAGGCATTTTTTGATTGAGTGGTTTGGCAATAAGATAACTGATGAGGGTAATCACGAAGCCATAAATAACCATCGACATAGATCAGCTCCTTATAACCAACGCTTCGCCATTTTGGCATAAATCCATAATGGCAATAACGTACTGAAAGTTAAGATAAATAAAAATGCAGGAATTTCTTTGCCCATATGTACCAACATGATTAATGAGCCTGCACAGATCGGTAGAAAAGCAAATGCACTTTCTTTTAAGATTTTGTTATTGGTATCAATTAAACGATTAGAGATTTTTTTAAATCTTCTCCAAATTAACAGGGTTGCTAATAAGCCAATCAGTCCGACCAAATTGCCCAGTTCAGGATGACCTAAAGCCTTTGTGATCGCGACAGCCCCTTCACGATAGACAATGATTAAGAGAATCGTACCAAACCAAGCTGTCCAATCAATATTCTTCATTTTCTTTGTTACTCTCGTTTATCTGAACGATGGCTGATCGCAATTATTGTGATGGATGATCGATCTCAAATTCTTCCAAAGGTCGCTGAAATAAGGAAGCTTTTTTTCCAAGAATTTCGTCTAATGGTAAATGCGCTTGTTTGATGAGTTGTTCCAGTTTATGAGGGGCAATACACACCGACAAATGCAGATCACCCTGATCGTCATACTGTTCGGATTGAATCACATTCAGCGTATAAAGTTGTGTGCGTAATTTACCGTAAGCGGGTTTTAACACTAAGTCAAATTGTTGTAATTGCCCCATCAGGCATTGTTGCACCGCTTGGCTGAGTAATTCGAGTCCTTGACCTGAATGGGCAGATACATAGACCCGATCAGGGACGTCTGCTGTTTTATAAATAATTTTGGCGGCATCACCGCTGAGATCAATTTTATTGTAGACATGCAAAATCGGGGCGTCAGCGCCAATTTCTTTGAGGACCGACTCTACGGCTTCAATCTGTTCAGGCATATTCGGACTACTGCTATCAATGACATGTAAGAGCAGCGTTGCTTCTAGCGTTTCTTCTAAAGTGGCTTTGAACGACTCAACCAGATCATGTTGCAGGTTACGAACAAAGCCGACCGTATCAGCCAGTACAACAGTACCAATACCGTCCCAATCTAAACGACGTAAGGTTGGGTCAAGGGTTGCAAACAGTTGATCGGCAGCGTAGACATCGCTTTTGGCCAGAATATTGAATAAGGTTGATTTTCCAGCATTGGTATAGCCCACCAAAGAAATGGTCGGGATGGCTGCTTTTTGACGTGCCGCACGACCTTGTAAGCGGGTTTGCTGTACTTTAATCAGTTTATCTTTGAGTTGGGTAATACGGACGCGGATTAAGCGGCGATCAGTTTCCAGTTGCGATTCACCTGGTCCACGTAAGCCAATGCCACCTTTTTGTTGTTCGAGATTACCAGTAAAACCACGAATTAAACGGGTAGATAAATGTTTAAGTTGAGCCAGTTCAACCTGTAATTTACCTTCATGGGTGCGTGCGCGTAGCGCAAAAATATCCAGAATTAAACCTGTACGGTCAATCACACGGCATTTCAGAATTCGTTCAAGATTACGCTCTTGGGCTGGTGACAGTGAATGGTCGAAAATCACCAATTCCGCTTCGAGGGTCTGGACCAACTCAGCAATCTCATCTACCTTGCCTGAACCGATAAAAAATTTCGGGTCAGGTTTATTGCGTTGCACAATCAGATGTTCAAGGATTTCAGCGCCAGCAGATTGAGCGAGCAATCGAAACTCTTCAGCATCAAGATCATCGAGGAGTTGAACAGACACACTGACTAAAATTGCCCGTTCACCGCTTTGACGCTGCTCAAAATTTTCCACGTGCTTATGAAATCCTTATTTTTAAAGTCTTATTCTAGAATAAACTTCAAGTAAAGGGCAAAGGCTTCGCGGATTTATATGATATTGCGACGGACCAGTTCAATGAATCCGACTAAGGTACCCATATATAGAATCGACCATCCCAAAAACATTCTTAAGGCATAGCCATAAGGAATGGTGGTTTGTGTTTCAGATGTCGTGCTTTGCGGGTTCATCACATCACCTTTTAATCTGTAAATTCGATTTATTTATAATATTTGATCTAATAAATCTTTTAAAATTGAAAAAATTTATGCTCACATTCGTTTTTTGTTATGAAGGAAACTTCTATAAGGCAATATCGGCATGATATAACAGGGTTAATTCAATGCATACGTGCATACATGCGTACGGTTTTAAGAATTTATGACTCAACAAGCAACAACAGTAAATCATACTCCTTTAAGTTTGTTTTCAAAATTTGGTTTATACAGTAAAAAATTAGTCGCAGGTTTAGAGACGATTGGTGAAGGTTTTTATCTTATTTACCGTCATGGTTTATATAAAGATCCAAATAATCCTGTCAATACTCGCTATGTGCAGTATTTCTGCCGCCGTTTGTGTGAAGTCTTTAATATTGAAGTTGAAGTGCATGGTGCTATTCCGCGTGAACCGGCCCTATGGGTCAGCAACCATATTTCTTGGTTGGATGTGGCTGTTTTAGGCTCAGGTGCACGTATCTTTTTCTTAGCCAAAGCTGAAGTGGAAAAGTGGCCTATTTTAGGCAACTTGGCAAAGGGTGGCGGAACTTTATTTATTAAGCGGGGCTCAGGGGATTCGATTCGAATCCGTGAGCAAATTACTGAATTTTTAAAACAAGATATTCCTGTGCTGTTCTTTCCTGAAGCCACCACAACTGATGGTAGTAAAGTGAAAAAAGTACACGGACGTTTATTAGGCGCAGCAATTGAAGCACAGCGACCTGTACAGATTTGTGTGATTTGCTATGTCAATCAACAGGGTGAACTGGATTTGGTTGCGCCGTTTATTGGCGAGATGTCCTTTGCTGAACATGTGCAACGTGTTTTGGAAATGCCTAAAGTCACGGCACATTTACTGACTTTACCTGCGATTCCAGTCGAAGGGCATACGGTAGAAACGCTGACCAAGGAAGTCGACCGCCAAATGCGCGCTGGTCTAGAGCGCTTGCAGCGAAAAGTACTCTCCGTGCTGCCAGAAAGCTTGGAAACTACATAAACCCTTCAATTGGCAGCCATGAAATCACTTTCATGCCTGCTCTTTGCCACCATTTCATCTTGGGTTCTTTGGTATAAATCAGAGGACCTTGTGGCGTTTCACGTTGCCAGGTGATTTTCTTGTTGGCATCTAAAACCAAACGATATGCATAGGTTTTTAAGTTTTGATCCATAGTGGCATGCACTGCTTGTGCCAAGGGTGGGCTATTCAGTAAGACACCAATCTCGGTATTCAAATAGGCCGATCGTGGATCAAAATTAAAAGAACCAATAAAGACCTGTTTTTCATCGAGTGCCATCAGTTTGGCATGTAGACTCGAACGACTTAAACCTTTGATATTCACCTTGGCTTTTTTGGCCAGATCTTCGGTATGTTTATCCAGATCACTTTTATCTAAAGCAGGTAAAAACTCATACAGCTGTACGCCATTTTCCAGCAGTTCTTGGCGGTATTTACCATAAAAAGCATGTACCACTGCTACGTCATTGGCTTTAAAAGAATTGGTTAATACTCTGACTTCGATCCCATCTTGTGCCAAATCACTTAAAATTTTTGTCCCTTTCTTTTCGGGAACAAAATAAGCAGAAATTAAATCGATATTCTTTTCGGGTTGTTCGAGATGGTTAATTAACTGGAAGTTGAGATGTTCTTCTTTTTTTGCTTTGGATTTAATTTTATCTGGAGAGTCTTTGACCACTTCTGCCTTGACCCAGTCGAGTGAAATATCCCGATCCATGAGGGCATCGACGGCTTGGGAGCGACTGGTTAAATCGACATAGTTTTGTACAGTGATTCGTTTATAGTGCTCATCAAGTTGCTCTTTAAGACTCTCATAGCTTAAGCGGTGAGCACTTTGTTTCACTACTTCTCGGACATCATAGGCATATTCATGATTCCAGTAATCATCAAATGATTTGGAGATATCATTTACAGCCGTACCAAACAACATCACATCCACATCAGAAAATTGATAGGTATCACTCACGTTATAATATTGATTGGTCATATTGCGACCACCAATCAAAGCAACCTGATGATCCGCAATAAAGCTCTTATTGTGCATGCGACGGTTAATGCGCTTCAAATCCAGTACCATATCAATTGCACGATATTTTCGGAAACGGTAAGGATTAAAGAGTTTTACCTCGATATTGGGATGCTGTGCCAAAGCTAAAAAAATGCCTTCAGTGTGCTTGGCATTATTATCATCAATGAGTAGTCGCACTCGAACCCCACGATCTGCAGCACGGATCAGTGCGTGCAAGGCCAAAGCTCCAACTTTGTCATTGTCCCAAATATAGTATTGTAAATCTAAGGTCTTTTCGGCTTTATCAATTAAACGTAGTCGAGCTGCAAGCGCTTCTAAGGGTTCATATAAAACGTGATAACCCGTGAGATCGGGATGCTGTTGCTGTAAGGGTTTTATGACCTGCGCCAAAGATGTTTGTGAGGTATCAATCTGTGCAGTTGTTTGAATGACAGGTTCGATTTTATGTTTAGGTAAGGTACTACAACCAGTAACAGTAAGCGCAATTGAGCAATAAATCGCAATCATACTTTTATTGTAAGCGCTTGTACTTATCTTTGTATGTTTGCTATTTAAATGAGAAAATTGCGTCATAATCGTTACTGATTAAAAGTTGGGCTCGAGTATACCACTTCATCGAAAAAGATAAATATAAGATGAGATGTATGCCCCTAAGGTAAAGTTAATGAGGGCTGTAATGTCGAATTCGGATAGTATTATTTTGGGTTTTTATCTTATTTTTGCTGTTCTGGCATTTTGGGCATTGATTCAAGCATGGGTTCATCAAGCACGTACAGAAACCATCCATCCCTTTAAAGCCTTTGTACATTTATTGGCGTTTTATCTGTCTTATTTATTAGTTCCATTGTGGTTTTTTAGCATTTATGCCGGTTGGGTTGGATATTACAGTCTCCATCAAGCAGGATTCGTTTTTTTACTCAGCAGTGTGTTGATCTATGCGCGTTTTATTGAACCGCATCAAATTCATGTTCAACATCATCAGTATCGACTGAATTCAGAGCGCGAGTTTCATCAACCGATTAAAGTGGCTTTAGTTGCTGATATGCATGTTGGATTATTTTCAGGGCATGAACGGCAATTGAAAAGTATGGTCAAGAAGTTAAATCAAGCGCAACCAGATTTGGTGGTGGTGGCAGGTGATTGGACGTATGAACCAGAGAATCGCTTGGTGCAGGAGCTTGAAGTACTCAAGCAAATTGAAGCTCCTGTATATTCAGTACCTGGTAATCATGATGAACAATATCCTGGTCCTCCAATTCAAACTTTGTTAAGTCGGGCACTTGAGCAGAATAATGTGATGGATATTGAGGGAAAGATTGTTGATTTTGATGAGTTTCGTCTGATCGGAATTGGAGATCTGTGGGCAGGCAAGGCCAATATGCGCTTTATGCCTGATTTACCTCAAGACAAACCTTGGCTGATTTTGTCGCACAATCCAGATACGGTCGATATGGTGCCGGAACTACCGACACGGCCATTAATGCTGTCGGGACATACCCATGGCGGACAGATCGAATTACCTTGGATCACCAGTTATATTATGAAGCGTGTTTCTATCTTAGGGCATAAGAAAGGTTTCTATACCCATGAACATGCCGACGTGTTTGTCACGGTGGGGACAGGGATGGTCGGTGTACCGTTTCGTTTTCGGGTACCTCCAACGATTGATATCATCGAATTGGTTTAAATAAAAAACCGACTGCATTGAGTCGGTTTTTTTATTGAAGCGATTGACTTAAGGGATAATGATGACATTGACGCGGCGGTTGCTGGCGCGGTTTTCATCAGAAGTATTTGGAACAAATGGCTGATGTGAACCACGACCCACGACGGTCAAGTTATTTTGCTTGAATCCTTGAGCTACAAAGATGCTTGAAACACTTTGAGCGCGTTCTTCAGAGAGTTTTTGGTTGTATTCTGGATTACCAATATCATCAGTATGCCCCACGATTTTTAATTTCTGTAAATCATATTTATTCAATTGAGTTGCTAAACGAACAATCTCTTGTTGATGTTCAGGCTTAATTTCTGCTTTGTTAAAATCAAATAACAAACGTTCAGGTAGACCCAACGTCCAGCCTTCATCAGTGAGAACAAAGCCTTCTTTTTTTAGCATTTTGACCTGACGATATTTCAACGGGCCAAAACTCAAGCAGCCAGCCAATGTTAGGCAGAGCAACGCAATAAATGAAATTTTAATGGTGTGAGTGCGCATAACATGTCCTAAATTTCTGGTTTATAAAGAAACCAATGTGGGTTTAAATTTTTAGCTTTATACATGGCTTGATCGGCTTGCATAATTAAATCCTCTGGATTCTCTGCAAACTGAGAAAAAGCAACCCCTAAGCTAAAACCGAAATGAATCATTTGTCCGTTAAACGCTAAAGGTTCTTTGCAACTCTCAAGAACGCCTTCAGCAATAGCGGTTAGATGATCAGCGTGATGGATTGAATGAAGAATGATGGCAAACTCATCCCCCCCTAAACGAGCAATAAAATCCTCGTGGCGAACTGATAGTCTTAAACGAGATGCCATTTCTTTTAAAACGGCATCACCTGCTAAATGCCCATATTCATCATTAATCACTTTAAACTTGTTATTGTCGATAAATAATAAGGCCGAGTTGTGACGGTATTGCGGATTTTCAAAGATATTAAATAGTTCTTGATAAAAATAATGACGATTTGGCAAGCTCGTCAATTGATCATGATGAGCTTGGAATGAAAGTTGACGATTTTCTTTTTGCAAATGGGTATGCCAAATTTGAATTTCTTCTAGCAATTCATTGAATACAGTATTTAAATTTTGAAACTCGTGAATATGGTTGTTGGGGAAGCGTAAATTATAAGCTTTTTGATCACTCACCAATTGTGCAATATGGGTGAGTGGCTTGATTGCTTGCATAATTTGACGATAAGTAATATTCACCGACCACAATAATGCAATCACAATGAAAAACATTGAAATTGCTAGACCAATAATAATGGTCTTTAAAAAATGCAAAATATTTTCAGAGCTACCATACAGCACCAGTTCGCCTACTTTCTTCTTATGATGGACCACCATGAGCTTAACCGGATCATGTAAAAACCAACGATCCATTAAATCTTGCATCACTGATGTATGTGCAACTTTTTTAGTACTCTCAGCCAAGAGTTGTTGCTGTGGATCATAAACATGAATACTACGGATTGCATGTTCACTGGTGTAATCATCAAGGATTTGGTCAATTGCGCCTTTATCTCTAAACACCACGGCTGGCTGAACACGTTCCAAAACGGTTTGGCTTAATAACTGTAAATTCTGTTTTGCATAAGTTTCCATGGTGAACATGGAAATTGTGGCAAAAGTAAAAGAACAGATGACGAAGGTAATGGCAAAAATCGCAAACTGTGATTTACGGAATAACGCGTGTAAGGAGGTTGATTGATATAAATTTGAAATCACTGTCTTACCCCGCATTCTTCGCTAAAAGTAAAACACGAGGATCAATATGGACTTTGGAATAAGTTAATGCATCCAAATTCACTTTAAAGGTCGAAAACGTCTTTTTATTGTATAAGCAGAAAATACTCCCCACTTCGCAAGCAGGATTGTTGGTACTTAAGGAAAGCAATGATCGAGAAGGATAGGCCTGAATCAAGTTTTGCTGTTGTTGTGGTGAGGTTGTTGTGAAATAGGCAACATGACATTCTGTTCTTTGAAAGTCTTTAGCAGCGACAGCCTGAACTTGATATTCATAAGCAAGCTGACGAATATTGGCTTGAAACTGGTTTGCTGCATCTGGATTGTCGATCACACAGATCGTCGGACGACTTGTGTTGGTCCATTTGCTATAACTTAATATCGACAAAGCCAATTCATAAAAGTTATGTGTAGAAATGGCATAGCAAAACGGGCTCGCAGCAAAAGATGCAGCAAGCAATAAATATCGAGCCTTTTTACCAGCAAACCGTATTTTCAATCAAAAGTGCCAAAAAGTGTGAAGCAAGAGACATATTCTACTGGACTTAATTGTTTAAAAAAAGTTCTTAAACACAAAGAAAAAGCATTAAAAGTAACTGGTGCGTTCAAAAAATACACACTCGAATAAAAAAGTTGAGAAAGGGGGTTGTGTTGTGTTGTGAATGCTGTAGAATGCACATCCATCGGCGGTGATGCAGATAAAAACTTGTTGAGAAACAAGGATTTGGCTGGAAAGGTTGGATTCTTGGGTTGATTGATAAGTTTGCTAAATATCTAAATTACCTGTTGACTTTTAAGAAATTGAGAGTAATATAGCCGACCTAGCTTGATGATGACGAATCATCGAGAAGATCATTAAGAGAATAGAAGAACAACTTGTGTGGATTTTTACTAGTTAATCAATCGAAAATATTTCATTGATTGAAGAGTAGAAATTTCTCGAAGTTTATTTGAGCGAATTTTTAGTCAGAAAATTGATGAGCCAAGATTTGTAGCCATAAGCTACTAATGATTTTAAACTGAAGAGTTTGATCATGGCTCAGATTGAACGCTGGCGGCAGGCTTAACACATGCAAGTCGAGCGGAGTGATGGTGCTTGCACTATCACTTAGCGGCGGACGGGTGAGTAATGCTTAGGAATCTGCCATTTAGTGGGGGACAACATTCCGAAAGGAATGCTAATACCGCATACGTCCTACGGGAGAAAGCAGGGGATCTTCGGACCTTGCGCTAAATGATGAGCCTAAGTCGGATTAGCTAGTTGGTGGGGTAAAGGCCTACCAAGGCGACGATCTGTAGCGGGTCTGAGAGGATGATCCGCCACACTGGGACTGAGACACGGCCCAGACTCCTACGGGAGGCAGCAGTGGGGAATATTGGACAATGGGCGGAAGCCTGATCCAGCCATGCCGCGTGTGTGAAGAAGGCCTTTTGGTTGTAAAGCACTTTAAGCGAGGAGGAGGCTACCTGGATTAATACTCTAGGATAGTGGACGTTACTCGCAGAATAAGCACCGGCTAACTCTGTGCCAGCAGCCGCGGTAATACAGAGGGTGCGAGCGTTAATCGGATTTACTGGGCGTAAAGCGTGCGTAGGCGGCTTTTTAAGTCGGATGTGAAATCCCCGAGCTTAACTTGGGAATTGCATTCGATACTGGGAAGCTAGAGTATGGGAGAGGATGGTAGAATTCCAGGTGTAGCGGTGAAATGCGTAGAGATCTGGAGGAATACCGATGGCGAAGGCAGCCATCTGGCCTAATACTGACGCTGAGGTACGAAAGCATGGGGAGCAAACAGGATTAGATACCCTGGTAGTCCATGCCGTAAACGATGTCTACTAGCCGTTGGGGCCTTTGAGGCTTTAGTGGCGCAGCTAACGCGATAAGTAGACCGCCTGGGGAGTACGGTCGCAAGACTAAAACTCAAATGAATTGACGGGGGCCCGCACAAGCGGTGGAGCATGTGGTTTAATTCGATGCAACGCGAAGAACCTTACCTGGTCTTGACATAGTAAGAACTTTCCAGAGATGGATTGGTGCCTTCGGGAACTTACATACAGGTGCTGCATGGCTGTCGTCAGATCGTGTCGTGAGATGTTGGGTTAAGTCCCGCAACGAGCGCAACCCTTTTCCTTATTTGCCAGCGGGTTAAGCCGGGAACTTTAAGGATACTGCCAGTGACAAACTGGAGGAAGGCGGGGACGACGTCAAGTCATCATGGCCCTTACGACCAGGGCTACACACGTGCTACAATGGTCGGTACAAAGGGTTGCTACCTAGCGATAGGATGCTAATCTCAAAAAGCCGATCGTAGTCCGGATTGGAGTCTGCAACTCGACTCCATGAAGTCGGAATCGCTAGTAATCGCGGATCAGAATGCCGCGGTGAATACGTTCCCGGGCCTTGTACACACCGCCCGTCACACCATGGGAGTTTGTTGCACCAGAAGTAGGTAGTCTAACCGTAAGGAGGACGCTTACCACGGTGTGGCCGATGACTGGGGTGAAGTCGTAACAAGGTAGCCGTAGGGGAACCTGCGGCTGGATCACCTCCTTAACGAAAGATTGGTGACTGGTAAGAATCCACAACAAGTTGTTCTTCGAAGATGTATCTGAGGGTCTGTAGCTCAGTTGGTTAGAGCACACGCTTGATAAGCGTGGGGTCACAAGTTCAAGTCTTGTCAGACCCACCAAATCTGATTGCAGTAGCTTGGATTGAAAGATATGTCGTTCATTAAGTGATAAGCTGGGGACTTAGCTTAGTTGGTAGAGCGCCTGCTTTGCACGCAGGAGGTCAGGAGTTCGACTCTCCTAGTCTCCACCAAATTCGAGGAAAAACAAAGCAACGCTTTGACCGAGAATTTAAGCTAAGAAGATTATAGAGTTTAGTGAATACAGTCCAAGTTGACTGGTTTATTAATCTCTGTGATTTATCACAGTTTACTACGCACCGACGAGGTGGTAGTTAATCATTAACAGATTAGTAGAATTGAGTCTGAAATAAATTGTTCACTCATTCTTTGATTTAAACGTTTCGATGTTTAAGTTGAATGAAATGAGAACTAGCAAAAACACTGAATCAAGCGTTTTGGTATATGAATTTAGATTGAAGCTGTACGGTGATTAAGTTCACGAAACAACAAGCTGTATGAATTAATGTTTACATTGATTCTGTTGCTACACCCACTTGTAGGTGTAACGACTGTTTGGGGTTGTATAGTCAAGTAATTAAGTGCATGTGGTGGATGCCTTGGCAGTCAGAGGCGATGAAAGACGTGATAGCCTGCGAAAAGCTCCGGGGAGGCGGCAAATATCCTTTGATCCGGAGATTTCTGAATGGGGGAACCCACCCGCTATAAGGCGGGTATCATAAGCTGAATACATAGGCTTATGAAGCGAACGAGGGGAAGTGAAACATCTCAGTACCCTTAGGAAAAGAAATCAATTGAGATTCCCTTAGTAGCGGCGAGCGAACGGGGATCAGCCCATTAAGTTATGTGTGTTCTAGTGGAACGCTCTGGGAAGTGCGAACGTAGAGGGTGATATTCCCGTACACGAAAGGGCACACATAATGATGACGAGTAGGGCGAGGCACGTGAAACCTTGTCTGAATATGGGGGGACCATCCTCCAAGGCTAAATACTCCTGACTGACCGATAGTGAACCAGTACCGTGAGGGAAAGGCGAAAAGAACCCCTGTGAGGGGAGTGAAATAGATCCTGAAACCGCATGCATACAAGCAGTGGGAGCCGACTTGTTCGGTGACTGCGTACCTTTTGTATAATGGGTCAGCGACTTATATTCAGTAGCAAGGTTAACCGCATAGGGGAGCCGTAGAGAAATCGAGTCTTAATAGGGCGTTTAGTTGCTGGGTATAGACCCGAAACCAGGCGATCTATCCATGAGCAGGTTGAAGGTTGGGTAACACTAACTGGAGGACCGAACCCACTGTCGTTGAAAAGCCAGGGGATGACTTGTGGATAGGGGTGAAAGGCTAATCAAGCCTGGTGATAGCTGGTTCTCCCCGAAAGCTATTTAGGTAGCGCCTCGGACGAATACCATTGGGGGTAGAGCACTGTTTCGGCTAGGGGGTCATCCCGACTTACCAAACCGATGCAAACTCCGAATACCAATGAGTACTATCCGGGAGACAGACTGCGGGTGCTAACGTCCGTAGTCAAGAGGAAAACAATCCAGACCGCCAGCTAAGGCCCCAAAATCATAGTTAAGTGGGAAACGATGTGGGAAGGCATAGACAGCTAGGAGGTTGGCTTAGAAGCAGCCACCCTTTAAAGAAAGCGTAATAGCTCACTAGTCGAGTCGGCCTGCGCGGAAGATGTAACGGGGCTAAAACTATGTGCCGAAGCTGCGGATTTGACTTTAAGTCAAGTGGTAGGGGAGCGTTCTGTAAGCCGATGAAGGTGTATTGAGAAGTATGCTGGAGGTATCAGAAGTGCGAATGCTGACGTGAGTAACGACAAAACGGGTGAAAAACCCGTTCGCTGAAAGACCAAGGGTTCCAGTCCAACGTTAATCGGGGCTGGGTGAGTCGACCCCTAAGGCGAGGCCGAGAGGCGTAGTCGATGGGAAATTGGTTAATATTCCAATACTTCTGTGTAATGCGATGAGAGGACGGAGAAGGTTAAGTCAGCCTGGCGTTGGTTGTCCAGGTGGAAGGTTGTAGGCATGTATCTTAGGCAAATCCGGGGTACTCTATGCTGAGAACTGATAGCAAGCTGTACTTGTACAGTGAAGTGGCTGATACCATGCTTCCAGGAAAAGTCTCTAAGCTTCAGTTACACAGGAATCGTACCCGAAACCGACACAGGTGGTCAGGTCGAGTAGACCAAAGCGCTTGAGAGAACTCTGCTGAAGGAACTAGGCAAAATGGTACCGTAACTTCGGGAGAAGGTACGCTGCTGACGGTGATGGGACTTGCTCCCTGAGCTATTGGCAGCCACAGAAACCAGGCCGCTGCAACTGTTTATTAAAAACATAGCACTCTGCAAACACGAAAGTGGACGTATAGGGTGTGATGCCTGCCCGGTGCTGGAAGGTTAATTGATGGGGTTAGCGTAAGCGAAGCTCTTGATCGAAGCCCCAGTAAACGGCGGCCGTAACTATAACGGTCCTAAGGTAGCGAAATTCCTTGTCGGGTAAGTTCCGACCTGCACGAATGGCATAATGATGGCGGCGCTGTCTCCAGCAGAGGCTCAGTGAAATCGAAATCGCTGTGAAGATGCAGTGTACCCGCGGCTAGACGGAAAGACCCCGTGAACCTTTACTGCAGCTTGACATTGAACTTTGACCTTACTTGTGTAGGATAGGTGGGAGGCTTTGAAGTACGAACGCTAGTTTGTATGGAGCCGTCCTTGAAATACCACCCTGGTAATGTTGAGGTTCTAACTCTGCCCCGTAATCCGGGGCGAGGACCATGTCTGGTGGGTAGTTTGACTGGGGCGGTCTCCTCCTAAAGAGTAACGGAGGAGTACGAAGGTGCGCTCAGCGTGGTCGGAAATCACGCGTAGAGTATAAAGGCAAAAGCGCGCTTAACTGCGAGACCCACAAGTCGAGCAGGTACGAAAGTAGGTCTTAGTGATCCGGTGGTTCTGTATGGAAGGGCCATCGCTCAACGGATAAAAGGTACTCTGGGGATAACAGGCTGATACCGCCCAAGAGTTCATATCGACGGCGGTGTTTGGCACCTCGATGTCGGCTCATCTCATCCTGGGGCTGAAGCAGGTCCCAAGGGTATGGCTGTTCGCCATTTAAAGAGGTACGCGAGCTGGGTTTAGAACGTCGTGAGACAGTTCGGTCCCTATCTACCGTGGGCGCTGGAAATTTGAGAGGATCTGCTCCTAGTACGAGAGGACCAGAGTGGACGAACCTCTGGTGTACCGGTTGTGACGCCAGTCGCATCGCCGGGTAGCTATGTTCGGAAGGGATAACCGCTGAAAGCATCTAAGCGGGAAGCCTACCTCAAGATAAGATTTCCCTAGGAATTTATTCCTCTAAAGAGCCGTTCGAGACTAGGACGTTGATAGGTTGGGTGTGGAAGCACGGTGACGTGTGAAGCTGACCAATACTAATTGCTCGTGAGGCTTGACTATACAACACCCAAACAGTTGTTGTATTCAAGATAAATTCAATACATAACTTGATTTAGTGTCAAAACTAGTTACAATACCGACTCGATTAAACTAATCCGTTAATAACTCTTTCGGTACTAAGTGGCAAAAAACGTAAGACCACCCAAAACCAAAACAGTTTGCTGGCGACAATAGCAAGAGTGAACCACCTGATCCCTTCCCGAACTCAGAAGTGAAACCTCTTAGCGCTGATGGTAGTGTGGCACTTGCCATGTGAGAGTAAGTCATCGCCAGCTTTTAAAT